>CP070755.1:2589628-2599261 GCA_020348885.1 Candidatus Coatesiibacteriota bacterium | reverse complement strand
ATTCTCTGGGCTTGTTCTTTCAACGCGGTGATGAGGTCTTCGTGGGAAATAAATCCTTTTTCCAACAGTACGATACCTAAACGCCGACCGGACTCGATCTGCGTCCGGCGCGCTTCTTCCAGTTCATTCCCGTTTATCAGGCGGAGCGAAAGTAACACCCTCCCCAATTTCTCCCTCTCTTCGGTGCTGGACGCGAAAACGAGCATCCCCTGCTTGAAATACAACCGCTTCTCCTCGAGGTGGCGCCGTATCGATAGCGCGCCCGTTTTCTTCGCACCCTCGAGAAGCTGGAGTATATCGGGGAGGTTTATCGTTTCCAGATCGCCCTTAAAAACCATCTAGCCCCTCTTAACTTACCCGCCCCTACCGAACGCCAACGGACGATTACCAATAATATAGCAAATTCACCTGAATCGCGCAAAAGAAAAAGGCGGCAACGCCGCCGCTAAACCTGATCGTCCGTCTCTGACCGCCGCTCACCCGGCGGTACCCGGATTTTTAAACGGTCGACTGACCGGTCGGTCGCCGCGAGGATCGTGAACCGGTATGGCGGCTCTTCGACCTCCTCGCCCGTCTCCGGAATGCGTTCTAACCGTTTGATTATAAACCCCGCAACCGTCTCGTAATCTTCCTTGGGTAACGGGTCCGGCAAGTATTCGTTCAGATAATCGATCTCGACGTCGCCGCCCATATAAAGCTCGTCGCCCCGGCGGACTACGCGCCTTTCGACCCGGTCGTACTCATCTTCGATTTCGCCCGCGACCTCCTCCGCGATATCTTCGAGGGTGATAAGTCCCACCACGCCGCCATACTCGTCGACGACCATCGCCATCCTCAACTCGGACGCTTGAAGCTCGACCAACGCCGTCTCTATCGATTTGGTCTCCGGGTAAAACTCAACAGTACGCAAATAATTTACGACCGGCGACGCAAGCGCGACGCCGATTAAATCGCGGGCGTAAACGGCGCCGCGAACGTCGTCGACCCTCTCGCGATATACGGGAAGCCGCGAGTAACCGTGTCGGCTTATCAACTCGACCGCGTCGCCTATGCTCGCGGTTTCATCTATACTTACGACGTCCACCAGCGGTACCATCGCCTGAGCGACCTTGGTCTCCCCGAACCGGAATATCCGCCTTATCATCTGTTTCTCAAGTAAGACAGTCGGCGCGTCTTCTACGCCCTCGGTTAGAATCGAGCGAAGTTCCTCCCGGGAAACGTAAGGTGAACGCCCCTTCCTCCTGATTCCGAAAACACGCAGCGTTAAATCGGCCGCCGCCGTAAAAGTAAAGGTGAACGGCGTTAGCACGTATATCGCGACATTTAACCCCTTCGCCGTCGCCCGAGCGAAGTAATCCGGGTTCTGCAGACTCACAGATTTCGGCAATATCTGGGCGAATAAAACGATAACGCACGTCATCCCCGCTGTGGAGACGGCGGCCGCCCAGAACGGCGGAAGCGAGCGGGCCGCCAGCGCCGTCGCGAGGGCCGTCCCGGCAATAACGCAAAAATTGCCGCCGAGGGGAATCGTACCGAGAAACCGTTCCGGCTTTTCCAGGAACGAATCCACCAGCGCGGCCCCCTTGTCGCCCCGGTTGGCCAGCGTCCGCATCCGAAGGCGGTTCGACGCGAGCACGGCCGTTTCGACCGCCTCGAAGAAAGCCGCGCCTACGACGCAAAATACGACCGTTATTAACTCAATCCCCGCCATTTAATGACCTTTATTATCTCCCGATTTACGCTTTAGTTATACCTTTAAATCCGTAACCCATAACCTCATCAGCCGATTCGGTCTCGCCTCCAACACCTGGAACAGCACGTTGCCTATTACGAACCGCTCGCCCTTATCGGGTATCCGGCCGAGCCGGTTTATAATGAAACCGCCGACCGTTTCGGCGCCCTCGCCGTCCATATCGTAACGGAGCAGGTCTTCGAATTCCTCAAGGTCGAGCCGTGCCGATACGACATAGGTACCGCGGCCGAGCGATACGCACTCGGCGCTACGCCGCTTGACGTCCATCTCGCCGATTATCTCGGCCAGAACGTCGTCCATCGTTACTAACCCGGCGATGGCGCCGTATTCGTCGGTTACCAAAGCGAAGTGGCTTTTACCTTCCCGGAACTCGTAGAATAGGTCGATTATTTTTTTCGACTCGGGTGCGAACGCCGGTTCCCGGGCCAAAGTTTTTACATCGGCCGAGGTTCCGCCGTTTATCAGAAGGTCTTTCGCGTATATGATCCCCACAACGTCTTCGACGCCGTCGCTTACGACGGGCGCCCGCGAGTACCCGGCGGCTTTCATCAACCGCCCAGCTTCGGCCGGCGCCGCATTCGCCGGTACGGTGAACATATCCGTGCGGGGCGTTAGTATCTCGCTGACGGAGCGAGAGCCCAAGGCAACCACGCGTTCGATCATCTCCCGTTCCGTCTCGTCCAGGACGCCGTTCTCCTCGCTTTCGGCGAGAAGCCCCATTACTTCTTCCGGGCCGACGTCTATAACCCTCGGTTTCTGCTTCCCCGCGAGTAAGTCCGACATGGCGACGATCAAGACGGTTAACGGCCACACGGCCGTGTAAACAACCCGCAGCGGCAGCGCGAGGGCGGCGCTCGCCACGTCGGCTTTTACAACTCCCACAGTTTTCGGGATTATTTCGCAGAAGAAGTATATGACGGCGGTTACGACAACCGCGACGGCCCAGGGGCCGAGCGTCGGCGCGAACACCACCGCCGCCGCGGCGGCCGACGACGTAAGCAATATGTTGACGAACATATTGCCCAGGATTATCGTCACCAACAACCGCCGCGGTTTACGTATCAGAAACTCGACGGACTTATGCCCGGGGAGCTTCAAACGCCTAAGGCGCCGGCGCCGTACTTCGCCGAGTGAGAATAACGCCGCTTCGGCCATCGAGAACGCACCCGACGCCGCGATAAGGAGTATAAAGAACAACCCTATCTTCGGACCGGTCACTGGCAATCAGGGGCGCGCGAACGCCCCCGCCGGTGAACCGGCGCCCGAGGTCGCTGTCCTTCGCTAGATGGAGGTTGGTCCGGGTCGGAGTCGGGCTTCGCCGACCGCCTTGACGACCCGTCGCTATCGGAGGTGTCTTCCATAGGATTGTTGGTACCGTTTGCTACGAACCTACCCCTATAACACGCTTGTACTTACACCGACACCTATATCATTACATATTTCGACGGGGAAAGCAATCCCCTACGGGTATATCCTATTCAATAGCCGCGGGAACGGTAGCGTCTCCCTGATGTGTTTGACGCCGGTTATCCACGCGACCGTACGGTCCAGCCCCATACCGAAACCGGAGGACGGCGCCGCGCCGTAGCGCCTGAGGTCTAGGTACCACTCGAGCGACTCCGGCGGGAGGTTGTGTTCGTCGATCCGTTTTAAGAGAGTTTCGTAGTCGTCCTCGCGTTGCGATCCGCCGACTATCTCGCCGTAGCCCTCGGGCGCAATAATGTCCATCGAAAGGGTTAACTCGTCGTCGTCCGGGTCGCGCTTCATATAGAACGCCTTACACCAATGCGGGTATCGATGGACGACCACGGGTTTATCGAATGACTCCCCCAACACCGTCTCGTCCTCGGCGCCGAAGCCTTCCTTGTCGTCAACGGTAATCCCCTTTTCCGAAAGCAACTCCAACGCTTCGGCGTATGTTATCCTCGGGAACGGCGGTTCGACGTTCTCCAACTTCGATACGTCCCGTTCCAACGAATCCAGCTCGGGCCGCCGCTTCTCCAACACATCCGTCACCATCCGACAGATTAACCCTTCGGCCAGTTCGATGCAGCCGTCCAGATCCATGAACGCGGCTTCCGGCTCCACCTGCCAGAACTCGTTGGCGTGGCGCCGCGTCTTCGATTTCTCGGCCCGAAAGGTCGGCCCGAAGCAGTAAACGCGCCCCAGCGCCGCGGCCGCGGCCTCGTTGTAAAGCTGCCCGCTTTGGGAAAGGTACGCCGAGTCGCCGAAGTAGTCGGTCTCGAAGAGCGTAGTAGTCCCTTCGCACGCGGCCGGTGTGAATATCGGCGCGTCCACGCGAAGGTACCCGCGTTCCCGGAAGAAGTCGTGGACCGCCTCCTCGGCCGTGGATCGGACCCGCATCACCGTTTCCTGTCGAGCGCTTCGAAGCCATAGGTGCCTGTGGTCCAATAAGAAGTCCACACCGTGGTCCTTCTTCTGTATCGGGTACTCCGCGGCAAGGGCGATAATACCGAAGTCGTGGATTGTAACCTCGACGCCCGAAGGCGCCCGTTTATCCTCCCGGACGGTGCCCCGTACCCAGACCGACGACTCCATCGTAACGCGGTCGAGCTCAGCGAACTTCTCGTCGCCCACGTCGTCGGGAGACACTACACACTGAACCCGGCTCGAACCGTCGCGCAGTAATATGAATTGGATTTTGCCGCTGGACCTTCTGTTATACACCCACCCGGCGAGCCTAACCGTCTCGCCGACGTGGTCGGGAAGTTCTGAAATCCAGATACGGTCATCGAGGTAGGTCATTTCCCCTTAACCATCTCGGCGTTCTTGTGTAAAACGCCCTTCCGCCCCAGGTCTATCATTACTATAACCGCGACGACGAATGCGGCGATACTCATCAACTGGGGAACCGAAAGCCCCAGGAATAACTCCTTGTTGTCGGCCCGTACGAACTCAATGCCGAACCGGTACAGGGAATACAAACCTACGTACGACCAAAAAACCATCCCATCGAATACCCGTTTCCGCCAGAGTATCAGTAGGACGACGAAGAAGATTAAGCTAATTCCCGCCGCATAAAGCTGCGTCGGGTGGAGTTTGATAATATCCGGCATCTTGCCGGTGCCGAACAACGCCGCGAAGAAAAACTGCGCCGCGTAACGCCCGGCTCCCGTAAACGGGTCCCAGCCGGAAACGCCCCACGCCACGTCGCAAACTTTGCCATAACAGCAGCCGTTCAAGAAACACCCGACCCGGGTAATCATGTACCCGAGCGCCACCGACGGCGCTATAATATCGGTTCCGTACCAGACCGGTATCTTCTTGAACCGCATATACAGGATTGACGCGACGGCGGCGCACAGGAGGCAGCCGTAGAATATCAGTCCGCCTTCCCAAATACGGATTATCAAAACCGGGTTGTCGATATAGAACTTCAGGTTGAACAGTATGAAGAAAACGCGCGCACCCACTATCGACGAAACGACTATTATAAACCCGATATCGAGGAAGTCGTTGGGGTTAAGCTTCTCGCGTTTGGCGCGCCACGCGGCGAAAAGGATACCTACTAGAAAAGCTAACGCGATAGCGACGCCGTACGATTTTATCGTGATACTACCTACCTGGAACAGTACCGGATGCACGTTCCCTCCAAAGGATAGTTGTTATTCGAGTACTTCCACCGTAAGATCGTCGAAATACGCGGTGCAACCCCGCGCTTCCAATCCTATTCCGCCGGCTATAAGGCCGATATCCGTCGCCCCTACCAGCGGCGTATTGTTCACGGCCAAACCCAGGTCGTTACCGTCGGCTTCAGCGTATACGAGGTAAGGGGTACCGGTTTCGATGCCTACCTTCTTCTCGCCGAAGACGTCACCGTCCCGCTCAACGGTTACCTTGTCGCCTTCGGGCATCAGCTTGAACGCGTATCGGTCGCCGCCCCCGGGATTAACGCGCAGGACGGGGCCGGCCCAAGCGTTTTCCTCTTACACCGACGCGAATACCACCGTAACTTCGACGCCGTAGTCGCTGCCGTAGTCCTTCCTCACCCCGACCAGCGAGTCCCGAATCTTCAGCATACCTTTTTCGTTTACGTATAAAGAACCTTCGCCCTCGTCCCAAACGTCGAAATCGGACTCGGTCATAGGCTCGAAATCATACGTGTCTCCGCCCCCTCTGGCGACGGCGCCGCGGCCGCCGATAACGCCGAATATCACGAGTACCGCAATCCCCAACGCTATCAGAACGAAACCGATTACCCCTATTATAATTACCGCGATACAGCACCCACGGCCCTTCTTGCTGGGCTCGAACTCCACCTCGTCGGCCGGTTCTATCTCCTTCTCGAACCGGGCCGCCGTTTCATAGGATTCCTCCGGCTTCGGCTCGGTTTCGGGTGGTGGTTCGGGTTCCGCCGCGGGTTCGGATTCGGGCACGGGTTCGCCGCTTTTCTCCGGTTCGTTTTCGTCGCCCGCTTCTTCGGGCGGAGTTTCTTCAACGGGCTTTTCCCCATCGGTTTTCTTCGGCGGCGCGGAGCCGGATTCGACTGGTCCTTCGGGCGGCGGTTCCTCCGCTTTCGCCGCCTCCTCCTTGCTCATACCGCAGTTGATGCAGAAAGCCGCGTCGTCCTGATAGGGCGTCCCGCATTTGGGGCATCTTTCGACCGACATCCGCCGTCCTCTCGCGAAAGGTTTTCGGCGCGTAATATACCATAAAAAACGCCCGATTGGAATCTTAAATCGGGCGATACAAGAAACGGAAACCGCCCGCTTCCGCGGGCGGGCGAATAACGTAAACCAAAACCACTCTATTCCACAATAACGACCGTCTCGCCAGCGTCCACCATAGGGTATAGCGCTTCCACGTCCTCATTGTACATCCTTATACAGCCGTGGGACGCGGCGGTGCCGATACTTTCCGGCTCGTTGGTCCCGTGGATGCCGTAGCCCCTCGGGTAGCTGTCGTTCGCGATGGCTATAAACCGCGTTCCCAACCCGTTCTCAGGTCCCGGCGGAATCGCCTTGCCCTCCCAATACCAGGTCGGGTCCACCGACTTGCCGCCTGTAGAGAACGTACCGGTAGGGGTTGGCGTCTCGGGCTTCCCCGGCGCGCACGGATAAACAGCTGCCCTTACGCCATCGTCAAAGTAGTACAATACTTTCTCCGACAAATCGATGTAAAATCCGTCGTCGGGGGCGCCCGTCGGGTCCTCGGCCCGCCCGCTGACGAATATCTCCAGCGTATCCGTTAAACCGGACCCCGGTTCGGTCGTTGCGTCACCAAGTATCCCGGCAACGTTCTCCGCATCTTCGGCCCCGGCCGGGCCGTAACGCACGACCGTCGCGTCGTACGAGTAGTCTATCCACCCGGCCGCGTCGCGGGCCGGCAACACTTCGCCGACCGCGTATCCGGCGGCCTTCAACTCCTCGACGACCTCGGCCGCCGCGGCGGGAGCGCCGCACCCGTCGAATACGTCCACGCGGGCGACCTCGCCCCCGGCCGGTTTCATCACGCCCTCGACGGTCAACTCCTCGCTCTCGGGCGAGCCGCAGGAAGTTAGAAAAACCGCCGAAAATGCCGTTATTGTATATAACGCCTTTACATTCGATCCCTTCATCCTTATCCTCACTTCGGTAACCGGTTTCGCTACCCGGTAAAATACTCGTGGTTTTATAAATACCTCATTATCTCTTCGAGGCCCTTTCTATCAGGAAGTTCGTCGGGCGGGGTTTCGGCCGGTCGCCCGACGGCCACCAACGCCGCCAACTCGTAGCCGTCCGGTGGCGCGAACATCCCCTCCAACTCCTCCTTCGCAAAGAGCGGTCCGGTCATCCAGACGGAGCCGTAGCCGAGCGCGTGGGCCGCGAGCATCAAGTTCTCTATCGCGGCGGCAACGCTTTGCTCCGACGCGTGCGTCCCGATAAGTTCGCCGACCGCCGGCGTATACCGCTTCAACAACCGCCCCAACAATGCCCTGTACGGCGTCATAAAGACCGCGATTATCGCCGGCGCGTCCCGGAAAAACGTAAAATACCCGGCATACGCGTCCAATTCCTTCTTACCCCGGGCCGAATCTATCCCGGCAACGACCTTCTCGACCGCCGCGGCCACGGCGTCGGCCATCGCGACGACGTCGGCCGGGTCGTCGGCGACGACGAAGTACCACGGCTGGGTATTGGACGCGCTGGGCGCGAAACGCGCGCACTCGAGCATCTTCTCTATATCCTCCCGCGGCACAGTATCCGGTTCGAACTTCCGGACGCTGCGGCGAGTTTTGATTAGCCGTAAAAACCCGTCGGCGTCAACCATTTATACTTTCCTCCATCCCCTTCCTTAATCTCGTAACTAGATTATGAGCCCTTCGCAAAGGCTCCGGCAGACGGTAAGGCGCCGCCGTCGCCAGTATTATCTCTTCAGCATAATCCAGACTCACTCGGTGCCCAACCGAGACGAAGACGGGTTTTACGCCGGTCCGTGTCCTAAGCACCGTTCCTATACGTTCTCCGCTGTCAGCCAGGGGCATTCTAGCACCCCGTTCCCTAAGCGGTTCCTCGTACTCGCCCACGAGCCGGGACTTGGCGCATCCAACGGTCGGGACGTCAAGAAGCACGCCTAAATGAGAAGCCAATCCCAAGCGCCTCGGGTGAGCTACCCCGTGGCCGTCTACTAATAGTAAATCGAACTCGCCGGCGAACCGCTCGAGCGCTTCGAGAATAACGGGAGCCTCTCGGAACGAAAGTAACCCCGGTATGTAAGGAAAAATGGTCGGCTGAGCCGCTGAATCCTCGGCCAGCGTTTGCGTGTCGCCCGCGCGACACAAAACCACCACGGCGACAGCCAAACCGAGCTTTTTACTATAGGAAACGTCCGCACCCGCAACCACACTTACCGGTTCAGGCGGCCCGTCCTTTATCACTCGCACCGCCAGCTTCCGTTGAATTACCGCGGCACTCTTGTAATCAGTAGGCCATTCCCCGGTTATGTAGTCGCCGGGGGCTTCGAAAGCGCTACCAATACGACGCCCGCGCATATCAACACCAACCCAACTATCCTCACCGCCGTTACCTTATCGCCGAAGAGCCACCACGAGAAGAAGAAGACCAATACGTAACCCAGCGCCACCATCGGGTACGCGAACGACAACTCCGTCCGGCTCAACACGACCAGCCAGCCCAGGCTCGAGACGGCGTAACTTACAAATCCCAGTATAACGAGCGGCCGAAACAGTATCGATACAGCCTCCCAGCTAAACCCGGAAATGGCGCCCGACGACCTGACTCCCTGCTTCAGGAGAAGTTGACCGGCGACGCCGAGCGACACCGAGAATAGAATTATAGCTATTGTCTTCATTCGACCTCCGTAGAAATCGGTATTTAACGTCGCAAAACCGCCGGCGATAACGCCGGTTCGATTACAGGTTTTCGTATATTTCGGGGGCGGTCGTCTTGAACCGACGATGCATCCACATATACAGTCCCGGTTGGTTTCGACACCACTTCTCGAGATAATCCATATAAAACTGCGTCCAGTATCTGACGTCTTCTTCTTCGCTCCCGCCGCGAGGGGCCGGAAACGCCGCTTCCTCCATTATTATCCTGTGCCGCGACCCGTCGTCGTTTATCGCGCGCCCGCAGCAAAACGCCGCGCCGGTTCTCAGCGCCAACACGGCGGGGCCGCGGACCGCCGACGCCGGGCGCCCGAAAAATTCGACAACCACGCCGTCTTCGCCGGCATCCTGGTCGAAAACGATGCCGATTACCTCGTTCTTCGCGAGCTTTTTTAGCATATCCTTTGCCGCGGCCGGGCCGGTTCCGATAATCTCCACGCCGACCCGGCGCCGCAACCAGCCGAGGGTTTTCTCGACGTATTCGTTACTTTGTGGCCGCGCGAGGAACGTAACGGGATAACCGTTTAACGCG
>CP070755.1:2551895-2589528 GCA_020348885.1 Candidatus Coatesiibacteriota bacterium | reverse complement strand
TGAGAAGAGACTGGCGGAGCTTGAAGAAGAGATGGAACGGTTGGGCGAAGAAATGGAGGAGAAGGCCGAGAAGATAGACGACGCCTTCGAATAGGAACCGACCGCGGTCTTCCGTTTTTGCCTGCGCGCACGGCGTTTTTATGTTATTCTACGCCCCCCGTCGGGTGGGGGCGTCCTTTCTGTTTCGGAGGTTTGCCTTGCTACGGACACACACCCGCGGCGAACTGACGGCCGCAAACGAAGGAGAACGCGTTACCCTGTGCGGGTTCGTCTGGAAGAGCCGAGACCTGGGCGGCTTATTGTTCATAGATTTGCGCGACCGTTACGGATTTACCCAGGTCGTCTTCGACCCGGTGGTCGATAGCGTTCTGACCAAGGACGCGGCGGCGCTTCACGGCGAGGATGTGGTCGAGGTTACCGGCGTCGTACGCCTACGCCCGGGCGACATGCGCAGGGAAGATATAAAGACGGGCGAAATCGAGGTACGGGCCGATTGTTTACGGGTCCTTTCCCGCGCCGCGCGTCTGCCGTTCCTCGTCGCCGAGGAGGAGACAGCCAAGGAACCGCTGCGGCTCAAGTATCGCTATCTGGACCTCCGGCGCCCCCCCATGCAGTGGAACCTGGAAATCCGACACGTTACGATAAACGCGATACGTCAGTATCTGAACAGCCGGGGTTTCCTGGAAATCGAAACGCCGATATTGATGAAGTCCACGCCCGAAGGCGCACGGGATTACCTGGTCCCGAGTAGGGTCCATAAGGGCAACTTTTACGCGCTGCCCCAATCGCCCCAGATGTACAAACAACTTCTCATGGTGGCGGGGCTAGACCGGTATTACCAGATCGCCCGCTGCTTCCGGGACGAGGACCCCCGCGTCGACCGGCAGCCGGAGTTTACGCAGCTCGACCTGGAAATGTCTTTCGCTGAGGAGGACGACGTATTCGAGGTAACGGAAGGGGCTTTCGCCGGGGTATTCCGAGAGACGTTGGGTTACGAGCTACCTTTACCATTCCCCCGGATGACTTATCACGAGGCGATGAACCGTTACGGTCGGGACAAACCTGACGTCCGCTTCGGGTTCGAGCTCACCGACGTAACCGAGGTCTGCGGCGAAAGCGAATCGGCCGTGTTCAAGAAGACCGTCGAGGAAGGCGGCCGCGTCTTCGCCGTCGTCGCGCCCGGCGGCCTGAGCCGTAAGGAGGCCGACGAACTGGAGAAGCTGGCCAAGGACGAGGGTGCGGCCGGGTTGGCCTTCTTCAAGGTCGAGGACGGCGGAAAGCTGGCCGGCGCGCTCGCCAAGTTCTTCACGCCGGCCCTTTCGGAACGCCTTTTAACCGTGACCGGCGCCGAGCGCGGCGATACTATCTTGGCGGCCGCCGGACCTTTTCCGGCGACGGCGGAGGTTATGGGGAGCGTGCGGCTCGCCCTTGCCGAGATGACAGGCGTACAGAAGGCAAGCGGGTGGCACTTCCTATGGGTGACGGACTTCCCCCTATTCGAGGAGGACCCGGAGACGGGCGGACCCGTACCGTCGCACCATCCGTTTACTTCGCCGAAACCGGAGGATATCGAGTACTTGGAGACTGACCCGCTTCGGGTTATGAGCCGGGCGTACGATATCGTGCTAAACGGTGTAGAGTTGGGGTCCGGGAGTGTTCGTATATTTGAACCGGAGCTCCAGCGCCGGGTGCTCCGGGCCGTGGGCGTTACGGACGAGGAAATTGAAGAACGTTTCGGTTTCTTTCTGGAGGCTCTCAGTTATGGCGTGCCGCCCCACGCTGGAATCGCGCCGGGGATCGATAGACTTGTCTGGTTGATATGCGGTGTCATAGGCATCCGGGATGTTATAGCTTTTCCGAAAACGACCGAAGCTACGTCGCCTTTGGACGGGAGCCCATCGCCGGTCAGCCCGACCCAGCTCCGGGAACTGGGGCTTTCGCTGGATATCGACGAGTAACGCGTCGCGTATTAAACCCACTAACGTTTCGTTACGCCTAACGTAAGCGGGGGTAGCTTCTATGGCGGGGAACAATCCCAATATACTCTGGGTGGACGATGAAATCGATTTACTGAAATCCCACGTCCAGTTCCTGGAGGAAAAGGGCTACGAAGTCACGACGGCGGTCGCCGGGCAGGACGCGGTGGCGCTTGTTTCGGAGCGGTCTTTTTCCGCCGTCCTGCTGGACGAGATAATGCCCGGTATGGACGGGCTTTCCACATTGCAGGCGATTAAGGAAGTCGACCAGGCGATACCCGTGATAATGGTTACCAAATCCACCGAAGAATCGCTGATGGACGAGGCTTACTGGGGCGACATAGCCGATTTCATCGTGAAGCCGGTTAACCCGCACCAGATACTATCGTCGCTTAAGAAATTACTCGAACTAGAAAGCTTGCGCCGTGACCGTTTCGTCGCTGAGTTCGGGGCGTACTACAACCGGGCGCAGCAAGCTTTATACTCCAGCGAAATGACTTTCGCCGAATGGGCGGACTTCTACATAGAAATGTGTATCGCCAATCGGGAAATCGACGCGCTGAACGTAAACGATTTGAAAGAGCTGCAATCAGATCTATACCGGGAAGCCGACCGGGTATTCAGCGCGTGGTTGGCGACCAGTTTCCCCGTCTGGCTTGCCGCGGACGGCCCGGACGCCCCTATACTGAGCCATAACTTATTGGAAAAACTGGTTTTCCCGTTGATGAACGACAAGCGTCCGGTCTATCTTATCGTAATTGACTGCCTTCGTTTCGACCAGTGGCTCGCGTTGGAAGAAAAGCTGAGCTCCCTATTCCGAATCGAAAGAAACTCGTATTGTTCACAATTACCTTCGACGACGTGTTATGCGAGGAACGCTATCTTCGCCGGGTTTACGCCCGTGGAAATAGCGGCTAAATACGCCGGTAAGTTCCAGGAGGCCGACGACACGTCCGATTCACTGAACAAATACGAGGAAGAGTTCTTGAACGACAACCTGGCGCGGCACCTTCCCGGCGGGAAACAAGCCCGGTACTACAAGTTCACGAGTCGCGAGAGCGAGCAAAAGGCCGACAAGGTTATAACATCGCTGCCCCGGCGCTCGCTCAACGTCTTCATCTTCAACTTCGTTGATACTATCACACACGAAAGCGGGCGCCACGGCGCGCTCGACGTTCTCGCGCCCACGGCGGATGGGCTGCGGCGTCTCGCGGTAAGTTGGTTCCTGGCGTCGCCGGTGGAGCGGCTACTCACGACTCTCGCGAAAGATAAAGAAGCGATAGTCGTTATAACCACAGACCACGGTTCGCAGATTACCTCGTCGCCGACCATCGTATATGCGGACAAAGAAGCCTCTAAAACGCCCCGGCTATGGATAGGAAGAGACATGCGGGTCGACGGCGAAGGCGCGTTCCTCGTCAAGCGACCCGAGGAGTTCGGCCTTCCCGAGGATTTTCTAGCGAAGACGTATCTGCTGGCACTTGCCGACCGCCACCTCGTATTCAGCCATTATATCCATAAATACCACAAGAAATTCAGCGGCGGTTTCTTCCACGGGGGCGTCTCCATGGCCGAGAACATACTACCGGCCGCCGTTCTCTACCCCAAATGAACCCCTTTGAGGAACGAGTCGTCGAAGAAGTTAAGAGCCGGCGTTTGATAGACGCCGGCGCTCGCGTCGTATGCGCCGTTTCCGGCGGGCCGGACTCGGTCGCGTTGGTTCGCTCCCTCGCCGCTACGGTCGAGGAAACGGGTATAAACGAAATAACCGTGGCTCACTTCGACCATCGGATGCGGCCCGAGAGCGGTACCGAAGCGGATTGGGTGCGCGAACTGGCCGCGTCGTTGGATTTGGGATTCCACAGCGGCTCCGCCGATGTTCCGGCGTTGCAAACGTGTTTTCGCCGTTCGCCGGAAGATGCCGCCCGGAACGCGCGAAGAGACTTCTTGCTCCGCGTTAAGGCGCGGGCGGGCGCCGACGCCGTCGCTCTCGGCCACCAGATGACCGACCGCGCCGAGACTTTCTTCATGAACCTCGTGCGGGGCGCCGGGAGTCGTGGCCTAGGCGCGATGCGTTGGAGGGACGACGCCGGTTTCGTCCGGCCGTTGCTTTGGACAACGAAGCGAGAGATAATCGAATACTTGAACGAAATAGACCAGGCTTATCTCGAAGACCCCACGAACGAAGATATAATTTATACTCGTAACCTCATCAGGCAAGAGATTTTCCCCGTGGTCGAAAGCAACTTCCCCGGCGCCGTACGGAAGATGGCCGAAGCCGCCGACGCGTTCGCCCGGGAAGACGACGCCCTCTCTGAACTCGCCCGCGAAGCGTCTTCGGAGTATCTTTCGGAAAACGATAAAACAGCCGTATTAAAAGACGCGTTTCGGAACGAAATAACACCCGCCGTGGCCGCCCGACTCGTCCAACTAGCATACGAGCGATTAGGGAAACGACGCCGGACTCTGGAACGGGCTCATATAGAATCGGTATTGACCCTCGCCGACGGCTCCACCGCGAATCTACCCGGCGGCTGCAGCGCCGAAAGGTCAGGCGGCGCGACTGTCTTTCGGCCCGCGCCCTGCCCCGAAGTAACGAGTTGGCGGGTCGTCGTTCCGGTTCCGGGAAAAGCGTCCGTCCCGGGCGTCGGCTATACGATTAAGGTCGGCGTGAATAACGTAACGACACAGACCGATTACGCCGTAACCCTTGACGAAGAAGCCGTCGGTGGGCGCCTCGTCGTGAGGTCTCGAAAGCCCGGCGACCGGATACGACCGGCGGGGTTGGGCGGTACTCGTAAACTCCAAGACGTCTTCGTCGACGCGAAAATCCAGCGAGACGCGCGCGTTTTATACCCCGTAATCGCGTCCGAAAAACGCGTACTCTCGGTGCCTAGGCTAATGGTATCGGAGGACGCGGCGCCGCGAGGAAGTCGGCCGACTGTTACTATAATAATAACCTGCTCCGGCGCGAATCCTTTTGACACGCACACGGGATAGCGATACTATACCCGATATCTACATTATTTATGGACGGTGGTCAACGTGAAACTCCCCGATGAAATAGACTGCGTACTATTCGACGCGAAGGCTATTGCGGACCGGGTGGGCGAACTCGGGCGGTTCATCGACATCGCGTACGCGGGTAAAGGGCTCGTCGCGATAGGCGTCCTCAAAGGGGCTTTTATATTCACCGCGGATCTGGTGAGGAAGATAAACGTCCCGGTGGAAATAGACTTCGTTGAATTAGCCAGTTACATGGTCGACACCAAGAGGAGCGGCGAAATAGTACTGGAGCAAGATGTCGAAATTAAAATAAAAGGTCGCGACATCCTTATAATAGAAGACATCGTCGACACCGGTTTGACCACCAGGTTTTTAATCGACCATATAAACATCCAGGAGCCGGCGTCGGTCGAAGTATGCACCCTGTTATATAAACCGGCCCGCCAGCGCGTTGACGTCCCCCTTTCGTACGTCGGATTCGAAATAGATGATGTGTTCGCCGTCGGTTACGGGCTTGACTACGGCGGTAAATACCGGAACCTCCCCGATATCGTGTCGCTTACAAGTGCGAGTTAACGCCCTGGATTGAAGGTTTAGAACGCTCAAGGTTCAGTCGGAATCTTGACGTTTATATACAGGCGGCCGGTCATGAAAACACGGGTATTCATCGAAAAGTGCCGCGATTATGAAATCGTGGGCGCGAACGTCCGCTCGCTATTGGAAAAACTCGGCGCGGACATACACGGCAAGAGGATTCTGATTAAACCCAACGTCCTTGGGCCGTTCCCACCGGACCGGCACGTGTGTACGCGGCCGGAAGTGGTACGGGAAGTTTGCCTGGCCCTGGAGGAACTGGGCGCAGACCGGGTCGTCGTGGGCGACAACCCGGGTACCACCGGCTACGGCGCCAGCGAAAAAACCCTGCGGGCGGCCGGTATCTACGACGCGGTCAACGAGCGGTTCGTCAATCTCGCCGAAGAGACCGAGGTCGTTGCGATGGAGGTCGTCCCGGGGTTCGAGATACCGGTAGCCCGGGAAGTTATTGACGCGGACGTTGTAGTCAATCTTCCGAAGTTCAAGACTCACAGTCAAACCAGGATAACCGGCGCCGTTAAGAACGCATACGGGTACGTCGTCGGCGGGGCAAAGGCGCGGCTGCACGCCGCTGCGCCGGCGCCCCACCACTTCGGCGCCGCATGCTTGGAGATATACCGCCTCCGTCCGCCGGAGATAAACATCATGGACGCGGTCGTCGGGATGGAAGGCGACGGCCCGTCAAGTAAAGACCTGCGGGACGTGGGACTGATGCTCGCGTCGGTTAACGGCGCGGCGCTGGACTCGGTCGTCGCGCGGCTTATGGGAATGGACGGCCGGTTCGTCCCGACGGTTCGGATATCGAGAGAGTTGGGGCTTTGCCCGGGCGACGCCGATATAGATGTAGACGGCCCGGCGGAACCCGTTCCCGATTTCCGTCCGCCGAGCACGTTTATGCGAAACAGGATTATCTACTGGCTTACGAACAAGCTAGTCTTTCCGCAGGTCGTCCCCAAACCATATATAGACGAGGGCATTTGCGTCGAATGCGACCAGTGTGTCGAAGTATGCCCCGTCGACGCGCTCGACGGTTTCCCTTCGGTGAACTACGACCTATGCATCCGCTGTTACTGCTGCCGGGAAGTCTGCCCCGAAGCCGCCATAAAGCTACGGGGGCGTTTCAAGTTAGCGGTTCGCCGGGGGGCGTATATCAGGGACGGGTTATCCTAAAAGGTTTTGATTCTGTATTATACGATACACAACAAAACCCCCTCCGCGGAGGGGGTTTCGATATGGGGGGGTGGTTGTCGATTAGGGAGGTTTAACGAACGACTCATTAAACCGGTTCGCCGACGTACTCCTCGGTAACTTCGTCCAGCTTCAGCGATACGACTTTGGAGACACCTTTGCGTTCCATCGTAACGCCGTATATCGTGTCGGCGGCGGTCATCGTACGCTTCACGTGAGTCATCAACACGAACTGGCAACGCTCGAGGTTGCGATCGATAAGCTTCAGGTATCGCTCGATATTCGCGTCGTCCAGGGGCGCGTCGGCTTCGTCCAGTATCACAAAGGGAGCCGGCCGCGCTTCCAGCAAGGCGAAGAGTAACGCGATGCCGGTCATCGCCTTCTCCCCGCCGCTTAGGAGGCTGAGTAAACGCATCCGCTTGCCCGGCGGTTCCGCGTAGATGAGTACGCCGGCCTCCAGCGGGTCTTTGTCTCCTTCCAGGCGCAGGTCCGCCTGACCGCCTTCGAAGACGTCGGCGAAAATCTCCCGGAAGGAATCCTGTACCCGCCCGAAGACCTCCACAAAACGCTTGCGGCTCTTCGCGTCTATCTCGTCTATACTCTCGAGTAGGTTCTTCTCGGCTTCCGTCAGGTCTTCCATCTGTTCTTCCAACAGTTCGACACGTGCTGTGGTCGTTTCGTACTCCCTGGCCGCCCGGAAGTTGACCTCGCCCATCCGCGCAAGTTTCCGTTCCAGTTCATCCCGCTCGGTAACGGCGGTCTCCGGGTCCACGTCCAGCTCGTATTCCTCCGGCGATATATTTTCCAAGCTCAGCTCGTACTGCGCCGAGACGCTCTGGTTCACCGTTGACATTTCGCCGGCGAGTTTCGTAAGCTCGATCTCCAATTCGGACGTACGTTCACGTACGGCTGCCGACGCCGAAGTCGCTTCCTTCTCGACCGCTTCGGCGTCCCGCACCTTCGCTTTCGCCTCGTCGACTATCAGCTTCCGGTCGCGGGCTCTCCCCTCTATTCCTTCGTGCCTTTCCCGGCGCGCTCGCGTTTCCTCCGCCGCATCTTTAACCCGGGCCTCTATTTCGACGCGTGATTGCTTTTTAGCTTCAAGTTCATCGGTAAGTTTCTTAAATTCTTCGGCGTCGCTCGCGATCTGGCCCTTCAGTCGTTTTTCTTCTTCGCGGGCCGCTTTGAGTTCGGCGGTGATTTCGGCACTTCGTTCACGCATCGCGGCGGTTTGCTCTTTCGCTTCGTCCACGGCCGCGCGGGTTTTCTCGGCCACCGTTTCGGCCGCCGCCAACATCTCCCTTGCCGCGTCGAGCCGGGCCTGGGCCGCGGCGACCTGTTCCTCGATTTCGGAGACCGTCTTCTTTTCGGCCTCGGCTTCGGCGGACGTGCGTCTATATTCGGAATTCGCGACCTCGGTTTCCGCCCGCGCGCGCTCGGCCCTTTCCGCATCTTTCACCGCGTTTTCGGCCGCCGCCGCCAGAGACGCTTCTATTTCGCCGCCGGCCCGCTCCAGCTTCGTACGACGCGCGCGAGCAGCGTCCAACTCTTTCCGAAGCCCGGCTATACGCTCCTCGGATTCTTTAAGCTCCGATTCCGCTTTCCTCGTTAACTCCGCCAACCTGGAGCACTCGGCTTTCCTACCGAGTATGGACGATGCGACCTCCTTTACCGAACCGGCGGTCAAAAGGGCACGCCCGTCCCAATAATCGCCGGATATCGTTACGACGGGTAATCCCGTATATTTCTCCGCCGCGACCACCAAATCCCGCAGGTCTTTTACTATACCGACGTCGTTCAATAACCCTGTTACGACCAAACCGTGGCGACCAGACGCCTTCGCGAAATCGCCGACGCGTCCGATAAATATACCGTCGTCCGGCAGTTCGCGGCGCCGCCCGCCTTCCACAACCGGGACGAGGAACGCTGCGCGGCCCAGGTCGTTCTCGGCGAGTCTGCGGGCGCATTCTCCGGCGCCTGCGAACCCGTCGGCCAGGAGCGCGCCGGCCGCCGCGCCCAATGCGCTCTCGACGGCTTTTTCGTAACCCGTTTCCACTTCGATAATGTCGGCCAATACCCCCGATACGGATGCCGGAGTGTCGCCTTTCATCAGGGCGGCGGCGCCGGCATCATAGCTTTCAAAACTCCGTATCAGTTCTTCCAACGAAGCCAGGCGGGAACGGGTCGACTCCAACTCTTTGTATTTTTCGCGCCGTTCCTTTTCGGCTTTTTCGACGCCGTCGGTCAACCCGATTATCGCCTCGTCAATAGATTTCAGTTCGGCGCTCACTTCGGCCCGTCGGTGTCTTAACCTTTCGGTCTCCTCGGCGAGAGCGCCCCGGCCCTTTTCTATCTCGTCGAACAGTTCCGCGGTTTTACCCCGTTCGTGTTCAAGTCGTTTGAGTTCGCGTTCGAGAGAATCCCGCCGGCCCCCGGCGACCGCTAACCGGTTCCTAAGCGCGGTTAGGGACTCGAGCTTGTCCGTCGCTTCCTCTCTCGCTGCCGCCAGGCCGGTTTCCGCGGAGGCGAGTTCCTTGATAAGGGCGTTTACGCGGTCTTTTACGCTTTCTATTTCGGACTCGATTTTGCCGCTTTCTTCACCGGCCGTTTCGGCGCGTTTCCGGGCGACCACTAACTCAACGCCGTTCAACTCGATGCGGCGCCCGGTCTCCTCCGCCGCCCGCTCCAGACGCGCGACCTCTTCGGACGCGGTTCCGGCTTTTTCGCGGAGAAGCCCGAGTTCGTTTTCGGCCTCCGACAGTTCTTTGAAAGCCGCCAGCTTTGACTCATCGATTTCCTGCCGCGATATCTCGGCGGTTTCGAGGTCCGCCCGAGCCGCGCTGAGCGCTGCGGCCGCTTCTTTATAGCGATGGTCGGCTTCCTTCGCGGCCGCTTTCGTCTCTTCCAGCGTGTTCAATAAACTCTTACGGTCGCGGTCAAGCTCGTCCCAACGCAGTTTCGCCAAACCGATGTCGAGCTTTTTCACCCTGTCCCGGTATCCGGCGTAGCGCCGCGCCGCGTTCGCTTGACGCTTCAAAGAGCGAGCCTGGCGCCGGTACTCGTCGAGTAAGTCCTCAAGCCGCTCCATATTCGAGCGGACATCGTCGAGCTTGCGCATCGCTTCTTCGCGTTTGGTACGATACCGGCGTACGCCGGCCGCCTCCTCGAAGACGGCCCGCCGCTCCTCCGGCTTGGCGTTTACTAATCGGTCGACCAGCCCCTGCTCCACCAACGTGTATGACGCTTTCCCGAGCCCCGTGTCCGAAAATAAGTCCAGAAGGTCTTTCAGGCGGACCGGCCGGCCGTTTATCAGGTACTGGTTTTCGCCGGACCGGAACGCCCGCCGCGTAACCAACAGTTCGGCGTCGTCCACCGGCAAAACGTCGCGGACGTTATCGAAATAGAGGGATACCTCGGCCATCGACATCGGCGGCATATCGGAAGCGCCGGTGAATATCATGTCGCCCGTCGTCCGGCCGCGCAGCGATTTGGTCGATTGTTCGCCCAGAGCCCAGCGGACGGCATCCACGACGTTCGACTTCCCGCAGCCGTTCGGCCCCACTATGGCCGTTATCCCTTCGGGGAATTCGAAAACCGTACGCTTGGGGAAAGACTTGAACCCGAACATCTCTACGCGAGCAAGACGCATTCGCGACCTCCGGCGCTTTTTGTGCGGTCAGCGTAGCATACCGCCCAATCGATGTAAAGTAAAATATGCTAACCTTTTATATTCCATAAGTGGTATATCTATACTGTTTACAAAGCGGTACCATCGGGAGTTCGCGCCGAACCGCGCTATACGCCCGACGCGATCGTAGCGATGGACGGGCTTCCCGCGCGAAATTCCTTGACACGCGTTTTCGCTTTTGCTATAAGATATTCGGAAAAGGGGGGACAGGGCGGGAATAGCTCAGCTGGTAGAGCGCAACCTTGCCAAGGTTGATGTCGCGGGTTCGAGTCCCGTTTCCCGCTCCATCTTTATTCTATCGGCGGCATAGCCAAGCGGCTAAGGCGACGGTCTGCAAAACCGTTATTCGCCGGTTCGACTCCGGCTGCCGCCTAAATATAAACCGGGCCTTAAAGCCCGGTTCTTTTTTACCCCCAGTATGGTACTACAACATTAACGACGGCCCGAACCAGAACGCGAACTCCCGTTGTAGTTTTTCGTCGGACACGGTTACGCCGTCGCGGTACTCGAAGTGCCACGCGTCGCCCCCTGACATTACGTTCGGGTAGTACTCGACGCCGCCGCTGACCGATATCATCCGCCGAATCCTGTAAGTAAAACGCCCCGAAAGCCCGACGACGGCCCGGTGTCGCGTTACCGACCTCAACTCCGGCCCGTCGTGGAAGTATCGGGCGACCGTATATCGATACCCGAACGCCGCTTCGCCCGACCATACAAACTTTTCGGCCCAGTATCCGGCGAAACCGGCCGCGGCAAGCCCGACGACTTCATCACCTTGGATTTCTAATCGGTCCAGGAACGTAAAGTAAAACGTATCGAGTCCATGCACCTCGTTAAACGTGCTACGTCCCAGCCCGACGCGGCCGCCGAGAAAAACACCGGCCGCGCGCCCGCCGAGGACCCGGCGCCCGTAATAACCGTCGAGCCAACCGCGCCGATACTCGTGTACGTTGCGGGACCGGGCGCCGAACGACTCGGCGCCGCCTCGACCGTAGCCGCCGGACGCGACCGCGATGTAACCTTTCCGCAGGAACGTAAGGTCCGCGGCGGCGAACCAGACCCGGTCCCGGCCCGCGCCGGTGGCGTTCACGTGCCCGAAGACCGGCGCTGCGACGACCGTCGCGGTCTCGGCAAGCGCCGGCGGAAGCTCAACGAAACGCTCCAGGTCGGTCTCGTCGGCTAGGGCACCGGACGTCGAAATGACGAGAATAACCAGTATGAACCTGCGGATCATTTAATCGCTACCTGAACGCCGCCTTCGACCGGCCTAACGACGCCGGTTCCACCGTCGCTCCCGTCAATGTAACCGTTAGTTTCGGGCGGTTGTCGGCGGCCCCGTCGTCACTGGACGAACACCCGAAGTTTCCGCTGTCCTCGGACGCCTCGTCCTCGTGTTTGATACAGAAGCCGTAGTGGTCGGCGGTCCCGTCGAACCACTCGGCGACGACGGCCGTCACGTCTATCGGGTAATCGCCGGGATAAGGTTCGCCGAAGGTAACGGGCGTTCCGCCGAATGCCGGTTGGTCGTCCCAGGTTACGGTATCCTCCGCCCAGTCCTCTTCGACCCGGTAAACGCCGTATTCGTCGGTAGGTCCGGAATTGACCGCGAAGATGGACAGCTCGAGAACCGCTTCGGTACACTCGTACCCGTCGGCGATGTACGGGTCCAATCCTGTAAACTCGATAAAGGCCCTCAAGGTGCCGCCGGTATCCGTCGAGCGGCCAACGTACATATGGAAATGGTCGCCGGAGTTATTCCCCGGGTTGGCGGAATTTACGAACGCATCCTTCCCGTCGCTCGGCCCCGGTTGTAGTTCGACCCCTAAACCGTACGCGTAAAACGTTGGTACTAAAACGAGCGTTAAGGTGATTAATAATCGCATATTTCCTCCTTGGAGTTTAACTCCCTTTCATACAAAAAAGGAGAAGGTTCCCGTTCCCTTCCCCAAATCATATCACTAAGCGTATCTTCGGTTCAATAAAAACGCCCAGTTTTACGACAGCTTCCCGAGCAGGTTCCGCGCTATAACGATACGTTGGATTTCGCTCGTTCCCTCGCCGATTTCGGTGAGCCGCGTATCTCTATAGAAACGCTCCAACGGATAGTCCTTCATATAACCGTAGCCGCCGAAAATCTGGATGGCTTCATAAGTACAGAAGTAGGATACTTCGCTGGCGTAGAGTTTGGCCGCCGCCGATTCCGTCGAAAACGGTTTCCCGGCGTCTTTTAGCAAAGCCGCGTTATAAACCATAGCCCGGGCCGCGTCCACTTGGGTCGCCATGTCCGCTATCTTGAATTGAATCGCTTGCTTGGTCCCGATCGGTTTCCCGAACTGTACCCGGGTCTTCGCCCGTTCAAGGGCGTGGTCCAGCGCGCCTTGGGCGATGCCGAGGGCCATAGCGCCTATGGAGATACGCCCGCCGTCCAGGGTTACCATAAACTGCTTGAAACCGTCGCCTTCTTTGCCGAGTAGGTTTTCTTTCGGGAGCTTCACGTCGGCGAACTCCAGGACAGCCGTCTCCGAACCCCTCAACCCCATCTTGTTCTCGTGCTTCGCGACCCGGAACCCGGACGTCCCGCCCAGGATGATGAACGACGATATGCCGCGGACGCCCTGCTCTTTATCCGTCACGGCCGTTATCACGTATCCCGTGTCCCGGTCGTCGGACGCGTTCGTAATGAAACACTTGGAGCCATTGATAACGTAATGGTCGCCGTCCAGCACCGCCGTCGTCTGTGTCCCGGCGGCATCGGACCCGGCGTTCGGTTCCGTCAAACCGAACGCGCCCATCCGCTCGCCCCGGGCCAACGGCGGGACGTACTCGTCCACCTGCTCTTCCGCCCCGAAGTTAAGTATCGGCCAGGTGCCCAGCGAGTTATGAGCCGCGAGGATTATACCGGTGGAACCGCAAGCCCGGCTGACCTCTTCGACGACTATCGTGTACTCCAGCGTGTCGGTCCCGGCGCCGCCCAGCTCCTCGGGGACTACGAGGCCAAGGTACCCTTGTTCGGCGCACGCCTTTACGACATCTTCCGGGAACGTGCCTTCCTTGTCGATATCGTCGGCCCGCGGTTCGACAACCTCCTTCACGAAGTCGCGGACGCCAGCCCGGAAACGTTCGTACTTTTCGTCTATCAGTATCATATACGTTTACCTTTTACCGTCTAATCCTGTAACAACGCCGACGAGATAACCATCTTCTGCACCTCGCTGGTGCCCTCGTATATCTCGGTGATGCGGGCGTCCCGGAAGAGCCGCTCGACGGTGTATTCCTTCATATAACCGTAACCGCCGTGAATCTGGACGGCCTGATTGGCGACGTAGTTGGCGGCGCGGCTCGCAGCTAGCTTGGCCATCGCGGATTCTACCGAGAACCGATCGCCCTTATCTTTAAGGCACGCGGCCCGGAGGTATAGGAGCCGGGCCGAGTCTACGGCAAGGGCCATGTCCGCTAGCTTGAATTGGGTGGCCTGGAACTTGTTGATAGTCCGACCGAACTGCTTGCGCTCCGCCGAGTATTTTACCGCTTCGTCCAACGCGGCCTGGGCGATGCCGACGGCCTGGGCCGCGATGCCGATTCGCCCGCCGTCAAGGACAGTCAGGGCGATTTTTAACCCCTTACCTTCCTCGCCCAGCATATTAGCGGCCGGCACCCGGCAGTCCTCCAAGTGCACCTCCCGGACGTCGGCGCCGCGGATACCCAACTTGTCGAAGCGTTTATCTACCTTCAGTCCGTCGGTACCGCCGTCGGCAATAAAGCACGACAATCCCTTGGAACCGGCCTCCGGGTCCGTGGACGCGAACACGAGAAAAGTTTTAGCGAAACTCGCGTTGGTAATAAAGCACTTGGTCCCGTTAATGACGTAGTCGTCGCCGTCGCGTACGGCGGTCGTCTGGACGGCGCCGGCGTCGGTCCCGGCCTCGGGTTCCGTCAATACGAAGCAGCCGATTGCTTCTCCGGTCGCCAACCCCGGCAAGTACTTCTGTCTCTGTTCGTCCGTCCCGAACTTCAGGATCGCGTCGGCGATCAGGCTCAGGTTTATCGAGACCACGAGGGCCGTCGACGCGCACCCCCGCGACAGCTCCTCCATACACATGGCGTAAGTGACCGTATCCAACCCGGCACCGTCGTACTCCTCGGGAATAGTGAGACCCAAGTAGCCAAGTTCGGCCAGTTGCCCAACCAGCTCCAGATTCGTCTCGTCGGCCTCGTCTATGCCCTGGGCCGCCGGCGCCAGCACCTCGTCGGCGAAGCGCCGGGTCGCGTCCTTCATCGCCTTCTGTTCGTCGTTAAGTTCGAAGTCCATAAATTCCCCCGATTGGGTTCTTCCGTTACGATTAGAAAACTGATACGTACGCTATCGTGTACGTATCCTTGCCCGAAACCGGGTCGTATTTGTACCACGGAAACCAGCCCTCGACGCCGTCATCCGGTGCGCCCGTAGGGTTGTATTTCGCGTAAAACCACGCGCCTTTTCTCTTCAATAACGTGACCAACGAGTCCGAAGGGATTTCGGTAACGACTATAGGGTCTCCTTCCCGGCGGGGAAGCTCTTCATATAGAAGCACGTCCTCGTCGCCTATACTAGCTATCGGCCCCTCGTATTCGGCGGCCATTTCTTCCGGCAACGCGTCCGGCCAAGGGATTATGATTTCGATTCCGCTCCCGTCGCCCAGGCTCGTGTACGATTCATATTCGGGTTCCGTCGGCTCGAAGTCGGCGAAAACCCACTCTATCCTATCGTCATAAACGTCTATCGGCGGCATCTCGACCGCCCGGAACAGTGCCGGTCGCTCCCAATCGAAATGGCGGCATGGATGTATCGTTATCCGGCCCTCGCCGATGGGCCCTTTCCAGGCCCCGCCGGTGTAAACCACGTAGAAGAATTCACGCTCCGACCCGTAACCGCAGAAATAACCGCACTCCGCGGTCTTTGCCTCGCCCGGCGCGAAGCCGATAGCCCACACGGCGTTCGCGGTTAACTCGCTCGCTTCGCCGTCGGTATCGTAGTAGATATCGGTTAATTCGTAAGGCGCGTCCGAGCCGTCAACGCTGAGACCGAATTTCGCGGTTACGCCGTCGGCCGTTAACTCTTCGCCGTAGAAATCGGTCCCGGCCGTTGCCCCGGCCGTTTCCGGCGTAAGCTCCAATGTCCCCACGTTCAGCGGGAAGTACATCTCGACGGTCCGGGCCTCGTCCGAGTCGTTAACGAACTCGAAGGTTCCAAACACTTCCACGCCGTCGTCGTGTAGGATTATATCGACCGCCTCGGCGGCCATACGGATGTCGGGCTCGCCTCCCTCGGCCGTCGGCTCCGGCGCCCGGCCCTTGTTGATATACCAGCCCACGTCGGCTCTCGCGCCGAACGCGAACGTCAATGCCATCACCGTCAGAATAATCGACCTTACCATAACCATACCCCTTACCCCTCCGCCGCTTCTATCTCCACCAACACCTGGGCGTTGTCGACCTGATCGCCGGCGCCGGCGTGAACGGCTTTTACGACGCCGTTCACCGTAGTAGTCAACTCGTGCTCCATTTTCATAGCTTCGACGATGGCCACAACTTCGCCGGCCGAGACCTCCTGTGCCTCCTGAACTGTTATCTTAACCACCTCGCCCGGCATGGGCGCGGCGACAGAAAGAATCCCGTCGACGATCGCGGCGCCAGCGGCCCCCGCGGCGCCGGTTGCAGCGCCGCGCTCGATAAATACGAACTGGTGTCCGGCCACGAAGACGTATAACGCTCCGTTCCCTTCGGCGACGAAGACGCGATAAGGGTTAACGCCAGCCATTAAGGAAAAACGGCCCGGCCCGAGTTTTTCCGAAGTCGCCTCGAACTCGATACCGTCGCAGGTAACTTTCCAACCGGCGGTAGCCTTCTCAAGCGATACGGTTCGCTCCGCGCCATTATATTCGTACGTGAAGTCCATCTTCTTGTTTTGTTCTTCTACCTACCTGAACCTATTTCCCAGTTCCCGACCGTCTCCCACGGCGACGACATTACCTCTTTTCCGGCCGCGGCTACCGCCTTCGGTTCCGTCTCGTATAAAGCCGCCGCAGTCAAAGCGGTCGCGAGGAGTTCGTCATCGGCGGTCGGGCGCCAATCGGCCATTTGCTCGTCAATGAACCCCGTGTGGGTATTACCGTCAATGAACTCGGGGTGTTCTATTACGTCCTTCAGGAACCCGACCGTCGTTTCGATGCCGAGTATCGGGTACTCGCCCAGGGCCTTGGACATCCGCCGCCGGGCCGCCTCCCGGTCCGGGCCCCACGCGATAAGCTTGGCCATTATCGGGTCGTAATGAACCGAAACCTCTCCGCCGGAATAGACCCCCGAGTCGACTCGGATGCCCGGGCCCTGCGGTTCCTCCATCAATAGGATCGGACCGGCCGCCGGTAAGAACCCGGACGCCGGGTCCTCGGCGTAAATACGGCATTCGATGGCGTGGCCGCGCTGGCTCAAATCGCCCTGTTCGAACGAAAGCGGCTCGCCCGCCGCCACGCGTATCTGCTCGGCCACCAAGTCGACGCCGACGACCATCTCGGTTATCGGGTGTTCCACCTGAATGCGGGCGTTAACCTCGAGGAAGTAGTAGTTGCCGTCCGGGTCCAACAGGAACTCGACCGTTCCCGCGTTCTTGTAGCCGGACGCTTCGACGACCTTGAGGGCTGCCTCACCCATCTCGGCCCGGAGCTCGGTTGTGAGGGCCGGCGACGGCGTTTCCTCGACGATCTTCTGATGGCGCCTTTGGATCGAACATTCACGTTCGAAAAGGTGAACGGCGTTTCCTTGGAAATCGGCGAATACCTGGAACTCGACGTGCCGCGGCCGTACGATGCATTTCTCGAGATAAATAGTATCGTCGCCGAAGGCGCCCTTGGCTTCTCTAGCGGCGCCCTCTACCGCAGGCGCCAGATCCTTCTCGGTCTCGACTACCCGCATCCCCTTTCCGCCGCCGCCGGCGGCGGCCTTGACTAGGACGGGGTACCCGATTGCTTTCGCCTCTTTCTTAAAATGAGCCGCGTCTTTCCCGTGACCCGACATCCCGGGGATGACGGGAACCCCCACGGCCGTGACGGCTGCCCGCGCCGCCAGCTTCGAACCGACCAGTTCCAGGGCGTCCGACGGCGGACCGATAAAGGTTATGTCCTCCTTCTCGCACCGCCGAGCGAACAGGTGGTTCTCCGCCAGGAACCCGTAGCCGGGGTGGATCGCGCAGCAACCCAACTCTTTCGCCGCGCCCACGACCTTATCGATGTCCAAGTACGATTCCAAGGCCGGCGCGGGGCCGACGCATACCGCCTCGTCGGCCATCGCGACGTGAAGCGACGCCCGGTCCGCCTCGGAGTATATGGCGGCCGCCGGGATACCGAGTTCCCGGCACGCCCGGATTATCCTGGCGGCGATCTCGCCCCGGTTCGCTATGAGGATTTTAGAGAACATGTAGTGGTTTTATTGTGCGCGAATAAAGGTAAAAAACGCGGCTCACTCCGCCCACTTCGGTTTCCGCTTCTCGAAAAAAGCGGCCATACCCTCCTGGCCTTCGTCGGAGATCCGCATCTTCGCGATGCACTCGGCGGTATAACCCTTTATCTCGCTTATCGGGCGACCCGGCACGCGCCGGAGCAACTCTTTGCACATCGCGATGGCCTCCGGTCCGGACGTAATGAGTTTCTCCACCAACTCGTCCACGGCCGCGTCTAGGTCGTCATCGGATACGACCCGGTTGACCAGGCCGTACTCGGCGGCGCGGGCCCCGGTTAGCCGTTCGCCTGTGAGAAAGAGTTCCCGCGAGCGGCTCTCGCCTACCCGCCGGATTACATACGGGCTGATACACGCGGGAACCAGGCCCAGCTTGACCTCGGAGAGGGATAGCTTCGCGGATTCGGCGGCTACGGCTACGTCGCACGCCGCGACCAGCCCGGTTCCGCCGCCTATCGCCGCTCCGTTCACCCTGGCGACGGTAGGCTTCGGGCAAAGGTATATCGCTTCCATCAGATCGGCGACGGTGTTCGACTCCTCCAGGTTCTGCTCGTACGAGTAGTTGATAATTTCGCGCATCCACTGCAAGTCCGCACCGGCGCAGAACGACTTACCGGCGCCGGTTAGCACGACTACACGGACGCCCTCGTCCGTACCCAGCTTCCCTAACGCGTCCAACAAATCGAGGAGCATCTGTATATTAAACGCGTTATGGACGTCCGGCCGGTTCAGCGTTACCCGGGCGACGCGGTCACGGATTTCGACGGTTATGGTTTCGTAGGGCATATATCTGATTGGGTTTAAACTACATCCTGAACACGCCGTATTTAGTTTCGGGAATAGGCTCGTTCAGGCTCATCGCGATACCGAGGGCCAGCGCCGTCCGCGTCTCCGTCGGCTCGATTATACCGTCGTCCCAGATCCGGGCCGTCGAGTAGTAGGGCGTGGACTGGGCCTCATACTCGTCTATTACCGGTTGGCGTATCTCTTCGACTTCTTTCTTCGTTAGTTTCTTGCCGTCCTTCTCTAGCTGTTTTATTTTTACCGTCGCGAGTACGTCGGCGGCCTGTTCGCCGCCCATTACGCATATACGCGCGTTCGGCCACATCCAGAGGAGCCGTGGGTCGTAAGCACGGCCGCACATGGCGTAGTTGCCGGCGCCGTAACTCCCGCCGACGATAACGGTGAACTTGGGTACGTCGGCGCAGGCGACCGCGTGGACCATCTTCGCGCCGTCGCGGGCGATTCCGCCGTGTTCGTACTCCCGGCCGACGATGAACCCGGTTATATTCTGTAAGAACACCAGCGGGATACGCCGCATAGTGCACAGCTCGATGAAGTGGCTCGCCTTGAGCGCGCTTTCGCTGAAGAGTACGCCGTTGTTTCCCAGGATACCGACGGGATAACCCATTACCCGGGCGAACCCGCATACTATCGTGGGGGCGTACAACTCCTTGAACTCCTGGAACCGCGACCCGTCCACTATCCGGGCTATTACTTCGCGGATATCGTACGGCTTGCGTACCGACGCGGGGACGACGCCGTAAAGCTCTTTCGGGTCGTAGTACGGGTCTTCCGGTTCGTCTCGCTCCAACGGGTATCGTTTCGGCGCTTCCAGGCACTCGACGATGTTGCGAATTATCTCCAGCGCGTGCTCGTCGTTTTGGGCGTAGTGGTCGCTGACGCCGGAGATGCGGCAGTGGACGTCGGCGCCGCCCAACTCCTCGGCGGTAACGTCCTCGCCGGTAGCCGCCTTGACCAACGGCGGACCGCCTATGAAGATGGTGCCCTGCTGACGGACGATGACCGACTCATCGCTCATCGCCGGGACGTACGCGCCGCCGGCCGTACACGAACCCATCACGACGGACAGCTGCGGGATACCCATCATACTGAGCCGGGCCTGGTTGCTAAAAATCTTGCCGAAGTGGTCGCGGTCCGGGAACGTCCCCTCCTGGAGCGGTAGGAAGATGCCGCCCGAGTCCACCAGATAGACGCAGGGCAGGTTGTTCTCCATCGCGACTTCCTGGGCCCGGACGTGCTTCTTTATGGTAATAGGGAAGTACGTCCCACCCTTGACGGTCGCGTCGTTGGCGACCACGAGCACCTCGCGCCCGTGGACGACGCCCACGCCGGTGATGATACCGGCGCAGGGCGCTTCGTTCTTATACATATCCCACGCAGCGAGGGTGTTGAACTCCAGGAAAGGCGTGTTCCGGTCGAAGAGCATCTCGAGGCGCTTGCGGACCGGCAGCTTCCCCCGCTCGACGTGCCGCTGCATGTGCCGTTCCGGCCCGCCCTTACGAACCAGGGCCGTCCGCTCCCGGAGCTCCTCAACTACCTCGAGGTTTACTTTGCGATTCTCTTTAAATTCTTTCGAACCGGTGTTTACTTTGGATTCGATACGGTACATCTGTCTCCCGGCGCAACTTAATATCAGCCCGAAAAGGCGAGGTTTTTCGCGGACGCGATTCTAAATAGACCGCATAATATAATGAAGGGAAGGTGAAAGCAACCGTGAAATTACTAAGACGGCGTATTCCCGAAAATAATACCGGCGGTTTCTTACCGCCGGTATTTGATTGGTTATAAGTTTATAGCCACGGTTTACAATGAAACCGTTCGACCTTTAACTTGCCTATATCTTTATTACTCCACAAACCTATCAAGTACCGCCTTGTATCCGTATTTGATTATCCCGTGGCCGCCGACCTGGTTTACCTTCCTGAACTCCAGCGTTACCGGCGTGCCGACCGAGACCTCCTCCGGCGCCGCGTCCGCCACCTGGCACGTCAACTTGGTCCCGTCGTCCAGCTCCACGACCGCTACGACGTACGGTACCAGGTCCATGAAGTCCGACGGCCCGACCCGTACCACCGAGTAGGTCGCGATCTTGCCCGTCGACGGCAGAACGTAAGGCTCCGTATCCTTTGAACCGCAAGCGCACGCCAACCGCTGCGGGAAGTGAACCGCGCCGCACTTCTTACACTTCCCGGCTTCCAGGCGGTAGCGTTGAGGTATCTCTCTCGTGTATCCGGCCGGCATCTATACCACCTCCAGTACGTGGACGACGGAGCTTCCGCCGGTTCCCCCCATGTTCTGGGTAATGCCCCGGCGCGCGCCCTCGACCTGTCGGTCGCCGGCCTCGCCCCGGAGTTGCGTTACGCCTTCGACTATCTGCGCGGCGCCGGTGGCGCCGACCGGGTGCCCCTTGGACTTCAAACCGCCGGACGTATTTACCGGTATCTTACCGCCCAAAGCCGTCAATCCGTCGCGGGCCGCCGCGCCCCCTTTACCCCGCTCTACGAAGCCCAACGCTTCGATGACCATTATCTCGGCGATAGTGAAGCAGTCGTGGACCTCGGCGAAGTCGATATCGTCCGGCCCAACGCCGGCCATCTCGAAAGCCGTTTTAGCGGCTTTCTCGGTGGACCCGAGCCAGGACAGGTCAGGTCGCTGGTGGAGTGCGATGGTATCGGTCGCGGCTCCCACGCCGGCTATCTTGACGAGCGGCCGGTCGCCGGCCAGCTCCTTTGCCTTGTCCATCGAACAGAGGACAACGGCCGCCGCCCCGTCGGTTATCGGCGAGCAGTCGAGGATGTGGAGCGGGTCCGCCACCATCACCGACCCGAGTACCTGCTCGACCGTTACCTCGAACGGATACTGAGCGGCAGGGTTCATCGAGCCGTGATTATGGTTCTTGACCGCGACGTTGGCCAAATCTTCGCTCGTCGTCCCGAACCTGTTCATATGGTCTACGGCCATCATCGCGTATAGCGCGGGGAAGGTTACGCCGTGGTAAACCTCGTAGTCCGCGTCGGCGGCGGTGCTGAGGGCGTACGTGGCGCCGTCACCGCCGACATCGGTCATCTTCTCGACGCCGCCGGCCAATACAATGTCCGACGCGCCGGACGCGACTTCGTAGAAAGCCGAACGTACCGCCGCCCCGCCGGACGCGCACGCCGACTCCACCCGGGTCGCCGGGAGGCCCGGTTGCCCAAGATAGTCGGCCATCAGACTGCCCAGGTGTTCCTGCCCGGCGAAAAGCCCCGACGTCATACACCCGACGTACATCGAGTCCACGTGGTCGACGCCGGCGTCTTCAATCGCCGCCAGAGCCGCCTCGGCGAAGAGGGTACGCAGGGACTTGTCCCAGAGTTCGCCCCACTTCGGGTTCAACCCCACGCCTATAATCGCTACGTCTCTCATAAATAAACCTCGAAAGGTGGTGTTTGCCTGTAAGTCTAAAAATTTACCCCGTGTTCATTATTATCTTGCCCCGGTGCTTGGCGTACTGGCCGTAGTCGAGGTATATCTGGTTCTTGTCCAGGTAGTCCCGGGTATGGGGCGCCAAGCCCTGTAACTCTTTCAGGCGTTCGGTCGTCTTCCAGATGAACGCATCGGAACCGGCGCCGGAGCCGTACGAGACCATCAGTATCAGGTCGCCCGGCTTCGCGACGTCCAGTATCGCCGTCAGGCCCACGGGCGACGCGCCCGAGTACGTGTTGCCCAGCCACGGGACCAGCCACCCGGTCTCAAGCTGCTCCTTCTCGAACCCGAGCATCTTGCCCACCTTCATCGGGAACTTGCCGTTGGGCTGGTGGAAGACGGCGTACGCGAAGTCGCCCGGCTTCATCCCGGACTTCTCGAGTATCGCCTTGCCGGCGCCCATAATGTGTTTGAAGTACGCCGGGTCGCCGGTGAACCGCCCGGCGTGCTGGGGATAGTACTCGTGCTCCCGGCGCCAGAAGTCGGGCGTATCCGTCATATACGAGTGGGTGAATAGGCACTCGGCCGCCAGGTCGTCGGCGCCCATAATGAACGCGGCGCCTCCCGCCGACGCGGAGTACTCGAGAGCGTCGCCGGGCGCGCCCTGGCTCGTGTCGGCGCCTATGGCCAGCGCGTACTTCATCTCACCGGCCTTCACCTCGGCCAGCGCGACGAACATCCCTTCCGACCCGGCTTTGCACGCGAACTCAAAGTCGGCGCAGTGGCAGTCGGGCGTCGCGCCCAGGGCCTCGGCCACCACCGTCCCCGTCGGTTTGACCGCGTACGGGTGGGACTCGGAGCCGACGTATACGGCGCCGATGTCGACAGGGTCAATCCCGGCGCGGGTCACGGCGTTCTTCGCGGCCTCGACCGAGATAGTGGCCGTGTCCTGGTCGGTTCCCGGGACCGACTTCTGGTATATTTGGAGGCCGCGTCTGTACGCCTCTGCGTCGGCGCCCCATATCTTCGCTATTTCCTCGAGCTTGATACGATATCGGGGGATGTACGCTCCCCATCCGACGATTCCGACCATAAACTCTCCTCTCGCGGCCGGTTATCCGTTAGGTTCGGCTTAAAGCGAAGGAGTTTTTAACATAGGGGTTCGAGCGGGTCAAGCGTTTTCGGCCACGAAAACGCGGCGGGGTGGCTTCATAAATCATTGACTACCACCTGTCCTTGATTTAATATAAGCATACTTGTTATAATCAGCCCCGGTTTAGGAAATGCGGACGAACGAAACAAGCGATACGGTCGAGTGCCATTGCGGTTCGGCCGAAAATAATATTCATAAATACACAGCGGAAACCGCCCCGTGGGTAGATGGGCGCGTCGAAACCTCCGTCGGCGAATTTCCGCGGGTAGAGACGGCCGTGAGTTTCGCCGACCGTCTAGGTTCATGGAAGGTCCGCTGGGGTATCGGTCGGTCTAAATACCGGGTCGGTCCCGGTTTATACGGGGTCGGCAATCCTACGGCCGAATCGCCGGTTCTAGTCTCGGCGAACTACAAGATGAGTTTCGACCGGCTTCGGTCCGAACTCGGCGGTCTCGACGCGTGGATACTCGTACTCGACACGAAGGGAGTTAACGTCTGGTGCGCCGCGGGGAAAGGGACATTCGGGACCGATGAGCTAGTAGAAAGGGTAGAAACCACCGGCCTAGATAGGGTCGTATCGCACCGCACGCTCATAGCACCCCAGTTGGGCGCGCCCGGCGTCGCGGCCCACGAAGTAAAAAAGCGCAGCGGTTTCCGTGTGGTTTATGGGCCGGTCAGGGCCGGCGACCTGCGAGCGTTCTTGAATAATGGGATGAAAGCTGAACGCGGGATGCGCCGGGTCACGTTCGGGCTGTGGGATAGGGTAGTGCAGGTACCCGCCGACCTGGTCGGTTCTTCGGCGAAGTACTTGCTCGCAGTCGCTCTCGCATTCTTATTACTTAGCGGACTCGGACCCGGCGGCTATTCGGCGGCGCGTATCGCAACCACGGGCTTGCCGTCGGTCGCGCTCCTGGTCGGCGCGTATCTCGGCGGGGTAGTCGCCGCGCCGTTGCTCCTCCCGTGGCTGCCGGGACGGGCGTTCTCGGCCAAGGGAGCGTGGGTCGGGTTCGCCGCGTCTTCGGCCCTCGTTTTGTACTGGCTCATCTATCGGGGACCATTCGAAAGCTTAATCACCTTAGTCTCGTGGGTATTAATCATACCCGCCGTAACGAGTTTTCTGGCGATGAACTTCACCGGCTCTTCCACGTACACGTCGCTCTCCGGCGTGAAGCGGGAGATGCGCGTCGCGGTGCCGCTGCAGATAGGGGCCGCCGCGATCGGCCTCGGCTTGTGGATTACGGGGTTGTTCGTATAATCAGGGGCGTTTAAATGTTTGAATTGAGATATATACCTGACGTCGTCACACTCGAGTTGGACGTTAGTAAGTGTAACGGCTGCGGTACGTGCGTCGACGTGTGTCCCCACGCGGTCTTCGCGATAGAAAACGGAACCGCCGAAATCGTTGACCGTAACGCCTGTATGGGGTGCGGCGCGTGCGAGATGAACTGCCCGACGGGCGCCATAACGGCCGAATCCGGCGTCGGCTGCGCGGCGGCCGTCATTGCCGGCGCCGTCCGCGGGACCGAACCTGTGTGCGATTGCGGCGACGGAGGGGACGGCGGCACGGCCTCGTGCTGCGGATAAACTTGCGTTTCTAGGAAACTAAAACCCCCTCCCAAAGCGGGAGGGGGTAACATAGTGGAGGGAGGTAAGCTAGGTTTAGTCTTTGTCCTCGTCGTCGATTATCTCGTACTCGGCGTCGACGACCTCGTCGTCTCCCGGCGCCTCGGCCCCCGGTTCGGAGCCGGCTTCTTCGCCTGCGCCAGGGTGCGCCTGCTGGTAAGCCGCGCCGGCTTGCTGGTAAACCCGCGTCGTCATCTCATTGACGGCGGTCTCCAACGCCTCGGTCGCGCTTCGGACCTCGTTGATGTCGCCCTCATCTTTGACCTCTTTCAGCCGGGCGACGGCCGCCTCGATTTTGCCCTTCTCGTCGGCGGTTATCTGCTCCGCCATATCCTCGAGTAGCTTCTCGGCCTGATAGACCGCCGAGTCGGCCCGGTTGCGGAGTTCGGCTTCCTCCCGCGCTTTCTTGTCCTCTTCGGCGTGGGTCTTGGCCTCGTCCACCATCTGGTCTATCTCGGCGTCGTCGAGGCCGCTGGACGCGGTTATCGTGATGTGCTGCTCCTTGCTCGTCGCCAGGTCTTTGGCGTTGACGTTCAGGATACCGTTGGCGTCTATGTCGAAGGTAACCTCGATTTGCGGAACGCCCCGGGGCGCCGGCGGAATTCCGTCGAGATGGAACCGGCCGATGGTGCGGTTGTACCGGGCCATGTCCCGTTCGCCCTGGAGTACGTGTACCTCAACGGACGTCTGATTGTCGTCAGCGGTAGTGAATATCTGGGACCGCTTCGTAGGTATCGTGGTGTTCCGCTCGATAAGTTTGGTAAAAACGCCGCCCAGCGTTTCGATGCCCAGGGACAGGGGCGTAACGTCCAGAAGCAGGATGTCGGTTACGTCGCCGGTAAGTATACCGGCCTGTATGGCGGCGCCCACGCCGACCACCTCGTCCGGGTTGACGGTCTTGTTCGGTTCTTTACCGAATATCTGCTTGACCTTGCGTTGGACCGCCGGGATACGGGTGGACCCGCCGACGAGTATTACCTCGTCAACGTCGCCGGGTTTCAACCCCGCGTCAGCCAGGCACTTCTGGCACGGTTCGACGACTTTCTCGATTAGGTCGTTCACCAACTCCTCGAACTTCGAGCGGGTGAGTGTCGTTTCCAGGTGTTTCGCGCCTTCCGCGTCGGCGGTGATGTATGAGAGCTTTATCGGCGTTTCCTCCAGAGTCGATAGCTCGCATTTGGCCTGCTCGGCCGCGTCCCGGAGCCGCTGGAGCGCCATCTTGTCCTCGCGCAAATCTATTCCGTAGTTGGACTTGAAGTCGTCGGCGAGCCAGTCGATTACCCGCTGATCCAAATTATCGCCGCCGAGGTGGGTGTCGCCGTTAGTGGCCTTCACCTCGAAGACGCCTTCCTCGCCCAGCTCGAGTATCGAGATGTCGAAGGTACCGCCGCCGAAATCGAAGACCGCTATCTTCTGGTCCTTCTTCTTGTCCAACCCGTACGCGAGGGCCGCTGCCGTCGGTTCGTTTACGATACGTTTAACGGTTAACCCCGCGATCTTGCCGGCGTCCTTGGTGGCCTGGCGCTGGCTGTCGTTGAAGTACGCCGGTACGGTGATGACGGCCTCGTCCACCTTTTCGCCCAGGTAGTCCTCGGCGGTCTCCCGCATCTTCTGGAGCACCATCGCGCTTATCTCGGGCGGCGAATAGGTTTTACCCATCACCTCGATACGCGCGTCGCCGTTGGGCGCTTCGACGACCTTGTAAGGGACTATGCGTATTTCCTCGGGAACCTCGTTGTAGCGGCGCCCCATGAACCGCTTTATCGAGTAAACCGTGTTCTCGGGGTTGGTAATCGCCTGCCGTTTGGCTATGGCGCCGACCACACGTTTGCCGTCCTTCTGAAACGCGACGACCGACGGCGTGGTCCGGGAACCCTCGGCGTTGGGTATGACGACCGGTTCGGTCCCCTCCATAACCGCGACGACCGAGTTCGTAGTCCCCAGGTCAATGCCTATGACTTTGCCCATACGATGTTCTCCTCTATATCTAAGTTTTTATTCGGTTACTACGACTTCCGACGATTCGCCGTAGCTTTTGCTTTCGATGAACTCGGCCCAATCGGGGAAGTGGTCCCGCTGCTGTTCGTAGTTCTCCACGGCGCGAGCCCGCTTGCACATCGCCGGTAACTTTTCGGAATCGTTCAGTTCAACCAAGCATTTTATCGAACTCACGTACGCCGACAGGTCGTTGGGGTAGTCGGTTAAGTACTCCTCGAAGCGTTCGAGAGCGCCGGCCGAGTCACCGGTCGATATACGATTTACCGCGTCGACGAACCGCGGGTCGTCGTGGTTCCGGGTCGCCCGAGCGCCCGGTTCATCGCCCACAGCGGTTTCGACCGGCACCGGCTTGCCCTCGGCCTTTCGCTTGGCGATAACGCCCTGGGCTGCCGGGTGGGATAGGTTGGTCTTCAACACGAAGACCTCGCCTTTGACCGAGTCCGGCTCCGGGCGCCTTTCGGTAAAGAACACGCCGTCGTTTATCGCGCGCTGAATAATATCGCGGAAGTTGACGTTCGGCTCTTCGCGTATGAGTATGTCCATTACGAGTTTATACCCGACGTAGTTCAATTTGTTTTCGAGGTCCAGACAAAGGTCGATAACCCGGTCGAGTATGGCGCTTTCGTTGGCCGACGCCAGATCGTCCAGCGATATGAACGTATCTGCCTGGGTGCGGAGCAGGTCCGAAGTGTTGTCCCTGAACCCCACGACGGCAACCCGCCGCCCGTTTTGCTGGACCCGCTTGACTATCTCGATAAAATCGCTGTCGCCGGTAACTATCACGAAAGTATCGATGTTTTGATTCGAGAATATCAACTGCGCGATGTCCCAGGCGATGTAGATGTCGGCGTTATTCTGTAGAATACTACAGCGCCGACCGGTCGCCAGGTCGGTCTTGTCAACCTGCTTCGACGTGATGTTTATCGTTTCTACCCTCGATTTCGAAAGTTTTGCTAGCCCGTCAACGAAATTACTCCAAGGGGCGTACGCCCTTTCGAGAATAATCTTTCCGTACTCGCTTACTTTGTTTCGAACACCGGCAATTATGAGTTCGGGTTTCAAGACTATTCCATATAGCCGTTCCAGGGTAATGTGAAGGTACTCGTAATCGATAAACACTCCGATATTCCGTTCGTTATTTAAATCCATCATCCCTCCGTAGGATAATCCATTCCAACAGCTAATTAGAATGAAAGGTTAAAAAAATTTGCGATAATCGCTATAAGCAATAACTCGAATTAAACCTAACCCTTGGTAAATCCGAGACCGTCGGAGCCCGGGAACACCCCGAGCCCCGACAGTCGTTTCGGCGTTATTCGGGAAGCTTAATTTCGATTTCCTTTACCTTGGCCTCTTCGGCCTTCGGTATGCGGATCTCGAGCACGCCTTTCTCGAATTTGGCCTCTATACCGTCGGCTTTAACCCGCGACGGAAGCTCCACCGAACGGTAGAAGCTACCGTAAACGCGTTCGATCCGATGGTAGTTCTCTTCCTCCACTTCCCGCGACATCTTCTTTTCGCCTTTAAGCACCAGGATGTTGTCGGTAATCGAGAGTTTGATATCGTCTTTCTCGACGCCAGGTATCTCCGCTTTTACGACTATCTCATCCTTAGTCTCGCTTATGTCCAGGAACGGTGCCCATACTCCGCCTTCAACGTCACCCTCTTCGCGGCGTCTCGTCATCAGGTCGTCGAAAATCCGATTCATCTCGTTCTGAACAGCGAGTATGTCGCGGAACGGACTCCATCTCACGATAGCCATTCTTTCTTGACCTCCTTCGTCGCTTGTATCTTCCTCTTTACCTTTGTTAACGTCCTTCAATCCGTTCGTAACGAACACCGAAAACTTCTTGCCGGCCAGTTCTTCCGGCAGTCCGCGTGACATTATCTCCTCGACCACCCGCGCCAGGTATTCGAAGTCGAACGGCTTTACCAGGAAAGTGTACGCGCCCGACGCTATGGCGTCGGCCATCATGCCGGTCGAAGGTTCGCCGCTCATCATTATCACGTATAGGTCCGGTTTGATGTCCTTGGCCATCTTCAGGACCGAAAGCCCGTCGAAGACCGGGATGTGAACGTCCAGGAACGCCAAGTCGGGATCGGCCGCTTCCACTAACTTAATCGCGGCGGCCCCGTCGCAAGCCTCCTCAACTTCCAAGTCCTCGGCCGCGAGGAACTCGCGGAACGCTTCCCGGACGCCTATATCGTCGTCGGCTACCAACGCCAGCGGCTTAGACATAACTCATACACCTTCTAACAACTGATTCTTACTACTGAAATTCGCAAAATATATACCAATCACCGGATTCGCCAACGGCGCGATATATCCTTTACTATCAGCGTATTACGAAACGCCACGAAAAAACGACCGTAGTTCTTAAAACAATCCCTATGCCAATATGACGTTTTATAGAGGGCGATGCGCAATTATGGCGTAGTTGTGACAGGGGGTCGTTCCGCTTTTTATGTTTAGACGTACTTGTTATAGTTACGGTTAAATTCTTGTATTGCCGGGCCCGGCGTAGCATGGTAACATAACTCCGTGGCAAAGAGCAGTATAGAATACGTCTGTAGCCGTTGCGGCCACGTCAACCCGCAGTGGCTGGGCCGTTGCCCTGCGTGCGAGGCCTGGGACACCTTCGTCGAACGAGCCACGTCCATTAGCAGGGACGCGTCGGTCGATGTGGCCGAGCCGGTAACCCTTACCGGCGTCGAGTCGGCCGTCCGGGTCCCGACGGGCGTCGCCGAACTGGACCGGGTCCTCGGCGGCGGGATTGTCCCCGGCTCTTCTGTCCTCCTCGGCGGAGACCCTGGCGTCGGCAAGTCCACCCTCGCCCTCCAGCTCGCTTCAGCCCTTGCCGGTAGGATAAAAACCCTTTACGTGGCGGGTGAAGAGACGCCGGCCCAACTCGGTACGGCCGCCGCTCGATTGGGCGCAAAGACGGAGGACGTTTACGTCGTGCCCGAACACGTCGTCGAGAACGTCGTAACCATACTGGCGGACGGACGTCCAGGGATATGCGTCGTCGATTCGGTCCAGACGGTACACGCGGCGGCCCACCCCGCGCCGCCCGGCTCCCTCTCCCAGTTGAAGACGTCGACGATGATGTTGACCGAAATCACAAAATCCACGGGGACGGTCCTCGTCCTAATCGGCCACGTAACTAAGTCGGGGGACATCGCCGGGCCGAAGGCGCTGGAGCACATAGTCGACGTCGTACTCTATCTGGAGGGTGACCGCCACGGCTCGCTCAGGTTCCTGCGCGCGTCCAAGAACCGTTTCGGCGCTACCGGCGAGGTGGGAGTCTTCCAGATGACCGAGAAGGGCTTAACGGAAGTAGAGCGACCGAGCGAACTCTTCCTCGCGGAACGCCAAGCCGACGTCCCCGGGTCCGCGGTCATCGCGCTGATGGAAGGTTCCCGGCCGGTTCTGGCGGAGGTGCAAGCGCTCACGTCGGCGTCCGGCTTCTCGAACCCGCAGCGTGTAGTCTCCGGCGTGGACGCGAAGCGGCTGGCGATCATACTCGCCGTTCTCGACAAGCGTTTAGGTTACGATCTGAGCCGGTCGGACGTATTCGTGAACGCGGTCGGTGGGCTTTACGTAAACGAGCCGGCGGCTGACCTCGGCGTAGCACTGGCGATAGCGTCGAGCGTTATCGGGCGGGCGGTGGATCCGACCATAGCCGCTTTCGGCGAAGTCGGGCTTGCCGGCGAGGTCCGGGGCGCCGCCAGCGCCACCCGGCGCGTTAAAGAGGCCGCCCGTATGGGTTTTACCCGTATAATCCTGCCCGAGAAGTCGGCCGCCGAAGCGAAAAAAGCGTCGAACGTCCATCTCGTCGGCGTCGCCGACGTAGACGCGGCGGTTGAAGCAGCGTTAACGTAACTCTTTGAAGGATAGTAAGTTGAGCGTCGAACGAGAAATCGAAAAGCTCAAGGACGAAATAAGGCGCCACGACCGGTTGTACTACGTCCTGGGTACGCCGGAAATCTCCGATTACGAGTACGACAAGTTATACAAACGTCTCGTAGAACTCGAAGAAACCTACCCTGAATTAATAACCCCCGATTCACCTACGCAACGGGTCGGCGGCGAACCAGTCGAGGGGTTCGCGGCGGTCACCCACGACCCGCTGATGCTCTCGCTGGACAACACGTATAACGAAGCCGAGGTACGGGAGTTCGACGGGCGGTTACGCCGGACCCTGGACGCGGATTCGATAGAATACGCGTGCGAGCCCAAGATAGACGGCGTCGCCGTCGCCCTAGTTTACGAAGACGGCGTACTGGTTCAGGGTAGCACCCGCGGCGACGGCGCCAAGGGCGACGACATTACGGCGAACCTCCGCACCGTCCGCGACTTACCGCTGAAACTCGCGAACGGACCGGGGGGGCGTATTGAGGTACGGGGGGAGGTATATATGACCCGCGGCGGCCTCGAAGAACTGAACCGACGGGCCGAAGCCGACGGGCGACCGCTCTTCGCGAACCCCCGGAACGCGACCGCCGGGTCCCTCAAACTGCTGGACCCGCGGGAGGTGGCGAAGCGGCCTCTGCGCGCGTGGCTGTACTACCTGCTGACCGATACCATAACGATACGGACCCAGATGGAAGCCCTGGGGTATATGGAGAAGTGGGGGTTGCCCGTCAACCCTCTCGGGTCGTTGTGCTGGGACATCGAGAGCGTTTTCGAGTACCACGGGCGGCTCGTCGCCGAGCGACCCACCCTGCCCTACAACATCGATGGTATCGTCGTGAAGGTAAACGACCTCGCGACACACGAACGGCTCGGCTCGACGGCGAAATCCCCCCGCTGGGCGATAGCGTACAAGTTCGCGGCGGAACAGGCGACCACCCGCGTCAACGATATACTATGGAGCGTCGGGCGCCAGGGACACATCACGCCGATTGCGGACCTCGAGCCGGTGGAGCTTTCGGGCACAGTCGTGAAGCGAGCCGGGCTGTACAACGCAGACAACGTCGAGGAGACCGATATAAGGCCCGGCGACTACGCGATAATCGAGAAGGGCGGAGAGATAATCCCGAAGGTGGTCTCCGTCCTGTACGACCGCAGGAAAAAAGACCTTCCACCTGCCGAGATACCTACTAAGTGCCCGTCGTGCGGCGCTAAACTCGAGCGGGTCGACGGACAGATCGGGCTCTTCTGTCGCAACCCGGAGTGCCCTGCTCAGGTTATCGCCGGGCTGGCCCACTACGGCTACAGAAGGGCCATGGACGTCGAGGGTCTTGGCGATAAAGTAGCCCGGCAAATGTATTACGAGTTGGGCGTCCGGGACGTGGGAGACCTGTATTCGCTTACGGTAGGGCAACTCGCCGAACTCGAGGGCTGGGCCGACAAGTCGGCCGAGAACTTTATCGCCGCCTTAGAAGACTCGAAGTCCCGGCGCCTCGGGAACCTCATTTACGCGTTGGGCGCGCCGGACGTGGGCCTGGAAACGGCCCGGCTTCTCGCCGACGAGTATCGGTCCCTCGACGGGTTGAAGGACGCGTCCGCCGACGAACTTGCGGCCATCCACGGCATAGGCGAAATAGTCGCCCGGAGTATCGTCGACTACTTCGCGCGGCCCGACGTTCGAAAGACAATCGAGAAACTCCGGACGGCAGGCGTAAAGCTAGAGGAAGAACCGCCTGAAAAGACCGTGGCCAAGCCGCTCGCAGGATTAACCTTCGTAATCACAGGCACGCTCCCGGGTATGAGCCGGACGGAAGCCCAAGACCGGGTCCGGGCGCTGGGGGGTAAGGCCACCACGAGTGTCTCCCGTAAAACTGATTACGTTATAGCCGGCGAGAACCCAGGGGCCAAGCTCGAGAAGGCGCGGGCGGTGGGCATAAAGGTACTTGGACCGGAAGAGTTCGAGAAGCTGCTCGCCGGAGCAGGGGAACGTTAGCTTGGGCTACGCCCCTCGCGTCATATTCATCTTCATAGACGGGCTGGGGATCGGCCCGGCGGACCCGGAAGTTAACCCGCTCCTGGTCGCCCGGATGCCGACTTTGGCTTCCTGGGTCGGGACGACCGACCCGGACGCCTGGCTCGCCGGCGTAAGCAACGAACGAGCAAGTTTAACGCCGCTAGACGCGACATTGGGCGTCGACGGACTCCCCCAGAGCGCTACCGGCCAGACGTCCCTTTACGCAGGCGTCAACGCCGCCGAGCTGTTAAGGCGACATATGCCCGGGTATCCGAACAAGGCGCTCCAGGCAATACTAGCGACCAGGGGCGTATTGCCCACGCTCGTACGCGCGGGTTGTTCGGCCGCGTTCGTTAACGCGTACACTTTCCGCAGAATCCCGGAGTATTTAACTAGACGACGCCCTCTTTCCGCGACAACCGTTATGTCCCTGGCCGCGTTCGGCGGGTTCCGAACCTCGGAGGACGTCCGGCGGGGCGAAGCCGTTTTTCACGACCTTACCAACCGGGGCCTCCGGCGCCGGGGTGAGAACGTACCGGTTATCGAGCCGAGGGAGGCCGGCGAAATCATCGCCCGGGTCGCAGCGGTGCACCACTTTACCCTCTTCGAGTACTTCCTAACCGACCTCGCCGGACACCGCCAACGCATGCACCGGGCGACTCTCTATCTAGAGGACGTGGACGAGATGTTAAACGGGATTCGAAGCGCCGTCGATTTCGCCAGGACGCTGTTAATCGTCACCAGCGACCACGGCAACGTTGAGGACCTTTCCACCCGGGGGCACACAAGAAAACCGGTACCGCTGATAACCGTAGGGACCGAACGTGAACGTTTCCGCGGCCTCACTTCGATCACGGACGTAACGCCGGCGTGCGTGGCCCTCCTTCTAGAGGATGAGCGCGGACGAGTGAAAGAAGACTGAGGTTTCACGGTATCGCCGTCCCATTTTCCCCTTGCGGAACCGGCCGTGTAGGAGTAAAATGGAGAAACGGTAAATAGAAAGATACATCTTTTTAGAGCGATAGGTACTTAACTTCAGGGTATTTAATGGAAGGTCTATTTATGGCCGGCGAAGACGACGGCAAAACCCAGGCCCTTGAGCGGGCGATCTCCAATATCAAAAAGAAGCACGGCGACACCGTCCTGATGAAGGTCGGCGACCCCGACGCCGCGATGGACGTAGACGTTATCCCCACCGGCTGTCTTAGCCTAGACGCGGCACTGGGCGTCGGCGGCATACCGCGGGGTCGCGTCATCGAGATATTCGGCCCCGAAGGCTCCGGGAAAACGACACTGGCGCTCCACGTTATCGCCGAAGCGCAGAAACGAGGCGGATACTGCGCTCTCGTGGACCTGGAGTACGCGCTACCCGTCGAGTACGCCCGGAAACTGGGCGTGGCCGTGGACGAACTCTGGGTCTCTCAGCCCGACAGCGGCGAACAAGCCCTCGACATCGTAGACCAGATCGTACGGTCCAACGCGATGGACGTCATCGTCCTGGACTCGGTCGCGGCTCTGGTCCCCCGGGCCGAGCTGGAGGGCGAGATGGGCGACGCCCACGTAGGGCTCCAAGCCCGGCTGATGAGCCAGGCCCTCCGCAAACTTACGGCGATTATCTCAAAATCTAAAACCTGCGTAATCTTCATCAACCAGATACGCATGAAAATAGGCGTGATGTTCGGCAACCCGGAGACCACACCCGGCGGACGAGCCCTTAAGTTCTACTCATCCCTACGCATCGACATACGCCGCATCGCCGCCATCAAGGAAGGGGAAAACACCATCGGGAACCGAACGCGGGTCAAGGTGGTAAAGAACAAAGTGGCGCCGCCGTTCCGCGTCGCGGAGTTCGACATTATATACGGCGAAGGCATCAGTTACTTAGGCGACCTCATCGATTTGGGCGTCAACGCGGGTCTTATAAGCAAGACCGGCACCTGGTTCAGCTTCGGCGAAGAGCGGCTCGGGCAGGGCCGCACCAACGCCCGCAACTACCTGGCCGAACACCCGGAAATAACCCGCGAGATAGACGCCAAGATACGGGGGGAACTGGGATTGGCCGAAACCGAACCGTCGTCGGTAGAAACCCCCGCCGACGAAGGCGAAGATGAAGAGAAGGAACCGGCCGAAGAATAAAGCCTATATGGGGTAAAAAACGCCGGGCTCCGCGCCCGGCGTTATCATTTCGGTAAACGCCCCGCCTACTTACGTTTCTTCCTGCGGCTCAAGACCAGGAAGATAACGAACCCTACCAGCGCGACGGCGACTATCAGGCAGAGGGCCGCGGCGGCGATAATTATTATCTTCGTCGTGCCGCCGGGCCCGAGACTAGGGCCCGTACCACCGGCGCCGCTCTCGAGCGCCTCGACGATGTCGTCCTTATTGTCGTACGCGTCGCAAACCGCCCGGAACTCGTCCCGGGTCAGCGGTTCCTCGGTCGGCAATATCACCTCGGCGAAGACCGGGACGAGCACGCTGTAGTCTCGCGACAAGTAATTGACTATCAACTCGACCGGCGCATCGGTGGACACGACCGGCTTCTCCTCGTACGACACGACTATGTTTATGGGGCGTACACCAAGGACCGCCCAACAATCCAGGCGCCCGTCACCGGTCGGACCGATGGGGACGATGACGCGGATATCCTGGGACATCAACGGGTCGCCCTTCCAGTCGCCCAACCAGGCTTCGGCGGCCCTGGCGGCGCCCGCCGGGTCCTCGACCTCGCCGGCCTCCAGGTCCGGGACGAGGCCGATGTTGGCGCAGGTCTCGAGGTAAAGCCCATAGTAAAGTTCCTGAATCGCCGCTAACTCCGCGTCGAGAACGTCGGCGGCCGCACCTTCCTCTCGCAGCCCGTAGGTTTTTAATAAACGTTCGCCTAAGGCCGTCTCCAATACGCCCCTCAAGAACCCGTACCCGCGGGCGACGCGAAGGTAGTACGTAGGTATCGGCTCCGCGTTGAACTCGGGGCTTACGTAGACTTCCAACTCGGGTTCGGCCCCCGCTTCCGCGATGTCAAGGCTCTTTATGTGTGTCTCCCGGGCCTGGGTGAGCATCGAGCGGAAGGCCTCCTCAAGGCGTTCCCGGTAACGCTCGTCCATTATAAGCTTCTTACCCTCGGGCAGCTTGTCGGGCGTGAGTAAAGCCTCGAGGGCGTACTGTTGATACTCGTACCAGCCGCTGGACCGGTCCGGTTTGAGGGTCATCCGTCCGGCCTGTATCTCTTCTATCAAGACGTCCATCAAGTTACCGCCGAGAAGCGGGAATCCCTGGAGCTTGTTGCACAGGTCCACTTCCTTCGACCGGCTGGCCGGGAAGAGAGCGAAGGTACGGCCCTCGCCGGCCAACGCTTCCTTGGCCGCGTCGAAGGCCGCCGCGTTCACCAGGGCCTTGGCCGGAGCCGGTACTGCCGATACGTAATCGCCGACGGTCTCGGAGGCCAGGGGGTTGGTCAACCGGGCGTACGTGTTCACCACGTACTCATGCTGGGCCCGCAGGTCGCCGTAGGACGCGACAGCGTCGGTCAGCGCCAGAGCGACCCTGAACTCGTCGTCGTCATCGCTTTTGAACTTGCGTTGGAGCCACCGGTCCCGGGTGAATATCCGCCCCAGCTCCGGGCGCCACGTATAGAACCCTATCGGCTTTGAGCGCAGCGGGTCCTCGTCGACGAACGCGGCCGCTTCGGCCCGGGCCTCCTCCAAAATGAACGGCTCGACGTCCAGCCCGTCCGGGACGGACCCGTCGGCGGAGCCGAGTACCAGCCCGGCCACGACGTAAACCAACGCCGACCGATAAGGGCTATCAGCCGGTTTCAACGAAGCCTTGTACTTATCATTCAGTACTTCGGCAAACCGGAGCAGGAACGCGTCCTTCCCGCCGCGGAGTTCCGCCGTGCCTTTCTCCAACTCCAGCTCGATGGCCGCGTACATGCCGTCGTCGAAGAACTTGCCGCGGATACCGCAAAGCTCCAGCGACGGAAGGACCCAGTAATCGCAACCGCCAGCGGCGTCCACGAAATTGGAGTACAACTTCGCTTCTTTCGCGTCGGCCTCGTCGTAAACCTCCTCGACCTCCTTCTCGGGCACTGTTATCCTGAAGGTGGCGGCCGAGTCGTCCACCGTGTACTCGTACTCGGCGTCGGTCTCCCAGTCGTAGGTCGTGTAGGCGCGGACGGGTGACAGCGGGTCGGGACGCTCCTCGCCGGGGAACGACGTCGCGAGGACCGGCGCGGACAGAGCCGCGACCGTTAAAACCACTATGAACTTGTTCATAAGACCTCCCTTACTATCCTATCGGAGCCTAAACCTCCTTATTACGGCTACAAAAGGTGTTTTAATAATAACGCGTTGCCACTACGGTTTTAAAGCGAAAAAACGCCGGGCGGAAAGGCCCGGCGTTATCCTTCCGGTCGATGCCCCGCCTACTTCCGCTTCTTCCTGCGTTTCAAGACCAGGAAGATAACCAGGCCGAACAGGGCGACGGCGATTATCAAGCAGAGGGCCGCGGCAGCGATAATGATTATCTTCGTCGTGCCGCTTATTCCCGAACCGGAGCCCTTACCGCCGGTGCCGCTCTCGAGCGCCTCGATGATGTCGTCCTTATTGTCGTACTCGTCGCATACCGCCCGGAACTCGTCCCTGGTTAACGGTACCTCGGTAGGAAGGATAACCTCGGCGAAGACCGGGACGAGGACGCTGTAGTTTTGCGGCTCGTAAATGACTATCAACTTGACCGGCGCGTCGGTGGATACGACGGGTTCCTCCTCGTACGACACGACGATGTT
>CP070755.1:2520995-2551795 GCA_020348885.1 Candidatus Coatesiibacteriota bacterium | reverse complement strand
GCACGACCTGCGGGCTTACCGCCCACGGCGCGAAAGTCCGTGTCCGCCTGGGCGACGGGTCGATTATGACCCGCCAGGTCGAACCGACGTCGGCCGACGCCGGAATGAACATGATACCTGTCCACTTCGGTCTGGGCGATAACACCTCCATCGATTACGTCCAGGTGTTCTGGCTCTGTGGATACCAGGAGTACTGGGACTTCGCCGATATCGGCGGCTCCGTCGACCGATATATAACCCTCGTAGAACGAACGGGCACCGAATCGACGGATGTAGAGCTAACTTACTTCGAGGCGAAAACCGCGGAAAACGGCATTGCGCTGATTTGGGATGTAGGGGTATCGGGCGGCGAACATATACAGGGTTACGACCTGTATCGTCGAATAGTGCGTACCGTGTGTAAAGGAATCGTTAATGAAGCCGGAACGGCGTCGATAAGTAGGTGGACGAAAGTCAACGACGCCTTGATAACGGGCCGGGTTCCGTTGCGGTACGTGGACGACTGCGTTGACGCCAACGTTACGTACGATTATCGCCTGGACGTGGTATTAAACGACCGATCGGACGCCCTGGGGACAACCCGAGGTAAATGGTCCGGTAACGTCCCGGTCGTTTTCGCTTTACGCGGTATTTACCCAAACCCCGTAACAACTGAAACCAAGGTTAGCTTTACGCTTCCGGAGGATTCGCCGGTAGATCTCGGCGTTTACGACATCGCAGGCAGGGAAGTACTCGCGAAGTGGTTTAAAGCGGAAGCTGGCGAAAACATCGATACTATTGACACGGCGGGATTGGCAAACGGCGTTTATATCGTACGAGTTACTGCGGGCGAGAACGAAGGGGCCGCTAAGATGGTTGTCGCGAGATAGAGTAGTCCGACGAGTAGAAGTGTAAATTAGGAAGGCTCCGCTTTACCGGCGGAGCCCTTTTATTACTTTACATGCTCAAGTGCCGTTTACGATGCATATTCCACGGCTCGCGTCTCCCGGATAACCACGACTTTTATCTTGCCGGGGTAGTCTATCTCCTCTTCGATTTTCTTCGCAACCCTGTACGCAAGTTCCGCGGTTTCCGCGTCGTTCAGCCGTTCCTGCTCGACGATTATCCGTACCTCGCGGCCGGCTTGGATCGCATAAGCCTTCGATACGCCCGAGAAACTATCGGCGAGCTCTTCCAGTTCCGTAATCCGCTTGATGTAGTTCTCTAACGGTTCGCGCCTAGCGCCCGGTCTCGCCGCGCTTATGGCGTCGGCCGCGGCGACCAGAACCGACTCGACGCTGTTGGGTTCGCCGTTGCCGTGGTGCGTGGCCGCAGCGTTTATTACCGTTTCGGATTCGCCAAACTTCTTCAACATGTCGGCGCCCAACTGCGCGTGGGTTCCCTCCACGTCGCGGTCAATGGCTTTACCTAAATCATGAAGAAGCCCAGCCCGGCGTGCGTTGTAGTAATCGGCGCCGAGTTCGTTGGCCATTATACCGGCGAGGTATGCAACCTCCTTGGAGTGATGCAGTACGTTCTGACCGTAACTCGTGCGGTACTTCAACCGCCCCAGCATCTTCGCCAGGTCGGGGTGAGTATCGGATATGTTGATTTCGAAGAGCGCATCCTCGCCGACCTGTACTAGATGTTCGTCCATATCCTTGCGGCACTTCGCTACGATCTCCTCGACGCGACCCGGGTGAATACGCCCGTCGGTTATTAACGTTTCCAACGATTGACGCGCGATTTCCCTTCGAACCTGGTCGAAGGAGGATATGATTACGGCGCCGGGCGTGTCGTCCACGATAAGGTCAACGCCGCATTCGGCTTCGATAGACCGGATGTTCCGGCCCTCGCGGCCGATAATACGCCCTTTCATCTCGTCGTTGGGGAGTTCGACGACGCTGACGGTCGCCTCGACCGTGTGGTCGGAAGCGCAACGCTGGATGGCTTGACTAATAATATTACGCGCTTCCCTTTCGCCTTCCTGGATGGCGCGTTCTTTCGCTTCTTTTATGGTACGGGCGGCTTCGTGCTCTACTTGAGAGACCAGATTATCCATAAGGATTTTCTTGGCCTCTTCGGCCGTCATCCCGCTTATTCTCTCGAGCATCCTGTTTTGTTCTTCGGTCTTCTTTGCTAGCGCTTCCTCCTTAATCTTTAACGCTTTGTCTCTGTCGTTTATCGCGGTTTTACGGCTCTGTAGTTGCTGGTCGAGTTTCCCGATTTCGCTTTCCCGGTTTTTCAAGTTCTGGGTTTTCTGGTAAATTCTGTTTTCCTCGTCCCGCAGTTCCTTTCTCTTCGAGTCCAGTTCCTTTTCTACTACCTCTTTTTGTTTAAGCGCTTCGTCTCTTGCTTCCAGGACCGCGGCCCGTTTAACGTTTTCAGACTCCCTTTGCGCTTCGTCGATAATCTTCTCGGCTATCGTCTCCGCGGTTTTTATCTTAGACTCGGCAATCCTCCTTCGCACCGTATAACCCAACCAGAAGGCCGCCGTACCTACCGCGGCCCCCGCCCCTATCCAGATAAGGACGGTTTGTATCGTGATATGCATAGTGCCCTCCCAGCCGTGCGGCCGGTCCCGGCACCACGCGGAACGGCCCGGACGGACCCCTTCGCCCGCTTCGTCGGTACAATATCGGATTATCGGTCAAAGAGAACATCTACGTCCGAGTTGATTTATGTAAATGATAACCGTATTTCCTCGTCCCGCGCGGTCCGATACGTAAAACGCTTTACTCGAACTAAACTACGGTCCCGATTTCGACCGTTCGCACGTTTATGTAAATCGCCTTTATATTATCCGCGCGCCGTACGCGCGGACAGTTCCTGATTCCATCAATAATCTAATATATCCGTCGTTTTAAGTCAAGGTAAAAACTTCGCTCAAATCCTATCGTCAAATACAGAAGTACGCCTTAAGTATCGCGAAATTAGGTCATCACGAAGTTGACCTTCTAAACAAGAAGGTGATATGGCAGAATTCACGTCCGCCGAATTTTCGAATACGGCGGGGAAGGGTAAACCCCGCCGCTTTAACTTAAGGGTTTGGGAACTCGATATAAATATCATTTCGATATCGCCGGTCGTACTATTCGACGCGTGTTACGAATTTCGGGGCCGAACCGTTAATTAAACGCGGCGATACGCCTTCGATATAAACCGGCGTTAAAGCGTAACCGACGGGCCCGGTCCGCCTATCTACGTATATCGTCAGGACCGCACTCGTACGCCCGGACCGGAAGACTGTGTCGAAGACGAAGTTGCCCAATCCGTACGCGACAATCGCCCGATCGTAAGTCTCCACCGGTCCCAATACGTGGGCATGGTGACCCAACACTACGTCGGCGCCGGCGTCGACGACCGCCTTCGCAAGGTCCCTTTGCGTACGGGTCGGTTTGGCGATGCCTTCGACGCCCCAGTGTAGAGACACGATAACGATATCAGCTTTACCGTCGGCTTTCGCGACCCGGTCCAAGACCGTCGGTTTATCAAGCCACGCCACTCCAGGTTCGTCCGGCCCCGCGGAATAGGACCGGGGTTCGACTTCGTTGAACGCCAGGCAACAAACCCTGAGCCCGTCGACATCGTACACAGCCGGGACGCTTGCTCCTCCTTCGTCCGGCCCCGCGCCACACCATACCAACCCGGCCGATTCGAGGGCATCCATCGTATCGTCCAAACCCGCGCGCCCATAGTCCATCGTATGGTTGTTCGCAAGGCAGATTATATCGAAACCCGCGTCGGCCAACAACTCCGAAGACCCCGGCCGTCCCGCCAGATAAATCCCGCCACCGTACGGGCCCTTCCCCCGTACGTACTCGGTTTCGTCTGTAAGCGCGCATTCCAAGTTACATATAGCCAGGTCCGCCGAAATCACCACGTCGCGGACTGAATCGAACGGATTAGTCCCCTCGTCGACGGCGTTTTTCACTCCCCGTGCAAGGGATACGTCTCCGACGGCGACGACGGTTATTACTCGCGATATATAACTGGCCGAAACTCTTTGACGTAAAGCGTCTTCTGGTGGTTTGCATAAACCCCGCATAGAAAGCGTCGCCAACAACGCGAACGCAATCAACGGTACGCCGATACGTTCGATAACCAACCGCGCGGCAGGCTTCGTCCCTAACGTACTATATGTCTCTTGTTTTTGCATAAAGCGCAGAAACAGCTCCTACCGGAGCTGTTAAAGAGCGAATAAACCGTGGTCTGTTTACTTCCTTGTTAGCGGCCCCCGTCCCCAGTTCAGTTTCTCGCTGATAAGCCCGTAGAAGTCCAGTTCCTCCAACCTGATAAGCTGGAGCCGGTGTTTTGCCCGCGTTATATAGCACGTATCTTCCTTCGTAATCGTGTACGCAGTTTGCCCGTCGACGGTAAGCTGAAAATCCCGTTCGCCACGCGCGTCGAGGCGGACTCGCACCTCCAAATCCGGCGGGAGTACCAGCGGCCGAACCGTGAGTGAGTGGGCGCATATCGGCGTGAGGAGCAATAAATCCACCCTGGGATCCACTATCGGCCCGCCGGCCGACATCGAGTACGCCGTCGAACCGGTAGGCGTACCGCATATCAAACCGTCGCCCCGGTACGTAACGATGTGGTGATCTTCCACCCATGCTTCGACTTTTACTATACGGGAGATGTCCTTCGGTCCCAGGACGAAGTCGTTGATCGCTAGTAGGCCGGTTATATGTCCTTCGGCCGGCTTCTCGACCCTCGCTTCCAACGTCATACGCTTCTCGACGGTAAAACCATCGTTTTCGACTGCGTCGACGGCCTGCTCGAGTCGACCATAGTCGAGTTCGCTAAGGAAACCGAGGCCGCCGAGGTTAACGGCCAGGATGGGGCGCTCGTTGGGCGTAACCAGTCGTCCGACGTGAAGTAAGCTGCCGTCTCCGCCGAAAGAGATTACGACGTCGCACTCGGCGCCGAACTCCTCGGTGGGTACGCCGTTAACGGCCGTATCGACGTGGCGAGCCGTTTCCTTCTCGAAGACGAACGCCAGGCCCTTTCGTTCAAGAAGCCCGGCGCAATCTTTTACGGCGTCGCTCGTCCCGTCGAGCCGCCAGTTAGCTATTATACCGTATGTGTATTTCCCCACTGTTCGTCGATTTCGGTATCGGCTACTGGACTTGGAACTTGCGGTATATCTGTTGGGACTCGTCTATGTATTTCCGACCCAGCTCTATGTCGCCCTTATTCGTATAGATAATACCCAGGTTGTTCAAGGTCTTCGCGATTTTTAGCTGGTCGCCGGCGGTTCGGTAAAGCTCGACCGCTTCCTCGTAATTGGATATGGCATCGTCCAACTGAAGCGTGGCCTCGTTTATCTGGCCAAGGAAATAGTACGAGTCGCCTTTGTCCGGCGGCGAATCAACGGTACCGAAGATGGTCAACGCGGCGTTGACCTGCTCCATCGCGACGTCGAACTTCCCGAAAGCCGAGTTCACGACGCCGAGTTTATTGTAAAGACGGCCCGTGTTAAGCTGGTCGCCCAATCTATCGAATATCGAGAAGGCACTCTTGTAGTTCTCGAACGCCATCTCGCTTTCGCCCAGCTGGTAGTAAGCGTCGCCCAGCGACGTGTAAGCCGCAGCGTACTCGCTCTGGTAATCGTTCTTTATAGGATCGTACAACGTTACCGCTTGCGAGTAGTACTTCTTCGCGTTCTCGAAGTTCTTCTGGACGTAGAACAGGTCACCTCGAGCGTAGTTGGTTCTTGCTTTACCCTCGGCGCTTTCTTCCACGTTTTCAATCTGGCCGAATAGCTTTTCCGCCTGGCCGAAGGCCGTATCGGCTTCGCCGTATTCTTCCAACTCGGTTTCGTACAGCCCGACGTCGTACCAGGTCTCGGCTTCGTTTTTCGTGTCCTTGGTTTCCGCCAGAAGCACCTGGGCTTCCTCGGCGTATTTCAGGGCGCTGCGATAGTTCCCGGAACCGGCGAGGCTACGCCCCATAAACGCGATGGCTTTGCCTTCGTCGTTCTTCATACCGAGCCGGCGGAACGTCTTCAACGCTTCGGTGAAAGATTTCGTCGCTTCCTCGTATGCGCCCAGTTTATAGAGAAGCCGCCCCTCACGGACGAGGGTTTCAGCGACGCTTACCTGGTCGCGGGTATCCCGCCAAAGGTCCAGCGCTTCCTGTTGGCTTTCGAGCGCCTTCTCCAAATCGCCCAACTCCTCCTGAGCGTCGCCCAGGTGGTTGAGGGACGTCGCCGTGCCTTCGGCGTCGTCGAGGTTTCGGTACGCGTTTAACGCTTCGTTGTACACCCCCTTCGCGGACTCAATAAGTTCGGGTTTCTCGTCCAAAACACCCATCATTTTCCTGGCGTAACCGACGTCGTTTTTTACCTCGGCAGTGAACTTCTGGTCGCCTACGACGTTCGCGAACTCGAGAGCTTTTAGGAAGTTCTTTTCCGCCGCCGAATATTCGCTGGCCGCGATGGACATTTCCCCGAGGTCCACGTAAAGGCGTCCGAGCGCCGCGTTGTTCTCGGCTTTCTTCTGTACTCCAATCGCCTCGTTAAGGGCTTTATCGGCGAGTTCGTAGTTGCCGGCGGCCGCGTAGCTCAAACCGAGCGCCCGTCGGCAGTCGCCCTCTTTCGCCGGTTGCAGCGTCTGAACATAAATCGGTATCGCTTCGTTGTATTTGGCCTGCGCGCCGTTGTGGTCGTCCTGGGCGTCCAGCGTCCGGCCCAGGTTGTAAAGCATATCGGCTTTGCCTTCGCTTTCTCCGGACGTACGGTACAGTTCGTCCGCTTGGGAGAAGTAATCGCCGGCGACCGCGAGGTCTCCCTGGAACAGATAGACTTCGCCCAATCCCACCAGCGCTCTGGCCCGTCCCCCGTCGTCGCCGATGGCAGCGAACACACGGAGTGCCTCGTTGAACTCCCGCAACGCGTTTCGGGAATCCCCGGACTTCAACCGTGCGTCGGCAATAAGCCGTTGCGTTTCGCCGATGCCCGATTGGTCACGGATAGTCCTGTAAACTCCGAGCGCGGCCGTGAAGTCGGCGATGGCGCCTTCGTAGTCGGTTTTCCCCGCCTTGGCGGCTCCCATCTGGTTCAACGCGCCAGCGGCGGTCATCTGGTCGCCCTCGGCGTCTGCTTGTTTTTGCGCCCTACTCGCGTTCTCGAGCGCCACGTCCCACCGGTATTGAGCATTCATCAATCTCGCCCGGTCCACGAGAACACGGGCCTCGCCGGCCTTATCGCCGGTTCCGGCGTATCCCGCAATAGCTATATCGTATTGTTTTTCCGCCGAACTATAATCGTATCCGTCTTGGGCGATACGGCCGATTTGCCAATCGGCGAATGCCGCGTCGCCTGGCGCTTCCAATTTCTTGAAAAGGGAATTGGCGTTTTTATACGTTGTGGTCGCGTTTTCCGCGTCGCCGGCCGCGTACTGGACCCGCGCCAAGTCAAGGTCGGCTTGGGCTTCCGAAGCCGTATCGCCGGTTTCATTATACCCGGTTACCGCGGCCGAAAGCTCGCTCGCGGCCGAGTTCATATCGCCCTTGGCTTCGTACGAAAGCCCCATCGCCGCGTGGGTTTTCGCTGCCCAGTGGGCTTCGCCGAGGCCGTTGAAGCCGTTTAGCGCCGATTTATAGCCGGTTATGGCGGCGTCATAATCCTCTTTCGTGTATTGCCCCATACCGATATAGTAGTTGGTCTCGGCTTCGCCGAACTTATCTTTCGCTTCGGTATAAAGGGTCAACGCGTCGTTATGGTATTTTAGACCGCTTTCCGCTTGCCCCAACTCCACGTACACGATACCTATCTTGTTCATCGCAACGGCGGTGCCTATATCCGCGCCCACACCCCGGTAAACCCTTAGCGCGTCACTATACGCCCGTATCGCGTCTTTCGTCTCGTCCAGCGCGTAGTACGCATCGCCCATATATATCGACGTATCAGCGCTACGGACCTGGCTGCGGACATCACGGAAAAGGTCCAATCCCGTCTGGTATTCAGTTATCGCCTTGTCGTATTGCCCCCGGCTCGCCAGCGCCAGCCCCACGCCAACGCGCGCTTCGGCGATGCCCGATTTGTTGTCCTGTTCCGTATATATCCTCATCGCCTCGTCGAAGGCAGAATCGGCTAGGTCAAACTCGCCCATCGCCAGAAGTGCGGTACCCTTGTAAACCTGGGTCTCCGCTATGCCGGACTTGAAGTTATGGGCCCGTTCGACTTCCAGGGCTTTATCGAAGTTCGCGACGGCGTTTTTATAGTCTCCGGTTTTCGCGTAGATAAGCCCGATTTTGTTGTAAATCCTCGGGATTTCCAAAACGTTGTCGGTCTTCTTTATAAGGCCCAGAGCCGTATTGTAGTCTTTCAGCGCCGGTTCGTACTGGGCTTGTTCCGACTCCACGTCCGCTATATGAGCCTGGGCCAGACCGGATCCGAGGTTGTCCTTCATGTTCGTATACATCGTTAACGCTTCGGCGAACTTTGAACGGGCCGCGTCCCAATCCCGCTTCGCGACATACGCCCGCCCGAGGTTCATCAACGTTATCGCCTTACCCGTCGGGTCGTCGACGGTCGTATAGACTTTCAACGCGTCCTCGAAAAACCGGGTAGCCGTGTCGAAGTCTTCCTTCATTACGTAAGCCAGACCCAACTCGTTTTGGACTTCGGCGGTCCCCGGCGCGTAATCTTCAGTACGGTAAAGCCTGAGAGCTTCGTCGAAATATCGCACGGCGCTGTTCGCGTCGGCCTTGGCGTAATACATCCGCCCAATGTTGGCCAACGTCTCGGCGATTCCTAGTTGGTTCTGAAGCGCCCGATAAGTATTCAACGCTTCGTTGAGTTGGGTGCCGGCGGTCTCGTACTCGCCCAACGCCGTGTTGACGCGCCCGAGATTGGTAAGGCAATACGCTGTGTGATTGTGGTCTTCGATGTTCTTAAACACCGTCAAAGCGTCGTTGTACTTCCCGAGCGCGGCGTTGTAGTCGCCGAGAGCGTATTCGACGTCGCCGATTTTCATAGTCGACATAGCCTTTCCGCCGTCGTCGCCCTCCCTGGAGTAAAGTTGGGCCGACGCTTCGAAGTTGGACAACGCTTCTTCGTACTCGCCCGTAGCCTCGAAAACCGTACCCAAGTCTAGCTGGGCGCCGGCGGCGCCGACGTTATCCCCGACCTTGTTGTACAATGACAGGGCGTTCGACAGCGACTTTTCGGCTTCGACGTATTGTCCCAGCTTATATTGGATATTGCCTATTTCCCGCGACACCCGCGCGAGCCGTGCATCGTCCTTCAGCCCCTTGATAATCTCGAGAGCTTCGGCGTATCTCGTCTGCGCTTCGTTGTACTTCCCGGTCGTCTTCAACACGCGGGCTATACCGATGGTAGTGTCCGCTATCTTCCCTTGATTGCCCACGTTCCGGCGTAGCGTCAACGCCTCGGTGAAGTCCTCCATGGCGGTTTTGTAGTCGTTCATCGCTTCGTACGCGAGCCCGGCGTTGTGGAGAGCGTCGCTCCGGCCGTTCTGGTTATTCAACTCCCGGTAGTTTTTTTCCGCGTCGTTGAAGTAAACGGCCGCCTTACGGTAGTTCTTTTTCTCGATAAGGTAAACCTCACCCATACTGTTCATTATCTCGGCGGCGCTGGCATAATCGCCCAACCGTTTGCTGTACGAAAGCGCCTGCTCGTATGCTTGTAGCGCTTCCGTCTCGTTACCCTGGGCACGCTCCGCGTCCCCCAGGTACTTGAGACAGCTTGCTATGCCGGCCTGGTCGCCCATATCCGTGTATAGAGTTTTCGCCTTGTCGAACTGTTCGCGGGCGCGTGTGTAGTCCTCCTTCGCCAGATGAACCAACCCTATTAGCCTTTCACCGTCGGCGCGGCCCCGTTCGTCACCCACCTTTTCGTACGCCGTAAGCCCGTTCTGGAAGTACGTGTATGCAGTGTCGACGTCGCCCTTATCCAGCATTATCTGTCCGGCTTCCAGATACATACGACCCTTGGCTTTATCGTCGGCGGCCCCGGCGTACTTAGTAATCGCTTCCTCATACGCCTTCATCGCGCCATCGTAGTCGCCCCGGATGAACAGAACCGAGCCGGTACCGGCTATCGAGCGGGCTTGTCCGGTCGTCTCGCCGACCTTTTTATACGACTCGTAAGCCTGACCGTAATATGACAACGCGTCGTCGTATTTTTCCATTCCCTGGTAAGCGGAGCCCAAGTCGTACAATACCATCGCCCGGCGAGACTCTAACTCTAAGAGCGTAAAGTTATTGAGGGCACTGTTATAGTTCTGGACGGCTTTGGTGAAGTCGCCCATAACTTCGTAAACGGTACCGATAATATGGTCGCACAACCCGATACCCTCGACGTCGCCGATACCGTCGAAGCCGGCCCGGGACTCCTCGAACATAGCGATGGCGCGGCTGTATTTACCGCCATCGAAGAGTTTCATCCCCTCCTCGTAGGCTTCCAACGCCTTATCGCGGTCCTGGGCTTGGACGGCCGCGAGCGGCAGGAGTAAAATCGCGATAGTTATTATATTGAATACCCTGGGCGTGTTCATAAGTCTCCTTATATAAAGGAAGTAATGAGACGAAAATCCCACCTTTTACTCCCCCGGTTCTTTTACCTAAACCTTTAGGAGTAGGTAGGTTATGTTCGTTCACTTTCCGAGAGTTAAAGCTATCACATTGGTATAGGAAAGTCAAGGCGATGTACGACCACGTTCGTGCGTCATCCTTTTCTTGACACACCGAAGGCCCGGTGGTAATATTTCTACGAGGCGGAGATATCATTGATGGAACCCGAGCTCTACGGGGCCGATTCAACGTCGCTTTGCCGACAGGTAATAGATGTACTGGAAACCGACGGCGAGTTGGACGAACGGCGATTGGTCGCCTACTTCGGCCGGCTTCAAGAAAAGTTTGACGCCGGCGGCGTAACCGAAACCGCTTTCAGGAACACACGCGCCCAACTCGGGCGGATAGAAGCGGCGTGTGCCCGGGCCGGGTATTTCACCACCGCAGACGACCTCTTTCGGCGGCGTATGGAAATCACGAGACAGTATCACCGTTTCAGGTTCCGTGAACACTGGGAGGTATCGGCTTTAATACGCCGCTTCGGCTACTGGTGGTGGCTATTCTCGAGTCACTACGGTACGAGCGTATTGCGGCTGGCGTGGTTCTCGGTGAACGTAATGCTTTGGTTCTCCGTCGTTTACTTCGTAGTCGATATCTTCTTCAGGGTACGGTACGAGGTGTCGGCGTTCGCGCCGAACGTCCTTTTCGGATTTCTGAGCTACTTCTTTCTCGGGATACAAGGGTTCTTCCCGGGAACCGCGTTGACCCTGAGCGCATCTTTTACGGCTCAGATATTGCTCCTGGTGGAAAACATTTTCGGGGCCATCTTATTAATATCGCTTGTAACCGTCGTCGCGAGACGCGTCTGGCGGGGCGCGGGGTAAAGTCGCCCGGCGCCTGGTTGGGAGGGCAGTAAGAATGAAACGTATAACCACCACGGGCCTTTTATGCATATTAATAACCGCTTCGGCGTCCTGGGCGGCCGACAACGCCGGTACGTCGGGAGCCGTGTTCTTGAAAATAGGCGTGGGGGCCAGGGCCGTCGGTATGGGCGAAGCACAGGTGGCCGTTCCGGAAGGAGCGGACTCGTTGTACTGGAACCCGGCGGGCTTGACGAATCTGGGTATTAAGGACATCTCATTCACCCATAACGAGTGGATCGACGATATCCGGTACGAGTATGTGGGGGCGTCGATTCCCCTGTTCTGGAACAGCGCTGTAGGCCTTTCTTACAGCCAACTCACGATGGGCGAGTTGGAAGGACGCGACGCCCAGGGACGACCGACGACAAACTTCTCCGCCGGCGACAAGCTCTTCACGGTAGGTTGGGGTATGCGCCCGTTCGATATGCTCCAAGCCGGCGCCACGTTCAAGTACATCTCGTCCAATATCGCCGACGATAACGCGAAAGCGTACGCTGGCGATTTCGGAGTAATATTCCGGCCACCCCTCAAAGGCGTTTCCGTCGGTTTCGCCGTACACAACGTCGGCACCGAAATCAAGTTCGTCGACGAAGGCGACCCCCTGCCCTTAACGTATCGTATCGGCGGCGGATATACTTTGCCCTTCGGCGGGCGAACCCATAAAGTAACCGTGGCGGTCGACGGCGTGAAGGGCAACGATACCGACTTCTACGTGAACACCGGCGCCGAGTACTGGCTGGTTAATATGGTCGCCGTTCGCGCCGGCTATAAAGCACGCTACGACTCGGCCGGCGCCACGGCCGGTGGCGGTTTCCGGTATCTCTTTTCCGGCACTTACGGCGTCCAGGTGGACTACGCATACGCCGACATGGGTACGTTCGGCGCCACCCACCGGGTCTCGGTCGCCGCGCTACTCGGCGCGGGGTTGTAAGGAGGAACGTATTCGATGGTTAAGATTATGTTGGCGGCCGCGCTGTCGGCGGCGACCGCGTTTGCCGGAACGCTTGCGTTCGTGGAACCGGTGGGCGATACGGCCGCGGAACGCGGGTCGGAACTGGAGATAGTCGTCCGCAACGACACCGGTGAAAACGCGCCCGTTTACCTCGTTTCAAACGAGGCCCACGTCGCGCTGTTTACCGCCCTCGCGAACGATATCACCCGATACTTCCTGGATACCGGCGATTTGGACGCGGGCACGTACGCCCTCGAAGCGCGCTCCGATTTAGCCCCGACTGCGAACGTCTCCGTATGCGTAAAAGCGGCCGGTACGGAATCGGGACAGCCCAAAGTATACCCGCTACCGAACCCGTTCGATCTCTCGGCACTTGCCGGAGAAGTAACCTTCGTGAACACAGCGGCAGGTTCGGTAGTAACCATATTCGACATGGGCGGCCGCGAGGTGGCTAAACTAACTGACACGTATACGTGGAACGGCCGCAATGACCGCGGCGACCTCGTTTCGTCCGGTACGTACGTTTACCACATATCTTCGCCGGGCGGCTTGGAGTTTACCGGCAAACTGGCCGTCGTCAAGTGATACGACGCTTTTTAATACCCGTTTTATCGTTAGCCCTCGCCGTATCCGCGGGAGCGGGCGCGAAAATCGAGGGCGCCGCCGTCAACGACTACGGCGGTTTTTCCGAACTCGTACTGGACCTCAACAAAACGGCGACCTATACGGCCGACCTGTACCCGGATAAATCGTCGCTGGTTCTCACCGTCGACGCGAAGCTTAAAAAAACCGAAGCGCCCGCACCTACCGGGCTTTTCGAAACGATTACTCTCAGCGAAGACGGGGGCAAAACCGTAGTAACCGTCGTATACGGTAAAGACACGGCCAACTACGAGGGTTACGTACGGAAAGACCCGCCGGCCGTCGTCTTGAAGCTGGTCAAGCGGCCGACCGTGGTACCGACGGAAAAACTCTGGGGGTCGGCCGAGTTTCTCGCCGGCAAGAAGATACTAATGGTCGACGACGACGACGGCCCGAGTAACGGCAATAAGTTCGGTGTCGATGTCGAAGGTTATTATACAAAAGGCCTCGACCGGATCGGCATCGAATACGATATCGTCACCGTACGTACCGGCGGGTCCGGCCCTGGCGCGGTGAAGATGTCCGAGTACCCGTTGGCGATATGGTTCAGCGGACTGGACGCCCGACCGGTCGTGCTTTCATCGGCCGATTTGTCGGCGATAACCGATTACCTGTCCGGCGGCGGGAAGGTTATGCTCGTCTCCCAGAACCTACTCTCGGATAACGCCGCTTCGACAGGGAGCTTCCGCAAACAGGTACTAGGGTTGGAGGGGTTCAAAGCCGATACCCAAGCGAGTTCGGTAACCGGAACCGAAGGCGGGCCGTACGGCGATTTCGAATGCGACCTCGGCGGTATGGTCCGGCCTATCGGGAACTGGGGCGACGGGATGAAACCAGCCGGTTCGACGGCCATACTGATCGGGTCCGACGGCTACGCGTACGCAATAGCCAACGAGGTGGGCGACGGCCGCATCGCATTCTTTTCGGTCGCGGTGGAGAACGGCGGGACGACCGGGCGTATCGCGGAACTTCTCGACCCGGCGCTATCGTGGTTGGCCGAAGAATAGGACAGCCGCGAATCGACGGACGCCCGCGCCGACGATGATACCCACCTGCGGGTGGGCCGTTGTTTATCGGGGACTTGAAGGCTGACGAAGTAACCGTAATTATAGGCGTCGACCCGGGCCTTGCGGCGACCGGCGCGGCGGCGCTCGTCGCCGGGGACGACGGGTTCGACGTGGTCTTCGCGGAAACGATGAAGACGTCATCGAAAACGCCGGTTTCGGAAAGGCTGTCGGCCATCGAAACTTGGTTCGCCGGAATTCTCGAGGAATATAAACCGGCCCGCGTATCCGTCGAAGAAGTTTTCATACACGGGCGCCACCCGACCACGGCCGTAAACATGGCGCAGGCCCGGGGCGTTGTGCTGGCGGCCTGCGGCTCCACCGGCGTCGAAGTACTGGAGTACGCGCCTAAGCGCGTTAAGCAGGCGATAACCGGAAGCGGCGCCGCGTCCAAAGAACAGGTCCAAAAGATGGTCCTCCGGCACCTGAATATAGAAGAATTCGCGGGTGACGAACACGCGGCCGACGCCGCGGCCCTGGCGCTTTGCGCCGCGTTCGACGTGGAGAAGGGCGATATCGCGTGATAAGTTGCGTCGAAGGCTCGGTCGTCGATAGACGGGGCGACGTCATCGTCGTCTCGGCGAACGGCATCGGATACGAAGTCCTGCTCCCGGGCGCCGTCGCTCACGAACTGGCGGACGTCGCCCCCGGCGATACGATAACTCTATATACGAGCCTATACGTGACCGCCACGCCGAACAGGGTCACGCCGCTCCTGGTCGGGTTCGCGAACCCCGTCGAACGAGAGTTCTTTGAACAGTTCATTACCGTTTCGGGAATCGGGCCGAAAGCGGCGGCGAAGTGCCTTACGCTCCCGTTCGCCCGGGTCGCCCGGGCGATTATCGAGGGCGACGACGGGGCCCTATGCCTACTGCCCGGCATCGGAAAGAAACGGGCCGCGGAAATAATCCACCAATTAAAAGATAAGGTGGGTTCCGCCGCTCTTCTGAAGGACTACGGCCCGGCGGAAGTGAAGGACACTACCGAATCGCTTCTGATTACCGCGTCGGCGGTTCTACGCCAGCTCGGTTACCGCCAGGCGGAGATACAACGGATGATCGAACTTGTGCGTGAAGAAGCCGGCGGCTGCGAAACGGTGGAAGAGCTGCTGGGATTAATATACGCCCGGACCGACGGTAAAACCGACGGGTAATAAATGGCGCCGAAAAAACACAGGGAAGAAGGGCCGTTCGCGAAAGAGACTCTGACCGAGGACGTCGCGTACCTGGGTTCGCTCCGCCCGAAAACCTTCGCCGAGTTCGTAGGCCAGGCTCCTGTCGTAGATAACCTGAAAATATCCATCGCGGCGGCCCGGGAGCGCGGCGAACCCCTCGACCATACGTTGCTGTACGGCCCGCCCGGTCTAGGGAAGACAACCCTCGCCCACGTGATAGCCAATGAGATGGGCGCCGGCATCGTAACGTCGTCCGGCCCGGCGATAGTCCGGCCCGGAGACCTTGTTGGAATACTCACCCGCCTGAAGCGCGGCGACGTGTTCTTCATAGATGAGATCCACAGGCTGCCGAAGGTCGTCGAGGAGTTCCTCTACCCGGCAATCGAGGATTTCGCCGTGGATTTTATGTTGGACAGCGGGCCGGACGCCAGGTCCGTGAACTTACGGTTCGAACCTTTTACGTTAATCGGCGCGACGACCCGCGCCGGGCTCGTGTCGAAGCCCTTACGTAACCGGTTCGGTCTATACTATCACCTAGACTTCTACCCGCCGGACGAACTGGTTGAGATACTAAAGCGGTCGGCCCTGTTGTTAGAGGTCGAATTGACCGACGACGGGGCTTCGGAAGCCGCCCGTCGCGCCCGTGGCACACCCCGGGTCGCGAACAGGCTCTTACGCCGCATCCGCGACTACGCCCAGGTAAATAGTACGAAAACCATCGACGCCGAAGTCGGCGACTCGGCTTTGGAGCTTCTGGGAATCGACACCCTCGGGCTGGACGACCTGGACAGGAAGGCGCTCGCCGTGATTATCGAGAGTTACGGCGGCGGCCCGGTTGGCGTGAAAGCCATCGCCGCGACACTGAACGAAGAAGAAGATACGATAGTCGACGTGGTCGAACCGTACCTGTTGAAAGCCGGCTTAATCGCGAGGACCCGGCAGGGCCGGGTCGTGACCGCCAAGGCATACGAACATATGGGAGCGGAAGCGCCGCTAAAAAGGGAAGGCACGCCGCTACCGTTCGACGAAGGATAAAGATGGGCGGAAGGATCGACATATTAACGCGCCCGATTGAAGAAACCCGGGCCGAAATGCTGGGGCTGATCCTGGAGTTGGCGTATAAAGAAGGCGACTTCACGTTGGCGTCCGGTAAGAAGAGCGACTACTACGTGGACCTCCGGCTCGTTACGATGCACCAGCGCGGATCGTTACTGACGGGGATTTTGTTTTTCGATGCGGCAAAAGAGGCGCTCGCCGACAACGAAAACGTCGGCATAACGGGGATGACGATGGGCGCCGACCCTATTATCACTGCGACGGCCTTGGTCGCAGAACTCGAAGGCAATACGCTGCACCCCTTCTATACGAGGAAGGAAGCGAAAGGCCACGGGACCGGCCGCGCGTTGGAAGGATACGTCGAGCCCGTAAAAGCGGCTTTCGTCGTGGAAGATGTCTCGACGACCGGCGGATCCGCCCTGAAGACCGTCGAGTTTGTTCGGGAAGCTCGTATCGAACCGCTATCGGTAATCGTCCTGTTGGATAGGATGGAGGGCGCTCGGGAGAACGTCAAGGCGGCCGGGCTACCGTTCGAACCTATCTTCACTATAGAGGAGCTCGGACGAAAATAGACGGCTTAAGATTAACCACGAAAATAAAAGCGCCGGCGACCCTCAGCCGGCGCTTTTGCGAAAGGGGGACTTCGCAATACGTTTTTAAGTTCGGGCGCGGCTCTACGGACGCACCGAATTCTGTAATTAGACTCTGTAGAACCGGAGACGTTTAACGGGAATAAGTGGATTACGATATGCCGGCGGCCACTTTATACGTATTGACGTGGACCCGAACCGTATCGCGGGTATCGTATGCATACCCACCCGCGAGAAGGATAACGACGGGGAGTCCTCGGTCCCGGCATTCGCCGAGGACGATTCGGTCTCTTTCGATGAGACCGTCGAAGGTCAAGCGGAGGTTACCGAGTTGGTCGCCCTCGTACGGGTCCGAACCTGCGACGTAAACGACGGCCTCAGACTCGTGCCGGTCGAGTATGTCGGGAACGGCGCTCCGTAGGCGTTCCAGATAGACGTCGTCGCCGGCCCAGTCCGGGAGACCAATATCGAGGTCGCTTTTCTGTTTAACCGGGTACAGGTTCTCCTGGTGGATGGAGAACGTAAACACGTCCGGGTCGTCGGCGAAAATAAAAGCCGTCCCGTTGCCCTGGTGAAGGTCGCAGTCTATCACCGCGAATCGGCGCGCCAGCCCTTCCTCCTGGGCGACGCTGACCGCGACGGCCACGTCGTTGATGTAGCAGAAGCCCTCGGCGTGGTCCGGGAACGCGTGATGAAGGCCGCCGCCGTCGTTCATCGCGGGGCCGCCGCGGTCGATCGCGGCCCGGGCCGCGACGACGCTCCCGCCGGCCGCGGTTATAAAGCCGCGGACGATATCGGGCGAAATTGCCATTTCGGAAGGGAGCGTACGGTGCGTGAGCCGGGCCGCGTAAACGTCGTCCAGATACTCGGGCGTATGTACCAGCTCGAGCTGTTCACGTGTAGCCGGTTCGGGTTTTAATACCGGTCCCAAACACCCCTCGGCCTCCAGGGCTTCGTATATCAACTTATACTTTTCAATGGGGAATATGTGCCCCTGTAGGTCGCCGTAGTAATCGTCCGAATAAACCAGCGGTACTTCTACCATAGGAGGGATATTATGTTAACGAGCTTTTATATGCAATCTAAAAAAGGCGCGGGCGATAGTTGGTTTATGTATTCCGGTACACCGTCTATTATGTTATAAGTAACCGGTTTCCATGACACACAAAGCCTACCAGAACGGACGGAGGATGCCTTATGCGGTTGGCATTTCAGATGTGGGGAAACGTGCGGATGATCGTGCTAACAGCTCTTGTCGCTGCGATTTACGCTGCGATACTTATACCGTTCAAGATATTCACGCTGGTCCCCGGCTTGACCGAGATGCGCCCGGCTGCGGCGATACCTATGGTCGTGTCGCTTTTCTTCGGCCCCGCTGGGGCGTTCGGCGTCGCGTTGGGTAACCTCATAGGCGACTTCGCCGGAACCCTCGGATGGGGTAGTCTATTCGGTATAATCGGTAACTTCCTTCTGGGTTACATACCCTATAAGATGATAACGCCGCGCGAAAGCGGTTATTTAAGCAGACCGCTCGACGTACCCGTTTACGTCGTCGTTTCGTTAATAACGTCCACCGCGTGCGCGACCTTTATAGGCTGGGCCGTTGATTTACTCGGGCTTGCGCCTTTTACGGTCGTCGCGAATATCATAGCCTTAAACAACCTCTGTTTCATGCTGGTCCTTTCGCCCCTATTGATTAAAGCGTTGGAGAAGCGGGTTCGTCGCCAGGGCCTTATGTACTTCGAAGTGATGGGCACCCAACCGAAAAGGCCGAAAAGCCACGTTTTCGCCGTAATCCTCGTCTCCACCGGAGCGCTACTAGGATTGGCGGCCGGGAACGCCCTGCAACTAGGCCTTATCGGCGATGGAACACCCGTGGGTATTGGCGTCGCTCCTTTCGTATTGTTACTATTGATAGGGACCGCTTTACTCTAACCGAGAAGGGGATTACGGCGCGGCTTTGCCCTCTTCTGCAAGGGTAATTGCTTATTCGCTTGACCCATACTCATAAATATGATAAATTCGGATAGGTATAGCACCTACTTGTTATTAACTCGAGTTCTTTAAGGGGTCGGCCGTTATGCGGATGTCAACGAGAGGACGTTTCGGGTTGCGGGCGCTGGTCCATCTCGCGGCGCGCGGCGACGGAAAACCGGTGGCCGTGTCCGAAATAGCTGACGAAATGGAAGTGTCGCCAGATTATCTAATGCAACTTTTCGTACGGATGCGCCGCGGCCGTCTATTGGAGAGTGTTAGAGGCCCTAGAGGCGGTTTCAGATTCGCCCGTAAATTGGAAGACATTACGGTCGGCGACGTCGTAAGATGCGTCGAAGGCTCCCTTTCCCCTATCGATTGCGTTCCCGATGACCCCGCTGGGTGCGTAAGAGAGTTCGACGGCGCGGACGTTTGTTCGAAAGCGCCGAAATGCGTTTCGCGAATAGCGTGGTTGGAGTTAACGAAGGAAATCGTAGAGATTTTCGATTCTTTAACCATAAGCGACATTCTAAAAAAGGGGACATTACGGAACGTTTAACCGGAATGCCCGCTGTTGGACGTCCCTCCATTACCCACGCGAAAGCCGCTAATACTTAAACGACCACGAATACGCTTGACGACGACCGTTATATATGGTAAACACGGATAGGTATATGGATTTATCGAAACGAACGCCGTACGCACCCGGAAGGCGGGCCAGTTAATATGAAGATGTCGACTCGCGGACGGTTCGGGCTACGTTCGCTTTTGCATCTCGCGGCCAGGGGTGAGAACGGGCCCGTATCCGTATCAGAAATAGCCAGCGAAATGGACGTTTCGTCCGACTACTTGATGCAGCTATTCGTAAAACTCCGACGCGAGGGTTTGTTGGAGAGTATGCGCGGACCTCGCGGTGGTTTCAAGTTCGCCCGCCCGGCGGAAAGCATAACTATTGGCGACGTCGTCCGAAGCGTCGAGGGTTCTCTTTCGCCGATACACTGCGTGGAGGAAGAACCGGGGCGGGTTATAGAGGAAGGCGACGCCGAGCTTTGCGAGAAAGCGCCTACGTGCCCGTCGCGAAAAGCGTGGGTTTATATCACGAAGAAGCTGGTAAGTTTATTCGACTCAATAACGCTGGCGGATATCCTTAGAACCGGTGAAGAAAAGGGGCTATTGGCCGTATAAACGGCCTGAACGAGATACAGCGAAAAACCGTAACGAAACGATAATATCGTTTCACGTTCTGATAGATAGAACAATTAACCTACGGAGAGGATAATGTATTCGGAAAAAGTAATGGACCACTTCTATAATCCCAGAAACGTCGGTTCCATTGAGAACCCGGACGGTTACGGGAAAATCGGTAACCCGACGTGCGGCGACCTGATGGAACTGTTTATAAAAGTGGACGACGACGTAATAACCGACATCAAATTCCGAACGTTCGGCTGCGGAGCGGCGATCGCCACCTCCAGCATGGTAACGGAGCTGGTGAAAGGCAAGACAATCTGCGAAGCGTTGGAGGTTACGAACAAACAGGTAGCGAAAGCTCTCGACGGCTTACCGTCGGAAAAAATGCATTGCTCTGTATTGGGCGAGGAAGCGCTGGAGGCGGCGATATACGATTACCTTACCAAAACGGGTACGCACCGCGAGTTAGTCGAAGCAATCGACGAGCATAGGAAGAAGCGGCCGGCCGACGACCACCATTAACGCGTACGTGGTTACGCTAAGAAAACCCGATAGAACGCTCCTAATAAGAGGTTTGCCGAAACCGCCGCCAGGATAGCGGCGGTTATTTAATTCGAAATGCGCTTCCGGCGGTGCGTATTTCGGTATTTCGAAAAGCCGGATTAAACGGAAAAACGTTGAAAAACTTGAACGGGAATACTAAATTTGAGGAAGTCCGAACGGGCGCCAGATGAGACCGGACGAAACCCCTTTCGGTCGTAGGTTGTAACGTATGTACAAAGAAATCCTCATAGATTCATCTTTGGAAGAAACCCGGGTCGCCGTAATCGAGAACGGGAAACTCGTCGAGCTGTATATGGAGGAAAGAGACGTCGAGTACCACGCCGGCGACATATACAAAGCTGTCGTCGAAGACGTCCTTCCAGGCTTGCAATCGGCGTTTCTGGACGTTGGCCACGGCCGGAAAGGCTTTTTACACGGCGCCGACGTTATTTCGACAGGGATGGAAGAAATCGAAGAACTCTTGAACGAAAACGTCGGGAGTCCCGGCGGAACCAAAGACTACTACGGCTCGCCTATACAGGATACCCTGCGGGAGGGGCAGGAGGTAATCGTACAGATTTTAAAGGAACCAATAGGCGAAAAGGGCGCCAAGCTCACTACCGCCATCTCCATTCCCGGTCGTTATCTAGTATTGATGCCTTACGCGGATAAAGTAAACGTTTCGAACCGAATTAAAGACCGGTTGGAGAGGGAACGCCTACGGGATTTGATAAACGGGATTCGGCCCCACGGTATCGGGTTCATCATACGCACGGCGGCGAAGGGCGTCGAACCCGAATACGTGTACGGCGATATGGAAGAGCTCGTAGGAGTTTGGCGAAGGATAAACGAACAGGCGGGCCGTAAACGCGCACCCTGCCTCTTATACAAAGACCGGCGGTTACTGCATCGGACGATCCGAGATATTTTCACGGAAGACGTTGACATCCTGATAGTCGACGACCTAGGCGATTACGAAGAAACGGTCAAGTCAGCGGAGAAATTCTCGCCCGGGCTGTCACAACGGGTACGCTTGTACGAAGACGACGAACCGTTGTTCGAAGCTTTTGGCGTAGAGTCAGAGATTAACAGTATGTTCCGCCGCAAGGTATGGCTACGTAGCGGCGGGTACATCGTCATCGACGAGACGGAAGCCCTGGTCGCGATTGACGTGAATACCGGGCGCTTTTTGGGGCGAAAGGACCTCGAGGAGACGATACTCAAAACGAACCTCGAAGCGGCCGCCGAAATAGCGAGGCAGGTACGCTTACGGAACGTAGGCGGGATAATCATTATAGACTTCATCGACATGGCTATACCCGAAAACAGACATCAGGTAATCGACGCGTTTAAAGGGTACCTGGAAAACGACCGCGCCCGCGTTAACATCCTAGAACTGTCGGAACTGGGTCTGGTCGAAATGACGCGGCAGAGGATGCGCGAGAGTTTGTTATCCCATATCAGCCGGGAATGTCCGTCCTGCAAGGGGCGGGGGTCGGTACTAACTATAGACGCGTTAATACAAAAAATCGAAAGCGAGGTAAGGAGAGGCTTCCGCAATCTCGGCGGCGAATTGATCCTGACGGTCCATCCGGATATCAAGGACTTCCTTGACGAAAACTACGCCGGACGCTTGAACCAAATCGAACACGAGAACGAAGGAAATATATTCATCCAAAGCGACGACGGGTTCGCCCTGGACGGCGTCGAGGTGAGTCCCGCCGGCCGCGTAAGGAAGACGGTTCCGTAAATCAAGGTCGGAGGTAAAATGGTAGACGATACATCCAAAGAACGAACAGAGATGAAGAACCAGCTAAAAGTATTACAAGAACTCCGGAACATCGATAAAAGTTTGAGTTCGTTGCAAGAAGCTTTCGAAGGGCTGAAAGGCGCCGGCGAGTTGACGGACGAAGATATCGACTTCATCCTCCAGGAGTTCGAAAACTTTGCAACCGGAAAAGACAAAAAGATGGAGGATATCCGAAACGATTTGAGGAGCCTTTATAAGCGTTACTACTCGAAGTTCTCGGAGCGAGCGATTGTACCCGTTAAAAACGGCGTTTGCACCGGGTGTTACGTAACGATTCCGCCAATGCGGATCGACTTGATAAGGGCGATGGACTCGCTCGAGGTGTGCGAAAATTGCGGGCGTATTTTGATATGGGAGGATGACGACGTATAACGCGCTGCCCGGCGATAACGCGCGTTATCGGAGGAACCAACCCTGTATGTCGAACGACGTTAAGAATATAATCGTTCATCGCGACGGCGATATCGATTTGGACCCCGTACTGGGCCGTAAGATAGCCGTTATAGGATACGGGAACCAGGGACGTGCCCAGGCGCTTAACTTAAAAGACAGCGGCCTCGACGTGATAATAGGTTTACGCCTAAAGAGCCAAACGCGCGCCGACGCCGAAAGCGATGGATTTCCGGTATACGGCATAGCCGAAACGGTTGCTACCGCCGACATAGTTACTCTACTCGTACCCGACGAGGCCATACCGGCCGTATTCGAAGAAGAAGTCGGCCCGGCTTTAAAACAGGACAGCCAACTCCTGTTCGCCCACGGCGCAGCCGTCCAATTCGGAGGGCTGGCGCTGGAAGAAAGATACGACGTGCTACTCGTGGCGCCGATGGGGCCGGGGAGACTTCTTCGCGAACTGTATCTGAACGGAAGCGGCTTGAACGCGAAGGCCGCCGTCTATCAGGACGTTACCGGCAAGGCCTGGGACGTGGCTTTCGCATACGCGAAGGCCCTGGGCTGCGGCAGGCTAGGCGTAATAAAAACGACCTTCGAAGCGGAAGCCGTCATGGACTTGTTCGGCGAACAGGCCGTCCTCTGTGGTGGCATACCGGCTTTGGCCGAAGCGGCTTTCAACACCCTCGTGGAAGCCGGTTACCCTCCTGCCCTGGCTTACGTCGAGTGCGTGAGGGAGATAAAATATATCGCGGACTTACTTTTCGAATATGGTCTTTCGGGGATGAGGGAACGTATTTCGTACACCGCCCTTTACGGTGGGGTTACCCGGGGAAGTAGGTTAATCGACGAGCGGATTAAAAACCGCCTAGCGGAACTCCTTAAAGAAATAAGGGGGGGCGAATTTTACGCCGAATTTACCGACTCCGGAAAAACCCGCGCCGAATTGTTAGAGAACCTCGAAAACGAACGGATCGAAAAGGCGCGAGTCGAGTACGAGTCTATATGCTCGGCCCAGGAATAATAACACGGCCGCCGGTAATTCAAACTACGACATAAACGACAACGAGTAAAAACGATGAGAAACTCTTAAGTCACTTTTAAAACAAATAAGAACAACCCCGCCCGTTATATCGGGCGGGGTTAATATATGGAACCTAGACACTCGGCTTCAGTTTACGCGAATTTTACCACACGCCGGGGAGTAATCGATATCGAACGCGTTCGGCGTACTCGTTGTAACCCGAGAGCTCTTTCTTTAGCGTCCGGTCCTCCAGCGACGTACGGAATACCAACAAAGATACCGCTGTCGCGGCCGGAACCAGGGCCCAGAGCGAATCCAGTATCAGCGGTGTTAGCAAGCCCGAGACGATAAACCCCACGTAACCGGGGTGTCGTACGTACCGATAAGGTCCCTCGGACACGACGACATGTCCCCGTTCCTCCTGGATACGCACGGTACCCGAGAAAAAAGCGTTCGTTAACATGGCCCAACTGGTCAGGGCGAAACCCAGTATATTTACCACTAACGCCGCCAATTGTACGTTAAAAGGCAACTCCGACCAACCGAACCGCATATCCAACCCCGCAACGAAAGGAACGAAGATCCACCCTATCAATACGGCCGAGCTTGCGATCAACTTGTCCCAACCCTTTGTACCGACCCCGATTCGCGACCGTTCGGCGATCAACTCCGGGTTTACGCGTAACATAAAAGCCGCGTTGACGCATACGCCAACCACGTAAACGCACAGGTACAACCACGCCATCCACCAGTCCAAGCGCCCGGACGTACCGAATAGGACTGCGGCTATTACGAGTATTTGCACGACGATTTGGACTAACCGCCGTATAATCCCCTTTTTCGTCTCCCGGCTTAAATCCATTTCGACATAGGCGGGCGTAAAAGCCCGCCGTTTCGTCCTTTGAGTTAAAAAACGTTTTATTTCATTACGTTACCTTACATCCCGGCGGAACGTCGCCGTCAACGGTAATGACCCGGACGTCCTCGTCATCGCCCACTGACGCGGCTAAGAGCATCCCGCGAGAATCGACCCCCCGTATCGTCGCCGGGACCATGTTCGCGACCACGACGATTACCTTCCCGACCAACTCCTCCGGTTGATACCAAGGCGCTATCCCAGCGACGATCTGCCGCTCCTCACCGCCGATGTCTATTTTCATCACCAAGAGTTTGTCGGCTCCCTCGACCTTATCGCACTCGAGGACCTTCGCCGTAACGAGCCCCAGCTTCGTCACGTCGTCGAAATTCACTTCGCTCACGGTCGTCACCTCTTCGGGTTTTACGTCGTCGTCCGCCAAGGCGGATTGTGCCTTCAACTTTTCTATCTGTCTGTCTATCTCTTCGTCGGGTATCTTCTGCACGAGTATCTTAACCTCGCCCAACTCGGCCCCCGCGGCCGGTTCGTATCCGGGCGCTTCCTCCCAGGACAGGGCCTCTTTTATCCCTAGCATTCGCCGCAGTTCTCCGGCCGCGAAGGGCGTAAACGGTTCCATCGCCGTCGAGAGGGCACCGACCACCCGGCAGCACACGTTCAGTATCGTCCCGCAACGGGCCGGGTCGTCCTCCCGCCGGGCCCAGGGTTCTTCGTCGTTGTAGTACTTGTTCGCCGCCCGGGCGACGTTCATAACCTCAAGTTGGGCGTTCTTCATCTCGAAGTTCTCTATCAGTTCGCTGACTCGCGCCGTTTGCGCGGAGACGTAGTCGAGCAACTCCCGATCCTGGGCCGATAACTCGCCGGGTTCCGGGACTTTATTGCCGAGGTACCTGGCGATAAAACCGAGAGATCGGTTGATGAAGTTTCCGAAGATGTCGGCCAGCTCGTCGTTGACTCGGCTGCCGAAGTCCCGGAAGGTGAAGTCCGAATCACGGGTCTCCGGTGCATTCGCCGTAAGGGCGTAACGCACGGTATCGGCCGGGAAGTCGTCCAGCAACTCGTCCAGCCAGACGGCCCAATTATTGCTCGTCGACATCTGGCGACCTTCGAGGTTCAAGAACTCGTTCGCCGGTATCTGGCCGGGGAGCACGTACTCGACGCTGGTCTGGCCGTGGAGCATAGCCGGCCAGACGATCGCGTGGAAGACGATGTTGTCCTTGCCGATGAAGTGGACCATTTTCGTTTCCGTGTTCTGCCAGTAATCCTTCCACCGGTCCGGTTCGCCCAGATTCTCGGCCCATTCTATAGTGGAGCTGATGTATCCGATTGGCGCGTCAAACCATACGTAGAGAACCTTGCCCTCGGCTTCGGGCAATGGGACGGGGACGCCCCAAGTTATATCGCGGGTTATCGCTCGGTCCTCGAGCCCCTCGTCGATCCAGCCGAGGCAGAAACGGCGTACGTTGTCCCGCCAGTCGGCTTTGGTGCCGATCCACTCCCGGAGCCAGTCAGCGAACTTTGGGAGTTCCAGATACCAGTGGGTCGTCTTCCGAGGTTCCGGCGTCGAGCCGCAGACCTTGCACACCGGTTCCTCCAGCTCCAAAGCGGCGAGCCACCGGCCGCACTCGTCACATTGGTCACCCCGGGCCTCGGCGCCGCAGTGGGGGCATTTACCCGAAACGTAACGGTCCGGCAAGAACCGCTCGCAATCGTGGCAATAAAGCTGCTCCGATTCCTTGACGATTATATATCCTGCGTCGTTTAGCTCGGTGAAGAATTGTTGGGCTAGAGGGTAGTGTATCTCCCTCAGGCTCGTACGCGAGTAGTTATCGAAGGACATCCCGAAACGCTCAAACGCCCGTTTGTTAGCGAAGTGATATTTATCGGCTATTTCTTGAGGTGTCATCCCCTCCTGTTCGGCGACGACGGTAATCGGGACCCCGTGCTCGTCAGAGCCGCAGATATATATCACGTCGGCGCCAGCGAGACGCAAGTACCGGACATAGATATCGGCAGGTAGGTACGCGCCTGCTATCTGCCCTATGTGAAGCGGCCCGTTGGCGTACGGGAGGGCGCTCGTTACGAGGTATTTACGGTTCTTCTCGACCATTTCGCATCCATATCACCATACCGTAACTCCGCGAAGTCATGGTCCAGGTTGGCCGATACGTTATCATAACACCCCCGAATAGTCAAGATTACTGCGTTATAAGCCCGGTTTTTAAGTATTTCACGATAGATCACAGGGCTCCATCGTACCGGTTGACCGAACCGGGGACGATTGCGGTTGACACTTCCGGACGCCGTTGCTATATTCTCGTAAATCTGATACCTTGGAGGATCCACCTAAACGTCTCTATACGTTAAACTTGCTTTAACGGGGCTGGTCCAAGGCCTGACCGAGTTCCTTCCGGTGAGTTCGAGCGGCCATCTGGTTCTGGCCCAGGAGCTTTTCGGTTATAAGCCGGAGGGCATATTGCTAGAGGTCGCGCTTCACGTCGCGACCCTATTGGCTGTGTTGATATACTACCGGCGGCGCCTGTTCGACGTGGCCAGGGCCGGCGTCGGAACCGGCGGCTGGCCGCGTTTTGCCGGCCTGATAATTGTCGCGTCGGTTCCGGCGGCGGTCGTAGGTCTGTTCTTCGACGGCTATATAAAAGGGCTATTCGAAAGCCCGGTTCTCGTCGGTTTCGCGCTGTTGTTTACCGCCGCTGTACTGGCGTCTTCGGTGTTCGCACGGTCTCGAGGCGTCACCTGCGCTTCGTTGGGTTTCGGCGCCGCCTTCCTGATAGGTGCCGCCCAAGCGGTCGCGATAGCCCCGGGAGTATCCCGGTCGGGAATGACGATCGTCGCGGCGCTCTGGCTCGGGACCGTCGCCGAGGAAGCCGCGGCGTTTTCTTTCATTCTGTCGGTTCCGGCGATACTCGGCGCAGGGATAATGACCGCGAAGGACATAACGACCGTTGATATCCCTTTAGGGCCGTTAGCCGTCGGGTTCGGCGCGGCCCTCGTCGCAGGCGTATTCGCGATTTACGTGGTTATCAAAATGCTATCGGCGCGGAAATTCCCGTACTTCGCCGTTTATTGTTGTATAATAGGTGCCGTGGTTATTGCCACCTATTTAGTATAAACATCTTCGGATGCCCAAAAAGGTAAAAAGGAAACCTACCGCCAAGCCGAAAGTAAAGTTCCAGTACTGGAGCCAGGTCTTCGGCGGCGTGTTGGTCGTACTGGGGCTGGTTTGCGCCGTCAGTCTGGTCACGTATCACCCCGACGATCTTAACGTCTCCGGCGGCGAAATCCACAACAAGCTGGGGTGGCTGGGCGCGTTCATCGCCAGCGGCCTCGTAATCGTCCTGGGAAAGGTCGCATTAGCTTTACCCGTTTTCTTCGGTGTTTGGGCATACTACCAGTTTCGCGGCGGCGTTACGCTGGAACGCGGACTAAGGCTGACCGCTTTTGCCGTCGGTATTTTCGCGCTGACCGCGTTTCTCGCGTTCACGTCGCCGGGCGCCGACGACGGAAGCGTTCTCCGAGCGCTGAACCGCGGCGGCGCGATGGGCCTAATGCTTCGAGATTACGTCGCGTACTTACTCGGTATATGGGGTGGAACCGCCGCATCGTTATTAGTCGTGATACTGTGCGTTTCGTATCTCGCACCGTTCTCGGTGATTAACATGGCGAAGGGAACCGGTTCGTTGATAAAGCGGGGTTTTGCCGCCACCGTAGATTTGTTCCCGGAGAAAGGCGCCCGCAAACGAGAAGAGGTTTACGAACCCGAGGTCTTCGACGAGGAACACACCGGCGATACGGAACCCGTCTCAGTCGCCGAACCGACGCCCGAACCTCCGGGAACGCCCGAAGTACGGCAGCCGCCAAGGCGGCGCCGGTCGGGTGCGTATAAGCTCCCGTCGGTGGACCTACTCGACCCCGGCACGAAGGAAACGCCTACGGTCGAGAAAGAGTGGCTGCTTAACATTCGGGAACTATTGGACGACACCCTCGAAAACTACGGGATCGATGCCCGTGTCCACCAGGTTCACAGCCCCGGGCCGCGGGTTACACGTTTCGAGCTAAAGCTGGAGGGCGCCGAGAAGGTCAACGCGATAAGGAACGTCGCCCAAGAATTGGCAATAGCCCTGTCGGTGCCCAACGTCAACGTAACGTCCACCGCCAGTAGAGGGACGGTATCGGTGGACGTCCCCAACCCGACGCCGGCGATGGTCGCTTTGAAGGACATCCTGACATCCCGCGACTACAAACGTTTCGCCGCGCCAGCGGTCCTGCCGGTCCCGGTCGGCCTTAGGTCCGACGGCAAAGTACTCGGCGCCGACCTCACTAAAATGCCCCACTTGCTCGTGGCCGGGACGACCGGCTCCGGTAAAAGCGTATTCCTCAACGCCATTATCCTTTCCCTTATCCTTTATAAAACACCTGAAGAGGTCCAGTTTATCCAGATAGACCCGAAACGGGTCGACCTGGCGGCGTTCGGGACGATACCCCACCGGCACCGCTTCGCCGAGATAGTAACCGAGGTCGGAGACGCGGTAACGGTCCTGAAGTACCTGGTGCGCCGAATGGAGGGCCGCTACAAACTGCTCGGGCACGCCGGCGTACGGAACATAGACGGCTACAACGAGCTCTTCTCCGGCCCGAAAGGTAAAAAGATTGCCGAAGATGTCTTCATAGACGACGAGCAGGGCGAACCCCTACCGCACATCGTCGTCGTAATAGACGAGCTAGGCGACCTGATGCTCCAGGAGGCCCGGAAAGTCGAGGAGTCGCTCATACGGTTGGCGCAGATGGCCCGGGCGGTCGGGATCCATCTGGTGGTCGCGACCCAGCGCCCGTCGGTGGACGTAATCACCGGCGTCATCAAGGCCAACTTCCCGAGCCGCATCGCCTTTAAGGTGTCGAGCAAGCCCGATAGCCGGACGATTCTGGACCGGCCCGGCGCCGAGAACCTGCTCAAGGACGGCGATATGATGTTCCTGCCCGTCGGCGCGAGCGAACCTCTCCGGGTCCAAGGCGCGTACGTATCCGACGACGAGATAGCCCGGGTCGTCGGTTTCTGGGCAACCCAGGAACCGGCGCAACCGCTGGTCTCGCTTCGCGACGAGGACGCGGCGGCCGTCGTCGGCGCTTTGGAAGAGCCCGACGATGAGCTTTACGACGAGGCGGTCGCGATAGTCGTGGCGGCCGGGCAAGCGAGTCAGTCGATGCTACAGCGGAAGCTCAGAATCGGGTTTGCCCGGGCCGGGCGGCTCGTAGACATGATGGAAACCCGGGGCGTGGTCGGCCCCGCCGAGGGGACGAAACCGCGTAAAGTGTTGATCAAGCCGGAGGATTTGAACGCCGGAGGAGGTTAACCGCGCAAACGCCATGTTCGCAATCTCCAAACGGGGCAACTCCGCCGTCCGCGCGGCGGCTTTCTTATCCGTCGTCGTAACCGCGGGTATTACCCCGCCGGCCGCGGCGATAGAGGTAGAGACCATCGTCGAGAACGCGTCGGCCCGCTACGACGAGTTGACCGACTTCAGCGCCGGGCTCTGGCTCATCACCACGTCCGCGTTCATCGAGCAGGAAACGGTTCTCAAGGGCCGTCTATATTCGCGAAAGCCCAACCGCTTCCGCATCGAGTACTACTATCCGTCGGACCAAACCGTGGTCTTCGACGGTACAACCCTCTACTTCTACAACCCCGCTACGAACCAGGTCGTAATTTATCCGGTGGAGGGGATTACCGGCGACGAGACCGTCGAGTCGGTCTTCGAAGCCGCCGAAACCCGCTACGATTTCGAGGACGACGGCGAAGTTACCCTTTCCGGTGAGTATAAAACTTACAAACTAAAGATGACCGCCAAGTCTTCGTCCGCCACGTACCCAACCGTCTGGGCGTGGATCGACGCCGAAGAGTGGGTCGCCCGGCGCGTAGACTTATACGACTACGACGGCAACGTTACCAGCTACCGCCTGTTCGTCTTCAAGTACAACCAGGGCTACGGCTCCGGTAAATTCGTCTTCGAGATACCGGACGGCGCAGAAGTTATACGGGCCGAGGAGCTGGCGTTC
>CP070755.1:2515832-2520895 GCA_020348885.1 Candidatus Coatesiibacteriota bacterium | reverse complement strand
TGTGTACAGGGACGGGGCCGAGACGGTACTGCTCGTCGGGCGGTTTCTTCGCGTCGAAGATGATTTCCTCGTTCTTCTCGTCGTATTCGACCTTGCCGACGACGGCTTCCTTCGCGTCGCCGCGTTGTTCTATCCCCTGCCAGCCCCAGCGATCTTTGTCCTTGAGGAGGTGGAGCTCTGCCAGGCGCTGGCCCGCGGCCGCGAGGCGGTCGAAGCTCTCGTAGTCCACAGGGATGGGAATTCGCGGGAAGTCGAGTTTGAGGAACTCGGCGTAGCGCTCGCGGTACGTGGGGCTGTGGAGGACGCCGTAGATGTAGTAGAAGATGTCTTCGGCGTAAAGGATTTCCCGCGAACCGCTCCGCTGTCCGACTTCGGGCGAGTTTTCGAGTGTTTGGGCGCCAACCGCCGCGAGGAAATCACTTGCGAAACCAGGTTCAATGTTCGGGCTACGGTTTCCGGATTCTTTATCATCGAGCGTTCCCGACCCCGGATATAGATAATATGGAAATATATACGCGATTCCCTTATTGCTTAGGGTTATCCGGCTTTCGACTAGGGAGTCCGCGACATAGGCGTGATTAAACACCCCTTCGGCTACTTGCCGGACGGTGATAAAAGCCAGGTTTTCGCGCGCGAGTAAATGGCGCATTATATTATAGACTGGCCATCGGACTAGGGCTTGGTCGTAGAAAATAAAACGCTTATCGAAAGGCCTGTATAATAGTTCTTTAATGTTATCTAAAGGGTTTTCCATTCCTCGTAGCGTTTCTAACGATTCCTTAAGCGGGATTTCCCGAGTATCCTTTAATTTATAACGGTCAATAACTTGTTTCTCCTTATCCGGGTTTATTAACCTAAGAATTCTCTTCGCCAACGCATCATTATTGAAATCGATTACGAAACTATCCCTCGCCGTAATTAAACCCGTACTCCAGTACTTGCCGGAATCGCTTCGACGGTCCCCCGTACCTAATATCGATGTTATCTGTATATGCTCTTTATACTCCTCGGCGGCCGCCGTGTCTACTTCGGCGAAGAGGTAGAAAGGCGAAGTCGGCTCGACTTCAGCCCACTCGGTATCGGTTACGCCGGTCGTCCCGAGGTCCCCGTACTTGTGTTTGCGAAGGCCGTAAAGGTCGCCGCGGTAGATTTCGGGCATGGTTATCTCCTTTTTATCCTTATACCCGAAAAGAATTTCCTCGATAGAAATATATCGAGGTCCGATTCGTTCATCAAGGCCCTGGTTTTACTGAAACCCACAAAAACGGCGGTCTTCCCGAAATGTTTTACGCCTTTTAATACTGAAGCGAAGTCGCCGTCGTTGGAGACCAACGCGGCGATATCGTAATCGTCGTTTTCGGCTTTCAGTATCATATCGACGGCAAGCGTAACGTCCACTTCCTTTTCCTCGTACGTGTTCCCTTGTTCGCTTTTACACTTCGGGCAAACGACCTTGGCTTTCTCCCTGCATTCGGGGCAAATAATATCCCGCTTCTCAAGCCGGCCCAGGTGTAATTCCAATTTCTTGGTATGAATTAAAGCACTGAAGAAGCGCTGTTGAGCCTTTGCTATCTCCGGAAAAACCGACCTGTCCACCGGCGCGTTGTAGTAATAGATTCGAACGAGTTCGGTATCCACCGACAGTTCGGTACGGATGCGCTCCGTCAGCTTCTCTCCGAATTTATAGAAGTCTACGTTTGCGGCGCCCAGGGCCTTTTTCAGGTTATGGTAAAAATTACTTCCGTCTATAAAAACGCAAACCCGCTTCACGAGAACCCCCTAAAAAAGTACCCGCCATTGGCGCGCAATGACGGGGAGGTTATTACCCGCCATTGGCTTGCAATGACGGGGAGGTAATCTATGTACTGTATAACACGGTACCCCACCCTTGTCAAGTACTTCCGTCACGATTTCACCCCCAAAAATATCGCGACGCCCTGCATAATATCGAAGACGTTCTCGTCCTTGGAACCGTCGGGGCACGTCTCCTTCTTCTTGGCGTTCCCGTGCAAGTCCAGAAGATAAAGCGTGTCGAAGGTTCCCATCAGATTCTGCCGCATTCCGCGGAACGTAGGGTTATCTAAATACCCGTGGTTTGTAATCATCCCGACGACGCCGCGGCCGGTCCGGTCTATACGCCACTGGGCCCACCTTAGGAATTTTACATAGTCGTCCTGTAGCCATTTAGGGTTGCGTTCCCGCAGCGGTTCGCCGTCAACCTCGTAGTAGCCCGGGCGCCGGCCGTCGTCCGGTAGGTCGTAACCTTTTTTTAACAGCCCGTCTATCCACGGCCCCTTGTTCGCGCTGTGCCCGGCGTAGGGCGGATTACCCAAAACCACCATCACCGGCGCCTCGGCCTTGACCCGGTCCGCGCCCTCCTTCTCCCGCGAAATCGCGCCCATAATCCCGGGGAGCATCTTCTGCTCAACGTGCTGCTCGGCCTCCTCCAGCGTGTTCGTCAGGTATATGCCGAGGCGTTGGTCCCGGCGAAACTCGTAGCCGGTCTCGCGGAGGAGTTCGGCGAGCTTCAGATGCGCTATCGTGTACGGCGCCATCAGCAACTCGAAGCCGAACAGCCGCTCCAGGAGGGTGGGAACGTATTCGTTCCACTCGGCGGCGCCGCGAGGGCCGAGGCGCTCGTGGATGAGCCGGACGACCTCGTAGAGGAACGTCCCGGTCCCGCAGGCCGGGTCGAGTATTATTACGTTCTGGTCCGCCAGGCCGTCGGCGAGGTCGAACTCGTTTTTAAGGAGCTCGTCTATCGAGCGGACGATGTAACGGACTACCGGGAGGGGCGTGTAGTAGACGCCGCGCTTCTTCGCCTTCTCCGGGTCGTAAACGCGGAGGAAGTGTTCATAAAAATAAATGACCGGGTCGTGCTCGGCCACCTCCTCGCCCTTGCGCCGCCCGGCGCCGAAACGCGCGAGCTCCTCCGATATGGCGCCCATGTCCGCCGCGCCTATCAGCGCTGCCAGGTCCTCCACGATTCCCACGACGCGCTTCGGCATGTCCATATCGTTGACGAGGGAACCGAACACGCGCTTTAGAAACGGGTTGGTGACCGGCAGCAGGCGCTCGGCCGCGAAACGGTCGAAGCCGGGGCCGTCGGTGTCGCGGGCGTGAATGATACGCGCGGTGAAGAGACCGTAGGCGATGGTCTGCGCGTACATATCAGCGAACTCGTCGGCCTTCAGGCCGTGTATAAGCTCGTCTTGGAAAGCGTCGTAAAGGCGCTTGAGGAATTCGTTCCCCTCGTCCAACGCTTTCCGGGTACGCGCGTCCAGAACTTTCGTCAGCCGCGCCATATCGGGGGCGAGGCCCTTCGCCGTAGCGTGGGGTTCGGGCAGGGCCGCGAGGAACGCGCCGACGACGTTCTCGAACGCCTCGCGCCCCTCCTTCGTAGTGTGGAACTTGCCGTCGGCGCCTATGTGGCCCAAAACGGCGATTTGCTCCGGCGCCGGGTCGTGCCGACGGTAGAGCCGCCATTCGACGTAGTTCGTATAGAGGAGGTTGTCGTACTCGGCGAGGTATGTCCTGAACTGCTCGGCGTTGTGGTCTGTTCGGGCGGCCGCGGCGTTCGCCTCTATTTCGCCGAGGTTAACGGGCAGGTCCTTCGCTTCGACGACGCCGATCAGGTTCTCCCTGCGGTAGACTTGCACGTCGGGTTTCGCGGCGGCGCCACGCTCGACGATGTGCGCGTTAATGCCGTCTCCGCAGCCGTCGATTAAATCCCTGAGGGCGGGGTAATAGGTTTGCTCGCTCGGTCTGCCGCCGGTCGCAAGCTCTTTGTTTATAGCTTTAACGTATCGCCTGAGTGCTTTATTTACGTCAGCCGCGGCCACGTACGGATTATAATATATGTTGTAGGAATGGCGAAGCTAAAAAACTACGAAACGCCGAAATAAACAACGCGCGATTCGGACTTTGATATTCGATTATATTGAGTAGCGATTTGGGAGCGGCGGCCGGGCCGGGTAGACGCACGGCGGCGGGGTGCCGGTTAAGGCGTCGAGTAAAACGTCTATTATCGTCGAGTCGACGTCCGGCAGTACAGGTGAGGTTAACGCGTAGATGGTTCGTAATATTTCCACTTATACGAAAACGACCCCGAAGGAAACGTAGGACAAGAGACACCCATAATCGTCCCGCTCGGCAACGCCTAGAACCAAGGTCTCACCGGTATTGCCGTAAGCCCCCTAAGGTCCTAACTCCGTTGGAGGCCGAATATTGATGGTAATATACTAAATCGGCTATTTCGGCGTTGGGCCAAGTTAGGCCACATTTACGGGGCGGGGATCGTTACAATTTCTGCTATTGTTTTCCGTGAGGTTACGCCCGATGCTTCGCCGGTAGCAAACGCTTCGACCTCGTATTGCTCGCCTGCCGCTACTTCTGTGTACTTAATACTGAACGGGTGTACGACCGTCTCGCCCGCGGTTACGTTATAAGATGGTGGAGGGGCAAGCGTACCAGCTACATCCTCGCCGCTCGGTAGTATCTTCGCGTGGAAGTTCAACCCGATGTTGGCGTCAACGTCGCTCTTTACGCTAACTTTACCTTTAAAATAACCTTCGGGGTCCCAGCGCGGCTCTTCACCCGGAACGAAACCGAACGTAAGGAACTCAATGACTGTTATCCCGACGTCGGTAGAGGTGAGAGCGGGACCGCCACCCGTTGGTATTAAAGATATCGTTAATACGTAATCACCTGGCGGCATATCCTCGGGTACCCCCAAGGAAAAAAGACCGTCGAAATTCGGCGAATCCGCGCTGACTACTACGATCGCGGGGTCGCAATTCGATAAGCCGCCACTCGAAATGAAATCGCCGGTGGTTTCCAGGTCGGCCGTTACCGCAGGGCCTGACGTATGGGTTACGCGGTAATAGTAGTCCTTCTCCGTGAAACCTTGCCCTACTTCGAGGGCTTGCGGGTCCGTACCAATATCTACGTCGGCACCTGGTTCGCACGCCGCCAAAAATAGCGTTAACAACCCGTATAAAAGCGTTAACGCCCCAAACTTTAAAACCTTAACCGCTTTCATCATTTCCACCTTTCCCTTCTCG
>CP070755.1:2508186-2515732 GCA_020348885.1 Candidatus Coatesiibacteriota bacterium | reverse complement strand
GTTCTATGAACGAACCGGTTACAACGAGATATTCGAGTGCGACCTCGCGTTTAACGGGTACGAATGGGAATGGGATACTTCGGTGGGGGGTACTCAAGAAAAGATGGACGTGGAGAACATCGCGACCCACGAACTCGGGCATTGGCTTTCTTTAGACGATTTGTACGGCGCCGACTCGAGGGAGTTCACGATGTACGGCTATTCGTCCACGGGCGAGATAAAAAAGCGCTCGTTGGAGTACGACGACGAAGACGGTATTATATACCTATACCCTGAAGGCGATCCGCCCGAAAGGCCGTCGGTTTACGCGATGGGCCAGAACTACCCGAACCCATTCAGTACCTCTACGACGATAGCCTATACCGTACCGAAGGGCGGCGACGGCGGCATATACTTAGACGTGTTCGATATTACCGGCCGGAAAGTACGGACACTGGATTCAGGTTACAAAACCGTCGGGACTTATAAAGTCCTGTGGGACGGAACGGACGATTCGGGCCGGCCCCTTGCGAACGGCGTATATATATACCGGCTGGAATGGCTGGAGGAAACGGTGGTAAAGAGAATGGTGTTGGTGCGGTAGTCGAACGGGAATACTTAAATAAAAAACGCGGTTCTGAGGCCGCGTTTTTCTATTTGTTCGTTCCTCTACCTACGCTTTAGTGTGGTATCGTATCCAAGTGTCCCGCCGCCGAACGAAGCCTTTATTCGCCCGAAAGACGCCGGTAGTATGTTGACCGTCGTATCGATTTCAAACCACCAATCGAGTTCGTTGCACCACTTCTCTCTGCCCCGGTCGTCTACGGCGACTACCTTCCAGTAGTATGTAGTAAAGTCGTCCAACGGTTCCGTAAACGTGTAAGTGGAATCGGCGATATCCGTGTAAATCACCGGTTCGGGGTAACCGGGGTCCAAGTCTATCCACAGGTTGTAATGGTCGAGTTCGCAAAGCCGGGATTCACCACTTTCCGGCGTTTTTTGAAAGGTATATACTCCCGCTTTGCGGAACGCTGCGGTTCTTTCTGTAAAAGCGAGCGTGGTCCCGCCGCCATATTCGGGTATCGAGTCCTCCCAATCAAGCGTGGGCGTGCGCGTCGTCACCGTTTCGCCCTTCGCGGGCGTAAGAAGCGAGAAATTACCCAGGTGGCCGGCTTCGTCGACGTGAAACCACCAGTCGAGTTCCGTACACCATTTCTCGCGCCCGAGGTTATCGACGGCGACCACTTTCCAACAGTAATCGGTCTGGTCGTCCAGGTTTTCGGTAGGGGTAAAGGTCGAATCGGCGATATCGGTATATATTATGGGGTCGATATAATCGGGATCCGTGTCGAGCCACACGTCGTAGTGGTCAAGTTCGCACGCGCGGCCTCCGATTTTGAAATATTGTTCGCCTGTTCTCATAGATGTACGGTAATCCGAAACACGCGTGCGGTATCCCGGTACCGAATCCTCCCAGTCTAGGGTCGGCGTTAAGGTGTGGACCGTCTCACCCTGTTCCGGAGAGAGTAGCGAGAAGTCGCCCAGCGACCCTACGCTAACGGTGAACGACCAGTCGGTCTGCTCGGACCAGCGTGCGTTCCCCTGGTCGTCGAAGGCCAGGACCTTCCAGTAGTAGGTTGCGCCGTCGTCCAGCTCGTCGGAGAACGTGTATTCGGAATCTGGCAATCCGCCGTAAACATCAGGATTACCAAACGCCGGGTCAGTATCTACGTACAGGTCGAAGTGGTCGAAGTCGACCCAGGGGTAGGATATGTCTTCCCAGTCGAGGGTCGGCGTCAAAGTATCCACCGATTCGCCGTCTTCGGGCGAGAGGAGGTCGAAAGCCGGGACCGGCCCGTTCGGGTCCGGTTCGGACCAGACTATGAAACCCTTGGAGGCGTCTTCCCACCTGTCGTAGAACTCTTCGATATTATATGTATCGTAGTAGTGTCCGTCCATTTGGGATTCAATTGTCGGATTCCATGTATTGTTTAATGCAAAGACATCGTCAGGCGTATCGTTGCGTATAAAGTACCCTAAGGATTCACCTTCAGCAAAGTCGTTACCGCCGTTACTACCGAGAGGTCCGCCGCCGAAATCGGCCGTACCGCCTGATATTAGAAACCAATCTTCTATACTATAACTAGAATCTTCATCAATGGAACACGTTTCTACTAATAAAGGGCCTGAGTGTAGTTCGATTTGTAGTGAGGGATAAGAACCTCCACGTATCCAGAAACTATTACCTGCGAAACGGCACAAACCTCCACCGTTAAGCGTAATACTATAATAGTTCCCCATATTATTACCGGCTTCGAAAAAATTATTTAATAACTCGAGAGTATCACCGGTATCGACGTTTATATCTAGGTAGTCAAAACTATTATCATAAACGTAAGGTATATTGCCGCCCGTTATACCGAGCGAACAGTAGTTGTCTATTAAGTCGATTGAAGAATTATCGCAATCGATATAACCCAAAGCAGCGCCGGTGTGATATGTATCCCCACGGTTATTACTGACGGTTCCTAAAGAGACATCGGTGCAGTAGATATCGTTCCACGAAGCGTAATTCCCGGAGATATTATGGCCCGAACCGCCCATAATATCGACGTATATATATGTCGTATAATAATAACCTTCTCCGGGTAATATATGGTTATCCTCGACGGTTATGTTATCTTTATTGATCGCGTAGATACCTGCGCTGTACCCAGTGTCCGGGTACTCGCCGCCGTTATCCGCTACAGTGGCCCCGTCGCCTAATTTGAAACGTACATATAAAAGATTATTGCCGGTAATCACAGTGCCGTCCGCTGCCGTAACGTCTAACGTTAATCTAACGTCATCCCTGTAATCTTCAGCATATCCGAAAGTCCCCCCGGTAATCGTTATGCCGTCGTCGTCGCTCTGGGCGGTTGCGGTTCCTTCTTCGTAGAATTGCCCCGATAGATGGAGCGTATCGACGCCGTCACCGTCGTAGGCGTTCAACTGACCGAAAGCGTAATTTATAGTTTTCCAGGGATTTCCGGCGGAACCGTCGCCTGTAACGTCGCTGCCGTTTTCGGCGTCAACGTAGTAGTCGCCGGCGTATGCAGGTATAGACAGAGTTATAAGCGATACGAAAACGATTAACGAACGCATTTGCGTTACCCCCCGCGCAGCGTTTCGCGCTCACGAACTCTAATAGCATTATAACAGATAGTTGAATAAAAAGCAACTATTTCTGAAATAAAAGCCGCCGTTGCCGGCGGCCTTCTTCTTAGTGTTCTATCTGTAGTCCGATTTAGAGCTTCTCTTCCCTTACTTCCGCTTCTTCGGCTTCGTACTCCTCGATCGGAGCCTGCCAGCCGCGCTGTTCTATTTCGCCGAAGTCCCGGTACGGGTCCGCGTCGTATATCGCCGCGTATTCGTCTATATGTCCGGCCAACTCGCCCGCGTACGCGTCGAGGCCGTCGGCCAGTTCGGTAACCAGTTTGATATTCTCGGGGTAACTCGGTTGGCCGCCCGTCTTCTCGATGACCTCGCGGAGTATTTCGGGGCGGTCGATAATCATGCACGGGCGCCTGAGGTCCTTATCGAAAGGCTGCCTGCTGCGGAACTCTTGGAACATGCGGCTGTTCAGACATTCGACGAGCGGTTTTTCCTTGACGTTGTCTACTGTAAACTGGGCGAAGACGCACGGTTCGACGTCGCCGTTTACGTTTATGTGGAAGTAGCGTTTGCCGGAGGCGATGCAGCCGTCGACGTGGGGCCCGTCGTTCCAAAAGTCGGCGCAGAAGACCGTGCGCGTCTCCCGGATTCGGCGTATACGCGCGCCCAGCGTATAGCGTTGTTTTGCCGACGGCATCAACGCCAGGTCAGGTTCTTTACCTATCGGTATATACGTGAAGTACCACCCGAGTGTACAGCCTTTCCGTTCGACGAAGTCTATGAACTCCGGGCTCGTGATACTGTCTAGGTTGTACTTGGTCAGCGTACAGCTGAACCCAAAACAGACGCCTTCTTCGCGCATATAATCGAAGGCTTCGCTGACCGTCTCGAAGACGCCGTCGCCCCGGCGCATGTTAGTTTCTTCCTTGAGGCCTTCGAGGGAGCAGCACGGGATGAGGTTACCGGCCTTCGCGATCCGCTTGGCCATCTTCTTGTCTATGAGGGTCCCGTTGGTGTACATCTGGAACATTATATCGTTGTGCTTCTCGATGAGGTCCATCATCCCGGAGTAGAAAAGAGGTTCACCGCCGGAGACGACGACGAAGTGGATGCCCATGTCCTTGGCCTGCTGCAAGATATCGTCGAAGGTTTCGTATGGCATTTGGTGCTTCTTGGTATATTTCTCGGCGTAGCAGCCGGGGCACTTGATGTTGCAGGCCATCGTGGGCGAGATGACCATCAGCGTCGGCGGATAGAAGCCGATATCGTGCTCGATACGGTGCCGCTTGTCGGCGCCGACGAGGGTTTCTTTCACCACCAGGTTCCGGATAACCTTACGCCGGACGTTCGGATTGAAGTCGCGCATAAACCGCCGGGCTATCTCCATCAGCGGATGGTTGATGTCCAGGCGGTACTTGAAACCGCTTATCGCGTCGACCCACAGGGGGTCGGTAGTTATCTTCTCGGCTACGTTTATAATCCGCCGGAGGTTCCTATCCGGGTCGCCGGATGACGCCAGGTCCATCATTCGGTTGATCGCCTGGTTTAGCATGAATTCTTTGGCTTTAGCTTTCAGCCCCACCTTCATCAACTCCTAGCAAATATATAGGTTCAAACCTACAAAACCATATTAACGCGCCCAAGGCGCGCCTTCCATCCAATAAGACTGCGCGCATTATAGACGAGTTTAACGGAAAAATCAAGTGAAATCGGCGGGTCGATTACTACCGGTAAGCCGCCTTGACGCGGCCGAGGGAGGTGGGCGTAACGGCGGTGGCGGTGTGGATTATGGAGACGTTGTCTACGTAATAAAATATATACTCCTATTCGTCTTCCGGTACGTAACATGTGAACCAGAAATGAACGGTGTTTGCCGCTTCGGGAATGTGCTCTTGTATTGTGTACGAAGTCCACGGATAACCGTCGCCGAAAGAAATGTCGGGTAGTTCGAAATATGAATCTGAACCTTCATCGAAATGAATACTTGCATAGTGCCACGCCATACCGCTCGCATAAGCGGATGCATATATTCGGAATTCGAATAATTCGCCCCCGATTATTGGGATTTCTACCGATTTTAGTTCTGAACCATATCCGAAAATATCTATTAGCTCCGCGCACCACTCTGACTCATAACCGCCTAGACTGTGTTCGACCCATCCATAAACCGTCCACCCCGCCGACGGGAACTGATCGCCCTCGAAGCCCTCGTGAAAGATGACCTCGTACGCGCCTGCGGGTGTAACATATGCTGTCAACAACACTATCGAACAAATAATTATTCGCATAAAGCCACTCTCCTGTTATCTGATACATTATAGCGCGTATTCGTTTCAACGTCAACTATATATTCTTATTAGGCTTCGCAAACAAGAAAAAGACGGGCTTGCGCCCGCCTTCTAGTCCAATTTACCGGCGAGTTTAATAACGGTTTATTCGGTGGACCCCATCCTGCCGTACTCTTCGCCCATAAGGATGTGTTCGTACTCTGTCTCGTTTTTCATCGGCGCCGTGATCTTAAACCCGGCTTCTTCCTGAAAAAGCAAGACGAAGTCGGACCCGCCGAAAAGGAAGTTACCGAGCATGTCGCCCTTTTTTATTTCGGCTCCTACTTTGACGCTATCTTCGAAGTTGACCGACGACACCTGGGACATACCCATAGGTATGAGGGCCACCAGCCCGTATTCACCTGTATCCACGACGACGTAACCGTGGGTATGGGTAAACTGCCAACCGGTCGAACAGGTGGGAACGTATTCACCCTGTTTACCGTCCCACGATATCTCTACAGTGGTATTTTGGATGATTATACCCTTTTCCTTAACCGTTCCGCCGACGGCGAAGTGGTAGCGGTGGTAGTCGTTAACGTTGAGGAAATTATGGGTGAGTACGCCGCCCGCGAAAACGTCCCTGTACGCGCTGTCGCTGCGAAGCAGGTCGTGGACGCTGTAATAAGTTGCCGTTTTTATCGTCAGGCCGCCGTCGACCTCGATTTCGGAATCGTCGTTGATAGGCCATACGCCTTGAGGGACGGAATCCGCCGGCGAAACGACGACCGTCGGATCGTCCGGCGAAGCGATAGGCCGCTGGTCCGGCGACGACAAGTATCTGGAGAAGAACTGGTTAAACGTATGCCAGTTGGACGGCGATTCGTATGTACCGTCATCTAAATGGAACGTAGGGTCGGCTTTAATCTCCCGGTAAATCCTATCGTTCCACGAAGCGTCGGTGTCCAGGTATTGCCCCCAGACTACTGCGAAATGACGCAACCACGACGCGAAAGGTTCGTAGTACTGGATAGTATTCTTAAACAAACCCTTATCTTCCAGTTCAGGCAAAGGCTGGTCAACCAGGAAAGCGATATGACAGAGCCCTTGTATCATTTGTTCGTGAACCGGGAGTTCCTTGTAGTTTAAAAGTATGTCCTGCGGCAGGGCTTTCGATACACGGTCCACGTAGTTATAATAATCTTCGATGGTTCGAACCGGGTTCGTTACCGGGTCCGGGTTTGCTTCCGCGGCTTTGTCTATTGACTCCTGCAATAGTTCCCCGATTTCCGGATTATTCCTTATTAGCATTTTAAGTTCTTGGGTTATCGGCTCGTGGTTACACTCCTCGGCCGACGCAACACTTGTGAAACCAGCCGCGCAACCGGCGAACGCCGCCACGAACAGAACAACAGATCGAAACAAAGTATCCTTTCTCATGTTCTCTCCTTTTTAACAACCGTTACCGCATACGTAAAAGAACCGTGACGGCCGTAACGGTACAATACCAGGTATTAATAATCAAGGGGGATAAATAGCCCGAATCCGTAAATCCTCGTTATAAGGTTTATCCGCACCGTATTTCCGAGACAAAAAAAAACCCGCTGCTTCACTATTTTTCAACGAGAGGATTTAGACGACCCGGGAAGCACAGGGCGAAACAGTAACCGCCGAGGAGGAATATGGTTTCGCGCGCCAAAAGTTAAAGACGGGCTTGCGCCCGTCGTTCAGTTCTTTCCGCCAATAGGTTTTGAAACGATCTATTCCGTGGACCCCATTACACCGTACTCTTCCCCCATAAGAAGGTGTTTATAGTCCGTTTCATTTTCCATAGGCGCCGTTAGTTTAAACTCGGCTTCTTCCTGGAAAAGCATGATGAAATCGGACCCGCCGAACAGGAAGTTGCCGAGCATATCGCCCTTATTGCGGACGTTATCCACTTGAACGTCGTCTTCGAAGTTGACCGACGACACCTGAGCCATACCCATCGGTATGAGGGCTACCAGCCCGTAGTCCCCCGTGTCCACGATAACGTAACCGAGGGTCTGAGAGAACTGCCAGCCGGTCGAGTCGATAGGGACGTACTTACCCTGTTCTTCGTCCCAAGATACCTCTAAGGCGACGTTGCGGGTGAGAACGTCCTTTTC
>CP070755.1:2502210-2508086 GCA_020348885.1 Candidatus Coatesiibacteriota bacterium | reverse complement strand
CTCAAGCGAAAGACGAGCGGACTTTAGCGTTCATCTTAGAACGCTTACTTGAAGTTGGCCGCGTTCTTGACGCTTTGAGCTTAGCGGCTACCTTCCGCGCCGAAGTATACATCGAGTCTCAATTCCTACTTAGATTATTGGGTTTAGTTCCTTCTTCTATAGTGAAAGAAGACCCTCGCCCCGATACTAGTATGATAGCGTACTCGATAAAAGAGCTTTTTGATGTCCTTCGTAAAAGAACTGACGTCGAGCGGTTCGAAGTAGCTAAAGCGGAATACGCCCTTCTCCCACTCTTAACAGCGCCGTGGGATATACAAAACCTAGTACTTCACAAAATGCTTTCTGACGACCCGCGGTTCTTTATCGACTTAATCTGCGATATCTACAAACCTGCTTCGGGGGGTCAAGAAACTGAAATCGACGAATATAAGCTAACGAAGGCAGAGTATGGTTATGATTTGTTACAATCTTGGAAAACTATCCCAGGAACTGATAGCCAAGGGGTTATTCGAGAATCCGAATTAAGTAAATGGGTTACAGACGCGCGGGTTTTAGCTAAGCAGAAAGACCGCGCCGATATTACGGACCAAGCGATTGGACGCATCTTGGCTTATGCCCCTAACGATCCCGTAGACGGAGCTTGGCCTCACCAAGCAGTGCGGAATATCCTCGAGTCGACCGAAAGTCAGCATATTAAAATTGGTTTAACTGTAGAAATACATAATAAACGAGGTGTCGTAAAAAAAGAAGTCTTCGAGGGAGGTAAGCAAGAACAGGTTCTAGCTTCACAGTGGCGAGAGTGGGCAGATATCGTAAAGCCCCAATGGCCCTTTACGGGTAGTATCCTCGTTGATATCGCTGAAGATTGGGAACAGCTAGCAAAAAAGGAAGATGTACGAGCAGACCAAGACCGAATCCGGTTTCGAGGGTAGCGATAAGTTAGGTGGCTTTATTCTTAACTTCGTTGAAGTTGGTTTCCATTGAAGTACTCGTCGCTACGTTTACCTTCGGCCACCTTACACGCCCATGTTATCGGTTTAAACCTCGCTTGATTCGCTACCCCCCTTGACACCGCCCCGCCTCCGCGTTATCATAACGCCGCACTTCGCGCCGCTTCCTCCTAAATTCATTGTAAGCACTTCTTCTACGGCCGCTAACCTGGGGTGCGCCGCGCCATAGCGATGATTTACCCAGAAGGTACTAAATGGAAACCGAAGAACTCCATTTTCACTACGTAGCAACCCTCGACGAAGTCAGAGAGCTGGTCGACCAATTCGACAGGTTCTGGGTCTCGAACTGCGGGTGCCGGGAGGGCGGCGACGGTTAATGAACGAGAAGAAAGGGCCTAATACAATAAAAAAGGCATTAAAGATAATCGCCATTTTTATCCCCTTATTTATAAGTGGAGCTTGGTTATGTTACTTCGCGCATTTTCATATATCATCTATAAAAGCTATCAGAGAACACGACGTTCCTCTTCCCGGCGATGAAATTTTAATGAGCGAGGAATTCGTAAAGGGCAAATTAGAGGCACACGAGACCGCAGAATTCCCGCCGTGGCACTCCGTCGACATAACTTCCACAGAATTAGGGGAAAACCGCTACGAAGTTATATCTTACTTCGACATAGAAAACGCTCACGGCGATACGGTAAGAACTCATTACGTCGCGGTTCTTAAATACGAAGGTAACGACCGCTGGACCCTTGAAAGCTTGGATTTTAATTGATGCCCTCGAGCATATAAAAATAAACGTTCCTAACTTATCGGAGACCAGGTACTTAAAAAGGAGTGCGAGGAGTCAATGCAAAACGAAGAACTCCATTTTCACTACGTAGCCACCCTCAGCGAGGCCAGAGAACTGGTCGACCAATTCGACAGGTTCTGGGTCTCGAACTGCGGGTGCCGCGAGAGCGGCGACGGGTGTTCGCGCTCCCGTCTCGACCTCTGCCTTTTCTTCGACCCGCAGATGGGCGGCACCGGGTCCGATTTCAGAGAGGTCGACCGGGAATTCGTCCGGGGGATTCTCAAGGAGACCGAGGAGAAACACCTCATTTCCCGCCCCTTCCGCTACGCGGACGATAAAAGCCGCGTCCAGGGAATATGTTTCTGCTGCGACGACTGCTGCTGGTACTTCACGAAAGACGGGAAGTACGAGTGCGACAAGGGAAAGTACGTCGAACGGACGGACTCGGATTCCTGCGCCGGTTGCGGCACTTGCGTCGACGTCTGTTATTACGATGCCCGCGAAATCGCAGAAGGGGAGTTATCGGTCGCGGGCGATAACTGTTTCGGCTGCGCCCTTTGCGTCGACGTATGCCCGGAAGGCTCCATCACGATGACGGAAAGATGATTGCGTTTCTCCCAGCCCCTTGACATCCCAACGTCCCTCGGTTATCATTACCCGCCTATCGCGCCCGTAGCTCAGTTGGAAAGAGCAACGGACTTCTAATCCGTAGGTCGCAGGTTCGAATCCTGCCGGGCGCGTATGTGCCCCCTTTACTTTCGCGCGTTTCTTTGATATATTGTGCGCGAGGGCGACACGCCCTCGGTCCGACGGTGGAAGTAGCTCAGCCGGTAAGAGCGTCTGACTGTGGATCAGAAGGCCGGGGGTTCGAATCCCCTCTTCCACCCATTTAGTTCACTTCGACGCGCCAGTAGCTCAGTTGGATAGAGCGTCGGCCTCCGGAGCCGAAGGTCAGAGGTTCGAATCCTCCCTGGCGCAAGTTCTTGCGCGTGAGGGGTCGCCCCGGCCCCTCATCGCCGTATCCCGACCGAAAGGCCGGCTTTGCCCCGCGAACCCCAACTCCGTACCGAGTACCCCGGGCCGGCGGCCCGCAAGCTCCTCGCCGGCGCCGCCAAGCACGTGCTAGGTCCCGGCGGTACGCCGGTGGCCGTCGAGTCGGCGTCGGGCGCCCGCGTCGTCGACGTCGACGGCAACGTCCATCTCGATTTCGCGTCGGGCCTGTACGGCAACCAGACCGGGCACGCGCACCCGACGGTGGTCCGGGCCGCCATCGAGAAAGCCCAGCGGCTCACCGTCTCGTACGGTTTCCCTTACGTGGACAATGACGCCGTCGACCTGGCGGAACGGCTACGCTCCGCCGCGCCCGGGCGCTTCCTGGGCCCCGTGTCTTTCGCTTGTTCGGGCGAGCCTGCCCTCGCGGCGGCCGTGGAAAGCGCCATGGCCGCGACCGGACGCTCTCGTATCGCCGTTTTCACGGACGAGCCGTCGTGCCGCGAGGAAGCGGCGGTCCGGTTACCGTATCCGGATTGTCGCCGCTGCCCGGTAGGTAAAAACCCGGGCAGCTGCGGCGTCGAATGTCTCGAGAAGTGTATTGAGACCCTCGACGGGGACGAGTTTCGCGGCGAGGTGGCGGCGGCCGTCTTCCCACTGGCGCGCGTCGCTGGCGGATTCGCGACACCGGACATGGATTTCGTCGCCGGGTTCGCCGAGTTCGCGAAGAAGCGCAAGATACTCTTAATTGCGGACGAGATAGTAACCGGGTTCGGCAGAACCGGCAAGCTTTTCGCTTCTGCATATTACAAACTCACGCCGGACATAATCGTTTGCGGCGGCGGGCTTGGAACCGGGATGTCCCTGGGCGCCGTCACGTACAAGAGCCGCCGGACCGCCGACGCGGCCCGGCCCGGCGCCGGAACCGCGGACCCGATGAGCGTCGCGGCCGCGGCGGCGGCCGTGGACCTGGTGGAGCGGGAGCTGGCCGCCAACGCCCGGTCGATGGGCGGTTATCTGATAGACAAGCTCGAAGGATTACTCGAGGAGAGCCGGGTCGCTGGCGTCGTCCATGGAAAAGGGTTGCTTATAGGGTTGGAAGTAGTTAAGGATCCGGGTTCGGGCGAACCGGACGGCGACCGACGCGACGCGATCGCGGGCGAGTGCCGCCGGCGCGGCCTGTTAGTGGAGACCGCGGGGCCGGAGTCGATAGTCTTCGCGCCGCCGCTCATAGTTACGAAAGATCAAATCGACGTCGCCGTCAGAATTATCGGCGACGTTCTTAATACGATAAAACCTTTTAAGTAAGCGCCTCCCCGCACGGCGTTTTTCCTTGCCGAAACCCAGCTGATAGGTTAGAATCCGCGACTCGCCGCTTCCCGACCGCGACCGCCGATAGGCCAACGAGAGGGCGCGCCCGTGTTCTTTCTCCTATTGGGTATCATCGCCGTATCGATAACTACGGTTATCAACCTGGCGATAATCTGGTGGATAGACAGGTTCGAAAAACAACCCATTTGGCTACTCCTCCTCGTCTTCTTCTGGGGTGCTATCCCGGCCATCGTCGCGGCGCTGATGTTCTCGGTTTTCGCCGGTATTCCGCTCTACATAATCGTGGGGCCGAACGCGATGATGCCGGCGTACGCGGTCTTCGGCGCGCCGTTTATCGAAGAGTTGGGTAAAGCGGCCGCGCTACTCGTCCTGTTCCTCATCCTATACAAAGAGTTCGACGACATCCTAGACGGTATGATTTTCGGCGCGGCCGTCGGCATAGGCTTCGCCTATACCGAAGACATCACTTACCTGATGGGTTCGCTAGTCCAGGGCGGGCCGGGAGAGATGGGCTTCGTTTTCTTCCTCCGCGTTTTCGTCTTCGGGTTGAACCACGCGTTCTTCACCGCGCTGACCGGTATCGGGCTTGGATTGGCGCGGCTGTCCGGGAACTGGCTGCTAGGGACCTTCTACGCGTTCTTCGGTTTACTCGCCGCGATGGCGGCCCACGCCGCCCATAACTTCCTGGTAAGCGTACCCGGTACCGAAATCCAGATTATGGGCATCGCTTTTTCGATCCTTATCCACTGGACGGCGGCCGCCGCGTTCGTTGTTCTGGTCATCGTCGTATGGATTATCGAAATGGGTTGGGTTCGGCGAAAACTGGTCGAGGAAATTGAAGAGGGGTACGTTACGAAGTACGAACTGGATAACCTGGTACCGTTTTTTAATCGGTTAAAATTACAATTCAAATTCCTTTTGAACTTCGATATAATCGGGTACTTAAGGTTGAGGAAACTCCGGAACCTACTCGTACGTCTCGCGTTCAAAAAACGGGCGTACGAACGGGCGCCGCGGAAGAAGCTGGGCGACCGGGTCGAGCGATTGCGAACGCAGGTCGCGACAGTCCGCGCGAAACTGGCTCATACGTCTTAGGGGGTAAAACCCGGACGGAAGGGAGTCCTTATGGAGTACGCGTTAATGGCGATTTTCGCCGTTTCGGTTACCACGGCAATTAACCTACTCATAATCTGGTGGATCGACAGATTCGAAAAAGAACCGGTCTGGTTGCTACTATTGATATTCGTATGGGGCGCCGTGCCGTCAATCGTAGCGGCGCTTATCCTATCCACGATTCTACAAGTGCCTATTACCGTCTTTATGGGTCCGTTTGCCACCAATTTCCTGGGCGCCGTACTCATCGCGCCGCTGGTGGAGGAGACGGCCAAAGCCTGCGCCCTGTTCATCGTTTTTCTGGTACTCCGGAGCGAATTCGACGACGTACTGGACGGCATGATTTACGGCGCCATAGTCGGCATAGGATTCGCCTTCGTCGAAGATATATTTTACCTTTTCGGTACGGGTACGCCCGAGGGTATGGGGTTCCTCTTCGTTCTGAGGGTCGTTGTTTTCGCGATGAACCACGCGTTCTTCACGGCCTTGACGGGGATAGGCCTAGGGCTGGCGCGGATGTCCCGCAACTGGTTCTTCGGTATCATCCTGGCGCTGCTCGGGTTATTCGCCGCGATGACGGCCCACGGCTTACACAACTTACTCGTCAGCTTGCCGGGCGACCTGTTGCCGCTAGGCGTATTAACGTCGGCTTTGATTCACTGGCTCGGTATGGCGCCGGCGTTCATAATACTCAT
>CP070755.1:2453615-2502110 GCA_020348885.1 Candidatus Coatesiibacteriota bacterium | reverse complement strand
GTTGACGACGTGGAAGGTGATACCGAGTCGATATGGACTCACTCGGGCGACAACGATATGTGGCACGTCGAAGATTACCGGAGTCATACGCCGTCCCATAGCTGGAAGTGCGGCGGAGAAGACGACGGCGACTACGGTAACAATATGAACGCTAAACTCACAAGTCCGGCTGTTTACGTTCCAAACGAAGCGCCCGAGTTGTCGTTCAGGACTTGCTATTGGGTCCAGGGCGGCGGTAACGACAATTGCTTCGTCGAGGTCAGTACCGACGGCGACGATTGGAACTCGGTCGGCACCTTCTACGGAACAGTGGACGAATGGACAAAAAGGACTTACTATCTGAGCGACTACGCCGGTCAGAAAGTGTACGTACGTTTCAGATTCGATACCAATGGGTCGGTTACGAATGAAGGTTGGTACATCGACGATATTTCGGTCGCTGAGGGCGATACGACAGATGCCGGCGGTCTCGTCGTGTACGATTTCGTCGCCAATCCCAAGGACGACGGATTGCTTCTCTCCTGGGAAGCCGACGACGAAGAGGGCGTAGAAGGTTACGACCTGTATCGCCGGCCGGAGAGTGACGATTCAGATACGTTCGCTTTGGTCTCCGGGGCATCCGGTAACCGCCGGGTTATCGACGCGGAAGCGGGTTTCGTTAAAGTGAACAGCGAACTGATTACGGGAACCGGGGCTTACCGTTACTTCGACGGCAACCTGGAACCCGGCGAAACGTACGAGTATCTCTTGAAAGCCGTTTACGCACAAATAGACCGGGCGGTCGGTAATACTACGGGCGAAGTCGGGTTGCCGACGGCTTTCGCCCTGAGCCAGAACCGACCCAACCCGTTCTCGACGTCCTCGACGGTCAGTTTCGCCGTACCGAAACCGGCGCGGGTGGAAATGGTTATTTATGACTTGGCGGGCCGTAAGGTCGTCGAAGTGGTGAACCGGGACTTCGAGCCGGGTACGTATGACGTACCGATTAGCTCCGACGGACTCGGTTCCGGTATTTACCTCCTAAGGATGTCGGCGGGTGGCGAGTTCACGGCCGTGAAGAAGCTGGTCGTAACGCGGTAAACGTTAAAATAGTTAGCGACAACGAAAACCGGCGTCGTTAAGACGCCGGTTTTTTCTCTTTAGTTTTCGTTTTAGTTATAATTTTTCAGTTTCGACTTCCGCTCCCTTACGCGCCCGGTTCTCGACCGATGCCCTGATGAAGTTCACGAACAACGGGTGCGGGTCCAGCGGCCGCGACTTGAGTTCCGGGTGGAACTGAACGGCGACGAACCACGGGTGCGTCGGTATCTCGACGATTTCCACCAGCGTCCCGTCGGGCGACGCACCGGTTACGGCCATACCGTACTTTTCCAAGAGCGGCCGGTAGTCGTTGTTCAATTCGTACCGGTGCCGGTGTCGCTCGCTTATCTCAGTCGTCCCGTACGCTTCGTGTGACCGCGAGCCTTTCTTCAGAACGCACGGATAAGCGCCCAGGCGCATCGTACCGCCCATCCGCGTAACCTTCTTCTGTTCGTCCAGCAAGCATATAACGGGTTCGTCGCAATCCGCGTCGAACTCCATGCTGTTGGCGCCTTTCACGCCGCAGACGTTTTCGGCGAACTCGACCACCGCACCCTGTAACCCTAAGCATATCCCGAGATACGGGACGTTGTTCTCCCGGGCGTAGCGGGCGGCGGCCATCTTCCCACCTATGCCTCGCTCGCCGAAGCCGCCGGGGAAGAGTATACCGTCGGCTCCGCCAAGTTCTTCGCCGGGCGCGCCTTCGCCCTCGATGTTGGTGGCTTCGACCCAGCTGATGTTTACCCGGACGTCGTTCGCGATTCCGCCGTGGTGAAGCGCCTCGATAATACTCTTATACGAGTCCCGAACCGCCGTGTACTTACCGACCACGGCGATGGTTACTTCGCCCGCGCCGGGGTTCTTACAGCGGTCAACCATCGTGAGCCAATCGTCCAGGTCCGCCGTCCCCGCGTCGTATCCGAGTCTTTCCAATATTAGCGTGTCGAGACCCTGGTCCTGGAAGACGAGGGGTATATCGTAAACGACGTCCGTATCCCGCGCCTCAATAACCGCGCCTTCGACGACGTTGGTGTACAACGCGATTTTTTCCTTCGTGGCCTTATCCAGCCGTGTTTCGGTCCGGCAGAGCAGGAAGTCGGGCTGGATACCGATGGCCCGGAGTTCCCGTACGCTGTGCTGAGTCGGCTTCGTCTTGAGTTCCCGGGCCGCTTTAATGAACGGTACCAACGTCAGATGTATGTAGCAGCAATGCTCCTTGCCCGCGTCGAGGGCGAACTGACGTATCGCCTCGAGGAACGGCAGCGATTCGATGTCGCCTATGGTACCGCCGATTTCGACGATGATTATGTCGGCGCCGGTTTCGTCCGCCAGTCGCCGAACGCGGGACTTGATTTCGCCGGTAATGTGGGGGATGACTTGTACCGTCCCGCCGAGGAAGTCGCCCTTGCGCTCCCGCTCGATTACGGTGCTGTAAACCATCCCGGTAGTGGCGTTGGAGAGTTGGGAGGTGGTCCGGCCGGTGAACCGCTCGTAGTGGCCCAGGTCCAGGTCCGCTTCGGCGCCGTCGTCGGTGACGTAAACCTCGCCGTGCTGGTACGGGTTCATCGTCCCGGGGTCCACGTTGATGTAGGGGTCCAGCTTGAGCATCGCGACGTCGAGGTCGTGCGAAATCATCAGGCGCCCGATGGAAGCCGACGCGATGCCCTTCCCCAGCGACGACACGACGCCGCCGGTCACAAATATGTACTTGGTGGGCCGTTTTTCCTTTTTAGCCATACGATTAGCCGTCCCTATCCTCCGTTCGCCGGATTATATCAAAGCCGGATTCTTTTATCAAACGAAAAACCCCGGCGGAGCGGGGACGAAGTACGAACAGTCGGTATCGACTATGGCTATTACTTAAACATCGCCTTTATCTCGCCGAGGGAGGACGGTTGGATTGATTCGCCCCAGTTGAACTGGGAAAAGACGATCGCGGAATTATCGGACGGATCCCCGATAGCTCCGAGGACTTGGTCTTCAAACCATCGTAATCTAAGTTCTTCTTGTCCATCCGAATTTAACCGTACGATTTCGCCTCGGTTATTCGTCAACCACACCGACCCGTTGGCTTGGTTTACTGTAAGCGAGCAGATATTATCCATCCCGGAGTAACGAGCCGTTATAGAACCTACGCTATTGAGTTTGTAAACCTCTGTATTAGCCCCGTGGCCTACTATTAACCAAATAGACCCGTCGTTTCCCCAGACTTCACCGAATTCGAAGTTGTCGAAAAGTTTTTCTATTTCTACGATTACGTTTCCGTTAGAGTCGTGACGTTTTAAAATAAGCTCCGTTCCAAGGACATAGCTAGCCCAAACAGAACCAGTTACATCCGTTCGTCCTAGACGGCGGACCCCGTAGCTTTCGGGAACGAATAGGGTTTCTTCACCGTTTTCGTTGTATTTATGGAGACCGTCATTTTCACCACAGAAAGTAGAGACCCAAACGCCGGCATTCGATTCGTCAACGGATAGAGATATGGGAACAGCAGGTACTTCGAAAGAATATTTCTCGTTGAAATCGTAATCCAAAACGCGCACAAGATATGTGTGGTCGCCGTACCGCCCGCTTTCGTAGTTACTTATATATATCGAGTTCCTAACGTCGTCAATAGTAACGCCCCCCACGATACCTGAGACAGACGCGACGTATGTTAAATCAGGTGAATAACTAAATATTTGCGTATGTTGCCCTACGAATATATTGCGTTCATTCGTAACGTTCGATTCAGGCGAGATCCAGTCGGCTATAATATGGTCAGTTACCGGTCCAGCGGTTATAGCGCCGTTTTCGTTTATTCGGGCAACATGGTCCGCGTGACACGTTACTACGGTTAATAATATTATGAATATCGTGCTTACTGGCATAATTCCCCTTATAAGCGGTTACCTAAACATCGCCTTTATCTCGCCGAGGGAGGACGGTTGGATATCTGAAATCAAATACGACGTAGAAAAAACTATAACCGAGTTGTCAGAAGGGTCAAACGCCAAGTCCATCACGTATTTTTCGAACCAGGGGTAATGGAGTAATAACTCGCCGTTCGCGTCGAAGTGGGCTATGTCGTAGTTTTCGCTGCTTACCCAAACCGAGCCGTCGTTTTGGTTAATACTCAAGGACCGTATATCTTCGATCCCCGTGTATCGGAAAATTATGTTGCCGAAACGGTCTATTTTCATCAATTCGGATTCGTACGTGATTAACCATATAGAACCGTCGATTTCCGCCATATCTAGACCCTGAGAATAACCGGACGCGTTATAAGTTTCAGCGGTGAACGAACCGTCTTGTGCGTGTTTCCTAATTTTCGTAATGTAATCCGGATACCCGACGAACGAATAAGTCGCCCAGAACGACCCGTCCGCTATTACGTTTGATAACCCGGAAATATCTTCGTATTCGGGGAAATAGTACATTAGGTCGCCGGTTTCGTCGTATTTATATAGACCTTCGCCGCCGCCGTACGTTTCGGTTACCCAAATAGAACCGTCGTTTTCATCGACCGTTATAGATACCGGCGATACGGGTACTTCGAAAGAGTATTTAGGATCTAGAGTTAAACTAAGTACGTCGATATAATACGACTCTCCTTGTTCCGAAGTAACAAATACCGAGCTTCTCACGTTATCTAAGGGAATTGTATGGTAGCTATTGCCGCCGTCTCGACTCGAAATGAACGTTAATGTAGGGGAATAGCAATATAGAGTGTCCCGATCGTACCCTCGGCCGCAAAAATATATATATCCGTCTTCGCATACTCTGGATTCGCTACTATAAAAGCCGTAGAATCCTAGATATCCGGATTCATACGGCCCTTCGATTATCCTTCCCTGCTCGTTTATTCGAGCGATATGGGACTCGCCGTACGGTAAAGCCCGGCAAACCGTAATTAACGTGAATATTACCCCTATTGCCCCAAGTTTCATGTCCTTGTCGAAAGTCCGCCGTTCATCCTTTTCGTGTAAAACACTATAGCACTTATTTAACGATATGACAACGAAAACTACAGTCGATAAAAAACCGGCCACTGCCACGGCCGGTTCCGTTTGGCGTATTCCAATAAGCGTTATTTAATGTTCGGTACCAGTAGTACCGGTATTTCGGTCTTCGCGATTACGTCCCGGGAGATGGCGCTGTTCATGTCGCCCCGCTCGTCCAGTCCTAGCAGTATCAGGTTAACGTTCTCTTCCTGAGCGGTTTTAGCTATCGTGTCGGTCAGGCGCCCCACCCGGAGTATCGGGCGTATCTTCGAAATGCCGCCCTTCCGGTGGTATATCTTGAGCGCGTTCTGGCCGTCGTCGTACTCGTCCTGGCTGCTGACCACGTGGAGCACGAGTAGTTCGGCGCCCACCTTCTCGGCGATATTAATCAGGTAGTCCGCTTTCCGCTGGGCCGGGACCGTCCCGGCCGTCGTAACCATTATCTTCAATCGTACCTCCTGTTTACCGGTATCCTTGCGCCGAGCGTTTACTATATATATGCTGGGCGTCGATGTCAAGGGAATTAGCGACTTGACCGGCGCCCGCGGGGCGAATATAATCCGCGGTACGCGTTTTCGTGTGTTTTTTACGACGATAACGGTTAAGGGACGGGGTTCGGACGTCCGTAGTATGAAAACAGCCGCGCTGAAAACGCTGGGCTGCAAGCTCAATCAGTACGAAACCGAGGCTCTCCGGGAAGCCCTCGAAGCGGCCGGTTATGCCGTCGTCGATTTCGCCGACGACGCCGACCTATACGTGATAAACACCTGTACCGTAACGGCGCGGAGCGATTACAAGTCCCGGCAGTTGGTACGTTCGGCGTTGAAACGTAACCCCGACGCGCGCCTGGTCGTAACCGGTTGCGCCGCGCACCTCGACCCGGAACGGTTCGCGGCCGAAGGCGACCGGATAACCGTCGTGGATAACGAGGACAAACCGAGAGTGCTCGAACTCCTCGGCGAGGGGGGGCCAGCGGGGGATGTATCGTACTTCCGGGACAAGACACGGTTTTTCCTGAAGGTGCAGGAGGGTTGCGACCACGACTGCGCTTACTGCCGCGTGGTTCTCGCTCGGGGCGCCGCCCGGAGCCGGGAAGCCGCCGAGGTAGTCGGCGAGGTGGCGCGTGCCGTGGATTCGGGTGTGAAGGAAATCGTGTTGACCGGCGTGAACGTCGGCGGCTACGGCGTTGACCTGGGCGGCCCGGGGCTGGGCGCCCTGGTCGAAGAGATAGTGAAGCTGCCCGGCGATTTCCGGGTTCGCCTTTCGTCGGTCGATCCGTCGGACTTGGACGATATATTAATAGAGCTTGTCGCCGGACACTCACGTGTTTGCCCCCACGTTCACCTGCCGTTACAGAGCGGTGACGACGGCGTCCTCGCGGCGATGCGCCGCCGATACAACGTCGCCGAATATAAAACCGTTTGTGAGAGGTTACTCGAGTTGAACGGTTCGGCCGCGGTGGGCGGCGACGTGATGGCCGGACTCCCCGGCGAGGACGATGCGGCCTTCGAGAACACGCTGGCGCTGGTGGAGGAGATACCGTTCGCGTACTTGCATGTTTTCCCTTACTCGCCCCGGCCCGGAACAGATGCGGCCGCGATGCCAAACCAGGTAATGCCCGAGGTGCGTACCGAACGTGCCGCCGTTCTTCGGGCTGCGGCGGCGCGAAAAAAGGAAGCCTTCACCGCCAGGAACGTGGGGACTACGCGCGAGACGTTAATTGAGGAAGCCGTGGATAAGGAGACCGGCCACCACGTAGGTATAACGGATAACTACCTTCACCTGTTGGTGAGGGACGCGGCGGGACGCGAGAACACGTTCGCCGATTTAGTCGTCGCGGAAGGAGAAGGTCGATTGTACGGGACGGAACCGGAGGGGTAAAGAAGCGTTCGTTCAGTCGAACCGGACGAGGGTTCCTGACTCGGTAACGGCGAATAACGAGCCGTCGCCGACCGCGACCGGCGAACGTATGGGCGATTCCAAGTTCTTTTGCCAGATTGTATCGCCCGTTTCCGCCGATAGGCAGTAGAACGTTCCGGCGGACGTACCGGCGAAGAGCATCCCGTCGGCGTAAACGTTGGCGCCTTCGCAAGAACCGTCCAGGGGTGTTTTCCAGAGGGGATTACCGGCGGGTGAGAACGCCGTAATCCGTCCGTCCCAGTCAGCTACGAAGATACGCTCGCCGTCGGACGAAGGGGCGGCGCTAATACCGGCGCCTACGTCGCGCCGCCAGGCGATTTCGCCGATGGTTGCATCTAACGCTATAACTTCGCCGTCGACCGAGGCGGTGACGCAAAACCGGTCGAGTAACAATACGGGCGCGACGACCTCGACGCCGATGTCGGTTTCCCAGACGGTAGTCCCGTTTTTGCCGGTTACGCGGTAAACGAAGCCGTAACGGTCGGCGAAGTAAACGTCGTCTTCCGATATGGTGGGTGGGGCCCAAATCGGACCGTAACCCCGGAGATAGAAGTGCTGGCGGCCGTCGTCGGCCCGGGCCGCGTGAACCGTCCCGGCGAGGGTCGAGACGTATAAACGCCCGGACGCGAAGACCGGCGCCGAAGCCGGGCGCCCGGCGCACTCGAGCTTCCATCTGAGCCGTTTGCCCCTGACGTCTAGGGCATAAACGTGGTTGTCCATCGAAGCGAAGTACGCCGTTCCGTCGGCGACGGCGGCGTCGGAGGTTACGTCGCCCGCTGTCCTGTACCGCCAGAGGAGTTCTCCGGTCACGGCGTTTACTACGTTAAGGAAGTTGTCGTTGGTCCCGACGACGACGTAGTCGCCGACGACGGTGGGGGCCGAGAAGCTTTCGGCCGGCAACTCGGTCCGCCATACTTCGGTGCCTGTAATACCGACGGCCCGAGGCGCCAGTGAACCTGCGCGCGCCGGTCCGCCGCGGTAGGACGGCCATTCGCCCTTCGGTACGCAGCCGGCCGCCGCCAGGGCGAGTACGAGAACGCAGGTTAAACGGAAGGACGCCTTCACCGGGCGGCAGGATACCAGCGGCCGTCCGCCGTGTCAACCGATTATGGCAAACCCGAAAGCCCAATCCGAGTTGGACGAGGTGTACGGGCGCACCGCACGGCGCTATGACCTGCTCAATCGGGTGATGACCTTCGGATTGGACCGCCGGGTACGCCGGACCGCGTCGGCGCTAGTGAAGCCGGGGTTGATACTCGACATGGGGACGGGGACCGGTGTCTCGTCCCGGGAACTTCGGCGCGCCCACCCCGGCTCGACAATAATCGGGATAGACCGCTCGCCCGAGATGCTGGGGTTCGCTTCGGCGAAAGGGGCCGGTCTATACGTCCGGGCCGACGTCCGCGTGCTGCCGTTTCGCGACCGCGTTTTCGACGGGATCGCGGCCGGTTTCGTCTTCCGGCCTATTGACGGCGACGGCGCGGCAATCGAGGAGGGTTACCGGGTTCTGAAACCGGGCGGGCGGGCCGTAATATACGACGTTTTACGGGTCCCGCCGGGCGTATTCGGCGTTTTTTACCGGTTGGCACTCGCCGTATATATCCCTTTATGCGCGTTTATACTTGCGGACGACCTGTCGGCGTACTTATACTTTACCCGGTCTATCCGCGAGAGCGTTACGGCCGACGAGCTGGCGGCGCGGTTCCGAAATGCCGGGTTCTCCGCGGTTGTGGTAAAAAGTATGATATTCGCGACTGTAACGGTTCTGACGGTGGATAAGCCAGCCGATGCGTAAAGCCCTTCATATAACCGCGTTCGGGTTTATTATCCTATTGGGGTGTGCCGGGGAAACGCCGCCGCCGACGGAGGAACCGCCGCCGGAGGAGTGGTTCAAACGGCAAGAGCTGGCGGCCCGGGCCGCCTCAGTGGAGGCGGTCCTCGACCAGGCCCTCGTATCGGTCGGCCGAGAGGACCAGCGAGCCCTCGAACTCGTCCGCGAAGCCCGTGCGGACCTGTTGTCCGCCGCGCGGCGGACCGTGGATCCGGAGTTAAGGCGGATACTTATCGACGCACATCGGGACCTGGAGCCGGCCGAAACGTTTCTGGAAGGAGTGAACGATATCAATCCGCCGCCGACCGAGACCGACCTGGAGTGGCTGCGCGAAACTATAGTCGCGGTTCGCGTTTCGCTGGCGCCGGTGTCCGCCGGATATACCGACGAGTTGTACGGCCGGTACGAAACGCCGCGGCGTCCCGAACCCCCCGGCGAGATGGGCCCGGTTCCGGCGGAGAGGAAGCGGCGTACGTTAGCGCCGCCGGCCGAAACCCCGGGACCGGAGATACGGCCGGACGTGGAACCCGAGGGGCCCCCGGCGGAAGAGGTTTCTTCTAACCCCGATACGCCTGATGGGTAATGTTATAACGGCGGGGTTGACATTACGGTGCGATATGTATATATTCCCCGCTGTCCTGTTTTATAGATAAGCTATGCCCCGCACGATAATCGAACATATTATAGCGGCACACGCGGACCCCGGCGCCGACATCCGGCCCGGAGCCGTCGTGTGGCTCGATTTGGACGTTCGCTCGGCCCGGGACTTCGGCGGTGCCAACGTCGTCAAGAACTTCCGTGCCCACTACGAGGGCGAGAACGTGGCCGACGCCGACAAGACGTTCTTCACGTTCGACTGCAACGCGCCGGCCAACACCATCGCGTACGCCAACAACCAGCAGATATGCCGGGACTTCGCCGCCGAGCAAGGGATTCGCGTCTTCGACGTAGACGCCGGTATAGGTTCGCACGTATTGATGGAGCAGGGATTGGCCCGGCCCGGCGGGACCGTCGTCGGGACCGACAGCCACATGAACATCCTTGGGGCCGTCGGCTGTTTCGGTCAGGGCATGGGCGATACCGACATAGCCTTCGCGTTCAAAACCGGCCGGACGTGGTTCGAGGTCCCGCCTACTATTCGAATCGACTTGAAGGGCGCCCCTTACGCCGGCGTATCCGCCAAGGACGTTATATTATATCTGATTGGCGAGATGGGTTCGGCGGGCGCTCTCGGTTGCGCAGTAGAACTATACGGCAAGTTCATCGACGCGATGGAAGTGGACGAGCGAATAACCCTCGCGTCCATGGGTACCGAGATGGGCGCGATCGCGTTATTGATACCGCCGAACGACGCGACCCTCGAGTGGGTTTCGAAACGGGCGGGCGAAGAAGTCGAACCCGTTTACGCCGACGCGGGCGCCGATTATATGAAAACGCTGGAGTTCGACGTCGAGGGGCTGGAGCCGATGATAGCGTGTCCGCCCAGCCCGGAGAACGTGAAGCCGGTCCGGGCCGTCGAGGGAACGACGATAGGGTCCGGCTTCATCGGTTCCTGTACCAACGGGCGCCTTAACGATATGTCGATTACGGCGAATATCCTGGGCGGCGAGCGGGTTCACTCTGACGTTATGCTTAAAGTCGTCCCGGCCACCCGCGAGGTATGGGACGAGATGATGGCCGGCGACGTTTTGAGGGACATCTTCGACGCCGGCGCGATAGTATCCAACGCGGGTTGCGGCGGGTGCGCCGCCGGGCAAATCGGTATGACCGGCGCAGGCGAAGTACAGCTCTCTACGTCGAATCGGAACTTCGCCGGAAAACAGGGCGCCGGCGACACATACCTCGCGAGTCCCGCGACCGTGGCCGTCAGCGCGTTGCGCGGCGAGATAACGGACCCGCGGGGCTAGATATTCCGCCCGCCACACGGGTAGAGACGGGAGTACGAAGTGGACGAGATAATTTACCTGGATAACGCGGCGACCAGCTTCCCGAAACCGGACGTGGTACACGATACGGTCCGCGACTTTTACCGGGACAACGGCGTGAACCCTGGACGTACGGGGTGCGACCTTGCGATTAACGCCGAGCAGATGATACACGGAACGCGGAAGAAGTTTTCCGCGTTCTTTAATAAGAGCCTGATCGACGCCGGCGTCGAAAAGGACCCAAACAGGCTCGTCTTCACGATGAACGCGACGATGAGCCTAAATCTTATTATTAACGGTGTGGTAGGCCCGGGCGACCACGTCGTTACTACCGTACTCGAACACAACTCGGTTATTCGACCCGTGAACCATAAAGTCCGCGAAGGCGCCGAGGCTACTTACGTGAAACCGGACGCCGACGGTTACATTGACCCGGAAGATATACGAAAAGCTATCAAACCGAATACGAAACTTGTGGTCGTCAATCACGCTTCCAACGTAACGGGTGTCGTGCAGGATATCAAAGCTATCGGCGCCGTGTGCGAAGAGGAGGGCGTCCCGTTCGCTGTGGATACGGCCCAGTCGGCCGGCGTTCTTCCGATCGATATGGCCGAGTGCAACGTTAGCTTTCTGGTGTTTACCGGGCATAAAGGATTATTCGGCCCTACCGGTACCGGCGGAATCTGCGTCGCCGACGACGCTGAGGTTAAAGGGACTATTTACGGGGGGACCGGTGTACGGAGCGCCGTGCCGTATCACCTTGAGGAGTATCCTTACCGTCTGGAAGCCGGTACGCTGAACCTGGCAGGTATCGCGGGTCTTTCCGCGGGTCTGGATTGGGTACAGAAACGCGGGACCGCGAGTATATACGAGCATGAAATGGGGCTTTTCGGGAAACTCCAAACCGGGCTTCGTGAAATCAAAGGCGTAAGCCTGTGGGGTACCAAGAACCTCAAAGAACGGGTCGCGACCTTGTCGGTATCGGTGGAGCATTACGACGCGTCCGACGTCGGGACTATCCTAGACGTCGAATATGGGATTCAGACGAGGACCGGTTTACACTGCGCGCCGCTCATACACGAGTTCCACGGTTCGGCGCCGCGGGGGACGGTTCGATTCTCAGTAGGCCCTTTCAATACGGACGAGCATATAGAAAAAGCCGTTAACGCGGTCGCAGAAATAGCGGCCGACCGTCAATAAAAAAGCCGCGGAGATTGCGAGGAGAAAACGAATGCAAGTAGGCGATAAGAACATCGACTTCGATAACGACGGTTTTATGGTAGCGCCGGAGCTCTGGGACGACGAAGTCGCCCGCGCGATAGCCGAGGAAGAGGGCATCGACGAAATGTCCGAAGACCATTGGAAGATAGTTAATTTTATCCGCGATTACTGGAAAGAGCACGACCTGGCGCCGCCGGTACGTCTTATTTGCCAGGAACTCGGCGTCGGCGTACGCCATATATACAAGCTTTTTACCGCCGGCCCCGCCCGAGGGGCTTGCCGCGTCGCCGGTCTGCCCAAACCGGACGGGTGCGTATAAGACCGCTTCGGGTTTGATCGGGATACGTATTAAATGTTAACAGCAGAAAGGATTATAGTCGCATCGAGCCTCGTCTGGGCCGCCGCGTTGCTGACGTGGCAACTATTAGCGGCGTGGGGCGGCGGGAGGAAGGACTACAGCGCCCGGGCCGGCAGCTCCGCCCGGGGCGTTCTTTATAACTTCACGGCCGCGATGTCCCCCGCGCGAAAAGAGGCCGCCCGCCGCCATCCTTTCAAGTTCGCGGTCGGTATGGTTATGCATCTCGGCGTCGTGGTTGCGGTTTTGAAAGTAGTAGTTCTATTAATTAAACCGACGGCGCCGCCGATAGCGCCGATACCTCTCGGCGGTTTTCTGGCGTTCGCGGCGGCTGCGACGTCGTTTTTGTTCGTCAGGCGCTTTTTCTCGAAGAACCTCCGGCCGATAAGCGACTTCGACGATTACTTCGCGGCGTTCGCCGTCGCGGTTTATCTGGGGATAGGTTCGCTTCACGAACTAAACGTCATAAACGCCGGTACGTTCCTGCTCGTCGGCGCTGTGGTGGCTTTCTATATACCGTTGGGCAAGCTGCGCCACGTCCTCTTCTGCCCGGTCGCCCGTTTCGACCTGGGGCGTCGGTTGGGTTACCGCGGGACGTTCCCCGCCGGGCGCGCCGAATAAATAAATGGTTATAAAAAAAGAAACGATCGATTTGCTAAGGCCTGAAGACGACCCCCAGGAAGCGACGGCGGCGGCGCGCGCCGCCCTTCGTGAACCACTGAGGGACCTTGCCGCGTACCACATGGACGCTTGCGTCAAATGCGGACTATGCGGTGAGACCTGTCACGTCTATCTGACCGATCCGGTTCCCGAGAACTTGCCGGCCGCGAAGGCCGCGAAGGTCGTCCGCCACTTCCGGCGTTACCACAGCGCCGTCGGCCGCTTAGCGCCCTGGTTGGTGGGAGCCAAGGAGCTGACGCAGTCCGCGTTCGATGAAATCGTGGAAGCGGTTTACGGCCGGTGTACCGGTTGTGGGCGGTGCGGGCTTAATTGCTCCGTCGGCGCCGATGTGGGAGCGATAATCCGGACGGGACGGAACGTAGTCGCGGCCGCGGCGGAAGTCCCTCCGAATCTGCAAGCGGTCGTGGACAACCAAATAAATACCGGTAACCAGATGGCGATAACGGTCGAGGAGTTGAAAGCGACCGCGGCCTGGCTTTCCGAAGACCTTCAACTCGAGACGGGCGACGAGGATGTCCGTATCCATGTGGACGAACCGGGCAAGAGGGTCTTCTACCTCGTTAACCCACGCGAGGTGAAGTTCTTCCCGCTGTCGCTTTCGGCGGCCGCCGGGGTTTTTCGCGCGGCAGGTGAAAACTGGACGATGTCGAGTAAATTTTACGACGTAACCAACTACGGTCTTTACTCGGGCGACGACCCCGCCGCGGCGCGGATAACGAAACAGGTTATGGACGAAGCGGCCCGGCTCGAAGCTGAGGAAGTTGTCTTATCGGAGTGTGGTCACGGTTTCAGGTCGTTCAGATGGGAAGGCCCGAACTGGCTCGGTGAAGAGTATCCGATTAGGGTACGTAGTATACTCGAAGTGATGCTCGAGTATATCGAAGAGGGAAGAATCGAAATCGACCCGGGCAAGAACGTTGAACGGGTAACTTTACACGACCCATGCAACCTCGTCCGATGGGGCGGCGTGAGCGAACCGCAGAGGAAGATTCTGGCGGCTGTCGCAAGCGACTTTGTCGAGATGACGCCCAATCGGGAGCAGAACTTTTGTTGCGGCGGCGGCGGGGGAATGCTTTCTATGAGCGAATACGGCGACCGGCGCGTGCAGTCCGGCGCGGTTAAGGCGGATCAGATAAGGGCTACGGGCGCGAAAATCATCGCGACGCCCTGCCACAATTGCGCTGACCAGCTTCTGGAACTCAACAAAAAGTACTCGCTGGGCGTGGAAATCCAGGCCGTCTGCGAGTTGGTCTTTAACGCGCTGGTTATCCGTTAGACGATATCTTTTCCGGGGAGTTGGAATGACCGGTAAACCTATTATCATTGAAGGGAACGTCTGGGCGATAACGGACGCAGACGGAAACCTCTACGACAGCGTGGACACCGACCAGATATACCACAATCAGTGGCTAGCCGTTACCGACGTGGCCGAGATGGGGAAGTACGCGTTCGGGAACTTGCCCGGTTGGGAGGATTTCCCGTCGAAAGCGGCGCCGGGCGATGTTATCGTAACGGGGGCGAACTTCGGCGCGGGTTCGAGCCGTCAACACGCAGTGGATTGTTTCCAGGCGCTGGGGATACGGCTTATTATCGCGGCGAGCTTCGGCGCGATATACAGACGCAACGCGATAAACTCGGGTATGCCGATATTGACGGTGTTGGGCGTCTCCGCGGGCGACGTCGCGACGGGCGAAAACATCAAGGCGAACCTAGAGACAGGCGTCGTCGAGAACCTGGCGCGGGGGCTAACCCTCACGGGCGAGCCGTGGTCGGACGTGCAAATGGATATCTATCGGGCGGGGGATTTGTTTTTGTACGGTCGGCGGGGCCTACAGTAGTGGCCGGACCGGGTTTTTATATCAACGTTATTATTTCTTGATGTTTCTACTAAGCCAAATCGACGAAGCTTTCTTTAATCTCTACTAGCAGGTCGTCCACCGTCCGCGTCAAATCTTCAACGCTAAACGGTTTCCTGAGGAATCGGTTAGCGCCGGATTCCAATAACTTGGATACATCGTCGGGTTCGATTTTGCCGGACATCGTGAGAATTTTCGTTTTAAGTATTTTATCGCGGGTAATTCGTTTACAAACCTCGAAGCCGTCTATCCCCGGGATAACTATGTCCAATATAACCATGTCCGGCGGTCTTCTGCCGATTTCCAACAGCGCGGCAATACCGTCGTTAACCGAATAGATTTCTATACCTTCGTAATTCGATAAAGCCCTCTCTATCATTTCCGATACTTCGATTTCATCTTCAATAATGAGTATTCTAACGAGGTCTCCTTTTACTTCGTTCGGTACGGGTATGTTTTGTTGGTTTAAAAAGCGAACTAGGTCTTCTCTGTATATCCTGCGGTGTCCACCCGGGGTTTTGAAAGCTTCAAGAAATCCTTTATCTATCCACGTACCTACCGAAGAAGGTGCTACGCCCAGCATTTCCGCTATTTCGTACGGCCCGTAAGCTTCTTTCATGGCGATTCTCTCCCATCAAACTACGTACTTTTGATATATTCGCACTTAAATTAGCTAAACAACGTATATCTTATATATAATGAATCAGGGATGATGTCAAGAAAAAAACAAGTGAATTGCGTTATACGGCTTTATTGACGGCGTTTACTGTGTTTTCCGCAGTTCGTAAGAATACTCTGGTTTCTACGGAACGAAATAGATACCGCAGGTTCGCGTAGATTAGCGTGTCTGGTTCACTGTTTTTAACGGGGCGATTCGCGCGGTTAATACGGCAATAAACTGGCGTGTATTAAAAAACCGAAAATGTAGTACGAGACGGCGGAACTGCGGGTAGCGCGACAGAATAACTGTCCGCCGATATACTTACGCGGGAACGCGGCGATTCCGGCGTGGTAGGTTGTGATTAATCCGTGATCGCTGGCGGTAACGACGTCCGCGCCTAAATACATATAATCGAGTTGAGGGTTCCAATCGTCGGTCGAAAAGACATACGCCCAATCGGCGCCGCCGCCGAAAGCCCAGTATTGTTCGTCCACATAAAAGTAAGGTACCGGGAGCCCGGTGTCTGTTTTTTCGGCGCCGAGCGCGGCTTTATAGTCGAGGTAACGCGCCGAGAAACATGGCCAGACGGCCATCTTGGCCAGCGTCGGGCGCCTGTACGCCCAGTATAATCTGAGGGACTCGGACCTCAGGCCGCATTCGGAAATCATGACCCGTTCGCCTCTCGCCGCGAAGCCGGTGAAGTCGTCGTTGAAGTAAACGATGTCGTATTCGCTTTCGAGGCGGAAATCCCATATTTTCAAGTACGCAGGGATAACGACGCCGCCGTAGAAGCTTCGGATGCGGTCCTTAAAAGCGTTTTCCGTTTGTTCGGACCGGAACTTCCCGGCCATGTTTCCGCCGAAAGCGCCGATTATGCCGATTCCGCCGCCGACGTTGAAGAATGGTAGTTGTCGCGTCGGCATCGGCCGCAGTCCGACCTTTTCGTCTCCGTTTGGGTCGGTTTGCGCGAACGCTGTGCAGGCCACCAACGTAACTATTAATAAAAGTTTCACGGTATAATTATAGCAGATAGGCCGTGGGGAAGCAAGTGAACGGTCATTACTCGATACAACGACCGCCCATTTTGTAGGTAACTACATTTATTTATATACCGCTTTAATTACGCCGAGCGAGGTTGGCGCGACGACGACGTCTTCAGCGAAACCGACTTCGTAGATGTACTTGTCGCCGTTGTAGGTGGATATGAGTAAGCTTTCCTGGTCGTCGCGGCCCCAGCACGCGCCGCCGACATACGTAACCGTATCGTTGAGTTCATACTGGTAACTGTCGGCGACGGTCCCGTCCGTATTAAGTTTATAGACCACGTAATCGTCGTAGTAACCGCCGTATGGGTCTGCGACGACCGCCCAGAGATAACCGGCGCCCCAGGCCATACCCTTTACGCCGTCGATCGGCAAGTTGAACGAATTTACGACCGAACCGGTACTCGTGAGTTCGTACACGGTCGTCGTGTCGAAACTCGCTGCGAAAAAGCTCGACCCGGTCCAGGTTAGGCCGTTGAGGGTCGTCCCGGCGGGGTAGGGGCCGTCGAACGAAGTTACGATATCGCCGGTGTCGTCCTTTATGAATACGACTCGGGCTTTCGATTCATCGGTTATGTCCTCGGCGACGGCTAGGTTAACTTCCCACGCCGCGTCCATAGGCCAATATAGCCCGCTCGCGCAGGTAAAAGTAGATTCTACAACGGTCGTAGAACCATCGTACGTGAACTTGATAACGCGGACGTTGTTTTCGCGTATGGGGGTCACGACATAATAAACGTCCGAGGCGGCGTCGTACGCGAGCCCCCGGGGACCGTACTCGGTGATGCCTGACAGCGTAAACGAGTTTAATACGTCTCCGGGCGCGCCGAGCGACGGGGCCGGGTTGCATATTATCGCTATAAATGCGAACGCGAGTCTCATATTACGGTCGTGTCGTGTAATGGCCCGCGGTAGCCAACGACCGCGCGGGGTTTAACCAGGCGGCCACCCGAGTTGGCGCCCGCCGAGCAAGTGAAGGTGTAAATGGTCGACGGCCTGACCGCCGTGGCGTCCGACGTTGAATACCAAACGGTAACCGTCGGCCGCGATACCCCGGTCCTCGGCCAGCTTATTCGCCGCCGCGACCATACTACCGACGAGGTTCACGTCCTCTGCGCTCAGAGCGGCGGCGTTTTCTACGTGCTTACGCGGTATTACGAGAATATGCTCCGGCGATTGCGGGTTGATATCCGCGAACGCCAGTATCGCGTCGTCCTCGTAGAGGACGTTAGCCGGCGTTTCTCCCGAAGCTATCTTACAGAATATGCAGTTCGCCATTTAGCGCTCCTTAGGTCATTATTTAACCATATAATCCCGACGCGCGCAACTGCTAAAGCCCTCGAAACGAAGAAAAACCCGTTTACCTGTTGCGCGGAAACGGCGGATTTGGTAAACTCCGGCCGTTAAGAGATATAACTTTCGTGGTTACAACGGTTTAGAGGGGAACAGCTTTGGCGGAAGATATTATCGCGATTACGAACGTCCGGTTGTGGACAGACGAGGGCGAATTCGCGAAAAACGGGACGGTAATATTCGCCGGCGGGAAGATTAAAGACGCCGGTGTGGGAATCGAACCGCCGGAAGGGGCCGAGATAGTCAACGGCCGCGGTAAGTACGCGACGCCGGGCCTAATCGACGCTCACAGCCACGTCGGTAACTTCGGCGAGGGGACCGGTATTATAGGCTTCGACGCCAACGAAGCCACCGAGGCCGTAACGCCCCACGCCCGGGCTATCGACGGCGTAGACCCGTTCGACAAGGGCTTCGAGGACGCCCGGGCCGGCGGCGTTACGACCGTCTGCGTATTGCCGGGTAGCGCCAACGTTATCGGCGGTCTAGGCGCCGTTGTTAAAACCGCCGGGACCGTAGTGGACGATATGGTAGTAGCGGAACCGTGCGGTTTAAAAGTGGCATTCGGCGAGAACCCGAAAGTTACCCACGGCGAGAAGCGGTCGCCGAAGACGAGGATGGGCGTCGCATCGGTCTTCCGGGAAGCTTTTTCAAAAGCCCTCGACTACGATGAGAAGATGAAGCGCGAACCGGAGAAACGCCCTGACCGGGACATAAGGATGGAGTCGATACTCGGGTGCGTCCGCGGCGAGTACCCGTTGAGAGCCCACGCCCATCGGGCTGATGATATCGCGACGTCCGTGCGGCTCGCGAAGGAATTCGGCGTCGCAATTGTCTCGGACCATTGTACGTCCGGGTATTTAATCGCCGATTACCTGGCTGAAAATAACGTCCCCTGCGTAGTCGGCCCGAACGTAGTTGGACGTTTTAAACAGGAATTAAAGGATAAGAACTACGAGCTTCCCGGGATACTGGAGAAGACGGGTTGTACGGTTGCGCTGGCGACGGACCACCCGTTTATGCCGATAGATACTCTGCGGGTGGTGGCGGCTCTCGCGCGCCGCGACGGTATGAGCGAAACCGGCGCTATCGCCGGTATGACTTCTACGGCCGCAAGTATTCTGGGCTTGAGCGAACGGGTCGGCCGGTTGGCGCCGGGTTACGACGCCGATATCGTACTGTGGACAGGTCACCCACTGGCGTCCGTTTCCCAGGTTTACATGACTATCATAGACGGTGAAACCGTTTACGAGCGTAAGTTAAAACGGGTGTAGCTATGAGGGCTGTAGTATTGGCCGATGGGAACTTCGGCGCCGCGGCGGTCCAGCGGGCCATAGATTTCCTTATCGTCAATAAAGGTTACAACATCGCCGCGGCCGCCGTGGTCGGAGCCGTACCGGACGATTTCTCCCTCGGCGTACCCATCGTGTTCGGGTCGGACATCAGGAGTATACTGGACGACGTCGCGGCGAAATACCGGCCGCGGGTATTCGTCGACGTTACCGAGGCCGACCTGGCACGCAAGCTTGAAAGGGCGATAATCGCCGCGCGTCTGGGTATCGAAATGAGGGGCGCCGATTACGTAATATCTCCGCCGCCGGTCCGACGACCTTCCGGAACGGCTACGATAAACGTCGTGGGAACCGGTGAAGTCGGGAAGACGGCGGTCGCGTTGTCTTTGATAGAAGCGGCGTCGGGAATTTGTAAGCCCGGTCACGCGAGTATGCAGTTGGATTTGCCGCCCCACCCGGAAGTGGTTTCCGACGTTCCCCTAACGACGGAAAGTATTCTGTCCGCTTACTTCGCCGGTCGGGCCGTAGCCGGGGACCATTATGCGGTGGCTGCCGCCGCCGGCGTTCCGGCTTGTGGTTGCAGTTTCGCGGGAACCGGGTTGTCCGGCGTTCCGGTTTCGTCCGTAGTCGCCGACGGTGTACTACTTTTGGAAGAAGCGGGCGCTGAGTTGGTATTCGTCGAAGGGTCCGGTAGCTCGATTTCGCCGGTGGAACCGGATGGTTGGGTCGCCGTCGTCAACCAGACGGCGACCACGGATGAACTCCGCGAATACGCTGACGCATATTCGGTTTCATCGGCCGATATGGTCGTCGTAACGGCGCCGAAGCGCGATAACTGGAAAAGAACGAGTTCGAAGAAACTGACGTCCGCGATACGTTCAATAAACCCGGATGTTCCGATTGCAACCGGACGTATCGTCCCGAAAGTACTGGGAAATGTCAAAGGTTCCGAAGTTTGCTTCGTTACGGACGGTACGGCCGAGGAAGCGGGTAAACGGACCGTGTTAATCGAACGCCAATCGGGGGCGTACGTGGTCAAGTCTTTCGGGAGCGAAACGTTAGGCCGTAAAAAGGCGTTGTTAGGGACCGATAAAGTATTACTGGAGTTAGGGATTTCGAATTTCGGAGACTGGCTGAAGGAATGTGCCAATGCCGGTGCCGATGTCGTTTTCGTCGCCGAGCGTTTCGTCCCGGCCGAGAAGAAGGACTTTGGAGCTGTCGCGATCGCGCTTTTCGAGCGAGCTTTGGCGGCCCGAAAAACCCGTAGATAGATGGGCCTTTACGAGAAATTACATTGGACGATAAGGGGTTCCGAAAAACCGCGTGAGTTCGCTTACTGGTTGTTGTCCCGGCAGTGGGTGGTTCGTAATCCGTTGTACGATGCACTTTACAAGCGCAGAATACGGTATCGGGTAAGTAGGTCCGAGGAGTTTCCGCCGCTCGTTTCGGTGGAAACGTCCGGGTTGTGCAACGCCGATTGCCTTTACTGTACGAGGGGGCGGATGGAACGCGAATTGGGCGTTATGCCTATGGAGCTTTTTCGGAAGCTCGCCGACGAAACGGCCGGCCGGGCCGATATGTTTCTTTCCGGGTTTGGCGAGCCTCTAATCGATAAAGGTCTTGAGGAGAAGGTCGAATACGCGAAGCGGGCCGGGGTTCGGCGCGTCTCTTTCTTCACGAACGCGTCGCTGCTCGTTCCCGACAGGGCGCGCGCTCTCGTCGGGGCCGGTCTCGACGGCGTGGACCTTTCTATAGACGGCGCGACCGCCGGTAGTTTTAACCGAGTACGCCGCGGTCTCGATTTCGGAGAAGTTTACGAGAACGTTAAGTACCTGGCTTCGCTACGTCGGAACGGGCGCCCGTTTATCAGGTTGGATACGCTGATATTACCGGAGACGGAGAACGAGAAAGAGCTTGTTAGGAAAACTTTCGGCCCCTTGACGGACAGAATCGTTTTCCGCCGGCCCGAGTCGTGGGCGGAGCAGATCGAACTCCCGCCGGATGTGGAGACGCCTCACGTTGAACGGACGACCGGGAACCGGGAACCCTGTATCCACCTGTGGGGCCAGATTAACGTTTATTGGGACGGGACCGTTCCGATATGTTGTAAGGACTACGACGCTAAAGTACAATTGGGCAACGCGGGTGATTCGTCCGTAGCCGAAGTCTGGCGGGGCGAACCTTTACGGTCGTACCGTGAAAAACACCTGACGAAAGGTTTCGACGACGTACCGCTTTGCGGCGAATGCCGGTATTTCTCGATTTGGTGGTAGTGGTCTTTAACGAATCATTATGAGAAGGCTACATAGATATACGAGTAAAACATGGCTTTTAGCCGTCGTAATTACCGCCGTTTTGTTGTTTTTCGGTTCGTTCGACACGGTTTACGGCCAGGGCGGCGCGGAAAAAGCGGAGTTGGAGAAGCTTAAACAGCGTATCGCCGAACATAGGAAAGGGATAGACGAAGCGGCGGGAGAGATGCGCCTCGCGTTCGCTCAGGTGGACGAGATAGATAAGCACATCGACGAGATAGAAAAAACGCTCGCCGAAATCCTGACCGAGATAGTGGAAGCCAAAGCGCGGATGGCGGTTATCGAACGGGACCTCGACCGTGCCGAGACAGAGCTGGCGGCCCGCCAGGCGGACCTGGCGCGGCATTTACGCTTGATATACAAATACGGCCGCTATCCGATGGTGCAAATCTTGGTGTCGGCCGAAGACGCGGCGGACCTGAACCGCCGGTTGATATACCTCGCGCGTATCGCCGAGGAAGACCGGCGGCTTGGCCGTGCGATTGAACGAAAAAAAGCCGAGATCCAAAAATCCAAGGATGAACTTTCGGCCGAGCTCGAAAGCCTGGAAGAATTAAAAGAGATGACCTTGTCGGAAAAGGATGTACTCGAGCGTCGACGCGTCCAGAAACGCGGCGTAATTTCGGGCATAAAGAAGAAGAAAAGTGCTCTGGAAGCCCGCTTGAAAGAGATGTTACAGGAGAAAGCGGCTCTCGAGGCGAAGATAAAAAAACTGACCGGCGTAGGGGCGGGACCGGTTCGCCATACCCGTGACCCGTTGAAGGAACACGGCAAGGTAAACGGCCCGACCAAAGGGACCGTAATCCGCGAGTTCGGCCGGGTCCACGATAGCCGCTACGGTACGGTAACCATAAACGACGGTATAGACATCCGGGCGCCGCTGGGCCGCGACGTGAAGAGTATTATGGACGGCGAAATTATTTTCGCGGATTGGTTCCGAGGTTACGGGAAAACGATTATCGTAGACCACGGATACGGATATACGTCGGTGTACGCCCATTGCCAGGATATAATCGTGGCCGTCGGCGAACGCGTATCGGAGATGCAGGTTATCGGTACGGTGGGCGATACGGGATACTGCGACGAAGCGATGCTTCATTTCGAGATACGCCGCGACGGGCAGGCGATAAACCCGGGGAATTGGGTGGCTTTCGAATGAGCTCGGACGACCCCAAAACCTTAAACATTGGCGTTCTTGCGTCCGGCGGCGGGAGCAACCTTCAGTCGATTATCGACGCTTGCGAGACCGGCGAGATACCGGGGCGCGTCGTCGTGGTCATCAGCAACAACTCCAGCGCGAAAGCTCTGGAAAGGGCCGGACGCCACGGGATCGACGCGGTTCACCTGTCGAACTACCATTATCCCGACGACGAGGAACTCGACCAGGCGATAGTAGAAGTGCTACGGAACGGGGGAGTAGAGCTAGTATGCTTGGCGGGTTATATGAAAAAGAGGGGGCCGCGCTTAATAAAGGCTTTTCCAAACCGTATCCTGAATATCCACCCGGCGCTGTTGCCGCGCTACGGCGGCAAGGGGATGTACGGCGTCAGGGTTCACGAAGCCGTACTGGCGGCGGGGGATAAGGTTTCGGGCGTTTCCGTTCATTTGGTGGACGAGTTGTACGACCACGGGCCGATAGTCGCGCAGCGGGAGGTACCCGTATTGCCCGACGATACTCCCGAGACGTTGGCCGCCCGGGTATTGAAAGTCGAGCATGAAATATACCCGGAGGTCATCGCCGGCGTCGCCCGTGGCGATATTAATCTGGACGATATAGTCGAGAAATCCCGTAACCAGGACTAAAGACCGTAGCGAATCGGGCGGATTATATACGAATAAACTTTAAGCCGTGAAGCTATGTCTAAAGAGCGGTAAATGCGATAAGAAAGCCGAACCGTTCTTGATGTTGGATAACAGGGAGACCGATATGGAGAGGTACATTAAGCGAGCGTTGAGTACGATTCATATAGCGATATTCGCCGCTGTGCTTGTCTTCTCTCCGGTGCTGTTTAGCAGCGCGGACGTGGACGAGAAGGCCAGCGACTTTTACCGCGAGATAAAGCTGTTCGAGACGATAGTCCAGCGTATCCGTATAAACTACGTAACCGACGTTGACCCGACGACGCTGATACACGGCGCCGTCCGAGGTATGTTGAACGAGCTGGACGACCACACGATGTTCTTCGATTCCGAAGACTTCAGGTTGCTGTTAGACGATACGGAAGGTTCGTTCGGCGGGCTGGGGATTACCATTTCGATAACGCCCGAGGACAATACGTTGACGGTGATGTCGGTTTTGGAAGGTACTCCGGCCGAGAGGGTTGGCCTGGAGAGCCGCGATAAGATTATAGAGATAGAAGGCGAGTCCACCGAGGACATAACGACCCGGGAGGCGCTTACCAAACTCCGCGGCGACGTGGGTACTGACGTAACCATCACGATCTTCCGCAACGGCGCTCCGGAGCCTATCGAGTTTACGATAACTCGGGGGAACATAAGCGTTGAGTCGGTTCCATATTATTTCATGGTATCGGACGATGTCGGGTACGTCCGGCTTACGAATTTTTCGCGCAACGAGGAGACCGACAGCGCCAACGAATTGAAAGGCGCGATCGCGGAACTCCGGGCCCAGGGAATGGATAAACTGATACTCGATTTGAGAGGGAACCCCGGCGGCCTTCTCGAAGAAGCCGTCGGCGTATCCAACCTGTTCTTAGAAAAAGGCTCTCTCGTAGTTTATACGAAAGGCCGTTCGATGAAGTGGGAACAACGGGAGTATTATGCGGAAGAAAGGCCCGTTTTCCCCAAAGGCAAAATGGTCGTGCTCGTCGATGGGGGTAGCGCTTCCGCGTCGGAGATAGTGGCGGGCGCGTTGAAGGATAACGACCGAGCGATTATAATGGGCGAGAAGACCTTCGGGAAAGCGTCCGTGCAAAGTATCGTCCCGCTTACCGTGGGTACCGACGAGGAAGGTAGCTTCCCCGGAATGAAGATTACTATCGCTCACTACTACACGCCCGACGGGAACCTTATTGATGGCGTCGGTATCGAACCGGACGTGGTTCTAGAGGAGCCCGAAATGCCGCTGGTAGTAACGAAACTTTTCAGCGAGGGTATGTTCCGTATATACGCCGAGAACTATTACGATAAATACGGTGAAACCGGGGTTGCTAATTTCGATTCCGACCCCGGCGTATTGGAGGACTTCAAGGCGATGACCCGCGAAAAAAATTTCCAGTTCTATCCCGAAGCGTACGCCGAGACCCTCCCCGACGGCGGATACGGATTTTACGCGTCCGCTGTGGACGGCGAGAAAGATCTGGTCGTAAGGCTTCTCAAGCGCGAGGTAATACGGGAGGCCGAAGGCGACGGGAAAGCATACGAGTTCTGGCGCCAGGGCGACGATTGGATAAATAAGGCTATCGAGGAGCTTTCCTAACGGCGCGTTTTTTTTCTATTTGGTTAACCGCTTCTTTATTTTAATTGGCGCCGTCGGAACGGCGGCGCGTTTTTTTCGGGTAACGGGATTGACGTTAGCGGAACTATCGATACAGCGTAGGGTCGGCGAAAGGCTCGGACGTACTATTACGTCGGGGCGCGCGGCGCAGGTTTACCTGTTGGACGGGCTGGCCGGCGTCGGTAAGCTGGACGTCGCCGCCGCGGCCGCAGCGGCTTTTATATGCCGCGAGAAACCCGACGTCGGCTGCGGCGAATGCGCCGGCTGCCGGAGGGTGGCCACGTTCACCCATCCGGACTTTCTGGTTTATTGGCTCGTAGGGCGACTGGCGCCCCACTACGCCGAGCGGTGGCCCGACGAAGCGGCGATATGGGATTTCTACGAGAAAAGATGCGCCGAACACCGGGGCGATAAAGCCGTCAAGGGCGAACTACGTAAGACCGACAAGTTCCTTATAGAAAGCGTTCGGGAATTCCAGGAGGAGGTCGGGCGCCCGCCCAGCGAAGCGCCCCGGAAGGTGTTCACCCTACTCGAGCCCGAGCGTATGACCGACGAAGCCGCTAACGCGCTGTTGAAAACGCTGGAAGAACCGCCGCCCAGGGCGGTGCTCTTTCTGCTGGCTCACGATACGAGAAATATACTCGATACTATAATAAGCAGGTGTATGTACGTAAGGTTCCCCGAGTTAACGACCGACGAAGTGGCGTCGGTTTTGGTCGAACGGTACGGTTTCGATAAGGACGAAGCGGCCCGGGCCGCGAAGAGTTCTTCGGGTACGTTTATCAAGGCCCTTGGCGTGCTCGGACCGGCGTATCTTGATTTGACGGCGGCGGCCGTCAAGTTTACCGGGAAACTAACCGACGGCGTGAATGCCGCTTATTGCCTGGCGGCCGCCGACGCGTTCGGCGCCGGACGGGATGAGGCTAGAGGGTTTTTACGGGCGCTTACCGACGTTTACCGCGATTTACTTGTAGCCGGTTCCGGCGCGCCCGAGATAGCGGTGGATTGTGGTCGTTTCGCGGACGCCGTCGAAACTGCGCGTTCCCTACCGTTGTCGCCCCGCGACGGTCTCAACGAAATCGACGCCGCGTCCGACGCCATCGATCGTAACTGCATAACGAAGCTAACGTTGGAAAACCTGTTTCTGCGCCTCGCGGGAATAGGTTAACGCGTTTCCTTCGTTTTCCGGAGGCATACGTTGTATCTCTCACGTAACTTTAAACGTATTCTCACTGCCGCGTTTATCTTGGTTACCCTGATAGGTTGCGGCGCTGAACGCCGCGGACGCTACGTAGAAGTAGCCGAACTTTCGTACCCGGGCGATTACTGGCAGCCGTCCGGCGTCGCGATAAACGACGAAGATACGGTCGCTGTAGCCGATATATCGGAGATGAGCGTGGTTCACCTTTTCGACGGTTCGGGCGTCCTTTACGCGACCATCGGCCGTATGGGTAAAGAACCGGGCGAACTCTTCGTTCCTGTTGACGCGGCGTTCGGCCCGGACGGCAACCTGTATGTCGCCGAGTTCGGCACGAAACGGGTATCGGTATTCGAGCCGGACGGCGTTTTCTTACGCGTTTTCGGCGAAGATGTGTTGGAAACACCCTTCGGTGTCGCCGCCGGTGCCGGTGATACGGTTTACGTAGTTAACGCCGACCCGCCGGAATTGTTGGTTTTCGGTACCGGCGGCGAAATCAAAGACCGTTGGGGCGAACGCTTGGGTTTGGTCGGGCCGGAGGACGTGGCGTACCGGGACGGGCGACTGGCGGTGGTGGATAGCGCCGGCGGGCGCGTTATCGTAACGGACGGGGACGGCAACGTGTTACACGAGGTTGTCCCGTTGGGCGACCCGGCGCCGATGCCCGTAGAAGCCGCCTGGGAACCGGAGGGCCGGCTTTTCGTTCTAGCTCGCGGGCGCGCTAACGAAGAGGAACGGGCTTTGGTAAGTTGCGTCCTGGTATACGATGAGGACGGTAAACTGCTGGAGCGAGTGGACGTGGACTTGCCGTCGCCGGGCGCCTTGGCCGTTGATTCCCACGGCGGTATCTTCATCGCCGACGGCCCGGCCCATTCGGTTAAGGTGTATGCGAGGAGGGAAGTAGAAGGGTAGAGGTTATTTCAATACTTATTTATAGGAAATAGGCGCGGATAAACCGCGCCACTTTTTTTATTCTTTATCCGTCGTTACAGTTCCAACTCCTGGACCGGTACAGCCCGGTTGCCCTGCACCGCGTAATCGTCCTCTATACGAAAACCGCCGTTCTCGTCGTAGAACCCCGGTTCCATCGTGAAGACCATCCCCTCGGCGAAGGGGTCGTCGCAATGAGGGAACTCCTTGTCCGTGACATACGGGTGTGGGTCGTGGGTCTCGACGCCTAGGCCGTGGCCGTGGCCGTGTTTTAACGACCCGACGAAACCGTAGCCAGCGATGACCTCGGTTATCGCTTCGCCGAAACCCCGGAGCGTGTACTCGGAAAGGTCCGCTGACCGGACGAAGTCGATTACCGCAAGGGTAACCTCGTAGTACGGGTCGTCCTCGGGGTTCCCCCCGACGATAAACGTGCGGGTTATATCCGAATTATAGCCGTTTATCCTGATGCCGTAATCCACGATTAGACGGTCGCCGGTTTTCAGGCGGTTGTCGGTCCGTCGTTCCGGGTGCGGGTCGGTGGACCGGGGCCCGGCCGCTACGATGGGGTGGAAAGCGACGTCGTCGCCCCTGTCGATAGCCGCGTGCTGCAAGTGCTCGAGTATGTCGAGTTCCGGTATTCCCGGTTTCACCATATCAGTTACCTCGTCGAACACTTCTAGCGTGGCCAGCGCGGCTCGTTTCATCAGAGCTAGTTCGCCGGGCTTTTTGCACGCCCGCCATTGGAGAAAAACCTCGCCGCCACTTGCGACTTCGTAGTTCTCGTTAAGCCAAACGAGGTAAGCTGGCGGCAGCGTATCGAAACCCCAGTAGTCATTCGAAATCTCGGCCAGTATCGGTGTTCCGGGCTGTAACTCGTTCAACACCGCTGATTTAAGGTCTCCCTTGTCCTCGTACGTCCGGGTTTTCACGAGCCCGTCGAGGTCGTAGAAGGCGCTCGCCTCGATTTTCTGGGCGAAAGCGACGGTCCGCCCGTCCGGATGGACTATCACGAAAGTCGGGCGCGTGAAGTCGTCCGCCAGGGTCAACGCCACGACGTCGTACCCGGGCCACTTCCCCCAGAAGAGTACGACCGGCCGGTCCACCAGTTCGGTCAACTGGTCCCGTTTCTCAATAAAATGACGACGCCTGGCGTCGCTATCGTACGTTTCGGTTTTCACTGTGCTCCCCTTCCGCGGAGGTCGGGCCGAGTATCCCTTATCGATTAATCTTCGCCGGTAATGACCACTTTGGCCGCCCGGCGTTTGTATACGTACGTATCTATGTACGATTGCGGGTCTTGTAGGTAGGCCCGCTTGTTAACGTACAGGTATGCGGCGTCCTTCTCGGGGTTCCAAAGATATCGGTCGCGGCTGAGGAAGAGCCGTAGGGCACTGTTCGTTAGAAAACACGCGGGGCCGTCGTCGGGCGAGTCGGGTTTACCGGAGAATATCAATACCGATTGGAACGGCGCTACTACGATAGAGTCCCGATTCGGTAGGATTAAACTGAAGCCTTCGCCTGTCGAATTTACGAGAAAGTATTTGTTAATATCCAACGACCGGGTACCGACATTAATCAACTCGACCCACTCGCTGTTTAGCTTCTTCTCGCCAGGACGCTTACGTAGTTCCCCCAGGGAATCGGGGTGAATGTCGTTAATCCTCAGCATAGGTCGGTTCCGCCGTCGCGAAAGATGTTAGGACACGGCCCGGCGATTGTCAAGGTTAATCGCCGAAAATACGAGTTCGCCGAGTTTTTCGCCGGGCCAGGCGGCGAGGTTTTTGATGAAGTTATGGCCGATTTCGCGTAGCCCGGCGCACCTATTGAACGTCGGCGACGTTTTCAGTCGTCCGATGTCGTCTCGTTCCTTCAGCACGAAACGGTCGCCGTCAGTTTCGGCCAGATTCAGCTCCCGGAATACGTCCTCGGCCCGCGCGACGCCTGCGAGATGAAACAACTCGTTCGCGTCGGTTAGATTACCGGTTCGTTTAACGGCCCGGTAGATTTCGCCTAGGAGTTTTTTATCGGGATACAGAGCCGCAATAGCGTCCCGAGCTTCCTCGACTTGCTTTTCGCCGAACGCGAAAATATGCGTTCCGCCCGTACGAACGAGCGACGACAAAATACCCATCAACGAGGCGCAGAACGGCGGTGCGTATAGTATTAACCTGCCGAACGATTTATTTATCGTCGGGGCGCTGGTTTCGTCCACCAGCATTACTGAATCCGGGAAGACCGACGTCGATGTGCTGTAAGTGAAGACGGCCGTGTCGGGCCCGCTGTTCGCCGCTACGGTCTCGTCGGGCGGCTCGCCGCGCATGTCGGCGATCGTTATATCGAGTTCCGGGAGTTCCGCAGGCTCAACGGCGGAGATACGCAGCTCCATCTTCTCCGTACCATGCCAGGTGTCGAGGTTGGGCGTGTATATTAGCGTATAGTAATCGGTTTCTTCTCCGAGGTTCCGTTCCCGGGCCATCCTGAAACCGATCGCGCGTACTTGCGATGGCCCGAGTTCGGCAGTAAACCCTAGGTGTTCGTTCTTATATACCCTCAGGCTTTCGGGTTTGACTTCGGCCAGCGACACCATCGCCGGCGGCGGATTGCCCACGCCCGTCGGCTCCAGCATTGCGAAGTCCTTGCATAAGGACGCGTCCGCTTCGGCCAACGACATCCACGCATCGAGGTGCATTTCGGGTACGAGGTCGGCGGGCGCCAGGTTTTCGTCGGCGTACTCCAGGAACCTCGTTTCGAATTCGGCGTAGTTATCTCTATGTATCTCGAACCCTGCCGCCTGACGGTGGCCGCCGAAGCGTACGAACAGTTCCGCCGTTTCTTCAAGAGCGTTGTGGATGTCAAAAGCCGGGATGCTGCGGCACGAACCTCGGCCGACGTCGCCCGAGAACGAGATTAAAACCGCTGGGCGACCATACAGCTCGACCGTCCTCGACGCGACTATACCGATTACGCCGGGGTGCCAATCGTCCGCGGCCGCGATGACGGCCATCCGGTTAGGCGGTTCAGCGCCGATAGACGCCGTAACCTCATCGAATATCCGTTTCTCCAATTCGCGGCGTTTATAATTGAAATCTTCCAATAAAAGCGCGGTGCGAAAAGCCGTGCCGGGGTCGTCGGTCGTGAGCAGTTCGGCGGCCGCTTCGGCTTTGCCTAGGCGCCCCGCCGCATTGAGCCGGGGGCCTATAATAAAAGCGAGGTGCCACGAGTTGATCTTCTCGTCGGTTATACGGACGGTATCGAGCAACGCCTTGAGACCCGGCAGGTCCGTCCGTTGGAAGCTCTCGATACCCAGTCGCGCGAGGGTCCTGTTCTCGCCGGTGAGCGGTACTACGTCGCAAACGGTTCCGAGGGCGACCAGAGGCAGCAGGTCTTCGTCCAGCAAACCGGTCGCCGGCCTCATCGCGAGCAGGCGCGATGCAACTTTATACGATATCCCGGCGCCGGATAGGTTCTCAGCGGGATGCCCGTCGGGTAGGTAATGGGGGTTGACGACGGGTGCGTCAGGTTGCGTCTCCGCCGGCCGGTGGTGGTCGGTTACGACTACGTCAAGGCCGAGTTCCTTTGCCAGCGCGACGGGTTCTATAGCTCGCGTACCGCAATCCACGGTAACGAGCAGTTGCGTACCCTTTTCGGCCGCCAGCCTGACGGTACTTTCTGAAAGATCGTAACCCTCCTCGAGGCGGTTCGGTATGAAGTAATCGACTTCGCCGCCTAGCGCCCGTATAGTCCGTACGAGAAGAGCAGTTCCGGTAAGCCCGTCGACGTCGTAGTCGCCGGCGACGAATATACGGTCGCCGGAGTCTATAGTCGAGAGTATCCGGTCGGCCGCTTCCGGCACGCAGGGGAATTTGCCGGGGTCGCCTAGGTCGTCGGCCGTAGGGTTCAGGAACGCCTGGGCAGCGGCGACGTTGGTTATCCCCCTGGCGATTAGGACGCGCGCAAGCGCCGGGTGTACCGTAAGCTCGGCCGCGAGGCGGTAAACATCCCGTTCGTCAGTTCGCGGTATGTCGCTTACGCTTTTCAAAATCGCTTATCCTACCGTCCGCGCGGCCCTTACAGGCGTTTTTACGCCCAGCAGGAGTATTAACCCTATTACCGTAAACAACCCGAGCGACGCAACGGCCATTCGATATTTACCCGGGCCGAGTCCGCTAGCGGCGAGGACTACCGCACCCCAGAGTAACGGCCCGACAATCGCCGCGGCTTTGCCCGACAGCGCGTAAAGACCGAAGTATTCGCCTAGCTCGCCGGACGGTACGAGGGAGGTGTAGAACGGCCGCGCCGCGGTCCACGTGGCGCCCAAGAACGTGCCTACCATAGCGCCCCCGATCCATAGCATTTCCGTTCGCATGGCCGCGGCGATTACGACGAAGGTCGCAAGCCACCCGATTAACGCGGCGACGAGCGTCCTTTTCGCGCCGATAAAATCCGCGAGAAAACCGGCGCCTAACGACCCGGCAACGGCGAAAGTAGTCGATACGATGAACAACGGGATCTTCGCTTCGTCGGGCATTCCCATAACTTCATTTGCGTAGACCGCCATAAACATTATCGCCGTCATTATCGGATCTTCGTAGAAGAGCTTTGCGATAAGGAACCGGAAGACGTTTGGGCGCTTACGCGCTTCCCGTAGCGTCCGAAATACCTTTTTCAAGCCGTCGACAGGGCGTGTTGCCGTTTTGGCCGCAACCGCCGGTTCTTTTATCCAGATAAACGCGGGGATGGCGAAAAAGACGAAGAACACCGCCGTCGGTATGAACGCCGCCGGCCGCCCGGAACCGAACCAGGGTAGCGACCCGGCGACGAACGGCATTACCATCAACAGACCGGCTATGGCGCCGGCGTACCCCAACCCGACGCCCAAGCCCGATACGCGGCCGATCGTTCGTTCCGTCGAAACGGCCGGCAGGAGGGCGTTATAGAAGACCAGCGAGCCGCCGTAAAAGTAGTTGGCTAGGCAAAACAGCGCCAGGCCGAGAACGCCGGCGACCGCGATCGACGGCGCCGCGGCGGCCCCCGCGATAGACGCGGTGAATACGCACGTGAGAACTGTAAACGCGAACAGGAACGCGAGCCGCCTACCCCGCGCGTCGGCGACGGCTCCCAGTATCGGCGACGTAATAGCGACGAGTACCATGGACGCCGAGAACGATATGCTGTAGAAGATATCCTCCAGCCCCAGGTCGTCCACGACCCACTGGGCGAAGTACATAGTAACGATGTTCATCGAGTAAATCGTATTGGCGAAATCGTACAGCGCCCAAGAAAAAGAAGCCGGGAAGGAAGGCCGGGCCGAGGGCGTTTCCGTGTATTGATCAATCGCGGTTTTACTCAATACTGATTTCGTCTCGATAGATTACGTACCCTTCTTTGATAACCGCGTAAACGCGAGGGTCGGCCCAGCGATAGACGAGGTCGTTTACGTCGGTTGCGTTCCAGATGCAGAGGTCGGCCTTTTTCCCGATTTCGAGAGTTCCTATTGCGTCGGCCTGGTCGAGGGAGAAGGCCGCGTTAGCCGTGCAACCGTGGATAAGTTCCGCTGGCGTCATACCGAGGTTGACGGCCGCCGGGCTGAGCACGGTCCGGACGCTTGCCGCTGTACACGAGCCGGGGTTAAGGTCGCTGGCTACGGCTACGATACACCCGGCGTCCAGCATCTTCCTAGCCGGCGCGAAGTGCCCGGACCCCAGATAGATGGTAGTCCCGGGCAGGAGGGTGGCTACCGCGTCGCTTTCCGCGAGCGTTTCGATATCGTCATCGATGATAACGGCCAGGTGGTCAACCGATGCGGCGCCGTACTCGACAGCAAGGGGGACCGCGCCCAGGCTCTCGAACTCGTCGGCGTGGACGCGTATCTTCAACCCTGCGTCGACGGCGGCTTTCAATATACGCTCGGTTTCCTCGATGGTAAACGCGCCCCGGTCACAGAAGACGTCGCAGTACTCGGCCAGGTCTTCTTCGGTGATCGCCGGTATCATCTCTTCGCAGACGAGGGACACATACATGTCCCGTTCGTCTTTGTAATCGGGAGGGACGGCGTGGGCGCCGATAAACGTAGGGACGATGTCGAGCGGAAGGTCGTCGGCTAATCTCCTGGCGACGCGTAATTGCTTCAGTTCGGTTTCGGTATCCAGGCCGTAGCCGCTTTTCACCTCGATCGTCGTTGTGCCGTGAGTTATCATTATCACCAGACGCCGGCGCCCCGATTCGTATAGCTCCTCCTCGGAAGCTTCGCGGGTGGCTCGTACGCTGGAAAGGATGCCGCCGCCGGCCTCGAAGATTTCGAGGTAGGACGCGCCCCGGGTCCTCATCACGAACTCGTCGGCACGGCTCCCGCCGAAGACGGCGTGCGTGTGGCAATCGACGAACCCGGGCGTAACTAGGCGCCCGCTGGCGTCTATGACTTCCGTATCGCGTTTCCCTTCAGCTAGATCGTCGAAATCCCCGAACGCCGATACTGCGCCGTCTTCTAATAGAACGGCGTCGGCTTCGACGATATCGACTTTGTCGGCGGTTTCACCCCGATACGGCGCGGACCCCTTTCCGAAAAACTGGCCGACGTTTTTTATTATTAAATCGCTCATGAGGTGTGTTTATTTAATCGAAGCGGCGGGTTATATTACTAGTTCGCCGTTATCTAAGATTGTAACGTCGGTATCGGTCTTCACCGTGGGGGTTCGAATCACGCCGTCGAGGTGGAGCGGAACGTCGTTGCTGCCGCCGAAACCCACGTCGTTACCGAGCGCGAGGTGGATAGTACCCATCGCTTTCTCGTCCTCGAGGACGACGCCCGTTACGCGGGCTTTATCGTTGGTCCCGATGCCTATTTCGGCGATCTGACGCGCCGCCGGGCCGGTTCCGTCCAATGCTGATTCGAGCATCGCCGCTTCGGCCCCGCCTTCGATTTTTACGGCGAACCCGTTCTCGAACTTCACTTCAACCGCGTTTTTTAGCACGCCGATGTCCGCAAAAGAACCGTCGAAGACGGCCGTGCCGGTCGTCCCTTCCAACGTCAGACCGGTGCAGGCCTCGCCGGCAGGCAGGTTTCCGAAGGAACCGGGTTCGGTTAATATGCCGGTATCGCCGTCGAACTCCTTACCACATACGTTCAGAGTTATGTCGGTTCCGGCGGGCGTCGTCACATACAGCTGTTCGGCGCCCTCCAGGCGTCGTATTAGCCGGTCCGTCCTGGCGGCTATTTCGCGGTAATCGGCGGACATGGTCCTCGCCATTATCTCGGCGGTAATGCCGGGCATCGAAGCCGCGCGTACTCCCCCTCTCGTCGCGGCCCGCCGGGAGTCGGTGTGCGACAGACTACGTTTTGTCGCGAGGACGAGAACGTTACACGATTTCATCAGCTCGGTGACGGCTTCCGGCGGTTCTTCGCCGCTGATCTTCCGCGTCGGCATCATCGCTAGGAGTGGTTCCGCACCCGCGTTGCCGGCGGCATAGAAAAGGGCTTCGCCCACCTCGGAAGTGGGCGGGTCGGTAACGACCACGGCCGCGTCGCCCTTTTTCAGGCCCAGGCAATCGACTAACGTAACGTGGGCGGCTTTTTTAAGCGTGTCGTCCATACTATCCCCCGTCTACCGCCGGTTTTATTCGCTGATGTAACCCAGGTCTTTCAACCGCGAGACGGTCTCTTCGCTCATCGAGTATTTTTCCGGCAGCGGCGGGAGTTTACTTTCTAATTCTTGGAGGGCTTCGGCGAGTTCGGCCACCGCTTCCGTTTCGTTTTCGATGATGTTATACAGTTCACCAGGGTCGTTAATAAAATCGTAAAGCTCGTCGGTCCCGGCGCCGTGGTTCGATATGAACTTGTAGATGGAATCGCCGGCTAGCGAAATCCACATCGTACGATAAACGCCTTCCTCGAGCGTATCGCCGAAGACGGGTGGTTCGTCCACTTCGGGCGGGGGTTCGCCTACGGCCAGGGCCAAAGCGAAGTCGAAGATACACGAATTGGATATTAATTTACCGTAAGCTCCATTCGTTTCGACCCCCGGCCCGGCGACTATCAACGGGACGCGCATGGACGGTTCGTAAACGTAACGCCCGTGGTCCCAGTAATAATCGTGTTCGCCCAGGGACTCTCCGTGGTCGGCGGTCACTATTAATACGGTATCACTCATAAGGCCGTTCTCGGTAATGTAGTCCAGCAACCGCCCGACTTCGAAGTCCATATACGCGACTTCACCGTCGTACGCCCGGACCTCCGGCGGACCGTAGCCGCCGGGCGGGGAAAACTCGACTGGCGGGTCATAGGGCGTATGCGGGTCGAAGTAGTGTACCCAGAGGAAGAACGGCCGCCCGTCGCCGCTGTCCAACCACGCGAGCGCCCGGTCCGTTACTTCGGACGCGCGCCGTTGAAGGCGTGCTTTGGTTTGAACGAGGCCGAGGTCGCCGGCGAAACGGGCGAAGGTCAACCTCGTGAGCGCGTTAAAAGGCGAGAAGTAATCGTCGTAGAACTCGAACCCCTGGTCGAACTCGAGTTTGGACGAGACCGGGAACGCGCCGACGACCGCGCCGGTTCTATATCCCGACGCGGCGAATATCTCGGGCAGCGTATTGATTTCCTCCGGGACGACCAATCCGTTCTGTACGACGCCCGTTTCCCTCGGACGTAGACCGGAAAGTATCGCTGTGTGGCTGGGCCCCGTCAGCGGCATCGCGCAGTACGCTTTGTCGTACAGCAGCCCGTCTTTGGCCAACGCGTCAAGGTTCGGGGTGAGGTTTCGTTCACTTCCATAGCATCCGAACCGGTCAACGCGCGTCGTGTCGAGGGTTATTAACAGGACATTGTAGTGAGGCCCATCGGCGGCCAGCGGTTTGGTTTCGTATAATACGATTTTGGGCGCGGCGCCGAGCCCCAGGCCGTAGGCTATAATCAGGCCGGCGCCGGCCGCGAACGTCACCGCGTACGCGCCCCGGACGTAAACGGTCTTTAACGCTAATATCGACGCAAGCCGTAGTATCCCGTATGCGGTCGCTATTATGGCAACGTCCGCCAGTAAACTTAAAGGGTGTAGTTTTCCGGGCAGGTACGTGTTGGCGTGGTACAGACCGTAGAAGAGAACCGCGAACGCGACGGCCGTCGCGGCGGCGCGGGTCCGCCGGTTCCGTTTCCGTCGTTCCGGCAGCGCTCGCGTCGACAGCCCGAGGAAACGACTGATTAACGCCCGCGGAGAACGCGTTTCGGCGCCGGTCAGTCTTCGGCGCGGGACGGCCCTCAGTATAAACTCCAACACGAGCCCAAACAGCAAAGAAGCCGCCGCGATGGCGGCGGCGTTTACAAGGCCCAAAACGACCGCGCCCGCGAGGTCAACGGTTACCTCGACGTCGAGCCACAGGACGAGCGCAGCTTCTATCAAACCTATGATAGCGCCGACGGCCGCCGTACCGACGCCGAGATACGGGATTCTCCCCGTTTCGACACGGTCTTTAAGCGGTTTGTTCACTTTTACCCGAACTCGACCCAGAACTCGGTCATTACGGTTTTCATTTCGTTCATCTTCATAATCCGCTCTTCGCGGTTGGGCGCTTCCTGCATTTCCTCGATGCTGTCGTAAACCTTGTCTTTCATATCGTAGAACTCGTCCTGACGGTCCCGGGCTTCGTCGGGAATCGGCGCGCCGAAGAAGTTCTGCTGGGCTTCGAATATCTGGGTCATTACGTGTTTGGCGTCCTCGTCCCGGTCCTCCTCGAACGCAACTATAAGCTGGTCGGTCAGGATAAGCAGACGTATCACTTCGTCGCCGGCGGTACTAATCTTGTTCATATCGTCGAGATCCAGAAGCTGCTTCTGGATTTCCCGGATACTCGCCTCCGCGGCTTCGAAATCCTCGGCAGCGGCCTGTTCGCCAACGTCGCCGGTAAGCCGTATCAATGTATCGACGCGGTCGGCCCATTCGGTATCGCCCTCGAATTTGGCGGGCGGCTCCGCCGGGAAGTTCGTTTTTACGTCTTCCCAGGACGTTTCGGCGGTTTCGGCGGCCGACGTCGCGAGTCCTTTGTCTTTCTTGAGTACGGCGCAGTCGGCGAGGGCTTTCGTATCGGCGATGGCTTTTTCGAAACTCTCGAACTTGCCCGGGCCGGTTAGTTCGCCGTTGTCGCCGTCTTCCTCTTCGCCGCCGCAACCGATAAACAACCCGACGGCGATAACGAGTACGATAACTGGGAGATATCTCTTCATGATTTCCTCCGTGAATCGGTTTCGATGTCCGAAGTATTTATCACTTATCCTCAAGACTGTCAAGGAATTCCGTCACGGCCGCGTAAACCTCCGCGGCTGATACGTTTTCTAGGCACCGGCGGTCGTCGCACTCGGGGAAATACCCGTCACGGTAGCAGGGCGCGCAGTCGGTATCACGGGTTACGGCTTTTGCGCGGTCGGACCACGGGCCGTTCAGCGTCGGGTCCGTCGGACCGAAGACCGCGACCGTCGGCGTCCCCGCGGCGGCAGCCAAGTGCATGGGCGCCGAGTCATTGCCGACGAACAGGTTCGCACGGGACAACAACGCATACAATTCCCGGAACGTCGTACGACTTATTAGATTGGATACCCCCGCTTTTAGTTTACCCGCGACCGCGGCTCCGGCCTCCTCGTCGCCGGGCCCGCCGACCAGGGCGACGGTGAAGTCGGGCGCGAGCATCTCGGCCAGCGACGCGTACCGTTCGGTCGGCCACCGCTTCTCGGGCATCTTAGTCTTCGGGTTAACGCCGCCGCCGGGGGCGACGAGGGCGACGGGTTTCTCGGTTTCTTTCAATCGTTCCGTCGTCTCATCAGCGTAGCGTTCGTCCCTCTCGTCGGTAAATACTTCCAGCGGGCCGGGTTCGCCGCCGGCCCCGAGGGCTTTTGCGAGGCCGAAGTACTCTTCTACCTGGTGTCGCCCCGGTTTCTGGACGACCCGGGCCGTGTACGCGAAACCTTCGCCAGCGCGGTCGAAGCCGACTCTGTAGCGCGCGCCTGTCAACGCCGCGAAAATCCCGAACTGCCACGCGTGATGGAGCGATACGATCAGGTCGTAGCGTTCGCGGCGAAGTTCTTTTGCGAGAGATAACAACTCGGCAGGTTTCGGTTTCAGGAAAACTGCTTCGTCGGCCGCCAGTACCTCGTCGAAGCGGGGCGATAATTCGACCACGGGGTACGCGGCCCGGCCGGTCAGCATCGTGATGCGGGCGTCGGGCGCCAATTCCCGCAAAGCGCAGAACGCCGGCGTCGCCATAATCACTTCGCCGACGGCCCAGACCTTGACGACCAGTATGCGGTGTATATCGTCGGTTAGCGGGAGCGGACGTTCTGTCCCGAAGAAGAGTACGCGGCCGACCGAGACGGTGGCGGTTCGGGCAAGGTTTTGGATTGTGGAGCGGGGGTGGGGCATATGAACCATATTTACTTATAGTTCGCCTACCGAAGTCGGCGCTCGGCGCTATGCTGGTGAAACTCCGGCGTTTAGAACCGCCGGTATCGTTTCGTTAATACGCCTTTCGGTCTGCCGTACGGTAAGTGCCGTCCGGTAAAAAACGTGGTATTACCTTTAGCTTACTTCGATGTGTATAGAGTCGCGCCATCGTATTCGCCAATGGCTTCGAAATGCTCCGTAACCGTCTCCCCAACCTCCCCCGCCGTATCTATTCCCAGCAACGCGAACTCGACCTCGCCGGCGGCCAGGCGCTCGGCCGTCTCCTCGTATGTAACCAGGTGATATCGGCGTCGGGTCGCCTCGTCGCAGCGTTCGGCGATTCTATCGGTGAAGTAACCCAACTCCCAACCGGGCATCACCCGGCGTTCGGCCAGAGCCGCGTACCCGGGCCAGCCGGTATATACGACGTCGTCGGGGTACGTGTTCTCCCGAAGAATGTCGGCGGCCGCGTAAACTTCGGCCGGGCCGACCAACTCCTTGTGGGCGCGCCCGAAAATGATTTTTGCGGCCGGCCGCGCCGTACCGAAGGCTACGTAAACGGCGATTAGGAGTAACGCGACGGTGCGTTTATTCCGGTAAAGTGCCGCAAGACCGACGGCGCCGGCGGCGGCCGCCGCCGGGATTGCGGCCGAGAAGTACTGCGCCTGTACGCTGCCGGGAAGGAAGTTGACGAGTACGAGAACGGCCGCGAAGACGAACGGCCCCACTGCGGCGCGGGCCTTCTCGGTACGGAGGGACGCCAGAGCGAACGCAGCGAGTAATACGACGTCCGCTGCTTTTATGAGGTCGACTAAAGCGTCCAACCGCCCGCCGAAAAAACCGTTTTGGCTGACGAAGAGGGTGTGTACGGTAAGGACGTTGAAAACGAACGCGTCGCCGGCGGTTACTCTGTAATATACTATAAACGGCGCTATAACGAGATAGCCCAGCACGTATAGCAGTACCGCTTTTAAGCGACCGTAAGTTTCCCGGCGCCCGTCAAGCCAGAGCACGAGAGCGCCGAAGGGCAGAAGCGCCAGTAATTGGAGTCGGGCCGCCGCCGCGACTCCCAACGCCAGCCCGAGCACGAAAGCCCGTAATAAACCGGTACGGCTTTCCGGTCGTGGCGATACAGCCGCCGCGACGCCGACCGAGAGCGCGAAGCACGCCGGCGCGTACGCTTTGACCGGTACCAGCCACGTGAGGACCAGCGACGACCCGATATATAGAAACGGGAACGCGACCGCCGCGCCCTTCATCCCGCGGCGCAGGAACGCCCAAGTTATGATCGCGGTAGATAATAGTATGAGAACGACGTTGAAGTTGCGCGAGAGGTAAAGCGACGGCCCCCAGATAACGGCCATACCCGCATAGTATAACGCGCCCAGCGGTAAATGGGGGAACGCGAAGTCCCGGTACGGCATCTCGCCCTCGGTTATACGCCAGGGGACGTATAGCCAGAAGCCTTCGTCCCGGTCAACCGGCCGGCACCATATTTGCCCGACCAGCACGGCGACGAGGAGTACGAATACGACAGCGGCGACCCGCTTTTCCCAACGACTCATCGCGTCATCTTACGATAGGGGTTGAACAACGTCAAGTCCCGTCGGTAGTTAAAAACGGAATGCGCAAGGTCGGTTATAACCCGCCGGGATTATATTGACTGAACCTGTTATATTTGATAATATCCCATCCCGTATAAGGGCCGACGTATGAACGAAGTATATCTTGACAACAACGCGACAACCGTCTGCGACCCGGCCGTCGTCGAGGAAATGTCGCCTTTCTTCACCGAAAAGGGTTACAACCCGTCGAGTATCCACCGACTCGGACAAGCGGTCGGCCGCGAAGTCGCGAAACGACGCGAGCAGGTGGCGGGGCTCCTCGGCGCGTCGTCTCCCGACGAAATCGTCTTCACGGCGGGCGGCAGCGAAGCGGACAACCTCGCCGTTATAGGAGCCGCGTACAATTATCGCGACAGGGGCCGCCACGTCATCACGACGCCGGTGGAACATCCGGCGGTACTGGAACCCTGCGATTGGCTCGCGGAGGAAGGGTGGGACGTAACTTACTTGCCGGTGGATGAGACCGCGACGGTGAACGCCGGCGATTTGGAAGCGGCTATTCGCGACGATACCGTCCTCGTTAGCGTAATGCACGCGAATAACGAAGTCGGGACCGTCGAGCCGATTACGGAACTGGGCAGGATTTGCCGCGAACGGGGCGTTCTATTCCACACGGACGCGGTACAATCGATCGGTAAGTTGCCGGTGAACGTCGGGCAACTTAATGCCGATATGCTGGCTATCGCGGCCCACAAGTTCTACGGCCCTAAGGGCGTAGGGGCCCTGTACGTACGTTCCGGCGTCGAACTCGAGCCGATCATCCACGGGGGGCATCAGGAGGGCGGGCGTCGGGCCGGTACAACCGACGCCGCCGGAATTGTCGGGTTGGCCAAGGCCCTCGAGATGGCCGTCAATGGGCAGGAGCGAGAAGCGGACCACCTCGGCAAACTCCGCAAACGGCTGGTAAAAGCGGTTAACGAAGATATGCCCGAAGCAATAATCGTCGGTCACCCGGAGAACGTATTACCCGGGACGGTGAACGTATGTTTCCCCGGCCTAGATGGCGAAGCAATCCTTCTGGCTCTCGACGCGGAGGGCTTCGCTGTAAGTACAGGCTCGGCGTGCAGTTCCGGGTCGCCGGAACCGTCGCACGTACACCTTGCTATGGGTATCAAACCGGAGGTGGCCCGCGGTTCCATCCGGATAAGCATGGGGCGGTATAACACTGAAGAGGAGATCGAACGTTTAGTACGAATACTACCGGCGATTGTGCGGCGTCTGCTGGAGGTTTCGCCGTTAGCGGGTAAATAACTTACTGACTCGGAGTATTTATGCAACCAAGTGCCTTTTTATATTATGCGGGGGCTTTCGCCCTCGTAGTCGTCGGGGCGACGCTGGCTTACGCCCTGATACGTCTCGGGAATGCTCTGGGCGGGCTTAATAAAGTCGTCGGCGACGTCGAAAAAGAACTGCCCGAGACGATGAAAAACGTACGCGAGACGATAGAACTGGCCAGAACGACGGCCGACAACGCTGCTAGGGTATCGGGCGAACTCGCGGACTCGGCGTCCCGAGTCCGGGAGGTCGTCGGAAAGGTCGCCGGTACGATTACTTTCATCAACGATAACCTGATAAGCAAAATAGCGGTTATAGTTAACGTCGTCGGTTTGGTAACCGACTTCGTTACGAAGATTTTCGGCGACAGGTTCGCCGCCGAACGTACTGAACCGGTAACTTCCGGCGGCGCCACCGAAGATAAAGAATAACCAGTAACCATATCGTTAAAGGAGTAAGCATGGCCGATAGTACTGGACAGACCACGGGATTGATGTTCCTATCGTTCATCGTAGGCGGTATTGTAGGAAGCGTACTCGGGATTCTCTTCGCGCCTAAAGCCGGCGCCGAAACCCGGGAGGATATCGCCAAATTCGCCGCCGACGTTAAAGACGAGACGGAGAAAGTAACGAAAGCGGCCGTCGAGAAGATAGAGAAGGTGGTCGACGAAGCGCAGAAAGCCCTATCCAAGAAAGCCGCCGGCGCCAAGTAGGCAGCGAAAATGCCGATCAGAAGAATCTTCCGGTCGAGGCCGAAACTCACGCCTCAAAGGGAAGCGTACGACATCCTGGCGAGCGCGGCCAAACCGGACCAAACGTATTACGTGTTGACCGCCGTCGCGGCGGTCATCGCTACGCTCGGGCTCCTTCTCGACAGCATCCCTGTAATTATAGGCGCAATGCTCGTGGCGCCCCTGATGTCGCCGGTGATTGCCGTCGGTTTATCGTTCTCTCGCGGCGACTTAAAACTAATACGCCAGGTTTTAAGTTCGATCGCCGGTGGCGCCCTGGCGGCGGTTTTGTTCTCCACCGCCGTCGCGATACTCGCGCCCGGTTTCGTCGAAGGCCGGTACGTTACGGCCTTGACGGAACCGACGCTGCTCGACCTGGGCGTCGCTTTCGCCGCCGGGTTGGCAGGAGCGTATACGTTCGCTTACAAGCACCTTTCGGCGTCTCTGCCGGGTGTGGCGATCGCGGCGGCGCTCGTACCACCATTAGGCGCCGTCGGAATCGGTATCGGGAACCTGGAACCGGCGATTATTCTGGGTGCGGGGCTGCTTTTCTTAGCGAATATAATCGCTATCGGACTGGCAACTACGCTAGTGTTTATAGCGCTCGGGTATTCGCCGGTGCGGGGAAAGAAAGGCCGCGAAGGCCGCGCCGCGGCGATTAAGGTAGCCGTCGCTTTAGCGCTCCTCGTAGCCGCGCCGATGGCTTACTTTCTGGCGACGGACATAAGCTTTCAGAACCGGGGGAACAAGGTCAACGCCCTGCTAAACGAACACTTCCCGGCGAAGAAAGGATACTCAATCGCGGCCGCCGACTGGGTTGACGGCGAAGACGGCGAAACGCTGGTAGTTACTCTCACCGGCCCCGGACCTCCGACGAACGACACTATCGACGAAGCGACCGGCGAATTAATGAGTTCGTTCGGGTCGAAGGCCGGGTTGGAAATCCGTTTCGTGCCCTACTATGTTTACGAAGAAGGCAAATGGAAGTGACGGCGACCCCGTTTACGATTTAATCTGCGGCGGCGAACTTGGACCTGGTATCCTCCCGGCGGACGTAGCGCTTTATTTATTAGGCCAGGTGGGACGCGGTACGCTTTCTGGAGGTCTCGTTCGTTTCTCGGGGGCGGCCCTTGGTGGAGTTTGCGAACTGGAGGAGAAGTTATTCGCGGAAGTCGCGGCGGCGATGGGAGCCGACGGGAACGAGCTAAGTGCCGATACCGAGCCTGGCGTAACCGCTGTCGTGGAGTACGATTTAACGCGGCTGGAGCCCCAAGTATGGGACGGCGAGTCGGTACTCCCCGTCGCGGACTCGGAACGCCCGTTCGTATCGGTAGGTTATTTGGGGGAGATGGGTAAGGCGGCCCTGGACGCGGTAAAACACATACTCTCGGGCCGCGAAGTCTACTACGATTGTATACTCTACGGCTTATCGGCGGAGTTCGCCGACGAACTTGGATTGGGCGGCGACCGTCGGCCCGGACCCCCGGAACCGGTCGATGCAGAATTCGCCGCCGCGGTTACGACATTTTCGGCGGCGAGGCGATTAACGGACGCGAACGTAAAGGTTTATATAGTGAGCGCGGCGACCGTCTCCGCCAGCATGCTCACCGGGCGCCTCGAAGACTCCGCTCGCCTGTTTAAGAAGACGGGGCGTTAAGTAAACGCATTTAATTACGAAACCCGGCTGAGAGCCCGGGTTTTTTTGTTATATAGCCATCGCTACCTCGTAATCCTCGTAGCAGATACCTTGGCCGCGGCGTCGGCGGCCGTCAGGCCGAATATATACGCGTCAATGAAACCTCTCAGAAAGCCCCACGCGTAAACGGCGTGCAGCGCGGCAAAGAGAAACGGGACAATCGGTAAGAACCATAAACGGGATTTAAAAGCCGTAAGGAACGCGAAGGCGACGGCGGCGAGAACGTAACCCGCCAGGATTCCCAACGCCGCGTAAGCCGCCGGCATCCAGAACCCACCGATAACCCCCAAAACGATTAATGATAGAAAGAACGCCGTCGGAACCGCCGCTTTCCAGTCGGGTAATCGGCCGTTCTTCTTCAACACGAAGAGCTTCCAGTACGCGTACTGGAAGAACTGCCGCAAAGTTTTTCTGACCGTACTACGAACGTAATACGTCGCCCGTAGCCTTTGGAGTTGGTAAATTATCCCGCCGGCGCTCAGCACGCGTACGTCTATATCGTCGTCCTGGTTTCGGACCATATCCTCGTCGAAACGGCCGATTTTATCGAAAACTACGCGGCGCCAGATAGGGTACGCCACCTGGTCCGTCGGCCCTTCGTACCCGCCGACCCGTTTGTAGGTATTGCCGGTCGTAAACACGCTGCTCGAGAGCGTGCCCACCAACTCGCTTTCCGGGGTTTCTCCCACCCTGTTGCGGGGACCGCCGACGCACCATACGTCCGGGTGTTTTTCGAGGTATCCGACCCCTATCTCGATGTATTCGGGCGGTATCGCCGCGTGCGCGTCCACCCTTACGATAAAATCGCCCCGCGCCGCGCCCAGGCCTATATTCATCGCCGTAGGCGCGGTCAGTTCGTTATTATCGACCATTTCTAAATTAGGGTACCGGTTAACCAGACGGGCTAGTATCTCGCGGGTACCGTCGTCGCTCATACCGTCGACGACGATGACCTCGAGTCGGTCCGCCGGCCAGGTCTGGGCGAATACCGTCTCAAGGCACCGTTCGATGTAGTCCCGCTCGTTGCGGCAGGGGATTATCACCGAAACGAACGGAACCTTGGCCACGTTGTCTCGCGTCTCCGTCATGGCATCACGATACTTCCACGTTCCAATTTATTCTGACGGGCGGGGAAAGTCAAGGCAAAACGAAAAGGCGGCCGCCTGAACCGCGTTCGCCCGTTTACTGCGGCGCGATAAAAGTGGAATATCCTGCGATAGAAACACTTGAAAGACGGACAACTTTTCCTTATATTAAGGATGAATGGAACGAAAGCGAATAAACGTCTTATACAATCGGAAGCCCATAGAAAACGTACCGGGCGTTTTTATTATAGTCCTCCTTACCATTGCTACAATTTCGGCCGGAGCTATCGACCTCCCGGGTTTGCCGGTCGAAATAACGGGCGAAATTTCGCCTTACTATTGGTTGAACTTGACCGAAACTCAAAAGGAAGTAAAGGGAAGACGAGTTACCGATACGGAACGTAAATACTACAACGGCTTCAATGTCAAAACGGCTTATCTTGGATTCGATTTCGACGTTACCGAAAATATAGACGCGGAACTGACTCTTTACTATTCCGAAGATACGGACGATTTTATACGATATGCTTACGTCGGTTTGGACAATCTGATACCGCGCCATAAACTGTACCTTGGCCTCGTTAAAATGCCCTGGGTCGATTACGAAGACGGGATATGGGGTTGGCGTAACGTCAAACACGTCGGAGTAGATGAATTCGATTTTGTCGACGAAAGTGACTACGGTATAGGCGTCGAAGGAACCGTCGTCAAAGGTTACGTCCAACATCACGTTACGTTTACGAACGGCCGTGGTTTTGAACCCGGCGGCGACTACTACGGTAATGAACGTGGAAAAGACGTCGAATACAGGGTAACGTTCTTCCTTCCGCCTACTTCCGGCTTTTTCGCCGGTTTAAGTATAAACGGGCTCGTCCACTACGGCAACCTTTTCGCGGACGAATACACGTTTTACTGGCACGCTGGTGATGTCGACCTTACCTTCGGGCCGTTTACGGAACTATGTTACGGCGGGCTTGTAAGTTTCGAACACGGTTTTTTTACGCTCGGCGCAGGGTATTTCGAACATATCCGCGGGCGTATTCTTCACGAATATCACGAAGACCCGCCTTACCACGAACCTTACTATAAAGACGTGAAAAGCCGGCTTATTACGGGGTACGGTACCGCGCACTTATCCGGGTGGTTCGGCTTACTCGGCCGGTTCGACCTGGTAGACCCGGACACGGGCCGCAGGGATGAAAAGTACACGCCGTACTGGGACGAGAGTTTCGACGCGTATCTGGACGTTACCGCCGGCGCCGGGTTCACTTTCTACGAAGGGCATTTTAAGTTCGTACCCAACTACCAAACCCGATTTCCCGAAATGAGATACAATATAGCCGAGAATCAATACGAAGATTATCACCCCGCGTATTTCGTAACGACGGAACACAGGTTCTATGTCAATATGGACCTTATCTTTTAGATCCAACGAAACTACGAGTTACCGAAGGCTGTGCGAAGAGGAGTTATTATGAGATACCGGTTCGCCTTCGTTATCGCGCTTTTTGTACAGTGGGTTATACCTAACGCGCGGGCCGTTGAACTCCCGAACCTCCCGCTCGAAATAATAGGCGAAGTATCGCCTTACTACTACTTAAACCTGACGGAAGAGCAGAAAGAAGTAAAAGGTAGACCGACGACGGAGACGGAAAGGAAGTACAGAAACTCGTTCGGGTTGGGTGCCGCGTATTTGGGTTTTAAGTTGGACGTTACCGACGACTTATATGCAGAACTAGTTCTCAGCGACTATGGGTCGAATTATATACGTTACGCGTATGCAGGATTCGCTAACCTGATCCCGCGGCACGAACTATATATAGGTTTGGTTAAAACGCCCTGGGTCTATTACGAAGACGAACTCTGGGGTTGGCGTTTCGTCAAAAGCGTAGGCGTGGAAGACCACAATTTTATCGACGAAGAGAAGTTCGGAGCCGGAATCGCCGGCGATGTATTTCCGGATTATTTAACGCATCATTTTTCCTTCACCGACGGCGACATATATGGCCGCGGAAAAGCCGCGGAATACCGCTTGAGTGTCTTCCCTCTGGCGTCCTTCGGGTTTCTGGGGGGGTTCAGTATAAACGGTTTACTACACTGCGGTAACTTATTCGGCGATACCGAAACTGAATACTGGTCTCGCGGTGACGAAGACATAACTTTTGGACCTTTCAAAGCCAATACGTACGGCGCGCTTATAGGTTTCGACCATCGTTACTTGACCCTTGGAACCGGTTATTTCGAACGGGTTGAAGGCGACGTTTTCGACGATTGGTCCGGTAAGCGCCCGTACCAAAGAGACGTAGTCAGTTATCTATTTACGGGTCACGCGACGGCCCACGTTTTTCCCTGGTTCGACGTATTAGGGCGTTTCGACTTCGTAGAACCTGACACCGGCAGCCGCGACTGGTGGAAAACGGAAAACTACGATGAAACGTACGATAAGTATCTGTACTGCATCGTCGGCGCCGCGTTTACGTTCGCCGGGGGCCATTTTAAAATAGTTCCTAACTACCAGACTAGGATACCTGAAAAAGAAGTTAATATCGGTTACGACCCAGACGGAAACGGGTATCACTCCGTATTCGTTCCTACCCGACATTACTTCTACGTTAATATGAACGCCCGATTCTAAATACTCGCTATTTTCCCGGGATTACTTTTCTCGGAATACTATTGATGATTCGAAGATTAATAAAGGCGGGCCAACAGCCCGCCGATTTCACTATCGTTTCTCGGTACTCCCTCAACTCGCCAGCCCCATCTCCGACCCGCCGACTGTGATTATCCTGGGCGGCCGGTCCTTCTCGACGGTCGCTTTGTCGATTACAACCCTCGCGACGTCTTCCCGGCCGGGGATGTCGAACATCACGTCCGTCATAAAGCGTTCCATTATGGCCCGGAGCCCGCGGGCGCCGGAGCCACGTTCGCCCGCCGCCCGGGCCATCGCCCGCAGGGCGCCGTCGGTAACCGTGAGTTCCACCCCCTCCAGCGCCAGCATCTTCTCGTACTGCTTGACGACGGCGTTTCTGGGTTTCGTTAACACCGTTACAAGCTCGTCTTCGGTTAACTCATCCAGCGTCGCGACAACGGGGAGGCGCCCGATAAGTTCGGGTATCAACCCGAACTCGAGCAGGTCGCCCGGTTCGATTTCGTCCGAAAGCGGTGACTTCTTGAACTTATTGATCTTCAGTTCGGCGCCGAAGCCTATGGCCGTTTCGCCGGACCGGCGCGCGATAATATCGTCCAACCCCTCGAAGTGCCCGCCGCAGATGAACAGGATATCGGTGGTATCCAACGGTATGAACGCCTGGTGCGGGTGTTTCCGGCCGCCCTGCGGCGGGATGTTCGCGACCGAACCTTCGATTATCTTCAACAGCGCTTGCTGGACGCCCTCGCCGGAAACATCCCGCGTTACCGACGGGTTCTCGGCACGGCGCCCGATTTTATCGATCTCGTCTATGTATATGATACCGACTTGCGCGCGGCGGGCGTCGCCGCCGGCGGCTACGAGGAGTTTCAGCAGGATATTTTCGACGTCTTCGCCGACGTACCCGGCTTCGGTCAAC
>CP070755.1:2449854-2453515 GCA_020348885.1 Candidatus Coatesiibacteriota bacterium | reverse complement strand
GGCGATACACATCGATAGCCTTGGACACGTCGGGTAACCCGCATATATCTTATAACGACGGTTATTTGAACGACGATCTGAAATACGCTTACCACGACGGCTCGTCGTGGCAACTTGAAAGCATTGATACGATGGGAGTTGTCGGGATTAACACGTCACTGGCCCTTGACGCTTCGGATAGCGCTTACATCTCGTATTATGACGCCACGAACGAAAACCTGAAATACGCTTGCTCCGACGCCTCGACCTGGCGGTTTGAGAGTGTGGATACGGCCGGATACGTGGGACGGTACACGTCAATAGCTTTAGACGCGTCGGATAACCCACATATATCATACTACGATTACACGAACGACGATCTGAAATACGCCTGGTACAACATCCCGCCCGCTGGCTTCGACCTCCTCTCGCCCGGTGACGGCGAGACCGTCGCCGACGCGCCTACCCTCGATTGGGAAGACGCCGAAGACGCCCAGGGAGTAACATATGACCTCTTGTATTCAGAAGATACCGACTTCGGTCTTTACGAGGGAATAACTGGCTTAACCGATTCGAACTACACGTTCGGCGAAGGCATGTTGAACGACGGTGAAACCTACTATTGGAAGGTTCGGGCATGGGACGGTTACGAGGAGACGTGGTCCGGGCCGGACGATTACTGGTCTTTCACCGTGGATTATGAACTGGATATCCGGGTAACGTCGTTCTCGGCGGTAAGCGCGGCAAACGGTGTCGAAGTAACCTGGGAATGTGCGGACGAGACCGCCGGTTTCAACCTGTACCGGTCGAATGGCGGAGGCGAAGGGAAAGCGATTACGTCGCTCGATAAAATCAATACGGAGCTGATAACCGGGGAGTTTCGTTACGAATACCTTGACGCGACGGTCGAAGAGGGCACGACCTACAACTACTGGGTGGAGGCGATAGACGTCGGCGGTTCGAGCGAGACCTTCGGGCCGGTGGAGTGTACGTGGAACGGCGCGCTGCCGACTACCTACGCCCTCTACCAATCGCGCCCGAATCCGACGACCGGGACCGCGACCATCGCCTTCGACCTGCCGGAGGACGCCGAAGTAACGTTGACCGTCTATGACATCAGCGGACGTAAGATAATGACGCTCGTAGATAAAAAGCTAACCGCCGGCGAGCACGAGGCCGAGGTTTCAAGATTGGCGCCCGGTATATACGTGTATAAGCTGGACGCCGGGGATTTTAGCGCTGTAATGAGGATGGTTGTTATTGAATAGACGGGGTCTTGTTGGTGGACAAGGCCGTTAAATAGCGCCGTCGTTCGCGGCGGCCTTTTCATTCGAAAAAAGATATTGAATAAGTTATTATGTTGTAAAGGTTATCGAGAGATTCAAAAAAGTAGGAATTATGGACAGGACGAGTTTTTTAAACGGACTGATATTTACCCTCTTCGTTATTACGTCCGCAGGCGCTACACCCGGTGACGAGGCAATCCAGACCGACTGGTCGGAAGGCCCGGGTGTTACCGGCCCGGTTACGGATTGGGGTAATACCTTCGACAACGAGGTCTATATAAATTGGTACGATGTGCCCGGTGAACTTAAACTCACCCGAGTTACGACGGAACACGTGGTCGACGACGAATTCGAAGGGGCGCAGTCGGTTTACGCGGCCGACGTGGACGGCGACGGCGACGTGGACGTACTCGGTACATCGAACGCTCTTAATTCGCCCTTCGTCAATTGGTGGGAAAACCTTGACGGGTCCGGCACGTCTTGGTACGAACATACGGTTGACGAAAGCTTCGCCGGCCTTTCAGTCTACGCGGCCGACGTGGACGGCGATGACGATATGGACGTTCTGGGCGCGACTTCATCGGATAACAGTATAACGTGGTGGGAGAATGCCAACGGCTCGGGTACATCCTGGACCGAACGTACGGTTGACGGTACCTTCAACGGCGCCTATTCGGTTTACGCGGATGACGTAGACGGCGACGGCGATATGGACGTTCTGGGTGCCGCTATTGCGGACGGCCTAATCACTTGGTGGGAGAACGTCGACGGGTCCGGTACGTCCTGGTACGAGCATTTGATTGACGACGACTTTAGCGATGCCATTTCGGTTCACGCGGCCGACGTGGACGACGACGGGGATACAGACGTTCTGGGGGCGTCTTTTACGAACGGCCTAATTACCTGGTGGGAGAACGCCGACGGGTCCGGTACGTCCTGGAACGAACGCACGGTATCCGATGATTACGACTATGCTTACGACGTATACGCGGCCGACGTGGACGACGACGGGGATATAGATATACTCGGCGGCGGCGTTTATGACGACGACATCGCCTGGTGGGAGAACCTCGATGGGTCTGGTACGGCTTGGACGAAACACACGATCGACGAGCTCATCACCGGCGTTGTTTCGGTATATGCCGACGACGTGGACCGCGACGGTGATTTAGACGTACTTAGCGCGGCTTATTCAGACGACGACATTTCGTGGTGGGAGAACCTGGACGGTTCCGGCACGTCCTGGACCCAGCGCGTAGTTGACGATAATTTCGATCACGCTAATTCGGTTTACGCGGCAGACGTCGACGGAGACGGCGATATTGACGCACTCGGCGCGGCCGGAAACGAGCATGGAATCGCGTGGTGGGAGGTTACGGAGTTTGCGTCCAGCGGCGAGTTGGTCTCCTCTATATACGATACCGAAGGGTCGCCCAAATGGGGCCAAATCGACTGGACCGCCGATACGCCTGACGGAACTACGGTGAAGTTCCGGTTAAGGGCTTCGAATTCATGGGGCATTATGGGGGAATGGTCGGTCGATATAACAAATCACCCGTTTGAATTGGAAGGTTTTCTCGAAAACGGCCTGCGGTACTTACAATACAAAGCTATACTCGAAACGACAGATACGGGAATATCGCCTACGTTAGAAGATGTAACCGTAGAATGGGGATACACCGATATCGTAGTTACGTCGTTTACGGCCAACGGCGTAGACGACGGCGTCAACGTTAGTTGGGAATGCGCCGACGAGGTAGCAGGTTTCAATCTGTACCGCTCAAAAGGTACGGGCGAAGGGAAAGCGGTTGCGTCCCGAGATACGCTCAACAGCGAACTTATCACGGGCGAATCGCCGTACGAATACCTTGACGCTACCGTCGAAGAAGACGCGACCTACAGTTACTGGCTGGAAGCTATCGACATCGGCGGCGCGAGGGAAACCTTCGGGCCGGTGGACTGCACATGGAACGGCGTACTCCCGACGACGTACGCGCTCTATCAGTCAAGACCGAACCCGACGACGGGGACCGCGACCATCGCCTTCGACCTGCCGGAGGACACTAAAGTTACCCTGGCCGTCTATGACATCAGTGGGCGAAGGACAATGACGCTAGTAGATGAAACGCTAACCGCCGGCGAGCACGAAGCCGAGGTTTCAAGATTAGCGCCCGGTATATACGTGTATAAGCTGGACGCCGGGGATTTCAGCGCCGCGAGGAAGATGGTGGTGCAGTAGGTCTGTACTTTCAGGTGTAGTTACCCAGAGACGCCTAAACCGCCTAATTAAGCAGGCGGTTTTTTATGGGCTGAGTATCGGAACCCGGCTTAAGTCCGATGGTATTCCCTTAAGTTAATACCGAACCAGTCAAAATCGAACCTACCCGAAATGCTCG
>CP070755.1:2441634-2449754 GCA_020348885.1 Candidatus Coatesiibacteriota bacterium | reverse complement strand
GTCAAAGAAATAAGCTTCATCGGCCCCTATGGAGATAACTAAATCGGGGTCGAAGTAATCTACATCGGGCCCCGGGTACTCTTCGCATTGATCGCCGATTATTTTTAGAACGAAACCGTAGTATTCATCGCCGCCGGAACCATAGCCGGCAACCCAATAAACGCCGTTCCCATAATCTGAGCGATTTGTACTCCAATACTCGTCGGAAACGTCTTTCCTGAACAATTCGTTCAATTCCCCATCCTTGTATTTATATACAATTTCGTATCCGCGGTCGTTTACGTGGTCAACCAGGTCCCCGTTGATATAAAACTCGCCGGGTTCGCCCTCCACTATCGTATAAATACGGAAGTATTCCGGGAAAACAACGACGGACCGCCAGTCGAAAGTCGGGTAAAGGGGCCCTTCAATGGAACAACCCAAGAAAAGGCCGGATAAAACAGATAGTATTAGAGGAATCAAATGTCTCATGGATTTATTTTATATACGATAATCGGCGGTTGGTCAAGCTTTGAGCCGTTTTTAAACAGGGTTGCGGCTGCAACTGAATGTCTTCCGGTTCCTTTCTTCCGTTAACAACCGGCGGGATTCCGTTTAAGGTCTAAAAGAGAAGGCAGGGTCTTATCGACCCTGCCTTTCTTTCATCGTTTGTTCGCGTCGTTATTCTGCGGGGGGCGGGGCGGGGCCGCTCTTCTTGCCCTTCTTCTTCAACAGGACGATGATTATGATGATGATTACGACGATGATAATGACGCAAATGATGATTCCGAGTATCGTTACGATACCGCCCGCCAGGAGGCCGCCGGCACCCGGTACGCCTTCGGCCGGTTTCTCGTAAGTGGCGTTCATCTCGACCGTGTTGTTGATGAGGTCGGGGAGCGGGTATTCCCACGTAACCGTGTATCCGTCGGCCCCGACGATGCCGTTGGTATCGGTAACCGCGCCGGGGCAAGCCAGCGAGTAGGTGAACTTGTAGTCGGTAAGGCCGGACGTGTCCTCGACGTCCATGGTCAGAGTACAGGTCTGGGTGAAGACCGCCGTGTCGCCGGCGTCGGCCAGCGCGAAGACCTGAGTCATCTGGTCTCCGACGGCGAAGATGCCGTAGCCATTAAGGTCGGTAACGTCGTCGAACGCGAGAACGTACGTGGCTTCGTGCGAACCTTCTTCGCCCTCGGCCGGTACGACTACCGCGATGTCGCTGACGGTAACGTCGGAGTCAGCGTATTCGGCCGTAATCTCCTCTTCGGAGAAGGAGAGTTTCGGCGCCTGCGTACCTTCCGGGTCGTCGCTGGTGTAGTGGATCGTAACCATACCGGACCCGTCGGCGTTCAGGGCCATCGTCTGGTCGTAGTTGATACAACCGGCTACGATCAACGCCGCGGCGACCGCGAGTCCTACTAAAGCTAACCGCAGTTTCATAGCTTCTCCTTTTCGACGTTAGTTAATATATTCCTATATAAAAAGACACCTATGTGGAGCCGGAGCCCCACGTAGGCGCGATGCTAATATACTTTGGCGAAAAACGCAAGCGTTTTTTACGCCGTAAATACGTCAGTCGGAAACCCTCCCGGGACCGACGCACCCCTGTCCGGTTTCCCCGGACCCGCCGTAAACGGCGTACATTTTTACGGGGCCCTCTATAAGTTCCGGAAGCGTATACCTCCACGAAACGGTACGCCCGTCCAACTTGACGCTGCCGTTGGTCATTGTTACGGCTTCGGGACAAGTGAGCGAGTACGTGAACGCGTAATCCTCGAGCCCCTCCGCGTCTTCGACGTTCATATTCAACGTGCAGGTCTGGGTGAAAGTAGTTACGCCGTCCGTTTCGTCGAGAGAGAAGATCTGGATTATCTTATCCTCGAAGGTAGCGACTTCTTTTACGGCAAAGATGCCGTAGCCGTTCATGTCTGTTATATCCGCGAAGTCGAGGTAATAGGTGGCTTCGGACGAACCTTCTTCGTCTTCGTTCGGTACGACGACGTTTATGTTCGTAACTCTTACCCCGGAACCTGCGTACTCGGTTTCGATCTCTTCCTCGGTAAACGAAAGAACTGGAGCGCCCATTTCCCCAGTCGGGTCGTCGCTCATGTAATAGACTGCTACGGTCCCCGAACCGTCTTCGTTGATAATAAGCTCCTGGTCGTAGTTGATACAACCGGTTACCAGGATGACGACTACTGTAAGTCCCGATAATATCTTCAATTCCTTCATATGGAACCCTCCGATCCCGGGTTAGTCAATAGCTTTATTTATCGCCCTGTTCGCTTTTTTTCGTCTCCAGGGTTTCCCGTAAATCGAAAAGCAAGACGTAAAATTCGTACGCGGCGCGCCCCAGCGGATAGCCTATAATAACCAGTACTACTCCAGCGGCAATCTCGATAAAACCGACGTTCACGAACCCGCGGAGAAGCGTAACCAAGCCGTCGATAAAGAGCAGAATACCGCATACCGTGATAACCGGCACGGCGATTACGTGGAGTACTTTTACGATGAACGGCCCTACGTTACGTTTAAAACCGAAGAATTCAATTATTACTTTTCTGAAACGTTCCGACAGGATGAACGGTATCGTGAACGTTAATAATATTATTAGGATTAGGACAGGCGTGACGAAGACCGTGATAAAGGTGATGATTATCGCTACGTATATCTCAAGGTCATAGCCGACAAGCCCGCCACTTTTACCGAAAGTCGCCGTCATATCCGCGTCGTTATTAATGAGGTCAGAGAGCGTGTACGACCAGGTTACGGCCTCGCCGTCACGGGACAGCGTGCCGTTGGTGTCGGTAACGTCGAAGGGGCAAACTAACTCATATTCGAACTCGTAATCTTCAAGGTCCGTCGTGTCCCCGACGTCCAACGTGAACGAAATCGTTTGCATAAACGATACTTTGTCGCCCAGGTCGTTCAGGTAGAAAGTCTGGTAAAATACGTCTTCGGCGGCGAAGATACCTTGGTCGTTCAAGTCCGCGACGTCGTCAAAGTCTATCGTGTATTCTACGCTTGCGTAGAATTCGTCCGACTCGTCCTCCGCGGTTACGACGACATCGCGTACGACAAGGTTCGACCCCCCGTACGAGGCGACGATTTCGGCTTCGGTGAACGGAAGAACGGGCGTGCCGTCGGCACCATAAAGACCGCCGGCCGTGTAGTAAATCCTCGTCGTCCCGGAACCGTCGTAATATAAATACATCCACTGGTAGTAGTGCATACAAGCGGCCGGAAGAGACGCCGCAAACATAAACCCCGATAGGATTTTCAGTCCTTTCATAAAAGTACCCTATTTACTACGCCGGTCGTTACCGGGTGTCGGCGTCAGCTTTAACCTTTTCCCCTTTTATCGCGGTTAACGTCTCCCGCATGTCGAAGAACAAAAAGAAAAACTCGCAGGCCGCCCGCCAGACGAGATTGCCTACTATGACGATAACGGCGCCGATGAAAATAAATAATATACCTAGGTCGACGTCCAACAGGAGCAAAGCGGTTAAACCGCTTAAAGAGTTAAATGCGCCGCCTACCGTGATAACTACGAGCCCGAGGGGGTAAAGTACTTTGATGATAAGGGGACCAACCCACCGCTCGAAAACGAAGAACTCGAGAACCGTTTTCCTGAACCGCTTCGATAGAACGAACGGTATCGCGAACGCTATTATTATCAATAGGGTCAGTATCGCCGTACCTATGACGTCAATCGCGATCACGTACTTTTCAACCGCTTCGCCTGCCGCGCCGCTGAATATCCCGCCACCCGGCGCGCCCGCCGGTTTTTCGTAGGTCGCGGTCATGTCGACGGCGTTGTTTATGAGCTCGGGCAACGTATACAACCACGCGACGGTACGGCCGTCGGCGGACAGGGTCCCGTTGGTCTCGGTTACATCGGCAGGACAGATCAGTTTATAGGTGAACTTGTAACTATCGAGCATGGAAGTGTCTTCGACGTCCATAGTTAAGGAGGTAGTCTGCATATATGAAACGGTATCGCCCAGGTCGTTCAGGTAAAAGGTCTGGGTCAGTTTGTCCCCCACGGAGAAGATACCGTAGTCGTTAAGGTCGGTCACGTCGTCGAAGTCTATTTGATAAGTCACGCCGGCGCTGTATTCGTCGTTGTCCGCGTCCGGGACGACGTCGCGCACGACGAGGTTCGAACCCTTATACTCCGCTATGATTTCGTCTTCGGTGAACGGGAGTATGGGGGTACCCGAGTTCCCTTCAGGGTCGTCGCTGGTGTAACGGACGATGACCGTCCCCGAACCGTCGGCGTTTAGGTAGATCTCCTGTTCATAGTTGATGCAGCCTGCGGCAAAGACGACAGCCACAGCTAAAGTTACTCCGATTATTAGTTTTCTTTTCATAATGCGTCCTTTTCGGTTCTTGATACCTATCCCTGTAAATTAACTATCGTATATTAAGGTTTAGCCGCGAACGAAGCAAGTTATTTTAACCGACGAAAAGAACCGCCCGTCGAAACGGGCGGTTCCCTATAGGGAAATATTCGCTGGGTTACAGGGTTATCTTATACAACCTCCCGCCCCACAGGACTTCGACCTGTTCGCCCAGTGCCAGATACTCCGCTAGGCGGGGTTCGGAAGCTAACAACTCGAAGTACTCGTCGGAACCGAACGTTACTTCGACGGTTTCGTAATCGCCCCGGTCCTTGCCGATACTCAGGTCCACCCAGAAGCCGTTCTCGAACGCGAAGGCCCGTTCGCCGACGTACCGCAGTTGCCCGTCCGCCGCGCCGTGAACCGCGATCGTGACTTCCTTCATACCGCCGATAACCCGGGACTCTTTGACGCTCAACTCCGCGTCGGTCCGGACATTGTTCCAACCGGGCGCGGGAACGCCGCCGCCGTCTCGGGCGGCGAAGGTGGCCGCGCCGCCGAGCCACCCGGCCCGGTCCTCGGCCGCCCCGCCGGAAGTGCCGCCCCACGTCCTCGGGTAGGTAACGCCCGCCGTCTTGGGCGCCGTGTCCTCGACAAGGTATGATGTGTAGGGTGTAACTATTCCGTACTCTTTACTCAGCGCGATTACCGCGTCAACGAGTTCCTCGTCTTCGCCGCCTAGCCGTATCTCCTCGAGCAGGTATCCGATTTTTCGGGCGGCCCAGAGGGGCGCAATGAACGGGTTGTCGTCGTCGGACCCGGTTATTTCGGACCCGACGAACGCGTAACCGACGTTTTCCCCGCCTCTCGCGCCGGTTATCGTAACGTCCGACGGTGCCCCGCCCTCATAACGGCCCATGACGATTAGCTGTGTCCCGGCGAATACGTCCGGGGTTTCGGGCGGGTAAACGTCGTAGACATCTCCGCCGCCCCAGTCTATCTCTACATCGCTCAGTACCGGACTCGCGATCTTATCGTAGAAGCGCGTTACGGCGAGTTCGATATCCTCGCCCGGTTCCACGTAGCGGGTCAGGCCGCCGTTCTCCCGGCTGAGCCCGTCGAGGAGGTCCGTGTTGACCTTATAACCCGCGCCGAACACGAAGAGCCTGGCCCCGTCCTCGGCGTTCGCGCCCGTTACGTTGTCTATAATATCCAGCGTGTCCTTTTCGCCGACGGTCGGTTTTCCGTCGGTCAGGAAAACGACCATAGACGTACGTTCCGCGTCACCCGGCGTACTCACCGCGGCTAGCAACGCGTCGTTGATGTTAGTCCCGCCGGCGGCCTCGATGGCGCGGGCGAAGTCGAGGGCGTCTTTGACGTTTGATTTCGTCGCCGGGACCGTCGTCTCCCGGAACCGGCGAACGGTCTCGCTGAACGTGATGAGGTTGAACCGGTCCCGTTCGCCCAATCGGTTCAGGTAATAAGCCAGCGCGTCCTTCACCTGCTCGATGGATTCGCCGGCCATGCTTCCCGACGTGTCCATAACGAAAGAAATTTCCTTGGCGGTTTCTGTTTTATCGGCCGCGGCCGGTGGCGTAACCAGCATCAGGAAATACCCGTCGTCGGCCTCCGGCTTATGCGTAATCAAATTCGCCGCTATATCGACATTGCTTAACACGTAATAGAGGACCAGGTCCCGGTCAGGCCACGCGTCCTTGGCGTGGTAACGCGCTTCGACGCCTGTCCCATCGTTAAGCATCTCAACGTCGAGTTCGTGGCTGGGCGAATAGACGGTTTTAACGTCGCCGTCGGCTCGGATGTTCACCGTTACGTCCACGTCCTCCAGCGGCTTCACCGAGAAGCGTTCGGTGTCCAGCGGATACTCGTACTTGACGGTCCCGCCGTCATACGGGAGGACCTCGGTGTAACTTATCTCGACGCGCTTCTCGCCCTCGGCCGGAATGGGATAGATGCGGCATCTGAACGCCTCCCGGCCGACGTACTCGAGGAGCGCCGGGTCCCGGTTCTCCCGGACCAGCTCCCGGTAAACGCCGGCGGCTTCGTCGGCGTCGAGCATCTCGCCGTCAACGGGGACGCCGTCCACTTTAAGCGAAAACTTATCAACGGCCGCGCCCTCAGGCAGCGGGAATACGTAAGTGCCCTCCAGGTCGACCGTATACGGGTTAACGAAGACCTCGTCCACGTACGTGGTCTCGACCTGTCCGTCTATCTACACGTCGACGTGGTGGTACTTGATGTCTATATAATGGACCGTCTCCGGCGGTTCGTAGCGCCACCACGGCGGATATGGCCAGGGCCAGGGGTGTGGGTACGGATATGGGTACGGAGGGTTTATTATGATGATAATCCCGTCGGCCAGCGCCGGCGCGGCCGAGACGACGAACGCTAATAATACGGCGGCGTAAACGAGTTTAGTTTTCATAACGGCTCCTACGTAAATCGAGTAGCTTACGTGTTTCTTATTAGATTGTAACACACCGGCTGCGTTTAACGATGGTTCTATTATAAGCGGTCGGCCCGAGTTATTGAGAGTACTTGATTCCCGTATTCGAGTATTATATAATATCAAAAACCGGACGTTTGTATTTTAGTCAGGGATGGTTGGATACCTTTTTTCCGAGAGGGGGTATGTCGGTATGGTTAAGTGGTTTTTAATCATAATCGTCGTTTTTCCGCTCGTGGCTCTCGCCGGTTTCACCGAGGAACCGCAGTTCGGCGCGTGGCGGACCCAGTCAATGAACTGGGCCGACCTTGACCTCGACGGCGACCCGGACCTTGCCGAGCAAAATTCGGACGGTCAGGACAATTATCTATACTTAAACCGGAACGACGGTACTTTCGCGGAAGTCGCGCTGCCGATGGAGGGTTGGTCCAGCACTTGTACGGCCTGGGGCGATTGCGACAACGTGAACGGCCCGGACCTGGCGGTAGGATGTAATCCCTATCCGCGCGCGAACTTCATATTCGTAAACGACGGCGCCGGGAATTTCGAAAAACGCCCGGAACTCGGTACTACCGTACCGAGCGGGATAGCGTGGGCGGACTACGACCTCGACGGCGACTTGGACGTCGCTATCGTTACACGTTCCGGTACTGTTTCGGAAATGGGTATTTATTTGTATATTAACGACGGCGACGGGTATTTCACGGAACGTTTTATAAACTACGCGGGAGGTTGCGACATCGTAGCGTGGGGCGACTGCGATAACGACGGCGACCCCGACCTGGCGGTGGGGCGGCGTAGTATGTTCCAGAACTACCTGTTGATAAACAACGGTCACGGTGATTTCGAATTAACGGAGCAGTTCGGTACCGGCGAAACGACTTCGTTCGCGTTGGGCGATTACGACAACGACGGCGACCTGGATATGGCCGTAACGAATTCAGCGCCCGCTGCGGGCGCCGGCAGTAACTACCTTTACACGAATTTGGGCCACTGCGTATTCAGCGGGCAAAAGGAGTTCGGGACGCTTGAAGAATATTCATCATGGTCAATAGCCTGGGCCGACTACGACAACGACGGCGACCTCGACGCGGCCGTAGGGAACGCCCACGAACCGCAGAACACGCTTTACGTAAACGGCGGCAACGGCAGTTTCGCTGTCGTGCAAGAGTTCGGAGAAGGTAGTACTTATTCGGTATCCTGGGCCGACTACGACCTTGACGGCGACCTGGACCTGGCGGCCGGTAACTTCGGTTGGGGCGCCCAGAGCTACCTTTACGTTAACGACGAAAACGACGGTGACTACCTTTCGGTTCACCTCGAGGGTCGATTCG
>CP070755.1:2408913-2441534 GCA_020348885.1 Candidatus Coatesiibacteriota bacterium | reverse complement strand
TGCAGGTCACCGGTAAGCGGTTTAAATAACGCAATACCGTCGGCGGTGCGGACGTAGCAATCGGGTTCGGCGCCGGGAATACCGACTATATCGAAAACCCCGTTAATGAAGTTGCCGCCGCTATCCGGCAATTCGTTCTCGTACCAATTCCCTTCGTAGCGCAAAATAGTTACAGGGATATTTACCGTATCGCCTTCCCGTTCTACCGTACGGTAACCGCCGGCCCAAACGTTTCCATTTAAAAAATCTATAGTATATAATGTAGTATTACTCGCGTTAGAAGGTCTATAAATTTCGTTAAGGTCGTTATTAGCTTCGGCGAAATACCAGATAACCGCGCCTAACGAATCATAACTTACGATATAAAACCCGCCGTCGCCTACGCAAAACGCGTCAGGACTACCGGACTCGGAGAAAAGAAAAACCATTTCCCACGAGAACGCTTGTGGACTTAAAGGAATCTCACAACCCGTAAAAACCAACAGGCCGATGGTAAGGAATAAAACAATATACTTTAACATATTAAACCTTGGTCACCAACTTATATCCATAACATCGCATTGAATAATCGCCTGACCTCCGGTATACCCGACGGTCAGGATAATAAAGCAGTTATCGGGGCTGTAGTAATTAGCCGGTACGGAAAAATATTCGGGCGGAGGGTTACTACCGCCGGAGTTCTGGTCTACAAGGTCAATCAGTTAAATCCAATAACCCATTTTAACCGAGGGCCGGGGGGAAATGCCCGGGGGAAATGCCCGGGGGAAATGCCAAATATCAAGTATAACATTAGTCGTTTTTCTGGTTTTTAGTTACAGTCCGATGCTTCTCAATCCTAGCCCTTTTCGTTATTAGTAAGCTGTTTATCGCGTTGTGAGAGACGCCGAAACCTAAACATAACAATTAATTATCTTAAATGTTTTTCGCAACCCTCACCCCGTCGGCGACGATCCCGGCGCTTCTATTTTCCGGATCCAGAGGAAGCCCGCCGGGGCCGAGTAGCGAGTTCAGGCGTTCGACGACGGCATCCACCAACTTGTCGCCCGGGCGTAGCCCGGCGTACGCGCACATATCATACGCCCAGCAGCACTCGGGCACGCCGGTTGTCGGTACGTTCTCGACGGCCCGACCGTAGTTCGCGAGGAAAAGGTCGCAGTCATAGCTGAAACGCGACACCGCGACGGGGAGGACCGCCCAGATTGTCCGGGTGAACCCGGGGAGAGCGCCGTGGTCGGCCTGCCACCGTTCCAGGTACTCGGCCGCCGCGACGGTACAGGCCGAACTCACGTATCCGGCGCCCACCAGGACCGCCGCCGCCGCGGCGGTGAAGTAAAGCCGGTTGTCGTCGGCGTTCTCCGAAAGCCACGGTTGCGGCAATTCGTCGAGCTTTTCGACGGTCTCATACCAATCGCCGTCCGGGCCCTGGTTCGCGGCCAGGAAATCGGCCGATTTGCCAAGCAATTCTGTGCCCATCATCCGGACGTTTATTAGAAGCCGCACCCAATCTATCGTCGCGCCGACGGACGCGGCCCTGGTCTCGTCTGTCGGGTAGCACCACGCGCCGTTTTCGAGTTGATACGACGCGACCAGCGATTCGAACATGGGTAATGCCATCTCGTCGAGTACGACGCCGAGATACGCCCGTTCGACGACGGAACCTTTCTCCTTCACATAGTCAATCGCCGCGGATAAATCCACAATAAACCCCCAAAGCGTTTAACGGATTAATAGCGCCGCGAGTTTACTCGCCGGACGCCCCGCAACGCTCTTCGATGGCCTCGACGGCTTTCATGGTAAATAAAGCGATTTTGCCCGTGTTCAACCGCTCGTCGTCCTTTATCAGGGGCAGCATTTCGATATCGAACAGATTACCGGCGGCCCTCAGCGCCGCCATCACGACCCGCTCGTCCGGGTCTTTCAAGGCCATGGCGACCGCGTCGGCCGTGTCCGCGTCGCCCGACTCGCCCAACCCAGTAACGGCTGCGATACGGAAGTATATTGTCTCGTCGTTCTCCGAGCCGACCGTTTCGTCCTCCGCGTAAAGGCGCGTAAGTTCTTCGATAACAAGGTCGGGACCGCGTTCGTCGCCGCATATAGCCAGCGCGTACGGTACTACAGAACCATACCTTTTTTCGCTCATGTCGTTATCTCGGTATTCCCCGTACAAGTACTCGTACGCGTCCGGACCGCCAATCATCCCTATCGCGGCCACGATATGCCCGTATAAATCGAGTTCCCCGTACGGCTCGTCCGCGAGTTCCATTAGCAGAGGAAGCGCTCGCTCGTCGCCCATTATACCGAGCGCTTTAACCGAAGCCATCTTCGTCGGCGAATCCGCCTCTCCGGCCTCGGCCTCGTTATACAATACCTCGAACGCGTAATCGTTTTTGAAAAAGGAAAGGGCGATGGCCGCGTTCGTTCTTAACGGCGCCAACTCCGACGGGTTCGTCAGTATGTCGGCGATTATGGGCTCGGACCCTTCGATTCCCATTTCCGCCAGGGCGCGCATCGCCGCAAAGCGGATCTCGTCGGCGTAATCGATGTTGGCCAACATCTCCTGAAACCTGTAGCCAGCGTCCCGGTACTCGAGGTCCAGGAGGCCTTGAACGGCGGCAACTACGACCTGAACTTTCGGGTCTACAAGCCGGGCCATTATATGCGGGATGGCGCGTTCACCGCCGGACGCAGATAACCACCTTACCGCGAAAGCGCGCGTTTCTTCGTCCACGTCCGTCGAAAGCTCTGCAAACCTGTCGACGTATTCGTCCCCCTCGTAACGGAACAGCGCGTCCGCCGCCGGTAAAACAACGTTCGTGTATTTATGGTCCAGAAGCGCGAGAAGCGGATCGAACGCCCTCGGGTCCGTCTTGTCGGCTATCGCCGATATAGCGTCGATGACGACCTTGGTGGTTTCGGAGCTGAACAACTCCAGCGCGACCGGAACCACGTCGACGTCTTCGTCTTTTAACGCTATGACGGCGGCCAGCCTGACGTTCTCGTTCGGGTCCTCAAGGTAACCTTCCAGAAGCTCAACCTTCTCGTCGGCTCCGTACGCGGCTATGTATTCAACCGCGAAAACGCGCCGCCGCGGCGAAATATCGCCTAGAAGTTCCACGACCTCATCGAAGTACTCTTCGGGTTGATAGCCCATCAAACCGGTCGAAACTGCTTCCCGCGTTCGCCTGTCGTCGGTATCGAGCATCTCGACCAGTTCGTCGAACGCGTCGGGTATTCGCCGTTCGGCGAGGAGGCGGCCGGCCTCTTTTGCTACCGGCGTCCGTTGTAAAACAACGGCGTACAATAAGTACGGCAGGGCTTCCTCGTCGGGCAACGACGCGGTCAATCGCAAGCCCTCGATCGCTCGGGCGTCGTCCTCGTCGTTCAGGTATTCCCAGATGTCGTCGGCGTACGCCGTCGGCGTAACCGTAATTACGACCGCTGCTACCAAGGTTAACATTCTTAAGAACATATGTCGGTCCTCCGGTTGCCTTCCCGTCGTTTCTTCTTCGACGTATATAGAACGGTTAGGGTTAATCACTCCCTCTTATAGTAAAGCGGTGGTATTTTACTGGCCGGGACCGACCGCGTCAAGGGATTAGTACGTTTTCCCTTCCGCCGCGCCTTTTTATACCTTATAATCAACCCCGATATAAGCCGGTTGGGTGCGATTTCGTGAACCCCTACTTACGTGGGCGATTAAACGATCTATCCTCGAGGTAAGATTAATGGTCTATAAAGACTGGATAGACGACTTCTTTGACGAGAACTGGCTGGAATACGGTTTCGCCGCCAGGGAGGGCGAGGACGTTGACCATACGCTGGCCTTCGTCGAGTGGGCGCTGGGCGGTCCGTGTAAAGTATTGGATCTTGCCTGTGGAGTCGGCCGCGTTGCGATACCGCTGGCGGCCCTGGGTTACGAAGTCCTGGGCGTGGACTTCCAGCCCGATTACGTCGAGGCGGCGAGAGCCCGAGCGCAAAAGGTGAACTCGGGCGCCCGCTTCGACGTGGTCGATATGCGGGAAATGAGTTACGTCAACGAGTTCGACGCCGTCATATGTCTATGGACCAGCTTCGGGTACTTCGACGACGACACGAACCTTGATATATTAGAACGGGTTCTGAGAGCGCTTCGTCCCGGCGGGACCTTCGTATTACAGGTAATAAACCGGGATTGGGTGATACGCCATTTCCAACCGTATGGGTGGCAATGGGCCGGCCAGGGGCGAATCCTCGAAGAGCGGCGCTTCGACCTGGACGAGTCGGCGGCGATTACCGACTGGACGTTCGTCAAGCCGGGCGGCGGCCAAACCACCAAAGAAACGTGGAATCGGTTATACTCCTGGCACGAGCTGAAACGGATGTTGGAAGACGCCGGTTTCGTCGAAGCGGTGGCTTGGGGCGCCGTCGACGAACCTTTGACCATCAATCATAACGCCATCTGGGCGGTGGCGAAACGGCCGTAGATGAACCGGTTAGCTCTCATAGCGGTGGCATTAACCACGTTGAACGCCGGCGCAAGGACACTCGTAACCGAACTACCGGACCTCGATGGCGACGGCGCCGCGGAGAAAGCTTACGCGATCGAGTGGCCGGAACCGCCGGCGCCGATAACCGCCGAAAGGCGCCTGACGATAACCACCGAAGTAGGCGGTACCGTTTACGAACCGTACGTAATAGACTTCGAGAATATCAACCTTAAAAGAACCGACACCGTTCAGGCGTTCACTGTTCAAGAACTGACACCCGGACTGGTCGTCATCTACGTCGTTTACAGGCGGATGCTCGGTTCGTCGGCCGGTTGGGATGACGTGGCCCTGATGCTCACGCCCCGCGGCGGTCGCCTCGAACGGATATGGGAAGAGGTCGTCGCGAACTGGAGCGAGCTACACGGAGGTTTTGATACGGAAGTACGCTTCGACGACGTAAACGACGACGGCGTTCCTGAAATAACCACGTGGGGCGTCGGTACGATTGACGTGGGCGAGGACGATGAAGGAGAAAGGGTTTACGAAGATTATACGATAGAAAAGAAGATATACTACTACGACGAGAACGAGGGGGTTTACGTAGTAGAATAAGAAAGCGGGAAGTGATATGAGACGAACTCCCTTTGCCTTAACGGCTTCTGTGTTAGCGTTCGCGATAACCGCCACCGGCGTACCCGTCTCGGACTTGTATGCGTACGCCGTCGCCGACGCGGGCGAAGAGACGACGGCGGAACCTTACTCGGCCGAAGTAACGCCGGAACCGTCGGACGTTATTATCGAAGGTGAAGGCGAGTTTATATGCTACGATTGCCGGGTCCGTTTCGTGACCGAAGCCGAGTACATAGAACACATCAAAACCGATCATCCCGGCAAATGGGAGGCGATGAAGTCCGACTACGAGGGTTGGTTTGAGGAGTACGAACCGAAAACGGAAAGTAGTTTCAAATTGAATCCATACTTAAAATTCGCCCTAGTCGGCGGCGCGTTCGCGGCTGCTTTCATCATTATCCGTTTACAAGGGACCCTCGAACCTACCGAATAACGTAAAAGAAAACCGACGCTAGCCGGTCCCGGCGGTCTTTCTGTGCTATATAAGGCGTATCCTCGTTTCCTCCCTCGCCGCCGTCTCGGAAACAACCGCCGGAACGTACGAATAAACCTTTTAGGACCGCCTCGTCGAGAGAGCGGTTTTTTTGTACGTGGAACCCTGCCCCGTATCTGGAACCTCGGAATCCATCCGGCTCCGATTCGCCGCGCGGAGAGCATAATGGGAACCGCCGGGTTAACTTATAATTGACGCGCCGCCGCCGTTATGCTAATTTTTCGTAAAAAGCCGAAAAAAACGGGTCCCAAACGGAGGGTGAAATGGCCTCGAACGTAACGTGTCCCAACTGCTCGTCGGCGGTACCGTACACAAAAGAGAACGTCGGCAAGTCGGTCAAGTGCCAGGAGTGCGGAACCGATATAATGGTCGTCGGCGTCCCGGAACAGCCGTCGGACCTAATGGAACTCACGTGCGGAAGCTGCGGCGGCGCGATGAAGATGGTCCCCGGCGTCGCGAAACTCACGTGCGAGTTCTGCGGTTCGACGTACTTTATGCCGTCGATCCTTAAAGCCGAGGAAAAGCGCGAAGGTGGTCTCGACTGCCCCAAGTTCCTGACCCCTTTCGCTTTTGAAGAGAAAGGTGTTCTGGAAAAACTCGTGTCGTGGCTCGAGGGTGGGATGTTCACCCCCGGCGACGCCGACAAGGTTTCAAAAATCGTAAAACTCGACGGTTTCTACGCGCCGACGTACGTCTTCGAGTGCGACGCTACGAGCCAATGGACGGGAGAGTACTCCACCACGCATTCACGGCCGGTTACACGGACCCGTTACAACGCGACTACAAAGCGCCGCGAGACCTACACCGATCACGAACAATACAAGGACTGGCACCGGACGTCGGGGACGCATAAGGGAAACTACCGCACGCCGGTCACGGGCGACGACGCGGCGCTGTCCCAGAGCGACCTTGACAACGTCGCCGACGACCGCGCCCGGTATTCCAACGACGAAGGAGCCGGACCCCTCGCGACCGCGGACCCGGGCCGCTACGAAGTTAAGCAACCGGCGATAACGCCCGAGGACGCGTGGGCTCGCGGGCGCCGCCTGGTCGAAGAGTTCGAACGGAGCGCCTGCTCCGGCGAGGTGGAACGACTTCACTCGTGCAATACCGAAATCTCGGGTATGAAAGCGCGGCTTGTCTTCCAGCCGATATGGAACCTCATCTATCTGTATAAGAACAAGAAGTTTAACGCGGTAATGGACGGGCGAACCGGCGGCGTATCCGGAAAACGGCCGGTAAGTAAGACCAAAATTGTAATCGCGATAATCCTCGCCGTTATAGTCGCGATAATCATTATAGTATGCGTAATTTGCGTAGGCGGCGGTTACGTCGCGACCGAGGCCGGAGCGCTGGCGCAACTCGCGGCCCAGTTAGCCGGCGTATAAAGCCCGCGCCCGCCCGTTATAACGTTCCGACATCTGCCGGGAGAACGTATGACCATTATCGGCTACTTCGAGGGAACGGACCCACTGTTGTTGACCAGGGCACTTGCGGCCGGCGCCGAAACCTTGCCGCTGGGTAATAGCGTCGATGGCCACGGTAAATACAGCGGCCACCTGACGCCCGCCGACGGCGTTTCAGTCATAATAGGCTACTTGCATAAGATAACCCCTACTACCGGTATCGCCCTAACGACCGGCGATATATTGATGCCAGCTAAAGTCCATAATATTCCGGCCCTTATTCTGGCGCCGCGGGACGAGCACGAGTACGCGAAAAACATACTCGGCGGCGCGGCGGACTACGTAACTCTTGTGGATCCGGCTGATGCTTACGAAGAACTGAGAAAGTACCTTTAGGGGAAACGTCCATAATCCTCCCCGCGGCTTACAAAAACGAAGGTAGTTATATGAAAAAAGCCCGTTTCGCGTTAAAGGTAATTGCGCTCGCGGCTGCGTTGTCGGTTCTGCCCGTCGGCGCCGCGAAGTACTTCACACTTTACCTCACCAATGGGACCGACTACTACCTCGATATATGGACGGCCGATTACAGTTACGCCTATCTACCGCCCGACGGGGACCTCATAATTAAAACCGCTCGCGAAGAGATATATGTTTACGTATACTTTTCGGCGGGCCAGGGAATTACGAAAGCGATGAATCGGAAATACGAAACGTCGTACCCGCCGGGCGAGTTCGGGACCGACTGCGACGGGCGCTGGACGTGCTACCCTTACGGCGGCGGCGGATGCATCAACAAAACTATACTGGAGATAGAAGACGGGTACCCGACCGAAGCCCATTGGACGATAACATGGGAAGACTTCTTCCCGCCCGAGAAAAATGCCTCTATTGACCCGACCAAAGGTTAACAATATTATTCTTTTCGCTTTCCTAATCGGAACAGCGACATTATCATCTGCCGGGTCCGTTGGGTGGTCCCGGGCGTCGCCGGAGTACGATTTCGTCGCGGTCGCCGTAGGATACGATTACGACGTCCCCGTGGGGCCGTGGAAAAGGAGCGTAATCGCGCCCGTGGACCAGTTCAATCCGGGCCACGGTGTAGCTATCAATGTTGCGCTACAGGGCCGGTGGTTCCGGTTCGCGTTGACCGTCGACTATACCGCACCTAACACCGACGAATGGGAAGCGTACGCCAATGAGGTCGGTTTCGACGTGGACTCGGCGAGTAGGTTCTGGTACGCCGGCGCGTCCGTCGGAGTCAATCCCTGGTATACAAAAACGGTTTCACCGTACTGCGGCGTCTATTTCGGGTTACTCCGTCCGTGGGGCCGGGATAAAAGCGAATTCCATAGAGCAACATACAACTACCTCGCCGACGGCAGGTACTCATTTTACATAGGGCCGGAGTTAGCGATCCCGGTCCGTCTCGCTAATCAGGTATACGTCATCCCGTCCGCGAAGTACCTTTCGGCGAGTAAAACGACTCTACCCAACCACGAAAACCATCGGGTAAACAACTTGATATGGTCCGTGAAATTCGAGTGGAGAATCCCCCTATCGCTGTTCTAATCACACTCTCTATTTCCTCCATATTCTAACGACGCAAAATGGTAACCCACGGCAGCCTTTACGATTACCCCCGTTACTACGATATCGCACACAGCGCCACGACCGAAGCCGAAGGCGCGTTCTATCGCCAAGTATTCGACGACCGGCTCAACGCTTTCCAGACGCTCCTTGACGTCGGGTGCGGCAGCGGCCGGGTTATGGCTGAGCTGGCCCGTATGGGAATAAAATGCGTCGGAATTGATAAAAACCGAACGTCAGTCGAATACGTAAACGAAAAAGCCCGCCGCGAATCGCTGGACATGACGGCGATACTGAGCGACATTACCGCCCCGTCAATTGCGGGTCCTTACGACGCGGCGATATGTACCGGCGACACGATAAAATATATAATCGACAAACGAGACCTGATAACCCACCTGAAAAACGTCGCGGCCATCCTGAATCCGGGAGGCCTCTACGCCGTAGATACGAGTCTGGTCGGGCCGCCGGAAAAATACGTCGGCGGCGCCGGAGAATGGACCGTCGTCGAAGGTGCCGTTACCGTAAACGGTTCCTTCGTCGCTTACGCGGTTGACCGAACCGCCAAGACCGAACGGATTCGCCATCAACTCCGCGTCGTCGACGGAACGGACGAATACGTACTCACCGAGGACGCGATCTTTCACGCGTTAACCTTCTACGACTACGAGGGTATAGTCGAAGAATCGCGCGTTTTCAATATAGAATGCTGCGTCGGCGGCGATTACAATCCGGCCAACATAATCACGCCTGACGACGAAACCGGAGACGTGGTTGTATTGTTAAGGAAGATATAAATCGTTAAACTTGGGCCATTCGCGTCGCCGTAAAACACAACTGGAATATAGGCCCCACCGCCGAAGACACCGCGTGTAAGCCGCACGGTTTTGGACTAGGTATATGAAAAGGGTTTTTCGCTTGCGCGGTTACCGGGCCGGTATTATTATCTTCCAGTCTTGCTTAGAACCGTCGTCATAACGTCGCTATTATCCGCAACGGCCGCCGGTGCGGTAGCCGCCGAAGAAGCGCGGGGCGTCTGGGTATGCCCCTGGGAGTTGAACGCTCCGGAAGACGTCCCGGCGGTCGTTGAATTGGCGAAAGAAGCCAACCTTAACGCGATTTTTTACGAGGTTCGATACCGGGGCGACGCCCTTTACGTTCCCAACCGCTATACCGATAAATACCCGAACCCGGAGCCGCGTTCGCCCCATCTGGCGGGAACGGACCCGGAGTTCGACCCGCTTGCGGAACTCATTTCCGAGGCCCACGCCGCCGGGATACGCGTCCACGCGTGGGTTACGACCTTCGTAACGTTGAACGAGAAAACGCCTACGCCGGATGGACACCCGGCCGTCGACCACCCTGATTGGTTAGCCCGTACCAAGTCGGGCGATAAGTTCGATGTGTACAATATGGCGTGGCTGGACCCGGGACTACCAGAAGTCCAGGATTACCTATACAACGTCTTGATGGACATCGTCGTCAATTACGACATAGACGGGTTGCACCTAGACTACGTGCGCTACTCCGACGGCGGCGCTCTGTATAACGACGAAGCGCTCAAGCGGTATAAAAGGGAAACGGGCCTACCGATTTCCGATACGGCGGCGTTGGATGACTGGCGCCGGGCGCAGATAACCCGGTTCGTCGCCCGCCTCGGTAACGGGGTAAAACGCGAGAAGCCCGCCGTCGAGCTGTCGGCCGCCGTCTTCGCCGTACGAAAGAGTAAAGCGTACGGCGAGTGCCGGCAGGATTGGACGACCTGGCTGGAGGAGGGCATCGTGGACTTCGTCGTCCCTATGGCGTACTCGCGGGACGCCGGTACAGTCGCCGAGTGGGTCGCCGACGGCGTATCAGTGAAAGGCGACCGTTTCCTCTACGCCGGCGTTTGGTCCCTGGTCGACGGCGGCGGCGAACCCACGTCGGAAACGTACTCGGCCATCGCCGACCGGATTACCGCGTCGCGGGAGGTCGGCGCCGACGGAATCGTACTTTACTCCTTCACCGGACTGGAACAACGCGACGGGTATCTCGCGCGGCGCCTCGGCGAAGGCCCGTTCAAAGGTAAAGCACTGTATCCGGCTATGCCCTGGAAGCGGTTACCTCGGCCGGGCCGTTATCCGATAGAAGTCGTCGCGTTAAACCTCTCGGGAGCGGAAAAATACGGTGTCGAAATGCGTGCGGGCACGCCCCGGAAATACGCGTTCCTGTTGGCTAAAGAGATAAGCGCGTGGACGGACGAACCGGTTTATCTGGTGCCGGCGAAAGGCGATCGTTACCGGGTAATCGCCGGGAAGTTCGATAAGTCCGCGGGTGCCGAAGCGTTGAAAAAAACGCTTACGAACAAAGGATACTGATGAGAACGAAGACCGTTCTTGCGTTTACGTTGGCGGCTTTCGTATGCGCGGTTCCCGCGGCGGAACTAACGATAATCTATACCGGGCCTACCGACGGTATATTACAAGACTGCGGCTGTAACGAGTTGGCGGTCGGCGGCGTTGCCGCCCGCGCGGCGATAATGAAACAACTCAAATCGAAGTACCCAGACGCGATAGTGGTAGACGTGGGTGATATACTCCCGCCGCAGGAAAGCCCCCAGACGGAACTCAAGGCTACATACGCATTAAAAATCTATTCGCTTTTGGATTACGACGCCGTAAACCTGGGCGACGGCGACTTCGCCTACGGTCCGGTTTACGTGGCCGAATTCCGAAACCGGTACGGATTAAACGTTTTCTCGAGCGTAATAAAAGAACCAGATAAGTATGGCGTCACGCCACATATTATATTGGAACGAAGCGGTTTAGCGGTCGGATTCGTTGGAACGTTCCACGCGGACTTATACGATGGCCCGGGCGAACTCCCCGGCGACGATATTATCGACCCTAAGGACGCGGCCAAGAAGTCGCTCAAGGAGCTTGATAAGGAGACCGACGTACAGATACTGATCGCCCACGCCGGGACGCCTAACCAATGCCGGGTCTTCGCCAAGAAACTCGGCGGGCTGGCGGACGTCGTCGTCGCCGGCGGCGGCTACGGTCTGGTCCACGGCGGGTTGGACGCCGACGGGACCCACGTCGCGTTCAGCCCATCCCGCGGCCGCTACGTCGGATTATTGAATATAGAAACCGACGAAAAAGGCGAAGTTATATCGGTAACGGACGAGCTTATTCCGATAACACTGGGAGCGCCCAGGGACGACGGGGTACTCGAGTATATGGAAGAGTACTACGTGAACTTACGCAAACTGGTAAACGAGGAATCGCTGTTAGCCGCGCCGGAAGCGCCGACGCCCGAGGGTTTCGACTACGTCGGTTCGTCCGGCTGCGCCGCTTGCCACGCGGCGCCGTACGAACAGTGGTCGAACACTGGGCACGCTTACGCATACGAAACGTTGGCGGAGGTGGGACGCTGGTTCGACCCGGAGTGCGTATCGTGCCACGTAACGGGTTACGGGTACGCTGGCGGGTTCGCGTCGGCCGAGGAGACGCCGGGCCGGACGGGCGTCGGATGCGAGAGCTGTCACGGTCCCGGCGCCGGGCATCCCGGTCGCGCAACGCCCTTCTCACCCGTCACCGAAGAACGATGCCTTAAGTGCCATACGGAACAGAACAGCCCGGATTTCATATATTACGAGTATATAGAGTTGGTGAAGCATTAAAAATTGAAAATTACGCTAATATCGGTCCTCGTTATATTTACGGTTACCGAAGCCTCCTACGAAAGAGATTACACCCTCGCCCAGTACCTGATGATACGAGGGCACAGCAACGGGGCCTTCGTCGCCGGCGGCGAAGAAGTGCTATTCGCCAATTCGACTACCGGCGTCAAACAACTCTGGCGTATGGACGCCGGCGGCGGGTGGCCCCACCAACTCACCTTCTTCGAAGAGGGAATAGACTACTACTACGCCCACCCGACCGAAGACCTTGCGGTGCTCGCCGTCGACCGCGGCGGAAACGAACGAACCCAGCTTTATCTATGCGATACGTGGGGTCATAACCTCCGCCGCATCACCCGCGACGACGGCGCCATTTTCGGCTTCGGCGGCTTCTCCCGTGACGGGCGGAAACTAGTCTACGAATCCAACGAACGCGACGAACGCTATTTCGACGTTTATCTGTTCGATATAGAGACCGACGGACGCGAACTGATACTCGAAAGCGACGATTTCAACTCCAGCGTCGGCTTCTCGCCCGACGGCCGCTACGTTGCGTTCATACGCCTACACGACAGCCATAACACTGATATATTCCTGATCGACCTGGAAAACGGGAACGAACTCGTGTTGTGCACACCCCACGACGGGGACGTCGAGTACGGTATTCCCCGGTGGCTGCCCGACTCGGGCGGCTTTTACTTCTCGAGTAACGAGGATAACGAGTTCGTCGAATTGGCCTATTACGATATGGCCTCGGGCGAACGCCGATGGGCCGAACGACCCGGTTGGGACCTGGAAGACTATTTCGTTAGTTGGAACGGACGGTACCTGGTTTACGAGGTTAACGTAGAAGGGTACGACGAACTCGTGATAAAGGACCTCGCGACCGGCGAAACGATAAATCCCCCGGAAATGTGTATCGGCCAGTTTTCGACCATATCGATGACGACCGACGAAATAGCTTTACTTTTCGCCCACAACGGTCCGGACCACCCGGCCGACCTATTCGTTTGGGACGTCGGTTCAAAGGATGAGCCGAAAAGGATTACGTACGCGTCGCTGGCCGGGATACCCGAGGAAACGCTGGTGTCGCCGGAATTGGTACACTACGAGACCTTCGACGGTTTGCAGATACCGGCGTACGTTTACGTTCCCCGTAGTTCAGACGAGAGCGAGCGAGCGCCCGTAGTCGTCCTCGCCCACGGCGGACCCGAGAGTCAATATCAAGCCTGGTTCGACTCGATGGCCCAGTATTTCCTCGACCGGGGTTTTGCGTACGTCGTACCGAACGCCCGAGGAAGCACCGGTTACGGTAAATCTTACTCCCGGCTCGACGACCGGTTCAACCGCCTCGACAACGTCCGCGACTTCGAGTACCTGGCACGATGGCTCGCCGAACAGCCGTGGGCGGACCCGGACCGGCTTATTATCCAGGGACAAAGTTACGGCGGATACTCGGTCATGGCGTGCTTGACCGAACAACCGGACCTGTGGGCCGCCGGCGTCGAGATTTGCGGGATATCCAATCTCGTTACGTTCCTGGAGAACACGGGGCCGTGGCGCCAACACCTTCGCGAATCGGAGTACGGTTATCTCGACACCGACCGGGAGTTCCTGGAGGAAATATCGCCGGTAAACAACGCCCACAGGATAAAAGCTCCGCTGGTAGTCATCCAGGGTGCCAACGACCCGCGGGTACCGTTGGACGAAGCGGAGCAGATAGTCGCGGCGGCCCGGGCGAACGGCGTACCCGTCCTGTACCTACTTTACGAGGATGAGGGGCACGGTCTCAGCAAGCTGGAGAACCGCCTGGACGCGTGGCCGAAGGTCATTGAGTTCCTCAACGAAACGCTCGAAGAACGACAGTGAAGCCTGAAGAGGTAAAAAACACGTTAGAAGCGATCGCTGGCGCCCGGGTCACCGTGTTGGGCGATCTGTGCCTCGACGAGAACGTCGTCGGGCGGGGCGACGCCGTCGCGAAGGAAGCGCCGGTAATAGTGGTGACCGGGGAAAGGCGTGTGTTCGCGCCCGGGCAGGCGTCCAACGTAGCGGCCAACTGCGCGGCCCTGGGCGCCGAGACATATATAATAGGAACCGTCGGCGCCGACGAAGCCGGCGAACGGCTCGTCACAATACTCACCGACTTAGGCGTGAATACCGACGGCATCGTCATAGACTCAGACCAACCGACGACCCACAAGGTAAAAGTCGTCGGACGTGAACCCCAACGGTTGGAGCAGCACCTACTCCACGTTTACTGGCATTCATCGGAAACGCGAAACCCGGAAACGCTCGCGGCGGTTTACGACAGGTACGCCGAAGCGATCAAAGGCTCGAACGCATCGGTACTCTCGGACTACGGCTACGGCGTCGTATCGGAAGAAGAACAAATCAAAACGGCTGCCGGAACCGCGGGGGGCGCCGGCGTACGGACCGTCCTGAATACCCGGGGCGCGTTACCCCGCAGCGCGGATTTAGACGCGGTAATCGCCAACGCGGAGGAAGTAGCCGAGGTCGTCCCGTCGGCGTCGAACGGAACCGAGGCGCTAATCGACGCGATTCCGGATGCCGCGGCGACCGTCGGTTGCGGGTCGCTGATAGTTACGGTCGGAAGCCGCGGAATGTACGTCTGGCCGATTGACGACGCCGTCGTCCATTTACCGTCGGTCGCTGAAACGGTCGTTGATATAACCGGGGCCGGCGATACGGTTACCGCGGCGGTAGCTTGTGCGCTGTCGGCGAACCTCGATTTACGTACCGCTGCCGGGCTGGCGAACTCGGCCGCGGCAGTCGTGGTCGCGAAAGAGGGTACTTCGACGGCGAAACGTGAAGAGATTTTGGAACTTTTTTAACGATAAAAAACGCCCGTTACCGACGGGCGGACGTTATTGTTTACGGGTCGGTATCAACTGCGTTAAACCCGTTATATTAATAATAACTACTAGGTTAACGAACTATCACTCCGACTTTAATCTAAAACTCGATAGATTACGTTTTCCCTTCGCGCTTCTCCTCCACCAACCGTACGGCCGCGATTAGGCTGTCGGCCGTAATAACATAATCATGGAGGTCGAGAAACTCGAAGAGTTTTCTAATATCCGGCCCGAAATCGATGAATATAACGTCGCCGCTTAGTCGCCTAGCCCCGCCGGCCGCGTATAGGAGCGCGCCTATTCCGGCGGTGCATATAAACTCGAGGTCTTTCATACTTACGACGACCCAAGGCGTTTCTTCGGTCGTCGCTTCCTCCATAGCCTTAGAGACCTGAACCGCTTCCTCGACGCCAACGTGCCCGCCTACGGATACGAAGGCGACGCCCGGGTGTACGTCCTTTTGAACTTCTATGTTAAAAGCCATAGCCGACCTCTCAGTCAACACCTTTCATTTTACTTTCCAATTCGAGTTTCCTCGCTTCCGTAAAACGGCCGAGCCTTTCCAAAACGGTTATCTTCCACTTCAGCGCTTGTTCGTTGTTAGGGTTTTCGGCAAGTACCGTTTCGAAAGCTTTAAGAGCACGCTCGTATTCGCCGTTTTCGCACAAATTTATACCTTCGTAAAGCAAGTCCTTTTCCCTGTCAACCGTTATCATAGCTCCGGCGGTCGCGCGCGCTCGGGCTTTCGCGACGCCGTCGCTTATTATACCCATAGCTTCGTCCGATGTATCAACGACCCTTATGAAATCCAGAACATCCAGGAACTCCAGAACTTTACGTACCTTTTCCGGAATAGCAACGAAAATAACGTCGCCGCCGTAACTCCTTGCGTCCGCGACCGCCATTAAAAGCGCGCTCATACCCGACGAACTTATGAAAGATATTTCCGGCAGGTTAAGCAGCATCCACGGACGTTCGTTACTTATTTCCCTGGAGAAACACTTCCGTAAACCCTCTGTCTCCTCGACGCCGATATGCCCGGCGATTTCTATAACCGTATATCCCTCTTCGGGAAACCTTTCCAACGAATAGTCACAACGCTCTTCGCTCAAATCGAACGCCTCCTTTACCTACAATTCCCGAACGGGAACGGGCTCGGACCCCTCCAGGTCAAACGCCGTACCCTCGCAAGTCACGTAAACCTCTGTGCCTGCCAAACGAGCCAGGGTATCCGCGAACGACTGTAAATAACTCAAAGGCGCGCGGCCGGAACACAGTATCGCGGCCGGTTTAACTATCGAAACGAACCGTAAATAATCTTTCAAGCTCGGCCGTTTCCCGGACCTAACGTCCAATCCGAACACAAACAACCCGCCGCGTACAGGCAACCAATCGTCCACATCGCCCATCTCTAAACGATTGGGTTCGCCTACGTACCCCACGACGAACTTATCCGTTTTTATTATCAACCCTAACGCTTCTTTTCCGCCGAACCGCTCTTCGAAACGTATGGGAATAGGTGTAACGGTTACGTCGCCGACCGTAAAGCTTTCGCCCGGTTCGGCCAAAGCCACCTCCGCCACCGCGTCCCCGTAGTCGTTCAGGAGCGTGTAATAGTACTTATACGCCGTACGGTTAGCGTAAACCTTCACACCATCTCGTTCGCTCAGTGCGGCGGCGTCTAAAACGCGCGTCAGGTCACCGTCCGAAGAACCTGAGAAACGTGTTACCATCAAAACGTCCACGTCGCCTGCCGTGCCGCCGTACCGGGAGAAAGATTCGACGAACCCGACGCCTGGGTCGATAACGAGGCCGAGACCGGCCGCGGCCAGAAAATACCCTCCGTACGTTTCGGAACCGTCGTCCCGACCCCCAAGCCCTTCGTAAGCCGGACGAAAGGACGAAAAAAACAGTTTTGTCCGGGCCGTAAGACCGCGCTCCGAAGAAACGTAAGGCGACGGTGGTAGCTCGCCCGCGCCAAGGGACCGAACCGCTTTTTCGGTAACTTCGTCGTCGAAAGTTTCCCGCCCGTCCAACCTTTTCAACCGGGCGTCCAGGTATTCGTACAACCCGTCAGCCGGCGTAACTATCTCGCTCGCCCGTCTGAACAACTCGCGTGCGTAATCGACTTCGCCCGTTTTCTCCTTGACGTCCGCGTACCAGACCAACGCGCCGGCGTTCTCCGGCTCCAACTCGAGGATACGTTTCAATAACCTTGCGGCCGCTTCCGTGTCGCCCGCTTTATTCAACGCGATGGCTTCCGCCAACGCGGCGTTTACGTCCTTTATGACACCGGCGCCGTTAGACTCGGCCAACGCCAAAACCTTGTTCTCCGCCTCGCGACGACCGCCCGCGTAATCTATATAATCCAATCCGTCGAGGTAGCCGAGCACCGTACGTATCTTGGGCGGTATGTCGCTGAAAACGACGGCGCCGCTTTTTTCTCTGGCCTTACCCACAGCCGAAATAAGCTTACCAATAGCCGAACTGCAAAGGAAGCTTACGTTCTCCATTCCAACAACGATCAGCGGGCGCTCGTCTGCCAGAGCAATCTCGAAAGCCCGCCCCAACTCCTCAGCCCGGTCGACGCCGAGATAAGGAGACAGCTCGACCGTCGTAATACCGGTCGCGCCGTCCCTACTCACGCTAATAGGAAAATCATTCATTTCGCGTCGACCCGGTCAACGATACCCACGATTAATGTACGTACCGGTATGTACTCTTTACCCACCAGAGCGGCCGCGGAACGGCCCTCACGCATTACCAAGGCCGTGTCACCCAGGCCGGCGTCCACAGTGTCTATCGCGACCATAGACTCGCCGACGGGCTCGCCGTCCGCGTTCGAAGGGCGAACGACCAACAACTTACGACCGGCCAGAACCTCGTGCTTCACGTTCGAAACGGCCGGCCCCTCAACATTCGCGATGTACATACTTCCTACGGCTCCCAGATGGCGACCACGGCCGCGTCCGCCGGTACCACTTCTTGGGTCGCGTAGCAGGCTTCGCGGCCGCCTATCCAAATGACCTCGGAACCAGAACCGGCGCCGGCAGCGTCCACCGCCACAAACGGACGACCCTCAGGCTTCATCTCTCGGCTAACCGGTTCGATTACGAGGAGTTTTCTGCCCTCGTACTCTTCGACGCACGCGGAAACAACGCAAGTCCCGACGACGCGACCCAATCTCACGGCGCGTCCGTCTTTCGGTACGTTATCTCGCCCTCGACTTCTAGGGTCTCGACCACGGCGACTATCGCCGCGTCCACGGGCCGGTCCCGCGTGAGTTGAGTCAAGCGCGCCGACGAACCGCCGACGGTAAGGACGACGTCGCCGACGCCGGCGTCCACTGTATCTACCGCGACTATATGGCGGTTAAGCCCCTCGCCGCGGACGTCGGCTTCGTCCACCAACAGAAGTTTATAACCACTCAATCCGTCGTCTTTAACCGTCGAGACGACGGTACCCGCGACGCGCCCTAACCTCATATCACTTCCTTGTATAATAAGCGATGTGACAGGGAAGGTCAAGGGGTTTCGCTCTATCAGAACAACGCAAGCCCTATCTTTTTATGTTACAATATCAGCCATTAAACTACTACTACCCCGCCGGCGGTCGAAGCATATATTATGAAAACGCTTCCCAAGATATCGTCAATCATATTACTCACAGCGCTCCCCGCCTCCGCGACGTTCCTTCTCGTCCCGATGGACATGGAGCAGACGGACCACCTCCGGGCGTACGGCGTCGCGTACCAGGCCGTCGCCGACGGCGCGTACGTTGAGTGGCTTCTCAACTACCGCGGCGGTTCTTTCCTCATCGAGAACTACGACGGACTCGCGGAGATGTGCGGCGCCCGGGGCGTCTACGGCGTCTTCGTCGCGGACCCGGGGCCGATATACGCCGTAATCGAAGAGAACAATATGGAAGCGGTGCCGCTGGACAAAGCACCCACGATAGCCCTGTACGCGCCGGACGAAACCGAGGTCTGGGACGATTCGGTTATGAGGGCGTTAGAGTATGCGTTCATCCCGTACGACCGGGTCTGGAACGACGACGTGCTGGCCGGACGGATATACGAGTACGACTGGCTCCACCTCCACCACGAGGATTTTACAGGGCAGTTCGGCAAATTCTACAGCTCTTTCGGAGGATCCGCATGGTATGAGATAACGGTCGCCGAGTACAACCGAGAGGCGATGAACGCCGGATACGAAAGCGTCGCCGAGTACCTGAAGGCCGTGTCCCGGGCCCTGGCCGAGTACGTATACAGCGGTGGGTTCATCTTCGCGATGTGCTCCGCGACGGACACTATTGACATCGCCCTCGCATCGAGCGGCGTGGACATCGTCGAATCCATCTACGACGGCGACCCGCCGGACGTCGGTTATAACGATATGCTCGATTACTCGGCGACCATGGCCTTCACCGACTTCGAGTTGTACCCCAATATATACTTGTACGAGTTCTCGAACATAGACACGCCGCGGTCTATAAGCGTCGTAGACCCGACCAACCCGGGCAGTTTCACCCTCTTCGAGTTCAGCGCCAAGTCGGACACTGTCCCGACGATACTTACCCAATGTCACACGGCGCGCATCACCGAGTTTATGGGCCAGACTACTGCTTTCCCCCGGGAGGTAATCAAGAAAAGCACCGTGATACTCGCGACGGTGGACGGCTACGAGGAAGCCAAGTACATTTACGGGAACTACGGCGAGGGCTTCTTCAGCTTCTACGCCGGGCACGACCCGGAGGACTTCCAGCACTTCATAGGCGAGGAGCCGACGGACCTGACGTACCACCCCCACTCGCCCGGCTACCGGTTGATACTGAACAACATCCTCTTCCCGGCGGCCAGAAAAGAGGAACTGAAGACGTAGTCCGCCCCTTAAAGTTCGTAAGATATTAGACGGCCGTTTATACCCCCGACAAGGAGTAACGGCTATGCAAATACGGTTCCTCAAACCCGCGTCCGTTGCGATACTAACGTTGGCGTTAATAGCCCAGCCGGCCTGTAACGGGCAGGAGCGAAATGACGACGGCGATATGCCCGCCGGTACCTATTCGGTCGTAACGGACCCGGCCCACGTCGGCGGCATCGATTCCGGGACAATGCCCGAAGGCAAACTAGCGTGGAAAACCGAAATAGGTATGACCGGAATTCTGAGGGGCTTCGACTTCACCATATCGCAAGGTCGTATCTACGTCGTTTCCCTCGGCGAGACGACCGCCGAGTGGGAACGGTTCATCGAGGACCGGCCGAAAGACGAGCCGGAAGGCGTTTACTGCCTTGACGCCGCGAACGGCGATATCTTGTGGCACACCGACGTGGGCGAGGACCCTTTCTCAACGGTCCTTGTTCACGACGGGAAATGTTATTTGTACGGCCCCGGAAACCTTTATTGCCTTTCCGCGGAAACCGGCGAACCTCTCTGGATTCACTCCTTAATTGGCGGTTCCGGCAGGGAATCGCCGGCTCTATCGCCGGACGCAGTGTTCGCCGCTTCCGGAAAAAAAGTTATAGCCCTACCCCTCGACGGCGGAGACCCGATATGGGAGACGACCCTCGAGGGAAGCCGCGTCAAACCCGTTTTATACGATGGCGGTAACGTATACGCCGGCTGCGAATACCGGTACGACGAATCCCCCGGTTACCTGTACAAACTCGACGCGACCACCGGCGACGAAATCTGGCGATTCGACGCCGGCGAATACGCGGACGTCAGTTTGCCCGCCGTAGGGGGCGGACGCGTATATATAACCGAACCGCACCGGCTCTATTGTCTTTCCGAGGACACGGGCGAGGAACTCTGGTTGGCCGAGTTCCCGGAATGGGACGAGGACGACGGCGTTTACTATCACAATCCGCTTCGCGGGCGCCCGTGCGTCGCTGGCGGCAAGGTTTATATCGGCCGGGACCACCGGCCCGGCGATATGTACTGCGTGGACGCCGAGACCGGCGAGCTGATGTGGAAGGGGCGGCCGTTCCCCTATTTCGCCGACGGGACAGTACAAACTTCCCCCGCGTGCGTCGACGGACGAGTCTACTTCGGCTCCTCCGGGTGGAAGGTCGAGACCGAAGGCGGCCACAGGACCAACACGTTCCTATCCTGCCTGTCGGCCGGCGACGGCTCGGTCGTCTGGAACTTCGAGGTCGGCGGCCAGGTCGAAACGACGCCCGTAGTCTCCGGCGGGCGGGTTTACTTCGGCAGCGAAGACGGGCTTTTCTATTGTCTGGAATAGGGACGTATACGACCCGGGGGATTTACGGCTCTTCATATCCGAAGCGCCGGCGTAAATAACGTACAAACCCCCGCTCGCCCGGTTATCTCTTAATACCGAACAACATTCTCTTCGGGGTGCCCCGAGAAGAAGAGCTGAAGACGTAGGTACGAGTTTAATAGATTACCGCCGGAACTACTTATAAACTACGAAGCGAGGGTAAAACCCTCGCTTTTTAACGGCGTAATCTATTCGTTGGCTTATTTCCGAACTACGGTTGCCACGTTAAACCCGTAGGATAGGACCCCGGCGAATCGAACGAGGTTATTACGGCGCCGGTGTCGGGGTCTACCCTGTATATTCTTCCGTTCCAGGAGTCCGCGTTCCACAGGTAGCCACCGTCCCAGGCAAGGCCCGCTGGCCAGACTTCCGGCGAATCAAAGAACTCCACTACAGTCCCGGTATCGGGATCTATCTTGTATATTTCCTCCGTACCCCAGTCCGAGTTCCAGAGGTAGGTCCCGTCCCAAACAAGGCCATCCGGACTGGGTCCCGGCGAATTAAACGAGTTTATTACGAGCCCGGTTTTGGGGTCTATCTTATTTATTTCGTCCCGCTCGCGGTCCACGTTCCAGAGGCAGGCGCCATCCCAGGCAAGGCCTATTGGTAAAACCCCGGGCGAATCAAAGGACCTAACTACGGCCCCCGTGTTGGGGTTTATCTGGTATATTTTACCTTCACCCCAGTCGGCGTTCCACAGGTAAGTGCCGACCAAGGTAAGGCCGGTTGGCCAGGATCCCGGCGCATTAAACGAACTTACTACGGCCCCCGTGTCGGGATTTATCTTGTATATTTTTTCCGTGATCCAATCCGCGTTCCACAGGAACGGGCCGGGTTCACTTTCCGTCGTAAAGTGCCAAACCGGACCGGTCGTCCGGTTCCCGCGGGCGTCCTCGGCATGGATCTCCCAATAATACTTAGTCCCATAGTCCATCGCCCCCGGATCGTAACCGGTCGAGTTGTACCCGCTTTCAACGAGCGGCGGATCACTAGAAGTCCCGAAGCAAATATAGTAGGTTAACGGGCCGCCGTCCGGGTCCGAACAGGACCACGAAAGATCCTGGTTTATATCAACCTCGGTAGCGCCGTTCGCCGGGTTGGGATTGGTCGGCGCGTTATCGGATGGCCCGGTCCCGCCGTCGCAACAGACCATAACCGCTAAAACCATTAGAGAAACCAATACGGTGAGGACTTTTCCCGCGTTCATGGTTTTCGCCCTATAGCCTTTCGGCGTAATGGTATTTAGTTAGTTAAAGCGAATATACCTAAAAATTAATAATCCTGTCAATTATTATTCATATCAGTATAAGCCCGGCGCGTATATTTGTCAAGTAAGAAATAAAGCTATGGTACATACTGTAGTTATCCCTTGATAATTAAGTACTTACGGTTTACGATAAATCGTACGTTTTTACCCGCGCCGGAAAACAGAATAAAGCCTAACCGGCGGATACAAAACCCTTTGTTTCGTAGGCGCGGACAAAAAACCGGGCGGCGATATATCGCCGCCCGTAGAAATAAGCTTCGGTTCGAGTGCCTACCTGTACGTCGCTTTGATCGTACCCATACTAGTAGGTTCGATAACGGTGTCGCCGCCGCTTTGCGTAAACACGGTAAGGCCGCTCAGTTGCGCTTCCACCTCGGGCGTTTCATAGAGCACGGCGCCGGTCCCGTCGGGGAGGAAACGGTACGCGCCGTCGGTCCAGTAGGTTTCCCAGACGTAGCCGTCGTAGAAGTCCATACCGCTGCCTTTGTTGGACGACGGGTTCACATATTCGTTCCAATCGGCGCCGTCGTACCAGTAGATATACCCGCCGTTATACTCGTTCAAGTGGGGATACCCGTTGTCGTCGTAACAGATGCCGAACGGATGGGGATTGCTGAAACCCATGGGTAGCTCGCTTACGTAAGTTCCGTCGTCGGCGCTGCAGGTGTATATCATGTTATCCGGGTCGCTGGTAAAAGATATGGCGTTCTCGCCGTCAACGAAGTCGAGGCCGCGGATTTCCCCCGCGTACGGACATTCGAACGAGTTGAGTACCGTGATGGTAATTTCCGTACCGAAGTCGATATCGAGCTCGCTTATTGAGTCGGCACTCCCGGTAGCGTAACTCCAGAAGACCGTGTCCCGCTCTTCCGAGTACGTCAGCCCGTAGGATTGATTCACCCCCAAGTCGGGGCAATCGACGGTATCTACATACGTCAAACTCGAGCCGTCGAACTCGTAAAAGTAAAAGCTGAACGGTTCGCCGTGGTTCGTGTTCATAAACCAGGTTTCACCGTCACCGAACGCGCAAACCGGCAGAGACGCCATAACCAAAATAATGACTACATACCTCATACTTCTCCTCTCATTGTTAGTACAGCTCATCTCACCTGCGGGTCTTAACTACCCCGACCCGTCACTTTTTAATCAAATCCGGCGCTATTATACTACTATTACGGCGAGTGGGCAAACGAAAATAACATTTCAAATGCCGTCAAAAACCCTCGTTTGGGCTTGCGGCACCGTCGGCTATAGTCGCGGACCGACGCGTTTACTCACACGCCGAAGACGGGTTTTTCTACTGTTTGGAATAGAATACCGGGCGGCGATTCGTCGCCGCCCGTATTATTCCGCTTCCGTTCGAGTGCCTACCTGTACGTCGCTTTGATAGTACCCATGCTCGCAGGTTCGACGCCGGTGTCGCCGCCGCCGCTTTTCAGGAACACGGTGAGCCCGCTCAGCTGCGCTCCCACCTCGGGCGTTTCGTAGAATTCGGTGCCGGTCCCGTCGGGGAGGAAGCGGTACACTCCATCGGTCCAGTAGGTTTCCCAGACGTAGCCGCCGTAGAAGTCCATACCGCTGCCTTTGTTGGACGACGGGTTCGCGTATTCGTTCCAGTCAACGCCGTTGTACCAGAAAATATCGCTACCGTTAAACTCGTTCAAGTGGGGATAGCCGTTATTATCGTAGCAAACGCCAAACGGATGGGGATTGCTGAACCCCAAAGCCAACTCGCTTACGTACGTCCCGTCGTCGGCGTTGCAGGTATATATCATATTATCCGGGTCGCTGGTAAACGATATGGCGTTCTCGCCGTCGACGAAGTCGAGGCCGCGGATTTCCCCCGCGTACGGGCATTCGAACGTGTTGACGACGGTGATGGTGATGTCCGTACCGAAGTCGATATCGAGCTCGCTTATCGAATCGTCGCTCCCTATAGCGTAGCTCCAGAAGACGGTATCGCGGTCTACCGAGTACGCCAGCCCGTAGGACTGCGACGGCGTCAGCGGGCAATCGACGGTATCTATATACGTCAGAGTCGAACCGTCAAACTCGTAGAAGTTGAATACGTACTCTCCGTGGCTCGCGTTCATAAGCCAGAGGTTATCGTCACCGAACGCGCACGCCGGTAGAGACGCCATAACCAGAATAACGATTAAATACCTCATACTTCTCCTCTCATTGTTAGCATACTCCATCTCACGCGCCGGTCTTAATTGCCCCGACACGCTACCTCTTAGTCAAATCGGGCGTTATTATACATATCGCCCCGAACGCGCGAAAGATAATAACGCCTCAAATACCGTCAAAAACGCTCGTTTGAGCTTACGACACCGTCGGCTATAGTCACGGCCGAACGCGTTAACTTACCCGCCGGAGACGCGTTTTTCTACCGTTTGGAATAAAAACCGGGTGGCGACATATCGCCACCCGTAGGGTTCCGTTTGGACTCGAGTGCCTACCTGTACGCCGCCTTTATGACGCCCACGCTCATCGGGATTACGGCCGAATCGTCGTCGAGGCCTAAGTCAAGTTCGGCGACCCATTCTTCTTCGCCTATGGTGTAGCTCCAGAAGAAGGTACCCCGCTCGGCCGCATAAGTCAGCCCGTAGGACTGGTCCAGCTCAAGCGGGCAGTCGTCGGCGCCTATATACGTCAAGGTGGAACCGTCGAACTCGTAGAAATAGAACAAATACACGCCGTGGGTCGAAAGCATCAACCAGGTATTGCCGTTAAAGGGGAACACGGCCAGGCCGCTCATCTGTGCCCCAACGTCGTTTGCCGGGTAGTACTCTTCGTTGGTGCCGCCGGGCAAGAAGCGGTAAACGCCCTCGGTCGAGTAGGTCTCCCAGATGAAGGTCCCGTCGAAGTCCATGCCGCTACCTTTGTTCCCCGCAGGGTTGGGATAGTAATCCCACTCCGCGTAGTCGGTCCAGTATACCTTCTGGCCGGAAAATTCGTTGACATGCGGGTATCCGTTGCCGTCGTAACAAACGCCGAACGGGTGGGCGTTACCGGTGTAATTTAACGTAAGAGCGCTGATATAGGTTCCGTTGTTTGCATTGCAAGTATACAACGCGTCGTCCAGGTTACTGGCGAAGGTCAACGCGTTCTCACCGTCGACGTAATCGAGTCCCATAATCTCGGTCGCGTAAGGACACTGGAACGTGTTTATGATTGTAATGTCGAAAACCCGATCGCGGGCCGGGGCCGAAGTACCGTCGTCCGCCGCATATCCAAGTGCGAATACAGGTATCAAAGCGAAGGCCGAAATCACATACATGTTCCTCATAGTTCGCCCTCCTCGTGGGTTAACAAACTCAACAGACCTACAATAAGACGATATTTTGTACTATTCCTGAACCACTATATATATAGCATACTGACGAGGTATTTGCCAATAAAAAATAACTTCATATTCAGTCAAACCATCATATATCCCGCCGTTTTTCAAGGAATTCCCGCTAAAAACGCCCGAAAACGGCCTCGTTAATAAAACGCCGACGGCTTTTTCTCCTTGCTTTTCGGACCAATATAATCGAAAATACACGCCGCCATGCGCCGCGGGTACAAGATAACGGTGGTGATGCCCTGCTACAACGAGGAGGAGGGCGTCGCCGACTGCCTGGCCGCGATGCCGGACTTCGTCGACGAGGTCATAGTCGTGGACAACAACTCCAGCGACGCCACCGGCGACGTCGCCCGGCGGATGGGCGCCCGCGTCGTTTTCGAGGAACGACCCGGCTACGGCCGCGCGTACAAATCGGGCCTGAGCCAGGCCGCCGGCGACGTCGTCTGTACGCTGGACGGCGACGGCACGTACCCGGTCGTCGCGATCCCCTACCTCATCGACATACTCGACCGGGACGACCTGGAGTTCGTGAGCGCCTGGCGCATCGCCGCCGACTGGCAGGAGAGCTTCGACTACTTCCTCCGGTGGTTCGGCAACAAGGTTTTCAACTTCGCGATACTGCTCCTCTACTTCCGGCATATCCACGACAGCCAGTCCGGGATGTGGTGCTTCCGCCGGGATGTCCTCGAAAAGGTGAACGTTACCAGCGACGGGATGCCCTTCTCCGAGGAGCTGAAGCTGGAGGTCTTCGAGAAGCGCCGAGAAATCAAGGGCCGGGAAGTACCCATCGATTTTCACTACGTCAAACGGAAGGGTGAATCGAAACTGAGCCTCTGGCGCGACGGAACGAAGAACTTTATTTTCCTGTTCCGCCGGCGCCTCGCAAAACTCCTCGGTTTCTGGCCGAAGGTCCCGCCGATATCGGACGAGGAGCCGCAGGGGGAGCCGAGGAAACCGAGTTAATCAATGTTATATAGCGTCGGGAACGGCAGTGTAACGATAAAACGGCGCTACCTTTCGTTTTTCCCTTGCACAAACCGCTGTATGATGCTATATATACTTTAGTAAAATAGTTATATATACCTACAACGAATAGTCAGGTTTACCGATAGGAGGTAGATATGCGGATATTTCTAGCAGCGGTTATCGCGTTAGGCTTCTTCGTTTACGCCGGCGCGTTGGAGTTGGGCGAAGAGTGCCCACCGTTGAACCGGCCAGAGGTAGTTACCGCCGGCGGCGGCCTTGGGGCGTACGTCAACGTCGACGACTATCTCGCCGCCGACAAGACCTTCCTCGTTAGCTTCGGTTACGATACTTGAACCTATTGCAATAATGAACTCGAAGATATCGAGGACTACGTTTACTACGATTACTACCCGCTGGGCGTGGAGTTTATCGAAGTAGACTGCTGGGATACAGCGGCCGCTATCGGTAACTGGAAGTTCAACATGCTCGACGGAAACCCGGTCCGTTTTCTATTCACTAACCTAGAAACTAGCGACTGGAACGCGTGGAAGATAACCACCAGCAGCGGCGTACCCCAGACGTTCATCATCGGACCGACAGGGTATTGCTACCTGAGTAAGCTGGGCTACGGGGGTACGTATTCCGAATTCGAAGACGCCTTTGATGCGGTAATTTACGGCGACGAAGACCCGCCGTACCTGGAAGACATGAACCCGGAAGACGGCGACACCGACGTCAGCCTGAGTTATAACATATCGGGCCACATAATAGACGACAACTACGGCCTCGACGAAGATTCTATCGAAGTGGACGTTTATACGCTGGTAAAAGGCGACATCCCAGGCGACCTGAACCTATCAGGCGACTTCCTGGATACGAGTTACTCCTTCAACCCCGACGACCCGCTACCGCACTACATCGAGGTTTTCGTGTACGTCGCCGCGAGCGACCTGGCGCGCCACGACATGGAGGACGAATACAGTTTCTGGACGCGGTCGTTTGACCTGAACGAACCCGACGACGGCGAGGTTTTCGAAGTAACCGGGCCTAGAAGCGGCGCCGGAGAAACCGTACGCGCGGCGACGGGAAGCAAGCCGGTTATCGTCGCCGACGGCGGGCGTACCGGCTACGACGTAACCTTCGAGTGGGATGAGGTCATCCGCGCCGACTCGTACGAGCTCATCGTGGACGACAACGACGACTTCAGCTCGCCGGAAGTCCACGAAACCGGCATTACCGATATCGAATACACCCACACCTTCGACGTTACCGACGATATAACCTACTACTGGTACGTGATATGTAACGCGCCGGACGACGACTTCGACTCGAGAGACACTTTCTCGTTCTCCTTCGACTACAACACGAACATAACACCGGCGTCCCTGGGCTCCATCAAGGTCGGTTTCACGGAATAACAAAACGAGGAACGACGAGACGGAACGAAACAGGAAAGGGCCGAAAGGCCCTTTCGCTCTTTAAACGGCGGGTTTTTCATTTGAAAACGCGGGCAATACGTGGTATAAAGATAACGAGAATAGTCATATATACCTATGGTCACCAATCAAGTTTACCGATAGGAGGTAAATATGCGTTGGGTATTGGTATTTATTACGGGGTTGTTGTTCGCCTTAAACGCGTTCGCGTTAGACGTAGGCGACGAACAACCGGGACTGGCTAATTATTCCATCGACGACAGCGCCGATTACCACGGCCCTTGGTTGGATATCCAGGACTACTTGGACGCCGGGAAGATAGTCGTTGTATCCCACTGGAAACAGTCTTGAGGCGCCTGCCGGACGGATTGTCTGGCATTAGAGACTCAGGTATATGATGTCTATCACGATGTAGGAGTTGGTTTGGAAGTAATATCTATGAACGCCTACGATCCTCCCAGCGTACAATCTACGATGAAGTACACGTACCACGGCCAAGTCCTCGACCACGACTTTTTAGACGCGGAGCAACCGGACTTCGTAAAATGGAAGATGACCGGCTCAAGCTGGTTTGGTCAATGCGCGCTCGTGGACCGCGACGGGATAGTCGTATGGATGGACGACTACGCCATCGATTTCAACGGTTTGACCAACGCTATCGAAGACATAATCTACGGCGGAGAAGCGGTCGATCCGACTTCCCTCGGCCGCGTCAAAGCCGGATTCGCGGAATAACGTAACGAGAACAACGAGACGGTACAAAAACGGAAAGGGCCGAAAGGCCCTTTTTCCCTTGTTTCGATACGACGGTTTCATTTATACTAACGACCGTAGATAGTGTCCAACCGTGTCGGAGATCAAAATATGAAAAAACTCATACCAGCCCTACTAGGTGTAACTTTACTGTTGGCCGTATCGTCGGGCGCCCTGGGGTTCTTCGACGCTCTGGCGACGGGTATAACTACGGCCGTGGAATGGACCGCCGAACTCGCGCTTTTCCTGGCGGAGCAGCAGCCGGAGTTGGAGCGCGTCTATAAAACCTACCACGGCGACCCGGGGACGACCTCCGGGACGATGACGCTCCACCTGAATATCGCCGTCGACGGTAGCATCCCGGATGCGTGGATAACCGAATCGACCTTCGGGAACGTGGCCTTCGAGAACGCCACCGCGGCGGCGGCCAAAACCTGGACCGCGCCCGAGAGCATCCGAGGGATGGAACTATCGTATCTGCTCGAGTATGACCCGTCCGCCGGTATATACGGTATAGACGTTACGGTGGAGGATTAATGGGCTTCAACCTCACGGTGTGGGAGGAGACAGCCGCCGCGATACTGGCGGAGAACGAGCGACGCCGGGACGCCGGGATGTCGTCGGAGCTTACTCTGAAGTCGCTTCATCCGGCGAGCGCCCGGTTGGTATACAACGCCGCGCTGGCGACCCGCGCCAAACGAATACTGGAAGTCGGAACCAGCGCCGGATACTCCACGCTCTGGCTCGGCCGCGCGGCGATGGAGAACTCGGCGATGGTCCTGTCACTAGAGGTAAAGCCCGACTTCGCCGAGATGGCCAGGGAAAACGTCAAATCAGCTGGCCTGGCCGAATACGTATCAATAGAGACCTGCGACGCGGTGGAGTTTCTGCCGTCGGTGTGCGGCGAAGCGAAATTCGACTTCGTCTTCCTGGACGCGGAGAAAACCGAATATTTAGCGTACTTCGACCTGATATGGCCCCACGTCGACACCCGGGGTAGTGTCTTCGCCGACAACGTCATCAGCCATTCGGAAGCGTTGGCCGGATACCTGAAACACGTACGCGACCTGGCCGACGCCGCCACGGATACGGTTAAAATCGGCAACGGATTGGAGTGGACGGTAAAAATATAACGGGGGTCGGGCGAACCCGGTTGAAAAACGGTTCCCTTTGTGTTAAATTCCGCGCCGCTATGTTATCGCGCAGACTGACATATTGCGTCGGGTTTTTCTTTCTGGCCGCGGGCTTCACGGCCTGCGAGGTAGGCGACGCACAACTGGATAACCCGGCCTGGGGAACCTGCTGGGTAGCCGACGCCGACGGCGGCGCCGTTATGAGAATCGCGCCGGCCGGCGACGAAATCGGCGCCGCTAACTACGAGATGGGCACGCCCGCGGCCGTCCTGGCGGACCCGTATAACGACGTGTGCTGGGTCGCCGACGGCGCAGGGCGCGTTGTCCTTCTCTCCAACCGCGCGAACGTACAGAAAACCTTGTACGGTTTCGAAAACCCGACGGCCCTCGGCCTTTTCCCGAAAGAAAGCTCGGTATGGGTTCTCGACGCGGGCTTGAAGCGGTTGACCAAGATTAACTCCGAGGGCGCCGTCGAACGCGAGTACGGGGACCTGACCGCCCCCTCGGCGCTCGCCTGCGACCCGATAACAGGCGACGCGTACGTCGTTGACGGTAATAAAATCGTCAGGGTAAACCGCAAAGGACAGCTCGTCCGCGAGTTCGCCGGTTTCTCGGCGCCCGCCGACATCGCCTTCGACGCGAACACGGAAAAACTCTGGATATGCGATACCGGCAACGACCGGCTCGTTAAAATCGACCGCGACGGGACCGTCAAGCTTGTCTTTGCGGACCCCGGCTTTAAGTCGCCGGTTTTAATAGACGTGGACGTCGAGACCGGCGTAGTTTACGCGGTGGACGGCGTCCAGGGTTATATCGTGAAAGTAAACACCGACGGCGAACTTTTGTTATATGATACGGGCGAATATAACCCGATCGATATCGCTTTTAACAACTACAGCGAAGGTTCGGTCTGGGTAGCGGACGCGGAAGGTCGGCGCGTCGTAAAATTGAACGCCGACCTGGAATACTTAGACCACGTCGGCGGTTTCTTCGACCCGGTCGCTTTAGCGCCCATGGCCGAACCGCGATAGAGCGCCGGCCGCCTGGCCGGTTTTTTCTTACCTTCTATGGAACTCCCGGACCTGCACGTACACTCGACCCACTCCGACGGCGAAATGACCGTAGCGGAAATCGCGCGATTGGCGCGGAAACGCGGCGTAACCGCCGCCATCGCCGACCACCTCAGCCCGTACCATATGCTTTACGACGACGATGCTTTCGACGCGTACGAACGCGACGTCCAGCGCCACGGCCTTTACCTGAGCGCCGAATACTGTATCGGCGAAACGATACCCGTCACCCCCGACCGCCTTGACCGCCTCGATTTCCTCACCGGCGGGCTCCACGCGGCCCCCGACGGTACGGGCGAAAAGGTCTTCTTCTGGAGCGATAAAGACGTGACCGACGCGAACGCTTTCGTCGAAAACTACTTCAACCGCATCCGGGAGACTTTCGAGAACGAACCTATCGACGTACTCGCACATCCCACGTATTTACCCCTGCGGCTGATGGGCCATTACGACGAAACATGGACCGAGGACCGCGTACGCCGGCTGGCGGAGCTGGCCGTCGAACACGGCGTCGCATTGGAGATAAGTGGACGGTGGCGCGTTCCACGGCCGCAGGCGCTCGAGATTTGTCTGGGCGCCGGCGCGACCTTCTCCACGGGCAGCGACGCCCACCACGCAAGTAATTTGTTCGATCTGGAGTATCCGTATCTGGTTATAGACGAACTGGGGATTCCCGAGGACCGGTTATTCCGCCCCGCGACGGACTAATAACTTGAAGATAGTTGCTCTTTATGTTATCTTCCGCGCCTAATCCACGATCGAATAACGTATATACGAGGGAGCATAACCATGGGTAAACTTAGAACCGTCTTAATAATCGGCTTGACGTTGACCGCCGTCGCGCTCTGGGGCTGCGGCACCGGCGAACGTTCGCCCGAGACCACTGATACCGGCGAAACCGTAACCGAAGAGGGCCTGCCGGACGGGTTCGAGCTTCTTTCCGGCGACGAGTTCAGCGTGGACGACTACAAAGGGAAAGTACTCGTACTCGACTTCTGGGCGACGTGGTGCCCGCCGTGCAAGATGGAGATTCCCGACCTTATTGAGATTAACGACGAATACAGGGATAAAGGCGTCGTTCTAATCGGTATCACCGGCGACGAGGACGCCGAAAAAAGCGTCCCCAAGTTCGCGAGGGAATCGGGCCTAAACTACCGTAACCATACTATGACCGACGCGATAGACAAAGAGTATAATATAACGGGTTGGCCCACCAAGGTCATCTACGACGCCGACGGCAACGAGG
>CP070755.1:2405118-2408813 GCA_020348885.1 Candidatus Coatesiibacteriota bacterium | reverse complement strand
GTATTACGATGATAACGGCGATATAGAAGGTAATGAGACCCTTTATCAGCTTCTTCTTATCTAGGCGCGGCCGGGCGACTAAATAAATTAGCCAGACGAACAGCGCGAAGGACAATATATTCGGTCTCGTTATCGCCGACATCCCGACGAACAGACCCGCCAGTATGAAGTTCCGAACGCGCCCGCCGCGCGCTTTAAGCAGGAAAAGTACGGCGAGCAGGTCGAAAAATACCTCCAAGACTACGAGGAGTAGTTCGACGTCGAAATAAACCGCGGTCCAGATAGTCGCCAGCAACGCCGCGCCCGTGAAGGCGATTTTACGGTTTTTGAACAGTTCCAACCCGACGAAGTAACATGCGACCGTGCTTCCCCCGCCTATAACCGCTTGGACGACGCGGGCGAAAGTAATACTCCCGCCGGAAATCGCGTACAGCGCCGCCAAGAAATAGGGGTATAACGGCGCGCGAAAGAAGACTTCGTTGCCCCAGAAATCGCCGCCGGCTATTCTTCGCGCCCATTCGTCGTGGTACAACATGTCCATAATCGGGATCTGGAACAGCGGGAAGTCTCTTGTTGTGATTATTAGCGCTAACCGAAGACCGAACGCCGACAGGAAAATGAGAAGCGGCGGTGTAACCGGGTGGTTAATTATACCCTTAACGGTTTTGGGCACGTATTGAACCTCTTGGCGATGGTAATGGATAGCAGATTACTCGATAGTTATCGTAAGCTTCGTCGGCTCCGGTTCAACCCCGGGGTCAAAGAAAGGTACGACCCCGATCGTCGCCCCGGAATTCCCGTTCGCCGTAGCGGCGAACTCCCACTCGCCCGCCGGTACTTCGAAAGTCGCGCGGCCTTTCTTGTCCGTTACGCTTTCTATAAATAAGGCCGGTATCGATACGAGAGCGTTTTTTACCTTCTTACCTGCGGAATCCACAACGGTTACCTCGACTTCGCTCGCGCATTCGATGCACATGCAGAGCATTACGTTCAAGTGGGTCCGGGAAAAACTTTCGCCGACTACGAGTTTCTCGCGGTATAAATCGCTGTAAGTCGTATATACGAACAGTTCGTATTCGCCAGGGTAAACCTCGGCGAAACGGTAGTCCCCACCGCCCAGGTCCTCGGCTTCGGCCGAACCGAGGAGTAATACGTGTGCCGAGTCGATAGGATGTTGTTGACAACCGATAACGTTTACCGAGATTTCCGCCGGAAGGCCTTGGAGGTCGGCGGCGGAATTCGTGAACGCGAGTGCGGTGAACATAATTACTGAAATAACGACGCTTTTCATCTGGTCGCCTCCGTGGTTTAGTTAACGATAGCCGTTAGCCTAATAATAATATGATGGCGTGCTTTTTTCAAGAGCGGATACTTTTGTCCGCGTTTTTTTAGGATATCCGGTGGGAGCGGTAGCATAAATAACCTTGAATTCCCGCGCGGGACGTGTTATAAGAGTAACGTAAAGAACGGATGAAGCGACAGGTTCGACGGGTTACGCCGAAATCGGGTTATGCTTAATACCCGCAAGTAAACGTAGAACGGTCCCTTTTTCCGGATACGTAAAAACGCGGTTCAAATACGGAGTTACGTTTCGATAATCCCAGGAGGTATCGTCAAATGAAAAGGATATACACGGCGTTTTTCGCGGCGTTTTTTCTATTACTTTCCGCGACGGCCGTGAGCGCCGATAAGTGGACGTTGATGATATATTTGGACGCCGATAGTAACCTGCACGACGCCGGCATAGACGACATCAACGAAATGGAATGGTGTTCGGATAATAGCGAGGTCAACATTATCGTCCTCTTCGACGGTGCAGTTTACGGCGATTCGGTAATATACGAAATCCAACATGACCCCAACGGGTACCAGTCACCTATAATTTCGCCCACGGTGGACGACGGCGGTGCCGTGATACCGACCGATTCCCACGAATGCGATATGAGCGATTGGCACACGTTCGACGATTTCGTTGACTGGACTATCGCCAACTACCCGGCCGACAACTACCTGATATGCCTTTGGGACCACGGCGACGGCATATTCCGGGAAGGCGAGGACGTAGATACAGGCCTATTCAAAGGTTTCTGCGGCGGTATGAAGCTCTGGGAGATTGATAACGTTCTCGAGGATACGGCCGCCCAAATCGGGCACGATATCGGCGTCGTCGGATTCGACGTTTGTCTTCTCGGCCAGATAGAGACAGGTTACCAGTTGAAGGATTCTACGTCTTACGTAATCGCGTCCGAGGAAACCGAACCGTTCGACGGTTGGGATTACTTCGCGTTCGAAATAGTACGCGACGATCCGAATACGTCGGCCCGCGACCTTGCCGCGGAGATAGTTGACGAGTACCTCAATACCACCGGCGGTAACCCTTACGCTGGCGATACTCAAGCCGCCCAGGATATGATCTACTTCGATACGGACTTGGCAACGTACTTCGATAACCTCTGCTCCGAACTCTTTGTAAGTTGCTACGAGTATAAAGCCGATATAACGTCGGCCCGAAACGGTGCCTGGAACAGCAGCTATAACCCTGACTGTAAAGACCTGTACGAGTTCGCGGATAATATCGCCGACGACGGCGATCTACCTGAGTCGCTTCGCACCGCGGCTGGCGAATTCTGCACTGCCTGGGAGACGTTTATCGTGGCCGGCGGCGTCGACAACCCGAGCGACGATCACGGCGGCGCGACCATCTATTTCCCGACTAACGCTTCGGGCGACGGCGATTGGAATTCTTACATCAACAATATCACCTTTACCGAGACCCAGTGGGACGAGTTCTTGGAGATGTACGCCGACCCATATTTCCCGTACGCGAACTACTTCGATTTCGAAAACTATACAGCCGACGATAGCGACGGCGACGGCGACGGCGTTCCTGAACCGGGCGAACAGGTTGACATAACTGTTACCGTTCGCAACGACGGGTATGAAGACGCGACCGGCGTATCCGGTACTATATCGACTACCGGAGACGTTACGATAGACGTCGGTACCGCGGACTTCGGGACGATTCCCGCCGACGGAGGAACGGGACAGGGGACTTTTACGGTTACGATAAATGGAAGTTGCCCCGACCCGTCGTTTATCCCGTTCGATCTGGCGATGCATTCCGGAAGTTTACGGTGGGACCAGGATTTGGAGTTCACGTTTACTTGCGGATGGGGTCTCGTTGACGACGTGGAAGGTGATACCGAGTCGATATGGACTCACTCGGGCGACAACGATATGTGGCACGTCGAAGATTACCGGAGTCATACGCCGTCCCACAGCTGGAAATGCGGCGGAGAAGATGATAGCGACTACGGTAACAATATGAACGCTAAACTCACCAGCCCGGCTGTTTACGTTCCAAACGAAGCGCCAGAGTTGTCGTTCTGGACTTGCTATTGGGTCCAGGGCGGCGGCAACGACAATTGCTACGTCGAGGTTAGTATCGACGGTGACGATTGGAACTCGGTCGGCACCTTCTACGGAACAGTGGACGAATGGACAAAAAGGACTTACTACCTGAGCGACTACGCCGGTCAGAAAGTGTACGTACGTTTCAGGTTCGATACCAACGGGTCGGTAACGAATGAAGGTTGGTACATCGACGATATTTCGGTCGCTGAGGGCGATACGACAGATGCCGGCGGTCTCGTCGTGTACGATTTCGTCGCCAATCCCAAGGACGACGGATTGCT
>CP070755.1:2360351-2405018 GCA_020348885.1 Candidatus Coatesiibacteriota bacterium | reverse complement strand
CGATTATATCATACGCGTCTTCGGGCGGCAACGTCATCAAAGCCGTCGCCCACGCGTCGGCAGTCGCGCAGTCTCCCGCCATCACCGTCACGCTCGACGGGCCCTCAGCGGGTAAGCCGGTAAACGGGTCGATTATGTGGGAGAAGACGGCCCCTTCGACCTCGAAGGTCTGTTCGTACGTGCCGGACGTGGCCAGTACCCCCTTCTCCAGCTCGATGAGGCCGTAAACACCAGGGCCCCACGGGTTTTTGACACCGACCCGCCAGGGTTCGTCCCGGACGTCCCCGCCGAAGCAGCGGACCTCGCCGCCGGCCTCCACCAGCCCAGCCGCGCACCCGCCGTCGAGCAACGCTTCGTACGCCCGGTCGACGGCCCAACCCTTGGCTACCGCCGAAAGGTCCAGCGACATCCCCTCTACCTCCAGCACAATAGATCGTTCTTCCGGGACTTTCACCTTCGTATAATCGCATAGAGGGAGTATCCGTCCGACTTCGGCTTCGTCGGGAAAGCGCGGGCGTGTCTTGATACCGTACGCTTCAACCAACGGCCCGGCCGCCGGGTTAAAACACCCGTCGGTAACCTCGGCCATCGCCAGCGAGAACGAAACCAGCTCCGCCAGTTCCGGGTCGACGACCGTTGGCGTACCAGCCGGTGCACTGTTTACGCGACCGAGGTCGCTCTCCGGGTCGACTACGTTCGCGATAACGTCGACGTGAAGGAGGGCCAAGAAGGCCGCCTCGACGGCGCTAGCCGCCGTGTCCTCGTTCGCGGCTACGGCCTCCACCGTCGCGACGGTACTCATTACCGGCCTGGCTTCGCGGAATACAGTGGGGGCTTCGTCGCTGCGCTCACCGCAGGCGCAATAAAGCAAAAAGGTCGCCGCCGTTACGGAAGTCGCTACATACTCCGTTACGTTCGTAAAGGTACCCCGATAGATATTAAAACGGCCCAAGCTTAGGATTTACTCCGTTTCCTCGATTGCCTTTTCTATCCCCGACCAATAAGCCCTATTTTCTTCGGAGTACTTCGGTGTTCCGTCGGGGTTTTGGTAATAACCGGGTTCCAGATTCCCGGAATGTAGGCCTGGAAAAATAAGGTCTACCGCGTCATCTATATAATATTTCTTGTGGGCTTCATATTTTATATATACTGTGTGTTCATCGCTATTGAACGTAACCATATTACCCAACAAATATATAACCCCTAGTTCAACGTCGTCGGTACCAAAAACCTCTTTAGCAACCGATTCCATAAGGTAATATTCCGATATAAACTCAGGAACCCCATGCCCGAAATCGATCTCACCGTAATCTTTACAAACGGTAACCGCGCCGTGGGATATCGGGTAAAGTTCGCGCCCTCGTTTCGATAAATCCCGGGCCATTCCATATATAATTTCGTGGATTCTATCGGCGTCAGCCGGGCTGATATCGTACGGCGCAGGACCCCATTTCCCGTATCCGGGCTCCAACTCTTCTACATACATGATATCCTTATAAACCTCTTTGTACGCTCGTTCAGCCCTCGAGTAGAGTTCCTCTAACGACGTAACTCCCGTCTCGGGACCGACAAAGATATAACAATAGAACATATTCTCGGGTATCGGCGGGCGGTAATAATAAGTTTCGATATACCCTGGCAAGATGTCGGTGTTATGGAAAATATCTAAACCCCTCAACTGTATATACGTACCGTTCCTAGCCAGGTCCTCGTCGATAAACGCGCCGCCCAGCTTTTCTTCCGCGGCGGTCGCGGTAAGGTCGTTGTCGCTGGGGTATTTAATCTGAGGTAATATCGGTTCCGTGTTATCGCTCGAATCTGCGGTGGTTGATGTTAACCCGAAAAGTAAGAACGGAGTTAATGAAACCTTTATAGCTTTAAGCATAGCCAATTATCCTTATATTCGTCAGGACTTAGCTTATATAACCGTCGGCGGTCTGGAGACCGCCGCTACCCGCTTTTTATTTACATTCACCTCAACTTCTCCCACGCCGGTCTTTTCAGTTGGGTTATCAGGACAACGTAGCCCCACAGCACGGCCAAGTTCGACAGGGTCAAATAATAAGCTGCCTTGAAGGGGAACGGCAAGGGCTTGCCCCTCATCGCCCAGCCAAAGAGAGCCGCAAGGTAAAAGAAGAATTGTAAGCCGAACAATATGCCGCCGGCGTAACTATCCGCAACAACCGCCGCACTAGAGAAGACCAAAGCTCCCAACCCGAGCCACGGCCCGAACCACCTCAGCACCTTATGCGAGAAGAGTTTGAACGGTACCCGGAACCAGAACCTCGGGCCCAAGAAACCCGTCGAGACGAGGGAACCGGCCAGGATTCGGGCCTTGCGCTTGAACTCGGCGGCGGCGCTAACCGACGCGCCCTCGTATGCGACCGCATCCGGCGCATACGCTATCTTATACCCCGCCCGTACGACGGCGCCCGAGATGTAGAAGTCGTCCATCAACAGGACGCCCGACGGCGGCGCTTCGTACAAGTCCTTTCGAACGGCGTACAACGACCCGTCGGCGCAGAGGGCCGTGCCGCGGGCGGCCTCCAGCCCCTTGATGAACGCTTCATATCGCCAGTAGACGCTCTCGCCGGCGCCGACGGTCCCGTCGCCTCCCTTTACGATGACCTGTTCTCCGGCGACGGCGCCGACCCGAGGGTCGGCGAACCAGGCGGCCAACCGGGCCATCGCGTTTGGCGCCAGCATCGCGTTGGCGTCGGAGAAGACGAGTATCTCGCCGGTCGCGGCTTCGACCCCCGCGTTCAGCGCCGCGACCTTCCCCCGGCGTTCCGGGCTGTGTACGACCGTAGCACCGGCTTCTTCCGCGGCCGTTTCGGTCCCGTCGTCGGAGCCGTCCGACGAGACGATGACCTCGATTGGCCCGTCGTAGTCCTCGGCACGTACCGCCGCGACTTTCTCGACGATGACGTCGGCTTCGTTATAACAGGGGACGATAACGGATACGGACGGCGCGCCGTCCGAGCTTTCGGGCGGCGCTACCTTACGTCGCCCGTTCAATATCCACAGCAGAATCGGGTAACCCGCGTAGTGATATACTATCGAGCCCAGGCAGACCAGGGCCGCTATTTCGAAGAACGTAATCAAAGCCTACGGGCTGAGGGTCGCCGCAAACCAACCAGCGACCTCGGCCTCGAAGTCGGGTTCGGCGTCGAACATATCGGTCCCGTGGCCGGCGCCGTCGAAGGTCTTGAGCTCGGCCGCGTCACCGCCCAGGTCCGCGAGGGTTTCGCAGGACTCGGCCGAATAGCGGTCCTCGGAGCTGGCCGCAATGAGCGCCGGGCGCCCGGCGTATTCTTCCATCGCGGGTTCGGTTTCGACGCCGTGGTACTCGAGGCCGGGCGAGAGGAGGACGACGCCCTTCACGTCCGGGTCGCCGGCGCCGTAGATGAGAGCGTAGTTGGCGCCTATGGACGCGCCGATAATCCCGAGCCGGGACGTGTCGGCGCCCTTTTCGGCCAGGAACGCCTTGGCGGCCGCGATGTCTTCCACCGACGAATTAAACGTCGCGTCGTCGAACGACGTGAACCGCTCTTCGTTGCCGTTGTGCGTCACGCTTTCGCCGTGGCCCCGGGAGTCGATCGTCAGGACGTCCAGGCCCGAGCCGACCAGTATATCCGCCAGGCTCTCATACGTCGTCCGGTCGTGGCGGAGCATGTGGACGCATATGACCGCGGGGAGGCCTTTCGCCTGGCAGGAGTAATAGCTCCCGTGGATTTCCCAGCCGTCGCTCGTCGTGAAGGTTACTTCTTCTGGCCCCCCGCGTTCGTGGGTCTCCAACGCTGTCTCCTCGCCGTCCTCGGCGGCGCCGCAACCAAGCACGAAAGCGCCGGCGATGAATACAATCCCAGTTATCATCAACTTACACATACGACCCCCTTTCGCCGATTAAACTATCACACGCGCGGGTTTTAAGTCAATACGATATTAGGCATTTTTACGAGTGAGCGACCGGCCGAATACCGCCCGTAGAATGGAAACAGCGGGTTCTGACCCGCCGCCCAAGTACTCGTAAACGGTAATAATCGCCGGTGCCGTATCTATCCCGTGTCCGCGGCCAGGCACTCGGCTATGGTTTTCTTACCTAGGATTTCGACGTAGTCGATATCCTTATATTTCCTTATCTCGACGTTTTCGGTCTCCTCGTTGAAGAGGAAGAGCCGGTCTTCGCTTTCGTGGAGAAGGAGATACCTGACGGGTTCGTCGTCGAGTTCCACCTCGGGATAGTCCATATGGTACGCCGAGAGAATCCCGTTCATCCGCGGTATAATCACGGTCGCCAAGATAGCGATGAATATATAGATAATCCCGACGAAGCGGTTGAGTTTCTTCAATCGTTTCGACCGGAACGACTGTACAACCAACGCGATGTAACCAGCGTCAACCAACGCGAAGAACCCTAGGACGGCGAGGCCGCACCCGTAAAGAAGACTCGTCTCGTCGTACGTAAACCGCCGGAGGAAATCCGGGTCGCCGGCCTGGGTGAATATCACGTTGGTTGCGGTAAACAACATAACGAAGAAGCTTATAACCGCGAAGAAGTCGAAACCGAACACCGCGTAATGGAGCCACGGGAGTTTCTCTCTTAACGCCCGGGCCAGAACGGCGAGGAATACGAAAAAACAACAAACCAACACGACGAACATCACCAGCGGTTTGACCAGCAACAGTTCGATAAAAAACAGCACGGACATCGCAATAAACGCGAAGAAACTCGCCGTCGCAATGACCGCCGACTCGGGCGAGAACTCGAGTAGGCTGATGTGGATGCCGAGGGCGGCGAACTCGCCGTAGTATGTGATGTAGCCGAAGAACCCGAAGAAGACCAGTATGCCTCCGAAGGAGAGCAAACCCGAAATGACCGGGAAGCCGGTAAAGATGTCGAGAACTGTCGCGAGCCTTTCGCCGACCTTTTCCTTTGCGTTCGACTTCTTATCGTCCGAAAACCTGCCTTTTCCTTTCTCGGTCATATACCCGCTCCATAGAGTTAACGGTTATCCAACTGCGCGATTACGTCGTCGGTCGTAGTCACGTACGCGAACCCGAAAGCTACGTTGAGAAGTGTCGCCAGGTGCATCTCCTCGTTAATCGAGCCGGTGCCGTCGGCCAGAAAAAATACCCGGTAGTCGCGATAATACGCGTCCCGGGCCGTGGACTCGCAGCACATATTGGTCATGATGCCTGAGACGACCAGGTCTTCTAGGCCCAGGCACCGTAGGACGGTTTCAAGGTCCGTGTTGTAGAACGCCGAGTACCGGTGTTTATCGACCACCTTCTCGTGGGCGAGGGGCGCGATGTCGCCGTGCACCTCGCTCTCCTCTGTCCCTTCCAGGCACATACCCTCCCACCACCAACCCATTATGCCGGCGTCGATGCCGTCGGGATGGTGTACGTGGCGGGTGAATATGACCGGGCGCCCGGCGCGCCGGAACGCCTCCACGAGACGTTCGACGTTGGGCAGTACGGCGAGGCCGCCGCAGGTGAACGTGGGCGAGTCCGGGTCGAGGAAGAAATCCTGCATGTCTATGACCAGAAGGCCGGCGGCGTCTCGGTTGATCTCCATCCCGTGCACGTTGAAAGGCTCGATTTTCTCGAGCCAGGATTTGGTTTTATCTTCGAGGTTTTCGGTGGTCACGTACGGTTCCATTCGGCACCTTTCGTCTACTACTGGATGTCCGGGTTTATACCCGGGGCGCCGGTTCTATACCTGCGTCCCGTGGGGCGTGAACTCCTTCTTGAAAAGCATCGTCATCAAAAACGCGATCCCGCCGGCTATGAGGATCTTGATATCGGTCCAGCCCCTTATCATCTTTAGCCTCTTCCACATGTAACGCGGGCGCCTGTAGAAACGGCGGAACGCCTCGGCCCGCAGGTCCTGTATCTCCTCCCGGGTCATCGTCTTCGGGACGAAGGCGATACCCTCGAAGGTGTAGTCGCTCACGTCTTCGCTGGCCACGCGTCCGTACTTCTCGACATTTTCGTATAGCTCCGCTCCGGGGAAGGGAGTCAGCGAGTGGAAGTTGACGATGTCCGAGTCTATCTCGATGGCGAAATCAATCGCCTTCCGCGCACTCTCCGACGTCTGCCCCGGTATCCCGAAGATGAACGGCGTTACCGTCAACAGCCCGGCCCTGTGGGCCCACTCAACGGCTTTTCTGTTCTGCTCTACGGTTACGCCCTTCCCCAGAGCGTCCAAGTCCTCCTGGATTCCCGCTTCGATGCCGAACATAATCCCCCAGAACCCGGCCCGGCCCATTTTCTCCAATATTTCGCGGTCGACATCGTCCACGCGGCTCGACGCGTAAAACGTCAGGTCGTAGTCACGCTCGATTATCCCGTCGAGTATCTTGTGTATTCGCTCCTTGTCGTAGGTGAAGTTGTCGTCGAAGAAGCGTATCTCCTTCAGGTCGTAGGTCTCGTATATGTGGTCCAGCTCCGCCAGTACCCGCTCGGCCGATTGAGCCCGTATGTCGCCCTCGGCGTTGAGCTGCCAGCAGAAGATACACTTGCCGTTGCAGCCACGGCTGGTGTACATGTACATCGCCGGTAGCCGCTTATAGGTCCCCAACGGCGGGACGTATTTCCTGGTGTCTCCCAATAGGTCCCTCGCCGGAAATGGCAGCGAGTCAAGATCGGCTATGCGCGGACGGTCCCCCGTCTTCTTTACTTCGCCGTCCTCCCGGTAGGCGATACTCCTGACGGTCGATAGGTCGCGGCCAGTCTCCGTCGCGTCGGCCAGGTCCGCGGCGGTCTCCTCCCCCTCGCCGAAGGTCACCACGTCGAACAGGTCGGTCTCGCGGAGGACACGGTCGCGCCAGCCCGACGCCAGCGGCCCGCCCACGACGACGGGGAGGTCCGGCATCTCGCGTTTCAGTTGTTCGGCGATACCGTTTGCGTTGCGCCAGAGGAACGTGGTGAGATAAAAGCCGACGAAACCCGGGTCCACGTCCTTTATCTCCCGGATCATCTCGTCCTGGGTATAGAAAGCGCCGTCGAGGACGGTTACGTCGTGGCCCGCGTCGCGGAGGGCGGCGGCGACCGAGAGTATCCCCAGCGGGTGCCAGGCGCCGCCGACGAACATACCAAAGTTCCCGGTAAAGACCTCGGTTGGGCGCCAGGGCGGCATCGCCATTACGACTTTCATTCCATCCTCGACGCGATAAGGGTGAAGTACGAATCAGAAAGACGCAACTACCATATCAACATCCCGATTCTGAACCATCTGATACGTTCGTCGAAGCGGAGGGGCGACGTCTCGACAGCGTCGTAACCCTCGCGCATTATCTCGCCGTCGTAGTCGCATCGGAGTTTGCCGTCGGGCTTCCAACTCACGGGGACGCCGTGCTTCGGGCAGGTAGTCGGCGTGAAAGAAAAATAACAAATCCTCGCCTTCCCCCGGATGACCTTCCTCGGGACCGTGCCTATGTACCGGCTGTCGGCCGAGTCGTACCTGTTGTCGCCCATCATAAAGTAGTGGCCGTCGGGCACCGTAATAGGGTCGAAGTCTTCCCCGGCGTCTGTCTTAAGATACGGCTCGTCCAAGGGCGACCCATTTACGTAAAGCGTGCCGTCTTTTATCATTATAGTATCGCCCGGCTCGCCGATTACGCGTTTGATGAGAAGCTTCGGGCCCCAGTCTCCGCCGCCCCAGAGTTTGCTTACGAAGCGCCCGGTCCGCTGAAATATGTTCAGCTTGATGAACGGGTGGTCGAAAGTGGCTATGTCGCCCCGGTGGGGCCCGCCGGCGTAAATGCTTACCTTTTCCACCAGGAGATAATCGCCCACCAACAGCGAATCCTTCATCGAGCCGGACGGGATTACGTTGGCCTCGACGACCCAGACCCGCAAGGCAACGAATATCGCCGCGTATATGAGAAACGTACGGGTACTTTTCAACGTCTTCTGCCGTTTGGTCAGGACCTTCGGTCTGGCTTTCTTCCCGTCTTTCTTTTTCTTCTTTTCGGTCACCCTTAACTCCTGTTCTTACTGTATGTTAAGTCAAAGGATTGTTCGATTACGGTTTCAATCACCTTCATTATTAAACGTTGTACGGCCTAATCCTCATATTCTCCGACATATTTTAATCCCGGTAAGCTTACTTATATAATACTACCGGCTAAAATATTACCTTGCCTATACGGGACCAGCGAATCCTTTTGTCAAAACGGAGTGGCGAAGCATCTACTGCATCGTAACCCTCGCGCATTATCTCGCCGTCGTAGGCGCAGCGGAGCTCGCCGTCAGGGGTCGTGATAAGCGGCGCGTCGTGCTTTGGACAGGCCGTCGGCGCGAGCGAGAAGTATATAACCCGCGCCTTGCCACGGATGACGTCCCTCGGTACCGCGCCTATGTACCGGCTGTCGACCGATTCGTACCGGTCGTCGCCCGCCATAAAATAGTGGTCCTCGGGTACGGTAATCGGCCCGAAGTCGGCCCCCGCGTCTGTCTTGAGATACGGCTCGTCCTGCGGTTCGCCGTTGACGTAGAGTACACCGTCTTCTATCAGGATGGTATCGCCCGGTTCGCCGATAACTCTTTTGATCAGCAATCTCGGATCCCAGTCGCCGCCGCCCCAGAGTTTGCTGGCGGAGCGCCAAGTCCTCTGGAAGATGTTCAGCTCAATAAACGGATAATCGAAGGTCGCGATATCGCCCCGGTGCGGCCCGCCGGCGTATATACTTACGTTATCCACCAAGATATAATCGCCGACGAAAAGAGAATCCTCCATCGAACCGGCAATATTCACTACCGCTTCCATTGCCCCTAACGTAGCGCTGATTTCTAATGCCCTTAACGTAAGGCCGGTAAGAAGGGCGATAAATATCGCCGCGTATATCAAAAACTTCCTGATACCCTTCAGCGTCTTCCGCCGTTTAGTCATGACCTTCCGTCTGGCCTTCTTCTCGTTCTTCTTCTTTTCGACCACTAGCAATTCTTGTTTTTACAGTAGGTTAAGTCAACGGTTTACTCTATAACGTTTTCTAGTCGTCCTTCTCCTTTCGTAGGTGCATTCCCGCCGCCAGGTCGTCGGGCGTGTACGCGTGGGGTTCGCCCACCTCAACTTGGTAGCGTTCCGCGAGCTCCACCAGGAGTCCCTCGGCCTCGCCCCGGTGCGCCGGCGCGACCCACAGCGCAAACGTCCCCTGGGCGCCGTGAACGGCGGAGCGAAGCAACATCGCGTACTCGTACCCCTCTATAACCGCGTTCACCGGGCCGATCGCCTTCGGCCCGACGCGAAGGGGCCAAACGACCACGTCGCCGCCGTCGAAAGCCGCCTCTATTCCCTTTATCCGTTCGGCGAATTTACCCGACATCCGTTAATACGTATAAACCTACTCTTCGTTTCGTTCTCTCATCTCCAAGCGGAGTCGTTCGTGCTCGCCGTACGTGGTCGTGAAGGTGTGAGTCCCGTCGCCGTTGGAGACGAAGTAGAGGTAATCCACGTCGGCGGGTTCTATAGCCGCTCGCAAGGACGCTTCGCCGGGCGAGCATATCGGCCCCGGCGGAAGGCCCGGGTTGATATACGTGTTGTAAGGCGAGTCTATCTTCAGATCCTGTATCGTTATACGCTCCGGTACGTATCCCAGAGCGTATATTACAGTGGCGCAAGACCCCAGGGTCATACCTTTCTCCAGACGGTTTGTAAAAACCGCGGCGACCGTCGGCCGCTCGTCGTCCACCAACGCTTCCCTTTCCACGAGCGACGCCAGGGTTACTACCTCGTGGAGAGTGCTTCCGCCAGCTTCGATGCGTTCGATATCCTCGTCGGTTATCATGTCGAAGAACTTGTCGAGCATAACGGCGACGACCTCTTCCGGCCCGGTCCCCGAGTCGAACACGTAAGTATCGGGGAAAAGATACCCCTCGAGGGACATACCTTCCGGGATTCGGCCTTTCGGGTCGCCAACTTCGCAGGCCGCGAGAAAGTCCTCGGCGGAACAGAGCCCTGCCGCCCCGGCCGCGTCGGCTATCTCGGTCAACCGGTATCCCTCGGGTACCGTGAACTTCGTAAGGGCGACTTCGCCCGCCGCAATGCGGTCCGCTATCTCCGGGACCGTCATCTCGCTGGAAAGCTCGTAGCGACCGGCCTTTAGCTCGCCCTCGATTTTGTTCAGCCGTACGTATGCGACGAACGCCCAACGGTCTGCGATTATACCTTCGGCCTCGAGCAGGTCACCTATTTCACCGGCCGTGGACCCGGGCGGTATTTCCACCGTCTTCGCGACCGCCGCGCCGGGGGTCTTGTTGAGCATATAGTCGTACGCGGCGTAAACCAGAGCTGTCCCCGCCGCCCCGGCGACGATGGACACGATAATCACTACGGCGAATTTTTTACCTCTAGACATACGAAGCCCTAGGCGGCCCGAACCGTTTGTCGCGTATAATAACGGGCGCGGGGCGGATAGTCAAACTATTTCAAATGGGCTCCGCGTCGCCGTTTAGAGTTTTTTGTATTATTTCCCGTATCGGGTTTTACCGTAAACCGCCGCGGGCGTTTTACCGTAGTATACCGGCCGCCTTTATGTTTTCTTCGAGATCGTTCACCCTTCCTTTCCTTTGGACGACCGACGCCTTTAGGTAGAAACCCGCCTCATCCGAGAACCCACGGCGCGTAAGTTCGTCGGACTCCTTTCCGTTCTCGAAATCCCATTCGCCGAAGACCCGTACGGGTGTCCGCAAGTCCGCCCAAACGAAAACCCACTCGGCCGGGCTTACTCCGCCCAAATTCTCGAGGGGAACGTGCCCGAGCCGGATACAACTGTGGGACGCCGGTCGGCCCAGGGTTTCTATAGGTTCGTCGTACCTCATATACAGCGACGGCACGCCGTGGATGCCGAAAGCCCCGGCCTCGAGGTAATACGGCATCCCCCACCAACGCCTCCTACCTTCCTCGTAGAAATCCCTGGATATGGCGGTCTTTATCTTTTGGTATATTACATACTCGCCGGCCGGCGTGGGCGAGTCCTTCCGGCCGGAAGATATCACGAAGTAAGCGACGACTTCCGCGTCCTCCCAGCACCATAACCGCTGGACCGTTAAGTCCGCCGAAATATGTTTACCGCCGAAGACCGCCGGCCGTACGTTCTTCGGAGACAAATACTCCTTAGGCGATTCGTAACCGATGTCGGTAGCGTACCGTTCGTCGACCGTTATAAGCCTTATTTCGTCGGCCGAAGGGCTTACGTTTATACACATTGGAGCGATGGTATCCGTCCGGGAGTCGCGGACGATTTTCCCCGGAGCCATTAGAAAAACGTAAGTAGAAAAAACGACCGAAGGCAGGACGACCGACCATATAATTTTCTCGACGGAACTCACAGGGTTTTTAACCGATTACGGTAATATAACACAACGATTCGCCAGGGGAAATATAAACGCCTTGCCCGCACCGGCTAACCGAAACGCCAGCGATTACCGGTGTAGACTGGAGATATAAGGTTCGTCGTCGACGGAGACGCTTCTCGGTCGACACCGCCCGAAAACCGTTGAAAAAACGGCCGGGTTTGGTTATATTCGCCGACACGCGCCATTATACCGAACTGGCCAAACCCGAAAGGTTATTACTATGCAATACCGCACCCTCGGTATGACCGGCCTCGAAGTCTCGATACTCGGGTTCGGCGCGATGCGCCTGCCGACCAAACCCGGACGGACTATATCGGTGGACACGGACGAGACAGTACGGATAATCCGCCACGCGATCGACGAAGGCGTCAACCTCGTGGACACGGCCTGGTCGTATCACAACGGAGAGAGCGAAACGGCCGTCGCCGGGGCCCTCGCCGATGGGTATCGCGACAAGGTCATCCTTCAGACCAAGAACCCGACGTGGCTGCTCGAGAAACCCGAAGACTACGACGATTATCTTGATAAACAACTCGAAAAGCTCCGGACCGACAGCATAGATTCGTATCTGTTCCATAGCCTGAGCAAGAAGAACTTCGAGAGCAAAGTCCGAGCGCTGGACCTAGTCGCGCGCGCCGAGCGGGCTCGGGACGCCGGCAAGATCCGGCACGTCTGTTTTTCCTTTCACGACGACGCGGCCAACCTGCGGGAGCTGGTCGACGCCGGGATAGGCGAAGCGATGCTCGTCCAGTACAACCTCCTCGACCGGTCGAACGAGGAGACGATGGCGTACGCGGCCGACCGGGGGATGGGCGTGATGATTATGGGACCGGTCGGCGGCGGGCGGCTGGCGACGCCGCCTTCGGAAGTGTTAGAGAAAGCCCGGGCCGACGGTCGCGAGATGATTACGGCGACAGACGCGCTCACGTTCGTCTGGTCGAACCCTGCCGTCGGAACCGCCCTTTCGGGGATGGGCTCGATGGACGACGTAGAGGAGAACCTCCGCGCCGCCCGGGACTTCAAACCGCTTACGCCCGAAGAGTCGGCGGAGCTCGAACGGATACTGGCCCGCAACAAAGAACTTGGGGATTCTTATTGCACGTTATGCGGTTATTGTACGCCGTGCCCCGAAGGCGTAAACATCCCCCTCATCTTCGAGCTGATGAACTACCACCGCGTATACAAGGCCGAGAAGTACGCCCGGGAGACCTATAAGTTAATAGGCTTCCTTGAGATGTTCCCGGGCAAACGCGCCGACGCGTGCACCGAGTGCGGCGAATGCGAGCCCAAGTGTCCCCAAGGCATCCCGATAATCGAGCAGCTCAAAGAGGCCGCCGGCGCGTTGGGAGAAGAGTGAAAGCGACGTTACCTCAAATTAACCGTGGAGGAAGGAGCTCGTGGTGGATAAAATCAAACGCGTCTACACGATGGCAACCGTAGGGCTACTGGCCGCGTCTATAATTTCGTGCGGCGGTAAAAAATCGGCCGAAGAGCCGTCCGACACGGAGACGGCGGCCGACGCTCCCGTCTTGACGTCGAAGGTAGAAGAAGGCGACGTGCCGGGTGCGTTCGTCGTCGGGGACGACTTGATCGATGTCGTCGTCATAGCCCGGGAACCCCAAGCGGAAACACACCGGGTAAAACTCGTTTACACCGGGTATTTCCTCGCCGAAACCGACGCGAAGGAGATATTGTCGGAACTGGACCCGCGGCTCAGCGTCGCCGGACGCGAACCCGTATCCTACACGAGGTTTGAATCGCTCGCCTCGTTAAGCTTCGGCGAAACGAAAGGCGAGATGCTCGCGTTGGTTTTCCCGGGCGGGCCGGGGACGTGTATATTTTCCGTCGCGACGACCGGGGGGCGGGTATCGATAGACATGGCCGACGGCAGTATGGGCTGTCGCCTTTCGAAGAAGGTTCGGCCGGGCATCAAGGTTAACTTACGCGAAGAGCCGTCCACCGAAGCTGAGATAATTAAGGTCTTAGTACCGGGCGACGTTATATTCCCAACCGGCGAGAAAACGTTATTCTTGGCCGCTATAGACCCGGACACCACTGAGAGGTACGTATTCCAGCGCGTAATCACGTCGGACTGGGCGACGGGATGGGTCGTCGACGACGACGGGGTGTTCGAGTTCGATGGGTACGTCGAAACTTTACCGTAACGTTCCAATAGGCGCCAACTCCCGTTTTTAACGCGAGTCCAAGTGCCCCGAAACGTTCCGATAATAGAGTAGTTAAAATATGTGGCGGGCGCGTCGGGGGGTGGTTAAAGGGTAAGAAATAAACTCTTCTACTTAAGCGATTAATGAAATACGGTCGTCCAATACGACCTTGCGGAATTACTCGCATTTTGGTATATTTACCCGGCCGGTGCCGGGAGGTTTAGACCGGCTATGTTAGTAAGCGAACGCGTCTCACGGTTCATCGCGGAGCTTACGTTCCCCCGGGCGTGCTACTATCTGGCGGCCACCACGTTCATTAGTTGTGCCGCGTCAATAGCCGTCGGGAACAAGTACGTTACGCCAGTCTTGAACGTTGCGGCGGTTGGGCCGTTCTACCTTTGGGCGGCGGCCCGTGGCCGGTATCGGCCCGCCGTCGGGCTGTCTCTCTTGTGGCTCACGTGTCTGGCTTTGTTCTTTACAGTCGGCGCGACCTTTTTTTCCGAACGGGCCGGCGCCGCCGCTTTGTACGCCGAAGCGTATAACGCGGACTTTAATGCCTGGCTTGCGGACGATACTGTCGCCTTCGGGGAAACTCGGGGTTACGCGCTTCAAATAGTGGAAGAGGGCGGTTTGGCGGGTGGACTCAGCTTCATCACTGGCGGTATCGGCGGGCTGGCGACAGCGGCGGTTAACGCGAACTACGTCTCATACAACGCCGGGCGGTTGCTACTCGGTTCGACCAGCGGAACCTATAGCATCGTCTTCGCGTGGCCGTTTTGGGAAGTGTTGAAGGTAATAGGTTTTGTAAATCTGAGCGTCGCGCTGGGCGTTCCGCCGGTCCGGTTGATATTACGCCGGGAAGTGGATTATAAAATGGCGTTGGAGCACGCGTTCGTCGGGCTGTTCTTCCTTGCGACGAGCGTCTTCGTCCACTGGCGCGCGGCGCTTTTCTGGCGCGACGTGTTGGCCGACGTAACGATAATCGGGTGATGATATGAAAACCGTTAAACTAATTTTGATAGCTGTAACCGTAGTCGGTTTCGCGACGGTCCCTGCGGCTAGTACCGTACTCGTCTGGGACCACGACATGAACCAGGCTTTCACCGATCCCGACGACGGCGACGGTTCGATGGGAAGTGAAGTCAACGTCCGAGCCGCGCTGGAGGCCAACGGCGTCACGGTGGTAACGAGTACAGTGCTGCCCACGGACCTGTCGCCGTACGAAGCGGTCTTCGTTCTATGCGGCTGGTGGCCCAACGACGGCGCCTTGAGCCAGGCGGAACTCTCTCGGCTCGAGGGTTACCTGAACCGATTACGGGCACGCCTGTACATAGAGGGCGGTGAGATTGGTAATCGTTACGGTAATACGCTGTTCTATTCTCTCCTAGGCGCCGAATTCGCGGACGACGGGCGCCCGAAGGAAGAGGGGAACATGAACGAGGCCCAGGGTATCGGCTGGCTCGAGGGTTTGCGATATACGTACCCCGGTTACAAAACCGAGGACTGCGACAACTTCATAGACGAAATAAACGCCGACGCCGACGGCGAAGTTATTATGCGAAGCAAACGGGCCGGTAATCAGTCCAACGGCCGGGTCGTACGGATAGACGCCGGCCCGCCGTACGACTACCGAGCGATATACTCGACGTTCCCCTTCGGCGCACTGAAAAACGGAACCCACACGAGAACCCAATTGATGGGTAGATACGTGGCATTCCTCGGGATAGGCGCCGGTTACCAAACAGGCGTCGCGCCGGCGTCCCTCGGGCGTGTGAAGGCCGGGTTCAGGTAGCGCTACGCCCGGTTAGTCCGATTCCGATTCATTCCGATATGTTTTGAATAACACTTTACTATAGCTCTTAATGTTAGAGCGGTTTACCGGAGAACTGAATGGGTTATGATTCCAGCCTGAAGGAACTAATCGGGCGAGTCGAAGAATCGCGACCCGCGCGTCTGGAAGCGGCCCGCCGCGGCGAGCACTTCCCGGCGATGTCTATGGACAAGCGACAGGACATCCTCCGGAAGTTTCACCCCGACTTCCGCGCCGACGCGAAACGGGCGATTATCGTAGGACCGAACGCCGGCGAAATCTATCCCAACGAGGTCGCCGACGTGCTCGAGTCGTTGAGCCGGCTCGACCCCGACAAGGTCGACCTTACGCGAATCGATTACGACGTAGACGTTCTGATACTAGGCGGCGGCGGGGCCGGATGTAGCGCCGCGATTATGGCGCACGAGAAGGGCGCCGGGCGGATCCTTCTCGCGACGAAGCTCCGCCTGGGCGACGCCAACACGATGATGGCCGAGGGCGGCATCCAGGCCGCCGATAAGGAGAACGACTCGCCGGCGATACATTACCTGGACGTCATCGGTGGCGGCCGCTTCGCTAACGTCCGGGAGTTGGTCCGCGCCCTCGTAACCGACGCGCCCGGCGTCGTCGCGTGGCTCGAGGATCTGGGCGTAATGTTTGATAAGACCGACGACGGGACCATGCGGACGCTTCACGGCGGGGGGACAAGCAGGAAGCGTATGCATTCCTGCGCCGATATCACCGGCGCGGAGATAATGAGGACCCTTCGGGACGAGGTCGAGAACCGACCCGATATAGACGTACTCGAATTCGCGCCGGCGGTCGAGTTGATACTAGACGAAGAGAGGAAATGCGCCGGCGCGGTGCTGTTCGATATGGACCGCGAGATATACATGGTCGTCCGGGCAAAGACGACTATACTCGCCACCGGCGGGTTAGGGCGTCTCCACATTCTTGGATTCCCGACCACCAACCACTACGGCGCAACTGCCGACGGGCTGGTGATGGCGTACAGGGCCGGCGCCGAACTCGCGTTCCTCGGGTCGACTCAGTTCCACCCGACGGGCGCCATTTACCCGGAACAGATAGTCGGCCTGCTCATCACGGAAAAAGTAAGAGGCGCCGGCGCACACGTGCTAAACGTCGACGGCGAACAATTCGTCTACGGGCTCGAGACCCGCGACGTGGAAGCCAGCGCCATCATCCGCGAGTGCACCGAACGCGGCAAGGGCGTGCCGACGCCGTCGGGACGGCTGGGCGCTTGGGTGGACACGCCGATGGTCGATATGCTTCACGGCGAGGGAACGGTGCGTAGGGATTTCGCCGGCAAGTACAGGATGTACGCGAACCACGGCATCTACATAGAAAAAGAACCGGTCCTGGTTTACCCGAGCGTCCACTACCAGAACGGCGGCGTACTCATCAACGCCGACGCGTCCTGCGCGACACTCCCGAACCTGTACTGCGCCGGTGAAGTCGCCGGCGGCGTCCACGGCGAAAACCGGCTGATGGGCAACTCGCTTCTGGACGTGTGCGTGTTCGGGCGTCGAGCCGGGGCCGGCGCCGCGGCCGCTACGCCGTCCGTCACCGTGGGTGAACTTTCGCTGAACCACGTACGCGAATGGAACCAAACCCTTGAAGCCGACGGCATAGGGACGGACCGTCGTTCGCCCGTCCTCTTGCCGGACTATCGGGGGACGATTTCATAAAAGGTAGAACGGGCAAAAAGTAAGCGTATATCAGGGGGTTCGACGGCTGGGGTTTTTAGGCGAGTTATTCGATACGGTCACCCACGTGCTTGGTTTCGCCGTGTGTCACCAGTTGCCGTCGAGGACCCTTGAGTTCGGCGGCAAATATTTACCCATGTGCGCCCGGTGCAGCGGGATATACCTGGGCGTATTCGCCAGCTATGCGTATCTGGTCGTACGTCGCGGCTTTCGCGTAAACAGCATCCCCAAGATAACTTACTCGCTAATTATCGCCGCGTTCATCCTGCCGATGGCCTTCGACGGGGCGACCAGCTACCTGGGGCTGCGGGAAACGACGAACGCCCTGCGGGCGGTAACGGGAACGCTGGCCGGGGGCGTCCTTCCCATATTCGCGTTTCCGCTCCTGTCGCCGGAATTGATACTCGCCGAGGAAAAGAAGAAGGACGAGTACCCGCCGTTCGCCCGCTGGTACGACCTCTTTATCTGGGGGGCGTTCGTAGCGGTTTTGTTAATACTGTCGCTTCAAAGTTGGAGCTGGCTCTATTGGCCGCTGGCGGTCTTCTCGACCGTCGGCCTTCTCGGGATATTTTTCAACCTCGGGCTGGTCGTCGTAGAGATGGTCGGCGAGAGGTACGGTTGGGCGCGGCGACCGTGGTCGTTTCTGTGGGCGGCTCTCATCGTAACGTTTATACTTTCGGTTTTAATCTTGCTGCACAAGTTCGCTTACGATATGATGTTGGACGCGACGGGCGGCGTTTTACCGGAATGAGTCGTTTAACCCGCCTTTACCGATGAGAAAGATCGGGGTGGATGAGGATGACTAACGGCGTAAAAAACTCTTGGGAAGAGAAGAAGGACAGGGTAATCGATATACTCGAGCCGGTTCTCGTGGCTTACCTGTACATAATATCGGTCGTATCGCCTTTAATCGGGTTAATCCTGGGCATCGTACTCATGACCCGGGCCGAGCTCGAGAAAAACCGCCGGCTCGGGAAGAACATGATGACGATCAGTATAATTTTTCTGTGCCTCGGGGTGTTGTGTTGCGTTGCCTACATAGCGTTTTACGTAATAATCGTAGTATTCGGAACGCTGGCAGGTACGGCGCCGTCGTATTACTGATAAGAGGCAGACGTAAGCGGTAAAAACGGAACCTTATGGTTGACGGGGCCATAACTAAATTAGAGGGGAAGGAAGAGCGGCTATTCGACTTACTCGAGTCGCTTGCGATAACTTATCTCTATATCATTTCCGTAACGGCGCCTTACATGGGTCTAGTCTTCGGTATCGTATTGATGAAGAAAGCCGTACTCGAGAAGGACCGCCAACACGGAAAAGCCTATACAGTTATCAGCTCGATAATGCTGGGCTTGTTGTTACTTTGCTGTGTCGGTTATATCGCCGGTTACGCGTTAATGGCGTTGATGGTCCTCGGTTACGGTATGGCCCACGCGCCACCCGGGTATTAAAACTAACACGCGGGATTTTATTGCATAATCGCTCGAATCATCCGGAGAAAGGGAAATGAAAATACACGAATATCAGGCGAAAGAGATACTCGCTAAGTACGGCGTCCCGACGCCCCGCGGCGAAGTGGCGACGACGCCCGAGGAGGCGAAGGTCATCGCAGAGCGGCTCGGTGGGACCGTCGCGATAAAAGCGCAGGTTCACGTCGGAGGCCGCGGGAAGGCCGGCGGCATCAAGGTCGCGAAAAACCCGGACGAAGCGTTCGAAAAGGCGTCAGAGATACTCGGGATGGATATCAAAGGGCTAACCGTCGAGAAGGTCTTGGTCGAGGAAGGCGCCGAGATAGACAGGGAGTTCTACCTGGGTATCGTCCAGGATCGGGCTACCAAGGCGGCGGCCCTGATGGTCTCGGCCGAAGGCGGCGTCGAGATAGAGGAGGTCGCCCGCGCCAAGCCGGAAGCGATATATAAGGCCTGGGCCGACCCGTACCACGGGCTCCGGGGTTACGTGGCGTACTCGCTTGCGTCGAGGTTGACCGAGGACCCGAAGGAAGCCCGGACGATGGCAGCGATACTACGCAAGCTCTTCACCGCCTTCGTGGAGTATGACGCATCTCTAGCCGAGATAAACCCGTTCGTCGCGACGTCCGACGGTCGGATGATCGCCCTGGACGCCAAGATAAACATAGACGATAACGCGCTGTATAAGCACCCCGATCTGGCCGAGGGCCGCGACGACGTTGAAGAGACCGAGTTACGCGCGAAGGAGGCGGGGCTCTCGTTCGTACCCCTCGACGGTTCGGTGGCGTGCATCGTCAACGGCGCCGGTTTGGCGATGACGACGATGGACCTGATAAAACTCTACGGCGCCGAGCCGGCCAACTTCCTGGACGTCGGCGGCTCGTCCAACCCGGAGAAGATAACCACGGCCATGGACATAATCACCAGCTACCCCGGCGTCAAGTCCGTTCTGGTTAATATATTCGGCGGAATAACCAGGTGCGACGACGTGGCCAACGGTCTGGTCGCCGCATTGAAGGAACGACCTTTGGACGTACCGCTGGTGGTCCGGTTGACCGGGACCAACGAGGAAGAGGCCCGGGCGATACTTGAGCGCGAGGGGATATCGGCCGGCTCCGATATGGACGAGGCCGTAAAAGCGGCCGTGGAAGCGGCGTCGAACTAATCAGCTCCAATCGTAACCGTTAGCGATAATATTACCGATTAGCGGTATAGAGCACGGAAACGAGCCGTTTACAAACCTTTCAGGTGGGAGTTAGGAAATCAACATACGGAACGAGTTATCCACAATATACTAACAGGCCGTTTCTAATAGCCATTACATGGTCGAAAAAGAGTGCAAAACGCGGAATAATCGCCTAAGGACCGTAACGTTCTGATAATAAATATGTTACGCGATATATCGTGTTATCCGCCGTTGTTGTCGTTAAACCCTGACCGTTAAACCTGTTTCCCGAAGTCAGATTATCAACTACAACGGCGAAATGACATTTTTAATCGATTAGACGCGTAACAAGTTATAAATAGGACAGCAAAAGGTTTACCGGAACGCGTTACCAGGAGGCGCTCACGCCGGGCGCGCGAACTCTAAGGAGAAGTAATGTCTATACTTATAGACGAGAATACTAAACTGGTCGTACAGGGCATTACTGGCCGCGACGGGCTGTTCCACACCGGCAAAATGGTCGAGTACGGGACGAACGTGGTGGCAGGAGTGACCCCGGGCAAGGGTGGAACCGACGCCGACGGCATCCCCGTCTTTAACCTCGTGGCCGAGGCAGTCGAGGCCACCGGCGCGAACACATCGATTATGTTCGTCCCGGAGGCCTTCGCCGCCGACGCGATATACGAAGCGATAGACGCCGGAATCGGCTTACTGGTCGTGATTACGGAGGGCGTCCCCGTTCAGGAGATGAACAAGATATACAAATACGCCGCTGAGAACGGTTCCCGCTTCGTCGGCCCGAACTGTCCCGGCGTCATCTCGCCCGGCAAATCCAAGGTCGGGATTATGCCGGCCCAGATCCACGAGCCGGGACCTATCGGCGTCGTCAGCCGTTCGGGAACCCTGACGTACGAGATAGTCTACAATCTTACGCGGGCCGGTCTGGGCCAGTCCACGTGCATCGGCATCGGCGGCGACCCGGTCGTCGGTACCGGTTTTATAGATTGCCTCGAGATGTTCGAAGCCGACGCGGAAACTACGGGCGTCGTGTTGATAGGCGAGATAGGCGGCGATGACGAGGAGCGGGCGGCGGAGTACGTCCAAACGAAAATGTCGAAGCCGGTGGTTAGCTTCATCGCCGGGAGGACGGCGCCACCGGGTAAGCGGATGGGCCACGCCGGCGCGATAATCTCCGGCGGCAAGGGCACGGCTGAAAGCAAGCGGGAGGCGCTGACGGCGGCCGGGGTCGCAGTCGCGGATACGCCTTCGCAGATTCCGATACTGATGAAGGAAGCCCTGGGGTAAAAAACACTTATTAACCTAAGGATTTACGGTCAGAACCGAAGAAAGGTCGGTTGGACATGGAAGCGGTAAAAAAACAGGAAGATAAACTCCTCGCGGCCCTCTGCCACATATCGATAATATTCTCGACGATGGGCGTGATACTGCCGATCGTTATATACATTCACGCCCGCGAGAAGTCGAAGCCGCTGGCGTTCCAGGCGATGCAGGCGATGCTTTATCACGTCGCGAGTTTAATATGGACGCTCGTTTTCACCATCGTCTGGACGATCCTGATATGCGTATTCGCCTTTATATTCACCGCCGTCGCCGAGGCCGGGGCGAACGGCGAAATGGCCGGCGGCGCCGCCGTCGTATTCATGTTAGTGATGATATTCCTGGTTCTCCTACTCTTCGCAGGCATATTCGTAGTCTATATACTCGGAATAGCCGGAACCGTACAAACGATGCGCGGCCGTATGTTCAGGTACCCAATAATCGGCAAATGGCTGGAGCGGTGGCTCGCGAAAGATAAGGACTAAAGCGTACCGATTAACGTAAAGAGCCGTCCGGGTTTGGGGACCGGCGTTAAACCGGACGGAAACTCGACGGGCATACCGATACGGTATGCCCGTTTCTTTCGTATAGGCCGTTCTACAAATCCTGAAGCTTCGACGTTATTGAATCACGGCCATGACCGGTTACTGCGAACGTAGTTAATCGCCCGTATCTTCGCCGGAATTATCGACGTATTCCTCCAACAAATCGGCGGCCCTCTCGTAGTCCTTCTCCAGGACGTACAGTTCGCCGTAGAAGCCTTCGCCTATTATCATAATCCCGTCGTACCAGGGTATCTGGCGAGACGCCTCGAAGTATCTGATACCGGCGTCGTCAAGGACCTCGCGGGCAATTCGCGCCTCCATCTCGGTCGCCGCCCGGAATACCGGGACCGTCGGCACCACAGCCAGTACCGCCTGGACCGCTGCCTCCACCGTCGGGACGAACTTCACGCCCTTCCACTCGCGCAGGTCCAATAGGTCCGGGTCGCCCGATACCACGTAATCGGCGCCAGCGCCGACCGCCAGCCGGAGCAGCATATCCCGCGCCGGATCGTCGAAGAGCTGCCGGTCCGGCGAAGGTTCCGCCGGGATGCCCGCTCGTTGAAGCGCCAGCCCCGCGTCCGCCGCCGCGCCGAAGGGCGTCCCGGCGGCCTCCAAACACGTTTTGACCGCGTCGTAGAGTTCGGTCGAATACACGACCTTGACGTCCAGCCCCTCGGTCCCGGGTATCAGCGGGCACTCGCCGTCGTAATTCGCGAGTAAGTCCGCCAAAACGTCGGGCGCGATAACCAGTCTCGTCCCTAAACCTCGTTCCATAGGTTTCTACGCTTACGTGGGAATATAAGAAAACCCGCCGGCGAAGTCAACATAAGCCGGCGGACGCTAATCGTTAAAAAAAGCCGCTGTGAAATCGTTAATTAACGCCGAACAGTTCCGGCCCTTCGGGGAAGGCGTCAGCGTACTCGCCCGCTATTCCGGCGGCGTCCTCCTCGCGTCCCTCTTCACGATACAATCCAGCCAAAGCGATGGCCGCCGCCTTGCGGACCTCCGGGTCGTCCGCTTCTTCCCAAACTTCCATAAGTATATCGACAGCAACGTCGAAGTGGGTAAGTCGCGCTGTTAGTACCGCGGCCCGACCCCGGACCGCCCACGGGAGTTCGTCATCGTCGGACGTTTTAGTTAGCCGCTCCCGGGCCGTCGCTTCGTCGCCGCCGTCGAGGGCGTCCAATCCATACAGGAAAGACGCCGACGCTTCCGGTGCCACTCCTTTCGCTCGTATCAGATAAAGGGCTTCGAGGGCGTCGTTCGCCAGGTACCCGGACGGGTCCGCCGCGACATATCTCTCTATCAACGCCTCGGCCCCATCGGCGTCGCCGTCGGCGAGGATGTCACCGGCCTGCCCGAGAAGCCCGGCGGACGCCGGAAACGCCGACGCGAACAAGATCGCTAAAGTCAACCTGTCCAAGCTAATCACCGCCCGCCAGCCGCCTGTAATACTCGGCGGCCGCGTCCCGGTACGCCGGCGGAACGTACCCCGGGTCGGCGCCGGACCATCCAGGCGCCTCGGTCCGTTTCGGCGCCGTCAACCTGGAAGGTACGGTCCTCGGGACGCCGAAGGGCGTATATTCCTTGGCCGGTTCGGACCGCCGTTTGCTACTCTTGCCCTTGGACCGCATCGCCCGGGTCGAGTCGAGCATACGCTCCAGGAGTTTCTCCTGTTTCTCGAGAACGCGTTCGTCCAGCTTGCCACGGCGGAGGGTTTCCTCTATCTCCTTCATCTCCTCGATGAGAGACGCGGCGTTCCCCATCGTCTCGGCGTATTCGCCGGCCCGCTTCGCCGCCTTCCCCAGTTCGCGGCGTATCATAGCCTGCTCGGCCGCGAGCCTTTCGAGAAGCGTTTGTACCATGGATGGCTGCATACCGGGGAGCATAGTCATGGCAGCCCCGGACTCCTCGTTCATTTGCCGCTGGGCCTCGGCCAGGCCCTTCATCTGCTCCATCATCTCGGCCAGACCCATCGACGAGCCGCTCTTCTCGACGGCGCCCCGCGCGTTCAGAAGGGCCATCGTTACCGCGTTCAGAGCGGCCAGCGCCCGTCTGTCGTTCTCGTAGGCTTCTCGCGGATTGCCCAATTCGGCGTTGGCTCCGGCGGCGGAAACCTCGTTAGCGGCCTCGTCGAGGGCTCCCGCGACCTCGCCCGGTAGGAACAACGTCTGCTCGGCGATGTCGGCCGCGGCCTCCCGCAGCCCCCGTATCTCTTCGGCCAGCCGTTCCTGCCTACGGGGGAAGGACTCGGTCGGGCCCCGGGCCGCTTCCCGAGTCAACTCCTCGCACTGGCGGGAAGCCCTCATCGACCGCTCGACGGCCTCGTCTATCTCGCGTAGGAGTTCCTGTTTACGCGCCATATTGTAACGCTGTCGGATGGCGTCAAGCCCGTCGGCCAGGTCACGGAGTTCGGCGGATACCGTCTCGCCGGAGGCGTTCGCACTCGATACGTCGCCGGCGTTTATTTCGTGCGCCGCGGTCTCCGCCGTGGACGCGGTACCGGCCCGGGCCAACTCCTCGGCCAGTTCGCGTAGTTCGTCCGCGGTCGTCGGGTCGGCCCCGTCGAAGAACTCCGCCGATTCCTCGAGCATATCGCCCATCTCACGGATATCGTCGGAAAGGGACATCTCCTCGGCCGCCAAATCAAGGGACGGCCCGTCATCTTCCAATTCCCGCAGTATTTCGTCCTGACGGTTGGCCAACTCCTCGGCGCGCAGGGCCAACTCGCTTAAAGTCTGTTCCCTAAGCGCCGACTCGAGTATCTCGAGCATCCGGTCGAGCCGCTCGGCCAGCATCTCCTGGTCGAACTGTATCCCCTCCATCAATTCGGCGATCTTCTCCGGGTCAACCTCGAGCATCGCTTCCCGGAGTTTCTCGAGGGCCTCCTTCGCCTCCTCGTCCAAGGCGGCCTCGAGCATCTCGCTTACCTGCCACATCTTCTCGGCCAATTCAGGGCTGATAAGCCCTTCGTCGGCCCGCTCCAGCGCCGCTTCGAGTTCCCTCGCGGCCTCGGCCAGTTCCCGCTTGATTCGCTCCTGTTCCTCGATCAACTCGCGCATCGCGGCGCGGTCGGGCCGCCCGGCTTCGTCGCCGACGCCGCCCATCTCGGCGAACCTCTCCTCCAGTTCGCCCACGTCGGACTGGATGTCGGCGAAACTCGCAAGCTCCTCGGCCATCTCGGCGTTCAGATCGTCGAATATCTCGGCGGCCGTCGGGAACCGCACGTGATAAACCGGCGAACGACCGACCTTCGGCCCGTTCACCGTATCGTTGTCGTAAACCTCGACGTAGAAATCGATTACGTCGCCGGGGAAGATATCAAGCCCCGGGAAGATAATGTCGCCCGACGCCTCGAGTTCGCGCCCCCCCGCGGCCGACGATACCTCTTTTTCGTAACGTTCGCCGGTCGTTTCGTTGTAGTACTTTACGACGGCCCGCGAAATCCCGAAATCGTCCGACGCCCGGAAGCGAAGTACCGGCGACGGATAGGGGTCGGCTATCTCGATGTCCCCTTCCGGCTCGATTACCTCGACGGTCGGCGCTAAGTCAACCGTCGGGTTAATCGCGAAGTAAGGCGTCACCCCTATCCCCCATTTGGATTCGGCGGTCAAACGGTACGCGGCCCTCTCGCATACAATAAACGACGCCTCGAACCGGCCGTCGGCTTCGATCGCCGGAACGGGGTCGCCGCCTTTCATTTCGAGATTAACGACATCCGTTTCGGGCGGGGAAACCGCCGCCGTCACGTGAACCCGGGACCCAGGGAGGGCTGATACGTCGCCTGCGCCGGCCAGCGGTTTATCGGGCGGCAGTCCGCTGTACGCCGGCGGATATACCGTCACCTGGAGGTCCGTGATGCGCGGCGGGAGTTTTACGTCCACGTGGAACCTGTCCGTTCGCTCGTCCCCGGATATTATCCAATAATCGAAATCCTCGCGTCCAGCGTGAATAGAGGCGCGGAACCAATCGCCGTCCGTCGTCATTTCGATTTCCGATAGTTCGCCGTTTTTATCGAGATGCACGCTCAAAGGGAATTCCGGCTCCGACTGTACGCGGGCGCTTATTTCTATTTGTACGTCGGCTTGAACCGAGGCGTCGCCGGGCTTCACCTCGACGATGTTGCGGCCCTCGACCGTTGCGGCGAGCTCACCCAGGCCCGTCCGGAGTCCGCCGAAAAGACCGGGGAAAGCGAGAAAGGCGACGGCCCATAAAGTTGTTATGCTGGAGAAGGCGGCGCCTGCCCGGACTTTCATCGCCGCGGGGAGCCCCGCCGGAATATCTTCCACCTTAGCGGCCACCGACTCGACGAAACTCCCGGCCAGCTCCGGCGACGTGCCGCGAAACCTCGGTTCCCGCGCCAGGTCGACGGCGGCGGCCAACCTGCGGCGGAACGCCGGGCGTTTCTCTTCCGCGTCCCGCAACAGGCGAGCGACCCGGGCCAACGGGGCGATCCGCCGCAGGCCGAACCTGGCCAACAACAGGCCGAACCCGGCGTAAAACAAAAGCGCCACGGCGACCATGGGCACGAAACCGAGGCGAGCCGCCAACGCAGCGACGAATGCCCCGGCGCCCAGGTACGCGACTAACCACAACAGCGCGACGGCTGCAACCGACGCCATCCTATATAACGCGGCCCGTTCGACGCGTTTGACGAGTTTTAGTCCGGCACTTCCCATCGTTTATTATTAGACACTACGACGAAGATAAAGTTTACCAGCCCAACGGTTTCCCGTCAAGGAGGGCCGGAACTCTATCGACGTAAAACCTAACCCGTATGATAGTATATAGTAAGAATTTAGCGTTTATCGTTACGGAATACGGGTTTATTGACGAACCGACACTTGGTGTGTTAATTTAGGAACGTGGCCAGGATAATGGTAGCGATGTCGGGGGGCGTGGACAGCGCCGCGGCGGCGGTCATACTCGCGCGGGAGGGGCACGACGTGGTCGGCGTAACGATGCGCCTGTTAGACGCGACGGCCAGGCGTGGGGCGGGTTGTTGTTCGCCGGAGGCGCTACGGGTCGCCGCCGAAACAGCCCGGCGGATAGGCGTGGACCATTACGTACTCGACCTCCGCCGCGAATTCGAAGAATCGGTAATAAACGACTTCATAGACGAATACGAATCCGGCCGCACGCCCAACCCTTGCGTACTCTGTAATACGATAATAAAATTCGACGTACTGTTGAAAAAGGCCAGAGTAACGGGCTTCGACGGCCTGGCCACCGGCCACTACGCGCGCCTGAACGACGATAAGACCGTTATATCGAAGGCCGCCGACCGGGCGAAGGACCAGACTTACTTTTTGTGGGGAACGCCGGCGGCGGCGCTAGGGCGTTTATACTTCCCGGTAGGCGGATATACAAAGGGTCAGGTCAGGCGCGTCGCAGGCGAGTTCCTGCCCGACGCCGACATACGGCCCGAAAGCCAGGACGTCTGCTTCGTCGGCGAAGACGTCGAGGTTTTCCTCGCCGAAACGATAAAAGCGAAGCCCGGTCCCGTTACCGACGTCGAGGGAAAGATATTGGGGGAGCACGACGGCCTCGGTTCCCATACGATAGGGCGGCGCCGGGGCCTGGGCGTCGCCACCGGCGAGCCGATGTACGTCCGGGAGATTATACCGGCCGAGAACAGGCTCGTGGTGGCGCCTGCCGGGGACATGTACGCGTCCCGCCTGACGGCGACCGGCGCCAATTGGCTGGCCGAGCCGCCCGGAAGCAGCGACAGCGTATCGGCGCACGTACGCTACCGGGACCCGGGGGCGCCGGCCACGGTCGAAATAGACGGCGACCGTCTCATCGTCGACTTCGGCGAACCGCGGAGGGCCGTCGCCCCCGGCCAATCGGTGGTCTTCTACCGAGGCGACGTATTGATGGGCGGCGCCGTGATAGAGTCGGTCGTATGGGATGATTAAGGTCGGAGATGACTGACCCGCGAAAGGCGGAAAAGAAGTATATACGCCTTACCGAGGCGTTAGCGGCGTATCCGTCGCTTCTGGTCGCGTATTCGGGCGGCGCCGACTCTTCGTTTTTATTGGCGACCGCCGCCGAACGCGTGGACGGCAGGGTACTCGCGGTAACGGCCAGGTCGCCCCTCCATCCACCGCACGAGGAGGAAGCTGCCGAGACGGGCGCCCGTTACCTCGGGGTAGAGCACGTCTTCGTGAAGACCGACGAGATGGAGAACCCTGCTTTCAGACTCAATCCGAGAGAGCGGTGTTATATCTGTAAGTCAGGCCTCATGAAACGGCTCGTCGCCTTGGCCGCCGAGGAGAATCTCTCGGCGGTGGCCGAGGGGACCACCGCGGACGAGGCGTCGGGGGTGCGACCGGGGCTCCGAGCCTGCCGCGAGTTGAGCGTCGAAAGCCCTTTACTCGACGTCGGGTTCACGAAGGCCGACGTACGTTGTCTGGGCCGGGAGTTGGGCGTTCCCGGCTGGGACGCCCCGCCGAGCGGGTGCCTGGCGACGCGGATCCCGTACGATACGGAACTGACGGTCGGGTTGCTGGAACGCGTCTCCGAGGCCGAAGCCCTCATACGCTCGCTCGGCGTCAAACAGGTCAGGGTCAGGACATATCCTGACGGATTAGCCCGGGTCGAGGTCGAACCCGGCGACTTCCAGGTCGTAACGGAATCGGCCAACGCGAGGAAAATACGTGACAGATTGCGCGAAATCGGTTACCGATACATAACGCTGGACCTGGACGGGTTCAGAAGCGGCAGCATGGATTCTTAATCGCCGTCGAAAAAACCGTATACGCAACACTTGTATAATTGTTTTAAAGGTGTTATTCTTAACCGTAGTTAGGCACGGACATCCTAAGAATTTGAAATCGAAACTCCACATATTGATAACCGGCCGGCATCTGGAGAAATGCCATGTCGCGCGGCTTTACGGCGTCCACCCGGCGGCGATTAATCAGATCGCGGGAGTCCGCCCCGGCGACCGCGCCTATCTTTTCTCGAAAGTCAAAGGTAGGGTATACGGCCCCTACGACGTGGCCGGCGACCCTACGTACCTTCCCCTGGAAGGCGAACCGCCGATATGGGAGCGGGAACAGGAGACCGGCCGGGAACGGTTCAGGGTGGTCTTCCGCGTCGAGCCGCGGGCCGAACCCGCGTCGGCGCCCGTCGAATCGTTGTACGAACTGGCCCGGGACCTGGATGTAGCTTTCTTCCCCGAGGACGTAATCAACCGAAGCGTCTTCACGTTCCTCCCGGCCGACCGCCCTAGAATCCTGACGGCCGTCGGCGAGTTACCGTGGCAGGAAACGATTCTCCCCGAAGCCGACCCGGTTGATATAACCGGCGGAAAAACTCTCGACTGCGCGGGCCTGGAGGAATTGGCCGCGAACGAAAAGGTAGGCGAGAGTTTCGTCGAGTACGTCCTCGCGCGGGGCGACCGCCTGGGCGGTATCCTCGGCGACGGCGGCGTGGTATGGAACCAGCTCCGCGTCCCTTCGGAAAGGAGCAGGATTGACCTGGTCTATAAATCTGGTTCGACCCTGTATATTATCGAACTGAAGTCCGGAGCCGCCGGCCGGGCCGCCCGGCGCGAGTTGATGAGATACGCCGTTTGGGCGAAAGCCAACCGGACGTTTCTGGGCCGGCAGTTCGGGGGCGGTACGCCCCTCTACGTCCAGCCAACGCTCATCGGCGCGTCCTGCCCCGGGCCTACCGATACCGACAACCTGCTTATCACCTACGCGCTTACAAGTACGTCCGACGTGGAATTACGAAGACTGAACTAATTTTTAACCCACCCGAAGCCGGAACTAATCGCGCGATATCTACTCGCGCTTTCATTCACTAATCCCGTCGTTCCCGGCCGCCGCCGGGGGTTCTTATGTCGAACTTTGATACGGGCCTTTTCCTTGGGTTTGCGTTCCTGGGGGTTTTGATAACCGCCGGCCTGACATTGCGGTACGCCGTCGGGAAGCGCGGCAAACCCTGCCCGGCGAGCTTCTCCTGGATACTGTACAACCCTTATACTCGTCTCTTCGCCGGGGCCGATCTCGTCATCGAACGGGCGGGTATCGAACAGGGCATGAAGGTACTCGACGCAGGATGCGGCCCGGGTCGCCTGACGATACCGGCGGCCCGGGCCGTCGGGGCCGACGGAACCGTCGTCGCTCTGGATGTCCAATCGAAGATGCTGGCGAAGGTCGCGGCGAAAACGGATTCGGAACGGCTCGCGAACGTCGTTACGCTGGAAGGGGGTCTGGGCGACGGTTCGCTCGTCGGCTATACTGACGAGTTCGACCGGGCGCTTCTCGTCACTGTCCTGGGCGAGGTTCCCGGCCGGGCGGCGGCTTTGGCCGAAATCCACCGCTCGCTAAAGCCCGGCGGCGTACTCTCGGTCACCGAGATGATTCTCGACCCGGACTACTTGACCCGCCGGACGGTTATGGGACTGGCCGAAAGCGCCGGGTTTCGATTAGACCGGGCCTTCGGTACGTGGCTCGCGTTCACTATGAACTTCGTGAAACTTACCGACGAAGATGGCGCCGAAACCTAACATCCTTGCCGTATACCCAGAAGTGGCCGAGTCGAAAATCTTCGACCTTATGCCGCCGCTCGGTACGCTCTGGATCGCGGCAGTTCTACGCGAGGCAGGATACCCGGTCCGCTTCGTAGACGAACAGGTCGAGGACGTAGACGTCGGCGCTCTGGCCGAGGAGTTGGAACCGGCCCTCACCCTGATAGGCGGAACGAGCCACTCCCGCTTCGAAGCCTTCGACCGGGCTGCACAAGTTAAAGAAGCGTACCCGCCGACCACCGTCGTATACGGCGGGCCCCACGCGTCCTTCACCGCCGACGACACTCTAAATAACATCGAAGACGTCGACATAATTGTACATGGCGAAGGCGAGTTTACGTCGCTTGAACTGGCGCGTTGGAAAGAAGCCGGCGGGAACGCGGAAAAGCTTGCGGAAATAAAAGGAATCGCTTATCGCTCCGACGGGCGCGTCGTTTCGACAGGGTGGCGCCCCTTCAACGACGACCTGGACGCCCTGCCGGAACCGGCCCGGGACCTGGTTCCAATGGACCGCTATGCGATGGAGCTGGAATACTTGGGGCTTCCGGCGACGTCCGTTGTCACGGCCCGGGGCTGCCCGGTAGCTTGCTCCTTCTGTTCTGCTTCGAAGATGTACGGTAGATCGTACGCGACCCGTTCGCTGGCGAGGGTTGTCGACGAGGTCGAAGGGCTGGTCGAGAAGTATAGTATAGAAGGGTTAAAGATTTTCGATAGCACTTTCACCCTCAACAAAAAGCACTTCCTGGGGTTCTGCGACGAGTTGGAGCGACGGGGTCTGGCAATACCCTGGGAGTGCGAGGTCCGCGTCGGAACCGTCGATAGATCGCTTCTCGAGCGCATGCGGGAGGCGGGCTGCTACTATATAGATTTAGGCGTAGAGTCGGGAGACCAGTCGGTACTTGCCGAGATGGGAAAAGGCATAACGTTGGACGACGCAGAGGAACTCCTGAGATGGGCCGAGGACCTAGGCATTCGTACGAAGGTCTTCTTCACCGTCGGGCACATAGGCGAAACTTACGCCGCGGGGAAGGATACACTCAGGTTTATTAGAAGGAACAGGAAACGCATAACCCTGGTGGGGTACGGCCCGGCGATAAGGATATACCCGGGGACCCGGGTGGAAGAATACGCCCGGGAGAACGACCTACTCCCGGCTGGTTTCCGGTGGTCCGCGCCGTACGAGAATCGGGATAATTTGCGGCTGTTCCGGCCGGCCGACAACGTGCCGATACTACTCCAACCGCAACTGGGCGTCCGCGAACTCAGACGCTTGCGGCTCCGATACATCCTGTCGCGGGTTTTCTCGTTGAGTTTCCTTATATTCAAATTGAAACTCTTACTGAGATACCGCGAATTGAGTAGGTTTCTAAAACTCGGGCTGAAAGGGTTGGCGGGTAGGAAGCGAAAATCCGAGCGATCATCTTAAATCCTCGAGCTTGATTGTCCTGTTGACCCTGATAATTGTAATACGCCCGGCCTCGAACTTAACCTCGACCGACCCATAGAATTTCTCTTTTGTAAGTTTCGCGAAGTATCTAATCAACTCTTCCATCGGCCATCTCCGCGGGTCAACTCAATATGGAAAACTACTCAACATATATAGCATATTGCTATACCTATGTCAAGCCCAAAGCGGGGATATCTACATAGGATATTATACGGGAGGGGAACGGCGGCGTTAATACGAACGGGCGGAGGTACTCTAACTCCGCCCGGACTACTTTAGGTCGCTTTAATTCGCGTTCATCGGCGCGTTTTCCGCATTAATCGGCGTTCGCGTCGTCGCCTTCGACGAACCTGTAAACTTCGTCGCCCTCCTTAATCAGCCCCAGGTCCGTCCGCGCGAGCCGTTCTATCGCTTCCATGTCGCTTTCCATGCGCTCGATTTCGTATCGAAGTTCGGCGTTCTCGGCTTCGACGGCGGTTATTCGGTTCTCCAACCCGGCGTTCTCGGCTTCGAGTTCCTTCAAGCGCATGAACCCGTACCTGCTGAAGACGAACAGATACAATACGACGATGATTACGCCCCCTAGAAGGGCAAGCCTTATAACGACCCGAATTCTCGAAGACCCCGCCACGTTTCGTACCGCTGCGTAAAATTAAAGATTAACGGACTTCAACGCCCACGTACCCTCGTAAACGGCCGCGCCGCCGAGTTCGTCTTCTATTTTGATCAACCTGTTGTACTTTATAACCCGTTCGGACCGGGCCGGCGCACCTGCTTTGATCTGGTTACCTCTCGTCGCCACCGCGAAATCGGCTATGTAAGTGTCGCCGGTTTCGCCGGACCGGTGGGAGATGACGCAACTGTACCCGGTGAGGTGGGTCGTCCTTATCGCGTCCAGAGTTTCGGTCACGGTCCCTATCTGGTTGAGTTTAATGAGGACCGAGTTGGCCACGTTTTCTTCTATGCCCCTGGCGATCCGTACGGGGTTGGTGGCGAATATATCGTCGCCGACCAATTGTATCCGGTCGCCGAGCGCCTCGGTCATCGCGCCCCACCCTTCCCAGTCTTCCTCGTCCAGCCCGTCCTCGATGGAAACTATCGGATATTTATCGACCCATTCGGTATAAAACTCTATCATTTCGCCCGAGTCCAACTCCTTACCCTCGGCCTCCAGGGCATACTTACCGTTTTTACAAAGTTCGCTCGCCGCGGCATCGATACATAACACTATATTTTCGCCGGGTAAATAACCGGCTTTCTCTATCGCTTCGAGTATAAGCTCGACCGCCTGGACGTTTGACTTCAGGTCGGGAACGAAACCGCCCTCGTCGCCGACGCCCGCCCTGAACCCTCGTTCAACGAGGACGTTTTTCAAGGAATGATAAACTTCGGAACCCGCTCGAAGGGCTTCGCGAAAAGTAGGGGCGCCTACAGGCATTACCATAAATTCCTGGATATCCACGTTATTAACTGTATGGACTCCGCCGTTCAGAATGTTGAACATCGGGACCGGCAAGTACCGCGCCGTAACGCCGCCGAGGTACCTATACAGGGGCATAGCGAAAAAATCCGCCGCGGCGCAGGAACACGCGAGCGAAACGCCGAGAATGGCGTTCGCGCCCAACCGCCGCTTGTCCTCGGTGCCGTCCAACGCGATGAGGTGTTCATCGATAAGCACCTGGTCGGCCGCGTCGTACCCTACGAGAGTTTCGGCTATCTCGGTATTCACGTTCGCGACGGCGTTTAGGACGCCCTTTCCGTAGTAACGGTCCTCCTCGCCGTCGCGGAGTTCGTGGGCCTCGAACTCACCGGTGCTGGCGCCCGACGGCACGGCGGCCCTGCCGAAACCTCCGCCCTCGGTTATCACGTCCACCTCGATGGTAGGATTCCCCCTCGAGTCGAGTATTTCCCGCGCGCGGATATCTATGATTGTGGTCATCCGGTCTCCGTTCTTTTTCGTTTAATATAGCATTATTCCCGAAAAACGCAAATAGAAATACGGTTTTATCAGCCGGAGAAACGGGCCGGAGTAAAAAGGAGCAGCTCTCGGCCGCTCCTTGTATGAATATCACCGTAGATTCCGGTTATAATCTATTCTATAACGACCATCTTCCTTACACCGTTCCAATCGCCGGCGTCGAGCCGATACACGTACACTCCCGGCGCCAACGCCGAAACCGACCTTTCGTGTTCGCCGGCGGGCAACAAACCGTCGGCCAGAGTAGCTACCTTTCTTCCGCTCAGGTCGTAAACCGCGAGCGTAACGTCGGTATCTTCCGGGAGTTCGAAGGAGATAACGGCTTCGCCGCGGGCCGGGTTTGGCCGGGACTGGTAGAGGGCGAAGGCCGCGGGTTGAGCGCCTGCCGTCCCCGTTGTCGTCCCGACGACCTCAGGGCGCCCGTCGACGACAGTTTCCAGCTTGTATTCGTAGGTAACGCCCGGTTCAACGCCAGCGTCTATATAAGAGTAAGGGTTTTCGCCAGTTATTAAAACATCGTTAAGCTTCGTCCAACCGTCACTTACTTTATTTGCCGAACCGCCCCTCGTTGTTACCTTTCGGGTTTCGGCGGCGATTGCCTTGCGGCGGTAAAGGTTGAAACCGGCAATAGATTTGTCTTCGGTAGTCTCAACGGACCACGATACCGATATAGCGTTATTTGATACCCCCTTACAATAAAACGAGTCCAGTTTGATATCCGTGAAATAACCTTTAAAGCCGACCCCCTCAAGGACCGGCGTAACGCCCTCGTATTCCGTTTCGAGTTTTACCCTATACTGGATATACCTATCCTCGTCGTCGAAGTACCCGGAAAGTTCGCAGGGCTCGGTAATCTCGCCGGACCATTCGCCCATATCGGTATAATCCGTCGAACTGCGTATCCAAAACGTTATCGAAGTCCTTGGAGGCGTTTCCGACGACCAACTCAATTCGGTCCATTCCGGAGGGTCTTCCCCCACGTCCAATATCGACGACGTTAAAGTGCCTTCGGGGGGCGTCGGCCCCAATACCTCCCACCACGCTACTAAGTATTGGTCGTAATCATCCCATACAATACGTTCAGCGGTTAGAATATTCCCTCGGTCGTCACCGTCGAAATCTCCGAACCAAACGGACTGTACCCTTGATGCATCATCGAATATGTGACTTTCCCAAGACGTACCGAATCCGTTTAAGTTTTCGTACCAAGCGAAATTAGGTAACCAACTATTACAACCTACAGCCACATCCGTATCATCGTCCCCGTCGATATCAAAAACGCAAAGCCATATCGGATCGTTTATATCGTCACCTATTAAATGGTGTATCCATGAATCCCCCAAACCCGTTACGTTCTCCGACCATATAACCTCATCACTCCCCCCAGAAGAAGAACTTACGATATCTGTTTTTCCATCGCCGTTTACGTCGGACGCATATACGGAACGTGCGGCATCGCATTCGATCACCGTATTCCTTACCCACTCGTCGCCCGTACCGCTAACGTTATCCCACCAAACTATTTCATCGTCGGTAAAAAGAGCCCCTATAACGTCCGTATCTCCGTCGTCGTTAATATCCGCGGTGCGAATGCAACTTATAGAATAATCGGCATTATCTATTATATGTTCTTCCCATATATAACCTTCCCCATCGACGTTTTCCCACCACCTAATTATACCGACGGGGTCACCTCCTAAAGTATAACCCATTAATACGTCACCGTCATCGTCGCCGTCCAAGTCGTCAACCCACATAGGATACAACCGGTCGTAATCATCGGATATAAGATGCTTGCTCCATGAAGACCCATCCCCAAGTAAATTTTCCCACCAAACGATATCGATATAGTCGTCGTAGTACGATTGATATGACACGATATCGATATCGTCGTCCACGTCAACGTCAAAGGGTATATAATCTATTCCCATCGGGAAATAACTATCCAAAACGTGCTCATCCCAAGTCATACCGTCTCCGTAGACGTTCTCCCACCAAATAACCTCTATACCATCATTACCTACTATGTCAATATCCGAATCACCGTCGATATCGCCACAATTGGCTACCGTCCCACTATCTGTTAACTCATCATCTACGTTGAATTTAAACGGCGGGCCCAAGTATAGATAAAAAGTCGATCGCCAAGTAACATCGTCAGATATATAAAATTCGTCCCCCCATTCCGTAACCGGTCCCGGGAACCCCGGCCCACCGTACCATGATGACTGGTCGAAAGATCCTTCGGAACCGAGGACATGGGTTACTATCATTACGAGGAGAACTAACAGAAAGGTAATTATAGTTTTACTATTCATTTCCCCTCCGGTTATTAGAATGGAATTTACGACTTATTACGATAATCCTAAACCGTACGTGTGTAGTTCCAGTGGTCTGTGCATTATTATATAGCCATTTAGAATGGATGTCAATATCAACCAATATACTATACACAAAACCACGTATTTTGTTGCCTCCTATATAGTTTCGCGCTAAACTACCCCCAAAGGAGCCAACAATGCCCACCGACCTCGAGATAGCGCGGAAGGCAAAGATGCGGCCCATAGTCGACGTGGCCGCCGACCTCGGCCTGACCGAGGACGACATTGACCTTTACGGAAAATACAAAGCCAAAGTCCACCTGGACGTGCTGGAAAAGCGCAAAGGTGAACTGAGCGGCGGATTAATCCTCGTCTCGGCGATGACGCCCACGCCCGCAGGCGAAGGTAAGACGACTACGTCCATCGGCCTCGCGATGGGCCTCGCCAAGTTGGGCGAGAAGACGTGCCTGGCCCTCCGGGAACCGAGCCTCGGCCCCGCCCTCGGGATGAAGGGCGGCGCCACCGGCGGCGGATACAGCCAGGTCCTCCCGATGGAGGATATCAACCTCCACTTCACCGGCGACATCCACGCGGTGGGCGCCGCCCACAACCTCCTGGCGGCGATGGCGGACAACCACATCTATCGGCGGCAGGAGCCCCTAATCGATCCCCGGCGCGTCAAGTGGGGCCGGGTCCTCGACGTCAACGACCGAGAGCTGCGCGCCATCGTCGTCGGCCTCGGAAAGCCTACAGACGGCGTCCCCCACGAGTCGTTCTTCGACATCACCGCCGCGTCCGAGGTCATGGCGATACTCTGCCTGGCCGAAGGCCTCCACGACCTCAAGAAACGGGTCGGCAATATACTGGTTGGGTTCACCTACGACCGGGAGCCGGTTTACGCCAGGGACCTGGGCGCCGCCGGCGCGATGACGGTGATACTCGCCGACGCGATAAAGCCCAACCTGGTGCAGACCATCGAGGGGACGCCGGCGCTGGTCCACGGGGGGCCCTTCGCGAACATCGCCCAGGGGACCAACTCGGTCATAGCGACCAAGACGGCCCTGGCGCTGGCGGATTGGTGCGTCACCGAGGCCGGTTTCGGGTTCGACCTCGGAGCCGAAAAGTTCTTCGACATCAAGTGCGTCTCGGCGGGCCTCGACCCTTGCGCCGTCGTACTGGTCGCGACGATCCGGGCGCTCAAGATGCACGGTGGTAAAAACCTCGACGAATTGACCGACCCCGACCCCGCCGCCGTCGAGCGTGGCCTGCCGAACCTGGCGAAGCACCTGGAGAGTATCGGTACCTTCAAGGAATCGCCGGTGGTGGCGCTGAACAAGTTCTCCGCCGATACCGACGACGAGATAGACGTTGTACGCCGCTTCTGCGAGGACAGGGGCAGCCCCTTCGCCGTCTGCGACGGCTGGGCCCGCGGCGGCGACGGTGCCGTCGAGTTCGCCGAGACGGTCCGGGACGTCGGTTGCCAGGTTAACCGGCCGTTCAACCCCATGTACGACTGGAACGACCAAGTCGAGGACAAGATATTCGCCGTGGCGAACAAGATATACGGCGCCGAGGCGGTTGACTATACCCGCGACGCGAAACGGGACCTCCGGATGATAAAGAAACTCGGCTACGAGAACCTGCCGGTCTGTATCGCCAAGACCCAGAAGTCGCTCTCCGATGACCCGAAGCTGTTGGGCCGGCCTAAAGATTTCCTCGTTACGGTCCGGGATATAATTATCAACTCGGGGGCCGGGTTCCTGGTGCCGCTGACCGGCGACATCATACGTATGCCCGGGCTTCCCGCCGAACCGGCGGCTAAAAAACTGGATATTGACGACGAGGGGAAGATAGTAGGGTTAACTTAACCCGGGAGAGACGCTTATGCTCGACTTCATATACAAACGCCGCAGCATCCGAAAGTACGGACCCGACCCGGTATCGGACGAGTTGATAACCGAGATGCTCAAGGCGGCGATGGCGGCGCCGTCCGCCAGGAACGCCCGGCCGTGGGAGTTCATCGTCGTGCGAGACGCCGAGACTAGGCGCGCCCTGTCACGCCTAAAACAGGGTGCCCGTATGGCGGCGGACGCGCCGGTCGTCATCGCCGTGCTGGGCGACCGGGGCAACCGTTGGATGGAGCAGGACTGCGCCGCGGCGACCGAGAACCTGCTACTGGCGGCGGCGAACCTTGGCCTGGGCGCCGTCTGGGTCGGCCTGCGCGATGAGCACGACGCCCCCGTCCGGGAGTTGTTGGGCGTACCTGAGAAGTACCGAGCGTTCTGCCTGGTCCCCGTCGGCTACCCGGCCGAGGAGAAGGAGCCGCGCACCCAGTACGAAAAGGCGAAAGTGCATTGGGGGCGGTGGTAAAACGTTACGTAATATTTAACTCCCAGTGCCGTTATTTACGAACCAACTAAGATAAAAATATACTTTTAAAACCGCCGGTCCCGGATTCGATGCCAGCCGAAACGTACCGCGGCCGGGTTTAACCTTGGAGTGGAGGAGGCCATTATGGAAACTCCCGCACGCGAGAGGTGGGAAGAGGAAATATTCGCCGGACACCGCTGGGCGGCGTTAAGCGACGAGGAAGCTGCGGAAGAGTACGCCAGGCTGAAGCCCCTGTGGGAGAAAGCCGATTCGATAAACGAAGCGGGTAAAGAACTAATCGAGCAGATCGCAGCGCTCGAATTATGCAACTGGAACCTCGAACGTAGCATCCTGGCGCTGTGCGAGGCGATCGGGAAAAAGAAACCGGCCACGATTCCCATCGGCCACATGGCGTCGATCGACGAGGAGCGGTGGCGAAGAGTGTGGGCCTATTACCTCGCCCTGCGGATGTGGCTTCCCAGGCCGGTACGGGCGAGTTACGAGGTACTCCTTAAGGAACTCGACGCCGACGGCGAAACCCAACGCCGCGTACAGGACATGCTGGGCGAGCGAGACCCGTTGAAAGAACTCTACGCTGAGCGGTTCGCGCGTTGTTTGGAGTTCTGGCTCTCCGGCTACCCTAACGCCGAATCCGCCCAGATGAAGGCCCATAAGGCCGCGGCGGAAGCCCTCGAGACCGAGATACGTAAACTCGACCCGGAAGCGAGGATTCTCAACGCCCTCGCCGGGGAAGGCGACGGTAGGCTTAATCCCTGCCACCACAAGGTGTTCCGCCGTTACGACATAATCCTCTCCTCTATAGGCGCCGGCGAGTGGCGCGCCGAGATGCCCCTCCGCGGAACCGACGGCCTGGAGCGGGCGGATACCATCGAGAAGTATCTCGCGCCGATAGAGGGTTGGGTAACGGGGAAAACGAAACCCGGCGGCGAAATCGGGGCGAAGATCTACGGACTCCTGGGTAAGACGGACGACGTTAAGGTGTTTCTCGCGTCTTTCCTGGCTTCGTTGCTACGCGCGGGGCAACTCAAAGCCGTACAGTGGGGTAGCGGCGAAACGCGCTCGGGTTGGAGGGAATTCCTCGAGAAAGAGGAGGGCGGGGCGTCCGCGAACACCTAAGGCCGAGTCGGTTATGAGGAGGTTTAAACGTGGGCAATTGCCTGGGTTGCGATTTGACGAACGGAAAGCGTGACCTGCCCGGAGGTAGGATTTACGAAACGATCCACTGGGTGGTAGAGTACTGTATCGGCCCCTTGGTATAAGGAAGGCAAAGATGAGTTTGTTCGGTCAAGCTTTGCGTGATTTGTACCGTAAAGAATCGAAGGGGGATTTTTACGTATGCACCCAATCAAAGGAGTACCCGCTTGACCTGGAATTCTATTTAACTGACAGACCCGAACCTTGTGAAGCCGAGATGCTCGAATATGTTAAGGGTAGAATAGTGGATATAGGATGCGGAACCGGTCGGATCATGAAGTTTCTGACACAAAAGGGTCATGATGTCACAGGATTCGATATTGACGCCGAGGTGGTTGTATTGTGCAAAGAGCAAGGCATTCCTAATGTTTATGAGGAATCTTACGATAACATGGAAAAATTCGGTAAATTCGATACCCTTTTACTCCTCAATCGGACCATCGGGATAGGCGGAAACCTATCGGGGGTTAGAGCACTACTAAAGAAGTGCCACACTTGTTGCACCGACAACGGTATATTGATCTTCGATTCCTGGGAGGTCGAACCGGAAAAGGCCACAGGTCCCCCGGGTGTCTTAGAAACGAAGCTGCGTTACAAGTACGATGATGTCTACGGTGAATGGTTCCCCTGGATTCACATTAGTTCAGAGGCAATAGAAAACCTTCTGGTAGATACCGGGTGGTCTCGACATAAGATAGCCAAGGACGAAGATCACTATTGCATGTTATGCGCCCGCACCCATAACACGCCAACGTTAAAGGACATACCTTGAAGAAACGTAAAACGTATAAAGGTCTCTATCCCTCGGCGTTAGGCTCATACAAGTGAACGCGAATCTGGATAAAGCGAAACAAGACCTTGCCCGCGCCTATCCCGAACTGGAAGTCGAGACCATCGAGTTTATCGGTGAAGGCGATTTCGCGCGCGCATACGCCGTCAACGACGAGTTGATGATTCTTTTCGCCCTCAACCCCGAAGGCTCGGAGTTCCTGTCTCGCGAAGCGAACCTCCTCCCCCATTTTGTCAAACCGATCGATATCCCCATCCCGGACATATCGCGCTCCGGTCGGTACGGTGATGAGGGCTATACTTTTATTTGTTACCCCAAGATACCGGGAATTCCTATATCGGCTGAACGTTTCTTCGACTCGGCGCCGAATGACCAACGTCGCTTCGCCGAGACCATTAGTCAATTTCTCCAGCAGTTGCATTCGTTTAATATCGAGAAAGCCCGGCAGGCAGAAATCGAGGAACGCGACTACGGAAAAGAAAACCGCCGCCACCTGGAGAAAAGCCGCGAACTTATTTACCCTTTGGTCGATCAAAGGGTTCGCGATTATATAGAAAAGATATTCGACGAGAACACCGAACCCGATTTCTCGCCGGTACTCATGCACGACGACTTATCCGCCGAGCATATTCTGTTCGACCCCGAACGAAGGGAGATAACCGGCATCATCGATTTTTCGGACATGATTATAGGCGACGGCATCGAGGATCTGATGTACCTCTACGACGACTTCGGCGTGGATTTCATGGATATCTTCCTTGAATACTATTACGACGGTAATCGCCGGTCTCTACTTGAAAGGCTCCACTTCTATCATGAATGCCACACGATAGGCCGTATTCTGTGGGCAATTGAAAACGATTACGAGCCGGGGGTCGACTTCAGGCTTAAGGAATTGGCCGGCCTCGTAGAAACGTCGACGTCGCCCGCCTGGGAAAGAATCATCGATTCCTATGAAAGAATCGTCGATTAATGAAGGGATATCGCGAAGATAGAAATACGAAACGTGCAGGTTAACGACGTGGTTTCCCCCGGTTAAAGTACCCACGCAATCGGAACCGAGGAATAGAACAAGGTATAACGGCGCGACGGTGTATTGGGAACGGTGGTAGTACGATAACGTCGGCGAAAGAGCCGCCTAAGTACCGTTGTTTATCAAACCGGTAGCCCGCAACCCTCGGCTTCTTCGGTCGTTTCTTTTTAACCCTTTTCCAACTCTTTAACGTCCATTGGACAGCCTACGTTTTAAACCTTAAATATAACTTGATTTCCGGATTAAAGATTGATACAATATCCGCAATAAGCGGTCGGGTACCGGAGTTTTGTTGGAGGTGAAAGTAACCGCCCGGAAGACGCGTTAAGCCGGTTGTTACGTCCCCGACGTTCGTTAATCAGGTACGTTGACCGCAAGCGGCGCGGCCGCCGTGAGTTCGGGGTACAGTATGTAGTATCGGCTTATCTGTTAGCGTCTTTGACCGCATCCAATGGTATCGGCCGAAATGTTCGCACGATTCGCCGAGCGGCGGGCGGTATAGCTTTATGGTACAGGGAAGAGTCAAATGGTTTAACGACTCGAAGGGGTACGGTTTTATTGAGGTAGAAGGCGCCGACGACGTATTCGTCCATCACACCGCCATAGAAGGCGAGGGTTTCAAAACCCTCGCGGAAGGTGAACTGGTGGAGTTCGAAATCGCCGAGGGCGAAAAGGGACCTCAAGCGGTCAACGTCAAAAGAGGCGGAGCAACCGAAGCCGAAGAACCCGAAGAAGAAACCGAGTAGAACCTCGTTAAACCCGAAAGCCCCTCGCGAGAGGGGCTTTTTTTGTGGTTGTCATCGGGTTCGGTGGTCTCGCGACAGCCACCAGATACGAAAAACCGGCGCTATATTATAGCGACGGCGTTCGTAAATCGGCGTTAAACTTCGATTTTTCAATGTTTATCGGCGTGGTTCCAGCGCTAAACGTCCAGGTTCCGTACTTCCTTCGCGTGGTCCTCGATGAACTTCCGGCGGGGTTCGACCTCGCCGCCCATCAGCAGACTGAACACCTCGTCGGCGTAACTCGCGTCCTCCAGCGTTACTCTCAACAGCGTCCGGTTTTCCGGGTCCATCGTCGTTTCCCAAAGCTGTCCCGGGTTCATCTCGCCCAGGCCCTTATAACGCTGGAGCTTGTACTTCTTCCCGTCTAGCTCTTTCACGACCTTCTTGAGTTCCGCCTCCGTATAGGCGTAGCGTTGTTCCTTTCCCGCGCTCACCATATAGAGCGGCGGCTGGGCTACGTACAGGTAACCGCTCGTTATCACGTCCTGGAAATGGCGGAAGAAAAGCGTAAGGAGGAGCGTCCTGATGTGGGCGCCGTCCACGTCGGCGTCGGTCATCAGGATTATCTTATGATAACGCACGCCGTTCACGTCGAAATCCTCGCGGCCGAAACCGGTCCCCAACGCCGCGATGAGGGCGCATATCTCTGCGTTTTGGAGGATCTTATCCGCCCGCGCTTTCTCCACGTTCAGTATTTTCCCTCGCAGAGGTAATATCGCTTGGAACGCCCGGTCTCGCGCTTGTTTGGCGGTCCCGCCCGCGCTGTTGCCCTCGACGATAAACAGCTCGCACTCGGTCGGGTCCGTGTTGGAGCAATCGGCGAGTTTGCCGGGTAAATCCGGGTTATCCAGCGCGGTCTTGCGCCGGGCAAGGTCCTTGGCTTTCCGTGCCGCTTCCCGCGCACGAGCCGCCGCCAGCGACTTCTGTACGATCCTGCGGAGGACCGGCGGTTTCTGTTCGAAGAAGTCGCAAAGCCCCTCGTAAACTACGGAGCTTACTATACCCTTTATCTCGCTGTTGCCCAGCTTGGTCTTGGTTTGCCCCTCGAACTGGGGCGATGGTAGCTTGACGGAAAGGACCGCTGTTAAACCCTCCCGGACGTCGTCGCCGGTTAACCCGACGTCGCCGTTCTTGAGTAGGTTGTTCTTCGTCGCGTACTCGTTTATCGAGCGGGTAAGAGCGGCACGAAAGCCGGTCAGGTGCGTCCCGCCCTCATGGGTGTTAATGTTGTTGGCGAACGTGAAGACGCTCTCGTTGAACCCGTCGTGATATTGAATGGCCAACTCAACGATAACGTCGTCCCGGGTCTTGCTGACGTATATAGGCCTCGCGAACAGCGGCTGCCGCGTGCGATTGATGTGCTTTACGAACGCTTCGAGACCACCCCTATAGTGGAACGCCTCCTTCGTGTCGGTACGCTCGTCGGTAAAGTTTATCTTCAGGCCGGCGGTCAGGAACGCGATTTCCCGAAGCCTGTGGGCGACGACGTCGTTGTCCATCGAGACCGTCTCGAAGACTTTCTTGTCGGGCATAAACGTTATCTTGGTCCCGGTGCCCTTGACGCGTCCGGCCTTTTTCATCGCGGCCTTGCGCTTGCCCCGGAGAAATTCCTGGACGTGTTTGTAGCCGCCGCGGTATATCTCCGCGCGGAGCCACTCGCTTAAAGCGTTAACGACCGACAGTCCGACGCCGTGGAGCCCACCGGAGACCTTGTAAGCCTTCCGGTCGAACTTCCCGCCGGCATGGAGCGTGGTCATAACGACTTCGAGAGCCGGTTTTCGCGTACCCTTAAGCTTACCGACGGGGATGCCCCGGCCGTCGTCTATGACGGTTACGGAATTATCCTCGTGAATTACGACGTCTATACGGTCACAATAACCGGCCAGGGCCTCATCGACGGCGTTGTCCACGACCTCGTACAAAAGGTGGTGGAGGCCCCGCTGGTCGGTGAAGCCAATGTACATCGCCGGACGCCGCCGGACCGCCTCGAGTCCCTTAAGGACCTTAATGTCGTCGGCGTCATAACCTTTCTCGACCGCGGTTTTCCCGGGCTTCTTCGCTTCGGCGGTTTTGGCTTTAGCGCCGGTTGTTTTTTTCGCCGTGCGCTTGGCCTTCTTCGGCGAGGGCTTTTTGGAAACCTTCTTCGCCGGCGCCGCCTTCGCTTCGTTTTTCTTCTTTTTCAACGCCATATCTGTAGTTTTAACCCCCGTTAAAAAGCCCCTATTACACTAATCCTATATTCACTATATTATACATCAAAACGGATCTGATGTCCAGTAAAAACCGGAGAATCCCGTTCGCATATATATGTGATTATATAAGAGTTATGTTGTTAATCCGGCGCGAGCCGCCGCAATTTAAAGAACAGCGGCCCTCCCGGGCCGCCGTCCAGGTTTGGGGAGAAGAACGTTTTTAGAATCGTCCTCGCGCCATTTGATAGCACATAAGCCGACAGAAGTCAAATCGAGCGGCCTTTTTTTCGTTACAACACCGGTTTTCGCGATTCGAAACAACGTTAATCGGCGATAACGCGCGCCTTGCCCAGCCAAGCCCCGTAGGCTTAGCTTTGAACCCCCGCCTTTGGCCCGCGGTCAATATATACT
>CP070755.1:2319896-2360251 GCA_020348885.1 Candidatus Coatesiibacteriota bacterium | reverse complement strand
ATCGAACCTCGGTCCCCGTAGCCTTCTTCGTTTGTAACTACCCACAACCAGCCGCCGTACGGCGGCGTCAGGTCGGCGCAGCTATAGAATGAAATTACAGCAACCAATGTTAAGCATAACGTTATGTACTTAACTGTTTTCATTGAGTACCTCTCCTTTACCACGTAACTTCTTTCTCCAACATTAAGAACGGTTCGACCCACAGGTTCCTCAGAAACGGCGAGGCCGGGAACTCCGGCGTCCAGCTCCATTCGGGTGAAACGAGTAAAACAACCGAAATCGTCGCGAAACGCATAATACACTTTATATACGCAAGAATGCGTAAATACGCCGTATTCGCTATTTCTCGATAAATATTATACCGTACTCGGTTTGGCGGCGCAAGGGTTTTCCTGTCGGCGCGGAACCCGTTTATAACGTAACGCCCCTTAGTGACGCGGCTATACGTTTTCTACATTACCTACGGTTATACTAGATTTCCGATAGGAAATGTGTTATAGGTCATATCGAGGGTTTGCGGGATTCCGCACGAGTTATACTGGATTTTTCGATGGCGGTATGTTATATTCTCTTTCCCTTCCGAGAATCTGTGAAATTTCGCACAAAGTTTTTGGGGGCATAGATATATGAAAAACGAACTTACCGAGGTGCGTCTCCACGGGCGGGGCGGACAGGGCGTAAAGACCGCCTCCCTGCTCTTGGCGGAAGCGGCGATGGCCGGCGGCAAATACATACAGGGCTTCTCCGACTACGGTCCTGAGCGGGCCGGCGCGCCGGTCCAGGGGTTTACCCGAGTAAGCGACGCGCCTATCAACCTTCACAACTTCATCACGAATCCGGACGTCGTGATTATTCTGGATAATACTCTCATAGGGGTCATACCGGTAACCGACGGGCTGGCCGACGACGGCATCGTGATTGTCAATACGAGCAAGTGCCCCGCAGACTACGCCGAGGCCCTTGGTATCCCGGCCGAGCGGATTTGGACCGTGGACGCCACCCAGATATCGCTGGATACCATCGGGCGGAACATACCGAATGCGCCTATGCTGGGCGCGTTCATAAAAGCCACCGGATTGGTCGAATTAAAAGCGGTGCACAAGACGATAGAACGTAAATTCGGTCGCAAATCGTCGGAAGTCGTCGAAAAGAACCTCGAAGCCGTCGAACGGGCGATGGAGGAGGTCGTTAACGGTTAACAGTCGCGTAATCGGGGCGCTTACCTTTGTACTTGGCTTGGTTCCGTGCGTCGCGTCCGCCGTACCGGCGGAGGACGCACCTATAACGGCCGAGGAGTACGCCGGATACGAGTATGCGGCCGGGCTGGCGAGGGACCTGCTCGCCTTTATGGACGAGGAGGGTATCAGTTACGCCGTGGACGAGGAGTACCCGGGGCGGTGGGCCGTGCCTTTCGAGGGTAAAACCGGCGACTGGTACGTCGTCGTCAGCGTCGACCCGGAGTACGTAGTGTTCGTAGTGGAGGTTTTCGATATCCCTGAAGACGTGGAACCGTCGTTTTACGCTTGGTTATTGGACAAGAATTTCGATATCAACCAGGCCAAATTCGGGACCAACGAGGGTATGTTGTACTTCAACGTGGACGCCCCGACGCGCTTGCTCGACAGGCAAGAGTACCTCGACACGATACGGGCGATGGTCAACTTCGTCGACGGAATATACCCGGAGATAATCGAACGGGCGGGCGGGTTATACGGCGACGAGTAAGAGGGGGCAACCATGTTACCAAGAGGTGAACGGTAATGACGGGTAAAGAAGGCTGGCGCGACCTCGCGATCGGCGGGATTATAACCGACGCGGGTAACGCACGCGAATACGAGACCGGCTCCTGGCGTACGTTCAAACCCGTTCTCGATAAAGAGAGTTGTACCAACTGTATGCTCTGCTGGATTTTCTGCCCCGACTCGGCGATAATCGTCGAGGACGAGGAGATGAAGGGCTTCGATATGGTCCACTGTAAGGGCTGCGGTATCTGCGCCGTCGAATGCCCCGTAAAATGTATCGAGATGGTCCTGGAAGAGCCGCCGGCCGAGGCGGTTTGCGAGTAGGCGGGAGACAGGAAGTATGGCTGAGACGAAAGCGTTAAAGAGCGAACCGCTTCCCCTGGCGGGGAACGAAGCCGCCGCGTACGCGATGATGCAGATAGACCCGGACGTATGCGCCGCATACCCCATCACGCCTTCGACGGAGCTGATGCAAACCTTCGCCAAGTACGTGGCTGACGGGAAGGTCGGAACCGAGTTGATTACGGTTGAGAGCGAGCACTCGGCGATGAGCGCATGCATCGGCGCCGCGGCGGCTGGTGCCCGCACCATGACGGCCACCTCCGCCAACGGCCTGGCGCTAATGTGGGAGACCCTCTACATCGCCGCGTCGCTCCGGCTTCCGATAATAATGTCGATAATCAACCGGGCGCTTTCGGGCAACATCAACATCCACTGCGACCATTCCGACGCTATGGGCTGCCGGGATACCGGCTGGATGATGTTCTTCGCCGAGAACGCCCAGGAAGCATACGACCTCCTGATAACGACCCTCAGGACCGCCGAGAGCGATTCGGTACGCTTGCCGGGTATGGTCTGTCAGGACGGTTTCATCATCAGCCATACGATGGAGATAGTCGAAACCATACCGGCAGGGGCGGTAAAGGATTTCGTGGGCGAGTACGAACCGGCGTATACCCTCTTGGGCGACGACCCGATAACCGTCGGGCCCCTCGACTTCCACGATTATTACTTCGAACACAAGCGGGCCGAGTTGGACGCGATGGAACGCGCGCCCGAGGTCATACCGGAGGTCTGGGCCGAGTTCGCCGACCTGACGGGGCGGGCGTACGATTGGCTGACCGAATACAATACCGACGACGCCGAAGTAGTCCTTATAGCGATGGGTTCCACCGCCGGTACCGCCAAGTACGCGGCGGACGTACTCCGGGAGCAGGGTAAGAAGGTCGGGGTGGTCAAACTCACCGCGTTTCGGCCGTTCCCACACGAAACCGTCGCAAGCGCCCTCGGTTCCGCCGGGTGCGTAGTCGTACTCGACCGGGCCGCCAGCGTAGGGGCCTTCGGCGGGCCGTTATTTATGGAGGTCAGGAACGCCCTTTACCGCCGGCCCGACGCCCCCGAGGTAATCGGCTTCATATACGGGCTCGGCGGCCGGGACACGGGCCCGGACCAGATAGAGGCCGCGTTCGACGCCGGCCTTAAAGTAGTCGAGACCGGCAAGGTAGAGAAGTACGTCGAGTATCTCGGCGTTCGGGAGTGAGCGGGACGAATGCAGGAAGGTTCACGTAAATGGTTACGTTAAAGGAACTTACCCACAGAAAAGACCGGCTGACCGGCGGGCATCGTCTATGCGCTGGCTGCGCCGCGTCTATCATAATGCGCCAGGTGATGCTCGCGACCGAGGACGAAGTGGTCATCGGTAACGCGACCGGCTGCCTCGAGGTGGCGACTACCATATTCCCGTACACGGCCTGGGATACGTCGTGGATACACAACGCGTTCGAGAACGTCGCGGCCACCGTCTCGGGAGTGGAGACCGCGTACCGGGTGCTGAAAAGGCGGGGCAAGGTTAAGAAGGACAAGCCGGTCAAGTTCATCGCCGTCGGCGGCGACGGGGGTACGTACGATATCGGGCTGCAGTCCCTTTCCGGTGCTATGGAGCGCGGCCACGATATGCTCTACATCTGCTACGACAACGAAGCGTACATGAACACCGGTATCCAACGCTCCAGCTCGACGCCCAGGGGGGCAGACACTACGACGAGTCCGGCGGGGGAAGTGATTCCAGGGAAGCAGCAACTCCAGAAGGACCTGACCGCGATCATGGCGGCCCATCACATACCTTACGTCGCCCAGACCGCGCCCCACCGCTGGCGGGACCTGATGACGAAGGTACAGAAGGCGCTTTCGATCGAAGGTCCGACGTTTATGAACGTGTTCGCGCCGTGCCACCGGGGCTGGCGTATGAAGGAAGACCAAGCGCTCGAAATATGTCGAATCGCCGCCGATACTTGCTTCTGGCCGCTGTACGAAATCGAGTACGGCGAGTGGAAACTGAATTATAAGCCGAAGGAGAAGAAACCCATAACCGACTTCTTGAAGTTCCAGGCCAGGTTCAAGCACCTGTTCGATGGGAGACACGACGAGCTGATAGCTCAGATTCAGGAGGACGTGGACCGAGGTTGGACGCGGTTGCTTAAACTCTGCGGGGAGGACGGATAGTAGCGAATTCGCCCCCCGGGGATATGCCGCTAGAAACCGTTTATACGCGGCCGTTTTCGACGTTTCGGGGAGAGCGTAGAGGGTTTTATCCCGGGTAATGGGGGCGCGGCGTTTAAAATTCCCCTTGACTACCGCGTTAAAATAGGTTTATATATAAGGGTTAAAAGGATTTAGGCGAAAATGCCGTCGAAGTTTCGACGGCTAAAAGGGATAATGGTACTCCGATACCTTCGCCGTTATCGGAGGTGGGTGGTTTATGGCTAGTGCTGATCTAGTACTTTTCGAAGAAGATTACACCGCTATCAACGGTATTCTCGCTAACCTCGTGCGAGAGACGAACTCGAAGTTCGCGCTTCTTGTGGACCGGTCCGGCCAGTTAATCTCGAGCCAGGGCGACTTTCGGGAAATGGACTCGATTTCCTTCGCGTCCCTTTCGGCCGGGAACTACGCGGCGACGAGTGAGTTGGCCCGTATACTCGGGCAGGAAGAGTTTTCGGTACTCTTCCACCAGGGCGTGAGCGAATCGATACACATTTCAATCGTGGAATCGTCGGTTATCCTCGTGGTAGTTTTCGATAATAAGACGACGCTCGGGTTGGTCCGGTTGCGCGTGAAAAAGGCTATATCGGAACTCTCGGTAATATTCTCGCGGCTTTTCGAAAAGGTAAAAACGGCCGCTGAATCGGAATTCCCCGGTTTGGACTCGTCGTTCACCAGCGTGGCGGAGAGCGAAATCGATAACCTTTTCAGGGATTAATCGCCAAACTCCACGGATTGGGTTTCACGGTAAATCGCTATGTCCCTCATCAACTATTCGGCGCGCGAAATTAACTGCAAGATAGTTTATTACGGGTGCGGTCTCTGCGGGAAGACCACGAACCTACTCTATATTCACGAGAAATTACCGCCGGAGATAAAGGGGAAATTGGTCTCGCTGGCCACCGACACGGACCGGACACTGTTCTTCGACTTCCTGCCGCTCGAGCTCGGAACCGTCAACGGCTTCAAAACGCGTTTCCATCTGTACACGGTTCCGGGCCAAGTCCATTACGACGCGTCGCGAAAATTGATACTCAAAGGCGTGGACGGTATAGTCTTTGTCGTAGACTCCCAGGTTAATCGATTCGACGAGAACATAGAATCCTTTGAGAACATGAAGACGAACCTGAATTTACAAGGTTATGATCTGGCGAATATCCCCTATATAATACAATATAATAAAAGAGACCTGGCTAACATATCGGGCGTGGAAGAGCTGGAAACCGCGATTAATAAAAACCAGGTCCCGTTTTTCGAGTCGATCGCGACAGTTGGCGTGGGCGTTCTCGACTCGGTCCGCGCGATCGCGAAACTGGTAATAGCTCAACTCGCCCGCGAGACGGCGGGGTAACGCGTTCTCCGGCGGGCGGGTTCTTTTTCATCGACCGACGGCCGGCCCCGTCGGGTTTTTAGTTGAGGTGAGTTTATGAGCCTCGACGGTAGTCTTGAGGATTTTCCGCTGACCGACGTCTTCCAGTTGATACTGATGGGCGAGCGGTCCGGTATGCTCGAAATCGAGCGCGACCGAAGGCGAGCGGTAATTTACTTCGAGAAAGGCCAGGCCGTCCACGCAGAATTGGATAATCTTTCCGGCGAAAAAGCCGCGTACGAGGTTTTCGATTGGGATGAAGGTAAATTCGCTTTCCAAACCGACGTCGCGGCGCCGGACCGTACGATTACGCTGGACTGCCATAATCTCGTTCTGGAAGCGGTCCGGCGTCTCGACGAGTGGGACAAGATAAGGGCTGTAATCCCGACTAATGATTACGTAATCGGGTTTTCGGCGGTACACGAGGACCTGGCTTCTAGGATCAAATTGGAAGCGGCCGATTGGAAGATCGTCTCCTTAATAGACGGTTCGTCGTCGCCGAAGGAAATCGCCGAGAAGTCAGGGACTAGCGAATTCGAGACCTCCCTGATTATCTGCGAGCTCGTAAGGTTGGGGCTTCTCGAAGTGCTTCCGCCGGGAACGACCGGGGCAACGTTTGAAGCGCCGGGCGAACCTATCGTTCCCGAGGCCGCCGGAGACGAAAGCGGATTGGTTTCTTTCGCTCGGTTTATCAACGGCTTATTGGATAATTTCGACAAACCCGACGGTCTGTATAACGCGATAGAACAGGATGCGACCCTCGCTGAAAGAATCGATTCGTTGGCCGAGCGTTACCCCGAAACGGGACTCGTTTCTTTTGACGACGACGGTAGGGTCGACATTCTCGACTTGGACGGTAAAGAGGCGGATATAGATGACAACGCCAAGAAGAACTTGATCATAGCGCTGGCTGAAGCAAAAGAACAGGTATTCCTGGCCGCCGAAAAACAGTCGAACAAAGCAGCAGCCGCCAGGCGTCACGACAAAGTACTCGACGCCGTTTTCCGCGGCCGCGACCCGGCCGACTTGGGTTTGGGCAACGTCCTAAAACGTAAAGGTCACGAATAGACCCTCCAAACCGCGTAAGACCGCGCAATAATCAATAATACGGTTCCCTGCGAGTATTCCCTATATGGTAGGAGCGCCGACAGCGGACATAGACCTGGCGAAGCTTAACGAGTCGCAGCGCGAGGCGGTAACCGCCGAGCCGGGGCCCCTCGTGGTTATCGCCGGCGCGGGATCTGGCAAAACGCGGGTAATAACGTATCGCGTAGCGTATTTGATCGCGTGCGGCGTCGCGGCGCCCGGCGACATCCTCGCGGTAACGTTTACCAACAAAGCCGCCGGCGAGATGTCGGACCGGGTCACTGGTCTTCTGGGCGGCACCGCTAGTCCGTCGGTCAGTACGTTTCACTCGTTCTGCGCGCGTTTGTTACGAGCCGAGGGTGCCCTCGCCAGAGCCGGTAAAAATTTCATCATATTCGACCAGCAGGATAGTTATTCGGCTGTGAGAAGGATAATTCGGGACCTCGAATTACCGGAAGAGCAGTTTAATTACCGCGCCGTCGCCCACTCGATAGACCGGGCGAAGAACGACCTGCTCGGGCCGGGCGACCTGGATACGTCTAACTATTACGAGGCGACGGTAGCCGAGGTTTATGCGGCGTATCAGGATTTCTTGATAGATAACAACGCTTACGACTTCGGCGACTTAATCGCCGAAGTTGTCGCCTTATTAAGAAACGATTCGGTCGTACGCGGCAAGTACAGAAGCACGTACCGGCACATCCTGGTGGACGAGTACCAGGACACGAACGTGGCCCAGTACGAATTAATCAAGTCGCTAGGAGCGGAGCATAAGTCGATTTGCGTCGTTGGCGACCCGGATCAGTCCATATACCGTTGGCGGGGGGCTAGCGTCGCGAACTTCAACCGTTTCAAAGACGACTTCCCGGAAACGCGAGTTCTTAATCTTGAGCGTAACTACCGGTCCCATGAAGGGATTCTGGAAGTAGCCAACAAACTGATAAAGTATAATACCCGTTCGTACTTCGGTAAAGAATTGTACAGTGACCGGGGCCGGGAGCTAAAGCCCGTTTTACTCCGCAACATCGACGAGCGGCACGAAGCTCTGCGGGTACTGTACGCTATCGAGGAATTGCGAGCAAACTACGGGCTCGGCTACTCGGACTTCGCGGTGCTTTATCGGACGAACGCCCAGTCCCGCGTTTTCGAGGACGTTTTCGGCTCCGCTAATATCCCCCATAAGGTGATAGGCGGCGTTCGCTTCTACGAGCGCAGAGAGGTGAAGGACGTCCTGGCGTACCTACGGGCCGCCCATAACCCGGCGGACTCGGTTTCCTTCGAGCGGATAATTAACACGCCGCCCAGGGGTATCGGAAAGAAGTCGCTGGATACCGTTATGGGCGAGCGGCGTGGCCGGGGTCTTCAAGAGACGGTAGCCGACCCGGCGGTGCGGGAGGCGCTTCCGCCGAAAGCGGCGAAAGGATTAGCCGGTCTGCTGGCGCTGCTGGGCGAAATCCGGGCGGCGGAAACCGACGGGCGCCCCGTTAGCGAGATGCTGGGACTGGCCGCGAAGAAATCCGGGTACATTAGCTGGCTCGAGGAGGACAGGGACGTTACGAACTCGTTTAGGATAGATAACGTAAACGAATTGATTACCGCCACCGCCGAATTCGAGGAGTACGACCCCGACGGGGGCATGGAAGCGTTTCTCGACGCCGTCTCGCTGGTCCAGGACGCGGACGAACTGGAAGACAACGAAGCGGTATCGTTTATGACGCTCCATACGGCCAAGGGGCTCGAGTTCCCGGCGGTGTTCATAGTCGGGATGGAGGAGTATCTATTGCCGCACGCCAACTCGATGGGCGATGAAGACGAGCTGGAGGAGGAGCGGCGCCTTTGTTACGTCGGCATCACCCGGGCGATGGACGTGCTTCACCTTTCGTTCGCCCAGATGCGCGCGCTCCGCGGCGTAACCGAAGCCCGGCTTCCGTCGCGGTTCCTTCGCGAACTCCCTGAGGGGCTTCTGGATGAAGCGTCGGCCCTTGACGCGGAAGCGGTCCTGCGGCATAATCCGTGGGGGCGAGATTAGAGCGATAAACACTTGTATCGAGCGAACGTAGTTAATGGGCGAATACGACACGATAGTCCGAATGGTTCGGGAAGCCCGGTTGGCGCTTCAGCCTGATGAGGTGGAAGAGCTCGCGAGGCAGGTCGTCGCCCTCCTCGAGAACGTCGACGTGCTCGCGTCTATTGAGGTCGACGAAGGTGCGGAACGCCCGGCCGTCGGGCCGGAGGCCCTCCGCGCCGACGCACCCGGCGAAACCCTTCCCGGGGACGAGGCCGTCGAAAACGCCCCGGACTCTGGCGACGGTTACGTCGCGGTCCCAAGGGTCGTAACGGGGAGTGATGATGGTTAATCCGCTACGGCGGTACGCATTGGGGTTCGCGGTCGTCGCGGCTTTGGCCGCGTCGCTTTTTTCCGGCTGCGGCGAAACGGGCGAAGAAGCGTCCGAAACCGACGAGACCGAAACGCCCGTCGGGGAAGCGACCGGCATCGAGACCCGTACCGTACCGAAGGCGGGCGTGGACATCACCTGGGAGGAGTGGGCGCCGTACGGCCGGGCGCACCTGGATCTCGACTGGGTTTCGGGGGTCGTGTGGGCCGGTGGCCGTATATGCGCTGTGGGCACCAGGGCGCAGGGCGAAGTCGTGGAGAACAACACAAAAGATAAAAAACCTTGCGACCTCGTCGTCCTGTCTCTTTCCCGCGGCGGCGTGGCCGAAGCTGGTTCCACGTCCAGCCGTTTCTATGAGCGGGTGCATATAGCGGTCGCGACCGACGGGCGGTATATCTACTGTGCCGGCGGCGCGTACACGCCGAAAACCATATTACTCGTTCCCGACGGCGAGTTCGAGTTCGCGCCTTTATCGGCGTCAACTCTTGACTTTAACAGGTACAACATCGCGACGGAGTCATTCGACGAGGTAACGACGTTGCCCACGGCCCGGGCCGGCGCAGTCGCGACGGTACAAGACGGATTGCTATACGTCGCCGGTGGAATCTTCGATAAGAACGACCCGCAGGACGAAATCAACAGGCAGTTCGACCGATACGACCCGGCCGCCGACCGCTGGACCAAGCTGACTCATTTAAGGATACCTTTGTACAGGCCGCAGATGTCCGTTTACGGGACCCAGGTTTACTTCTTCGGCGGATTGACCTACCAACCGGAACGCGTAACCAACTTCACGATGCGCTACGACCTCGAGGTATTCAAATGGCAGCAGAAGAACCCGACGCCCGTGCCGCGGGAAGGCGGCCGGGCGTTCGTCGTGGGCGATAAGATATACTTGTTGGGCGGCCGGGAGTCCTATGGGTTCGACCAGCCCGACCGGATGAACCGGTGTATCCACGAGTACGACCCAGACGAGGACGAGTGGGCCGAGTTGCCGACCCGGCTTCCCGAGGGCAGCGACCTTGTATGCTACGACGGTGTTTTCTTCTATTGCGTCGGCAGGGAAGTCACGTACCGGGGGCGCCTGGCTGATATCGAATGAGGTGTTATTACGTCCGGTAACGATATAGTGAAAATGACTGCAGTCGATATTGCGGCGGCGGTCCGGACCGGCGAACTCGCGTCGCCCGAAGTTGCCGCGGCGTTCCGTGAACGTATAGGGAAATGCGACGGTACTCTCGGCGCGTTCATCAGGTTGAACGGCCGGGAACCGCCGGCGACGGCCGACGGGCCTTTGGCCGGCGTTCCGGTCGCGGTGAAGGACTGCATAAATACCGACTGGCTAGTAACCACCGCCGGGTCGAAGATACTCGAGCACTATCGGCCGCCGTACAACGCGACCGTGGTGGATAAAATTATAGACGCCGGCGCGTACGTTATCGGAAAAGCCAACCTGGATGAGTTCGCAATGGGCTCCAGCACCGAGTACAGCGCGTTCTTCCCGGCCCGGAACCCGTACGACCTAGAAAGGGTCCCCGGCGGCTCCAGCGGCGGTTCGGCCGTGGCCGTGGCCGCCGGGCTGGCGCCGGTAGCCCTCGGGACGGATACCGGCGGTTCGGTCAGGCACCCGGCCTGCATGTGCGGAGTCGTCGGGTTGAAGACGACTTACGGGCTGGTATCCCGGTACGGGCTGATAGCGTTCGGGCCGTCGCTGGACCAGATAGGGCCGATGGGCCGCACCGTCGAGGATGTTGCGCTGTTGTTGAACGTTATCGCCGGGCACGACTCGCGGGATGCCACGTCGGCGCCTGGCGAACGTCCGGACTATGTCGCGGGTCTCGAGGAGGACGTGGGTCGTACGCGGATAGGCGTGATAAACGAGTTCTACGACGAAAGCGTCGAAGTCGGCGTCCGCGAGCGGATAGAGGACGCGCTCGCGTTATTGGAGAAGGCGGGACACGCGATCGAGCGGGCGTCGTTCCCCCGGGCCGAGTGGGCGCTCCCGACCTACTACGTCGACGTATGCGCCGAGGTGTATTCGAACTTGGCGCGGTACCAGGGAACTGTTTTCGGTGAACGGGCCGGCGAGGGCGACGTAATAGAGACCGTCGCCCGGGCCCGGGGTGTCGGCTTCGGGGCCGAGGTGAAGCGGCGTATCGTAGCCGGCGCGTACGCCCTGAGCGTCGGCTACAGGGGCCGTTACTACGAGAAGGCCCAGACGATACGCCGGGATATGCTGTCCCGGTTCGCGGAAGTGTTCGACGAGTTCGACTTCCTGGTGGCGCCGGTGTCGCCGTTCACCGCTTTCAAACTGGGCGAACGGGTTGACGACCCCCAGCAAATGTACCTGGCTGACATATTCACGTGCCTCGCGAACTTGATCTGGACGCCGGCTATTTCGCTCCCCTGCGGGTTCGACTCGAAGGGCTTGCCGGTCGGTATGCAGATAATCGGGCGCCACTTCGACGAAGCGCGGCTCCTGGCCTTCGCCCGGCGTTTGGAAGCGGACTTGGGTTTGGACGCGGCGCCCGTGGACCCGGCGGTCTGACGGCGATTATATAATAGCAATTGGCGCGGCGCGGTTCACCCGCGCTGTTTTAATGCCGTTTCGGCGTTATTCGACCATAAGCCGTATACGCCTAATACCGATTATTGATTTCCCACTGTGCCTATGCTAGACTCGCCGAAATTCGGGAGTTGCGAATGGGAAAAGAGAAGGCGAAATCGGCCGGTGATACTGCGCCGGAACAACCCGTAACTAAAACCATACTCTCGGGGATGAGGCCGACGGGCCCTCTCCACCTCGGGCACCTGGTGGGGGCGCTCGAGAAGTGGGCCGCGTGCCAAAACGAATATACCTGCTTCTTCGAGATCGCGGACCTCCACGCGTTGACCGACCGGACCGACACCTCCAACATACGTCATGACCGGTTCGAGATCCTGCTCGACTGGCTGGCCGCCGGGTTGGACCCGGGACGCTCGGCGCTTTTCGTGCAGTCTGAGGTCCCGGAGCACGCCTTGCTGTATTCTATGTTCGGTATGTTTATTCCCGTGTCTTGGTTGGAACGGGTTCCGACGTACAAAGACCAAGTTAAGGAGTTGGGCCTCGGCGCGAACGCGTCGTTCGGGCTCCTGGGCTACCCTGTCCTTCAGGCCGCCGACATCGTTCTCTATAAAGCCGATACGGTACCGATCGGTGAAGACCAGCTTCCCCATCTGGAGTTCACGCGTGAGTTGGTACGGCGGTTCAACCATCTGTTCGGCCCGGTCTTCGTGGAACCGCGGGCGCTTCTTAGCGCGGTAACGCGTTTAACGGGGATAGACGGGCGAAAGATGAGCAAGTCGTACGATAACGCGATAAATATCAAGGACACGGACGAGGAAACGGCGGAGAAGGTCCGGAAGATGTTCACGGACCCGAAACGGGTTTACAGAAAGGACCCGGGGCACCCGGACGAATGTATCGTCTATATGTACCGCCGTATCTTCGACGAATCGATGGAGCCGGACGCGCTCCGGGCCGACTGCGAGGGGGCCGTAATAGGTTGTACCGACTGTAAGCTCGCTTTAGCCGCCGGAATCAACGGGTACTTGGCGCCAATTCGTGAAAGGCGTCGCGAATGGGCGTCGAGACCCGAACGGCTTTACGAGATACTCGACGACGGCCGCCGGCGCGCTTCCGAGGTGGCTAACGCAACTTACCGGGAAGCCTTCGAGGCGGTAAATATGCCCCGCGGTGCGTACAGAGGGTAAACCGAGTGGACTGGAAAGTCGAGCTGCCGATATACGAAGGCCCCCTGGACTTACTCCTCTTCCTGATAAATAAGAACGAGGTTGACGTTTACGACATCCCGGTCGCACGGATTACCGAGGAATACCTGGATTACATAAGGTTGTTCGAGGAACTCGACATCGCCCTGGCGGGCGAGTTCTTCGTGATGGCCGCCACTCTGATGGAGATAAAGTCGGCGGTGATGTTGCCGAGGGCAGAGCCGGAAGCGGCCGACTTCGAGGACCCGCGGGCTGAGTTGGTCAAACAGCTTCTCGAGTATAAGAGATACCGGGAAGCCGCCGGCGAGTTGGCTGAGTTGGCCGAAGCCCGTTCCAAACGCTTTCCGGTCGGCGGAGACGGCGACAACCTTCCGCGCGGCGAGACGGGCGGGTCGGTCTCGGTATTCGCTCTCATCACGGCTTTCAAAGAAGTGATGGAGCGGTCGGTAACGCCGGACCTGTTCGTACCATCTACCGAGGGGCCGACGGTGGAGGAGCAGGTGGAGGTCATACGTTCGAAGCTCGCGGGGGTCGGCGGGCGTGTGCGCTTCGGCGACCTCTTCGAACCGGGACCGAAGATAGTGATTATCGTGACGTTCCTCGCGTTGTTGGAGGTCCTAAAGAAAGGCGAAGCGCGGGCCGAACAGAATAATCCGTTCGGCGAAATATGGTTGGTACCGACGACGGCCGCGCCCGGCTAATCGCCAATTACGTTCACGCGGTTCCGCTATCCAGGAGTTAACGGTTTGGACGACCGCGAATTGAAAAACATAATCGAGGCGATGCTTTTTATATCGCCCGCGCCGCTGAGCCTGCCGAAACTGGTTAAACTGATACCCGAGGCGGAGAGGACGAAAGTGAAAACCGCGCTCCAGTCGCTCGCGGCCGACTATGAGGGGCGCGGGCTGGAGCTGGTTCAGATCGCCGGCGGGTACCGCTTCTTCAGCCGGGAAGCGTACGCCGAATGGGCGGTCAAGGTGGTTCCGACCGAACCGGAGCCAAGGTTATCCCGGGCGGCCCTGGAGACGCTTTCGATTATCGCTTACCGCCAACCGATAACCCGCGTCGAGATAGAGGAGATACGCGGCATATCTTCCACCGGCGTTATCCGGACTCTATTGGAACGGGGTTTCATAGAGGTTAAAGGGCGTAAAGACGTGATAGGACGGCCGAAACTCTACGGTACGACGCGTACGTTCCTGGACTTCTTCGGCCTGAGCGATATAAAGGAACTGCCGGACCTGGAAGAGCCTGAACGGGGGTTGTGATGGCGCCTCGCGTCCGGTTGAACCGTTATCTCGCAAGATGCGGTATCGGTTCCAGGCGCGCCTGCGATACTATAATCGCCGACGGGCGCGTGAAGGTAAACGGCGAAATCGTCGCAAAGTTGGGCGCGTGCATTAATGAGGGCGATGAGGTCGCCGTCGACGGGAAGCCCGTAGAACCGGCGAAGGAATACCGATACTACGCTTTTAACAAACCTCGCGGCGTCCTGACGACCGCAAAAGACCCGTATAAACGTAAGATAGTCAAGCACCTGCTCCCGCCGTGGCTCCGGGACCTGAAGCCGGTCGGGCGGCTGGATCGGGATACCGAAGGGCTGTTGCTTCTGACCGACGACGGATCATTCGCCCAGAGGGTTGCACACCCGTCGGGCGGCGTCGTCAAGCGGTACGAGATAACGGTCAAGGGCGTAGTAGCCGAAAAAGACCTGAAGAAACTCGAGACCGGCGTGGCGCTTCCCGACGGACATATCGGCCGCGGCATGGTAACGGCGGTACGCGAGAGCGACGACGTTACGGTAGTCGTGTTGGAAGTTGGCTACGGCCGCAAACGTATGATTCGACGGATGTTCGGGGCGCTGGGGTATAAAATCGCGGTCCTGCGCCGTTCAGCCGTCGGCCCGGTGGAGTTGGGTAACCTCGAGCCGGGCAAATTCCGGGAACTGACCGCTAGGGAAGTTGCGGCGCTGTTGGAGACGTGACTGACGCACACGACTATAAGGACGCCCCGGTAGTCGCGATTGACGGGCCCGCCGGCGCCGGGAAGAGTACGGTGGCCCGGGCCGTCGCGAAACGTCTCGGGCTTATCTACGCCGATACGGGCAAACTCTACCGGGCGCTGGCATTGAAAGCCGCGGACGTTGGTATTTCGGTTGACGATAAAACCGGAATCGAAGCGCTCTGCGGCGAAACCGACATTGGGTATCGATATATCGACGGCGAGTCCCGGGTTTTCCTCGACGGCGCCGACGTAACCGATAAGCTTGCCGCGTCCGAGAAGGTGGGCGAGCTTGCGTCGGCCCTTTCGGCGCTGGCGGAGGTTCGTACGGCGCTCCTCGAGGTGCAACGTTCGCTGGCGCGTCCGCCGGGGCTGGTAATGGAGGGTCGAGATATCGGCACCGTCGTCTTCCCGGACGCGACGGTAAAGTTCTACCTGGACGCGTCTGTCGAGGAACGGGCCGGGCGCCGGTTGAAGGACTTGCTGGCGAAGGGCGAGAACGTTACCTTCGAGGAAGTCGCCGAACAACTGCGGGCGCGGGACGAGAGAGACAGGAACCGGAAGGTCGCGCCCTTACGCCGGGCCGACGACGCGGTTTACGTCGATACGACGGATATGTCCTTCGACGAAGTCGTTAACTGCTTGGTTGGCCACGTAAAACGCGGACTTGGGAACGCGGAAGACGATGAAACCGGGCATTAAACATATACTCAGATTAATTTGGTGGTTGTTCTCCCACATCTTCGCCGACCTGGGTGGGTTTTTACTCATACGATACCAGAAGTACGGCGTATTCAATTACATATACCGGGGACCGCTGTTGGTTTGTTCCAACCACGTATCGTGGTTCGACCCGCCGATCGTTGGCGCGGCCCAGTACCGGGTGATGCATTATATCGCCAACAAAAAGCTGTTCCGGTTCCCGCTGTTCGCAGCCTTCATCAGGATGTACGGGGCGTTCCCGCTGGACCTGGAAAAGCCGGCCGCCGGGGTGAAGACCACCTTCAAGATATTTACCGGACGTAAAGAGGTGTTAATTTTCCCCGAGGGGACTCGGTCGGTCGACGGAAAACTGCGGCCCGGCGAGCTGGGCGTCGGGATGCTCATATATAAAGCGAAGGCGCGGGTTATCCCCACGTACGTGATAGGATCGCACTTCATAATGCCGAAAGGCGAGTCCCTGTGGAACGCGCCGATAAAGGTCCTCATCGGCCGGGAGTTTCCCGCCGACGAGTATCGGCGGATGCCGGCCGATAAAGAGACTTACCGGTTCGTCGCCGACAGGATTACCGACGCGCTCGCCGAGCTACGGGACTTCGCGTCGGAGAACAGGGTTTAGCGATGTACGTGCCGACGCCCAGCCACCTGTATCGTCATCACCTCTACCGGAAACTGTTGAGCCGCGTCCCGGCGGACCCGTTCCTGGACGTGGGGACCGGCTTCGGCGATGTCGCCCTCTATCTCGCGCGGCGGGGCGCCGCCGGCGTCGCCCTTGACTACGGGCCCGAAGCGGTCGCGGAGGCGAAGGAGCGGCTCGCCGGTTACGGCAACGTTGAGGTCGTCGAATTCGACTTTCTCGAGTACGAGCCGGACCGGGAATTCGCGTTGGTAACGCTTCCCGAGATACTTGAGCACGTAGAAGACGACCGGGCGTTCATGGAGAAGGCGGCGGGAGTACTTCAGGAAGGCGGCAGGGTCCTTATCTCGGTCCCTGCGCGCAAAGCCCTGTGGGGTTGGCGCGACGACGTTAAGGGACACTTGCGGCGTTACGAGCGAGAAGACCTGGACGGTCTGGTACGGGGAGCCGGGTTCGAACCGGAGGTCTTCTGGTGCTGGGGTTGGCCGTTTATCTCGGCGCTCAGATGGATGACGGGCCGGCCGCGATTGACCGAGGACGGCGGCGCCGAAGACCGGACGAAGGTTAGCGGCGTTCACTCGGAGATGAAGCCGTGGACGCGCGCGCTGGTCAACCCGGCTGCGACGGCCGTCCCGTTCGGTATAATGGACCTGTTTCTATCGGGCGACTGGGGCGTGGGATACGTCGTCCTCGCGAGGAAACCGTAGTGGAGATAATTATCGCAGACGAGGCGGGGGTATGTTTCGGCGTGAAGCGCGCGACCGAAATAGCCTTCGAGGCGGCCGGCGAGGCCGAGAAGCCGGTCTTCACCTTCGGCGAGCTTATCCATAACCCGCAGGTGGTGGAGAAACTGCGGGGTGCCGGCGTGGCGCCGGTAGAGACCGTCAACGAGGCGGCGAAGGCGACGGTGATTATCCGGTCCCACGGGCTTCCGCCGGACACTTATCGCGCGGTGGAGGCGAAAGCCGCCCGTTTGATCGACGCGACTTGCCCGATAGTGAAGGCGCAACAGCACGACGCCGAGTTCCTGGCGGGAGAGGGTTACCGGGTAGTAATTATCGGAGACCGGAACCACCCAGAGGTCCAGGCCGTCGCCGGGTACGCGGGACCCGACGTGGTGATTGTCGACTCGGTCGAGGAGGCCGCGCGGATGGATAGGCACGGCAAGGTGGGCGTCGTCATCCAGACGACGCATCGGCTCGACGAATGCGAGGAGATTATAGGCGCGCTCCTCCCGAAAGCCCGTGAGCTTCGTGTTTTCAACACGTTGTGCAACGCGACGTCGGTACGGCAGGACGCGGCCCGGGAACTGGCCGGTGACGTGGACGTTATGCTTATAGTGGGCGGCCGGAACAGCGCGAACACGGCCCGGCTCGCCGAGATATGCGCCGAAGCGACGGATCGGTCGTTTCACGTCGAAACGGCGGACGAGCTGGATCCGGCGTGGTTCGACGGCGCCGAACGGGTCGGTATTACCGGCGGCGCGTCCACGCCGGATTGGATAATCGAAGATGTCGTGGCCCGCCTGGTAGAGTTCGAGGACGCGACGGTCGTGGACAGGCGGAACGGCTGAGAGCGGCGCAACCGGCGATTTTACTTTACTTTACGCCCCTTTTGTGATATATAGGCGCGCGCGACCCCATCGTCTAGCCCGGTCTAGGACACTGGCCTTTCACGCCGGCAACGCGGGTTCGAATCCCGCTGGGGTCAATTTGTTTAAAGGGAGCCGGCTCCGTGGGGCCGGTTTCGCATTCGTGGTCTGGGCGCCTTTTCGAGTCATATACGTAATCGGTCGGTGGTACTTAGGCCAATAAACCGGCCGAGGCGCTTACCGACGAGTAATTAGTTCATATGTAACCCGTCGTGGTTTTTTTTACTTGGAGCGTACGATTATCTTTGAACGGCTATTAGCCGTTCGTTTTTATTTTAGATTAGACATGAGTTTGTTGCTTAGGGATGGGGATGTTCTGCTATGAATAGGAATACGTTCACGTCGGGGATCTTATTTTTAAACGCTACTTAGACTTTGAAAGGCTGTAATCGGAGTCCAACCGGTAGTGCGTAACGTTTCCGTCCTTTTATATCAATCGTAGTATTTTCATTGCATATTGTTTTTGATTATGGCGCGAGTTTTTCCGATGTAAGCGTTAAACTTTACATAGGTATGGATATACGATAAGCGGTGATGAAATTTGACCGGTAATGATAATTAAGTCGACGATTAGCGTGCTATAGAATATTAAGGCGGTATTAACACTCGGCCCGTTCTAGCCTTAGGATAATTAAGACTCTACAAACGTATCGGGTGTTAAGAACTTATCAAACGTTATCAAATAGGGTAATGGGGCTTAAAAGAGCGGATATTCTAAACGGTTGGAAGGAAATCTCCGGGTACCTCGGGTGTTCCGTCGCGACGGCCATCAGGCGCGAACGCGACGGCCTACCCGTATTCCGTTCGGGCGGACAGGTACGCGCCTTCAACGCCGACATAGACAAATGGCTTAAAGGGCTTCGAGCCACCGAGGTCAATTCTATCGCAGGGTCAGGGACCGTCGACGAGATAGAAGAAACCAAGGATCTTTCCGGTGTACTTGCTACGCTTTTACGGCGCGACGATCGGGAAAAATTAGCGGTTATACGGATTGGGAAAGACGTCGCAGAGTTCGAACGGATTGAGGTCCAGCTTAAGTCGGCGGAAGAAAAATACAGAAACCTGGTGGAGGAAATACCGGAATGGATTTGGGAGGTTGACGCCGACGGTGAGTTCGTATACTCAAGTCCCGGGGTTTTAGAGATACTCGGTTACGAACCTGAAGAACTGGTTGGTTTCACCGCCGAAGAGTTCCTCGTCCACCCGGACGATAGGAGTAAGTACCGTACCGCAGTGGGGCGGCTGACTGGACAAAAGGAAATCGTACACGGTTTCCTCTGTCGGTATATACACCGCGAAGGTTCGGTTCGACATATAGAGACGAGCGCAAGCCCGGTTTTTAATGCGTCCGGGGACTCGGCCTGCATTAAAGGTATCAGCCGCGACGTGACCGACCGTATCCGCCTGGAAGGAAAAATAACCGAGACGCGTCGATATTTAGAAAATGTCCTTCAAGGGTCTATGGATGCGATAATAACGACTGACATAGATGGCCGAGTGGTAACTTGGAATAGGGGCGCTGAAGCAATATACGGTTATTCTAAAGAGGAAGCCTTCGGTAAATACATAGATAAATTGATTAATCCCCGCGGGGAATCGAGGGATTTTCGCGAGTTGTTCCTGATTATCGAGGAGAAGGGCGGGTGGTACGCCGAAGAACCGATTGAAAGGCATCGAAAAGACGGTACGACCCTTTACGCGTCCGCATCTTATTCCATAGTACACGGGGCTGACGGTAATCCTGTCGGGATATGCGCGATAACGCGGGATATCACCGATAGGTTGAACGCCGAGCGTTTCACGAGGGAAGCGCTTTCCCGATTCGAGTCAGTTTTTGAAAACGTACCGAATGTAGCGGTTCAGGGTTTCGGACCTGATGGGAAAATACGGCATTGGAACCCGGCGGCCGAACAAATTTTCGATTACTCTTCTACCGAAGTAATCGGCGAAAGAGCGGAAACTTTGACGTTCCTTAACGGCGAAGATCACGCCGGTTTCAAGGATGATCTGGATCGAATCTTCGCCTCAGGAGAGACTGGCGAGCCCAAGGAATTTTCGTTCGCCCGTCCGGACGGCGGTCGCCGGTGGGTATATTCGCAGATGTTCCCTGTTTTCGTCGAAGGGAAGGTCGAAGAGGTATTTCAGATGTCCGTGGACATTACCGACCGAAAACAAACCGAGGACGTAATAAGGAACGCTGCTAAAGAGTGGCGCAAGACCTTTGATACGATTCCGGACCTCATCGCTATAATAGACGACGATTGCCGCATCTTGCGTCTTAACAAGGCAATGGCTGAGAAAATCGGGGTAGAACCTAAAGAGGCTTTGGGTGCCCACTGCTATGAGGCCCTTAACGGAGCGGACGAACCGTGCGATTTCTGCCCGCACGTCCGCGTACCTCTGGACGAAAGAGAACGTAAAATCGAAGCATACTTTAAAAAACTGGACCGTTATTACGAGGTTTACGTTTCTCCCGTAAACGACGCCGAAGGTAAGCGGATGGGTGCGGTGCACATCGCGCGCGACATCACCGAGCGTAAGCGGGCCGAGGAGGCGTTACTAGTAAGTGAAGAAAGGTTCAAGGAGTTGGCCGAATTATTACCGCAGACCGTTTTTGAAATCGACATAGAAGGCAATTTTACTTACGTGAACCAATGCGGGTTCGAATCCTCGGGTTATACTCAGAAGGATGTAGACAAGGGTTTTAACGCTATCCAATTATTTATCCCCGAGGACAGAGAAAGAGTCAAGCTGAACATTGAAAAGAGATTGAGGGGAGAGGAGACCGAATATAGCGAATATACGGTACGAAGGAAGGACGGCAGCACGTTCCCGGTCGTCATATACTCCAGCTCCATTATAAGAGGAGAAAAATCTGTCGGATTAAGGGGAGTTGCTTTTAACATCACGGAGCGAAAACGGGCCGAAGAGGCGCTGCGAGAATCCGAGGAAAAATATCGAAGTTTATTCGAGGACTCTCCGACCTCCATTACGTTGGTGGATAGGTCGGGCGTTATCATCGACTGCAATAGATATACTGAAGAATTAATAGGATACCGGAAAGAGGGAATAATCGGAAAACGGTTCGAAGAACTTACTACGTTAAACGCTGGAGACCTACCAGTGTTGAGAGAAAAGTTTGGAGACCTTTTAAAGGGGAAAGCGGTCGAACCTTACGAGCTCGAAATTACAAGGAAAAACGGGGAAAAGCGTTGGATTAACGTTATAGATTCCTTATTAATGAAGGATGGTGAGGTTACCGGCTTCCAGATAATCTCCATGGACGTCACCGAGCGAAAGCGGGCCGAAGAAGCACTGCGGGAAAGCGAAGAACGGTATAAAAAGATTTCCAGCAATTTGCCGAAGGGCGCCGTACATATCATGGATAAGGACTTCCGATACGTATTCAGCGACGGAGAGGTACTTAGGGAAATAGGTTTGCCCGACGAGGAGCTGGCGGGTAAGAGCATCTACGATGTTCTGCCACCGGATATAGCCCAAATGGTCGCCGAAAATTATAAGCGCGTAATCGGAGGCGAATCCGTGACATTTGAGGGGGATTTCGCGGGACGGACCTTCCTGTGTAACGCGGTTCCGTTGGAGGGGCCGGACGGGGAGAGGGATCAGATACTGGTTCTCTCTACGGATATATCGGACCACGTACGGGCTGAGAAGTCGTTGAAGGAAAGTGAGGAAAAGTACCGCTCCCTGGTTGAGCAGGCTATTGACGGTATCGCTATTATCCAGGACGGACGTTTTCTCTTCGCCAACCGGGCGGCTGCGCGCATGTTGGGGTACACTCCCGACGAATTAGCGGGGACGGAATTCACGGAAATCGTGGTACCCGAGGTTCATGATGAGTTAGTGGACCGTTACCGCAGGCGTATCGCGGGAGAAAACGTACCTCCGATTTACGAGACGAAACTTCTGCGACGTGATGGCGCAACGATAGACGTTGAAATTAACGCGGGCGTTTTCGATTACAACGGCCGTCCCGCCGACTTAGCATTCGCTAGAGATATTCGAGAGCGCAAACGGGCCGAGGATTTATCCCGTATCCAGCACGGACTTAGCGAGGCGCTCAACGTTACATCAAACCTCAACGATGCGCTGGCTCTCTGTACCGAAGCGGCCATTCAAGCGGGAGGTATGGATTCGGGCGGAGTGTACCTCGTTGACGAGGAGAACGGCGATTTAAACCTTGTTTACTCTAAAGGATTACTATCCGATTTTGTAAAAAGCGCGTCTCACTACAGTGCTGATTCTCCCAGCGCCCGGTTGATCAAGGCAGGTAAGCCCGTTTATTCCGTACATCAGGAATTGGGAGTACCTTTGGACGAGCCGCGCCGTAACGAGGGGCTTCGCGCTATCGCCGTTCTTCCCATATTTTACGAGGGAAAAATCATCGCCTGCATGAACGTAGCTTCGCACGTTACCGATGAGGTGCCGATATCTGCTCGCAATGCGCTTGAAACTATAGCCGCTCAAATTGGAGGCGTCTTCACTCGTATACGTGTCCAGGAAGCGTTAAAAGAATCCGAAGATAAGTACCGTAATTTGGTAGAAACGGTTGAAGAGGGTATCGGTATAATAGACGTGGCGGAGAATTTGACTTTCGTAAACAAAGCATTTGCCGAAGCCCTCGGTTATACCGTTGAAGAGTTGACCGGGATGAACATGCAGGAATTGACTACTCGTAAAGGTTATAGGAAGATTTTGAAGAAAACCGAAAAACAGCGTCTTGGTAAAAGCTCTCGGTATACCGTCGAATTGAACCGCAATAACGGACGGCGGAGAAAATTCCTGGTTTCGGCGTCGCCTATATTTACTGGAGATGGTTCTTACGCCGGCGCAGCTGTAACGGTAACCCGGTTACCCGGCGTTGGGTTCGACACGTAGAACAAAGATAGTTCCCGTAGATGTTTTTCAAGCCGGGAGGAGGAAAAGCTTCGAAGAATCAGAATAGCGTAAAGACTGAAGACGCTATTTTCCCGCTTTAACTTCGCCCAATCATATTAACGCGATAACCCCCCTTAACCGGGGGGATTTTTTATGAGGGTAGAAAGCCCCTTGGAGTTTTAGGCACGTTCTATGAACTTAGGAGCGGATTAAGAGTTAAGCGAACGGCTTCGTGTCCGCTGGCGTTTCCGTACGATTAATTACGTTCAAGGAAAGGAGGCGGGAGTACCCGCCGGTGCGACGGCGTTTCGTTGTTATTGAATACTCCGTGAATGGGGATTGGAAAGGCCAAATAGCATTTCCAGTCGGTAGAACCCCGATTATAACCCCGGGTAAAAAGATTTGGCAAACATTGACAATCGGTGAAAAGACCAGGCGGGGTTTATGTTGCTATACATTGGTTCCCGTAACGTGTCGAGGGACAACCGGGAACGTAAGAAAGAAAGTGAAATGAAACACGGCTTAAGGGCGAGGATTGAGGATTTCCCCCTATCGGATATCGTCCAATTATTGTGTTCGAGCGGCCGGTACGGGCGTTTGACCGTCAGGCAGGGAGAGAAGGTGGGGGCGATATATTTTGCGGAAGGAGCTGTCATTCACGCAAGGTATTGCAGTAAAACCGGTCTGACTGCTTTTCGGATAATGTTTAATTGGGGAGACGGAGAGTTTGTACTTGAGTTTGGTATTTTCCCGGAAACCAGGACCATAGAAGAACCGCTTCATTCTTTATTGAACGGGGATATTTCGGCGATATTAAGATGAGCCGGCCGTGACGTATTAAAAGGTCTATTAACCTCTATTTGTACTTGGGTTCCGGTAGTTGTTTGCGGCCATATACTCATGTGAGATAACGGTAAGTGGATCAACTGCGAAAGAGAGGTGAAACGGAAATGGCGAAAAGAACAGATGCGCTCGAGTCGATATTGAAGGACCTCCAGGGCGCGTCGGCGGATATCGAAGCGACGGCCGTAGTCTCGGTCGACGGTCTTGTTATAGCGAGCGCGCTTCCCGCCGGCGTGGAGGAGGACCGCGTGGCGGCGATGTCGGCGGCGATGCTTTCCCTCGGCGAACGTACGGCAGCCGAACTGGGTCGGGGTACTCTCGACCAGGTCTTCATCAAAGGCGCCGACGGTTACGTTGTATTGATGAGCGCGGGGCGCGAGTCCGTTCTTACGGCGTTGGCGCGCGAGGACGCTAAACTGGGCTTGATATTCCTCGATATGCAGCGTACCGCCGAGGAAATCGAGAAGGTGGTTTAAAGGTAGCTTAAATACCTTTGAGAAGGGAGTAAGGTATGGACGCACGCGAAACGAATGCCTTCATGAACATGATACTGTACGGGTTCGGCGCGGCCCTGTACGACCTGATGGACATCTCCAAGCTCCAGTTCAACCGGAAGGCCGGGGACGCCATCTTGAAGGGCGGTTCGGCCCTGTGGAAGGAGGTCGGGCTCCCGGAGATTACCAGTAAGGACGTCAAGGAAATCGTCGAAGAGTACGCGGCCGGTTTCAAGGACAAGAAGATAACCGGGCGTTTCGAATTGCTCGAGTATAAAGACGACACCCTGGTAATCGACGCCGGCGAATGCGTTTTCGCCCCTGCGACGAAGTTCCTCGCGGAACTGGGGATGGATATACCGCCTTGCCCGGTAATCGGCGGTTTACTCTCGGTGATAGCCGAAAATACCGGGAAGAACGGTTTGATGACCGACGCGAAAATGGTGCCCGACCAGAACACGCGGATATTCACGATCAAACTTCGGTGAGGCTGACGCTGACGGCGATTAAGAGGTGTAAGTCTAACCCGACAAACGTACCGGAGGTTTATAAATGGTGGCTAAATCCGACTGTAAGTATGCCAGCGAACCGAACGAAACGGGTATGATATGGTGCGAAAAACTCGGTATTTACGTTACCGCAAAAGAGAAAGATACGTGCGAGTATTACGAGAAGGGTTAACCGAAGTTTTCGTATTCCCGAGAAGAAAGATGGTAAACGCCAGGTTCACGGGTATATAAAACCCTACGGTTGTTTGAAGGTGGCGGAGCGGTGATATCCGCTCCGTCGCTGCTACCTAGGTCGGGGCGGTTGGATTAACAGGGGTACTGCATGATAAACCGGTGTTTTTATCGACAAGCGATTCGTAAAGGTTTCGCGTCGGGTGGTTCGGTCGGAACCGTTGAGGGGTAGATTAAACGCGGTTCGCGCCCTGCTCTTTGATCCCGCTTGAAGGCGGGGTTTTTTCCTGTCAGGGTCGGTATTCTTTACGGGGGAACCGACTTTGAGAGGGGCCGGTTTATATATGTCCTGCAACCCCTTGACTTATTCTTTAGAGGTTTTAACCCGGTGTAACGTTCGAAACGCAATGTGTACTGATAGCAATGGCATACGACGCCGGAGGTTGAAACTTTATGTTACGGAAAATAACCGTTTTCGCGTTTTTAATGCCGATTGTAGTGTACGCCGTGAGTTTATACGGCGGATATGAGTACTCGTTCGCGCCGAAGGACAATATAACGTCTGACCTCGGCCTTTTCGTCGGCGCCGAACACGAACTCGGCCCGGTTAGTATTAGAGGCGGTTACCGCTACGCCGACTCCGATATCGATTGGATAGGTACCGGCGTCTTCCCGAACGAGCAACCCGTTCACGGGTGGAAAACGCATACGGTGAAAGGCGGGGTTAAGTATAATATTTTACGGTATCGCGTATCTCCGTACGTCGCCGCGGAGATGGGGCTAGTCTGGTATTCCTACTTCGATGTTTTAGGGCGTTCAGTCCCCAATCCGTGGGGTGGTGTCGTCCCGCCTGACCCGGATGACGGACCGGCCTTTATGTTTAGCATAAGCGGCGGCGCTGATGTGTCGATATGGGGTCCCGTCGGTTGCTTCGGCGAGTTCGGTTACGAACGGCATTTTCTAAAACTCTTACGAGCTTACGGCTATTGGACGGGAGAGTACCGTTACATGGATATAGAATACTGGGGTTTGGGTATAAGCGCCGGTTTGACGATTGACGTTTTATAACGCCGGGCATTATCGGCTAGAAGCAAATGGAGACGCCGACCAGAGGAGTAAGCCGAGAATATACCGATTCACCGCCGGATAATATAACGGTAGGTCGTAAGCAGACCGCCGGGTCGGAGCGTTCATGCTCCGGCTTTTTCACGATATTATAGGACAGCGTCTAGGCCGGCGCCGCTACGACGAAGGGTATTAAAAAGACCGCCGGTTCGGGATTCGAGGGGGCGCCCGAGGTCCTTGGCGTTGCGCTTTTCATTGTGGCTTTACCGCATGTACATACAAGAAGATAGAGGCGTGGTCCCGCCACCTCTGCATACTTGGGTACTTTTCGCATATCTCTTCTGCCGGACGTGGTTCTGCTATCCGTTTCAGTACGAATCCGGCATTTATAAGACCGTTAAGGTACTGGGAAAGGGTACGGGGAAAGTAGGTTATCGTGAACTTCTCTAATACCTTGCTTTTCGAGAACCCCCAACGTTCTTCATAAGGCTCGGAGGAAAAATAATCGGAGTTGGCTATACTTACAACGTTCCCTTGTTTGTCCTCTATCCAGTTGACCTTCTCGGTCATAAAGCAGGGATGAGATATGCTGATGTAAAGGGCGCCCCCTTTTCGGAGAACGCGGAAGAACTCGCTAACGGCCTCTTCGTAGCCTGGGGCTCCCATAAGGGCCATGAAAGAAACCACTATATCGAACGATCGCGAATCGAAACCGTCCAAGTCGGAGAACGACGCAACGTGGTAAGCGATTCCCATGGGATCGCGCCGCTCCTCTTCTCGGGCCAGTTCGATCATCCGCGGAGAGATGTCTACGCCGACGACCTGCGCTCCTTTCTGCGCCAGTAGCCGGGAGTTGTAGCCTTCGCCGCAGCCCGCGTCCAGGACTTTCTTGTTTTTAATATCGCCGATGAATTCGAAGAAAGCCGGGTTATTGAAGTAATCGCGGTAGATATCGTGTCCCTTGCGAACGCCATCGGCCCAGCAATCCGCGTCTTGGTCCCAGCGCCTACCTACTTCTTCGTCAAATACTCTCATACGGCTTCTTCCTATCGTTGGGAACGTCCCGTCGTATTGAGCGCGTTTAACGCGTAAACCGCAGCGCGGGGGGGACGTTTTCTTCTCATCGTTTATTTCGGGAGGAGCGTACGTTTCGCCCAACGGTTTTTACTCGAATATTACGGCAGCGGTACCGAGTAGGTCGCGACGAGCAACTCCAGGCCCGGATTTTCGGCGCCGATGCTCGCGTTCGAGATGTGGTGGAAAGCGATTCCCAGGCGGAAGCCGTCGTAAACGCGGAAGGATATTTCGCCGCCGGTCCGGAACTCGAGGCGGTGGCCCAGGTCCTTGGCGTTGCCCTTTTCGTACGCGCCAGCGGCGGCGCTGGGGATGAGCGTGAGCCGGTCGGTAATCCGAACCCTCGCGAGAAGGCCGAAGTAGGAATAGACGGAGCCTTTGGTGGTGCCGGAGAGCCCGACGAAGGGCCGGAACCAGGCTAATTTCCAGCCCGGGTGGTACTCGACCCGGAACTCGAGGGCTTGTTTCGCCTCGTGGAAGTCGTAGACGCCGGTCCCGAAGGTAAAGTGCGCGGCGTCCAGCGGGCCCGCCGCATTTACGCTTACGGCGCCGAGGATGGACGCAGTTATTATTGTGATAGTACGATAACCCGAAGTAACCATAGTCAAATAGTTTACCGTAAATTACGGCGGAAACGTTACACGTATTCGACCTTTCTACCATAGATTATAAGAATAGTAAAGCCCCGTTTTCGCGGGGCTTCCGTACCGTCGGCGGGCTTCCGGGGTCGTTCACAGCCGTTCGGCCACCGCTTCGGCGACGTCTAGGGTGGAGCTGTCGCCGCCCATGTCGTAGGTCCGGACCTTCCCGTCGGCGATTACCCCGGCGACGGCGGACTCCAAGGCGGCGGCCGCGTCGGTCTCGCCCAGCCAGTCGAGCATCATCCGTGTCGCGAGGAGCATCGCCGTCGGGTTTACTTTATACTGCCCGGCGTACTTGGGCGCCGAGCCGTGGGTCGGTTCGAAGACCGCGTACTCGTCTCCTATGTTGCCGGAGCAGGCGAACCCCAGCCCGCCGACGAGCTGGGCCGCCTCGTCGGATATTATGTCGCCGAACATGTTCTCGGCGACGAGTACGCCGTAATCTTGCGGGTTCTTGATGAGCCACATGCACATCGCGTCTATGTTGGTCTCCCAGAGTTCGACGCCGGGATAGTCCGCCGCGGCTTCCCGGGCGGTGCGGACCATCAACCCGCCGGTTTCCCGGAGGACGTTGGGCTTCTCGACGACGGTCACCGTCGGATAACCCTTATTCGCCGCGTACTCGAAGGCGGCCCGGATTATCCTCTCGCAGCCGAACTTGGTCATCAACCGGACCGAGATGGCCATCTCGTCCCGGGGTGTCCCGGCGAAACGGGCCGCCTTTTCGTGGGCGGCCGATATCGCGGACCATAGCCCTTCGGGGACCGGATGCCATTCCAGCCCTACGTACAGCCCCTCCGTGTTCTCCCGGAATATCACCAAGTCGACGTCGTCCCGGTAGTTGAGGGGGTTGCCCGGGTAAGCCTTGCACGGCCGTAGGTTCGTGTGGAGGTCGAACTCCTGGCGGAGCCGCACGATGGGCGAGACGTAGACGTACCCCTCGCCTTGGAGCTCCGGGACGAGTTCGCGGGCGGCCTCGTCCTTGGGTTTGGAGGTAATCGCGCCGAAGAGGGCGCAGTCGGTCTTCCGGAGGAGCTCTTTGGTCCGTTCGGGCAGGGGGTCGCCCTCGGTCCGCCAGAACTCCCAGCCGATGTCGCCGTGGATATATTCCGCGTTGAGGCCGATGCGGTCGAGGACAATTCGGGCGGCTTCCATAACGTCGTGGCCGACGCCGTCGCCGGGAAGCCAGGCTATTTTATATTTGGGCATTCGTTTACTCCTATTTAAGCAAGCCGGCGTGTTTTAGCGGCGGATGATATATCAGCGGGCGAACCGTTTCAAGGGAATTCGGCCGTCCGCGCTGGTTGCCCGCGACGGAACGGGAAAACCGGACGGCGGCGACCGTCCGGTTGTTTTAACTATATTCCGACTTCTACTTAAACGTGGCTTTGGCATCGCCCAGACTGGCGGGTTCGACGCCCAACATCGTATATTCTATAACCAATTTGGGTCGCAAACTTTCGTCCGAGTAGTTAGACGACCAATACCCGGCAACGCACGTACCGGTCGTATCTTCGCAATGGCAATAAAGTCCGTAATTGTCGAACGACCCGTCGTACCAACCTTCTACGAATTCCGTCGCGTTAACGGTGTGCCACGTATCAACGTCGGGCCAGTCGGCGGTAGCGGAGACGTCGTCGCTGTACGCCGGGCTGTTGTTATAAGTAACGGTGTTTTCGTCCCAGGGTTCGGTTATTCGGTAATAAATCATATATCCGGATTCGGCCCCGTAGAAACCTTCGCAGTAAAGCCGGACTTCGGCGTTAACGATTGTAGCATCGGAGGGTATTCCGGATATGTCCCATTGGACGAGCGTTCGGTCGAAACAACTCCCATACTGGCCCTGGTAGAGATAATTAGGGCCGCCGTTGGGGTTCGTAACGTCGGGAAGGCAGTCGCAAACGTACGCGTCCTGGACCGGCGTTAATTCTATTTGGGCGGCCGCCGTCGGTAGCGCGACGCATAATACGCCCAGTAAAGCTATTCCGATATGCATATGTTCTCCTTCCGCTTTAAGTTTAGGGTTCCAGTCCGGCATTGTTAAAAAGTGAAACCGCCCTGGTTAAAGGCCGTTACTAAATACGTAACATGAAACGGCGGAATGTTACGCGTCTCCCCTATGTTATAGTCCCGGGTTGAGTTCACAGGACCCACGGTTCCGGTTTCAGTGGCAGTCGTGCCGGAGATGGTGCTATTGGCCTTTTGGTCATATAATACCTTGACGCGCGTTTTGTACCGGGTTTATAATCGCGATTGAAGGAGGTTTTACATGATTTCCAACAAAGAGCTTATCGGGGTTCTCGTAGACGTGCAACACCGTTACCTTCGGAAGACGCTCCAGTACCTGTTCAATTCCGTAAAAAAGCTGGCCGACGAAGGCGATAAAAACGCGGAAACCCTTGTGCCGGAGATTGTCGCTATGTTGGACGCGCTGGAAGACCATTTTAAAGGGGAGGAGCAGGACCTGTTCTCGAAGATACTCCGGGCCGAGAAAGCGGGGACGCCCGACTCGGGAGAGCCCGGGGCTTTGGAATTCTTCGAAGTGACGGTCCGGGAGCTCATAAGCGAACATGAGGAGACGAAGGCGTTTTTCGACAAGGTGGTAGGGTTGTCGGAGTCTCTGGAGGACGAGCATGAGGAACTGGCGGGGGGATTCGTTACGCTGGCGGTCGTATTAAACGCCCATATATTACTTGAAGAAGAGTTGTTGTTCCCGAGAGCCGAAGCGTTATTCGCTGGTTAATAACCGAACGGGCGGGAAAGCGGCCTTTTTTCGCTGATTAACTTGACTTCCGGATTTTAATTTGTTATATTAATAACAATAATCGTTATTATTATGAACAAGGGAGGAAGATATGAACAAGAGTACGGTAGTTTTAGTAAGTTTTTTTATGGTCTCTGCGTCGGCGTTCGCGTTTTCCGGCGGTCCGCCCGACGGTAAAACCGGCGCGCCCGGCGAAGGGACTTGCAATGACTGCCACGACGGCTCCGGCGGTACTACGACTGTATCGGGACCGGATACGTACGTCCCGGGTACTGCCTATACGATCGAAGTCGAGGTCGCCGATTCGTCGGCGATGCGCTGGGGCTTCGAGGCGGTCGTCCTCGACGAGAACGGTGACCAGGCCGGCAGCGTAACGATAACCGACCCGACCAACCCCCAGGACTCGACGTCCGGCGGGAAGACTTACGTCAAGCATACGTCCGCTGGGACGTTCCCCGGCACGGGCGGCTCGGCGACCTGGAGTTTTGACTGGGAACCTGACGCGTACGTGGGCATCGTTACCGTGTACGCCGCCGGTAACTCGGCAAACAACGACGGCAGTACCACAGGCGATAAAACCTCTTTGGGTACATGGAATATCGACCCCGACGATACCGCTGTGGAACCTGCGTCGTTCGGAAAAGTTAAGTCGATGTATAATTAAAACGGTTTTGAGTATCGGAAGCCCGCCCGTTGGGGCGGGTTTTTTGTATGCTCCGGGGCCGCGATTTCGGTTTATAACGTGACAGGCATAAGGTCGCCCTTGGGCCGCTTGAGTCGTTATTCTGCCGGGGTATAATCCCCCGCGTCTAATTATAACTTTTTTACTCCGTTTTCGCTTGACACGGGAGATTATATAGGTATAATAGTACCAGATTACCATTATATATGACGGCTTTGAAGATATCGGAGGCGGCTACCCTCGCCATACACACGATGGCGGTCCTCGGGGCGAACCCGGGGAAGACCGTTTCGGCCGCCGAAATCGCCGAAACGTTGAAGGCGTCTAGGGACCATCTGGCGAAAGTCCTCCAGCGTCTCGTCCGCGGCGGTTTCGTGGAGTCGGCCCGGGGGCCCCAAGGCGGCTTCACCCTGGCGCGCCCCGCCGACGGGGTCGCGCTCCTGGAAGTATACGAATACATAGAGGGCCCGTTCGCGACCCGTAACTGCCTGCTGGACGAGAGGATTTGCGGTATCGATAAATGCGCGATGGGCGAACAACTTTTCGACGCCAACGCCAAGTTAAAGAAATTTCTGAGCGAGACGACTTTCGGCGTACTCGCCGAATCGTTCGCCGAAAATGTAAAGAATACGGAGGAATGAATCTATGACTACCAAGACCATGCGGGAGATAGTAAAGATAGACGAGGAGAAGTGCGACGGCTGCGGGCTTTGCGTACCCGCCTGTGCCGAGGGGGCCATCCAGATAATAGACGGCAAGGCCCGGCTCGTGGACGATAAGTACTGCGACGGGTTGGGGGCCTGCCTGGGCGAGTGCCCGCGGGACGCTATTACCATGGAAGAACGCGAGGCCGACGACTTCGACGAAGCCGCCGTCGAGGAACACTTGGCCGGGACGGGTGCGGCCCGCGGCGTGGTTAACGCAGAAAGCGGGGGAACCCGAGCGGAGGCCCGGGCCCAGTCCGCCGAAGAGATAGCCTGCGGTTGCCCCGGCGCCGCTACGATGGACATGCGGGCCGAACGGAAGGCCGGGGCGGCGGGGGGCGGGCGCCTCGTCTCGGAGCTGGGCCAGTGGCCGGTAAAGATCGAGCTGGTCAACCCACGGGCGCCGTACTTCGAGGACGCGGACCTGATGGTCATAGCCGACTGCTCGCCCCTGGCGTATGCGAATACTCACCCGGACCTGGTTAAGGACCACGCCATCGCGATAGGCTGCCCCAAGTTCGGCGACGTAGAGTTCTATATAAAGAAGCTTTCGGCCATCGTCGCGAACAACAACGTTCATACTGTCGCCGTGGCCCGGATGGAAGTCCCGTGCTGCGGCGGCTTGACCCGCGCGGTCGTCGACGCCGTCAAAGCGTCGGGAAAGAACGTTCCCGTCGAGGAGATTGTCGTCGGGATAGGAGGCGAGATATTGAACCGCCAGTGGTTGTAGAGGAGGTGCTATGAAAGGCGTTAAGTGGTATCTGGTTGTAATCTTTGCCATTCTGATTACGCTTGTGCTGTTCGCCCTCGCGTACGCGCTGACGGGGATGAGGCCCGATTCGGGGAAGTCCCGTTTGACCGCCGAGGAGGCCCGCGCCGCCGGGAAATGCGTCCAGTGCCACCGCCGGGAGACGCCGGCCATCGTCGAAACGTTCGAGAAGGGTCCTCACGCCGAATACATAAATTGCTTCGACTGCCATAAACCTCTTCCGGGACAGGAGGTTATGGAGCACAAGGGTTTCGAGGTGGTCCGGGTCGTCACCGCCGGGAACTGCGCCGAGTGCCACGCCGAGGAGTACCGGGAGCTCACCCGGAGCCGCCACGGCGCGCCTGCGTGGACCGCGGTGATGGGCAAGGAACCATTTACTCAAGCCCAGTACGATTACGCCTATAGGTATCATCCCGAAGCGATGGACCGGGGGCCGAACGCACTCGGGCAACTCGAGGGCGTCGGCGCCGTGGAGAACGGATGCGGGACGTGCCACGAGATAGGAGCGCCCAACGCTGACGGCTCCGTGGGGAACTGCAACAAGTGTCACCTGCGCCATTACTTCAGCGTCGAGGAGGCCCGGGAGCCCGAGACCTGCGGCGCGTGCCATCTGGGGCCGGACCACAGCCAGATCGAGATCTACGAAGAATCCTCTCACGGTATCGTCTACCGGACCAAGCGCGGCGATTTCAATCTGAAGGTCGAGCCGGCCCGCCTGACCACGGAGGACATGCCCGCGCCCACGTGCTCCACGTGCCATCTTTCGGGTCTGAACGGCGGCGGGATGACCCACGACGTCGGCGAGAGATTGTCGTATTACCTCTTCGCCGCGATAAGCGCCGAACGGCCCGGCGGGATGGCCAACCGGGAGCGGATGAAGGAACTCTGTCTGAACTGCCACGCCGCGACCCACGTCGAGGAGTTCTACGCCGACGCCGACCTGACCTTGACGGCCACCAACGATAGGGTGGCCGAGGTCAAAGCGATAATGGACGGCCTGTACGCCGACGGCGTCCTGACGCCCGAACCGTTCGACGAGCCCGCCGAGTTCGAATACTTCGATTTCTGGCACTACTTCGTGAGAACCGCAAAGCACGGCGCTTACATGGTCGGGGCCGACTTCGTCCAGTGGCACGGAAACTACGAGTTACTGCTGCGGCTCCACGAGTTTCGGGATATCGACCGGGAGCTCAGGGGGTTGGAGTAATGCGGCCGTTCGATTACGCCATGGAAGCGGCGCAAAAACATCGACGGCGGTTGCTACTTTTGTTCATCGCGGGGAACTTCGCGGGGCTGGCCGCCGACTGTACTCTGGCTCACTGGTCGATCGGTTTCTATCATCCGGGGATGTACCTTTCGGCACTCTGGCCGGCCCTGGCGGCACTCGCGGCGGCGGCGTTCGTTCCGTTTGAACCTCGCCGATTTGGGAAGTCGGTTCTGTACGCGACCGCCGGCGCCTCCCTGGTAGTGGGGCTCTTGGGTCTTCTCTGGCATCTGTCCGGTCAATTTTTCGCCGAACCGGCCTTCGCTTCCCTCATATATTCGGCGCCCCTCTTCGGCCCGGCTGTTATATCCATCTTCGGCGTGACCCTTTACCTATACATCCGGTCAGGTTCGAGGGACGTCTTCAGGCCTCTCGCCTCCGTGGCGGCCGTATCGTGTCTCGGGCTTGCGATTATGGCGTACCAGGACCACGCCCAGAACGGTTTCTGGATATGGACAGAGTGGGTTCCCGTGTTGGCCGGGGTTTTTAGCGCCGCCGTTCTCGGTTTTTACGCGTGGAAACGGCCGCTGCCCGGCGCCGAACGGTCGTTGGTGTTATCCGTGGCAGTATTGGTACTGTTGGTCGGCGTCATCGGTACGGTTTACCACGTGTCGGCGTTCTTCTCGTTTCCGACGCCCCTCAGGGAGCGGTTTGCGCTGTTAGCGCCGCCGTTCGCGCCGCTTCTCTATTGCGACGCTGCGGTCTTCATAGGGTTGACGGGCTTGTGGTTCGGCGGTAAGGCGGTAAAGAGGTTAAAGACGGATAGGTAGGCTAAAGCCGCCCGATACGTTGACTAGTACTTTTCCCGGGCAATAAAAGAGCGGCCGGGTTCGCCCCGGCCGTTTTTTCGATGGTCGGATTTTAATCGAAATCTTCTTCCCCCGTCTCCCCTTCGTCCGTCTGCTCCGGCGGCTTGAAATCCTTCTGCTTCTGCTCTTCGGCGGCGGCCAACTCTTTCTTCAGGAAGTCCGCCCACTCTTTGATCTCATCGGTCATTACCGTCTGATAGCCTTTCTCGGATATCTCCAACGCTTCTTCGTTTTTGCCCAGGTGGTGGAGCGCGTGAGCCATATTCTGATAGGCCGTCGCCATCTCCGGATCCAACTCGAGCGCTTTTTCCAGCAGGGGCAGCGCGGCTTTGTAGTTTCCCATTGACGTCAGGCAAAAACCCCACGAGTCGTAGTTCCCGGCGTTGTCCGGCGCCATCTCGGCAACTTTCCTGAACATATCGATCGCGTCGGTGTATTGCCCCGTGTTCGTCAAAGCCTGCCCGAGCATCGTGTAGGTAATCGGGTCCGTCGGTTCCATTTCGGCGGCTTTACGGTAAAGGACCGCCGCGTCCTTGGGCCGATTGGACCTCAAGAGCGCGAAAGCTTGGTTACAGTACGCCAGGTAGTTGCCGGGTTCCAGGAGCGCCGCGTTAAACGCGTATTGGCGCCCTTCGTCATACCGCCCGGCCATGTTGGCGTCGTACGCCAGATCGATGAACCGCCCCGCGTCCTGCCCAGACGACGTCACCCGCGTCAGGTTGTGGGCGAGTTCCTCTACCGCCTTTTTGAGAAGGGCGCCGCACGATATACAGAAGTCCGCATCGGGGTCGTTTACGTAGCCGCAGAAGACGCATACGTTGGGGAGTTTCGCGCCGCAATCGTTGCAGAAGATCGCGTCGTACGGGTTCAGGTACCCGCACTCGTCGCATTTTTTCGAACCGTCGAAAATCATATCGCTTTACCTGTTTGCGTTCATTAAAGAAACGCCATGCTTCCTTAATCGAAACGCCGTCTGATATACTGGCAATAAATCGCCGCCAGCGGGTTGTGGGCCAGTACCCGGTCCTTTACCGCAAGCGTCGTAACCGGGGCGTCGGAAGTTTTACAGAAAGTCGAGTCGTGGCCGACGCATAGCCCGAGTACGACGTTGAGGTCCGTCGCGGCCTCGTTCAGGACACGGGCCTGCTCCGAGGGGTTGCATATCGACTCGAAGCCGCCGGGCCGGATCTGGGGCAATTCCAACTCGGCCTTGTCGGTGCCGCCGACCTTACACATGACCGCCGTAACGTCGAAGTGCCGTCCCAGTATCTCGCAGACGACCGCCGCTTCTTCGGCGAGCCCGACGCAAAACGCGACGCCTATATGCTTGTACCCCAGCTTCTCGGCGAAGAGGATTATCTCCTCGAGCCGCGTCAACTTAAGATCCCCTTCGGCCTCGACCTCGGTCGCTGCGCGATGGACCCGAGCGTCGTCTGCTTCGGGCAGCGCGATGTCCTCGTCGGCGCCCCGGCAATCGGTTCCCTCGATACAGACGCGGTTATCGCATAGGTCGCATCTCATAATACCCCGCTGGCGCCTTATACCGTTTTACGTTTTTTACCTTTCCGTACTACCAGTACGATTATCACGATTATTAAGACTACTATCAAGACCGCGCATATTAATATGACCAAGACGACGACGATTATCCCGATGACGAAATCTAGAGGGAACTCGGCTTCTTTGCCCTCGGCCTCCATCGGGAGCTCTCCGGTCATGACATCGGCGAGGGTGTATTCCCAGACCACCGTATCATAATCGTCGGTGATTTCGCCGTTCGTGGACGTTACCTCCCCGGGGAAGTTGAACGTGTACGTTACGTGATACCCGGACAGAAGCCCGAACGACTCTTCGTCCGTCGTTTCCTCCGCGTCGGTTTCTTCGTCCTCGCCCGTGGCGACGCCGACGAACTTCCAACGGCCCGCCCCCGAGGTGAAGGTCGTACGGGACGGGTCGAGCGTGCCGTCGTGGACTTCCAGGAACCGGTCGAAGTCGTCGAAGTCGATCTTGTAAGAGACGTCAATGGCCTCGCCTTCGGTCGTTACCTCTAGGTTCGAGACTTTTATCCCGGGTTCGCCTTCGTAACGTCCTTTTATGTCGTCCTCTTCGGTCGGGACGGTCTCGTCGGCGAACGGTCCGACGACCACGGAATAGTGTATATCGGCGTAACCGCTCCCGTCCATGTGGAGCGTGGTTTCCTGTTCGTAGTCGATGCACCCGGCGACCACGAACAGTACAACCGGCAATAATAGTAAGAGCTTCCTCATAGTCCCTCCTTCGGAATTGGGGCCGGCTTTTATCGACCTCGTTATTCCTCGCCGGCCAGGGCCGAAACGTAGTCGGCGATTACCCAGTACTACTCGTCTTCCTCGGACGGTTCGGCGTCCGCTTCGGCGAAGTAGAGGAGCGCGCCGTTGACGCCGAAGTTCCTATATACCGCCGTTTCGTCGGCGGCCGCTCGGAGTACCTCCATCGCCGCGAGCCCTTCGGCCTGATTATTGAACAGCATTACGTATATACATATCTCGTAATCGTCGGCCGCGTACGCGTTCCAGCCCTGCAGGCCGTCAAGCTCCTCGAACTCGGGCAACGGTTTGGCCCGGACGGCGTGAAACGGATACTCCGAGCCTTCAAGTAGTAAAAGCGCCCTGGCGAGTTCCCCTTCCGGCGGCGCGTCGGTGTAATGGATCGGGTCGGATTCGGCGGGGTTATCGTCGCTGACGGTCGAAGTTTCGGTAGGTTCACCATTTTCTCCGCCGCCGATACCGCAATGGTTGACCGGGCAATCCTCGAACCAGGAACAGCCGAATAGCGTCGCGTTTACCGTTATAACCGTTGCGAGTATAAGTACGTTTATCAAACGATAGGTTGTCATATGCCTCCGGTTATCTGTTCAATCGGCGTTTTACGTATTCCACCAATCCCCCGGCCTCGACGATGGCCATTACCTCCGGCGGGAGCGGCGGAAATGTGAAGACCTTCCCGTCAGCGGCCCTCAGTTCGCCCGCCGTGAAATCTATATCAACCGGGTCGCCGGTCACCAGCGCGTCCGGCGCGTCCTTCGAGACGACCATCGGCAACCCCGCGTTTATCGCGTTCCGGTAGAAAATCCGAGCGAAGGATTCGGCGACGACGGCGCCCACGCCCGCGTACTTCAAGCAGAACGCCGCCTGCTCCCGGCTCGAGCCGCAGCCGAAGTTGCGGCCAACCACGACGACGTCGCCGGGCTTCACGTTCGCAGCGAAGTCCGGGTCGAGGTCCTCCAACGCGTGGGACGCTATCTCCGCCGGGTCAGTAACCGTGTAGGTGTACTTCCCCGGGAAGATGACGTCGGTGTTCACGTCGTCGCCGTACTTCCAAACCTTACCCTTAACCACGGTCAATCCCTCCGCCGTCGGGGGGTCAGCCGGATTTGGACGTCTTCTTAACGATCCAGATGATCAAAAGCGCCGTACCCAATATCGCGACAGCGGCCACCACGACTATGACCGCGATAATGACTATCGTAATAAGTAAAGAACTAGCCAACATACCGGTTCACCTCAAAGTCTTCAAGCGGTTATAGGTAACCTCTGGGGTCGGCGATCCGACCCTCCACCGCCGTCGCGGCGGCCGTCGCAGGCGATGCCAGATATATCTCGGCTTCGGGCGTACCCATTCGACCCTTAAAGTTGCGGTTCGCCGTCGAGAGACAGACCTCGCCGGGGGCGAGAACGCCTTCGTGGGCGCCCAGGCACGGGCCGCACCCGGCGTTCATTATGATCCCGCCGGCGCCCTCTATCGCTTCGAACGCGCCGGATTTCATCGCTTCACGCCAGATTTCCCGGCTGGCCGGGAAGACGAGCAGGCGGCAGCCGGACGCCACCGTCCGGTCTTCCAGAATACGGGCGGCTTCTTCGAGGTCATCTTCCCGCCCGTTGGTGCATGTCCCCAATACTACTTGGTCCACCGCCGTACCGACTACTTCCTCGACGGGCGCGACGTTATCTACCGTGTGGGGCTTCGCGACCATCGGCGGCAAGTCGGTCACGTCGTATTCCAACTCGCTCTCGTAAGACGCGTCCGCGTCCGGGTAGACCGCTTCGTATTCGGCCGACTCCCGTGACGCGAGCCATTCGGCCGTCTTATCGTTCGGCGCGACGTATCCGTTCTTCGCCCCCATCTCGACCGACATATTCGCGAGGACCATGTGGCCGGCGACGCTCATCACCTCCATCGTCTCCCCCGCGAACTCGACCGACTTGTAGAGCATCCCGTCGGCACCGACGTCGCCGATTATGGAGAGGATGAGGTCCTTCGGCCCGACGCCGCGGGCGAACTCCCCGGTCATGTTCATCCGAACCGACTCGGGGCACATCAGCCATATCTCGCCCGTGGCCCATATAGCCGCCGCCTCGCTGCGGCCAATTCCTGCGCTGAATGCGCCGAGGGCGCCGTAAGTCGTCGTGTGGCTATCGGAACCGAGTATCAAGCGGCCGGGGCGGGCGAACCCCTCCTCCGGGAGAACTTGGTGGCAGATGCCACGGCCGACGTCGTAGAAGTGTTCGACCCCCTGTTCGGCGACGAACTCCCGGATCTTTTTATGGTTCTCGGCGTGCTTGGCGTCAGCGGCGGGTACGCAGTGGTCTAATACTATGACCAACCGCTCCGGGTGTAAGACCTTCTCGGCGCCCATCTTCGCGAAGGTCGCGGCTATCGCCGCCGTATTGTCGTGGCTTAGTACGTAATCTGGCTCGACGGTGATTATCTCGCCGGGGACCACGTCCCGGCCGGCCCGGGCGCTGAATATCTTTTCTGCGAAAGGCTTGCCCATCGTTTAGAATCTGTCCTCTACGCGTGGGTGTCCCATCCGTTTATCGCGCCGCTGGCGACGATTACCGACGTGAAGACGAACTTGACCGGCCCGGCCCAGGGGTAGATGGTCCAGTAGAGGACGACGTAGCCGGCGGCGGCGATGATAATCGCGAGACGCCCCGGCCAATAGACCGTCGAGAAGAGCTTATTACGCACCCCGGCGAGTTTTCCGACGACGGCGTTTACCGTACCGAGTCCGCCGGCGCAGGCCGAGAAGAGGGCGGCGCCCAACAGTATATCGCGGTAGAGTAGCCGGAAAACCAGCAGCGATTGTAACGGGTCGAAGCCGTTCGGCTCCGGCGCGTGCCCCAGGTGGACGCCGACGAACGCGAGTACGTACAATACCGGCGCGGCCAAGAGCGAGTATCCGGCGGCGTCGTAGAGCGCGTAGAAAGCGGCTGTGTATCCCTCGCGGCCCATAGCTACAACTTGAACGGTTCGAAGTTGGCGAAATCGACGTGGTTGACGATAATCGCCTCGGCCGTGACCCTCGCTCCGTCGCCCTCCTTGGCGTGCGTCGCGATTACGTGGCATACTTCCGGCGGGAGCCCGGCGGCGTGGGCTATGGCAGTCCCGCTGAACGGGTGCCGCAGCATACGGCCCAGGTGCGATTTGACGTATCCGTTCTTCGCCCGCTCGTACTCGACGAACTTGCCGCAGTCGTGGAGGAGGGCGCCGGCGACGAGACCGTCCATATTTATCTCGAGCCGGTCGCCATAAATCGTTTTCATTTCCTGAGCTACCGCCCGGGCGCACCGGGTTATAGCCCTCGTGTGCTCCACCAGCGTTCTCTCGACGCCTTCGATGAGTAGCGTGAACGGCAGCTTTTCTATATCGTCGGCGCTCCACCCGCCGGCCTCGACCGCCTTGACCAGCGCGGCCAACGTATTTTTCCGCAG
>CP070755.1:2278701-2319796 GCA_020348885.1 Candidatus Coatesiibacteriota bacterium | reverse complement strand
AACGTTAATCGAAGGAACGGCCGCGCCCCGGCCGTTTTTTCTTAGCCTAAATACGCCCCACACCAAGAAAAATATTTAACACAACCCGCAAACAGGTTAAAATAACAGTAATTAAACCCCACAGGAGGCCCCCCATTTGAAAGTCAAGGGACTGTACGAGAAGGCCATCGAAGTCGGCCGCGCCAACGACCCGCGCGACGAAGACGGGATCGCGAAATTCCTCATAAAAGAAAAACGCCAGTACGAACGACTCGGCAAGAAGAAGGACGAAGCGTTCGATACCGAACGGCTCACCAACCCCTATCCCGATACCCGTATATTGAACGGCCCCGACGACGCCGAGGTGAACTCCATAATGGTCGGCGTCGACCTGGAAACGCCAGAGTTGTTGCTGGCTGACCGGCTACGGGAGAAAGGAACCGAGATAGACCTTTGCGTCGCCCACCATCCAGAGGGACACGCGCTCGCGAACCTTTTCCGGGCGATGGACCTGCAGGCCGACGTAATGGCGCGGCTCGGTATCCCCATCAACGTCGCCGAGGGCATTCTGGACCCGCGTGTGCACGAAGTGAAGCGGTCGGTCCTGGTCCGCAATCACATGCGGGCCGTGGACGCGGCCCGGCTTCTCGGGTTCCCGTTTATATGCCTCCACACCGTCGCCGACAACTGCGTGAACACTTATCTCCAAAAAAAGTTCGACGAAGAGAAGCTCGATACTGTCGGCGAAGTAATCGACCTCCTTGAGGCCATCCCCGAGTATAAACTGATGAAGAAGCGTTCGACGGGGTTGGTAGTCCTAGCCCGCTCGGCAAAGTCGGTGGAGGACGTTTACAGAATCCGGGCCGGGGAGGTTTTCGTCGACATGACCGGCGGGACCGGCGGCTCCCAGGAGATGTTCGATAAGCTCGCGACCAACACCCAGGTCGGGACGTTCGTCGGGATGCACATCTCCGATCGGAACCTGGACGTTGCGAAAACAAACCATATAAACGTAATCGTCGCCGGGCACACGGCGTCCGACAGCCTGGGATTGAACCTGCTCTTCGACGAAGTCTTGAAAGGTACGAACATCGAAATAATTCCGTGTAGCGGGTACGACAGGGTCGAACGGAATTAACCGGGAAATTCGGAAGAAAGGTCTATTATGAAAGACATAATAAACGATGTACTCGATTATCTTAAGACCAAACACGTCTCCTACGGGGACGTCCGTGTCGTTCGCGAAAAATCGGAGAACTTCCACGCGAAGAACGGGCACCCGGAAAACATCTCGGCGAACTCCAGCGACGGGTTCGGCGTCCGCGTGATCGTCGACGGCGCCTGGGGTTTCGCGAGTTCGAGCCGGATTACGAAGGACGAGATGCACCGTATCGCCGACGAAGCTGTCGGAATCGCGAAGACCAGCGCCCGCTTCAAGACCGACGACGTAACGCTGGCGCCCCAAGAACCGGTAATCGATGATTGGGAAAACCCTTACGACGAAGACCCGTTTTCGGTCCCGATGAACGAACGGATGGACTTATTGGTGGACGCGTCCGAGCGAATACTCGACGCCGAGGAAGAAGTAAAAATAGCTGAAGGTTTTATGAGTTTCTTTTTCACCGACAAAGTTTTCGCGAACACCGAAGGGGCATTCGTAACCCAGAGGTTAACCGAGTCCGGCGGCGGCATAACCGCGACCGCTGTAGGTGAGGACGACGTCCAGACCCGGAGCTATCCCAATAGTTTTCGTGGGAACTTCGGGGCCGTCGGGTACGAAGCGATCCGGGAAATGGACGTGCTTGCGCAGTGCGAGAGGGTCGCCGCCGAAGCGGTTCAACTGCTGAAAGCGAAGGTCTGCCCGACCAGAGTAACAGACATCGTCATAGACGGTACGATGATGGCGCTTCAGGTCCACGAGAGCTGCGGTCACCCCTCGGAGCTGGACCGGGTTTTGGGTATGGAGGCCAGCTATGCCGGCGGGAGCTTCCTCCAACCGGACCTGTTGGGTAACTTTAAGTACGGCTCGGACATCGTTAACATCGTCGGCGACGCCACGGCCCCCGGCGGCCTGGGCACTTTCGGTTACGACGACGACGGCGTACCGGCCCAACGTTTCGACATCATAAAGGACGGCGTCTTCGTCGGATACCTGTCCAACCGGGAGACGGCCCCGGCCCTGGGACCGGACGCCCGGTCCACAGGCGCCAACCGGGCCGACGGTTGGAACCGGATACCCCTGGTCAGGATGACAAATATCAACCTGCTACCGGGCGAAGGGACACTTGAGGAGCTTATCGCCGGTATAGACGATGGACTATATTTGGAGACCAACCGCGCTTGGTCCATCGACGACAAGCGGGTCAACTTTCAATTCACGACCGAGTGGGCTCGGGAGATAAAGAATGGTAAGTTGGGCGACCCGGTCAAGAACGCCACCTACACGGCGAAAACGACCGACTTCTGGAACGCGTGCGACGCTATCGGCGGGCCGGAGGAGTGGGCTATGTGGGGTACGCCCAACTGCGGCAAGGGCGAACCAAGCCAGACAATGCACGTAGGCCACGGGACTTCGCCGGCCCGCTTCCGGGGAATTCAGGTGCGGCAAGCATAGCGGAACGCAACCCGGTAAAAATAAGCCGCCCGTATGGGCGGCTTTCTTTTATTACCGGCATTCCGTTTATTCCACAGGTATCGGAAACGGGTACTCTGGCACCGGGCGCCGCGGCGCCGCAAAAACCGGGTCCGTAGCACAGCCACCCTCGAACGGTTCAAGGAAGCAGTTGGCTTTGAAGTCCAGAGGTGCCGCGTTCGGGTCGCCGTACTTCTCGGCCAGGTCGCAACCATACTCGCCTTCGAGGCCAACGTCAAACGCTACCAAATAAAGCCGCTCCTCCTTCGGAAGTCCCCACGCGTACAAATCGCCGTCGGCGGACCACGTCTCGCCCGGTCCCAGCTCGGCCGGTAAGTCGGCCTTAAACTTCTTCGTTTCGGCGCCGTCGCCGGCGATTACCCAGATACGCAAACCCTTCTTCGCGTCGAGCTTCCTCGCTTCCCCCGAGTTGTTGGCGAGCGATAACTTAACCGGGTACGGTTCGTCGAAGGCCGCCGTGAACTGCGGTTCCTCGACGGTTAGTTCGACGCCGCCCACCGGCCCGGTCCTGTACGGATACGGGTACGCCGGCGGTCGCGGCGGTTCTTCTGCTTCGGCCAACTCTTTCTTCTCGTCGGGCGAGAGGGAAGCGTCTAAATACCATCCCACGCGCAGGAACGGAAATATCCCGAGGTAGTCGGGGCCGAGTTCGGCCCGCTTCCCGGCGTCGCCCATAGTCAGAAGCTGGCGGACGTACGGATCGTACGCGGCTTCGTCGAAGCCCCAGCCCGTTAACTCCTTCTGAATCCCGAACATATTGACTGCTTTTTGCCGCTGTTCCTCGGTATGGACCAGTATTAGGTACGCGGAAAGTTCGGCGGCGAAGGCGTTAAAAAGGCTGAACTTGCTTTGCCGAACCGCCATCTTCCGTTCGTTCAGGAACGCCAGCCGGTTCAACGCGTACACTATAGTCTCCGGGAACGGGTTGTCGCGGGTCGTCTCCAACGCGTCCAGCGCGTACGTAATCATATCCGGTTGTTTGTGGACGACCTCCTTCTCGAAGGTGTTCATATTGGCGTCCCACGTCCCGGCCAGGCCCAGATGTGACAGGTGCCCATCGGCCATCGCCCGGCGGTTGAACTCGACTACCGTCTCGCACTCGTCGGCCAGAGCGAACAGGGCTTCGTATGCGGCTTTTAGATACGGTAAGTCCGTTTTCTTTTTAACGGTCGTCTCGTACACCTGGCGGTGCGGCCCGACGGCGACCTCAAGGTCGTAGATGTCGAGTTCGGCCAGGTCCACCGGTTCGGCCTCGGCGGCCGCCTCGTCCACGGCGTCGGCCATCTCAACTACGGCGGCTTCGCCGGCTGTCGCGAGTCTGGCCATCGCTTCGCCGTATTTATCCATTAAGCCTTCGGCGCCCATTCGCTCCTGGAACTTCATTATGTCCATTCCGGGCTCGTTCGCGATTTCCTCCATCTTCGCGATGATACCGCGAACTTCCTCGACGGCGTCCTGAGCGGCGGCCATCCCGGCTTGCGCGTCCACGCCCATCTTGAAACCGTCTATCATCTGCTTTACGGTCGGGTCCATCAGTACTTACCCCCTAACCGCTCGGCGTTGACCTTCTCGAAGAACTCGGTCAACCGCTTCAGTTGTTTATCGGTATAGAACAACCGCTTGTGTATTCTCAGCAACTCGAGCAAGTCCGGAAACCGCACGCCGGGGTAACGCTCCCCTAGCTCATCGAGGGTCGCGACCAGTGTCTGTTTTGGACTCTCGTCCAGGTCGGTCCCTGTCGGGCTGGCTTCGACTAAAAACATCTTTTCGATTATCGTATCCGCCACCTGTTTCAAACGGGCCTCGTCCTCTTTAACCGGCGCTTCCTCGGCGTCCATCTTTTCCGAGACGGCGTAAAGCTCGTCCATATCTCCCGATGCGGCTACTGCTTCGGCCCGCTTCCGCCAAAGTTCGGCCAGCGGCTCCTCGTCGAGTTCCTCGTAAACCTCGGCCTGGAACGTGGCGCCGTCGACGGCCATCGCGCGGGTCACGGCGAAGGCCAACCCGCCTTCCATCATCTTCCGGTTTATCTCGAGGACGTCGGGCGTTTCCTTCACCATCGCAAGTACGGCGTCGTCGGCTTTCGCCGTTTCTACGGCGTGGGGGTCTTTCTTGTGCGCCGCCAGCGTCAACCGGTAGTACTCTATCGTCTCCTTGTGTACCGCTTTCTCGTCGTAATCGGGCATAGGACATTCCTCTCGTAAAAAACCAATTTTCCCTTGATTTTACCGGCGATATAGGGGAAAATCCAGTGAATAAAGACGAACGGCCAAGTAACGTCAACCATTAATTCTAGCTCGAGAAGGAGGAGAAATGCGCAAGGTATTAGTATTGATAACGGTACTGACCGTATTAACGAGCGCCTCTTACGCCATAACGACGGCCGTCGGTCCCACGTTCGGTATGCGCTTCGGAGAAGGAGAATATTTCGGTCCCGTCTTCGGGTTTAAAGGTGACCTGATATTTCCGCAACCGCCGTTCAACGGGATGTTCGCGATTAGCCCGGCGATCGAATTTTCCATAGACGACCTAAAAATATTCAACATTAACTTCGCCGGGAAATTCCGCTACCCGACCGGTAAACTCGTCCCGTACGCTCACATGGGGTTCGCGATTGCCCACGGCTGGACCGACGCCGGAAGCGATAACGACGCCGAGTTTGTCCTTGGCGGCGGTACTGAGCTTAAATTCAGCCCTAAGATGTCGTTCTGCTTCCAGTTCGAGACGTTAACGTTCAACTACCTCGACCTCGAAGGCGGCGTCAATTTCTTCCTCTAATACCTGTCACTCCCGCCACGCCGGAGGTGACGCGGAGTAACTATATTAATACCAAATAAACAAGCCGGCGGATTACCGCCGGCTTTTCCTAATCAGTTATCTTCGCGTACTTACAACTTTATCGGCATCAGGATGCAGAAGTACTCCTCGTCGCCGGTGCTGCGGAACATGCCCTGCTTGCCGGGGTCGTTCAGTTCGTATAGCACGTCGTCGCCCTCTATGTTCGTCAGTATCTCGGTAAGGTAATTCGCGTTGTAGCTTACTTTGAACTCGTCGCCGTCGTAATTAGCGGGGAAGCTTTCGTCGGCCTCGCCCACGTCGGCGGTTCGCGCCTCGACCGTTATCTCCGAAGGCGCCACCGAAAGGACTATCTGGCGCGAGTGCTCGTCGGCCACGAGGGCTACCCGGCGCACGGACTCCAAAAACTCGGCGCGCGCCGTGGTAATCTGCTTCTCGAAAGACGGCGGGACGACCTCGCGGTACGGCGGGAATTTGCCCTCGGCCTGGCGCGTAACCAAAAGGAATGTATCGCAATCGAAGGAGATGTGGTTCTCGCCGATGTTGATTTCGACGGGGTCGTCGTCGCCCAAGATTTTACCCAGTTCGCCGGCGGCTCGGCTCGGGAGTATCACGTCTACGACGCCGCCGGTCTCTATTTCCGTGTGGACGGCGGCGTACGCCAGCCGGTAACCGTCGGTCGCGACGAAACGTATCTCCTTACCTTCGATCTGGATACATATACCGTTCAGCGCGTAGCGGGTGATGTCGTCGGACGACGCGAACAGAGTCTTCTTGACGTAGTCCTTCAGGTCGCCCTGGCGCATCGTTATCGCCTGCCCGGCTTCGACCGTAGGGAAGGTCGGGAAGTCGGACGCGTCCAACCCCATCACTTTGAAGGTGGCACGGCCGCCCTTCACCGTAGCGGCGGTACCTTCGACCGTTACCTCAACGGTGTCGGCTGATATCGAGCGTACGATATCGGTCATTTTCCGCGCCGGCAGCGTTATAGACCCGGAGTCGCCTATTTCGACGGGTACGCGCACGCGAACCCACAGGTCGATATTGGTCCCCGTCAACTCGAGGTTCCCGTCTTCGGCAACCAGCATTACGTTACCGAGTATCGCCAGCGTGGATTTCGTAGCAACGGCGCTCTGGGCGAGGTTCAGCGCGTCCGCCAGCACCTTTTTATCGCAGGTGAACTTCACCGCAGGTCCCCCTTATCTATATTCAATATTCAATTCGTGCTATATTCGAGTTGATGCTAACACGCACTTTATATATAGTCAACCGAAAAAAGCCGCGGAAAAACGCCCCGGCGGTTAATACCAACGCCATGTTTAAGCGTCTAAATTCTATAGGGCTTGAAAAACGCCCCGTCAAAGATTATAATATCAACGGGAGGGTACAATATGCGGTTAATAACAGCTATAATGGGGTTTATCCTTTTGGTTCCCTTAGCGTTCGCGGGAGAGGACGCGACCGCCGGCGAAGCGAGCGACGCCCCGGACGTCGAACTGGAAGAGTACTTCACGATTACCGAGACGACCGCCCACGTATTAGACTTCTCGAAAAACGAAGAGTATGACGCGCAGGTTTTTATATTCGAACCGAAGGAAGAAAACTTAACCGAAGACGAAACGGCTCCGTACGTTATTGTGGGTGAACGTCCGAAACCGAGCGTATCGTTCGTAATCGGCCACCCGGACTTGAGTATCGACTCGAAGCATATGACTATCTTTATGAACGCGCCGCCGGAGACCCTACCGGAAGACCTGCGTCGTATATACTTCGGCGGTCGGATGGAAACCGAACCTTCCGTGGAACCAACGCCCGAGCATATGGAGGGGCTGGCGAAACCGTAACTACCTAACGCTAACGCAATAAAGCGGCGGGCTGTAAAAACCCGCCGCCGTTTTTTTACCTCAACCGTTACCTTGCGACGACTACCAACCTCGCAGCGGCGTCGGAACCGGCCGCCAGGCGGCAAACGTAAACCCCTACCGAGAGTTCCGTCGCGTCGTACACTACCTCGTAATTCCCCGGAGCATGGGGGCCGTTCACTAGCGTCGCGACTTTTCGACCAGAAACGTCGTACAACGACAATTCGACCGCCGTAGTTCCCGATTCGCCGGGAATCGAATACGCGACAGTCATCGCCGAAGCGGCCGGGTTCGGGTACGGCCGCGCCAGTCCGAACGCGGTCGGTTTAGACCCGCCCCAACTCGCGTTCAGCGGGCCGGCGCTCGCCGCTTCTTCGTCCGGGATCACGGCCTCCAGCAGGTAAGAATAAGTAACGTCCCTCGATACGGCGGAATCGACGAAGCTATAGGGCGACGCGCCGGTAATGGGCGAATCGTTCAACAAGACGTAACCGCCTGAAACGTCGGTCCGACTCGGGTTATCTAGTCCGCCCGACGTACGCCTCGCGTCGGCGTCGTTTCGCCGACGGTACAGGTTATAATACGTACCGTCCGATTCCTCGACCGTACGCCATGTTACCTCTATCCCGCCGTCAACGCCGGTGGCCGAGAAGTGCGTTATTAAAACTGGCGTATCGAAGTCGGCTATATGTAACTCGCCGTACTGAGACCCGTCCAGGGTCATCGCGAGGACGTCTGTCGCTTCGCCGTTGTCGAAAAGCATCGCCTGGACGCCGAACGAGTTGTTGTCGGCGCCATCGAAAGTCAGAAAAAGCTCGACCGGGTCGCAGTCGGCATCGGCGGTATAATTATAAGCGGTCCCGCCTGTCGATTTGTGGCTGGAGTAAGACACGACAACGTCGTCGATTCCGCCGTCGTATCCGCTTTCGTACTTGACGTAATCGCTGGCCCAGTGCTGTACCGACGCGTTCGAGTCCACGGGGTAATCTGTCCAGGTTTTAAAGCAGTTGAACGGCGGTAAGTCTTCCCCCTCGTAACCGTACTTTCCGCCGAAGAAGCCCGAGTCGTCATTATCCAGGTAGTTCGCGACCACCCAGTCGGTAAAGACGTCTATCATATCCTCGCTGTATCCCTCGCCGGCGAGCGTGTTATCGACGCCGGTAATGCTGTTCGCCGGTTCGTGTACGAGGGCGTAGATAGTATCCTCGCCGCCGTACTTTTCGTAGAAGTAAAGGGTCCATAAGTAGCACTGGATATAGTCGGCCCATTCGCCGCCCCAGTCGGTCAGGTCGTTGTCGGGGTTAGTATTGAAACCCGATATGGTATCCGGGTGCCCGAACAGGTACATAGCCAGTTCGGCGCATCCTTCGTCCACCCAGGAAGATTCGTTCTCGTCATACTTCCAGTGGATCATATGTTCGAACTCATGGGCGACGACCGCGTTCAGATACGGCTCGCCCGGGTCCGCCGAAGTGGCCGGATTGATATAGACGACCTCGCATTCGTTTGACGTCCCGCCCTCGGTCATATCGTCCGAGTTGAACCATCCGTCGGCCGTCGTACCGAAGTCGTAGTACAGAATGTAGATTTTCGGGTCGTCGTCCAACTCGTCCGGCGGCGTCCCGAAAACGTCGGAGTTTATCTCGTACGTACCGCGGGTCGGGTCGCCAGGCGTGGCGTTATCGAAAAAATCGATAATAGCGGTGACGTCGGCCGAATCTATGTTGACGTTCCACGGAGAATCTTCGACTACGACATAGCAGTTCGTCCCTTCACCGCGGACGGTGCACCAGTACAGGTCCCAAACCGGGTAAGGATCGTGAACCATCAGCCACCATTGCCAACTATCCCCAACGTCGGGGTCGTCGGGCGGGCCTTTTAAGCGGTGCTTACCGACGGCGTCCTCTTTCGCTTCCTCAATAATCGCGCCGTAAACCGGGTCGTCGGATACCCAGGTAAGGCAGCGTGTACCTTCGTACCCGAGGTCGGCGGCCGCGGCCGGAACCGCAATCAGGACGGCTGTTACCGTTAAGGTCGTAAGTACTGATTTCATTAACGTCTGTGATTTATCCATAGAAGCTCCTTTCTCCGGGTATTCTACTATATCGAACCTCGAAGGTCAATTTTAAAACGGTTACGCGTCCGATAAGACTTGACAGTCATCGACGCGCTTTTTAATATCGGGAAAGGCGGTTGACGATGTCGGTACTTTACGGTTTTCAGTCCACGGGGAACGGGCACTTCTCGCGGGCGCTTACGTTAGTGCCGCGGTTGAAAGCGGCGGGTCTCGACCTGGACGTCATCAGCTCGGGGACGACCAGCGAAAGCGCGTCCCGGCGCCACCCGGATCTGGAGCCGTATAAAGCCTTCCACGGCCTGAACTTCAAGTACGGCGACGGCGGTATATCCTACCTGGGGACTCTCGCCGCGTTCCGACCGTTTCAACTCTGGGACGACTACCAATCCGTCGAAGGCCCATATGACTTAGTCATTACCGACTTCGAACCGATATCCGCCTGGTGGGGCCGTATGAACGGCGTGAAAACCGTGGGTATCGCCCATCAGTACGCGTTCTGGGGCGACGCGCCCCGGCCCGCGTTTAAGGACCCGTTCGCCGAGCTGGTCTTCCAGAACTACGCGCCGGTGGATGTACCTCTAGGCCTCCACTGGCGGCGTTGTACGCCGACTACACTCCCGCCGATAATACGTCCGGAGATAAGGGCCGCCGAAGTCTCGACCGGTTCGCACATACTCGTTTACTTGCCGGCTTACATCGAAGAGACCATTGACGCCCTATTTTCCGCGCCCGAGATGGCCGATTACGACGTAATTGCGTACCCAAACCGCAAGAACTACGTACCCGAGGGCGAAAACGTGACGATTAAGGAGTTCTCGTCCACCGGTTTTATCGGCGACCTCGCGTCCGCTCGTGCCGTCGTTTGTTGCGCCGGGTTCACGCTCCTCAGCGAATGCCTTTACCTGGGGAAACCTACGATTTCCATACCGATATGGGGCCAGTACGAACAGACCTGCAACGTAACCGCGCTGGAAGAATGGGGATTGGGCAAGTCGATTCAATCCCCGCGGCCCGATATAATCGCCGGATTGCTAGAGAAGGCCGAACCTGTCAAACATTCTCTACCGGCCCCGACCGATTATATAGTAGAATGGCTTTCGGGCGGGATGAAAGAAACGGCCGAAGAGCTTTCCGAAGCCGTTTGGAACGGAGCCGCAGTAACGTAATACTCGACGCGACCTTGTATAAGAAAGCGTTACTCGTTTCGCTCGCCGTATCGCTGTTGATAAGCGCTGTGCTTACGGCGGTACTATGGTTAATACCAGGCGTTGGGGGTTACGCCATAGTGGGCATTCTTCCAGGCGTCGCGTCGTTCTGGGGGTTGAACGGACTGTACAGGAAACGGCGGGATGCGGAAAGGCATAGAAACAGCGAACCATAACCGAAAGATCGGAGTTAAATATGGTACAAAAGATAATGATAATCACGGTTCTGGCGTTTTCGATATCCCCTGCGTCCGCCGAATCCCCCGGCGCCGCCGACGTTCTCCCCGATAACGCGTTCGCGTTCATCTCGGTATCGGACGCTGCTGCGTTCGCCGACGAGATATTCACGTCGCCGCTGTTCGCCGAAGAACAGGCCTCCCCCGACGACCTTAACGAGTTCTTCGAGGAAACAGGTACCGACCTGACGTTCGAAGAACTGATCGGCGAGTTCGGCGGCGATGTCGCGTTCGCCGTTTACGACGGGGCCCGCTTCGGCCGCGGCGGCGAAGTCGACGAGTACGGCGACGTCCATCCGGTCGTTCGCATAGTCCTCGCGGCCGAGATACCGCCGGACCGGGCTGATTATGAATCTATAATAGCCCGGATTTTTGATGCGTTGGAAGATTCGGCGTACGAGGAACGCGACGGCGACTGGTACCGCAAACGCGAGGTGGACGTTAAACACGAGAAGGGCCACGGTTTCGATTACGCGGCCGTCAAGATAACCGAGGAGACCGAAACCCGCTACGCGCCGGACAGTATCGATAGATTCAAAGAAGTAAAAGACATATATATCGGCGACGACGGCGCCTGGTTCGTAATATCCGACGAGGAACGGATATTCGAGCATATCGAGAAAGCCGCCCGAGGTTCCGGCCGCCTTTCCGACGACGAGAAATACTTAGCGTGCACGGCAGCAGTTAGCGGACCGTCCGATTTAGTCGAGTACGTGAACTTGGACCGGCTGGCGGCGGTCGCGCCCGAGGTCGCCGAGGAACTCAGGCCGTCCGAGCACGACGACGGCGCTGATAGATTTTTTAAAGCGATCGCCAGCGACGTCAGGGCTTTCGTCTACACCGTGTCGTACGACGATTCCGGTTCTGCAGATGAAGCGTTCGCGTATATACCCGATTTCGCAGGTTCCGACTACGCGCCGTTATTCGGGAAATCGGCCGTACTTAAAGGTCCCGGCGCGGCGCCCGCCGGTTTCGGCGCGTACGTGTTCTATTCCAGCGGCGGGTTCGCCGAAATGCTGACGAGCGATTCGCTCCGGTCTATTAGCGAGGTTGACGACGAATTCGGTGAGGAATTCGCGTCGTTTGTCCGTTTAATGGACACGAACGCGCCGGATCTCCTCCCGTCGTTAGGCGGCGAGTTCGCTTTTTGTTACCGGGAAGCCACCGACGCCGCAGCCGGTGACCAAGACGCGTACTTCCCCGACGTATCGGAAGGTCGTTACCTGTTTATAACCGAACTAGAAGACCCTAACGCCTTCAATGTCGGCCTGAAAGAACTGGCCGACTCCGCCGAAGATATCGTCTTTACCGAGTACGACGGACCGGCCGGAACGCGCTTCGTAGAATTCGAGTCCGAAGACGAGACGTTCACGCTCGCAGAATACGGCGGCTGGATTTACTCGTCCGCCGACGGAACCGAAATCGAAAGCGCGCTAAAAGAAGTTATAACCGGCAACCTCCTGTCAACCGACGCCGACTTCGTCGAGAATATGGCACGCCTTTCTCCCGAGCAGAGCGTACTCGTCCATATCGACTATCGGGCGATGGTAACTTACGGCGACGACGCGGAACGGGCGGCCGCGCTCGAGATGATGCTCCGCCCGGTAACGTTAGCAATTAAGCCTGTCGACGACGGCGTGCTTTACGAAGGGCACGCGTATGGCCTCTGGCAGGCTTTGTACTCGCCTTTCGAGGCCGGTTCTACGTCGGTTGATTTCTAACCGGGCAAAGAACGGAGGGAACAAGTGGAAGGGCTAAAAAGGATATCGTTATCCATAATCGTCATATTCTTGACGTTGGCGCCGTTGGTATTACTCGCGTGCGATAATAACCCTTGAGGTTAAGAGCGCTCCGGACGGAGCGGTTAGCACGACTTCCGCAATAAAAAACCCGCGGGGCGGCGGGTTAATAAGGTCTATTAACTCGCCGTTAATCTCCCTTCGGGTCTAACTCGGACTTAGCGGCAGCGAACATTTCCCGGAACCGGGTGATATCCCGTAACGAATCGAGGTCGGGGTCGGTCTCTGTGGCCTTAACGTATCGTCGGTCCTCCAACGCTTTCTCCAAGTACGACAACGCTTTATCGGGCTCACCCAGAACGGCATATGAACAAGCGGCGTTGTAAGCCGCCACAAGGTAATCCCCGTCGTACGAATACGAAGCCAGGAAGTATTCGAGGGCGGTCTTATAGTCGCCGGACCGAGCGTAATAAATACCTAAAGTGTTCCACGGGATAGCGGAAGCCTTGAAGCATTTGATAGCCCGTGCCGCGTACTTGGCGGATTCTTCGTAGCGGCCCATCTTACTGTAAACCGAACTGAGGTTGCTGTTGGGAATCGAAAAATCAGGGCCACGTTTGAGGGCCTCGAGGAAGTACTCCTCCGCCGTTTCCAGCTCGCCCTCTACGAAGTAAGTATTGCCCAACGAGTTTAGAAGTCTGGGCTCGTCGGGCTCTAGTTCCAGAAGCCCCTCGATGATTCCCCGAGCGCTTACGGGGTCGTCCTCCATTAGCCCGACGGCTTCGTTGTAAACCTTTTTAATCGAATCCGGGACCGGGTATTTTGTATCCCTTTTGGCCATTTTACGTCCGGGTTTCGGGCGCCGAAAAGAAAAGCGGAATAACCGACTAAACGGACATTATTATAATTGTCGCAAAAAACCGGCCTACAGTTTAATCGAAAGCGTATTATACCATAAAAAGGGCGCCGGATCCCCGGCGCACGCTATTATACTCAATACGGACCGGCTTTCATCGCACTACCATCTTTCGTACGACGTTTTCGCCACCCGCCATCAAACGGTACAGGTAAACCCCGGGGGCAACCCGAACGCCTCTGTCGCCCCGTAAGTCCCATTCCAATTCGTGTTCGCCTGCGTTCGCGTCACCATCGTAGAGGGTAATTACTTTCCGCCCAGTCAGGTCGTAAACTCCCAACGACACCCGTCCTGCTTCGGGTATCGAAAAACGGATCGATGTGTCGTTCGTAACCGGATTGGGACTATTCTGAGCCAACGATAAAACAGGTCTACCATCGCCCGTCGGCGCAGTCGCGATGTCGGGCCCGAACGTTTCCGTACCGCCGGCTATATCGACCGCTTCCAGCAGGTATTTATACGTCATTCCCGGCTCGAATTCTTCGTCCAGGTAGTAATAGGGCGATTCGCCGCTTATGAGCGCGGCGTTCAGTTTCGCGTATTCAGCTTCCCCGTCAAGCGCCCGGTACAGGTTATAACCCGCCAGACCGGTTTCGCTACTAACGACCCACGTTACTTCTATGTTGTCAAGGCCAGCCGCCGCCTCAAAATCTTCCAGGGTTATCCCGGTATACCCGTACAACTCGGCGCTGGATATACCTCGGATATCGTCGTACTCGAGTGTACGCTTCTTGGTCTCCCCGTAAGATGAATACCCGCACATAGTAAACTCTTTAGAGCCAACATCGTAAAGGTCGGCCAGAGCTAACGCGTGTCCCGTTTCGTGGGTAGCTATGTTCTGCACGTCCATCTTGCCGGATTCGCCCGAGTCGGACCAGTCGTAGTGATAACCGTTAAAGCATATATCCGTTTCGACGGTCGCGTACCAATCGCCCATATCCTCGCCGGACGTCCAGAACGTGTTTACGGCTATATAATTACCGGCGTACGGAAGGTCGGCCTGCGTCTCCGCCCAATAAAACAGGTTTACGCCGTCGAGCTTCGTGTCCTTCTTCGAAGTCTTGGGCCCGTAGTTGAAATCGAAATAGGACGTTGTGACGTTCGTCCAAGTATCCAACGACGCTTCCAACGCCGTAAACTCCCCGCCGCAGTCGGGCGTACCGGACTCGTTGGCCCTGTACGTCACTGGAAGGTCGCTATCCTTCCATCGGGCGTAGTGGCCCGCGTCCCAATAGATAAGTTCCCACGCCCCGGCGTAACCGATAGCGACGATTATCAATAGATAAGTAACAGCTGGAACCCTATTCATCCTTACCGTCCTTTATCGATTGACGGCCGCCGCTATCTCCGCGACGAACTCGTCCAACGTAATCCCTTTCTCAACGACTGTGTCGCTTACTACCGTGAACTTCGATCCGGCGTGGTTCGTCAACACGTACTCGCCGGCGTCGTCTTGTTTAAGGAAAAGCACGACTTGCATACCGAGTTCAAACCGAGGGGATATCGAAGTAGCCATACCGGTACCGCCTACCGTCCCGCCGGGGTACACTACTTCGACGATATAGTTTTCATAATCCCCCTTAACGAAATCGTCAACGGTTACGTACGCGCGCGAGTATATGAGATCGTCGTCGCCGTAAAACGATTCGATCCTGTCGACTTCTCCCGTCACAACCAGGCTGGAGTTATCTACCAGCTCTGTCGTGTCCATATAAACCAAAGACGCGACGGCACATACTGTATATAAGATAATGACGGCCGACGCTAAATAGATCTTCTTCATGCTCATACCTCCTGCTACGATTCGATATCGTATATTTAAAGGGTTTTTACGTAAGTCCCGGAACGTATGAATCCGTCGGGACTTTAGAAAGCCCCTTTTCCCGCTGGTTCGTTATTGACTACTAAATCCGACTCGTCGACTAGCTCGGTTCGGCGGTGCCCATATACACCGGCGAAACAAAAGCGACCGCCGGTACGATGAAAACCATCACGACCGTCACGGCCGCAACGAAAGCCTTCGTCCTGATTAATCCCTTATACGTCGGTTCAAATATTACTGGAACGTCTTGATATACGATTTCTCTTTAATATCCTGAATATAGTCGCTTAACTCGTCCTCGACACGTTCGGACCTGAGAACGTCAATAACCTGTTCCCGCGCGTCTTCGTACCCGCGGGCGTACCCTTCTTCCCTGCCGTTGAGTCTTATTATGTAAAAACCTTCTTCCCTTTCCACGACGCTCGTAAAGTCCCCCGGCTCCATATACTCCAACTCCGCGGTTATTATAGGGAAGTCACGCGCAAGCGCCGCGAGGCCCAACTCGCCGACGCGGCCGCCGGCCCCTGCCGTACTCTCCTCTTCGCTGTACTCCTCGGCTACGTTTTCGAAGGATACGCCGCGTTCCAATGCCTCGTAAGCGCGTTCTATTTTCGTCCTGGCCGCCGATACGTCAGCGTCGGTAACGGATATCGGTAAGAATATCGTTCTGGTTACGTACGTTTCGCCGTCGAAACCGACAAGTTCTACCAGCCAGTAACCGTCTGTCATTTCTATCGGCTGGCTTACCCGGCCCGGTACGAGTACCGCGACCGCCGCCTCCAACTCGGGGTACGTCTCGCCCGGCTTAAACGAGAATTCGCCGCCCGAAGAAGCGTTGGCGGCGGCTGAATATTCGCGGGCGAGATCGCCGAAGTCCGCGCCGGCCTCGGCCCGGCGTTTCAGGTCGAACGCCAGCGTTCGGACCACCGTGGCGGAATTCTCTGTCGGTTTTTTCGCGACGACTATTTCGGAAATATCTACGAGCGTCGGAACCGCGAACTCCGATTTGTGCGACTCGAAAAAGTTTCGGGCTTCGTTCTCATCTATCTCGATTTTCGGGTAAATTTCCTGGTCTATCAACTGCCGAATAGTCATCTGCTCCCTGATGTTCTTCTTATAGTACTTCATCAGGCTTTTTTCGGTAATACCGAATTCGGCCAGAGCCGCCGCAAATTCCCCGTCTGACGCGAAGTTCGCCCGGAACGCGGCCAGGTTCTCTTCCGCTAATGCATCCACCTCTTCTTTGGCTACGGCGATGTCCAACTCGTCGGCGCGTTGAAGTAGGAGCCGGCTGTCGACCATGTCGCTTAAAACGCTTCCCGTAAGCGCGGCGACGCCGCCGGCTTCTTCGACCATCGCGGGGTCCACCTGGGATAGTAGGAATTGAACCTGCTCCCCTACTTCGCTCCCCAGGATGATGTCGTCGTTTACTATCGCGACTGTCCCGTCTATAGGTATTAATTCGGCCGTCGCCGGTTGCGCGGTGATCACGCCGGCGAGAACCAACGCTATAAACGGAAACGAGGTTGCTATCTTAACCAAGGCGATTAAATCCTTTCCAAAGCTTTCTTATCTATCTCGATGTCGGCATCCTTCTTGAGCGAATCGATCCATTCGCCGTATCGCTTCTCCTCGACCTTCGTCCGTAAACCGAGCTCGATTTCGCTACGGACTTCGCTCAAAGGCGCCGCTTCGCCTGCGCGAACGTCGAGGAGCTTTACGACGAAATACCCGTAGTCGGTCTTGATAGCCGGGCTAACCTTATTAACGGGTAAAACCGCCAGCTGTTCGGCCACTTCCGGCGGAACCGCGTCGGCTGGTACGTAACCGGCGTCGCCTCCTGCGTATCTGTCGGGCGCGAGAGACGTTTCGGCGGCTATTTCCTCAAAGCTTGCGCCGTACGCCAGTTTCGTTAGCGCCTCCTCGGCCTCGACTTGGGTTTCGACGATAATTTGCAGGATATGGTATTCCTTGCCCGGCGAATACTTACTTTTGTTGGCCTCGTAATACTTAACGACGTCGGATTCGCTGATTTTTACCTCGGAGACTACCGCCTTTTCCACCGCCAGCTCGACCGTAAGATCGCCTTTAACGTTAGCCTCGAATTGTTCCAGGTTAATCCCCTGGGACTTGAGGTACTTATCGAAACCCCGGGCGCCGTAGTCGGCTTTAATCGTCGCGATGCGGGCGTCCACGGTTTCGTCGTCCACCTTAATCTTGTTTTTCTCGGCCCAGTTCAGAATCAACGCACGTTCTATAAGTTGGTCGGTAACCGCTTCGACGGCTGTCGGGTCGGGCACTGCGTCTTTGGGCCTGCCCTGCGGATACATCCGCCTCGAGACCTCCGCCGCAGTTATATTACGGCCGTCGACCCGGGCGACGACGACCGTTTCCGATACCTCGCCGCGCCTCATCCCGCCGCAACCGCCTACGGCTAGAAAACCACATAACGAAATAAAAGCCGCGGCGACCAATATGCCCTTAACCACCCGATTGCTCATCTTCCCACTCCCCGGCCGAAAGCCGTTTATAAAGCTTCTTGAATACGGCTTCGTCTACTTCGATTTCGTGTTTAGCTCTAAGCTCGGCGAACCATCCCTGAAGCTTCTCGTCTGTCGTCGGGTTCCCCATTACCTCGTTCTGATAACCTAAAAGTACTTCGTCGGTCACGTCTTCGTACGGTTTGTCGGAATACGGGACGTACTCCGCGTTATAGAAGAAAAGATAACGACCGTCTTCCGTCGGTATTACCGGCGAAGTGTCGCCGGCGCCGTAGTTATAGACTTCCTTTTCCAAAAGATCCAATATATCCGCGTTAACCGAGATTATTACCGGTTTTCGATCAGGGTCTTTATAAATATACGTACCGGCGTTTATCGAATCGCGGGGGTCGCGGGTACCCATTTCCTCTTCAGACGCCTCGTTCAAATAATCGCCCCACTTTTCGTAAACTTCGGTTCGGAAGTCGCCCCCGGACGCGACTAAATCTCGCCACGCGTTAACTTTAGCTTCGTCGTACGCGGCTACGTATGCGACTTTCATCTTCTCGGGATTTCCGAATTCCTCTTTATGTCCTTCGTAATACGCCCTTAATTCCTCTTCGGTCGGGTCGAATACCGACGGAACGAAAACCCCCTCGTAGAAATCAGAAACCAACAAGTCGCCCTTTTTCCTGTAGCGCTCCAGTTCGAAGTCGGGCGTCCGGTCAAGTTCGAGGTTCTTGGCGAAGGCGCTCCTGACTTCGCCCCGAAGAAGCCACCGTAACGCAGCGTCCGCGGTTTCCCTGAAGTACTCGGGTTGTTCCTGTCTGTATTCATCTATATCTTCGGGCCCCATGCGCAAGTACATCGGTAAAACGCCGTAAAACTCGTTAAACATAAAGTCCACGCCGGCGACCGACGCGAGAACGGCGTCATCCTCCGAATACCGTTCACTAAGTTCTTCGTATGCCGTTGTGAAGACCGCGTCATAAAGTTCATCGTTATATACGGGAGCGCTGTTCTCTATGAACGCGTCCAACTCGGCGTTCATAAACTCCCCCGTTTTCCGAGCCCGTATCTGTCTTTCGTAAACGTCGGCCATCTCGTCGTAAGATTTAGACTCCGGAAGCACTCCGTCCTCGGACTCGCTTCCCTCATCGTCGGCGTGGCCATCGTACCGTAGTACCACGAAAACGCTTTTGACCTCGTTAGTCAGTACGTCGGTCACGTCGCCGATGTCCGCCAGCCCGTATAAAGCTTCGGTGAAGACGTCGCCGTTATACGGTAAGGGTATTTCGCTTTTTCCGCCGGTCTCTTCGGCGGCGGGGTCCGCCGAGTATTCGGCCGCGACATCCTCGAAAGGTTCGCCCGCGTCCAACTTCTCCTTCGCTTCCTCCACACGGTCCCGCCGGTAACCGTAAATTACGCTGTATAAACGCTGGTTCTCGTTGATATCGTACATCAATCGTATTTCTTCTTCGGCGACTTCCACCTGTCCCGCCGCCCACTCGTCGAGAGCCGTAAGCAAAGCCCTTTCAGAGAACGACCTCACCTCCTCCGCGAAACCTCCGTCCCCGGCGTATCCGGCGGCTTCCGCTTCGCGGACTAGAACGTCGGCGGTTACAACATCGTCCAGAAGTTCCCGGGCTCGTTCATACGGAAGAGGTTTTCCTTCGTTTTCCTCTTTGACGATGTTCTCGTAAGCCCTCGAGTACAGGTTTGCGAGAACGGCCGGCTCGCCGTCTATATAAGCGATTGCGGTCTCCTCTTCGAGAACAGGACCGCAACCGACGACTATGACCGCTACAACCGAAGTTAGCAATACCGTACGCTTCATAAACACCCTCCGCCTACCTAACCTGTAATGGTTACGTTAACCTTTCTTTTTTTGGATATCCTCGAAAACGGCGTTTAACACTTTCTCGTCTATTACGATTTCGTGCTTCCCTTTAAAGTCGTCCAACCACTCACGGCACTTCCGGTCCGTCTCGGGACTCAACATTATCTCGGCCTGGGCATCCCTCTTTACCGCCGCGTGGACTTCCGGGTCCGTTAAAATCCGCTCCGTATAAGGCGTATGTTCACGGTTACGGAAAACCAGGAAGCGACCGTCGCCTACTTCGATAACCGGCGATATAGTCCCCTCGGGATAATCGAACACGTGCTTACGTAAGATAGCGTCGTACGGCCGCTCCCTGTCGTCCGCCGGTTCCGCGGTAACGTCGAATTTCGCAACGGTTTCGCGTGCGTCATCCGGTGGTCTCCCACCGGGCTCGGTTACGCCATACTTAGCCAGCAAGTACCCGTAAGCCTTATCGGCCGCGGTCTTAAAGTCCGCTGACAAAGCTTCTTTGTGCAATTCCTCTAATAACCCCCGGTCCTTTAATAGTATAAAAGCCCCCTTCATAGTCTCAGGTAAAGCATAATCTTCCTTATGACCCTCGTAATATGCGTTTATTTCTTCGTCGGTAACCTTCGGAACCGTCGGAATGACTACTTTTTCGTACATCCGGTCCGCAAGTTTTCCCCCCCGGAAACGGTTCATTTCCCTTACGAAATCTTCGCGTTCCGTAAGACCGCGTCTCGCGGCTACCGCTTCGATCAAAGTTTCGCGTACGAAGAAGTCTAAAGCTTTCTCGACCGTGTTCTTGAACTGCTTCGTGTCCGATTCACGGAAAGCATCAGGGTCCGTACCGGAGAACTTCAGCTTATAAACGAAATAGTCCCAGAAATCGTCGAAGTAAACGGGCGTACCATTTACAGTCGCGATAATAGTAATCGGGTTAAAATGCTTCTCGCCTACTTCGGCAACGGACAGAGAAAAGACGTCGTTGTAAACGCCCTCGTTACGTTCTACTTCGGCCCCGTCGCGTAGCTTATCAACGCTTTCCGATATCGCGTTGTTCACTTTGTAGTTTTCGAGCTCTCCCCGTAAATTCCCTTTCTCGGCTTCGTAGTCCAACTCGATTCGGTCGGCGTCGCCGTCGTATTTGTATATAAAATACATATCGTAAAACTCGTGGTATATAACGTCCGTATAATCCCCCTTATCCTCGAGGTCGAATATCGCGTCGTAAACCGGGGCGGTACGGTACATCATCGGTTCCTGGATTTTCCCACCTATCCCCCTCGTGAGTCTGTCATCCGAGAACTCCCCCACAACCTCTTCGAACGACCGGCCCGAATCGAGGGCCTTTTTCGCTTCCTCGGCCCTTTTCTCGGTCTTGGTGGCTATTAAACTCGCGTAACGAGGACGGGTTTTACGGTTGTAGTATTCGCGTACGTCTTCGTTCGTAACCGTTATTTCAACGAGAACGTCTTCGTATAACATATCGTACATGGTTTCCTGTCGGTGGGTTATAACGTCCCTTTGCAATACTGGGTCGTCACCATAACCGCGGGCTTCGGCTTCGATTTCGAGGACGCGACCGATAATTAAACCGTCGAGAAAGGACTGAGCGTCGTCGAACGTATCGATTACCGGTTCTTCGCCGGGCTCGGCTTTATCAACGGCCCGGTGATAACGATACAGATAATCGCCGGCGGTTATTAAATATTCGCCGTCAATCGTTACGATCGGTTTATCCGGATTCACGCCGCCACAGCCAAATAGAACCGCGACTAAAAAGATGGCGGACGATGACGATATTACGACGAACTTGGGCCTATTAATACTGTTTACCACTCTCGCTCTCCCGGGAATAAAAAACCGAGGTAAATCCTACCGGCTTATGAAAAACAATGTAAAAAACCGAGGGCTCAACGCCGGCCCCCGGCTTCATTACGTTCGGGGTCGACGGGGCTCGAACCCGCAACTTCCGGCGTGACAGGCCGGTGCTCTAGCCGAATTGAACTACGACCCCTTTCGCAGGCCGGTTATATACCATACCAGCCGCTCGATTGCAAGGCTTTTTTAGTGAAAACGCTCGTTCATTGCGTAAACCGGCGTCGCATTAATAGCGTTACGGTTCACGATGAAACGCCTCCGCCGGTATCGTCCAAGCCCAGAAACCGGCGCTTTTCTTCAACGAAATCCAGCGCTTCCTGAGCAGTTACCTCGTCGGCTTCTCCGTCGGATAACCTTTCAAGGATGTCGCCGAGCTGCCGGTCCTGGCGCCGCCGGTCGAGTTCCCGAAGGCAGTCCGACGCTATACGACCGACGTCTTCTCCCGGACGCTCGATCATTACCAGCTCAGTAACAAAACGCTGGTCTTCGGGTTCGAGACCTTCCAGAACGCGGTGGATTATATCGTCGCGCCCGGCGTACTCGCGGAGTAAGAAGACGACGCGGAGAACCCTCTCGTCGTAGAACGTTACCCGTTCGAGCCTGTGGCTGTAATCCTCGACCATTCCGGGATAACGTAATAGAACTCGTAATAAACTCGTCTCTGGGTCGAGACAGGCCGCGTGGTCGCGTTTATCCTCCGGCAGTTGCGGCGCGCCGCGTTTCATGTCTATCATCCCCGGGTCGATCCCGAGAACCTTGGCGAAACGGTCCATCCAGAACGCCCGCTCGACCCGGCTGGGAATTTTCGACACGAGACCCTCGACTTCACGTATAACCGCCAGCTTGGAACCGACGTCGTCTCCTCTGTGTTTTTCACGTACGCCGGCGAAGACGAAATCCAGCCAATCAATCGACGAATTAATAAGCTCGTCGATACTTTCCCGTCCTCTGGATACGGCGATGTCGAAAGGGTCCTCGTCGGTCGGTAGTACTACGACCCGGACCCTGGCGCCCTGCTCGAGTAAGTGAGACATCGCCCGGGCCGTCGCGGCTTGCCCTGCCGTATCGCCGTCAAAGAACATTACGACTTCCCGAGCGAAACGCACGAGGGTTCTCGCCATCGTATCGTTCAGGGACGTCCCGGAAGCGGCGACCGTGTTTTCCACCCCTACCTGGTGGACGCCCAGCACGTCGAAGTAACCTTCCACGACGAGTATCCGTTCGGCCTTCGCGATCGCGGCCCGGGCCCGGTCCAGGTTATAGATAGTCCTGCTCTTGTCGTATATCGCCGTGTTAGGCGAGTTGATGTATTTCGGCGTTTCCTCTTTTTCGGCGCCGAACGCGCGGCCGCCGAAACCGACCGGCTCGCCCATAACGTTGTAAATAGGGAAAACGATACGCGCGCGAAAACGGTCGTAACGGCCCGATCCGTCTTTACGCCGTTTGACCACCCCCGCCGCTTCCATAACGTCCGGGTTTAAGCCGGCGCGAGACGCACGACCGAGCAGCGCGTCCCACGAGTTCGGTGCCAACCCCATCCCGAAGTGTTCTATAGATTCGTTCGTTACGCCCCGGTCGGCGAGGTACTTTCGGGCCGCCGCTGCGTACTCGTCGTCCGCTTTCAAGAACGACCGGTAGAAATCGGCCGCGAATGCGACAGCCTTTTTCAGAGACGCGATTTCCGTTTCGGCTTTGTCCCGGCGCCGCCCGCTTAACTCGATGCCTGCTTCGGCGGCGAGTTTCCTGAGGGTTTCGCCGAAGGTTAAACCTTCGATTTGCGTCAGGAACGTAAAAACGTTCCCGCCGGCGCCGCACCCGAAACAGTAGAAAAGTTGCTTGGCCGGCGAAACTGAAAACGACGGTTTCGTATCCTCGTGGAACGGGCAAAGGCCGACCATCTGCCCGCCCGCTTCCCGGAGCGCCACGTAGCGGTTTACGACCGCGACGATGTCGACGGCCTCCCTCACCCGCTCCACGTCCGAGTTCCTAGTACCCTCCGCCACGCTGCGATAATACAACCGCTGGCCTACACATACAAGCGTTTTAATCCGTTTCCCGAATACCTACGGCTCTTTATAGCGAGTTTGCAAACCCTGGCGGTTTCCAGCGGGAGAATAACGAACTATAATATGGGTTTGAACGAGAGTCCGCCGATCAACTTCGCGCGAAACAGCGGCGAAGGAGTAACGATTAAGGCCATGTTTTTACTACTACATACCACAGATATTAAACTTGACCGTACCGACGTGTCGTGGTAGATTGCGCAATATGCGGGTAAGGTTACTCATTTCGCTAATCCCGGTTTTGTTGCTTGTCGTCTCCTCTAACGCCGAAGACAGGGACGAGTATGAAGACGAAGAGATCGTCGAGGAAGAAAAGTTCTTCCTCCCGAGGAACGCGTACCCCGCTATAGAGGTTTTTGGAGGTTTATCCAACGGTATAACATACCGCGACGGCGTGTACCACTCGGCGAAAAGAGCCGCACGCGCCGGCAACACCGGCGAACTAATTGACGATATCGGAGAAACTTACGACTACGGCGCTACTATCCGGTATGTTATTTACACCCGCTTCGACTTTGCCATTTCCCTCTTCCACCAGACCGGCAAGGAACGAAACGTAGTTTATCGATACGATTATTCGGTGGTTGACCCGTACGTCAAACCTCCTCAGTATGTCGAAGAACACATAGCGTTTAAAGCCGACAACCTAGATTACAAAATACGGGTGGGTTTCGAACCGTTTCCGGGTTTTTTTATATCGCCGCACGCAGCGGCCGGCATCGGCGGAAACTATATGCAATTGACCGTCCGCAACTATTACGTACCGGAGAAGAAAACGCCCCTTACTTTTTTCTACCCGGGGAACGATACGGTAGGTCATTTCAGTTTCGATTACGCCCTTTACGGAGGACTCCGTATAAACTTAACCGACTACCTCTATATATTCGGCGAAGCCTTCTACGACAAACCGTTCTCGAACCACTATTACTTTGAATACCTACTAGAAACAGGCTCGAAAGGGATTCACGGCGGGGTCGGAATTAGATTGAGATAAAGCAAGATTATTCGCTCTCAGATCAAATATCCACGCGGCGCGGTTTGACACCGTACTCTCGATGGGTTAAACTCAATACGCCGACCGGAACTCGAAAGGCAGGAAGAAATGCGCAAACTACTCGTCATAATAATAATAATCACCTATTTAGCTTTTACGGTGATTTCGGCTTACGGTACGGAGATAGACGCCGCCGTGGAGATACCGACGATGGTGGAAGCGAACCTGGCCTTGTTTGACGATAGTGGAACGCTTTACCCGTTGATATGTCAGCTTTACGAAGACGACGATAAAGAAAGCGAATATAGCCCCGGAGAGGTATTTTACTTCGGGCCGGACGAAGGACGGATAAGGGCCGAAATAGAAAAAAAGATGAAATACCGCGACCCGGCGGCCAAAGCCCACCACGATATCCGATTGATAATAGGGTCTTCCTTTATAGTTACCGCCGGAGTAATGGCTGTCCTTGGGTTATTACACACCAGGAGGGAACTGCCCCGCGATTATTATAAAAACAAGAAGAAGTACGACGAAATATACGAAAAATACGGCTACGTACCGTTAACCGAGATTAAGGAAGTATATTATCCGTCAATAGTCATAGGTGCCGTTATGGGAGGTACGGGTATCTATCTGTTCTTCTAGCGGTATAGAACCTAACGCGAACCGGCGGCCCTCCGGGCCGTTTTTCCGTGTCGGTAACTTGAGAAACTACACCGCAACTTTCGTATTCTCTTTGGTGGTTTTATCCCCTTTCTCGTTAACGGGCGCTCTAGACGCCGACGCCCGGGAACCAGTCGTGTATCGAGACGGTACGATCGTTTTCTACGCGAAAGACGCCGACGAGTTCGGCGGTGAGCTGGTAACCGACCCTTACGCGGAAAGCGATTTAGTACTCAAAATCTCCCCCTCCACGAAACTGTACGGCGAAATCGTCCTCCGGGGCCCCGGCTACACTTTTTGCGATGGCGTTTATCTGATCAACTTCTTTATTCGGACGGAAGGCGGCCTCGGTTCGGACCGCGCTATCGCCGAGGTGGAAGTAGCCAGACGCAACCCGCCAGCCGATTCCGATTATAGCGTATCGGATATGCGGACGATAACGGGTTTGTTATTTACGAGCGAAGAAACGTACACCGCCGTTCCCCTATGCGTCTCGCTTGGGGAGCCGGAAGAACTCGAGTTCCGGGTACGCTATTTGGGGAACGCGGTTCTATACGTTGACCGGGTGACGGTAAAAGCAGCCGCGCCGTAAAAACCCCCCATAAACCGGAGATATAAAAAAGGCTCCCGCCGGGGAGCCTCTTTTCCTCGCGTGCGAAGGTTATTCGCCACCCTCTTCGGCCGGGACTTCTTCGGCCGGGGCTTCTTCCTCGGTGGTTTCTTCCTCGCCGCCTTCTTCGCCTACTTCTTCGGATACCTCTTCGGTTACCTCTTCAGTGGCCTCTTCTTCGCCCACTTCTTCGGTCGCCTCTTCGGTAACCTCTTCTTCGGCCGCTTCACAGCCGAGCAGGGCGTAACCGCCGAAAGCGAATAACGCGATAAGAATGAAGACGAGTGATTTACGCATTTCTATAATCCACCTCCCTTATTCCAAGATTGAGGATATTTCTATCATACTGTTTCCCGCCTGTCAAGCTTTTTTCGCGGGTTTTCTGCGGGAAAATACTACTTGAAAACTATCGCGAAATAATGTAAATTCCCCCTTCTTCACGGATGACCTAATCCGATAAGGAGTTCAACCTAACATGGCGAAAACCGCTATCGAAAATATACGAAACGTAGCCCTCGCCGGCCACGGCGGCGTGGGAAAAACCGCTTTAGCCGAAGCGATGTTGTTTAACGCCGGCGCGGTCTCGCGCCTCGGACGCGTCGAAGAAGGCAACACCGTAACCGATTACGACGAGGAAGAGATAAAACGCGGCAACTCCGTCTCCGCGGCGGTCGTCCACTTCGACCACGGCGGACGTCGTTATAACCTGATAGACCTGCCCGGTTCCGCCGACTTCGTGTGCGACGTTCCGCTAGCCATCCGCGTCGCCGACCTGGCGTTAATCGTTGTAAACGCCGCCGCCGGCGTAGAGGTCGGGACAGAGAAGGCCTGCCGCTACGCCGATGAGTACGGTACACCCCGCGGCGTATTCATTAACCGGATGGACCGGGACCGGGCCGACTTCGACGGGACATTGAACCAGCTTTCGGAGCTCCTTTCCGGCAATCTGGTTCCCTTTACCCTCCCCATCGGCGCCGCCGGTGATTTCAAGGGTGTTGTCGACGTTATAAATAAAAAGGCCTACGTTTACGAAAACGGTCTGGGAAAGGAACCGACGGAAACGGAGATTCCCGCCGAACTCGCCGACCGCGTAAGCAGTATATATACTGCGGTCGTCGAAGCGGCCGTGGAAACCGACGAAGTATTAATGGAGAAGTACTTCGCGGACGAGGAACTATCGGCCGATGAAATAGCCGCGGGCCTCAAGTCCGGTATAATCGACGGGTCTCTGATACCGGTTTTCGCCGGTGACGCTTTCGACGGAGTCGGGGTAACCCAGCTCTTAACCCACGGCGACGCGTTTTTCCCGGCGCCAGCCGACGCCGGATCCTGGACCGGCGTTAAACCGGGTACCGAGGAAACGGTCGAGCGGGCCCACGATCCGGGCGGGCCTTTCAGCGCCTTCGTGTTCAAGACTGTTATAGATATGTTCGCCGGGCGCCTTAATATAATGCGCGTTATATCCGGCTCGGTAAAAGTGGGCGATACGGTTTACGACCCCAACGCGGAAGCGAAAGTAAGGGTTTCGGCCCTGGTCGAGATAATGGGTAAAAAGCAATCGTCGGCGGACGAACTCTCCGCTGGCGACATCGGCGCCATGGTAAAAGCCGACGATATCCACACCGGGCATACGTTATGCGACCCGAAAAATCTGGTACAATTCCCGCCTGTGGAGTTCCCCGAACCACTGATGCAATACGCCATCTCGCCCAAGTCGAAAGGCGACGAGGATAAACTGATGGGGTCGCTTACGAAACTGACCGAAGAGGACCCCACGTTCACCGTAACGCGCAACGTCGAAACGAAACAAACGATAGCATCGGGAATGGGCGAACAGCATTTAGCCGTCATGCTCTCCAAATTGTCGGGCCGGTTCGGCGTAGAAGTCGACCACGAGATGCCGAAGGTGGCATACCGCGAGACGATAACCAAGGCGACGACGGCCCAGGGTCGATACAAAAAACAAACCGGCGGCCGCGGCCAGTACGGAGACGTACACCTGAAGCTGGAGCCGCAGGAAAGAGGTGCGGGTTTCGAATTCTTAGACAAAATCGTCGGCGGCGTTATACCTAACAGGTTTATTCCGTCCGTGGAGAAAGGCGTCGCCGAAGCGATGAGCGGCGGCGTAATAGCCGGATACCCCGTAGTGGACTTACAGGTTACGCTTTTCGACGGGTCGTATCACACCGTCGATTCCAGCGATATGGCGTTTCAGATAGCCGGGTCGCTCGGTTTTAAAAAGGCTATGGAAGACGCGGCGCCCGTTCTCCTCGAACCCGTCGTGGAAGTCGAAGTAACGGTGCCCGAGGAGTTCATGGGCGACATCAACGGCGACTTGAGTTCCAAGCGCGGCCGCGTCCTCGGGATGGAGCCGTCCGGTATATTCCAGAAGATAAAAGCGCTGGTTCCGATGGCCGAGATGTTCCGGTACTCCATCGACCTGCGTTCCATAACCGGCGGAAAAGGCTCGTTTACGGTTCGCTTCTCTCACTACGAAGAGGTACCCCGAGAAATCACCGGGAAAATAATCGAGCTGGCTAAAAAAGAAGAAGAAAATAAATAGCGTTCCAACCTCCTCAAATAGGCGGCCGCCGGACTTGCGCCGGCGGTTCGTCGTTGCAATACCCGCCGATTTCCGGGTTATTTTTATAGCAACCGGCACGTCCCTTATGTTATGCTCGTGTTTAAAATAACCCCGTCGTTCTCGTCGATGTTTGATGGAGGTGCTTGAGGTGTCGTTGGGAAAAGGGCTCTCGCCTCGCGAAGTGGCCGAAGAGTTTTACGCGGCTATCGCGGCAGGCGACGAAGAACGTTTCAAAGCCGCTCTTACGACCGCGGATCGCGAACAAATGAATCGGGTACGCGGAACGTCGCCGGAGTTCTGGTGGGATTCCGGGCGCCGCTACGCCGAAGAATACGGCGTTACGTGGGAGTTCGACGGCGTACGCGAGGAAACCGACGATAAGGTAGTCCTCTGGTTCAAACGCCTGAACGCCGACGGAACCCAAAGAGGTTCGCCGGTCCCCATACATCTCGTACTCGACGAAGGTGAATGGCGGATAGAAACGGCGTCTATCTGACGGGATTCCTCGCGGTTCCGGGAAAACGCGGTTTTATAGAGATTCCGCACTTCCGGCATACTTTAAACGTCCGCCAATCGTCAGATAACGAAAGATAAACGGCCGCCCTTTTTCGGTTGAAATGCGTTAAAAAGTAACCTAACATAATAAGGGTAGCAAAGCAATTCGAGGATTCGCGCGAAGCGGAGTTAAGAGGAGGGCAAGATATGAGGAATACACTTATTGCGGTGATACTCGTGTGGACGGTATCCGCAGGTGCGGCGACAACGGTACCTATAGGCCCGGCGCCCACGCCGCCGACGAACGCATACTGGCATATTATAAACGAGGGTGGCGACCACGTTCTGGCTTGCGTTCTCGACGGCGAGACCGTTTACGGCAACGGCGACGATTGTCGAATACGCAACGACGAAGCTTTCGACTTTACCGACGCCATAATAATAGACGTCGAATTCGACATAAAGAACACCGTCGATTCGGCCAACGACCACTGCCTGTTCCAGATAAAGGATCTGGATGATTCGGGTTGGACTACGATAGAGGACTTCAACTCAAACACTTCCGGCTACGAACACCGTTCCTACGACCTGATTAACGGTGGCGCCGGTAACTGGTCGGGTAAGGACGAAGTGTTCATTAGGTTCCGCTGGGTCTCCGACGGCTCCGGCACGGCCGAAGGGACGCGCGTGGACGATTTCCTGCTCGAGTACGGCTCTCTCGGCGCATACACAAAGACCAACATATTCCAATGGAACGAAGATCACCTAAGGACCCACGAGATACATAACTGCGCGAGCTACCTCAGCGCCGGCGACAGCTTCTACTTCGAATGGAACTACGATACCAACGGCCAAACGTTACTCTGGCACTGGTACATAGACGACGTCTGGGTTTACGATAACGATGGCGACCTGCTCCCGACCGAACCGTTCAACAACTGGCTGCCGACCGGCTGGTCTCAGAACCAGCACGGCGAAAACGGCAAATGGGAACAGGTTAACGCGTCGCCGAGCGGGAACCCGCCGTGCGCCGGGTGCAACAGCTACGGGCATCCGACGTGGGTGTTCGACGCCAGCCTGTACTCGCCGACATTAGACTGCGACACCGCCAACGTAACGGTGGACTTCTGGTCCGACTACAACAATTACTCGGGCATAGATACAGCCACGTTCGCGATATGGGTCGCATCGCCGGATATAATCGAGTTCGCCGACGATTTCGAAGGCGACCTTAGTATATGGGCGGTAGTGGACGTAGGTTCCGGGAACGCGAATATCAAACCCAGTTCGTACGGCGCGATAAAGGCTATGTTCCAATAGAACCGCGTACCCTCGTGTCCTCAAACCGAGACGGCAGGTTTTAAACCGAAGTAACGTTGGCGGTCGTCCGGTATAAAACCCGCCGTCGCCTTTTATCTTGTAGTTTCGAAGCGGTGTGTATTACCACGCCGCTGGTGTATTGAAGTTCGCGGTTTGGCGCGTTAAACAACCGGCTAACCTTCCGGTTAACCAGGACCGCGAAAGGTTTTTCGGATGTCTCGGGCCAAACTCGAACCGCCGGAACACAAAACCGCCGTTATTTCAGGGAGTTACGTACGTTAAGACCGTCGTAATCGGCGTAAGACCGCGTTTATTCGGGCGTTTCGGAGTGGTCCGAAAAAACCGAAATACGCGCATTTTTTACTTGCGTCCCGCGTCAAGTTATTATATGCTTGTGGGTAATAAGGGGCTGAGCGCCCAATCAAAACGGGAGGAAGAGGACACTTAAAAGGAGGAAAGCATTATGAAGAAGTTATTTATCTTGGCTTTGGTACTTTGCGTCGCTTCGGCGTCGGCCATTACGGTCACTAAAGTAGCGAAAGCGCCGTTCACGCCGCCGACGAACGCCTACTGGCAGATTATCGACGACGGCGGCGACGACGTACTCGCCTGCGTACTCGAAGGCGGTACTACGTACGGCGACGGCGACGACTGCCGCGTCTACAACACCAGCACGCTGGACTTCACCGGCGTAACGGCCGACACGTTCAATTGCGATTTCCAAATCTCGCTCGTGAACGACGGCCCCGGCGACCACTGCCTTTTCCAGATGAGGGACGCGGACGATTCGTCCTGGACGACCTTCGAGGACTTCGACGCCGACACGGCCGGCTATGAGGGCCGCTCTTATGACCTTATCGGCGGCGCGTGGGGCGACTGGACCGTGTACGATGACGTCTATATGCGGTTCCGCTGGATCTCTGACGACAGCGGTACGTCCGACGGCGTTCGGGTTAACGACGTTGACATCTACGAAATCGGTAACGCCGGCGTAGACGAGGATTTCGATGATGAAGACCTAAACGACGGCGTAGAAGACCTTGACCCGCCGTGGTGGGAAGAGTTCTACAGCGGGAACGGTCACTGGCTCGTGGATAACAGCCTTAACTACGGCTACACGCCGCCCGGCTCCGGCCAGTTCTTCTCCTGCGACGACGACCAGTACATCGGCAACAACTACGACGTTGCCGCGATGACGCCCGAGGTACTCGATATAGACGACACCGACCTGAACATCGAGTACGACTACGTTTCCCACGGGTACAGCTTCTCCGCCGAAGTCTGGACCTGGATAAACGGTGGTTGGGAGGACTTCCTCGCCTCCTACGGCAATATGTCCAGCCCGTCCCACGCCGATATCGACCTCTCGCCCTATCTCTCGGTCGGCGACGACTTCTCGATCGGCTTCTATTACTACACCACCCCGGGTTACTGGGACTACTGGTTCTGCATAGACAACGTGGAGCTCGACATTCCGTTCGAGGACACGCTGTTCTTCGACGACTTCGAGGGCGACCTGAGCCTGTGGACCGTCGTGGACCAGGGCTCCGGTAACATCAATATCCAAAGCGAATCCCTGGGCGTAATCAAGGGTATGTATCGCTAGTAACGATACCCAAAGCTAACGAAAGCGGGAGCGTATGCTCCCGCTTTTCTTCTAGCGTTCCGGGCCGGGAGCGCCTTTCCGTATTTCTTACAACCCCGCGAAATAACTTGCGCGGCCGCGCCGGTTCTGATAATATCCCGCTCAAATAAAAAGCGCCTGACCCGAGCGTAGTCCATTGATATACGGAGCCTACGATGTCCACCGAGAAAGATTTCGTAAAAGAGATTTGTAGCCGCGACGTCGACTTTTCCCAGTGGTATATCGACGTCGTACGGAAGGCCGAGTTGGCCGACTACGCGCCGGTCCGCGGTTGCATGGTGATACGCCCGTACGGGTACACCATCTGGGAGCTGGTCCGAGACGCGCTCGACGACGAGATTAAGGCGACCGGACATCAGAACGCGTACTTTCCCCTGCTCATCCCCGAGTCTTTCTTGCAGAAAGAAGCCGACCACGTGGAAGGGTTCGCGCCCCAGGTCGGCTGGGTTACCGCCGGCGGCAACGAAGAGTTGGAGGAACGCCTAGCCTTACGTCCTACGTCGGAAGCCATAATCTGCGAGATGTACTCGAAGTGGATACGCTCCTGGCGCGACTTGCCGGTGATGATTAACCAGTGGGCGAACGTCATCCGCTGGGAGAAGGTTACCCGCCTGTTCCTTCGTACCACCGAGTTTCTATGGCAGGAAGGGCACACGGCCCACGAGACACGGGAAGAAGCCGAAGAAGAAGCGCTTAAAATGCTCGACGTTTACGACGACGTCCTCCGGTCGGTGATGGCGATTCCCGCGTACAAAGGCATAAAGACCGAGCGCGAGAAGTTCCCGGGCGCCGAACAGACGTACACAGTTGAGGCGCTTATGCCCGACGGGCGCGCGCTCCAGGCCGGCACGAGCCACAACCTGGGCCAGCACTTCGCTAAGGTCTTCAACATCACGTACCTCGACAGAAACGACGAACAGAGTTACGTCTACCAGACGAGCTGGGGCGTTACCACAAGGTTAATAGGCGCCCTCGTGATGGTCCACGGCGACGACTACGGGTTAAAACTCCCGCCCCGGTGCGCGCCTTACCAAGTCGTCATCGTACCTATAATTTACGAGGAGTCCAAAAGCGGGATACTGGAGAAGTGTAACGAGATATTAAACGAGTTGCGGGGTGCCGGCGTCCGCGTCCACCTGGACGACCGCGACGGGTACACGCCCGGGTGGAAGTTCAATGAATGGGAGCTTCGCGGCGTCCCGCTACGTCTCGAGTTCGGACCGAAAGATTTAGAGAAAGGCTCGGTGTTGACCGTCCGCCGGGACACCCGAGAGAAGCAGCCGATACCGCTGGACGACCTCAACCGCGAATTGGGCGAACTACTCGACCGTATCCAGGTGGATATGCTCGAAGCCGCCACGAAGTATACGGTAGACCACACGACGACCATCACCGACCGGGCTCAATTCCTCCTGACGTTTAAGGGGCGCCCGGGAATCGTCCGTGCGCCGTGGTGCCGTTCCGGCGCGTGCGAAGGAAAAATGCAGGAGGAAACGGGCGCGACTATCCGTTTCCTCAAGCTGGAGCCGGAATCGGCGGCCGGCGAAAAGTGTGTAGGTTGCGGCGAAGACGCCGAACATTGGGCCTACTTCGCGAAGGCATATTGACCTGTTAGGGAAGGGTAAAGGGAATCGCAGCGTAAGCGCTCTATTGGGCGCTTTCGTCTTTTGCATAATCGAAGGTCTTCTCCGTTGCGGTGAATAATCCCGCCGATGTTTTTTACGCGGCCTATATTAAAAACGGCGCCCCGAAGGGCGCCGTTTTTCCGAAAGGAGGGTATCGCCGTATATTCGATACTTTATCTAGTCTTCCAACTCTGCCGTAATGTGGTCTTCTGTAAACTTTATAACCCTGATATACGGGTTCGCGAGATTGTCCACCGAAACGCCAAGGTCCTCGACACGGCCGACGTAGATAACCGTCAGCCGGGCCGCGTCGCCCGTATACTCGCGCCCGGCCAATCCGACAACGCCTGGCGTAGTCTCAACGGTCCGAGACAGCTGGTCGAACGTCGAGAAGTCGGTGACGCCGAATATCTCGATTAGGACTTCACGCTCCGCGTTCGGGTTGAGGTCCGCCAGCGCACCGGCGAAGTATCCCGCCAGTACGTCGCCCGCCTCGGCCAGCGCGTCCCGGGCGGCCCGGTCCGGGTCCGTCCCGAAACCAATTATCTCGCCCGGTACCGACTGCCGCTCGGCGATTACTTTATCCGTATCCGTATCCACGGCTTTCAGGTCGAAGCTCGCGACGGCCTTCTTCAGCCCGGCCAGAGGGTTCTTGCCGTCCACGTACGGGATATCTTCGGGTACCTCGCCCGCGTCCTCGACGGTGATGGTACCGTACACCAGCACCTGGGCAAGGAACCGGCGTCCCAACTCGCGAACCTCGTCCTCGGAGAGGGCCGACGCCGCATCCAATTTTGCGGCCGCGTCGGAACCAGCAAGATACGCGGGGTCGAGGCATTTGTGACCGGTCTCGACCAGCGCCATACGTACCAGGCCCTCGACGGCCGCCTCGCCGGTGGACTTACCGTTATAAGTTTCGACGGTCCGGACCACGACCGACTTCTTCAACTTATCCAGTTCGGCGGCCACGTCCCGTTCGCGTACGTCGCAGGATATTTTAACGAGGTAGAAGTCGCCGGATAACCCCTCCTCGAGTATCGTTTCGTTCGAGATGAAACCGTCGGCTCGCGCCAGCACAGTATCCTGTACCAAAAGCGCGCTCTCGACCCGGACCCTCGAGTCCACCATAACGCCCAGGACCTTCTCGACCGCGGTCTTCCGCGCGTCGGCGAGCGCCGCCGCCCGCGCGGCGACGACGTCGTCCACAACAGGCGCCTTGCCGGTTACCGTTATAGGAGTCGCGAAAACGGCGGTCGCGAACAAACCGAACAATATCGCCGCATAATACGGATACTTCATAAGCCACCTCATAAAGCCGTTACTTCGAGGTCTTTTATATCGACGATGCAATCGTCGAAGACGGCTACGAAGAACCCGCCGTTCTCGGCCCGGTCGAGGTCCAGATCCAGGCGGGTCCCGCCGAACGCTAGCTTGGCCTTATCGCCCTCCAGCTTCAACTTTACCGTGTACCAGACGTCCTCGTCGAGGTCGCCGTACGCGTAGTTGGCGTTCGGGTTTAAATCGCCGTAAACGTCGTAATCGTCGTATGTAGCCCAGTAGTACGGCCAGTACGCTATACTCAATGCGCTCGCGACGACGGCCGCGGCCAGCGTATCGCCCGGGTCCGGTTCGCCCTCGACTTCAGGTGTCAGTGACTTCGGATAGCCGTGGTAGTATGCGTCTTTGTCGTAAACCGCCGGCCCCAGCTCGTGGAGTTGGAGCGACGGGAAGCGGTCGCCGGTTATCGCGAGCGCGAGTACCGCCGCGTCCTCGCCGGTCCGGGCGTAAACGCCGAAGGAACCACCGCGCCGGTATTGCATATCGAAGCTGATTTCGTAGTCGCCCAGGTTCTCGTCGCGGAGGTATATACCGGCTCGCATCTCCTCGCCGTCGCCGTCGCCGTCGACCAGGGTAAGTACACGCTCTTTGCTATTAATGCCATATACTCCGGACCCGATGACCTCCATCCCGCCCAGGTCCGGCGCGGCGAAGTCGTTTGCGTATATCGTGTCGCCGGGCGCGACCGGAAGGCCGGTCGCGGTGACCGTCGTACTACGGCCGCCGCAGGCCGTAACCAGGGCGTCAACCATTGTATCGAAGTCGTCCAGGCCGTCGCCGGACGCCTGGCCGGCGCGGACGGTCTCGGACGTCGCGACGTCTACAAAGCGAACGTTTATCGTATATCGTTCGCCCAGCCGTACGATGCTGCCAACTGCGACGTAGTCGGCGTCCAACAATTCGCCGATCCGGGACGCGGACCCGGCGTCGGTCATATCCGACGCGCTCAACTTCTGTTCGTGGAGTATCTTCTCGAGTTGCCCCCGTTCGATGACCGAATAAGCTCCGCCGGCCGCCAGAGCCGTACGGAAGTTCTCGGCCACCGCGGCGCCGAGATCCTGGCCCGTGAGGTCCTCGAAGTCCACCACGGCGACGTGGGCCCGGCCGTTTTCGTCCGCGGCTAGTGCCGGAATCGATAAAGTAATCGTGAGAAGGAACGCGTTTATCAGTACGCACATAACGTAACCCCCTTTCAAGGCATATCTAAAGGTCGCGTTAGCGCGTTAGTATAACGACGCGTCCTTCGCTCAGATGGTTGTATTGTTCTTCCAGTCCGAACAACTGGTCCACGACGACGCCCGGGAGTACCAGGTCCGCGGCGAACGCGCCCATCGTCTTGAGCGCCTTCACGATAAAGGGGCTTTCGCCGACGCCGAGGTTCTTCGCTTCCTCCAACGACCTTACGTAAGTTGACACGCCGTTCATCAACGCGTACTCGGGATCCAAGAATTGGCCGCCGTAAATAAGCTTCCCGTCTTCGGTGACTACGTTCGGGTACAGAGCCGGGTTCACGTCAAGGCCGCTGGCGTCTATAACTATGCCGGAGTATTCGCCCGGGTATACTTTGGTTACCGGGCTGTAAATTTCGACGTCCGGTTCGCCGGCCTGCATTAAACCGCCGACCTTCATTAACCCATCGTCGGTGGTAATCAACGCCCCCATCGTTACCGTACATAGGATTGAGTTGTCGGCCAGTCTCTCGTGGGTTACGTTCAGTTCCTTGGCGTTGTTGATGTACCCCTCGCAAGCGACCAGAACCGTGTCGTCGCCGGTAACGCCGTCCTTGATGATGTTGCGAGAGTTGACGTAAACACCGTACGCCCGTTCGGTGAGTTTACGGTATGCCAGGGCGCGGGCCGTTTCCTCGGCCAGGATAAGCGCGTGGGCTTCGCTTTGCGCTTTGAACACGTTTGCCGTGCCCATCGCGGTTACCTCTATGTACATATCGGACCAGTTGGTTACGGTAATCGAGTCCTCGTCGGTCTCGGTCTCGATGAACTTGTCGGCGGCGTCCTCCAGGGCCGTATCTTCGACGACTCCCAGCACGGTTTCCTTCGCCTCGTCCGTAACCATTTTGTCTATGGCCATGTCCTTCGCGACTTCCCACCACTCGGCGCCGACGGCGGGGCCGGCCGCGGCGAGCGCGGCTACGATAAATGAGACCGAAACTGTGGCGCGCATAGAACCTCCCGTTCGTTTACTTACCGTATGTTAGTATCCTTTCGTTAGCGTGTATTTTCGACCGGCGGGCCGTTTCATTAGTTTAAAAGTAAAAAACGCCGAACGGCCCGCTTTAATAAACTCAACGAGGTAAAAAGTTATCCGCCGTCCGACCGCTCCGCCAGTACCTCCGCCGTGTGCTTTACTACCGTCTCGCCCCCCGCCGCCGCCAGACTCGTCGACAAGTAGTAAACGCAAGCGGGACATCCGGTCGCGACTGTTTCAGCACCGGTCGCGATTAAGTTCGCCGCCTTCTCGGCGCCTATTTTCTCGAACACTTCCGGGTGAGTCGCGCCGTAAACGCCGGCGCCGCCGCAGCACCGGTCCGCGTCTTCGCCCTCCAGGTATTCGCCGGTCGCCGACAACGACTCCCGCGGTTCGTCCCGCACGCCCAGCCCCCTTGCCAGATGGCACGGGTCGTGGTAGGTTACGGTCTCGCCGGTTTTCGAGAACTCGACGCCGCCAACTTTATGAATAAACTCTGCGACGTCCATTACGTCGCCGGCGAAGCGCTCGGACCCGGGAACCCGAAGGACCTCCGGATAGAACTCGGCCAGGGCCGTCCCGCAGGAACCGCAGTCGATTATTATCGGCCCGCCGGTCCCGAGGGCGGCGACGTTTTTTTTCGCCAGGCGCCGCGCAAGGTTCCAATCGCCGTTTACCAGCGCCGGGATTCCGCAGCAGACCCGGTCCCCCGGCAACTCCACCTTATAACCGGCTTTACGAAGCAACTTGACGACGGCGAGACCTATTTCGGGATAGACGAACCTGGACGCGCAGCCGGTGAAGTACGTGACAGTTCCTTTAACCGCCTCCGCCTTTTCGACCGTTACCATCTCATCTAGAGACCGTTTCGGGACGTCGGGTATCGGCAGAGCCGGGTTTACTCCTAAAAGCTTTATCAGCGGCCGGAAGGGGCTGAACCGGCCAGCGAGACCCAACTTCCCAAACATTCCCAACAACCGCAACGCGAAGGCCATCAGCCGGGGACGCCCGAGGGTCAGGGCGAAAGCGCGGCTCTTGAGGAACGGAAGCCCGCCGGAGCAGTGACCGTCGGCCCGGGCCGCCAACACGAGAAGGTCGCCGGCGACGCCGCTGGGGCACCTTTCGGCACAGGCTTTACACGCAAGGCAGTAGTCCAGCGACTCGCGGAAAGGACGCCCCCAACGTACGCCGTCGGCCAAGGCCGAGAGCATCGCTACACGACCCCGGGGCGAATGGCGCTCGTCGCCCAGGGCCCGGAACGCCGGGCAGACCTCCCGGCAGAGGCCGCAACGAAGGCACCGCTCGAGGTCGGGCTTGAGGGTTTTTAGTTCCGTCGCGGCGGTCATACCCGGCTCCGTTTTATTATAAGTAAAATCAACAGGTATCGCCGAAAAGGATACACCATCTAGTCGGTTTACGCAAGGGGATTAACCTGCTATAATCCCAGTCAAAACCCCGAAAAAGGAATAAGGTATGAACAGGCGAACCGTTTTGGTTATTACGTTATTATTTGTCGTCACCGCGGCGGCCGCGGCCGATGAGGTCCGGCCGATTGGTTCCGGCCGCGTCGAGCTGTCGATAGGCGCGGGCGTCACCCACTTCAACGGCGACCACCCGCGCCTCGGGTTCTCATCCACCGGCGCCCAGTTCTACGGGAGCTTCGCGTACTTGCCGGTCCCGTACGTGGCGCCGTACGTTTACGGGATGACCACGTTCGGTAAGGCCGACGCCCGGTCGTGGGAGCAAGGCGGCTACCCCGAACCGGCGTTCTACATCGGCTTCTCGACGTGGCAGTTTGGCGGCGGCGTCCGCGTCCGTTATGGGATTTTCGGCGACTTTATCTGGCCATACGGCGGGGCCGGCGCCGCGCTCGTCTGGTTCGCAAGGGATGCAATGACCTGGGACGAGTTGGTGATGGACTCCTGGCGCGGCCGGTCGTTCGGCTATTTCGGCGAGTGCGGCTTCGACTTCTACGTCCGGGGCGACGGCTTCGCGGCGATAGGGATCGGGTACCGTTATCTACATTTACCGGCTTCCTACGACCCGGCACCGCCGGGCGGAAACGCCGACTTCACGGGCAAAGGGTCCCTCTACTCGGCGTGCCTGAGGTTGTATTTTATGTGATTTTGCGGGTTTTAAGGCGGCGGTTAAATTAACCGAAGCTCTTTAGGCCTAGTCGTGGCAACGCTCCATTAGAAAGATGTAGTTTTCGCCGCTACCGGAATTAACCTTGTATTAGTAGTCCCTAACTTCAACATAGCCCTTTACTTCGACCGGAAACCCGCCCCACTCGGGAGACACGGTTACGTTGACGCCGCCCGGTAGCGATTTGACGTAGACATCTACGCTTTCGTACCCCGCTTGCGCGTAAAGGGGCTCCGGGCCGATGAAACCGCGTAGCGCGATTATACAAAGGGCCGCGGCAATCACGGTAAGGACGACTTTAACGAAGGGAGAAACGGTCAAGGACACGGTCCCGTCTTTTTGGTTTTGCAACATGATTACTTCCTCTCCCGATTTTAATCAACTTCCATACGTTTAGATTATCACACAGGTATACGACCGGTTCAAGTTACTCTACTGCCGCCACACCTTTCCCGTTACCGCGTCTGCCGTGACGATAGCGCGGAAGTTCAACGCTGAAGCAGCGTTAATGTTCGTTCATTCTTTCAATCGAACCTGTTAGTCTTTCGGCGATTATCGGCGTTTCGCCGGGTTGTTTGGGTTGGATGGGCGGAAGGATATACCGGTCGGCCCGCGTGATATTGACGGTACCAGGTTATATTTAGGTTGGGTTAGGGGGGATAAAAAATACCTTAAGAGATAGAAGATCGCGCCCGTATTACTCGCCTTTTCGTTACTTTTCGCCGTAATCATCCCTTGACAAAAGATGCCGGTTGCCGACGTGGACGCGGGTGAGTCCCGCCGATTCCGCCGCTTCTACGCACCGGCGCGCGTGTTCCGCCGACGTGGTCGGCAGGTCGTTCATCCGGTGCGCCGGGTGAAACCCGAGCAGGCTGTACGGAATGTCCGCGTCCAGTGCCGCCAGGCGCGCGGCTATCGCGCCCACCTCCTTCGCGTCCACGTACCCGGGGACCAACGGCGTACTCGCCACCAGCGGCGGCGGGTCCGGCCGCTCCGGTATATACTCTGCCAGCGCCGCCAGGTTCTCCCAAGTTTGCCTGTTCGACACGCCGGTCAACGCGCGGTGCAAGTTCGGGTCGGCGGCCTTCATGTCGAACTTGATACACCCGCCGGACTCCAGCGCTATCTTCATCATTTGCCGGGCCCACCGGCCCGACGTCGACCCGTTGGTCTCCCAGCATATCCGAAGTATCCGGCCGTCGCGCCGGGCCGCCTTCGTAGCCAGCTTCGACGCGCCTAAGGAATGCTTCAGCTGAGAAGCCGGGTCGCCGCCGAAGTAGCAGATGCACGCGGTCCGGGCGTCCACGGCGCCGGCCAGGTCCTCGGCGGAAGCGGCGCCGCGCAGGTACTCGTGCCGGAAGTGGCTGTTCTGGCAGAAAAGGCACGAGAAAGTGCACGAGTGGTAGAAGACGGCCAGGTTCGTGTAGCCGTGTTCCGGGCCAGGCCGGTTCGCGTACCGGGGGTGGCCGGCGCCGGTCTCGCCGGGGCAGACCCACGACCCGACGCAGTTGGTCGGCAGCGGATCGTGATACCACGAAAGGTAACCTCGACCGACGGTCGCCAGCGTCCGAACCCGGCCGTCGGCGTTTTCCACCATACCGCAATAGCCGCGTTCGCCGGGCGGTATCCGACACTCGTTGCCGCAGCGCCGGCACGGACGGCCCTCCGGGTCGTCGGGCGGGAAAGGGGGAAGGCCGTACCGTTCCCGGTTCGCCCGGTGGGCCGCGTCAATAAACGGCCGCGCGTCGTCGGGCCGCTCGACTATACAAGCCCGGCAAACGCCGAGAAACCCGGCGATTGTAGGCGATTCGGTGTGGCAGACCTGGCAGGTGGGCATTGGGGTAAATGTAGCATATCGCTTCGTGAATTAGAAGGGAACGGGTCAACTACACCTAGGGCAAAAGGGTTGCGGTAAT
>CP070755.1:2250168-2278601 GCA_020348885.1 Candidatus Coatesiibacteriota bacterium | reverse complement strand
CGGCGGCGGAAACGTATGGGCGGTAAAAAACGGTGAAAAGTTGAAGTTAAGGTTAGAACGAAACGAGAATTTCCGTCCTTTGTCGTATAACGAGGGAGATATTTTCAGTTACCTTGAAAGGATATTGTACGAACCTCTAATAACTTAGGTTTCAATAGCTTTAGGGTGGGTATAATGCTGACTCTTGATAGGGATCGCTTGTCCGAATCTATATATGACTACGATATAAGTAACGTGATGAAGCGGTGTACGTTATGCGACGAGATAATATCCGGCCAAACACCTAATCTTTTTTCCGCCGTTTTCGGCGAAAACCTAACTAGAGTAGTTACCGAAACGTCTTCCTTGGTTGCGATCCCATCGTTCGGTCAAATAACCGAAGGGTATATGTTGGTCGTGTCTAAGGAACACGTTCCTTCGTGGGTAGCCTTAAACTCGAAAGGGTTTTACGAAATCTTGGAAGGAGTGCGATTAGTAGCTGGTTGTTTAAGCGACTTATACTGTAAACCGATAATATTCGAACATGGGGCGTTTAGCGATGTTCGTCGCGGAGGTTGTTGTGTCGTACACGCCCATGTCCATATAGTACCTTGCCCGGTTTCTATAAACCCCGAAGTTGAACAAACGCTTGCGGGTGTAAAAATACAGGACTTGGAAGAGTTACCTTACGTAGTGGATGGAAACCCCTATATCGTTGTTGAGGACGAATGCGGTACTTTCGTATATGATGCGAATAGCGTTGCTAGCCAATTCATCCGCAGGTTAATCGCGTCCAAGATGCACCGTTATAATCGATGGGATTGGCGTTTTTACGTCGGTAAGAGCGAACTTCTTAGGACGTTAGAGAAGTGTAAGGCCTACTTCGATAACGAACGTAGTTACGCCCCTTTTAGTAAGAGTGTATCAGCTCTATAACTATTCCCATTACTCCGTATTCTATCTCGACGGGACTTGTTCCTAACGGGAATCTAGCGATAACCGTAGCCTATACCCGCAGGTAGGGAAGTCACGTTACTCTTCCCAACGTTCGAAGGCCCGCCCCGGTCCCTAAAACGCGTGGCCGAACGCGAGGTAGAAGACGCTCGGTTCATCGCCGGTTGTCGTATCTATCTCCCGTGCGTAATCAAAACGGAGCGGGCCGACGGGCGTGTTATAGCGTATCCCCAGGCCCGCGCCGTATCGTAGTTTTTCCTTTCGTACCTCTTTCAGGTTGTTCCACGCATTCCCTCCGTCGAAGAAGAAGCCGCTCCAGAAGTTCCCGAGGTTCAAACCGAGCCCCGGGACGCGAATTCCTTCGACGAACGGAAGCTGAAAACGGAATTCGAGATTGAAGTAGCCGAGTATACGCCCGCCAAGAGGGTTACCGGCCGAATCCTTCGGACCCAGGCTGCGTTCGCCGAACCCCCGGACAGAGTAACCGCCGCCGGCGAAGAACCGCTCGTAAGCTGGGATATCGGACGTCCCGCCGAACGGGGCGATGTATCCCATGTGAGTATGGAACCCGATAGTGGCCCGGGGTCCTACCTGTTGAAAACGCGCGAAGTCGGTTATTATCCTATAAAAATCCAAACCGGAAGGCAACAACAGGCCGGCCGTTTCTTCCGATAGATATGCGTAGTTCCCCTTTAGTGGGTTGAACGGGTCGTCTTTCGAGTCGTACGTTCCCGTAAAGATGAAACTCGTCATGATTTTTACGCCGGCTTCCGGGTAAAGGCGTTTAATTTTATCGCCCGCTTCCGGGTCGTCGGTACTAACACTAGCGTCGAGTGAAGACCTTTTTGTTTTCAAACCGCCGGACACTTCGAAGTGCTCGGTAAGCTCTTTTATAACTTTCGGTTCTAAACCGGTTTCCCAATAATTGTAGTTCTCGTATATTCCTTGTTCGAAGAATAGCCGCAAAACGCCTCTATACGGGTATCCGAAGAGCCACGGTTCCGTATATGTAGCGTCGGTTTTAATTTCGTAGTTGTTTTCGGAGAAACCGTAAGCGAAATCCCCCCGTAAAACCAGTGATTGCCCGTTGTTAAACAGGAAGTTGTTGTCGCCCCAACCGACGCTGATGGCGACCCGGTCCGGTGAGCTGTAACCGGGTTTTACTTCGACCCACCGGAACTTATCCTCCTGTACGAAAGCTATGATATCGACCACGTTGGTTATACCCCTTCGGGCTTCTATACGTTTTTTAAATTCGGCCAGCTTTTCGTCGGCTTTAGGCCCGAACCTCCGTCCCGTCTCGTCCAGCGTATCTTCGTCCCCCGGAAAAAACTTCCGTACCGTTACGTCTTTATACAGACCGGTTTTATATATATTTTCTCGGCTTTTCGCCAACTTCGACTCGTTGTAAACGTCGCCGGTTTTTAACTCGAGTTCCCGCGTGATTATTTTGGGTCTAGTTTTCACATTCCCTACGACGTCGATGATACCGACCGTCATCACGTCGCCTTCTTCGACGTTGTACGTAACCACCCGGGTATCTCTGTCCAGTTCGTAAGTAGCTGAAGTTTTCGCGTATCCGCGGTCGCCATAGTACCTTACTATATTATCGATACCCTGGCGAAGGAGTCCCTCGGCCATCGGGTCGCCGGCGTCGACGCCTAGGTTGTCCCGGACTTCAAGGTAATCCTCTTTTTCCACCCCCCGAAGTAAAACGTCGGCTAGTTTGGTACGCTCACCTTCGTTGAATTTAATCTCGAGTTTACGGCTGTCTTCTTCCACGTCGCGGAATGACCAGCTTATCCGAACGTCGAGATAGCCTTCCGTTTCGTACTTGTTCTTAACGGTCTCTATACCTTTTTCGAGTAGGTAGTCGAAAAGGTATCTTTCGTATACCACGCCTTTCTCGAGACCGAGGGCGTTTCTAATCTCCCCGTCGGTGTAAAGCCTGTTCCCGCCGACGGATATTTTTTTCAACTCAAAAACCTCCGCCGCGACCGTGCCGTCGTCCGCCGCCGCGGGCGCGCCATCGTCCGCCGCCGCAGCCGCCGCGACGGTAAGAACGCTTAGAATAGCGACTACGGAGTTTCTACAAAACATTGGCGGAGTATATCACAGAAGATTACGCGATAACAATACCTTATCACGTAAAGTAGAGTAATATCAGTTCGGTATGGATTAAACGGACGGGGAAACCGGGCGCATTCGCTCCCGGTAGATTACGTTGATTTCGTAAGTCCTTTGGTATATAGTACGAGGCGATGGAAGTCTGGCGCGACCTTGCCGAATTCGCCCGGAACCCGGTCGAGAAACCGTACGTTACCGTCGGGTTCTTCGACGGGGTGCACCTCGGACACCGCGCGATCCTGGACGAATTACGCGAAATGGCCGAGTTGGGCGCGGGCGCGAGCGTCGTCTTTACGTTCGTCGCGCCCACAAGCAATGATTGGCGAGCCGAAGCGTTGAACTACACCGGCGAACGGCTCGAGAAGCTGGCCGCGACCGGGATTGACGGTGTATTACTTATCGATTTCGGCGACGACCTTCAACGTTTGGACGCGAGTTCGTTCATCGAGGAGTACGTCGTAAACGGGCTGGCCGCGGCCGGCGTGTGCGTCGGTTATGACCATCGTTTCGGCCGGGGCGGCGCCGGCGATTTCAGTACGGTGGCAGCTATGGGCAAAAAACACGGCTTTGAAGTACGCGCCGCGGCGCCCCTGGCTGTCGGCGGTCGCGTTATATCCAGCACGTTTATCCGGCGGCGGTTGAAAGACGGCGACGTCGCGGCGGCCGCCCGCTTATTGGGTTATAAGTACGAAATCGAGGGTATAGTTGTCCCGGGTGATGGTATAGCCGGGCCCGAACTCGGGTATCCGACGGCTAACCTTAAACCGAAGCGTAAACTGCTACCGGGTTACGGTGTATACGCCGCGTTGGTATACGTCGGTAACGAACAATTCGAATCGGCGCGTTCGTGCTCGGACGGCGAAGGCGGACATCCTCGCGCCGGAACAAGTATCCCCGACGGATCGTACGGCGGGTTCGTGAACGTGGGGACGCGGCCGACGGTGTCCAACTCGGGCGCGTCTTCGACCGAGGTTCATTTATTCGGTTACGAAGGGAACCTCGTCGGCGAAACCGTAAGAATAGCGTTCGTGGACTTCATACGCGAGGAGCGGAAATTCACCGGACTGGCCGAGTTAAAACAACAACTTGTAGTAGACGAAGCCGCCGCCAGGAAGATCTTACACGCTACCGAAACCGCGTAGTCGTCTATCGCCGGACGTTCGGGCCGGTACGGGGCGTGTATTTTTGTAGATATAATTGACAGCCGAAATGGGTTATGATATATTCCCTGGACCGGGAGCTACCGGTCAAAGGCCTAACCATTCGTAATACCAAGGAGGTATATAAGCGTATGAACAGGTTAGCGGTTTTTTTAATTGGTTTAGTTTTGGTCGTTTCGGCGGCGCACGCCGAGAAAGCCAAACCGTTGTCGGTCAACGATATTAAGAAGATGATCGAGAACGAAGTCGAGCACGAACTAATCATTGCTCAGACGCTGTCGAGCGGACTAAAGTTCGAATTCGACGAGAAAAACGTCTTCAAGTTGATGGACGGCGGCGCTTCCGAAGAGTTGCTGATAGAGCTTATGCTGAAGCACGGTAGTAAGTTCCAGACGACGCCCGATAACATCGTTAAATTACAGGAAAAAGGCGCGACCAACGACTTCATCTCGTTCCTACAAAACCCAGCGACTTATACGGTAAAGCAGACCGAGATTTACGGCGACCTGGATATCGATATCGACGGTTCCTGGAGCGCTAAGGGTAACGGAACGTTGAACGTTTTCTTCGGCGTTTACGTGGACGGCGAACGTCGGACCACCCTCACCAATTGGTCCGAAGTCGTAAGCGTAAGTACAAGCGGCGGCGATATAACGACGTATAAACTAAAACCCGGTAGTATCTCCGTCGCGAATGTACTTGAAGGTACGCGTAATGTCGAAATCGTAATGTGGTCCGGGACGGGTTCGTCAGGCGAAAAATACCCGTCGGATGTAATATGGAACCGTTCTATCGATATCGTCGCGGACCAACGGATGTCCCTCAACCTGGAAGCTTCCGGTACCGACGGTAATTATTCGCTACGATAACCGGTTCGAAAGTACATCGAAGGAAGTTACAAAGCCCGCCCGGGCGCGGGCGGGCTTTTTACCCGTCTTCGGATTCAGATGAGTACTAACGCAAATGGCGAGCTTATACTCGTCGTCGAGGACGACGATAGCGTCCTGGAGATAATTAAGTTCAGCTTGGAGCTTGCCGGTTATCGGGTGATGGCCGTAAACGATGGCGCGTCGGCGTTGGAAAAAGCGACCGACGTAACACCCGACCTTATATTGCTTGACTTAATGATACCGGTTTACGACGGGTACGAAGTCTGCCGCCGATTAAAGGACGGTTTCCTTACTAGCCAAATACCGATAGTTATACTGACCGCTAAACGGGATATGAAAGATAAGGTTACCGGGATGGAAGCGGGCGCCGACGACTATATCACAAAGCCGTTTAACAGAACAGAGCTTCTTGCCCGCGTTAGGATGGTTCTCTTACGTACGGCGCAGCACCGGGAGTCCAACCCGTTGACCGGTTTGCCGGGAAGCGTTACGATAGAACGGCGCGCTTCGGAGTTTTTAGCGGAGGGTAAAATATTCGCCGTAATGGTTATTGACGTGGATAACTTTAAAGCGTATAACGACAATTACGGTTACTCCCAGGGTGATGTCGCGATACAATTGTTGGCCGAAGTGCTTACTGATGTAGCGGCGGAGTATGGCGAAGGCGTTTTCGTCGGACATATAGGCGGCGACGATTTTGTTGTCCTTACGACGGCCGAACAACCGAAAGAATTAGGCGAAAAAATAATCGAAGTTTTCGAAACGAAATCTGAAATGTTATTCAACGCCGAAGACTTGGCGAGAGGTTATTTTATATCGAAGGCGAGAACCGGCGAGGAAAAACGTTACCCCTGTGTTTTTACGGTTACGATAGCGGTGGTTGTGAACACCGACGCGCGGTATTCCAACTACTTACAGATGGTCGATGTCGCGACCGAGTTGAAAAAATACGGTAAAACGGTAGAGGGTTCAAAAGTCGTAGTGGATCGCAGGGAAAGAAACGGTTTGAACGCGGATGGGTAGGATTACCGCCGTTAAAGAGCAGAAAGGAGACCCTTCGCGGGTTTCGGTATTCGTCGACGGGGACTTCGTATGCGGGTTATACAGGACTGACGCGGAGTTGTCGGATATTACCGTCGGTCGGGAATTGACGGCCGGAGAAACCGAGGAACTCCTTGCGGCCGCCGACGAGGATAGAGCGTATAGATACACGTTACACTTTCTGACGTTTAGACGCAGGTCGACTTCAGAAGTCGAGAAACGCCTTTTATTGAAGGGTTTTTCTACCGCTACGGTCTCCTTGGTTGTGAAGCGTTTAACCGGCGAAGGGTATTTGGATGACGCGGAATTCGCAAGGGCTTGGGTTCGTGACCGGCTCGCGTTGAAACCCAAGGGTAAACGAGCTCTGGTTATAGAACTCAAAGCGAAAGGCGTCACCGCTACGATTGCCGAATCTGCCGTAGAGGAAATCCTGACGGAGGACGAAGAAATACTTGCACGGCGCGCCCTTATGGGCTTCGAACGCCGTCTCGTAATGGGATCGCCCGGCGACGCGAAGAAGAGGACTTACGCTTTTCTTATACGGCGGGGTTTCCCGTCGGATATAGCCGCTAAGCTATCGGACGAAGCGCGGGAACTTGTTTCCAAAGGGGCCGCGGACGATGACCCTTAAGTTTTTACGTTTTTTCCTCGTTGTTGCGACTACGTTGGTGGGGTACTACTTTGCGCCTTTTATCCACAAATCGCCGGCCGCCCAGTATATCGGTATCGTCGGCGGGCTGATAGCCGGCGTTTTTATTATCGTTGTCGAACTACTTCTCGAACGTAATTCCGTGGAAACGGTCGTAGCGGGCGCCCTCGGTTTAATAGTTGGCCTCGTTACCGGGAACCTTTTCGCTTACGCGGTCGGCCGGGTTATCGAAAACGCGCCCGATTTTCTGTACGCGGTCGTAGTTCTTATATTCGGGTATTTAGGAACAGTACTCGCTGTAGTTAAACGTGACGAAATATCCTTCCTTGCATCGGTAGGAACCGCGAAGACGGCGGCCGCGAAACCGAAGGTCCTGGATACTAGCGCTATTATAGACGGGCGCATCGCGGACCTCCTCGAGACCGGATTCCTCGAAGGCGTCGTCGTGATACCGCGTTTCGTTTTGAACGAACTACAGGCGATAGCGGATAGTGGCAACCCGCTAAAGCGTAACCGGGGGCGCCGCGGCCTGGAGATGTTGAACAAGATTCAAAAAACCCCCGGAATAACGGTAGATATTAACGAGACCGATTACGACGACGTCCAAGCCGTCGACGAGAAGCTGGTTCGCCTGTCCAGAGACAAGAGCGGAAGCCTCGTTACGAACGATTATAACCTAAATCAGATAGCCGAGCTACACGGCGTCGAAGTACTCAACGTCAACGACCTGTCCAACGCGCTCAAGCCCGTCGTCTTGCCGGGTGAACTTATGTCCGTCCAGGTTGTAAAGACCGGTAAAGAAAAGGGGCAGGGTGTCGGTTACTTGGAAGACGGGACGATGATAGTCGTTGAAGGCGGGAAGGACCGCATTGGCGACGAACTAGACGTGCTTGTAACGAGCGTACTCCAGACGACCGCTGGGCGGATGATATTCACCAGAATTCCAGACGAAGCCGACCTGGAGTTCGTGAAAGGGTTGGGGCACTGACCGTAGTACGCATCCGGAACGGGGAACCGTAAACGCGCCGCGGTACGGGCGCGGTTGATTCTATATGTTAAGCTCTGGACTTGGAAATAAAGCCGTCGCGTTGATATTGGCGGCTGGTGCGTCTAGCCGAATGGAAGGCGTGGACAAGAGCTTCGCGCCTTTGGCTGGGAAAACGGTACTAACGTACTCGGTTGAGCTGTTCGCGGGAATGCCGGAGGTTAACCGGGTAGTAATAACCGTCGCCGCCGAGTCTATAGACCGAGTTAAAGAAACGGCGGAACCGGCGTCCGCGGGGAAGTTGGCGGGCGTAGTGGAAGGCGGGGCGGAACGACAGGACTCGGCTAGAAACGGTCTCCGGTTCTTGGCGGATATCGTTTCCGATGAGAGCGTGGTTCTAATACACGACGCGGCCCGGCCGCTGGCGGACGCGGGTCTGGCGCGAAGGGTTCTCGAAGCGGTTCCGGCCGCCGACGGCGTTGTACCGGTAATACCCGTGGATGATACGATAAAACGCGCCGATGTCGGCGGGGCCATCGAAGCGACGCTTTACCGGGAGTTTTTACGAGCCGTCCAGACGCCTCAGGGTTTCGAGCTCGGCTATATACTTGACCTCCACGAGCGAGCGGCGGCCGAGGATTACCGCGCTACCGACGACGCCGCTTTGGTCGAACGTTACGGCGGCCGGGTCGTTACGGTCGAGGGGGGCGTCGCGAATATCAAAATAACGCGGTCTTTGGACTTGAAAATAGCAGAAGCTATTTTGGGGGGTAGTACGTAAAGCCGGGCGGCTTGGATTCCGAACGGACGAGCGTAGGCGGTAAAACTCTTACGGCATGCGGTTACTAGCGCGGTAGCGAAAGAATCGGCACGGTTAATCCGCGCCAGTTTCGTTTAAATCCGGGTGTAGCCTATCTTTTCGTTCGCGGTTACGGGCCTCCACGAACGCTCGTAATCGGCCGCTCGAGGCCTAGCGGCGTATACCGAGGCTGCGAATAACGTCCCTATACCTCTCGATATCCTTCTTGCGGAGGTAATCGAGTAGACGGCGCCTTTTACCGACTAATAAGAGAAGTCCCCTACGGCTGTGGTGGTCTTTCGGGTGTTGCCGTAGGTGCTCTGTAATGTAGTTTATCCGGTCGGTATAAAGCGCGATCTGGACTTCCGGCGAACCGGTATCGCCGTCGTGCAGTCGGTACTTCTCGATAACTTGCCGTTTTTCTTCTTTGTTAGTAACCATATATCCAAATATAAACCCGCCTTCCGGCGGAGGGCGGTAATCTACACTATTTAAGGAGAATTGTCAAGGGTATTTTAGAACGGCGTTTCATCCGCACTTAACGGACGTCGCAAAACCCGGGTACGCTCGCGACGGCGGGAATACACAAGCTCGATTCCGAAGAACGTGGTAAAGTGTGTATCTACATACAGTATAGCTATTCGGACTATACCGGAAAATTAAAAAACCCTTGACAATTAAGGGTGTTCCGAGTAAGATAAATACTGCGTGACGAACCAACAATAGAGGAGCCTTTATGCCCGACCGAGAAACCACGGAAGACCCGATAGAGGCGATAAAAAGACGGAACGAGGAGCGGGCGGCGAAGCTACGCGAAAAGCTAGCGGCCGAGGGCGCCGATACGTTCGAAACGTCAATAGACGGTACGGGAGAGCCGGAAACGACGCCCGCGGAAGAATTCGACTTGGGCTCGTTCCCTCCGCCGCCGGAACCCGAGGAAGTACCGGTCGGCGAAAGCCCCGCGGCCGTAACTGAACCGCCAGCCGCCGGTGAGCCAGGGGTTCCCGATATAGAACTGCCGCCGCCGCCGGAAGCCGCGGGAACGGCCATACCTGACGCCGAAATGCCGCCGGCGCCGGATCTCGAGATAGAAATAACGCCGCCGGAAGGTGTCCCCGATATACCGCCGACCGTAACGGCCGGAGCGGAGGTAATCGGCCCGGACCTGGACATCGATATCGCCCCGCCCGATATGACCGAGATACCGGTCGCCTCCGAGGAAGCGGCGAAAATCGCAGAAATCGAGCTACCCGAAGAAGTCGAGTTCCCGCTACCGGAAGCATGGGAAGGAGCCGAAGCGCCTGAAACTGAAGTCGCCGCAGCGGAGGAACCCGTAGCCGAAGCGGCGGTTATCGAAGAGGAAATCGAACCGCCTGTTATCGAAGGGTTGGAGCTGCCCGAGATTCCGACGATAGAAGTACCTGTGGGCGAAATCGTCGAGCCGGTCGCGGCGGCGCCGGAACCGGTTCCTACCGTCGAAATTCCGGAAGTCCCCGAGTTGAAGGAGGAGGAACCTGTAGTACCGGTTGAAGAACCCAAACCGGTTCCTGTCGAACCGGTACCGGAACCCGCAGAGGTCGTCGCTGAGGAACCGCTGGCGGTCGAACCTACGGTTACGGAGCCGGCGGTCGTAGGAGAACCGGTCGTAGAGGAACTGACGATAAAAGTCGCTATCGAGGTTACCGGTACGAAAGTCAGAATAACCCGCGAGAACATCGCCCTTGACGGCGCCGTCGACCTGTTCCGTAAGATTATTGAGCGGTACGAAAATAGATAGAACGTTAGCTATAAGCGAAAAAAGCCCCCGGTTCGGGGGTTTTTTCATACGATAGCCGGGATACCCCAAAGAAGACGATGTGGAAGGGCGTAATAGCTTATTCTTAAAAATTGCGTTGCCTTCAAAGCGAAAAAGAACCCGATACCGACGCCGATTATATATTCAGTAGGTTTAGGTTGTTACGTCTATCTGGGTATAAAGACGGGGGAGTTCCGTTTCGATTGTCCTTGATTTTAACCGGCCGGTCGAATAATATAGAGGAAATATATATACGGGCGTAAATCAGAGTTATTTCCCCGTTTTCGGTGGTAGGTTCGAAAGAGGTTAACAAATGAAACCGTGGGGTTGCATCGTCGGCTTACCTTTAGTGATGCTGGCTTTGGTTCTCGTATTATTCGGTATCCTGTTTATTATTGCGGCGACTGATTCGGCGGCTACTGACCCGGGTTCCCGTCTGGGCGTCGGCGCCTGCCTGATCGTCGTGGCTCTCGTGTTTCTCGGCGTCGCCGGCGCCACAATGTACGGCGGGTATCGATCCGCGCAAGCTGAGAAGAAGACCGAGATAGTACAGCGGGTGGAGTTGGCCGGTGATATGTCCACCGAACAGCTGAAGTGTAAGGCCTGCGGCGCGGTATTAGGGAAGGACAGCATAGAGGTAAAGGCCGGCGCCGCGGTCATCTCGTGCCCGTATTGCGGTACTACGTATCACCTGGAGGAGCAACCGAAATGGTAACGAGGCGGGTTAAAGGGTTTTTCTGGACGTCCATTCCGACGATAGTATTGGCCGCCTTACTCTCGGCTGCGCCCGCCGGAGCGACCTACTACTGGTTTATGGTACCGAGCGAGACGGTCGAAGTTATCATAAACCAGGATTCCAGCCTCGATATAGACTATGAAACGGTTTTCTATAACGACCCGTCGGCGGACCCTATAGACATAATAGACGTCGGGTTCCCGTCGAACGATTACGACCTGAGTTCGGTAACAGCCGAGCTGAACGGAACGCCGATATACGATATCAGAGTTTCGGAGTATATCGATGTAGGCGTCGAAATACATTTGGATACAGTCCCCTATATACCAATTTACCCGGGCGAAACGGCGGTCCTCCACGTTCACGGCCGTAACTACCACATGGTTTACGAGGACGAGGACGACGAGAGTTACGCGTCCGTGGTTTTTGGAACCAACTACTTCGGCAGCGAATACTGCTACGGCGACAAAGACCTCACTATCCGAATAGTCTTCCCGCCCGGCGTTACCGGGGATATGACCCGTTACCACCAGTCCAAAGCGGTACCGACCAATATGTACGTCCGGGAAGACGGCCTCGTCGTTTACGAGTACCGGGTACCGGACGCATCGCCGTCGAAGATGTACACTATCGGTGTATCGTTCCCCAGGGATTTTGTAGCGGAAGCCAAACCGCCGCCGAAGTTCGAGTGGATAGGCGCGATACTCGGGTTGTTCGTTTTAGCGATCGAGTACGTGGCGTCTTTCATCGGCTGCCTGTTCCCGGTCGGCATCTTCGTGCTCATAGGTATCATCGGCGCGATAAGCAAGCGCCGGCGCCGGATGAAGTACCTGCCGCCGCTAGCCAAAGTCGAGGGCGTCGGCATCAAACGGGGTTTGGCGGCCCCCGAGGCGGCTTTGCTACTCGAGAAACCGTTGGATAAAGTCCTGACGATGGTGATGTTTGGGTTGATGAAGAAGGGCGCCGTGGCCGTGGTATCCGAAGACCCGCTTAAGTTGAAACCCCAGGATATATCGGAGAACGGGCTCCGCCCGTACGAAACTGCTTTCATCGAAGCGATAGAATCCGACGGTGATCTCGACCGCGACAAGCTCCAGGATGTTATCGTCAGTATGATCGACGAGCTGGAGTCCAAGATGAGCGGTTTCTCGTACAGCGAGACCGTCGAGTACTATCGTTCCATAGTCAACACGGCGTGGCGGCTGGTCGCCGAAGCGGCGACGCCCGAGCTCAAGGCCGAGGAGTTCTCCAACAGCCTCGAGTGGACGATGCTCGACGACGACTTCGACGACCGGACGAACAGCATATTCGGTGGGGTAACGTACATCCCGACGCCGGCCTGGTGGGTTTATGCGACGCCGCCTTCGGCGCCGTCGGCGGGAGTCGCCGCGCCGTCTGTGGGTGAGATTAGCCTGCCGCAGCTTCCCGGCTCCGGCTTCGCCCACGGTATCATATCAAAGATAGAGGGCATTAGCTCCGGCGTCGTCGGGAAGATAGAGTCGTTCACCGGAAAAGTAACCGCGGTAACGAACCCGCCGCCGGTGAGCCGGGGCGGGGGTATCGGCGGCGGCGGTGGCGGCGGATGCGCCTGCGCGTGCGCCTGCGCCGGGTGTGCCTGCGCCTGCGCCGGCGGAGGGCGGTAAACTACCCTACCTTATAAAGGGAACCTAAATGTCCGTACTTACCAAATTCAAAGACGCGTTTATAACCAAGAAGAAACCGCTGACCGAGGGTATCTACCACCTGCGCAAGGAAGGGGAGGACTTCGACGCCCGTCTACACCTGCGCATTGACCCCGGCGGCGAGGGGATACTGATGATAAACGCGGCCAGGGTACTCCATCTGAACCAGACCGGCGCCGAGATGTCCCGGTATATCATCGAGGGTCTGGACGACGAAGAGATAGTCGCGACGATGAAGAAACGGTATCGGGGCGTCTCGAAAAAGAAGCTTGCCGAAGACCTCTCGCGTCTCCGCGAGACTATCGAGATGATGGCCGCCGGCGACAAACGGTGCCCCGTGTCGTATCTGGGCGCCCAACGCGTGGAACCGTTTACGATAGACGTGACGGTACCGTACCGTATGGACGTTGCGCTGACGTACGGGTGTAACAACTCCTGTCCCCACTGCTACAACGTCGTACACCGCGACGGCGAAACGCTCGACCTGGACGGTTTCAAACGCGTAATAGACAAGCTCTGGGGTGTCGGCGTCCCCCACGTAACGTTCACCGGCGGGGAGCCGACCGAGAACCCGTACCTGTTGGAGCTGGTGGAGCACGCCGAGGAGCTCGGCGTAATCACCGGCGTCCTGACCAACGGCCGGGCGATGGCGGACGCGAGCTTCGTACAAAGCCTCGCAGAAGCGGGTTTGGACCACGTCCAGATAACAATCGAGTCCGCCGACCCGGCGGTCCACGACGAGATGGTGGGCGTACCCGGCGCGCTGGAACAGACGGTCGAAGGGATTAGGAACGTCGTCGCGAGTCCCGTTTACCTGGTCACGAACACGACTATTACGAAGAAGAACGCCGACGGCCTGGAAGAACTTATCTCGTTCCTGTCCACTCTCGGCGTAAACAACGTGGCGGCGAACGGGATAATATATTCCGGCGACGCGACGGTTATAGATTACGCTTTGCGCGAGTCGGAGCTTGCGCCGTACGTCGCGAGGATGCGGGACGCTTGTTATGCAACCGGGATGACGTTTACGTGGTACACGCCCACTCAGTACTGCCGGTTCAACCCGCTAGAGCTGGACGTGGGCGTCAAGTGCTGCACGGCCGCCAAGTATAACATGTGCGTCGAACCCGACGGTACGGTCCTTCCGTGCCAGTCCTATTACGAACCGCTTGGGAACATCCTGACCGACGATTGGTCCGAAATATATAACCACGAGGTCGCGAAGAGCATCCGCGAGAGGGACTACGCACCCGAGAAATGCGACGGGTGTCCGGATATCGAGTTATGCGGCGCCGGTTGTCCGTTGGTGATAACCGCGGAGGGGATCGTCTGTTGCCCGGACTACGCGTCCAACCCGTAGTATGAACGGCTTGGTCGAGTGGGCGCGACGACTTGACGCCGCCGGCGTCTTCGGCGGACCGCAGGAGGAGGACCGCCAGCTCTCGTGGTACGCGGCGCACCGGAAGCGGATTTATAGGAACGTCGGTATCCGCAACTACGATAGGGCTTTAGAAGTCGGCTGTGGGACAGGCGGGCTGACTAACGAACTGGACGGTCGCGTCCGCGAATACGCGGTGGGCGTCGACGTAAGACCGGAGGCCCTAGCGTACGCGACACAGAATAGGGAAGGGGAATACATTACCGCCGGCGCGTCGGCGTTGCCTTTCAACGAAGGTGTTTTCGGCGTAGTCGCGTTTGCTTTTACCGTGATGTGGTTGGCGGAACCGGGTACGGTTTTCGCCGAAGCGCGGCGCGTAATGAAGGGCGGCGGACAGCTTTTAATATTCGCCGAACCCGATTATTACTCGTTGGTGGACGGGCCGCCGGAGGCGTCGTCGAAGGATGAGGTAATAAACGCGTTGGTCGGATACGGCGCCGACCCGGGGGCCGGGACTAGAATCGGGGAGTATGCGAAACGCGCGGGCTTCGGGAACGTTGTTACCAGGACGTTGGACGCGAGTTGGACGCTGGAACGGTTGGCGGAAGAAGAGGACGCCGAAATGTATAACCTGCGGCGGCTACTCGCGGCGACCGTACGTGAAAAACGCGTAGAGGAAATAGCCGTGGCCCGACGCAAGGCGATCGAAGAAGGGAAGAGGAGTTATCGTTTACCTATATATTGTTTAACCGCAACCATGTGAGGTGAGTATGGGTACTATTCTGTTCGTTATATTCAGGCTGACCGGTCTTTTCGACCTCGATTACCCTTGGTGCGACTTCGCCGTTTTCCCGTTCATAGTATCGTTCGACTGCATTTCCATCTCGATACTGATACACGCGTTCCTCGGGTTTTTTAAACGCAAAAAAGGTTAACGCTGCTTAAACCCCGGTCGTTCCAATCACTTTACCGCGAAGCGTCCACGATGACGCTTCGGTTATTTTGACCGGGAGCATTTCGCCGGGCGCGTAAGTCCCCGGGAAGTTAACAGTTTTATTTTCGCTTATCCGCCCGGCGGTCTCGTCGTCGGCCCGGCGGCTGAGTTTCTCCGCTAGGGTTACGACTTCCCTTCCGACGAAACCTTCGTTTCTCTCCAGCGATATCTCCCGCTGGGCTTTTATTAGTTCGGTAATACGGCGCCGTTTTTCTTCGGGCGGAACGTCGTCCGGGCGTTCCGCCGCCGCCGTACCTTCGCGGGGCGAGTAAACGAACGTGTAAGCCCCATCGAAACCTATTTTCTTTACCAAGGTTAAAGTTTTTTCGAACTCCCGTTCGGACTCTGTCGGGAATCCGACCATTACGTCCGTCGTCAAACATATCCCCGGAACCGCTTTTCTTATATTATCTACGAGCCTAACGTAATCGGACGCCGTGTACCCTCTGTTCATCTCGGCGAGGATTCTATCTGAACCGGCCTGGAGGGGGAGATGAAGGTGCCTTGCCACGTTCCGCCCGTCGGCCATCGTGCCGACGACGTTTTCACCCATATCCTTGGGGTGGTTCGTGGTGAAGCGAAGGAATGCCCCGTCGCAGAGGGCGTCAATCTTGCGAAGTAACTCGGCGAAGGAGACGCCGCCGTCGCGATAGGAGTTCACGTTCTGTCCAATCAAAGTAACGTCTTTGTAGCCGCTTTGGATAAGCTCGTCCACCTCGTCTATTATGTCCCGTGTCGGTCTGGACCGTTCCTGGCCCCGGACATACGGAACGATGCAGTAACTGCAGTAATTATTGCAGCCGCGCATAATGGAAACGTTTGCCCGGACCGGGGACGTACGGGCCGCGAGCGCTACCGAAGGTTCCCATTCGGTTTCGTCCACCAGAACGTACGGCCCGCCGCCGGTCTCGAGAAGGTCGACGAACGAGGAGACACGTCCGAGTTGACCGGTCCCGAAGACCAGGTCCACGTCGGGGCACGCATCCAGCAGATTATCGGCTTCGGCTTGCGGCAGGCACCCGCCTATTGCCAGGTACTTTGACGGGGCGTCCCTTGTTAGCGCGCCCAGAGCATTTATCCGCCCGACGGCCCTTTCGGCCGCCGACGCCCGGACGGTGCACGTATAGACGATTATCAGATCCGCGTCCTCGGGTTTTTCTGTTTCCCGAAGTCCGACGGATTGTAGGGACGTCGCGACGGCTTCGCCGTCGTAGACGTTCATCTGGCAGCCGTATACTATTAGATGATAGGTCTCCATTACGACGTTCAGCGGACCTTTAGGAACCACGCGATTATGTCGCCGCGGTAGAAAGTTACGGCGGTTACGGTAACGAATATCGCCGCGTAGAAGACGTTGTCTGTTTTAATCCGTTTTTTCAGTATTTTCCCGACGAGGGGAATCACGTACGCGGCGGCGCCGGCCGCGCCGAGGACTACCAGGACGCTAGGCCAACCGAGAAACGCGCCGACGATGGCGAGTATGCAGAGTTGTCGCCGCGCTTCGCCCTCGCGGCTCCACAACTCGCCTCCGATTAATTTGAGCACTATGATTATGGCGCCGCCTAACAAAGCGCCCGCGACGCTGGAGGACGGCGACGGCGGCCCCGGCAATAAAGAGAATACGAATCCCGCGACGACGGCGGGTACGAACAACCGCGCCAGGACGACGCCGTAACGGAACTCGATTACGTAGTTGACGAAAAAGAAGAAGAAAAAGGCCATCGTCTGAACGAGGAACAAACCGAACCCGTAGTAGTAGAATATGAGCGCGCAGACGGCGCCGCTTATCAGTTCTAAAACGAGAATCCGTACCGGCAAACCGGCACCGCAGTTGGCGCAGCGCCCCCGGAGTACGGTATACCAGAGGACCGGCAACATCCAGATTCGCCGTTCCGGACGCCCGCACGACGGACACGACGGCGGCAGCACGAGTTGGTACCGGCCCCTCGGTAGCTTACGCAGAACCAGGTGGTAGAAGTTGCCGATGAACGCGCCCAGAAAGAAAAACAGCGCGGTACCGATTATCTCGACGGCGAGCCGCATCCTGACGGGAAAGATACCAGAAATCGGCGGGTAACGCAAGGGACGTAGAGTTCCGAAGCATACTAAACAAACGTTGAGTTTTGTCTAAATATATGCTATAAAAGGGTCGTGGTTGACGTTTTCGATAAGTTGGGGCGGATGGCGCGCGCCGCTGTTTACGACGCCGCGGCACCCGGCGACAACCCCGACAGGGCTTCGGACCGGTGCGGTTACGGCGGGCCGTTACTCCCCGCCCGCGAACTCCACCTACGCTTCCGACCGGAGAACTACATCTTCCGGGCGAAGCTGCCGTCCGGCGGTTGCGCGCCAGTACTCAAGGTCCTGATGACCAACGTTTGCGAGAACAACTGCGCGTACTGCGCCCACCGGCAGGACCGCGACATACCGAGGGACACTATCTCGCCCGAAGAGCTCGCTCGCGCCCTCGATGAATTAGTCCGGCGGGGCGCGGTCGGCGGGGCTTTTATATCCAGCGGCGACGCCGGCGGGGCGGCCCGGACGATGGACCGGATAATCGCCGCCGCCGAGTTGATACGGCGTCGCGGCTTCGTCGGATACCTTCACCTGAAGATAATGCCGGGTTCCGAAGAGGAGCAGATACGCCGGGCGATGGAGCTTGCGACCCGGGTCTCGGTCAACTTGGAGGCGCCGACCGCCGAACACCTCGGGCGGATCGCGCCCGACAAGAGATTCGAAGACGGGATAATGAGCTCGGTAAAGACGGTAGCGAAGTTGATATCGAGGGGCGTGAGACCGCCGGCCGGGCATACAACCCAGTTCGTCGTCGGGGCTGCCGGCGAAAGCGACGTGGAGTTGCTAACTGCCGCCGATGGGTTGTACCGTATAGACGGTATGAGACGAGCGTACTACTCGGGCTTCGCGCCGGTCGCGAATACGCCGTTGGAATACCTGCGGCCAACGCCGGTTCGGCGGGAGGGGCGCCTGTACCAGGCCGATTGGTTGCTAAGGATGTACGGTTTCTCTCTGGACGAATTGCCCTTCGGTACCGACGGGGCCCTGCCACAGGACGTGAACCCCAAGCTCGCGTGGGCCCGGGCGCGGCCGAACCTTTTCCCGATAGAGGTCAACACGGCCGACCGCGGCGAACTCCTTCGGGTGCCGGGCGTAGGACCGATTATCGCGAAACGTATTATCGAGACACGGCGCGCCGGTAAAATACGAGAACCGGCGACGCTTCTAAGGTTGGGCGCCCGGCCGCTCGCTCTGGAGTACGTAACCCTAGATGGCGCGTACCGGCCGGTCGGTGAGGCGACAAGCGGGCAGTTGGAGCTGGGGTTTGGTACTCCCTGACCTAATATCGGCTTACTTCGGGTTAAAACTCCTGAGTAACCGTAACGTGTATCTTCCCGTCCAGCGGGCTGTCGCCCGCCGCCACGGCGAAGTCCACGCCGTACGTCCCCAGGGCCGTGGGCGCGCGGAACCCTGCGCCGTAGCCTAACTCGAAGCCGCTGTCGGTTCCGTCGGCGCTTCGGCGCCGGCGGTATGCCCCGTCGGCGAAGACGAACAGGCGCCCGTCGCGCCCGACCAAGAATCGGTACTCTAGCGTCCCGAGGGCGTAATGGGAGACCGGGAACTGCTCGTTTCGGAAGCCGCGGAGGTCCCTCGGGCCGCCGAGGTAAAAATACTCGTCGTCGGTGAACCGGGTGGCGAAGACGCCGGCGGCCTTTCCGCGCGCAGCGAGCGTCATATTCCGCGTTATCGGGAAGTAACGCCACCCGTCTAACTCGACCGCCGGGACGAAGTCGCGGAACCCGTCGTCGTAGTACTCTTTGAAACGGCCTTCGGCGTCGATTGATATCTCCCAGCCTGTCCGGGGGTTGGGGAAGTAGTCGCGGGTATCGTACTCGGCCCGGCCTATCGCTTTGACGGTTCGCGACGGATCCGTTTCCCAGACGCGGCCGAACCCGGCGCCGGCTGCGACGGTCAGTCCCTCGAGTGGGCGAGTACCCAGGGTCAGCTCGCCTTCGACCCGACGATAGGTCGCTCGCTCCCGGTACTCGACCTCCGGCCGGGCGAACAGGTCGACGCCGCCGATCCACGGCTCCCGGTAAGCGGCGTCCGCGTCTAGATTGTTCTCACCCGGCCGAGAGAACCCGACGTCGATATCTCGGCCCGTCCCCAACAGGTTGTGGATCGACGCCGAGACGTACCCGAGCAGATTGGCCGACGCGTACTCCGTCGCCGGTTCGTATCCCAACGCGCCCGATATCGCGTAGGTACGCCGCTCCTTGACGTTTACCTCTAATACGCCGTTGGCCGGATCCACGACGTTTATGTCGGGCGGCTCGGCGAAATACTTGAGTAGGTATATGCGCCGTGCGCTTTTCCGCACGTCTGAGACGTCGTACGGTTCGCCTGGTTTCAGGGTAAACTCGCGGCGTACGACGTTATCGCGGGTTCGTTCGTTTCCTGAAATGATAATATCGCCGACGACGACTTTAGGACCTTCGTCTACGTAAACCGTGAAATCCACCGCTTTGAAAGCGCGGGCGAGAACGAAATTACCGGGGACGGCGGTCGCGTTCGGATACCCGTTTTCCCGATAAAGGTCAAGAATACTTATTATGTCGGCGCCCAACCAGGCTTCGCTGAAACGCGTTCCTTCCCTCGTATCCATTCGGTGCCTCAACTCGTCTTCGATAAAAGCGCCTACTCCCAGAAATCTGATTTCGCCGACCGTATATAACTGGCCGACGCGGAAGTCCAAAGTTACGTCGGCGGTCCCCGTTCCCGGGTTTTTATTTACTTCGTAGTCAACCCCGGCTTCGAGGTATCCATCGTCGCGAAGGCTTTCGAGGATCGCGGTGAGACCGCGCTCGAGGGTGCGAACGGAGAGGGGGTCGCCCCGGTCGACGTTCAAACGTTTCTCTACTTCTTTCGCCGCGTACGGTATCTCGCCGGCTATCGATACGGCGGTTAAACTATAAACCGGCCCTTCTTCTATCATCAGCGTACCGCCGTCAGCCGATAACCGGACCTCGGCATCGAGGTGTCCATACAAATCGTAAAGGCGTTCGACGGCCGCGACGTCGGGTTCGGCCTCGGAACCGGCGGCTGTCAGTACTTCGCCGATTGGCACCGATTCGTTGCCGACGACCGTTAAGCTGCCGCTCAGAGCGACGGTTGGTATGAGTAGTATAATTATCGCTTCGCGCATTTGGCGGCCTTTAGAACAATATCTGCAAATCCACCTGGCCCCGGTGTTCCACGTGTTTCTCGGGTTCTTTTTCGGCGTTGTAGGTAAATATCAGCGTTACGTAATCGCCCACGCCTTTGAGAACTTCGACTTCCCATCGGTGGGTCGTCCCGGGGATCCTCAGGAGCAGCGTATCACTGGCCTTGCTACCGGAGACGTCGTTCTGTTCCCGTTCGTACTCGACGGAGACGTTGCCGGACCCTTTCAGGCGGTAAATCGTGGACGGCCTTATGATTTTCGTCGTTATGTCGGTCCCGACGCTGTTTTCGTCCTCGCGCCGGACGGCCAGCTCGCCGGCGAGTTTTACTTCCCACAGGTTCGTCAGGTTATACCCCGGTTCGGCGAGGAAACGCCATTCAGTAGCCGTCTTTATGTCGGGCGCGGGAACGTTCTCCTCGGTCTCCTTTTCTCTGTCGCGTAAGCGCTCGACTTTGCCCCGTAGGGAGACGCGCCGGACCGGTTCCGAGAGGGCTTCTACGGAAATAGAGCGGCGCCAGCTCAACAACTCCCGGTACGAAATCGACCGGTCAAGGTTCTCGTAGTCGGAATATACGGTTTTGAGTGTGAAACGCGGACTTACCGGGAAAAGTTTTACGGTGTATCGCTGGTCCAAACCGCCTATTACCGTTTTGGCGTTCATACGTTTAATAAACGTAAGAATCCCCAGCCTGTCGGTGCCCTTCGACTTCTCGCGGATTCTTATATACGTTTCGACGGAAAAGAAGTTCAACCAGAACTCGGTCCCCGGCGGTAGGTCCCGGCGCCGTTCGGCCCACCGGTACGGCTCGATGAAAAAGTCCGCCAGCAGTTCGGCTTCGGTTGTAGGGAAAGTACGTCCGGTATTTCGATATCTTTTAACCCATATCGCTTCCGGGTCGTCGGGGTCGTAGATGTATATAAACCGGCCGGGGTTGTTCGGGTCTTCGTACCGTACGTAATCCCCGTCGCCGTCGGGCGCGACTTCGAAATACTCCTCGCGGTCGAAACTTTGGGAGCTGTCGGCTTCGTAGCGCACCCGCGCGGTTATCATACCGTCGAAAGGCATGTACAGGGCGTTGACTTTACCAACGTCGGTCGCGGCGTTGGTTTCTTCGGCGCCGGGAGCGAAAGATTTTCGTATTCTGGTGTAATCGGCCCCCACGTTCAGGAGACCTGACCGGCCGTACGTAAGGCCCGTTTTTTCGGTCCGGCTTACGTAGTACGGTGCGAAGGTGCCGCCGGAGACCTTTTTACCGCGTCCTTCGACGTGTCCGTAGCGGATTGACAAACCAACCGCCGGCGCAAAAGAAGTCCCGACTTCGGCCTCGTATTCGTGCAAGCCGTCGTCCATGGAGCCGTCGCGGTTTCGGTCCCGGGCTTCCTTTTCCTCGTGCAGTTTGACGTACGGGACGAACCGCCAGGTCTTCCGTTCGAGTTCCCCCGTTTGCTCGCGGAATTCTATAGTGTCGCGGGCCTCGTAGTACTTGTACTTAAAGCCGTCGTTAACCGGTTTTCGCCGGACGCCGTCTTTATTAAGTATATTAATCCCGTAATCGCCTGACAGGACAGGGTTTTCGGAGACGCTTAGTTCGCCGTAATACCTGGTAGTGTCAATGTCAGAATAACCGCCGGCACTCAGGCGCGGGAAGAACATACTCATCGCGCCCCTACCGACGGAGCCGGATACCGGCCCCCGCGCGGCGGAGAGCGCGCCGCCGTACAAACGGTACTCCGGCGGCTTGGTAAGCCCGGTCGTCTCGTCGGCGATGTCCCAATCCCGGGCGAACGAGACGGGGTCGTTTCTCTCCAGCGACGCGAAATTGCGGTCCCGCGTCTCGGTGTAGCCGGTCAACGTCAACCGGTCAAATACGTCGCCGACGGGCCCGACGGAATGAAAGTGTACGGATAGCGAGCCTGTCCCGGCGGCGCCGGCGTTATCGTAGTCCTCCAGGGGTGAGTACGTGTTGGCGTCGTATTCGCTGACGGCGCCCTCGCCGGTGAACTGCAGAATGGACACGGGCGTAAGGTCGAGCGAGACGTCGAAGACGTCGTGGGATATAGGAAGCGGAAGCATAACGACCTTGGGGTCGAAGTCGCCGTTTCCTTCGCCGACAAACGTATAAACGTATTCGCCGGTGTCCGGGTTCCATTCACGGGTGTATGAGCCGTTTCCCGCGCCGACATATTCGTAAATTACGTTTCCCTCGTCGTCAGTCGCGACGGTACGCGCCCGCTCCGGGTCGTCGCCGGCATGTATCAGGCTATACATCTCCTCCTTGGTCGGCGCGAACAGGGGATCGGCGATGTCATCGCCTTCGTGTGCGTAAACGTATCCGACGTTATATCTGTCGGCGGCGAGATGGAAACCGCCGCTCGAGCCGAAGGAGTCACGGCGGTAGTTCTCGGTATAATACTCGAAATCGACCACGATACGGTCTATGGACGTTACGACCGTTTTTTCGGTGAAGGACAGGACGGCATTGTCGTAGTCCATTATATAGTCGGCGCCTTCGCCCTCTTCTTTCGGGACGCCGTTCACCCAAACGCGTTCGGTCCCCGGTAAAACCAATATATCGTCGGTGCCTTCCGCCGTTAGTCGGTAGGGCCCCTGGACGCCGTCGATACCGTAGAACTCGTTGGTCGCGAAGCGGCCCCGGGACCTAGCGCCGTAGCCGTCTACCTCGATCAATGGGTAATCGGCTTCGCCGTGGAGCCCGATTACGCGCTTTTCATATGAGGCATAGCGATTGCCGCTTACTGATAGATCCAAGTCGCCGAAGGTGGCGGCCAAGTTTCGGGTCTCGACGCGGAGCGAAATCTTGTCGAGCTCGGATACTTCCTCTGTAGCGCCGGTTTCCTCGACCGGTAGCGACTGATCCGAAATCTCGCCGGTTACCCGGACCTTGTTCGCGACGTTCCCGTCTATCGAGAGCCGCAGGGACTGGTCCAGACTTACGTCTTTGTCGTCAGTTCCGCCGGAGACGGTGAAGGTTTTGGAGCCGGAAATCTCGAAAGATGAATCGGATACGCCGCCCTTCCGGATACGCTCGAGGGCTGCGGCTTCCTCGGCGCCTTCGAAGGCTTCGGTGTAGGCTTCATCTTGGAAGTACGGGAGATAGGAGTAGTCTATCTCTACCGGGCCGTCGTACGGTCCGGGGCGTATGAGCCGTACTAAACCGTCGTCGTAGTTAACGGCGTAATCGGTTCCGCGGGACCAGATTTCGCCGGTACAGGTTACCGTCTCGGAATCGCCGAACAGAAAGCGGTGGGGCAGCCGGTACTCGTCGCCGGCGGAGGGTTCGCCGATGACGAACGACGCTTCGGAGACTCTGACAGTGCCGGAGACCGTCTCGCCTGCCCCGACACTATTCACGACGGCGATAGAAGCTATAAATAATATCAGGTATTTCGGCAAAACTAAAAAGTAACCCCTGCGGATAACAGGGGCTTTTTTTTCCGAGAGTTGGTCTTCGCTCGTTTTCTTCCTGCCGAAGCGTCGTCGCGTTAATAAAGTTCCCCGGGATATTCGGGCGGGGATTCTTCTTCGTCCGGCGGAGAATCGTCTTTCCAGAGTTCGTCGAAGCGTTCGCTTAGTACCTCGGTACTACCGGGTTCGCTCGTAGGTTCTTCGTGGTCGGCCGGTTCCATCCTCGGGATGTGCCAAGCCTCAAGTAGTACGGTCTCGTGTGTAATAGAGAAGTATTTAACCGCGTCGTTGAAGGTATCTGCGACGAAGAGGTAACCGTCCGGGCTCACGGCGATGCCGGTCGGACGGTTTAACCTACCTACTGATGTCCCGTAGTATCCGTACTCGGCGAGAAGGACCGAACCATCAAAGAGAAAAACCTTTACGCGGTCGTTTCCGGTGTCGGATACGTAAACGTTACCCTTCGAATCCAGGCAGATACCGGACGGGAAGTTCATCTGACCGGGACCTTCGTCGCGCCCGCCGAACGCGAGTAGGAAGTTACCGAATTTATCGAATACCTGGACACGCGAGTTTCCGCCATCGGCCACGTAGATTTGCCCGTGCCTATCAATCGCGATATCGGATGGGTTGTTGAATTTCCCTACGTCCCAACCAAACCCGCCGATTTCGCGTACGACCTGTCCGGCGTTGTCGAAAGCTTTTATGGTGTGGTTGCCGGTATCGCATACCCAGAGGTTGCCGATTTTATCTACGGCTAAACCCGAGGGTTTATAAAGCTCGGTCGCTCCGCTCCCGCCGCCGATAGTTTTCAGGAACTTCCCGTATGCGTCGAATTGAAGAACGACGTTTCGGTCCTGGTCGGATACGTATATATAAAGCTCCTGGTCAATGGCGACGTCGCGGGGACGGACGAAACCGTCGCCGTCCCACCCGAAGTGCCCTACGGTATCAATAGGTACGCCCGACTTGTCTAACACAGTTACGCGGACGTTGGCGGGGTCAACGACGTATAGATTCCCGTCGGAATCGAAGCAAAGCCCCTTCGGTTCGAGGTATTGGCCGGTCGAAGACCCTTTTTCGCCGAACGTACCGACGAGCTCCAGTTTCTTCGTTACATCGGCGGTGTTGGGTTTTTCGGGGAACGGTATTTTAAACGTACCGGTACGGACGGCCCCAAGGCAAGCGACGGCGCATACCGCCCATAATAAAAGCCGGAGGACCATCCCCCGGCCCCGATGAAGTCCGGTTGAACCTCGGGATTTTAACGTCATCGGATTAGAACTTGTAACCTACCGTGAAACGGTGATTGTCTCGGAACAAGTCGCCTTCGTGAACTCTGGCATAATCGAAACTGAACCCGTAATACGCAACGCCGAAACCGAGGTTGATTCCCGTGATTTCGCCTGTACTATCGTAGTAATAACCGGCGCGGACGGCTACGATGTCAGCGTACCAGTATTCGCCCCCGCCCGAGTAAACGGCCTGTTTCATCTCTTCGGAAAAACCGTCGCCCAGGTTCATTAAAAGCTTCGACATCTCGAAGGTAGCCAGCAGGTCGTTAAGGTCGTCCTCGAGGAACTTGTATGAGACGCCCGTACGGAGCATCCGCGGCATCGGTATCTTTTGTTCGTTATTAGAGGATGTAACCCGCGTTTTACTCGGTCCGATATTCGAAAAGGAAACGCCTACGTTCAACTTCGGTAGCGGCGTCTTATATAACAGACCGAAGTCGAACAAATGAGCGGTATCGGAAGCTCCAGGGTCGTCTGAGAGGTGTTGGTACGCAACGCGGTAGCTGGCGCCGACCGACAGCGACGATAGCAACGGGTATCCCCAACTGAACCACGGAGCGAAGAAGTACGAATGTATCTTACCTAGCACGCGGCCTTGTTCGTCGGTCTTATCCGACGTCCCGGCGTCCAGGAACACCATACTGAACGCGAACGTCCCGTATTTCTCCGTCGGGTGGGCAAAAGCCGCGTAGTCGTAGTACATTCCGTCAAGGCCTTCTACGCCCCTGGGTTCGTGCATGACGGTTATCTCGTTCATTTCCATATTGCCCAGCCCGCCCGGATTCCAATAAGTGGAGTTCACGTCGTCGGCTACACCTGCGAAGGCCCGGCCCATACCACCAGGTCGGCCGCCGGGGTCCAACGTCAACCAGATCATTTCCGGTACGTCATCCGTCGCGGCTAACACCGCGAGCGGGGACAGGCAAACCGACATTAGCGCGATTATCATTAGGTTTTTCAACAGCATTTATTACTTCTCCTTATTCGGTTTATTTATCACATCGACTGTCGATTCGTGCTGATTATAAGCGTAAAAGAGGCCGAAGTCAAGGGGTATTAGGTTTATAGGCTTGGTGAAGGGCTTAAGGTATTGGTAACGAAAGGCTGGTTTATGTTACGCGCGCCTATTAGAAAACCTCTCTTTTTCGGGAGTATACAGAGGCGGGTTTCGCCAGAGCGGGTTGATTATATACGAAGACCGGCGGTTTATCATTGACCGTCGGGACCGCGGCTATTATAATCAGCCGGATATCCAAAGGCGTGTTTGTATCGGAACAAGAGGATTAAAAGACCGATACTTGGGACCGGTAACGGCCGCAGTCGTCGCGTTTGCCGCGGTCGTTCTTGCCGTTATCTTCGCGTTGGCGTTCTCGAGGACGTATGACGGTCAAATGTTGCTAAAGGCGTTCCGCGGCGAAATATCGTTCGACGGAGCTATAACGAGGATTATTTTAGAGCACCGAACGGCCGCTTTCGGCGTACCGGTGGGGGAGCGACGGAAGCTCGAGGAAACCCTGCCTGGAATACCCGATAGGTTGGAGGGAACGGCCGAGAGCGACCGGCGCGAGTTGGCGGATACGCTGCTTGAAGCCGGGGCAGACGGGCGTATAACCGACGGCGAACTGGCCGAAATATCGGCTTTCATCGAGGAGATAACGAAATGACGGGGACGCGCAAACCGGTCGTGGCGGGGACGTTTTATCCGGCGAGGCGGGATACGTTGACGGATACCGTCGCTGCGTGTATAGGCGAACGCGAGCCCGCTAAAGCGATAGGCGGAATAGTACCACACGCCGGTTACATTTACAGCGGACCGACGTGCGGGGCTTTTTTCGCCGCGGTTGAAGTGCCGGCACAGGTAATCCTACTGGGGCCGAAGCATACGTACGCCGGCGCCGATTACGCGTTGTGGTCCGGCGGAGCCTGGGAAACCCCTTTGGGCGAGGTAACGGTTGACGAAGAGTTAGCGTCTGCGATACTGGAGCGCTGTCCGGGTGTCGAGCCGGACGAAAGCGCCCACTTCGAAGAACACTCGCTAGAAGTTATTCTACCGTTTATCCAATACGTGAACCCAGATGCGAAAGTCGTCCCGATCGCGTTCAACGCTATGGATAGTGGAACTCTTATGGGATTCGGCGAGGGCATCGCGACCGTTATAAGCGATCGGAACATTGATGCGTTAATCGTCGTGTCCAGCGATATGAGCCACTACGTCAGCGCGGCTGAGGCCGAACGCCTCGACAGGATGGCGCTGGCGGGAGTCGAAAAACTGGACGCCACGCAGCTCGTAGACGTCGTGCGGCGTAACCGCATATCGATGTGTGGCGTCTGGCCGGCGGCCGTCGGCGTAGTCGCTGCGCGGGCGTTGGGCGCCGAACGGGGCGAAGTAATCAAGTATACGAACTCGGGCGAAGCGTCCGGCGACTACAACCAGGTCGTCGGGTACGCGGCGGTTAAATTCGATTAACCTCGGCGGTAGAACGAGAACAACGTCGAACGGCGTACGGCAAGCGTGTTCGAGCGGGAGGGATTTTGGAGAAAAAGGGTAACTCCGTCGTATGGATCGTTATCGCGGTAATTTTCTTTTACGCCCTCCAGTTCGCTTTCCAAAAACCTTATACGATCGTCAACACTCAGTTCGACGACGCGTATTACTACCTCGAAATTGCGAAGAACATCGCCGACGGGGAAGGCGCGACTTTCGACGGCCTCCATAAAACGAACGGATTCCATCCCCTCTGGCTACTGATACTTACGGCGCTCTCGTCGGTTCCCGGGCTAGGGTTAATGGGTCTTTCCCGAGCTATGGTGGTACTACAGGCGTTTCTTTTATTCGGTTCGCTCGTCTTGATAAAGAATATACTTAAGGGGTTGCTGCATCCATTCCTGATAGCCGCCGTCTTGTTGGTCGTGTTATACCCGCGGTTCTTCCATATATTTACAGTTGGTATGGAGAGCGGGTTGCTAATATTTCTGTTACTGCTTATGTTTTATTTGGCCCCGAGGTTGTTCAGTGGGATTTCGGCGGGGAAATGGTTCCTGAGTTCCCTCGCTCTCGGCGCGCTCTCCGCGGCGATAGTGTTAGCCCGACTGGACGCGTTCGTCTTCCCTGCGGCTGTTTTGACCGCGCTGGTTGTTAAAGGTTTGTTCGAGCGAAAGACGTTTTGGAGGACTTTCGCCGGGGCGCTTCTCGCCGGTGGGATAGTCGTGGCAGCACTCTTACCGTTCTTGATTTGGAACTACTACAACTTCGGGACTTTCGCGACGGTAAGTTCGACGATGAAGGTCAAATGGGATCTATCG
>CP070755.1:2201433-2250068 GCA_020348885.1 Candidatus Coatesiibacteriota bacterium | reverse complement strand
CGTCCTCTTCTCGGAACACCCCTTTTTCGGCCGAAGCTATGTCGTCGGAGATTTGCCGCGCCAGTTTATACTCCGGCACTACCGCCAACGCGTCGCCGCCCTCCGGCACGCCCTCACAACCGATAATCTCGACGGCGTCCGACGGGAAAGCCTCTTTCAGCTTACTCCCCTTGTCGTCCGTCATCGCCCGTATCTTCCCGGCGACCGAACCGGCCAGAAATGCGTCGCCTATAAGCACCATCCCTTCATTTACCAGCAGGGTTATGACCGGCCCGCGGCCTTTATCTATTCGCGATTCGATTACGACGCCCGAACCTCTGGCCGCGAAGTCCGCTTCCAGCTCCATTAACTCGGCCTGGAGTAGGATAGCATCCAGCAATTCTTGAAGGCCCACTTCCTTGGGCGCCGCCGTCTCGACGGCCAACACGTCGCCGCCCATATCCTCGACTACTACGCCCTGGGCCGCAAGCTCCTGCTTCACCCGGTCGGGTTCGGCGCCAGGCAAGTCGGTCTTCGTTATGGCGACGACGGCCGGAACCTCGGCGGCTCGCGCGTGGTTTATCGCTTCGACCGTCTGGGGCATTACGCCGTCGTCGGCCGCAACGACAAGAACGGCGATGTCGGTTATCTCGGCGCCCCTGGCCCGAAGCGCCGTGAAAAGCTCGTGTCCCGGCGTGTCCAAGAAGGTTATACGGCCGTTGGGCGTCTCGACGTTGGACGCGCCTATATGCTGCGTAATCCCGCCCGATTCGGACGAGACCACGTTCGTCTCCCGGATCGCGTCGAGTAACGTGGTCTTCCCATGGTCGACGTGGCCCAGCACCGCTACCACCGGCGGCCGCGGCCGGAAATCTTCTTCAATCTCCGTTTCGATTAGCTCGAAACCCATCACCTCGACCAACACTTCTAGGTCGTCCGGCGGGATGAGGGTTGTGCGGTCAACGAATTCGTAGCCCAACTCCAAGAGTTTTTCTTCAACCGTTTCGTAGGACTCGCCCACGCGGTACGCGAACTCGGCGGCCAACTCCCCGCTCCGAACCGGGACTTTCTTCGGTATAACCTTCTTTTCCTTGGGCGGTAGGGTGGACGGGCGTTTCCTTCCGCGGCGGCGTTCTCCGCGTTTCCGCTTTCGCGGCAATTTCCGTTTACGGCGCTTGGGCGCTTCGACTTCGGCTTCTTCGGGACGCCGCTTCTTCTTTTTTCTGCGTTTCGGTTCTCCGACCTTTTCCTTTGGTTCCTCGGTTTCCGGCAAATCTATCTGCCCGATTATCTTCGCGGTCGTCTTCGGCCGTCCGATTACCTTGGGCTTCTTGCGCTTCTTCGGCTTCGACTTTTCTTCCGGTTCCTCCTCTTCGGCCGTTCCACCGACTTCCTCTTCAGGCACCGCCGGTTCTTCGACCGGCGGCGCTTCGGCTTCCGGTTCCGTTTCGACGGCCGGTTCGGTTTCGGCGGCCTCGACCGGTTCCAGCGCCGGTTCGGGTTCTTCCGCTTCCGTTTTTCTCCTCAGTCGGACGACGCGCTTACGCGCCTTCTCGTCGCCCAGGTAGTCCTTCGGAAGGGTCTTCGCCGTACCCGAAGCCTTCTGCTTGAAGAAGTCCCGGAGTTGCTTTTCCTCATCCTCGGAGACCGAGCTGGAGTGCGATTTGACCTCGATTCCGAGCCGTTCGCACGCCCGAAGCACCTCTTTGCTGGTTATCTCCAGTTCCTTCGCGATTTCGTGTATCCTCTTTTTCGCCACTTACCCTACCTCTTACTGGACTTCGATTAATGCTTAAACGCGATTAATAATCGGTTTTTTTCGCCTGTTCGTCGGCACCTTCGGCTTCGCCGGCCTCTTCCGGTTCCGGCTCATCCGGCGCCTTACCTTCTGCCGCGGCGCCGGCGGCCGGTTCCTCGGACGGCGGTTCCGCCTCGTCTGGCGCCGTTTCGCCTTCCGTGGTTTCCTTTTCGACTTCGGATGGCTCGTCGGTTTCCGCGGTCGGTTCTTCGCCGGTTGGTTCTTCACGCGGCGTTTCGGTGTCTTCCGTCGCGGCGGCCGTTTCCGTTTCCGGTTCGCCCGGCGGTTCTTCGTCGGCAACGTCGCCGACTCCTACGGCCGTTTCCTCGTCGGCCTCCGCGGCTTCGTCTCCGGCTTCCACGGGTTCCCTCGGTTCTTGTTCTTCAGCCGTTACGGCGTCCTCTTCGGCTTCCGCAGGTTCAGGTTGCTCCTCGGCTTCGCCTTCTTCCGTAGTTTCGGCGGCCGCAGCCGCTTCCTCCTCCAACCGAGCGGCCTCGGCCGCGGCTTCTTCGGCGGCCCGGGCCGCCGCTTCGACCAGGTACTCCTCGGACGCCTCCTGCAGCTTTTTGGCCTTCGCCAGCCCTATTCCCGGTACTTCGGTAAGCTCTTCCGGCTCGACCGACAATATATCTTCCGCCGTCAGAAAACCCTCGACGAACATAGCCTCGGCTAGGCTTTCGCCTATACCCGGAAGGGACGTTAGAAACGCGAGGGCAGTTTCGGCTTCCTCGGCTTCCTTGCGGCGTAACTCCTCCCGCTCGTTTTCGTTGTAGATGTCGAGCCGCCAGCCGACGAGCCTGGCCGCGAGACGCACGTTCTGTCCGTTCTTGCCGATGGCGAGGGAGAGCTGATTCTCGGGAACTACTACGATTATCTCCTGATTGTCGTAGTCCACTTCTATCGCCGTAATCTGCGCTGGCGATAGCGCGTTCCTCGTAAGCTCCTCGATGGACTCCGAGAACCTTACGATATCGACCTTTTCCCCCGAAAGCTCCCGCACAACCGCCTGGACCCGATAACCGCGCATCCCGACACACGTACCGACCGGGTCGACTTTCGAGTCAGTCGACCTTACCGCTATCTTGGAGCGGGAACCCGACTCCCGGGCGACCCCCACTATTGAGACGATGCCCTCGTATATCTCCGGAACTTCCATCTCGAACAGTTTTACCAGAAACTCGTCGGTGCTCCTGGAAAGAACTATCTGCGGGCCTTTGGGCGTCTCCTTTACCTCGAGAAGCAACGCGCGTATCCTGTCGCCTATTCGGTAGTCCTCGCCAGGAATCCGGTGGTTATAGGGCATTATCGCTTCGGTTCGGCCCAGGTCCACTATGAGCCGGCCCTTGGTCTCCCGCTTTACGGCGCCGGTAACGACCTCGCCGACCCGGTCCTGGTACTCCTCGAGGATTATCTCGCGCTCGGCTTCCCGGATGCGCTGGATTACCACCTGTTTAGCGATTTGCGCCGCGTTCCGCCCGAAGATGGACGGCGAAATTTCTAGGTCGAGCTCGTCGTCCAACTCGGCGTCGGGATATACTTCGCGAGCTTCTTCCAGCGATATCTCCAGCCCCGGCCAAACCACTTCGTCCACGACCTTGCGCCGGGAAACTATCACGGCTTCGTCGTCCTCGACCAATATGTGAACCTCCATCTCGGGTATGTTGAGATGGCTCCGTTTGGACGCGGACGTAAGGGCCGCTTCCAACGCCTCGACGACGACGCTCTGTTCGACGCCCTTGGCCCGGGCAACGTTCTCGATTATGCTCATTACGTTAAACTCGTCCATTTACCCACCATTCGATTTTTATGCGTTCCCGCGCACTTAATTCACGTATAATAGCGTAATAACAACTTATTTTCAATTGAAAGTTTTCGAATCCGCCGAGCGATTTACTTCGTCCTTTTCTTCCGCTTGCGTTTTTTCTTCGAACCGTCGAAACCGGGTACTACGACATCGAGGTTCGCTTTCTTTATCGCACGCAGGTCTATTTCCCGCTCTTCGCCGTTCACCGACAGGGTTACGGAGTCTTCCCCGGTCCCCACGACGTCGCCGATTACCACTTCGGTTCCCGATACACCGGCGATTATCAGCTTGGCTTTCTCTCCCTTGAAACGCTCGTAGTCCTCGACTTTCCTGAGAGGCCGGTCCAGCCCGGGCGACGATACCTCCAGTTTATAGTCGCCGGTGAACAGCCGCTCCAGCTCCAGGCGGGCGACGAATCGCTTACTCAGCCGGGCGCAGTCCTCAATGGTTACGTACCCGTCGAACCGGTCCAAAACGACCCTGATGTCCCAACTCATTTTGCGATGGGCCAGCGTTAGGTCGAACACGTCGAGACCCTCTTCCTCGGCAATCGCGCCGAACATCTCAACCAGCTTCTCGCGCACGTTTTCCGTTAGTATCGCCATTACCGTTTCCCGTAACACCTAACCGAGCGCCGCCAACTCCTCAAGCAAGGCTTCCAAAAGCTCCTCTTCAGGCACCGACCGGACTAGCTCGCCCCGGCGATAGACGACGCCCCGACCCTTCCCGCCGGCGATACCCACGTCGGCCTCGGAAGCCTCCCCCGGACCGTTCACCGCGCAGCCCATTACGGCGACCGTAATGTCTTTGTCCATCGTTTTTACGGCCTCGGCGACGGACCTCGCCAGCGACTTCAAATCCACTTCCAGACGCCCGCAGGTCGGGCAGGAGATAACCGTCGGACCGCGGCGCCGGACGCCGGACGCCCGCAGGATTTCGTACCCGACCTCGACCTCATAAGTCGGGTCCTCGGTAAGCGATACCCGGATCGTGTCGCCGATGCCCTCGGATAGTATCATCCCGATGCCGAGGGCCGAGCGCACGACGCCCGAAGTCCCGAAACCGGCTTCCGTAACGCCTACGTGGAGCGGATACGGCAATTCCTCAGCGATCTTACGGTTCGCCTCCAGGTTGACGAAGACGTCGGTCGATTTCGCGCTGATTATGAAATCCTCCAACCCAAAGTCCTCGAGGACGCGTACCGTGTTTACGGCGCTTTCGGCCAGGGCGGCACCGGTCCTTTTACCGTGCCGCTCCAGCACTGCCGGGTCGATTGAACCGGCGTTTACGCCTACCCGCGCCGGGATTCCCTTTTCCTTCACCTTGCCGGCAATCGCCTGCATATGCTCCCGCTTGCGGACGTTCCCGGGGTTTAATCTTACGCTCGCGACGTCGGTCTCCAGTACCGCCAAGGCCAGCCGATAGTCGAAATGGATGTCCGCGACGACGGGTACGGGCGAACCGGCGACTATCTCGCCGAAGGCGGCCGCCGCGCCCATATCCGGTACGGCGACCCGCACTATCTCGCACCCGGCCTCGGTCAGCCGGTCGATTTGGCCGAGGGTCGCGGGCGCGTCGCGCGTGTCGGTCTTCGTCATCGACTCGACCCGAATCGGCGCGCCGGCACCGACGGAAATACCGCCGAACTCTATCCTTTTAGTCTTATCGCGAGTGAACATTCGCGCCGTTATTCGACTTAGAACACGAATCGGCTTACGTCGGCGAATATCGCGAGGACCATTATCCCTGCTATCATCGCCAGGCCGATAAGGTTGATTATCTCCCGGGCTTTCATAGGAAGCCGGCGCCGCGAGACCAATTCGATACCGCCGAAGACTATATGCCCGCCGTCGAGGACCGGGACCGGTAGCAGGTTCATAATCCCCAGGATAATCGATAGATACGCTATGAACTGGAGAAAGGTCTTCCAGCCGGCCCTGCCCGTTTCGCCGGCCATAGCGGCGATGGTTATCGGGCCGCCCAACGCCTTGTCGGGCCGGACCTGCCCAGTTATGAGTAGCTTCAAGCCCTTTAACGTGATCACGAACGCTTCGTACGTGTGGGCGGCGCCGGCCGGGAACATCTCGGCCCATCCCACGCTAACCGGTACTTCGATGAGACCGCAAATAAGGCCCATCTCGCGTACAAGCTCATCAGCGCCCCCGCCGTCGTACTCTATCGCGTACGCGAGTTCTCCCCGCGGCGACGAGACGACGACCTCATACCGCCGCGGTTCCAAGTCGTCCAGCCTTTTTATAACGGCCGTGTAACTCTCGGTCTCTTCACCGTCGAAGGAAGCGAGACGGTCACCTTTCCGCACGCCCGCTTCTTCCGCCGCTGTGCCGGGTATCACCTCGTATATATCGTTCGATTGATAGGGCAGAATACCGATACGCCCCGTGCCCGATTCCGGATCCATTACGGGCGTTACCTCGAAGTCCTTGGTTTCGCCGGCCCGTTCGACGACGACGGTCAGCTCACGGCCCGGGTTTACGTAAATATTCTTTTCGATATCGGTCCAGTTTTCTACGGGCGAGCCCTCAATAGATTTTATAACGTCGCCGGAACGGAGACCTGCGGCGGCCGCCGGCATTACGATTTCTTCGCCTTTTATCTCCGCCGTCTCGACTATCCCGCCGATCGTCGCCGGGAAGGTATAAAGGGTGTACCCGGCCTTAACCACGATGGCATATATTACTACCGCCAGGACGAGATTACTCGCCGGTCCCGCCGCTGCGACGAGCATACGCACCCAGGGCGGCTTCGAGAAGAACTCGTCGGGTTCGCCGCGGGCGTCCTCGGCGTCTTCGCCGGCCATCTTCACGTATCCGCCCAGGGGTATCAAAGACAACGCGAACTGGGTGCCGCGCCACGTTTTCGACGCGAGGATCTTACCAAACCCGAAACTGAAGCGAAGCACGCGGACGCCGGCGAGTTTTGCCGCGGCGAAGTGCCCCGACTCGTGAACCAGCACCAGTATCGTTAAAGCTATTAAGAAATATATAACAGTCAAAACCATTTCGCGTTTCTCAACGGTCTCTAGTGGAGCCAATCGTCGAACGGTTCCACGAAATAACTCCCTTTGCCGCCGGGCAACCGTTCGCCGAATAACGCAAACTCGGTGCCCTCTTCGTACCATTCATCGAAGTCCACGTTCTCAATATATTCTTGATAGTCCTTTATCACTTTCGAAATTTCTTCGTGCAAGCCGTCCAGCGTCTCGCTGTAACAATCTATACCTATCGGCATAAGCCTGGCCATGTACCCACCACTTTGTGGAAAAATCACCGCGACGATGTTCGCGACATCCCTCTCGTCCCGCTCTTCATCCGTCATCGCAAGAGTTCCTTTTCGACGTTATCCATGTGTTCTTTTAGGTCGTCGGCTGTACCGAACATACCGACGCGCCCGGCCGTTGCGAACGGGCCGGTTACCGCGTCGTATATAGCCTGGTACTTCTCGAGGGCCTTATCGTATCGTCCGAGTCCTTCGTACGCCCGGCCGCAAAGCCACAGTATATCGTAATCCAACTGCTTCTCTACGAGATACAACTCATACGCGCCGACGGCGTTATCGTACTGGCCCATCTCGTGGTACGCCCTACCCATATTCTTCCGGCCGGCGATTAAAGTGTCGTCCTTACCGAGTGCGCTACGGTACGTATCAACCGCCGATGACAGGTGCTCCCGGTTGCCTTCGAGCCCGCTCTCCAGGTACATATCGGCCAACGCGAGGGTGACGAACGCGTCTTCCTCGGTCCTAGCTATCGCCTCCCGATACGCGGCGGCCGCGTCTTCGTACATACCGGCACCGGCGTAAACCTCCGCAAGCTCGACGTACAGGTCGGCGTTGCTGGGGTCAGCCGCGATGTCCTCCTCGATATCGGCGACGTAGCTTTCCAGATCGGCATACGAAAACGCGGTCGCTGTTAATAATATTATAAACAGCGTTTTCATAGTTTCGAACCCGACGCGCTCGGCGTCTGCGTTTTCGATATCACTTCTTCGGCCCGGCGCCGCGCCCACACGTCGGCGCCCACGATATTGTCGTAGGTCGGTTCGTCGTCGGGCGCGTCCTCCAACACGGCGGCTACGGTTTCGGCAACGGCGCCGAAGGGTATCCGCCGCTCCAGGAAAGCGTTTACGGCGACCTCATTTGCCGCGTTCAGGGCGGCGGGTTTTACGCCGCCGGCTCGCCCGGCTTCAACCGCCAGCGACAAGCTCGGGAACTTATCGGCATCCGGTTCCCGGAACTCGAGAGTACCGACGTCGACAAGCGAGAAACCGTCGCCCTCGAACTTCGTGTCGGCCCTGAGCGGATACGTTAAAGCGAACTGAATCGGAAGCCGCATATCGGCCGGGCCCATCTGCGCCACCAACGAACCGTCTTGGAACTCTACCATCGAGTGGACCACCGACTGGGGATGTACCACGACGTCGATCCGGTCGAAGGGCATATCGAAAAGCCAGTGGGCTTCAATTACTTCAAGCCCCTTGTTCATCATCGTCGCCGAATCGACGGTAATCTTGGCGCCCATGTTCCAATTGGGATGGTTAAGCGCCTGTTCGGGTGACGCACCGTAGATTTCCTCCGCCGGCGCGTCCAGAAACGGGCCGCCGGACGCGGTAAGTACGAGCCTTTCCACTTCTTCCGGTTTCGTACCGAGTAGGCACTGCGCAAGGGCCGCGTGTTCGCTGTCCACCGGGAGCAGGCGGGGCCCATCGCCCTCGACGAGGGGTTTTACGACCGCTCCGCCGGCCACGAGGGTCTCTTTATTCGCGAGCGCCACGTCGTGACCCGCGCGAAGGGCCGCCAGCGTCGGTCTGAAACCTGCGAACCCGACTATCGCCGCGACGACCACGTTTACGTCGTCTCGGGCCGCCGCACCCTCTACCGCGTCGGCGCCAGCCGCAGCGGCTACCCCCGAACCGGCCAGCCTATCGGCCAGGTCGGCGTATTTGGATTCTTCGGCGATTACGGCGACTTCGGGTTTGAAGCGAAGCGCTTGTTCCGCTAAAAGCTCGACGTTGTTGCCCGCAACCAACGCGACCACCCGGTACCCGCCGCCCAGGGACGAAATAACGTCGAGGGCGTTTACGCCTATACTTCCAGTTGAGCCCAAAATCGTTATATTTTTCGCTTCGACCATCACTTGCCGACGTAGAAGTTATGCGCCTGTATCAGGACGTACACCGCCGGCGCACAGACGAAGACACCGTCGAAACGGTCAAGTACACCGCCGTGGCCGGGCAGAACCCAGCCGCTGTCCTTTTCGCCGGCGTCCCTCTTAAAAACCGATTCGGTGAGGTCGCCCAATACGGAACCGGCGACTAGGATCGCAGCCAGGCTCAAACTCCATCCGTAACCGAAACTTACGTCCGGCCAAACCAACCGAGTCATCACGAGTACCGCCGCCAAACAGGCGGCCGCCCCACCGACCAACCCCTCTATAGACTTCTTCGGGCTTATACGGGGAGCCAAGGCGTGCCGGCCGAAGGCCTTCCCGGCGAAGTAAGCGCCCGTGTCGGTCGCCCATATCGCAAGAAACAATATTACCAGATATACTCGGCCCGATTCCAATCCACCGATAGCTATCAAGAACGCGAGTAGGGCTCCCGGGTAAACGAACGACAGAATAGTCGCGGCCGTATCGCCCAGCGCCCCCGCGTTATCCCGCCGGAAAACGGCACCGATCGTCACCGCTACCGCGAACGTCGCCAGGACATAAACGACAGTTCCGTACGCGAACGTTACAGCCGTTATAAGTATCAACCCGAACACCAGTACCGTGAGCCGGTACGGTCGAGCGCCCTTTTTCTCCAATAGACCAAACATCTCGAGCGAGCCGACTACTATAAGGAGCCCGAAATAAATCAAGAGATGCACCGGCTTCCCGAACCAGATTATCGCCAGATGGACCGGCACCCAGACCGCCGCGGTAATATAACGCAGTGGGTTCACCCGCGGGCCCCCACGGCAGGTGTTACTCCGCCGAAGCGGCGTTCGCGCCGCTGATAGTCCACTATCGCGGCGTAAACGTGCTTCGCGTCGAAGTCGGGCCAGTACACGTTCGTTACGTATATCTCGGCGTACGCGATCTCCCAGAGGAGGAAGTTCGAGATGCGCATCTCGCCGCTGGTCCTGACAAGGAGGTCCGGGTCGGGGTGGTCCGGCGCGTACATATGCTCCGATATATCCTCTTCACCGATATCTTCGAGGTTACCCACACGCAGGCTCTTGACGGCGTCCACAATCTCGGCCCGTCCGCCGTACGATAAGGCTAGGGTAAGGGTCATCTCTGTCCCTTTTGCGGTGGCGTCGCGGGTCTCGTCCAGGACGGCCCGGACGTCTTCGGGTAGATAGTCGAGCCGCCCGATAGCCCGTAGCCGGATGCCCTTCTCCAGCATCTCTTCACGTTCGCCTATCAAGTACTCTTTCAATAGCTTCATCAACCCCTTGATCTCCCGTTCCGGCCGCTTCCAGTTCTCCATCGAGAACGCGTACAGGGTCAGGTAAGGAACGCCGAGTTCCCGGCAGGTCGTGATGCACCCGCGTACGGCCTTTATCCCGGCACGGTGGCCCCGTATCCGCGGGAACTTACGCTCTTTGGCCCAACGGCCGTTACCGTCCATAATTACGGCTATATGCCGGGGCAACCGGTCTCGGTCGACCATCGCGAGAAGTTCGTCGGCGCTCAGTTCTTCAAGGGGGTTCGTTATCTCCATACGTTTATCACTATATCAGAAATAAACAGGGACGTTCACGCCGTGCGCATCTGGCGAACGCCCCGTAAGCGAAGTCGGATCCAGTTGGAAGATACTACCTCATATCTCTAGTATCTCCTCTTCCTTCGCGTTAAGGAGTTCGTCGATCTTTTCGCAGTAATCGTCGGTGAACGACTGTACTTTTTCCTGCGCGTCGTTGGACGCGTCTTCCGAAAGCCCCTGTTCCTTTTCCGCGGTTTTAATATGCTTGTTGGCGTCGCCGCGGACGCGCCTTATCGCCACTTTGCCCTCTTCGGCGAACTGTTTGGCGAGTTTTACCATCTCTTTACGCCGCTCTTCGGTCAGGCGGGGTACGTTGATACGTATAACGTTACCGTCGCTTACGGGCGTAAGGCCGATGTTCGCGCCCAGTATCGCCTTCTCTACGTCGGCGATTATTGACTTGTCCCACGGCTGGACTATCAACGTGTGGGGGTCCGGTACCGAAACCGTCGCGACCTGGTTTATCGGCATCTGGGAACCGTATGTTTCGACCGATACCCTATCGAGCAACGACGGAGCCGCCCGGCCGGTGCGTATCGTGGACAGCTCCCGTTCCACGGCCGCGATGGTCTTTTCCATCTTGCCTTCGGCCTCTTTTACGTATTGGTCGAATATCTCGGTCATCGCGCGTTACCCCACCAACGTCCCAATTCGTTCGCCATTTACGATTTTATATAAGTTCCCGGGTACGGTCCCGTTATAGATTATCAACGGAAGCTGGTTCTGCATACACATCGCCGCGGCGGTTGCGTCCATAACGGGTAAGTTACACTTTACCACGTCCACGTAGCTAATCTCCGGAATAAGCTTGGCGTCGGGATTCCCGTCCGGATCCGCGTCGAAGATGCCGTCCACGTCGGTCGCTTTCAACAGGACTTCGGCGCCTATCTCGCAAGCCCTGAGGGCAGCCGTCGTATCGGTGGTGAAGAACGGGCGGCCGGTCCCGCCGATGAATATTACCACGCTTTTCTCTATATGTTTCAGAGCCCGGCGCCGGTCGTAGGGAGCGCAAATTTCGCCCATCGGGAACGAACTCATAACGAAGGGCGCCGCGCCCTTCTTAACCAGCGCGTCGGCCAGCGCAAGACCGTTCATCGCCGTACCGAGCATACCCATGTAATCGACGGTAACCCGGTCGAGTTTCCATTCGCCGGCCTGGCGCCCCCGGAAGTGGTTCCCGCCGCCGATAACGACTCCCAGATCGAGGCCCTCGGCGACCGCTCCAAGTATTTCGTCCGCGATGTACTCCAGCGTGTCGGGGTCGAGAGACACGTCCCGGCCGCCGGTCAAGGCGCCGCCGGAGAGTTTTAACAGGGCCCTTTTATACCTAACGGACACGCGCCTCCATACGGATAAGAAGTATTAATCCTCCCCAAGCTTGAACCGGACGAACCGCCGGATGACGATGTTTTCGCCTAACTTCCCAATTACCGAGTCCACGTATTCTTTTACGGTAACGTCCGGGTCTTTAACGTACGGTTGCTCGAGCAGGCAACTCTCCTCATAGAATTTATTCAGCCGACCCTCGACTATCTTCTCTATCACGTTATCGGGCTTACCGGACTCCTTCGCCTGCCCGGCGATTATATTCTTTTCCTCTTCTAGCACGTCAGCCGGTATGTTATCCCGGTCCACGGCGAGAGGGTCCGACGCGGCTATGTGCATCGCGACGTTCTTCACCATTTCCCGGAAGTCGTCGGTCCTTGCCACGAAGTCGGTCTCGCAGTTCACCTCGACGAGCACACCGAGCTTGTCGCCCGGGTGTATATAGCTGGCGACTACGCCCTCGTTAGCCGTACGCCCGGCTTTCTTCTTGGCGGCGGCCAAGCCCTTCACCCGAAGCAGCTCGATCGCTTTTTCCTCGTCGCCGCCGCACTCCACGAGCGCGTTTTTACAGTCCATCATCCCGGCACCGGTCCTGTCCCGGAGCTTCTTGACCGTTTCCGCTTTAACGTCCACCATTAACCGTTCCTCCGCGGTTACTGGGTTTTTAGTATCGGTCGTCTCTCTGGTCGCTTTACTCGTTTATTCGGCGGTTTCAGCCACCGCTTCGGCAACGTCCTTTTCCGGTTCCTTAAACTCTTCGCCCCCGGCCGCGGGTTCCGCCGGTTCTTCCGCTTCCATCTTCTTTCCGGATTTCTTCGATACTTGCGTGCCTTCGGTCCGGAGCGCTCGCCCCTCGACGACGGCGTCGGCGACCGCGGAAGTTATCAAACGTATAGACCTTATCGCATCGTCGTTCCCCGGAATAACGTAATCTATCGGGTCGGGATCGCAGTTCGTATCGACGATAGCTATTATCGGAATCTCCAGGCGGGAAGCTTCCCGAACCGCTATGTCCTCCCGTCGCGGGTCCACGACGAAAACCATATCGGGAAGACGCCTCATTTCCCGGACGCCGGAAAGAAGCTTTTCTTTACGGGCTTTTTCCTTCAGCAATTCGATCTGCTCTTTTTTCGTGTACTGGCCAAATACCTCTTCGTTCGCCTCAAGTTTCTCTATCTCTTCGAGCCTGTCGACGTTTTTCCGAATCGTTTCGAAGTTGGTTAGCATACCGCCTAACCAACGGGTATTGACGTAGTAACTTCCGGAACGAACCGCTTCCTCCCTGATGGTTTCCTGGGCTTGCTTCTTCGTACCGACGAAAAGGATGCGGCCGCCGCGGGCCGCCGTTTCCTTCACCTCTTCGTATGTATCTTTTACCTTCTCGAGCGTTTTTTGGAGGTCTATGATATAGATCCCGTTGCGTTCGGCGAAGATATACCTCTTCATCTTGGGGTTCCACCGTCTGGTTTGGTGCCCGAAGTGAACCCCCGCTTCGAGCAGCTCTCTCATCGTAACGTCGGCCATTTTTACGGACCACCTCCTGGGGTAGCCAAGGGAGCCCGGTTGTTCGGACCTCGCCGCGTTCGGCGGCGCTCCCTTTGGAGTGGTTTCTTTGGATTCGCCGTATTAACTTTATCGCCTTACATACGCTTTAACGTTTCGAGAACTGGAACCGAGCACGGGCGCCCCGCTGCCCGTACTTCTTCCGCTCCTTCATCCGCGGGTCACGGGTTAGTAGGCCTGCCTTCTTCAACGTCTGGCGGTGTTCGGGATGGACCTTCTCCAAGGCGCGCGCGACGCCGTGGCGGACCGCGCCGGCTTGGCCGGAAAGGCCACCACCGCGGACGGTCGCGAAAACGTCGAAGTTCCCGTCCGTCCCGGTTACTTCGAACGGCATCAGCACCTGTCGTTTTTGCGTGAAAACCGGGAAATAGTCCTCAAGCTCGCGGCGGTTGACGGTAATCTTGCCCGAACCCGCCGATATCCAAACCCGTGCGACGGCCGTTTTCCGGCGCCCCGTAGCGTAATATCGTTTCGCTTCCAACGCGTTACTCCTTATTACCTTCCAATTAGCCCTTCGCTGCGGCCGGCCCCGCTCCTATTACCCATCGCTCCGGCGTTTGAGCTTCGTGAGGATGGGAGTTGCCCCGGTAAACCTTTACTTTCGTCAAGAGTTTTCGTCCCAACCGGTTTTTCGGCAACATACCACGCACCGCGTGGAGTACCACCTTCTCTGGATTCATTTCCAGCAGCTTCCCGGCCGATATCTCTTTCAAGTTTCCGACGTACCCCGAATGCCGGTAGTATATTTTATCGATTAGCTTCTTTCCGGTTAGCGCCACCTTCTCTGCGTTTATGACGATTACAAAGTCGCCGGTGTCGAGATGCGGCGTGAAGTACGGTTTATGCTTCCCCCGTATGACGTTAGCAACCTCGGTCGCGAGACGGCCGAGGACGGCGCCGTCGGCGTCAATCACGTACCAACGCCGTTCTATATCGTTTTTCTTGGGCGTGTAAGTCTTTCGTTTCAAAACATTTACCTCGCCAAAAACGGACGTTCTTTGAAGGCCGCACCTTCCCGGATACACAAACCCACTTTTAACTCACGCCCCTCCGGTTCGGGGCGTAAGCAGGTAGGAATAACCTTAAACCACAATAGGTTAGGAAGTTGATGTTACCAAACCGGGGGTTGAAAGTCAAGTCGTTTTTTCGCCGGAGATAGAAGGGGAGGGAAGAAAGGAACGAAGTGCTTATACACTTTATAGGACCGCCGTTAACTACCACCCGGTCGTAAATAACTGCGCCGTAACATGGTTGCTTCCTACAACTTATCGATCTCGCGTAGCGAAAGTTTGCGGAAGGGGATTTCGTTAGGGTCGTAAAGGGTCAACTTCGGAACCACGTCGTCGGCGATTTCGATATCACAGCCGACGCGGACCGCGATCGCGATACCGTCGGACGGCCGGACCGTCAGCGGCTCGAAGGAAACGCCGTCGCGGTCCGTACCGTGGAGCGTAGCGGAATAAATTAAACCTGCCCCTTCTATCGTACCTGTTACGAAGCCCTCATCAATCCTCTTTATTTCGAGCGCCCGGTCGATTACGACCTTTTCGATAGACAACCCACCGCGTGATATTATCTCGGCCATAAGGTCGTGAAGGAGAAGCCTTTTAAGTTCTCGCGCCTCCTTCGGAAACCCCCGCGCGGCTACGAGAATGGATACGGCGGTGGGTCTATCGATGCTTATCGCGAAAGCGCCGGCGTCGAGTACGACGACGGCTCTAGGCCACCCGTCGTCTGAAATATATATGCCTACGAATTCGGCTTTCATAATCTACGATAGACCCGCCGTTAAAAACCCTAGTGGTTCGAAACGAACCAAACCTCGTAGTTCGCCCACGCCTGGTCCGGTATCAACGCACGGCAGGCGAAGCCGTCCTCTATAAAGCGGTAGTCCAGTTCCTTCAGGTCCGCGTGAATATCGTCTATTATCGACTGTATCTCAGCCTCGGTGAGTTCGTTTTCCTCAAGGGTCTGCCGGTACCCGTCGATAACCGCCATCTTGGTATCGTAATAAGCCTCGTAGTCGTTTATAATCGCTTTCATCTGCGCCCACTCAGGCCCACCTACGGTCATGCCGAACTCGTCCGCCCTGGCCCGGAACTCAACGAGGAGCGAGTGCCCGGCCACGGCCGGCTTTATCTTATAATCCGGGTTAAAAGCGTCCGGCGAGTGGTCCAAGTAGCAAGCGTGGAGAGCGGCGAACGACACTACCGGTAAAACGAAAATCGCCAATGCCGTAAGGCCCGCGGCGAACGCTGTCCCCCTATTTACAACCGCCATACATCCTCCTACTGTTAAGAGTTTACGATACACAGGTTTTACGCGTTGCCCTTTAATATATCGTTGAAGAAAGCCCGTAAATCTCTGGAAACGGTTACGAACTCCTTATCGATTATCTCGGCCCGTTCTATCGTATTTACGTTTATCAGCGCGTCCTCGTTCCGCGCAATTACCCGGGCAGCATAGAACCAGTCGCCGTTATAGTGTATCAGACCGAGGGGCCCGGTCTCTTCCTCGACCGGACCACCGTTGTCGCGTTTATAGGAACAAAGCGCGACCCGCCGGTCACGTATAGCCTTCTCCAAGAGCCGCAGGGTACGTTGCTCGTTCTTAGAGTCGGGCGGTTTTCCACCGATTACCTCGGCGTAGTTAGCGACGTCTACACCGTCTTCCGGGTTGGCACGCATCACATCTCGGGTTTTGCGGAGTACAGAATCTACCTTTCGGCGGGCCGCCGGCAAAGCGTTCAGCGGCGTCGCCTTCAAACAGCGGTTTATAAGCAAAAGGTCACTAGTCGAAAAGGGAAGCGGTAGCGGAACAGCCGGCGGCGTCAGGTTCAATAAACGGTATCCGTCGTCATAATAGAGGGGGATATACGCCGAGAGGTCGGCTATGTCACGGTAAATAGTCCGCTCCGATACGTTACACTTCTCCACTAGGTCGGCGATAGTGAAGGAAGCGCCGGTCTTCAGCAGGTTATAGACGTAAAAAAGCCGCTCTGATTTTTTCATCTATTTCGCCGGGTTTCATTTGCATTCTGCCATTCCCTCGTCTCATGCTAACATACTTCACTGTCAATTTCTGACAAAAATCGCGGCGCTTTTTTTACCGGCTATCCTGTAAACAACATCACAACCTCCCCGCCACCGCCGCGAACGCACCGCCCAACGCAGTTATAAGTGCCGCGAGCACCACTGCCCACATCGCACGGCGGCTTTTCCGGTCGGCGGCACCCGACTCCAACAGAGCCTCGATCGCGATTACGCGTTCCGCCAACTCGGCCAGCTTGTCGAAAAGCGCTTTATGTTCCTCGTAGTTGCGTTCGGCGGCGTCTTTCACGTTCCGTATCTCTGCGCGTACGAACTCTTTGAACCCGTTGTTACCCCCCACTTTCGGCTCCTATACCCACGTAATGCCCTTCAACACGGCGACCGCGTCCGAACCCGCGCCCATCGCGGCCGCGTCGCAATATATCTGAACGTAAGCGCCGGGCGTTAGTTCGACGGCGTCCGCCGCGGCGACACCCGCCGAAACGCCGGTTTCGCCGTTCCCGAGGGTAACGTCGTAGTCGGCGTATAGAGCGCCGCCTACATAAACCTTGAAACTATCGTCTCCTATTCCAGGCACGCCCTCCCGAACGTAAAGGGACTGGATAATTCCCGGGAACGGAATGGGAACGCCGGTGGTTACGCCGCCCGGCCCTTCCATAAACCCATCGACTACCGTACCGGCCAACCCGAACTCGACGACGAATGGTTTATATACCGTAGCCGGTTTATACCCGATAGGATACCGGTCAACCGTCAACATAACGCCGTCGATAAGCACCGTTATATTACCGCCGTCCTGGTTCTCGAACGATATCCTCAGCATGGTGGCATCCGGATCCACCGTGTGCCTGACACCGCGGCGCTGCCAGCCGAAGCCGGGCACCACATCCCTGTACGTGGTCCCGACGCCGTCGTCCACTTGCATACGAAGCGCGTTAACGCCGTTGTCCAGTTGGACATAAGCGTTAAAATAAACAGTTCTCTCGCGGAAATCCCGGTATTTCGGAACATCCATAAAAAACTTCTCGCCAATATCGAAAGACACGGCCGCGCAGCCTTCCCCGAACAGACCGTTGGGGTTGTTTTGGACCGCGCCGTTCCCGCCCCATAAGTCCGGCAAAGATTGGTCGCCGGAACTCCACTCGGCGAAACCGGAATTCGGGCAGTAGTTCGTGAGGTTCGCCTCCGATACGTTTTGCCTTATCTGTTCGTCCGAGTGAGGATGGAATCCGACCGGTAACCTGCCCAGGCAAACGTGGACTTCGTCAACGTAGAAAACCGTCGCTTCCGTTGCGTATATCCGTACCTGCAAGTCTGTCGCCGAACCGTCGATTTCGCGAGTTACGTAGATACGTTCCCACGCGCCGGCGGTCCCTCCAGCTTCGCTCGCGGACGCACCAATACCGTCGTAAACTTCGATTACGACCGTATCATCGGTCGAACAATAAACATACGCGGCGGCCGAGAGACCGCGACCCTTATAACTGGCGACGTCGAACCGGCACTCGTCCGGGTCGTTGACGATACCGTCGTCCGGCTGGCTGGCGGTCACCTTCTGGGAACGGTCGCCGAACACCGATTGTTCGGACGAGAGTTCGGCGCCCGTCGGGTCGTTGTAGGCCCTCCAGCCGTTGGCGTAGCCATCGTTATCCCAGTCGTACTCCATCATCCCGAAGACCAGGTTGCCGTCGTTTTCCTCCAGCATCGCGTCGCTTGCTATGTTTTCGACGGCCACCAAGGCGCTCTTTAACGAACCGTTCGGTTCAAGCGAAACATCTACTTGGGATTGAACGTCTGTTACGGCAACCCCGAGTTTCTTCGCGTCGGACGCGGATGTCTCAATGTCCTCGCCCGTAATCTTCTGAGCGTGGGAACCGGCAAGTATAAGTTGGTCTTTGCCCAACACGTCCTTGAATCCGGTTATCTTTATATCCAGGCCATCAATGAAGCCCGGATCCGAGTAGTCGGACGGGCCCGAACCCTTCGCGAGATGGGAATCGTTGAACGACAACTCGTCGTCCGTCAAAACGTTGGTTAATGACCATACGCTGGTCCCGTCCGAAACGATTACTTCGTCGTTTAATTCCAATAAACCGCCTACGCCGTCGACCGTAAGTACCGTGATGTTGCACTGGTCCTGCGTCGATACGCCGTTGGAGTTGCCGTCTTCGGCGTCGGCGCCCAGGGCTCGCTTATTCGCGTTCGAACGCGCCAACGCGTAGAAGTTGTCCATTACCCGGTCCGCGTCCACGCGTTTTTCCGGGTCCGTCTCGCCCGGCGCTATATTCTCGAACACCCACTTAAAAATACCGGCCATACTAAATAACCCGCCTTTCCTTCTTACCTGTATACGATCTGAGCGCGTCGTTAAAACACCGTTAACTCCCCACGCTTATCTCCTCACGTTGCCCTATTACGGCGGTACCCGAGAACCAACTTATTTCGCCGGCCGCGTAACCCTCCTCCTCGGCGTCGGTGAAGTGCGATACCTCGCCGGGGTCGTAACCGGTCTCGTCGGCGGAACAGAAGAAGCTGAAGGACGCCGGGCAAGGTACGTAATCGAGCACCTCCACGCCGACGAACGAAACCTTGCCCTCGTAGCCTAGATACCTTCCCTGTAGATATGGAAGCGCTACCCCGGACCCCGGAACGACTTTATAAAAGACGCCCGGCTCATCGTCGTGCGGGTAAAAACGTAATGCCTTCCCGGCGTTGTAATCGCTAAAGAGCCGTACGACCTCACGCCATTCGTCCAACACCAGAGTAGCGAAATCGATATCCGCGCGGTACCGATACCCTCGGGGTACGTCCACGATGCCGCCGGTAACCGCGCTATTACGTACCGTCACTAACTCGTAACTCTCGTTCAGCTTGGCCGATTCCGCCAGAACTACTGTACGTAGAACGGCGCCGCCTGCCGAAAGGACCTCCACTTTCGGCGGGCCTACTCCGCCGGAAACGTATTGGAACCGTGACACTTCTTTTCCCCTCCTCCCTCGTTCAAAGCCAACTCGAGAATGGTTATCCGCGCTTCCAGGTCTAGCCGCGCTTTCCTGACGACGCCGGAACGTTCGACTCCGCCGGCGTCGAAACCTACCATGTCGCCGGGTTCGATGTCCTTTACGCCGGCGAGCCGCAACTCGAATATAAACCGCTCGTGTTCGTAACGCCGGCGGAGCCTATTGGCGACCCACCTGGCATGGGCCAAGCTGTCAATATATGGGTTCCGATAAACGACCGTTTCCTTTCCGTCGCCGCTCCGAACCCGCCCGGCAGCATAGCTTACTTCCACGATCGGCGCGGCCGGGCGCCGTGTCTTCGAACCGAAGCCGATTACTTCGTCGGCGTCTATCGTGTGGTTGTTCCCGCCCTCCGCCGCGAAGCGGAATATCCGCGAGTCGGTGTAGTCCACGTCGACGCCCCACGCCTGGGCCAGATACCCGATGACCTCTTTAGATTTCGCCTCGGCCGGGAAATCGCGTAAAACGGTCGTGCGGCGCCGCGAGTAAATGTAAAGGTCCGGCCCAGCTGCGAATACGCCATCACCGGAGGTCGCGGCTTCTCGAAGCGGCGACGCGCTGTAACCTCGTTTCACTTCGCCGCCTTCGTACACGAACCAACTCCCGGCTTCGGGACCGGTCCAATAGACGGGGCCGCCGCAAGCGTACAACTTTGGCGGTTCGCCGGAAGGGTAGTACTCGTATTGAACGTGTATCTCGTCACCTTCGCGGCCCGGGTTCACGTACACGTAAACCGTGTCGGCGTCGTCGCCGCCTTTCCGGTCGACGTACGCTTCGTCCTTCGCCGGGACCCCCCACGACGGAACGTCTGTTACGTCGACGACGTCAAATGCCGAACGGTCCGGCGGCGCCGCGGCGACCAAGACCGAACCTTCGACTATCGGGTAATGCCGTAACGCGGCCCTGGGCGCCGACGGCCTTTTCGCGTCGGTCATTGGAACAACCTTTTCGCCATGGACTTCGGCTTCTTCCCAATCGATTTCCCGGCCCTCCTCCGGCCGGTCGGCTTCCGACGTGAATATGTACGAGGTTTCCCAATCCATTCTATTCGCCCTCCGTATCGTAGTCCGAGATTACCAACTCATTGGCCGGCGGGCGCCGCTTGCCCCGGTCCAGGGACGCCGAGTAGGGCACCGTCTCCGCCCGGATATGGTAACCTCCGTACAACTCCCGTATCTCCCGCGTATCCGCGTACGTCAGCAACCACTTCCCGCGGGTTCCGGCGAGAACGTCGCGGAGCCGTTCGTGGTCCTCCGGTTTGAACCCGCCGTTGTAATAACGCTCGCGGCCGGGGTAGGGCGGGTCGACGAAGAAGATCGTATCCGGTCCGTCGTATTTCTCGATTACGTCCTCGAAATCCAAATCCTCTATGTAAACGCGGTCGAGGCGCTCGGACCACTTCGTGAAGTCGGCGAACATACTGTACCGGGACCGCTCAGCCCTGCTGGAGCGAAACCCGGCACCGGGCTTACACGAAAACGAGTTCCTAAGTACGAAGTAGTAAGCGGCGGCGCGCCGGACTGAGTCACCGTCGCTACAACTCCCGTTCAACAACTCGCGGTAGAATTCACGCGAAGCGGGTAAGAACCTCAGCGCTTCGCTCAAACCGCCCGGGCGGTCCCGGACCGTTTTGAATAAATTAACCAGCTCGCCGTCGGCGTCGTTGTAAATCTCAACCGACGAACGCTCCTTCGCAAATAGCACAGCGGCCGAACCGCCGAACACCTCAACGTAGCACCGGGCCGTTGGTAATAACTCGGCTAACCGCCTGGCACGGCGCGTCTTACCGCCTATTATCGATATAAATGGTTTCATAGCTTAGCGACGGCTTATCAGCCTTGTCCAGCTTTCCAAACCTCGTGGCGTACGTCCCAACCCCGGGCGACAGATATGTACTTCCCGAGCGTTTCCAACCTGACCCGCTCGTCGTGGGTTAAATCGCCGGACGAATCCAGCTCCAATATAATCAACCAAGTGAACACTTCGGTCCGTCCGCGCCACGAGTCGTCCAGCGCGTACGGGCTGTCCTCGTCTACGTACCGTACGCCGGCGCCTGATTCGGATACAACGTATTCCCGCGGGTACGGTTCGTCGCCGGGACCGGCGCCCAGCCTTATAACGTCGCCTTCCTCCAGAAGTTCGGTTCGGTCGCCGGGGACCATCAGGACCGCGGCCCAACCGCCGTCGTACCCAGCTGGGAGTTCATCATCGCCTGGCGGCGCCGCCCACACCACCTGCAAGCGCGTTCGTTTCCATATCCGGGTCGTAAGTATCCGCGGGCCGGCCAGCTCGCCGGGGGGCGCGGCCATACCTCCCGAGAGCTCGTACGGCGGAAGGCCGAGGTAATCGTCCTCTCCCCTGTAATTGAACTTCCCGTCCAGACGTGCTCCGTCGAAGCGGCCCAACGCGCAGCCTTTCACGAAGACCTTCGGGTTCGGGTCGAATCCGACGACGTTGCGGCCAACCCACGGCGCGCCGTTGGGCCCCTCGCCGAAGAATACGCCACCGGCGCCCTCGACCGGTTCACCGTCTGTATCGTACAAAGGCCGACCGTGGATTACGGCTTTCGGGTTTCCTGGCGCGCTGAACCTTTTAGCGTCCTGGGGTTCCTGCTCGACCCACAGACCGGCGGATAAGAAGTAAGCGGGATGGGCGACATTCTTTAAGATTACGTTAAAAGGCGACGCCGGCTCGTTGTAATGGTGTACATAAACCTCGTCGTCTATCTTTATTTCAATGTCTTGCAGCTCGTGCTGGGAGACGAATGCGTAGAAACCGGCGTCCAGCCGAGCTGTTTCGCCTTCGGCGACTTCGCCGGTTTTATCGGCGAAGTAGAACGACGTTTTTCCTCGGCGCCAAAAACGGCGATAGATTTCCACGGGCGCGGGAACGGGCGACGCGGGACCCTCCTCTTGTTCGTACCTAATTTCGACATCGCATAACTTCGGTACCAACAGGTTGTCGGTTGGCAGGACGCCCGGTCGGTAGAAGTACGCGGCGGAGCCCGACGATATCGGATACCCGAACGGCCGTTCGCATTCGACGGTCCAACCTTCGTCGGCATCCGTTATCTTCAACAATTTACCTAACCACTGCCTGTAACCGGTTATCGAGTCGTGGACCGTCGCCTCCCAGCCGTGGGTCGGCGGCGTATCGTCCAGGTCCTTCACCGCCCATATACGGGTCCCCCGGCCGTAATACCCTTTGATTGTTCCCTCGGTACGTACCTCGTGGTCGGGAATACCTATCTCCTGGGTGCTGTAGACGTGGGGGTAACCGACGGCCTCAACGGTCCAGCGGGCTAACTCGTCGCTGTCCTCGTCCTTGTGGCTGTGGAACGAGAGCGTTTTTGAGCGTACCGCTATGCCCTTGTCGTATAAGCGGAACAAAGCCGCGTCGTTAAATTTTACTTGCTTCAATACGAATCCCCTTGGCTACGGCTTATAATCCGACCGCGAACCTCGCCTTCACGTGGGCTGCATGTTCGCGGACATCACCTTCGACGGTCTCGGCGACGCCAAGGAGTCCGTCGGCCTCCCTATCGTACTCGAGGTAGACGACGCGCCAGCCTATGGTTTTAAGCGCCGGGTCTCCGCCGGAATAACCGACGTTCGCGACTACCGACCAAGCGGACCCGTCGTAATAGCAGATAAACGGCCCGAATCCGACGTAAACGACCGAACGCGCGGTATCCCACGCCGGGCCACGAACCTCGTACGCGGCGGCTTCTTCCTCGGCAACCGCCAACAGGTCGGCCGGCGGGCGGCCGACCGGCGACCAGAACGGTTCGTCGGTCTCGACGGGTGGTATTTGGATATCGACACCGTTTACGGGGAGTTTAGCGCGGGTCAAAATAACCGGTAAGACGTCGGTTTCTAAATCAACGTAGCGGCGTTCGCCGTCGAACAATTCGGCTTCAGCGTCGTCCCACAGTCCCGCCAGCGCGCCGACGAAGTTTAGCGTAGCGCGCCTTTCGACGACGCTCTCCGCAGATTTCGGCGATCCCTTCAATACCCCATAAAACAACCTGTCTCCGGCCGGCGGACGTCTCGAGCGTGACCCGGTCCAGTAAACCTCGCACGTTACCGTTTCGCTCTCGAACAGGGTTCCGCGGCCGGCGGTCGTCCCGTCATCTTCGGGCGTTATCTCGAGAGAGAACGTCGCGACCGACGGGACGCCGGGCGCGTTCTCCCGCGTACGTACCAGCGGGCCGACCCTGGTTACCCTGTCGGTAAACTCGGTAGGTCGCCCGCCGCCGGGGCCGAAACCGAGAAAAACCCTTACTCGTTTCTTCGCGTCATCGGTCATTCGTTCTCCGGCGCGCCGACCAGGTCCGTCGCGGCCACCAGGCGGCGCCCGGTCTCGGCCATCTCATAAACCCGCATCTCGGCGTCCAGAGGCGCGTTGTTTTCGATTACGAACCGGGGGAAGATACTCACCTGCGGGGTGACTTCGAGTTGCCCCGGCCCGCCCGCGGAACGGCCGGCGGCGATCTTCGACAGGGGGACGACCAGCTCGTCGGTGAAATTCTCGCCGAGGACGAACAACCGCCCCTCGCGGGTTCCCCGAACCAGGCCGCCCTCCTGAAGCCCAAAGAGTCCGAGAAGGCCGCCGAAAAGGGCGCCGAAGAAACCACCGCCACCCCCGCCGACGAGGCCGCCGAGAGCCCCGCTTATTTGTTCGATTATCCTGTTCAGGAAGAACGAGAGGAAGTTCTGCCATACCCCGCGCATCGCGTTCGCGGCGCTCTTCGTGCCCGCTATCATACCGGCCAATGCCCGACTGGTGTCCCTTTCCATCTTTCTGTTGAACTCCTCGACATCGCGGGCCGCTTTCCTTATGCCGGAGCCGACAGACGCGGCCACCTCTTCCTGACGCCTCGATATCTCGGCTAGCTGCTCATTTATTCGCTCGAGAGTCAACTCGACGTCTCGAAGCTCGTCCGCCGATAAACCTTCCGGACTTCCGCCGTTCACCTCGCACCTCCCAGGGCCGGATTGAGTCTTTCGGCCTCGGCTTCCGCGGCGCTCTCCAACATCCGCAGGTGTTCCCCGACGGCCCACAGATTAATCAGGTTCATTTCGCACACGACGTCGCGCACGGTCATACCCGGAAACGCACGCAGCATACTCACTACTAACGCACCCTCTCCACCGGTTCCCCGCGGCGTCCGGCCGCTTTCCCACCGTCGTCCCTTTTGCCGAAAGGGGCGACCATCTCCTCGAACGCGGCCAGGATGTCAGCCGCGGCGGCTAAATCAATTTCGCAGGCCAACGCCGCCAACTCGTCCCTCGGCGCGCCGTCGGTGACGACGTCAACTAGTTCAGGCCGGTGTTGGTTTCGTAAAACCCAGACGATAGTTAACATCGCTTCGGCCTCGTTCGTATCGTCGCGAAGGAGTTTTCTGAGCGCCCATAACCCGTTCAGATTGAGTATCGGTAGTTCCGTGGAACCGACCTTTACAGTCCGCGTGATAACGTCCTCGGGCCCGGGCTGCGACGAACGGACTTCGTCTCCCATTTCGTCCAGCGCTTCGCGCTCCCGGGTCGTCAGCTTCCGTAGCCTTTCGGTCAGCTTACCCTTCATCGGCGGTCTCCTCGGCGCCGTCGCCGGGCGTCCCGGGCGCCCGCTTGTAAAAGGCCTGCCTTTCCTGTTCCCTATCCAGTTCGCCCAGCACCTTATCGATTATCGCGATTAACGAATCAATAACTTTCTCGTCCTCGCCGTCGGCTTTCACGTTCTCCCAGAGTTTTACTACGACTTTTATCGCCTGGACGGAAGCAGTATCGGAACCCTCCCGGATAAGCTCGGCCAAACGCGCCAGGATGTCCGGTATCAACAGAAGGCATTTGTTGGTTAACTCCTTCTTCGCACGCGCTATAAACTCCGGATCCGAGAACCATTCGCGTACCGTTTCCTCTCTGGCTTTAATCAGTTTAGCGACTTGCGCGGCGGCCTTCCCCTCCAGTACCAGGCGGACGGCTTCTTCCTTGCGACGGTCCACGCCCGGTTACGGGAAGCACACGACGACGTCGCCGGCGCCGCGATTCTCGACGGCGAAGTCGAAACCGAACGTTCCGAAATCGGTCGCTCGACTGCCTACGTCCACCGGTCCTGTTCGGCGGCAACGTTCGGCTATAAATACCAGCTCGCCGATGTAGTCGGCCACGGACGTATCGTAGAACTTCAAACTCGCGAGCAGCTTGAACTCGCCTGGTAGCGTGTACGGGTCTACGGTCATCGTCTTCCCGGTCGTCGAATCCTCGTAGAAATAATCCGCGTAAACGTTGGTTCCGGTGTCGTCAGGACTGAACTCCAGCGTATTATCGGTAATCGCGTACTCACCAGCGGCCGGGTCCGATTGGACGCGCCGCATACGGACGCCATCCTCGCGGGCCACAATTTCCGATAGCGGAACGACATCGGTATTATCCAGTGCTATTTCGTACGGCTCCGATGCCGGGACCTGGTGCGGTTCGGCCCGGGCGTACCGAATCGTTCCGTCTGTCAACCCGCCGCCTGTCAAGGACGCGAGTATCTCGGGCGTAATGTCGTACCAGGATATCTTCCCCGTTATGGGCGCGTCGTACGGCACGACGTAACCGCCGTTCACGGCCGGGCTGGGAACGTTTAGCACGTTCAACCCGAAGTTAACCATCAGGTCGCCGTAGTCGGGGAACTCCAACCCGTCCGTTAAATCGACTATCAATCCTTTTCCTATAAGCTTCATTTCGCCTCCTTACAGGAAACGCTCGTTTTCCCCGTCGAAATCGCGGTCATCGGCACGCGGCCAACCGGACGCGCCATTCAGTCCTAGCAGCGCGTAGGTACTTCCGGCGCAAAGCCCGGCCCTTTTCCCTTGTCAAATAAGCAGTCTGTATGAAGTCGGTGCCCACTATGTCGTTGCCCGCGGCGGGGCCGCCGGACGTGGCCGCTAACAACACCGCCTCCAGCTTTTGCGCCAACTCGCTCACCCGCGCCTCGGCCAACTCGTTATCTACTTCGGTGTAGTACGTCCAGACTCGAATTGTAACGTAAACTTGGCCGAACGCGCCGTGGGACGTATCGGCGCCGGAAGCGGCGCCTTCGACGCAGAACGTCCCGCCGCCGTATGCGGGGACATTGTCCGGGTCCGACATATGGACGATCGCGCCCGCGAACTCGGTCTCTATTAACGACTTCACCAGCTCTTTAGTTTCCTTGACGTAATCGGTCGCGTCGTAAATCATCGCGAAACGCTCCTCATTCGATCGGCCCCAGTACGTCCGGGTCGACCGAGAAAAGGGACCGTTCGGTATCGCCGGACAGCACGCTTTCTCTCGCGACGGCCGGCGCGTTACCGGCAGGGTACGCGTCGTGGTCCAGTAGTATCCGGCCGGATCGGATATCGTCCAGGAACGCGAGCGCGCGGTTTTTTAAGAGCCGCGGTTGGGCTACATCATTGGGCGACTCCTCGCCGTAAACGTTCTCCAGGACCAAACCGCACGTAAGTTCCAAGGCGATGTACCCCACCAACGGGTCGACGGGTTCGCCTAGCGGAAGCTCGTAAACGCCCCGCAGGTATCCGTCGACGACCGCGCCGGCGTCGTCTATAAACCTCTCGATTTGAGCGTCGGTCCGCACCGAATCGGTAATGAGCGGCAACCGTTCTCGAACGTCCGAAACATTTACGTAAGCCATAGTAGCTATCTCCGTCTCGGCGGGGGCCTATTAAACGGACATCGGTTAAGGCCCCCGCCGGGTTATATCGGCGCGGAAACGTTCGCTACGTCGAAACCGAACTCCCGTACGCGAACTGCCACGGTCCGTAACCGACGTTGTACCGGGCGTCGGCGCCGTACAGGTAACGCTTACGCATAAACCCGCCTTCACTCTGCCCTTCGAGCGCGTTGAACGTAACTTCTCTCCGCATCTGGAGTACGAGCGGCCGGACGGCCCGGGAAGTGCAAAGCAGGAACCAGTCGTCGGCGTCCGGCAGGTATGGGCTTACGACCAGCGTCGCGGACCCTTTCCACGGGTTGCCGATATGCTCGTATCCTGTTTCGGGATAGAAGTCGCTGTTGAGCACCTGGCGAGCCGTCTCTTCCAGTTCCGGTGGAACCACCAGCGCGTCGGGTACGACGCCCATCACCCTGCCCTGGTCGTCGGCGAACTTCATCATTGCAGCGCGGGTCGCGCCGTAAGCGGTTGCTGAGAGTGCGTCGGTTCCCTTGTTGGATTGGGTACCGCCGACCCCGTCGGGGTGGTCGGTGTCGAAGAAGGGCTGCCCGTCGTAGCAAACGCCGGCGAAACCGGACGCCAGAAGCTCGAACACGAGCTCGTCGATGTGGCGGCGCGCTTCCTCGGCCATCGCCGAAATCCGCGCCTTTAGCTGTCCGTACTGGTCGTCCTCGATAACGTTACGGTCAACCGCGATGGTTACTTCCCAGTCTTTATTGGTTATCGTGAACTCGTGTTCTATCAGGCCGCGGGGTATTCGTTCGTCGGTCCACTCACGCATCGTCGGGAGCGCGCCCAGCCAACTATAGTCCTCGGAGTTCGTACTTGACGGGACGACCGTAACGATACCGTCGTACTGGGCCGGCGCGGTTTCGTACGCTTTATAGAAAAGCGTCTTAACGCCGGCGTCCAGAAGCCGCCCCATATCGTCTTTTATTATCGTCAACTCTTCACCCCCTCTACTTAACGCTGTTATCTATACGTACACGGACCGAAGCGCTCGAGATAACCTCAACAACGGTTCCGCACGCGACGGCGTACGTGGTCGAGGTACTCACCGTATTGTCGTCTACGACGTAAACTTCGCTTCCGACATCCTCCTGCCCGGCTGTAAAGTCGGCCGCAAATACATACGTTCCGACCTTCCACACACGGGCCGTCGCGTCGCCGTCGGCGCCGTCAGTATTATCGGCCTTCTCATACGACACGCCGACAAACGCGTAACCGCTCGCGTCGTCGCCGGGTACGACATAACCGTCGGCGTCTAAACACACGAGCGCGCCTTTGTACACGGTCTCGCCCGCGGATACGGGGTAGGTAATAAGTATCCCGTCCTTCCGCTCGGCGTCGTAGTTTTCGGTTAAAGCAGTCAATTTTTACCTCCGTATATAATTCCGTTTCGCTTATCGCGTGCTGGCGTACGAACGTACGTCGGCCGGGCTAACGCCCAGCGCGTCGAGTATCTTCAGTTCAGATTCGCCCAGCGGCTCGTCCCGGTTTGGTTTCTCAAGCGCCAGGTACTCGCCGAAATCGACCACCGGCGGCATCTTCGCGACCAGCCGCCGGAAAGTCTCGGCGACGGTTACCCGACCGCCTTCCAGCTCAAGCGTTCTGCCGGTCCCGTCCAACAGCATCGCTAACGCTTCCGGCCGGCACGCCGGCGTGAGTTTCCCCTCGGCTACGTAGTCGTCCACCTCTTGCTCGGCGAACATTCGCTTCGTCAAAGAATGTTTGCGGCGCAGGTCCCGTATCTTCCGCCTGAGGTTTTTATTCCGCTCGGCCAACTCGGCGCTCATCGCTTCCAGTTCGAGGAGTTTCGTCCTCGCCTCGGCGTCCATACTACCCTCGGCCGTCGCCGCGGCGGCCCCTTCGGCCTCCGCCAGGTGAGCGAGCAAGTGTTCGCGGATTATCGTTTTCACGTCTTCGGGCAAGTCCGAACCTTCCAACTCCTCCAAAGCCGCTTTAACTTTCTCTAAATCGACTGTTCCGTCGTCGCGGTGGTGCGGGTAGAAACCGACGCCCGTCTCGGGGTCCACGTACGCGTATATAGTTTCCGGCATCCCTCCACCCCCTTTCTCGTTAACTCTCATATCGTTTCTTTCGTCAGTCATCTCAATGAAACCTTGCTGTTCGCGGACATACGGATCTAGCGTGAGGGCGACGTGCCGTACTACTTCGCCCAAGCGTCTCCCCTCGGCGTCCACGTAATCGAGGTCAACCCCGACAGAGACGTCTTCGATAACCCCTTCGCGTAGCAGCCGGACCGTTTCGTCGTCTATTACGCGTATCACGGCGAAGAGCCGGTTCTTGTCGACGAACATATCCTCGACCCAACCTGTGTTATCCTTCGGGTCAGCGCTGTGCCGGTACGGTACCCACACCTTTACGCCTGCCCGCCGAAAGTTCTCGGCCCACCTGCGCAAGCGACTTTCGGTAATCTCCACGACCTCGTCCGGGTCTTGCGGGTGCCGGAAGCGCCCGACGCGTATTATCTCCTTCCTGAAACGTACGGGCTTTCCGTCCATCTCGACGTTTCTGGATAGGTAATTTACTTCGATGCGATTCGGCTCCATCAACCCTCCAACAAAAAAACCGGGCCTGCTAAACAGACCCGGTTCTCCCGGTTAATCCAATTTTCGTTTAAAACTACGCGTTTTACTTAACCACTATACTCGAAAGCAACGCCTTGTAATCGCTTATCACTTCGTCGAACTCTTCTTCTCTCGACTCCATCGAGACGAAAAAGACCAGCTTACCCGAGTTCAAACAGGTAACGACCGAACGTCGCTTGTCGTTAGCTATTTCGGTAGTGAACTCCAGTCGCGCGGCGTCGCCGGTCGAAAGGATGACTTTATCCAGGTTCACGCGTTCGTAATTAGGCTTGGTCGCTTTGTACGTAGACTTCTCGTTCTTCACGAGAAGCCCCCGAAGGTATCCGTAATCGACGTTTATGTCGTCGTAAATCGTATAATCGAAGTACGTAATCGTTATTACCGCTTCGCTGTTCTCCCTCTCCAACCCGGCGAGAACCAACGCGGAATCATACTTCTTAACCGTCCACTCCGACCCCGGCTCCTCGAACTGAAAACCGTGGTTGAGTTCAACCACTTCGCCTGCTTCGGCATCGGCTTGCGAAGTTATCGAAAGAGTGGATAAAAATATCGCCATCACGCGAATCGCACGCATATCGGTCCCCCTTATGGTGTAACGTTCCCAGTACATAGTGTATCACTTTAACGGCGGTTAAACAAGGGGGTTACCAATTCTCCGCCAGGGGGACGCCCAGGCGTTCGGCGAGTTCGTCCACGGCCGGCCGCGCTTTGCCGGAGTCCACCGCCCGCAGAAAAACGTCCTTCAACACTTCCCGGTCCTCCTCGTTGAAACGTTCGACGACGACTCTACAGTGTTCGCAGGGGCCGAAGTTAAACTCGACAAGCGGTTTCACGACCTGCTCGTTGATGGCGGCCTCGATATCCGCGATTAGCCCCTCTTCGCTCATCAGGAAGATATCGGCGTGGACCTTCGCGAGGGCGAACGAACCGGTATCGCCGTCCTGGGTAAAAACCCGGTCCGCGACGAAAAGGGAACGGAGTATCATCTTATTCAGGTGCTCGATATATTCCAAGAACATCGCAACCCTGGGATCGTCCTCGAGGTAAGATACTTCCCAGGTCCGGTGCCCGTGCGAGTCGGTATCGTGGGGGACTGCGACGGCCGAGTTCTCGAGTAGCTTCTCGCCCAGCTCCAGCGCAGCCTTCGCGTTCTTGTCGGCGGCCGGCCCCGTGTCCGACGGCGTAACCCGCGGCGGATACTTGACCACTACCGGCGGGTTACCCTTCCGCTCGAGATACCGATTAAGGAACAAGTAGATAATTTCTTTCGTACGCCAATAAGGATACGCGGGACGGAGGCGGCTGATACCGTACAGGTTGCCGTGTTCGAGACGGTGGGTATACAGGAACGCTTTATCTGGGTCTATACGCCGGTCCGGCCGCTGCGAAACGCCGGCGAAGTTGCCGTGGTCGTCCACGTCGAGCTCCAACGTTTCCGGTTCCGGGTCCTTGAAACGGGCGTAAACTAGTTTACCCTTCTCGTCCAAAGCCCAGACTTTTTCCATCGCGGCGAAACCATAGTCGAGGGCGAGGAGTGCGCCCCTAACCAGGTCCCGCCAGACCGGTTCCAGAGCTTTCCTGACGAAATCGCCCACTTCGTCCGAATCAGCGACCACTTGATAACGGCGGCTCATAACTGGCAGCTTGAGGACCGATAGCCCTGCGGATACCTGCCCGTCCAGGCGCATTTTCCGGTAAGCGGCCAAGTCCGGCGCCGCGAAAAAGTGGCGAGCTATCGGCCCGTCGAAGGATGAGTACCCTAGTACCTCGGCGCCGGGCCGGGGTCGGTTCTCGACGTCGCCGAACAATAACTCCTTGGCCTTTTCGATTATTCCCATAACGTTTTTTGGGTTAGGTAAAAAGGTAGAACGTTGAATAACTGGACTATAGCATATTGCTATAGCTATGTCAAGAGCGTTTGGAGGTTTTTAACTAGTTTCTTGACGATATTTAACGAAATCGTTGGGAAATCAGCGTTATTAATATCTGTCTCAAATCGCTATACCTATAATAAAAAAACCGATAGAACATCGGGGCACGTTATGCCTAATTGATATCCCGGGGGAATTTACGCTTCCATACGCGCGAATTTCAACGTATAATCAGGTAACGCAAGTAACTAGGCGACGCAATAAGGAGAACCGTATGCGTATATTATTGATCACATGTTTACTGGCCGGCTTCGTCGTTCCCGGTACCGGTATGCCCCCTAACCCGGGCGCATACGACGAGAACGGGCTACACGTCGTCACGGGCGCGCCCTTACCCGAATTCCCCGAATGGTTTGGGAAACCCGGGTCCCTACACCAGCGATTGAGCGGAACCGGCTCGTCTGTGGCGGTATTGGTAGACTTCCCGGACCGACCCCACGACCCGTCGCACCCCGAATCGGCATACGACGAATTATTATACTCCGACAACGAGTATCCGACTGGCAGCCTACGCGACTTCTTCCAGGAGAACTCTTTCTACCAATACGACGTCGAAGGGGAGGCGTACGGCTGGTATACGACGCCGGACGATTACTACGACAATTATAACGACGGTAACTACGGCCTTTCGTGGGGCGGTCGCCTGGTTGCGCTCCGCGCCGCCGAACTATCCGACCCGGACGTAAACTACGGCCTATACGATAACGACGGGCCCGACGGCGTACCCAACTCAGGCGACGACGACGGTTACGTGGACCTTTTTCTGGTATTCCACGCCGATCCGGGCGGCGAGGATACTGGCGACCCAAACGATATCTGGTCCCATAAATGGAACCTGAGTCCCGCTTACGAAACCGACGACCCGAAAGCCGGCGGCGGGTATATCAAGATATACGACTACGCCATACAACCCGAAGAAGAGACGGACGGCGCGATAATCGGAATAAGCGTCGTCTGCCACGAGATGGGCCACGTCATCGGTTTACCCGACCTTTACGACTATTCCCGCTGGACCCTCGGCATCGGTTTATGGGGACTTATGGGTTACGGCGCCTGGGGCGGCGACGGCATCGACGGGCGCTATCCTAGCCACCTCTGCGCCTGGTCGAAAGAGCGGTTGGACTGGGTAACGCCGACGGTCGTAACCGAGGATATGGAAGACGTAACCCTACGCCCGGTCGAGCAGTACCAAGACGTATACAAAATATGGCGCGACGGCTCGCCGGGGCAGGAGTACTTCCTGATAGCAAACAGGCAAAACGTCGGATTCGACCAGACTCTCGTCGGTACCGGAATACTCATCTGGCACATCGACCATACGTTACCTCAATGGCACAACGTCGTTGACCTGGAGGAAGCCGACGGCCTTGACGACTTGGAACACGGCGACGGCGAACGCCCCGACCCGTACGAGGACAACATAGGCGACGACGGCGACCCATACCCTGGAAGCTCCGACGCGACCGCTTTCGCGCCGCACACTTACCCGAACTCCGACGACAACGACGGCGTCCCTACGAATATAACCATATCAGGTTTCGAGACCGTCGGGTTAAGCCTGATATGCGATATTTACCTCGACTCGACGGACGTAAAGGTAACCCACTTCTCGGCGCGTCCCGACGCGAAAGGAATCGAAGTTACGTGGGACGTCGCCAACGACGGGACGCTGGCGGGGTTTAACCTGTACCGGGAAACCGCCGGTAATGAAGGAAAACACGCCCGGTTAGCGACGGTAAGAGAGAAGCTTAACGGGTCATTGATTACCGGCAGCCCGCCGTACGTCTTCGACGACCTGAAGGTGAAAGACGGCACGACCTATCGCTACTGGCTCGAAGTGGTGGACGTCGGCGGGGGCGCCACAGAATACGGGCCGGCCGAAGCGACCGCCGGCGCCGGCACGCCCACTTCGTTCGCCCTGGGTAACGCCCGCCCGAATCCGTCGAGCGGGAAGGCCATAATACCGTTCGCCTTACCGGAGGACGCGTGCGTGGAGTTGGGAGTTTACGACATCGCAGGCAGGAAGGTCGCGACCCTGGCCGACGGGCGACTGAGCTCCGGCGAGCATACGCGCGAAGTAACTGGTCTACCTCCGGGCAATTATATATACCGGCTGGAAACACCAGGTTACATAGCCGTACGTAAGCTCGTCGTTGTCGGCGGTAGGTAAAAACCTATTAACGAAAAAAGCGCCTCCCTTCCAGGGGGGCGCTTTCGTTGTAGCAACTATCTACCTAAACGTTACTTATACTTGCAAAACCCTACCCGGTTCTACGACACAGGGAACCGGCGACGAACGCAAAAAAGAAGACCCCGTCGCCGAAAAGGCGGAATAATGGGCGTATTCCCGCTTCAAAAACGGCGCGGGCAAACTGCGCCCTTTACCCGGTTCCAAGCTCCCGAATCGAAAAACACGTTGTTTCGGTTGTATTATTATAAATCGGTCGTTTCGATTGTTTCGATTGAATCGATTGAATGCGTTGTTTGAATATAATAATAATTCTTGACATGCGTGTAATCCTATGCTAATAAACTAAAGTGAATAAGCATTATAAACTGCGTGCGTCGGTATCATCCATCCGGATATTATTAATAAAAGGAGCGGGATACGGTTTTCTACGGTGGATTGAGGGACGTAAAACCGGTGGGAGAAAGGCCGCGAGTCGCCGGTAAGTTAATCGCTCTCCGGGACGAGATTAAAAAACAGTGCGTCCCGCCGCGGACCGCGAGTGACACCCTTCTTCTTGCGACCTGGAACGTCCGGGAGTTCGGCCGGCGGCGCCCCAAGTACGGGCGTCGGATACCCGAGTCTTTCTACTACATCGCCGAAACGATCTCGGCGTTCGACATAGTCGCCCTTCAAGAGGTAAACGAAGACCTACGGGACTTGAAGAAGGTAATGGGCTACCTCGGCCACGAGTGGGACTTCATCGCGACAGATATAACCGAAGGGAGATCCGGAAACCGGGAACGGATGACGTTCGTCTACGACACCCGGAAGGTCAGTTTCCAGAACGTTGCCGGCGAGATAGTCCTCCCCGAAACGAAACTAGTAGCAGGCGAGAAACAGTTTTCCCGGACGCCTTTTGTGGTCGCTTTCCAATCCGGTTGGTTCAAGTTCAAACTCTGCACCGTACACATCTACTATGGCACGAAAACTGGCGTTAAATTCGAACGGCGCGTCAAGGAAATAAAGAAAATAGGCGAGTTTATGGCGAAGAGGGCCAAGGAGGACGACGAGTACAACTACGTCCTGCTGGGCGACTTCAACATCGTCAGTCCCGAATGCGAGACGATGTACGCCCTGGAGGGTAGCGGTTTCAAGGTTCCCGACGAGGTTCGGCACCCGACAAACATCGACGAGAACTACTTCTACGACCAGATTGCTTTCAAGACCAAAGAGGATGAACTCCGCCTGGGCGATAACCGCCCGAACGCCGGCATCTTCAAATTTTACGAAGCCGTCTTCGCGGACGACGAGTTTGACGCGTATAAGGACTACATTAAGGAGAAAGAAACGAGCTACACCCGCTACAACCCCGAAAAGCGCAAGAAGTACTACCGGACCTGGCGCACGTTCCAGATGTCGGACCACTACCCGCTCTGGATCGAACTAAAAATCGATTTCACTAGGGATTATTTGGATGGGTTTAAGGGTTAACGGTACCGAAAAGATGAACCTTCGCTAATCAACATAACCGTTAATCGCTAATCGATCAACCAAAGAGTAAACGCCGATTAGGGACTATTTTAATCGAGGTAAGCGTTAGCTAAACTTAACCGGTAAAAAACAAAGGAGAACAAGATGCCGTCGATTTCGGATTACTATACGGACGAGGTATACAAACACCTAAGGCCTTTGCACGCGAACTGGGAGCCCGGTAAACCCGTAGAATTAGGTCACGTAGGCCTAATAGACGACCACAAATTCGAACACAAGGGGAACCTGTTGGATATCATTAAAGAGACCGGCGAAACCGTGGACCTAGAAGTGGTTAAAGACGACGAACGGGATCAAAAGTTGTTCGCGTCCGAAGATGCGTGTAAATTCAAGATTTACGCAAAAGGCGGAGTCGACATCAACGGCACCGTATGCGCTAACGCTGGTATAGACGTTGAATTTACCAGCCAAAAGGGAGCGTTCTTTAACGCTTCGGAATGCGTACACGATATGTACGCAAACAAAATCAAAATAGAGAAGATAATCCTAAAACTACTCGAGGGCGGTCTTTGGGACAAAAGGTGGGCTATAGTTACAGACATCGTTCACGCCGGCGCGACAACAGTAATCGTCTCAGGCGGCAAAAAAGCGTCTATAAAATTAGAAGCCGGAGCCGATATTGAACAAATCGATCTTGCCGACGCTTCAATCGGTCTCAATATATCCCACATGGAAAACGTCGGTTACCATGAAGTTACGGCCGTAGGGATGACGCCGCTTATAGGCCTTTCGAAGATTAAGAAGCGGTTCCTGGGACCGAACGAGTTAACGCCGCTTATGAAACGCGCGCCCAGTATGCGATCGGTAAGCGATATCGACGATATAGAGATAGGCGAGGACCTCGAGTCGTTATACCTAGCTCAAATCGAATAAACTCGTTTCGAAGTTTACCTTACGAAACAGCAAAGAACCCGGGGTTATAATATCCCCGGGTTCTCCATAACGCAATCGATACGTATCCCTACTCGTACTCGTAAAACCCCTTCTTGGTCTTGCGGCCCAAGTACCCGGCCAGGACCATCTGCTTGAGGAGCGGGCACGGGCGGTACTTGGAGTCGTTGAAGCCCGCGTACAGCACCTCCATTATGTCCAGGCACACGTCCAGGCCGATGAGGTCCGCCAGCTCCAGTGGGCCCATCGGGTGGTTCATCCCCAGCTTCATCACCGTGTCGATGGCCTCCCGGGTCGCGATGCCCTCGTACAGGCAGAAGACCGCCTCGTTTATCATCGGCAGCAGCACCCGGTTGCTGATGAACCCAGGATAGTCATTCACCTCGACCGGCGTCTTGCCCAGGCTCTCGACCGCCGCTACCGCGGCCGCGGCCGTCTCGTCGGACGTCGCGATGCCGCGGATTATCTCGACCAGCTTCATCACGGGGACCGGGTTCATGAAGTGCATCCCGATTACGGACTCGGGCCGTCCGGTAACGGCGGCGATCTGGGTTATCGGGATTGAGCTCGTATTGGTCGCCAGTATCGCGCCCTTCGGGCATACCTTATCGAGCTTCTCGAAAATTTCTTTCTTCACGTCGAAACTCTCGAAGACCGCCTCGACGACGAGTTGGCAGCCCTTCACGTCGTCCAGGTCGGTGCTCTTCTTTATCTTCGCTATCGCCGCATCGGCATCCTCTTGTGTAATCTTCTCCTTCTTGACCAGGCGCCCCAGGTTCTTGGTGATTATCGAGAACGCCTTCTCCAGCAGGTCGTCGGACTGTTCTACCAACACGACGTCGTAACCCGACTGGGCGAAGACATGGGCGATACCGTTGCCCATCGTCCCCCCGCCGACGACGCCGACCTTCTTTATCTCCATCGGTTCCTCCCTCTGGGGGTTTTAAGCCTCGATGACGCGGCACGGCAATTCGCGTCCGCGTCGGATTATCCACAACTACAGCTTCTCGACGCTCATCGCGACGGCGTTTCCGCCGCCGAGACAAAGGGTCGCGAGACCGGTCTTGGCGCCCCGGTCCTCCATCGCATAGAGTAAGGTCGTAAGAATACGCGCGCCGCTCGCCCCGATGGGGTGACCGAGGGCCACCGACCCGCCGTTAACGTTCACCCTATCCGCGTCCCAGCCCAGCTCCTTGGCGTCGGCCAGCACCTGGGCGCTGAACGCTTCGTTGACCTCGATTAAGTCGTAGTCTTCTATCTTCGCGCCGGTTTTCTCCATCAGGTTGCGGACCGCCGCGATCGGCGCGTAGAAGAGCTCCTTCGGCGGCGTACCACCAGTGGCGTATCCCGTTATACGCGCGAGCGGCTTCACGCCCATCTCCTTCGCCTTCTCGGCGGACATCACCACCAGCGCCGCGGCGCCGTCGTTGAGCCCGGGCGCGTTCCCGGCGGTGACCGTTCCTTCCTTGCTGAACGCCGGACGGAGTTTGGCCAGCGCTTCCTCGTTCGTATCCTCTCTGGGGCCTTCGTCGGTATCGAAGACTATCGGGTCGCCCTTACGCTGGGGCACCTCGACGGGGACTATCTCGGCCTTGAACTTACCGCCCTTTATCGCCTCGACCGCTTTCCGGTGGCTTCCCGCCGCCCATTTGTCCTGTTCTTCTCGGCTAATGCCCGAGTTCTCGGCGGTCCAATCGCCCAGGTTGCCCATGTGGGTGTCCTCGAAGACGCACCAGAGACCGTCGTATATCATCCCGTCCACCAGGTCCATGTTGCCGAATTTTTGGCCGGACCGGCCCTTGAAGAAGTAATGGGGCACGTTGGACATCGATTCCAATCCTCCGGCGACGATGACGTCGTGGTCGCCAGCCTTTATCGCCTGGGCCGCCATCGAGACCGCCTTCAGGCCGGAACCACAGACCTTGTTTATCGTCGTTGAGCCTACTTCCGGCGGTATCCCCGCTTTAATCGCCGCCTGGCGGGCCGGCGCCTGGCCCATCCCCGCCGAGACGACGTTACCCATTATGACCTCTTCCACGTCCTCGGGCTTTATCCCCGCACGTTTTACCGCTTCGGCGATTACGACGCCGCCCAGGTCGGACGCCTTAAGGGGCGCAAGCGTCCCCAGGAACCGGCCTATCGGCGTCCTGCACGCGCTTGCTATAACTACGTCTTTCACCGTGTCTCCTCCCAATTAATTAATAAGTTGTTGTTCTCGTTCCCCGACTGAAGTCGGGGTTCTATGCCTTCGGCTGGTTAAGCACCGCCGGATGAATCCGGCGGTATTACTACCTTGGTTACCATTCGGCCTTACGCTTTTCGAGGAAGGCCGTCATTCCCTTTTTAGCGTCGCCGGAGGCGAAGCATTCCCCGAAAGCGTCGGCTTCGATAGAGCACCCCTCGACGATATCCCTACCGTAACCCTCGTCTATCGCCTTCTTGACGAGCCGCAGGGACGTCGGGCCCATCGACAGTATCTTCTCGGCCAACTTGGCGGCTTCGTCCAGCAATTCGTCAGGTTCGTAAACCGCCATAACCAGGCCGTACTCTTTCGCCGTCTCCGCGTCTATCATTTCGCCGGTAAACAGCATCTCCTTGGCCCGCCCGATACCGACGAGACGCGCCAACCGTTGCGTCCCGCCGAAGCCGGGGGTTACGCCCAGGTTCAACTCCGGTTGCCCCATCTTGGCTTTGGTCGACGCGATACGCAGGTCGCAGGCCATCGTCAGCTCCATGCCGCCACCAAGGGCGAACCCGTTGACCGCCGCTATGGACACTATCGGCGACTTCTCCAGCTTGATGAATACCGAATGCCCGAAGTCGGAGAAGTCGCGCGCCTCGTCGCCGCTCATATTAACCATCTCGGTGATATCGGCGCCTGCGACGAAAGCCTTACCGGCGCCGGTTAGCACCGCGACCTGTATGTCCGGGTCGGCCTCGAGGTCGTCCACCGCTTGGCTTATCTCCTCGTGCGCCGCCCGGTTGAGGGCGTTGAGCGTATCAGGGTTGTTCAGCGTTATCCACGCGACGTTACCTTTTTTCTCGATTTCCAGGTAGGGCATAGTGGCTCCCTTATTTAATCTTTTCAGACAACTCCAACAACACTCCGCCGCTGCTCTTGGGGTGGACGAAGGCGACGTGGTAGCCGCCGGCGCCCACCCGCGGCTCCTCGTCTATCAACTTATACCCGGCCGCAGCTAGCTCGGCCAGGGCTTCTTCGATGTCGTCAACTTCGAGGCATATATGGTGGATCCCCGGCCCTTTACTCGAGATAAATTTACCGATAGGCCCTTCGTCATCGGTGCTCTCGAGTAATTCGATATCGGTCTCGCCGGGTCGGAGTACAGCAACCCGGACCCTCATCGCCGCGACCTCCTCGACCTCGGCGGGCTCCAGCCCCAGCACTTCCCGCCAGAGTTTGAGCGCCTCGTCCAAGCTTTCGACGGCGATACCGACGTGGTTTACGCGCTTTACCTTCATCGTTCGTCGTAGGTCCCGAAGATGTCCCTAAGCGCGCCGCTTATCTCGCCGACGGTGGCGCCGACCCGGATGCACTCGACAATCGGCTCCATCATGGACGCGGTATCGCCCTCAGCCGCGACTTTTAACGCGTCCAGCGCGTTATCGACCGGTTCCGGATCCCGCCGCTTTCGGTATTCAGCGAGTTTCTTGCGTCGCGCTTCGGCCAGGGCCGGGTCGACCTTCAGGACCTCCACGTCGGTCTCCTCCGGCTCTTCGAAGCAGTTGACTCCTACGACCTTCATCTCGCCCGCGTCGATGGCGCGCTGCTGGCTGTATGCGTTCGCCGCGATCTCGTCGGCGAAGAAACCGGATTCGATACAGGATAAAGCCCCGCCGCGGGCCTTTATGTCGGCCAGGTATTCCTCGACCCGCCGTTCGATTTCGTCGGTCAGGTACTCGACGTAGAAGGAACCACCCAGCGGGTCGACGGTCGACGCGGCGCCGCTCTCGTACGCGATTATCTGTTGGGTCCTGAGTGCCAACCGTACCGAATCCTCGGTCGGGAGGCCCAGCGCCTCATCCCGTGAGTTTGTGTGTATCGACTGAGCGCCGCCCAACACGGCGGCCAGCGCCTGAAGCGTTACCCGGACCGCGTTGTTCTCGTGTCCCGCCGCCGTCAGGGTCGAACCGGCGGTCTGCACGTGGTACCGCAACTTCGACGACCTCGGCTCGCGCGCACCGAAGTCCTCGGTTATGATTCGGTACCAGATACGTCGCGCCGCCCGGAACTTGGCCGCTTCCTCGAACAGGTCGTTGTGAGCGTTAAAAAAGAAGCTTAACCGGCCCGCGAATTCGTCTATATCGAGTCCCGCGTCGAGCGCCCCTTTAACGTATTCGACGGCGTCGGCGAAGGTAAAAGCCAACTCCTGTACGGCGTTGGCCCCGGCTTCGCGTATGTGATAACCCGATATCGAAATCGAGTTCCACTTCGGCGCCTCCGCCGACGCGAATCGGATTAGGTCGACCGCCAGGCGGAGCCCGGCCTTCGGCGGATATATATACGTTCCCCGGGCGAAGTACTCCTTTAGGACATCGTTCTGGGCAGTACCCTGGAGTTCTGACCACGCGACACCGGCCCTTTCCGCCAACACCAGGTACATCGCCAAGAGTACGGGCGCCGTCGAGTTGATGGTCATGCTGACCGATATCTCCGCAGGGTCCAGCCCGGTGAAGAGCTCCGCGAAGTCGTCATAGGTGGATACGGCGACGCCCACGCGACCGACCTCGCCCTCGGCGGCCGGGTCGTCCGAATCGTAACCCACCTGGGTGGGAAGGTCGAAGGCGACCGATAGGCCGGTCTGCCCCTGTTCGATAAGGTACTTGAACCGGCGGTTCGTCGTCTCGGCGTCGCCGAAACCGGCGTACTGCCGCATCGTCCAGAGGCGACCCCGGTACATATCCGGGTGTATACCCCGGGTATACGGCGGTTCGCCGGGGCTGCCCAACCGCTCGGCCGTACCGGCCCGGAGTTCAGCGTAAACTGTCTCGACGGGAACGCCCGAGGGCGTCTCGTAGTTACGCTCTTCTTTCCCCAGGTCGCTACCTGACATCAGTTGTTTTATTCGACAACTATAAGTACGTCGTTTTGTTCGACGCCGTCGCCGGCGGCGATCTTAACTTCGGCCACTACGCCGTTGGCCTCGGCAGCCATCTCGTTCTCCATCTTCATCGCCTCGAGCTGGCAGAGGACGTCCCCTTGTTTAATTTCCTGTCCCGGTTCGACGAGGACCGCCGTAACCACCGCCGGCATAGGCGCCTTCATAACGAAGCCGGTCTTCGCCGACGGCATAGTAGCCTTCATCGACTCGACCCGCTGCCGTCTTTCGTCGAGGACCGCCACGTTCAAAGTGCGCCCCTCGGCGAAGACCTCGTACTCCTTCCCCTCCCGGCGAACCCAGAGCTCGTAAGAACGGCCGTCTATTATTATCGAATAGATGGCGCCGGCCGATATCTCAAAGTAGTCGACGTTTACCTCGTTGCCGTCGACCGAGACCCCGGTCCCGCCGTCGCCGGCGGTCAGCTCTACCTCGTACGTCTTATCGCCTATTCGGGTTTGGTACTTCATATTCGGTTTCTAGTAGGTCCCCAACCGGTCCTTGAGCCAACCGTATTTCCACGCGGAGATCCCGGCCTTTCCGTCGGCGGCCGCCTTATCTTCCGCGCCGAACCCGTCGGCGCTCGCGTGCTCCATCAGCGCGCACAGTACCGACGCGGCCATCTCGAGTTCGCTCTCGCCAACCGGCCCGGGCCTGTAATGTTCGTCTATGAAGGTCGTGTCGAAGTCCCCGGCCCGGAAGTCTTCGTTCCCCATCAGCCACCTGTAGAACGGCAGCGTGGTGGGGAAACCTTCCAGTATGAGCTCGTTGAGAGCCCGCTCCATCCTGGTCAACGCCGCCGATCGGTCTTCGCCGTGGACGATGAGCTTCGCGATAAGGGGGTCGTAATAAACCGGTACTTCGTAACCCTGGAAACAGCCGCTGTCGAGCCGGACCCCCGGGCCGCCGGGCGCCCGCATCCGGGAGACGACGCCGGTGGCCGGGTAGAACTTGTTGTCCGGGTCCTCCGCGCATATGCGGCATTCAATGGCGGCGCCCCGGGGGACGACCTCGTCCTGCTCGAACCAGAGTTCGTCACCGGCCGCGACCCGTATCTGCGCCCGAACCAGGTCTCGGCCAACGAGCATTTCCGTTACCGGGTGTTCCACCTGGAGCCGGGCGTTCACTTCCAAGAAATAAAAGTTCCCATCGGCGTCCCGAAGGAACTCGATAGTCCCGGCGTTGTCGTAGTTCACGGCTTTGGCGGCCTTGACCGCCGCTTCGGTCATCGCGGCGCGGGCGTCGTCGTCGAGGACCGGCGACGGCGACTCCTCGACGAGTTTTTGATGGCGTCTCTGAATCGAACATTCGCGCTCGTAAAGGTGGGCTACGTTGCCCTGGCGGTCGCCCAGTATTTGGACCTCGATGTGCCGCGGCCGGACGATCATCTTCTCGACGTATACCCGGTCATCGCCGAAGGAACTCGCGGCTTCGGATTGGGCCTGACGCAGGGCCGCTTCCAGTTCATCGGGCCCTCGGACTATGCGTATACCCTTCCCACCGCCCCCGCCGGCGGCTTTCACCATGATCGGGTAGCCTATTTCCTCGGCGCGACCCGGCAGTTCGCCTTCCGGTACGTCCGAAGTATCGATACCGGGAATCACGGGGACGCCCGCCGCGACCATCGTCTCGCGGGCCTTGAGTTTATCGCCGGACAAGCGCATCGCGCCCGGCGACGGCCCGATGAAAACGAGACCGGCGTCGTCGCACGCTTCGGCGAAGTCGGCGTTTTCCGCCAGGAAACCGTAACCGGGGTGGATGGCCTCGGCACCTACGCGCTTCGCGAGCTCGATCAACTTATCGCCGCGCAAATACGACTCGGTCGCCGGCGGGGGCCCTATGTTGTAGGCTTCGGTGGCGTACTGGACGTGGAGGGCGCCCCTGTCCGCGTCCGAATACACCGCCACCGTCGGGATACCCATCTCCTCGCAGGTCCGTATGACCCGCACGGCTATCTCGCCCCGGTTGGCTATGAGGATTTTGGAGAACATCTTATCGGATTCGGCCCGGCTACCTTATATACGTCCAATCCTCGACTACAACGGTATATTCCCGTGCTTCTTCGGCGGGTTGTGGTCCCGTTTATGATCGAGCATCTTAAGGGCGCTAATAACCTTCGGCCGCGTCTCGCGTGGCATTATTACCTCGTCCACGTACCCCAGCCCGGCGGCGGTGTACGGGTCGGCGAACTTATCCCGGAACTCGGCAACCAGTTTATCGGCGAGGGCACCCGCGTCTTCCGCCTCCTTCAACTCCCGGCGGTAGAGTATCTGTACCGCGCCCTCGGCGCCCATCACGGCTATCTCCGCCGTCGGCCACGCGTAAACGATGTCGCCGCGCATGTGCCGGTTGGACGTCACGGCGTACGCCCCGCCGTACGATTTGCGCGTGATGACGTGGACCTTGGGGACGGTCGCTTCAGCGTACGCGTACAAGAGCATCGCGCCGTGCTTGATTACGCCCCGCCACTCCTGGTCGGTCCCCGGCAGAAACCCCGGCACGTCGGAGAAGGTAACGACCGGCAGGTTGAAGCAGTCGCAGAAGCGAATCATCCGCGCCGACTTCGCCGACGAATCTATGTCGAGACACCCCGCCAGCACCGCCGGTTGATGAGCGACGATACCGACCGGCTGACCGCCGAAACGGGCGAACCCGGTTACGTGGTTCGGCGCGAAATCGGCGTGGGTCTCGAAGAAGTCGCCGTCGTCTACCGCCCGCTTTATAATCTCTTTCATATCGTACGGTTTGTTCGGCGACTCCGGGACGATTTCATCCAACTCCCCGTCCATCCGCGCCGGGTCGTCGTTCGATGCGCGGACCGGCGGGTCTTCCATGTTGTTCTGAGGGAAAAACTGGAGTAGGCGCCGAATCTCCCGCAGGCACTCGAACTCGTCTCCTGCGACGACGTGGCAGACGCCCGACTTCGACGCGTGCACCCGCGCGCCCCCCAACTCCTCGAACGTTACGTCCTCGTTCATCACGGTCTTGATAACGTCCGGGCCGGTCAGGAACATGTGGCTTGTCCCGTCGACCATAAAGGCGAAATCGGTCACGGCGGGCGAATATACTGCGCCTCCGGCGCACGGGCCCATGATCGCCGAAATCTGCGGGACGACGCCGGAGGCCAACGTATTCCGCAAGAAGACCTCGGCGTACGCGGCGAGCGAGTCGACCCCCTCTTGTATCCTAGCCCCGCCCGAGTCGTTCAACCCGACCATTGGCGCGCCGTTCTTGAGGGCCAGGTCCATGACCTTGCATATCTTCTCGCCGTGGGCCCGGGAAAGGGTCCCGCCGAAAGCGGTGAAATCCTGGGCGAACGCGTACGTCAGGCGGCCCTCGATTAAGCCGTAACCGGCGATGACACCGTCGCCGAAGGGTTTACGCTCCTGCATCCCGAAGTCGTGGCACCGGTGGACGACCATCTGGTCGAGCTCATGGAAGGTCCCGTCGTCGAACAGTATGTCCAACCGTTCACGGGCAGTCAGCTTGCCCTTCTCGTGCTGCTTTTCTATTCTTGCGGCGTCGCCCTCGACGGCCTTCTGCCGGAACTCGGCCAGCTTCTGATATTTATCTTCGTTCGGCATCGGTAATTTCGGTTCGATTAACGGCGTTAATGGTTACGGAATAGGGGTTCCCCGTAAACCGTTCCCTTACGTTTCTTCTTGCCGAGCCAAGGCTCGGCGCCTACACCGCTTATCGAAACCGGCGCCTAACTCACAGCCGCTTCGATATAGCCCACTATTTCATCGGTGTTAGTACCAGGACCGAAGAGTTGCCCGATTCCTTCACCGCCCAACGCCTCGATATCGTCCTCCGGGATGATACCGCCGCCGGTTACCAGAATGTGGTCGGCGCCCCGCTCGGCGAGAAGCGCCTTCACCCGCGGGAACATCGTCATATGAGCACCCGAGAGTATCGAGAGTCCCACTACGTCTACGTCCTCCTGTATCGCCGCTTCGACGATGGCCTCGGGCGTCTGGTGGAGCCCCGTATAGATCACTTCCATCCCGGCATCACGGAGCGCCCGGGCCACTACCTTGGCCCCCCGGTCGTGTCCGTCGAGCCCTGGTTTTGCGATTAATACGCGTATCTTTTTCGCCATTTCAGTACCTCTGGCTTATGAACGGTCGGACGTTAGAATATCGGCCGTTCTTTGTACTCGCCGAACTCCTCCCGGAGGACGTCCAGGGTCTCGCCCAGAGTCGCGTACGCCCTGGCGCACGCGAGGAAGTGGGGCATTACATTGGTCCCGTCGCGGGCCGCCTGCCTCAGTCCGCCGAGGGCCTTTTCGACGTCCGCGGCCGAACGCTCCGACCGTACCCGCGCCAGGCGTTCCATCTGTATCCGCTCCACCTCCGGGTCTATCTTGAGAACTTCAATAGTCAGTTCCTCGTCGGGTATCTCATACTTGTTCACGCCTACTACTACCCGCTTACCCCGTTCTATCTTCTTCTGATACGCGAAGGCCGCGTCGGCTATCTCCTGCTGGAAGAACCCGGCGTCTATCGCCTTCAGGACACCGCCCAACTCGTCAATCTTCCTGAAGTACTCCTCGGCCTCCTCCTCCATTTGGTCGGTCAGCGATTCGACGAAGTAGGAGACAGCCAGCGGGTCGATCGTGTTGGCGACGCCGGATTCATGAGCGATTACCTGCTGGGTCCTCAGGGCGATCAGGACGGCTTTTTCAGTAGGTAACGCCAGGGTTTCGTCCATAGAGTTGGTATGAAGAGACTGTGTTCCGCCGAGGACGCCAGCGAGGGCCTCCAGCGCCGTCCGTACGATATTGTTCTCCGGCTGCTGAGCCGTAAGGCTGCACCCCGCCGTCTGGGTATGGAAACGCATCAACCAAGACCGCGGGTTTTTAGCTCCGTACTTTTCCTTCATATGCCTCGCCCAGATGCGTCTGGCCGCCCGGTACTTGGCTATCTCTTCGAAGAAGTCGAGGTGGGCGTTGAAGAAGAGCGAAAGCCTGGGGGCGAACTCGTCCACGTCGAGCCCGGCCTCGATGCCGGCCTCGACGTACGCGAAGCCGTCTGCCAGTGTGAAGGCCAACTCCTGGACAGCTGTCGCGCCGGCCTCCCTGATATGGTACCCCGAAATCGAAATCGTGTTCCATTTGGGGACGTGGTCGCGGCAGAACGCGAAGATGTCGGTGATTATCCTCATCGACGGCGCCGGCGGGAATATCCACGTCTTCTGGGCTATGTATTCCTTCAGGATATCGTTCTGGATGGTCCCGCGGAGGACGGCGGAGTCCACGTTCTGCTTTTCGCCGACGGCGATGTAGTAAGCGAGAAGGAGCCCGGCCGGGGCGTTTATCGTCATCGACGTCGATACCTTATCCAACGGAATCCCGTCGAAGAGAACCTCCATATCGGCCAGGGACGATATGGCGACGCCGCACTTGCCGACCTCGCCCTCGGACCGGGGGTGGTCCGAGTCCCGGCCCATTATCGTCGGGAGGTCGAAGGCGACGGACAACCCAGTCTGCCCGTGGTCGAGCAAGTATTTATACCGGGCGTTGGTGTCTTCGGCGGAGCCGAAACCCGAGAACTGGCGCATCGTCCACAAGCGCCCCCGGTACATATTGTCCTGGACGCCGCGGGTGTACGGGTACGCGCCGGGCACCCCGAGTTGCTCGACGTAATCGAAGCCCTCGAGATTCTCGGGCGTATAGAGGGGCTTTATCGGCCGCCCGCTCACCGTCTCGAACAGCGCGTCCCGCTCTTCCCGTCCGGCGGCCCGCTCCTCCCACTCTTCGATTATTTCCCGGAGATGGGTTTGACCCTCTACAGCCATAACCGACCCCTTCGTTTAACCTGTTACCTTATACATACGTATATATTATACCATTAATCCAACTAGCGTAGGATATGGCTCGCGATAACGAGCCTCTGGATTTCGCTGGTCCCCTCGTATATTCTTGTAATACGCGCGTCCCGGTAGATATGTTCGATGTCGGAGTAGTCCCCGCAGTAGCCGTACCCGCCGTGGATCTGCATGGCGCAGTCGGCGCAGAAGTCGGCGGTCTCCGACGCGAACAGCTTCGCCATCGCAGCCTCTTTGCTAAACCTAACGCCTTTGTCCTCCATCATCGCGCCGCTGTAAGTGAGAAGCCTAGCCGCCTGGAGCCGCGTCGCCATGTCGGCGATCATCCACTGAATCGCTTGCAGTTTCGCTATGGGCGCGCCGAACTGTTCGCGTTTCTTCGAGTATTCGACCGATTCGTCGAAAGCCCGCTGGGCGATCCCGATCGCTTGGGAGGCCACGCCTATCCGTGCACCGTCTAGGGTGGTCATCGCGACCCGGAAACCCTTGCCGACCTCGGCGAGCAGGTTTCCCTTGGGTATCTTCACGTCCCTGAAGAATAACCTGCCGGTGGTCGACGCGCGGATACCGAGTTTATACTTGAGCACTTCGGCCGAATAACCCGGGTCGTCGGGCGTGTCGAATATCAACGCGCTGACCTTGCCCTTCTCCAAGGGCTGGTCTTCGCTCTCCAAAATCCGACATATCAAGACAACCACGTCGGCAACGTTCCCGGACGTGATGAATATCTTCTCGCCGTTAAACAGATAATGGTCGCCTTTATCCACGGCGGTCGCCTGCTGGTTGGCGGCGTCGGAACCGGCTTCAGGCTCCGTGAGCGCGAAAGCGCCCTTTATCTCACCCTTGGACATGGGCGGCAGGTACTTCTTCTTCTGTTCTTCGGTCCCGAACGCTTCTACGGGATAAGACGCCAGAACGGCCACGGCCATCACGATACCGATAGCCGCGTCGTACTTGGACATCTCCTCTATCAGGGTGGCGTAGCGTATTTTCGACTCACCGAGGCCGCCGTACTCCTTGGCCGTAGGGAAACCCAAGAAACCGGCGGCCGCCATCTTCTGGAAAACCTTTTCCGGGAACTCGGGCGGCCTTCGGTCCCACTCCTGATGATAGGGTACGACGTGTTCTTCGCAGAACTCCTTAACCATATCCCGGATCTCTTGTTGTTCCGGTGCCCAGTTGTAAACCATTGCGGCCCCTTTCGTGTCGGGTTACGGTTAAACCGGCTTTAGGACCGGCTTAATTCATTTAACTTAAAAGCCTTCGAAATCTTTTCGGCTTCGCGGTAGGGCGTACTGTCCCGGCCCAGTATACGCGTTATGGCCGCGTCAACCGCTTCCTCAAAACCGTTCGAGCCCGTTACCGCACCAAGTATATCGCGTTCCAACAGCTCCATCAACTCGCGTTTTGCCCTCGCGCGGCGCCTTTCCGCACCGATGCCGGCCGATTCTATATAACCCCTGTGTTCTTCTATGGCCGCCAGGACTTCCTCAGTCCCCTTACCGTCT
>CP070755.1:2171402-2201333 GCA_020348885.1 Candidatus Coatesiibacteriota bacterium | reverse complement strand
CTGGCGTTGGGTAGGATCGGCGGTCCTACGTCCTACGGCGCCCGTAAAATGAGACGAAACGACGGGCGTTTTTTTTATACTCGGGCGGCGCCGCTGATTATGTACCCCTTATACATACAGTCGAGTAAGAGTATATCGGGGATAATTACGTTTTTTACTTGGTACTTGCGTATCGGTATATTTTATGCTAAAAACCCTAATAAATCGCCGAAACCGACTTTGTTTTAAGTCCGTAAGGCTATACCTGTGCCAGCGCTCGAGGGTAAAATAGAAGAATTCTCGATTAGCGAGGTCATCCAAGTCGTCGCGATGGCTAGGAAGACCGGTACGCTAACAATCGAAGGCGTACGAGAACAGATATCCATTTGTTTTAGGGACGGGAAGGCGGTTTACGCCAATTCGATTCTACATCGGGAACGCCTCGGCGATATTCTGGTCAGGCGCGGCGTCGGTAAACGCGCCGTAATTAACGAAGCACTGGCCCGCCAGCGCGGACTCAAAGGCCGGGGCAAGCAGGTACGTATAGGGACTATTCTCGTTTCTATGGGTGTTCTTACAGCGGGGGAATTGTCGAAACGGGTAGCCGAGCAGATTAGGGAATCGATATACTTGATAATGGCGGAGAAAAGCGGGACTTTCAGGTTTACGCCGGAACTGAATGTACCGCCGGAAGACATAGTAACCGGGATTAATATCGAGAAAACGATACTTGAGGGAACGCGGTTGGTAGACGAATGGAAGATGATTAGAGGAAAAATCCCGGATTTCGACGATGTCTATGTTTTTGACGCGGGATTATCGGACGGCAGTCCTGTGCGGTTGACCGTAGATGAATGGACAATACTAAGTCTGTTGGACGGCCGGCGATCTATTAACGACGTTATAGAGTTAGCCGAACTTGATAAACTCGAAGTGTGCAAGATAATTTTCGACTTCATCTGCTTCGGTTCGGTAAGGAGACGAACCGGCGGCGGGGAGGAGGAAAGGCTTGTATAGTCGAAGCCGAACACTTCTCTTAAATAAGGTTTGAGATAAGTAGCTGGCGAATTTCGACCCGGAAACGGCCTTTAAGGCCGTTTTTTTACGTGGTACAACTACGCTTCCAGCGGATCGGTACAGGTATCCGCCGGACCACCGCAACAAGATATCGCTCCCTTGCGGCGACTTGGATGCCGATCTGTGGGACGTGTTAACTTCTGTCTATACCTGACGATTTTTGTCATACCAATGGCGTACATTATATCCGTCATACTTAACCTTTATGGTTCGCGTTGTTCCGTGACTATGTCGATTTAGTAGTTCCTGGTAACTACGAACATGGGAACTGCCTTGACGAGACGACGACGCGGCGGTTCGGGTGTACGGTTTATTCTCGGGACGAGATGCGCGACGGCGGATGGTTTTATAGACCTGACCGGGTGAGGAAAACGCGTTTGGTACAAGTGAACGCAATCGCATTTAGTGTGTTTCTAGGTATAGTTTGCCGGATTACCGCTTTAGACGGCCCATTGGCGTGGTTGGTCGCGCCGCATACGGGATGACGTAGAGGTTGATGCTTTCCCCCGTTGAACGGACCGGCGGGGAGGTGGGTTAAGAAACCTTTGAAGAGGTCTTCATTGAAGTAGCCGGAGGATAAGGCTAATGTTGGCGTTTGAAGGCCGAATAGACGAATTACCCATACCGGAAGTTATCCATATTATAGAGATAGGCCGGAAGACCGGTATGTTGATTATCGAAGGGGCGCACGAACAAGTTACAGTCTATTTCAAAGATGGAAAGGTTGTTTACGCTAACCCGACATATCAACGGGAACGTATAGGCAATATAATGGTTAAACAAGGTGTTGTAACGCGGGAGGTTATCAACAAAGCCCTTACCCGTCAGCGACAAATCCGTAGGCGTAACGAGCGAGTTCGTATCGGTACTATACTTCTAGAGATGGGTGCTATTGACCGGGAACAATTGGCAAATCATATTTCGTCTCAGATAACTGAATCTATCTACATTTCGATGGCCGAAAAAAAAGGCCGCTTTAAATTCTTGCCGGGGCTTGACCTGTCGCCGCGCGACATATTCGTAGAAATGGATATTCAGGATATTATCTGCGAGGGAATGTATAGGGCCGACGAATGGGAAAAGATCATTGATAAACTACCCGATTTCGGCGATATTTACGCTCTCAGTACTAACATTTCAGACGACGGCGATATAAAACTCGCGAATGACGAATGGAAAATACTTAGTTTAATAAACGGTCGGCGGTCTATCAACGCTATAATCGAGAAAGCGCGATTAGACAAATTCGAAGTTTGTAAATCAATATATAACTTCGTCCAGCTCGGGTTGATAAAGAAGACGATTAGCGAATATAAAAAAGTACCCGTGGAGACGATTTATTTCGATAACCTGAAACCTAAACTCGGTATTGTGCGCCGCCTTATCGACCATATCAGGGGGATGTAGCTTAACCGTAGGGTCGGTTTGATCACCGTAAAAACGTTAATAACCGGCGACGTAGGCGCCGGCAAGACGGAGTTTATTAGAACCGTCAGCGATATCGATCCGGTTTTGATCCGGGAGAAGGTAACCGGCGGATCTACCCGATTGGAACCGGAGACTGCCGCTGCGATGGACTTCGGTCGCGTTAGCTTGGACGACGACCTCGTTCTGCACCTGTACGGTACGACCGGACTGATACGCTTTGATTTTATATACGATATACTCTCGACCGGGATATTAGGTTGTGTAGTGTTGGTAGATTCGACCCGACTCCAAACGTGCCCGCCCACACGCCGGACGGTTGATTTTATCGAGGTTGTCTCCGATAGTCCGTACGTCGTAGTCGCGAACAAACAGGACGCCGAAGACGCTTTTTCCGCTGAAGATATACGTTATGTTCTTTCCGTCGCCGATGACGTCCCCGTGTTGCCTTGCGTCGCGCGGAATAAGGAACAAGTTAAAGAAGTCCTTTATACCCTATTCGACCGCACCCTGGTTTCCGCGAATTAAAACGCGTTCGGGTTTGTATCGGTTCGAAACCCCGAACACGGACATCATTCCTGTTTTACGCCTGCTAACCAGATTTCCAAAGACGCTAATCCGGTCTTCCGCCGGTACTTCGCTTTCGCTTGCTTGCCTTTGTGCTCCGGCGGCGCCGGCGGCATTATCCCGTACGACGCGTTCGCAGGTACGAAAGCGTCGTGGCGCCCGGTCGTTACGTAACGCAGGAGCGACCCTATCATCGTGTCCGCAGGCGGATAAATCGGGCGGCGTCCCGCCGTGACCCGGGCCGCGTTCGTCCCCGCGATTATCCCCGTAGCCGCCGACTCGACGTATCCTTCGACTCCCGTCAACTGCCCGGCGACGAAAAACCCGGGCCGCCGCAGCGCTTCCAGCGTGGGCGCGAGGCAGGTCGGGCCGTTGACGTACGTGTTCCGGTGCGCCGAGCCGAGGCGAATGAATCTGGCGTTCGCCAGCGCCGGTACCATCCTGAAAACCCGCTCCTGTTCGGCGTATTTCAACCGCGTCTGGCAACCGACCATCCCCAGGTAATTCCCGGCGGCGTCCTCGGCGCGGAGTTGAACAACCGCGTACGGGCGCTCTCCCGTCTGCGGGTCCACTAGCCCCACCGGTTTGAACGGTCCGAACCGCAGCGTGTCCAAGCCCCGGCGCGCTAGTTCCTCGATAGGTACGCAGCCCTCGAAAAAAAGCCCTTCCTCGAAATCTTTTAACTCCGCGGTTTCCGCCGCCGCGAGCTCGCCGACGAACGCTCGGTACTCCTCGGCGTTCAACGGGCAGTTGACGTAGTCGCCTTCGCCCTTGTCGTAACGCGCCGCCGGGAAAGCGGCGCCCATATCTATCGAACCGGCTTCGATAACCGGCGCGATCGCATCGTAGAAATAAAGCTGTTCGGTACCGAGAGTTTCGTGAAGAGCTTCGGCGAAGCGGCCTGACGTTAACGGCCCGGTCGCGACGACCGTCGTCCCGTCCGGTATCTCGACTACCTCCTCGCGGACGAGTTCGATGTTAGGGTCCGATTCCACGGTGGCCGTCAGCTCTTCGGCGAAAGCGGTCCGGTCAACCGCCAGAGCGCTCCCGGCCGGGACGCGGTGCTTCTCGGCCGCGTCCAACACCGCGGACCCGAGCAGACGCATCTCGGCCTTGAGTAGTCCCGAAGCCGTACCTTCCACGTCCGATTTTAGCGAGTTGGAGCAGACCAACTCGCCCAACAGGCCGGTCGCGTGCGCCGGAGTAGTGACGGCCGGACGCATCTCGTATAGGCGCGCGTGTAGCCCGGCATTCGATATCGCCCGCGCGGCTTCGACGCCGGCGAGACCGCCGCCGATAACGTTTATTTCGATTTCGCCTTTCAATTTTACGGGGGGTGAACCGCAGTTTTCCCGGGGGCGTTCGTAATACCGAGTTCTTTTAAGCGTACCTTCAGCGCTTCGGCCGACACGCCAAACTTCTCGGCGACTATTTCGGGCCTGTGGTCCGGATTGTCCCGAAAATCCTCCCAGGCCGCGCGGAGCCAGTCCTCGGGCATCAACAGCGCCGCGGCGAACCGGTTGGCGGCCCGCTCTTGAGGAGGATTGTCGTTCGACGGTTCGGCGAAGCGGCGCCCCTCGTGCTCCAGGAAGAAGTGCCCCAGCTCGTGGGCGATAGTGAACCGGCGCCTCGGCTCAGGGTCATTCTCTTTAACCACCAGAAGAGTGTAAACCGGGTCCTTTATCATCACGCCGCTGACGTAGTTGAACGCCCTGAGCATCAGGTCGATGCCGTAGCGTTCCAGAATCGGCCCAAAGTCGAGCGGCGGGCCTTCGCAGCCCGCTTCGGCGATTATCTCGTACGCCCGCCGCTCCTCGATGTTGTTTTCCGACTCCATCGCGTCGGCCGTTATTTCTCCGTTCCTTCTTTCACTTTGACCGCGATTTGCGCGCCGAAAACCCAGGCGTTCGAGCCGTCTGGAAGCTCGACCTTCCACCAGTAGTCCTCTACCCCGTCGACGTCGGTCTTGTCGGCCATGCGGGCGACGAGGGTTACGTCGGCGCCTTCCTGGACACAGACCACGTACTCGGACTCGGCGTCCGGTTCGACGTGGAGACACGTCGGGTTATCCAGGGCCTGTGCGACGAGGGGAGTTGATAACGTAAGCTCGCCCGCGAAAGCCGCGCTTGCGGCGACCAGAATCGCTAATATCGATATGATTATCTTTCTCATCCTACCTCCGTAATAGCCTTATCCGGCTCGTTTAGTTATCGTTGCGTTTGTTTCGCTGCTCGCGCCACCACTCGAATAGCGACAATAACTCTTCCCGGTCGTAGTCGCTCAGATGCTCGCTTCGGAAGAACTCGGCTATCTCCTCCGGGACGCCCGGCGCGGCCGCCGGCGCCGCGTCCAACAACAGATAATCAAGAGACGCGCCGTACATATCGGCCATCCGCTTGAGGAGCGCCCGCGACGGAAGCCGAATCCCCATCTCTATCTGGCTCAGGTACCCGGTCGAGATGCCCAGGGCCTTCGCGAACTCGGACTGGGTCAGGCGCCGGGACCGGCGGAGCTTCTTTATCTTCTCGTTCAACTTCATATTATTAGATTTCTAACCCGCGCTTACGGATTAACCGGAAAACGCGTTTTTTTAGCATCGAGTTATTATCTATATAGCATATTGCGAGTGAGAAGTCAAGGGATTTTATGGTGGGGTGAATAAGGGGAGAACCGGAATAGGCGGAGCGGCGGACATACCCGGGTTGTCCGCTTCTATTTTAATCCTCCGCTTTCGCCTCCCGGGTCATCAGGTCGTTGACGGCTTCGCGGGCGTCCTTTCCGTCGAACATCACGTTGTACATCTCCTCGGTTATCGGCATCTCGACGTCCCGGTCCCGGGCCAGCTCCCGGGCCGTTCGCGTCGTCTTCACGCCCTCGGCCACCATCTTCATCCCGGCGACTATGTCGTCGAGTTTCTCGCCCCGACCCAGCCGTTCGCCCACGTACCGGTTCCGGCTGTGACGGCTCATACACGTGGTTATCAGATCGCCCAAGCCCGACAGCCCGGCGAAGGTTTCGGGCCGCGCGCCCATATCCACGCCCAACCGTTTTATCTCGGCGAGGCCCCGCGTGAGGAGCGCGCCCTTACTGTTGTCGCCGAAGCCCAGCCCGTCGGCGACGCCGCTGGCGATGGCGATGACGTTCTTGAGCGCCGCGCCCATTTCCACGCCGATTACGTCGTCGTTCGTGTAGACGCGGAAATACGGCGTCATAAAAAGTTCCTGCAACTCTGCGGCCGCCGCCTCGTCGGTCGATGCGACGGTTACCGTCGTCGGCATCTTCCGCGATACCTCCTCGGCGTGGCTGGGGCCTGAGAGGGCCGCGACGCCACGGGTTTCGCTCAGCTCCGACTCCAGCACCTCGGTCATCCGTTTGTAAGTTCCTTCTTCGATGCCTTTAGCGGCGGAAACGGCCAGGGCGTTCAAGCTTACGGTTTCCTTTATGCGCTCGGCCGTCGCGCGGACGCCGAACGACGGTACGGCGAAGAGGACAACGTCGGCGCCGTCGGCGGTGGCGGCCGCGTCGGTACTTATAAAGACGCTTTCGGGCAACTTCACGCCGGGGAGGATGTCGGAGCGTTCCCGTTCGGCTTCGAGCATCTCGGCTTCCTCGTCGAGGAAGCACCACACCCGGACGTCGTTACCTTTCTCGGACAGGAGTTTCGCGAGAGTAACGCCCCAGGAACCGGCGCCGAGAACCGCGATCGTAAGCGGCGCCGTCATCGTTGGCCTCCCTCGTCGGGCGGCTTGCGTTTGGCGCCGAACTTTTTCTCCTCGCCTCGGAGCAGGCGCCGGATGTTGGCCCGGTGGGCGTATATTATCGCCGCGGCAAGAGCCAACAAAAGACGATTAGCGGATAGTTAAGGTCGCCGGATTGCAGGTACGGTATCAGTACCGACAGGACGTATATGGAGCACGCGGCGCAGATGGACCCTAGCGAAATGTAACGGAAAAGCGCCATTACGGCGAGGAAGACGCCGAAGGCCGCCGCCGCGATAACCCAGTTGACGGCCAGCATCGCGCCGACCGCGGTCGCGACGCCTTTCCCGCCGCGGAACCCGAGAAAGACAGTGTACATGTGGCCGGCTATCGCCAGGGCCGCCGCGATGAACGTCAGATAATAGTTGTCGAAAAACACCGGCAGGAGCAGAGTGGGGAAGAAGCCCTTCCCGACGTCGAGGAGGAGCCCTATGACGCCCAGCGGCTTATTAACGCGGAAGAGGTTCGTGGCGCCGGGGTTGCCGCTCCCGACGGTCCGTATGTCCACGCCTGTGAAAACCCGCCCGAGAAACCAGCTAAACGGGACCGCCCCCAGAAAGTAGGCGATTACCGCCGCAATTGCGTATTCCAAGTGTTAAACCTCCGGTAAATATTATACGAAGAAACGGGCGGAGGGTAAAGCGGATTTGTGAGAACGAGGGGGGTACGCAATCGGGGCGTTAACCATACGCTGCTTTATATAAAAACCCGAAGTACGGCGTTTTATGTGTTTAATACGGCACGCTGTGGGACTAAGTGGTTCATTAGCTTGGTATTTGCGCATAGTAATCGGATTTACGTTGCATTGGCTTTGTCGGCTGTGCTATATATATGCGTACGAAAAAAGAAATGGGCTGTGATGGGTGATTTGAACGGAGTTATAGGACCGTCGCGCCGGACGGGATTAGGTATCATTACGGGCCGCGATAAGTACCCTATACCGGACGAGTTGGTCGGATATTTCGAAGCCGCAGCGCGGATGATCGACGATGGGGAAGCGGGGCCGGCGATAAAGCTTCTGGAAGGTTTATTGGACGACGGCTTCGAACACCCGTGGGTGGGTTCGACGCTTGAGCGACTTTATTTCTCGGTTAAACCGGGCGATAGGCCGAAAGAAAACTCCAAAGCGTCAGAGACGCTACTGGCTGTAATCGAAAGGTACCCCGATTACGCGGAAGCCTACCGTTGGCTCAGCGTCGTCTATTCGTGGTCCGGTATAAACGAGGAAGCGGCGGCCCACGCCGGAAAGGCGTTGGAGTTGGACCGTAATTCACCCGACAACTGGAACGCGTTCGGGTTGCTTTACCTGAAACAAAGGGAATACGATATTGCGTTGGACTATTTTCTGGCCGCGTACGATATGGAAAACGGATATACTATAGGCGCGTACAACATTGCCTGCTGTTACGCCAATATGAACGAACCGGAGAGGGCTCTCGAGTACTTGGGAGTCGCGCTTGAATCCAAGAAACACGTCGGGCCGGCCGAAACGGACGAGGACCTGGAACCGATACGGGATTTACCCGGGTTTAAACGGGTCCTGGCCGATGCGAAAGAGAGGTTCGGGGTTTAAGGTTTGGGTTCGTAATTCGACCGTCCGACGAAACGGGAGATAAATCAAGCCGCCGTGGAAGGCGGCTTTTATGTCGGTTATACGTCGGTGTAGGGCCTATCCGAAACGCCCCTGGTAAAGCGGCGCAGTTTGCTCGTGCCCGCATCACGCCTTTATCGTTGCGGTATTACGTGGTGGTTATTAAAACGCCCGCACGTCACCCTAGTAATCCCGATACACTTGGATAGCGGTTCGGTGATTCCCGTCAATTCGCCGGCGACCGCGTACGGCGAGAGGGCTCTCCCGTCAGCCGAGGTTACAAGCTCGAAAACAAGTTCGCGGCTGTCCGGTACGTATGCCGCGTTTAATACGTAAGGTTCGTCCTCCGCCGGTACGGGGATTTCTCCGACATTACGTACGATGGTTTCGGTTATCGCGTCTTTGTTTAACCCGCCAACGGCGGCGGCCGGATCGAAATCGCAGACGTACTCGCCCCAGTTTATCTCCCGGGCCAGCGACGGGGCCTTCGCGGCGACCTGCGCGGCGAACGTTATCCCCAACTCCTTGGCGCCGCTCGCTACGAGTTCCAGTAACTCATCTGGCGTCGTTTCGGCGTGGAGCCACGCGTCGCCCCACTCCTCGGCGCCCGCGGCGCAGGTTGGGAGTGCCGGCGCCAGCTCCAGCCGCGGTTTCGGCGAGAACCCCCGGCCGTACGTCAGCGGGACGCCCGCCCGGTTCAAAAGCATTATCACCAGGCGCGTTAGGTCGAGATGTCCCGCGAATCGCCAAAGCCCTTTCTTCTCGTAGATAAACCTCAAGCGTGTTATTTTTTTAGTGCGGTCGGGCGCTGGCGGGGGAGCGGCCGGCTTTTCTTCCGGTTCGTACCGCAGTATTTTTATCTCGCCTGCGCACGCGCCGCAACCGGCGCACGGTTCGGCGAAGCAGTCGGGCGTTGTCTCGCTGGCGAACGCCCGCGCGTACTCGGCCGCAAGGAATTTATCGGTTACGCCGACGTCGACGTGGTTCCACGATAGGGGCGCGCCGACTTCCAACGTGCGGGACGCGTACGCTTCGACGTCAATACCGCCCCGTGCGAACGCGTCTCGCCTGACGTCCCACTTGAACGCCTCGTGCCACCCGTCGCGGCGCGCGCCCCGCAAGTACGCGTCGAGTATCACCGGTCCCAGCTCTCGGTCGCCGCGGGCCAGCGCCGCTTCGAGAACGCTCGTCTCCGCGCCGTCGACCTTGAGTTTTACCTTAGGTTTCAAATGTTTTCGTAGTAACCCGAACCTACGCTTTATCTCCGCCAAAGGTATCTGCCCGAACCACTGGAGCGGCGTATGTGCCTGGGGGACGAACGCCGCGACGTTAACGGTTACGCGCCCCCAGCGGCCCAACCCGTCGCGGAGGGCGCGGTCGGCCCGGGCGGCGAGGTCGGCGATAGCAACGACATCCTCGTCGGTCTCGTTCGGGAGGCCGACTATAAAGTACAGTTTGACCCGTTGTATTCCGCCGGCGCCGGCCGAGCGAACGCCCTCCAGCACCTCGTCGTCGGTAATGTTCTTATTAACGGTCCGGCGGAGCCGCTCGGTTCCGGCCTCCGGGGCGAAGGTCTGTTGGCCCGGTTTTTCGGCAGAGACCGCCTCGGCGGCGCGGGCGCCGTACTTCTCGAGCCTTATCGCGGGGAGGGATATCCTGACGCCGGGGTGGTCGGCGCGCAGCCGTTCCAGCATGTCCGGTAAGGCTTGATAGTCGGCCGGGTTAAGCCCCAGTATCGAGAGGTCGCCGGTTCCGGTCGCGGCGACGGCCTCGCCCGCTGCCCGGACGACGTCGGGCGAGGGCCGTTCCCGGTACGGGCGCGTCGCGAACCCCGCCTGGCAGAAGCGGCAGGCCTGGGCGCAGCCGCGTGTTACCTCCAGGGCCGCCCTGTCGTGGACCGGCGCGACCCACGCTATTATCTTCGATATGGTATGGGGCAGTTTGCCGACGTCGGTTACGATACGCTTCTTAACTTTCGGCGGCGCCGGTTCATGCGCTTCGAATTTACCGTCGGCATCGGGTTCGTAAAGCGAAGGGATGTAAACGCCCTCGATACCGGCAAGCGCTTCTAGTTTCTTTTGGCGGGTCGCGCCGCTCTCTTTCCGTTCGGTTAGTAACTCGGTTATTTCGACTACGGCCTCGTCGCCCTCGCCGATAAAGCACGCGTCGGTGAAAGCGCTGACCGGTTCCGGGTTAAACACCGCGTGTCCGCCGACGATAACCAGCGCGTCGCCGGCGCGTCTGTCAGCCGCACGCAGTGGGATTTCGGATAGTGATAACAACGTCAGGGCGCTCGTATAGTTGAGCGGCGAGGGTACGGTTATCCCCAATACGTCCGCTTCCCGGACCGGGCGCCCGGTCTCCAGCGAGTATAGCGGGACGTTTCGGACGCGGAGCTGGGCCGCCATGTCGTCGTCGGGGGCGAAGACCCGCTCGCAGGTCACGCCGGGGACGTCGTTCAGTATCTCGTAGAGAAACAAAAGCCCGTTGTTACACATCCCGACTTCGTAGACGTCGGGGAAGGCCAGTACGACGCGAAGACGCTCGTCCGGGTCCGGCTCGCGGGCGCCGACTTCGCCGCCGACGTACCGGGCCGGCCGGGCGACCAGCGGCAGAAACGCCTGTACGTGTTCGGGCGCGGCCATACGTTACGATAATAGGGGAAAACGGGGGACGGGGCAAGGGGTAAACGCGGCAGTATCGTCTAAATAAAGACGGCGGGCCTCAGTCATAATACGCGAAGACTCGATTACGGCCTTGACGGCGCCGCGCCTCGGTGTATAATCCACCGTACCCTGTATGAGACTGGTTTAACGGACCGTAAATCGGAGGGGAATCCTCTGGAATACAGATACGATACGTACTGCGGTTTATACTGCGGCGCCTGCCCGGTGTTGGTCTCCAACCAGAGAGGCACCGTCAACGAACTGGCGGAGAAATTCGAGGCCGACCCGGCGGACTTCGTCTGCGCCGGTTGCAAGTCCGACACGCTGGCTGCTTTCTGCGCCGATTGCGATTTTATCCCCTGCGCGCGCGGAAAGGGCGTCGAGTTCTGTGTCGATTGCGGCGATTATCCATGCGAACGCCTGACCGACTTTCGGGACGACGAGTGGGCCCATCACTCGGTCGTGACCAATAATCTGGAACGTTTACGAGAAGTCGGGGTGGAGGCCTGGCTGGCGGAGCAGGATGAACGCTGGACTTGCCCGGCCTGCGGCGCGCGCTTCTCTTGGTACGACGAGAAGTGCCCGGACTGCGGTGCCGAGACCTACGACGCCCGGGCCGAGGAAGAGGACCTTAAAACTGATTGATCGATGAAGATATATTAAACGTCAACCTCATTGCCAGCTACTTAAACTTCGCTGGCCGGGTGGTTCGGGGTCCGGGCGTAGGGTTTTCCGAGGACGAAGTAAACGGATTAAATACCAGGGAGGAAGGCCGTGGAATACAGGTACGATACTTATTGCGGTCTGTACTGCGGCGCCTGCCCCGTGCTGGTCGCCAACCAGAGGGGCACCGTCGACGAGCTGGCGGAAAAGAGAGAGATGGACGCGGCGGACCTTGTCTGCGCCGGCTGTAAGTCCGGTACGCGGAAAGCTCCTCGCGCCGATTGCGAGTTCGCTTTGTGCGCCCTGGAAAAAGGCGTCGAGTCCTGCGTCGAATGCGACGAATACCCATGCGAAAACCTGATCGGCTTTCGGGACGACGAGCGGGCCCATCACTCGGTCGTGACCAGAAACCTGGACCGTTTGGGAGAGGTCGGGCTGGAGGCGTGGCTGGCGGAGCAGGACGAGCGGTGGAAGTGCGGGGCCTGCGGTACGCGGTTCACCTGGTACGACGAGAAGTGCCCGGACTGCGGCGCCGAAACCTACGACTCCCGGGCCGAGGAGAAGGATATTAAGCGCGAGTAACCCATTGCACACGAACCCTTATGAACCCGCGCGATAAGATTAACGTCCTGTTCATTCATCGGCGGACCGACGAGTTCAAAAGGTATTTCGCCGACCGTCTCGCCGACCTGCCCGAAGTCGAGCTGGCGTTTCCGGAGAACGATGCGCCCGAGGCCCTGCTCGAGGTCGCGCCGGCGGCCGACGTTATTATCGGGTGGCGCCCGACCCGGGAGCTGTTGTTAGCCGCCGAACGGCTGAAGCTCTTCATCAATCCGGGCGCCGGCGTCCAGCATCTCGTCGAACTCTTTCGCGAACTTAACGAGGTCCGGCCGGTAACGCTGGTTAACGGCCACGGTAACTCGTACTTCACGGCCCAGCACGTTGTCGCGATGCTCTTAGCGCTGACCAACAGGGTTGTCCCGCACCACAACTGGACGGTAGAAGGTCGCTGGCGGACCGGCGACGAGGAGGCCCCGTCGACGCCGTTCCGGGACCGTTTCGTCGGGCTACTCGGCTACGGCCATGTCAACCGATTGGTCCATCGGTTCCTTTCGGGCTTCGACGTGTCCTTCGCGGCGCTGAAGCGCGACTGGTCGAAACCGCTCGCTGCGCCCCCGTCTACGCCCGTCGAGAAGTATGGCCCCGACGAACTGGACGAGTTCCTTGCGCGTGTAGATACCCTAATCGTAGCGGTGCCGGTGACGTCGAAGACGGAAGGGTCGATAGGGGAGAGGGAGCTTGCGTTTCTGGGCGAAGACGGGCTTCTCGTGAACGCGGCGCGGGGGGCCATCGTAGACCAGAAGGCGCTGTACGACGCGCTGGCCGGCGGCGTAATCGCCGGCGCGGCGTTGGACGTCTGGTACGACTACGCGCCCGAAGCCGGCGCCGACGGTCGGAGGTACCCGTACGAGTGTCCGTTCCACGAGCTGGAGAACGTGGTGCTGTCGCCGCACCGGGCCGCGTCGCCTTTCGGCGACCTGGGGCGCTGGGACGAGGTATTTGAGAACGTCCGGCGCTTCGCCGCCGGCGCCGACGAGTTCCTGAACGAGGTGGATTTGGCGGAGGGGTATTGATAAGAAGGATAGCATATGTCTGAATGGAACGACTTAGCCCACTTCCTCTACGGCCGGGGGTTCTGGTACGCGGACCCGGTCCGGGAGGCCGACGGCCTGACGGAAGAACAGCTCTTCTGGGTCCCTGACGAGAACGCCTGCCGATTATCTGGCAGGTCGGTCACATAGCCCACCGGGAGCGGTTCCACATAGGCGTCTTTCTCCAGGGTCTTTCCTCCGACGTCATCCCCGACGAGATGGAGGTCTTCGGCGCCGATTGGGTTCCCGTCGACGAGATTAAGAGGGGTCCGACCGTCGAGAAGGTCTTCGCCTGGGCCCGGGAGGTCCGGGAGGAGTCGCACCGTTATATAGATTCGTTGGAACCCGACGACTTTGCGAAGGTTATGCCCGACGCCGGCGACCAGCTTCCGGTGGGGCACTGGCTCTTCATTACCGTCGCCCACACGGCCCTTCACTTAGGCCGCATACAGATGCTCCGCGCCTTGGTCGAGGGGACCAGAGAGCGGGCCTGTTAGAGGGACGCAACCGGCCCTTGCGGGGACGGTAAAACCTCCCCGCTAAGGGGAGGTTAGTGCGCGAAGCCGTGTCGCCCTCGCCGACGTTTATTGCGTATTGAGTTTTATCGACCCGCTTATGGTGGAGATGTCGACGCGGTTCGTGCCCGCGCCGGCGGTACCTTCGTACACGGTTTCCACAATTCCGCTTTCGTCCTTCAACGGCAGATCGGTTTCCACAGCCCCCGATATCGATTCGATTCCGGCGACGTAGTTGGTTACCTCACCGAAGAGGTTGACGGAGATGTCTCCGGACACCGACGATATTTCGTAATCTCCCTCCGATTCGGGCAGGGACAGGTTAAGGTCGATGTTGCCGTTGACGGTACTGGCTTTCAGGCGTTCCGTCGGTTGGTCCTCGTTATCGACGGTTATAGTCCCGTTAACTGAGCTGACCTTGACGTACTCGTGTGCTTTGGAAACGTTCACGTTGCCGCTCGTCGATTCGGCGTTGACGGAAGCGACGTCGGACACGGTAACGTCTCCGCTGACGACGTACGCCTGAAGTTTCACGTTTTCCGGGATTTTAATGTCGAATTTAACCTCGACGTTCAATTCTTCGAAATAGCGTTCCGGGTATTCCGCCGTAACTTCGACCGTGCTGCCTACCTCGCTTACTACGATATCGACTTCGCCGAGGTCTACCGGGTCGTCTGAAATCTTCGTCGCCTTGATAACGATGGTATCGCCGCCGCCGGCGACCTTTATATCGCCGTCGACGTTATTGACTATAAAGGTTTTGGCGCCCGCGCCGCCGGACCATTCAAACTCTTCCTTTTCCGCGTACGCGCCTGCCGTTAAAGCGATCAGCGTTGCGAGCCCAATGGATAGAATCGCCTTTCGCATTTTCCCTCCCGCCGGTTGTCGTATGCTCTGTTTACGATAAGGTATTGTACCTTAAAAAGGCCCCGTTCTCTATAAAGTATTTCTTCGGTCGCTGGTTCCGGAACGGAGTGCTGACTTGACCAACCGCGAAAAATACGTATAATCCGGTTTTTATTCCGCGGGGGTTAGTATATCATGACTATTGACGTCATATCGTGGGACGAGCGCTATCCGGACCCGACGGTTCTGCGGGGCGAGGTTAAGAGCATCCTCGACGCGTACGTCGAGACGCTTTTCGAGTTCATCCCCCAGGACGAATTAAAAGGTATATACTTCAAGGGGTCAGCCCAGAAGGAGTGGGACACACCGCTCGACTATGTCCCGGAGCTGAGCGACGTCGATATACACGTATTATTCGCGACCGCCCCACGAGGCGAGTTCCCGGATACCGTCGAGGATGCGCTCGCTATCGCGGCGGCCGCCGAACGCAAGTTCTACGAGAATATCGCCGCCCCCGTCCACTTCCCGCGGGTACAGTTAATGGTGTTGAACCGCTTGATGGAGGAGCCGGACTTTATGGGTACGCCGCCGGGAGCTACAACGGTTCTCTACGGGGCCGAACCGCCGGAAACCGACTACGGCGACGTCGAGAGGATAGTTGAGTTGGACAGTCAACGTTTAGTCGCCGAGGAGTCGTTTCTTCGGCGGTTACCGCCTCAACTTGTAGACAGGCCCGGTAGGTATATATGGGACGTTCTTCGGCGCTTGACCTGGCGCGTCGCGCCGGCGGGGCCGCGGGCGCTGACGGTTCTGGGCGCGGCGCCGCCGGGCGAGGTCTGGGTCGCTAACAGGACGGCGGTCATCGGACTTCTTCGGGACGCGGGAGAGGACGCCCTCGCCGACGACTACTCGCGGTTCTACCTGTACGGCTGGGACTATTTTCTGTTGGGTTACGAGGACTTCGACGCGGCCCGGTCGTGCGCCCTCGCCGGCGCTCGCGTGTTGGTCCGTACTATCGAAATAGGGAAGTCGCGGTCGGGTTCGTAACTGCAAGATAATAGGGAGTCCGTAGAATAAATAACGGCGGGGTTTGTGCCCTGCAGTTTTATGTTCTTTTCGGTAAGTTATTATCTAAACACGGCCTTTACCGAGCCGAGGGACGCAGGTTCGATGCCGGTGTACGAGTATTCCATATATAGATACGGCCGCAAGCCAGGGTCGTCGGCGTATTCGCCGCTGTAGAAGTATCCGCCGCCCACGACGTCGCCGCCGGCGGTTACCGATATGAAGAAACCGTTGTGCGGGAAGGTCCCGTCGAGCCAAGTCTCTACGAGCGAAGTAACGTCCGCGGTCATCCAACCGTCTGCATCCGGTATTGTAAACACCACATCCATATTGTAGTCCGCGTTCGGGTTATTGTTCCAGGTTACGCCGTCCTCGGTCCAGGCGCCGGCGGTGCGGAGAAATCCGAACCCGGGATAGGATACGTCGAACCAGCGGTCGTAACAATACAGGTTCAACTCCGCATAACTCAGAGTCGCGCCTACGTAAGGGTCCAAGCCCGTAAATTTAATAAGGGATGCGGCGCTCGTTTGCCCCGGTTCTACGCCGACGGAGATATACGAGAGGTTACCGTAGTTGGTGTCCGGTTCGGCCGACCGTATCATTGCGTCCATACTCGCCGCGCCGTCGGGTTGGAAGGTTACGTTGGTCGTCGCGAACGCGAACCCGGCCGCGAGGAGTACTGCCGGCGCTAGTAGTACAATCCTGTTCATTCCGTTTACCTCCTGTGTATATGGTTCATTATACTTCGCGATAACCGCTAAGACTTACTATAAATCCTTGAGCTGGTCGACAGAACGACGGCGGTCGGGTCCCGGCGGGGAATAGGGTAGCTTATACCTTATATACGAAACGGGGTCCGTGCCCCGTTTATTTTCGTTTACGGTAGTTCGTCGGCGCCGATGTCATAAGCGGGGCCTTGCGGTCTCGTTTGTTCGTCTATGTCGTCGGCGACGTCCACCAGCGTTTCCCCTCGGTCCACCACGGACGGTACGGACGAAGCCAGGTGGAGGTCGCCTTCCGTCGGGTCCACGAACCAATCGGCTGCCGCGTCGGTAACGTTCGCGTCGAGCGTCCCGGAGCCGCCGTCACGGCTCGTTATCGCGGCGTTGGCGAGGTTGTTGATTATCGAGGCGCCGGAAGTCCCGCCGAACCGGTATTCGATCGAGTTGGGATAACCCTCGGTATAGAGCGAGTTATTGTAAACGTCGGCACCGAACGCGTTTTCGAGGCCGATACCCACGTCCCGCGTCGTGTGGACGAAATTATTCCGTATCATACCGCCGGTGTGGCCGCTGTCGCCCAGGCCGAAACCGATTCCGCGGTCGCAATCGGTTATGACGTTCTTCTCGACGACCGTCCCCCGCGAGTCGGACCAGAAATGTACCGCGTGTTCGGCCAGGTCGCCATCAGGACTTCTTATGAACCGGAAGGTGTTGCCGCGGACGGTCCAGTCGTAGGCCCGGTGGCCGTCTACCCCGCCGATGTAGTACTGGGGCCCCACGCCGGCCGTATACTCGAACAGGCAGTTCTCGACGAGACCCCCGTTGGACGCGGCGGCGTTCCCCGGGTCGTACGAGACCTTCAACATCTGTTCGCCCGTGTCTATAAACCGTAGGTTGATGACGCGGGGGTAGTCGCAGTCGGCGTTGCCGTGGATTTGTATGCCGTGGTTCGCCACCCTCCCGACGGTCATGTCCTCGGACGAGAAGTAGTCGCCGGTGACGTTGAAGACGTGGGAGACCGGGCCGTACATACCGGCGCCTTCTATTACGACGGCGTCCCTGTTCCCGGAACGGCTGCGGACGGTAACGTTGGCGCCCTCGACCCACAGCATATCGTCAAGGGTGTAGGTCCCGTCCTCCAGCAGTATTTCGAGGTTCCCTTCGGCGTTTGCCCGTTCTATCGCCGCGACCAGTTCATCCACGTTGCTTACTATGACCGTATCCTGGTTGCCGACGACGCCGGGGACGGTGCAGGCGGCGAACGGTAGGGTTACAAACGTCATCGTTACGACGAGTTTCTTCATACGACCTCCCTCCGGTTATTACTTCAAAGTCGGTTCAAAAACCGTAACGTATGTTACTCGTTTATATTACGTGCGGTTATTGCCGGCGTCAATAAGATAACGGCGAAGTCTGCGCTCCGCCGTTATGCTTTCTTTCAGGTGGTTGATTGTTACTTGTATCCGGCCTTAATCGAACCGAGGGACGCTGGTGTAATGTTAGTGTATTCGTATTCCATGTAGATGAACGGCCGGTGGTCGGGGTTTGTCGTGTACTCGCCGCTGGCGAAGTATCTTCCGCGTTCGTTGGCGTCGTCGCTACCTATGTAGAACCCGCGGTGCGAATACGAACCGTCGAGCCACGATTGTACGATAGCCGTAACGTCGACGACTACCCACGTATCAACGGCCGGCGCGTTGAAGTATTCTGTAATACTTCCGTCCCATCCGGGCGCGGTGTTCCAGGTAACGGTCCCTTCGTTCCAACTGCCGTTGGCCCGGTCCACGAAGTTGTTGTTGGATAGGGTTCCTCCCCATTCCCAAGTCGTGTAGAGGTTAATGTCCGCGTAAATGACAGTTACGCCGCTGTACGCGTCTAACCCGTTGAACTTGATGAGCGTATCGCACCACCCGCTGTCGTCGCCGATCCAAAATTCTTCGTCATTACCGTAGTTATTGTCCGGCATGGCTTCCCATATCCCGGCGTCCTTGCTGCCGGCGCCATCCGGTTGGATGGTTACGTTATGAGTAGTCGCGAGCGCCGGTACGGCGATCAACGCGAGAAACACAACCAATGTAATCGTTTTTTTCATGTTTGGTCTCCTTTCATCGTTTGCGGTTGATAGAAACGGGCGGATGTTAAAACGTATAAATGGATTTGTCAACACAAATCCCCGCCCGACGGCTCGATAAAACGCAATTTTCACGCCGGGACCGCTACGGGGCACGCGTAAACTACCGGAAACCCGCTTTTATCGCGCCGACGCTGGCCGGCGTGACGCCGGTATATCCGTATTCCATATATATATACGGACGCAGTGTGTCTTCCGCGGACTCGCCGCTATAGAAGTGGCGCCCGCCGTTAGTCATCTGGCCGCTCCCGATGTAGAAGCCGTGGTGCGGGTAGGTCCCATCGAGCCAGCTCTGGACCATAGGCGTTACGTCAACGCTGAGCCAGTCGCCGACGGTCGGGGCGTTGAATCCCTCCCACATAGTTGATTCGAAGCCCGGGGCGTTGTTCCACGTTACCGTATTCTCGTTCCAAACGTTATCAACGCGGAGCACCCGGTTGTTGTTATCAAGAGGACCCCATTCGTCGAAACAATAAAGATTGAGTTCGGCGTAAACCACAGTTACGCCGGCGTACGCGTCTAACCCGTCAAACTTGATTAGCGAATCGAGAAAACCGGAGTCATAACCCGTCCACAAATCTTCCCAATCCCCGTAGTTCTCGTTCGGGTCATTTTCCCATATCCCGGCGTCCTTGCTAGCGGCGCCGTCGGGCTGGATAGTTATGGAGTGGGTCGTCGCGAGCGCTGGTACGGCGGCTAACACGATAACCATAACCAACGGAATCGTTTTTTTCATCGCCGTTCTCCTTTCGGGGTTTTTTGTATGATAAAAGCTTGGCCGATGGTAGAATGCTCGCGGATTTTTGTCAATACAAATCCTAGCCAAGTAAATCAATGATACGCGATTTCGGGACCGGATTGAACGTAGTATCGATTCCTTTTGAAAAGTCAGACCAAAGCCTATCTCTACGCGGCGGCCGCCGTGGCCTGCTGGTCCACTGTAGCGTCGGCCTTCAAGTTGGCGCTCCGGGAGTTGGACTTCGTCCAGCTCTGGTTCTTCTCGTCGGCCGTTTCGACGTGTGTACTCTTCCTGGTCGTACTCGTTCAAAAGAAGTGGCGTCTTCTCGTGGGGCAGAAGGTTCGGGACGTACTGAAGTCGGCGGGCCTGGGGCTTATAAATCCATTCGTATATTACCTGGTACTCTTCAAGGCGTACGACCTCTTACCTGCCCAGGAGGCCCAACCCCTCAACTACGCGTGGCCGATAGTACTCTCGATCCTGGCGGTCCCGGTCCTGGGGCAGAAGCTCAGGCTTGCGTCGCTGGTCGGGCTTCTCGTCAGCTTCGCCGGCGTGTCCGTCATCGCGACGCGGGGCGACGTAACCGGGTTCACGTTCGCTAATCCGCTCGGGACCGGGCTGGCGCTTTTAAGTACCGTCTTCTGGGCGTCCTTCTGGCTCGCCAACGTCCGGGACCGGCGGGACCCGGCCGTCAAACTCTTCACCAACTTCGTCTTCGGGACCGTTTATATAACGGCGTTCGTCCTGGCCACATCCCGGTTCGCGGTTCCGTCGTATTTCGCGCTGGCCACCGCCGCGTACGTGGGCGCTTTCGAGATGGGGATAACCTTCTTCGTCTGGTTGAAGGCGCTGAGCCTGTCGGACGAGAGCGCGTCGGTGGCGGGACTGATATACCTATCGCCGTTCGTATCTCTCGTGTTAATTCACTTCGTCGTGGGGGAAGTTATTTACCCGTCGTCGGTGTTTGGGCTGACGCTCATAGTGGGCGGGATATTGATACAAAGGGCCGGCGTCGGGCGCCGGTAAAGCCGCCCGATCCGGTTTCGAGGATTGAACGTACGCTTATTCGCTTTAATCGCGCCAGCCCGGCCGTTCCTCGTCGAGGACGTCCAGGACAGCCTTTTCGAATTTTAATAACGGTTTACTTGGTTCGATCACCTCGTTGTTAACCAGAAAAGACGCTTCGTTACCGTCGGCGATGACGTGGATTTTCCGCGTCCACACTATCCCCTTTGGTATCGGCCCCATTGTCTCCCAGAGGCCGCGTACGGCGTTGTATAACTTTTCAACGGATTTACCGTCGATATCGAACGTTACTTTCTTACTACCTGCTACTTTTAACGTAGCGCTCCCCGAAGCGGAAGCAGTAAATCGGAAACTATAGACGTCCGCCGCGCTAGCAGGCACGTTAAAATCGAAAGCATCGAAAGCCATAAAAAAATCGTCGGGCGGTTCGTCGGGAAGGTCGACGGCCGCAGATACGCCGACGAAGGCGAATATCAGTATCGCGTTTACGAGCGTTTTCATGAAACCTCTTGTTTGCGATTGGGTCGGGGGGTATTTTACCGGATAAATAGCATACAACGAACGCCGCGTAAAGGTATTTTACCGGAGCTATAAACCCGTAAAACGAGGTGGTAGGGTTTAACCTCCTCCTCGGCCAATAACGGAGTATTATTAGCAGCGCCGTTGGCGCGTTTTTCGTACAAAGGGTGAAACGCCCGGTATTAATCCGTTACTTATAAGAACGCGTCTAAATGAGCGAGTTCGACGGCTTAAGATTTATTGCATACCAGTCGCGCTTGTGTTATACTCCGGCCGGTTAAGAGGAGACAAAGTTTTTGAACGATATTCAGGAAATGAGAGTCGCGGTCGTCACCCACGACCCCACCACTAACAGCCCGGTCCTAATCCTAAAAGACGACGAGGGCAGGATATTGCCGATATGGATAGGGCCGTACGAAGCGTACGCCATCGTAACCGAGATGGAAGGCGTCGACCTGGCCCGGCCGATGACTCACGACCTGATGGCCGATTTCCTGGGCGCTCTCGGCGCTACGGTTGATCGGGTAGTGATAAACGAACTGGTCGACAGGACTTTTTACTCTCAGGTTATACTTGAGACGAAGGACGCCACTTTTCCCGTGGATTCGCGGCCGTCGGACGCCGTAGCGCTGGCCCTCAGGACCCGTTCGCCCATATATGTGTTACGGGAAGTCCTGGACGAAGGCGGGATACTGGAGTCGGATATCGAGGATAACGACGATTCGACGGAAAAATTGCGAGACCTTCTCGAGAACATTAAACCTTCCGATTTCGAAGAAGCGGGAGGTAAATAAGGTTTACCTGGACGGAAACCGTTTTCACGCGGTTCCGTTAAACGTTCGTGTTTGTATGGGTTTCTAAACGATAACCACCGTTTGTGGCGCCGGCGGTGGTAATGAAGTATCGGTTTCGGCGCCGACGTATTCATACATTTATCAGGAGGCTAGGATGAACGCCAAGAAACTATTGTACCTGGTTTTCGCCGCGACGCTTGCGTTATCGATCGTGGGTTGCGGCGAAAAACCGGCCGAAGAGCCTACAGAGGAGCCGGTGACGGAAGAGCCGGTAACGGTCGAACTTACGGTGCCCGATGAAGCCGGCGCCGAAGTGGTTATGGCGGACGTCGAAACCGCCAAGATACAGACGATAGAGGGTCTCGACTTCGCCGCGACGCTTATCGGGTGGGATAACGGTCTCGCGGCCACCGTAATCGGAAAGGCGATTACCAACCTCGAAGCGATTAAGGCCGAATCGTCCGAAGACGACGCCAAGATAATCGCAGGCGTCGCGATAGTCCTGACAGGGGTTAAGGAACGTCTGGAAGACCCGACGCCGATACCCAAATCGGACATCGAAGCCCTGAAAGATACCGTACTCGACGCGGTTACCGACCTCCAGCTGTTGTGGTATCCGGCGCCGAGCGGCGGCGGAGCCAAGGTCCCCGAGTGGAAGGGCGACCTTATGAAAGAAAAGTGGAAGGAAGGCGGCGACGCGCTCAAAGAGAAGTATAAAGAAGGCGGCGACGCTTTGAAGCATAAATGGGCCGAAGGTCACCCGGACGAAGGCTAAAGTACTCGCCGGAATCGTAAGAAAAGCCCCCGCGAGGGGGCTTTTTCCGTTGAACGGTTTTTCATCGGCCGGCTGCGGCGAGTAGTTCGGTCGCCGCTCTAGCCCTGCGGCCCGCTTCCTCGAATTTAACGGCGGCTTCCACGACCGCTTCGCAATCCCGCGTTCGAACGGCTTCGAGGACGTCAGCCGCGGCGTCGCGACCGTCGGTTAAGGCTTTGGTGAACGTTTTGTGCTCCGCCTTATATTCGGCCGGGACGTTTACTGCGTTCATCCGAACCGTACAACTCGAGAAGGTTTTGTAGACTGATTCGGCGATTCCTTCGAGCCGCTCCCAATCCGGCGATGGTTCGGCGGCCCCGCGTATCACTATTTCCATATCAGCGGCTGCCGTATCCAGGTCTTCGCATACGCTTATATAAGTTCGTTTATATACCGCGGTTTCTTCGACGGCGCGTTCGCAACCGGCTAACAATAAAAGGGGGATTGAGGTGAAAATTACAGGTGCGATACGAGTAACGTGGCGTTTTATCGACCGCATAAAAAACCGCCCGTAAGCTTTTACGCGCGCAATTTCGAAATAACTCGACCGTACAGGGGACGGTTCAATAATTCCCGTGCAAAGCGCCGTCGTCGTCGATCTCGAAATCGTCCGGAATGAGTTCCAAGTCTATCTCAGCGGACGGTTCCGAAACGTCTCTTCCTGTTTCTTGGTCGAACTGTGTGGAAAGACCGTCGTCGTCCAGGTCCACTCCGCCGAAAACGTCGCCGAGCGTAAGTTCTTTCTTGATGTCGTCGTCGGTATCCCAATCGTTTTCTTCGGGGAACTCGTCGTTCTCGGCTGCGTTGGTCGGGTATAATTTCCCGTTTACGACGAAACCCTCGCCGTCTTCCTCCACTTCGCCGCAGAATTCGCAGGAGTACAGACCTTCCTGGTACGTTATCGGCGCGAGGGGAGAGCCGCACTTCGGACACGTTATAATGTCGTTTTCCATTTTACGGGAAATAACTGAGGGCCCGGGGACGCGCCCGAGCCCTCGTCGTACGTCGGTTATTCGCCGTTAGTTTGCGCTTTGAACAGTTCTTCCGCTTTCCTGTAGTACTCGGCCGCTTTTTTATTGTCCCCCAGGTTTTGGTACGCCTTACCGAGACTGGCGTATATCTGATAATCGTCTTTGTGCTCCTCGGTTTCCACCAGCGGCTCGAGTATGTCTATGGCTTTGCGCGCGTCGCGCCCGGACCAGTCCTCTTTCAAGTAAAGATTACCGTAAGCGACTACCGCGGCGTAGTTGCCCGGGTCTATCTCGACGACGCGTTCGAGGACCTCGTCGGCTTCGTCGAAGTCGTCCATGTTAAGGAGCAAGACCGCGTACGCATAAAGTAGGTTCGTGTCGTCTGGTATGTCCGCGACTAAATCCTCGAGGGTTTGGCGGGCTTCGCCGTAGTGTTCGGTTTTGAGGGCCGCGTTCGCGTACTTGGTAACGTAATCGGCGAGGTTCGTCTCCTTGTCGAAGTTGTTGGTTTCCATGTCCTCTTTTTTCACAACTACCGCATTCCCGTACGCGCCGAAAGCCTTGTCGTATTCTTCCAACCGTTCGTACGAGAACCCGACCATAAACTGGGTTTTCGGGTGTCCGTCGTAGATGAGGTCACAGGCTTCGTATCCCGCGATGGCCTCCCGGAATTTAACTGCGGCTTCGTCGTTCTTCTCCTCGTCGAGGAGCTTCATCGCTTCGTTGAAAGGAATCCGGCCGGCGTCGAACGCCTCCGACCAGTAGAACATCCTGGTTTGGTCCAGTTCTTCGCGGAATTTCGTTTCGGGGTCCGCGGCGATCAACGCGTCGGCTGCGTAGAAGGCTTCGCTGCCGGATGCGAAGTTGTCCACTTCGCAGTAACATTGACCGAGTAAGATGTACGCTTCGACGTTGCCCGGGTTGTTCGCCGTTTCTTGTTCGAGAAGCGGGATAGCCTCCGAATACTCGCCCAGTTGGATGTGTACCTTCGCGGCCGTCATTTCCGTCGTACCGCATCCATAGAGTATAGCGGCGGCTAAAGGTACCGTTAGTGCTAGAACGACAATTCTAGTCCTCACGTTTATCCTCCTTATATCTAGCTGGTAATTACGAGCGTTTAATGGATTAAGGGGTTTCGTTAATACCGTTTCCCGTTTCTTCTCCGCCGACTTTCCTTATATCCTTACGGGTTTCGTCGTCTATGTCCTTATCTATAATCTCCTCGCACTCGGACGCGACCCGTTCGATATAGGACAGGTCGTAAGACCAAATAACCCAGACCTCTTCCTCGTTAATATCCCGTTTATATTTATCCCAATAACGTCCGTCGGAAGACCATACGGTATATTCGGCTATTTCGTCGTCGCCGTTTACGATTCTGATGCCGACCTTGTGTCGCGAGAGTATTTGTTTTCTTTGCCAGTTTACGAGAAAACGGCCTAAAAAACGGTCCGCTCCCCGGCGTAAGTTTTCGTTCCGGACTGTGAGTATCTTCTCGATTAGCGAATCTTCAACGCGGTTTTCTTCGGCCATTTCGGGTTTCCGGTGCCGGAGTATAATATAATTGCGTTTTGGGCGCAACAGGACTCGAACCTGTGACATCTACTCTGTGAAAGTAGCGCTCTGCCAGCTGAGCTATGCGCCCTTGCCGTTCGAGGATAGTCCACTTTTATCAGGGAATCGCGGGAGATTTTATACCATTTAGGCAACCCCGAATCAAGGGAAAAGGTAAAAAAGAAACCGCGTATTCGTTACACGCGGTTAGTTATTGAACGTTTACGGTCCAGCGGGAGGTTTAACGATATTTAACCGAATAGCGCGCTCTCCTTTTCCGACACGGCTTTACCGTCCCGAAGGTATATCGTTCTGTCGCACATGGCCGCCGCATCCAGGTCGTGGGTCGCGACGACAAACGCGATTCCCAAGTCGGCGAGTTGGCGAAACAGGGCTAATATCCCGTCTCTGCCTGGCGGTCGAATCGCTCGTTTGACCCGAACTGGTTACCCGGCGGCAAACGTAACCGGTCTCGTGTTCTTTAACGGTTCCTCTTCCCTTACAATAGTATCTTATATCGACGGGTCGTAAATAATCCGTGATAGTCGGCGTGGGTTAATTGATCTTTCGTTAATACTATAATTCCGTGCTTCGTTCCAACCCCCGACTCCGCCAGAGCATGTATACGGCCGGTATTACTAATAGTGTCAGGATCGTCGAGGTAACCATTCCGCCGACCATAGGTGTCGCGATCCGTTTCATTACGTCGGCGCCGGCGCCGTGGCTCCACATAATCGGCAGAAGTCCCATTATTGTTGCCATAACGGTCATCATCTTGGGCCGCAATCGTTGGACCGCGCCTTCCATAACCGCCTCCCGCAGGTCCCGTACGGTGCGCATCGTGCCTTTCGCCAGACGCGCCTCGTACGCGCCATCCAGGTACACGATCATCACTACGCCCGTCTCGGCGGCGACGCCGGACAAAGCTATTATCCCGGCCCATACGGCGATGGACATATTATAGTCGAGGATGAAAATCAGCCATATCCCGCCGACCACCGCGAAGGGAACTGAGAGCAGAACGATCAACGTCTTCGCGACACTGCGAAAGTTGAAGTAGAGCAGGACGAATATTATCACGAGGGTGAGAGGTACAATAACGATCAGCTTCTTCCGAACCCTCTCCATAAACTCGTACTGTCCCGCCCATTTGAGGTAGTACCCCGGTTTCAGGTTGGGGGTTATTCTTTCGTCAACGATACGCTTGGCGTCTTTCATGTAGCTGCCCAGGTCCCGGTCTTCGATATCAACATAGACCCAACCCGAGAGGGATCCGTCTTCATCCTTGATAACGGCCGGGCCGGTTACGACCTCAAGGTCGCCGAGCTGTCCAAGCGGGACTTGCGCGCCGGACGGCGTCGGGACGAGAACGCGCCGCAACGATTCGATATCGCCGCGATAATCGCGGAAGTACCGGACGTTTATCCAGAACCGTTCCCGGCCTTCGACCGTCTGGTCTATATTCATCCCGCCGACGGCCGTCTCGATATACTTTTCGACCTCTTCGACCGTCAATCCGTATCTGGCTATATCGTCCCGGTCCGGCGTAAAGTCGATATAATGCCCACCGGTAACCCGCTCGGCGTAGACGCTTCGCGTTCCTTTTACCTCGAGGAGTACCGCCTCCAGTTCCTCGCCGATCCGCGCTATTTCGTCCAGTTCCGGCCCGAATATCTTGATACCGACGGGCGTTTTAATCCCCGTCGTCAGCATATCTATCCGGGTTTTAATCGGCATCGTCCACGCGTTGGTCGTTCCCGGGAACTGGAAGTCCTCGTCCATCTCGCGTATAAGCTTGTCCCAGTTCATACCGGGGCGCCACTCGCTCTTCGGCTTCAACGTCACGGTCGTCTCGACCATCGCCATAGGCGCCGGGTCCGTGGCCGTCTCGGCGCGCCCGATTTTACCGAAAACCGTATCGACCTCCGGGTAAGTCTTGAAGAGCTTGTCCTGGGTCTGGAGTAACTTGCCGGCCTCGGTCATCGAAATCCCCGGAAGGGTCGTCGGCATATATAATATCGAGCCTTCGTTCAGCGGCGGCATAAACTCGGTCCCGATCTTAGTCCATATCGGGATCGTCAAAAGTACCACTATAAAAGCTACTACGATAACGGCCTTTTTGTATTTGAGGGCTTGTTCGACAAGCGGTTCGTACGCCCATATTAACGCGCGGCTCACCGGGTTCTTACGCTCCGGCCGAATACGGCCCCGTATCAGCCAAACCATCAGAACCGGCACCAGCGTAACCGAGAGGAACGAGGCGAAGAACATCGCGAAGGTTTTGGTGAAAGCCAGGGGCTTGAACAGTCGCCCCTCCTGCGCTTCCAACGCGAATATCGGGAGGAACGATACGGCGACGATGAGAAGACTGAAGAATAGCGGTTTTCCCATCTCCTTTGCCGCCTCGATTATTACCTGGGTCCGGTCGCGGTCCGGATACAGCTCCAGCTTTTTATGGGCGTTCTCTACCATCACTAACGACGCGTCAATCATCACTCCAATAGCGATCGCGATACCGCCCAGCGACATCACGTTGGAGGTTAACCCTAGAAAGTACATAGGGACGAACGAAATGATTATCGCGATCGGCAGTGTTATGATACAAACCAGCGAGCTGCGAAAGTGGAAGAGAAAAAGCAAACAGACGAGGCTGACGATTAACAGTTCCTCCAGTAATTTCTCTATGAGGGTTCTGATGGCGCGGTAGATGAGGTCCGAACGGTCGTAGGTAGTGATAAGTTCAGCGCCTTCGGGGAGCGACGGTTTTACCTCCTCTATTTTTTCTTTTACCCGGTTTATGACCCGGAGCGCGTTCTCGCCGTAGCGCATTACGACGATCCCGCCTACCACTTCGCCCTCGCCGTTCAGCTCGGCGATGCCCCGGCGCATATTCGGCCCGAACGATACGGTCGCCACGTCGCGGAGGAGGACGGGAGTTCCGTGGACGTCGGCTTTAAGAACTACCTTTTCCAGGTCCTCGGGACTCTGGATGTACCCGCGGCCGCGGACCATATACTCCCGTCCGCTCATCTCGATAACGCGCCCGCCGACGTCGTTGTTGGAACTGCGGATAGCCTTAATCAGTTTGGTTAACGGGATGTTGTAGTACGCGAGCCGGTTGGGGTCGACCTGTATCTGGTAGGTCTTCTCGAAGCCGCCTACGGAAGCGACCTCCGAAACGCCCGGGACGGACTCCAGCCAATATTTCAGATAGAAGTCCTGGAACGTACGCAGGTCCGCGAGGTCGTTGTTGCCGGAATAATCGGCCAGCGCGTATTCATATACCCAGCCGACGCCCGTCGCGTCCGGCCCGAGCGACATCTTCGCTCCGGGCGGGAGTTCGTTCTGGAGCTCGGAGAGGTACTCGAGGACGCGGCTGCGGGCCCAGTACATATCCGTACCGTCTTCGAATATGACCGAAACGAACGACAGGCCGAAGAAGCTGTAGCCGCGGACGACCTTCGTCTTCGGCGCGCCGAGCATCGACGTAACTATCGGGTAGGTTACCTGGTCCTCGACCAGGTTCGGGCTGCGGCCCATCCACTCGGTGAAGATGATAACCTGGACGTCCGAGAGGTCCGGTATCGCGTCCAGCGGGACGTTGAACATAGCCCACAGTCCCCAAACCGTCGCGAACCCGACGAAGAGGACGACCAGAAACTTGGAACGTGCGCTCAACTCTATTATTTTTTCGAGCATCGTGGTCGCCTTCTAGTGAACGTGGGCCGAACCTTCGGCCGGCGCCGCTTCTTCGCCTTTTTCTAAGCCTTTACCGCCGCCCATCCCGGCGAGGGCCGCTTTGAGCTGGCTTTCCGAATCGATTAAGAAGTTGCCGGACGTTACGACGGTCTCCCCGGGTTCCAGTCCGTGATGAACTACCGCGAACCCGTCGGCCTCGGTGAGGACCATTATCTCCCTCGGTTCCATGTGGCCGTCTTCCAGCGCGACGAATACTATCTTGCGGCCGCCGGTGTCGAGGACCGCTTCTTCCGGGATGACTAGGCTTTCGCCCAAGTCTATCTCGACGTTTACCTCCACGTACATCATCGGCAGGAGCGCGCCGTTCCGGTTGGGGAACTCGAAGCGCGCCTTGACGGTCCGACTGGAACCTTCGACGTAAGGGTAAACGTGGCTGACCGTTCCTTCAATCGGGCCGGCGTCGTTGAAAGGTAGTTCTATGGTCGCTTTGACGCCGGGCTTTATAAAGGGCAGCTCCGACTCGTAAATATCGGCGAGCACCCATACGGACGACGTATCGGCGATGGCGAATAACTCGGTCCCCGGCTGTACGTACATCCCCGGCTCGGCCATCGTGTCCGTAACGTAACCCGAATAAGGGGAGTAAAGTTTTATATACTCCAAGGGTTCGCCGGTCCTCTCGAGCCGTTGAATCTCCGCTTCGGAGATATCCCAGAGCTTAAGGCGGCGTCGCGCGGCTTCGAGCAGGCGCTCGCTCCCTTCCGCCACGCCCGAGAAAGAGCTGTCTTCCAGCTCGCGGGCGCTGCGAAGAGCGAGTAAGTACTCTTCCTGGGTCGTGTAGAGTTCCGGGCTGTATATCGATGCGAGCGGTTGGCCGGCGTAGACCGTGTCGCCCTCGCCGGGTACGTAGACGTTTTCGATCCAGCCGTTAAACTTGGTGTGGACGTGGTAAACCCGACTCTGGTCGAGCTCGACCATCCCTACCGTACGTATTGTTTTGCTAATCTCGCGGGTTTCAACCTTGGTCGTCTTTAAGCCTATGAGTTGTTGTTTGGTGGGGGAGATGAGGACGGTTGTATATCCTTCGACGCCGCCTTCGGCTCCGCCGACCTCCTCGACCGGTACCAGGTCCATCCCGCATATCGGGCACTCGCCCGG
>CP070755.1:2154391-2171302 GCA_020348885.1 Candidatus Coatesiibacteriota bacterium | reverse complement strand
AAGAAGGAGGATAAAATGAAATATATATCGGAATCCTTTGATTTAATTAGGAGCACGGTAATAGCAGCAAAAGAAAGTGAAATAAGTGATAATAAAGAACGTTTAGAGGAGGTTGATATATATGTATATGATATGAAATATCGTTTAGATAGCGCGTTAATAGGGGATGATATTGAAGTATTGAAAATAGAACTAAGTCGATTATATAACGATAAAATGTATTATGAATCAGATATCAATTATTATAGTGATGTATTAAGAGATGTCGAATCAGGGAATATAGACCCCGAATACCCGTGGTATGAGAGTGCTGATGTCTTAAACGCGAGATTGGAAACGATAGAAGAAAGGATCGATTCTATAGACAAGGAAATAGAAGATAAAGAAAAAGAGAAGTCGGAGTTGGAAAATAGACTAGAAAAAGCTCAAAAAAACGAAGCGGAAAAACCGGTCTGGGAGTCGGCCGTTTTTATAGTAATAGCTTTTTTCTCGGGTTACAGCCTTAACTTCGTCACCAAGATGTTCGACAGGGCTATGACCGCGATAATTTCAGGTAAGCCGGGCGAGACCGAGATGGAGGGGGAAGCGCCGCCGGAGCCTGAGGGCGGCGGCGAGGAGGCCGTCGGGTAAAACCCTTAGTGGTTAGTAATTATTAATAGTTTTCGGTTTTCGAGGAGGCGTAAAACTATGAACGGTTTATTCCAGAAAGCCGGCAGTAAGGGTAAATCGATCCACGCCCTCACGGCCGCTTTTGAGCAAGACGGGTTTGAGGTCGTTAAGGTCGTAACTACGCCAAACGGCAAACGCCACGGTATATGCGCGGAACACAAGACCGCGAAGAACTCGATAACCGGTAAGCCTAAGAAAGCATACTACGTCGAGGGGAAGCCGGCCGAGATGGGTTACCTAATCGGCCTTATGGCCCCGGAAGACGTAGAACGCATGGCCGAGGATTATACCGAGAACATCGCGTTTAGCTTTTTTCAGGTCGACCTCGACGACTCTATAAAAAAGCCTTTAGGCGACCTCTTCGCCGAAATAGCGACGAACTTCACTTATAGACGATACCTTGAGCACCCTCGCGATATTCCCAGGCCATTGCTTGACGAGATGCAGGGCGTCGTAAAAGGCTGCCAGGCCGTTAATCCGAACACGAAGGTAACGTTCAAGAAGCTATTATGCCTGAACGCCGGAATAGATACGTTAATGTCGGTCTTATATCCCACCGGCGGGTTCAAAAGGGCGCTCGAGGATTTGTTCGGGCTAAAAACGGATAAGGAAGTAACGGCTTTGGAAGTAGAGTTAACGAAAATGGCCGTAGCCGCCGCGGCGCGCCTAATCCCCAGACTGGAGAAAGCCGGGGAGTACTTCCGTATCCCGATTATGTGCAACGGTATGTCGGTCTTCGGCGGCGCAACCGCCGACGGGAAACACTACTTCGGGCGTGATTTTATGTTTCCCGCGGCCGAGGTCTATCAAGATACGGCCTGTATGATAATCTACAACCCCGCGCCCAGAAGGTTCTGGAACCGGGTAATAAGGAAACCGCTTCCTTTCGTTGCGGTTACGGCACCGGGGTTCGTCGGGTGCCCGACGGCGATGAACGTAAACGGCGTCGGGTTCGGCGTCGATATCGCGCCCGCCGGCAACTGCAATCCGATGCGCCCGGGTATGAACTCGCTGTTGATGGGGCGCTATTGTATCGAACGCGGTAAAGACGCCGAGGCCGCGGTGAACGCGATAAACCGCGCCCAACGGGGGGTATCCTGGATATACTTCGTCGCCGGTTCGACCGACGGCAACGATCGCGCCGCGGTCGTCGAAGCCGGGATGACCGCCGGCGAACTCGATTATCTGAAATACCCCCAAATAGACTTACGCGGTTTACTACCTCCGCGAAACGAGCTACGAAACGCGAATAGGGGCGTTTTCGTACGTTGGAACGACTATGAGTTTGACGAACGGTTCTTCGATTACAACGACGGCTTGTTCAAGAGGTTCGGGAAACAATTCGTCCGTCAAAATTTCGAGGGGGATAAACGTATTAACAGGAACTGGAAAGACAAGAAGGTACCGAAGGCGTATTACTTCGCGCCGAAGCGAACGGGCGAGCCGGGCGTCATAATCGCGAGTAACCACTTTGTTACGCCTGAAATGCGGCTGTGCGGTATGGACCCGTGGACCGCCGAAGTCGCCGGCGAGAAGCGCTACAACGATATCCAGTGGCGCTACGACGAACTCAACAAACGGGTGATGGCCGCGTACGGCGAAATCGACTTCGACAAAGCGAAGGAACTCATAGACTTCCTGGCGCCGTACCCGAAGAAGAATCGTGTATATCGTTACTACCCGAGTATGAGGGACCCAAAGGACCCCAAAAAGTACGTTATAGACGGCAGCGTTTCGGTCTGTAACCTGACGGACCGCGTCATCGAGAGCCACTTTGGCTACTACGGCGACGAATGGGTCCGGATAACGCTGGACAAGTACGTGGGAAACAGGTAACCGCGGTAATTGGTAGTGTTATCCGGTAAGCGAGTATCTGAATGGTTTAGGGGTATTTAAAGGGAGTGTTAGGGTTATGCCTACAGAATTACAAATTGCGTACCAGCTCGCGCCGGTTTTCGTTCAGAGGGTGCACCATCAGAACCCGCGGGGTGACTTTATCACCAGAATCGATTTTACCGACCCGGAAAACCTGATGTCGCTTCTCGATAACTGGGTAGCCGTTAACCGGCTGAAAGAACACAGGTTTGATTGGAGCAAAGAAATTTGGGGCCGTTTATTGAGAAGTAAACAAGCACCCAGGTTCAAATATAAACTCGAGCCGTATATATACTATTCCGTGGTGGAGACCGATAACTACTACTTCGTCGTCTATGCCGCTTACCATCCTCAGGATTGGTATATAAAGCCCGGCGAAGGGTTTGAGGCGTTTAACGGACCACTACCCGATCTGTTCGACGTCAACCACGAACACGATATGGAAGGCGCTCTCGTCGTCGCCCGTAAACGTAGCGATATAAACAAATTACGCGCCGACATCATCATTACACTTAGCCATTTGGACTTCTATTCGTATGCGTTCTGGTATCTTACGGATAAAGTCGGACGCGAGTTTCCCGTGTTCAAAAACGTCGACGAAAATATCTATAAAGGCGCTAAGGAAAACATCGACGGTAAAATCTGGGCCGTGTGGCACACCGATGAGAACGGCACCGTTACGATGAGACCTCAGTTGTTCGTTGAGTTCAAAGGCCACGGTATAAAAGCCGAGAAAGAGGGGGACAAAACAGGTTGGGCCGGCGATTATAGGACTATCCGCTATTGCCCGTCGCTTGAGTGTACCGACGAGCCGGCTTTGTTCCGGGAAGAGAGCCCGGCCCCCGTAGTTGAACTTGACTACAGGACTTCTCCCGACAGCACGTCGGGGGACCGCATCGCCCGCAAAGAAGTATATAGGTATATGTTGATCGATATCTTCGAGGAGAATACGAGGGAACATCCTGCCCGCGGACTCTGGGAAAGCCGCAATACACCTGAGGTATTCCAACCGCGCGGCGGGTTGAAATGTTTCGCTGTGCTTAGGAACGGGAGGCTAAAAGCGGGTTCGGCAAAACCGCCTTGGAGTTGGGACGACAAAACCGACCCGTCGGACGTTAAGACGGGGTGGTTGGCAACCCACCCGGCGGAGTTAATACTCGATTACGGATATGGCGAAAAGCTAATCGGCTTTACGGACAATTACTTCCGTAATAAGTACCGAGAAATATAAAGCGCGTATTGAATGGGGTGCACGTAACCTTAAACCGCCCGCGTATTGGGCGCCGACGCGACACGTCGTACGGAAGGGGTGAGTGCTATGCCGGACGAGAACAAGGAGTGGCTCGAAGTCCCAGTTTTCGTTCATGGGATAACCAAAAAAGAGTACGTTGAGCCACACGAGGAAACCTACGAGAAGTTCTACAACGACGTTAACAGGTCACTCGTTAAACTGGGTAAACCTGAAATCACGGAACGCCCGATTATGGTCGAGTGGGGTTGGCGGATGTCTATTGGGGAAGACGAACACCTGGCCGACGCCGAACGCAAAATCAAAGCCGAAGTATTCGGCAGGTTAAAGAAGGAGGTTGACTTCTCGCCGCTTTGTGTATTCCTATTACGGCCGCTATTTTACAAGTTGGCCCGTAAGGTCTTTTACTTCGGGTTTGACGACCTGTTCTACTACATTTCAGAAGACGGGGAGCGGACCGTCCGCGAAAACCTATTCGAGTTGATAAGCAGGGAGGCGGTTTACCGCAGCAGACGCGGCGGCGGACCGCCGAATAACGTTTCTTTGACGTTCGTGGCCCACAGCGCCGGGACGGTAATAGCCCACGACTTCTTATATCACCTGTTCAGGGAAGCGGAGGAAAGCGAGCCGGTGGAAGGCGTGGCGGACGCTCGCCAACTCGTTAAAGCAGGGAACCTCCGGATAAGGCGGTTCTATACTATGGGCTCGCCTATCACGCCGTTGACGGTCCGTACCAATGGGCTCATTCAAAAGCTGATAGACGACGAGAAACTGAACCCCCCCGAAATAGGCCTCGGGAACGGTGAGCTTTCCAATCCTCGCTGGGTAAACTTCTGGGATAAAGACGATATTTTCTCAAACCCGGTCGGATTCCTTTACGATATAGGCGAACCGGCGCCGGGCGAAAAACCGATAATCGAAGACGTACATGTCGGGCTCGGCCCGATACGAGGAGCCCTTTTCCCGAAGTGCCACGGTATGTTCTGGACCTCGCGAAAGGTTATCAATTACGTCGCGAAGACGTTTTGGTAATTGACGTTCACAAGTAAAGGGCGCGCGTGGAACCGTCGTGGAGCCGGGACGATATAGACGACCACCACAAAAAGAGAGACCTGGTTAACGTTACTTTACCAGAAACCCCTTGCAACTCCCTCGAAAATATGCTATTTATACCCACCTGGTAAACGCGGCGTCCGGCCGATGTGTCGGCTAACCCCCGGAAAACATATAGCTGTAACGATTACGCCGTCGGCCTATCTGTTAGGCCGCGGTAATTCTATATAAAGCAATGCCGACATACGAATACAAATGCAACGTCTGCAGTAACCACTTCGAGAAGTTCGAGTCGATAACTTCTAAACCTCGAGCCAAGTGTCCCGTTTGCGGCGGGGCCGCCAAACGCCTTATTAGCGGCGGCGCAGGGTTGATATTCAAAGGCTCCGGCTTCTACGCCACCGACTACCGGCCGTCGTCGTATAAGAAAGAAGCGGAGAAGGATAAAGCGGCCGGCGAACCGGCTTCAGTAACCGGCGAACCGGCCTCAGTAACCGGCGAACCGGCCTCAGTAACCGGCGAGCAGGTGAAAAACGGCTCCGAAACCGCGAAGAACGCTAAAAAGGGCAAGAAATCCGGGGAATCCGGTTAGTTTTACCGATAGTTCGTACGTACGAATTATGGGAGGCGTTCCTATGGGGAAATTGAGTAAGGGGCTTCTGATAATAACGATCGCGGCCGCGACGGTACTCGCGACCAGGACCATATACGCGGCCGACGAAGAGACCATCGATCGGGGCGAAGTTCTTGCCGTCGTAGGCGGCGAGAAAATTACCGTTGGCGACCTGGAGGACGTTCTCGAGTCGATGGACGCTATGACCCGGCGCCAGTTCGAGGGCCGGGAAGGGCGCAAAGTACTCCTGGACATACTCATCAAGAACAAGGTAATGCTCGAGGAAGCCGACAAAGTCGGAATACCGAAGGAAAAGGAGATAAAGGAGCGGATCCGCCAACAAACCGAGCGGATTATCGTATCCGAGTACTTCCGGCGATACGTCAGTACGCCCATGGGCATAATCGACGAGGAAGTCGAGCGTTACTATAACGCTCATAAAGAAGACTTCCTGGTCCCCGCGCGGGTCAAGTTACGCCATATACGCGTGGGGAGCGAAGCCGAAGCCGAAGACGTAATCGCGCGGTTGGAGGCCGGGGAAGTTTTCGACGAGCTGGCGAAGGAGTTGTCGAACGACGAAACGACCACGCCCGCCGGCGGTCTGATAGGCGAGATAACGCAGGGGTACACGCCGTCGGCCGTGGGGCACTGTGACCGCTTCGACGAGGTCGTTTTCTCAATGGAGGCCGGGACGTACAGCGAACCCGTGGCCAGTGATCTGGGCTGGCACGTGTTCTACGTGGATAGGGTTACGCCGGCAGAGTATTCGCCGTTGGAGAACGTCGCCGCCCGTATCCGGGAAAAGATACTCGTCCCCGACGAGGACGTTAAGACGTACTACCTTGAGAATAAAACCAATTACGAGGTGCCGGAGGGTGTCCGCGTACGCCAGATTGTACTCGATAACGAAGCCGACGCCGATAAGGCCTACAAACGGGCGATGGCCGGCGAGGATTTCGAAACACTGGTTAAGTTACTCTCGGTCGACGAGGCGACGAAATCCCAGGGCGGTAGCCTCGGTTGGTTGAAACGCGGCGGTTACGTCCAGGGCGTCGGTTACAGCGAGGAATACGAAGAAGCCGCCTTTTCCCTCGAAGAGGGCGAGATAGCCAAACCGTTCGAAGCGTACGACCGCTGGTACGTCGTCAAATGCGAGAAAAAGCGGGAACACTATATACAGGAGTTCGACGATGTTAAGGCCCAGATATTCAACCAGCTGTATAACGAACGGCGGGAAGACGCGATGGAGAGGGCATACGCGCGTCTCGAGGAAGCGTACGACGTCGAGCGGTTCGGCTGGGCCCGGTCGTACGACGATATGACGGTGGACGAACTCCTCACCGAAGCCGAAGCGGCGGTTATGCCGTCCGTCCAGATAGAGATATATAAAAAGATACACGAACGGTTCCCGGACGACGAGATGGCCGATAAGGCGTTGTTTATGGTCGGGTTTATATATTCCGAGGAACTCGGCGATTACGAAGAAGCGGCCGTTTACTTCCGCAAACTGAAAGAGGAGTATCCGACGTCGGACTTCGTAAAACCGGCCGATTGGATGCTCGAGAATATGGGCAAGGATACGTCCGATTTGATAGAACTTCCGGAGGGTTCGGGAGAGTAACGCGATTCCGCCGGACGACGAGGTGAGATATGGCTATCAAACAGATAGTGGAAGTGGAGAGCGTCTTCGACGAATCCGAGAACGATTACGCCATTCTTCTGGCTGTCGCTAAAAAAGCCCGCGAGGTACTCGACGACTACCCGCGCTACGGTGCGCTCCTCGAGAGGTATAAGCCGACTACCATCGCGTTGTCGGAATACGCAGACGGGGCCTTTGCGCTTAAGGAATCGGACGAAGAGGACGAATAGTTTTACTGGACGGAAATGAAAGGGAGCTACGGCTCCCTTTTTTGTTACGCAGCTGTTAAACGGTAGGTTATAATCATCCGTGGATGAACGCGCCCGAATAGTAAACGTACACTTTACCGCGCCGCCGTTCGGACCTTACGGGTACTCAGTGCCGCCGGAGCTTTCGCCCGTCGTGCGCGAAGGATCCGTCGTATCGGTTCGTATTGGCAACAGGCGCGCCGTCGGGGTAGTGGGGGAGGAAGCCGAACCCGAGGATATCGAGTACCGGGAGATAGACGCCGTCCCGGGTGCGGTACCGTACGTTCCCGCGGCGACTATGGCGACGGCGCGGTTCGCCGCGACGTATTACGCGTCGAGCCTGGGCGAAGCGCTGCGGTTGGCGCTCCCGGTACCGCCGAAGAAGACCCGTTCCGATTATTACTACCTAACCGAAAGCTATACCAAAACGCCCGGTTTTTACGCCCTGAACCAGGTCGAACGCGAACTCGCCGAGAGTATCGGTCGTTCCGGCTGGCTGCGCTTGAAAGCGCCGCAGGAACCGGACACGTTAATAGCGTTCGCCCGGCTCGTGGACACGGGTGTCCTTACCGTCGACGTCGCGGCCGCGAAGCCCGAATCCGACGATTGCGTAATCAGGCTACTCCCGGACGCCGAACGCGCGAATATGAAAGGCGTCCACCAGAAGAACATCGTCGATGCGCTTCTTCTGTCTGGCGGCTCGGCGCCGCTGGGCGCCCTAACCGGCGTCGGCGCTCCCTCGTCCGCCGTCGCGAGGGCGTGCGCGAAAGGCTTGATCGGCGCTTGCCTTAGGGGTAAGGGTTCGCCGACGGAAATCGACGCGGGACTCGCACCGCTGTTGATTGCCGGCGGGACGCCCGAAGAACGTCTGGAGCGGGCCATCGAAGGTCTCGGCGCTCTGATCGAGGCGGGGGGCCAGGCGTTGATCGTCGTTCCCGAGGTGTATCGGGCGGCCGCTGTCGCCAAGTTCGTGTGGCGGGAAACCGGGGCCGACGCGGTCGAGTACCATTCGTCCGTCTCTCCCGGCCGCCGGTTCACGACTTTCAAGCGGGTTCGGCGCGGTACCGTCCGGGTCGTGGTCGGGACCCGTTCGTCGTTGTTCCTGCCGTTCGCGAATCTGGGCCTTACGGCGGTCCTGGACGAGCAGGACCCGTCGCACAAGCAGCACGAGATGGCGCCGTTTTATGCGTCCCGGGAGACGGCCACTGTGGTTACGCAGGCAGCTGGCCCGAAACTCGTTTTCACGTCGGCGGCGCCGTCCGCTGAGGCGTATCGCGCGGCGAAGGAAGGCCGATGGCGACTTGTGGAGTTGGGGAAGGCTACATCGCTCAACCGGCCCGGGTTCGTCGATATGGACCGGGAGCTGAAGACCGTCGGGCCGTCGGCGATAATCTCGGCGGCGCTTCAGATGAGCGTACGCGCGTCGCTAGATGATGGCAAGTCGGCGGTTCTGATTATCGACCGGCGCGGTTACGTCCCGTACGTCTATTGCGACACGTGCGGCTATGTCTTCCGGTGCCACCGTTGCGACGTCGCGACGGTTTACCACCTGGACGAGAAAGCGATGCGGTGCCACCACTGCGGCTCCGCGGAGCCGTTTCCGCCATACTGCCCGGAATGTCACAAGAAGACCCTCGTCGGCATCGGCCTGGGGACCGAGAAGGTCGCCGAAGAAGTGGCCCGCTTGTTCCCTGGCGCCGAGGTCGCCCGGGCCGACAGCGACGCGTTGCCGACGGCGCGCCGGGCCGCGGAGTTCTGGAAGCGGTTCGAAGCCGGCGGTTTCGACGTGGTGGTGGGGACGCGGATGCTCCTGCGGGCCGCGAGCGCCGACCGGGTGGGCGTGGTTGGAGTTGTATCGGCGGATACGGCCCTGACGCTCCCGGACTTTCGCGCGTCCGAGAGGACGTTTCAACTCCTGGTGCGCCTCGAGGAGGAGGTCCGACCCGGCACGCCGCTTGTCGTCCAGACGTTCTACGGTTCCCACCATTGTTTCACGACCGCCGTCGACGGGGACTACGACGCGTTCTGGCGAGCAGAGATGCCGCTGCGGGAGAAGCTGGGGCTTCCGCCGTTCCGGCGGCTTATGCTGGTCCGGGTGGAGGGGAAAGACGAGGACCGGGTCGTGGAGGCGGCGGGGGAGACCGACGGCGAGGTGCGGGCGTTTTTAGGCGATAGCGCCGACGTCGTCGGGCCGGTCCCCGCGCCGATAAAGAGAATAAAGGACCGGTACCGGATGCAGGTGCTGGCGAAGACCGACGCGCCGTCCATATACAAACACGGCCCGGCTCTTGCGGCGTTAAACCGGCCTGGCGGAAAGCGGGCCACTGCCGTCCGCGTGGACGTGGATCCCGTGGGGTTTTTGTAAGGGTATATCAAAAAGGGCGTTTGCTACCGTTATTTCTACGTTGATTCGATGGGTACTTATTCGTAATATGGCGGACTTGGTAAATAGTAGGTATATCAGTTAAAGGCTTAATTCAATAAGGTCCTCGAGTTGGACAACTTTCGAATCGAAGCCGTGTAACGGGATTTAATACGCCCAATCAGAAGTCCGGCGCATCGCCCCGGCGGCTCGTCGTGGACCGCGCCCTCGAGGAGGAACGGGAGGGGGAAGGAGGCGGGTAACTATATATAGAAGGGGTGGTTGAAATGAAAAAGCCTATTCGCGTAATCCTATCGTTAACGTTTTTAATCCCGGCCCTAGTATCGGCAGCACCCCCCGAAATCCACTGCAAACACTTCTTCTACGGTTACCCTCTCGGAACACCCGAGACGAACGACCTTATCATACGCGACATCTACGCCCTCTCCTCGAACGACGATAGAAAATTCGCCGACTGGGTCGCTTACCGGTTCGACGTAGATACCGTGGAAGGCGACGCTCCGATGTATCGGATATGGGAGTCCGACCCCTGGCTCGACAAGGACGAGAGGCTCGAGACGCGACCGGACGATTATGACGGGGCGTACGACGCGTTCGGGTACGAACGCGGCTACCAAGCGCCGCAGGCGTCCTTCAAAGGTGTTTTCGACAGGTGGGAAACTATGTACTATTCGAACGTCACACCGCGGAAGTCGGACCTGAACCAGGGCCCGTGGAAGCGTCTTGAGGAGAGGGTGCGCGACCTGGCCGCGAATTCCGTCATTTACATATCCGGCCGCGATATTCTCTACGGCTGCGTTTACGTTATGACGGGGCCGCTCTATGAAAACCCGATGCCGCAGCTGCCCGGCGCGGATGAGCCGCACACGGTGCCGTCGGGCTTTTGGAAGATCGTAGCCATCCAACCGGAATTCGGGTACGCCGCGATCAGCGTCGCCGGGTTCATCTTCGACCAGGACGCGCCGGCCGACGCCGACGTTCTCGACCACCTCGTCACCGTCGACGAGATAGAGGAGCGGAGCGGACTCGACTTTATGCGGGAGCTTCCGGACGACGTGGAAGACGAGATTGAAAGAGCGAAAGACAAGAAGTGGGCGGCGGAGTGGGTTAAATGAGCTCACCGGAAGCGCGGTAAGTATTATTCGCCGCACGATATTCGGCGACCGCGTGTTCGAGGAAGAAAGGTCAAAAGGTTTGGATTGGGACGTATTGCATGAGGTAGCTATCTACGTTAGCGGCGCTAATTTGGTGATAATGTTTATCTTTTTTGGGCGTCGGCAGTATGTGCAAGGGTGTGTGATGGCCCCGATTGTTTTGTACGGTCTAATTGCCGTAATAAGAAGGGTTGTTGAGGTGTGGGGATGAGCGCGCGAAGAGGGTTCGGCCGACCGTTATCGGTACCTCGGAGGGCCGTGGTGGGACGCATAGGCCGGACCGAGGGTAGTACTGTACGGTTAAGACTTACGGGAAAACCGTTGTAACCAAACGGGAATAATAAACCATTGGGTAAAAGGAGATTGTAGATATGTGGTGCGGGTTTTTCTGGGGCTATGTCTTTTTAATTTGCCTCGCCCTTTACGCTTACCTCGATTTCCGTAACCTGCTTAAGCTCGGCGTTTACGCAAAAGGAAACAGCTTCCTTGGATGGGCTCTGGGTATCGTATTAATGTTTATCATCTTTTTCCCTTTTTATTTATACGAAAGATTCAAAAAAATAAAACGCTTTAAGGAGGCCGGCGGTGAACTAAATGATGCAGTAACCTATTTCGCCGTCGGCTACATATTCTTTTTCCTGATACTCTGCCCCGTTACGTTTGTGTTAATCTGTGTCTCTCTGGTTATGCTGGAAAGCGCGCCTCAATGATTCACGGAGGTTTATTCATTCGTGTATGAAACCCTTTTAACCGGCGCCGCCGCGCGATCGGGGACCGCGTCCTCGGGCAAGGTGAAGGCGTTTAATATAAGTGCTTAAGGCGTCCGGTACGACGGTGTCGCCCCGCGGTCGAGAAACACGTATTCGAGGAGCGGCGGGAGGAGGACGGCGAGTAATCACATATCAAAGGGGTGGTTGGAACGGACAAGGCTATTGGCGTAGCTTCATCGTTGTCGTTTCTAATCCCGGCGACCGTATCAGCAAACCCTCCGCCCGAGAACCACTACAGGCATTCCTTCTACGCGTACCCGTTCGGGACGCTTGGAAGTTTGGAGTTTGACTAATGACCTCCATCTGGTCAGAACTAATCGAATTCCTCTGATTGGAAATCGCCGAGCTTTTTACGAGGTTTTTCCTTTTTAAGGAGTGGAAGGAAAGAGACGAGGAGCAGGAGAAGGAAGAAGAAGAGGAAAAAAAATGATACCGGCAATAGGTACAATCATAGCTATCTATTGTTTTTATCGGATAATCGAGACGATATTGCGGAGGGTCGAGGCGAAGATTGTTACGTCCGATAAAACTTGGGCGGGCTTTACGTACTGGGGGTCAACGGTACTTACGGGAGTCATAGGCGCTATCGCATTTTTAATTATCCTCATAACCTGGCTTGATTTGATGTTGGCCGCGACCGAAGCGACGCCGGGTTTTTAATATAGCGCCCATCTACCGCCCGCGCCCGTTTCTTCTTTTACGTTTTCGCGAGGGTCCCGCTTACGTCCGGCAAATCCGGACGCTTCCCGGCGAAATAACACTCGACGTTGAATATCTGAACGTTCGAAAGGATTTTCTTCGAGTCGGGCGTGAGGAGGTCGTCAAGTATTTACTCTTATTGGTACAATTCAGGGTGCATCTTTGCGTCCCACCAGCAGCAAGCCGTTATTGGTATTATTAAAACCAGCATGATAACGTAATACCAGTTGAAGAACGCGTGGCGTACGCTTAACTCCGGCCCGCCGCTTTCCCGGTAAACCCTCAGGGCCGCGCACCTTTTAATGAGAACGGCCGGTACGCCGATTATGGCGACTAAGAAAATTAGCACTAAATCCCAGAGGGGGAACGGTTCGTCCGGCGGGTAAACCCCCTCGCGCTTGAGATTGTAATGGTCGAACAGATACAGGGCTATAAAGGCGACGAACCACACCGGTACAAGCACCACGACTCTCTACCTCCACTATTGACTTGAGCGCGGCCTTTATTCTACCCGGGCTTCGGCCCTCGATAACCTCGTCGGTTTCGTTTACGATTGTTAAGACCGGTCAGTTCACCTTGTCCTTATTGCGGTTTCCGGTCAGATAAGCCAGTATTTAATACCTATCGGTATTTCGATATACGAAGTCTTTGTGGATTCCTCGGTGAAGTCACCGTAGATGTTGTAATCAACCCCTAAACCCGCGCCAAGTCTATTAGTAAACATATAATAGAAGCCGCCTCCGAAACAGAAACCGATATGTTTCGTCGGCCAGACGCCGCCGGTGTAGAAGTTTATCCCCATCCCGAAGCGACCATAAACGTCTATACTGCCGAATTGGATGTGTAATTCCGGCCTGATTGTAACCGGTACAACGCCGCCACCGTCGAACGAGTGATAGGAGACGTTAACCGCCGTGTTGAAAAACGGGATAATCGCTAACTCTACGTCGGCGTAGAAGCCAGCGAAGCTCGCGTCGGCGGCGTTTCCGAAATCCCCGCTCGGTATCGCGAGGCTATAACCGGCTCCAAAGCCTATTCCTATCGCCGAAGCGGAACTTGCCGCGATTAGAACTACCGATATGAACGATAATCTACGCATACGTTTTACCCCTTTCCTTTGGAGATAGAATCGTTACCGCGACCCTTTATTTCTTTTCCCTCAACTGGGGGAACGCCAGCACCTCCCGGATGTTGGGCGCATCGGTCAGTATCATAGCCAGGCGGTCCAACCCGACGCCTATTCCGCCCGCCGGCGGCATCCCGTACTCCAGCGCCGTCAGGAAGTCCTCGTCCACGGTCTGCGCTTCTTCGTCCCCGGCGGCCCGGGCCTCGGCCTGGGCCTCCAGCGCCTCGCGTTGGGCCAGGGGGTCGTTCTGCTCGCTAAAGCTGTTTGCCAGCTCGGTCCCTGCGATAAATAGCTCGAAGCGCTCCACTATCCGCGGGTCGCCGGGCGACCGCTTCGCCAGTGGCGAAAGCTCGGCGGGGTGCCCGGTTACGAACATCGGGTCCCATGCCTCGTCCTTGACGACCAGGTCCAGCAGTTCGTCGATCAGCTTGTAGCGGGTCCAGCTCTCCTGCGTTTCGCCGCCCAGCTTCTCGATTGCCTTGCGCAGGTCGTCCTCGGAGCAGTCGAATACGTCCAGGCCCGTCGCATCGTTTATGGTCGGTACAACCTCGGCCCGGCGCCACGGCGGCGTAAGGTCCAGCGGGCGCCCCTGGTACTCGATTTTCGTCGTCCCGTGGAACTCCTCGGCCAGGCCGGCGATAAGCTCCTCGCTCATAGTTATACAATCCTCGTACGTGGCGTACGCCTCGTACCACTCGAGCAACGTGTGTTCGGGGTAGTGGGTCCGGTCGATGGCTTCGTTGCGGAAGTCCTTGCCTATCTCATAAACCTTCTCGAAGCCGGCCACCAGGAGCCGCTTCAGGTACAATTCGTCGGCGATGCGGAGGTACAGGTCCGTCTCGAGTTCGTTGTGGTACGTGGTGAACGGCCGGGCGTTGGCGCCGCCGTAGAGAGGTTGGAGTATGGGCGTTTCTATCTCGATGAAGCCGCGTTCGTCCATGAACCGCCGTATCGCCGCCGTCATCCGCGCACGGTCCGCGATTCGCTTTTTACTCGCCGGATTGACGAGCATATCGACGTAACGCCGGCGGTAGCGCTTCTCCGGGTCCGCGAACTCGTCGAACGTCTCCACGGTGCCGTCTCCGGCCTCCCGGGTCTTGACCACCGGCGGCGTGCGAAGCCCTTTCGCCAGTATCTTGAACCACTTGACCTCGATGGTTACTTCGCCCGTTTTGGTTTTAAACACCGTGCCGCCCGCGTTCACGAAGTCGCCCAGGTCCAGAAGCTCGAGGAGCTCGAAATCGTCGCCCAGGTTATCCTTCTTGAAATAGAGTTGGACCTTACCGGTCTCGTCCGTCAGGTCGGCGAAGACGGCCTTCCCGTGGCCCCGAACCGCGCTCAGACGCCCGGCCGCGGCTACGTCGACGCCTTCGAGTTCGTCATAGCCGTCGACTACTTCGACGGCCCGGTGGGTCCGTTTGGTCTCGACCGGGTACGAGTCTACTCCCAGCTCCCGAAGCTTCGCGAGTTTCTCCAGCCGTACGTCCCGCAGGCTTTTAGTTTCGTCGGTCAAGTTATACCTCCGCTCGTTTCGCGTATGGCGATATTAATACACAGGTGGGGCGAAGCGCAAGGGGAAATAGGGGACCGCCGCGTCGGGCGAAAAAAAGCGTTACACGACGCGGTTAAATTACTTGCCCGGCGTAGTCCTAAGTGTTATAAACAACGTCGGGTAGATAACGGTACTTGTCGGTTGATATACAGAGTACAAGCTAAAGGTAATGATAAACGGAGGCCTCCCATAATGCGTTATTTATTGACGTCGCTGGTTTTAATCCCGGTTTTGGCGGCCGCCGCAGACGTACTCGTGATTATACCGGCGGACGTACGCATAGACGAAGACAGGAACCGACTTGCCGATTTCGAGATACTGGTCGTAGGCGAAGATTACGTTATCGCGAAGGCCGACGAATCGGTGTTGACCGAGGAACCCGAATACGAGTTACTGGACGTGTACGACGCGGACGCCCAATACCTGAAGGTATACCCGGCGAACGACGAAGGCGCCGCAAAAGCGCGGTCTCTGGGTGTCGTTTTATTCGAAAGCGACCACTTTCTCCTCGTTAAACGCGAGGGCGACGTACCCGCTGATTTCGACACGCGCGACATTCTAAACATCGTACCGGTGAAGTTCGATGGCGAATTAATCCAGAATAAAACGTCGCCGGTCGGCCCGGAGTACGACCCCGACGTCGGTATAATCGTAGGGCGAGTGGACGAAGAGCAGTTTAAAGGGTTTATCCAAGATTTCGAGGACTTCGTTACGCGAAACGCCCGAACGTCGGAATACTATGACGCGTGTCTGTATGCAAAAGACGTTTACGAATCGTACGGATTAGATACGGAGGTAAGCGAATTTTACGCGGAACCCTGGTACGGTGAATCTTTTACGTGCTGGAACGTGGTGGCCGAGAAAACCGGCATTAAGAACCCCGACAGGATTTACATTATCTGCGGCCATCTAGATTCCACCGCCGGTTACCCCGATTTACCTGAGAGCGTTGCGCCGGGCGCCGACGATAACACCAGCGCTAGCGCGGCGGCCCTCGAAGCCGCCCGCGTTATGCAGGGTTTCGATTTCATAAACACGATTCGGTATATCAACTTCGGCGCCGAGGAGCAGGGTCTCTGCGGGAGTTTCGATTACGCGTACGAAGCTTACCAGTCTGACGAGGACATCCAGGGCGTCGTAAACCTCGACATGGTACTTTACGCCCCGTATGGCTATGAAGCGTTGTACGTACCGTATAATAGCGACTCGCAGACCCTGGCCGAGTACTTCGAAGCAGCGGCCGATATATACGTCCCGGACCTGAACGTAAACACGGCGTACTCTCCAGACAGCGGGTACAGCGACCATTATCCGTTCTGGTACTACGGGTACCCGGCGATTCTCGGAATAGAAACCGGGTCGTGGTTCAATCCGTACTATCATACGACCCAGGATATACTCGTAAACTACGACGGGTATTTCCCTTTCGGCACCAACGCCGTGAAAGCCGCGGTAGCAACGATAGCGTCGCTTGCGGAACCTGTCGGGTTTACGGATGTTCTGGTGGAGGATTTCGCCGTGGAAGCCGTTGGCGAAGGAATCGAGTTATCTTGGGACGCGGCAGGTGCGTATTCCGGTTTCAATCTTTATCGTTCGTGTCCGTCGGCGCGGATAGAGACTCGCGACAAGCTTAACGGCGAACTTATTACCGGAGTAACGCCATACAGTTACCTGGATGTCGATGTCGAGGGGGGAACAGCATATAGTTACTGGCTCGAAGCGATTGACGTAAACGGTTTGAGCGAAACGTACGGCCCGGTAGGATGTACGTGGCACGGGTCGTCGCCGTTCGCGTACGCCCTTTATCAGTCGCGGCCGAATCCGTCGAGGGGGACCGCGGTAGTAGCGTTCGATTTACCGGAAGCCGCCGACGTTACGCTG
>CP070755.1:2151521-2154291 GCA_020348885.1 Candidatus Coatesiibacteriota bacterium | reverse complement strand
GCGGCTGCGTGGTATCCGACGACTCGCCGTATCGGTATTGCGCCGAATGCGAGAACGAGTGGTAAGGTTTTAATTGGGCGAGATACCTTTAAGGGATTTTCTGGGCGACGATTTCTGGGCGAAGGCTTTGGCCCGCCCGAAGAAAGAGGGCGTCTCCGACGTCCTGGCCGCCACGTACGACTACATCCTGGACAAGTTGGGGGAGCGTATCGACGACATCCAGGAGCGGGGCGATGGCGAGGGTATAGCGATCTTCGCCGAGGGGCGGGAGATACTGCTAATCAACGTCGGCATCAAGTTCCTGCGGATATACGTGCACCCCACGTCGGGGGCCGAGTTCGATCCTAGAGACGAATTCGCGGCGGAACGTTTCCGCTTCTGGGACAGCGCTTATCGCAAGACGACCGGCAAATACGTCGGGATGACTTTCTGGGTATCGGAGGCGCCGCACCTCGAGGGGATGAAGCGAATAATAGACCGAATACCACAGAAGGCTGAATAGGTATATGGGGGAAACCACCATGAGGCACGTCGCTATCGCCATATTTGTAAGCATCGTTTTAACGTTCGGCGCGGCTTTCGGCTACGCGTGTTCTTCCGAAGAACCGTGTGAAGCGTGTACGGGAGAATGCGCCGAGGAAGAGATTCCGGCGTGCGCCGAATGCGGGTCGAGCGAGAACGTGATACCGATTATCTACGGCTACCCGGGCCCGGAGCTACGGGAGGCGGCCGAACGGGGCGAGGTTTTCCTCGGCGGTTGCGTCATGACCGGCGACGATCCGTTGTGGTATTGTAAAAGCTGCGAACGTAGGTGGTAGTCGGTACTTTAGACGCTGCGTTAGTTCACGGCCGGAAGGCGCGGGGGCCGACCCGAGAGGTGTACATTGGATTTATACGAGATATTGATGAAACGCCGGTCCGTTCGGGATTTCGAAGACAAGGAAATACCTGACGAAATCATCGATAAAATCCTCGACGCGGCCCTGAGCGCGCCGACGGGTGGGAACATCCAACCTATCTCTATAATCGTCGTGCGAGGGGAGGAGGCGCGGGAGAAGCTGGACGGGATATTGGGAAATCAACCCTGGGTAAAAAGGGCGCCAGTATCTTTGATTTTCTGTTTGGATTTCCATAGGGCGAAGAGATGGGCGTCGACTTTCGGTACCGACTTCTCGGGCGAAAGGGCTGTGTGGCATTTCTTGATAGCGTATGCCGACGTTATGTGCGCCAGTCAGAACGCCGCGGTCCTCGCCGAGAGCTTGGGGTTGGGCTCGGTTTACGTCGGGGCGATTCTGTCGAAGATAGACAAAACGAGGAATTTTTTCGATATTCCCGAATACGTCTTACCGATGATGATACTCTCTATCGGGTATCCAAAGACGATTCCGAAGAATATACCAAAGCTCGAACGGGATATAATGGTTCATAAAGAGAAGTACGAATGGCGGACTGACGAGGAACTCCGCGCGGCGTACGAAAATAAATACGGCGATTTCGACGAAACCGCCGAAGATTATCTCAAACGGGCATATATAGAGGCCATCGAAGCGGACAAACAGGGGAATCTGGGAAGGGTCGAGTATATTAAGGGCCAACTGGATAAACTCGCAATAAAGAGTAACGCCGAGTTCTTGTTTAAGGTAAGGTACCCGTCTGAGGCGATGGTGGAACTCAACGAAGAGATAACCGGTTCTTTTCGGAAAGCCGGGTTCAATTTTTAAACGACGGAAGAGGATGCAGGGGGTCGGGTAGTTATAAGTGGGTAAATGAATATGGCCGCGTAAACCGTTAAGGTTCTAGGGCCCAGAGCTCAGGGAAGCGGCCGAACGCGGTGAAGTGTTTCTAGGTGGTTGCGTCGTGACCGGCGGCAATCCGTTGTGGTATTGTAAGAGCTGCGAACGTAAATGGTGAACCGGTTCTGTTAAAGGAAAGGGATAAGGGATTGTAATGAAGATACTTCTCGTTTCGCCAAAGTACCCGGATACTTTCTGGAGTTTTAACTACGCGTTAAAATTCACGCCGGCGAAAAAGACCACCCACCCGCCCCTCGGTTTACTGACTGTAGCGGCGATGATTCCCGAGGAATGGGAGAAAAAATTCGTAGATATGAACGTAACGGCTTTGAAAGATAAAGACCTTGGATGGGCCGATTACGTCTTTATCAGCGCGACTTACATCCAGAGAGCCTCCGTCGAAGAAATAATCGCACGCTGCCGAGAGGTAGGCGTAAAAACTGTTGCCGGCGGTCCTTACTTTACTGGTAACGGCAACGCATTCGAAGAAATCGACCATCTCGTACTTAACGAAGCCGAGATTACGTTCCCGCTTTTCCTGGAAGATTTGCGGAACGGTAGTACTAAGCACGTTTATACTTCTGACCAGTTCGCGGACGTACGTAAGACGCCTATCCCGGCGTGGGAGCTGGTCGACTGTATGGATAAATACATCTCGATGAGCGTTCAATATTCGCGAGGTTGCCCGTTCGATTGCGATTTCTGCGATATTACCAAACTTTACGGCCGCAAACCAAGAACGAAGACCAAGGAACAAGTACTAGCGGAGTTGGAATACTTGTACGAACGGGGTTGGCGCGCGGGAGTATTTTTCGTCGACGATAATTTTATAGCTAACAGACGGGAGTTGAAAAACGAGATATTACCGGCCATCTCCAGGTGGATGGAGGAGAGAAATCGGCCGTTCTCGTTCGTAACACAAGCGTCAATAGATCTTTCGGACGACGAAGAGCTTATGGGCTTAATGGCGGACGCGG
>CP070755.1:2147654-2151421 GCA_020348885.1 Candidatus Coatesiibacteriota bacterium | reverse complement strand
GTAGCGAGCGGCCCCGAGAACGTCCGCATCGCCGTCGCCGTCCACGTCGGCCGCATAGACCGAAAAAGCGCCGTCGAATTCCCCGTCGACGGTATGTTCGGTCCACGACGTCCCGGATCCGTCGTCGTTGGACCACCACGTTATGTCGTCGTCGTCGTGAGCCGCTCCAAGGACGTCCATATCGCCGTCGCCGTCCACGTCGGCGGCGCAAACTGAAATGGCTTCGTCAAAATCCTCGTCAACGGCGTGTTTGGTCCAGGACGTGCCGGTCCCGTCGTCGTTGGACCACCATGCTATGTCGTCGGCGACGTAAGCGGCCCCCAGTACGTCAATATCGCCGTCGTCATCTATATCCGCGGCGTAAACTGATACAGCTTGGTCGAAATCCCCGTCGATTTGACAATAGGTCCAGAACGTGCCGATCCCGTCGCCGTTAGACCACAAGGCAATTTCGTTGTCGTAGGGAGCTGCTCCAAGGACGTCCTTATCGCCGTCATCGTCCACGTCCGCGGCGTAAACAGAGTGGGCACCGTCGAAGTAATCGACGATCCTATGTTCGGTCCAAGAAGTCCCAAATCCGTCGTCGTTGGACCACCACGTTATGTCGTGAGCGTAACGCCCGGCCCCCAGCACATCCATGTCGCCGTCGCCGTCAATATCTGCGGCGTGAACTGAAATGGCGCCGTCAAAACTACCGTCAACGGTATGTTCGACCGAGGTTTTGGGTGAAGATGAAAGGTGCAACTCGCCGGGGAAATCGAGCCAACTTACGTCGGTTGACGTATCGAACGTATCGTCCCAATCTGTTACGGGGCCGGGTACGTCCGGGCCGCCGGACCAGTCGGTCTGGGTGGCTTCGTGGGTCGTGGCGTACGCGCCCGACGTTAATACGATACAAAAGGTCGTTATTACTAACGTTTTTAAGTAACGCATTCCTGAACCTCCCTCTGTTTGTTCCTCCCGGTGGATTATAAAAAACCTTCCCGCAACTGGCGGAAAGGGATATACGCGCGGCGTTTCACATATTAATGGCCCCTAAAGTGTTTTTTTTGCTTATTGCTACATATTTTACATACCTCCCGATACTTTGTCAAGCGAAAAAAGAAGAGGATAAAATTTAGCGGTTTTGTATTATTTCGATTGTTTATTTCTTAATACGTTGTTTCCGCCCACATCTCCACCTTCTCGGCGAATAGGAACTCGGCCAGCCCGAAGCGCCACTCGACGGTCCGGCCGTCGGCGCCCACGGTCCCGTTGGTATCCTTTACCGGCCCGGGCATTACGACCCGGAACGTGAACCCGCAGTCCGGGAAGAGAGCCTCCAACAACGGCTTTTCCTCGTCCGTCGGCCTGTCCACTTCCGACAGGTCGTTTTCGATGGTTTCTTTGAACCTGGCGGTTTTCTCGTCGGCTTTATACTCTGTCTTATGTTCGTCGAAATACGGGAGTACCGAACCGAGAGCGTCCGGGTCGGCGACGGTCCCGGTTACGGCGTACGTAAGGAAGTCGCCGTCGTCGGCTACCGACGCGTCCGTCACGTCGACGCCGAAGCGGCGGAACGCCGATTTGAGGGCCGCTGTTTCTTCATCGTACAACGGCGTAACGGCCCCGGCGTCGGGCAGGATAGCGGGGGACAGTTCCCGTTCTTCGTCGGTCAGTACCCGTGGGACGGAATATGAGACGGTAACTTGGGCGGTTCCGTCAGCGTCCAACACAATGCTCTGTTCGTATCGGAAACATCCGGAGCCAACGACCGCCGTCAAAGCGGTTGCCGTTATGAGCAGAACGGCGCGTTTTTCACTTACATTTCGCATGTCGCGGTCATCACTATCTCTTCGACGCGGGCGAAGTCGAAGAGCGGCCACGTCCACGTTACGGTTCGGCCGTCCGCCCCCACGGTTCCGTTGGTCTGGGTTATCGGCCCGGGCATTACGACCTCATACGTCCACGTGTAACCTTCGAACAGGGAGCGCATCAAGTCCTCTTCTTCGGCGCTGTCATACGCCTCGGGTTCGTTGTATAGCTTCTGTTCGAAGGTCGCTTCGCCGCCGCCGGTCTCCCATTTTACGTTGCCAGCCGAGCCGCCGAACGACGGCAAGTCGTCGAGCGCGTCGGACGATTCGACGTTGACCGTAACGTGGTGGTGCTCCACCTTGGTTTTCTCGTTCGTCTCCACGTACGAGTCGGTAATCTCTACACCGGGTTCGCCCTCGAACTCGGAAAGGAAGATGTTCTCGGGGACACCGGTTTCCGCGCTTACTTCTTCCGAAAGACCGGTCAGGGATTCGTCGAGCCAACCGTCGAGGACGACCATCGCGGAGCCGTCTTCCTGTATGACTATCTTCTGGGAGTAGTCCATACACCCGGCCGCGAGGAGAACCGCAGCCCCTACGGCCAGTATTAGCGCGCAATACCGCATCTTTTACCTCCTTGATAACCGCTATATTTTAGACAACGCGGCGTCCATGTAGGCGGATAACGTAATCGCCCGTCCATAACCGGAGAAACCTCCGGTAAAGGACGTTCAACTAAACGTCGTTGGCCGAATACCTGGAACGTTACGATCTTTTTATTATCGTATTTCACATTTTGCAGTCATCGTGAGTTCGTACTCCACGGTGAGGTCGGAGAAAGGCCAACTCCAGGTTACGGTACGGCCGTCGTCGCCTAACGACCCGTTCGTTTCGGTAACCGGCCCTGGCATTACGACCGTGAAAGCGTATGTATAATCGTATCCTTCGTACATAGCTCTCGTAAATTCCGCTTCCTCAGGTTCCATGTCCTTCGCCGGTTCGTTTATAAGTTTCTGTTCGAAGACTAACTCGTCGCCGTCCGACTTCCAATCGATTTCGCCGAGATTGTGTATAAAAGACCAATCGTCAAGACAACCCGAGGATTCTACTGTGAACTCAGCGTGATGGTGTTCGACGTTTGCTTCCTCGTCGATCTCTACGTAGGAATCACCGACGACGACCCCGGGATTTCCATCGTACTTGCCGAGGAAAAGTATTTCAGAGTAGCCGGTCCCTATACCTAGTTCTCCCGCGGTTTCTTTGACCGCCGGGTCAAGCCACCCGTCCTGAGTTATCAACGCCGAACCGCCTTCCCAAATGACTATTTTTTGCGAATAGTCCATGCATCCAATGGCGAACAGTGCAACCGCTGTAGTTACGACGGCTAATCGAATATAACGCATGTTTTCCTCCTTGTCTGGAGTTTATATTTTACCCAGCCCGGCGTCCAGGTCCGCGATGAGGTCGTCGGCGTCCTCAATACCCACCGACATACGTATGTAGCCCTCGGTCAATCCGATGGCGGCGAGTTCCTCGGGCGAATACGCATGGTGGGTCGTGGACGCCGGATGTTCAATTAGCGTAATTACATCGCCAAGGCTTACGGCCTGGACGCAAACCTCCAGGGAGTCCAGAAACCGGCAGGCCGCGTCGAAGTCGGCGACTTCGAAGCCGAGCATACCGCCGAAACGCAGCATCTGCTTTTTCGCCGTTTCGTGGCCCTGGTGGTCGGGGAGGCCCGGGTAGTAAACCTTATTGACCTTCGGGTGTCCATCCAGAAACTTGGCGACGCGTTCGGCGTTCTCGCAGTGCTTGTCCATCCTGAGTGCCAGCGTCTTCAAACCGCGGAGGAACAGGAACGAGTTGAAGGGCGACGGCGCCGCGCCGAAGTCCTTATAGATGGCGGCGCGCATTTCGTCCAACGCGTCCTTCGGGCCGACTATGAAGCCGCCTATCGTGTCGCCGTGGCCGCCG
>CP070755.1:2140374-2147554 GCA_020348885.1 Candidatus Coatesiibacteriota bacterium | reverse complement strand
TCGGTCTCGACAACGTGATGGTCTCCCTCGACGGCCCCGCCGACGTACACGATACCATACGGGGCGTCGCCGGGAGTTGGGATCGGGCCTACGAAGGTTTGCGTACCCTCTTGGAGGAGCGGGCGAACGCCGGGACGCGAAAGCCGTACGTCAAGGTCACGACGACGATTACCGAGGATAACTACGACCGGTTGGCCGAGACCGCGGACCTTCTGTCGGAACTGCCGCTGGACGAGCTGACGTTCCAGCACGTCTGGTTCACGACGCCGTCCATCGCGGCGGCGCAAAGGCACCAGTTCAAAAACCTATACGGGCAAGACACGACGTACCTTCAGGGGTTTGTTTACGACCCGTCGGGTATTGATTTGGGTAAGTTGGAAGAAGAGATGGGAGCGATAGAACGGACCGAGTACCCGTTCCCGGTCAACTTCTACCCAAGATTATCGCCGCGCGAATTGCGCCTGTACTACCTCGAGCCGGCCCGGCCGCTTCGGCGCCGGTGTTTCTCCAGGTGGCTCAGGGTGGACATAATGCCCGACGGGGCCGTGACGACGTGTTTGGTGCTTGAGGTCGGAAACGTCCGGGAACGGTCCTTCGGCGAGATATGGAACGGCGAGCTGTTCCGTGAGTTCCGCCGCTACGTCGCGCGGCGTGGTACTTTTCCCGGGTGTGCACGGTGCTGTGGGTTGTATAGTGATTAACGACGTTATTATGTATCGTTAAAAAAAGGCGGGCGCCGCGCCCGCCGGTTACCCTTTCTAACGTCTAAGTTCTACAATCTACACTCTAAATTACTGTCGTTTCGTACCCCGCCGTCGTCTTAATCCCATTTCTCTTCCAATACCGTGATACCTTCTCCGTCTTCGTCGAACGAGTTTATTTTATCCCCGGTGTCCGGGTCGAGTTCGACTACTTCGTCTTCGTCAACGGCCCACAGTCGGCCATTGTGCCATGTGAGTCCGAGGGCGAACTTCCCGGGGTAGTCAAACGCGACGGTTAACTCGCCGGTTTCCCGGTTTAGCGTGGAAAGATTATCGTCGGGCCCGTCGTAATCGTCTTCGGAAAGCCATATATACTCCCCGTCGAACGTGGCTCCGGTCCACCTGCGATCGTCGAAGGAATACGAAGCGACGACGTCGCCGGTGTTCGGGTTTATCTCGAATACGTCGCCGTAGTAACCGACGACCCACAGGTGTTCGCCGTCCCAGGCGAGACCGGTCGGCTGGGCGCAGGGGGAATCAAAGGTAGATAACGTCTCGCCCGTATCAGCGTCGAATTTATAAATTATACTATCGACGACTTCCGCCATCCAAAAATCGGTACCGTCGTTGGTTAATCCCGATAACCAACCGCCGGGCGTTTCTACGTGCCCCATATAAGTTCCATCGTCCGGCGTTACTTTACGGACGTTAAAATTATCCCCCACCCATAGGTAGTACGACCACGTAGAGATGGTAACATTTGAATATTCGGGGACTGTACCATGTTCGTAAACGGGAAGTACTGCGTAATCGTAAACGTTATCCCTCTCCGCGGAATCGTCGTCGTAGAACCGTTGCTTTTTCTGTAATTCGGCCAGTGTTTCATGATCCCGCTGTATCTCGTAGCCGATCTCTTCGCCCGATTCGGTCGAATCCCAGGCCAGATGGACCGTCGTACCGTCGTACTCGCCGGTCAGGTTCCGAACAGGTCCGTAGGTTGGCCCCGGTCCGGAAATCGAATCACAGCCGAAGAAAAACGTACCGATTAATACCCCGGTGATTACGGCGACTAATGACTTAATCGATTTCCCCATACAACCTCCTTCGTTCCCGACGCGATTTCGAGGTAAGGAATTACAATATATTATAACGCGAACCGGCGAAAAACCAAATGTTTGAGCAGGCGGGGTAAAATCGCGTGGTGATTAAAAAGGCGGGCACCGCGCCCGCCGATTCTATCTACCCTTATAATCTACTTCCTATATCTCGACCGTCTTGTGCCGGGCCGAGTGGCAGTTGATGTTGACCGACGCCGGGAAACTGGCGATGTGCCGAGGGAACGACTCTACGTGGACCGCGAGGGCTGTGGTCCGGCCGCCGTACCCCATCGGGCCGATACCGAGGTCATTTATCTTCGCGAGGAGTTCCCGCTCCAATTCTGCGTTCCATTCGTCGTCCGACGGCTTGCCCAGGTCCCTAAAGAGCGCCTTCTTGGCCATCAGGGCGCAGTACTCGAACGTCCCGCCGATGCCTACGCCGACGACGATAGGCGGGCATGGGTTCGGGCCGGCTTCGGCGACAGTATTCATTACGAAGTTTATAATCCCTTCGCGACCGTCGGCCGGTTTAAGCATCGCTATCTTACTCATGTTCTCGCTTCCGCCGCCCTTGGGCGCCAGGTGGATGACCAGTTTATCGCCCTTGGTCGGGAAGACGTGGATGACCGACGGCGTGTTGTCGCCGGTATTCTTTCCGTAAACGGGGTGGTCCACGATAGACTTACGGAGGTATCCCTCTTCGTAGCCCTGGCGTACGCCCTCGTCTATGGCCGCGCTAAGGGAAGCGCCCTCGATAGCGACCTCGTTGCCCTGCTCCACTAGGAAGACGGCGAAACCGCAGTCCTGGCACAGCGGATACTCGCCCTCGGCCGCCACGGCGGCGTTCTCAACGAGTTGTTCCAATATCTGCTTCGCGACCTCCGACTCTTCCGCAGCGGCGAATTTCTTGAAGACTTCTATGACGTCGTCGGGAAGGTTGTGCGACGCGTCAATACACAGGTCCTTTACGGCGGCGGATATGTCGGCCGCTTTTATCGCGCGCATATTCGGTTCCTTTCCGTATTTATTTTACGTAGTCCAGTACTATTATACGTTTCGGGCCCAGATCGGCGCCTTTAATCTCAAACTCTGTCGCCCCCGGTCGCTCGACGTTGTCCTTACCTTCGATAAAGGCGTCTACGGGTGCGATATGGAAGTCCACGTGCTCGGTCGTGTAGTGCATCGGAACGACGACAGACGCGTCCAGCGCGTCGACTACGCTCCAGGCTTCCTTATCGTCTATCGTGAAATACCCACCGACGGGGACGAGGACGACGTCCACATTGCCTATCTCGGTGGCTTGTTCGGGCGTGAGGGCGTGGCCCAGGTCGCCGCAGAAGCAAACGCGGACGCCGTCGGTCTCGAATGTAAAGACGGTGTTCTCGCCGCGTTCGGCGCCGCCCCTGGGGTCGTGGTATGTTTTGACGCCCTTGAACTCGATGCCCTTGGCGTCGTGGGCGCCGGGGCCTTCAACGACCATAGGTTCGCCGGGGAGCTTATCCGCGCCGGCGTGGTCATCATGGCCGTGACTTTGGAGCGCTATATCGAATTCGTCGGTTATGGGCGGGTATTTAACCTTGCCGTCGAAGCTGCCGGAGACGTACGGGTCTGTGATTATCCGTACGCCCGAGTCCGTCGTAATCCCGAACGTGGCGTGTCCGTACCATTTAATCTTCATCGTCGGTTCCCTCCCGATACTTTTTAACCGGATTACAGCTGTTTAGGACGGTTATATTACGTATCGTCGGCGAGGTTCTCAAGGGTTTTTTTGAATAACGTTAAGCGGAATGCGCGATTTTAAGTCTCGAACGTCTATAGGTACCCCGGATACGTTCAGGCGACTACCACTGGAAATTTCCCTTGAAAACCGTTCCGGTTTTTGATATTATAGTCGTCGCTGTCGGGGAGGGTGTGGTCCTTATTAAAAAACGTTCGCTTATCGGGCGCCGGGTAGAGCCCCGGCGTCGTACTCCGTTGATACAACCGGGGTTTTTATGCATAGGCTTCCCTTTACGGAATCGGTTAGGGTAATCGGCAGATCGATGGGAAATTGGTTCGCCGAGCGGCCGCTGGTGGTTTCCTTCGAGGTAACCGACAGCTGCACCTGTAACTGCCGCCACTGCGACCACGGCGGTCCGAAAAACCGGGCCGGCGAGATGCGGCCCGATGACTACCGCCGTTACATGGAAATATTGCGACCGGGGGCCGTTCAGGTTTCCGGCGGTGAACCATTGCTGCGAGAAGATATAGTCGAAGTAATAAAGAACATTAAAGAACCGTCGGGTCTTCCGTATACGATACTCGTGTCCAACTGGTCGTTGATGACCGAGGAGAAGTACCTGACGCTCAGGGACGCGGGTGTGAACCAGTTTTCGGTCAGCCTCGATTTCCCGGACGAACGCCACGACGGGTTCCGCGGTTACCCGGGGCTATTTGCGAAGCTCGACGAGTTGATGCCCGTACTCGCGGCTTACGGCTACGACGACGTCGTATTGAACACGTGTATAACCAAAGAGAACCTGCCGTACGTAAACGACTGCGCCGACAGGGCGAAGGAGTGGGGCGTCAATATGAGTTACAGCGCTTATTCGCCCCGGCGCACCGGCGAGCGCGAGCTTTTCCCCGACGACCCCGAGGAATTGAAGCTCCTGCGCGACGAGCTCGAGCGGGTGAAGTCCCGGATGGACGCGAGCAACTGGATAGTTAATAACGAGACGACCATAGACGCGACGTACGAATACTTCGTCAACGGCGGAACGCCCAGTTGCATGGCCGGCAAGCGGTTCCTGGTCGTAACCGCCGACGGCTACTTGCAGCCCTGTTCGATGCAGTTCCATAAGTACGACGTGACAGAACAAAAGAAGATGATCGACGAGTTTACGAACCATAACGATTGTGACGAATGTTACGTCGCAATACGGTCGTACCTAGATAAGGGTTTCTGGCAGCTCCTGTTCGAGAGCGTCGGCGGGCACTTCGGGTTCAAGTCGCGTAAGGCCTACCGTAATCAACCTGTGGACGAAGCGGTAGTTAGTTAACGATATATAATTCTAATGTCGAAGATATAATACGGCCTTGCGGCCGCTTTTTTATACCCTCGCGTCCTCGAGCGTACTTGACAACAGGCCGTTGTATTTCATATAATCCCTTTAAAGCGAAAAAAGCGAACAGGAATATCGCGGGAAAACCGGTCGTGCTGGCGCGGCCGGTTTGTACGTTAAGCCTTTATGGACTTAACCGAAGAAGAGTTACGCATGGTCGTGAACGGTGTGCTCCAGCGCCGTTTCGAACGTTCCGGCGTCGGCGGACTTGCCGGGTTCGCCCGGCGCTATATTAAGTTACGCGGGGGACGTTTCAGCTTCGCGGATCACGCGTATCTGAAGGCGATTTACGACGACTCGGCCGAGCGAACGGTTTTCATGAAGGCCGCCCAGGTTGGCCTTTCCACGTATCACTTGATAAAGGCAATCCGACTCGCCGATGAAGGTTATAAGACCGTGTACTTCCTGCCGACCGGGGACCAGGCCCGGGCCTTCGCCCGTGAGCGATTCAAGCCGTTGCTCGAAAACTCCGGATTGGCCGGACGTGTGGCCGGCCCCGCGGACCGGATAACCTTCGCCGACGGCGCGGTTTTGTTCCACGGACTTCGTAGCGAAGCCGGCGTCCGCTCCGTCGACGCCGACTTCATCGTGATGGACGAGTTGGACGTTTCGCCGGCGGACCGCGTGGTTCTCGCGACCGACCGGATACTCCACAGCGAACTCGGCTGGGTTTCGTACCTTTCGACGCCCACGTACCCGGGAATCGGCGTATCGCGGTTGTTCGACGAGAGCGATCGACGTCACTGGCTCGTCCGCTGCGTCGGTTGCGGTTTCGATTTCGACCCGGACGACCATTTCCCCGATTGTATCGGCGAAGTCGGCGGAACAGTCTCTCGTATTTGCGCTCGCTGTGGCCGGCCGTTTTACCCTGAAGCCGGCCGGTGGGTGGCCGCGCACCCATCGGAGAAGGCCCTGCGCGGGTACCACGTATCGCACTTGGCGACGGCGCTGCCCGCCGCCGAGATATTAAGACAGTATCGGGAAGCGGAACGTCCCTTCGAGTTGCGCCGGTTTTACAACTCGGTGTTGGGCGTTCCATATCACGATCCGTCGGGTGGCCTTTCGGCCGAGGAACTGAACGGGTGTATCGGCGACTACGCCCCCGCACAGGTGGCCGACGGCGCCGTTATGGGCGTAGATACGGGCGACACGATATACGCGGTCGTCGCTCTTCCCGAACAAACGCGGCTAAAGGTGGTTTACGCGTGTGAGGCCGACCACTTCGAGGAACTGGATGGGCTTATGGGGCGTTTTGGCGCCGCGGCGTGCGTAGTGGACGCGATGCCTTATAAGGCCTCTGCTTCGGATTTCGCACGTCGGTTCCCCGGCCGCGTCTGGATAGCGTACCTGGGAGCGCAGCGATACTACGTGGACGTCGAGCGGCAGGCCGCCGGGGCCGTACAGCGGGTGGGGCTGGATCGGTCGTCGGCCTTCGACGAGACGGTTACGGCGGTACGCCGTCGCGAGGTCTCTTTTCCCCGCCGCGACGACCCGGCGGTGGACCGGTTGCTGGAACATTTGGGTAACATATACCGGGTAGTGGAGGAAACGACGACGGGTTACAGGGCCGTCTGGAAGAGCGCGGGCCCGGACCATTACGCGTGTGCCCTGTTGTTCGCGCTGACGGCGACAAGACTTGCGCCCGCTTCCGGCGGCCTGCCGGCCGTAGCCGGCAAGAGGAGGGTCGGGCGGGAGGTGGAGGGGTAATCGGTAGTTTTGTTATCTATAAAACAGTATTATCCCCGGTCCTGTCGCCCACGCTTCGTCGGCGATAGGCGCCGTCAAAGCCCGAAATTCCCAGGGGCCCGTCGGGAGGTAGCTTTCCCGTGAAAAGGTTTCGCCGTCGAAGACCAATAGCGTCGTGATGTCGCCGCCGATCCAACCTTTGCCCGACACCGGGAACGCGGCGCAATAGAAGTTAACGTCCGTGTTCGGTACTGCGTGCGCGGTCCAGTTCGAGCCGTCGTAACGATATACGGCGCCAGCGGAGCCGACGAACCATCCGTCGTCCGGCGTGACGAACGACGTGTCGTATAAATCTGCCTGGGTGAACGGCGCTATCGTATTCCAAACGCCGCCCATATAGTGTAAAACGACTCCCCCGTCGCCGACGACCCAGGCTTCGCTCGCCGAGACGAATTCCACGCTGTTAAGGTCGGCTTCCGTGGGACTTTCGGTTTGCGACCACCCGAAACCGTCGAACTCCAATATGGTACCGCCGTCGCCCACGGCGAAACCGAAGTTAACCGCGCCCATATCAACGCCGTTAAGCTCGCTGACC
>CP070755.1:2129850-2140274 GCA_020348885.1 Candidatus Coatesiibacteriota bacterium | reverse complement strand
CTTCATAGAAGAAGGGGCGAAAGAAGAGCCAAAAAACCCGGTCCTGCTCTCGGTAGATTACGACCCGTCGACTCAGCCGGAACTTTCGCCCATGGCCGAAGCGATACTCATCCACTGCTTCAAACGCGATATCCCGGTAATCATAACTTGTTTGCATCCCGGCGGACCCGGCCTGGCCCTGGAAGTCTCAAACAACGCCTCCGAAATGATGAACGCCGTATACGGCGAAGATTACATCTTCCTCGGGTATAGTGTTGGCGGTTCGATCGTTATACTCTCGATGGGCGAGAACATAAGGCAGGTTTTCCCGGTCGACTACTACGGTACGCCCGTGGACGAATACCCTATTATGGAAGACGTCGAAAACTACGACGACATCCTCATCTCGATCTCCCTTTCGGGCAGCACTTACCCCGATGTTTGGGTAGCTTATGCTCACGAACGATACGACGCTAACATCGCCGCCGGTGTTACGGCCGTCATGGCCGCCGACTATTACCCTTACCTCCAGACCGGCCAGATGGTCGGATTATTAGGCGGGCTAAAAGGCGCCGCCGAATACGAGAAGTTAATCGAATACGAAAAGATGTTCGGCAGACTGGGTAACGGGATCAAGGGAATGGACGCCCAGACGGTTATCCATCTGTTTATCGTAGTTATAGTCCTACTCGGTAATATAGCTTACGCGGTTAACTTACGGCACGAACGCAAAGAGAGTTTGAAATCATAACGACCCGGCGAACTTAGCCTTCGCGACCGGAGGACGAGATGTTCTTGATAGACTGGTTAAAGTACGGGCTCTCCCACGACATATCGATATGGATCGCGGCGATACTGACGCTGTGCATATACTCGTTCCTTTACAAGGACAACCCGTTCTATAAATTCGCCGAGCACCTGCTCGTCGGCGTGTCGGCGGGTTACTTCTTCATAATCTACGTATCCAACAACGCGATCCCGAACATGGTGCTCCCGCTTATCAGCGGGTTCGGGCAGCTCTTCGGCTACGGCCGTTTTACGCTGGACCTATTGCCTTTAATCCCCGCGGCCCTCGGAATCCTTATCGTAACCCGTTTCATACCCCGAATAGGTTGGCTGTCCAAATGGCCGATCGGTTTCTACATCGGCGCGTACTCCGGGTTGAACCTCGTGGCGGCAATGCAGGCCTGGGTATTGGCGCAGATATACGGGACATTCATCGCAGGGAACGCAGGGTCGCCGGCGCCCGTATTTACCCTCTCCGGCGTCGCCCTGTTCTTTACGGACCCGAGCTGGACCGGTTTCATCGGTACCTTCTCCGGCTTGCTCATGATCGTCGGCGTTATCGCGACTTTAACCTACTTTTTCTTCTCGTTGGAGCACATAGGCTTCGTCGGCGGCGTCGCGAAGGCGGGCATCGTCTTCCTGATGATCGGCTTCGGCGCCAGCTTCGGCTACACCGTTATGGCCCGCGTCAGCCTACTCATCGGCCGCGTCCAGTTCTTACTCGAGGACTGGTTGGGGTTGATAAGCTGACCCGGCGTAAGGACCGATACCAAAACCAATCCCGCGCCCTCGAGAAAGGCGCGGGTTTGTATTAGGAGATCGGACTATGGAAAGATACTCGGTTTACTTCAAGTGGTCCGCTGTCCTGTTGTTTTTATACGCCGTCGTCACCCTGGCGGCCTGGGTCGCTCTCGCCGCGGGAATGGGCTGGCCGCCGCTTTCGGCCGGGCCTGCGTCGTCGGTCCAGACGCTGGACGCGTACGCTTCCGGCGGGATGACCGCGTATAACGTATTAACGTATATTTCGTTCTTTCTCGTAGTACCGGCGCTCCCGGCGATGTTCTTGTTGTTATTTCAGAAGTTCCCCGGCTTGGCCGTTTCCGGGTTAACGTTGGGGTCGATTTCGTACGTATTGGCTATGCTCGACGTCTTCGTCGCGACGGGTGCGGGCGCTACGGCCGGCGGTTCTCTGGCCGAGACTGCGTTCGTCGGAACGCTGACCAGGGGCGATTTAACCCTCACGCTGGATACGATAGCGGCTCAGTTCTTCGTTCCATCGCTTTGGTTCGGGATACTATTTACGCTCGTTTGGGGCGCGGGTTATTCCCGGCTGGCTGGCGTGGCCCGGTGGGCCGGCGCAGGGATGCTCGCGAGCGTCTTCTTCGCGTTCGTTACTTTCGCCGGGTTCTTCATCGGCTCGGGCGTAATCGCGAACCTGGGCGTACTGGCGCAAACGGTCGCGGCCGCCGCCGCGTTCGGGCTAGCGGGTATAGCCTTACGGACTAATTCGAGAATTCTTAAGGCAAGAGATAAAGATCCTTCGTAAATCGCGATGGACGATTTAAGAGAATTTTACGAAAAAAGGCACGCTAGCCGCGGCGCGATGCGGGATTATCATTATACGGAACTACCGCCGGCGGTCCGTCTGCGGAAAACGTTGCGGATACTTAAACGCGCTGTGGGAACCGGAATGAAGTTGCTTGACGTCGGTTGCGGCGACGCCACCGCTATCTCTTCGGTGGGCCGGGGAAAACTATTCGGTTTGGATATCTCATACAATATCTTGGAAATGGCTCCAGACAGCCGTGATTCGAAACTCGTCCAGGGTACGGGCGGAAATATACCCTTCGGCGCGGGCGTTTTCGATGTCGTTACGTGCCTCGAAGTCCTCGAGCACGTAAGAAACCCGCGGAAGGTATTAAAGGAAATAAAGCGTGTCGTCAAAAGGGGAGGTTATGTGCTTTTATCGGTCCCTGTAGCTTCATATTGGCGGATCATAAAATCCCGGTTGCGAGGACGTCGAGAAGAGTATCTTGATGAACTGGAGCATATCACGGAATTCACGCGTATTCGGTTAAAGCGTTTCGTCCCTATAAAAAGGTTGCTTGGCCAGATTAAATCAACAGGTTTCGGCATCCGCTCGATATCGGGCTGTTATTATATACCGGATTTCTTGGATGGGCACGCAAACCGGTTGACAAAACGGTTCCCGCGGCTCGGCGGCCTTTATTCGAAAATAGACGTCGCGGCCGGTCATTTACCCCACCTACGCTACCTCGGGCGATATTTATTTATCGAATGCTGGGACGTCGATTAGCGGATCCCCGCCGGTATCCGACCTTTATCCACTTTGATAGTGGTCTATCATGTGGATTCGAAAATCCCGGCTTTTGAAAAGCCGGGGTAATTTTCGTAAATATATGAGCACCTGAGGGCGTTATGTATCAACCGATATATATCTTCTTGACCTCGCGCCGGCCTGTAAAGAAGTCGAACACGGCTTTGGTAACGATAATGGCCGTGAACATAGACGTCAGTATACCTATGGTAAGGGTCACTGCGAAGCCGCGGACCGGGCCGGTCCCAAACAGAAACAGGGCTATGCCGGCGATGAGCGTCGTTATGTTCGAGTCCAGAATGGTGATGAACGCGCGCTTGTAACCGGTCTCGATCGACGCCCGAACTGTCTTCCCGGCGGCTCGCTCCTCTCGTATTCGCTCGTATATCAGTACGTTGGCGTCTATCGCCATCGCGACCGAGAGTATCAACCCGGCGATACCGGGTAGGGTGAGCGTCGCGCCGATCGCGACCATCACGCCCAACACGATAATCAGATTGAGTATGAGAGCTACGTCGGCGACCAGACCTGCGGCGTAGTAATAGATAACCACCAGCACGATTACTATCAGGAACCCGACCACCGCGGCCAGGATGCCGTTGCGTATTGAATCGCGGCCCAGGCTCGGGCCGACGACCTTCTCCTGGATGAGCCAGAGTTTCGCCGGCAACGCGCCGGAACGGAGTACCAGCGCGAGGTCGGACGCTTCTTCGCTGGAGAAGTTGCCGGTTATCGTGCCTTTGTCGGAGATACGCGACGCGATGTTGGGCGCTGACTGGACGAAACCGTCGAGAAGTATCGCGAGCCGTTCGTTTATGTGACGTCCGGTAAGCTCCGAGAATATCTCCGCGCCCTCGCCGTCCCACGTGAACTCGACGTCGGGAGCTCCGTACTGGTCGTATCCCAGGTTGGCGTTCCGTAAGTATTTGCCCGTTATCTGCGTTTCTTCGGTCAGCACATAAACACGGCGGTAAGGTTCTCCCAACTCCGTGTATACCTCGTCGTCGTCTTTACTGATCGCGTTCGAGTAGGTGATTATATAATCTCTAGGTACTAAACCCATCTCGGTCGCTTCCGCGAACATCTTCTTGACCTGGTCGTAATCGGACTCGTAGAAGATGTAGTCGGCTTTGTAAAGCGTAATCCTCTCCGAAAGCGGGATTACCGGCGCTTTGACTTCTTCGGCGGTTTTCTTTTCGTCGTATTTTCTTGCCACCTCGCCCACAGGATTCGCCGGGTGCACGAGTTTAAACTCCAACTCGGCCGTGGTCCCTATTAAATTTTTCGCCCGCCCCGGGTCGGATATTCCGGGGAGCTTCACAACGATGCGGTTGCTGCCCTCGCTCTGGATTTGCGGTTCCGCCACGCCCAACTCGTCTATACGCTTGCGTATGATCTCGACCGTAAGGTTGACCGCGTCTTTCAATTCCTTGTTGGAAAGCCCGGTCTCGTCCACCTCGTACACGAGGTAGATGCCGCCCCGGAGATCGAGCCCGAGTTTCACCGGGTCGTGGGGTAGTATTCGGCCGACCATCGCGACGAACGGCGGCGCTTCGAACCCGGGGCCGCCCGGCCAGCCGATCCACAGGTGTTCTTCCTCGTACTCGTCCACCCAATACTCGTAAAAACCGACGGTGGGCGCTACGAAAATCACTGCCAATACGACTACGGCGGATATTATCGCCGCTCTAAGTTTACCTCTGATTACGTCCATTGTTTTAGAACCCCGATTTCCTCACATGTCGAGACCGCGAAGGTTACGCGAACCGGTAAACTATTAGGGGACTTCCGCCTTTACCCCGTCGATGTACCAGGCGGTCAGTTCCAAAACCGGCGGCAGGGAGCCCGAGCTTAAGAGCAGCGCGATGTCCTCGGCCTCCTCCCGCGTCGTAACGTTTTCGATATTCGCCAGTCCCTCGATCCGTTCCGCGACCTGGCCCTTGTACATTATGTAACCGTCGAAGAGTACGGCCAGCTCGCCGCCGACGTGCCGGGCCGTCAATCCTGCGAACTCCTGTCGCCCGGCCGGGTCGAGGTCGAAGGTAACCATAGGACCGGCTACCGGGTCATCGACGAAGACCGCGTCTCTGACCTCGTCGACGACCATTCCATCGTCGCTTAACAGCAGGGCGCCTACGTTACCGCCCATCGGTCGTGTATATGCGACGTAGTAACCTTCCGGTAAACCCAGGTCGCTGGCGGCGGTCCGGAATGCGCCTTCGTCGGCCTCCGCGAACCGTACGTAACCTCGGTCATCGACCGTGTAATCGACGCCGCCGGACCCCTTTTCCGCGAGAAGCCCGGGCAGCGTAAAGCTTTCGGCGACGGCCCGGAACTCCAACCACGCCCAGGCCTCCAAGACTTCACGCACCCTGTACGGGTCTGGGCAGCCGTTTAACGTCACGTCTATATCGCCGAGGGCGTCTCCACGCTCCACCTTCGAGCGCTTCGCCAACCCGGCGGCGCGTATCTTGAGAACCGGTATAAGCTCTTCTAACACCGTCGGTTTTTCGATCTCGGTGAACCCGACGACCCTGTACTTCAACAATACGTCGGCCGGGCCGTCGCCCGCGTATTCGGGCGTTTCGGTAGGACCCGTTTCGATCGTTTCGCCGATCGATACGTCGTATCCCGGCGGCAGACCCGAACCGACCGCCGCCGTAACAGTAACCGATAAAGCTACTATTGCCCGCGCAAACATCGCCGCGCATTATAAGCGACGGCCTTCGGTTTGTCAACGGGAAACGGTTCCGATTCCTTATACGGGAGCGGCCAGGTTTACGTTCCGGCTTTTATATATCCTGTACCCGCGGCGTACGGGGGATAAAATAGCCGGCGGGAAGCGAAAATAGAGGAAACGAAGCCAGCTGGAACCAGAACGAACTGTATAGGTCCGCATTTGGTTACGGGGCGGCCATTATACGAAGTAATCAGAGTACGGAAACGAGACGAGGGAAGCGGCTAGACGTAATATTTGAAGGGAAACGTTAGCGTATACGCCGGCGACGAAGTCGTCGGCCATTATTCCCCACCCGCCGGGGAGTTTTTCGCACCTACGGGCCGGGAACGGTTTCGCGACGTCGAATACCCTGGTTAAGAAAAAAGCTAATAAGCCGTACGTCAATCCGTACGGTAAAAACATAACGGCGACGAAGAACGCGGTAAACTCATCCACGCATACACGCCCCGGGTCGCCCTTCTTAGGTGAATCGGGCCACAGGTCGCGGGCGCCCACGCCGGCGGCCCAGACGCCTAGAGCGAAGCTGACCGCGAAAGCGACGATTATCGACCACTGGTTCCGGGGCAGTACCATGTATACGCCGAAAGCCAGCAGAGTACCCCACGTCCCCGGCGCCAGCGGCAAGTACCCCACGTAGCTGCAGGTAGCGATAAATCGAGCGAATTCTCTCTGTAACGTTTTCAACGCGGTTTCGCCTAGGCCCCGCGACGGCTATCCTGAGGGCTTCTCTCGTCGTCTGCTTCGGGCGGGATTATAGTCGAAAAACCGGATCGCGGCAAGTAGTAATCACGGCGACTTCGGTAGGGCTAAAAAGTAAACGGCGCCGGTTGCCCTGCGCCGCCATATCTCCCCAGGTAGGACTTGAACCTACAACCTGCCGGTTAACAGCCGGACGCTCTGCCGATTGAGCTACTGGGGATTAATAACGTCTAATGAAACCGTTCCGGGTCGTATATTTAGCATAAACGGCCTATAAAATCAAGACCGTTCGGGCGTTGTGGGACGTGCGAACGGAGCATTAAAACAGATAATAGTCAACGCCGCCGTGAATATCGAATATCCGCGCGGGCTTACCGGCGGTAAAGACGTGGTCGTAGCGTAATCCCCCGCCCACGGCGAGGTGTTCGTAAAGGAAGTACTGAAGCCCGAGGTCTATGTAGAAGCCCGGTTCCCTGACCGACACTTTCTTCGCCCGCCGGAAGTTCTCGTCGTCCGGGTCTTCTTCGGCGTCGTACCGGGATACACGGAAATAGGAAACGCCGCCGGTAAGGTGGGGCATCAATAGGCCCATATCGAGTATTATCCCGGCACCGGCGAAGAAATTTGTCCCTTGCCACGACGCTTCGCCTTCGTCGATACCCGTCTTAGCGGCGCTGCGGAGAACGTACGCGGCGCCGAATTCCATTAGCACCGGCGAAAACGGCCGGAACGCGAGACCGCCGCGGAAGACGGGGACCGTACTGTAACCCGTATCCAGGTCGTCGTCGGCCATGTCTCCTATCGGAATCCCCAACGCGATGTCGCCGAATAGGGACAGACGCGGCCCCGCGGACGCGGTTATCGTTAAAGACAGGGCGATAACGAATAGTATTTTAATGCTCATCTCGCAACCTGTTCAATCGTCATAAGATATACCCTCGTTTGTTTGCGAACCGGTATGGATTATACGTCGCGAGGCGCCTTTTTACAATAATAAAAGAAAACCCCGGCCGAGCCGGGGCTTCGTCTCGGGAGGTCCGTTTACATAAACCAATATTTTATGCCGACGTCGATGTGGAGCCAACCTGTTCTAACGGGTTCCGTGAATATTATGTGATAGTGGAAACTGGGACCGAAATATATCTCCGACGTAATGCAGTAGTAGAAGTTGCCGCCGAACCAGGCGCCGATTTTGTTTTCGCTTTCTTCGTAGTTAGGGCCTGTAGTTTTCATCAAGTTGTAACTCATGCCGCCGCCGGGATAGAAAGCGAATTTACGGAATTCGGCCGGATACTCGACGCCGAATTGAATCGGTATGACGGTAGTTTTGTCGATGCCCACGACTTCGTCTTTAGGCTTAAACTGCTGGTAACCGAACGCGGCGACAACGTTGATGAACGGATGCAGGCGGAATTCGACGTCGACCAGAGTACCGATGACACTAACCTTGTGGACGTCGGCGAAGTCTCCTATCGGGATGCCGACGTTGTAGTGTACGGAAATGCCAACGCCGAGGGCCGACGCTGAGCTTACGACGGCCAATAAAGCCGCTACTGTGATGAGTTTCCCCATGATTCCTCCTCTTTTTATGAATTAACCTAAACTTTGCACCATTCTAGTATGATATTCATTTTCTGTCAAGTGTTATTTTAACCCGAAATACACCCCTCGCCTTTACCGCCGACCAGGATATACATATAATATTCCCGTTACCTCGTACATTGAACAGTTAAAACGCCATCAGATTCGTCGTTGTGCGGTTGATACGCACTCGAACACTGAAAAAATCGGTTCTAGTAGCAGATTTTGTCCGACGTACGAACGTTAAATAACAACAAAAAAGCCCCGGCCGGGCCGGGGCTTCGTCTCGGGAGGTCCGTTTACATAAACCAGTACTTGATACCGAACGGGATGTGAATCCAGTTCGTTTTCACAACGTCGGTGAAGATCATATTGAACGAAGCGCCGGCGCCGAAGCCCATTCTCGCGTTGAACATGTAGTAGAAGTTACCGCCGAACCAGATACCCATTTTGTTTTCGCTTACGTCTACGTTGGGGCCGGTGGTTTTCATCAGGTTGTAGCTCATACCGCCGCCGGGGTAGAACGCGATGCTGCCGAACACGGCCGGGTACTCGATACCGAAACAAATTGGGATGAAGGTGGTTTTGTCGACGCCTACTATTTCATCGGCAGGTTTCCACTGCTGGTAACCGAAAGCGGCCACGATGTTGATGAACGGATGCACGTTTATTGCGACGTCGCCTTGGAAGCCGATGACGCTCATTTTGACAGCGTCGCCGAAGTCACCCAGCGGCATACCGATGTTGTAGTGCGCGCTAATGCCGACCCCGATGGCCGAAGCCGACGTTACCGCCGCTAAAGCCGCTACTGCGATAAGTTTCCGCATATCTCTGTTTCCTCCTTGGGTTTAAACCTTCAAGAATGTTAGACGGATAATTCCCGAAACGCGTCCACTTAGCTAAAACCAATTGACTTCCGCACGTACACCGAAAGAGGTGCCACCCCACGGAAGTTTGGCGGTTTATAACATACCCCTTTACCCTTGTCAAGCATATTTTTCGGTCAAATTCCGGTTTTTTTTCGGTCAATACGACTCGATTCTAACCTATTGCTTCCTATGGAGTTCCGCTTTTAATTGACTTTCGCGCTCATTTTTAGTATTATCCGCCTTAAACGCGTATCTTATTTATGAGCTTAACTTACAGAAAATAAACAAGTAATAGCGCGGCGTTTAAGGAGTATCGGGAATGGCAAAAGATAAATGTGTGTACTCCTTCGGCGGGGGCAAAGCCGAAGGCTCCAAAGAAATGCGCGACACGCTGGGCGGCAAAGGCGCCGGATTGGCCGAGATGACCAATATTGGCATCCCCGTGCCGCCCGGTTTCACTATAACGACCGACGCGTGCGTCTTTTACTTCCATAACGGCGGCGCGTACCCGGACGGGCTGGAAAACGAGGTGGCGGCCGCTTTAACCAGGCTGGAAAAGGAGATGGGCCGCGGGTTCGGCGCGGCCGAGAACCCGCTTCTAGTGTCCGTGCGGTCCGGCGGCCCTGTATCAATGCCCGGGATGATGGACACGGTCCTAAATATCGGCTTGAACGACGAGACCGTCGCCGGGTTGGCCCGCGCGACGGACGACCAGCGGGCCGCTTGGGACTCGTACCGCCGGTTCGTCCAGATGTACGGCGACGTGGTCTTGGGGCTGCGGCCGGAGTCCGACGCCGAGGTCGACCCGTTCGAAGTAATAATCGAGAAAACGAAGAAAGAACGCGGCGTCGAGTACGACGTGGACCTGAGCGTCGATGACCTGAAAGGGCTTGTGGCTTCGTTTAAGGCCGCGGTCAAAGAAAAGACGGGTAAGGGTTTCCCGAACGAGCCGTCGGAACAACTCTGGGGCGCCATCGATTCCGTCTTCGACTCGTGGGACAACCCGCGGGCCGTCGCTTATCGCCAGATAAACGGAATCTCCGACGACGCCGGCACCGGCGTCAACATCCAGGCGATGGTCTTCGGCAACACCGGCGACGACTCGGGCACCGGCGTCGCTTTCACCCGGAACCCGGCCACGGGCGAGCACGCTTTCTACGGCGAATACCTTATAAACGCTCAGGGCGAAGACGTCGTCGCTGGTATAAGGACGCCCAAACCTATCGAGAAACTCAAGGAGGAGAAGCCGGTCATATATGAACAGCTCGCTGACGCGTCCGCGAAACTGGAGACTCACTTCCGCGACCTTCAGGACATCGAGTTCACCTTCGAGAAGGGGCGCCTGTGGCTCCTCCAGACACGTAGCGGCAAGCGGACCGGCCTGGCCGCCCTGGTAATCGCGATGGACATGGTTAACGAGGGGTTGATTAAC
>CP070755.1:2122846-2129750 GCA_020348885.1 Candidatus Coatesiibacteriota bacterium | reverse complement strand
ACGGGAACTTCCGGACACTTGGTTTTACCGTTGAGTTAAACCAGTCCTTTTATCCGGACGATTCGGAAATAGCGCCGACTTGCGCTATGACGGACGACGTCTTGCGAGAGTGGGCCGAGTGGTGCCTCGACGAGTTCACGGGGGTGGAAATCGCGTATTTCGACGCGCGTTGGCGTAACGGCGGGGAAGTTGAGCTTACTTGGGACGTTTCCGACGCGGCCGAGGTCGCAGGCTTCAATATCTACCGCGAGAGCGAACTTGACCCTGCCCGAAAACTCGTCAACGGGCAGTTGATATCGGGACGGGGACCTTTCGTTTACGCGGACGTAGAACCGGACCCGCGCCGTTCGTACGATTATTATCTGGAAGCTATCGACGGAAACGGCGTCGCCGAATTGTTCGGTCCCGTCCATTTGGAAGCGACCGAAGGTCCGAAAAAGGCTTTTGCCCTGTACCAATCCCGGCCGAATCCGTCTGACTGTAACGCCGTTATCGCGTTCGATATACCGGCGGACGCGGCGGTTAAGCTCGTTCTATACGACGTGACGGGCCGGGAAGTAACGAAGCTCGTTGACGAGACGTTACCGGCGGGCGAGCATACGGCCGACGTAAGCGGCCTACCCGCCGGCGTGTATATATATCGTCTGAACGCGGGGGATTTGGCGGCGGCCAAGAAGATGGTGATAAGGTAACGGCCCGGTACGAACCGTAACGGAATAGTTAAAACCTAGGTCTAGAGTAAGTTTTACAGCCGGGCGAGATCTCGTGTTCGCCCGGCTGTTTTATCTAAGTCCTTGCTTACCTGAAGACCGCTTTCACTTCCCCGAACGACGCGCCGCTCACTGAACTGACCGCGCCTTCCAGCGTCGGGACCACGTGGGGGCCGAGGACGTCGTACCCGGCCTGGTTGGGGTGAAGCCCGTCGCCGTCGTGGTAGGCGGTTGGGAGTTGGCCGTCGTCGTCGGCTATCCAGGTGTAGTAGTCCATGCACGCCCAACCGTTGTTGGATGCCCAGGTGCGGACCCAGTTGTTGAACTCGATAATGTCATCGAGTTGGGCCTGGGTATGGCCGCCGTAGCCCACGTCGATGGGAAGGGTCGTTGCCGGAACGGGCGTCGCGCCGATGCTCTCGCAGTAATCGGCCATATCCTGCATACACTGGTGCAAAAAAGCCAGGTCCGTATCTCCGCCCTCGTCGAAGTAAGCGCCGCACTCCTTGAAGGTTACGATGTCTGGGTTGTGAGACCCGATCTGAGGGAACGCGCCGGATTTATCGGGACCGAATTCGATTACCTTATGGAAATCGTAGCTGGGGAAGAACTGCCAGTCGTTCGGGTAGAAGAACGCCTCGGTAATCGACGCGCCCAGAAATACGACCGTCAAATCCTCCAGGTCCGTCGCCGTGACGGACCCGCAGGATATAAATACCAGCGCGAGCGAGACTAGTAAGACCTTTCTCATATGAAACCTCCTATTGATATCGGGTCGCGAATTGAAAGGGAGCGGACGTATTATTATCATACGTCGCGCTTTTCTAAGTTTAATTCGGTACTTTCGAAGCCGGAGGTTTTATAACATACGTTCTTCTACTTTACAAAGGCTTTTTCGAACGACCATTTCCGACCGTATATTGCGAAGCGTTTTTCCCTTGTAACGTAGCATCGGGGTTCGTATAATTAGATAGCGAAGAATCGTTTCTGCAATCCCGACGGTTTACCTTTAACCTATTAATGTGTTGCAATCAAGGAGGTAGGTTTATGAGGACGCTGTGTGTTCTACTAACGCTTACCGTTGCCGTTATCGCATCGGCGACCGATTGGGGGACGTTGGACGAGTGGATCGTTTACGAAGACGAATACATCTTCGGTTTAACGTCGAAGGGCGACGGTAAAATCTACCTAACCAGTTATAGCTTCGACTATGACCCCGTTCAAGTTTGGCGTTATTCCGCCGACGGTACTTTCGAGGGGATAGAGTTAACCGTAGTCGGCGGAGGTTATAGCGCCAGTGGGCTTTGTTACATCAACGACGGGAGCGTCGGCGGCGAGATGTGGTTGATCGGCGGGTTGACTTCGAATATCGTATATATCGTCGACTCTTCCGGTAACGATTTGGGCGCTTTCGCTGCGCCGGCCACCTGGGATAACATCCACGGAATAGCGTACAATCCTGATAACGATTTGTTATATTTATCCTATTCTCCGGACGTTACGTTAAGCGGGAGCGTAGCCTGGGATACTTTTACCGGCCCCGGTTTCACTCCCAGTTGGACCGAGAGTACGTCCACGGATACTTTCTCCGGCTTAAGCTACGGCGACGTTGGCGGGGCCAAATACCTTTTCGCGATGCGCCGCGATAGGGTAAGTTACTGGGATTCGATGGTTTATATCTGGACGCTGGACGGATCGGGTTTACCGACCGACATATACATACCGGACGATATTATCGCGTTCGGGGATGATTACATGCCGGTCCCCGGTAATATTTACTGGGACGGCGATTACCTCTGGGTAAACAACCAAAACCACAGTGACCCTGATGTCCTGGAAGATGCGATAGCTGAAATATGGCTTAACGGCTACTCGCCCGGTGATACCAACATCACGCCGGCTAGTTTGGGGCACATCAAAGCCCAGTTCAAGTAATAACCGGGATAAGCGCATGAAACGCGACAAAGGGCGCCGTTTTGTAGGCGTCCTTATTCTAGTTACGGGGCTTTTTCATCGGTTTTGCCTTGAAATGAATACTGATTTGGTTTATTATCCGAGCGGGGTAACGACGGAGGAATATATCGTAGTGCCCGGTATATTGACTCATTAAGGAGGTAATTCTATGAGAACGCTGTGTGTATTACTAACGCTCGCCTTTACGTTTCCCGTTTCGGCTACCGATTGGGGGCACCTGGGCGACTTCCCGTGTCCCGAAGTCGCGAACGAAGAGCGGGGTTTCGGTCTCGCTTGGAGAGACAGCGAAGTATTCGTGGCGTGTTGGAACGCCGAAGCAACGCCGCCGTGGTATACGAACCTGTTCGTTTACGACGAAAGCGGGAACTACCAGGGTGAGCATTTCCCCACGGAGCTTACAGATATCGATATCTCCGGTTTAGACTGGAAAAGCGATGCTGACCACGGTGGTATGGGCTGGTACGCCGGCGGCAGGCAAGAACCTACTATATACCTGATAGCCGACGACGGTAGTTCCTATGATTCTTTCGCCGGGCCTTCGAACTTCGACAGGATATACGGTGTTGCCCATAACCCGGACGACGACATGTTCTATACTTCGGATTTCATCACCGGGTGGGTTGGCTGGGGCGACTTAGACGGTTCCGGGGCGGTTTCCTCTTGGAACCAGGAGAACCCGGGTATAACATACAACTCAATGAAGTACGTTCCCGGTACGGGCACCGATTACCTGTTTGCTATATACAGGGGTGAACTCGATACTTGGATTCACGAAGTACATATCTTCAGTCTAGACGGGTCCGGTGTACCGAACGATATTTACGTACCCGACCAGATTATAGATTTCGGGAACTACTTCTACTACCTGGGCGACTTCGATTGGGACGGCGAGCATATGTGGCTCCTCGACCAGAACAAAGGCGGCGGCGACGCCACATTGGATTATGTCGCTAAGATCGCCTTAACGGGGTTTTCGCCCGATACCAACATCGTACCGACGAGCTTGGGGCACATCAAAGCCCAGTTCAAGTAATAACCGGGATAAACGCACGAAACGCGACAAAGGGCGCCGCTGATCGGCGCCCATATTTAATCTTTAAAACCTGGGAAAGCTTGGGGTCGTTTTAGCCTTGAAAAGGATACCGGTTTGTATTAGTATCCGGGCGGAATTCGAAGAGAGATACCGTGGGATATAGTAGGTTTAACCCTTAAGGAGGTAATTCTATGAGGACGCTGTGTGTATTACTAACGCTCGCCTTTGCGTTTCCCGTTTCGGCTACCGATTGGTACATACTGGACTCCTGGGACGTCCCAGAAGTTCCGGGTAACCCCGACAACCCTACCGACTACAGCCACGCTTTCGGGCTCGCGTATCGGGATAGCGAAATTTACGTAGGTCACTTCAACTCCGAAGACCTTTATCCAGGTCCGCCGTTCGAAACTAACCTGTGGGTTTACGATATGAGCGGGAACTACCAGGGAAAGCACTTCCCCTCGGACATAACCGATATCGATACCGGATGCGTGGACTGGAAGGAAGACGCGGACCACGGCGGTACGGGCTGGTATATGAGTGACAGGCGCGGTGTCGGGGTGTATTTCGTAGCCGATAACGGCTCGTCTTATACGTACTTCGCAGCACCGCCTAACTTCACCGAAAGGACGTACGGCGTCGCCCATAATCCGGACGACGATATGCTGTACGTTTCGAACTGGATAACCAGTTGGTTTGGATACGGTTCGCTCGACGGGTCCGGGCACGTTACGTCGTGGACCCAGGAAGACCCCGGGTTCAGGTATAACGCGCTTAAATATGTTTCCGTCGGCGGTACGGATTACCTCTTGGCTCAGGACAGGGGCGACTTGGACTCGTGGGATAACTCCCTCCATATTTTCATTCTGGACGGTTCCGGCGTACCGAATATATACGTGCCGGACGTAGTCATAGATTATAACGAGGGAGGCCAATTAATCTACTACCCGGGCGACATTAGCTGGGACGGCGACAACTTCTGGATGCTCGACCAGAACAAGCTGGCCGAAGACGGCTCCGACTGGCCGACGAAAATCGCGCTTCCGGACCTCTCCTCGTACACAGTTAACATTACTCCCGCTTCTCTCGGCAACATCAAAGCTCAGTTTAGGTAGTAGTACGGTACAAACGCGTAAAACGCGAAGAAAAGCGCCGCCGAGCGGCGCTTTTCGTATCCGATAACGCGTAATAGTGTAACGTAGTAACCGTTTTAGACTTGCAAAGTACCGTTCTGATATATTATAAGTTAGCCGTCGCGTAACCGAGTTTATACGTTTACCGATATACTAACAAGGAGGAAAGGAAATGCGAACGCTTTTTGCGGGTATTTTGTTGGTGGCCGTAATCTCCGCAGTAGCTACGGACTGGCGAATCGTTGACGAGTGGGAAGTATGGGGCGTTACCGACGACCACGCGTGGGGCCTTACTAAGAAGGACGGCTCCGATATTTACTTGGCGAACTGGCACCCCGACGACATCACCGAATGGGAAACGAACATTTTCGTCTACGAAGAGGACGGCACTTACCAGGGCGAGTTGTTCGATACGCCGATAACTGATTTCGACGCCTGTGGTGTAGTCTGGAAGGGTGATTCGGACCACGGCGGCGTAGGGTGGTATATGGGGTCGAGGCGCGATAGTAACGTGTTCTTCGTCGCGGAAGACGGGACTTCGTATACTTCGTTTAGTGGCCCCGGTACCTTCGGCAACGTATTCGGCGTTACCTACAACGCCGAAAACGATATCCTTTACGTTACCGATTGGGAGAGCGCGCGAATAGCGTGGGGCACCGTGGACTCGTCAGGACACGTAACGTCGTGGAACACGGAGAATTTCGGTTTCGATATAGGTGGCCTCGCTTACGGCGTTGCTGACGGGACCAAGTACCTATTCGGGATAGAACGGTACAGGGACGGACGATACTGGGACGCCGGCTTAAACGTATGGGAGCTCGACGCTTCGGGCCAACCGCTAGATATCTACGTACCGATCGATTACTTCAATTTCGACGTGTTCTATTTCCCCGGCGGGATATTCTGGGACGGTGACTTCTTGTGGATGCTAAACCAGAACTACGACGGGGCGACGAATCCGGACAAGGTTACGAAAATAGCGCTACCGGGTTATTCGGACTATCTCGTTAACATCACCCCGGCTTCCCTCGGTAACATTAAAGCTCAGTTCAGATAACGGGTTACACGGCTTTACCGAACAAATCGAAGGGGAGCGTCGACATCGGCGTTCCCCTTTTGACTTGACATAAGCGCCCTTTTGCGTTTAAGTTTAACGTAGCGGTCAACCCTTATTTCAAACGGCGGGGCGAATGAAACGTTTAATTACGTGTCTCTCAGTTTTCGGTACTCTCGCGTACTCGGCGGCCGGGGCCGCCGTTGCGGCCAAAAGCGAACGGAGTAACGGCGATGTCGAATACATAGTCGTCCTGTCCGAGGTCGCGGTGTGGGAGGATACTATCCCGTCGGATAAGGACATGAAGATATACTTCGACGTCGATAAGGCGATGGCTTACCTTTTCGCGTTGTACGGCGACGCGACGATGGAGATTTTTTCGCCGTACGGACTCTGGAAACAATCTTCGATTACCGATCCCGATATAGCCACAAAGGTCGAAACGGATTTACCCGCCGTCGGGAGTTACCATATGCTGCCGGCGGGGAGCGACTCGGGCGAGTACTATATGATCTTGACCAAAAAAGAGCGTAACAAAATCGCTCCGTTCACTATAGTCCAATATACCGTTTATAAATTCGAGAAACCCCTCGTAGAAGAAGAACAGCCCGAAAAAGAGGCCGGCGCGCCCGCGCCGACCGACTGATCCCGAGGAAAAGTGGATTACGTTTTAAGCTTGAGCGGCGGCGATTACGTCAATGAGTGCCGCCGCTAGTTTCTCGGGTGCGTGCCGCAGTACCAGCTTGGTCTCTACGGCGACCTCCGCGCCGTCCGCCTGTATCGTCTCCTCCTGGACCTCTTCGACGATATCGGACAGGCAGAGTATGCTGCCCTCTACCACGACGACTCCCTTGCCGTCGCCGAAATCGACGGTGCTGAACTCGTCGGATTCGCCTTCGTCGTAAATAATCGGTTCGGAACCGGCTTCCCGATAATCTTTTAATACTTCCGGAGAGATGGGTTTATTGTTGGCCAACACGTAGTCTATGGGGAAGCCGGC
>CP070755.1:2118718-2122746 GCA_020348885.1 Candidatus Coatesiibacteriota bacterium | reverse complement strand
TGTATATGTTCGTTGCCCGATATCCCCACGTCCCAGGTAAGCGCGATACCGTTTTCCGCGCTTTTCGCTTCGAAGTAAGTTAGCTCTACGTCCGTCGATTCGGTGCCCGTCCCTTCTACGAGGGTTATATACCGGTCAACGGAACCGCCAATATCTGCGAAGTCCCAGTACTCCTGGTATCCACAGAGCCAGAACACTTGGACGTAATCGATAGAGGTGTTGTCGCCCAGACCAAAGTGAACCGGTATCATGTTCATTCCGGCGTCGGCCGACGTCGGTTCGACCTGGCGGGTCATAATCGACCCGTCGCCCAGGCGGACACGGACTTTCGCGCCGTGGGCGGTAAGCCCGCAGGTCGTGCCGTCGCCTTCCAGCTCGAAGACTAACCAATGGTTACCCCTATCTGTGTCGTTTCGGAGTAAGTAGCGGCCGGCGTAGCCGCCACCGCGGTTCATCGCGAAGTCCATGTCGCCGTCGCCGTCGTAATCGGCGCAGGCCAGTGAGTAAATATTGCTGAAGAAAACGGCGCTAAGTCCCAACTCCGTCGTAACTTCGTCGAAATGGCCGAGGTTTTCGGGGCCTTCGTTTTCGAAGAAAAACCCTCTGAATTCGTACCACTGCCAGATAACAAGGTCAAGGTCGCCGTCGTTATCGAAGTCGAGCCAGTTAGGGCTGTGCCATTCCTTTCGAACGGGGTACAAACCGGCTTCCTCGGTTACGTTAGTGAACGTCCCGTCGCGTTCGTTGTGGTAAAGTGCCGCCCATCCGTGGATGTTCCCCACGCATAGGTCCATGTACCCGTCGTTGTCATAGTCGCCCCAGGACGCGCCGCTGGCCAACCCTACGCCGTACCGTCCGTGGGGTTCCACTTCTACGCCCGCTTCCTCGGCGTAATCGGTGAAGTTGCCGGTTCCGTCGTTGAGCCAAAGGTAGTTCTCCCACGACGGGTCCCCCCAATCTACGGCGTAAACTGGTACGAAGATGTCCATGTCGAAGTCGTTGTCGTAGTCGCAAGGGGATACGCCCCGAACGTGACGCTTATAATCGTTAGTATCGAGCTGCGGTATATACGTTCCCGTAACGTCGGTCCATGCTTCGGCGCCGTCGGCTTCGAAGAACTTATCCGGGAACGCGCCGCCGTAAGGGTCCCAGTTCCCGAAAGTACCTTCGTACAACTCGTAATAGGAATCGCCGTCTGTGTCAACGAAGCATCCCTGGCCGCCGCGGCTGTAACCCGGATGAACGTAGTTATCGTAACCCGTGAACGTATAGTCCGGCGCACCCTCATTCTCGAAGTACGTATCCCATACCGTATCACCGTCCGGGTCCGTTATTCTAAACGAGCTCTGGTAACAGTCCAAATCGCCGTCGTTGTCAGCGTCGGCCCAGGTAGCGCGGTAATCGCTGAACGGCGCGTCGAGACCGATGTCCGTCACGCGCGTAAACGTGCCATCTCCGTTGTTCTCATAGAGGACGTCGTCGCCCATAAAGAGGTCCGGTCGGCCGTCGTTATTATAATCAGGCCAGGTGATGCAGCGGCCCGGGACGTCCGGCCCGGGGTCTCCCAGCGCGCTTTCCGTTACGTCGGTGAATACGCCGTAGACGTGAACAGACGGTACGAACAAACATATTATGGCGATAATCGCTATCGTTTTCATCCCGAACTCCTCCTCGCGGCTTTACGGTTTCAAGAAAACGATACCCGTGCGGATAATATCAATAGCTAACGTAACGCTCAAGGCGAAAAGTGTACTTATATCGATATCTACGGTTGATTCTGAAATCCCACGGACTCCATTTTTATCACGTTTCTCGTTCTTATTTAGGATCTTCACTTTATTATGTAAAAATTCAATCTGTTGATTAACTTTATCGAAAAAGGTAAGGACAAGTGGGAATGCGAACCGTAAAACGGGATTATAACTACCTCGCTTTACTGATACTCGCTTCTTTTTTAGGGTGCAATATTTTTACCTCTCCCGGTTCCGAACACTGGACCGAGTATCGTTTACCCGGGAACAGCAGTATAGTAAACGATTTGTACGTCTACGACGATTCGGAAGGGTGGGCTTGCACGTACGACGGGTATATATACCGTTACGACGGTACGGATTGGTCTTTATCCGCGTACTTCGAACCCGAAGAACCTAAGAGTGAATTCAATCGCTTTAATATTCACGATATCGACTTCTCCGGACCTGACGACGGCTGGGCCGTCGCCATGGCCAGTTCTTATCCCCATAAAACCGGCATATTCCATTTCGACGGCGAAACGTGGTCCGACGTAACCCCCGGCGTAGTTGAGGACTATGGTATGTACGCTGTTTGTGCGGTTGCGCCGGACGACGTCTGGTTCGGCGGTCCGTATGGAATACGGGGACGGATATTACATTACGACGGGCACTCGTTTGAAGTAGTTTGCGAAACTCTCGATGGTATTCGGGCTATAAAGTTCGTCAATGATGATTTCGGGATAGGATTGGCCCGGGGGAGTATAGTTTTCTACGACGGTACGAGTTGGCGTTACGACGTTTACCCTATATGCAACTTCCGGGGAATTGACGACCCCGGCGGTATGTGTTTCACTTCAGAGGAAAACGGGTGGGTAGTCGGGGGTTACGGCGGCGGACCGGAGCAACGGTCTTACCCTCTTGCGTTACATTTCGACGGCGAATGTTGGTCCGAAGTCGATATAACTGACGAGTATATTACGTTCAACGACGTTTATTCGAACGACGGAAATGAAGTTTGGGTTGTAGGTCCCGACGTATGGAATAACGAAGGGAAGTTGTGGGAACGAATAGAAATCCCCTCCCTATTGGGGGCTCTTTGTGTTCACGTTACTGATAACGGCGACGTATGGGTGGGGTGCAATAACGGAACGGTCCTAAAATACAAGCGTTAAGAGCGGGTGTTTGCACGGTTTTGGATAATCCTTCGCGTCGTACGGCGCGAGGGTTTTCTTTAATCATAACGCTTCTGGATGCGTTATTTCCCCAATTCCCGTTGACATCACCGGCGCCGTCGTATAAAATCAAAACCGCGAATTCCGGGAATAACGGAGGTATCGATGGGTGAGTGGGACCGGGGCGCGGCCGCGTCGTCCAAAATAAACTTAAGAATCAGTGAAATAAACCACCGCATCAACTTCGAGTTCGACTTCCCGTCCATAACCGAAGATATACTCAATCTTATCGAAGATACGACCGTCTTCAAGGGTTGCGTCCTCTCGTCTGTTGACCCGGCGTTCGGTAAGAAACCGCTTTTTTACTCTTCGTCCCTTCGCCCCGGCGGAGTGGAAGGCCGCGCGCCGATTATCGCTTTGCCCATCACCCTCGCGAACAACGAACTCAAGTATACCCTCGACATATACGGGCTGGACGCGCCGCAACTCTCACAGCGGGATTACTCCAAACTACACGACGAATACCACTCGCTTCTATATCAAGCGGTGAACAAAGATTATATCCAGCGCGACCCTCTTACCGGCGCTTTCAACCGGTCTTACCTCAATACCAAACTCGACGAAGTCCTGGATGCCGCCCGGCGCGACGACGTCGAAGTGGCGATAGGTATGGCCGACCTGGACTTTTTCAAGAAGGTCAACGACAACTTCGGGCATCCGGCCGGTGACCACGTGCTGAAGACCTTCACCAGGATTCTATCCGATGTAATCGGGACTGCCGGTTTCGTCGCTCGGTACGGCGGCGAAGAGTTCGTTATCGTACTGCCCGGGTTCGGCGCGGCGAAGGCGGAGAGGCTGGCCGAAGATGTCCGGGCTAGCTGCAAGGCCAACCCGATTTTGGTGGACGAAGCCGAGAATATAAAAGTTGAGATAACTGCTTCCATCGGCCTAGCGTTCTTTCCGCTCCACGGCGAAGACGGGGACTCACTGATCAAGGCCGCCGATAGGGCGCTTTATATGTCCAAGGAAGCCGGCCGGGACCGTGTAACGGTCCTCGAGACGCCCACCGCTGCCGTCGGTGAAACGGCGGCTGCGGCGGCTGCGCCCGCGCCCCGGGCCAAGC
>CP070755.1:2106188-2118618 GCA_020348885.1 Candidatus Coatesiibacteriota bacterium | reverse complement strand
CTTCCGTAAACGAACGAGGAACCCTTAACCATTCTATTGTTAATATTTCGGCACCTGCTTCCTTAAAATCCTCGACCATTTTTATATATCGCTCTACACTTATATTTGGCAGGATTGGTCGTAGCCGTAAACCGACGCGTAGGCCTAACTTAGACAATTCTCGGACCAAACGTATTCTTTCCCCAATAGAAGGCGTTCCTACTTCAATTTGGGGAACTAGGTCGCTTTCGGGTACCGATACGCTAATTAATGCGGTTAAATTAGTATAACCTTCGAGAATATCTAAAGCTTCGTTTTTTCCGAAAGCTGACCCTTTGAAACTAATCCTTATAGGGTAGTTGTCGCCTTTCGTTTTGAACATATTCAGGATTTTCAATGTTATCCCAAATCGTTCTTCGTAAATCCCCGCCGGATCGGTTATACCTCCTATTTGTATAGCGATACGCTTTTTTAAAAAGGAATTTAACATCCTCTCTGTCCGGTTTTTTGGGCTTTCGCCGGAAAATACTCTCGATATGGGCCTTATATCGATAATGTCCTTATCGGGGTTGAACGGTTTATTAACCTTCTTCATAGATTCTTTGTGCCAATAATCCCGTAGTTTAGTAAAACAATATAAGCAATCGTAACTACACTTCGCATAGGGTTCGATTAGCAAAGGGTATGCGCAATAAGGCCATTCAGGGGTGATTGTGTAACCCATATCTCTTTTAATACTATCGTTTACCGTAACGGTTATGTATAATTAAGGCTATACTTATTGTTTGTCGCTAGACAACACCAAGTGCTAAAAGGAGTAATTGACTATTTTACCAAAGGAATCAACCCGAGCTTATGTAGCTTAATAATACCGGATACCGAATGTCAAGTAGAAAAGTAGTAAAAAACCCGTAGCTAGCTATCGTTATTACATGTGTAATTCATATCCGTTGCTGTTAGTTCCGGTGATCGCGCTTTTGTATAGCCAATTTTCGCCGTTCGCATTAACGGGTTTGATTCTTTCCGTTGACGCCCCACTTCACCTTCGTTATAATCGCGCCGATGCGGGTTACGACTTCGATAGTTTTTCTAGCCGCCCTCGGATGGTTCTACGTCGTTTCGCCGGTATCCGGGCAGGAGGGTGAAGAGCCGGAAACGGCGGAACCGGCGGCGGACGAGGAAACGCCGCCTTCGACAGTCGAAGAGACGCCCCCGGTTGAGGAGCCGACGGCCGTCAGCTACGCGACCAAGGAGTACGGCATATACTTCGACGTGCCGGCCGGGTGGGTTCTCAACAAAAAGCCGGCGTCCGGGCTGGTCGAGGTGGCCAGCTCCCTCGGATACGCGACGGTCAACATCGCCGTGAGAATACTTGACCACAGGACCGACGTGGTCGACTTCGTCGAAAAGCAGGAAGGTATGCTGGGCTGGCGCGGCGGCCTTTACGCGGTAGATGTTCTCGCGGCTGGAACGCTGGCGCCGGACGAGAGCGCCGTTCTCGAAAGTTTCGTGCTCGACGACCGAAAGGCAACGGAAAAGAAGCGGGAGAAGTGGGAAAAGGAGCAGGCCGAGAAGGCGGCCGACGCGGGTCTCGACGAGGCGAGGTTTGAGAGCCTTACCGAAGAGCGCCCGTCTTTCTATGCCCGGGTGGCGACTAAGATTTACGATTTCCCCGAGAAAGGGACTAAGTATCTGGTCTATTACGTAATCGGGGGGGGAGTGGGGTACAGGATTACCGTATCGGCCGAGCGCGACGGTTTTTACGCGATGCTCCCGTTAGGCCGCGATATAATAGACGGGATAGACCCGGCCGGGCTGAAAGGCGGCCGCTACGCGCTTCCCAGTGAAACCCAGATGCGGGCGGTGAAGAAGGGGCTTATCATCGGCAAGGTTCTGTCCAACGGCGTCCCCGTGGCCGGCGTAAAGGTGTTTTTGTACGAAACCAAATCGGGTTACGAGCGGGGCGATCCTATCGGCGAAGCCCGGTCCAACCACTACGGAGAGTACGTCCTGACGTCGCTACGGCCGGGCACGTATTACCTGCTGGAAGCCGCCGGGGCCGACGATGAAGGGACCAGCGTTCGGTCCCTCCAACCGATTACCAACATAGACGTGGAACCGTCGAACGCGGTATCTATCAACGTAGAGGTGGTCCCGGAGTAGGAATAACTTACGCTAAACCTTCGCGGGCCGTAACGAATCTAAAGGACGACGTACTCAATAATCGGGGCCTTTACAATCGGAAAAAAGGCTTGACCCGGGTCGGTCGAAAGTATAAAATATGAGTAGCGCCCGGGTGGAACGGGCGCAAGGAGGAACGAATGGCCGAGAAAAAGGCGAAAACTGCCGCAGTAGACGCCCACGCCACAATGCGGGTACGGGTCGATAAGCTGGACAAGAAGACGATGGCGATAATCTACGCCGCGACGTTCTTGATATTCGTTTTGTGGGTTATCTCATTGTTCTACCTGATGGGCGGTGGCGGATTCGTCGCGGCCATAGTCGCCGGCGCTGTAACGGTACTCGGGTTTGTCTGGTTCTATATCTTCTTCCTGGGTAAACATATACGCTTCACGCTTACGATAGCCATAGCGGTATTCGGCGTTATATGGTTTTTAGCCGCGGTACCGAAAACCCTCGTAGGTGGCGGCGAGGGCCCGACGGGCCCCGGCGGCAAAATTAAAATGGACGTCGTCAAGAAGAAGTACGACGAGCTACCACCGCCCCCGACTATAGAGGAACCGACGGAAGCGCCCAAAGGCTTAGAGACGAAGGGTGCCGTGGGTTCGATCCCGTTGCCGGTTCCCGACGAGGAAGCCGATGCCGAGACCATAGCCGACATGGGCCCGGGTGTTGAAGAAGGCGAAATCGGGGAAGCCGAGATAGAGGTTGTGGATGAGGTTGTTGACGCCGATATGTCGGCCCCCAACTTCGACGTGGAGTACAGCGAAGCGCCGTACCCGATTCACGACGTCAAGCCCAAGTACCCTGAAATCGCGAAGGCGTCCGGTTGGGAAGGCGACGTTATGCTACTCGTCTATATCGACCGTGACGGCAGTGTCAAGAACGTGGTGGTCGCCGGGTCGTCGGGTTTCTCGGACGTGGATAAAGAAGCCACCGACGCGGCGTATAAGTGCAGGTTCTCCCCGGCGAAACAGCAGGGCGTCCCTGTCGGCGTTTGGTACCAGATTATTATGGAGTTCAGGTTATAGCGCGACTTACGACGTAGATAACACCCACCAGGTGTTTATATAGGAAGCCGGGGCCGAGCCGCCCCGGTTTTCGCTTTTGGCGTGTAACGTTATGGCCGTCTCTTAAACTAATACTACGGATAGGGCGTCGAATAGACGGAACAAATGGACCGAAAAAGGAGGACGATAACGCTTTAGTTTCTATTAACGTACGACTTATAAATGCGGGAGGTGAGACGCGGGCTATGTTAATCGGGGTGTTATCCCGCCGCGTCTCTTTTATTTTGCCACGGAAACGAGAAAACGGGAGGTCGAAAACCGCGAACGCGTCGACGGGTAATACTTGAAGCCCGAGTGGCCGCCGAAAAACGGCACGCTCGATACGGGAAAGGAGAGAGTATGAACAAGCCCAAACGGTGGTTCGCGGGTAAGCTCCGGTGGACGATTGTCGTGTCGCTGGCGCTCCATGCGTCGGTCTTCGCGTGGGTGCTTTTACCGGGCGATAAAGAACAGGAGCATATACCAGACCCGACGAAACTCCCGGTAACGGTTATCTTCCCCGAGAAGAAACTCCCACCCCCGCCGACTATAGACCCTGAACCGGCACCGCCGATACCTGCCAACGTACACACGAGCGACCTGTTCGAGGTCGTCCCGGACACCGACGCGGACCGGGACGCGGTCTGGGACCCGAACGCGGCGGACCGGCTGACGCCGGAGCTCCCGGACGGGCGCGAAGTCGTCGTGAAGCCGACAACCGACCCTAACGACCCCCCGGAGGTTACGTTCGTCGACTATCAGGTGGCGCCGACAATGATCAAGGAAGTAAAGCCGCACTATCCCGAGATGGCCGCCGCGTCCGGTTTGGAAGCCGACGTCATACTGCTCGTCTATATCAACGCGAACGGCGACGTGGAGCACGTGGTCGTCCAGGGTTCGTCCGGGTTCGGTACGATGGACGAAGAGGCCGTCAAGGCGGCGAAGAAGTGCAAGTTCAGCCCCGCTCTCCAGAACGGGCGCCCGGTCGCCGTCTGGTACAGCCTGGTAATGGAGTTCCGTCAATAACCGAGGAAGTACCGCTCCTTCCTATAGCGGACCGGCGGGCCGAGCGCCCGCCGGTTTCTTATCCCGGTTAAAACGATACTGTTCGCTTTTGTTTTAGGATTCAAAGGGTCGGTTACCCTTGACAACGGCGTATTTCGCCCTTATACTTTCCGCACTTTTTCTGTCGGCGTATATGTAATCGTCATTCTATGGAGAGCACGTGGGCACGACTATAAAGGACATTGCGGCGAAGCTGGAAGCCGAAGCGCTGGTGGGTCACAACATCAATCGGGAGGTCGGCTGCGTAATCGCGTCGGACCTGGTTAGCGACATGCTCGTCTGCTGTGACACCGGCGCGTTCCTGATAACGGGGCTGGCCAACATCCAGGTGGTTCGGGCCGCCGAGATGATAGACCTTATAGGCGTGGTCTTCGTGCGGAACAAGGAGCCGGCCGCGGAGGTCGTCGAGTACGCCAAGAAGATGGAGCTTCCGCTTCTGAGCACCGATTATACGATGTACGAAGCTTGCGCGCTGGTTTATGATATGGGCTTGCGTCCGGGCGATTTCTCGACCCGGGAAGACTAAGGCGACGCCGTTTTGGGCGAGTACTTCTGGAAAAAAGACGGAATCGAAGTCGAAGACGACGGGTCCAACGGAACCGCCGAGAAAGGCCTTTCCGTAGAGAAAAAGGTCAAAGGCGGCGACTTCACCGGCGCCGGCGCCGCCGCCAGCAAGATAAAACAACTCTTGAAGAAGTTGCCGATTTCGCCGAAGACGGTCCGCCGGGTCGCGATAGCGTCGTACGAGGCCGAGATAAACGTGGTCGCCCACGCCGACGGCGGGAAGATAGTCGCCTTCGTTTCGCCCGACAGCGTCAAGGTCGTCATCGCCGACGAAGGCCCGGGTATTCCCGACATCGAGCAAGCGATGGTCCCCGGCTATTCGACCGCGTCGGAAGAGGTCCGGGAGATGGGTTTCGGCGCGGGGCTGGGCCTCCCCAACATAAAAAACAACGTGGATGTCCTAAAGATAACCAGCGAGGTGGGGAAGGGGACCACCGTAATCTTCTACATAATCTTTAACGCGGGACCTTAAAACAGAAACCGCCTAGTTCATCCGGTGGAGGCCTTAAAAGGCTTTAAGCCCTTCACGCGCGAGGCGTTAACCCCGTCTTTCAGGGCGGGGGTTTTTATCCGGTAACCACGCCGCTATTCTAAAACCCAAAAAGTATGCCCTTAACCGTTTCGTTCCCTGGAGCTGAACCGGCGACCCTCAGGGACGTCGGCGGCAAAGGCTATTCCCTAATCCGGATGGTCGAAGCCGGTTTACCTGTTCCGCCGGGCGTCGTTCTCACCGCGGAATTCTTCGAACCCTGGTTCGACGAGATTAAGGAATCCGCAACGTGGCAAGCGTTGGCCGACGCGACGCCGGATAAGTGGGCGGCCCTTTGCCGTGAATTGAAAGGGCTTTGCCCGGCCCTCCCCCTGACCGCAACCCGACGACGCGCCTTGGAGAACCTACTAAAGAACCTTACGGCGCTGGGCGACGACGTGCGGTTCGCGGTACGCTCGTCCTCGCCCGAGGAAGACCTGGAATCGGCCTCGTTCGCCGGCGGCTACGGGACCAGGTTGAATGTACTCCCGGCCGATTTGGACGAAGCCGTGAGCTATTGTTTCGCCTCGAGCCTCGACGAACGCGTACTCGTCTATAAAAAGGAGCACGGTTTCGACGTTTTCTCGCCGCGTATCGCCGTGGTCGTGCAACGACAGATCGACAGCGAGGTGGCCGGCGTGGGCTTCTCGCTTAATCCGCTCACGAACGACTACGACGAGGCGGTCATTGATGCTAACTGGGGTCTGGGGGAGTCGGTAGTCGTCGGACTCGCGTCACCCGACCATTTCGTAGTCGGCAAGGTCGGTCGGCGGATACTGGAGAAGAACCTGGGCGCCAAGCAGGTCTCGATCTGGACAACCCACGAAGGCGGTACCGTCGAACGCGAGGGTCATCGTTCGACGGAACGAACCCTTAACGACGACCGGCTTCGTGAGTTGACCGGGATGATTTGCCGGATCGAAACGCTTTTCGGGAAACCGATGGACATCGAGTGGGCGTACGCCGGCGGTCACCTATACGTGTTGCAAGCGCGTCCCATTACTCGATACGTCCCCCTTGCCCCCGAGATGGTGACCGGGCCGGGGGAACGCCGACGGCTTTACTCGGATGCCGCTCTGTCCAAGGGGATGACGCTGAACGCGCCAATCTCGCCCTTGGGGCTCTCCTGGTTAGGAGATTTCATGCTCTCCCTGGTCAAGGGGCTACAGCCCGGGGATACCCCGGAGGAGGGGTTGTTTTTCGCCGCGGGCAACCGGTTGTACGTGAACCTCTCCTTTCTGATGCGTTTGACCAATGTGAAACGTCTCGCAAAAATGAGTACCACCGACAACGCCGTGTTGGCGGAAATCCTGGCCAACGTCGACGAGAAGCTATACCGCGCCCCTAAAAGGCCGCGGTGGATGTTCTTACGAATTCTGGGTTATATACCCAGGGCGCTGTGGTTGCATCGCTGGATGGGCTGGAACATCCTTCGGGCCGTCCTTTCTCCGGAGTACGCGCGACGGGCGTATCAACGCAAAGTGGACGCCTACGAAAAAGAGTTGACCGAAGATATCGACTACGGCCTTCCCCTTGACGAGTTCCGACGGACGTATACCGCGCGTATGAAGCGGTCGATATTTGATGTTACGTTACCCGCGCTTTTCGCAGGTATAATCCCGCCGGGCTTATTTATCCGCAAGAAATCGGCCGAGGTAAAAGCCCTCGCCGAGAAACTCAAGATGGGCTTCGACGGCAACGTCGTCGTAGAGATGGGTATCGCGTTGTTCCGCCTGGCTAAATTGTTGGACCGGTCCGACGTTGAGGATATGCCGAGGTTGTTGGACAGGATAAGGAATCGCCGGATGTCCGCGGAGTTCTTGAGCGCGTGGGATGCCTTTCTTTCCAGATTCGGTTGTCGCGGTCCGCTTGAAATGGACCTGGCTAGTCGCCGCTACGCCGACGACCCCGTTATCGCCCTCAGGCAGATATCTTTTATGGTCGGCGACGGAAGCTTTGACCCGGACGCTGCGCACGCGCGTAATGTCGAAGAACGGCGGCGCGCTTACGAGGAGTTATCAAGTCGTTCGGGTTGGCTCCGGCGAACGTTGTTACGGCGCATCCATAAGATTCGCGAGCTTTTTGCCGGAACCCGGGATACGCCCAAACATCACGTAGTCATGCTCACCTACGCTCTTCGTAAACGCGCCCTTATCGAGGGCCGACGTCTGGTCGAGGAAAACCGTCTCGACGCGGCCGAGGATGTCTTCAAATTGACCTTTCGCGATATCGAAGCGGCGCGCCTTGACCCGTCGGTGGACCTGCGGAAAGTACGAGACGAGCGCGTACACTTCTTCGAAACCCTCAAGGCAAGGGTAACGGAGTTCCCTAACGTTATAGACTCTCGGGGTCGAATCTTGCGCCCGCCCCCGCGCGACGAAAAAGCCGGCGAGATGAGTGGAGTAGCGGTATCGCCCGGCGTGGTGACCGGAAGGGTCAAAGTACTCGGTAACCCCTACGATAAGTCGGTTGACGAAGGCGACGTGTTGGTCGCTTACACGACGGACCCGGGTTGGACGCCGCTGTTCGTCAACGCCGCCGCCGTATTACTCGAGGTCGGCGGCGTTCTTCAGCACGGCGCGGTAATCGCGCGGGAATACGGAAAACCGTGTGTGATCGGTATCGACGGGCTGATGGCTAAACTACGCGACGGTCAGGAAGTGGAGGTAGACGGGGCCGCGGGAGTGGTACGTCTTCTGCCGTAATAGGTGCTCAATATTCCCAAGGGCGCGACCCTTGGTATCAGCAGGGGAGAGTGTCACCACACGTATTGCGGCCGCCTACTTACGTCGGCGCTCGCCGCTCCGCGGTTAATAAAACGTCGCAAGTATCAACCCCAAAGAAACTTCCATGATATTACTCGGTAGGCTCTCGGTACACGGCTGAAGAGTTTTATCGTACCAATTCGTTATCTCCCACCCAACGTCGTTGTTACTCACCGATTCGTTATACGTAAGTTCGAAGTCACAAACCCCTCTTGCGCGGTAGCCGTTGGTCGCGTCTACCATTACCGTTAAATCTATAAAAACGTTATACGCTTCGTAAGTGTTAGTCCCCTCGTCGGGGTTTTCGAGCCCGTCCGTAACGACCTCGAAGTCAATGGAATGCGCTTGTCCGAACATATTACCGCACGCCTCCAAATGGGCTTCTCGGTCCCAGGATACGGGTATTATGAAGTCGTCTATAACGTCTCCGACGTCATTCTGGTCGAAGTAAAAGACGAAATCGGCACTCAAAACCCCATCGAGGATTGAGATACCCCCCCTGTTAAAGGATTCCTCCAGGAATTCGAGTACTTGCGCAGGCGTGTTAACCCGGGGCGCTACCGTATCCGTACAAGCCGTGAGAGTTGTTAGGATTAAGACAACGGCTATAAAGGTTACGATTCTCATTTCCGGACCTCCTCCTAATTCGAGTCTTCTCCCAACCGCCGACTGAAGTCGGCACCGCGTGCAATAAGCGTATTACCGGCGCGTGTTAATCGTCTTGCCCCGCCTCCAACGCCTTTTTGAGGTTCTCGCCTTCTTCTTTCATGTGTTGCTCGGTGGCCTCGATTTTATGTTCGTGCTTTTTATGCATCTTTTTGAACAGCCATCGGGGCATCCTAATGCTGCCTGACGCGGTGAAGACGCAACTCTTTTCGCCCGTCGGTTCTATACTAAATTTATTCCCAGGGGCTAAAAGAGACAGGGGGAACAGGGACCTGTATTCTATCGACCTATTAGGCACTACCTTCGTGATGCGGAACTTGAGTTTATGGAGGTCGCCCTGGAGATACTCCTCGGCGTAGAGGACCGAGCCCTCCCTCATTGGTTCGCCCTTAATCCAGCGGATGTCCACGTGTTCCGGATGCCAGACGCGGTACGATTCCTTGTCGCGTAAACGTTGTACGAGCCACTCGAATATCTCTTCCGGGGCCGCTTTTACCTCTATCGAATCAATTAGCTCTATCACGATTAGTCCGCTTTATAACGGTACCGGCCGGTATCTATCGGCTTTCCGCCTCCAATTCCGCGACGACGCCGTCGTACTTCGCGTGTATCATATTAGCGTCGAACTCCTCGGACTCGCGCAGCATCTCCGCCTGCTCCTCCGCCGTGAAGTAGTCCATGGCGGGCAGAAAAAAGTGTTCGTCCTCCGTTTCGATGTGGGCCGGGTAGAACGCGGTCAGTTTATCGAGGCACGCGACGATGTCGTCGACGGCGCCCGATTCGCCCTTTACGTATCGCTCTTTTGCATCGTGTAACTCGCCGACGGTCTTGCGCCCGATTTTATGCTCCTCGATGAGTTCGTTCATCGTTTTTTCGTGTTCGGGCGAGAGCTCCTTTTCGGCCAGTTTCCGGAAGAGGATATCCTCTTCCTTCCCGTGGTGGGTCCGGTCGGCGTAGGTTCTGAAGAAGTCGACGACGGCGTCTATGAAGAGGGGGTCCGCTTTGCGTTCGGTCTTGCACCGCAGACACTCGCTTTCCATCAGTTTGACTACACGCTCGATTAATCGGTGCTCGATCATCAGCGGCCCGATGGGCAGCATCCTCTTGCCTTTTTCGTAGATTAACACCACGACCTCCGTAGCACGACTATCTATATACCGCCTGAACGTGGCCCATAGAAGCGGGTGTAACGCCGGCGGCGGTGTGGATTACCGAAACGTCATCAATACACCATTCTATATACTCTGATGAACCGGGCGCTTCGCACGCGAAATGGAAAATTACCGTTTCAGAGTCAACAGGAGCGTAAACTTGAATCGCGAACATCGTCCACCCGTAGGATTCAGGGTTATGCGGTAGACCTAACGAATACCCGGTATCGTCGTCGAAACGGATACCCGCTATATGATAACCGCGTCCGGTGTTACTGCATTCGGAAACTATGCGGAATTCGTATAATTCGCCGCCTATTATAGGGATGTGACAAGATTGTAGCCAGTAGTGTAAACTGAGAAATGAATAAGCATACGCGCACCATTCTGATTCGTAACCGGGACTATATTTTTCGAATCCGCTGCCTATCCACCCCGCGGGCGGGAACTGTTCGCCTTCGAAACCCTCGTGGAAGATGACCTCGTACCCGGCCGTCAGGGTGGCGGTCATTAGGAGGATTGCTATTACCGCTTTTACTACGTTCATATCGCCAGGGTTATTCAAAGAAAGCCTTAATTTTACCTATTGATTCTGCTTCAACTTCCGTATAAGTCCATTCAGCGTAGGATAAACCGCAATATAACTTGCCGCCGCCCCAAAGAGTCCCCGCAAGCTCGCCGGTTTCGGGGTCTATTTTATAAATAGCCGCGTACGTGGGATTTACCCAGCATATACTTATCCATAAATAGGTACCGTCGTTGGTTATGGCGTGAGTGCGAGGATGAGAACTATCATACGGGAGGACATCGAGCTCGCGGATAAAAGTACCGTCCGGAGTATAGAAATTTACGTAACTGTCCCAGGTAAGGGTGAGTACTTTGCCCTGGAAAAACGTCAAACCCGCGTGGCCTACCGCCGGGAAGTCACCCATAGGGCCGGGCGTACCGTCCAACTCGCACTGATAAACCCTAACGTTACCGTATTCGCCTTCCTTGCAGCTTATCCAGAGGTACTCTCCGTCGAAACCCAAACCTCTGGGACTAGGAGGGGTAGTAAAACTCGAAACGAAATCGCCGCCGTAGTCGAATTGATAGAGCGTATCATAGAAGTCCACGATCCACCAATAATCGCCGTCGTAGGCTAGACCTACGTAACCCCACGGTAAATCGAAGTCGTCAATAGGAAGGGGATAGGGCAGTCTAAATACATAAAAATGGGAGCCCTTGATAGCGAATATAGTCGGTTCGCCGGTCGCTTCGGCGGTAACGGCCGTTAACAGTAACGCGGTTATTAATATTAACGCAGATATTACGATGAACGAGCGCATAAACCCTCCTACCGATACGCTGCCTCGATACGTCCGAGGAAACCGCGTGCGGTCGGCGGTTTTTTTGGCGCTGGAAACACGTACGTTGGCGTTTTTAATAATAATACGCGAGTATCAACCCCAAAGACTTCGGCGTAGTATTATTCGACAGTCCCGTCGAACCGATAGGGGAAGTCCTATCGTACCACTTACTTACCTCCCACCCATAACCGCCGTAACCTGACGGTCCGTTATAGATGAATTCGAAGTCGCAATAACCGTCGGCGAGATGGCCGTTGAGAGCATCGGTCATGACTACTAACCGTATCTGGACGTTATATGCGCTGTAAGTCGTCGCCTCGTCGTCCGGGTCTCCGACGCCGGCCGTAACGACCTCGAAGTCAATCGAATAAGCTTCCTCAAACATATTACTACAAGCTCCAAAAATGTTGTATCGATCCCAGGATACGGGTATCGTGAACCCGTCTATTTCATCTCCGACGTTATCCGGGTCGAAATAAAAGACGAAGTCGCTTCTCAGGTATTTATAGAGGACCGAGAGTTCTTGCCTGTTAAAGGATTCCTCCAGGAATTCGAGTACTTGCGCCGGCGTGTTAATCCGGGGCGCCACCGTATCCGTACAAGCCATGAGAGTTGTTAGAACGAAGATTACCGCTAAAATAGTTACTGGTCTCATATTATAATCTCCTCCTCGGTTAACCCATACACCTCAAAGACCCGCGCTCCTATCTTCCTGTCCCTGGTTTTAACAGCGTCCTCGAAGTGCACGGAATTACGATTAGTCACCTATTCATACACGTCCCCCACGTCCCTGGGGCCGGCGGATTTCTTCTTCCTCTTCAAAAGCAATAATATCACCACGATCATTATTACTACTATAATCAGGCAGAATACAACGGCGATTACGCCGACGATAATAACGATAACCCAGTTGAACGGCATAGTCGGTACTTCACCCTTGGCGGTAAGCGTATCCCCATATTCGGGATAGACCCAGGTCACGGTTTTGCCGTCTTCACCCAGCTCGCCGTTCGTTTCCGTGACCTTGCCGGGGAAATGGACTATGTGCACCACTTCGATCATACTGGCCGCCGCGTCGGACGGGGCGTCCATGTCCTGTACCGACCGGAACTCCCAAAATTCATCGCCGACG
>CP070755.1:2061599-2106088 GCA_020348885.1 Candidatus Coatesiibacteriota bacterium | reverse complement strand
CGTAATCGGCTTCAGCGAGCACTGGGACTTCGACCCGAACGACAGAAGTTACGGCTTCTATGATTACGAGACGATACGCGCCGAAATAGAGCGTCTGCGTCGGAAGCACGCCGGCGAAGTTGATGTGCTATTCGGCGTCGAAGTAAGCTACGTGTCGGCTCGCGAAGAAGATATACGGGCTGCGCTGGCGGGGAAGGATTTCGATTATATTATAGGCGGGATTCACGCGTCAGACGGGATATATATATCTGAACCGAAGTGTAGGGATTACATGGCCGGGCAGACCGCGCGGGAGGTCTATACTCGTTTTTTCGAGGAGACTTGGAAAGCCGTCGAAAGCGGGTTATTCGACATACTCGCCCATATGGACCTATGCAAACGTTTCGGCGTTGAATTCTACGGGCCGTTCGATATCGAACAGGTCGGCGACGGGCTGGTGGAGAGAGTAATCCGTATGACTGTAGCCGCGGGCGTCGCTCTCGAGGTAAACGCGTCCGGGACGTGGCAGGGCCCAGAAGAGACGTACCCGGCGCGTAGGATACTCGAAATGTACAGAGATACCGGCGGCGAGTTGATAACGGTGGGATCCGACGCCCACGCGCCGGCCCGGGCCGGCGACATCTCGGCCGCCGAGGAACTCGTAGCCGCCGTTGGCCTCCCGGCGCCCGTCGTTTTCAGGGGGAGGAAAGCGGAGTAACAAAACGGGATTAGGCGGTTGTCCGCGCGAAACAAGGCGGCCGTGGCCGCCTTGTTTTTCTACGTATATTATCGGGCTAGTTCGCCGTCGCCCGATCCATTTCCGAGGGGATAAGACCTACTTCGGTAGCCGCGTCGGCGAACGCGCTTACGACTGTGTTTACGTGTTCGTCTGTGTGGGTTGCCATGCAGCTCACTCGGATGAGGGCTCTACCGGGTGGGACGGCCGGGCTGACCACAGGCGTTGCGAAAACGCCGTTATCAAATAGCTTCCGCCACAGCATAAACGCGAGTATATCCTCTCCCACGTAAACAGGGATTATCGGTGTTCGCCCGTTACCTACTTCGAAACCGAGGGACTTTAACCCGGCGTGCATCTTGTGGGCCACTTTCATCAACATATGGCGCCGCTCCGGCTCGTTCTCGATAATGTCCAGGGCCGCCAAAACCGACGCCACGATACTCGGCGGAAGGCTCGCGCTGAATATGAGGGCCCGCGCGCGATGTTTCAGGTACTGGACGACCCTATCACTTGTTACGACGAATCCGCCGATGCTGGCGAAGGACTTGCTAAACGACGCCATAATGATATCGACTTCGCCGTTCAAACCGAAGTGCTCGGCGGTACCGCGGCCGTTTTCGCCCAACACGCCCACGCCGTGCGCGTCGTCGAGCATAACGCGCGCGCGGTATTCCCGCGCGAGGCGCACGATTTCCGGCACGTTCGCTACGTCGCCTTCCATACTGAACACACCGTCAACAACGATAAGGCAACCTTGACCCGGTTCCTTCGTGGATAGGAGCCGTTCGAGTTGGTCCATATCGTTGTGGCGGAACCGTTTCATTTTAGCAAACGATAATCGGCAGCCGTCTATGATACTCGCGTGGTCGTATTTATCGGTCAAAATCAGGTCGTTTTTCCCCGCCAGCGCCGAAATGACACCCAAATTTGTTTGCATCCCGGTCGTGAACGAGAGAGCCGCTTCCCGGTCCATAAACTCGGCCAGGCGCCGTTCCAACTCGACGTGGACGTCTAATGTGCCGTTTAGAAAGCGGGAGCCGACGCAACCAACGCCGTACTTGTCGGTCGCTTCCTTAGCGGCGCGTTTCAACCGGGGGTGAGACGTCAACCCCAGGTAGTTATTGGACCCGACCATTATCATCCGCTTACCCTCGCAGATGACCTCCGGGTCCTGCCCCGACGAAATTTCGTGGAAGTACGGATGAAGCCCGGCCGCTTCCGCTTTGAGGTCCTCGTCCCATGCGAAACATCTTTCAAATATATCCATAGATTAACCTGCCGAATCTAACTGCGTATCTACTTCAACCAACCGTGTTCGCGATACCATTCCGCTGTTATTTCGATACTCTTCTCCAAGGAAAAAGTTGATTGATACCCCAACCGTTCCATACTTCTACTCGTATTGCATACCCACGACGTCTGGCGCATTTCCCGGACCTTCTGGCGGTTAAATATCGTGGCTTTCCCGAGTAACCGGTGTCCAACTTCGTTGAGGGCGGCCGCACCCCATAGGACCGCCGGCGGTATCGGCAGTTTGACCGGGTCTTTCGCCAGTGCAACCGCTACTGCATCGGCAAACGTCTCCCAAGTAACCGGCTTTTCGTGAGCGATATGGAAAGTTTCGCTTTTTTCTGCGGCCTTGGCCGCTAGTAATATCCCCCTTATGAGGTCTTTTACGAAAATTACGCTTAATATCCTCTCGGGTCCGGTCAGGACCAGTTTTATCCCCCGGTTAACGAGTTGGAAGAATATGAACATATCGGTGTCGCGGGGACCGTAAACCGCCGGTGGGCGGATAATAACGAAAGGGAGAACGTCCGCCCGTTTAATGAGCTCCCGTTCTCCCTTAAGTTTACTGCGACCGTAGTCCGTAACCGGATTACATTCGTCTTCCTCGCAAACGGCTTCGCCCGGTTTACCGGGTCCCACGGCCGCCGCACTCGAGACGTAGACGAACCGCGGAGGAGTGGTACGTCGTCCGCAGAGCTCCGCGAGCCGCGCCGTACCTTCCGCGTTGACGCGGTAGTACGTCTCACGGTTCGTCGCTTTAGTAACTGCTGCGAGGTGATATACTGTATCGACGCCGGACGTTGCTGCCGCCAACGTCTCAGTGTCCTCCAAGCAGCCGGTAACCCGGTCCACCGGGAGGCCCTCAAGCCACCGCGTATCGCTGCTCTGGCGCAATATGCAGCGGACATCCTGCCCATCTGCCAGCAGAGCCTCGACCAGGTGGCCGCCCAAGAAGCCACTCGCGCCCGTGACCAACGAGATTGGAATATAGAGAAAACCTCCTTGGCGTTATAAAACGCTATACAAAGTTACCAAAACCGCTTTCCGATTTCAAGGGTTTTATCCCCGGCCGGTATGTTCGCGAAAAAGCTTCAATCACCGTGTCTGATCGCTATAATACTCAAAATACCGAAGTTTCGAGCGGGGGTTTACGCAAGTTCGAATCCGACTCTAACCCGTTCAGCTATCTCTTCGATGGGCAGGGTAGCGTCTATAACCGTAAACAGCCCCTTTTCGGTTTCGGCGAGGGCCAGGTAGCCTTCCCTTACCCGTTCGTGGAACGCGCGGTCCCGCCTTTCAATGCGGTCGGGTGAGCCCTTCAGCCGTTTTAACCCTTCTTCGACCGGCAGGTCCAGTAAGAACACAGTATCGGGCCAGAACTCGCCGACGCCCTGGCGGCACAATTCGGTTACCGCCTCGACGTTCTCGGCGTGGTCAAGCCCTACCAGGTTAATTCGGAGACCATATCCCTGGTACGCGATCGTCGAGTGAACGTACCGGTCGAGTATAACGCGTTCGCCGTTCTCCAATTTCGGCGCGATAAACTCCCGGATGAGTTGAGCCCGGGCAGCGAGATACAGGAACAGTTCGGCCCGTGGGCTCATCCGCGGCCCGCTAGCGTCGAGGAGAATATCCCGGACTCGCTCGCCTAGAATCGTGCCTCCCGGTTCGCGGGCGAAGGAGACGGGAACGTCGCCGCCCTGCAGGTGTTGCAGAAGCAACTCGGCCTGGGTGGACTTCCCCGAGCCTTCTATCCCCTCGAATACGATGAGTTCGCCGAGCACAACGGTAAATTAGCGCGGTTTTTCCTTGTTCCCGGTTCGTTCGGCATTAGCCCTTCAACGCCGCCTAGCCGACCGAGACCGGTTCTTTTTCCTTCTTCTTGGATTTCGCTTTGGCCGCCCGTTTATTGTCCGGGCCCTTCCCCGCGATATACTCCTCGACCATTTGCCGACACACGTCATCCGGGAACTGTTGCGGCGGCGACTTCATGAAATAGCTGGACGGCGCGATCAGCGAACCCGAAATGCCGCGGTCGAGGGCCAGCTTGGCGCACCGCACCGCGTCGATGACCACGCCGGCCGAGTTCGGGCTGTCCCAGACCTCGAGTTTAAGCTCGACGTTGAGGGGAACGTCGCCGAACGAACGGCCCTCGCAGCGCAGGAAACACCACTTGCGGTCGGTCAACCATTCGACGTAATCGCTGGGGCCAATGTGGATGTTACCCTTGCCTATGTCGTAATCGAGTTGGCTCGTTACCGCCTGAGTCTTGGATACTTTCTTAGATTCGAGACGCTCGCGCTCGAGCATATTATAGAAGTCCATATTACCGCCGACGTTGAGTTGGTACGTCCGCTCCATCCTAACGCCCCGATCTTTATACAGGTTCGTAAGGACGCGGTGAACTATGGTGGCGCCCACCTGGCTCTTTATGTCGTCGCCGATCATCGGAAGACCGCGCTTATCGAATTCTTTCTGCCAGTAGTTCTCCTGGGCGATGAAGACGGGAATGCAGTTGACAAAGGCACACCCGGCGTCCAGGACCTTCTCAACGTACCACTTAGTTGCTTCTTCCGAACCGACCGGAAGGTAATTCACGACCACGTCGGTTTCAGTATCTTGCAATATACCGACGATATCGGCCGTTTCTCCGGGAGCTTTTTCAATTATCTCTTTCAGGTATTTACCGAGCCCGTCATGGGTCATTCCCCGGTGAACCGGTACGTCCAACTTCGGTACATCGCTGAACTTCATCGTGTTGTTGGGGTACGTGAATATGGCCTCGCTCAAATCCTTCCCAACCTTGTTTTTGTCGATATCGAACGCGGCGGTAAACTCAACGTCCCGAACATGATAGCCGCCCAAGTTAACGTGCATCAGCCCGGGAACTTCTTCGTCGTCACGGGCGCTCTTGTAGTATTCGACGCCTTGGACGAAACTACAAGCGCAGTTACCGGCGCCGATTATTCCTACTCTTACCTTGCCCATAGCTCCTCCTTACGAGGTCGTTTCATCTAGTCCCATAGGGCCGTAATACTAACACGGGAATCGGTTGAGCTCAAGGGATATTGGTCGTATATAATACTATTATAGCACCTTGTCAAAGCCGTAAAAACGCGAATTTAGTATTATACCATACTATCGCCCCTAAATCCACTGGGCTTTTTGGTTTATCGCGCTCTCATCCCTTTTCCCGGACGTTTACTTTACGCCGGCGTTCACAATAACAGCCCGGGAATCCGTTCTTGACTATCGGTTGAAAAAGCATATAATAACCGCGCTTTGGGACGAACGCCCGTATGACGCATAAGAAATTACAGTTTATAATGGCGTCGTTTGATCTCGCGTTTGTTTACGCGGCTGTTTTCGCCTTTTTCGCGGTTGTAAAGCACGCCGGGTGGGTCGACTTGTCGTGGGCGAAACTGGGCTTACATAGCTTGGTAATCACCTTGTTCTTCCCAGTTCTTGCCCTTTATTTCGGACTCTACCGCGACAGATGGTACTTTTACGCGATGGACGACCTGGGGTTTATATTCAAAACGGTTACTCTGGGTTGTTTGTTCGCGTTTGCTTACTTCGCCCTCGCGGGTTTTAAGTTCCGGCCGTTATTCGTTTTATATCTGTATGTTCTCCTTTTCGCTACATATTTCGTTTCGCGGTTCGTCCTAGGCACGTTTATCAGGTGGCTATCGAGGCGGGGTGTCGGTTTAAGGCGGCTAGCGGTGGTCGGAACCGGGGAATCGGCCCGCGTCTTCGCGGAAAAAGTGTTAAAGGGCGCTCATCTGGGATATGACCTCGTCGGTTTTATATCCGACGGCGATGATACTACCGACGTTGACGAATCGAAAGTACTGGGTCCTATACGTAACATTCGTTCTATCGTGCTCGAGAAGGACATTGCTGAGCTGGTTATTACTCATAGCTCTAACCCGGAGGACCGCGTACGCGCCGTAACCAATAACTGCGTCGGCCTGGATGTCGCGATACGCGCGATCCCTGACGTAGTAGATATGGTAAGCGGGCGCGTTCGGATTATACACCTCGACGGGGTACCGCTGGCCGACGTCGTCGGTCAGCCGCTTTTCGGTTGGTATTATTTCGTAAAGCGCGCTCTCGATATAGTATATGCTTTAGTGGGCTTGACCGTCTCTGCGGCCGTTTTTTCCGTATTATGGCCTTTCGTCAGGTCTCAATCCGGGGGTTCGTTTTTTTATAAGCAAGAGCGAATCGGTCGCGACAGTGAATCCTATGTTATGTATAAAATCCGGTCTATGGTCGCGAACGCCGAGAGCGAGAGCGGGCCGATATGGGCGGGTACCGACGACCCCAGGGTTACGCCCGTCGGGCGCTTCATACGGCGGTATCGTATTGACGAACTACCCCAACTGATAAACGTATTGAAAGGCGATATGAGTATTGTCGGTCCCCGACCCGAGCGGCGTAAATTCGTCGAGGAGTTCGGCAGGACTATCCCTCTTTATACGCGCAGGTTGGCGGTTAAACCGGGTATAACCGGCCTCGCACAGGTTAAACACAAGTACGACGAGACGTTGGACGACGTGCGGGAGAAGTTGAAGTATGACCTGTACTATATAGATCATATGACGCTCGGGCTGGATTTGCGGATTTATATATGGACTCTCCAGGTTATTCTTACCGGTAAGGGCGTCAAATGAAGCGCGTGTTGGTAACGGGTGCCGCCGGGTTTATCGGTTCCCATTTAACCGAGCGGCTCTGCGAGGACGGTTACGAAGTTACCGGTATCGATTCGTTTCTGGATAATTACCAGCGCGGGTTAAAAGAAGAGAACCTGAAACGGTTGTTGGATTACGAGGATTTCTCTTTTATTGAAGCCGACCTTAACGAAATAGGATTAACGCCGGTTCTAGACGGGATATCGGCGGTTTTTCACCTGGCCGCCCGTCCGGGCGTCAGAGATAGTTGGGGGCTCCACTTCGACGAGTACTTGTCCAACAACGTACTCGCTACTCAAAAGTTGCTCGAAGCGTTAAAAGACCGGCCGGACGTTTTTTTTCTTTATGCGTCGTCGAGCAGCGTATACGGCGACGCGGATGTATTACCGGTTACGGAGGAAACGCCGCCACGCCCGGTGTCGCCGTACGGCGCTACAAAACTCGCGGCCGAAGACATGTTCGACCTGTACAAGCGCGAATACGGTACCCGCGTAACGACGTTAAGGCTTTTTTCCGTTTATGGGCCGCGCCAACGCCCGGATATGGCTGTACATAAGTTCCTGACTGCCGTAGCCGCGGGGAAACCAATAACCGTTTACGGCGACGGTTCGTCGGGTCGGGACTATACGTACGTGGATTACGTCGTCGACGCATACGTAAAAATCGCCGAAAAAGGCATAGAAGGCGCCGTATTTAACGTCGCAAGCGGGAAGATTACGACCCTTAACGAACTTATCAAAGTAGTGGAGAGCGCTCTCGGGAAAAAAGCCATCGTTGAAAGGCTACCGGGACAACCCGGCGACGTGGGTACGACCCACGCCGATATATCGCGTTTGGAAGAAGCTATCGGTTTCGACCCGAATACGGACGTTTTAGAGGGCATAGCAAAGCAAGCCACTTATTTAAAAGGCGCGGGATTAATATAGCGCCCAATACCCCTTCCACAATACCGAACGATGCCCATTCTCTCCGCTATAATCGTTAACTACAGAACCGGTGAGTACGTCCACCGGTGTATCGATTCGATACTAACAAACCCGCCCGACGGCGGCGTCGAGGTTATCGCCATCGATAACGCGTCCGCAGACGGAAGCGTTGAGGAGTTACGAAAGCGCGGCGACATAACACTCGTCGAAAACGAACACAACGTGGGGTATGCCGGCGGATGTAACGCCGGCGCGCGGTTGGCGTCCGGCGAGTTCATTATGTTCCTGAACCCGGACGTGGAAGTCGGGCCGGGCGTTTTGGAAAGCCTTATTAATTTTCTGCGGGATACGCCGGCCGCGGGGGCCGCGGCGCCGCAGCTCGAAAGCTTCGACGGCCGAAAGCAAGAATCCTATCGTAGGTTCCCTACTATACTTTCGGTTTTCGGCGCGCGCCGGTCGCCTTTGTACCGGCTCTGGCCCGGCAACCCGATTAGCAGACGTTCGTTTTACGGCGATTTGGATTTAGATTCGACCGGGCCGACCCCGGTCGACGCGGTCGGCGGCGCCGCGTTAATTTTCCCTCGGCATATTTTAGAAACGACCGGCGGGATGGACCCGGGGTTCTTTATGTATCTGGAAGATATAGACTTCTGCCGGCGTATAAGTTTGGCCGGCTACGACGTTTATATCGTACCGCACGTACGCGTAACGCACCGGTGGGCGGTTTCTACAAAAAAACACCCGTACCGAATGACATTGGTCCATTACGTCTCACTCGGGCGGTACTTCTATAAGCATAACCCGCTCAGGTTCGTAATATATCTTGCGGTTTCTCCGCTACTCATATTTTTCGCGCTTACCCAGTGGCTGCTTATACTCCTGAGCTCTAGAAATAGTTAACGCCGGCTTGTAGCCGGCGTCCGTCTCGCCATTTCGGAAACCTCGTTATATAATCGTTAGCGTTTCCACCTTCGGCCTATTGGAGATTATCGTTACCTCGATAACGTAATAGTCAAAATCCGTTTTCCCCGTTTTGAAATCGGTCCTCCCGACTATGCCCTCCCAGGTCCCGAGTTTTTCCCATTCCGCTTTTATCTCGTCCGGTTCGGTACCTTTGGTTTCCTTTATCGCGCGGGCGACGAGGTCCATCGCGTCATAACCCAACGCCGAGTAAAAATTGGGTCGGTAACCCTTGATATCTTCGAAGTACCTCTCGAATTTTATTGCCCGTGCTTCGCCGTACTCGAGGGGCACTGGTGAAATCAATACCAACGATTCGGAAGTCGTTATCTCTTCATCCAATATTTCGGGGTCCCCGAAAGGTTTTATGTTAACGATAGGCAAATATACGCCGTCGACTTCGAGTTCCCTGGCGAGTCGGAAAGTATCCCGAACCGTCCCGTAAACGTATAGTACTTCCAGGTCGGCGAATCGTACGTCGGGGGTAACAGCGATAATGTCGATATCGTCGGTCCCGATGGAGGTGTTGAGTTCTATAGTCCGGTTCGGGTTTACGTCAATACCTACTGCGTCCTTGACGCCGGGCGGCACCTCATAATCGCCGATAACCAAGAATCCGACCCTATTGTAACCGTAAGTTTCCTGTAAATAACCGACCAACGCGGACGACATCGCCGGTCCGTCCAATCCGATTTCGTAGCAACCTTTCCCGGTCGTATTGTCCTCGGCGAGGAAGCCGGAGACGGAAATCATCGGTACTCTAGCGTTCGTACAAACTTTTAACGCGCGTTCTGCGCCATCTTTCGAAGCCGTCGCCAGTATAACGGCCGCGGCCTCGTCCACCTCGACAAGCCGCCTCGTATGAGTTTCGGTAAGCTCCGGGTCGCCAGCGTCATCGTAGTGGACGCATGTGAGGAAGCGCTTGTTCAGTTTCTTCTTCGAGATATTTATCTCCGTACACCTTAGACCGGCGCCCCTTACAACCGATATGCCGATTTCGGCGTTCGGTCCCGTTTCGGTCCCGACTATTCCCACTATATACTCTTTGCGGGGGAAGCACGTATTGCAAAGAAGGGGTAGGATAAGCAGGACTGATGCTATTGCCGATTTTCGAAAATAGCTTTTCATAGCCCGATGACCGTTTTCGGTTCGCGAGTTAAATCGCGCCACTTCACTACTCGTTTCTATCGCCTGTGGCCGCGACAGTTTCGCTTCGTTTTTCCGCCGGTCCGCCGCTCTCGCCGAACAGCAGTTCCGTAAGTTTTACCTTCGATATATGGTTAAACGCGGCGGAGTAAGATATACGGAACCCTTCTGTTTCAAGTACGTTTCTTCTCAGGGATTCGATTTCCTCCGGCGTCGGTTTGATGCCTTTTTCCTCCGCCAAACGATGAGTAATAATATATCTGGATAAATCCTCGCGGGTACTATTCAGGGCTTCGGTTTCCGAGACGCCTTCGATTTTATCCAACGATTCGACGCCGTATGCGTCCGCCGTCGCTTTCTCGACGAACGTTCCGGATATCGGGACTTCGGTCCTCGCGGCGATTTTGGAAACCAGCTCATTTAAAGCTTCCCTTCTCGCGTTGGCCGCGTCCCGCTTCAAAAGCCTTTCGCGGACGTCTTCGCGTAGGGTATCCAGGTCATCGAAGTCCAGGTCCGCCGCGAAATCGTCGTCCAGGTCCGGCGGTACGGGCGTCTTGACCTCCACGACCTCCACCGGTTCGTTGCGTTCGGTCCCCGCCGCGGTTTTATCGCCGAAGTCTTCAGGATATTGGATGACGAGCGAGAAGGTGTCTCTGGCCGCGTGCCCGAGTACCTGCCGCCCGGCGAAGTCTTCCGGGCTTTTATTCGCCCATATCCTGATTACGTCCTTGTTAAACCCGGGCGGTGTCTCCCCAAGGAACCTGAGAATGACCATGTCGCCGTCTTCCGCCGGACGGTCCGTTACCGGCTCGAGCGTAGCGTTGGCCGCGCGTAAACTTTCCAACGCTTCCTCAACGTCTTTTTCGTTTACCTTCGGTTTTCGGATCTTGATTTTCGAAAGCATCTTTTCTACGTCAGGAAGCTCGAAATCAGGATATACATCGACTTCCGCCGAATATACGAGTTCCCCCACGCCGTCGTACGGTTCGACTTTGACGGCCGGCGTCCCGATAACGTCCAGGTCGCTATCCCTAATCGTTTTGTCCAGGGTTTCGGCGACAATATCGCCGGCAACGTCGTCGAGGATAGTTTTGCCGTACCGGCTTTCGATTACACGCCGGGGGACCTTGCCCTTTCGGAACCCGGGCATCTTGACTTCGCGGGCGTAGCGTCTGTACTCGGCGTCGAGCGCCGCCGCCACGACTTCAGCCGGGACCTTTATTTTCAGACGAACGGTGTTCTCGCCCGTTTTTTCAATTTCGCTTTTAACGTCGGCCACGAATCTTCCGGGTATACGAACGCGTCCGCCCGAAATGATAAAAGGTCGGGCGGGCGCCGCCCGAGTATCTTGCGAGAGGGGGGAGTCGAACCCCCACGGTACTACCCACTGGATCCTAAATCCAGCGCGTCTGCCAATTCCGCCACTCTCGCGGTTCGCGCCGAAACTTACCACACGCGCCGGTTCAAGTCAAGGGCGATTGGGACAGCGCATTTATCCGTCCGCTCCGGCCGCTGAACGCGACCTGCGCGGATACATAATAATCATTATCGAGACACTGCAACCAGGCTTGAACAACCTGGTTCAGTGCCGTACCGCATAAGCTGGGGCGTTCGGCCGCTCGGGGTCGGGCCTTCGCTTGCCCCCCGCTCGTTCCTGGACGTCACAACGACCGGAATTCTAACCGGTAATATCTCGAACGGGGGCCTATCTCGCCAAAATACCAGACTTACCGAAAAACTGTTTTAATCTCGCCGAGGCTTGCCGGTCCGACCGAGTCGAAATAGTAGTCGATAGTCAGTTTGGGGTGATATTCGCTATCGGTATACTCTTTCGTCCGGAAAGAGAAATTAGAACGGGGCGGGTTCAAACCGATAAAGTAAAAACCGTAATTGGTATACGTGCCGTCGAGCCAGTTCTCCACGAACTCGGTAACGTCTAAGCTCAACCAATCGTCGGCGACCGGTTGGCCGAAGTTTAACGAGATGTCGGTTGTGTAGCCCGGGTCGTTGTCCCAGGTTACGGTGTATTCGTCCCAAAAACGCGCGCCTGAACACAAAACGTTATCGTGGCATATATTATCTAAATTATCTACGAAACTCGCGTAGGTGGCGGCTGTTACTTTTGCCCCGCTGTAAGGTGATAGGTCGAAGAGGACGAGGGTTCTTGATTCATAACCTCCGACAAACCCTATATAAGCGTAAGGTGCGCCACCGTAATTCTCCTGAGAATCACCCTCGTCTATATATGCGTCATCAGTAGGGGTAAGTTCTACCGTAATTGCTAAGGCGGTACAAATCGATACCGCAATTAAAAGGGACGTAATAGTCAACAAGCGCGTCATCTTACCCTCCTTCACGTTAAATAAATCCCTAATTATCCTATTTGGATATATTATAGCATTTGAGTATAGCGGATATTACTACGAAAGCGCCAGATTTGAAGACAACGAGATAGCGATAATCGCGGACCAAGAAAACTCTTAAATCACCGAAACATATCCCCACGACGCGGAATGGTCGAGCGGCGTAGTTTACGTAGGGGATACTTACAACGCTGGCGTCCAATATTTCAAACCGGTTATTATGAACATCGAACCGTCGTCGTCGGCTGTATAAAAGCCGCGTTCGCCGATTAAGAAACGTAACGCTAGTAAAACCGGAAACCCACTACCCCGCCCGACGCGCTGACTTATCCGACAATATCGACTTACGTTAAACGGGCTTTTGAGAAGCCCGTTTATTCGTCCGCTACGGCCCTACTTCCCTCGCACCCGGCGTCGCCGTCGACGGTATAATCGTCAACAAGGGGAAGGTACCGACCGACGAGGGCGTTAAGGGGTGGTTGGGCGGCGGTTAACCCGTCTAACGCGTTCTTACATACTGCGGCTATTAATGGCAAATAAAAAGCCCCTCTCTCGAGGGGCTTTCGGGTTTAACAAGGTTTACTCGGTCTCTTCGGCTTTTCTGACGTTAGCGGCTTGTGGACCTTTATCGCCGTTTACGATGTCGAATTCTACGAGTTGATCCTCCGCAAGGGTCTTGAAACCTTCTCCTTCTATTGAGGTGTGATGCACGAAAACGTCCTCGCTGCCTTCTACCTCAATAAAACCGAACCCTTTGGAATCGTTAAACCACTTGACTCTTCCTGTAACCATAAAACTAAAACCCCCGTCGCTCGATGAACCGGGGTGAATCTCCCGGCCCACGTAAATACGCGCGATTAAAACGCTTCTACGATAAACCTGTTCAATTAACTCTTCCCTGAGCCGTCGGCTAATCCGCCTCAAGCTATTAGTTTTTACGGCCGCGGTACCAGATTGAATGAAATCGGGAACGTAGTAACAGGTTAAAACGTTTTCCGGGTGGTTACTTTCACCTCCAAAAAAAGCGCGGTACCGGACCGCGTACTGTTAGTATTATAGCACACGCTAATATGCAAATCAAGCTAAATATCACCCGCAAGGGATTTATTTTATAATACCCTGAAACACGCACATTATCACCGACGGGTTAAAAAGGCGGCCGCCGGACCAACGCGACTTAACGGCCCGCCTTCCCTCGCGCCCGCCGGCTTGCCGTCGCGCTTCCCCCGCCCGCCCGTTACCCTCGGAACGCCTTCAGAAACGTTAGTCGGACAACGACGATTATTATTTTATTGACAAGGTACGACTATTAATCTAATATGGTATCAGGAATAAATGATAAGCTATACATAACTAGATAAGCAATATAATCGATACGACTGATTTACTATACATTCATAGTATCCACTTATGACGTTCGGTTCTTTATCCCGCGCGACGAGACTATACGGCCTAATAACGGATAGAGGACCGACGCGAGAAGGGAAAGGTGGAAATGATGAAAGCGGTTAAGGTTTTAAAGTTTGGGGCGTTAACGCTTTTATACGGGTTGTTAACGCTATTTTTGGCGGCGTGCGAACCAGGTGCCGACGTAGATATTGGTACGGACCCGCAAGCCCTCGAAGTAGGGCAAGGTTTCACGGAGAAGGACTACTATTACCGCGTAACCCATACGTCAGGCCCTGCGGTAACGGCCGACCTGGAAACCACCGGCGATTTCATTTCGAGTGGCGGCTTATCGAATTGCGACCCCGCGATCGTAGTAGTCAGCGCGGATTCGCCGAATTTCGACGGTCTTTTTTCCTTGGGGGTACCCGAGGATATGCCGCCAGGTGATTACGTATTAACGATATCTTTAATACCAACGGGTGGCGGTCCCGCTCTCACCTCTACCGACGTCGGGATAACAGTCATTGAGTTCCTTACGTTCGGTTTCGTTCCGGGTGAAGAGCCGCGCTGGGACCCCGAAGGTTATTTTAAAGGTAAAGTTAGCGTAAAGAGCGACGTTGACGCCAACATCGGGTTGAACTTCCACGCGAAGATACTACCGAGCGGCGAGGATGTAGCTGGTACGCTTGCCCCTCCACCATCTTATAACGTAACCGCGGGCGAGACGGTCGTACACCCGTTCAGTATTAAGTACACAGAAGTAGCGGCAGGCGAGCAATACGAGGTCGAAGCGTTTGCTACCGGCGAAGCATCGGGCGTAACCTCACGGAAAACAATAGCAGAAATTGTAACGATCCCCGCCCCGTAAATGTGGCCTAACTTGGCCCAACGCCGAAATAGCCGATTTAGTATATTACCATCAATATTCGGCCTCCAACGGAGTTAGGACCTTAGGGGGCTTACGGCAATACCGGTGAGACCTTGGTTCTAGGCGTTGCCGAGCGGGACGATTATGGGTGTCTCTTGTCCTACGTTTCCTTCGGGGTCGTTTTCGTATAAGTGGAAATATTACGAACCATCTACGCGTTAACCTCACCTGTACTGCCGGACGTCGACTCGACGATAATAGACGTTTTACTCGACGCCTTAACCGGCACCCCGCCGCCGTGCGTCTACCCGGCCCGGCCGCCGCTCCCAAATCGCTACTCAATATAATCGAATATCAAAGTCCGAATCGCGCGTTGTTTATTTCGGCGTTTCGTAGTTTTTTAGCTTCGCCATTCCTACAACATATATTATAATCCGTACGTGGCCGCGGCTGACGTAAATAAAGCACTCAGGCGATACGTTAAAGCTATAAACAAAGAGCTTGCGACCGGCGGCAGACCGAGCGAGCAAACCTATTACCCCGCCCTCAGGGATTTAATCGACGGCTGCGGAGACGGCATTAACGCGCACATCGTCGAGCGTGGCGCCGCCGCGAAACCCGACGTGCAAGTCTACCGCAGGGAGAACCTGATCGGCGTCGTCGAAGCGAAGGACCTGCCCGTTAACCTCGGCGAAATAGAGGCGAACGCCGCGGCCGCCCGAACAGACCACAACGCCGAGCAGTTCAGGACATACCTCGCCGAGTACGACAACCTCCTCTATACGAACTACGTCGAATGGCGGCTCTACCGTCGGCACGACCCGGCGCCGGAGCAAATCGCCGTTTTGGGCCACATAGGCGCCGACGGCAAGTTCCACACTACGAAGGAGGGGCGCGAGGCGTTCGAGAACGTCGTCGGCGCGTTCCTCGCGGCCCTGCCCGAACCCCACGCTACGGCGAAGGGCCTCGCCCCCGATATGGCGCGGCTGACGAAAGTTCTGGACGCGCGTACCCGGAAAGCGTTGGACGAGGGGAACGAATTCCTCAAGCGCCTTTACGACGCTTTCCAAGACGAGCTTATACACGGCCTGAAGGCCGACGAGTTCGCCGATATGTACGCGCAGACCATCGCTTACGGCCTCTTCACCGCGCGTATCATTCACGCCCGCGACACCGACGGCCCCGGCTTCGACCGTTTCGCGGCCGAGCGCCTGCTGCCGGTCACCAACCCGTTTCTAAAGCGCGTGTTCGGTTCCCTCGTCAACGATATGGACATGCCGAAGCGCGTCGTGGGAATCGTGGAGGACCTGGCCGCGCTGATAGGCGCGGCGGACATGGGCGCCATATCGGAGGAGCTCGCGCGTTTCGGCGCCGGGCGGCGCAAGGGCGAGGAGGTGGCCGAGCACGACCCGGTCATTTATTTTTATGAACACTTCCTCCGCGTTTACGACCCGGAGAAGGCGAAGAAGCGCGGCGTCTACTACACGCCCCTCCCGGTAGTCCGTTACATCGTCCGCTCGATAGACGAGCTCCTTAAAAACGAGTTCGACCTCGCCGACGGCCTGGCGGACCAGAGCGTGATAATACTCGACCCGGCCTGCGGGACCGGGACGTTCCTCTACGAGGTCGTCCGGCTCATCCACGAGCGCCTCGGCCCTCGCGGCGCCGCCGAGTGGAACGAATACGTTCCCACCCTCCTGGAGCGGCTGTTCGGCTTCGAGCTCTTGATGGCGCCGTACACGATAGCCCATTTGAAGCTCGCCGAACTCCTCCGCGAGACCGGCTACGAGTTCCGCCGGGACCAACGCCTCGGCATATACCTGACGAACACGCTGGAGGAGGCCGAGCAGCACGTTGAGCAGAAGATGCTCCCCGGGATTATGGGCGCGATTTCGCGGGAGAAGGAGGGCGCGGACCGGGTCAAGGCCGAGGCGCCGGTGATGGTGGTTTTGGGTAATCCGCCCTACGCCGGGCACAGCGCGAACAAGGGGCCGTGGATAGACGGGCTGTTAAAAAAAGGTTACGACCTACCGGACGACGGCCGGCGCCCGGGCTACTACGAGGTTGACGGCGAACCGCTGCGGGAACGCAACCCTAAATGGCTACAGGACGACTATGTAAAATTCCTAAGGTGGGCCCAGTGGCGTATAGACCGGACCGGCCGCGGCGTCGTCGGGATGATTACAAACCACGGGTATTTAGATAACCCTACGTTCCGCGGAATGCGGCAGAATCTGATGGGGACCTTCGACACGCTTTATCTTCTGGACTTGCACGGGAACGCCAAGAAGAAGGAGACGTGCCCCGACGGTTCCAAGGACGAGAACGTCTTCGATATTATGCAGGGCGTCGCGATATTTTTGGGGGTGAAATCGTGACGGAAGTACTTGACAAGGGTGGGGTACCGTGTTATACAGTACATAGATTACCTCCCCGTCATTGCAAGCCAATGGCGGGTAATAACCTCCCCGTCATTGCGCGCCAATGGCGGGTACTTTTTTAGGGGGTTCTCGTGAAGCGGGTTTGCGTTTTTATAGACGGAAGTAATTTTTACCATAACCTGAAAAAGGCCCTGGGCGCCGCAAACGTAGACTTCTATAAATTCGGAGAGAAGCTGACGGAGCGCATCCGTACCGAACTGTCGGTGGATACCGAACTCGTTCGAATCTATTACTACAACGCGCCGGTGGACAGGTCGGTTTTTCCGGAGATAGCAAAGGCTCAACAGCGCTTCTTCAGTGCGTTAATGCATACCAAGAAATTGGAATTACACCTGGGCCGGCTCGAGAAGCGGGATATTATTTGCCCCGAATGCAGGGAGAAAGCCAAGGTCGTTTGCCCGAAGTGTAAAAGCGAACAAGGGAACACGTACGAGGAAAAGGAAGTGGACGTTACGCTTGCCGTCGATATGATACTGAAAGCCGAAAACGACGATTACGATATCGCCGCGTTGGTCTCCAACGACGGCGACTTCGCTTCAGTATTAAAAGGCGTAAAACATTTCGGGAAGACCGCCGTTTTTGTGGGTTTCAGTAAAACCAGGGCCTTGATGAACGAATCGGACCTCGATATATTTCTATCGAGGAAATTCTTCTCGGGTATGAGGATAAAAAGGAGATAACCGTGCCCGAAATCTACCGCGGCGACGTTTACGGCCTTCGCGAACACAAGTACGGGGCCCTCGGGACGACCGGCGTGACCAATACCGAGTGGGCCGAAGTCGAGCCGATGTCGCCTTTCTACCTCTTCGCCGAAGTGGACGCGGCCGCCGCCGAGGAGTATGTGAAGGGCGTTAGCCTACCGTACATCGCTCCCGTAAACAACGTCGGTATTGTAACGAGCCGGGATCGTTTCGTCGTCGATTACTCCCTCGACGATTTAAAACGTAGAATATACGATTTTTTGGACGCGAATAAAACCGACGCGGAAGTAGCGAATAAGTATCTATCGGCGAAGGATAAATTAGACGTATCCGAGGCAAGGGAAGTTATTAACAAAAGGGGCAGACACACTTTCGCGTAAGTTTCGTATCGGCCTTTCGATATTCGTTGGTTATTCTATGAGCCTGAAGTTATAGAAAGACCCCGGCCCGAAATCATGCGCCATATGTTTGCCGGGGCGAATTTAGCGTTAATTATTAATCGCCAAACAAAGCCTACGTATAACCACGTCTTCTTTACGGAATATATTTTTGATTTCCACATATTAGAAACCGCTCACGCTAATCCGTACCTTTATCCGATCTATGTCTACTCCTCCGCCGAAAAGGTCAAGGCGGGGGACCGGCGCCCTAACCTATCCCCGGAGTTCGTAGAATCTTTCCTGGCGGCGGTCGGCGCCGGGGCGCTCGAAAACTCGCCCGAGGTGGGGCAGCGGAGCGGCTCGCGGGAGGTACTCTACCCGGAGGACATCTTCTACTACATCTACGGCGTCCTCCACAGCCCCACGTACCGCGAGCGCTACGCCGAGTTCCTCAAACTCGACTTCCCGCGTATTCCCTTCCCGAAGGACTACGAGAGCTTCGACCGCCTCGCGGCCGCGGGCCGGCGCCTCGCGGAGCTCCACCTCCTCAAGGACAAAGACCGCTGGCGCTGGCAGGGGATAGAACAACGCGGCGACGCGAAGGAAGCGGTCGTCGGCAAGGTCGAATACGACGAGAAGAACGAAGAGATAATCTTCGACGCGAAGAAGCCGCCCGACGAGCGGTACCGTATCGGCCCCGTCCCCAAACACATCTGGGAGTTCCACGTCGGCGGTTACCAGGTACTCAGTAAGTGGCTCAAGGACCGCAAGGGCCGGAAGGTCGCGCCGGGCGACTACGTCGCTATAATAATCGCCCTCACCGAGACCGACCGCATTATGAAAGAGGATTGCGACCCGGCGTTCAGGGAGATGTTGGGGCTGTAGGGAGGAACCGTTACCCGCGAGACCGTATCAGTTTTCGTTTTAAAGCAAGTAGATTTTTACAAGGGTGAATATACCCAAAGCCGTGGTTATTACGCCGATGGCGATAGTGAGCGGACGCGTTTTAGTTTTCCTGACGGCGACCGCCGATAAAGGTACCGACAATAAAGCACCGATTACGATTAACAAAGCCAGACGCCAGCTTAAAAGTTCTCCCGCTATAATATAGACCGTCACCCCCACGATACACGTCAAACCCTCGGCGATCGAAGTTATCGCGACGGCGTTTTTCCCTTCGATACCCGATAAAAGCTGACCGCCGCAGACGAGCGGTCCGTAGCCGCCGCCGCTCATCCCTTTGTTGAAAGAAGCCACCGTACCGATGCCCAAAACCCTCGGCCAAGAAAATCGAACCGTCGCCCGGCGGACGACGTTAATCAATATTAAAACGCCTATGGCGAATATCAGCGCGCCTATCCACGTATTGAGGACTATTTTGGGGATACTCACGGCTATTATTACGGCGACGACCGTACCGACGGTGGAGCAAGCCGCCAGGACGATAGCGACGTTAAACGCTCGGGTACCGGGTCTTATATCGATGTTGCCGGCCGCATGGTGAGCGAATCCGGCGGATATACCGGTGACCAACTCGGAAAGCAGAACTACGGGGATTACTTGAAGCGGGTGGAAGCCGAAAAGTATCAGTACGGGCGTCAACGTCGTGCCGTAACCCATTCCGAGCGTGGAGTCGACGAACTCGCAACCCAACGCGATGAGGACGATAACGAGTGAAGTCCACGAGATTAATTCGAGGGTACGGCCGTCCTCCAACGGTTCGAACTCGCCCGTCACCGCTTTGAAGGCAACGAATATTATTACGGCTACCACTACTATCAGCCATACGGATAAAGCCGCCTTCATGGACTTACCTCCCTGATATTTCAAACGCCGACTTATCCATTAAAGGTTACCGATACAACGCCCCTGGCTCTTATCACTTGATTTCGTCGTCGGATTACATTATATTTTCCATCGGATATATCAGATTTTAGGAGAAAAAAACCATGAGACTTACTACCCGAAGCGAATACGGGTTCCTGGCTCTGCTCTACCTCGCGCGCCACCAACGCGACGATTACACGACGGTTGAACAGATTTCGGCAGCCCAAGGGGTCCCGCGGAAATACCTGGAGCAGATTATGCTCTTGCTTAAAAGGTCGGGTTACGTAAAAAGCGCCAAGGGCCAAAAAGGCGGTTACAAGTTGGCGGGCCCGGCCGAGGATATAACCCTGGCTGAAATTATCAGGCTCTTCGACGGTGCTTTGGCCGCGACCGAATCCGCCAGCGAACGTTTCTACGAACCTACGCCGATCGAGAAGGAGGAGAAACTCACCGCCGTTTTTAAAGGCGTACGGGATTACACGGCCAAAACGTTAGAGTCTACGACTATCGCCGACGTCCGTTGACGCTTTTCACGCTAGAAAGCGATGGATACTCGGCGAATAGTAATACGCGTTTCCCGCCTCGGAACTTCCCCGGCATACCGATACGAACGTTATTAAACGGCGTTAACTCGATTACCGGTTACTTGTGGTACCACTTCAGTATCCCGTTGACCGCGGCGTTAATGACCGAGTACCCCAGCGGTGACGGCGTAAGCAGCGGATGCGTCCCGAACTGGAGAGTATCTATCTCCATATCGGTCATCTTGTTCTGGATCATCACCGAGAGCATGTTTATGAGTTCGCCCACCGAGTCGCCGCCACTGATTTGTGCGCCGAGTAAGTGGTGAGTCTTCCGCGCGAATACAAGTTTCGTACGGATTTTCCGCGCCCCTGGTAGACAACTCGGGTGATGGTCGACGGTATCGGTTTGGCCGACGAAGTAACCAATGTCCATCTCCCGTGCTTGCGTTTCGGTAAGACCCGTGACCGCCAGCGCAGTATCACCCACCTTCGTCGAAAAAGAACTCAACGTACCGTTAAACGTCTTGAAGACGTTTATGCCGTACAGGTTAGAACCGGCAAGACGGCCCTGTGCCATCGCCGTCGACGCGAGCATCGCTTTCGTGTATTCGCCCGTAAAAGAGTTCCTGCTGGCGACACAATCGCCGGCGGCGTAGATATCGGGGGCCGACGTACGTAGATACTCATCCACCAGTACGCCGTACTCCGGGTCGGCCGCCACCCACATCTTCTTAGCCATCTCGACGTTAGGCCTATAGCCAGCGGCGATAATAACGATATCGGCATCTATACGGTTTCCATCTTCGAGTTCGGCGCCGATCGTCTTCCCGTCGCCCGTTATTTTCTCTACTTTTATGCCTGTGACTACTTTACACCCTTGTTTTTCCAGTTCCTCCTCGGCGGTATCACCGAACTCGGGGTCCATCGTATTCGGCAGTAAAGACGGCATCATTTCTACGATAGTAACCAACCTACGGGCCCTAGATAATTCGTCGGCTATTTCTACGCCGATGTAGCCGCCGCCGATTATCAAAATATCGTCTGAATCGTCGATCGCTTTACGGAACCTTTTAAGATACTCGTAGCTTTTCCCGACGGTATATATACTCTCGTTTTCACTCCCCTCTATAGGAAGCGTTTCAGGTAGCGATCCGAAAGCGAGTACCAATCTATCGAACCCGACTTCCCGGTCGTCGGCCAAGTGAAGGATCTTGCCGGACCTTCCAGATACTTCCCCGACAATAATTTTCACTCCGCTCTTCTCTAAAGCCGTGTCCGGGAGTATGTTTTCGTCTACGGACTTAAGCGTGTGAAAAACGTACGGTATCCCGCATGGGAACATCGGCACTTCGTCTTTACGTATCAACGCTATCGTTTTGCCGGGCCACGAATTCCTTGCGGAAAGCGCGGATTGCACGCCCGCCGGCCCACCCCCCAGAATTACGATGTCGTAATTGCCCATCATTCTCTCCCTTTTTCTCGGTGCTTTTTCCTATTCTGGAACTTATACGCTTTAACCCTCTTATCGCGGCCATGCTTTTTTAAGGTTAATACCTAACTCAGGAAAATCCCGTTGTCCGATATACCTTAATAAACAGAGCGATCGGTTTTCCTTTGTTTCAACGAAAATTCATACGCCGTTAAATAAGCGTTACTCAATCCTGAGTCAGGTAGTGTTCGTCGTATTCGACTTGTAGCTTCGACTTTTGCAACATTTCCCGATAAGCCAACGCAAGGAAAATTCCGCGCGTTTTAGGATCAGTAGCTTTATCAGCCAAGCTTTCATACGCCCTGATCGCCGATTCCTCGACTTCGATCGCGATAACAAGCACGTCACCGTAGTTCATATCTTCATGAGGGTGGATATCCGGTTTTATACATTCAAGCGTTTTAAGATCCTGTACCTTCTCTATTCGAGGTATATGAGCCGTCCGTTTGTAGTTCTCTAGAAATTTTTCATGCTTAAGCTCCTCTTTGGCGAGATTCTCGAGGACGTCTTTAATCCACTTATGTCTCATCATCCTGGCAAGCTTTTTATAGAAACGATACGTCTCCTTTTCTTCTTCTATAGCGAAGTCGATAATCTCGTCGAAAGTTTCAAGGGTTATTACCGATTCGGGCCCTCGTTTTTCAGGTCGTAGTTTAACGGTGGAAACGGGCTTTCGTTTTAAGGGCTTTTTCACCTTTCTTTCACCTCCTTCCATACTTTTTCCGTTTTCCGCTTCGACGCGTTTCCTTCCTCTATCTTAGCTTTAAAATATTAACCGTCTGACTTATAACCCGCGGAATAGGACAGAGTTACGGAAGCGTTATAATTGCGACTAAAAATCCCATTGTTCGGAAGTCCTAGTTAACCGATAGGATATATATCATAAAGCGTTAAAAGATTCAAGTAAAAAGCCGCGCGTAAGCGCGGCATAAATTTGTACTACTCCTTCTGGATTTTTGCGGACCGCCGTTTTCGAACAGTCTGCACTTTACCGCCGAACCGTCAGAGTCTATACTTATCGGCTCAGTTCTTAAATAACTTTCTACATCGTAACCTGGAATTTCGGTTCGAAAACCACATATCAACAGCGCGTTAATTTACCTACTTAATTACCGACGGTAACTTCACGACCTGCTTCTTCGAGTATCTCGTCGACTTCGGCCTTATCGACGTCCATCACGTAAGTTATTCCGCTGACGTCGGCGGCTTCAGGCGTCAGCGCGGCTATATCGTCCCTTGAAACATACTCCAGGGTGAATTTCCGGCTCCCCGCCATTAATTGGCGCAATCCCTGGGCCAGACGTTCGTAGTACGTGTATAATCCTATCGCGCCGGGCGGGAGTTTTTCGAACTCGTCGTCCCCGAGCTCTTTGCGTAGCTCGTTGGCGGTCACGAAGATTTCGTCTATGGAGTCGCCGAACCGCTCGACGTAGACCGGGAGTTGATTGTTGTCGATCGCGCGCCCGATTGTTTTACCTACCATCGCGGCGGCTATCGGGGAGCGTGCCATACCGACGAGCTTAACGAAAGGCGCTCCCAACGCCAACGCTTTAAATATCTGGTCCTCGAAAATGAAACCGCCAGCGGCCACCAGGGCGGGTACGTGCTCTCCCTTGTCCGAAAGCAGTTTCGCATAATTATACATAAGCGAATGGAGTTCGACGGGCGGGACCCCCCACTCGTTCATCATACGCCAGGGGCTCATGCCTGTACCGCCTCCGGCGCCGTCCACTGTGAGGAGGTCTAATTTGTACTTGGACGCGAACTTCACAGCCCGCGCCAGGTCGGCGGGCCTGTAGGCTCCGGTCTTGAGGAACACGTATTTAGCGCCGGCTTTCCGCAGTTCCTCGACCCTTTTCGCAAAAGATTCCTCGGAAACCATCCCGACGCGCGAATGCCGCTCGAATTCTTTGAACGCCCCCTTTTCGAACGCCTCTATGACGTGCGGGTCGGTCGGGTCCGGTAGGACGACGTAGCCGCGCTCGTATAACATCTGGGCTTTGCCAAGGTCTCTTATCTTTACCTCGCCGCCGATGTTCTTCGCGCCCTGGCCCCACTTGAGTTCGACGCATTCCACGCCTAGTTTTTCTATAGCGTACTCTTGGACGCCCAGCGCGGTGTCTTCGACGTTGGCCTGGACGATTATCGCGCCGTAACCGTTGCGTTGGTGGTCTTTGTACAATTCCACCCTATTCTTCAAGTCCACCGTGTCGATTACGCGGCCTTTTTCGATGACCGATTCAGGGTCCATACCGGCGACGTTCTCCCCAATCGTTAAACCGGTGCCGGCGAGGGCCGAACCTATGGCCAGGCCTTCCCAGTTGTTCTTGGCGATGTTCGTCGAACCGATACCCGGTATTATCCACGGATAACGGAACTTGACACCGTTTTCACGGCCGAACGATACCTCGAGATTGACGGCGGGAAATACCGCTTTGTCGCTGTCGGCTTCTACGCCGTATGCCCCGACGGCAGTACCCATTATGTTGAAGTGGGAATAATCGACGGGGTATATTTTCTCGCCCGCCGTGGTTATGACCCCGAACGGCTGCGGATATATAACCTCGTGGCCCCGGTACGCGGATTTCCCTATTTCGCACATACCGATGCACCCGTCAACGCAGGTCACGCACATACCCGAAGCCGGTACTACCGAACCTTCGGTCCTGTTTTTAGTTAGGGTCGCCGCCGACGCGTTTATTTTTGAGAGAGACATATCTCAAAACTCCTTTCACTTTTCGCTATCTATAATCTCGCAAGCCACGCAGGGCTCCATATAGCACATCATATCGTCGAACTGTTCTTTTTCGACGCAGGGCACGCTGATATTCGCGCACCCGCCGCAGATAGCTTCTTCGGGCTCGGTATACGTACACCTCAACTGACATGCCGGACAGATATAAATGCACCCGCCGCACAACCGGCATTCCTCGGACTTGATATCGAACGGCGTGCCGATACTCCGTCTCTCGCCGCGTTCCCTGAAGCCGATGGCCTTGGCCATCATCTGCTCCTCGCACATCCGCACGCATAACCCGCAAAGGATGCAATCCTCGTACTCTTGTTTGAACCGCTGTCGGCGAACGTCGTGGGCGGAAGCCAAGTCCTGTATAATCTTGGACTGGGGACACGACGCCAGGAGAAGCTCGATAACCATCTTACGCGCTTTGATAACGCGCTCGGACGCGGTACGGACCTTCAGCCCCTCCTCTACGCGATAAGTACAGGACGACACGAGCTTCGCTTTCGGGCCTTCGCCGATCTCGACGACGCAGAGCCTACACGCGCCGTAAGGCGAAAGGGCCTCGTTATAACAAAGGGTCGGAATGGGAAACCCGAAAAACCTGGCGGCTTCGAGTATCGTCGTGCCCTCTTCGACTTCCACTTCGAGACCGTTTAGAGTAAATTTAACCATGTTAACTTTCCTCCGCCGAAGCGGCTAATTCCACTTCTTCCACCTGTGTAAACTCCAGGTCACAGCGTAGGCACCTTCTCGCTTCATGCCGCGCGTTGTCTTCGGACAACGCCAATTCGACTTCGTCGAAACCTTTACTTCTCGACTCGACCGGCGCCACAGGAGGCGACACCCTGTACGCTTCCGCCGGCTCGTCGTCGGGAACCGCCGCCGGCTCGATATACACTTCCGGTAGGCTTACTTCGGGCGGCACCCGGAGTTCTTCGCCGCGTAGATAGCGCCCGATAACCTCGGCGGCTTTTTTTCCGGCGGCTATCGCTTCGACTACCGTGTTCGGACCGCTCACGACGTCGCCGCCAGCAAAGACCCCCCGCACGTTCGTGGCAACGGTCTTTTCGTCCACCTCGAGGGTCCCCCATTTGCTTATTTCGACCCCCGTATCTGTCAACATGTCGGTGTCCGGTTCTTCGCTGATCGCCACGATCAGCGTATCGAGGGTTACGTCGAACTCGCTACCTTCCACCGGCACGGGTCTGCGCCTACCGCTGTTGTCCCTGTCACCTAACTCGTTCTTTATGAATCTAACGCGTTCGAGTTTGCCTTTATTTTTAACAACCCTAACCGGCGAGACCAACGTTTCCAGTCCAACGCCCTCCTCCAACGCGCCCTCGATCTCTTCATGGTACGCCGGCATTTCGTCACGGGTACGTCTATAGTATATCGTCACGCTCTCCACGTCTTTTTGGCGCAAGGCGACGCGCGCCGCGTCCACGGCCGAGTTGCCGCCGCCTATTACGCCGACGCGCCCGCGGGCCAGACTCTCTTCGCGAAGGTTGAACGCTTTCAGGAAAGCCATCGCCGGATAAACTCCGTCGGCTTCCTCTCCTTCGATGTCCAATCCGCGGCTTCTATGGGCGCCGGTGGCGACGAAGACGGCCGAATATCCGTCTTTGAATAACGTCTCTATGGTTATATCGCTCCCCAATGCGGTATTCAGTTCGATATTTACGTTTTCGTTCAAAAGCGAATCAATCTCTTTCGTCAAAACCTTACGGGGTAAACGATAGGCGGGTATAGCGCTGACCAGCATCCCGCCGGGTTTTTCGTCGGCTTCGTAAACCGTTACTTTATACCCCTCGCGGGAAAGGTAATGCGCGGCCGTAAGGCCGGCCGGGCCCGAACCTATGACCGCCACTTTCGCGGCCTCGTCGTCGGCTGGTACAAAGGGCCGTTTGTATACTTCCGGGTCAACCGTGTCGGTAACGTACCGTTTTAAGGCCCGAATTGAGATGGGCTCGTCGCCGGTGGTGCCCGACCGGCACTTATCCTCGCAAGGATGGTGACAGACACGGGCACATACGGACGGGAACGGATTCGGTTCTCTGATGATCCTGTAAGCCTCCTCGTAATCGCCCTTCTCGATTAAAGCAATATAACGCCAGGCCTCGGTACCGAGCGGGCAGGCGGCCTGGCACGGCGCGCCGACCAGGTCTTTACATACGCCGGCGTCGCAGCGTTTATCGACGATGTGCCGCTCGTATTCGTGGCGGAAATACCTTAAAGTGCTGAGAACCGGGTTCGACGCGGTCTGCCCCAATGCGCACATCGTTGTGTCCAGTACTACTTCCGCCAGTTCTTCCAGGATTTCCAAATCGTCGAGCGTCCCGTTCCCCTTAGTTATATCATCTAATATTTCATACATCCGTTGGGTCCCTTTGCGGCACGTGAAACACTTGCCGCAGGATTCGTCTTTCAGCAAGTTCATAAAATACTTGGCGACGTCGACCATGCAGGTACTGTCGTCCATTACTATCATGCCGCCGGAACCCATAATTGAACCGACCTCGGCCAGGCTGTCGTAGTCGATAGACAGGTCGAACATCGAGGCGGGTATACAACCGCCGGACGGCCCGCCTGTCTGAACGGCTTTGATTTTGGCCTTTCCGACGGGTCCTCCGCCTATATCGTAGACGACTTCACCGATCTTTATACCCAACGGTACCTCGACCAACCCGGTATTTTTTATCTTGCCTACGAGCGAAAATATTTTGGTCCCCGTATTACCGGGTACCCCTATCTTCGCGTATTCCGCCCCTCCCCGGTTGATTATTATCGGTATATTAGCCAGCGTTTCGACGTTGTTTATACAGGTCGGGCGTCCCCAGATACCCTTTTCTATCGGATACGGTGGTCGCTGCCTGGGCTCGCCCATAAACCCCTCTACCGATTTAATGAGTGCGGTCTCCTCCCCGCAAACGAAGGCACCGGCGCCGCGAACTATTTCAATATCGAACGAGAACCCGGTCCCCAAAATATTTTCGCCGAGAAGCCCCAGCTCGTACGCCTGTCTCAGTGCGATAATAAGGTGCTTTATCGCCAGCGGGTACTCGTTGCGGACGTAGATTACTCCCTCGGTTGCGCCGGTCCCGTAAGCGCATATAAGCATACCTTCAATAATACTGTGGGGATTGCCTTCGAGTACACTGCGGTCCATGTACGCCCCGGGGTCGCCTTCGTCGGCGTTGCAGACTATATACTTCCCCCCGCCGTTAGGTTGTTTCGATAATAGCCGCCACTTCAAACCCGTAGGGAATCCGGCCCCGCCTCGGCCCCGGATGCCCGACCGTTCTACTTCTTCGATTACCCAATTTGTATCGCTTTTCTCCAGCGTTTTTGCTAAAGCCGAATATCCTCCGTTTTCTATGTAGTTATATATTCTGATGGGGTCTATATTTTCGTTTTTGGCTAACAGGGTACGTACCTGCTTCTTAAAGAACGGGATTTCGGACCGGTTTCGTATTGGTTCGCCCGTTTCCGAGTCTTCGATAAGGAGTGCTTCAGCGGCTTCGCCGAGCGCTGTCGCCTCTACGATTCGGACCATTTCCTCGAGCGATACTCTCGGGTAAAAATAACCGTAAGGTTCAACGAGTACCAGCGGTTCCATTTGACAGTAACCGTTGCAACCAGTTATACATAGGTTTATCCTACCAGCGAGGTCCCGCTCTAAAATCTCCCTTTTCGTCACGCGGATTAAATCGTTCGCTCCGCTTGCCTGGCCGCAGGTACCTGCGGGGATAACGATAGTCGGGATTTGAAGTTCTTCGTTTAGTTCTTTATCCGCTTCCAAACGGGCCCGAAGTTCCGATAAATCTTCGATAGAATTTAATTTATCCATGATTCAGCCGTATCAGGTCGGCGTTCAACTCCTTTTTAATAACGGCCCGAAGTCCCGCTCGGTCCTTAAATATTAGCGCCGTCAAAGTCCAACATGTGACCCTTGCACCCGCGCCGCGAACAGATCAGGACGATGCCGCCGCCGTGGACTATCATAGGCACCATCGGCGCCTGGCATTCCGGGCAGGCGGTCGCGGCCCGAAGTTCGGCGTGGCAGTATGGGCAAAAGAAATTAACGATCGTTCTTTTAGGTATCTCGTATTCGGATTCGACGTTGTAGCTTCCGTATAGACTTGACATTCGTAGCCAGCCGTGGGTATGGCCGAAGGACAGCGTCACCCGAATAGACGGGTAACCGTCGATGAGGTGTCCGGCGTCCATCAGACTATGATTACACCTGGGGCAGCTGACCTCTATCGGGAAAATCCTTTCGTCCCCTTCGATTTCTATCTTGTCTAGCCCTTCGCGGGTCCTGTCAATAATCCGTTCCACCTTCTCCGGATTAACCTGAGGGAAATAGTGTCCTTCTACTACTACCACCGGGCCGAGAGCGCAAGCGCCCAAGCAGTTGACCGTCTCGAGCGTAAATTCTTTATCGGCCGTGGTCTCGCCGGCGCGAATCCCGAGTCTCCGTTCGAACTCCTTGGCTACCGCCGGACCGCCGCGTACGTGGCACGCGGTACCCAGGCAAACCGATACTAGGTATTTACCTCTCGGTTTGAGGCTGAAGGATTTATAGAAGGTCGCGGCCCCGTATACATCGACCAGGGAATAATCGGTCGCCTCGGATAACTCCTTCAACATATCGGGCGGTAAGTATCCGTACGTCGCTTGAATTTCCTCGAGTATCGATATGACCGAGCCCGGCTTCCCTTCGTATTTTTCTGCGATTTTAGCGACGCCGGGCGTTTCGTAACTTTCGTAAAGGTCGCATTCCCATATAACCAAACCCTCGTTCTTTAACCTATACGAACAGCTCGCGGCCTGATTGCACGTCGAACAAATACCGCCAACTCCCCCTTCTTTCCCAGGTTTAGACACGCGTTGCCTTCCGGCAGGTTTTTCTTCCTCGGTCGGTATCGGTCCCATTATTACCCCTTCGACTCAATTGGAGAGGTCAAGGCCGTTATAGAATAAGAGCGAAGAAAGGATGCTTTCTTCATAGATACTCTTCGCAATGCCATACGCCGCCGGTTTTCATCGCGTGAGCGCACCCGTCGCGGTTCTCGCAATCTATGCAGAGCCCCTTGATTTCGACGGCGGTTTTTTCCGTCTCAACCCCTAAAACCACGTCATTATTAACCACCGGGATACTTATTTCGGGTACGGTTTCGCCGGGCTCGACGTGGTCGTCGTAATTCTCGCAATGCCAAATCGAGACGTTAGGGTTCCGTTTGAGATGCGCGCAATCAGCGGCGTAATTGCAGGTAATACATATACCTCGAAGTACCGTTGTGCGACTTACGTCGGTTTTCGGCTTTTCCTTAAACTTTTCTTTAGATTTCGTAGTTACGCCGGACATAACTCCTCCTTAAGGTATTGGTCGGTCCTTAAGTACATACGGACGAATCTCCGAAGTTTATATATGCTAAAACCGTGCCAAAACGCGCTAGCGTTAGGAAAAACCGCCAGTGGAATCGCAAACGAATTAACTATTTGAAAATGATAGGCTTAGGGGTTTACCTTGGGGCAATAAAAAAAGTCGCTTATGCAGCGACCAAAGAATTCACTAGGTTTTTTCCGGGGAATATATGACCGCCGGGGAAATATTCCCCGGCTTGATAAACTACGCCCTATTCCTTGTTTCGGACCTTTTCGAGCTTTTTACGAAGGGTCTTTCTGTCTATACCGAGTATCCCCGCCGCTTTGGTCTTATTCCCTTCTACGCTTGCTAGAACGTTGGCTATATGTTCGGCTTCTACCTCTTCTAAAGTCCGGTTAAGCCCGGATTTGCTTGGTGCCCTGAACCGCATTAGCGACGGTAGGTCTTGTACGTCGATCGTATCGCTCTCGCTCATAACTACTAAACGTTGTATAAAATTTTCAAGTTCGCGAACGTTACCGGGCCAGTTATACCCTTTAATAATGTCGATAACTCCATCGGAAAGCTCAGGGACGATCTTATCCGACTCTTTAGCGTATTTAGCGAGGAAATGGCTAGTCAATAATAATATATCGTCCCCTCGTTCTCTAAGGGGCGGAACGTCTATCGTAATCACCGCCAAACGGTAATAAAGGTCGTCGCGAAACGCCGTTTTTTCTACGAGGTTTAACAGGTCTTTGTTCGTCGCCGCCTCTATTCTCACGTCGACTTTTTGGGATCGCCTCGACCCGACCATATAGAATTCCTTGTCCTGAAGAACCCGTAGGAGTTTTACTTGCATCTGTTGGCTGGTTTCGCTGATTTCGTCCAAGAAAATCGTTCCCCCGTCGGCGGTTTGGAAAAAACCGGCGCGGGTTTCCCTTGCCCCCGTAAAGGCCCCTTTTACGTAACCGAATAGTTCGCTCTCCAACAGTTCCGATGGGATCGCCCCGCAGTTTACCGGGATGAACGGTGCCGACGCCCGGCGGCTCTCGTAATGGATAGCCCTAGCTACGAGCTCCTTTCCTGTCCCGCTCTCTCCGCTGATAAGTACCGTCGCGTCGGTCGTAGCGGCTTTCTCGATTTCGTCGTTGATGATCTGCATGGCTTTCGATTCGCCTATAAGGCCGTGGTAAGTCCTTTTTACCTCCGACTCTACCCCCCGTGCTTTCCTCCGCAAACGGAGTTTTTCTAACACGCGCTCAACGGTGGATAAAAGCTCTTCGTCGGTGAAAGGCTTGGGCAAGTATTCTTCGGCGCCCGTTTTCACGGCTTTAACAGCGTCCGGTACGGACGGATAACCGGTTATCATCATCAACTCGGTATCGGGGAAATTTTCCCGTACGTGCCTAATCAGGTCGAAACCACTGACTTCGGGCATTTTCATGTCGGTTATGACCAAGTCAACGGCCGCCGACTCGAGTAATTTTATCGCCTCTCCGACATCCCCGGCTGTAAAGACGCCATAACCTTCCGATGTGAGGTTCCTCTGGACTAACTCGAGCGTATCCTGCGCGTCATCTACTACAAGGATGTGTTCCTTTTCAGCCCGCGCCATTTTCTGCCCTCCCTCCGCGTTCTTCGTTCCACTCTATCGGGAGACGCACCTTAAAACGCGAACCTTTTCCCAATTCGGTTTTTACAGTAATAGTACCGCCGTGGGAAGTTACTATCCCGTGGACTACCGGCAAGCCTAAACCGGTACCGTGGCCGACATCTTTGGTAGTATAGAAAGGTAAGAATATTCGATTCCTGACCTCGTCAGGCATACCGATACCCGTATCTTCGACGGCCATGAAAACGCATTCGTCTTCGACCCCTGTACTTATCGTAAGCGTACCTCCGTCCGGCATCGATTGGATGGCATTAACTACGAGATTGACGAGGATTTGGTTCAATTGCCCCGGGTCGGCGACGATATCGGGTATATCCGACGAGAGAGAACGAACGAGTTCGATGTCTTCCTTGGCGCATCTTGATTCAAGGAACAAAAGCCCCTCTTCGATTATCTTGTTCAAGTTTACTGCGGATTTCTTCGTAGGCATCTGGCTTGCGAATATGAGTAGCTTTTTCACTATTTCCCGTACATGGAGAGAAGCGTTCACGATTTTACCGGCGTCTTCTTCCACCTGTCTGGGGAGGCCTTCGGTCTTTCCTATAAACTGCGCGAAACCTAGTATAGCCCCCAACGGCTCGTTTATCTCGTGAGCCACGCCCGCCGCCAATTGCCCTATCGTCGCGAGGCGGTCAGCGTGGCGTAATTGTCCTTGAAGCGTCGCCCTTTCCTCCTCCGCTAAGCGGTTCTCGATAATTAAACCGACCTGGCGAGCGACGCCATCTATAAGGCTCTGTTCCTCTTGCAAGAATAAACCTGCTTCGTAACTCATCTTTTCTTCTCTATAAAATACTTCGGCGACGCCGCAAATCACGCCGTTCACGGTTATGTCCGCCGATAATTTGTACGGGGACTCCTCGAATCCCTCCGTAGTATACGGCACGCCGTAAAGAACGATTCGTCCCTCGGTTATTTCGGGGTATTGCATCGCGGGCGGAAATAAGTCCACGATTTTTTTTAGGATTTGCCCCGTAGAAAGGGTTTCCTGCGAAGCTATTTTCGCGATACCGTATAGACACGTCATTTCTTTTACCCGTTCACGTAATTTGAACTGGGCTCGGCGATCATCGACAGCGGTGCCTATACTCTGGGCGATGCCTTCGTAAAACTCTAAATCGTCCTTAGAAAAGAACTCCTTTACAAGGCTTTTTAACTGCAGTAGACCGATGTTCTCCTCGTTGATAATAAAAGGTATAATCGCTAAAGATTTATAACCGTTCGCATCCTTATCAAAAAGACTATAAGCATCGCCGGTCCAAAAACTACCGTTTTTAGTCAGACGGGGTTCGTCCGGATCAAAACGGCGTAATACGATATTCCCGCATAACTTTTCGACTTCCGAATCGCCGGCTACGCAGGGAATCTCCTTTCCTTTCTCGTCTATAAAGTGAGGAAAGACACCGAATTTAAAACCTTCCTCGGGGGTTCGCGTTAACTCGGACAAATAATTTTGGTCGCCGTCTTGGAGGCGGAACTCTACGTTATCGCATCCCGAAAAATCCGCGATTATAACCGATATCTCACGCTGGAACTCAAGCCTGTTTACGCCGCGGTTGGCGTACCGTAGTATCTTACGAGATAACTCGGAGAAATCCCCGAACGATTTTCGGGGCTTACCTCCGTTCGAAGGTTTACTAGCTTTACTATTACCCGTCATTAGATTCACCGGATTATTAATACTTGTATTTCGGCTCCGTAGTTGGCACCGGTTAAGTTATACGATTACGTAAAAAAAGTCAAGGGAATCTCCCTCTTAACGCGTATGCCGTACGGCATCGTTCGTTTTTTGACCTAGTATCTCCGCGCGTGTGACCCGGGGGATTACTCCAATTCACGTTCGTAAGGTAGGGAAACAGTAGGAAGTAAGCGTCTGCTTCTTGTGTTAATTCTGTGTCAAAAATCCCCTGAATTGCCAATAATAACCGTCTGTTACCCGAGTTTACCGAATAAAAAAACCGCCCGTTTTCAGGCGGTTAAGTCGTATCCTGTTGATATCAGCGAGTTTACGTATCCGACCTAAATCGGTTCCTAAATCCAACGCGTCTGCCAGTTCCGCCACTCTCGCGGTTCGCGTCGAAACTTACCACACGCGCCGGTTCAAGTCAACGGCGATTGGGCGGGCACTAACCGATGCTAGCTACGAATTCCCCACGGTTTTACGAATCCCTCACGGTAGAAACCGCGCTTGACTTTACCCATATCGCCCTATATAATCCCGGTAAGCCTTTAATTCCCTCGACAATAAACTCAAGGAGATAGATTATGCGGCTGCGACATTTCCTTTATATGCTCGTAACGTTAGCCCTTTGCGCGTCGGCTACGTTCGCTTTTCTCGATTTCAAATTGGGTTATACCAAGACAATGGGCGAACTTAGCGAACGGTACGGCGGCGGTATGTTCATTAACCTCGGGATAAAGCTACCGCTGCCGGGGCCGTTATACATCGTCCCGAACGGTACGTACGCGTCCCTGGGCAAGGACGCCCAGTTCGATAAGGCTATGGGTGATTATCTGGACGAGATGTTCCCAGGCGGAATCCCGCCCGAGATCGATAAGTACGGTGATATCGAGTCGAGCCTTTATACCGTAGGCGCCGGCGTTAGGATTCAGGCCCTCGATCACTTCATGCTGGGCATACACTTCGAGCCCGGTTTTATGTACGTACGGCGCGAGCTTTCGGCCGTAGGCGTACCGCTTAGCATTCTGGAGGGTTATATCCCGGGATTTGATTTCCCCGTCGAACCCGACAACAGTTACGGTTTCTATGTCGAAGGCGGCGGGGCGCTCCTGAACAAGTTCCCGATAATCTCCATCAAGTTCGGCGTACGTTATATGATGGCTTTCAACATCGGGACCACGTCCGTGGACCGATTTATGGAACGGAACGTCCCGGGCTATCAAGCGCCGACCGCGAAACACGTGAACATGCTCGCGATTTATGGCGGTTTTGGCCTGTTCTAACGGCCAGTCTGAATCGGTAAAACAATAGAAGGGCCCGTTTGGGCCCTTTCTTTATCGACGGATTCACCGGCTAGCGGTTCGATTTGAAGGTATCGTACATCTCTGCGAAGTCCGTCGCCAGGTACGACGAGTCGAGACCGTCGTAACCTATATACCGGAGCATATCCTCCGTTTCCCATGAGTCGCCCCGGCGGAATAAATCCTTCAGAAACTCGCCGGCGGCGGGGTCCTTGTACCAACGTACGCCGAACTCGTCTTCCAACTTCGCCCGGAGTTGAGCTTCCGCGTACCACGCCGTCATATAATCCCGCGAGTAAAACTCTTCATCCACCTCGAGGTAAGCGGCTTCGTTCTGGTAGGGTTCCCTCGGAAAAACCCCGTATGTATCTCTTAGCCCGACGTAAAAAGCGAGCGGGTCATCCGACGTGCCGCCGTGGAGCTTTGCTTCATAGATGACGTTCATCGCGTAATAACGAGCCCCGGCCAGGTCCGAAAGGAGGGCGACGTCCATGTATTCGTTTACCTTTTCCTTCGGCATGCCCGCTTCTTCTTCCAAAAAGACCGGATTGAGGAACATGCCCTCGAAGAGGAACGAGTACGTCTCGGTAAGGCTGTTGGTGCCCAGGTGGCGGAACTCATACGCCAGCTCCGCGTCAGTGTACGAGTAGTGCAAGGCGTGTCCCGACTCGTGAAGCGCCGCCTCATAATCGTACATCCCGCCCAGCGGTTTTAGGTTTATCCTGATGTCGTCGGGAACCGAGATAGAATAGGAGGCGGCCCGGGGTTCTTTCCGTTCCCGGTCCTCGTCGTCTATCATTATATTCGGGTTGTCCCGAAGGTCGAGGCCCAACCCGGCGAAGTAGCCGTATGTGAAAGGGAGCATCTCGTCCGCGGGGAAGTACTCGTCGAAAGCTTTTTTGTGCCAGATAATACCCCGCTCCCAGGGGACCGTCTCTGAAGGGCCTTTCCCCAATACTTCCCTACATTTTTGGGTAACGATGTCTTCGTATATTTCCTGGGTGTCGCCCAGGAATTTATACGCCTGCTCGGTAAGGGCCGCGTGGTCGAAACCGGTTGTGTACTCGTCGTACGCCGTATAGCTATCGAACCCGATTTCGTCGCAGTTCGCCCGGATTTCGTCGATACGTTTGCGGTGCATCGGGTTCAGGACGTTTACGACGAAGTTCGTGTCCACGAAGTATATCTCGGCCCTTTTATCGAGTTCGTCTTTCCCGAGGTTATTGTAATACCACCAGAGGTCCCGGTACGCGACCGGTTCATCGAACTCCTTACCGTAGAACACGGCCCCGGCCCTCGTGTTGTCCATCTCGTCGTAGATGCCGACCATCTTCTCGAACATGTACGTCCCGGAGATGTCCCAGTACAGCAGGCGGAGGCGCCGCTTTTCGACCGGGTCGGTTTCGGCTTCGTACTCGGCTTTAACGAAATCTACAAGCTCTTTATTATCTGATAGATAGGGATACTTGGCCATTATGGAAGCCCGGTCGACCTCCTCGCCGTACGCGTCGGCGTTCCATATCTCTTCCGCCCATTCCTGGTTCATCGTCGCCAGGTCTTCGCGTATCTTATTCAGGTCGAACTCGGCCGCTTGCGCAGAGAAAGCGCTCGCGAATACCGCTGCGGCCGTTAATGATTTTAGGGCTCTTTTCATAACCTATTCTCCTTACGGAGTGTGCAGTTCTTCCTCCAATATTTTTACGAACGTCTCGTTTTCCTCCATCGTGCCTACCGTTACCCGGGCCGATTCCGGGTAACCCCACGGAGCCATCGGCCGCACGACTATTCCCCGCTCCAACAGTTTCTCGTAAAGCGGCCCGATGTCGGTCCCGAAGTTTACAAGTATAAAGTTGGCGTGCGACGTTACATACTCTAGCCCCAGCCGTTCGAATTCGCCGTATAGGTATTCTCGCCCTTCTTCGACCATCTCCCGGCTCCGTACGAGGTGCTCCTCGTCTCCCAAGGCCGCTACGCCGGCGACTTGTGCGAGGCGGTTGCAGTTGAAGGGTTGGCGGATTCGTTGGATATGGCTTATCGTCTCGGGATGAGCGGCGCCCCATCCGAGTCGCAGCCCGGCCAGCCCGTAGTTCTTGGAAAAAGAGCGGATAACCATCACCGGTTTATCCGCTTTCAAATACTCGACCCCATTTGGGTAGTCCGGGTCCGTTACGAAGTCGAAGTAGGCTTCGTCCAATACTACCAGTACGCCGTCGTGGCACTTGTCGAGAAACGCGTCAAGCTCGTCTTTCGTTACTATCGTCCCGGTCGGGTTGTTGGGGTTCGCGATGAAGACGACTTTCGTTTTCTCGTCCACCGCGTCGGCCATCGCCGGCAGATCGAACCTGTATTCCTTCAGCGGGACCCGGCGCCACTCGCCGTCGACCATTTTAACGGCTATCTCGAACATTATGAACGAAGGGAAGCCGTAGATTACGTTTTCGCCCGGGTGTACGAAGGTTTTAGTTATCAGCTCGATAACGTCGTTCGCGCCGTTGCCCAGTATTATTTGGTCGAAGGAAAGGCCGTGTTTTTCCGCCAGCGCCTGGACCAGGTAGTAACCGGAACCTTCGGGATACAGGCAAATTTCATCCAGGTTTTCGCGGATAGCTTCGAGCGCCTTGGGCGACGGGCCGAGCCTGTTCTCGTTGGACGCCAACTGTATGACTTCCTCGAGGCCGTACTCGCGTTGTACTTCGCCTATCGGCTTACCGGGTTTGTAAGGAAATATCTCCCCGATAACGGGGCGCGGTTTTACCGGCGACATCTCATACCCCTATCGTCGTTATGGAAACCCTTATCGGGTCGTCCGAGTAGTGTGTTCCTCGGCGGGACGGTCAAGCTAACATAGAGGTCGTACCAAGTCAATATAATCCGGTGCTTCCGGGTGCGATTAAGCGTTCAACCAGCCCCGTTTACGGTCGTTGGCCGGTTCTTACGATGTTAGTATTCGAAAACCATCAAACGTTCCGCTTTCGGCAAAAAAATACCGCCCGTAACGGGCGGTATTTATAGTTAGTTTTACCGTCTTACCCGCCGGCCGCGAAGAAGACGAACGGGTAATCGACCGTTACTTCGCCCGCTTCTATTTCCGGGAATTTCCAGGTGGTAATTCGGGCCGCGACTTCGCCTTCGAAGGCCGGGTGCCCTATCGTGGACGCCACGACGGCCGAGTAGGTCACGGCGCCCGACGCGGCTATCGTAAACCGGACGACGATCTTGCCTTCCATCCCGGGGTTGGTCTTCAGGTATTTCTTGTAGATGTATTCTATCCCCGTCTTGTGCCTGTTTACTACCGCCGCGATTACGGCGCTGGAGCGCTTACTGTGGCCCACCGCTGAGCCGCTTATCGACGGCGGCGTCGTGCTTATCCGGGCGTTTTTAAGGTTGGTCATCCCGACCATAGTTTTATTCTTGTCGGCGAGCATTCCTAACCCTTCGCCGCCGCCCATGCCGAGGCCTCCGCCTGGGCCGAGGCCGCTGCCAAGCCCGCCGCCGGTACCGATGGTGGGAGTACCGCCGGTTTTCAACCCGCCCAGGCCGGAGACGGCCAGATCGAGGTCGCCGCCGGTACCGATCATATCAACGACGTTACCCGTACCGCTCAGGCTCGTAATCAGGCCGACGACGCCCGCGGAAGCGAAGTCGTCGCCGCCGGGTTCGCCGCCGGTGCCGGGACCGCTGCCTCCGCCGCTGCCCGTGCCGTTCCCCGTACTCACGCCTTCGGGTACGTCGGTAACGGGCGCTTCTTCTATCGCTTCGATGGCAATAGGTTCGTCGACAACCAACTTCGCGACCCGGTGAAAAATCTCCAGGCTCGTTTCTTCGTCGGTTTCCGGGACATAAACGAAGTTTACCGTCAGTATAACCATAACGTACAGCAGGGACACGAACACAAGCGTTTTCAGGAAGTTGCGGTCATCGTCCACGGTGCTCAGCATCGCCTTGTCCCGCTGAAAATCCGCGGCGTATTTCCTTTCGATAACCCCGGCTACTTCTCCAGTACCTTCCGGTTCGGCCGCCGGTTCCCCCGCTTTACGGTAGATAGCCGAAACGAAATGCGGAGCCAGCTCCAGGACTTCGGCGCCGCGTTTCCACCTTTTTTCTTCCGCGTGCCATACCAGATCGTCGGACTTCAACCGCCCGGCCTTTACCATACCGATGACTTCGTCTAACGCCATCGGTCCGGCGGTTTCTTCGCCCACGCGGACGTAATACTGGACCTGCGGTGGTTCGGCCGGCATTGCGCCAAACACCCCGTCCAGGAACGTTACGTCCGCCGCCCGAACCCATTTTTCGGTGTCGCCGGTCCAGACCGGGTCGCCGGCGGCGAGCCCGCCGGTTTTGGCCAGGTTGACGGTTTCTTCGACCGTCAGTGGGCCGTAGTTCTTGCCATCCCTATGTATATATATTGTACCAGGCATATCTCACCTCTTTTCGAGCGAGTGCCGGTATATAACCCGAATTACGGGTTAAGTATACGCTTTTCTGCCCGGGCGGTCAAGGAAGACCGCCCGGGAGTTTTTCATTATCCGGTCGCGATAAAAACGAACGGGTACACGACCGTCACTTCGCCGGACGCACCGGACGGGAACCGCCACCCGTAGATACGGGAGATAATCGACGATTCTAGACCGGGGGCGCCCATGCTCGAGCTTACGATGCTGGCGCTGGTTACGGAACCGTCGGGCGATATCGTGAACCGTACGACTATTTTCCCACCACCCAGATTGGGGTTCTTTTTAAGTTCGCTGTTGTACGCGTTCTGGATTCCGGCCAGGTGTTGCCTGATTACGCTGTTTATCCTCGCAGCCGATCGGTTCGCGTCTGCGGCTCCTTCGCCGGCTATCGAGTTCGGCCCGGACGCGGTTACGGTTACGGACTTCTTATGGAGTTTGGTACCGCTTCCATCACCTAAACCGCCGCCCCCGCCGGCCAGGGCGCCCATGCCTTCGCCCGTTCCGCCGAGGCCGGTACCCGTACCGTCGCCGAATCCGAGTCCACCGCCAAGGCCGTCGCCCGAACCGGCGCCCCGGAGACCGCCTATGCCAGACGCGATAGTATCGAGGTCGCCGGCTCCGCCGCCACCGCCGAGGATGTCAGCGATACCTCCGCCACCCAACCCGGCTTTGGTAATTATACTCATTACGCCGGTGGACGGCATCGCGGTTCCGTCACCTCCGCCGCCGGAGCCGCCGCCGCCGCCGCCACCGCCACCGGTACCGGTACCGGTGTCGGTTACGGCTTCACCGACACCTTCGACGACTACGTCGGGAATCTCGAGCTCGGTTACTCGTTCTATGATGTCTTCGATCCTGAACTCGCGTTCAACGGGATTGGCGACTTGGGTCCAGACGAAGAACCCTATCCCGACTAGCATCGACATCGCGAACGTCTTTCGGAAACGAACGGTGTCCTCGTCGCCTCCGAATATCGCCGCCTGTTCCGCGAATCCAGGTCCGGTGTCCGGGATCGTTACCGGTTTGGATACGCCCGCCGGCCTGTAACCGAATTCGAAAGTCAGGCCGTTCGTCTCGATCGTCCCGGTTACGCCTTTTTCGATTGTAAAGGCCCAGCGGCTGTCCTCACGCTGTAGAACGCCCGACGACCGCAGGATTGTCAGGGATGTTTCACCGTCGCGGGTTACGACTTGACCCGACGAGTTTTCGTCGAACAGAAGGACGGCTTTTCCTTCCGGCCCTTCCTTGAAGTGCGTCGCCGACGCTTCCGGGTCTTCGCCGTGGATGACGGTGCTGTTAGTGCGAAGTCCGCCTACCGTAAAAACGCCTTCGAGGTCGAATTCGCGGATACTTCGCCCCCTGCGTAGCAAGCGTATCCCCAATACTTCTCTTTCCTTACGGGGTGTTTCAGCCATTCAATCTTCACCCCCTTTCTCGTAGAGTTTTATTCGTTCTTTAGCACGGCGAGCGAAATTTCGCCGTATTCGGCACGCCCGCATGTATACATCACCCTCTTCACCATCTCGAAGGTGATGTATCTGTCGCCCTGTATAACCACTTCGCCTTTGAACTCTTTTTCGGGGTCATACTCGGCGATTCTCCTCTTGATGTCGGCGAGCCGGACTAACTCTTCGTAAAGCCCGTCGATTACCATGTCGGGGTCGCTGAGGGCTTCTTCCGCGGTCGCGACTTCCACCCCCTCGATGACGATAGACTTGTTCGTTACGGCAACTATGACCGACTCCACCGGCTGGTTATCCACCCTGGCTTCGGGTAGCATCAAGTCCGGCGCAACCGTCATAATCTCGCCCGACGCGGCGAAGTTCTGGAAAAGGAACACGACGATGATTACGAACGTGTCGATGAGGGATACGAGGAGTACCCTCGCTTCTTCCTGTTCGGATGCTTTCGCCCTTTCCTTCGCCTTTTCGATGAACGTGCCTTTTTTCCCTTTTCTGGATATTTTCGTTGGTTCTTTTGCCATTCTTTCACCCCCCTTTACGGGGTTCACGTTGTCGTTCGGCGAGTTACTGTTGTATACTACCCGACAGCGCTATATCGGTGAGCCCTATCTCAGGTTTGTGGCATACGTCCATTATGTGGATTATGTCGTCGTAGATGACCTCCGGTTCGCTGATTAGTATTATCTGCGTCTGGTCCTCATAAGTCTTTTTAACCTCTATTAGGTCTTCCTCAAGCCTGTCTAGGTCGTACCTACCGTCGCTTTTCTTCGGGATTAACGGCAATATCGCTCCCGCGCCGCCGATGCGGAAACCCTGATCGGTTATAATCAACGACAGATTAAGTTCCGACTGACTCGACGGTGCTTTTCCGCCGGCGCTTATCCCCGACGACGGCAGGGATATCTCAATGACCGCCGTTTGGAGTACCGTCGCCGTCATCAGAAGGAAGACGATGAGAACCGCAAGCATGTCTATGAACGGTACGAGCTCGAGCTCTTCGTCGACCTTTTGTTTCCTGATGTGGCCGCGTTTCGGTGTAAACGCCATATTATTACCTCCTTACCGGCTCGCGTTTATACTTTCCCCTCGAGTTCGGCCAGCGCGTTGACTATCGGAACCAGGCTCGAGTCGATGTCCGAGTTAAGCCGCTGGGTTTTGCTGACCAGTACGCCGTGGAGGACGACCGACGGTATCGCGACTATAAGCCCGAACGCGGTACAGTTCATCGCTTCGGCGATACCCTCGGAGAGCATCTCCGTTTTTTCCGCCGCGCTGGCTCCGCCCAGGGCGCCGAACGATTTGATTAGACCGGTAATCGTACCGAGAAGACCCGAAAGCACGGCCGCGTTCGCTAGCATCCCCAGGAACAGAGTGCGCCGCTCGAGTCGCGGGAGCTCCCGCAAACTCGCTTCGTCCACGGCGTCCTGGATGTCGTACATACTTCCGCCGGCTTGGCTGAGGGCCGCGCGGGTAATGCGGTACAGAGCCGCGTCGGACCTATTGGCGAGAGCTTTCGCCTGTTCAATCTTACCCTGCTTAATTAGATTGATGGCCTCGCGGGTGAACCGGTCCGCGTTTACGTTGGATTTGATATAGATGAACCAAATCCGCTCCAGAGCTATCGCTACGGCGAAAATCATTACTATAAGGATAAGGTGCATCCCCCATCCGCCGGCTCGATAATGCTCCGCCAAAAAATTAAATATCCCCATCTTACATGCTCCTTTCGTTCGACTAACCGCTCTTGCGGTTTCAGTTTGGGATATCGGGTTAAAAGAATTACACACCCGGTCGGCCGTTCGACCGGACGGCGGTTATCTCAGTACTTCAGGCGCTCGCGCTTTGTCGATGATAATCAGTACAAGGCTCGCCGCCGCGGCGGACCCGCAGACGATGGCCAGGTGCGTTCCACTCGATTTCTCACCGTTGTAATACTGGTATCCGGAAGCGGCGCCCGATAGTATGGCCGTCGAAGTGGAAACCCAGAGGAGCGGGTTTTTTACGAAGTCGAACTTCGTTTCTTTGACCGCCTTCTCGAATTCCTCTTTATCTATAGGTTGTAATATGTCGTCCCAGAAACTTCGAGCGAACCTGGGCGTCGCGAAGTCCGGGTCCTGACGCTTTAAGAACAACCCGACGGGCCGTTCGAGACGACCTTCGATGATTACCTCTTCCATATGGAGGACGTCGCCTTCGTATCCGGCTACGCCGCCGGTATCCTCGACCGCGGCCATACCCTCTCCGGTCGGTACGTATTCCCTGGCGCCCCCGCCTTCGCCGGCTCCCTCCTGCGCGAGGGCCGGCGCCATTATCCAGACGAGCGAAGATACGATTAAAATGCTTGCCGGCTTCTTGAAGGATCTTCTCATCGTTCATCACCGCCTGCCGCTCGCGCGGTCTGTAACTGTTTATTCGCCTTCCTCGAAAACGTCGTCGTAGTCTTCGAACCACTCGGCATCGGCCGGTTCTTCACCGTTATCTTCTTCCGGTCCGTATTCGGTTCCGGTCTCGGAGAAATCGATTTCGCTGGTATCTTCGGTAGTCGTCTCGGTGCCGGTTTCGTCGCCGGTTTCAGTGGAGTCCAGCGTTTCCATATCGGTTTCGGTGAAGTCTATCATCTCCGTTTCCGCCTCGGTCTCGGTGAAGTCTATCGCTTCTGCCTCCGGTTCCGTCTCGGTGCCGAATTCCTCGGGCGTGGTTTCGGTCGGCCCCTCCTCGGTCGGGGTTTCTTCGATTTCCTCGTCCATCTCGCCCATCCACTCGAGCTCATCCTCGGGCGTTACTCCCTCCTCGTCGTATTCCAGACCTTCCTCTTCGGGCGTGGCGAATTCGTCGAAGTCCTCGGTATCGATTTCGACGTATTCCTCGGGAGGCGCTTGTTCTTCCGGGAACCCGGCGGCCGGCCGGAGAGCCAGCCGTAAGCCGTAACTGTTGCCCTTGGCGCGTTCGACGTAAACCGCGATTACGTTGTCGCCCACCTTGAGGTACGGTTTGGGGTCGAAGGTCTGGGTTTCTTTCCACGCGTCTTTGTACGCAGGCGAAGCACCCACGTACTCGCCGTTGATGTAAACCTGGTAAGAACCGCGGGCCTGGACGTGAAGCTCGAACTCGGGCATATACGCCAGCGAGAACTTCTTGCGTAGATACACGGCGTCGCTTTCCGAATCGCCCCATACCGTGGCCGGCGACCCCGGCGGTTTCCCGATCGTTTTTTCCTCGTCCTTATCCTTCCAGTAGCCGACGGTAGCCGGCGACCAGGACATATCGTCGAATTCGACCGTAGTCCAACCCGGCTCCTCGAGACTCGAAGCCAGCCAATCGTTGAACACGTCTCCCGTTCCGGCGGCCGTACGTACGCCTGTTGTCCCCACGTCCGCGTACTTTATCACTTCGTACGGGCGCAGGCTGAGCATCTTCTCTTCCGCTTTCCAAGTCCATTCGTTTTCGACGCCATACATCTCGGCGGTGTCCAGAGCGTCCGAGTAAAAAGCCATCGCCTGGTCTTCCAGCTGCAGCGCTTGTTCGTCGAGTAGAGCCACGTACTCGTAATACCAACCCTCGAGTTGAACCCTCGTCGGGTCATCGGGCGGCAGGTGTTCCCAGCGTTCCGGGGCGTATTCGTAAGGAACTTCGGCGTTCATCAGCGCGTCTTTGAACGAAAGGTTTACGTCGCCCATGCGGACCTTGGCCGCGACGGCCCACTCTGGCTCGCCCAGGTTAGAGCAGTAAGTGTAACCATCGACGAGTTTTTTGGACAAATCCAAGCGCCGTTGCAGGTTGGCTTCCATCACGCTTTCCGGCATCGTGAGTTGTATGCGGTCGTATTCGTCGAAGCCGATATCGGTCATCTTGAAAGTGGCTTCGGCCGCGTACGGAAGCGCATCGGGTATGTCGAGGCCCAAGTTATCGGTAGCGTATTTGTAAAGGGCCGTACATTCCTTATACGCCTCGATTGCGTCGTCGTTGTTGTTGAGCTTCTCCTCTGCACGTCCCTGCCGGAATGTCGCCTTGACGCGCGGGATGGCGTGCTCTTGATATTCGTCGTTGAACCGATCGTACGTCCGGGCCGCCTTACCCCAGTTTTCGGT
>CP070755.1:2038607-2061499 GCA_020348885.1 Candidatus Coatesiibacteriota bacterium | reverse complement strand
GAACGGCGCCTTACCCGCCTCCAGTTCCTGCAGGACGACCTGGGCGACAGGCTCGTCGTCGTACCGGTGTTACTCAGCGGCATCCCCGGCGCGGCCGTGAAGCTGGCCGACGCGTACGCGCTGGACATTCCGCTGTTGACCGGCGGCCCTCTCGCCGAGTACAAGCTGGCCGGCGATCTGACGCTTCCGGCCCTGTTGATGTTCGACGATAAGGGGTTTCTCGCGGCGGCCAAGGCCGAAGCCGACGTACCCGATAGGAACGAGATCGCGGCCGAGGAGTCGCTGCCGGCGGACGAAGGCCCGCCCGTGCCGTATAAGTTACGTTATACGGTGCGGCTCGTTTCGGGGTTAGCCACGGCCACTATTCCCGTATCCACTTGGACGAGCACCGGCGGCCGCGTCGTCTTCTCGGGCCGTTTCGACGGCGATAACTATAACAGCCTGTACGAAGTTACCCGCGCCGGCAAAAAACTTCGCCGAATCACAACCGCGGAAGCCGACGACGTCCACCCGACGGCATCGCCGACCGGCGATCTGGTTTTCTTCGCGAGTACCCGGACGGGAACCGAGGAACTCTGGCGTTGCGAACGGGGAAAGGGCGAGTTTACGCGGATAACCAAGTACTTCGACCGGGCGTCTTCGCCGTCTTTCTCCAACGACGGGGCCTTGATAATATACGAGCGCCCGGCGGCGGGCGGAAACGACCTGTGGCTTGCGACGCCCGACGGGCGCCGGGCCCGGCGGGTGGACGAGACTTACTTCGACGAGAGCGACGGCCGAGTCTGGGGCGACCGGATTTACTTCGAGAGCGACAGGTACGGGAACGCCGACATATTCTCCTGCGACATCACCGGCGGCAAGCGGCGCCGCTTGACCGTTGACGAGGCGGCGGACGTAACGCCCGCCGTATCGCCCGACGGCCGGTACGTGGTCTGGGCCACCGACCGCGACGGCGACTTCGACGTCTGGGCGATGAACGCCGATGGCTCGAGCAAGGTCCAACTGACCGACGGGTCGGGCAACGATTTGTTCCCCTGCTTCTCGCCCGGCGGCCGGGAGATTTCGTTCACGCGGGTACTCGACGGGAGCGCTGAGATATACAAGCTTACCTTCGAGGCGGTGCCCGATTACGACGGCCCGAGGCCGCCGCGGCCGCTAGCGACCGAAACGCCGTCGTAAAACGCTATGCCTTGCGACTCCGAAAAAAGCGCGTTCTTCGACGAGTTAGCCGACGACTGGAACGAGTCGGTTGACCACGACCCGGTAAAACTCGAGCGTATCGTAAGGTTACTGGGGTTAGAACAGGGCGATCGTGCCCTCGACGTCGGCTGCGGGACCGGGGCGGCGGTCCCGTACCTACTCGGGCGCGTCGGCGATACCGGCGAAGTATTAGCTATCGACGTCTCGCCGAAGATGGTCGCGGTCGCGAGGCTTAAGTTACCATCAGAAGAGTATCCGAACGTTAAGTTCGTAGTCGGCGACGTGGGCGAAGTAGGACTTGACGACGAATTTAACGCGATCCTGTGCTATTCCTGTTTCCCACACTTCCATGACCAGAGAGCGACGATTCGGTACTTAGCGTGGGGATTGAAGAAAGGCGGTACGCTGGTTATCGCCCATTCCGAATCACGGGACGCCATCAACGCGATGCACGCAAGCGGCCCCGACGAAATCTGCGGCGATTACCTTCCGCCGGCGGGCGAAATCGCCGAGATGATGGCCGACGCCGGGCTAGAGGTAACCGAAACGATAGACGACGAAGAGACGTTCGTGGTGGTTGGGAGGAGACGATAATGGCCGGGCGGAAAGTAAATCCCACGACGGAGACGGAAACTTTATTAATAGGCGCTTTAATCGTCGGCATATTAGCTACTGGAGGTTTTTCGGAAGCTAACGCGAATGACCTGTACGGTTTTATCGGATACGGGAGCTACGAAATCCCGAACGGTGTTGAAAACCCCGAAGATTACGTTTCGGAGGAAGTGGTCCGTTTTTCGGCGGCCCGCTATGTAAGTAACCTTTACCCCGATATGGAGCAATTACCCGGATATATCGAGGTTTATCATCGCTTTCCGAAGATTCCGGAAAACAGAGCGTGTTGCTACGTTTTAGCAGGACCGGAAACCGGTATAACGTCGTTGGAAGAACTGTTGCGGAGACACGGTAAGGCGTTCGACGAGGTTATCAAAGAGTACGTAAGTTATGACGAGGAAAGGCCAGGGTACGGGATTTGGAAAGCTTATTCCGGACCTGGGCTAATTGACGAGTACTACGAGATAATCTACGGTTTACCTCAACCTCAAACCCGCGAAGAACTAATGGCCCGTGGTAAGTTATTATCTTGGTCAGCGTCGTCGGTCCACCGGGACTACCGCGAGAACGATTTCGGCGAATCTACGCCGAATTTCGTCTCCGAGTATTTGGGTGCCGAAACTATAGCGGAAACGATTCTCGGTACGGAAGACGCACGTCTTGATATGATATGTTTGTGCCCTCCCTTGTTGGTTTTCAAAGGGGCCGGACATACGATTTACTTTAAATTCGACGGCCAACGTTATTATTACGTCGACGGAGCAGTCGATTTGTATATACCTGGTTTACACAACGGTGATCAGGAACCTTTTTATAACCAAAATCCCGACGGAACGCCGGAATACTCGGAAGAAAACCGAGCTTATTGGGAGGGAAGGGAAGCGGAGTTCGACGGATTAGAGGACGGTTAAACAACCAACCTATAGCATTAGATAACCGATGAAAAATCTCCGAATACTATCGTGGAACGTCAACGGCCTACGGGCCGTTTATAAGAAGGGGTTCTTGGACTGGTTCCGGTCAGAGGGCCCGGACGTGCTTTGCCTGCAGGAGACGAAGGCGGCCGAGGACCGGGTCCCGCCCGAATTGAAAGACGTGGAGGGTTACCGTCCTTACTTCGCGTCGGCGGAACGGAAAGGGTACAGCGGCGTCGCCACGTACTCGAAGGTCGAGCCGGAAACGGTCGGAATCGGCTTCGGCGTAAAGGAGTTTGACTCTGAAGGCCGTACCCTCGTCGCCGACTTCGGCGGCTTCGTCCTGTTCAACGTTTACTTCCCGAACGGTAAGGCGTCCGCGGAACGGCTCGAGTATAAAATGGCCTTCTACGACGCGTTTTTGAAGCACGTAAACGGTTTACGGAAAGCCGGCCGCAACGTCGTTTTTTGTGGGGACGTTAACACGGCCCACAAGGAGATAGACCTGGCGCGACCGAAGGAGAACCAACACGTCTCCGGGTTCCTGCCGGAGGAGCGGGCGTGGATCGACCGGCTGCTGGCAAGCGGTTTCGTCGATACTTTCAGGATGTTCGACGGCGAGCCGGAGCGGTACACGTGGTGGGACTATAAGACGCGGGCCCGCGGAAGAAACGTCGGCTGGCGACTGGACTATTTCTTCGTCAGCGAGAGCCTGCGGGACCGGGTGAAGGACGCGTTCATCCTATCGGACGTGATGGGGTCGGACCATTGCCCCGTCGGAATAGAACTGGCTATATAACCCCGCCATCGGCACCGAATCAAAAAGCCCCCTCTCGGGGGCTTTCGTCTTGCCGGGGGCGGGAATCGAACCCGCACGGAACGCGAGTTCCGGGGGATTTTGAGTCCCCTGCGTCTACCAATTTCACCACCCCGGCTGTCTCGGCGACGGGGACATGATACCCGACCGGCCGCTATGTGTCAAGGGCGTTCGCATATGTGGACGTCGATAGAACGGAAAAAACGCCGGCTCGTAGGAGTTACGCTTATCGCCGGTCGTAGATAAACGTTAAAAAGAAAACATATATGACCCTTTTAAGAACACCCTCCTGTCGGCCAACTCAAACCCTCGTCCGCTCTTCAGCCGTTCCTCTTCGTACGCCAAGTACGCGTTGCTACCCGGTTGATATTCCCACCCTACGAGGAAGCTACCCAGATACAAGTCATCCTCGTTGTCGCCCTGTATAATGGCCCGCCAGTATAATTTGTCCCAGACGTTGTGGGTAACTTTCAGGTTGGCCACCACGGACAACCGGTCTTGCGCAGTTCCGTATTCGGGATCTGCCGGCTGGTATATCGGGTCGATAAACTCGGTATCCAACTCTATTTGCAACGAGGTTAATGGCAGGAAAGTTAAGTCCACCTCCAGATCGTTATACTTCGTTTCGTAGTATTCGCCCCTCCAGAAGAAAGCGGACGCACTACCCCAACTCACGCCCTCGGTAGCTACGTAGATTCCGTATCGTTCGATGGGATATCTGGGCAGGCCGTAACTGTAAAAGCGGTCATCGTATCCGAGGCTCACGTAGGGCCCGACGATAAGACCGTTGGTGAAGTAGAGGTCAGCATACGATTCTGCGTAATTATAAATGGAGTCGACGTTATCGATACGCCAATGATGGTTATAGTAACCGAATACCTTAAAATCGCGGATAGGGCCTTTGTATATGTGGAATACCTTATCCACAAAGGCCGATACTTGTCGGTCGTTCTTGTGGTAAGGCTCGTAATAACTGATGTCCGATTGGAAGTTCTCGCCCATCTCGTCGTACCTGACGGCGGTTTCGAACCCCGGTTCCCGTCTGCTTAATCTGACCGAATAAGCGTAATCTCTTCCGCTCTCGGCCGGTTCTGCGGCGGGGAACCAGTCGGTCCGCGATTTAGCGAATTCAGCCTTAAAATCTATTTCGTACGGTAAAGCAAATATAACATCGACTAACCCCACGACGTTGTAGTTGGACAGGTCCCTATCGCCCGCGACCCCGTCGTAACCCTTGCGGGCGACGAATTTGGTACCCACGTAGGAAGCCTCGTAGATATTAGCCTTAACGCGCGCCGCCGCCACGTTGTCCCCGGGGAATTGAATATCGTCTTTCTCCAACTGTATATCCATAACGGCGTAGTTTACCGGTCCGGCTTTACCCGTTACTTTACCGCCAGCCAATATCTCGGTTATGGCGCGAGTATAGAGGATATCGCAGGAGAAGTTGTCGAACGCCGTATTCGCCTCGGTGAAGAAAGGCCTCTTTTCGTCCAGATAGATAATGCCGGGCGTTAAGTTTATCACCTCGGGGTCGGCCTCGATTTGGGCGTAGTCCGGATTAAAGGTAGCGTTTAGTTGGAACGATTTACCGCCGTTGAACCCAAAGTCGATCCCCCCATCCGGCTCGAAAGCCATCCTATCGATATCGCCCGGTTCATCGTCCGGCGGTTGTACGCCGCGAACTGTACCGTAGGGAAGTACCGTGAACCGTTTGGGCGGTTTAAGCCCCTCGAGGCCGGTGAGAGTACCGAAAGTCGCGACGCGGTTGAGATAAGCGCCGTCGCTTGCCCAGTAGGTTATTTCGTAATCGGACTGTTGAAAACGGAGAAATTGGAGGCCCATCTTGGAAGAACCGGCGTCATAGACCATATTATCCCAGGGGAAACGTATTTCACAAACCCATCGGTCGTCGCCGATAGACGTTTTGGCGGTCCAGACGCCGTCCCACTCGCGGCCGCCGACGTTGCCGTCCTGTGAAAAATGCCCGTCGTATGTATTCCCCGTACAGTTTATCATCAGGTCGTAAGCGGAATCGCCGTCGTTGTTGGCGTCGATCATTACATTGATACAATCATCCTCCTGCATAAAAGCGTCCCGAGCTACCTCGTTAGCCACGAGTCCGGCGGTGTTTTTCTCGAAACATATTATTCCGAAGTAGAGCGCCTCGTCGTCGTAGACGATGTAAACCTCGGTTTCGTTAATCGCCGGCGAATTAAGGTTAGGATGCTCCTGCCGAAAGCCGGAAGCCGGTTCGACGGGATATTCGTCGGGGTTTATTACGCCGTCTATAACCGGAGGAGTTTCGACCCGCACGGCGCTAACCGTTTCTTCGGACCTGGCGAATATCAATCCTGGTAAGGCGAAGAGTATAACGGTGCAAATTAAGATACGTTTAGTTTCCACGTAGGGCCCCCTAATCGGTTTTTACAAAATATGTACTCTCAAAAGGCAAAACGTTACGCGATTAGAGCCTTAATAACATACGGTTAGTACGAAAGGAAAACTAATACGTTTCAACGAAATAATCGGATCATAGCGTGACCGTCTGAACGTCGAATATAACGCACTCGGTATTATAAACCGCCCGTTTCCAGGCGGTTACGTTATAAGCCGCTTTCGACTATAGCGGTTACTCTTGATTTTTCTTCGGATTTTGAGGGCCATCGGATACCCACCATCCTAACCGAAAAACACGTTGCCAATCATTAGTAAACGCTAAAAAGAAAGCATATACGACCCTTTTAGGAACACCCTCCTATCAACCAACTCAAACCCTCGTCCGCCCTTAAACCGTTCCTCTTCGTACGCCAAGTACGCGTTGCTGCCAGGTTGGTATTCCCATCCCACCAGGAAGCTGCCCAGGTACAGGTCGTCCTCGTTGTCGCCCTGTACGATAGCCCGCCAGTAAAGGTCGTCTATAATATTGTTTGTAACTTTGAAATTGGCCACTACCGATAGCTTATCCGCGGCCGTATCGTGTTCCGCGTCGCCGGGCCCGTATATCGGGTCGATGAAATCGGTGTCGAGTTCAAATTGCAGCGTCGGGACGGGCAAAACTGTAAGATCAAGCTCGATGTAATTGTATTTAGTTCCGTAGTATTGCCCGCGCCAGAGGAAAGCGTGGGCTCCGCCCCAGCTCCGGGTTTCGGTCGCGAAGTATAAACCGTACCTTTCGATTTCATATCTCGGGAGGTCGTATCCGTAAAACCGGTCGTCGTATCCGAAGTTGACATAGGGGCCGACGATAATCCCGTTCGTAAAGCAAACGTCCGCCCACGATTCCCAATAGCTATATATTGAGTCGCCGTTATCGATGCGCCAGTGGTGGTTATAAAAACCGAACACCTCGAAATCGCGAACGGGGCCCTTATATATGTGGAACGTTTTGTCTGCCGTAGCGACTACTTCCCGATCGTTCTTGTGGTAAGGCTCATAATAGCTGATATCCGATTGGAAATTTCCGCCCGTTTCGGAGTATCCGGTATTAAACACGAATCCAGGTACGGAACGGTTGAGCCCTACGGCGTAAGCATAATCCTTACCGCCTGCCTGAGGTTCCGCCGCTCGCATCCAGTCGGTCCAAGATTTCGCGAACGCGGTTTTAAAGTTAAAATGACCGGGGAGGGCTACTATACTGTCGACCAAACCTACGACGTTATATCCGGACAGGTCCCTATCCCCGGCAACAATACCGCGTCCCTTACGAGCAACTACCATACCGCCGATATAAGAGGCATCGTAAATAGAACCCTTGACACGGGCGGCCGATACGTTGTCCCCTGGGAACTGGATATCATCTTCTTCGAGTTGTATGTCCATACCGGCGTAGTTTATCGGCCCCGTCTTGCCGGCTACTTTACCGCCGGCCAATATCTCGGTTATGGCGCGGGTATAAAGGATATCGAAGAAGAAGTTGTCGAAAGCGGTATTCGCCTCGGTGAAGAACGGCCTCTTTTCGTCCAAGTAGATAATACCCGGCGTAAGGTTTATTACCTCGGGGTCGGCTTCGATTTGGGCGTAATCCGGGTTCAAGGTGGCGTTAAACTGGAACGGCTTACCGCCGTTAAAGCCGAAGTCGAGCCCGCCGTCGGGTTCGAAACCCATTTTTCCCGTATCGTCCGGTTCATCCTCGGGCGGTTGAGCGCCGCGAACGGTTCCGTAGGGGGTTAAGGTGAACCGTTTGGGCGGCTTTAATCCCTCGAACCCGGTGATCGCGCCGAAAGTGGAGACGCGGTTATTGTATTTCCCGTCTCCTGCCCAGAAGGTAATTTCGTGGTCCGATTGTTGGAAGCGAAGCAATTGAAGACCCATTTCCGGCGAGCGCGCGTCGTAAACCATGTTATCCCAGGGGAACCGTATCTCGCAGAACCACCGATCCTCCCCGACCGAGGTTTTAGCGTTCCAGACTCCGTCCCATTCGCGGCCGCCGACGTTGCCGTCCTGTGAGAAATGCCCATCGTACATATTCCCCATACAATTTATCATCAGGTCGTACGCTGAATCGTTGTCGTTATTCGCGTCAATCATAATGTCGATGCAATCGTCTTCGTGCATATACGCGTCGCGGGTCACCTCATTTGCTACCAGAGCGGTGACACTTTTATCGTGACAAACGATACCGAAATAGAGCGCGTCGTCGTCATAAACGACGTAAACCTCCGTATCGTTAATGGCCGGTTGTCCCAGGTCCGGCTGCTCCTGCTTAAAACCCCTCGCTGGCTCACCCAGGTACTCGCCCGCGGCAACCACGCCGTCTATGACCGGCGGGGTTTCTACCCGTACGGCGAGAATCGTCTCTTCGGACCTGGCGAATATAAATCCCGGTAAAGCAATAATTATCGCGACACTAATTAAGATACCTTTAGTCGCCACGCAGGACCTCCTAATCGGTTTTTTACAGAATACGTACTCCCAAACGACAAAACGTTACGCGAAAAGAGCCTTAACAACATACGGTTAGTACGAAAGGAAAGCCGATATGTTTCAACACTTGATTAATAACGGTCTTCACACACTTCGTCAAGTGTTTCTTGGGGGAGGTCCGACGAACCGACCCGCCTTATTGTACATTCGATAAAGGGATGGTAAACGTACCCCACCTTTTTTCGAAACCTTTCCGACTTTCGAACGTACTAACCTTATGAAGCCGAACTTTTTTCAGTTAGTACGAGGAGTATCCCCTATAAACAGAACAGCAGCGACAAAGGAGGAACCGTGGTTTTAGTACACCCACTAGAGAGACCTAAAAGGAAGAAACGTTAAGACCCGCGTTATGGCGCGATGAGTAAGTTTTTCCCTGGTCCTGATGCCGCCGTTGGCGGCATCTTTTCGTATTGATGTAACGTAAATAAGCCGGCGGATCGCCGTAAATAACAGATCGCTACTGAAGACTATTTAGCTGGGAAAGCGTACGTTTCGTGGGTTTAGGGCGGAACGTATTTAACCTACTCGCGCCCTTCCCCTATCGCTGCTATGATTTCTTTAAACTCCTGCGACTCCCGGAGCGGCGCCAGGACAGGGTCATCCAACGCCCCTTCGCGTAGACGTTTTTTAACGGCCGCCTTCTTAAGGTATTCGAGAGCTTCGTCAGTCCGCCCTAGCTCGGTCAGGGCGCAGGCCGCGTTGTAGGCGGCCGGCAAGTAACCGTCGTCGAACGAGTAGGCGGCCAAAAAATACTCGAGGCCGCTTTTCAAATCGCCCAGCCGGACGTAGTACAGTCCCAGGTTCATCCACGGTATCGCCGACTCGGGGTTATACTTTATCGCCCGGCGCGCGTACTCGGCCGCCTCGTCGAAACGCTCGAGGCTGCCGAAAAGGGAACTCAGATTCGCCAACGCCGGCGAGAGGTCCGGCGCTCGCTTGAGCGCTTCGCGGAAGTAGCGTTCCGCTTCCACGGCGTCGCCTTCCTCCTGGAAGTACGTCGCGCCGATGGAGTTCAGCAACCTCGGCTCGTCGGGATACAACTCGACCAGACCCATAAGGACGCGTCTAGCCTTCTCGTGTTCGCCGGAATCGATGAGGGCCAACGCTTTCTCGTAAACGGGTTCTATTTCCGCGTTGACGGGGTGCTTGGCTTTCCGCCCTCCGATTTTCGCCGTTTGTTTAATATCCTTAAAACCCATACACGGACTTTTAGGCGGTTTGAATCGTTGTTACTTGCGATTTCCGGCGCGTTTCATGATTTCCTGGAACTCGGGCAGTTCACGCAACGGCGCCAGCGCCGGGTCGGTTAGACTCATTTTGTAGCAACGTTCTTTTACTATCGCCTTTTCCAAATACTCGAGCGCGTCTTCGATACGGCCGAGAGCCGTGAACGCGCACGCTGCGTTGTAAGCCGCCTCCACGTAGTTTAAGTCGAAGTTATACGCCGCCAGAAAATATTCCAGGCCGCTTTTAAGGTCGCCTAACCTCGCGTAATACAACCCGAGGTTCATCCAGGGTTCCGCCGACTCCGGCTCGTATTCTATCGCCCGGCGTGCGTATTTGGCCGATTCTTCGAAACGCTCGAGAGTGCTGAGAAGCGAGCTGAGATTGGAGTATGGCACCGCGAAGTCGGGCGCGCGCTTCAACGCTTCGCGGAAATAACGTTCCGCTTTCTCAACCTCGCCCCCTTCCCGGAAATAGGTAACCCCTATCGAGTTAAGCAAACACGGATCGTCGGGGCATACTTCAAGCAAGCCCAGAAAAACGCGCCGGGCCCTATCGTACTCGCCCGAGTTGATAAAGGTCCAGGCTTTTGCGTAGACCGGTTCGATATCCCGGTCAACTTGGTATTTTGCTTTCCGTCGCACCATTTTTATTGCCGGCCCGGCCCCGACGGACCTTATTCCCCGCGTTTTTTATTCCACGAATACCGCTCGTCCAAAGTACTCGGCGTAGTACGTAATCGGGTACTGCCAGTCGGCCGACGAATCCAAGACCCTTTCCTTGCGGCGGAAGTTCAAGCGCCATTCGTCGCCGGGTTCAAGTGTTTCCGTGCCCAGCGCGTCGAACGGTATCGCGATTTCGATGGACCAGTAGCGGGGTTCGGCCGTCGCTACCGATATCGGTATTATCCGCGTCGCTACGTCGCACTCGACGTTCCACTCCACATCGCCGTCGAGGTCGCCGTATTCGTTCTCGAATATCCGCTGGTCGAATATCACACCGTTCGGGTTGAAGTATATTTGATAAATGTCGCCGTCGGTTCCGGCCGGCGCAAAGAAAAAGCCGACGCAGTCGTCCTGCCAGACTGCGCCGTCGCGTTCGGTCGCGTTTATTTCCAACAGGTTCGTATCCATCTGGTAGCAGACCGCCGCGACGTACAGGTTTTCCTCGTCGTAACCGAAGTGGAAGACCGTGTCCTCGATAGTCACGGCGCCGCCGTCGGGCGCGCAGAAATAATCGACTACGGCAGAACCTGTCCATTCGGACGCGCTGACGTTACCGTTAACGTCGGGTTTACCATCGACCGGCGATATCTCAATCGTCCTCGTAACCCGGGCGGCGCTTTCGTAATCGTAAGCCTTCCCGTCGCCGTATGGGTACTCCAAATGGACTTCCGGCAGCGGGTATAATTCGTCGTACGCGGCCTCGAACGAGAACCCGGCGGTGCCGTTGACGGGGACTTCGACGGCCGCGGTCGCCGGTTCCACGACCCAACTCGTTTCCCCGGTGTCCCAGGTTATCTCGGTCGTAAACGGTTCGGCGGCGATATTCGTTAGCTCTACGGACAGCTCGCCCTCGCCGCCGGTCGCCCCATCGCCGGCGTACAGCTCGCCCTGGACTATGTACTCCTCCTCGACTTTATCGAAGAACCTTAAGTCGGAGACCCGAACGACTTCCCAGTCGTACCGTTCGTCGCCCTCTAGCGGCACGACCGTGACTTCGAAGGTATCGTCCTTCACATTTACGACGCAGTAATGGTAGAAGTGGCCTTTATAAAGAATGTCGTCATACATACGACCGCCAGACGAGCCGACCATCGTGTACGCGATGCCGTCGTACGTCGCCGCACCGTACGTATGGAAGTGCCCGTTGAAGACGCCGTCGACGCCGTACTCGATGAAAAGGTCGTGGAGTTGGTCCGGCTCGCCGTCGGCCAACGTGTTATACCAGAGCGGCTTATGGTAGAAGACGAAGACCAGGCGGTCGTCCTCATGGGCCGCCAGGTCGGTTTCAAGCCACTCATAGTACTCTTCCGGTAATGAATCGCTGGCCTCCCAACGGCTCGTATCGAGTATAACGAAGTGTACACCGTCGTAGTCGAAACTATAATTCGGTTCGGTGCCGAGGCGGTCCCGCCAGATTTCCTCGGACTGATCGTCCCAGATGTCGTGGTTCGCGGGAAGTACGTATAGGTCGGTAGGGACCGTTTCGACTATACTGAAATACTCGTCCCACTCCGCGTTCACGGCGTCGGCGTCGCCGGTGTAGCCCTCTATCTGGTCGCCGACCGTAACGTAGAAGTCTGCGTCCTCGGCCAACGACTTCTCGACGACTTGTCCGTGGATCCCCTCGACATGACCGCCTGTCCGATCGCCCAGTATGACGAAGGTGAAACCGTCAGCGCGCGCCAGGACGACCAAAACCAAGGTAAGAAAAAGCAACGTCGTTCTCCGCATCGTTCCTCCCTTTGGGGCTATTATATTGTTACGCTATCGGTTCGGCGCTTCAAAGATCCCCCGAACTCGGCGTTGAGGCCTAAGGATACCCTATTGACGCGGTTCGGGCAAGTATTAAGGCGGCCAGGCGGTGTGCCGTTTTCAGAAAGATACCCTACTGCTTTAGTTCGCGTAATAGAAGCGCCAACAGCGCCGCCCGTTCGAGAACGCTATGTTGCAGAACGTACTCCTCGCCGTCTCGGGGCGCGGCGCCCACCGGGCCCAGCGGTACTCGCCCGAATTGATAAAGGCCCGGGCCTTATCGTAAAACGGTATAGCCCCGTCGAAGCATCAACTACGTAAGGATGCGACATTATATAGAGTACGGCGCGTCAACCTTGAAGGGGCCGTAGTAATCGGCTTTAGGTTACGCCATTACGGCGCGACTTCCGTCCAGAGATATATAGCCGTCGAACCGTCCCCCTTTACCTCGATCGAAGACAGTTTGGGAGGATTGAGATGAAAGGAATCGTCTTCGGAAACGTTGCCGCTTTCGTATATGGTTTTTATGCCGCTGAAGTCGTCCTCTTTCCTCACGATATTCCCGGAGTCGTCGAATTCGTACAGGTAATACGAACATAATTGCCCGTAATACTCGTCGCGGCCTATCATCCGTACGGTTCGGCTTACACCGTTATAAGCCAGGTCTTTAGCCGCGATTCCCTCCAGGGTTCCGACGGGGCGGCATTCCTCATCCAGGTGTACTAATGTATAAGTAAAGGGGTCGGCCGCCCAGACTCCGCCGTTACCGTCTTCGGATAATCTCAGAGGGAGGGCGAACGAGGAACACTCCGCGACCGTAGACCCGTCGGAATCGACGGTTAAAACCCGCCCGCTGGCCATATCGGCTACGAAGATACGGCCCCCCGACGTTACGTAATCGGCGACTATAATGTCTTCTGGTAGACTACGGAACCAGAGAGGCGTTTCCGCTCCGGTTTCCCGGGCACGATAAAGCAAAAACGAATCCGGTGCGCACCAGCGTATGTCGTAAACGGGTTCGGCTCGCCCCGATTCGTAATACGGTTTTTCGAGGTAACTGTCTTTCCCGTATCGCTCTCCCAGGCTAAGGAAAGGAACGATAAGTTCCTCTCCGGTTACTCCCCTGAGGTACTCGACGGTCGTCAATTCGCCGTTCGCGTCGAAATTAAGGGCAACGGCGTATAGGTCGGGTAAATACAAAGTATGATCTTTGAAGAAATGGTCGTAATAAAGAGAACCGGATTCGGAGGTGTCTATAAACGCCTCGTGAACCCAGGCAAACCCGTCGCTGTACTTAGCCCGATACCAGCCGTTATATTTCGGCCAGTTCGTCAACATCCCCCGTTCGTAATCGTCCGACGGCCGGAAATACTCTATCAGGTGATCATCCCGCTCTTCGTCGCTCATTACGACGGAATTCGCCGCCGAGATGCCCGATAGCTCGAGCTCGGTTCCTTTGTCGACGGTCGCCACGATTTCGCCCCGGAGGGTTGGAACAGAGCGTAAATTAACCTTGGCCATCGCCTTCGCGATAAACGGTTTCGGAGCCGGCATCCATCCCACTCCGATATCGTAGCCGAAATCGAAGGTAAAGTTCGTTAACCAATCGCCGTTATCCGTCGTTTCGTTACCGTCCCCTCCCCATGCGGCGAAACCGGCAACGGCGCCCGCCGCGGTGATTAAAACCGCCATAAGAAAGAACAGCGCCGTATTCCTCATCTTTCCTCCCGTGAAGAGTATTAGAGTTATAATTACCAGGCCGTTACATCGACGACTACTAGGACCCCGGCGTAAAGGCCGAAGGATACCTTAAGGGCTGCTTTTAGCCAAGAGTTAAGACGGTCAGGTAAAAACTCGGTTCAGGAAAGATATACCCTATCGTTTTAACTCGTATAATAAAAGTGCCAGCAGTACCGCCCGTTCGAGAACGCTGTGCCGCAAAACGTACTCCTCGCCGTCCCGAGGTGCGGCGCCCACCGGGCCCAACCCGTCGAGCCTGGGTTTACCCGGGTCAATCTGAGATATATCGGACGAACTCCATCGGTGTTCCTCTATTACCCCGATATCGAGCCGCCCGGCGACTTCTTTCAGCGTTTGATAAAGTCGCTCTGTCGCTCCCGAACGTACCATCGGCGTACGCCGGACGCTGCCCGTTATCTTAAACCGGTACTTCCCCTTCTCGGCCTTCTTTACGAGACGACGGATTTCCTTGTCCACTCCGTCGGCGTCGCCCGGTTCGTTGAACCGAACGCTCAACGAAGCTTCACCGCGGGCGTATAACGTAGAGATATCCGACTCGATCTTTACGTCCCGTAGCACCGCAATGACGTTCTCCGATCCACTAGAAATCTTTACCAACCGCGCCAGTAGAGCCGAGAAGCGGGCGTCGGCCTCCACGACGTCGTCAGCATCGTCGGCGCCTACGAGTTGCATCTGGCATTCATACACGGCCGCGCCGGATCGGGACGTTACGACCGTACCTTCTAAAGCTGCGCCGCTCAACCCCAACACTATCTTTGCTTCCTTCGAAACCTCGCGAACTATGTCCTTCGAGACCTTACCCTGTAAAGTATTATCCGTGGTTAATAACACGCCCAGTTTCATTTTCTTAAGTAACCTCGCGAACCGCAGCGAGCGGAACGCGCCGACCATAACGGCAAGACCGCCTTTATTTTCCCAGATGCCCGTACCGAAAAGCCTGTTCACGGTTTCTCTGTAAAGAACGTGCCTCGTGAAAGGCGTAGGGTTGTCCAAGTGCCCGACCAGTAAAACATCGTATTCGGCCTCACCGGAATTACGGAAAAGCAGGACATTACCCACCTCGGCCTGCGGGAAGACGTGTTTGCTAAACCCCAGCGACTCGAGCCGGCGCCCGATTATGTCGCCCAGCGCGTTTACGCCGTCGACGTTCCGAACGTAAGAATCTGTGTTCACCAACTTCGCGAGGAAATTTCCGAAATCGTCTTGCTTCGTCCTCAGGAAACTACGGAGCCGAACCGGGAGCGGCGTTTTTACCGCTATATGACCGTCGACTTTGGAGTTTAATACGCTTTCCGAGAAATACCGAACGGCCGCGACCTCGAGCATTTTATTGACGAGCGAGGCGAAGTCGTATCCGGCGGCGCCTGCGGCGTAAACATACGAACCGGTCGAGCCGAGGCTTGCCATCGAGTTTACTTCCAGCACGAAAACGTTCCGGTCGTCGTCTAAGCGCATATCTACACGGGCGAAGTCCCGGAGACCGAGCGCCCGGAACGCCTCTTTACCCAACCGGACCATCGCGGCGGCTTCCTCGTCGGATACGTCGGCGGGACATATCTTGGGCCGAGGGTTACCGCGCTTGTCCGCTTCGGACTGGATCGCATCCGGGTCGTCGCCCAGGTCTATTTCCAGAACCGGAAACGCTTCAGGGTTCCCGTTTCCCAATAGCCCGATACAGAATTCACGGCCGCGGATAAACCGTTCGACCAAAGCCGGCCGCTGGAACTCGCTGACGACCAAGTCGATAGCGTCCTTCAACTCGGCCTCGTCGTGTACCACGGATACTCCGAAGGACACGGCCTCGGCGACAGGCTTTACGATAGCCGGAAACGGTACTGCGCTCATGTCTTCCCCGGGATCCCGGAAGACCCAGAAATCGGGCGTCGGAACGCTGTGTTTGTGGAGGATAATCTTAGTAATCACTTTATCCAGCGCAAGGGCGTGCCCGATAGGCCCCGAACCTACGTACGGCGTCCCGAGCATCTCGAGCATTGCGGGGATGTGGGTGTACCGGCTTTCGCCCTGGATGCCGTAAGCCATATTGAAAACCATTCCGGGTCGCTCGCCGTCGACTACTCGGGGCATGAACTCTTGCAAGCTTTCGATTACGTACATATTCCCGTCAATCGTCCGGACGTTGTGGCCGCCGCGCTCGAGCGCCTCGGCTACGTCTCTGACGGTCTCCGGTCTGTAAACCTCTCTATTCTGAACGCCGAGTTTGTCGATAACGCCGGTCAGATCCTCGTTGTATATAATTGCGACCTTCAAACGACAACCGCCTCCAGATAGAGGACTCCCGTCGATACGATTATACCAACTAACGCGGTCGAACGGAGGAGAAAAAACGCGAACGACCCGTTCCGCCGGTTTTCCTATCACCCGGCACCTGAATCGCTTAGCTGGGGGTAATCTCGCAGAATACGCTCGAACCGTCGACTTCAGTTATATTTGTATCTGCGTCAAGGCCGGCCGTCAGCGCCCGGAACTCGCTTGCGTCGACGGTGGTCGCGGTGAAGCCATCTTTACAGACGATGGTACCATCGCTGGTTTTCTCATAATCGATCTCGCCCAGTAACCCGGCACCCGCCTGAAGCTCGAACCATTCGAGCCGGTCTTCCCAGAACTCGTCGGAATAGCTGGAGAAAAGGGCCGTTCCGCCAGTTTTCGTAACCCGGATCGTTTCGTCGATTAACGCGCGTTGGTTAACGTGGAACGCCGATATCCCGTTCTGGATGCAAACTACCAAGTCGAAGACGGCGTCTTCGAAGGGCAACTCAACCGCGTCGGCGGCGGTTAACCGGACATTGCACGCGTCGGCGAGGGTTTCGCGTGCGAGCTCCAGACTCGCCCACGACGTATCTAAGCCGACGACCCCCCTTGTTTTCGCCGCGAGCGCCGGGAGTATCCGTCCGTAGCCGCAGCCAAGTTCTAGTACGACGTCGCCCGGGCTGATGAACTTCAAAACGTGCTCGACCTCGGCGTCCAGGTACTGCCGGACCCTGGGCGTCGCGACGTCGTACGCCCGCTTCAAGCGTTCGGCCGAGAGCTTATCGTCGTAGTAGCCTGCCGTTGCGCCCCCTTCGTACGTAACATCTATCGCCTTTTTTCCACTAATCTATTTGATAACGGCGTTAAGTAACGATATAATAAGGCCGAATCGCCTTCAACATAAAAGGAGGTTAGGGTTATGCGTTTATTGACCTTAATAGCGATCTCGTTTTTATTGCCCGGCTTCGCGTTTGCGTCGGTCCCGGTTCTCTACTTGCACGACAGCCCCGCACCGCCGACCGGCGACCAGATATGGAACGACCAGTGGAGCGGCGGCGTCGCCAACCCGACGGGCGAATATATGGACCAGAACCCGCCGTTCCATTCGACGCCACCGCCGCCGTGGGCGGTAGTAAACATCCCGGTCGATCCCGAGTTTGTCGTCTGCCACGACGTTGCCGACGTCCATTACGTCGATGGCGACTACGACGCGTATCTATGGCTCAAGAAGACGACGGCCGCCGCCCCTTACGAAACAATCGGCGTCTCGGTTTGGGACGAGACATTGTCGGGTCCCCTCGAGGACCTCATAGCCGGGCCCACGCAAATTCAAATTACCGACTATACGAACTGGCAGGAATACCACTTCCACCTACCATTCGTCGAATCCCAGGACGACCCTCGGATCGCCCTGGTCGTCTCGATGCTGGAGTGGGAGAACGCCCAACTCTCGTGGGACCACGTCGACCACCCTAGCCGTCTAGTTACGCCAGGCGCGACGGGCATTAACCCGACGAGTCTAGGTAACGTAAAAGCCGTGTTCAGGTGAACCGACGGACGTAACTCTTGCTTCCAGTAGGAGTAGAGGCCCCCGGTTTCCGGGGGTTTTTCACGTCCGGGCGACTATAACGACGAAGTCGCTCGCCGGTTCGGCGTTTCCAAAAGCCGGGTAGAACTCGACTCTGCCGAAACCGGCTTCTTCCAGGACCGCGCGGTACCGTTCGTCGGAATACGCCTGGAAGGTCTGAGCGTATCGCGATACTTCGCCGGACGCCGCGTCCACGACGAAGTACCGGACCGTCGTGGTCTCGGTCGCCTCGTCCCAGAAACTCTCGGTCAAACAGACGTGGGCCCGGTCCGAGAAAAGCCCGTCCTCAGCCGAGTACCACGACGCGGGCCGTTCGCCTATCTCTTTTACGGTGGAGTAAGTATGCGGCTCGAGCAGGAGAAGCCCGCCGTCGGCCACCGCGCGCCGGGCTTTCTTCAGTATCGTCAACGCGTCGGCGGGTTTGAAGACGTTTAACTCCCCGTAAATGAGTATAGCCAGGTCGAAGCCGGCGCCGAATTCGGCGGTCCGGATGTCCGAGAGCGTATAATCGCAGCGGAGCCCGCGGTTTTCCGCTTCACGTTTCGCATACGCGACGGCGGCCGGCGAGTAATCGACGCCGACGCATTCGTGCCCGGCGTCGGCGAACCGCGCAACGTACAGACCCGGGCCGCAGCAAATGTCCAGTATCCTCGACGGTTTACCCGACAATAAACCGTTGTGAATCCAGTCGACGTGCTCATCGATTATCGCCGGGCGCCGGCTCGCGCGGTCGTGTTCGTCGCAAAGATGCTCGGCGAGCATCCGCTCGCTGAACGCCGGGTCGTCCCATGGTATGTTGTCGCCTTCGGCCCAGGGCTCGGGTACCGGCTCGCGGTGAACTAGGTCCAATAGTTTCATAGTAGCTTTCCCCCGCACGAACGAATAACAGGAGCGGCGCGAAAGCGCAAGCGAAAAGCTTTCGTGGCGGGCGAAATCGCCCGGGTGACGGGTTTACTACGTATCCGCGCACTTCGTATTTTAACTTGATTTCTTTATATAAACGCGTAACATTAACGGGCCTGATAATACTAATAATACAAATGAGGTGCAGGTTATAAAACGAAGGGGAGGTTAGTATTATGAAGAAAAGCATAGTAACGCTGTTACTCGTAATCGCAGTCGCCCTCGTGGGCTACGCGTACTCGGAGTACTCCGGCACCGCCGGCAGGGGAGGTTATTTCGACTACCACGACAACAGCAACGTCCTATTGAAAGTGTGGGACGTTATGGGCGAAGGAGACGTCTCCGGCGACGGAGCCTGGATATATCCCCGCGTAGGCGGCGAGCCCCACTTATATGTCTCAGGGTTCTGGGTAGGCACCGATTGTCATGGGGCGATTAAAGTCAGCGTTAGTTACCAATTAACGGAACTCGAGTTCGACCCGGTTTTAGACCTCGTTATGAGCGACGACGCCGGGTGGCCGGGCGGCATACCGGTATTCTCGGATCTCGACTCGTACGTGAGGTGTAACGATGACGAGGCAGGCGAAGCAGGTCCTATCGCTATAGAAGTCGAACGCCACGGGTACAGCTTCAGTGCGCCGCCCAAAGACGACTTTATAGGGTTCCAATACAAGATATACAACAACAACGACGAAGACTTAACCAACGTCTATATCAGCCGCCCTTGCGACTTCGACGTAGGCGGCGAAACCTCGTACCTTGACGACCTCGTCGGCCACGACTCGAGCCGGAATATGCCGTATATGTACGACGGCGTAGGCGGACACGGGTACATAGGCGTCGTATGCCCGCAGGGCACGCCCCTCGGCTCGAAGGTTTGGGACATAATGAACGACCCCGAGACCGACGTTGCGAAGTTCGACTGCATGACCAACGCGACATGGGAAACAGGTGACACGCCCGACGACTGGCGCGTGATGTACAATACCGGGCCGTATACAATTCCAGTGGACGGCTATATTACCGTCGCGTTCATCACCGTTTCCGGCGACGACCTGGCGGACCTCCAGGCTAACGCCGATGAAGCGATGGACTCGTACCCGGGAGACACCGGTACCGTGAACATAGTCCCGTCGTCAATCGGGCGGGTGAAGGCATTGTATAAATAAGGATACGATACCTGCTACGGTAATCGAAAACGGGTTTTACCGAAAGGCGCGATTATGAAAAAAAGTGTGTTAATGGCGGCACTGGTCGCCGCCGTCGCCCTCGTCGGCTACGCGTCTTCTAGGTATAATAGCGCCGGAGCTAGAACTGATTGGTATTACCATAGTAACGGCAACGTTCAATTGTGTATATGTCCGGGTTTATACGAATACCAACCTAATCAATGGCCAAGTAATACCTGGCTCTACCCGAACTCCTATTCAGGGTATTATTATTTGTACGAGTCTGGTATCTGGGTCGGTACCGATTCTCAAGGGCCCCTTAAAGTAAGCGAATCGGCGCATAACGGCGGCGAATATCACTCCGTGGTAGAACTGGTAATGAGCGACGACGCCGGGTGGCCCGACGGCGTTCCATTATTCGCGGACCTTGACTCGGACGAAAGATGCGACGACAGCAACGCAGGTGAAAACGGCCCCATCGGCATCGAGGTCGAACGGCACGGATACAGTTTCAGCGCACCGCCTAAAGATGATTTTATCGGATTTCAATACAAAATCTACAACCTGTCCGGCGGTTACCTGGCAAACGTTTACGTTAGTCGTTTCGCCGACTTCGATTTAGGCGGCAGCGGTTATGATTGTACCGACGACCTCGTAGGCTTTGACCAGGGCCGGCAGATGCCCTATATGTACGACGAGGACGGCGACCCGTCCGGGTACATCAGTATAATATGCCCGCAAGGTACGCCGCTAGGGTCAAAAGCGTACGTGGATACGCCCGACGATGACGCAGGTAAGTTCCAATATATGCAATATAGCGATTGGGACGTAAAACAAACGCCTAACGACTGGCGCGTTATGTACAACACCGGCCCGTATACGAGTCCCGTCGACAGTTACATTACCGTCGCGTTCGTCACCGTTTCCGGCGACGACCTGGCGGACCTGCAGGCCAACGCCGACGCCGCGATGGACTCGTACCCGGGCGACACGGGTACCGTAAACATAGTCCCGTCGTCTGTGGGCAGGGTGAAGGCTTTGTATAGGTAAAAATGACGCGGATTACGTGAAAGAAAACCGGCCCGAAGCGGGCTGGTTTTTTAATAACAAACCGTTTTTTACTCAACCAACCAGCGAATCAACGGCGCCCCGAATCGCTCGAATATGCTCCGGCGTCGTGCCGCAGCAGCCGCCTATAATCTTCGCGCCGGCGTCAAGCAAGTCATTCACCCTCGCCGCCATAAACTTAGGCGTCTCCGCGTAAACCAGTTCGCCGTTTACTACCTCCGGTAACCCTGCGTTGGACTGTATTACAAGCGGTAAGTCCGTATGCTCGCCAAATAACCGGGCTATTCTCACCATGTTCTCGATACCGTTACCGCAGTTTGACCCGACGACGTCCGCGCCGGCCGCCGCCAAACCCGAAGCTGCATCCTCGACGCTCACGCCCATTATCGTAAAAAATCCCCCGGGCGTGTCGTCGAAAGTCATCGTGGTTACTATGGGGATATCAGGCGAAACCGCCCTAACCGCCTTCACCGCCAGCGTCGCCTCGTTCAGGTCCATCATCGTCTCGACGAATACAACGTCAACGCCCGCGGACACGAGGGCACTCGCCTGCCTTTCGAAACTCCTGTATACCTCGTCCCGGTCGGCGTCTCCGTACGGTTTGAGCAACCGCCCGCTCGGGCCGACGTCGCCGAGTACGTAAGCGCTATCGCCGACGACCTTCCGCACGGCCGCGACGCCCGCCGCGTTAATATCTTCGGTCATGTCCGCCAGCCCGTACGGCGCGAGCTTCATAGGCGACGCGCCGAAGGTGTTCGCCGTAATCACGTCGGCGCCGGCTTCCAGATATAACGACGCTATTTCCTCGAGTATCTCCGGTCGCGTGAGGTTCCACTCTTCCGGGCAAGCGCCGGGCGGAAGCCCCCGGGCGATGAGCATCGTCCCCATCGCCCCGTCGACGACCAATACTTCGCCGTCCGTTATCCTGTCGAGAAACCTCTTCACTTTAACTAATATCCATAAGTTCTTTTACGCGCACTACGGCGTTGGCCGCGTCGAAACCATACGCGTCGGCGCCGATTTCGCGCGCGAAGTCGGCCGACACGGGCGCGCCGCCCACTATGGTCTTAACGTCGTCCGAGAGTCCGCGTTCCTCCACCAGCTCAACGACGGCCTTCATCGCCGGCATAGTGGTCGTAAGTAGCGCCGACATACCAATTACCCCGGCGCCCTCGTCTGCGGCCGCGTCCACGAACCGCTCGGGCGCCACGTCGTTGCCCAGGTCTATCACGTCGAAACCGGCGCCTCGGAGCATAATACCCACCAGGTTCTTACCGATGTCGTGAAGGTCGCCCCGGACAGAGCCGATTACTACTTTGCCCCGCGAAGGAACGTCCGCGTCCGCCAATAGCGGCTTAAGAACGTCCATCCCGGCGTACATCGCTTTCGCCGCGAGTAGTACGTCCGGCAGGAATATCTCGTGCTTGCGGAACCGTTCGCCAACGGTGTCCATTGCGGCGATTAGGCCGGCATCTAATATCTCCTTCGCCGATACGCCGTCTGCGACCGCCCTTTCCGTCAGGGCGGTTACGTTCTCGAAGTCTCCCCGCTGCAACGATTCGGATATCTCGATAAGTATTCCCAACTATTACAGCTCCTTCGTTAGTATCCCCCGGCTAAAGCCGGAGTTCGATGCCTTCGGCGGGTTAAGCACCGCCCGGTGAACCGGGCGGTATTTTTCCGTGTACTGACTTTATTCTGTCCCGGCAGAACTTCGTAACGCAATCCCTGCAGAAAGGATAATTCAACTCGAAGTCGTGTATCTCGGCCGGCCCGGCCACAATCACGCCGGAGACCGACTTGAGCGGCTCCATAAGGTAACTCTCGCGAAGCGTAATCCCGACATCGTTCGGCTTCAAGTACTCGAACAGCTTCTTCTGCCCGCTTATATCCCAGCCGCAGTACCCGGGACTGTAGCGCAGAACGCCGGACTCTGGGCTTAACTTCCCGTTTTTTGCTAGCCGT
>CP070755.1:2035472-2038507 GCA_020348885.1 Candidatus Coatesiibacteriota bacterium | reverse complement strand
CGTCGCCGGCGATAACGAGCCGCTCGGGCCCTACGAACCGGTCCAGTTCTTTTACGTCTATAAAAAAGGTAACGCCGAACCGGACGTGGTAAGTACCAGCGTAATTGACGGATTCTGCGCCTGGGAGTTCGCGTGGTCTAGCGGCAAACTTTACGCCGTCGCGAACATCGGCAGCGAAACCCTTCAAGGCGACGTCCTTTACGAAATCGACTCGGTTGCGGGAACCGTGAAAGGAATACTGTCGGCCCATTCGATAGAGCTACCGGGCGAAGGGGAACGATACGCGTACTACGCCGAATTAGGGCCGGATAACAGCATAATCGTTAATAATTTCGAAGAAACGGGACGCTATTATGTGGGGTACGAGTTCGAACCATGGCAGCACTTTTGTAGTTTTTACGGCCATGAAATTTTCGGTTATTCCATTCCTTACCGTCTGGACCTGAATACAGGCGAGACCGAAAAGTTATTCAACGCGACCGCCACGTCAACCCTAACCGAGCCAGGTAAACCTGCCGATTACCTGGGGGCCGATAAAGCTATCGACGGCGACCTATCCACCGCTTGGGTCGAAGGCGTTGACGGGTCAGGCGTAGGCGAAACGCTAACTATAACCTTCGGCGCCGTCATAGAAGTTAATTTCGTAGACATCTTCCCCGGTTTCGGAAAGAGCCCGGATATATATTACGGCAATAACCGTATTAAAAAGGTCCGGTTGGAGTTCTCCGACGGTACCAGCGTTACCGAAAGTTTCGACGACGAAGCCGGTAGAAAAACCATCGTTTTATACGACCGGGAGACCTGGGAGGGTATTAACTCCGAATGGGTTAAGTTAACCGTTCTCGATGTATATAAGGGTCTCAAGTGGGATGATACGGCCATTGGCGAAGTCGCGATTAATCAGGAGGGAAAACCCTGAGGAATTGAAAAAGCCACGTTCTAACGAACAGAAGGAGAAAGCGCATGAAAGCCATTAACGTACTTATCATATTCCCGATTTTGATATTAGGGTTCGCGTGGTCCTGCGCTTTCGCGTCGGAGAAGTTGCAAATAGGCGAAACCCCGCCTATCGGCGAAGTTGGTGGCATAACGTATCCGGCCGCGCCCCACGAACCCGGCTCGTACGGGGCGTCTTTCGAGATACGAACCAAAACCGGAAGCGTTTATGAGACGGTGGCGGAGTTAACGGCTCCCGCGGCTGAAGGGGGGTTGGACGAAAAGACTGTCCGGGAAGTAACGAGGGGCGTGGTATAACGGCTTAACTCAAGGGAGTAACGGGGGCGTCCGGACAAGGAGGTTATAGATTATACAGAACACGATAGTAATCTTCGCTATTTTGTTTGCCGCCGGCGCCTGGTTGTGTTACGCCAACTCCGAAGAGGGAACGGACGCCCCGGCGGAAGGAACGGCTGGAGCCGTTACTAATGTTTCCGAAGAGACATCTACCGACGAAGAACCCGGCGAACCACTCAGCGAGTATGCGTTTCTATTGATGGAATATCTAAGGTCGATGGGGTACCCGGTTTACGATAAAAACATATTTTTTTGTTCGGCCGTAATCGAACCGTTCGGGCCCGAATATATAATACTCGGAACGGGCGACGAAAAAGACGAGGTCGTCAGTTTCTACGTCGCCGCCGGCGGGACGCTTGAATACTACGAAAGCGGTACCGCAACCTACAGGGTGTGGGGAGGACCTACAGACGTTGAAACGCATGACGAGGACGACGGTTTAAACTATGATGAGGAAGAAGTCGTTTTATTTAGGGACTGGGAAATGCCGGTCGGCGTTCTGGCGTCCCGAGACGGCAAAGGTACGGAAGTAATTTACGACTTCCTGGGGGATGTGTTCTCGGTCGAATAAGGAACGGCGTAATCAGTACGAAGGAGGCTACGGGTTATGCGGAACACGGTAGTAATCGTCGTTACTATAATCGCCGCCGGCGTTTGGTTGTGTTGCGGCGGCGCCGAAGAACGAACGCAAGTCCAGCCCGAAGAAGCGGCTGGAACCGTCACTAACACGTCCGAAGAAACGCCGGCCAACGAAGAAGTGACCGGGACGCTCGACGACTTCACGATACAAGAGATGGAACGCTTAAAGTCTAAAGGGTACCCGGTTTACAATAAAAACATAATTTTTTGTTCGGGCGTAACTGAAGCGTTCGGGCCCGAATATATAGTACTCGAAACGGGCGACGAAAAAGACGAGGTCGTTAATTTCTACGTCGCCGCCGGTGGAAAACCTGATTACTACGAAACCGGTACGGACATCTACAGGGTTTGGGGAGGACCTCCAGACGTCGAAACGCACGACGAGGACGACGATTTAAGCTACGATGAGGAAGAAGTCGTGTTATTCAGGGATTGGGAAATGCCGGTCGGCGTTCGGGCGTCCCGAGAGGGCGAAGGTACGGAAGTAATTTACGACGTACTGGGGGACGTATTCTCGGCCGAAAACGAATAAGATTGGAAGGGGATATTATAACCTTAGCTAAAATCCTTGCGTCAATAAGCGTATTCGTATCGTTTGTTACGTTCCCCGCCGCTCTCTCGTCTGGGGAACTGCCGATAGGTGAGATGACACCCATCGGCGAAGTCGGCGGTGTAACGTATTTGGCAACGCCCCACGAGCCCGACCCGGCTGGGACGTCCTTCGAAATTAATACCAAGGCAGGAAACATTTACGAAAAGATAGCAGAGCTGGTGGTCCCCGCAGCCGATGATTACTACGCCGGCGTCTCGCCGGACGGGGAGTACTACTTCGTCGCCGGCGATAACGAGCCGCTCGGGCCCTACGAACCGATCCAATTCTTTTACGTCTATAAAAAAGGTAACGCCGAACCGGCCGTCGTAAGTACCAGCGTAATTGACGGATTCTGCGCCTGGGAGTTTGCGTGGTCTAGCGACAAACTTTACGCCGTCGCGAACATCGGCAGCGAAACCCTTCAAGGCGACATCCTTTACGAAATCGACTCGGTTGCGGGAACCGTGAAAGGAATACTGTCGGCCCATTCGATAGAGCTACCGGGCGAAGG
>CP070755.1:2007044-2035372 GCA_020348885.1 Candidatus Coatesiibacteriota bacterium | reverse complement strand
TTGTAGATAACGAAGGGTGAAGCCGAGACTGTGGGCGGAACCGAGGAAATACTACGTCTATTGGATAAGGGGGAGCGGGCCGAGGCGCTCCGGCGGTACGGCTATATGCTCGAGGAAACGGGCGGTCCCGGCCCGGCGGACGCCGAAGACGCGGTAGTAGTGATAAACCGCTGCCTGGACGTCTGGGAACAAATCGGCATATTTGCCGCTGAGGTGGACGCGCGGCCCGACAACGCCCGGACGTGGAAGCTGTTGGGGCTGGCGTACGCACGCGGCGGAGTTTACGTTACGCCGCTTTTACGGTTAGCCGAATTCGCTTTCGAAGCGGCGGCTGTACGAGAGGATGATCAGGCCGTACGGGCAAACATCGAGGAAAAGATCGGGCTCGTTAGGGCGGCCGCCGCAGGCGACGAAGGAAGCTTGGTTGACCTTATCGGTAGTGAAAGCGTTCTTTCGGCACCGACTGGTTATTTACCGAACGAAGTGCCGGTGCCGGCCCTTTTCGTCCAAGCGGGTATAATTAACGAACCGGCGGTACCGGTCGACGATAGCACGCTCGCCGTCGGACTGCGCGGTGGTTAACGGGCTTCTAAGAGAGGCTGCTATGGGGAAAAAGCTGATTGGAAGGTGCGGGCTTTACTGCGGCGACTGTGAGATTCGCGCCGCATACGTTTCTGGCGATAAAAAGTTGATCGCCGAAGTGGCGGAGAAACTGGGCGCGAAACCAGGCCGAATACGTTGCGAAGGGTGCCTCGAGCTTACGGATAAATGCTGGGGGGACGGGTGTGAAATAGTCGCTTGTATCGAGGGCCGAGGGTTCAAGCATTGCGTGCAGTGCCCCGATATAGACGACTGTACGAAGTTCGCGAGGTTGAATACGAAACACGGCGGCGCGGTACGGTTGAACCTGCGCCAGATAAAGTCGTGGGGTTTCGAGCGTTGGGTCGTGTATAAAGAAGGCGAAGACGAGGGCGAGAGTGAAGATCCCGGCGCCGCCGGCGGTACGCATCTCGGAGGGCAGTCATGATGGAAAGCGAAAAAGGTTTGATAGGCAGATGCGGTATTTACTGCGAAGCTTGCTTGATATACGGCGTGTCCCACCATACCGAGGACGTATTCGTGGAGAAACGCCGGAATATGGCCGAGCATTTCGACTGTAAACCCGAACAGGTCGCATGCGGAGGTTGTCAACAATTGACGGATTCCTCCTGGGGAAGCGCCTGTGAAATACTGAAATGCCTTAACGCCCGAGGGTACGGTTATTGCGACGAGTGCGACGGTATTAACGAATGCGAGAAATTCGCCGAACTGGACGGACGCTATGGTGAGTTAAAGGATTCGATGGCGCGGTTGCGGGAGGTGGGGCCGGATTCGTGGCTCGCGGAGCAGCGCGATGCGATGACGTGCCCGGGTTGCGGCGGCGCGTTATATTATGGGTTTGACGGTAAATGCGTTGTTTGTTTTGAAACCGGTTAAATCGGTGTTATGCGGCGTTTAATTATATTTATCTATTATTCATCGTAATATGTCTATTTACTTTGAATAATAGCGAATAGCCGCTTTTTAAGCGGTTTTTTACTTTTCGAGAAATCGCTGATATTGTTATCCGTTTTTACTTGCTTACGTAGGATAATATGTTATAATAATGTCGCTATAGGCGTTTATCGCTTCTTAAAAGGGTTCGATGATTGATTAAGAGGATTACGGGCGATAATTGAAGACGAAATAAAACCTATAAAGAACCGGTAAATGAATCGACGATATTTAAGCGGAACTTACCCGACGAAAACGGCCGCAAACCGGAGGAAGGATATAATCTGACAGATATTAATATTAAAGATTGGCGGCTCGTCTTCGACGCGATACCCGATTACGTAGTCGTTGTAGATGCCCAGCTTAGAATAATAAGGATTAATAAGGCGTTAGCCGATAAGCTGGGCGTTAACCGGGACGAGATAATCGGGGAGAAATGCTACGAAGTAGTCCACGGTTCGAACAGCCCACCTAGTTTTTGCCGTCGAATCGAATATCCCGAAAACGGAACTGCGACTACCGCCGAATTATACGACGAAAGGCTGGGTGGGTATTTCGAGGTTGCCGCTTCGCCCATATTCGGCGAAAACGGCGAAATCGTCGGTTCCCTTCACGTAATCCACGATATAAACGAACGGAAGCGCGTTGAGGACGCTTTAAGGAAAGGCGAAGAACGATACCGCAACCTGTTCGAACACGCCAACGACGCGATTATCGTTCGTGATTTGAAAGGGAGAACCGCTGTCGCGAACAGCCGAGCCGGCGAGCTTTTTGGATATCCCGTAGAAGACCTCCAACAGACGCGGGTAGCCGAGTTTATATCCGTTGCCGATGACGTGTATGAAAACGTCCTTTCGGGGGAGGGCGTGATAACCGAAACCACGGGGACGCGAAAAGACGGCGCCGTTTTCCCCGTCGAAGTCAGCCTGCGTTCGACCTACTGGGGCGAAAAAGTAATGGTACTAATGTTCGTTCGGGATTTAACGGAACGAAAACGTGCCGAAGAAACATTACGTCAGAGCGAAGAGCGGTTTCGAGAGCTGGCCGAGACGTTGCCCGAGACGGTTTTCGAGGCCGATGTCCGCGGTAGGTTTACTTTTATAAACCGGAGAGGATTCGATCTTTTCGGATACACGGAAGAAGATTTAGACGCCGGTATAAGCGTTTTCGATATATTTCCTCCCGAAGAGGTTGACCGGGCTCGTGAGAACTTCGCGAAACGCCTGAGCGGTGAGGACGTCAGTCGGTTCGAGTATAAAGCTACGAAGAAGGACGGGACACTGTTTCAGATAGAGACGTACGCCGTACCGATAATCCGTGACGGGAAAACCGAGGGTATCCGAGGGATTGGCGTCGATATTACCGAGAAGAAGCGGATCGAGGATGAACTCGCTAAAGCGGCGAAGCTTGAGTCTATCGGCATACTTGCCGGCGGTATCGCTCATGATTTTAATAACCTACTTGCAGTTATTCTGGGTAATGTAACTTACGTAAAGTCGAACGCTCCGGAGCTTGAACCCGAACGGGCCGTTGAGGCGCTTTCCGCCGCCGAGCGGGCTACGCTGCGGGCCAAGGATTTGACCGAGCAACTGTTAACGTTCTCGGCGGGCGGCATACCTGTTAAGAAAACAATAAATATAAAGCATATCGTCGAAGAATCGGCGGCTTTATCGACCCGCGGAACGAACGTTCGTTATGTTTTCGAAGCGACCGACGGCCTAAAGCCCGTTGACGCCGACGAATCGCAAATCGGCCAAGTAATTAACAACCTTGTAATAAACGCCGTCCAGGCTACGCCCGAAGGCGGAGAGGTACGCGTTCGGTGTGAGAACTACTCGGTAGCGGGTGGCGAACCCGGCGAAACGCCGGCTTTGGAAACGGGGGAATACGTAAGGATATCGGTCGCGGATAAAGGGGTAGGAATATCGTCTGAGTACATCCAGAAGGTTTTCGACCCGTTCTTTACCACAAAATATAAGGGCAGCGGCCTCGGGCTTTCCACGTCCTATTCCATCGTGAAGAACCACGGCGGTCTTATAACCGTAGAATCGGAAATGGGAATTGGTAGCACGTTCACGGTGTATTTGCCGGCTTCCGACAAAACGGTCAAGGAAAAAGAAGAAAGCCTCGATGAAGCGGTACCGGGCGAGGGAAAGGTGCTCGTGATGGACGACGACGCGCCTGTAAGGGAGTTGGTTGGCGACGTTTTAACCGGTTCCGGGTACAGGGTCGCCTTCGCCGGCGACGGCGCCGAAGCCGTGGAATTATACAAGAACGCCGCTGCGTCAGACGATCCGTTCGATGCGGTAATTCTTGACCTCACCGTTCCCGGCGGCGTCGGCGGGGTCGAAGCGATACAGGAGTTGTTAATCGCTAACCCCGACGTGAAAGCTATAGTCTCCAGCGGTTACTCCACGGACCCCGTTCTGGCCAACTACGAGCTTTACGGGTTCAAGGGGTTCATCAAGAAGCCTTTTCGAATAGCGGAACTGACGAAGGTATTGCGGGATGTTCTAGTCGGCGAATAATCGGTTACCATGGGAGGGAAATAGCTTATGAGCGGATACGACGTCGAAGATATCGCTTCATATGCCGAAGGGCTTTTCGACACCGGGTTCAATTGAGCCGAAGCGGTTACGGGCGCCGTAGCCGAGAAAACGGACCTGATGCCGCCGGGGTACGCGCCCCGAATCGGGACGCCCTTCGGCGCGGGGATAGGGCGGCTGGGAGACCTTTGCGGCGCTCTCACCGGCGCCATCGCCGCGTACGGCATCGTACGCGGGCGTTTTAACCCCGACGATGTCGACGGCAAGGAAAGGGCTTACGCCGCCGCGCGCAGGATATACGAGGGTTTCCGGGAACGCTTCGGCTCCTGCGAGTGCCGGGAAATCACCGGTGTGGATTTCGACGACGCCGCTTCGGCGGAAAGATATAAGGCGGAGGATATGCACGATCGAGTGTGTAAACCTACGGTACGGGGCGCGGTGGAGTTGTTGGTGGGGATGCTGGGGGATTAACGTAATCTCACTGTGTGTTGGTGCGTTAAGCCGGCGGGTCGGAAACCGCCGGTTACGTTGTAAAAACGAAATGTCGCCTTTTCCTTTCCCCGTATAACTTACTTATGTTAATTTTATCGACTACCCCGTTTAGCACATATTAGGAGGCGATTTCGTATGAGGCCATTAATAGGGAAAAGCGTTGAAAAAGCCGGACGCCCGCCCGGAACCCTTATACACGTAGGGGAACAGAAAATCGACCGTGCGCGGGTAACGGTTATCGACTACGACGAGTCGTCGGTTAACGAGTACGAGTTGGGCGATATCGAAGAATGTTTTCCCTTCAGAGATACGGCGACGGTAACCTGGATTAACGTCGACGGGGTACACGATATCGAGGTCATTCAGAAGCTCGGCGATTGTTACGGAATACATCCACTCGTACTCGAGGATGTCGTTAATACGAATCAGCGGCCCAAGCTGGAGGAGTTCGACGATTACGTCTTTTTAGTCCTGAAGATGCTTCTGCTTAACGAAGAGGAGCGGCGCCCCGAATTCGAACAGGTGAGTATAATACTGGGCCCGAACTTCGTTGTTTCTTTCCAGGAACGGGAAGGCGACGTTTTTGAATCGGTGAGAGAAAGAATAAGAAGCGGCAAGGGGCGGATAAGACGCGGCGGAGCCGATTACCTTGCTTACGCGCTCTTGGACTCAATAGTCGACGGGTATTTCGTTGTCCTCGAAACGTTCGGTGAATATATAGAAGCGTTGGAGGAGGAGTTGTTAACCGACCCCGAACGGAAAACCTTACAAAGGCTTAACGATATGAAACGAGAGGTTATATTCCTACGTAAATCGGTCTGGCCGCTTCGCGAGGTAATCAGCGCGCTCCAAAGGGAAGAGTCGGCGCTTGTTGAAGACACGACCCGTGTTTACTTGAGAGACGTTTACGACCATACTATCCAGGTGATAGATACGGTGGAAACTTTCCGCGATATGCTTACCGGGATGTTGGACGTATATCTGTCGGGCGTAAGCAACAGGATGAACGAGGTGATGAAGGTACTTACTATCATAGCGACTATTTTTATCCCGCTTACGTTCATCGCGGGTGTTTACGGTATGAACTTCACTTTTATGCCCGAACTCGGTTGGCATTGGGGTTACCCGATTACTTTGTTGGTAATGGTTGTAATAGGTATTTTAATGGTCGTATTCTTCAAGAGAAAGAAATGGCTGTAGCGGTTCGAACGGTGTTTGTAGGCACGTCGCGGCGGGAACTTAACCCGCGGCTTTTTTAATAACCGTTATCCTGGCGTCCAACGATGAATAGGAGTATTTCCGCGAATTACTGTTCAGATGCCCCCCGCCTTATGTTACCTTCCGCAAGTATCGTATGACCGAAGCGATAGCGATAAAGGCGGCTGAACCGGCGCTCGTCCGCCGTGTCGTGAACATCGCCACGCCTGTGACGCTGGCGCTGGCGGGGGAGACCGTTCTCCGTATTGCCGATACCGCGATGGTAGGGCGCGTCGGCGCCGCGTCGATGGCGGCGGCCGCGGCGGGCGGCGTTGTTATCTACTTCCTGTGGACTTTCGCCAACGCGGTGGCGGTGGCGACGACGGCCGTAACCGCCCGACGCGAAGGAGCCGGCGATGTCGGTAGAGTAGGTGACGCGTTATCGGGCGCTCTGGTCCTTTCGGTCGTTATAGGCGGCGGACTGGCCGTGCTCGTCGTACCGGCGTCCTTTTTAATATACAAGTTTTTCGGCACTGCGCCGGAGGTATCCGTCGTCGGTGTTCCTTACCTTTCGGTGCGGGCTCTAGTTGTCCCGCTGACGATGCTCGGGATGTCGTTCGTAGGTTTTTACAAAGGCATCGGTCGTACCGCGCCTATTATGGTCGTCTTCGGCGGGATGTGCCTCGTTAACATCGGTTTCGACTACGTTCTCATATTCGGCAAGTTGGGGTTTCCGCGGCTCGGGCTAATGGGAGTGGCCGTCGGCGGCCTCGCCGCCAACGTAGTAATCGTCGTCGCGTATTTCGTAATACACGGGTACCGTTGGGCCCGGGGCGACGCGCGGTACAGGCTACGGTGGGTACCTTGGAAAGAGTACGCGCAGTTAATCCGGATAGGGCTTCCGGCCGCCGGCGAAGGTGCCGTTTACGCCGGTGGGTTCGTCGCGTTCACCGCCGTGGTAGGGCGACTGGGGACGGTCGAACTGGCCGCGTCGGGCGCCGTCTTTGCTCCTATGAGCGTGGCTTATACGGCCGGTTTCGGATTGGCGGCCGCCGCGTCCGCCCTCGTAGGTCAGGGGCTGGGGGCCGGGGACGAAAGAGCGTCGCGCCGGGGCGCATACACTGCAACCGCACTGGCCGTCGGCATAATAACCATTTTGGCGTTGGGGTATATAGCGTTAGCTTTTCCCATCGGCCGGGCGTTGACCGACGACCCCGAGGTGGCGCGGATTGCCGCGTTCGTACTGATTATCGGCGCTATAACCCTTCCTTTCGACGCGTTGAATATGGTAATGTACGGGGCGTTGTCCGGCGCCGGCGATACCCGCTTTTTATTATACTTAAGGACCATACTAACGTGGGGGTTGTTCGTACCGTTGACCGTCGCGCTCGCCTGGTGGGTCGGTTGGCGCGTTTACGGCGCCTGGATAGCGATAGGGATTTTCCTGACCGTAATCGCTTTCACCGAGTTAGGCCGATTCCTCAGGGGGAAGTGGGCGCGAATCAAGATAACGTAGCGTCTTAAACGGGAGGATACCGATGAGAAAAACGGGCGTTTTAATCGTATCGCTTCTGACGGTTTTAGCGGCTCCCGCCGCCGGCCAACCGCCGTTTTACGTCAGCCACGGTTTCCCGGCGCCCGGCGGCGATCACCCTGCCGTAACTCTTTCGTCGGCCGACGTGGATATAACGCTGGGGGCCGAGACAGTGTCGGTATCGGCTTCGTTCACCCTCGTGAACGACGGGCCGACGGCTGAGGTCGAAGTAGACTATCCCTTAACGCGGTACCAGTACAAATACTCGGTTGAAGGGGACGTCCGGGAGCAAATAACCCGCGATTTCGGCGAGTTCGACCATTACGACGAGGTTGTCGACGGGCCGTTCCGGGATATCGAAGCCCGGCGGGCGCTGGACCCCTCGTATATTACAGATGAGAAGTGTTTGAGCAAGTACGGTTCGTCTTTCACCGTCAGCGCCGGCAGCGAACCGGTTTCCTTCTCGTTGGAAGAGCGGTTAAACCTCTTTATCGAGGAGGGGACGCCGGTAGCTTGGATGGAAGAAAACGTAGCCGTCGTGTTGGCGGTACCTTATGCGGAGAACGCAGAAAGGAAGATTACATACGAGTACGAACTCGGTTACGGGTTATTCACCGGCAAGATATACCCCGAGCTTCGATACGTGTTATACCCCGGCGCGGCGTGGACCGGCGACGTCGACGAAGCGACCGTATCGGTTAAAAGCCCGCCCGGCGGCTTCGAACGGCCTATATGGTTCAGCGCCGAATACCTCGGCGACCTGGCGCCCGCGACCATTTCGTACGAAGGTGAAACTGAGGTTTTTACCTGGCGTTTCGAGGACTACGACCCGCCCGAGTTCTTAGAATTGAACGTAACGCTGGGTCTCCCGACGGAAGATTACGGGACGTTCTTCAAGGACTTGCTGGGGATGTACGGCGGCGGCCCGGGCAACAAAGTATTGGGATATACTATAACCGATAACGTGCCGTTTATAACCGAGCCGTCGGTCGACGCGGAACCGGTAAGCGGACGCCCGGATTTACCCGCCGATACGGTTTTCGTTATAATTCGGGCTGAGGGCGAATGGTGGAACATCCGGGCTGACGACGCGACCGAGGGGTGGATACGGTGGCGCTACGTGGACCCGGATACGGGCGAGGAGTTAGTTTACGCGAGGTTCGTAGTAATCTAAAAAGTCTATGGACATCTACGACCTGATAAAGCGGAAGCGTGGCGGCGGCGAACTCTCCGGCGGCGAATGGGGCATCGTTGTCAAAGGTTATATGAGCGGCCTCGTGGACGACGGGCAGATGGGCGCGCTTTTAATGGCCGTTTACTTCCAGGGGATGACAGACGACGAAACAGCCGCCCTGACCGACGTGCTGGTTGACTCGGGCGAAACGCTTACGTGGCCCGACGGCCCGTACGTGGATAAGCACTCCACCGGCGGCGTCGGCGATACGGTAACGCTCGTGACCGTGCCCGCCGTCGCCGCGGCCGGCGCGAAGGTGCCGAAGCTCTCGGGTCGCGGACTTGGGCACACCGGCGGGACAGTAGACAAGCTCGAGAGTATCCCCGGTTTCAGAACGGATTTGACGGTTGACGAGTTCCGCGGCGCGGTGGAGGAGGTCGGGTGCGCCGTTGCGGCCGCCGTCGACGTAGCCCCCGCCGACCACGAATTGTACGCGCTGCGGGACGTTACGGCGACCGTCGACATACTACCGCTCATCGTTGCGAGCATCCTGAGCAAGAAGCTGGCTACCGGCGCCCACGGCCTGGTTTTCGACGTGAAATACGGCGCGGGTTCTTTCTCCGGCGCGTCCGAGGACGCACGGGAGCTTGCGGTCGGCCTGGTCGAGGGGGCGAAGCGCGCGGAGCGTCGGGCCGCCGCGGTACTCACGTCGATGGAACAGCCGTTGGGCCGGGCGGTAGGCAACGCGCTGGAAGTGGCCGAAGCCGTCGAGTGTCTGGGCGGTGGCGGGTCGGAAGGCTTGCGAGAGGTCGCTTCGGTTGTCGGCGGCGTTATGCTAAAGGTCGCCGGGTTGGCGGGTGATGCCGACGAGGGACGCGAGATTATTGAAGAGAAGCTGGACGACGGTTCCGCGTTCGAAAAGTTCCTGGCGATGGTCGGGCGTCAGGGCGGAAGTGCCGACCTACCGGCCGTGCTCCCGAAGGCCGCCGGAACCCACGAGGTTCCTACTGGAACCGGCGGATACGTCCAAAAAGTGGACGCGTACGCCGTCGGTCGGTCGGCGGTATTGCTTGGAGCCGGACGCCGGCAGAAGGACGAGGAGATAGACGCGACCGTCGGCATCGAGGTGTTAAAAAAAGCCGGCGACGTGGTGGAAGAGTTAGAACCGGTGTTTCGCGTACATTACAACCTTGAAGGGAGGTTGGAACAGGCGCTGGAGGTTCTCGACGGCGCCGTCGAAGTCGGACCGGATGAACCGGAACTGGCCGAGAAGGTCTTGGAGATAGTCGAATAAACAGTAACGTTTTAACGAAAATGTTTACTAAGATGTGAATCTGTAGTCAACAGTGGTAGACTATGGAAAAGGCGGGCACAATGAAAAGAAAAATTGCGATAATCGTCGTCGGTGCGGCGTTGGCGCTGATGAACGCGTGCGAATCGCCGACGGAGCCGGGGACCGTCGGTTTAGTGGAACTTTACCGTGACCCGGGCTTCACGCCGCCGACGTCCCTTATCGGTATATCGGGCGATTTTGACAGGAACCTGTTAATCCGCGCCAACGAAGTCGAAATAGTAAACGATACTATAATCGGCGACGGCGAGGGTTATTACTACGCGTTTTTCATAAAGTTCACGTTTTACGACGAGCCGGGTTTTTTGACCGGTCTTCACGTGTACGAGAACGGCGCGATAGACCACGTTTACTTTTGCGGTTTCGGCGGTCTCCGCGGTCTCATAGAGGAAGCCTACATCACTCTGCGTTCCGACGATGACCGGGGCGACGGTATCATACTTTTCAGCGGCGACGAATGGGATTCGGCGGGTTATATCATGGACCTGGATTGGGTTTACGACCCGGCCGACGACGCGTACGGCCGCGTTACCTTTTACGACGACGGGACATACGACGCGTGGTTTGAAAACCTGGGCGAAACGCCCGACGGTCATACTTTCGCTCTGTGGCACCGGGGCACCGGAACCGTCGCGGCGGAAGCCGAGACGATACTTATCGGTAAGGGGACCACCAACGAGAAAGGCGAACTTCTACTGTCCGGCGGCCTCCCGAGGGCGTTCAGGGGTGACGACGAATTGTATTTAACGTTGGAAACAGAACCTGACGCTATTGACGGCCCGTCGCTGTACCGGATACTCTTCGGTAAAGCAGGGGGATAGGTTTAAACTGGATAGACATAGATAGGAAACGGCGGCCACAATGGCCGCCTTTATATTATATTCCCGTATAGGATTAACGGTTTTCGTCGGGTTTAATCGTTCGATACGTTGACGCTACAACCCGGTATACTCGATTTCGTACGTTGCGTAAACGTTGACCGTCGTAGTTACTTCCCGGGGGACTATCATCTGGTTGCCGGCGGCGAATCCGCCGAGGTCGTCGGCCGCCCAACGCGATACGTCGTAGGGGTTATACCCGCCGTAGTCGTAACTCATGGAAACGAGGTCCACGACCCGGGCGCCCATCGCGGACGCCAGGGCGTCGGCGGTGCCGCGGCAGTCGGCGGCGGCGCCTTCCAGCGCTTCCCGGTACTTATCTTCCAGGTCTTTAACGACGAAGTCGATACTGCCCACGTCCTCGATACCCGCGTCGATTATCGCGTCCAGGACGGGGCTAATCGTATCCATATCGTCCTGGAATATCTTTATCGAACGGTGTACGGCGAAGTAGTCCACTTTGGTCGAGCCTTCCTTATATATCGTGTCGATGGAAAGAGACTCCGTAGCGATGTTCTTTTTTGGGACGCCGAGGGCCAACAGGGAGTCCATAAGCGTTCTCATCTTGGACGCGTTTTCGTCGTAAGCCTTACTCGCTTTCTTGTCGCGAGTGTAGATATAAGCCGAGATTACGACCTGGTCGGGCATCGCTTTCACGTTACCGGTCCCGGTAACGTTGAGCATGACCGGTTGTTCCTGAACGCCGTGTTTCAAGTACGCGTCCGGTATCGTGAAAGTAAAGGTTTCGCCGGCCGCCGTTACGGCGGTCGCTATAACCACGAGGGCGAAACAATACGTAGTATAATTCTTCATAGGTATCTCCTCGCTTGATTCGTTAACGGTTCTTATGTTTTCTTTGACCGCCGGCGCTCGTTTAGGTTTAAGCGCGTGGAATCCTGTGATACCCCGGCGTACTACGACCTTCGATTATATTAAATCGCAACGGGGGCTAAAATTAAACTTGACTAATTAACTTATATATGTTAGGGTAATATCCTAAGGACGTAAATGTATAAAGGAGGTAGTGAATGGTTAATAAGTTGAAGAGCCGTCCCGTGTTCGTCGGGGCATTGGTGTTGGCGCTTCTGGCGTTGACAGTTTTCGCGAACGACTGGCCGCAGGCGCCGACGGCCGATGACATGCTTGCAGACGATACGGTGTCGGACGCGATCGACGACGCGTGGGACGACTCAGATGCCGGAGATAAGGACAAACGTCACGAGGAAGGTGGCTGGATTCTTTGGTGCAGGCAGCAACACGGGTCCGAGTGGCAGTACTCTTTCAAGGTAGTCCGGGTTGCTTCGGGCGGGCGGTCCGGCATCACACCGGGCAATCCGCCTGAGCAGGAGAACTGCCGCGTCGTCGGGTTCTTCCATACGCACCCGAACCCGCCGACAGACGAGGATGGGGACAATTGGGAACAAGGCCCAAGCGAATCCGACAATAACTGGCATAACAGACATAAGATCCCCGGGGTCGTCCGTAACGCCAGCGGGAACGAAACCTTCGGTCCGGAACGGGGATATTACGAATAATGGAGGCTTGAAGATGATAGTAAGAAATGATATAAGTGAATATCGGAAGGAGAGGTTTATGCGAAACGCGGACGTTCTCGCGTTAATCGTAGTCGGGTTTTTCGCGACGATAGTTATGGGATGTTCCGAGACAACCACGATAAGCATGACCGAGGCGATACAGATCGCGAAGGACCACGTTGCCGCCGACGGCGTGATGACCATCGACGACAGCGAGAGGGATTCGCTCGCCCTCGACGAGGGAAGCGTCTGGCACGTTTATTTCCCCTACAAGGACACGGTCGAGATGTTGGGCGGCGAACCCCACGTAATGGTCGCGAAAAGCGACGGGACAGTAACCGACATCTACTATACTCAGTAGCGTTTTCTAACGTAAACCTCCCCCTCAAAAAGCCGCCCCGGCGACGGGGCGGCTTGCATTTATATACAAATCGATTCCGAGCTATGGGCTGGGCGTGGGATTCATTTTAAGATAACTCGTGGGATCGTCCGGCACACTGAGTTCGAGTACGATTTCGTCGTTCGACGTCAGATTTGCTGAACTTAACGTGATTTTATTGTTAACCTTGTATCCGGATATAGAATTGCTGATAGCGCTGATCTGTTCCTTGGTCAGTGTTACGGTAACGCTTTTCCCTCTAGCGTTTTTGACCGCGTTGGCTTGATCCTTCGTAAGTTCAATTGTAACCGTTTCGGTTTCCTTTTCGGCGGTCCGTTCGCTTTCGGCGCCGGCCGCAAATGCGAACGCCACCGCGACAGCCGCCGTAAGTATGATGGTTAACCTCATGTCTTCGACCTCCCGGTTTATATAATGCTGTGAACGCTCCTAGGTTATTATACGACCATATATCGAATTCGTCAATAGGATACTGGTTTATAAGTTATAATTAAAAGAACCGCCCCCGCTACGGGGCGGTTAAATTTTCTAGTGAGTGAAGTTCGGGTTAAGGGCTCGGTTGGGGGTTGGCTTCGCCGACCCGGTCAACGCTGACGCAGATTGTATTACCCTCTATTACGTGCTTGTCCGCGTTGAGGGTAACCGTTTCACCCTTGAAGTTCTTGAACTCTTTGGAAATAGCCGTTATCTGTTCGTTCGTAAGGTTTATCGTAACATTCGCGGTTTTAGCCGCACCTATCTCTCTTAATTGTTCCGACGTTAACTTAATCGTAACCGTTTTGACTTCTTCGTCGCCGCTACGGTCGTCTTCGGCGGCGCCGGCCGTAAACACGAACGCCAACGCTACGACCGCCGCAAGTACGATAGCTAACCTCATGTCTTCGACCTCCCGATTTATGAAAAAGCGATAGACGATGTTAGGTTATTATAAGGATATACGTCGGATTCGTCAATAGAATACCGGTTAATAAATTATGATTAAGAAAACCGTTCCGGCGGCGGTCGTATTGTTACTCGGCCTTTCCTTCGGCGAGTTCAACGCCAGCCCGATAGCGATACCAGGTTTTAATCGGCAGTTAAGTCAGTCAAGCTCTCCAACGCCTTTACGTTTTTGAAACCAAGGACGACTTTGTTGCCCGACCGTAAATGGGTACTGTTTAATGTCGCGGTCTTTCTTACGTCTTCAAAGCCCGTCGCTTTGACGATGGCACGGATCTGTTTTTCGGTTAACTTGATTTCTACGTCTTCCCCTTTGGCGTTTTCGACGGCCGTTAACTGGGCTTCCGTAAGTTCGAAAGAGATTACGGATTTATGCTCGTATGAGCCTACGATTTCCGCTTCGGCCCAGTCATCGACGGCGCCCGCTAACGTGAACGCTGTCGCGAAAGCCGCCGTAACGAAAATAGCTAACCGCACGTAGTTTGACCCTCCAGATTCGGCAAACCTACGTACGTTACTACGCATTATACGACCGTATATCTAATTTATCAATATCTAAGTCGTTTTTGCCGGTTTGTTCGCGCTTACCGTTTTTCCGGGATAACGCCTAACCGCTTGCTTTTCATGCTCTAACCCATTATAATTCATTGCGGTAGCGATTTTACCTGCTGATTTGACGCATAAGTTTATATACGGTTTATTTCCGTTCGTTGTGTTCGTCGCGGCAACCCTTGCGCCGGCGCGGCCCGCCGACGAGGCCGTCGAAACGGAGGAACCGCTCGAAGACGAACCGTATCACGTCGAGGCCGACGTTACCGAGGGCTATATGTCCGGCGACGAGCAGGTCCTCCACGGAATCGGTAACGTCCTGATTACCCACGGCGATACGGTAATTACCTGCGACGAGGCGTGGTCGTATGAGAAGGAGGGTAACGCGGTTCTTAAGGGCAACGTCCGCCTTGTCAACGAAAAGGAGAACTACGTACTTACCAGCCAATACGGCGAGTACTTCGAGAAGACCAAGCTTGCCGTCGCGTCCAAGGGGCCGAAGTTGGTTCTGACCGGCGACCGGCCCGTTACCATCACCGGCGACATTATGCGGATGAACACCGAGACGGAGGAGGGCGAAGCGGCCGGCAACGCCCACGTGGTCTCGAAAGACGTCGAGGCTTTCGGTGAGACGCTCTTGTACTTCGGCGAGGAGGAGCGCGTCGAGTTGCTTGGGACGCCGGTGGCCTGGCAGGGCGACAGCCGGCTGGCGGGAGACAAGCTCACTATGTTCTTCGTCGACGAAGAAGTGGACCGGTTGTTGGTCGAGGGCAACGCGCGGGTCATCTATTTCGCCGAGGGCGGAGAAGAAGAGGAAGAGGGGGCCGGAACTGAAGAGGAATCTTTAGAAATTGTCGAGGACGAGGGCGAAAGCGAAGCGGCGGAAACGATCGACGGAATCAAAGAGGAAGAAGAACCCGTTTTCGAAATCCCCGAAGTTGAGACGGCGGAAGAACCGGCGGACGGGGGAATCGCGTTCGACGAGCCCCTCGATTTCGAAGAGTCCGTCGTCGAGGTGGGGGCCGACGAAGGCGAGGAAGAAGAACCGCCTACCGGCCGCGTCGAGGCTTCCGGCGACGTAATCGACTGCCTTTTCGACGAGGGGCAAATCGAAAAGATATACATAATCGGGTCCGCCCGGGGCGCCTTTATGCCTTTTGACGAGTTGGGCCGGGAAACCGGCGAACAGATAGACAGCTCAGGCGACCGGATTACCGTCTATACCCGCGAGGGCGAGGTGAAGAAGATAATAGTTGAAGGCGACGCGGTAGGCGTGTATCATCCGGCCGAGGGCGTTGGCCGCGAAGGCGTAACCCGGACCGAGGGTGATACCATATCGGTCTATATGCGGGACCAGGAAATCCGTCGAATCGTCGTCCACGGCCACGCCCGCGGCAGCTACTTCACCAGGGAAGCGGCCGCCGAGGAGGAGGACAAAGCCGAAGCCGGCGAGACCGGATCATAAAAGTAAAAAGGATTTTGGCGAAAAAAGAGGACAAAGAAAAAGTATCGGACGATGACGTAACCCGCGCCGACGGCGCTTTGGAGACCGACGGGCTGGTCAAGATATATTCCAAGCGACGGGTCGTCGACGACGTCTCGATATACGTAGAACCGGGCGAAGTGGTCGGCCTGCTCGGGCCGAACGGCGCGGGTAAAACGACGACCTTCTACATGGTCGTCGGCATTATAAGGCCCAACGGCGGAAAGGTCTTTATGGCCGGCGAGGATCTTACCGGCCTCCCGATGTACAAACGCGCCCGCCGGGGCATCCAGTACCTCGCTCAGGAGTCGTCCATATTCCGAAAGCTGACCGTCGAGGAGAACGTGTTGGCCATTCTCCAGACTCTTCCGATGTCTAAAAAAGAAAGGCGGTCAAAGGCCGCCGAGCTTCTCGAGGTGATGGGCGTGGACCACCTTGCGAAGGAGAAGGCCTACACCCTGAGCGGCGGCGAACGGCGCCGGGTCGAAATAGCGCGATCGCTCACCACGTCGCCCAAATATCTACTGCTGGACGAGCCGTTCGCAGGGATTGACCCCATCGCGGTCGAGGACATACAGAACATAATAGCCCAGCTTCGGGACTCGGGGCTTGGGATTCTCGTAACCGACCACAACGTTCGGGAGACGTTGGAGATAACCGACAGGGCTTATATTATGTTCGAGGGCCGGATATTAATTTCCGGCACCGCGGACGATTTGATAAACGACCCGAAGGCCCGTAAAATTTACCTGGGGGAAAGATTCAGGATGTAGCGGGGGAGGGGGCCGCCGACGGATATGGAACTCTCCCAGGAGATGAAGCTCGAGCAGCGCCAGGTCATCTCGATGCGCCTGCAGCAGGCGCTTCAGATGCTGGCGCTTACCGGTATAGAGCTGAGGGACAGGATTGAACAGGAGTTGGAGTCGAATCCCGCTCTGGAAATAGAGCGGGGAGGGGGTGCCGTCATATCGCTGGGCGACGGGCGTAATCGCGGGGCCGTCGAGAAAATAGATTGGGAAGATTACTTCGACGGAACCGGCGGTCCGTACGTTCAAGAGACCGACGAACCGTACGACCCACTCGTTGACCAACCGGCTCAAACAGAAAGCCTTACCGAACACCTATTACGTCAGCTTGAAGTCATCTGCGACGACGAAAGGACTTTTAACGTAGCTTTCGCGATAGTCACGGCTCTGGACCTGGACGGTTACCTGAGAATCCCGGTCGAAGACCTGGCCGAGGAAATCGGCGGGGACCCGGCGGAAGTGGAGCGAGTACTCGTGGATGTGGTCCAGGAGTTGGACCCGCCGGGCGTCGGTGCCCGCGACCTGCGAGAGTGTCTGCTCGTCCAGTGGCGGTTGATGGCCGAGCCGGACGAATTCGTCGGGAGGTTAATCGAAGACTATCTCGGCGATATAGGGCGTTTGTCGTCCGTTGCTATAGCCGGGAAATTGAAAACCGATGAAGCGGATGTCGCGAAAGCTATAGGGATTATCAAGAGCCTGGAGCCCCGGCCCGGGCGCGCGTACGGCCACAGTCGGAACGCCCCGTTGATACCCGATATTACTGTTGACCTGGTGGACGGTAAAATACGTGTCCGGATAGAAGATGACGTCGGGAGCCGGCTTTTTATAAGCCCGAAATACAAGAACCTCCTGGTCGATTATAAGAAACTGGACGCGAAAACGAAGAAGTACTTACAGGAACGTATCAAGTCGGCCGCGTGGTTCATTCGCGCGATTCATCAAAGGCGGAGGACGATGCGGAAGGTTGCGGTGGCGGTCTTTGAGTACCAGAGGGGCTTCCTCGAACGCGGGCCGACGGGGCTTAAACCACTGACGATGGAGGACGTCGCCGACGAGGTCGGTGTCCACGTGTCGACGGTCTCACGGGCTGTAGCCGGGAAAGTCGCCGACACGCCGTCGGGGATTTACCCTCTCAAGTACTTCTTTACCGGCGCCGTCGCCGGCGAACGGGGAACCGTAGCGGTTGAGAAGGTAAAAGCCCTTCTCCGCGGAATAATTAACGAAGAAGACGCCGCGGCGCCTTACTCGGACGAAGCCCTGGCCGGAAAGTTGGCCGAGGAGGGTATCTATATCGCACGGCGGACGGTCGCTAAGTACCGCAAGGAGTTGAACATCCCGTCGAAGCATGAACGGCGTAGAGTCATATGACGTTGTTATCATAGGCGCCGGGCCCGCCGGGTATCCCGCCGCACTTCGAGCCGCTGGAGAGGGCGCGTCCGTCGCGGTTGTCGAACGGGACCGTCCCGGCGGAACCTGCCTTAACAGAGGTTGTATCCCTACCAAATACCTCGTACATAAGACAGCGAACGGCGCGATCGACTGGCCGGTTCTTCTCGACGGTATGTGCGAAGTCGTTGACAGTCTCGTCAAGGGTATCGAGATTCTTTGGGAGAAAAGGGGCGTCGATTACTACGAGGGGTCCGGTTTTATAGAAACGCCGGGGGCTGTACGTTGCGAAGGTGCTAATAAGATTACGCTGAGAGCTGAGAAGGGTATCCTATGGGCGCCGGGCTCGGTAACGATGGATGTCCCTGCCTTGCCGGTGGACCACGAACTCGTGCTGGATAGCGACGACCTACTCGCTTGCGGCGCCGAATTCAACTCTTGTATAGTTGTAGGTGGCGGCGCCATCGGCCTCGAGTGGGCGTCGATTATAGCGCGAACCGGCGTCGCTGTAACGGTGGTCGAAATGATGCCCCAACTCTTGCCGGGGTTGGACGAGGACGTAGCCAAACGGCTGGCCGGGTTGATGAAACGGCGGGGTATCAAGGTGTTAACCGGCTCCCCTGTTGCGAATTTGGAAACCACAGTCGAGGGCGTAACCGTTACGTTGGATAACGGCGAAGAACTCCCGGCGGATCGTGCTTTGGTCGCCGTCGGCCGGACCGCGGCCGTGGATGCCGGTGAAGCCGAACGACTGGGGGTAAACCTCGAGAAAGGCCGGATTGTCATAGATGGCGCGATGGCCACATCGGCCACGGGCATATACGCCGCCGGCGACGCGGCCGGAAACGGGCCTATGCTGGCTCACCTCGCGACTAAGCAGGGGTTAGCCGCCGCTGAGAACATATTGGGCAAAGGGCCGAAGATCGTGGACTACGATGTAATTCCTTGGGCCGTTTTCAGCGATCCCGAATGCGCGGGCGTCGGCTTGACGGCCGGACAGGCGGTGGAACGGGGCGCCGACGTCCGGGAGAGCCGAATGGACTACAAAGCCCTGGGGCGCCCCCGCGCCGACGGGAATATAGACGGCTTTGTAAAGATAGTCGCGGAAGAAGGAGCCGGGCGTCTTCTTGGCGCCGCGGCGTTGGGCCATAACGCAAGCGAAATAGTCCAATTAGTAACCGCGGCGATGGCGGCCGGCGGGACCGTGGCCGACCTGACGGAGATGATCGCGATACACCCGACGTACGTCGAGGTGGTTCAGGAAGCAGCCGACGACTGGTTCGGAAAAGCAATACATAAATTGTGAAAGGCGTTAAGGACCAGGGGCCAAGGATACCGTCGTGGTTGAGGAAACCGGCGGCGAACCGTATATCGCGCGGGCGGGCGCGCCGGGCGGTGCGGGGTTTATATACGGTTTGCGAGGAAGCCCGGTGCCCGAATCGGGGCGAATGCCTTGGCGAGCGGGCGACCGCGACCTTCTTGATACTGGGGCCAGGTTGTAGCCGGGACTGTGGCTTCTGCGCGGTTGCGAGTGACCCCACGGCGCCGGACCCGTCCGAACCTGCGCGCGTGGCGGCGGCCGCCCGGGAACTGGACTTAAACTACGTCGTAATAACTTCGCCCACACGGGACGATCTACACGACGGAGGGGCCGGGCAATTCGTAGAGACGGTAAACGCGGTCCGCCGGACTTCGCCGGAAGCGGGGGTAGAGGTTCTTGTCCCGGATTTCGGAGGACGTAGCGAAGCAGTCGATAGCGTTTTGGCGCCCGGCGTGGGCGTGTTCGCTCATAACGTGGAGACGGTCCGCCGTTTGTACCCCGCTGTGCGACCCGACGCTGATTACGACCGGTCGTTGGAGATGCTGGCGTACGCCGCCGAAAAAAACGCCCTTTGTAAATCGGCTTTGGTACTAGGGATGGGGGAGACGGACGAAGAAGTTATATCGGCTCTGGACGATATGGCGGCCGCCGGCGTCTCGATAGTCGCGATGGGGCAGTATATGCGCCCGACTACCTCTCACGTTCCGGTGGCGCGATACGTGATGCCCGAGGATTTCGCGCGTTTTGAGGGCGCCGCTCGGTCCGCCGGGTTCTCGGCCGTCGCGGCGGGGCCGTATGTACGTTCTTCGTATCGGGCCGCGGAACTCGCCGAGCGCGCCCGGCGTACCGTAGCTGCTTGAAAACGAAAGGTGTTTTATGCTATCATCCGGCGCTTTCGGGACGGCCGAGACGTCCCGTGGGGCGCGTTGTTAAGTACGGAGGTAATGGATGAACCTACGGATAACGGGTACCAACGTCGACGTTACGGACGCGATTAAAGACTATATCAGGAAGAAGTTAAAAAAAGTAACGAAGTACTTACGCGATATAATTGAAATCCACGTAACCGTTAAACAGGAGAGATACCAACAAATCTGCGAAATAACGATTTTAGCCGGCCACATAACCGTCCGGGGCGAGGGTGATACCGCCGATTTGTACGCGTCTGTGGACCTGGCGGTCGAGCGAATAGAGAAACAAATTCGGCGCTACCGGGGCAAGTTAATCAGCCGGAGACACCGTGGCGCCGATTCGGTACAGGAAGCCAAGATGTCGGTACTGGAACACAGCTCCGTCATACTCGACGGGAAACCTGTCGTTATCGTCGAGGACATGGTGCCGGTCAAACCGATGAGCGTCGAAGAGGCGGTTATGCAAATGGACCTTATGAACCGAGATTTCCTCGTGTTCAAGAACGCCGAATCCGACGCCGTAAACGTTATATACAATCGGACCGACGGGAATATAGGGCTAATCGAAACTTAAGGGAACCCTTTTAATTTTAAAGACTGAGAGGTGGCGCGCAGTGAAGATTACGGATTTTGTCGATAAAGACCATATGGAATTAGAGTTGAAGGCGAAGAACAAGGACCAGGTACTCAACGAGTTGGTGGACCTTGCCGTCGCGACTGGGCGCGTGAAGGACCGGGAGGAGATTCTAAGAGCGGTGATCGAGCGGGAGAACCTTTGCAGTACGGGTTTCGAGAACGGCGTCGCGATACCGCACCCGCGGCAGGGGCACCCTGACGTCGTCGAGAACCTCGTGGCGGTCTTTGGCCGGTCGGGGGACGGTTTGGATTTCGAAGCGCTCGACGGTGAACCGGTCTATATCTTCTTCTTGCTGTGCGCGCCCACAGACAGCGAACACTTGAAAGCGCTCGCGAAGCTCAGCCGGTTCCTGAAGAGGAAAGCGTTCCGCGAGCGGCTTATGGCCGCGCAAACGCCCGACGACGTCTGGCAGATACTCGAAGAAGAAGAGGAATAGGCGGGGGCGCCGGTGGCCCGCGGTCGAAGGAAGAAAGCGGTCAAGGCGGACGAGCTTGCGCTGGGCGGTACTCGTCCGCCGGTTGGCGTTACGGTCGGCGAGTTCGTGGACGAATACGCGTCGGCCGCGAAACTCGACGTTGTGGAAGGCCGCGACGGCCTCGACCGTAAAATCCGCGGCGCCGAGATAAATCGCCCGGGATTGGCTCTGGCCGGGTTTTTCGGTCGTTTCGCCCACAAACAGATACAGATAATCGGGCAGACCGAGCTTTCCTACTTAAAAACGCTTACCGAAGAACGCCGCGTCGAAGTATTCACGAAGTTATTCTCCTATTCGGGGATTCCGTGTATTATCGTCGCACGGAACAGGAAACCGCCGGGCGCGTTGCTGGTGAAAGCCCGGACCAAGAAGGTTCCTGTACTCGTTTCGAAACTCCGTACGACCGAGCTTATCGCCCTGACGTCCGATTACCTTCGCGAGAAGTTCGCGCCTCAAGTCAAATTCCACGGTAACCTTCTCGACGTGTACGGCCTCGGGGTGCTTCTCCTGGGAGAGGCCACGACGGGTAAGAGCGAATGCGCGTTGGACTTGATAATGCGCGGCCATAAGATGGTCGCCGACGACATCGTCTTCGTCAAGCGGAAATTCGGCGAAGAACTCATCGGCGAGGGGAGCCCCTTCATCCACGACCATATGGAAATCCGGGGTCTGGGTATCCTGAACGTGAGCCGGCTTTTCGGTGTTCGGGCCGTTCTGGAGCGGAAGAACGTTGACATCATTATGAAGATCGAGATGCACGACCCCGACAAAGAGTATGACAGGACCGGCCTGGACGTAACCGCTGCGGACGTATTGGGCGTGGACGTTCCCTTGATCACGATTCCCGTAGTACCCGGGAAAAACGTATCGACCATCGTTGAGGTCGCGGCGATGAACACACTATTGAAGCGCCGCGGGTACGACTCGGCCCGGGAATTCAACGAGGCGCTTATGCGGGGAATGGAGAACGAATAACGCGATGGGCGGATCGGTTCGGGATACGCCCGTCAATATCGTTATCGTCGCCCACGGGGACATGGGCGTGGAACTCGTTCGGTCGTTGCATATGATAATGGGCGCGGCGCCGGGGGTTTACGCCGTTTCGCTTTCGCCCGAAGAGAGTATAGAAGACCTGGAACGGGCCGTCAAGAGTGCGATAACGAAGGGTCTCGCCGCGTATGACGGCGCTTATACGCTCGTACTGGTCGATATGTTCGGCGGGAGTTGCGCCAATGTCGCGGCGAAGGCCGCCGCCGACCTGGACTCCGAACGGATAATGGTCGTCGCCGGCGTCAACCTGCCGATGGTAGTCGACGCGGTTATCAACAGGGATATTCTGGACTTCCCCGACCTTGTACGGAAAGTGGTGGAAGCCGGGAATCGTTCTATAATCGATATGAGCGACCTCGTCCGGGGTATAACCCGAAAGAATAAACGTTGATCGGCGATCCGTTCCGAGATACCGAACAATATAAGCGTTACGGCGTGCTACTCGCGCGTATTGACGACCGGCTCGTCCACGGGCAGGTCGTTGTCGGTTGGAACAGCGTCGTATGCGCCCGTTTTATCGTCGCGTGTAACGACCGGGTCGCCGGCGACGAGTTCGCCCGGACGATTATCGAAACCGCTTCGGCGCCGTCGGATATTACGGTAATCGCGCTTTCGGTGAACGAAGCCGCGGCCGAGACGTCGTCGGGGGTTTTCCGGGACGGCGGCGCGATACTACTGTTCGAGAGCCCGGCCGACGTACTCCGCGTTTTGGACGCCGGCGTTGAATTGGACCGGGTGAACCTGGGGGGGATGCACCAGAAGCCGGGCAAAACCGAAGTTGCGACGGCGATTTGGCTGGACGACGGCGACCGTACCAATTTACGAACCCTGGTCGAACGCAGCGCGCGGGTTACGGCCCAGATGGTGCCGACCGAACCCGAAAAGGGTATAGAGGTTATTCTGGACTCGGCCGCTTGCCGGGAAGGGTCAGGGTAAATACCATATAGTATGGACTGGTACGAGGTTATACGGGATTTGCCTTCGCTCGCCGCGCGGAGCGCCGGTGTCGCGGCGTTGGGCGCTGTTCTGGGCCTTGACTATATCGTTATAGGGCAAACGTTGTTGGCGCAGCCGGCGATTAGCGGCCCTATAGTCGGTATAGTCCTGGGCGAACCGATGCTGGGTATTTGGGCCGGGTTGACTGTCCAACTCCTCTGGGCCGGGCGCTTACCGGTGGGCGCGTACGTCCCGCCCAACTGTTGCGTCGCGGGGGTTTTTACCGTGGGGACAGCGGTTCTGATACCGGGTGTGGTCGCGCCGGCTCACCGGGCGGTTTTGGCGGGGTTACTTACGTTACCGATAGCGTACGCCGGCGGGCGATTGGACGTGTTTATCAAGGCCAGGTTAAACGTAATATATCTACACGCGGCGGAACGGGCGCTCGCGAAGAACCGGAGGGCGCCGCTGGGCGTCGCAACGTTGAAGGGTGTCACGTCGGTGTTCGTGAAAGATTACGTCCTGTTGTGGGTATCGGTGTTCGCCGCTACGGCGGTTTTGGGACTTGTGGCCGGCAGGATAACCGAACAGTTGGGTGCGGGGTTGAACGTAGCGTACGTGGTTTTACCGGCCGCGGGCGTCGCTCTTTTGTTGCATGCGTACTGGTCCTGGAAGACAGTCTCGGCCTTCGGCGCCGGCGCCGCGGCCGCTGGGTTTGCGTTGTTTATTGCTTCGGTTATGGTTGCGTAACTGACGTAATATCAAACTATTGAGACCGTATTGATAAGATTTAACGTTAATAGATGAATAGGATTTCTGAGGAAGACAAGAAGGTTTTACCGGCGCTACGCGTCCGCGTTTGTGCTGTGGTTCGCGCCTTCTTTATCCAGGCGGTGAACAACTTCGAGAGGATGCAGAGCCTGGGATTCGCGTTCGCGCTGTCGCCGGTACTCAAGCGGCTAGATCCCGAACGGGGCGATTGGGCGCGGGCCGTCGAGCGGAACCTGGGATTTTTCAATACCCAACCGTATCTGGCGAGTTGTCCTCTGGGCGTAGCCGCTCGGGCGGAGATAGACGCGGCTCCCGATGGCCCGACCGTAGATGAAGTGGACGATATCAAACGCGCGACAATGGGAGCTTTCGGCGGCCTGGGCGACAGCCTTTTCTGGGCCGTAATGGTCCCGTTGGCCGCGCTCTGGGCGTTAACGTGCTACTTGATTTGGCCCGAATACCCATTAGTCGGCCTCGCCGTGGGGTTGATAACGTATAACGTGGTCCATCTGTGGGTCCGATTCTACTTCTTCGAGCGGGGACTACGCGACGGTAGGGGCGTTACGACCTTCCTGCAAAGGATAAGGCTTCCGCGGTGGGTTACGGTATTGCGGGGCGTTGCGGCCTTTACCCTAGGCGCGTTCGGCGTAGTAGTTTATTGGCGATTGTCCGGCGGCGGCATCGGTGGTACCAACGTCGTATCGTTGGTACTTTTCGCCGGGATAGCGGTGTTACCTGCGCTGGGCGGCCGCTTCGTCGGACGGCTTTCGCCGTCCGCCGTCTGGTACGCGACAATAATGCTCTGTCTGTTGGCGGGAGCCGTTTTATAACGGGCGGATGCTTGATACGGATAAAACCGGCAGTTGATGATACGTAAGGAACTGACACTCGACGTTGGTTTACACGCCCGCCCGGCGGCTGTCTTCGTGAAGGAGGCCCGCCGGTACGACTCCGATATCCGCCTCGAGAAAAACGGCGGCGACCGCGTCAACGGTAAGTCCATAATGGGCATTCTTACTCTCGCCGCCGGCCCGGGCTCGATTATATATCTCGAGGTCGACGGCCCCGACGAGGAAGAGTGTTTCGCGGCGTTGGAAGACCTGCTTCTGAACGGTTTGAAGGACGAGGATAGGTAGCGTTGTACGTTTTTCAGGGAATACCGGCCAGCCCCGGCATTGCAGTCGGCAAGACGTTCATCGTCCACCTGGACGAACTGGACGTGGCCGAAACGCTCGTAGACGAGAAAGATGTCGAAGCGGAAGTGGCACGCTTCCGCGACGCCTTGAAGGTAACCAAGTCCGAGTTCGAGGTGATGAGAGAGCGCCTGGCCGGGCCGTCGGAAACGGTATCCCGGGAGTTGCTGGACGCGTATATCCTTCTTCTGGACGATATAGTGTTGGTAAAACAGGCCGAGCAACACATACGGGACAGGTATTATTCGGCTGAGTACGCCGTCAAATCGACCCTCGAGTGGGCGTTGGAGATATTCGACGATATGGAGGACCCGTACTTCCGGGAGCGGGCCGTGGACCTGAAAGACGTGGGCAGCCGGATTATCCAGAACTTGCTCGGGACGGTCCACGTATCGTACGACGAGATGAAAGACGATTCGGTCGTCGTGGCCCACGAGCTTCCGCCGTCGGAAACGGCGTCTATTCCGAGAAGCCGTGTGGCGGGCTTCGTAACCGAGGTGGGGAGCCGTACGTCCCACACGGCGATTATGGCCCGGAGTATCGAGGTGCCTGCGGTAGTCGGCGCTTCCGGCGTGACCGGCAGGATACGGTCCGGCGACGTAGTCGCGCTGGACGGTTTCACTGGCCGGGTCGTCGTCAACCCGGACGCTGAAACGCTGGCCGAGTTCGAGGAACGGCGCCGGGCGCACGAGAAGGAGTTGGAGCGGAAAACCGCTCTCGCCGAACTACCCGCCAAGACGATAGACGGCTATAGAATCGAACTTTCGGCGAACATCGAAGTCCCGGAGGAGTTGGACGCTCTAACTCGATACGGCGCCGATGGAATCGGCCTGTACCGGACCGAGTTCCTGTTTATGAACCGGGACGACGTGCCGTCCGAGGACGAACAGTTCGAGGTGTACCGGGAGGTCGCGGAAGCGGCGTTGCCCCATTCGACGATAATACGCACGATAGATATCGGCGGCGATAAATTCCTTACCCAACTCAACATATCGGCGGAACTCAACCCGTATCTGGGGCTTCGAGCGATACGGTTCTGCCTGGAGCGGCCCGAGGTTTTCCTGACTCAGTTGAGGGCGATACTACGGGCGAGCGCGTACGGCAAGATAAAGGTAATGTTCCCGATGATATCCGACCTGAGCGAGTTGGTCGCCGGGAAGGAGTGGGTGGCCCGGGCGATGGAAGAGCTTAAAAGCGAAGGGAAACCTTTCAACCCGAAAATAGAGGTCGGTATCATGATCGAGGTGCCGTCGGCGGCGGTCACGGCCGACGTGCTGGCGCGGCATTGCGACTTCTTCAGTATCGGCACCAACGACCTCATTCAGTACACTATCGCCGTGGAGCGTGGAAACGAGAAGATAGCGTACCTTTATCAGCCGTTCCACCCTGCGGTTATCCGGCTCATCTATGCCGCTTCCGACGCGGCTCATAAGAACGGTATCTGGATAGGGGTTTGCGGCGAAATCGTTACTTTATCGGCTGCGGTCGTGCTGTTACTCGGTCTTTCGTTCGACGAGTTCAGCGCCAGCCCGATCGCGATACCGGATATCAAGGAGACGATACGCCGGATACGATACTCGGACGCCCGCGTCATCGCCGAGGAAGCGATAAATAAAGCGACGACCGAGGAACTGGTTGAGTACATGGAAACGGAGATGGCCCGCATCGGGCTGGAAAAAGAGATAGGTTGGATGGGCAATGAAGTACATTAAAATAGGTATTTACGTGGCCGCCTTCGCCCTGCTGGTAGGCTGTTCTACGGACTTACTGGAGGGTACCGTTGAGGGTATCAGGGTGACGGTAGTGGCCGGCGACGGGCCGACGCCCGTATATAACGCGAATATAACGGTTAAGGGCGAAACCGAAAACTTCAACGCACAGAAGCGCTCTTCCGTCGACGGTACTGTATCTTTTGGCGGTATACCCGACGGGGATTACAGCCTTGCCGCCGAATCTGCGAGCGGCGTTATTATCGGCAATATGCGCGTCAACGTTTACGACGGTAGATCCGCCGACGGGTTGTATTTCCAACTGAGCACGAAGGCGGACGGTGCCCGCGTATTGATGGTTGACGGGACGTACGACCGGGTCGGCGATACGATGGAACGGCTAGGGTACTTGTACACGACGGTAGATGCCGCGGACCTTACCGACCCGAATACGTTCGCCGCGGCCGACGTGCTGATACTGAACAGCGGCTGCGACGAAAACCCGGCGGAGGACCAGGCGGTCGTTGACAATTTGCGGGACTTCGTTAACGGCGGCGGGCGGCTTATAGTCTCGGGCCGGGCCAACGATTATATAGACGCGGTATGGTCAAACGCGATTACGTACATCGACGGCGCGACCGGGAACGGGCTGCAAAAGACCACCGTCTCCTTCGATAACGGCGACCTGAACTCGTATATGCTCGGGAACGATATAACCGTTAAATACGATATCGAGGGGTTTCCGGTGATGACCGGTACGACCGGCGTCGTACTCGCGAGCGGCGACGTGAAGCACTCCGGCGGGACCGCCGCCGGCGCGCCGGTGGCCGTCAGTTTTGCGCGCGGGAGCGGGATGGTTACGTACACCAACTTCGCGTGGTTCGAACAAGACGACGCCGAGGACGCGGCCCGGCGGTTGTTAAACTATATTATAGCTAATAGGTAGCGTTTATTTGTTCGACACTGGAGGTTCCTGTGCCTGCCATAACTTCCTTTGAGGAGATGTTCCGGGTTTGTAAGGCCGCCGAACCTTCCACCGTTGCGGTGGCCGGCGCCGAGCCCAACGTCATCAGCGCGATGCATGAGGCCGAGGAGTACGTGAACGCGGTTTTCGTCGGCGCCGGCCCCGAAATCGAGCGGGCCGTCGAGGACCAGGGGATAGACATGGACGCGTGCGGCTTTCGCGTCCTGGGCGTGCCCGGTGCCGCGCCCGAGGACGTGGCCCAGGCCGCCATCGAGGAGGTTCGGGCCGGCCGCGCCGATATGTTGATGAAAGGCCTGGTGCCGACGAGTACCCTGATGCACGCGGTTCTGGATAAGGACCACGGCCTTCGGCCGGACCGGGAAGGCGCTCTCCTGAGCCACGTGGCTTGCTTCGAAGCACCCGCGTACGAAAAGCTGTTGTTCGGGACCGACGGCGGGATAGTCATACGCCCGGACCTGGACCAGAAGGTCGAGATACTTGAGAACGCGCTTCATATCGTACGGTCGCTCGGTATTAAGGCGCCCCGGGTAGCGCCCTTGG
>CP070755.1:1963613-2006944 GCA_020348885.1 Candidatus Coatesiibacteriota bacterium | reverse complement strand
CAGGCAGTACGTCGCCACCTCCGAGCGGACGAACTGCATCGTGTCGTAGATGGCGAGACCCGCCGAAACCGAACCGCCCGGCGAATTGATGTACATTACCACGTCTTTGCCCGGGTCCTCTTTTTCGAGGTAGAGAAGCTGCGCGATCGCCAGGTTCGCTATGTTGTCGTCAATCGGCGAACCGATGAATATGATGTGTTCCTTGAGCAAACGCGAGTAGATATCGTAGGAGCGTTCGCCGCGGGCCGTCTGTTCGATTACCCAGGGGATTAGCTGCATGGAACTCCGGTCGTTCATAGTACCTTACCTTTGAGGTAAAAACGCACAGGCCCGGAAACCCGCCGCCTGCGCCCTCCTTCCGATTGGAGCTGAGGGGGATCGAACCCCTGACCTTCTGAATGCCATTCAGACGCGCTTCCAGCTGCGCCACAGCCCCGCTTACGGTCAAATATACATCACGCAAACGGGGATGTCAAGGGATTTGCGGTTTCCAAGAACGCCACAACGCATACCTAAAAAAGGCCCGCACAACGCGAGCCTTTTAGGTCCGTAAATAACGCGTTAAGCGTCGGCTATTATTGAATGCTGACGGGGAGTACCCGTATCCCGTCGGCGGCGCTGGAGTATGCGTCTTCCTCCTCTACCACCGTTACCCGGGCGAAACACTCGGCTGAACCGCCGTCGGGGGTAGTGAAGTCCACGTACTTGTACGTCCATTCTTCCTGGGTCCTTACCTCTCCCGTTTCGTAAGAACCGAGGTTGGTACCGTAGCTGTCATAAAGGTTTATTTTCAGCTTACAACCGTCGAGCGTAATGACGTACGGGTCCACGTCGAAGTTCCTCATCCACCCGGATAACCTGTACTGAGTACCCGGTTCCAGCACGAACGTCTCGGAACCGTAACCGATGTTACTATCGGGAGGGGTACGGACGCGCCAGCACCTTCTGTCGTATTTAGCCGTCGCGTCGTAAACCGCCGACCATTCCGGGTCGCCCGGGTCCGGCGGCGACATTAAGCCCATGTAGTCCCACCGGTCCGGCCAGTGTGGCCCCTCCTCGGCCAGCTCGAAACTCCCGTTGGATACGAGGTTGGTTTCGATTAGCTCTATGTTATCGAAGTACGCGTTTTTGGTGGTAGAATGGCTTCCGACCTTACACGCGATCTTCACGTACGCCGGCGGACCGTCGCCGACGAACGGTATGCCCCACTCGCCGGCCTTAATCGGGATGGTGAACTGCTGCCAGTTACCGGGTTGAACTATGTACGACTCGACGTTGAACTTGACGTCCTTCGTAGTGTAGAACTCGACGATTACCTTCGCGTCTGGGCAATCAATGTCTTTTTTAGCCCAGCCGGTTACCGCGTAGTTGGTACCCTTGCCGAGGTAAAGCTTCTCGTCGTTGCGTATGCGCGTAACCTCTCCGACGGTGCCCACGCGCATACAATAGTCGCCGTATCGGCCGGCCGAGTATCGCTCGTAATCGACGCCCTGCATGCTGAACGACCAGCCCCATCCGTGTACCGGACCGAACCACCAATCGCCGCCGCCCCACTCGAAGTGGCAGTTAAATACGCGGCTTAACGGCTCTAGCCGGACTTCGTCGAACCAGATCGTACTGTTTTCGTCTCCGCCGTGTAAGAATATCCTCGCCCAAACCGTATCGCGTTGAGGGTTATATTGCGGCTCCGGCATCTCGAAGTCCGCGTGGGTATAGACCCAACCGTCGGGGCCGACCCAGCCTGTACCGGTGTTTAATGGCATAGTCTCGGCGACCGCGGGGACCGTGTCTTCCAATTTGACCTGGAATTCGGTGTGAGTCGTCGAACCGGACGAGCATTTAATATAGCCGGAAACGCGGTACTTCATCCCGGCGAAGACGTCCTCATCTATGTCGAGGGTCACTTCGCTGTCGAGCCAGGCGTGGGTGTCCTGGGTTAGCGTGTGAGCTTTACAGCTCCAGTCACCTTTACGCGCCTCCTCGTCGGTGGTCGTGAAGTACGCGGATTCGCCGCCCATAGTCCAGTCGGCCGGCGGGGTGGTCGGGTGTTCGTCGTCCTCGAACCCTGGGTTGTAGTTAAGGCGCGGGTCGAGCTTGAATATACGCCCGTCGGCGTTGTTCAGGTCAACGTCGAACGTACTGGCGCCGTTATCATAATGGAGGTTATCTATCTTGAAGTACGTGAAATAATCGGGCTGGGGGTCGTCGTCGTATACATCGAATATTATACGGCCCGGGTGGCGGACCGTAACCTCGTCCTCCTCAATGGGGTTCGGGAACGTGGCCGGCGGCCAGTTGCAGAACCGGTCCGATACGGCTAAGTAACGTACGCCGGTGTACGGACAGACGAATGTCCCGAAGTCGAGGAAGTCCACGCAGTCTTCGTAGTCGGGCGGGTAATCGTCCTGAGTGCCCCGGTCCCGGTTACCGACGTAATCATATATAAGCCCGCGGGGGAGCTCGTTATCTAAGTCGAAGGAGTGAAACGCGTCGAGGGAGACGGTGGTCTGGAGGGTGTCCCGGACGCTGTGGAGTTTGGTGTTGATGTCGAGGACCTCGTTATAAAGGGATTGGTAGGTTATGTCGTGAGTACCGGCGGAGTACGTACCCGGCTGCAAATCGCCGTTTTCGTCAAGGAGGGAATCGCTGTGCGTGAAGTATCGGACGACTTCGTCGTTTTCTACCCTAAATCCTTCCGGTTTGAAGAGAGTGTAGTACAAGATACCGGCCGCGCCGTACGTAAGGGCCATGTTAGTTTCGGCGTTTAATTCACGGGGCGTAGGGATACGTATAGCGCTTGGGGGCCCGAAATGGGACGTAACGCCGGGAAGATGCCAAAACGGTATAGCGTGGGTTAATCCCGTTTCACGACCGTGCTTAAGATGTTGCTCTAGCCCGTAGAAACCGTGGTCTAAACGGGTACCCGTATAACCGTCTTCCTCGGCCCCAGGAGGCGGTTCGCGGGTCTTGCCGTTATATATAGCCGGTGCGTTAGGCGCAATGTCGTGCCGGAACGGGTATTCGCGGCCCATAAAAACTTCGTCTCCGATATGGCATACGGACCATTTGTAGTAGTTATAAACGTCGTCCGGTAACCGCTCCCACGCCATCCCGGTATAATCGACCATATTTTTTATCATAACCGCTTCAACGTCGTGGTCGTGGCAGTAATCGACCATAGCTCTGCAAGGTAGTATCTGGTATATCCGGGGCTCGTCGATAATATCGTAAGCGGTCAGGTTCTCGTAGTCCTCGTAATACGCTATCGTTTTCTCGTAAACCGGCCCGTTGCTGGGGTTGGTTCCGTTACCCTGGTCGTCGTAGTGGTCGTATATCTGGTCGTAATAGTCCGTCGTATCGCAATCGGGGAAGCCCCAGGGAGGGTCTCCGAGGTCGGTTATCTCGCCGTCGCCCTGGTCGCCGCAAAGGCGCGGGAAGCAAAGCCAAAACTCTTCGATATCGTCGTCGTAGTTAATCCGGTACATATCACCGGCCTTCATAAAAACGCGCGTGTTCAGGTTTTTGAAGTTATCGAGGACTATCTGGTTCGTTTCAACCAACCCGGCCAGTTCATGGCCGGTTTCGTTGTGGAAGCGCTTCTCGTAGGTCGTTCGTTCGGTTCCCGATACCCGGCTACCGATTTTATAAGGGTGGTAGTACGAGAATAGTTTGGCGAAGTCCAGACCCAAATTATGGTATTCGTCCCAGTTTATCGCGGCGTACCTGGCGTTCCAGTCGGACCACTCTATACCCTTTCTCTCGGACTCTACCGGCCACTCGGAGTCGGGTACGCACTCGAGATACGGCGTCACCCAACAGCCGAGAGGGAAGAAGTACTTCTCGTACCAGGGGAGTTTAGGATAATCGAAGTCGGCGTTTGCGGGGAACGGGACGGTTCCGGCGAATAAAACTACCGCCGTTAGGATTTTAAACGTCTTCACTGCCTTACCCCCTTATTTATATAACGCTTTAATTGTACCCAGCGACGTAGGCGTAATTGACGTTACCGGCCACGCGCCCACGTCAATACCGTAGTTTAGGAACCCGTAATTTAAAAAATATACGATGTCGTCGCCGTTAGGTTCGTATATAAGATAGTACCCGCCGCCGACGTCGTCGAACCGGTCCGAGTATAGGCAATATATATATCCGTCGTCGTCGACGGCGCTGGCCGGCCACTCGAGTAGTTGACCGTATTCCGGTATAATGACGTCAACCACGGTACCGGTATCTACGTCGTATTTGTAGTAAGCGATGGAATCGGACTCGCCCCACGCGACCCACAGGTACTCGCCGTCCCAAGCTATATCATCTATACCGCTACCTACCGAAAAAGGCGGAGGCGAAATTACAGACCCTGCCTTCGTAACGTGGTATACGTAGCCGTTACAAGCGATCCATAAATAATCACCGTCTACATCTATACCGCGCGACTTACCATAGACATCCGGCGATTGGAAGGATGTAATAATATTACCTTCGAAATCTATCTTATAGTAGTCGTAGATTTCGGGCCCTGACTTTTTAGAATGCAACCAAATATACCCGTCGTCGAAAGCGGCGCCGCGCGTTTCGCCCTCTACAGGTATGTCCCAGGAAAACCACGTGATTAATGTATAAGGGTCTTTTTGGGCAGTCGTCACCCATATAGATAATCGCGGGTCCGTCGCGGCGGCCACGGTGGCGGTCGTTAAGAGGATTACTAATGTCGTTTTCGCGTATTTCATTTCGGTTCCCCCTTATTTATATAGCGCTTTAATCGTACCCAACGAAGCAGGCTTAACGAATGTTACCGGCCACGCGCCCACGTCAATACCGAAGTTTAGGAACCCGTAGTTTAAAAAATATACGATATCGTCGCCGTTAGGTTCGTAGATAAAATAGTACCCGCCGCCGACGTCGTCGAACCGGTCCGAGTACAGGCAGTATATATATCCGTCGTCGTCGACGGCGATGGCCGGCCACTCGAGGAGTTGGCCGTATTCGGGTAGAATGATGTCAACTACGGCACCGGTATTTACGTCGTATTTGTAGTAAGCTATAGAATCCGATTCGCCCCACGCGACCCACAAGTACTCGCCGTCCCACCCGAGGTCGTGTATACCGCCGCCCACGTAGAAAGGCGAAGGCGATACTACAGAACCGGTTTTAGTGACGTGGTATACGAAACCGTTGCACATTATCCATAGATAATCGCCGTCCACGTCTATACCGTAACCCAAACCGAAAACGTCCGGAGCTTCGAAAGACGTAATTATATTATCGTCGAAATCTATTTGATAGTAGTAGTATACTTCTCCGCTCATGGGTTTTGAGTGGAGCCATATGTAACCATCGTCGAAAGCGGCGCCGCGTGTTTGGCCCTCTACAGGTATGTCCCAGGAAAACCACGTTATTAATGTATAAGGGTCTTTTTGCGCGGTAGTTACCCATATAGACAACCGCGGGTCCGTTGCGGCGGTTAGGGCAACGGTCGTCAGGAGGGTTATTAGTAATATTCGTAGGGGTTTCATTTCTACCTCCGTTTCGTTATGTGTAGAGTAAAATCGGATTCCGTTACATATTATAGCGCTTAGAAGGCGGCAATTCAATAGTTATTTCAGCGTAGATATTAATACAGCTTATTTCCATCCAAACCGAGTATATCGTATTAAAACAATTGATTTAAGTAAAGTGCGAGTCCCTTTTGAGTTACGTAATTTTCGTTTTAAGTGACTACCCAACGGAACACTGTCCGTTTTCGCTCTTTCCACCTTTTACCTTTCCCTTCCCGCCGAAAACAGTTATAATCGCCGAGAAGGCCTTATGGGATTAATCCAGAACCATCCGGTACTTACGGCGGTCGCGGTCGTTGTAATTTTACTCGTAATCGCCGGGGCGTTCTTCTTCGCCTTCGTCTGGCGTACCATCGGGCTTATGGTGGGCGCCCGCGTGCCGGCCCACACGGTAACGCCCGACGCGTTCGGGCTTCCGTACGCCGACTTCGCTTGCGAGACCGCCGACGGGATAAACTTGCACGGCTGGTATATACCTTGCGAGAACACGAGGGCGACGGTCCTGATGCTCAACGGCGACCGGGGCGAACGCGACGGCCTGCTGGGCCACGCCCGCTTCCTCCACGAGGCCGGCTGTTCGGTCATCCTCTTCGACTACCGCCACCACGGCGAATCCGACGACGACGCTATAACTTACGGCGCCCGCGAGGTACTAGACGCGGAAGCGGTCCTCGCCCACGCCCGGGCGAACGATATGGTCCGCGGCAAACTCGTCGTCTTCGGCATCTCGATGGGCGCCGCGACGGCCGCACTCGCCGCGCCTGAAATGGAGGGCGTCGACGGTTATATCCTCAGCTGCGGTTACGCCCGATTCAGCGACGCGATGAAGGGGCACATCCAGGGTATGCTCCTACCTGCGCCGGTCGTTTATCCTATTACGCGGATGGCCTTCCGCGTCCAGACCGGCGGCGCCGACCCGGGTGATATAAACCCCGTCGAGTCGATCGACGACGTTCACGTGCCGGTCCTGATTATACAGGGCGGCCGGGACCAGACGATACACGAATCCCACGGTGACGCCCTGTACGAAGCCGCCAACGAACCGAAGACATACGCGTACTTCCCGGAAGCGGACCACATTATCGTCTGGGACGAGTTGGACGAAATCCGGAACGAAAGGTATAAAAGCGAAATTATCTCGTTTATCGACTCGGTTTGCGAGAATGGCGGAGAGGGGAACGAGTGACGCGAAACATACTGGACGCGCTTAAAGAAGAGATACTACTCGCCGACGGGGCGATGGGTACATATCTATATTGGAAAGGCGTCGAACCCGAGGGATGTCTCCAGTGCGTCGTCTTCGACGAACCGGAACTCATAGCCGGAGTACACGGTGATTACGTGGACGCCGGCGCCCGGCTTATAGAAACCCATACCTTCGCGGCGAACGCCATTAAACTCGCCAGGTTTGGATTGGAAGACCGGGTCGCGGAGATGGCCGAGGCGGCGTCGCGGATAGCGCGGGACGCCGCCGGCCCGGAAGTTTACGTGGCCGGGTCCGTCGGGCCGCTGGGCGCGATGCTGCGGCCGTACGGGAACCTGACCGTAAACGAGGTCCGGGACCTCTTCCGCGAGCAGATTTCGGGCCTGGCCGTCGGCGGCGTGGACTGCATCCTGGTGGAAACGATGTCCAGCACGGTCGAGTGTCTGGAAGCGCTTTCGGTCGCCCGGGAGGTCACCGACGTACCCGTGTTCTGCTCGATGACGTTCCTCCCCGACGGGACTACCAAGTTCGGCGACGACTTAACGACCGCGTCCAGGCGTCTTCTCGACGCCGGGGCCGACGGAATCGGCCTTAACTGCAACCTGGGGCCTAAGGAGACGTACGACCTGGTCGCCGATAAGCTACTCGGCGGCGGATTGGGAACCCGCGATTTCATCCTCTCGGTGATGCCCAACGCCGGGTACCCGACCCGTGTGGAGGAGCAGACCGTTTACGTGGCGTCGCCCGAGTACTTCAAGACCTACGCGGCGATGTTCGCCGAACTGGGCGCGAACATCATCGGCGGTTGCTGCGGTACCACGCCGGAACACGTCAAGGCGATGAACGAGGTAATCGCCGGGCGCGCGCCCGCGTCCCGCCGGCCGACGCCCGTGCAAGTTGAAGTAACCGAGCGAATACCCCACCGCGAACTGCGGAAACGCGTTATAGCCAACGGATTTTTAGATAAACTCGGCCGCGAGTTCGTGTCCACCGTCGAACTGGACCCGCCCAAAGGGGTCGATTACGATACGATATTCGAGGGCGCCCGGAGGTTGCGGGACGCCGGCGTTTCCGCTGTGAACATAGCCGACAACCCGATGGCGCGGGTACGGATGTCGTCGATCGCGCTCGCGCATATACTCCGCGAGGACGTGGGTATCGAACCGATACTTCACTTCACGTGCCGGGATCGGAACCTACTCGGGCTCCAATCGGAGCTTATCGGCGCGACGGCCCTCGGGATAAGCGCCATCCTTGCCCTTACCGGCGACCCCAGCGAGGTGGGCGACTTCCCCAAAGCCACGTCGGTCTACGACGTTAACTCCACCGGCCTGGTCAACATGGTTGGCCTCCTGAACGACGGGAAAGACCTGGCCGGGAACGACCTTGGTGCGTCCACCGAGATAACCGTGGGCGTCGCTTTGAACCCGGCCTCAAAGGACCCGGAGAAGGAATTGTCCCGGTTCCGGGAGAAGGTCGAGGCCGGCGCCGATTTCGCGATAACCCAACCCTTCTACGACCCGAGGGCGTGGAAGGGCTGGCTCGAGTTCGCGGGCGATCCGCCTATCCCGGTAATAATCGGGACACTACCTCTCTATACTTACAGGCATGCCATGTTTATCCACCACGAGGTCCCGGGGATAACGGTTCCCGAAGGAGTACTCGAAAGGATGGAAACGGCGTCCAACGACGGCAAAGAAGCCGAAGCGGCCGAAGGCGTCGCGATAGCGTTGGAGGTTCTCGGAGAGGTCCGGGACCTGTGCCTGGGCATTTACGTGACGCCGCCGTTCCAGAAATACGATATCGCGTTACGGGTGATTGAGGGGATTGTATAAGGACTAAACTACAACGATTTTAAGTCCCAAGGATGGAGGTACTGATGAGTTCAACCGAGCTTGACCCGGAAGAGGCGATGTTCTTGTCGGTCATCTATTCGTTCCACGCCGCAGCGATGCAGCAGATGGGTAAGATCGCGAACCCGTTCACCGGCGAAATCGAGCGAAACCTGGCCGCCGCCCGGGGCGCCATAGACACGCTGATGGTCCTTCAAAAACGCACCGAGGGGAACCTGACCGACCTGGAGGAACGAACCCTGAACGGCCTGTTACAGGAGCTTCAACTGAACTACGTCGACGAAGCGAAGCGGGGCGAGGAGGCGCCCGCCCCGGCGGAGCCGACCGAACCGTCTGAAGAACCTGTACCGGCGGAAGCCCCTGGAGCGGCAGAACCGGAAGAAGCCGCGTCAGAAACGACGGAAGAAGCGCCCGAAGGCGTCGACGTCGCCTGGATGAAAAAGGAGGAAGAGGAAGAAAAACCGGGCGAACCCGAAGCCCGGGATAAACCGGAGAAAAAACCGAAGAAGAAAAAATCCAAAAAGAAGAAGGAATAGGATGCCGATTTACAACGAAGACGGGAGCACCGCCGTTCGGGACGACCTGTTTTTTTCCGGATCCGTTAAAACATCGGCGGCTTTACGGGGTATGTTAGGCGCCGTCGGGTGCGCCGACAAACCGGTTCTGGTCAAGGTCAACTGGTTTTCGGGTCTGCCGGCTCAGTTCACCGACGCAGCTACTCTCGACCTCTTCCTCGAAGCCCTCGGCGGGCCGGCCGTCGTAATCGAAGGCCATAGCTTCTTGCGCAACGACGGGTCGCGGGAGATTACGGTCGGGAACGCCCGCGATAACGCCGAATGGATTCGGGAACAGGAAAACGCGTATTTAGTAGAGAACGGCCTAACCGAAGTCATCGAAAAACACGGCGCGCGCTACGTGAACGTGACCGACGAGGTATGGGCCGGACGGACTATCGACCCCTCCGACGTCCGTACTCGAGTTGAAGAACGGTTCGGCCCGTTGACTAACGAAGAGCTATACGACAAGATGCCGGAAGCGTTGTTGGAGTTCGAGGGCGCGCCCCTTATTAGCCTTGCGCGGCTCAAACTCCCCGCCTCGGTTGAATCGAACGCGCCCACGCTGTCGCTAAAAAACCTGTTCGGACTCGTCCCGGAACCGAACAGAAGCAGCTACCACGATAAGCTCCCCGAAACGCTTATAGACGTCCGTGCGTTATATGGTTCGTATTTTACGCCCGTCGGCGTGGTGGAAGCGGTATACCACGGCGTCCGGGAGGCGCCCGACGGGGTTTTCGAAGTCCCCTGGGGGCGTTATAACGACATCGGGACGGTGGGGCTCGCCGTCGTGGGGGCGAATCCCGCCGACGTGGATGCGTTTGCCGCGGGGCTCTTCGGCGGAGACGTTTCGACTAGGACAGTAATGTCCGAGTACGAACGGCGCATCGGTCCGTGGGACAGGATGCTGCCGCTGGAAGCGGCGCGGTACGCCGCGGTAAATATATAATAACGCCGCCCGACCGGGCGGCTTTCCCATTCTTTCTTCCCTTTGATTCTAATTCCCCGAGCCCCAGCCACTGCCCGTGACCACGAGCAACCCCAGCACGGCCCCGAGTACGACGGAGACGTAGGGGTTACCGCTGACGCCTCAACTCGAGCCGGCGCACCTAGCGATGAAGTAGTATCCATAACCGAGCACGCCGCCCAGAAACAACCCGCCCGCTATTTTTAACGCAATTAACATTTATCCTCCACGGAATTAAAAATCTATTACTTCTGGTCGTAGCCCAACGACTCTGTCTCGGCCCTTTTATGGCGCCGTTCCTGAATGTACTCGTTTGCAACGAAAGCGGCCGTCGCGCCCTCGCCTACGGCCGTCGCAATCTGCTTCAACACCTTGGACCGGCAGTCGCCCGCCGCGAAGACACCCCTGACCGAAGCCTCCAACCGATCGTCGGTGAGGATAAACCCCCGGTCATCTAACTTGAGTAAGCCACCCAAGAACTCGGTATTAGGTTTTACACCTACGTAGATAAAAACGCCGGCTACGTCCAACGTAGACTCCTCCATGGTCTTCACGTTCTTTAGGTGGAGGTGCTCGACTTCGCCTTCTCCGTGAATCGACGTCACGACGGTGTCCCAGATTATCTCGATCTTGTCGTCGGCGATCGCTTGTTCCGAAAGTATCCCGTCGGCTCGAAACCGGTCCCGGCGGTGGATTATATAAACCTTACCCGCGAATCGTGTCAGGTAAAGGGCCTCGCCCACGGCGCTGTCGCCGCCGCCTACGACGGCTACTTCCATCTCCTTATACAACGGCCCGTCGCACGTGGCGCAATAGGTTACGCCGCCGCCGCGGAGCTCTTTCTCTCCCGGCGCGCCCAGGTGCCGCGGTTCGGAACCGGTGGCGACGATTATCGACTCGGTCGGATACTCGCCCTTACCCGTGTAGACTATGAAGTCTTCACCGACCTTATCGACACGGTTTACAGGTTCGTTCCGCACCTCAAGGCCGAACCGTTCGGCCTGCTTCCGCATCTTCTCGGTCAGCTCGAACCCGTTAATCGGCTCGTCGAAGCCCGGGTAGTTCTCGACTATATCGGTGAGAGCGGCCTGTCCGCCGACCAGCGGGTTCGCTTCCAGCAGTACGCACTTCAACCGGGAACGGGACGCATATATCCCCGCCGTCAAACCAGCCGGTCCCCCGCCTATGATAACGAGTTCGTATCCACCTTCGGCCATCGTCTCCCCTTATTCGTCTCTCTTTGACCAAGCCGTTACGTTCGATCCTTATTGAACGGTCCATAACTACTTCGATACTAAATTCACGCCCGCGGGTTCCAGCTTCGCGGTTCGAAGATAGAGTCGTACGAAAAGTACTTACTTTACGCAAAGCGGTCAACCCGTTAATCGGCTTAATTTTATTGGTCGTTACGGGGGTTGACGGATATCGTTATCGATGACTACAACTACCGCAACTCGATTGGCCGCACGACGAGCAGCCCCCGCCGCCGGCGGAAGTAATATGCCCGCCCGACGCCGCGGCGAAGACCGAGAGTAGGCGCCGTTTCCGAGTCGAGCCGCACTTGGGACACGTAACGCGGCCCTCGGCGTCCGCTTCGCGAACCAGGGCTTCGTAGCAGTTCGAACATTCTTCGCAGGTGTATTCGTAAACGGGCATTTTTGCTATTACCGTTCGCGCGCGTGCCGCGCGTACGTTAACCTCAACTGAAGTATTTAGAACCGCAGGAATCGGAACTGGAGCCGGAGCCGCCGGTCGAGAAAGAAGACACTAGTTTCGTCACGTCGCCGGAGCCGCAATCCGGGCAACTAATATCCCTGTCCGTACCGGCGAAAACCAGCACCTCGAAAACCTTCCCGCAGTCGTCGCATACGTATCCGTATAGCGGCATAGAACCTGCTCTCCTTTATATATCAACAGTTATTTATATATATAACTATTAACATATCTCCCGCTAAAAGTCACGTCTATAGGTCCGACGCGATTGTATAACAGCGCCGCGGCGGACGCCGCGGCGCTTCGTCGACGATCGCGTCCCGAAACTTATTCCTGCCCTTCCTTTATCGCCCGCCATTCGTCCGGGTGTTCCGTTTCCATATGGGCTACGAACTCGTCGAAGCTCCCGGGTTTTTCGCCGCAGATGTCGCAAACCGGGCCGGCTTCCTCGCCGGCGCCCTCGCCGGAGTCTTCGCGGTGGATCAGGTTTATATGTTCTTGCAATTCCTCTTTGGTGTCGAAAACCTGGCCGCATTTGTCGCATTCGTACGAGGGTACATTGCACCCGTATAAAACGGTGGTCGTAAGAATTACGATAATAACGTATGTAGGCAGGTATCTTCGCATCGGGGTCGCTATTCGCCGCCCTCCTCGGCGGGCGTTTCCTCGGCCGGGACTTCCTCCTCGGCCGGCTCTTCGCCGCCGCCTTCCTACATCATCGCGGCCCAATCTTCCGGATGCTCGGTCATCATATGGTCGACGTACTCATCCTCGGTCATGAAAAGCATTTCGCAGTCCTCGCAGACGAAGTCTTCCTCTTCGACAACAGGCTCGTCGGTCGGATGAGCTTCCGCTATGTGGGCGTCGAGGTCTTCCTGGGTCTCGAAGGCGGCATCGCAGCCCTCTTCGGTGCAAGCGAACTCGGCTTCTTCTTTCGGTTGGCAACCTATAATCGCAACCGCGAAACCGAGCGCGAACGCCAGAACCATCAGGTATGTTAGCGCTTTCATCATACCTCCTTTCGCGCTTAAACGTTAGAGGTTATGGGTTAATAAGGCTAAAACTTGGGCCTAGCTGTTTTGCGCCGCCGGCCCAAAGGTAACCCGTTTATACCATATAGACGGCCGACTTGCAAGGAAGGGTTTAAACCGTTACAGTTTCCAGAATTACTATGGCGTTCGTTTCCGGCCCGGCCGTCGCATCGAGCCACTCGACCCTTTCGTCGGCGCGCCACCACGTCCGCTGGCGTTTCGCGAACCGGCGCGTATCCCGGTTGATAAGCCGTTTCCATTCCTCCGGGCCGTATTCGCCGTTTATATAACCTACGGTTTGCCGATACCCGATAGCCTGGAGCGCCGGCGACGCCGGGCCCGCGCCGGCGTCGAGTAATGCCCGGACTTCGTCTTCCAGCCCGGCTTCGACAATCCTCGTTGTCCTCTCTTCTATCCGTTTCGCCAATGCGTCTTTTTCCATGTCGAGTCCGAAGACAAAGAGATCTTTCGGACGGACTGCCGGTTCGGTAATCTCCTGGTGTTCGCTTAGCGGTACGCCGGTCGCGAGATAAACCTCTAACGCCCTCACAATGCGCTTCGTGTCGGCCGGTTCCAGCTTTCCGGCGGCGACCGGGTCTACCGCCGTGAGTTCGGTGTGCAGGTCCGCGCCGGCGTCGGCCCTCGCGAGCAACTCCCGGCGGGTCGCCGGGTCGCCGGGCGGCGCGTCGCAGATACCATCGGCCAACGCGCGGAAATATAACCCCGTTCCACCGGCCAGTATCGGCGTACGTCCCGACGCCCAAATATCGCCTATCGCTTCGGCGGCCTCGGCCGAATACCGCCCGGCGCTATATGTTTCCATCGGGTCGGCGACGTCCAGCATGAACCATTCGATATCGCGGCGTGCCGCAACCGGTATCTTACCGGTCCCCACGTTCATCCCCCGGTAAACCTTGGCCGAGTCGCAGGAGACTATCGCCGCGGCCCCCGGCCCGCCGAGTAACATCGCCAAATCGACGGCTGTTCGGCCTTTTCCCGTGCAGGTCGGGCCGACGACGCATATCAACCTACCGTTAGTCCTCTCCACTTTCGAACTCGAACCCGACCCAGCGTTCCGGCGGAACGTACCGGGCTAAACCGTTCAACATGTCATCGAAACCAACAACCGCCTTGCGACGCAACAACAGCTTCCTCGGGCGGTTTTCACCTACTGTCAACATCACGCCGGTCGGAACGTCCTCGGGATACGCGGCGATTTCGCGAACCGCGTCCCAGCGGACGTTTTTATACCGGAGGAAGATACGGTAACCGAATCCGTCGGGTCCAATAGTTACGTCGGGATAATACGTCGAGTACGCCGTCAAGCCGACCAGCACCGCTAGGTAAATCCCGAATAGACCCGCGTCCACCCAATTCAAATCACCGAAAAACAACTGTATCAACAGAGCCACGCCGAAAGCGAGCGCGAGGTAAACGAAGACCCGTTCGCCCGCGAAGAACTTCTGTTTGAACTCGTGTCGTGACTCGGGCTTACGAACCATCCGCGCCTCCCTTGGGGGCGTATTGGAATATCAGTTCGGTTAATCGTTCGCGGTCGGTCCCGGAAAACCCGGACATAGGTATCCTTAAGCGCGCGGTCCCGCCGCCGTCCGGCGAATACGTAACGACGATACAGCGGTTCGACTCGCCTTCGACGACGCCGACGCTTCGAACTTTATCCCATCTGACGTAGGTGAAGTATAGGTATCGCAGCACTCCCAATTGCCGCCTTGATACCTCCACGTCCGGGAACCGGCTTACCATAAACACAGTCACGCCGATGTCGAAGAACCACGCGACGGTTACAACGGCGGCGATATTTGCGCCGAAATAAGAGTAAACGACTATTAATATTATCGGGTAGAGAAGGAACGTCCCGACGGCGGAAATAATCAACCAGAATCTGAGCCTGTTCTTGAACCGTACCGCGTCGGCCGTCCTAACCGGGTTGTTGGTCATCGAAGCTCCTTTCGGGCGTTATACTAACACCGTCGGCGCGGCGAAGCAATACGGATGCGACGGGGTGACGAACCGTTGTAATCCGGTGTAAAACCGAAACAAAATATGGTATTATACGTACTAATTAGGAAAATCCGGAGATAATCGGGAGCCGAGATGACAAGCAGGCCCTTTCTTATATCTCTCGTTCTGTTAGTTAACCTATCAACGACGCCCGCGAACGCCGATGGTACTTCGATGACCCTCGAGGACGCGTGGGGAATAGCGGCGGAGAACAGTCCCGCAGCCGCCGGCGCCGAAGCGTCGTATATGGAAGGGCGCGCGTCCTGGCTGGAGGGCTGGGGCGGTTTGATGCCCACACTTTCGACGACCGCGGGCTATTCGCGCTTTCTCGACCAGGACACCTATAATATAGGCGGTTACGAGATACCGGGCGCGCCGCCGGGAGAATATTATCAGCTGGGCGTTACCGTTACGGAACCGATATTTACGGGGGGGTTTGTATTCAACAGGTGGCGTTCCGGGCGGGCGGCCGGCCGCGCTGGAGAAGCCGACCGGGCCGATAAACTCGGCGACCTGAAGGTCGGCGTGGCCGAAGCCTTTTTCGGCGCTTTGAAGGCCGAAAAACTCCTCGAAGTTACCGAGAAATCGCTGGAGGCCAGTGAGAACAACGTCAGAATCGCCGAGGTTAACTTCGAGACGGGCGCCATTTCCCGTGCCGAGTACCTGAAGGCGGTAGTACAGGCGGGGACCGACCGGGTAGCGTTAATCGCCGCCGAAGCGGCGGCAAAGAACGCGCGCCTGGCGTTCTTCTCCATGCTCGGCGTAAAACCCGACGACGCCGTTGTCCTGGACGACGACCTGCCGATGCCGGAGCCGACGCTCCCGCCGCTGGACGACATCCTGGCCCGGGCCGAGGAGAACAGGCCGGACATAGTCGCCAACGAGTACAACACGAAGGTCGCCGAATATACGGTTGGGATGATGAAAGCGGGACGGTGGCCGAATATATACGCAAGCGCGTCGTACGACTGGTCCGATTACCAATCCCCGTGGGACAACGACAGTCCGTGGGACGCCAACGACTCTTGGACGCTGGGTATAACGATTCAGTACGAGCTACTCGACGGTTTCGCGACCAGGGCGGCGGTACGCCGGGCCGAGGCGGCCGCCAGGGTCGCCCGGGCGAACCTGGACATACTCGAGGAAACCGTCGAGATGGACGTAACGACGGCGTACTACGAATACGAGAAGCAGGCAGAGACGGTCGTCGTGGCGCGGGAGACGGCCGAAGCCGCCGACGAAGAGTTCGAGATAGTCAACCGGCTCTACGAGCTGGACGGCGCGAGCGCCCTGGAGCTGACTGACGCTCAAGCCCTGTACGTCCAGGCCCAGAACGCGTACATCGAAGCCCTTTACGACTTCTACCTGGCCGACATTAAACTGAAGAAAGCGACAGGTGATCTGTAACCGCCAGGGTTTTATGGGCGTTTTTAAAGTAAAAGGTCATTTCCGAACGTGGTTCAAGGTTGTAGCGTTCTGGGGCGCTGCCGTCGCATGCACCATACTAGCTTCGGCCGGAACCTGGCTGGTATTACAGTTGGCCGCGCCCGACTACCCGGTCGCGATGGAAACGGCGGGCGGATTCGATACCGTAACGTTCGCTGGTATCTGGGCGTTGGGCGTATTGTTATTCGGAACCACGGTTTTATTACGGCGGTTCCTCGACGGTCGGCGGCCCCTTGTCTCGCTCGGGTTGGACTTCAGAAGGGCGGCTCTCCCCGCCCTATGGGGTTGCCTTACCGGGGTACTGGTCGCCGCGGCGGCTTATCTTTTAATAGTGGTCGCCGGCGGGATGAAACCGGCGTTCAGTACGGCGGTTTTCGCCGCGCCGGAGCCGGTCGGTTTCGCCGTCGCCTTACTGGTCGGTGCGGCGGCGATGGAGGAACTCGCGTTCCGAGGGTATCCGATAAAAGTGATGGACGAGCAGTGGAGCCGCTGGGGCGCTGTGCTGTTGACGTCGGTCCTCTTCGCCGTCTGCCATGGCGTAAACCCGTCGGCGAACCCTCTCGGGTTGATTAACGTATTTCTCGCGGGGATTATGCTGGCCCTCGTATATTTAAAGAGCGGGTCGCTATGGGCGGCGGTTGGGTTTCATTTTGGTTGGAACTTCGCTGAGGGGCCGCTACTCGGTTCGGCGGTTAGCGGTCACTGCGGGTTCCCGACCGTGTTGGAGAATACCCCCACCGGCCCGAGCCTTATTTCCGGCGGCGGATTCGGCGTCGAGGGGAGTATCCTGACCACCGCCGTCGCGGGCGTGGTTATTGTGCTGATAGTATTTAACAAGTTCCCGTTGATACGTATTAAGCGGGAAGACGCGGTAAAAATCCCATTTAACGAACGATGCGCGGAGAGCGAGTCATGAGGTTCTTTCCAAAGAAAAGGCGTAAACTCTGGATCGCGATTATAATCGCCGTTGTGATACTGGCTTTCATCGGCTTCTGCGTGATAAGGAACATGAACGCCGGCATACCGGAGTTCCGGACCGAAGAGGTCGTCAAGGGCGACATCACCGAGGTCGTCTCCGGCCCGGGCGAAGTTGACCCCCGGGTGAGCGTGGACATCAGCGCCAATATAATGGGTCGGGTAAGTAAAATATACGTCGAAGAAGGCCAGAGTGTATCCGAGGGCGACATACTGCTGGAACTCGAGCAAACCGAGTACGCCGCCGGGCGGGACCAGGCCTGGGCCGCGTATAGGTCGGCCCAGAACAACCTGGAATTGGCCGAGATCCGCTGGTCGGCGGCGAAAGACGCTTTCGAGCGAAAGAAGGAACTCTATGACCAGGGGTTGATTTCCCGCGAAGCGTACGACACCGCCGTTACGGCGTACGAGATGGAGCGGACGCAGTATGAGGTGGCTAAGAACGAGCTTATTCGCGCGCGGGCCGCTCTGGTCCAGGCGAAAGATGTTTTGGACAAGACGATATACGCGTCGCCTATAGATGGCGTCGTTACTGCCTTGAACGTCGAGGAAGGCGAGTTCACGGTTGTCGGTACCCTGAACACGCCGGGGACCGTAATGCTGACCGTCTCGGATCTGGCTTACATCGAGGTGGAGGCCGAAATCGACGAGACCGACGTCGTATCGGTTGAAATGGGCCAACCGGCTAAGATCACGGTGGACGCGTTCCCTGACGAGATATTTAAGGGGAAAGTGGTCGAAATCGGCTCCAGCGCCATCGAGGATAACCTGCTCTCGGTCGATACGGGCTCGTCGGCGGACTTCAAGGTTCGCGTGCTTCTTGAAAACGCCACCGCCGGATTGAAACCCGGTATGACCGCGACCGTGGACGTCGTTACCGGAACGGCGAAGGAAGTACTCGCGGTCCCGATATCGGCGATAGTAACCAGGGACAGGGAGACGGTCGAGGAATGGAAGAAAGACGGAAATAAGAAAAAAGGTAATGAGAAAAGTGACGCGCCCAAAAAGATAAAGGGCGACGTGTTCAGAAAGGACGACGTCGAAGGCGTCTTCGTGGTGGACGGCGGCCGCGCCCGTTTCGTCGAGGTGGAGACGGGCCTGAGCGGCGAACAGTACATAGAACTCGTCAAGGGACCGGAGGCGGGCGCCGAGGTCATAACCGGACCTTACCAGCCGCTACGGACCCTTAAGGACGGCGACCGCATAAGGATCACGAAAGAAGAAATGGAAGAGGAATAATGGCGCCGGGCAAACCCCTGATTAAACTCGATAAGATAGAGAAGATATACTACATGGGCGGCGAGGACGTCCACGCGCTGAAAAACATCGACCTGGAGGTCGGGCGCGCCGGGTTCATCGCGATAATGGGCCCGTCGGGCTCTGGGAAATCGACGTTGATGAACATAATCGGCTGCCTCGATACCCCCACGTCCGGCTCCTACTGGCTGAACGGTAACGAAGTAGCGAAAGCGACCGAGGATGAGCTCGCCGCGATACGCAACAAGGAGATGGGGTTCATCTTCCAGACCTTCAACCTCTTGCCCCGGGCGTCGGCACTCCGGAACGTGGAACTTCCGCTTATATACTCCGGTATATCCCGGGCCGAACGGCACGAGATGGCGCAAGAGGCCCTTTCGGCCGTCGGGTTGGGCCACCGAACCGAACACAAGCCCAACGAGATGAGCGGCGGCGAACGCCAGCGCGTCGCCGTGGCCCGGGCGATGGTGAACCGGCCGTCGGTCTTGCTCGCCGACGAGCCGACAGGGAATCTCGATACGAAGACCGGCGAGGAGATACTTAAGCTTTTTCACGATATAAACGACCAGGGCAAGACCATCGTGACCGTAACCCACGACCCGGAAGTGGCCGAACACGCGGAGCGGGTACTCGTCCTCCGGGACGGCGAGATACAGAGCGATACGTGGAACAATAAGCAGGGGTAAACTTTATTAAAATTGAATACGAAGCGGCGCGGTTGATCCGCGCCGTTTACTAAAGCTTGGCGCCCGACGTAATGTCCGCCGCTCCCGTTAAAACTACGGGATAGGACCGACGCGGATTATCTCAGCCGACACACGATGCCTCATCCCTCTTGACGTAACCTCCTCCGTATATTATCTTTCGCCGGGGGCCGGACGCGTCTGATAAAGCGAAACCCCAAATCGTTATAATCCGTAGTACGTAAGGTAAATGGAAAAGAATAACCATTCCACCGACGAGTTCACTCTAAGAGGTCGATATGCGAAAGGGATACTTTAATATCGCTGTATTATCTTTAACCGCGGCGGCTTTCGCCGCGAACGCCGCCACCCTTGAGGAAGTACTCGATATGCATAAGGCGGCCCTCGGCGGCGCGGCCGTCGACTCGCTACACAGCCTGGTTACTATGTCCACAATCGAAGGGATGGGGATGTCCGGCAGTGACGTCACGGGGGCGATGAAACCAGACAGTTTCGTAAACGAGGTTCACCTGGGCCCCATTACGCACGTAACCGGCACCGACGGGAAAACCGCGTGGCAAATAGACTACAACGGCAAAGTTTCCGAACTGGTCGGTAGAGATGAGGTTATGGTAAACATCTCGGCCTACTTCGCCAACTACCGGTACCTGGCGCCCGAACCCGGGACGGCGGCGCTCGTCGAAGAGACCAACGAACACTACGTCGTCGAGTACACGGCCTTCCCGACGAACCCGGTCCGCGCGTTTATTAATAAAGAAACCGGCTTGACCGACCGAACCGAACTCGACAGCGAGTTGGGTACGTCGGTTACGGCGTTCAGCGATTACCGGGAGGTAAACGGCCTTATGGTACCGTTCCGCATCGAACAGACGACCGGCGCCGACACGATAGTGGCCGTAACCGAAGACGTTATCATTGACGCAGGCGTAACCGCCGAGACGTTCGCAATGCCGGTGGGCGATTTCAAGGATTACGTTTTCGAAGGCGACGCTGCGTCGACGACCGTACCGCTGGACTTCGTCGGGAAAGCGCCCTGCGTCCCCGTAAGGATAGTGGACTCGGAGCCGTTGAACTTCCTGTTCGATACAGGCGCGAGTATCTCCGTCCTCGACGCGTCCGTCGCCGACGAACTCGGTTTCGAGACCGAAGGCGAACTCGGCGGTACCGGCGCTGGCGGGACTGATACCGCGTCGCTTGCTCTCGTTCCTTCAATGTCCGTCGGCGGCGTGGCCGTCATGAACCCGATGGTCGCCGTTTTCGACATCTCGGCGATATCGGAACTGGCCGGGAAGAAGATCGACGGCGTCCTGGGCGCGGATATCTGCCGCCGGTTCGTAGTTGAGCTGGACTACGAAAACGAGAACCTGACCATCTACGAACCGGACGAGTTCGACCCGCCAATCGACGCCGAGTTCATCCCGATAACCTATCTGGGCGGCGTCGGTATTCCGCTTGTAAGCGCGTCCGTCGATGATTACGAGGGCGAATTCGTATTGGACACGGGAAACTCGGGTTCGCTCGTGTTCCATAAACCGTATGCCGACGAACACGGCCTATTGGGCCGGTTCGATAAAAAGGTGGCGACTTCCGCGTACGGCGTCGGCGGTTTCTTCACCAACTACTCGGTACGCGCCGAAGGCCTCGGGCTGGGTCACTACGTCATAGACGACCCGGTGGTTGAAATAACCACCGCCGAAGAAGGCGCGATGGCGATGGAAAACGTCGCCGGGAATATAGGCGCCGGCGTCCTATCCCGGTTCACGCTGTACCTGGATTATCGAGGTAATCGGCTCGGGTTGATACCGAACTCGTTCTTCGACGATCCGTTCCCGTATAACCGTACCGGGTTCACCCTCGCGAGGACGGAAGCCGGATACGTAGTGAAAGCCATTATCGGGGAATCTCCCGCCGCCAAGGCCGGGATGGAGAAAGGGGACGTTATAACCGCCGTCGACGGCGCGCCGGCCGGAGAAATAAGCTTCAGTCGGTTCTCCGAGATAGTTTCCCAACCGGCCGGTACTGATATCGAAATCTCGTTCGAACGCGGCGGCGAAACCTTCGTCGAAACCCTTACGCTGAAAGAGCTGCTATAACCGAAAGGTTACTCTATGAAACGTGACTGTAATATCGAACAGAACTTGGCGCGGTGCAACTGCACGTACGAACCGTGTTCGAGAAAGGGAATATGCTGCGACTGTATAAGCTACCATAAGTCGTTGGGGCAGCTTCCTGCGTGCCTTTTCCCGGACGACGTAGAGAAGACTTATGACCGTTCGATTCGCAGGTTCGTCCGAATCCACTCGGAATAAAACCCCGGCTTATGCTCCGTATCATCCCCTTTATATGGTCGGTATCGGTTAAGTCGCTGCTCACCCTAGTGGCGAACCGTATTATCTTTCAGCGAAAACTCGCGGACGCCGAACCCGCCTTCGCCGCGTGGCTAAAAGAAAAACGCGGGAAAGAACCGGAGGAAACCTGTGCCGAGATAGCCGGGCGAGTTACGTACGTCATAGACCCGTGGCACGGGATCGTGGACTACGTTACGGCGCCGGCGCTCACGTGGTCCCGGCGCTACGGCGACTGCGACGACTTCGCGTATCTGGCCGCCGACGCCCTTTCGTCGCTGGGCTATCGGGCGTGGATAGTTACGTATATAACTTGGAACCTCTACGACAGCCACACGATATGCATCCTGCGTTTGGATTGTAAGTATCGCGTCTTCGACCAGGGCCTCCGCGGCGGCGAGTTCGAGACGCTGGGGGGTGCGGCCGATTATATCAAGGGTTTGCTACCGCCGGTAATGACGCGCTTCGTTCGGCGTTACCGGGGCCGCTTCGATCTGCCCGGGCATCTCGTCGGTTACCGGGAGGAACGATGAGGGCGATAACGTACGACGGTATACTGAAATATGTGGACGATTACCCGGACCCCGCGCCGGACCAGGATAACGCGCTGATTCGCGTTAAGTACGCCGGCATTTGCGATACGGACGTTCAAATCGCGCGAGGGTATATGGACTTTACGGGCGTCCTCGGCCACGAGTTCGTCGGGACCGTCGTCGGGCCGCTGGGTACGGAGTTGCTCGGCCGACGAGTGGTCGGCGAAATAAATTGCCCGTGCGGTGAATGCGAGCTTTGTCGCCGCGGACTCGGGAAACACTGCAGGTCCCGCACGGTCCTTGGCATCGCCGGGCGTGACGGCTGCTTTGCCGATTACGTTGACCTGCCGGAAACGAACCTCCACGCGGTACCGGATTCCGTAAGCGACGAAGCAGCGGTTTTTACGGAACCGCTGGCGGCCGCGCTGAACGTACTCCAGGAGACCCACGTCCGTTCCGAGGACCGCGCCGCCGTCGTGGGCGACGGGAAACTCGGGATACTCGCAGCCCAGGTTCTGGCGGTTACCGGCGCGGACGTAACGATAATCGGGCGGCACGCGGAACGCGCCGGGGTAATCGACGCCGTCGGTAGCCCGATTACCATCGTGACAGAAGCGGAAACCGGCAATAATTATGACGTAGCCGTTGACGCGTCCGGTTCGGCGGACGGACTACCGACAGCTGTCGGTCTGGTGCGGCCGGGGGGGACCGTCGTAATGAAGACGACCGTCGCCGGCGAACACGCGCTAGACCTGGCGCCTTTAGTCGTCGACGAGATAAAGCTTGTAGGGAACAGATGCGGACCATTCGAACCGGCTCTTAGACTAATCGAATCCGGTTTTATTAGCACTGAACCATTGATAGAAAGGATAATAAAACCCCGGGAAGTCGTCGAAACGCTCGAAAGCGGCGTCCCCGGGTTGAAATACGTGGTGGATTTTAGTACGTAATAAACGTCAGTAATTTATAGGCTAACCGCTTTACTCCATCTCCGCCAAACGCCTCTCCAACTCCCTTATCCGCCGCCCTTGATATAACCCGGCGATGAAGTTAATGAAGTATAACAATGTCAAACCGGACAGCCATATCGCGACCCAGGTCATAGTATCTCCTCGGTAGTTTTCTAATCGTACATAGTCCAGACGAATCCGACGTAGATACGTATCCCGGCCGGCAAGTGGTACTCGGGCCGCGCCCAATAATCGGGCGACCGGTTTACGTTCTCCATATCAACGAACACCTCAACGGACACCACTGTAACCGAGAAGTGGGCGCCCAGCAGCCAGTAGGACGGCAAGTCGCCAAGGTAAGTCTTTTCGTCGTACTTTACCTTGAACGAGCCGTGGTTCTTATATCCGTACGCCCGGCGGTGGCCTACGTAGTTTGCCGTGAGTTCGGCCCGGACCGTTAAATCGCCGCGGAACAGACGTTGGCGGTAACCGAACCGGCCGAAAGCCGTATCTGCTGGCTTATACGAAACGGTTTTCCCGCCGTCGTATTCGACGTTCGCCCGGCTATACGACGCGCCCCAGTAAAACACGTCGGGGGGCAGGCGTCCTTCCGCCCAAACCTCTCCGCCGAATCTCTTCAGTTCGTTGGCGCGTATTCCCTCGTCAGGCAACCATGCGTGTCTGGTTACGTCCCTGAAAACCGACGCTCCGGTGGTAAAGTGTCCCTTCGCGAAAAACTTCACCCCGCCTTCGATACTCTTGCTTTTCTCGACGGCGTCGTCGCCAGCGCCCTTGCCGACGAAGCCAAGCGGCGGGAAACGTACGCCCGTTGAATAACCGCCGTAAACGGTCAACCAACCTAACGGGAAAAACGAGCACCGGGCGTCGGGATTGAAAACGCCGCCGATACCTCTATAGTAGTCATACGCCGCGCCCAACCGAACCCGGAGTGGGAACGGCGCGCGATAATCTTCGACGAAGGCTGTGGATAAGACCGTGTCGTCAACGCCGGAGTGCGTGTCCCGTCGGAACGTCCCGCCGACGCGCCAGGTCGCGGCGCTCCCCCGGTTGTGGGGTAGCGTATAAGCCGCCGTTCCGTTCGCCTCGCCGGCCCGTTCCGCGTACGCGAGACCCACGGAAACGCCGTCGTATCTCAGGAACTCCCGCCGGTAATAGCCGGATAACCCGACGGAGCCGGGCCCCAGTCCGAAGTTCAAACGCCCCCGGAACCTATCGCCGTAATCGAGTTGTTCGCCGGGTGCGCTCGAGACGTCCCATTTATATCGTTCTAAAACCGGCGTCCGACGGCGATAAGTACCGATATTTAAGTCGGCGTCGCCGGAGCCCCACCGGTGGGCGACGCGCGCGTCAATATTGTAAAGGGAAATGCTTTCCCGGGTGTTGGGCTCGTGGCCGAAGAGCCGGTTCGCGCCGAAGAAGAGGTCTACCCCCCGGGCCGTCATACCGAAATTGAATCGGTAACGCTCGGTATCGAAAGAACCGTCGGCGGCCGAGAGCTGGCTCCTGGCGGACTCCCGCGGTCCTATCATCGTATAGACGTTTATCACCCCGGCCAGGGCCCCGTCGCCATAACGGACGGAGTCGGGGCCGTATATTACCTCGATCCTGTCCACCGTTTCCAAAGGGACAACGAGCAAGTCGCGCCAACCGTATATCAAGTTTCCTATCGGAACGTCGTCTATGAGTAACAGTACCTCGCCCGGGTCGGCGCCGCGCATCGTGACGGTCGCGCCGGGTCCTTCGGCGCCGGGGACCTCCATAATGTATAGACCGGCCAGTGTCTCGAGGGCTTCGCCCAGATCCCGGTATCCGTAAGCGCGTAGTTCGTCGCCGTCGAGAATCTCGACGCGGGCCAGCGTTTCTTTAAGAGGCGTACCGGTGTATCCTAAACCCGTTACGTTCTCCTCGCCGGCATATAACATTTCGTCCGGCGGCGGGAGCGGAGCCGAGATGTTCTCCAACCCGGCCGCAGAAACCGCACGGATTAGGCAGGCCAACCCTATGACCCACGTTTTTATTACCATTACGGCGGCACGTTATCATATAATACAAAACCGGTCAACGTATTAAGGTATGACGTCGATTCACCGAACGTTTATGGAGAAAGCCGTCGCGCAGGCGTCCGAAGCCGCCGCGGCGGGTGAAGTACCGGTAGGCGCCGTCGTCGTCCGCGGTGGCGAAATCGTCGGCGAGGGACGCAATCGGATTGTCGAGCGCGGTACGGCGACCGCCCACGCCGAGATACTCGCGCTGATCGACGCGACTGAGAAGATCGGCGCCAGAGAACTTACCGGATGTACGTTGTACGTTACCCTCGAGCCGTGCCCGATGTGCGCATACGCGGCCGTACTATCCCGCGTTGACCGGATCGTCTTCGGCGCTTACGACCCGAAAGCGGGGGCCTGCGGATCCATCGTAAACGTCCCCGCCGAACCGAGATTTAACCACCATCCCGAAGTAATAGGGGGCGTAATGGAGGTCGAGTGTGGCGCTCTTCTAGCTGCTTTCTTCGAACTTCTGCGGCGAGCGGATTAACTCGATTTTGATTGCGGTAGTTCTCTTCTTCGTGTAATATGGCTCTGACGTTCGGTTGTATTAAAAAACGGGATTTATTGACGGGAGTGGTGCTAAATGGCTAAGGTGTTAATAATAACCGCCGTCGCGGCGTTGGTTTTCGGTACTGCTTTTACGGGCTGTACCGGCGCCGACGAAACGGAAGCGGCTACGACCGAATTGACCAACGACGAACCGGTTTCCGAACCGGCAGAAACAGAACCTGACCCGAACGCAGAATCGGTTGAAGCGTGGGAAGGAACGACCGACGAAAGCGCCGGCGAAACCGAATTCTTAGGTATAGACGCCGAAGCGTTGGTAGAAGAACGGTGTGCGTTTTGCCACGACGTCGACTTGGTTTATAAGGCCAGTATGAGTGAGGCGGGCTGGGGGGATACTATAGACCGCATGATCGCCAGAGGCGCCTCGTTAAACGAGGAGGAGCGCGACGCCGTAATCGAATATCTCGCGGGTTTATAACGCGAACCCAACGGGCGGGGGAACGAAATGAGTTATTATTTCGGCAAGAAAATCAATGCTGCTTTCGACGAATCGGTTTCGAAAGTGACCGACGAGCTTAATAAAGAAGGCTTCGGGATTATTACGGTAATAGACGTGAAAGAGACGCTGAAGAAGAAACTCGACGTTGATTTCCGTAATTATATGATCCTGGGCGCGTGCAACCCGTCGTTCGCTTATCAAGCCCTACTCGCCGAGGATAAAATAGGGACGATGCTTCCGTGCAACGTTATCGTACAAGAACTCGTACCGGACGAAATCGAAGTCGCGGCCATAGACCCGCTGGCGTCGATGCAAGCTGTGGATAATCCTAAACAGGCCGAGGGCGGCGACCAAGTCCGCGTAAAGTTGAAGACTGTAATCGATTCCCTATAACGGGATTCCTAATCGAAACCGTTTGACAATCCTACCGGCGCCCTGTTAAAATTAGACCGTGGCCGACGAAAAAGCCAAATCCTATATGCGCAAAGCCGGGACGGCGATGCTCGTCTTGTACGTCTCGATTATCTTCGTCGTTCTGGCCGTAATGTGCGTAACCGGGTTCTACGTTTTTAATATTGGGGGATTGAAGACCGGTTACACCGATAAGGCCGAGATTATCGTCCGGCGCTACCTACGAACCGTAAACAACCTTAACGAACTCGAATCCGGCGAAAAGGTAACTTTCGACGAATATCACGACGGCATCGAGGACGCCCTGTACGACCTTAAGGAAGCGCGGAAGGACATGGAACTGCTGGGCGAACCTACTTCGTCGGAGATGGCCGTACTCGACGCGAATATCAGGATTACGTTGGATTCCGGGATAAATTGCCTGGATGCGGAACGGGAGTACCTGAAGCAAGTGTCTCCGGTTGCCGACAAAATAAAGATGATGGAAGAGTATAAGCGCCGGGCCGATTCGGCGAAAAGCGACTACGAGAAACGGATGTACGAACAACGTTACAATGCGCTCAAAGCGACATTAGGCCCCAGCTTCAAGTCTGCCGAGACTCTGACGGCGGACGTACGCAGATTAAACAACGAATTCGCTCAAATAACTATGGACTTGGCGCCCCAGATAGAGTATCACTTTGAATTGGAGGGGCTCGTCTATAAACCCGTGCGGATACATTCATACGTCGGCGAATAATTGTTTCACTTTATACAAAAACGGGGCCTCAGCGGCCCCGTTTCGTTTTGAGATGGTTTTTTATTATAGCGGGATGAACGAATCCGCCGTGAAGCCGATGTAGAGGTCCTTGTTGGCGTTTTTACCGAATACCGGGTACAGGAACGTGAGGTTGAGGGTGTTGTTCTGGTCTAATGCGTACGCCGGCTTTATACCGAAAGCGAAGCCGTATCCGCTGTCGTTCTGGTCTACATCGTTTAACGTGGATGCAGCATGGTAATCGAACGCTATCGGGAAGTAGAAGCTGAACTTGTTCGCGCGCCCGACGCCGACACCCGGTTCCATGAACGCGTATATTAGAATACCGGGTTTGTAGTTTAAATCGCCGTTTTCGAGGCGGTAACGGAATCCGAGTTGGCCGTTGAGCCGGAAGTGGGTTTCGCCGTACTTGGCACCCACGGCGCCGATATCGATATCGACCTGGCCGTCGCCCAGAAGTTTCGTATCGTCGCCCACGGGGATTTTAACGGCTATCCGCGGGCCGAAGTAGAAGTCCGTACCGGTTTCAAACAGCGCGCGGGCTTTGAACCACATATCGCCGATACCGAAGTTGCTGGTCCCATTACTTACGCGTAGAAGCTGGAACGTTATATCGACTTCCCACTGCTCATCAATAGCGTACCCGAGATCTATCGGAATACCTATAGCTTTGAGGTCCTCGTCAACGGAATCGCCGTCCGCGTTGAACCTCTTGCCAAGCAAGTCGGCGTAGAAGAAACCGCCGTTCAGGTGTAGCGCGCCCGGCGTAAGCGGTAAACCGCCACGGTCCTTCGTAGCCAGCCCGTCGTACGTGAAAGCTCTCGGCCAGGTGCTATAACCGTACGCGCCAGCCGCCAAAGCGAGCATAACCGGAACAACCAGTAAACGCTTCATAATTCTCCTCCTTGGTAGTCGGTTTATAAATCCTTCTTGGCGATTATAGTAAAAAAACGGGGCATTTCAAGCCTTTTTTCGGCCGCCTATTCACGATAAATCGGGGCGCTCTTTCTCTATTACCTCGACGGCGTCTCGTACGCGGGTACCTTCGCCTTTCGGATAGACGAGTACGACGTCGCCCGTATCTATAACGACCAGCCCCTCGCTTCCGACGACGACCGCCGGGCGCCCGCCGCGCGCCAGGATTATATTCCCTGACGAGCCGACCACGTAAACCTCGCCGTCGGTAACGTTTCCGTCGGGGTCGCAGGTCCTTATCCTCTCCAGCGATTCGAAAGTTCCCACGTCGTCCCACCGGAACGCGCCTTTGACCATAACTATCGGGTCGTACCGCTCCATTATCGCGTAATCAACCGATATCGCGTCGAGTTTATCGTAAGCGGTCGGCGTCTCTCCTTTACGAACGTTAGCGGCTATTTCATCAACGGTGTCCTTCTCTTCAGGCCGCAGCGCGCACCAGGCATCAGCGAACGTGTCGGCACGCCAGAAGAACATACCGCTGTTCCAGTAGAAATTCCCCGCCGCGACGTATAGCTTAGCCGTCTGTTCATCAGGTTTCTCGGTAAAAGACCGAACCGCGTAAACCGGGGGCTCGCCGCCGTCTACCGGTTCGCCGGCCTCGATATAACCGTAGTTGATGTCTCCGCGAGTCGGTTCTATACCGAATGTAACAACGGTTCCGGGTTCGCCGGCCGCGTCGTAGGCTCTTGCCGCCGCCCCCGCAAAAGCTGCCGAATCTGGTATCGTGTGGTCGGCCGGGAGCATCGCAACGACTGCGTCGTCGCCGTATCGTTCCCCGATTACGAGAGTCCCCAGGAGTGCCGCGGGGCCGCTGTTCCGCGCCGACGGTTCAGTAATAAAGTTCCCATCCGGCACTTCCCTAAAAAGCGGATTAGCCAACTCCACGAGTTCTTTTTCGGCTATAACGAAAACGCCTTCCGGACCGACAAGGTCCGTTATTCGTTCGTACGTTTCCACCAGCATTGGTTTTTCGGACGCGAGCGCGGCGAACTGTTTCGGCTTTTCGCGGCGGCTGACCGGCCAGAGCCGCGTACCCCTCCCCCCGGCCATCAGAAGTGCGGTATTCCGCATAAAATCACCTGTTCGTGCGTGTTACACCTTCGAGCCAGTTATGCAAAGCGGCGAAATCCGAAATCGATAGGTTCTCCGGTCGGCTATCCCCGGCTATGCCGGAACTACCGAGGGCTTCGTCTATCTCATCCCGTGATACGGTGCCGCTCGCAAATGCCGGTAACCGATTCCGTATTTTCTTTCGCCGTTCGCCGAAAAGGTAATCGACTAGGTAGAAGAAACGCGCTTCGTCGGCGACTTCTGCGCAGGGTTCGTCCCGGTAATAGTAAGAAACTAGCGCAGAATCGACTTCCGGAACGGGTTCGAACGCGTCCCGGGGCACGTCAAGCTCCAAAGCCGGAACGCCGTAGTATTGCAACCGAACCGAAAGGCGCCCGTATTCCTTGGAACCCGGATTAGCGACTACGCGCCGCGCTACTTCTTTTTGTAGAAGTAGCAACCACCTGTGGATAATCCCCCGATTCTCAAACAGTAAATCTATAATCGGGCCGGTAATGTAGTATGGTATATTACCTACACACACCGCCGGTACGGCATCGCCCAGGGCGTCGGCTAATTCGATATCCAGTATGTTGCCTTCAACGATAGTAAGATTCTCGAAATCGGCGAAATCCCGTTCCGCTTCGTCGACCTGCCGCGGGTCCAACTCCACGGCGACGACGCGCGACGCGCGACGCACTAGAAACTGGGTGAGTTGCCCCCGGCCCATCCCTATCTCCAGAACATTATCGGTTGGTTCCAGATATGCCGCGTCGGCGATGGCCCGCAGATACTCGTCGTCGACCAAGAACACCTGGCCCATTCTGTATTTGGTCTTACTCAAGGTCCAGCCCTACTAACGGACGGGAAGTCATGTCTCGTCCGGTTGGGGCAACCGATCCATCAATATTGCCTCGTAATGAACGCGGGTTTGATTGGAAAGAAGGTCCAGTAGCTCGTCGTATTCCATGGGTTTATCTTTACCGCCGTTATCACAGTACACTACCGCTATAACTTTGTCGTCCGACAGAAGAGGGACGATCATGGATTCGCCGGCGGCTGGCCGTTTTACCAGCGCGAAAAAGTATTTATGCCACTGGTTATCTTCGTCCGGTTTCCCGATAAAAGTCGCTTTCGATTCGAATACTTTTCGGAAAACCGAATCGTCGGACAAGGGAATCGAGATACGTTTGGCCGCGATTCCCAAGGGGAAGTGCTCGCCCGGGCCGAAGCCGCCGATACCGACGAGGGAATCGGGCCGCGCCAGGAACAACATCGCCCGTTCGTAGTTCTCTGCGATAAGATTCAAGAGATCTAGAGACGCCATAAACGAGATATTCGATTGACGCGAGTCCCTGATGAACCTGCGGACCTTCATGAAATAGGACTCGAGGGACTCTGCCCGTTTGGACCAGGTTCTACTCAACTCCAACGCGTCGTAATAAGCGAAGATACCGTTGATATGGACCCACAACTCCTTTTTGAACAAGTCCTTCGATTTCGCGGTTTGTAAAGGTACGTTCTCGTCGAGTACAGCCAATCGTACGAATCCGCGGACGCCTTTTTCCAACAACAGCACTTGGTCTTCGTGAGACACGGGCCCGCCGATTATGACCATACCCGCATCCGGAAAACTGCCCGCGAGTTTCGAAACAGCAGTAAAAACGGCTTTCGAGTCTTCGTTGGGCGTAACCTCGCCCGACACGAACCGGTCGTCCAGTACGACAGCCGGCAGGTTGTTTATATCCGCCGCGCCCTGCAGTCGCCTTAACATCTCGGCGAAATCGTCGAATACTGAAAGGTCGCAGTTATTGCGTTTCGCTATATCGTTAACCAAGTCTATGAGCTCTTCGTCGTCGGACATCAGATATATCGGTTCGAGTTGTATTGGGGGCCCTTTCGCGATTACCGAAGTGGAGTAAACGGGCGGCGGCCCCGCCGCGGCGGGCGGCGGCGGTATTTGAACGACCGTCGGCGCTCCGTCGGTGTCCCGTTTCCCTCGCTCGTCGAATATTTTGATACTCTCGACGAGCAGAAGCTGGGTGTCGATATGGACGTCGGGCATTATCTCGTCTATCGGTATGGCGACGTCGCCGAACATAGTTAACTCGTAGTCGCTGAAAACGTACTCGCCGTCGGTCCAGGGGATCAGTTCGTAAATGACGTTCCTGATGCGGTCCTCTAGAATTTGCTTTAGCTCTTCGTTCGTAATCAGACCCATACGAACTAGTATCTGCCCCAGGGGAACGCCGGCCATGGGACCTCTCTGCGCTTCGACGGCGCGGGCGACGTCGTCGGCGCCTACAATCCCGCGCTCGGCCAACATACCGCCGAGTGTATCTTCGGTACCTTCGACCGTCGCCATTACTATGTCGCCGTCCCGGAAAACGACGACGCCGCGTCTTTTTTCGCTGGCCACCGTCAGGCTCCCGCTCCGCTTTCCGGCGTGAATAAATTGGAGCACGTCAACCAGCTGTTCGTCGGCCAGATTCCCTTTTAGCAACATTTGTTTATCGCCTATTTACCGCCGAGGTTTTCGCTCTACGACATTATAAAGATGAAACGCGCGATAAAGAGCAGCGCGAGTACGTACGCTAGTGGACTCACTTCGCGCCAACGCCCCGCGCAAACCATTAATATCGGGTAACTTATAAACCCGAGGGTTATTCCGTTCGCTATCGAGAAAGTAAGCGGAATCGCGATCATCGTTAAAAACGCGGGAATCGCCTCGATAGGGTCGTCCCACTTGATTTCACGTATCCCCGTCAACATTAAGCTGCCGACAATTATTAGCGCAGGCGCCGTAACCGGATGCAAAAACGCCGTTTGACCGAATATCCCGGAAACCGGTGTGCCTCCGATAACCCCTTCGACCGCGGTAAACTGCTCGACGGGAACGCCCGCGCCGATGGTCCTTGCCAGCGGCGTAAACAACAATGCGAGGAAGAACAGAGCGGCGGTGAAGACGTTCGCGAGACCGGTTCTGGCTCCGGCCGTAATTCCGGCGGCAGACTCGATGTAGCTCGTTACCGTCGAAGTACCGAAGACCGCGCCGACGGACGTGCCTATCCCGTCCGAAAGAAGCGCCCGATTTATCCCCGGGATACTCCCGTCCGGCTTCATTATGCGGGCTTTATCGGTAACGCCGACGAGGGTCCCGATGGTGTCGAACATGTCGATAAACAGGAAGATAAATATAATGTTTAGAAGCCCCAGGTCGAAAGCCGCCATCAGGTCCATTTCCATGAATAGCGTAGGCTTCGGCGCCGGGTCTATCAGACCTTGCCACTTGAGGACTCCTCCGAGTAAGCCCACTACCGCGGTTAGTAAGATACCCCAGAGAATCGCGCCCCGGACCCGCCAGACCATCATAATCGCCGTAACGACCAGGCCGAAGATCGCCAAAAGCGCCGGGGGTTTCGTTACGTCGGCCAGTGTTACCAGCGTATTGGCGTCGAATTGGACTATCCCGGCTTCGGTCAAACCTATGAACGCGATAAATAAGCCGATACCAGCGGCGATAGCTTTTTTTACGCCGTGGGGTAAAGCGTCCACGATGAGCGCCCGTACTCGGATAACGGTAAGGATTATAAACGTTATCCCCGAAAAGAAAACGGCTCCCAGGGCCGCGTCGAACTTGATGCCCATCCCGAGTACGACCGTGTACGCGAAGTACGCGTTCAGCCCCATCCCTGGCGCCTGCGCCACCGGGTAGTTGGCCACCAGTCCCATCACGAGGGTTGCTATACCGGCGGCGACGCAAGTCGCGAACATAGCGCCGTCGAAGTCCATTCCCGCCGCGGAGAGGATGGTCGGGTTGACGAAGATGATATACGACATCGTCATAAATGTAACGACGCCGCCGAGAAACTCGCGCCAGACCGTAGTATCCCGCTCTTTGATACGAAACAACCGCTCGAGCATACGCTTCTCCTTCCCCTCTAACGGTCTAAAATATAACAAAATCTTTTTGGCGTCGCAACGGTTAAAACGGTTTGCCGCCCCCTCGAGCGCCGACGCGGATTCCGTATAGTCAGTTATATGTCGACACGGGATTTCTATACGCGGTAAAGGGTTTTTTAATATCAACCCCGTAAACGAGGTGGTTTTATACCCCCGGACAGCGGTGACAACGCTTTCGATCGGCGAACAACCGAGACGTTCAAACTGTGGTTTCCGATAATGATAAGTCTTAAGATATTATAAAGATGCTAAAAAGCCGTCGTATACGGCGTTGTTTATCACCAGCGTATTCTACGACGATAGTTTATCGATTATCGTCGCTGTATAGTTTATCGACGCTAGCTTTTTCTTCCGTGTAAAGACTGGGCGGTTTCTCCGGCGATACTTCTTGACTTCCGGTCGTTACAGTGGTATATAAATAGTTCGTAATACGCCGGAAAAACAGTAGTCCCATCATACGGAGTAAAAATACCCGAAAAGGTGATTTTTAATGAAAGTACAACTGCTTCCGCTCGCAGTCGTTTTTTTAATAGCGTATCCCTCGGCGTTCGGTTCGTCGCCGTCGGATTATATGGTGGAGGTCGGACCGGGCGTTTACGAAGTTACGGACAGAATACTCGTCGTACTCGAGCGCGGCGTCGGGGTTAACCGTTCCGACGACGCGGTTTTCGGGATAGAATCGTTGGACGCGTTAGTCGCCGACCTCAACGTAATACGCGTCGAGCAGGAGTTCCCGAACTCGGGGCCCGAGTTCGACCTGGACCGGCACTATATAGTACATTTCGACCTAGCCGAGGCGACCGACGCGCTGGCGGCCCGGGCCGTCGACGAGTTCGCCACGGACCCGGACGTCAGGACCGCGGAACGGATCCGGGTTCATCGCGTCAACCTGGTACCGAACGACCCCAGGTTTACCCAGCAGTGGGCTTTGAAACCCAGCGAGGAGTTCAACATCCGCGCGCATCGAGCGTGGAACATTACGACCGGTTCCACGAACGTGAAACTCGCTATCGCCGACACGGGCGTGGCATACGACCACGAGGACCTCGCGGCTAATATATGGCATAACCCCGGCGAATCGTACAACGACGCCGACAGCGACGGCAACGGGTACGTCGACGACGTGATAGGTTGGGACTGGGTTCATAACGCTTGGCCCCACGAAGAAGGCGAGGATTGGAAAGACCCGGACAACGACCCGATGGACTATATGGGCCACGGGACCCATCTGTCCGGGATAGCCAGCGCCGTTACTAATAACGGCAAAGGCGTCGCTGGCGTGAATTGGAACGCCAAGATAATGTGCCTGCGCGTCGGTTGGTCCGCTTTCCCGTACGGGTACGTCGGCATGGATTTCTGCGCCCAGGCCATGTATTACGCGGCCAACGAAGGCGCCGACGCTTACAACGCGTCTTGGGGGAACTCCAACAGCGGCGGCTTAGGTGCGGCCACCGATTACTTTATCAACCACGACGGCGTCGTGGTGGCGGCCGGCGGTAACGACGGCGGCACCAGTTATTCTTACCTTTGCGGGAGAAACGATGTGTTGGCGGTGGCGGCCATTAACGCGATAGGGAAGAAAGCGAGCTTTTCGAATTACGGGCATTGGGTCGACTGTTGCGCGCCGGGCGCGAATATCCATAGTACCTACTACAGAGGGCCGACGCACCACTATTATTACTATAGCATGGACGGTACGTCTATGGCGGCGCCGTTCGTAACGGGTCTTGCGGGTTTAGTAAGGGCCAAGTTCCCGGGTTACTCCGAGTCCCAGGTGCGTGACGCCATTCTCGACGGGTGCTGGGATATAGATTGGAATAACCCCAATTACGAGGGGAAACTCGGCGAGGGCCTAATAAACTGCTATAACCCGCTGGTCAACAATAACGACGTTGAGTTGAAATACTTCACCGCCGCGAGCACTCCCGAGGGCGTGAAATTGGAATGGGACGCCGAGGAATTCGAGACCGCAGGGTACAACCTGTACCGCAGAGAAACCGCGGCAGGTAAAGCCCGGCTCGGCGATAATCTCGATGGTTACGCGAAAGTTAACACGGATTTAATAACCGGTACCGCGCCGTACGTTTATCTCGACGGCGGGTTGGATGAAGGTAGTTACGAATATATACTAGAGGACGTCGATTTGAACGGTAAAACGACGCAGCATGGTCCGGCTTACGTGGACCATAATCCGTCGTCGCCCGGCGCGTACGCGCTTTATGCGTGCCGGCCGAACCCGGCGTCCGAAAACGCCGTAATCTCGTTCTCAGTTCCGGAGAGCCACACGGGCGCGGTCGAACTCGTCGTATATGACATTGCCGGTCGGAAAACGGTGGACCTTTCGTTCGGCGTCGTCGAACCTGGTTCGCACGAGGTAGCGGTCGATACATCGGCGATGGCGCCGGGCGTATACGTGTACCGTATGGCCGCCGGCGACTTTTCAGCGGTCAAGAAAATGGTAATCGCACGCTAAGCGGCCGGTTATTCGAACGAGTAAAATTACGTTAACCTGACTACGGGGAGGAGGTAAATAACCTCCTCTCCGTATTCTGTTATATATGGTAGAATTCTCGACCGGGAGCGGTTATAATATCGGGAAAGCCGATTGTAACGAAGCCTAGGCGGAGGGTTAAACCCGCGACGCGGCCCTGTTGTCAACTAATCGAGCGCTTGATTCGCATTGTACCGGGTACGGGCCGCCGACGGGGGCGGGCCGTATAGATGGTGTTTTAAATCCGGAGGACGAAATATGGCTTTCGACGCGAAAACTAAAATAAGCCTGGCGGCTGTGGCGCTGGCGGCTTTCATCGCCGGTGTGGCGGTCTCCGGTACGTTAAATATTACGCCGCGTCTGTCGGCGGACGACGACACCGGTGACCTGGAAGCGCTAAGGAATATCGGTACCGGTTTTTCGGCGATTGCGAAAGAGGTTTCGCCGTCTGTGGTTAACGTAAGCGTCTCACGGACGGTCAAGAATTCGTTTCACGGCTTCGATTTCTTCGGCGATAGCCCCTTCGGCGGTAGCCCCTTCGACGACTTCTTCGATTTCCGGATTCCGGAGGATGAGGAGTACTTGGTCGAGGGCGCCGGTTCGGGCGTAATAGTATCGAAGGACGGGTACATCCTGACCAATAATCACGTGGTCGAAGGTGCCGAGGAGATTACGGTTCGGACGCTCGACGGTAAGGATTACGACGGCGAGCTTATCGGAACCGACCCTAGGACTGATCTGGCGGTGATAAAGGTCGACGCCAACGGTCTCCCGGCGGCGGAACTCGGCGATTCCGACAAGATACAGGTGGGCGAGTGGGTGCTTGCGATAGGGAACCCGTTCCAACTATCCCATACGGTTACGGCCGGTATCGTTTCCGCCAAGGGACGTGCCAACGTGGGCCTTGCGGACTACGAAGACTTCATCCAGACCGACGCGGCGATAAACCCGGGGAACTCCGGCGGCGCGTTGGTGAACCTCGACGGCGAGGTCGTCGGAATCAACACGGCTATAGCCAGCCGTACGGGATTATATAGCGGCGTCGGGTTCGCTATCCCAATAAATATGGCCGAAGCGATAATGGAGCAGTTGATAAAAACCGGTAAGGTTACCCGCGGGTGGTTGGGGCTGTATATCCAGCCGGTTACGCCCGAGTTGAAAGAGCAATTCGACCTTCCCGGCGAAGACGGCGCGCTCGTCTCCGAGGTAGTCGACGGCGGACCTTCCGACGACGCCGGTCTCGAACGCGGCGACGTCGTCGTCGAATTCGACGGGACGCACATAAAAGACGTAAACCAGCTCAGGATGATGGCCGCCGGTACGGAAGTGGGTAAGAAGGTAAAGATCAAGGTCCTTCGCGACGGTCGGGAGAAGACTTTTACGGTGAAGATAGGGGAACTTCCCGAAGAGGAAACGGGAAGTATGTTCGAACCGCCCGGAAGCGAACAGAAGATGAGCGACAAGATGGGGTTCAGCGTACGGAACCTGACTGAGAACACGCTGGAGCAGTTGGGGTTGGAATCGGGGACTAAGGGCGTCGTCGTCGAATCGATAAAGCAGACGTCGGACGCGTATCAGAACGGCTTACGCCGGGGCGACGTAATCGTCGAAATCGACGGCGACCCGGTAAGCAGCTTATCGGATTATCAAACGAAAGTATCGAAGCTGGACCAGGGCGATAAAGTGCTTCTGCTAGTAATTACCGGCGGGCACACTCGTTACGTAACCTTTGAGGTGGGCGGTTAGCCGCGTTGATGACGACGAACCGCGATTACTACGATATCCTGGAAGTGGACCGGAGCGCCGGCGTCGACGAGATCAAAAAGGCTTATCGGCGCCTGGCGCTCCAGTACCATCCTGACCGTAATCCCGACCCGGAAGCGGTCGAAAGGTTCAAGGAGGCTTCAGAGGCGGCCGAGGTATTAACGGACCCGGACAAACGAGCTATATACGACGCTTACGGCCACGCCGGGCTCCGGGGCCGCGGCTTTGACGGTTTCGCCGATATCGAGGACATATTCCGCGGTTTTTCGGCCAGCGGCGTTTTCGGCGACCTGTTCGCCGATTTATTCGGTTTCGCTACAGTGCGCCGCGGGCGTCGCCCGAAACGCGGTTCCGACTTGATGTACCGCCGGCGGATTACTTTCGAGGAAGCGGCGTACGGTCTGGAGGATAAGGTCGAAGTAGAACGTTTGATGACCTGCGACGTTTGCGACGGAACCGGCGGCCGCGACGGCGCCAAGCCGGTAACGTGCGCGACTTGCGGCGGGACCGGTCAGGTCGCGGCGCATCGCGGGTTTTTCTCCGTCGCTACCACTTGTTTGAACTGCGGCGGTACCGGCGAAACGGTAAACGACCCGTGCCCCGAATGCAAGGGCGAAGGGCGTAAACCGGAAACGGTAACGATTAACTTTTCTATACCGCCGGGCGCCGACGACGGCGTCCGCGTTCGTTTGACAGGCGAGGGCGAATCCGGGCTCTGGGGCGGCCCGCCCGGCGACCTGTATATTCAAGTGACCGTCGAGCGGCACCCGCTCTTCAAACGCCAGGGCGACGATATCGTATACGACCTCGGGATTTCGCCGGCGGCGGCCGCCCTCGGCCGCAAAGTTACCGTGCCGACGATTTGGGGCGAGACCGGAATAAAGATACCGGCTGGTTCCCAGCACGGCGATAACATAAAAACTCGGGGCGAAGGGATGCCCAGGCTTCGCGGCGGCGGAAAGGGAGACCACTTCGTAAGGTTATCGGTCATCGTTCCGCGTAAGCTTTCGAAAAAAGAAAAAGAGCTATATAAGAAGCTCGACGAACTGGAGGAGGATAATAGTGGGTAAGTATTTACGCATATCGGTTGGTGTTGCGTTCGCGGCCGCTTTCATAGCGGGCTGCGGCGGGGAAGACCCGGCGGTGGAGATATACGACCGGGCGAAAGCGGCGTTCGATAACGGGGAGTACGAAATCGTCGACGACCTTTGCGACGAGATAATAATGGACTACCCCGAAAGCGAAACGTTTGAGAAAGCGAAAGAGCTCCAATTGGACGCGAAACGCGAAGAGTTGTTCGATGAAAGTAAAGCGCTCGCCAACTCCGGCCGTTTCGACGAGGCCGGCGAATTGTTAATGGAACTCGCGAAGATAGCCGGCGACGACGTAAAAGCCAACTACGGCATCGGCTGGATATACCTCCAAATGGCTAACGCTTTAGCGGCCGAAGCGATGTCGGTCCACCCGGCGATGCGGGGCGAACTGGCGCTGATGTCCGGCGCGTATATTGAACTCGCGAAGTATCGGTTCGAGCGGTGTATCGAGATAGACGAAGACAGCTCTTACGGCCACAAAGGCATGGCGCTCTACTATTACTCCACCGACGACCAGGATAAAGCGCTCGAAGAAATCGACAAGGCCATCGAAAACGCACCCGACGATACCGAAATGATAAGTACCCGCGGGCTCCGCGCGACGATACTCGCGCAGAAAGAGGATTTCGAAGCGAGTAAGGCCGAGATAGACAAGCTGGCCGAGGATTTCCCCGACAGGGGCGAGGTATATCTTACGCTGGCCGAATATCATCTGCGGAAGGATATAACGGATTTCGAGAAACCTTTAGACGCGATAAATACCGGTCTGGAAAAAGAAATCGAGGACGAAGCGATCAAAGGGCGGATGCTTTCGCTGAAAGCCCAGCTAATGGCCCAGACCGGCGACTTTGATGGGGCGATGGAAGCGCTCAAAGCGGCGCTTGAGATAGACCCTCTTAACCAGTCGTATCTCGACATGTTCACCCTCGTTTACGCTCAATCCGAGTTAACCAAAGAGTAACGTTAGCTTGTATCGACGGTTGAAACGTATATTTCGGGAGGAGGCTTAGTATGTTGAACCGCATGGCGGTTGTTTTAGCCTTAATGGCGATTGCCGCCTCGGCGTCCGCTCAACCGACGGGTAAGATAGTCTTTACTTCGGTGCGAAACGGGAACGCCGAGGTCTGCGTTATAAACGCCAACGGAACGGGGTTCGAGAACCTGACCGACGACGACGCGTACGACGACCAACCGGCGCTCTCGCCCGACGGGACGGAAGTGGTCTTCGTCTCTAACCGCGACGGAAACCGGGAACTCTACTTGATGAACATAGCGAGCGGTGACGTCGTACGGCTTACGAACACCGATGATTCGGAGATAGACCCGGTGTTCACGAACGACGCGTCCGGCGTGATTTATACGCTGGAAACCGGCGAGGGCCGCGACGTGTACAGGCTCGATTTGGTTTCGGGCGAGTCTAAGGCGGTTTACGCCGGTGGAGAAGACGAACGCATGGCGTACCAGGGTCCCGGCGGGAAGATAGCGTACGTGGCCGCCGTTAACGGCGATGACGAGATTATGCTTAAAGATTCCAGCGGCCGCAAGCAGTTGACCGATTCGCCCGGTATCGATATTATGCCGACTATAACCGCCGACGGCAAACAGGTGTTCTTCGTTACGACCCGTGAGGGGGATTACGACCTTTACCTGATGTACGCCGACGGGACGGGCGAACGGCCTTTCCTGAATACGGAAACCAGCGAGGGCCGGGGTGCGCCTTCGCCGGACGGCGGCTACGTGGCCGTGGCCAACGAGGAAACCGGTTCCCTTGATATCTACGTTTACGATATGGACGGTAATCGGGTGTTGCAGTTAACCGACGACGCGTACGACAACTACGAGCCCCACTGGTCGAAATAAACGGAAGAACGACATGAAGATCCTCGTATCCGGTGGCGCCGGGTTTATAGCGTCTCACGTTACCGATAAGTACATAGACCTGGGGCACGACGTCATAGTCGTTGACAACCTGTCCGCGGGCAAACGTGAACACCTGAATCCCGCGGCGGTTTTTTATGAACTCGACATCCGGGACCCGCGTTTGGCCGAGGTCGTGGGAGACGAGAAGCCGGACGTAATAAACCATCACGCCGCCCAGATAGACGTTCGCACGTCCGTGGAACGGCCCGACTTCGACGCCGATGTGAACGTAGTCGGTTCCATACAACTGCTCGAGGCCGGTCTGGCCGCCGGCGTACAGCGGTTCATCTTCGCCAGTACCGGCGGCGCTATTTACGGCGAACCTGATCCGTCGCAACTCCCCGCCGACGAGGGGACGCCGGCGCGCCCGATTTCCCACTACGGCTGTTCCAAGCTGGCTTTTGAGCGATATCTCTACTTGTACAAGGTCCAACGCGGTTTGGACTATGTGATACTGCGTTACCCGAACGTTTACGGCCCGCGGCAGGACCCCCACGGCGAGGCCGGCGTGACGGCGATATTCGCCCTCAAGATGCTGGGCGATGAACCGTGTACTATATTCGGCGACGGGACCGAGACCCGGGAGTACGTTTATATAGACGATATCGCCGCGTCCAACGTTCTGGCGTTGGAAAAGGGCGCCGGCGAAACGTACTGCCTGGGCCGCGGCGTTGAGGTAACCGTCCCGGAACTCTTCGAGAAGTTGGCCGGGTTAACCGGTTACGCGAAAGAACCGACGTGGGAACCTTTGCGACCCGGAGAGATACATCGGATTTGTATTTCCGGCGAGAAAGCCCGCCGCGAACTCGGATGGCAAACGACGGTTGAGTTGGACGAAGGGTTGGCCGAGTTGGTCGAGTTTTTCAGGGAAAAGCCGAAAGTTTAACCGTATAACGGTTGGTTATCCGGTGTTAATCGATACCCGGCGCGTTGGCGCCGGGTATCTTCGTAGTTACTCGTTACGTCGGTTAACGGTTAGAACCTTACTGAGAACTGGGCGGCGATAAGGTCGTTATTGGTTTTATCGGATTCTTCTTCCCACCACGAATAATTTACCATAAGTTTGCAGCGATGCGGTTCCGCGAAGTGTACGTTTACGCCGCCGGTGTAAACCGCTTGCCGGTCGTCCGCGACGTGCCGGTCCGGGTTATATACCTCGTACCGGGCCAGCGGTTCTATTGTGTGAAGCCAGAGCAGGGGCGTACGCTGCTTATAACTCCCCTGGACGTAAAAGCCGTCGGATTCGAGTTTATAGGCAAATCCGGGGATGGGTTCCGTATCGGTCGAACCGGCCAAATACTCGCCCTGGACCGAGAACCACGGTTTATCCAGGGCGTCGGCCCCGCCGTAAAGGACCCGGTCGCCGGGATTAACCGGGTCGTCGTTGATATTAACCTTGCCGTAGTAGAAGTACCCCTCGGCGGTAAGTCCTTCGAAGAAAGCGAACGGTAGGGGGTTGACCGATACGCGGGCGGCGAGGTCCTTGTGTTTGTTGTCGTCCCTCGTGTTGACGCCGGTGCCGTTGACGACGGCCGCGCCGAACCGAAGATAGAACGGCGAGTTATCGGGGGAATAAGCCGTTTCGACCATCGCGCCGATGTCCCGGGCAGGCGGCGCCGGTGCAATGTTCGTAGAGATAAGCGAACGGTCTATGCAAAGTATCTTCGAAGTTGACTGGTTGGTTTCCAGCCCGAACGGGACCAGGAACTGACCGACTTTGATTTCGGTATAGGGGATGGCTTTGAAGGTACCGTATGCGTCAATAAGCACGTCCGGTTTGTTGAGGTACGCCAGGATAAAGTAACCGCCGTACTCGAATACGTCGCCGTAAACCATCGGCGCGACCGCCCGAATCGAAAACGAACCCGGTTCGACGCCGTCGCGACAGTAATCGTACCGACCGATACAATACCCGGCCAAATTGACGGTCCCGTAGTCCGAGTGTACGACCTCGATGTCCGCCGAAGCGGGAAAAGCGTTTGCAAGTATGGCTACGACCAGAAGGACTTTAACCCCCATACGACCCTCCCAGACTATACGAAGTAAATACGTTATTCTATCGATAACATAAATATAGACTTATGGCAATAAGTAAGTGAAGTCCGAAATTGGTATTTTACAGAGGTTAACCGAGGAAGTGCGCCAGAGCGCCGATGAGAAGGCCGAATCCGGCGGCCGTTACGCCGAAGATAAGCGACCATTTTATGGTGACGAGACCCGGTTCTAGGTTCCAGGCTTTCCCTTTTACCGGTAGCATAACCGAAAACCAAGAGAAATAAATTACCAAACAGGTCCAGGTGAATATAAAAATCGAAAAACCGAATATAGTCGGGAGTCCTACCAAGAAGAAGGTTGCGTCACCGGATTCGGTCGGCGGATTCGGTGATTCTACGACGTATACGAAGTTCGCGAAAACTAAGACCGTGGCAGCGTACACTAGTATCATTTGAATCGCCCTGGCCGCGTGGTGTCGCATAAACCCTTCGCGCGCGAAGACGAAGGGAAGCACCAAGGGCAACCCGACTGCGGCGTAGCATAATAACGCGATTATACGCCTGAGCGGCGTCGTTTCGGAAGCCGGGAAGTCGACGGTCTTACGCTTTTTTTTACGTCGGGCCATTGTTCATCTCGGCGGATTGTAGTCCGGCCCGTACGCTCAATAAAGGCCGCGACGGCGGGTAGGTCGAAAAAACGCCGGAGCGTCATTTCGCCACGATAT
>CP070755.1:1954461-1963513 GCA_020348885.1 Candidatus Coatesiibacteriota bacterium | reverse complement strand
CGCCAATTCATCGAGCGCTTGAACGCCACGCACGTGATCGTACGCCGCTTCGAACCAGCATACGGGGACCTGTACTACCTATACACAAGGGCAGAGGCGCTCGGGCTCATCGCGCACGCCGCAGACGAGGTACCCCTAATCGAAATCGACGCCTTTGACTTACACGAATCCGGCGCTACGCCCGTGGTGGACGAGTACGCGGATACCTCAACGGTTCCGGACCGCTGCGTCGTAGTAGAAAAAAGCCGAGTCGTCGGGTTCGTTGACGAAACGGAGTTGCGCGTTGCGTTCAGGGACGGGATACTTCCCGAACCGTCTCCTGTATTCCCAACGAGAAAGCGCAGGCGCGTAACCAGGGGCGTAAGGGGGGAGCCGAAGGAAGCGGAACTGCCGGAAGCGGAACCGCCGGAAGCGGAACCGCCGGAGTCCCGTTCTCTCGTCGCCGACTTCCCGGCCGAAGTCCCGCTGGAGGAAACCGCTTCGTTGATAGTGTCTCTTTCCGCCGAACCGGAAAGGCCGGAAGGACGGGACTCGTTACCGGTTCCATCCCTTCCCCCCGACTCTACGATAGACATCGTCGTCGTACCCAAACGGGGTTTTGAATTGGTAGGAAAGAGCGAGGGGACCGTAGTTATTGGCGCGGCGGAGGAGACGCTGCCTGTGCAATTCAAACTCAAGGCGACCAAAATGGGACCGGGCAAGGTGGTGGTTTTCGCCTTCCACGAGGGCCAGTCGTTGGGAAACCTCCGTGTAGTTTCCACCGTCGTCCCGGCCGGGCAAGCCGTGGACGAACGGCGAAGCAGACACGAACAACGTATGGCTGATGTAGAAGTGCGTACGCCGGACTTTCGTTTACATATCATAGAAGACCGGAACGGCACGGTGGAATATAAGTTGTACCTTCACGCGGCGGACCCAAAGCTTGGATTGACGTTTACCCCGTTCGGGTCGTTGGAACTGCGTACCGACCCTCCACAATATTTCCGTGAATTTTTCCAGGACATCGAAGACCTCGAATTAAATTCCCGGAAACAACGGGCCGCGGCGGAACAACATTTAGCCGCTAAAGGTTCGTTGCTTTTCGACCGTCTCCTTCCGCCGAATGTCCAAGACCTCCTTTGGAAACACCGGGATAGCGTACGAACGGTGGTTGTGGAATCCGAAGAGCCCTGGATTCCCTGGGAACTTTGCAAACTCCAGGGGAAAGAGAACGGTAAAGTGGTAGAGGGGCCGTTCATGTGCGAAGCGTTCGCTATGACCCGTTGGATTTCGAGAGAAGGGCACCAGCGCGAATTCACGCAGGAGTTGAATCTCAAGAAGATGGCGGTCGTTACGCCCGGGGATTCCGGGTTGGAGATGGCGTCCAACGAGCGAGATTACGTACTGTCGCTCGCTAACGGCGGGCGGACGGTCGAACCCATCCCGGCCAATTCGCTCAATGTAATCGACGCTTTAGCCAAGGGCGAATACGACGGTTGGCACTTCACCGGCCACGGCGGTTTTGATTCCCCGGACCCCAATCGTTCCGCTATACTGCTCGAAGGCGGAGAGGAACTAACTCCCGAAAACTTAAGCGGAGCGGTGAAGAATTTAGGCCTCGCGAAACCTCTCGTCTTCCTGAACGCGTGTCAAGTCGGGCGGAGCGCGATGTCGTTAACGGGTATCGGCGGCTGGGCGGAGCAGTTCTTGGACGCCGGCGCGGCGGCTTTCATCGGCGCGTATTGGTCGGTGTACGACCAACCGGCCCACGACTTTTGCGAAGCGTTCTACAGACGCTTGCTGGCCGGTACGCCTATCGGCCAAGCGGTACAGGAGGCGCGGGCGGAAATCAAACCGTTGGGTGATCCTACCTGGTTGGCTTACACCGTGTTCGCGAACCCGTGGGCCACGGTTCAACCATAGAGAGCGTCCACGTTCCAATGGTTTATATTTTCGACCCGGGCGGGGTTACCGTGAACGGATAGGCGAGGTAAGCGTTTGTGGTTTTCCGGTCGATAACGTTAACTCGCTAACCGAGAAGGTAATCAAGAAGTAACGGCGTTTATACGTCGAACGAGTAAAATTCGAAAGGAGGAAAGAAATGGCGAAGAACCTTACGCCGGACGTCCTGAGGGATAATTGTTACACTATCGTCGAGCTCCCGCTGGGCGGTATGGAAATCCTCGACGTCGTGGCCAGGCCGAACGGCGATTACTTGGTCGAGGGTGACGTCTTTGACTTGTGCGGCGGGGAACGCCCCGACGACCTTACCACGTTAAAGGTTCAGCTGGACCAGCCGTCCGCCGACTTTAAGGCCGTTACGACTAAAAAGACCGATTTTACGGTGGGCGTCAACTTTCTGGAGAAGTTCTTATCGGTTTTCGCCGCCATCCCCGCACTGGGTGACATCGGAGCCGCTTTCAACGCCGGTTTTGGGGGTGCGGCCTCCATCGAGATGACTTACTCCAACGTGTTGCAGGATTTCATCGATCCGATGAAACTAACCCCTTTGGTGGAAAACAAAACGTGCGGTCCGAACGTATACGACGACTTGAAGAAAAGTCTTCGCAAAGGGCGCGGGGGTATAATCGCCGGTTGCCTGAAGTCCAACGGGTTCTCGGTCCAGGCGTTCGACGAGAAAGGCAGGAATATCGCCCCCGAAATTTCCGTTTTCAAGCAACTCGCGGGCGTCGAGGTGGGCGTTGAGTGCCAAAAAGAAGGAGAAACGGCGGTAACTTTTACGGGGGAAGTACCGCAGCTTTTCGCCTATAGAGCGCTGAGGTTGAAGTTGACGGATAAGGGCGTGTTGAAGCTCCGTCGGTCGGGCAAACGCGCCAAAAGTATCGGCGCGCCCGAGCCCCGTTTTTTATGGGAAGAGTTCCCTGAGGATAGACCCGTCGTCGTACATAGGAGAGACGAGTAAAACACCGATAACACGCGGGAACGGACCAATAGGCATGTCCGTTAATCGTAGAAGCGTAAAAACAAACCGCCCGATTACTCGGGCGGTTCAACTTGGGGGCGACTGGATTTGAACCAGCGGCCACCTGCCCCCCAGACAGGTGCGCTACCAGACTGCGCTACGCCCCCGAACGACCCGTACTATACTACAAACACCGCCCGTTTGCCGGCCTGGAAGGATGTCGTTGGGTCAACTCCAGCATACGTTCAATTCGATTGCGTGAATGTCACCGATACGGTATAATATATTGCTGGGAGCTTTGGAGGAATAGCTCGGTCCGTTCACGTAAAAGGGGAACGCCAATGGACATACGTTACGGTTTGATGGTCGTGCCTTTATTACTCGCTTTATCGTTTTCTTCCGGCGCTTCCTGGTTATTCGACGTAGAAACCGGGTTGGTCGCCTGCGATTATAACGACGTCGCCATTCCCAGAGATACCGGTACCCGTTTTTCGTTGTCCGACGAACTGGATTTTAACTATGGCTCTTACATACGTTTTCGGGCGGGTTACCTTATCGCCGGGCGGCATTATCTTGGCGCTCTGGTGGCGCCGTTACGTTTAAAAGCCCGCGGGACGTTCGACCGGGATGTATCGTTCAATGGGACGGAGTTCCCGGCGGATACCGTCGTAAACGCCAAATACCGCTTCGATTCTTATCGTCTGACATATCGTTATAAGCTCGTCGATAAAACTAAGTTTGAGTTAGGAGTGGGAGGCACGATTAAGATACGGGACGCGGAGATATCTCTCACGAGTGGTACTTTATCTTCGTCAAAAAAGAATACCGGACCGGTTCCCTTGGTTAATTTCGCTTTTTTATGGAACTTTACAGATAAGGCATCTTTCATGGTTTCCGGGGATGCGTTGGCTGCCCCGCAGGGTCGTGCCGAGGATATTTTTGCGGGTATAAAGTACGGTATAGCGCCAAACCTATCGCTCAGGGGAGGTTATCGTTTGTTAGAGGGTGGCGCGGATGTAGAGGAGGTGTATAATTTTACCCTTATACACTACGCGGCCATCGCGGCGTTAATTAACCTATAGGTTGTATACCTCGAATATAAGGAACCGGCGTATATAGAGTCCGCGAAGAGAGCTTGTAGTTGCGTAAATGCGGTTTATCGGTATTACCAACCTTTAGCCCCCGCGCTAAATCCGGGCCATATTACCGGAACTTACCCTTAGTAGCCATAATCATCGTAAATTCCTATCTATAAGAATAACCAAGGGTCATCCCGTACGCCCTTGGTTTCTCGTTTCTTATAATACAGGTTAAAACCCGATTGATATGCCTATATACCCCAAATGTTTACCTAATTTTCACCCGTTCTAATGCGTATACGTAACTCCCTGAAAACAATAAAAAAAATTGGGGGCGACTGGATTTGAACCAGCGGCCACCTGCCCCCCAGACAGGTGCGCTACCAGACTGCGCTACGCCCCCGAACGAACCGTACTATACTATAAACACCGGCCGAAATCAAGCCGTTTACCCGTTCAGCCCCTCCTCCAACTCGTCGGCCAACTCGGCTAACTCACGCTTAACGTCGTCCAACACGCCGGCCGGTGCTTCGTCGGTCCGGCCACGCCCGGCCAGGCGCCGGCGCGCGCCCGCGATCGTGAACTTCTCCCTGTACAACAAATCCTTAATCCTGAGTATCAAATCGACGTCCTGGCTCCTGTAAACCCGGCGCCCGTCGGAGCGCTTCTGCGGCTTGAGCGTCGGGAACTCGGTCTCCCAGTACCTTATCACGTGGGCCTTCACGCCAGCTATCTTCGAGACCTCGCCTATACTGAAGAATATTTTGTCGGGTATCTCCGCTCGCTTTTTCGCCATACCGACTCCCCCGCCGCTATACGATTATCTCCATACTGACGTCTAGCGCCCGCGCCGAGTGGGTCAGCACGCCCACGGATATGCGGTCCACGCCGAGGGCCGCGAACCCGGCCACGTTCTCCAACGTCACCCCGCCGGAAACCTCCGTTAGGGCTTTCCCCGCCATCTTGCCGAGAGCTTCCTTTATTTGTTCCGGCGTGAAGTTGTCGAACATCACCACGTCAGCACCCGCTTCTTCGGCGGCAACGGCTTCGTCGACTGTCTCGGCCTCGCATACTATCTGAAGCTTGTCCGGGTTATTGCTTCGGGCTAGAGCGACCGCTTCTCCCGCGCCGCCGACGAGCCTTTTGTGGCTGTCCTTTATCAATATCGCGTCGTAAAGCCCCATCCGGTGGTTCACGCCGCCGCCGGACCGTACGGCGTACTTCTCCAAGCCCCGAAGTCCCGGCGCCGTTTTCCGCGTATCCATTATCGCGGGCCCGTCGGGGCCGACGGCCTCGAAGAAATTGGCCGTCAACGTCGCGATGCCGCTCAACCGCTGAAGGAAGTTCAGCGCCGTACGCTCGCCGGCGAGTAACGGCCCGGCGAATCCCTCCAACTTCGCCGCGACTTCACCAGGTTTAGCCTGCGCACCGTCGTCGGTTTTCTTATCGAACTTCCCCGAACCGCCAAGGGCGGCGAACACCTCCGCCGCGACGTCCAGGCCGCAAATGATACCCGCTTCCTTAACAACTATCCCGGCCCGGGCCGGCTTATCGGCCAAACCGAGCGCCGCGGTCGTCGCGTCGCCGGGGCCGACGTCCTCGGCCAAAGCCCGGCGTACTATTGCGCCGACGTCGTACGTCTCGCGGTACTCGGGGAAGGATATCGCAGTTATGTGGGCCACTACCCCGCCCTCCCCCGTCCGATTTCGAGCATTCGTTCGATAGACTTCCGAGCCGCGGAAGCGACGTCGTCGGGAACGGTTATTTCGTACTTCATATCTCTGAGTGCGTTCCGTAGGCTGCGTAGCGTCGTCATCTTCATCGTAGGGCAGACCAGTTCGCCCGTCACTATCACAAACTCTTTGTCGGGGCATTTCTTTTTCAGCGGATAGAGCATCCCTATTTCGGTGCCGATTAGAAAGGTACTCGCTTTAGTCTCGCCGCAGTACCGGAGCATCCCGCTGGTGGATCGTACGGCGTCGGCCAACTCGATTACCTCCATCGGCGCCTCGGGATGGACCACCACCTCCGCGTCTGGATATTTCTCCTTCGCACGCAACACGTCCTCTGCCCGCATCAACGCGTGAGTCGGGCAAAGGCCGTTCCAGATTATCATGTTCTCGCGACCGGTTTCCCGCTGGACGTACGCGCCCAGGTGCCGGTCCGGCGTAAAGATTACCGGCTTCTCAGGCGGTATCGAATTTACCACCTTGACCGCGTTGGCGGATGTACAGCAGACGTCGGTAACCGCCTTCACGTCCGCCGGCGTGTTCACGTACGAAACGACCACGGCGCCCGGATGCTCGGCCTTCAACTCGACTACGTCATCGGGCGCGATCATCTGCGCCATCGGGCAGAGCGCGCGGTCCTCAGGTAACAGGACGACCTTCTCCGGATTGAGTAACTTCGCCGTCTCGGCCATGAAGTCCACGCCGCAGAGGACGATTAGCTCCGCGTCGGTCTTGGCCGCCTCCTGCGCCAGACCCAACGAATCGCCCACGAAGTCGCCCAGGTCCTGAACCTCGGGCCGCTGGTAGTTGTGGACGAGGATAATCGCGTTCCGCTTCTTCTTTTGTTCCGCAACCTCCGCGGCGAGCTTCGGTATATCGTCTTTATAACCCATCGAATCTCCAGGTAAAACTACGGCCCCGCGTGTCCTGAGGTCGTCAGGTCAACGATAAGGGCGTCTTTCAAGAACGCTTCGTCGGCCGGACGATCCGTATCGACGGCGAACCCGTGAGAACTCGTGGCCCCCACGAATAAGTATACCTCGTGAACACCCGTACCGACGGAGACCGGATACTCGAACGAAAAGCGGCCCCTCTTCACGTTGAATTCGTATAAGTCGCCGCCGTCGGCCAGTCGAAGCGCGTCGCCTTCGCCTATTAACCGACCCGTGCCGTATAGTACGTAATTCCCGGACCCGTCGTCCGTAAGGGTAAGCTCGTCGAACTCCAGCCGCCGCCGGGAAAAGACCTGGGCGCAATAGTAGTTATCACCGTTCGCGTGGACGCCCACGCCCGTATAGTTATATACGGCGTTCAAGAATTCGTTCTTATGTTCCGGGCTTTTCTCCCACAGTTCGACGAACGCTGCCGCTAAATCGTCGCCGCTCTCGTAAGCGTTGGTTACTACCAGGTTCTCGCCCACCGTCCTATCCGTCAGGCCGGTAAGATAAACCCTGTCGGCTACGTCCTCGAAACCCGGCATCGGCGACTCGTGGGTAAAATAACCCAGCGTCGCCATCTCTACGAGATGATGCCGGCTGGCGGACGCGAGCCTGTCGTCCCAGGTCAACGCTTCGAAGCCGTTCTCGGCCCGCTTCTCGTTTACCAGCTCGAATACGCGTCGTTCTATAGTTTCGTCGCCGGGAACGCTGGCGAGGAGGTTCTCCGTGAAGTCGGCGTCGGCCGCCGGCGCGTTCGCGGCGGCGAAAAATACAAAAAATAAAACCACGCAGCAGGACTTATACAAAGCCTTACTCCGATTATTACCCGACTACCCCTTTTTACTTAAAGGATATTATCACACGGAAATACCCAACGCAAGGATATTCCTTGCTTTCCGGCCCAGGCGATGGTAAAGTAACAGCGTGGGCGAAAGGCCGTACGTGGTAGGCGTAACCGGTTCTCTTTGCGCCGGGAAGACGGCGCTGACGGAGATACTGGCCGGACTCGGTTATCCGGTAGTCTACGCAGACATCCTCGGCCATTACGCGCTGACGGAGCCGAACGTGGTCGAAAAGCTGACGGACGCGTTCGGCGACGTCGTACTAGGCGCCTACGGGAAGGTGGACCGTAAAAACCTCGCCTCAGTCGTATTCAACGACAAGGCGGCGTTACGTACGCTCAACGAGGTCGTCCACCCGAGGCTGTTTGAATTAATCGAAGAAACCCTCGAGCGGTATTGGCCGGGGCAGGTAATTCTCGAAGCGGCCCTGCTCTGCGAATGGGGCGACGATATGCCGGTCGACGTGCTGGTCTGCGTGGACGCGCCCGAGGACGTAAGGCGAGCTCGCTGTGCTGAGAAGTACGCGCCCGAGGACTTTACCGCACGGCAGGAGAGCCAACTCCCGCCGGCGGAAAAGGCCCGGCTCGCCCACGTGGTTATAAACAACAACGGGACCGTACGGACGCTGGCCGACAAGGCCCGCAAACTCTCGGCGATTATTCAGAAGCGATTTACAGGGAGCGCGGGGTTGGGGGGGAAGATTATTCTATAACGTTTATCGTGCTTCGATTATGCCCTACGAACTTAGCATAGAGAGTGGTTTCGCGGCGGCCCACGCGCTCCGGGGTTACGAGGGCGAGTGCGAGCGGGTCCACGGGCATAACTTCCGGGTAATCGCGCGCTTCACCGCCGACGGCCTCGACGACGTCGGCATCGCCTTCGATTTCAAGGAGCTGTCGGCGGGCCTGGACGAGATAACCGGGCGACTGGACCACACCGACCTCAGCGAGAACGACTTTCTCGAGGGACGCAACGCCACCGCCGAGAACCTGGCCGAGTTAATCTATAAAGCGTTGGCGGCGCGGTTCGCGGACGCGCCGGCGGAAGTCCGGTCCGTTACCGTTTACGAGTCGGCCCGCTACGGCGCGACGTACTATGAATAGCGGCGACGCGAAAAACCGTGGCTCGGTCGTGCTCCTTTCCGGCGGTCTCGACTCGGCCGTCAACCTGGCCGAAGCCGCCGCGCGAACGAAACCGGCCCTGGCTCTGACCTTCGATTACGGTCAGCGTGCGGCGCCCCGCGAGGCGGAAGCCGCGGCGGAACTGGCGAAACACTATAACGTACTCCATAAGGTAATCGAGCTGCCCTGGTTCACCGAGTTACTCCCGCCGGCCGTCGCCCCTGGAGGGCCGGCCGACGCGGACGTGACCGACGAAGCCGTCTGGGTCCCCAACCGCAACGGCGTCTTCGTCGCAGTCGGCGCGGCCCACGCCGAAGCCCTCGGCGCGTCGCTGCTCGTCACCGGCTTCAACGCCGAGGAGGCAACGGCGTTCCCGGATAACTCGGCTGAGTATATAAACGCGGCTAATCGGGCGTTGGTATACTCCACGAAGAGATCGG
>CP070755.1:1950490-1954361 GCA_020348885.1 Candidatus Coatesiibacteriota bacterium | reverse complement strand
GTCATCGGCCGTGACGCAGGCTCGACGTAGTAACCCAGGATATGTAAATAGTCGCCTTCTCTACGGTCGACGGTCAATTCGACGCCGGGAACCGTTTCAACACCCGAACGCGCGCCGGCGGTAATAAACTCGTCGAGTCCGGCGACAGTGTCGTGGTCCGCGAGCGCTACGGCGGCCAGCCCTAGTTTGGTCGCCATCTCGACCAGCCGGGCCGGCGGAACCCCGCCGTCGCTGGAGTACGAGCTGTGGACGTGAAGGTCTATCGGGCCTTTATCCATAAACGCGTTACGATATGAAGACCTTTACGGGACGTACGGAATCGCCGGTAATGCGGCCGACGGCGGCAAGCCGACCTTCGAGTACCAGTTTTACCATAGCACCATCGCCCGCGTCCTTCGCTATATTCGTACGCGTAACGTCTCGTCCGTTACCGATGTTTGATGCATCTTCCTCCGATATCCCGACGGTCGGGAAGTCTGGTAGCATCTCCGCCGCCGGTACGAACGCTTTATCCGCAAGGCACGCGTCCACACCGTCTGCTTTTAGTTTGTCGAGGGAAACCGCATCGGCCAGTTCGTACAGGCCTACCCGCGTCCGGGTCAACGCGACGAGGTGGGCGCCACAACCCAACGCTTCGCCGATATCCCGCGCGAGCGCCCGGACGTAAGTTCCGGTCGAACACTCCACATCGAAGGTTATCTCCGGCGAGTCGTATTCTACAAGCGTAAGGGAATATATCTCGATTTCGCGGACGGGCGTATCAACGTCGGCGCCCCGCCTCACACGCCGGTATAAACGTTCGCCGTCTACTTTAACGGCCGAATACGCCGGTACTCTCTGGCGAATTCTACCCTCGAAACGCGCGAAGACGCCTTCTATTCCTTCGACGGAGAGGTCGGGAACGGCCTTTTCCTCCACGAGTGTTCCGGTGCAATCTTCCGTATCCGTAGTCGCGCCGAGCCGCAACGTCGCCCGGTAGGCTTTATCGTAACCCGTAAGGTACTCGGCCAGTCGGGTGGCGCGGCCGACGAGGAGGACGAGTAGACCGTCGGCGAACGGGTCGAGCGTCCCGACGTGGCCCACCCGCTTTATGCCCAGCGCGCGCCTTACTCCGTCCACTACGTCGTGGGAGGTCGGCCCGGACGGCTTGTTGACCAATAACGCGCCTTCTATCCCTCTTCCGCCAGCCATTCCTCGCAGCGGGCGAGTACGGAGCGTATCGCTCCGTCCAGAGGCCCGTTTATTTTACATCCGGCGGCTTCGTTATGCCCCCCGCCGCCCAGTGACTCCGCCAGCAACCTGACGTTTATCGAGTCGCCGGAACGGAAGCTTACCCGAACGTCACCGTCCTCGGTTTCGCGGAAGAAGACGCCGACGCGCATACCGGCGACCCGCTTCGTAACGTCGATTATGCCTTCCGTGTCCGCCGGGTCGGTGCCGGTCGCCTCCAACATTTCCCGATTCGCGTACATATATACGATATCGCCGCCGCCGGCCCGGGCCATAGTGCCCAGTATCGCGCCGGATAGGTGGTAATGGCTTAATTCGGATCCGCCAAAAAGGTTTTTTGCCACTTCGAAGGGTTTTACGCCCATTCCGACCAGTTCCGCCGCCATCGCGAACGCTTCGGCGGTGGCGTTAGTGTACGAGAAACCGCCGGTATCGGTCATCAGGCCGACGTATAAAGCTTCCGCCGCCGCGGCCGTTATCTCGTACCCGCCTTCCTTAAAAAGCGCGTAAACCATATACGTCGTCGAAGGCGCAGTCGCGTTTATCCAACTCGCGGTTCCGAAACCATCGTTGGATACATGATGGTCTATGTTAACGGTTGGCGTTCCGGCGTGTAGTAGTTCCCGCGCCCCTTTCGGCAGCCTATCGGCTTCGCCCGCGTCGAGACATATCAACAGGTCTACCGATTTCTTTGATTCCCACGGCTTGAGGAAAAGTCCCCAACCGGATAGGAAGCCGTATTTCGCGGAAACGTTTTTCGGAGGGACGACTATAACGTTTTTGCCGGCCCCGGAAAGGACTTCGGCCACGCCAAGAACACTCCCGACGGCGTCGCCGTCGGGATTGATGTGGGCGGCGACGGCCACGGTCGTCGCCCGGGAGACCAGCTCGATTATTTTAGTCTTCGGGTCGGTTATCCGTCTCTCCGATTTCTTTCAGCAGTTTATACACCCGGAGCGCCGAATCGTAACCCCTGTCGTAATGAAACCTGATTATCGGTATTTGCTTGATTATGACTCGGGAAGCGAGTAGCTTCTGAATAAAACCCCGCGAGCGTTCCAGCGCCGAAAGGCACGCCGCGAGTTTCTTCTCGTCGCTTTCGGAAGCGATGTACACGTCGGCGTACTTGATGTCCTTCGAGACCTTCACACGCGTAACGGTAACGCGGCCGACTTCCGGGTTCGTGAGCCGGTTGTCGATTATCTCGGCCACCTCTTCGTGTATGAGGCTACTTAGACGGTCCGTGCGGCTGGGCGCGGTCATCGTTAACTACCTTCTCGAAACGCAGTTCATCCCGGTTATTAGTCGAGTCGTATAACGTCTTCGTCGACGGATATATCCAAATCGCCGAAGTTGTATTCGATAAAGTTTATTATCGAAGACGCGACGGAGTCGGCGCCGCGGCGCCCGTCTGCGATGCCCGCGATAAGGAGACACCCCCGCGTCTTGTCGTCCTGATGGTCATTCTCGATAACCGAAACGTTGAAGCGACTCCTGAGCCGGTCTTTCATGGGGCGAAGCGCGGCCCTCTTCTCTTTCAGGCTGCGGCAGCCGGGCAAGTTAAGACAAGCGGTTATTAAAGACAGATATACAACCATTTAACTACTGTTACGCCGGGCTCAGGCGCCGGGCTACTTTCCTCTCTTCGACTACTTCGATTACGTCGCCCGTTTTGAACTCGCTGAACCCTTCGATGGTTAAACCGCATTCCAGTCCCTGATTTACTTCTCGGACGTCGTCGGAGAAGCGGCGAAGGGACGCTATTGTACCCTCGTACAGCTCTTCTTCTTCGCGGATTACTTTTACGCGGGCGTTCCGGTATACACGGCCGGTTTTCACGAAACAGCCGGCGATCCGCCCGCCGCGGGGCGCCGCGAAGACCTGGCGTACTTCTATTTCGGCCGTCGTCTCCAGCACAATTTCCGGCTCAAGCAAACCTTCCAACGCGGCGGTAACGTCGGCGATAGCTTCATATATCACCGTATATAGCCTTATCTCGACGCCTTCCCGTTCGGCCAGCTTTTTCGCTTTGGCGTCGGCCGCTACGTGGAACCCGATTATAATCGCCTGTGACGCCGACGCGAGAAGGACGTCGTTTTCGGATATCGTCCCCGGTACCGCGTGGAGGACTTTCGTCCCCACCTCTTCGTTGCCCAGGCTTTCGACCGCGTCTTTCAACGCTTCCACGGAACCGGCCACGTCGGCTTTCAGAATCAGGTATAGCTCGTTTTTTTCGCCCTCTTTCAGTTGGTTGAACCAGTCGTCCAGCGAGAAGACGTCCTCTTCTCGGAACACCCCTTTTTCGGCCGAAGCTATGTCGTCGGAGATTTGCCGCGCCAGTTTATACTCCGGCACTACCGCCAGCGCGTCGCCGCCCTCCGGCACGCCCTCACAACCGATAATCTCGACGGCGTCAGACGGGAAAGCCTCTTTCAACTCACTCCCCTTTTCGTCCGTCATCGCCCGTATCTTCCCGGCGACCGAACCGGCCAGAAATGCGTCGCCGATAAGCACCATCCCTTCGTTTACCAGCAGGGTTATGACCGGCCCGCGACCTTTATCTATTCGCGACTCGATTACGACGCCCGAACCCCTGGCCGCGACGTCCGCTTCCAGCTCCATTACCTCGGCCTGGAGTAGG
>CP070755.1:1944349-1950390 GCA_020348885.1 Candidatus Coatesiibacteriota bacterium | reverse complement strand
GGTTGCGCTATGACCAGAATGAGCACTATGGTTCCCAGGTAAACCCTCGGGTTGGCGCGCGGTATCGGTTTACTGATTGGCTCAGCGCCCGGGGCGCCGTAGGTCGCGGTTTTCGTGCGCCGACGTTCGACGAGCTGTTCTGGCCGGATACCGGTTTTTACGCCGGGAACCCGAACCTGAAACCGGAAGAAAACTGGTCGTACGAGGGCGGCGCCGAATTCGCTTATCCGGGAAAGGGAACGTCTCTGGAGGTTACGTACTTCAGGAGCGATTATAGTAACCTTATCGTGAACACCGCCGACGATGATGACCCGTATCTATTGAAGCCTGAGAACGTCGCCGAAGCGTTAATATCCGGGATAGAAGCGGGCGGCGAAACGTCGCCGCTGGCCCTTTTCGGTGTCGGAGCGCCGCAACTTGGTGTTTCGGCTTCGTTGACCCATCTATTGGAGGCAAAAGGGACGAGCGACGGCGGGGAGCCGGAAGGTTTGGACTACAGGCCGGCAACGAGCGTCTTCCTGGAATTTTCCTATGTCCAACCGTTGAACGGCGCGTTTTCCGTCGTATCGGAGTTCAACGTCAGGTACGTATCGAGAAGCCAATACACGTACGTGGACCCATATACGTACGAAGCCGAAAAACGGTTTCTGGAACCTTATACCCTTGCGGGTACGCGGATTGCGGCGAGGTTTTTCGGGGTGGAGCCATACTTCGCCGTTAAGAACCTGGGGGACGTTGCGTATCAGACGATTTACGATTACTCGATGCCGGGGCGGACGTTTGCCGGCGGCGTAACTTTTTCGTACTGATACGTACTCAAAGTACGGGAACGAATAAAGCCCTTTCGGGCTATGACGGTTTACGGGGACGTTATACGTGGAGGTATATTATCGGGTAGGGCCGTTAACGGGGTTAATCGCTTTCGTTAACGCGTTCCTTCATCTTCTTGCCGGGAACGAACTTGACCCGGCGCGTCGGGCCGATTAATATCTCGGAGTTCGTTTTCAGGTTGCGGGCGATTTTAGCCTTCGAGTTGCGGATTTTAAAAACGCCGAAACCGCGGATCTCGATTTTTTCGCCGCGCGCCAGACCGTTCTTTATTTCGGACAACAGTTGGTCTATAATCTCGACGGCTTTTTTGTGGGTGATGCCGGTCTTTAGCGCGACTTTAGTACCGATTTCTTTCTTGGTCAAGATCACCACCCCGTTTCGTCCCTCGACCGCATCCGGTTTAAACGACCTACGCTTTACCTGTAATAGTAGTATAATCTGACGAAGTCTAGAAGTACATATTGAACCTAACTCCTTGTATTTATACCATATACGAAATGGCTAATCAACCGAAAAACCAAAAAAGTCACGGCTGCTATTTCCGGTATCTACCTGGCGTTATTATTGCCGTCCTAGTCGTTCTTCCGTCGTCAGCTTCCGCCGGTACCGCGACGGGGACGCCCGAAATCGTGTGGGATACCGACGTACACGCTGCGGCCGCGCCGCCGGTTTATTACGACGGTACGGTTATTATCGCGTCGGCGGATAAGCATCTTCGCGCGTTCTACGGCGAAACCGGCGATAAACTGTGGGACGTTCGTTTCAAGGCGCCGCTTACGTTCGCGCCGGCGGCGGCCGACGGACTGGTTTACGTTACCGTTTTGCACCCCGAAAACAAACTGTTCTGTTTGGACGCGGTTACCGGTAAGCGTCTCTGGTCAGCCGGACTCAACGACCATGCTACGGCGCCCGCGGCCGTAACGGAAGGCGTAGTCGTCGGTGCCGGCGATTTCGTTATCCTGTTCGATAGCGACGGGATGTTAATCGAGAAAGTTAAGACCGATTCAACGGTGGACGCTGTTTACGGCGTCCCGGGAGGTATCCTTTTAATTTATGTTACGGGCGAGGTCGCGGTTTACGGGAGCGATCTGGGAAGCGTCGTAACCAAAGGCGATATAGGGCTGGGCCGCGCGTATCCATTGCCGTCGGAAGATGGTGTGTTATTTACCGGTTATAACGGCGAAGCGGTAATGGCCGCAGGGAATTTCGACGTCGTGTGGACCGTACGACTACCGGGCCGGGTTATGTCGCCGGCGGTTCGGTGGAACGGCGGTTACTTGGTGGGTTATATGGGCGGCGGCGTAATCCGTCTGTCGGCCGAGGGGGGAATCGAATGGTCCGTGTCTTTGGACGCAAACGTGAGACGTGAGCCTGTTGTTACAAGCGATGGGGCTTTCGTTTTAACGGAGACTGGAATTATATATGCTATAGATGGCGACGGTTCGATCGCGGAATTCGCCCGGTTGGACTTCAAATCCACGTGTGGGTTGTTATACTACGAAGGGAAGCTACTCGCGATAGACGACGAGGGGAAGGTTTCCGTTTATACGTTAGACGGCGATTAAACAAGGCCGTTATTCGCGGCGAGACTATAACGTAAATGAAACGAAGCCTTGACTTTTCCATTACCGGTTCGTATTTTGGAAGTGAGATTATGGCAGGAGGGTAACGACGGGTGTCTAAGACTGATCGGGTAATCGTAATTATGGGGCTTTTATTAACGACGAGCGCCGTTATGCTTTCCTTGGGTTGCGACGGGAACGGCGACGGTACTGGGCCCGGCCCTAACCCGCCGCCGGTAGATTATTTATCCCAAACGTTCAGCCTGGCCGTAGCCGACGGTTCTGCTTCCGCCGACGGGTTCGCGCACAACGGCGTCGCCGTTATCACTCTCGATTGGAACAACGAATCTCCCGGTCCGAACGTCGTTGCGCCCGCATACATATATGAGTACGAAGAGGGGTATCCGGCGGTCGACGGTGGTCTATCCACCGACGTAGATACGTGGGCCGTAGCTCCGGAAAGCGTACTGGCTTTAAGTAATATATACGGCGACGGCGGTGTAACTACGGTCCGGATTAAATCGGTTTATACCGATGTTACTCCGCCGCGGATATGGTTTTTGCTACAATGGGACGATGCGGGCGATAGTAGACAGGGGGATAATAGCGGTTTTTGGGGGCATCGCTGGGAGGTAGTTTCAAAACAGGGCTCGGGCGACGACTGGTGGGACACACGGTTCGACCTGAACGAGGATTGGGTAGCGTTTATGTGGGATACGTGGGACCGCGTATATATAGGTGGTGGTCCGGAAGTATATTTCGAACCCAAAACCGACGGGTTCCAAGCGAACGGTTGTGCAGTTACTTGCCATGCGGCCGATACGAACCCCCATCACACGAACGAAGACGGCGAAGTTTGCGACCTTTGGATGTGGACTGGAACCCGAACCAACTACACGGCCGACCAGACCAACTGGGGCGCAGGTATAGACGACCCGGCGTTTATATTCGATTGCCTGGTGGATGAACGCGGTTTCGATTGGGGTACGGGTGACGCTTTTCCGAGGGACAGCGACGGTAATTACGTGGAATGGTTGTCGTTCGATACTGGGGCGTCGCCGTACATAGCTAATGAATATATAGCGGGTTATTACCCTGCGGGTTACCCGAATTACTGCTCGCCGCACGACCCGGGCGATAATTGGAAGTACCTTTGGTTGTCGGACTTAGGCGTACAAGAAATGGGACCGTTTGGGTTGTCGCCGACGGACGAACGTTGGGAAATCGGCGATAGGGTTGCGGGGTACGTACACCGAACAGCGTACGCCGGTTGTTCCGAAGTCCTCGGCCGCGGTTGTTGGAAGGACGGCGTTTGGACACTGGAGGTCGAACGCGAGATAGGGGTCGATTACGACGACGTATGTAACGACGAGGACGTTTTCCTGGGTGTACCGGGGGAATGATTTCGAACGAGTAACTCCCCCGTTTAGGTTACGCGGGATTAAACGACGTAATAGCCCGATAACACCGTTACACGTTACGCGAAAAAAACCCTTGACACAGTTTTTTGCCCTGTGGTAATATCCACGAAAAATCGGTAGTTCTTCTCGTTTTTAGGGGTCGGTACCCTCAAAAACGGGGTAGGTTTTTTTCGAAATCAAAAGGTTTATACGGTTTAATAACGTTTTCCTCATAACGCCCAGGGAGGGTGATGGCGGATGACCAAGAAAGCCCGTCTCATAACGATAATTAGCGTTTTATTGGCGGCCGGCGCGAGTTTCTATCTTGTGGGCTGTGACGCTGATACCACGGGACCAACTGATCCCCAAGTAAACTACTTACCCCAGAACTTCAGTTTGGCGATAGCCGACGGGAACGCGTCCAACGACGGTTTCGGCCATAATGGGGTCGCCGTAATAACGCTGGACTGGAACGGGTCGCCGGGTACGAACACCGTAGCCCCGAAGTACGTATACGAATACGCGGGCCAACCGTATCCGCGGATTGACGGCGGTCTGGTGGGCGACGCGACAACGTGGGCACTAGCCGAGGAAACGGTACTGACGCTCGGCAGCGTTTACGGCAACGGCGGCGTTACCACGGTACGTGTCAAGTCGGTTTATACTTTTGTGAACCCGCCTCGCGTCTGGTTCCTTCTCCAATGGGACGACAACGCCACGAGGCAAGACAACCCTGGTTATCTGGGCAACCACTGGGAAGTCGTTTCAAAAACCGGGGGTGCCGACGATTGGTGGAACAACATATGGGCCGATAACGAGGACTGGGTCGCCTTTATGTGGGATACGTGGCATAAAGATTACCCGGACGGGTATTGGTACTACCCCAACCCTGACGACAAAAATCATCATCTACACGATACGCCGAAAAACCCGAGTAATTGGGTTTTCGTAGGAAAAGCGCAGGGGTTCCAGACGAACGGTTGCACCGTAACGTGCCACGAGGATAGCACGGACCATCCTCACGCGATGATAAATACGACTTACGATTACGACCACCACTGGGCGACCCCGGGCGTCGACCCGGGATACGTTGACCTATGGATGTGGACGGGAACCCGTACCAACTACACTGCTAACCTTTTCAACTGGGCGAGCGGTACCAACGACCCGGCGTTTATGTTTGACTGTTATCTCGACAGGACCGGAATCGGTTGGGGGTCAAACAACTCGTTCCCGAGGGACGCTGATAATAACTACGTGGACTGGTTGGTATTCGACGGCGGCGGGTCCGGACCGTATTTAGTTAATGAAGATCAGAACGCGGCCGGGGATCTGTTAGGTTACCCCGAGTATGGCGCGACCGGCGACCCGGGCGCTAACGAGAAATACCTCTGGCTGTCGGACGAAGCCGTCCAAGAAATGGGCCCGGCTGACCCGTTGTCGCCTACCGACGACCGTTGGAATATCGGCGACAGGGTTGCGGCGTACGTACACCGTACGGCTCTCGGCGGCGCCGCCGACGTACACGGCCACGGCGGTTGGGAAGAAACGAACGGTGTGGGAACGTGGACACTCGAGGTCGGCCGTAATATAGGCGGCACGTACGACGAAATCAACAGCGACGAGGATGTATTCCTGGGTATCTACGAAGCTCATCCCGACCAGTAACCGACGGAGAACATCTGGTTCCGTAAAATAATGAATAGAAAGCTCCCCTAGAAACAGGTAGCTTTTTATTATATGATGATTAACGTATTGACAATATACGGCGGATTCGGGTGACTTAGGGATTTGCGATGTTCAAATTATGGCCGATAATGGTGGAAGTCGGTTTCGTCGGGTGGGTTGCCGCTACGCTGGGTTTGATATTCCGAGCGTTCGGTAAAGATAACAAGTTCTACGCTAAACGGGCGCTTTTCTGGGGGTGTCTTGTCGCCGCTTTTTACGTTATCTGGACGATCGGTCTGATTAAGACGTAACCGGATGGCCCAATGGTAGCGGCGTTGCCTGCTTTGGCGCGGCCACCGACGGAAAGGCGGGGTTTTTACTTGAAAAGCCCCGCCTTATTTCGTAAATTCCCGATATCCATAGCAGCCAAACGTCGGCCGGGCTAAATGGGTTTACGCGCCACGCAAGTCCGAAGGAGATTTATGCGAGACTGGGCCGAACTGGAAGAGACGTGCAGGAAGATACGCCGCGACATACTGGTAATGCTCGCCGAGGCCGGTTCCGGCCATCCCGGCGGTTC
>CP070755.1:1916039-1944249 GCA_020348885.1 Candidatus Coatesiibacteriota bacterium | reverse complement strand
CCTGTTTAAGGTCGTATAGCTTATCGAAGAGGCTTTCCTCGGGCGCCTCTCCTTCGCCGAAATCGCCCTGGGCGAAAGAAAAGGTGGCCGCCCAGACCAGAGTATATAATATAACGAAGCCCTTTACCATTGGCGTTCATTATAGGGGAGTAAAGGGGGAAGGTCAAAGGGAAAACGGGCAGCAAACGATTGCCGCCCGGGCCCTTTGGCGGAGGCGGGAGTCGAACCCGCGACGCCGCGGATATGAGCCGCGTGCTCTGACCACCTGAGCTACTCCGCCGAACTGCGCGTAGTATATAACATTAGCGCGCAGTAATCAAGGGAATACTCCCGCAAGTACCGCTATACGACGGCTTCTTCCCTTTTCATATGAACCGTCCGGACCGGGAACGGTATCTCTATGCCCTCTTTGTCGAAACGCTTCTTGAGGCGTTTGATGAACTCGTGCTTCATCTCGAACTGAGCGCCGTACTCCTTCGCCCGGAGGATGGCGACGAAGTCTATACTCGAGTCGGTAAAATCCCGGTACCTGAAGACCGGTTCGAAATCCGCCACGCCGCCGTCGAGGTCAGCGAGAATCTTCTTCGCTTCGTCCAGGGTGACACTCTCGACCTTCTTCAAATCGCTATCGTAGGCCACGCCGCAGTAAACGTATAGCGAAACCTCGCTGTCGGGCATATTGTAATTCGTGAATATCGAGCCGGCGACCTTCGAATTAGGTATCACGATAAGGTTGTTGGGGTACTCGCGTATCGTCGTATTCCGCCAGGTGATGTCCTCCACGAAGCCCTTTTCGCCCGACTCGAGCATTATATAGTCGCCGGTCTTTATCTTCCGGGTGGCGATTATCTGGATACCCGCGAAAAGGTTCGAGAGAGTTCCCTGAAGCGCCAGCGCCACCGCCAGGCCCCCGACGCCCAGAGCCGTAAGTATGGGCATAATCGAGACGCCCAGAGCCTGGAGGATTATCATAAACCCGAGGACGAGTACGACGCCCCGCGCTATGTTGACGAATATCGACGTAGTGGGTAATACCTCCCCCTTACTTGCGTACATCCTTACGAGGCCCGCCGCGATCCTCGAGAACAGCAACGTTCCCAGAAGTATCAGGACGACCATCAAGACCTTACGGATGAGGCCGTCGACCGATTCCTCGAACGGGAAGACGCTGACGGCCGCGTATATTCCCACGAAACCGAAGATGAGGGTGGTCAATCCCCTGGGCGCCCGGACCAGCAGGTCGTCGGCCTCCCACTCGGTTTTCTCGGCTATTTTCCTGAGCCGTCGGAGAACGATTTTCTCGACGACGAAACCAATGAAAAGCCCGCCGACGACCAGCGACGCCGATAGAATTATCGTATAAAGCGTTATCTGTTCGGTTATCATCCGAACCTCCTTCGCGCCTCGTTGATTTTTGCTATACCGTATCCGAAGTCGAGCGATTAGGCAAGAGAAAATCGCGCGCCGTCGTGTAACTCTGGAGACTAACCAAATTGGGTGGAAACCTAGCCCCGATAATGGTATATTTTAGGCGAAATCCCTTTGGATATTATGCCGACGCCTCTGGAAATAATACTCAAGAACGTCCTCGGCGAAATCGAGGGCCTTTTTACTGTCGAGCGGTACTATGTCAAACCGCCGGGCATCGCGTTCGTCGCGAAGCCGAAGTACGCGGCCATCGACTATAAAGCGGAGGCCATAAAAAGGCTCACGCCGTTCGGGTACTACGTTCGCTTCACCGAAGCCGGAGACCTCGTGTTACTCGAGGTTGCGACGAAACCGTTCAAGGAACGCCGAAAGAAGTACTGGGTGAACGTGGCTCTGTTCGGCGTGACCGTCGTGAGCACGGTCGCCGTCGGTACGATGAACGCCGGTGGGAACCTGTTCAACCCCCTGGAGTGGGCGATCGGCGTCCCCTTCGCCGCGGCGCTGTTGGGTATCCTCCTCTGCCACGAGTTCGGGCATTATATCGCGTCGCGTATCCATCGCATCGCGGCGACGCTACCGTACTTCATACCGTTCCCCAACATAGTCGGGACTATGGGCGCGTTTATTAAGATGGAGTCTGCTGTACCGGACCGCCGGGCGCTCTTGGACGTCGGCGCGGCGGGGCCGATAGCTGGGTTTGTCGTCGCCGTCCCGCTTACGGTGGTCGGGATACACCTGTCGCCGGTCCTTCCGCCGGCGCCGGAGGCGGGCGAGATGTTCGGTTTCGGCACCTCCATCCTGTTCGACTTGTTGGTGCGGCTGGTTAAAGGGCCGCTCCCTTCGGACGCGATAATCCAGTTGCATCCGTTGGCGTTCGCCGGGTGGATAGGGCTTTGGGTTACGGCTTTAAACCTACTGCCCGTCGGCCAACTCGACGGCGGCCACGTCATATACGCGATGTTCGGGCGCAACTCCATCTGGGTCGCGCGGATAGCGTTCTTTGCGCTTATCCCCCTCGGGTTCCTCTGGTTCGGCTGGTTCCTGTGGGCGGCGTTGATACTCCTCTGGGTGCGCCTACGCCATCCGCCGCCGATAAACGACGGGATTAAGCTTAACGCCGCCAGGATGGCCGTCGGTTGGACGGTACTCGTCATCTTTGTGCTTACTTTCATCCCTATACCGTTTTCGATAATATAGGCGGGGTTTTATGGACATCGGACTGGTCGGCCTTCCGAACGCGGGTAAGACAACCCTCTTCAACGTCCTTACCGGTTGCGAAGCCGAGGTCGGATGCTATCCGTTCACGACGGTCGAGTCCAACGTCGCGACGCTGCCGGTTCCCGACCCGCGGCTCGATAAACTTTCCGAACTCGTCTCCGCCGTCGAGGTCCGTCCGGCCCACGTCAAGGTCGTAGACATCGCCGGGTTGGTGGAGGGCGCCCACGCCGGCGAAGGGCTCGGAAACCGTTTCCTCGCTCACATTAGGGAGATGGACGCGGTCATATACGTCTTACGCCTGTTCGCCGACGACGAGGTGGCGCCGGCCGGCCGCAAGGAGCTCCCCGACGCGCCCGACCCCGAAGGTGACCTCGCTGTTCTCAATACCGAGTTACTTCTGGCCGACATCGCTACCGTCGAGAAGCGGTTGGATAAGGTACGCCGAAAGGCGAAAGGGCAAAAAGACGAACCGGAAGAACTAAACGTTTTAGAGGAACTCCTACCGGGGCTCGCGGAAGGCGCGTTGACCCGGTGCTTACCGCTGGGCGACACGGCCCGCGGGATAATCGGCGAACTCTTCCTGTTGACGGCGAAACCGGCGCTTTACGTCGCGAACAGGGGCGCACCCGACGATGTTGGCGAGACACGGGGCGCGAAGGCCGTAGCCGCCGCGGCAGACCGCGACGGTGCCGTTCCGTTGGACGTTTACTGCGGGCTTGAAGCTGAACTCGCGGACCTGCCTGACGACGAGGCCGCGGCGTTTCGGGAAGAGTTAGGTATAGGGCCCCCAGCGCGGGAAAGGGTATTAGGGACCGCGGCCGGGCTTCTGGACCTGGTTACCTTTTACACCGTCGAGAACGATATAATCAGCGCGTTTCGGGTTCCCGGCGGGACGCCGGCGAAGACCGCGGCCGGTAAGATACACAGCGATCTAGCCGAAAAGTTCATAAAAACCGAGGTCGTATCGTACGACGACTTAACCGAGTTGGGGTCCATCCAAGCGGCCCGGGACAGGGGCCTCGTCCGGACCGAAGGCCCCGCGTACGTCGTGCAGGACGCGGATATAATGAAGGTGAAGCACGGATAGGGTAAACCGTTTTGTATCGGGGGAATCTTATGCTACTCGATCAGATGCGTTCATTGGCCGCGGCGGTTCTTTGCGCCTTGTTACTCGTTACTATAGGATGTCTTAGCCCGTTGACTTCGCCGCACCGGGAATATAAAGACCCTTGGAAGAATCCCAATTGGTATATCGGGACGGTGGACAACAACGGCTCGCGTGACCAATCGATTACCTTGGGCGAGTCCGGAAACCCGCGAATATCCTACAGTAATAATATGACGGGCGCTACGTATCTAAAATACGCGTATAACGACGGGAACCATTGGGTAATAGAGATAGTTGAAGCAATCGGTTCGAATTCGCCTTCTATCAAGTTAGATTCGTTTGGGCGTCCATGTATCGCTTACGGTTCTTCGGACGGCGAAGCCGTCAAATTCGCATTAAAAGACGGCGACGCCTGGCGAATAGAGACAGTCGGCGAATGTTACGCTCACGTTCCTATATCCGTATCTCTAGCCCTGGACGGGTCGGATACCCCCCATATTTCGTACGTTGATTATTTAAAACAACAACTTAAGTACGCCGTGCACGAAGGCGGGACATGGCATATTGATACTGTAACGTCAAGCGAAGTCGATAACCCGACCGCTATCGCGGTTGATTCCAAGGACAACCCGTGTATTTCTTATGTGAGCGAATCGGGCGAAGGTATCAAAACCGCTATTTGGAACGGGTCGCATTGGGAAAAAAGCACGATCGATAGGGACGCCAGCGAGTGTCGTTATAACGATATAGCGGTGGACCCGAACGATATAATCTATGTAGCATATAGTTGTTCGAAGGGGTTAAAAATCGCTACTTGCTTGGCTTTCGGGTGGGAAGTAGAAACTATTGACGATAAATCAATCGACGAAGTGTCAATAGCACTCGACTCGTCAGGCGATCCCCATATACTCTATGTAGAAGACAGTTATAACGGCGGCGCCCTTAAATACGCTTGGCGAGATAACTCAAAATGGAATACCGAAGTAATCTATACGGAAGACGAAAGACGGGTCTACGTTATGGACCCGTCAATAGCCGTAAGTCCGCCGGGTTTGCCTTACGTAACGTACTACAACTACCGCGAAGGTAGCCTAAAATACGCTTATCGGTTAACACCCCCCAGGTAGACCGCGTGCCTAACCCCCTTGTTTTCGCACGACCGATATGCTATCTTTTCTGCGCTCAAAAAACGATATATCGACCTGAAAGGGAATCCATTTGAAGAAGGTCCTGAAAGCCGTACTGCCGTGGGCGATAATAATTATCTTCGTCGTCTCCCTCTATCACTTCTTCATCGCATCGCAGGAGTTCGAGGCGAAGATAAGCTACTCCAAGTTCAACGACCTGGTGGAGAAGGGCGTAGTAAAAGAGGTTCATATACAGGACAATAACATCAAGGGCGAACTGAGTAAGGAAAGCCACACCGAAGGCGACGCCCGGCCGTTTAAAAAATTCAAAACCACCGTCCCCGTGATGGACTACGAATACGTCCGGGCCCTCGAGGAGAAAGGTATTAAGATCGAATCGAGCGACTCGAGGACCGGCTGGTGGGCGATAATACTTTCGGTCGGGCCGTACATACTGCTGTTCGCGTTCTTCATCTGGCTCTTCCGCCGGATGCAGGGGCCCAACAATAAAGCGATGTCCTTCGGGAAGAGTAAGGCCCGCTTCTTCGATGAAACCGAAGTCAAGATTACCTTCGAGGACGTGGCCGGCGCCGAAGAGGCCAAGGCCGAACTCGAGGAAGTAATCGAGTTCCTTAAGGACCCCAGGAAGTTCCAGCGGCTTGGCGGCAAAATACCCAAGGGCGTCTTGCTCGTCGGCCCGCCCGGTTGCGGTAAGACGCTTCTCGCGAAGGCCGTCGCCGGCGAGGCGGGGGTACCGTTCCTGTCAATCTCCGGCTCCGACTTCGTCGAGATGTTCGTGGGCGTGGGCGCGGCCCGGGTCCGGGACCTGTTCGACCAGGCCAAGGCGAAGGCGCCTTGCATCATCTTCGTGGACGAGTTGGACGCCGTCGGGCGGCTACGGGGCGCCGGGCTGGGCGGCGGCCACGACGAACGAGAACAAACCCTGAACCAGCTTCTGGTGGAGATGGACGGCTTCGAGACCAACGAGGGCGTAATAATGCTCAGCGCCACCAACCGCCCGGACGTCCTCGACCCGGCGCTCTTGCGCCCCGGCCGGTTCGACCGGCAGGTGGTCATCGACCGGCCGGACCTCCGCGGCCGCCATGGGATACTCGAAGTCCACACCAAGGATATACCGATCGCCGACGACGTAAACCTGGAGGAGATAGCGAAAGGCACGCCCTACTTCTCCGGCGCCGACCTGGCCAATCTGGTCAACGAAGCGGCGCTACTCGCGGCCCGGAAAGACAAGAACCTGGTCGAGATGGCGGATTTCTGGGAGGCCCGAGACAAGGTGATGATGGGGCCGGAACGCAAAAGCCGGGTCATAAGCGAAAAGGACAAGAGAGTCGCCGCGTACCACGAAGTAGGGCACGCTCTCGTCGCGAAACTGACGGAGGGCGCTGACCCTGTCCACAAGGTTACGATTATACCCCGCGGTATGGCCCTCGGGCTCACCCAGTCGCTACCCGAGGAAGACCGGTACATGTACTCGGAAGAGTACTGCCACGTTGTCCTTACGCATATGCTGGGCGGCAGGGCCGCGGAGAAGCTGATGTTCAACAGCATGACGTCCGGCGCCGGCAACGACATTGACAAGGCGACGGATCTGGCCAGGAAGATGGTAACCGAATGGGGTATGAGCCCGAAGCTCGGGCCGGTCGCCTTCGGCGAACGCGACGAAGCCGTTTTCCTGGGCCGGGAAATCGCGACCCACCGGGACTTTTCTGAGGAGACGGCCGAGACCATTGATACGGAGATACGCCGCATTATAGACGACGCGTACGATCGGGCTTTTAGCTTGCTGAAGGAGCGTAAAGCCGACCTAGAGACGATCGCCGAGATACTCCTGGAACGCGAGACGCTGACCGGCGAGGATATGGACATCCTGCTCGAAGGCGGCGAGCTTCCGCCCATGGAGGTCGTGAAAGAAGCCGCTGAGGAGCCGGCGGAGAAGAAGGAAAAGGAGGCCGAGCCGGAGGTAAAGGAAGAACCGGACAAGCTCGGCGAGCCGGTACTGGAAACGTAAACGGCCGGGAGGATGGTATAGAAGCTCGAAGCGTGCATATCGGCGGGTCGGCGGAAGCCGCCCGGTTGATGGAGGCCGTCGGGGTGAACGCCGACGGCGTTCGCATAATGGCGCCGAAAGCAGAGTTCAGAACGATACTCGTTAAGGGGCTTTCGGCCGGCGCCGCCAACGTGGTGAAGCAACAGATGCTCTCGCTGGGCGGCGAAGCCGCCGTCGCGTCGGGTGCGGTCAACTGCTCGGTGGACGAGTCGGACGCGTTACTGGCGGGGACGGAGAAGCAGATGCTTCGGCTGGCCGAATCTCTTACGCGCCAGCCGTTCGGCCTGTCGGCGCTGGGCGAAGAGCTCAAGACGATACTCGGGCCGAAGCCCGAGAAGCTCGTTTGCGCCGGCCGGGAACTGTCCCTTAAACGGCCGCTGGTCATGGGGATATTGAACGTGACGCCCGACTCGTTCTCCGACGGCGGCGATTTCTTCGATACCGAAAAAGCAATTGGCCGTGCGAAACATATACTCGCCGAAGGCGCCGACATAATAGACGTTGGAGGCGAATCCACGCGCCCGGGCTCCGCGTACGTGGACGAGGAGGAGGAGCTACGCCGAGTGATGCCGGTCGTCGAAGCCGTCGCTGCCGACGCCGTTATCTCCGTCGATACCCGGAAGTCCATCGTCGCCCGGAAAGCCCTCGACGCCGGCGCGGCGATGGTCAACGACATTAGCGCCGGGCGCGACGACCCGGGCGTCGCCGCGACCGCCGCCGAATTCGGGGCGGCATTAATCCTTATGCATATGCTTGGGACACCGGCCGATATGCAGGTAGACCCACGGTATGATGACGTGGTGGGGGAGGTCCGGGATTTTTTGGCCGAACGTGCCGAATGGGCCCGGAGCGAAGGCGTCGAGTCGGTGGTCGTGGACCCCGGCATCGGTTTCGGTAAGACGCTCGAACATAACCTGGAGCTGTTACGCAACACCCCGGCGATTACGGATCTGGGCTACCCCGTCTTGGTCGGCCACTCGCGGAAGTCGTTCATCGAGATGTTGCTGGGCCTTCCGGTGGAGGAGCGGTTGGCGCCGTCGCTGGCCGTGGCCGTCGAAGCGGCCCGGCGCGGCGCGAACGTCCTGCGTGTCCACGACGTTAAAGAGACGGTGGAGGCGCTGGCGATGGCACGGGCTTTACGCCGAGTTTAACGCCATCGGGTTCATCGAGCAGTGCCGAACGCACGCTTCATAAGGTATAACGCTTGCCGTCCGACTATATAATACTTTCCGACAAGTTTTGGACCGGGACCGGCGCCGAAATCGGTTTCGCGGCGGTCGCCGGCGGGCGCATAACCACCGTCGGTTCGCCGGCCGAGGCCGAGCCATTGATCGACGCTGGAGTACCCGTCAAGGACTTCGCAAGCAAGGCCGTCCTCCCCGGGCTCTGGGACGCCCACGTCCATCTGCTTTACACCGGGTTGGCGCTGTTTTGGGTTGACCTCGGCGGCGCCGAGTTAATCAGCGACATCCAGGGTCGTTTGCGCGAACGGTTGAAAACCGGCGAGGACGAGTTACTCGTCGGCGTCGGGTATGACGACGCGTTCCTGGCCGACGGCCGGATGCCAGGCGGCGCCGACCTGGACGCCGTCTCAACCGACCGCCCCATCGTAATCTTCAGGATAGACGGCCATTCGCTTATACACAACGAAGCAGCCCGGCAATATCTGGGAATCGACTCCAGCTGGGAGGGTATCGAGGTCGGGGACGACGGCCGGCCGACGGGCCGTGTTCTGGCCCGGGCAAACGAGGCCGTACGCAACCGTATATTCGATCGTACGTCGCCCGGTTTCAAGCGGGAAGCTTACAAGGCCGCAGCCGGGTTGGCGACCCGGGCCGGGTGCGCGGCCCTATGCGCGCTCGAGGGCGGCGAACTCTTCGGGGACGAGGACCTCGATATACTCCAAGGGATACAGCCGGAGTTAGGTATCCATACGGTTTTATATAATCAGTACCCGGAAGTCGCGTCCAGCAGGCGTCTGGGCTTGGATCGCATCGGCGGATGCATCCTAGCCGACGGGAGTATCGGCTCCCGGACAGCGGCGGTATTGGAAGATTACGCCGACGACCGGGGGAACCGGGGGCGACTCTACCTCGACAACGCGTGGTTGAAAAGGTTCGTGGCCGAAGCCCACGAGGCCGGGATGCAGGTCGCGATACACGCGATCGGCGAGCGGGCGGTACGCCAGGTGCTGGACGCGTATGAAGCTGCGTTGACGGCGGCGCCCCGGCCGGACCACCGGCACCGCGTCGAACATATAGAGCTGATACTGGAAGAGGATATAGAACGGGCCGCGCGGCTGGGCGTCGTCTTCTCGATGCAGCCGGCGTTCGAGCACTTCTGGGGCGGCCCCGGTAACCTCTACGAAAGGCGGTTGGGCGATAGGTATAAACGCACTAACCGGCTCGGTTCGATCCTGCGCGCGGGGGTTACGCTCGCAGGCGGATCCGACTCGAACATCACGCCCCTGGCGCCGCTTTTGGGTATCAAGGCAGCCGTGAACCACCCGACCGAGGGCGAACGGTTGACTGTCGATGAGGCGTTGAAAGCTTTTACGGCGGGGGCCGCCAGGGCGTGCTTTGCCGAGGGCAACTACGGAACCGTAGAAGCGGGGAAGTCGGCGACGTTCACGGTGCTGGGAGACCATCCGGCCGACGTCCCGCCTACCGAAATTGCCGATATAGAGGTGGTCGCGACTATAGTGGACGGCGACGAAGTGTATACTATAGTGTGATAAACGTACGTGGCGGCAGTTCCGGAACCGCCGCCACAATCAATAGGGCTTACCTTTGTAACTACGAATTAAACCTACAAATCCCGCTTTATAAACACGCCCCAAGTTACGCCTATGGCGACGGCGACGTAGATAAGCCCGGTTAGCAAACCGGACCATACCTCGGTTTCGGCGAAAGACGCGCCGTTCATTAAATCCGCAGCCCGCATTTGGATGTTGGCCAAAGGCGGCATAAACGTAAAGTAAACCTCCGCGCCCCAACGGACGTACCAGGGGACGTTGGCCAGCATCAGAATCCCTTCGCCTTTGAGGATGTCGTGAAACTGGGGGAAGGCCGCCGGGAAGCTGGCCAGATAGACCACCACGCCGAACATCCCGGCGATGAGCCGCGGGACAAACATGCCGACCGCTTCCACCATCGCCGCGGCCAGATGGAACCCGAGAAGTACTACTCCGAAACCCAACCATACATATAGGTCGAACGTTCTCAAACGGAGGGTGTACAGCCCCCAGCTTATCAGAAGGAGGGCCCCGACGCTGACCGCCGTCGTGAGAACTGTACCCAACGTCTGCCCCAGCACGAACTCGAAGCGGTTCGTCGGTTTGGAAAGGGTTATTGCGGCGCGGCCGTCTTCAACCGGTCGGGAGATCGCCGTCATGCCGAGGAAGACCGAGAGGATTATCCCCCAGAAGGCCGCCAGGTGGAACGAGACGTTCCGCGCGAAGAATACCTGGGCTTCCGGGTCGACGACTTCGCCTTCCGCAGTTAGTTGCGCGCCGTAGAAACAAGTGGTTATCAAGGCGAATAGGGCGCTGATTACGAGAAGGAGTATCAGAAGCTTTGACTTCAGCGCGCCCCGGAGCCGTTCCGTCGCCAACGTCCAGACTTTCATTCCGCCTCCCCTCCCTCGCCGCCGGCTTCGCCGGGCGCGGCCGTCTCGCTTTCCCCGCCGACCAGTTTGATGAACAGGTCTTCCAGCTTCAGCCTGTGGGTTACGAGGCTTTTGAAGTTCCCGCCCGCCGCCATAACGGCCTTTGATACGTCTAGGGAGGTCTTACCCGGTTTCATACTGAGGGAGACCTTATTTCCTTCGACCGAAACGCCGGTTGCGACTTCTTCCAACGCTTTCGATATCTTTTCGGTTACGTGGTCCAGTTCCGCCTCTACGAAGTCCGTCTGCTCGAGGAGTTCGCCCAGATTGCCTTCGGCGACGAGTCGCCCCTTTTCGATTATCGCGACCCGGTCGCACTCGGCTTCTATCTCGGCGAGGATGTGGGAACTTACTATCGCCGCTTTACCCCGGTCGGCCATATCCCGGACCAGGTCTTAGACCAACCGATGCCCGAGGGGGTCGAGGCCAGCGGTCGGTTCATCCAGTATAAGCAGGTCCGGGTCGTTTAAAAGAACCTGGGCCAATCCGACCCGTTGGAGCATCCCCTTCGAGAAACCGCGCATTCGGCGCCGGGCCGAGTCCTTCATCTCCACCCGCTCGAGTACGTCGTCCACAAGGTCCTTAAGTCTTTTGCGTTTAATCCCTAGCAGGTTAGCCGAGAAGCGCAGGTATTCTTTCGGCGTAAGATACGGGTACCGGACCGGGAACTCCGGGAGGTAACCGACGCGCGCGCGGTTTCTGCGGTCGCGCCAGTCGTTTCCGAATAGGCGGAGTTCGCCGTCGGTCGGTTTGACAAGGTCGAGGATGACCTTCATCGTCGTGGTCTTGCCGGCGCCGTTGCGCCCGAGGAAGCCGTAGACTTCGCCGGGATAGACCTCGAAGCTGACGTCGTCGACGGCGGTAACGCCCGGGTAACGTTTGGTGAGCTCTACTATCTCGAGGATCGGTTCCATAAAACAACCTTATTAAACGAATGGTATGATCACGTGCCGCGGGGGTTGTCCGGAGATTATATACAAAAAAAGCCCCGGCGCAACTTGTTTTTACGGGAGGTCGAGCCGGGAGTTTCAAAAATCGGTTTTCCGGCCGGGTGCCCTTCACAAACCTGACCGGATGTGTTATATATAAGCCGACAGGGATGCCGTATATAGAAAAAACGAATTCGTGAAAAAATTCCCTTGCTTTTCCGTTGGAGTTATGCTTAACTGCCCGCATATTTTCGGCGGACGGCGGGGTTTCGGAAAGCTTTTTAACCCCAAACGCCGGTGAATTCCGATGCGAATCAACATCTCCCGGACCAAAATCGAGACCGAGTTTGTAAAGAAGGTCGAGGAGCTAAGCGGCCAGAACCTGCTGGCGTGTTACCAGTGTGGGAAATGCTCTGCAGGGTGTCCCGCCGTCTCGGAGATGGACATCCTCCCGAACCAGATAATCCGTTACGCCCAACTCGGGTTGAAGGACGAGCTGCTCGCGTCGAAGTCGATCTGGGTTTGCGCCACCTGCCTGACTTGCAACTCGAGATGCCCGAAAGGCATTAACATCGCCGAGGTGCTCGAGGCGCTTCGGCAAATTCTTTTGCGTAAGCGGCGGGACTATGTGGGTCCCGCCGAGCTGTCAGAAGAAGAGATCGGGGAGGTCCCGCCCATCGCCTTAATCAGCAGCTTGAGGAAGTTTACGTCTTAGAACCGACGCATCGATAATCGCGAGTAATACTTCGGTCAGAGGGACCGTAATGAAAGTAAGTTATTATCCGGGTTGTACCCTTAAGAACAACGCCAAGAACTTCGAGGACTCCGCATTAAGTTCCCTTGCCCGGCTTGGCGTAGAAGTCGAAGAGCTCCCGCGGTGGAACTGCTGCGGGACTGTTTTTTCGCTCGCCGCCGACGATACGTTCCATCAACTTGCGCCCATACGTATCCTCGTCCGCGCCAGGGAAAACGGCTCCGACGCGCTCTTGACCCTTTGCGCAATGTGCTACAATACGCTTAAGAGAGCCAACGCGCGGGTCGCTGGCGACCCGGACGAGATGGACAAGATTAACCAGTTCATGTACCGCGAGGACACCCAGTACGAGGGCGACGTGAGGGTCCTCCATCTACTCGAGCTTCTCAGAAACGATATAGGTTTCGAGGACCTGTCGGCTAAGGTCGTCAAATCCCTGCGCAACTTGGAGGTCGCCAGCTACTACGGTTGTATGTTGGTACGGCCGAGGGAAATCGGTTTCGACGACGTAGAAAACCCGACCGTATTGGACGACCTCGCCGAAGCGCTGGGCGCGGAGGCCGTCGACTTTCCGTTCAAGACCGAGTGCTGCGCCGCGTATCAGACGGTAACCGATATCGGCGCGGTGGCCGACCGCACCAACCAGATAATGGGCTCGGCCCGGGTCCGGGGCGCCGAAGTCATCGTCGTGAGCTGCCCTCTCTGCGCCTTCAACCTCGACCACAGGCAGAAGGAAACGGTCGAAAAGTACCCAGAGTTTAAGGGACTGCCGGTCCTATACTTCACGCAGCTTCTTGCTCTCGCGCTGGGTGCTCCGGTGGACGATCTCGGGCTCGACCTACACTACGTCGACCCGAAACCGTTGCTCGAAGAAAAACGATTGATATGAGAACCACGAAAATCTACTTCGGCGAGCTCAAGGAAAAGAAGGGCGTAATTCACGTGGACCGGGAGCAGTGTAAGGGCTGCGGCTTCTGCGTCGAGTATTGTCCCAACGAAGTATTGGAATTGTCCCCGGAGTTTAACTCCAAGGGTTACCATCCGCCCGATATAGTCAAAGAAGAAGATTGTATTTATTGCCAGCTTTGCGAAACTATCTGTCCGGAGTTCGCGCTCTTCGTTACTCTCGAAGAAGAGGTGGAAGAACTTGAAAAAAACGAAAGCCGACCCTAAAGGCGTCCTAACCGGCGCTCATTACCTTGACGGCGACTACGCCATCGCCGAAGGGGGCTTGGCGGCGGGTTGTCGTTTCTTCGCCGGATACCCGATTACGCCGTCCACCGAGACCGCCGAGCGGTTCGTTGAGCGCATTCCCTACGTCGGCGGCGTCTTCATCCAGATGGAAGACGAACTAGCGTCCATCACGGCGCTCATAGGCGCGGCGTGGGCCGGGAAAAAGGCGATGACGGTAACGTCCGGACCGGGGTTCTCGCTGATGATGGAGAATCTGGGCTTGGCGTGTATGATGGAAGTGCCCCTGGTAATTGCCAACGTTCAACGTGGCGGTCCTTCCACCGGGCTCCCCACGTACGTCGGCCAGCAGGATATGATGCAGGCCAAGTGGGGCTCCCACGGCGATTACGAGATAATAGCCCTGTCGCCCGATTCACCCCAGGAGTGCTTCGACCTTACCGTTGACGCGTTCAACCTGTCCGAGACTTACCGCGTTCCGGTTTTGTTAATGACCGACGAATGCGTCGGGCACATGTACGAGAAGGTGGTAATCCCGCCCGCCGACGAGATAGAAGTAGTCGAAAGGAAATGGTACGACGGGCCGAAGGATGAGTACTTACCCTATAAACCGGATGAGGACTTGGTTCCGTTTATGATCAAAGCGGGCGACGGCTATCGCTTCCATACCACCGGCCTTACCCACGACGAACGTGGTTACCCGGTAATAAACGCCGAATGCCAGAACGTCTGCGTACCCCACCTCGTGGAAAAAATAAGACAGAACGCGGATAAGATAATCAGGTTCGAAGAGGAAGAGACCGACGGCGCCGACGTGGTCGTAGTTTCGTACGGTATAACGTCCAGGGTCGCGATACCGGCGGTTCAGAAGGCCAGGGAAGTGGGGATAAAGGTAGGTACTTTAAGGCTGATAACCGTCTGGCCCTTCCCTGAGAAAAGAATAAAGGAACTGGCCGGGAAGATAAAGGCGTTTGTGGTCCCGGAGATAAACTACGGGCAGGTCGTTTACGAAGTCGAGCGGTGCGCGTACGGGCAAGCGCCGGCAATACACGTCCCCCACTGCGGCGGCTGGGTCCACGACCCCGAAGATATATTCAAGGCGATTAAGGGAGCAGTAAAATGAACGAAGAAGTTCTGGTGGAAGAAACCGACGAGGAGTTGAACCCCGCCGAAGATTACCTGCGCTTGGACCGGTTCCCGCACATCTGGTGCTCGGGCTGCGGGATCGGTACGGTCGTACGGTCGTTCATCGAGGCGCTGCAGAAGAGTAAGGTCGACTTGGACAAGGTCTGCGTCGTCTCCGGCATCGGCTGCACCGGCAGGGTGGCCGGGTACATCAATCTCGACTCGTTCCACTCCACCCACGGCCGGGCCGTCCCCTTCGCAGTTGGCCTGAAGTTGGGCAACCCGGACCTTAAGGTCGTCGTCTTCAGCGGCGACGGCGATATCTTCGGGATCGGCGGCAACCACTTCATCCACACGGCTCGTCGAAACATGGATATTGCGGTCATATGCGTCAATAACTTCAACTACGCGATGACCGGCGGCCAAGTTGCGGCGACGACGCCCATAAGAGCTAATCTCTCGACGGCGCCGTACGGCAACTTTGAGTACCCGTTCAACCTGCCTTACCTCGCCGAAGCCAGCGGCGCGACGTACGTGGCCCGGTGGACGTCCCTCCATCTGCGGCGCGTTACCAAATCGATGCAGGAGGCGCTCACCAGACGCGGCTTCTCGTTCATAGAGGTCATCACGCCCTGCGTAACGTTGTACGCCCGCCGGAACCGCCTCGGCGACGGTCTCAACCTTCTCCGCTACTACTACGACAACTCGGAAATCGAACACGGTGCAGACACGAGGACGCTCGATATCGACTACCAAGATAAAATAACCGTCGGGAAGTTCGTGGACAAAGAAAAGCCGACGTTTTTGGACTGTATGAACAATTATTTGAGCGAAGTGATAGGCGACGAATATCGACCTTACGGGGTGAAATAAGATGGATATCAGGTTCTCCGGATTCGGCGGACAGGGCATAATCAAATGCGGGCTCATCACCGGCAAAGCCCTTTCCCTGTTCGACGGCAAGAACGCGACTCTCACCCAGAGCATCGGGCCCGAAGCCCGGGGGAGCGCCTGCAGCTCCCAGCTCGTTATCTCCTCGGACAGGGTACTCTATCCGTACATCGTCGCGCCGGAGGTCCTCGTCTGTATGTCCCAGGAATCGTACGAGAGGTACGAGCCTGACCTGCGCGACGGAGGATTGCTTCTCGTCGACGAAGACCTCGTAAGAAACGCGAAACCGCGCGGTAAAACCAAGATGTACTCGATTCCCGCCACGAGAATCGCCGAGGAACTGGGCAACAAGATAGTTATGAACCTGGTTATGCTCGGGTTCTTTACGGCGATAACCGAGGTCGTCTCGACCGGGGCGATGAAGAAGGCGCTTCCGGGCCTCGTGCCGAGTAGGTCTCTAGAACTGAACGAGGAGGCGTTTGACCGGGGGTACGAGTTTGGCCGGGAAGCCCTGGCCGGTTCGGAAAAGAGCGAAGAAGCGCTCGTATAGGTATGGGTAATTCGCGTTAATAGTAAGGGTCCTTATGAAAAAAACGGGCGTATTCGTCTGCCACTGCGGGATTAACATAGCCGGGACGGTGGACGTTAAGAAGTTGACCGAGGAACTCGCGAAGTACCCGGGCGTCGAGTTCTCGGAGGATTACGTCTACATGTGCTCGGACCCGGGCCAGAACATGATAATAGACGCGATTAAGGAGAACGACCTCGACAACGTGGTCGTCGCCTGCTGTTCGCCTACGCTCCACGAGTCGACGTTCCGTAACGCGTGCGAGGCGGCCGGGCTCAACCCGTTCCTGTGCGAAATCGCCAACGTCCGGGAGCAGTGTAGTTGGGTCCACCGGGATATGGACGAAGCCACCGAAAAGGCGATTAAGATAACCAGGAGCATTACCGAGAAGGTTCAGCTTAACGAGGCTCTTGAGCCGATAAGCGTCCCGGTTACGCAACGCGCGCTGGTAGTTGGCGGCGGCGTCGCCGGTATACAAGCTGCGCTGGACCTCGCCAACTCTGGATACGAGACTATTCTGGTTGAACGGTCGCCGTCGATCGGCGGGCACATGAGCCAGCTTTCCGAAACGTTCCCGACGCTGGACTGCTCCCAGTGCATCCTGACGCCCAAGATGGTCGAGGTTTCCAAGCACCCGAACGTCAAGTTGATGACCTACAGCGAAGTCCAGGAAGTAACGGGCTTCGTCGGTAACTTCCGGGTCAAGATACTCAAGAAGCCCACGTACGTCGACCCGGGAGCATGCACGCTCTGCGACGAATGTACGAAGGTTTGCCCGGTCGTTCTCCCGAACGAATTCGATATGGGTTTGACCGGGCGCCGGGCTATTTATATCCCGTTCCCTCAGGCGGTACCGGCCACCTTTACGCTGGACGACAAGGGCTGCCCTGGTCTCCTCCCCATAGCCTGCGGCAAATGCGCCGACGTGTGCGAGCCGGGGGCCATCGACTACGATATGAAGCCCGAGATAATAGAGGAAGAAGTAGGCGCGATAGTGGTCGCCACCGGGTACGACCTTTACGATAAGGAGAAGATGGCAGAGTATGGCTACGGGAAGTACCCGGACGTTCTCGACGGACTGCAGTTCGAGCGCCTTCTTTCGGCGTCCGGGCCGACCGGCGGGAAGGTTCTACGGCCGTCGGACCACGAAGAACCGAAGGAAGTCGTCTTCATCCAATGCGCAGGTTCCAGGGACCCGGAGCTTCACTGCGCATACTGCTCGAAGATATGTTGTATGTATACCGCGAAACACGCGATGCTCTACAAGCACCACGTCCACGACGGCCAAGCGTACATATTCTACATAGATATTCGCTCCGGCGGAAAGGACTACGAGGAGTTTGTACAGCGGACCGTCGAGGAGGACAACGTCCTTTACCTACGCGGCAAGGTCTCGAAAATCTTCGAAGAGGGCGGCAAACTCAAGGTCTGGGGCGTGGATACGCTTACCGGTAAGGACATCGAAATAGACGCCGATATGGTCGTGCTAGCGATGGCGATGAGACCGTCGGCCGGCGCGGCCGAGTTCGCGAAGAAACTGAAAATAGGCCTCGACAAGGACGGGTTCCTGGCCGAAGCACATCCGAAATTGCGGCCGGTAGAAAGCGTTACGTCCGGCGTTTTCCTGGCCGGCGCGGCGCAGGCGCCCAAGGATATCCCCGAAGCCGTCGCCCAGGCCAGCGGAGCCGCCGCCAAGGCGATAAACATCCTGTCCCGGGACCAGCTCTTCCACGCGCCGATGGTCGCGCGGGTCAACGAGAACCTGTGTACCGGCTGCGAGATGTGCGTCATGGTCTGCCCGTACGATGCCATCAAGCTGGAGGAGGACGTTGCAACGGTAAACGAGGTTCTTTGCGAAGGTTGCGGGACGTGTATGGCAACGTGCCTGCGCGCCGCTATCGAAGTGAAGAACCTGCGGACGCAGCACGTCTACGATATGATCGGCGCCTGTCTTGTGGAGATATAGATGAATGACCGGTTCGAACCTAAGATAGTAGCGTTTTTATGCAAGTGGTGTTCTTCCGCCGGAAGCGATCTGGCCGGCGTCTCCCGGATGCAGTACCCGGCCAACGTGGTCCCGATAACGGTAATGTGTTCGGGCGGCGTCTCGCCCCTGTATATCTTCTCGGCGTTCAAGCGCGGCGCCGACGGCGTTCTGGTCTCGGGTTGTCACCCCGGCGACTGCCACTATATAAAAGGTAATTTATACGCTCGGCGGCGGCTCGCGCTGGTCAAAGAGTTACTCGAACACGTCGGGCTGGAACCGGAACGCTTCCAGATGTCCTGGGTCTCGGCGGCCGAGGGCGCCAAATATACCGAGTTAATCAAGGACTTCGTCGATACCTTAAGACCGCTCGGCCCGCAGGCTAAGCTGCGGAGGAGGGTATGACAGCCAGCGTCGAAGAAATCAGGGCCGAAGTCAAGAAGCTCCTGGACGAAGGGGCGGTCAAGTACGTAATCGGATACCGGAACGGGAGCGCAGGTCCCTTCGCCGCGCCGGCGTTCTTCACCGGCGCTGGCGAAGCCGACGAACTAGTCTGGGACCCGACATGTTTCCACAACCTGGCCCGGTTCCTGGCCGACGAACGACGGGAGGACGTCTGCGCGCCGGAAGCGGAAGAGGACGGAAAGAAACCCGTGGGCGTAGTCGTTAAGGGCTGCGATAGCCGGGCCGTCGCGGTCTTACTCCAGGAGAAGTTCGTCGACCGGGACGCCGTTTACCTAATAGGGGTATCCTGTGAGGACGGGGGTGTGATCGACGAGGGGAAACTCGCCCGGAAACTTGGTACGGCGAAAGTCGAAAAAATCGAGTTCGGCGTCGACGGCGGCTTCGTCGTAACGACCGACGAAGGTCCGATAAAAATCGAATCGGCCGATATCCTGGACGACCGGTGCGTCGAATGCCGGGCCGCCTACCCGGTCGTCCACGACGTCGTAATCGGCGAGCAGGTCGACCGGAAGCCCGAGGAACCTTACGGTTCGCTGGACGAAATCGAGTCTCTGGCGCCCGAAGAACGTTGGGAATTCTGGGAACGCGAACTCGGCAAATGCATCCGCTGTTACGCGTGCCGATCTATATGTCCGATGTGCTATTGCGACGAGTGCGTCGCAGATACGATTGCCTTCGCGGTAACGGCCGACACGACCGCCGACGAGAAAGCCCAGAAGATTAAGTGGGTGGAGCGGTCGCCCGATAACTCCGAGAACTTCTTTTATCATCTGGTTCGGGCGATGCACCTTGCGGGTCGCTGTATTGACTGTAATGAATGCGAACGGGCGTGCCCCGTAGATATACCGCTCCGGTTGCTGAACAAAAAGCTGGAGAAAGAAGCGAAAGAACTTTTCGACTATGACGTAGGGTTTGACCCGGACGTGCCGTCGCTCATTTCCAGCTTTCGCGACGAGGACCCTGAAGATTTCATAAGATAGAGGCGCGAAAAAGATACTCAATAACGAAGCGTTCGCCGACTGGTTAAAGGAACCGTCGTCTTACGATGTCTATCTACCCGTCGAGGACTAGCGACAGTTCAACTACGAAATCGTCGAGGACTCGGGCGCAATAGACAGGATTACACGAACGCCGTCGTCGGGCCGAAGAAGGTAATCTTCCCCCAACGGGAAACGCAACTCGAATTCGGCTCTAAAAACGAGAAGACTCCCGAGGTCGAAGAGGTAATCGCCGAGGTTTGGATATGAGGACGATAGCTATTTTTATCCTGACGTTCGGTTTAATCGGATGCACCAAAGCCGAAAATAACAAACCCGCTGGCGACGTAATCGACGAAGAAATCGGGATTCCCGACCCCATTATCGAAATCAATTTCGTAACCACGGATACCAACAACCCGCCGGAACGTGCCGTTATCGCCGCGTCAGGTAAAATCTTCCGCAACGGCGCGGAGACCGGCGAAATAGATTGGGACGGTGCCCTGCCGGGTTATTGCGCCGGTACGGACGACGAACCGATTTACGTAGAGCGCTACCGAGTCGACCTATCGGTATATGACGATGAGGGAGACCTGTTAGGCTATATCGAAAAGGGTATAATCAAAACCGATATCGGGAACCCCATATACAAGATATCGGGCGGCGAACTGCTCGACCAACAGAATCGTACCCTGGTTGTAATAGGGGAGGGACGAATAACCGACAAAGACGGGGAAGTCATTGCGAATTACGAAGGTGAAACGAACGCAGTAGTTATAGCTTCCTACCTCGTATTCTTCGGCGGGGTACCGGCGTTGTAAAGCCGGGCTATATATAGGTCAAATCTTGAGATAGAAACGTGGAGAAGACACTCAAAAAAGACGCGTTCGCCGAATGGTTGAAAAAACTACCCTCGTACGACGTTTACGTGCCGGTCGAGGACGACGGGCGGTTTAACTACGAGATAGTCGGGAACGCTGGCGCGATAGACGAAAGTTTCACCAACGCGGTCGTCGGACCGAAGAAGGTCGTGTTCCCCCAACGGGAAGTTTTACTCAGGTTCAACTCGACCAACGAGAAAGCGCCAGAGGTCGAAGAGGTACTCCCAGAAGAGAAACCGGCCGTCGTTTTCGGCGTACGCCCCTGCGACGCGAGGGCCGTAACCTTGACCGACAAGGTCTTCGGCGGCGATTTCGCGGACCCGTACTATTGGCGCCGGCGGAATAACACGACTTTGATCGGTTTGGTTTGCACCGAGCCGCCGTCGGCCAACTGCTTCTGTACCTCGGTCGGCGGTTCGCCGGCGGGTAAAGATGGCTTGGACGTTGTTCTAACAAGCCTGGGCGACAGATATTACGTCGAGACCCTTACCACGAGGGGCGAGAAGGTCGTATCCGACGGTGGAAAGGTCTTCGGCGAGCCGGCGGCAGACGATAAAAAGGCGGCGGAGAAGGTAGGAACCGAAGCGGCGGCCAAGGTCGAACGCCAGGTCGAAGGCGTAAACGACCTTACCGAAAACCTTAGGGACATGTTCGATTCGCCGTTTTGGGACGAGGAGTCGCTCTCCTGCATCCGCTGCGGAATATGCACGTACCTTTGCCCGACCTGTCATTGTTTCGACATAAACGACGAGGTGCTCGTCCCGGTGCCCTTAACGGGGGAAAGGGTCAGGACCTGGGACAACTGCCAGTTCCCGGACTTCACGATGCATTCATCCGGCCACAACCCGCGGCCGAACCGGGCTTCGCGGCTACGCCAGCGGATACTCCACAAATTCCGCTACTTCGTCGAAAACTTCGGCGATTACCAGTGCACCGGCTGCGGCCGCTGCATCATTTACTGCCCGGTCGGCATAGACATCGTGGACGTTCTCGATAAAACGGCGGCGTATGAGCGATAATACTTACATACCGAAGCTTGCCGAGATAATCGACATCAATGAGGAAGTCGGCGGCGCCCGCGCCGTCAAAACGTTCAAGACGGTCTTCCTGAACGGCGACCGCTTCTCGTTCCTGCCGGGCCAGTGCGCGATGCTCTCGGTGTTCGGCAAGGGCGAGTCGATGATATCCATCTCGTCGTCCCCCCTGGTCGAAGACTATTTACAATTCAGTATTATGAAGATGGGCCGCGTTACGTCGGCCCTCCACGAGATGGAAACCGGCGCCGTAATAGGCGTCCGCGGACCTTACGGGAACAACTTCCCGATGGACGAGTGGAAGGGCAAGAACCTTATCTTTATAAGCGGCGGAATCGGCATCGCTCCCGTGTGGTGCGTATTCCAGACGGCCCTCGGGAACCGCGGCGACTACGGCGACATAACCTTTGTTTACGGCGCTCGAACGTCGGCGGACCTGGTTTACCGGGAAGAGATGGAAAAGCTGGCTAAGGAGTTACCGGTACACCTCTCGATTGACGTTGAAGAACCGGGCTGGGCCGAGTTCGTCGGGTTCGTTCCACAGAACGTTACCGACAAGAAACCGTCGCCGAAGGACGCAATAGCCGTAACCTGCGGCCCGCCCATAATGATTAAATTCGTCATAGAAGCCTTGAAAGAACTCGGATTCGAGGACGAGCAAATATACACCACCGTAGAAAACAAGATGAAGTGCGGGATTGGCAAGTGTGGCCGGTGTAATATCGGCGGACACTACGTTTGCAACGACGGTCCCGTTTACTCCTGGGCCGAGTTGAAGAAACTGCCCCAGGAATACTAGGAAAGCTAAACGCCGAAGGGCGTCGTTTTATCAGGAGAAGAAATGGCGACGAAAGCGGAAGCCAAAAAGAAACCGGCGAAAACCAAAGCGAAAACCGAGAAACCGGAAGAAAAACTCGTTACGGTTTACATAATGGGCAAGGCCCATCAGGTTCCTGCCGACGCGACGATTATGGGCGCGATCGAGTACGCCGGTTACCAGATAAAGCGGGGCGCCGGATGCCGTGAAGGTTTCTGCGGCGCCTGCGGTACGGTATATCGAGTACCGGGCGACTACAAGATATACGCCGGGCTGGCTTGCACGACCCTCGTGGAAGACGAGATGTATCTTACGCAGCTTCCGTCGTTCCCGGCGGAGAAACCCGTCTACAACATCAAGAAGCTCGCCCCCACGGTCTCGACGTTCCAGAAGTTGTACCCCGAGGTCTTCCGCTGCGTCGCGTGTAACACGTGCTCGAAGGCGTGCCCCCAGGACCTCGAGGTTATGGACTACATCCAGGCGGCGATGCGGGGCGACATCGAGCAAGTGATGGACCTATCCTTCGACTGCCTTTGCTGCGGGCTGTGCGCGGCGCGTTGCCCCGCCGAAATCGTACAGTACAACGTCGGGCTTCTCGCGAAACGACTATACGGGAAGTACCTGTCGCCTGAAAGCAAGGAAGTGAATAAACGTATTAAAGAGGTCGATAAGAACGCGTTCGATAAAGAATACAAAGAACTGATGCGGATGGCCGAGGACAAGCTGAAGAAGAAATATTACGACCGCGATATGGAGTAGGCCGTCGCTTTAAGGAGTATATAAGATGTATCCCGAGTACATGCACGAATCGTTGAAGAAGGTCGAGCAGAGCAGAAACAAAAGGCTCGAGCTGGAGAAGTCGGGCGAGCCGGTCTTTCCGCCGATGACCGCGGAGGAGCGGGAGGACGTCCTGACGAAGTTCCACCCGGACTACAAGCCCGACGCCAGGCGTAAAATCAAAGTCGGGCCGAACAAGGGCGAGGAACTCACGACCGAAGTCGCCGACATGCTCGAAGCCTACTCGCGTGTTATGCCGGGTCTGTTCGATTTGGACGACCCGGACTACGAGACCGACGTCCTGATAATCGGCGGCGGCGGGGCGGGTTGCGCAGCGGCCATAATCGCGGCGGAACACGGCGCCAAATCCATCATCTCTACAAAACTCCGTCTGGGCGACGCCAACTCGATGATGTCCCAGGGAGGGATGCAAGCGGCGGGCAAACAGCACGACCCGCCGACCCGCCATTACCTCGACGCCATCGGCGGCGGTCACTTCGATAATGTACCCAAACTCGTCCGCGCGATGACCGAAGACGGGCCCGACGTGGTTAAGTGGCTCGAGGACCTGGGCGTTATCTGGGATAAGAACGAAGACGGTTCGGTCCACGTACTACACGGCGGCGGCACGTCCCGCAAGCGGATGCTTTCATGCCGTGATTACACCGGCGCGATTATAATGCGGACTCTGATGGACGAGGTTCGCAACCACCCGGAAAAAATCGAAGTCATTGAATTTATGCCGACGGTGGAGCTTATCCTTGATGGCAAGGGCAAGTGCGCCGGCTGTATACTCTACGACCTGGAGACCGAGGAGTACTACGTAGCCAAAGCCAAGGCTACTATTATCGCCACAGGCGGCTACGGCCGGCTTCACATCCGCGGTTTCGACACCACCAACCACTACGGCGCCACGGGCGACGGCTTGATTATGGCGTACCGGGCCGGCGCGAAATTGATGTATATGGACTCGGTGCAGTACCACCCGACCGGTTCCGCGTTCCCGGAGCAGATAGCCGGGTTTCTTATCACCGAAAAAATCAGGGGTGCCGGCGGCCAGCCGCTGAACAAGCACGGCGAGCTCTTCGTCTTCCCGCGGGAGCCCCGGGACGTGGAGAGCGCCGCGTTCATCCGGGAGTGCGTCGAGAAGCACAACGGTATCGAGACGCCCAGCGGCCGCACGGGAGTATGGCTAGACTCGCCCCTCATCGAGAAACTCCGGGGCGACGGGTACTTAAACAAGAACTTCCCGGCGATGCACCGCCAGTTCATTAAGTACGGTATAGACATCACGGTGGAGCCGATGCTGGTCTATCCGTCGCTTCATTACCAGAACGGCGGAATCGCGATAAATGAAAAGTGCGAGACGAACATCAAGGGGTTGTACGTGGCTGGCGAGGCCTCCGGCGGCGTCCACGGCCGCAACCGGCTGATGGGCAACTCCGTCCTCGACTACAACGTCTTCGGGCGCCGAGCCGGCGAGTACGCCGCCGAGTACGCGAAATCGGCGAAACTCGGGACCCTCACCCTGAGCCACGTGGATGACTACGACAAGGAACTTAAGCAAGCCAAGATTAAAGCCGACAAGGTGGCGCCGGTACTCCTGCCGCTCTACACGCCCGAAGCCGTCCGGGAGCGGCAGCTGACTGCCAGGTACGAGGGGACTTTGAGGTAAGCTTGCAATAAAAAACGGTTGGAAAAAACGGGCGGCTTGGTGGCCGCCCGTTTTCGTAAAGGTATTCCCTTATTGCTACTCAATCGCCGTCATTTCCCGATACCGCGCCCGGGCTCGGTCTACCCAGGGACCGGTCAGGCCCAGGGTCCCGGCGATCGCGACGGCGGCCTCGTAGTACTCGGTCGCGTTCGCCCGAAGCGGGCCGGTCTGTTCCTCCAAACCCGCCAAGTAGTTGTTGTACTTCTCTTCCGCTTCGATTCGCTCCGGGTCGTCCGGGTCCTTCTTCCGCCACCGCTTCGGGTCGATTTCTTTCGGCAACTCAGCCGCGTCCAACGCGTCGGCGAAGTACGCATACGTATCGCCCAGGCGGCAGTACCCCGCGACGCTCCACTCTGCGGTCTCCAATTCGATAACTTCGTTGTACGCCGCGACCAGCCCCTGGGACGTGGATAGCATCCACATCAGGTCCCGCTCCATCCGGTCCTGGGGCAGTTTCAGTTCGGTCTCGACGAACTCGAGGTAATCGTACTCTTCCCAATAGAACCTGGCGCCGGCATAGTAGCCCACGGCCGGTTCCATATCCAACAATGTATTCCCGGCGGCGCCGCGGTACACGTCTACGGCGGCGTTGAAAGCAGCGCGCGCGTCGTCGTCCTTGCCCCGTGCCGCCAGCACGCGGCCGAGCCGGTAGTAAGCCCAGACCCGGCGTGCTGGGTGCGCGTCGAATTCTTCGACGTACTTCTCGTACGTTTTCTTCGCGCCCTTCAGGTCGCCGGCGACTTCCCGGCAGACGCACGCCTGAATGATGGCGGCTTCGCCCAGGCTTATATCGAGGCCGTACGTGTCCGCCGGAACGCGATTGTAAAGGGATTCCTTATAGACCTTCTCGAACCGCTTGGCTGCGTCCTTGTACTTTTCGGCTTTCTCGAGCATCACACCGGAGCGAAACAGGGCCGACGCCGCGTCCGGCGGTTGAGGGTGCTTCTTTCCCGCCTTCTCGGCGTACTTGGCCGCATCCTTGTATTCGCCGGCAGCCTCGAAGTAAACGCTCGCTTCTAGATAAGCGACCGCCTTCGTCGCGTCGTCGCCTTCGGCCCGGTCGAGGGCTTCTTCGGCCGCGCGTAGGTTCGAGAACTTGTCGGCGGCGGATATGGTCTCGTCCGGCGTCCCCAATAGAAGCCCGTACTCCGGTTCCGGCGGTTCGAGCTTCACACCGGCATACGCCGCGGCGCCTAGTATTATTAACGTAAGGAGACCGGTCGTAATCTTGCGGTTCATAGATATACCTTCTGCGAGACTTTATACCAACGTTCGGCGGGTGTCAAACGGATTTCGCCGGTATATATCCTGGTTATCGACGCGTCGGTTCCCGGTGGCGCTACGGACTTGATAAAAATTTCACGAATCCTATTGACTACGGCGAAACCGTATGTTAATAGTTTTACGGTAGTTTCGCGCCGCCGCCGGGCAACGGCGGCGAACGCATCAACGGTTTTCTCAACGGGATAGTATCTCTACAAGGAAATCTATGAGGAAAGAGTACCTGTTTACGCCCGGCCCTACGCCGATTCCGTCGAAGGTGGCCGCGGTTCAGACCGAGGACCTCGTTTACCACCGGCGTAAAGATTACCACGAAATATACGAGCGGATAGTAGGCAACCTGCGGCCGTTCTTCGGGACCGAGCAGCCGATAATCCTGATAACCGGCTCCGGTACGGCGGCGATGGAAGCGGCCGTCGCGAACGTCGTATCGCCGGGGGACCGGGTAATCGTGGTTCGCAGCGGCTTCTTCGGCGACCGTTGGGCCGATATATGTAAAGCATTCGGCGGCATGGTACGCTCGGTGGACGTGGAATGGGGTCGGGCCGTTAACCCTAGGTTAATTGAACAGCGGTTGGAAGAAGAGGGTGGCAAAAACACCCGCGCCGTTTTTTGCACATTCGTTGACACGTCCACCGGTACCGTTCACGATATAGAAGCGATAGGCGAGGTCGTAAAGAACTACGACGCTCTCCTCGTAGTAGATGCGGTCAGCGGCGTCGGGTGTATGGAATTCCGTGCGGACGAATGGGGCGTGGACGTGGCCCTTTCGGCATCCCAGAAGGGTTTCATGTCGCCGCCGGGGATATCGGTAATAGCGCTGAGCGCCGACGCGTGGCGGGTCTGCGAGCATACGAAGAACCACAGATATTACTTCGATTTAACCCGCTATAGGGAGAACTACGATAGGTTCGAGCCGCCGTATACGCCAGCAATAAACACGGTTCGAGCTTTCGACGTAGCGCTACAGGCCATGAACGAGGAAGGACCGAAACAGGTTTTCGCGCGGCACGAGCGCGTCGCCAGGGCCGCCCGGTCGGCGGTTTCGGCACTCGGTCTTTCCGTGTTTCCGATGAACCCAGCTGATGTATTAACGGTCTTCAAGCCGCCTGACGAGATAGCAGCGGCGGAGTTGCGCGACCATATTTACAAAAAGTACGGCGTCTTCTTCGCCGGCGGACAGGGGCAACTCAAGGGCAAGGTAATCCGTATCGGCCACATGGGCGCCGTAACATCTATCGATATACTTGGCGCGCTGGGCGCTCTCGAGATGGGACTCGCTGACCTGGGTTACGACGGTCGCCAGGGACAGGGCTTAACTACGGCGTTGGAAGTTCTAAGAAACGAGTGAAAACCGAACGTATACATAGCGAAACGCCCGCGGAAGCGGGCGTTTTTTGCGTACGGGGTAGTTCACGTCGGGATACCGTTATCGGGTTTAACCCTTCTTACCCTTAACAAGTTCTATGAACGGCTCGAATAGGTCAATGGGTATCGGGAACAGGGTCGTCGAGTTGTTCTCTGCGGCTACTTCGCGTAGGGTTTGCAGGTAACGTAGTTGGAGCGTGACGGGGCTCTGCGCCATCGTCAGGGCCGCTTCAGTGAGCCGCTCGGCGGCCTGGAACTCGCCTTCGGCGTTGATGACCTTGGCCCGCCGTTCGCGCTCGGCCTCGGCCTGTTTGGCCATCGCCCGCTGCATCTCTATCGGCAGATCCACGTGCTTGACCTCTACAAGGGAGACTTTGATTCCCCATGGGTCGGACTGCTGGTCTATGATTTCCTGCAGGTTCTGGTTTATCTTCTCGCGGTGGGTAAGCAGTTCGTCTAACTCGTGCTGGCCGAGGATCGAACGTAGGGTCGTCTGGGCAAGTTGGCTCGTCGCGAAGAGGTAATCCTCGACCTCGACGATCGCCCGGTTCGGGTCCATTACGCGGAAGTAGATAACCGCGTTTACTTTAAGCGAGACGTTGTCCCGGGTGATAACGTCCTGCGGCGGGACGTCCAGCGTAACCGTGCGGAGGTCAACGCGGACCATCCGGTCCACTATCGGTATGAGGATGATAAGCCCCGGGCCTTTCGCGCCGATTAGCCGCCCGAGGCGGAAGATGACGGCGCGCTCGTACTCCCTTAGGATCCTTATCGCGCTCGCCAGGATCAACAGTATGATAAACCCGACGATTATAAACGGTAGTCCAACACAGCTCATT
>CP070755.1:1901533-1915939 GCA_020348885.1 Candidatus Coatesiibacteriota bacterium | reverse complement strand
GTCCACGGTATCGATTACGTCGGAGGATAATCATGGAACACCCGGACCGCAAAAAAGGCTTTTTGGATATCGTCAACGGGTGGCTCGGTGAAAGTATTAACCTCACCGCTTTGGACAAAATCCTAAGCTCTTTCACCGGTTTTCTCTACGTCGAAGTAGACACCCGGCTGGACGTCAGGGAAGGGATACGCAAACAGCTTAAAAAACCGATTTCCGGTAAATATACTTGGATGAGTTGCTTCGGCGGGATTACCCTGCTCCTTTTCCTGATACAGGTTGTAACCGGCGTCCTACTCGCGATTTATTATAAGCCGTCTCCGGACGCGGCGCACGACAGCGTCCGCTATATCATGAACGACGTTCCATACGGCTGGCTTATACGTTCGATTCACCGTTACGCGGCCGAACTAATGGTCCTGACGGTTATCATTCACATGTTTAAGGTCTTCCGGACGGGCGCGTACAAACCGCCCCGGGAAATGAACTGGGTCTCGGGCGTTTTTTTGTTTTTCATCACCCTTGGCTTCGGGTTTACCGGGTACTTACTGCCGTGGGACCAGACGGCTTACTGGGCATCAACGGTTGGGACCCAGATGGCCGAGTCGGTACCGTTAATCGGTCCGTACATCGGAACGGTTCTGAGGGGCGGGAGCACGATCGGCGAAGAGACCCTAGCCCGGTTCTACGCCGCCCATGTAATCGTTCTACCGTGGATTATGTTCATGTTCATGGGGGCCCATTTCTTTATGATAAGGCGCCAGGGATGCGCCGACCCTCTCTAACGGGGTGATACTTTCGTGAAAAGAAAAGACCATCCGTTCTGGCCGCACCACGTAATCGAACAGGTCATCCAGGCTTTTCTCGTAATCGCCGTCATTCTCACGCTCGCTCTCGTCTTCCCGGCCGGAATCGGGGAGAAAGCGGATCCGGTAACTACCCCGGAACACGTTAAACCCGAATGGTACTTCCTGGCCGTTTATCAGTTATTGAAGTTTGTACCGCGTCTCGCCGGGATAGTCGGTATGATACTGGTTTTCGCGGCGTTACCGTTCTTCCCGTTTTTCTTCGACCGCGACCCGGAAAAGCGCCGGCCTTTCAAACGCCCCGTTTTCTTTTTCGTCGGCATCGCGTTAATAATCTGGTTCGTAGCTTTTACTATCTGGGGTAAAATCTCGTGACGGTGGATACCGCCGACTTCGCGTACTTAACTTTTATTTGTTAAGGACGGCAATCAGGTGAAGTACGTTTGCGTAATATCTATGGTTACCGTTATGACTGCAGCCGGCGCGGTAAATGACGCGTGTACGGAGTGCCATAAGGACTGGCCCGAATACGCCGGATGGGAAAAAAGTTCCCACGCGGCCGCCGACGTTACCTGCGTGGATTGCCACGGCGGCGACCCGACGGCCGTGTCTATGGACGTGGTCCGGGCGTCCGCCGGATACGTTGACCTTACTGATAAGAGGGTTATACCCGGAGTATGCGCCGGGTGCCATTCCGACCTAACCGCGATGAGGCAGTACGGCCTCCCTACGGACCAGATGTCCCTTTACCTGACAAGCCGTCACGGGGATCGCCTCGTAAACTTCGGCGACGTCAAAGCGGCGAGTTGCGCCGACTGCCACGGCGCACATCTGGTGTTACCGGCCAACGACCCGGCTTCGAAAGCGAACAGGTTTAATATTCCGGCGACGTGCGCTGGATGTCATTCCGATAAGGATATTATGGCGGCTTATTACCTACCGGCCGACACGTTCGATAAATACTCGGGGAGTGTACACGGTAAACTTCTTCTCGAAGAGCGTATAACGGGCGTCGCAACCTGCGCCGACTGCCACGGCAACCACGGCGCGGCGCCGCCGGGGTACGCGGAAATAAGAAACGTATGCGGTAAATGCCACGTCAACCAAGAGTTGTATTTTAAGATGAGTCCCCACGTAGAAGTTCCGGCCGGCGGACCGGCGGCCGTCAGCGATTGCGCCGTATGCCACGGATACCATTCGATAAAAAAACCGCGCCCCCAAATGTGGCTCGGCACCGACGACGGCCAATGCGGTGACTGTCACGCGGCTGATTCAGTAGGGTACAGACGGGCTTCGAACATCGTAAAGGCCCTAAACGACGCCAAAGGCGCGATAGGGGACGCGAAAACAGCCGTAAAAAGAGCGGCCGAAGACGGTCTTTTCACCGAGGAGTTGGAAGCCGAACTGACGGAAGCGGAGACCTATATCACCGAAGCATATCCGGTGGCCCACAGCCTCGACCTATCGGCGGTTACCGACCTGACGAAGGAGTCGATAATCATCGCTCACCGGGCGGAGACGAGGATAGACCAGTTTAAACACGAACAGGGTAAACGGCGGAATATACTGATCGGCGTATTAGCCGGGCTCCTTCTACTTATCGTACTACTCGAGTTAAAAAGGCGCCGTCTATTCCGTAAGCTGTAAACAGGTTTCCGAATAATGGCCAATATCGTAAAAGACCTCTGGGGCGTTGTCTTAGAACACTCCCTCGGTATAAAAAGATTCCTTCTCGGTACAGCGGTAGTTTTCGTCGCTGTACTACTGATATTTTTCCAAATATCGGAGTCGCCCCACTTCTGTATCGCGTGCCACATCATGAAACCCTACTACGAATCCTGGGAAGAGTCTTCTCACAACGAAGTAAACTGCCTAGAGTGCCATTACGAACCTGGCGCCGTCGGCTATTTCGAAGGCAAGTACGCGGCGATATCACAGGTCGCGAAGTACTTCACCGGTACGTACGGCACCCGGTTCTGGGCCGAGATAGAGGACTCGAGCTGCCTCCGCGGGGGTTGTCATCAAGACCGGTTATTAGCCGGCAACGTCGATTATTTGAAAGGTATACGGTTTGACCACGCCGCGCACTTGGGCGAGTTAAGGCGGGGCAAGAAGCTGAAATGCACCTCGTGCCACTCCAGTATCGTAATAGGGTCGCATATAACCGTCACCGAGTCGGTCTGTTTCACGTGCCATTTTAAAAAAAGCGAAACCGGAGAAGACATATCGGATTGTACGCTTTGCCACGGTTGGCCTACCGGCGTCACGAAGTACCTCGGCATCGAATTCGACCACGCCGAGTATACCGATCGCGGAGTAGCATGTACGAAGTGCCATACGGGCGTAACAATGGGTGACGGGGCCGTACAACCGCGGGCTTGCGTCCGTTGCCACCCGGACCGAACGTTAGAAGCGGACACGTCCGATGAACTCCATACGATTCACATAACCGAACATAAAGTCGAATGCTTCGAGTGCCACGACGAAATCCTCCACGGCCGTCACGAGGTCTCGCCGCTTCTCTCCCCCGATTGTGCCGGTTGCCACGGCGATATGCATTCGGTCCAGGAGGAGATATACATAGGAACCGGCGGCATTCACGCCACGGGGGCGGCCGATCCGATGTTCGCCGCCGGGGTTGGATGCACGGGCTGCCATACGGGCGCTATCGAAACGCCCGGACACGCCGGTAGCCCGGCCCACTTCCCGGCCGCCGACGCCAATTCGTGTACCGAGTGCCACAGCGTTTTATACGAACCGATGTTATCGAAGTGGCAATCGGATACTAAAACCCATTTCCGCGACGCCGAATGGATAGTAGCGGACGCGGAACGGAAAGTCGCACCGTACACCGGGACTCCTTCGGGCGGACAAGCGCTCGAGCTGGTCGCCGGCGCCGGGAAGAACCTCGACCTGGTCGCTGATGACGCCAGCTGGGGCGCCCATAACGTCGTATATACGAACGAACTGATCCGCGCCGCCGTAACGGACTCCGATAAAGCCGTTAAATTGTTGGGCTTTGCCGGCTTCGATACGTCGGGTTTCGTCCACGCGACCGCTCCCGACGAAACGTGTGCCGAACGGTGCCACTTCGGGGTCGAACATACGCGGTTCAACCTGGCGGGGGATACGTTCGCCCACTACAACCACGTCTTTTCGGCCGGCTTGTTCTGCACCGAGTGCCACGACGTGGAACGGCACGGCGCGACTCTCGATTTGGCTTACGATTGCAGTTCCTGCCATCACGTGAAGGGCGACGCCGACTGCTCTTCCTGTCACTCCGGTTACCAATACGATACCCTATCGTATCGAGGGAAAACCTTCAAACACGCTCCTCATTTGGACGAAGCGCGGTTGGATTGCCGTATTTGCCATCCGTTAAATAAACCGGCTTCGGTATCGGTCGGTTGCATTGATTGCCACCACGAAGACAAGGAAAGAAGCTGCTCCGAATGCCACCCGACCCAGGCGAGGATGTACGCGGGGACCGGCGGCCGCGGCGTCGAAGACACGCCGTCGGTAATGCCGAGCCTTAAATGCCGTTCGTGCCACACGAACCTGGAAGAACGCCCCACCAGCGAGACATGCACCAAGTGCCATAAACCGGCTTACGCCAGCATTTTCAGTTCGTGGCAGAAAGGCATCGGCGCGAAAGCCGACGAGGTGGCAACCCTGCTCGCCGAAGTTAAAGCCGTAAAAAGCGAACTCGCCGGAATAACCATCGACGGGGAAAGCGCCCTTACTCTGTACGAAAACGCCCGCGCCAACCACGCGTACGTGATGACCGACGCGACGTACGGTGCCCATAACCAGAAGTACGCGAACGCGTTACTTTCCAAATCGGCCGAAGACCTGAATAAAATACTTGAAGCGACGGCTGAGTGATATTAACTTAAAAACCGGAGATACGCGGGGCGCGAAAAGTTTTAGGCTATAGGAAGCCGGGGAGATGGATTTTTCCACCCTTTTGAAAATCGACGTCGGCGTTTACTGGTTTCTCGCGTTCGCTTACGCGGCGTGCTTCATTGCGTATACAATCCGAACGGGCGGCGTTTTTAAGCTCGACTGGGTCGTTTTCGGCCTGCATACGGCTCTAATCGTCTTCCGCTGGGTTGAGGCCGGCCATCCGCCTTTTCAAAGCCTTTACGAATGCCTCAGTTTCTTCTCGTGGTCGGGCGTTCTGGCGTTTTTAATGATAAAGCGCTTCGGCCGTTTACCTTTGCGATCGGGAGGAGCGGTCCTTTTCGCCATCGCGTCGGCCGCGATGTTCTACGGCGTGACGCGCGAGGCCCGGCCGATACCTTTATCGCCGGCTTTAGATACGATTTGGTTTTCGTGGCACATTCCGCCGGCGTTTGCTTCGTACGCCCTTTTCGTAGCGGCTTTTTCCTTGAAGATAGAAGACCTTGTCCGCCGGGGCGCCGAACCGAAGTACGATTACTATTCGTATCTGTTGATCCTCTTCGGGTTCCCCCTACTTACGTTTTGCATCTTCTCCGGCGCCGGGTGGGCGGAAGAAGCGTGGGGTACCTATTGGTCGTGGGACCCGAAGGAGACGGCCTCCCTCGTAACCTGGTGCGTTTACGCGGCGTACCTCCACGCAAAACGAAAACCGCCGTTTTCCGGGTGGCCGGCGACGGTGCTTAACATCCTCGGTTTCGTCAGCATGGTATTTACTTTCCTTGGATTCAATTGGATCGCGAAACTCCTGGGCCTTCCTACGTTCCACGCTTACGTATAGGGATGGATAAAATGAAAAACGTATTTAAAAAAATTTGGGCCGTACTTACTTCCCTCGGGTTGGCGGTCATGCTTATTTTAATTCTGGCCGTCTTCCAAGTAATCGGGTCAGTTGTCCCCCAGAACATGGAGCCGGAATATTACGCAGAAGCGTGGAGCCCGGGGACTTACGAAACCCTGAAAACCTTCGGGTTATTGAGTATTTTCCGGAGTCCGGTTTTCGTCGTCCCGGCCGTGCTGCTGGGCGTAAACCTCGCGTCCTGCGCGATTAGTATAGTAGCTCGTTTTTTCACGAAGAAGGTAACCCACCGGGACTTCCTATCGGCGCTCTATCACCTGGCGATGTTCGCTATGTTCGCCGGGTTCTTCACGACCTTTCGGGTCTCGTTCGGCGGTAGAATCACGCTCGGGCCCGGCGATGAAACGACCGTACCGTTAAAATGGTCCGAAACCAACTGGTATAGGTTCGCGCCGAAGTTCGGTTTGGAAGCGCCGCCCGACGCCGAGAGCGACTTTAAAATAAGGCTTGAGTCTTTCGATACGGCCAACGTCGAAATGGGCGGCGAGTTGTTCGTGAAGGATTGGACCAGCTCGGTGCAAGTAATCGAAAACGGCGAAATCGTCAAGGAAAAGGACATTGAGGTCAACGACCCGATGGTTTACGGCGGGCTCAAATTCTACCAGGCGGCTTATGACCAGCGGATAACATTGGAAATAGACGGCGAAAAGGTGGAGACGACCGCCCGCGCGCCGCTGACTTTGGGCGATACGGACTGGCAGGTACGCCCGGTCCGCCACGGCACGCTTCTCACCGACGAAGGCCCCGAGCCTATCGAACCCTATCTCGAGCTGAAACCGCCTGACGAGGCAGGGGAAAACGTACGCCTCGACCGGGGCAAGGAAACGGACGTATCCGGGCATAACGTAACGTTTATCGACTTCGACGAATCGAGCGTTCTTACCTATAAAAGGGACCCGGCGGTCAAATACCTCTGGATCTTCTGGATGGTCTTTACCGGCCTCATCGCGGTCCGCGTTTATATCCAGGAACCGTACCGCCGGTGGTTTAAAAAACCCGAACAATAATCCGGAAAATTAACCGTACCTGGAGAAACGCCCGGTCCATTAACCGGGCGTTGTTGATTTGTTTGGATTTTTTGTAATGGAATTACCGGAAAACGGACTTCGTTTTCCCGAAACTCGCCGGGTCAACACCGGTATCGTCGGGAAAGTCGTCGGGGTCGTCGGGGTTCGTAACGTCGGCCGGGTCGCCCGGATCCGGGTCGCCTACGGACCAGGTACCGTCGGGGTCGAGAAGTTCGACACCGTTGGAGTATCCGTCGCCGTCGCTGTCCATAGCCGCCAACGCGGCGGTCCACTGTTCGTCCCCGTCACCGAAATCCTGCCCGAAGGAGAAATTCAAGTGGCACGTGTTGCAACTGTTAACGCTTCCGTTCGGTACCAGGTCGACGTAACCGCCGTGCCCGAACGCGCCGTTCGCCGCTAACAACGTCAAGACGAAGATTGTAGTAAACCTTAACATATTACCTCCTTTCTTAATTAATCCAGTAAGTCTTAATTCGGTGAAGTTTTAACTCTCTTAACAAACGCCCTTTATTAATCGGCCCCGCCCTGTCCGCTTCCGTCGGTCGTCTCCTCGCGATTACTCGCGGACGTTTTAAGACGACTCTCTCTCGTCCTTAATTTCTTCAAGTATTCAACCCTATCGTCGAGTAATCTTTTCTCCGTAATTTTACCGTCGAGCCACGCGAAGTTCATCGGGAAAGTGTCAGGATCGAACATTACGTGGTAGAGGTGCCAGATTATTATCGCCAGCACGGCCAGATACGCCTCGAAAAGGTGGACCGTCCGAACGACCGAGTAAAACCAGAACGGGAATAATTCCTGGATGTAGGGGTCGAACCACATGTAAATCCCCGTTGAAGCCATTATTAAGATCCCCCACACGAGAGACCAATACTCGGCTTTCTCTGCGTAATTAAATTCTCCGTACTGCGGGCCGGCGCGGGTCAAACCAAGTTTATGCAGCACCGAAACTACGGCGTCCTTAAAATCGCCCAACTGCGGGAATATAGCCTTCAGCCTGTTTCGGCCTTGCCGAGTAAACAATACGTAACCGACGTGAAAGACCGAAATACCGATAAGGAAAGTCCCCAGCGCTTTATGTACCGTCACCCGGACCGGGTAAGGACCTTCCAGCTTAACCAACCAGGCGAAGAACCAGGCCGACGGATACTTTATCGCGAAGCCGGTAAAAGCCAGTAAAAAGAAGCTAAGTAATAAGAAGGCGTGCTGAATTCTTTCGAGCGGCGTAAGTCTGGTAACGGTGCGCGACCTATTTACTTGTGCCTCGCGAATTTTCTTGGCTTTCACGACGTAATCGAGGAAATTATGACCCAGCATTCCGCCCACGACCAATACTATTAAAACGATATACGCGGCCGCGACGATATCGGACGGCGTCAGACCGGACTCGCCCGGGTCGTGGACGCTGGTATTAACGAACCTTTCGGTAGCCCCGAGGTGACAAGAACCGCAGGTCTTCTCCAGATTCGACGGATGAACGCTGGATCTTGGGTCCGACGGCGGTAGGACGTCGTGAACGCGGTGGCAACTTCCACAATCGGCGGCCGTCGCCTTGCCTCCCTCGGAAACCACCCCGTGGTAACTCCGTTCGAAGGTCGGTACCCTGTCGTTAGGTATGCCGAACTTCGTAGAAAGGGCCAAGGCGTAATGGCAACTGGAACATATCGCGACCGTCCTGGTCCTCTTGTCGCCGTAAAAGCCCGGATCGGCTATAGCTGTAACGTTGTGGTCGCCGTGGCAGTCGGTGCATACCGGCGAATCCTTCAGGCCGGCGGCGACGGCCAGCCCGTGAACGCTTATCGAATACAACTCGCGCTCTTCTTCGTGGCACCGACCGCAAGCGGCCGCGACGTTCATAAAGTTGGTGCTTGAATCTGGAACCCACGACGGCAGTTCGTTGTGTGTTCCGTGGCAATCGGTACAACCGGCGTTCGGCTTCCCGGTTTTCTCGTCTATCTCCCCGTGCACGCCTGCTCTCAACTGACTCACAGGATCGGGAATCGTAAAAGGTGAATCTACCGTAGACGGCTTCCCCTTATGACATTCCCCGCACAAAACTGGAAGTCCGGCGGGCGCCAAGGTTTCGTTTTTCTCGACCGGTTTTAATTCGTGAGGTTCACCGTGACAATATAAACAACCCGGCGCGTCGGCGCGGCCTTCGGCCGACGCAGAACCGTGAGCGCTCTCCAGAAAAATCCCGACGACCTCGCCGTGGCAACGAGTACAAACGGCCGGTGCGTATGCGGGGGCCGAACGCCCGGTTCCCGTCCGTTCGACGGTATGTGCGGACCCGTGGCACGCATAACAACTCGGCGTATCGGACGTATCGGGTGCGTGGGCGCTTTCTTCCAACAACTCGTATATAGACCCGTGGCACGAACCACAACCGGCGGTACTTACTCCGCCCGTTGTATGGAGTTCGCCGGCGCCCGCGTGGCAATCCAAGCAACTAACGCCCGAATGTGCAGACGCGTACAGGCCGCCCGGCACCTCAGGTGCGAAACCCCCAGGCGCGTGACATCTCCCGCAGTCGGCGGCCCAGGCGGCGGATAAAATCCCCCATACGGCGACCGCCAATAAAAAACCCGATATCTTCGGATACAGCACCATAATAAGGCGAATTTCGCTAATTATAACAAATTAAGTTATGTATAGCAAATCATTTCGACGGCCGCTAAACCGTAACCGCTTGACGGGCGCGTATATGTGATGGTAAAGTCATAAGGAAGCTGATCGAAGCAACGTCGACAAGGGAGGCCATATGATAACGAACATAAACTGCGTAGCTTTTCACGTGACGGACCTGGACGTAGCCCACGGTTTCTACGGCGGCGTCCTGGGGCTGGAATTGAAGGAACAGAAAGGCGACTACTACTCGTACAGGTGCCACGGAGTAGAGGTCGGATTGGAGAAAGGCGGCAAGCCCGTCATAGACGAAACGGCGACCGAAGTTTACTTCCAGGTAGACGACGTCAACGACTGGCCCGAGAAACTGGCGAAAGCCAGCGTGGAAATCGTCAAGCCGATAAGGGACGAGGATTGGGGCGGGCGCGTTATTACCATCGCCGACCCTGACGGCAACGTCATCCACCTCTGCCAGTTCGGCGTGAAGAAGTAATTATTGGCCGAGAAAACCCGCGTTCACGGGAGAGAAGACGGAAGTCAATACCGTTTTATTTGTCAAACCGATAGCGAGGGAGTATTTACGTGGGTCACATACTATAACGTCATCGTACGATTCTTACCTCACGGCCGGGTATAACCGTTTACGTAGTCCCGTTCAAACGTATATTATGTAACCGGCTTACGGAACGAGCGTATAGTTTTTTATTGTAATTCTCCCCCCCCTTATGCTATAAACCTCCACCCGAAAATAGAGTATTCGTTATAGATTACCCTCGTAAGGAAGTAACGTTGCTTAAGGTATGACGTAGGTTTAAATATGGGAGGCGCCCGTGGCACCGTTAATCGGAAAAAAACAAGGGCCTGACGAAGCTCAGTTCCTAAAAAAACTCGGTCAAAAAGGTATCGAGTTCAAACAGCTACTCGAAGAATTCGAAAAACGGAAAACCGAGCTATCGGACGCGTCAGAAAAAACCGACGCGTTAACGATTCGGCTTAAAGAGCTGGAAGTAAAACTCGAGGGACTTGACGCGTCTATATTGGAAACCGGTAAAACCTCGGATAATATAAAAACCGCCCACGATAAAACCGAAGACCGCATCGCAACATTAGCCGACCGTACCGCCCAGGCGGAGAAGCGGGTTAATTCGGTTATCGAACAACAAGCCGGCGTCTTAAAAATAGACGAACAAGTCCGCGAAATCGAAGGTCGGGTTAAACAACTATCGAAAGAGTTAAATACTGCCGAGGACACGACGAACAACGTTCACGCGGCGTTAAAAAAGTCCGTCGAAATCGAGATATCCCTCAACAAGGGGATTACCGAGTTCGACAAGAAGTTCTCCGCGATATCGACACGCCTCGAATCAACGGAAGGTAAAACCGAAAAGACGGTTGAAGCCATTCACACTAAATTAGACCGATTACGTCAGGAGTTAACCGAACAAGAAAAACGCGCTAAAGAACTTAAAAAAGCGACCGGTTCCGCCGACGAACTCAAGGTTAAACTCGACGACTCGACCAATGCACTAGACGCTTTGACCGACCGACTGGACGCCGTAAAATCGTCCCAAAACGAGGTACTGGAAGCGTCTAAAAACATAGACGACGCGCGGAAACTACTGGATTCATTGGGCGACGAGTTTGCGACGGCCGAAAAACGTATAGGCGAATTCGATTATATAACGGCGGACCATAAAATTAAAATAACCGAACTCGAAAGCGAATTCGATACTTTAAGGTTGGAGAAGGAGAAATACGAAGAGGCCGAGAAAAACATAGAAGGCCTCAACGCGATGCTCGAGCACGTAAACGCAAAAACGCGTCTCCTCGACGAACAGCGCGAAATCGTCTACAAAGCCAATGAAGAAGCCGGGAAGTTAAAAGCCCTGTTATGGGACATGGAAACCGAAATAGGGCAAGTCAAAGACCGCCACGAACAGCTAAAGAAAACGGAAACAAGCGCGGCCCGTGTTCGCGATATGTTGTCGAGTATCGAAGAAAGGTTCGCGAAACTAGCCGAATCGGAAACCGTCCTGAAAGAAGCTACCGCCAAGCAAGCTGATTTCGCCAAAAACTTGAATACTTTTGAAACGCGCGTAAACGAACTGGACGAAAAACGTAGCGAAATAAACGCCGACCTCGAAACGGCGGAGCAGTTTTTCGCCAAGATAGCCGAGACGGAAAAACGTCTCGACGACATCCATAGGAACCTCGATTACCTGAGGGGCCAGAAAGACGAAATCGACGGGCTCCGAGAAACGCTGTCGGACGTAGAGAAGTACGGCGCCGAACTGGGCGGTTTTAACACCGGCCTTGAAACGAGTAAAACCGAACTGAATGAACATCTGGAACGATTAACGCGGTTGGCGTCGCAAGTGGACGAGCTGACCGAAAGGGAAAAATACCTCTCGTCCATCGAGACCAGGATACCTACCCTCGATAATAAAATACGCGATATCTCGGCCCAGGTCGAAACGTTTGAGACCGCCAAGGACGAACTGGCTTCGGCGGAAAAACTATTGACCTCGGTAAAAGACGAGACGTCGACGTTATCCAGAACCCTCGAGGAACAAAAAGACGAGAGAACGGCGTTCATCGAGGAGTTCAACGCCGAGGTCGATTCGTTACGGAATCTCCTCAATACGCTCAAAAACAGCGTGAACGAAGTACGCGAACAACAGACCGTCGTGGACGCGGTAATCGGAAAAGTGGAGAGGGTGGACGAACTCGTAAAAGACATCGACGAGCGGACTATAAAACTTAACCAGGATGAAGCGCGCGTGAAAGCCCTGGAAACCAGGTTGGAAGACCTCGACGTAGCGATGGCCAAAACGAACGAAAAACACAGATCGGTAATGAAGCGGGAAAAGGAGCTGGCTACCGTCGAGGCGCGGATAGAATCCCTGGGCGAAGCTAGGAACCTCGCCGAAGAAGCCATCACGCGGCTGGAAACGATGAAGGGAGAAACTGAAAGTATATCGAACGACATCGGTTCGCTACGGGATCAGTCAGAAACGTTAGCCCGCTCGATAGCTGCCGACGTAGAAAAAACGGAAGCCTTATCACGAAAAACGGAAGATATACTTAACGAAATCGGCGAAACCCACGCGGAAATAAACGAACGAAACGACCGAATCAACGAAACGGCCGCGACCGTAAACGCCACCGACGAACGGCTCAACGCGATCATTATGCTCGCCGACGACGTAGAAGAACGGATTAAAGCCCTCTCCGAGGAAAGGGAAAAAATCGAATCCGTCGAGCGACTGCTTCGGGACGTAACGAATTCGGTCAAAACCCTACCGGAAGAAATGAAATTCCTCAAGGAAGAAGCTAAAAACGTTGATAAAATCCGAGACGATATAGCCGCGATAATCCGCGATAAGAAAAGGGTCGACAAACTCGCCGCTTCCGTCGCGAAAATGCATAAAAACGTCGCCGTAGTAGCGGACCAGTTAGAGGAAATCTCCGACCGGGAAAAGGACCTGAACGAACGTTTGAACCAGATAGACAAAAGACGTTCGGAACTCGAAAAGATGGAAACGCGTCTAGCCAAACTTGGGCTAAAATCGAAGGACGTCGACGTTAAATTAGAGCTAATACGCGAAGAAGAACAAAGGTTGGAGGGATTATACGAAAAGTTATCACACGCGAATGCACTTATAACCGAAAACCTTCGGCGCTCCTAGGGGAATATTCCTTGATGGAATAGTCTAACAGGTCGCATCGGGCCCAAAAGGGATTCACAAAAGTACGAATGTCAAAGGTAATAGCCATCGCCAGTCAGAAAGGCGGCGTCGGGAAAACGACTACAGCCGTTAATTTGTCGGCTTCGTTCGCGCTGGCCGAAAAACCGACGTTATTAATTGACTTAGACCCTCAGGGTTGCGCGAGCGTCGCTTACGGAATCACGACAGACGATTCCCGCCGGGGCGTTTACGAGCTTTTCACGCAGCGGGTTCCCGTAAGCGATATATCGTTTAAAGCCACAATACCGATGCTCGATATAGTCCCCTGTAATATATGGTCCAATACAGCAGAGGAACAAATTATACAGTCTTCGAAAAACAGAACCGTACTCGCGAGGGCACTCGAGGAGACCGGCGGCGCATACGATTTCGTCCTCTTGGATTGCCCACCTACGCTTAGCCACCTGACGGTTGCCGCTCTCGCGGCCGCCGACTCGGTCTTGATACCGGTCCAGGGAGAGTTCTACTCCTTAAAAGCCTTTGACGCGTTCATGAAATTAATAAGGACCATCCAAATAGGCATAAATCCCTCGATAGACATAGAGGGTTTCCTGTTCACCATGTATAATCCCAGGTTACGCCTTTCCCAAAGAGTACGGACGGAGTTGGAGGAAAAGTTTCCGAACCGCGTGTTTAAAACCGTAATACCGCGGAATATAACCCTCGCCGAAGCACCCGCTTACGGTGTACCCGCGATTCTATACAACGCGAATTCCAAAGGGGCTCAAGCTTATTTAGACCTTGCCCATGAAATCATTAAAGGGGAGAGAACCCGGTTCGCCGCAGCAATCCGCTAGAACTGAACAGTAGCAGCCCCAAACAAAAAGCCGCCGTCTCAGGCGGTTTTTCGTACGTGTATTCGAGTAAAAATATAATAATAGGGATGTTGGAAACCCGCCGTCCCTGTTCCGCACCGAGACTAATAAAAACGGTTAACCGGCGACACCACGAAGGAATACGAGTAGGTTTACATACTTATTCGGGCAACGCCTCCACCCTCAGGTCCCACACCTCAGCGATGAGGTCGTCGTAAACGGAGAATAATACCATTACGTCAGTCGTCGTAAAAGCCGGGAGTTCGAAAGACTCGCCGTCGACTTTAAACGTAGTTTTACCCTGACTCAAGGTAAACGAAAAATCGTGCGGGTCCTTCCAAGAACCTTTTAAATCGAATCCTTTGGAAAGTTTCTCACCTTTACCGAATATACCTAAACTACATATAGTCCCTTTATTATAACTATCTTTAAAGAAATCCCCCTCTTCCTTAATTATAAATTCTTTCCAATCTCTTATTCTAAGTATTTCCTCTTCTACGTACGCCCATAAACCATAACCGATGGAACCTCCGATTAGAGTGATCTTAATTGCGCTACCCGTTGAGG
>CP070755.1:1895980-1901433 GCA_020348885.1 Candidatus Coatesiibacteriota bacterium | reverse complement strand
GACGAACCAGGCCCTGTCGGTGAAGAAAGGCACGTACGCGCCGGGCCAGAAAGGCGAGAGCACTATGGGTACGTTCTTTATAATGAAGGCGATGAGTCCCCAGAAGATTAACGCGTGCCCCAGCCCGGACGTCGGTTCGCGGACGACCCGGCTCTGCCCGGCGACCATCGTGAAGAAGTCACGGAATCGCCGCCGCATCTGGTCGAAACGGTTTTCCGGCCGCCCCAGGAACAGCAGCCGCACCTTCCGGAACAGTATCGTTAAGAAAACGAGTACCGCCAGGATTAACATAGCGGCCCCGACTACTCGCGGTATGAGATACCCCTCAATAGGTATAAGATACCCTTCAAGCGGAAACATCTATCCTCCCTGTACTGAGAGCTGGTGGAAGTCTAAGGTGTTATCGGTGCCTGACAGCCCGATTTGTGAAAATTTGAACATATCTTTAGCATAAAGCGCCGCCGACCGCAAGGGGATTTTGAAGGGGCGCCGGAAGGGTAGCGTCGTACCGATAGCCGCAACCTAGGTTCGGACCTGCCGCCCGCGTCCGGGTTTGGTATCGGGCCGGGCGCCTTTAACCCCAACGGGTCCTTGAATACAATCGGGTTGTTTCCACAGTAGACGTACGGGTTTATCGTCAGCGCCGAGCTGGCCATGTCCTTGATCGGGTCGCAGGACATGAAGCGGCCCAGCGAATCGTCGTAGTATCTGGCCCGGGAGTATTTCAAGCCGCCGTCGTCCTCGTTGCCCAGGTAAGTATAAGCGTTGCCCCAACATACCGTATCTATGTCTTGCAAAGGCTCACCGAAGGGCAGGTAATCGCCTTTCCAGGCCACGTTGCCGTCTATGTCGGTAACACAAACCGGCGAACCGAGTAAGTCGTTGTGATAGTAGTATACCTGAGCTTCCAGCACGTCGCCCTCGTACTCTATCTTCGCGAGCTTCCTTCCCTTACCATATATATACTCATATCGCTTCGTAGTCAAGTCACGTATGATGACCGAGTCGAAGGTAGCGGCAACTAAACGAGATATATCACACTACCTGAGTGTAACTTATCGCCAGTTATTAATACTCAACTAACGTAACAGGATTTCCAAAACGGCCCATATCAGCAACAAGGTTTAAAGGGGGTAACATGAAGGAGGGTTTGGGGTTATTAGTACTATCCGTATTAGTAATAACCGCTGCAGCCGCTTACGCCGATGATTGGGAACCGCCTATAGGTCCAACCTACAGGAGACACCCGCCCGCCAACGAATTCGAGTGCGCCGACGACGTCCGCGAGTACTACGAAGAGGGGTCGTACTTATGGGCGAAGGAAGCCGCCGAGTACTACGTCGCGAACTACCCGCTGGGGAGAGACATACCAGAGGTTACGTACATCCTGGCCAACTGCAAAGTGATAGGGGGCGATTTCGAAGGTGTACTCGAAATGCTCGAATCGGTTATGGAGTACTACCCGAACTCGCCGTTCTCTACCGAATCTGCGGACCTTTACCTCTCTTTGATTGTATTCGGACCGAAAAAATCGGCGTACTCGTACCGATGGGGAGATTTCCTATATCCGCGTCTAGGTATAAACGCAAGCGACCCGGTGGCCGTTAACCAGAATAAACTATTCAAGGCCCGGTTCGAAGCGCTGAACCTTGCCGAAAGAGCCTACCTCAAGCGTATGTTTTACCTGTCGGGCCCCGAACGGGAGGCGGCCGCCGACGCGAACGTCGCCAACTTCATCACGTTGATGCCTTATTTAGGGTTCGAGTTCGCCGGCGACGATAAAATCGAGTTCAAGAAAAAGGAAGCATACCTTTCGGCGGTCGAGGAAAAAGAGATGTCCCGGGAGATGAAAGCTACAGTAGCCTTTTATAGAGGCATTCTGTACGCCGATAACTATCCCGTGGAAAAAGACGACTGGCCGGGTTACGAAGCAGGCGGGTTTTATACGTGGTGTACGAGGGAACGCCTCGCGCAAGCCGAGGACGTATGGCGCCGCATCGCGGAAGAGTACCCCGATACCCGGGCGGCGTTGCTGGCGAAGACGGTTCTCGCACATTACGAAGTAGTTTTACACGGCAACCCCAAGAAAGGTGCGGAAAATTTCGCCGAACTGGTAGGCGTGGTCGAAAACGATGATTACGCCGAATACCTCGAAGGCGTGATCGAAAAACTGCAAGCTCCCTCGCTCGCGATAACCCACGTCCGCAACGACCCGCGGGCCGACCCCCAGATAACAATCGATATGGCGGCGAAAGAGTACGACGCCGTCAACCTGGCGTTTTATCCGGTCGAACCGATTCATTACAGGGAATTAGGACGGGAGTTGGACGCCGTCGATATATATCTAAACGACGGTACCGTCTTAAAACCTGACATCGGTGTAACGATACCGGAAAGCCGAATTGGGTTGTTAAATGCCGAGCTTATCGACCGGGTTGAGGCGCGCCCGACGGTCGACCTACCGGGCGTCGGGGCGCCCGTAAAGGAATGGACCGTTTCAACCAATTACCGGGACGATCTCCAAATTACGCCTTTCTCCACGGAAATAAGCGAGTTAAAACCAGGATTGTATTTAATCGAGGCCACAACCTCTGACGGGAATACATCACGGTCGACTTTTTTGCATAGTATGGTTACGGCCGTCACGGCCGTGGACGGCGACTACGCATACGTACAGTTGTGCGATACGGCGAACGGTGAGCCAGCCCCGGTGACGGACATAAAAGCCTACGTCGCCTTTAAAGAGTTAGTAGGTAAAGGTCACTACGACGAGGCATACGAGTACGTAGACCTCGAACTCGAACCCGAGGGCGATGGATACGTGGTTGACGTAAGCGATATATGGAACTGGAACGGGGGGGGCCACATCGTACTCGATTCTGACCGAGGCCCGGCGTTTATTAATATCGACCCGCGGGTATCATACTACTATTATCGGTACGACGAGTTCGGCGTCGTTTACACCGACCGACCTTTATACTGCCCAGGACAGACGGTAAACTATAAGTTCGTCCTTCGCTCCGTAGACTACGAACGGCAAATGCTCGCGCCGATACAGGGCGAGTCTATAGCTCTTAAGTCTATTAGTTCGAGCGGCGACGAAATTTGGACCGGTGAAGGCGTAACAGACGAGTTCGGAACGCTCTGGGGAAACCTGGAACTCCCGCCCGACGCAAAGCTGGGAGAATATACTATCCAAGCTGGATGGGGTCGGAACGAACTTTACGGAGGGAGAGAACACGCCTTCGATTGGCCGTTTGAAGTAGAAGAATACGAGAAGCCCGAGTACCAGCTGTTCCTGGAGCCCGAGAAAGACCGTTACCTGTCGGGAGAAAAGATAAGGCTGAAAGCCAAGGGTATGTACTACTTCGGCGCGCCTATGTCTGACTCGAAGGTAGAATACGTGGTCACGCGAACGGGATACACGGACGACGAGTACGATTACCTGGTAGTTGTAAAGGAGGGTGAAGGGCAGACCGACGCCGACGGCGAATACGTAATCGAATGGCGGAGCAAGTACTCCGGGAAATACGAAAGCAGATACGACGTATACGTAACCCTCACGGATCCATCGAACCACGAAGTGGACGGCGACGGTTCCGTCCCGACGTTCCGTTCGGACCGATTCGTTGAAATAACGACCGATAAACACGAATACTACTCCAGCGATACCATCGTCGTGAAGCTAACCGCGCACGACTGGTACGAAGAACCGGTATCAATGCCCGTTACCCTACGCGCTTTCAACGTCGAGAAACAATACGATAAAAAAGGGCATTATAAGGAGTTGAAAAGGGTAAAGAAATTATACGAAACCGAAGTAATAACAGGAGGCGACGGCAACGCCGAAATACCGATCGAACTAAAAAACCCCGGCGAAATGGTCGTATTGGAAGCCGAGGTAAAGGACACGGTCGGGACCAAAGTGACCGATACCGTCGATATAGCGATTATAGAGGAGACCGAAGAGACACCCGACCGCGTTCCGGAGTTGGAGATCACGGTGGATGAGCAACACCCGGCTCTCGGCGATGTCGTATTTGCGAAGGTACGTTCCCGTTTCGAAGGGATTACAGTCGGGCTCCTGAGTTCCTCTACCGTCTTCGAAGACTACGAGAACGTAACGCTCGAACCGGACTCGGACGGCGGATACAGCTACACGTTCCCGATATATACGGACCGGCGGTTTTTACCAGAACTGGTACTTGAAGCGATTACGTTCTACGAAGGCAAGGATTATAGAGATACAGTTTACGTATATATAAGAAATACGGATATAGAACTCCAAGTGGACGTAGAAACCGCCAAGGGCGAATACCACCCGTCCGACGGAAAGGCGGTCGTGTCGCTAACGACCACTGACGACAACGGATTACCCGTCGTAGCCAACGTTTCGGTCGCGGTGGTGGACGAAGCGCTGCTCGCTCTCCAACAGGATAACACGGGAAGCATACCCGAAGGATACCACCGTTTACTCGGGCGCGTCAGGACCGGCGTATATTCGAAAAACAGCCTGAAGACGATGGGCGACATTGAAACAGCCACGTATAAGTTTTTAAACTACGAAGGGCTGGATTATTCGCCTACGAGAATGTTCGGAACTTCCGCGGAAGGCAAAGCCCTGGACATACTAAAAACTTTACACTTACCCGCCGTCCCTGCGGAAGATATCCGCCTCCGCTTCCCTACCGGTTACGTGGATAAGTTCAGGCCTGAACTCTACGATAATACATACGTCGGCCTACGCGAACCGCCGGACCTGACCGGCTACCTATCTGGCATCGTATCGGGCCTCGTTACCGACGAGAACGGCAAAGGTGTATCGGGCGCATTGGTCGTCGTAAAGGGCGCGAACATGTTCGCGACTACGAACGCCGACGGGTACTACGTCGTCAACGGTGTCCCTGCCGGTTACTTCGACGTTAAGGCATCGCGCGTAGGTTACAGCGAGATGGTTCAAACCGGCGTAAAGGTCGTCGCGGGCCTTCGAACTAACGTAAGCTTCCAACTTCAGTCGCAGGTTACGGGTACACACGTAATAGGCGCCAGTCCACCCCTGATAGAGTTCAAAGAAACGATGACGACGGATACTATCGATACGTATATAGTCGACGAGTTCGCCTATATGCTCGCACGTACGCCCGGTATCGTTTACGAGGACAGCGACGCTGCGACTCTGAACCTTCACATCCGCGGCGGACGCGGAGACGAAATTGCGTATATCGTGGACGGAATCAGTATCCTAAACCCGGTTATCGCCGAAGTTATCTTGAGGGATTACTTCGCCGACGCGGCGTTCTGGGAGCCGGCGGTCATAACCGACGCCGACGGCAAAGCGTACATCGAAATCGAGTTGCCGGATAACCTGACCACGTGGAAGGTTATGGCGTTAGGAGTCGACAAAGGCCAGCGCATCGGTTGGGGTTGCGGCGATTTCAAGGTTACCAAGAACG
>CP070755.1:1855885-1895880 GCA_020348885.1 Candidatus Coatesiibacteriota bacterium | reverse complement strand
CTCAGATTCCCGGGCGAATCGAGTTCGACGGGCTCCGACTGGGATTTGACGTTCAAGTACTTCCTCGTCAAGTCGCCTTTAAAGGCGTACATGGGGCCGGGCTTCGGAATAGGGTATGCCGTCACAGCGAGTGAGCTGGCGGGCGACGCCAGCGGCAAATTTACGGAAACCTTCGCACGTTTCGGGTTCACAGCCGGCGCGCGGGTACCGCTGGGCAAACCTTACTTCGCTGTCCGATTCAACATCACCGCTCAAATAACGTTCGGCGAGTGCGAAGACGAATGGATCGACCAAAGCAAGCAACTCCGCGGGTTTAACGTCTTCCCGGAAGTGGTGCTGGAGGGAGAGGGCGGATATCAGGTCCACGAACGAATAGGAATCAACGGTAAATTCGGGTTTTTTTCCGGTCAATTCCTACTCCAGACAAAACCGTACGAGAAGAACAAGGTGGTCCCGTACTTCCAGTTCGGTCCAAGCTTCTACTTTTAGAGGACCGGCCAACAGGGCACTGCATCTGCAAACAACATATAACCGATATAGAAATATATATCCAGGGGCGCAATAAGTACTTCCTTTCTTCTAGCGTAACGTCTCTTGACCCGCGGCGACTAATATATTACTTTCGTGGAGGTGAATAGGATGAAGAGTTTAATTCCGGCGGTTCTCGGGGTAATATTGCTTACGCCGGCCGCGGGGTTTGCCGGCGGGACCGAGGATGTAATTTTCCTGAAAGACGGGTCGGTTTACCGCGGTATCATCGTTGACGAGGTCCCGGGTGAGACTTACAAGATAGAGATAGCCGGCGGAAGCGTCTTCGTCTTCGAAGCCGCCGAGGTAGATTACATATCGCGGGGGTTAGAGAAAGAAGGAAAGGCGCCGTCGCGACCGGGTCAAGAAACGCCGCCCGAAACCAGCCGTCTATCCTTCGGCTTCAGGGCAGTAGTAGGAAGCACGTACATCAACGAAGAAGCGTTGATTCCATTCGGCGGTTTGCTTCTGTTCGGTTTGCGTGCCCACGCCGTATATACGCCGTCGCTGGCGGTCGGGTACGTTCGGACCGAACCAAAGGACGGCGACCACCGGTCCGTCCTTGCGCATAGCTTCATACCTATACACATCCAAAATAGGTTCACGTTCTATCGCGGCGGTTCGATGAAAATGCACAGCGAGTTCGACGTAGGCTACGGGCTTGTATACGGCGGGTCAAAACCCGGGCAAAAAGGCGGGTTCCTTTACGGTTTCGGTCAGGCGATGGAGCTGGGGCCCGGTAAAATACGCGTGAACTTATCGGCAACGCTTTACGTTCAGCATTATGATACCTATTATTGGGGAGCGGAACCTATGCTGATGTTCCTCGGCGGAGTAGGTTTTTCGGTATAACGCGCAATTAGCAGTAACCCTCTCGAAAGGGAGATTATGGGCGGGAAAGTTTTGGCGCCGTTTCTAATATCGGTACTCGTCTCGGCGGCCGTATTTGCGATTGAAAACGAATACGAGGACGTAATCTACCTGAATAACGGCTCTGTCGTCCGCGGCGTCATCGTCGAAGAGGTTCCGGGCGAGACGTACAAGATTGAGATAGCCGGCGGGAGCGTGATTATCTTCGAGGCCGACGACGTGGCGCGAATCGAACGCGAATCGATCGGCGGGCTGGAAACCCGTCGTTCAGCGGACGAATACCGGACGATCGCGTTCGGTGCAAGTTTCGTATTCGGTAAATATGGCGACTACGGAGAGAGGTTTTACGGCGCCGAAGCTTTGGTCTGTTGGCGGCTTTCGAGGTTTTTCGCGCCGACCGCCGGCGTCGGCTACAACCGTGCGGTTTACGAAAGCTATTTTTACGAGGGTGTAACCTACAATATCGTTCCGGTTTACGTCGGAGGCAGGTTTACTTATTTGCGAGCAGGATCGTTCGGCTTTTTTGCGGACGTTTACGGCGGATACGGGTTTGTTTACGCGAGCGGGACGCAAGGCGAGTCCGGCGGTTTTACATACGGCGCCGGCCAAGGGTTGGAGTTCGGACCGCCCCGTTTCCGCGGCTACGTTTCTCTGGGGTATCGCCGGCAACATCATCTGGACCGGGCCGGCGGCGCGTTGTACGTCCGGGTAGGCGCTTTAATGTAATTCACTTCATGCGGCGTTATTCGGAAAGGATACGGTAATGAGGGCACTCATTATAACGTCCACGGCCTTAGCATCGTTTTTCACTTTCGCCGGGGCAACAGAATACGAAGACGTAATCTACTTACAGGACGGCAGCGTAATACGGGGGACGATAGTAGAGAGGATCCAAGGCGAGACGTATAAAATAGAAATCGCCGGCGGGAACGTGCTGGTTATAAACGCTGACGAGGTCGAAAAGATAACCAGAGAACCGAAGTTCCGGGTGGCAGAAGACGAGGATTACGGATATAGGAAGTTCCTGTTCGCGTTTCAGCCGGCCGTGGGGCTCCGGTTGGGGTCGGGCAACCTGGAGGTCGGCGCCGAATTCGCCGTGGGGTACCGGCGAACCGGTAAGCACGCTATCGCCCTGGGATTCGGGAACAGCTGGTACACCGATTGGGATCACTATTCTTTCCCGATATACGTCCATAATCGGTACGTGTACAGTAGGAGCGCTTCGTTGGGGAACTACTTCTATTTTAACGGAGGTTATACTCTACTTTACAGTACGTGGTCGCCCGGCCAATACGGCGGCGCTTTTTTCGAGGTTGGCCACGGCAACGAGATCGGAGGGCCCAAGTTCCACGGCGACTTCTCGATAGGGCTAAAATCGTGGCTCACAGGATACGGTTTTTCTACTACCAGGCTAATGTTTAAGTTCGGTTTTTCGCTGTAACATATCACGAAAACAAAAAGAGCGACGGAAAAACCCCGGCCAACACCGGGGTTTTCGCTATACTTGCCTTTCTGTACGTTCAATTCGCGCTTTTCGTACCGGCCTTTTTCTCTCCCTCTATTTCCGTAGCGCTCCTTTTATAGGCCGCCGGCGCGTAAACGCCGCCGTCGCCGCCGTTCAGCCACAACTTAAAAGTCGCGTCGGGCCAAATCATAATATGTCCGGGGCCGGGCATTTCCTCGTTCGGGACCGAATAGTCGATATAGATGGTGTCGCCCCTTTCCACGTCGCCCCGCTCGACAGCGGTAACCTTGACTTCGGCGTGGTAAGACGTAACGCTTTCGTCCTCCCCGGTCTCGTCGATAGAAAGGACTATGCCCTCAACCACGGTCCCGGCGTCTTCCCTCAGGTCGTCGTACGCGTCATCCGGCAGAACTGCGTAAGCCGGGAAAGTAAAGATACCGGTTAATATGACTATAATGACATTCCTCATTAAACCCTCCTACTCGTTTACCACCTCGGCGCTGGCCATATAGGCGGCCGGGACATAAACGTCGGGCTCGCCCCCCGGGTTCAACCAGAAGCGATAGGTTTCACCCTCGGATACGGTCATGCCACCCGGCCCGTCTATGTTCGCCGCTGGTACCGTATAGTCTATGTATATCGTATCGCCCGACGCCAGAGCGCCCCGCTCCGATTCCTCGACCTCGACCGTCGCTTTATAATCGGTGCCGCGCTCGCCGGCTGAAACTTCCTCAACGTCCGTAACCTCTCCTACGAGTACGAAAGCCGCTTCGTCCTGCAGATGATAGTACTCCTCCGGCGGGAGCATCGCCCAAACCGACGCGAAAGCTACCATCGATACGACCGCGAATAAGATAACCTTCATCGGGAGAACCTCCTTTTTCCGCCTATTTTAACAGGTAACCAGAAGTTTGTAAACCTCGTTTTTACTAACGCCGTACTCGTCGGCGGCCAATCGGGCCGCGTCTTTCCGCGAAAGCCCTTTATCCACCGCCTGGACGGCCAGCGCTACCGCCCGGCCCAGTTCGTCCGGCTCCGGCCCTGCGCCGATAACCAACGTAAGCTCGCCCTTTACGCTATCCCTTTCGGTTATCGCCAAGTGTATTTCGTTTAACGTCCCCCGGATGACTTCCTGGTGAAGCTTGGTCATTTCCCGGCAAAGAGCCGCCGGGCGTTCACGCCAGGCCTCCGCTAAAGCCGCAAGTTCATCCTTCAACCGGTGGGGCGATAGGAAAACGACGGTTGTCATCCCAAGACCGCCGTACCGTTCGACGAACTCTGTCCGCTCGCCGGTTTTCTTCGGGAAGTAACCGAGGAACGCGTACGGGTACGGCGGAAGGCCCGACAGTACCAACGCATTGTGGACCGCCGACGGGCCGGGAACCGCGTCCAACTCATGCCCCGCGTCCAGCGTAGCGCGGACCAACCGATACCCCGGGTCGCTGAGAAGCGGCGTCCCCGCGTCCGACACAAGGGCGACCGCCGCCCCGGTCGCCAACCGCCCGACCAATTCCGCCGCCGCTTCGGCCTCGTTGTGTTCCGCGTACGTCATAAGCTCGGCGGACGCGCCGGCCCGGGCCGCGAGCTTGGCCGTTACCCGCGTATCCTCGCAAGCGATTACGTCAGCGCCCGCGAGCGCTTCGACGACCCGGGGCGCTAGGTCCCCCAGGTTGCCGATCGGCGTGGAGACTATCACGAGTTTACCCATAAACTATAAAGGGAGCCTTTCGGCTCCCTGCGGTTCGCTCCATCTTATCAGTCGAAACCCAGCTTTTTTTTCCCTTCTTCGGTCATCCGACTCGGGTCCCACGGCGGGTCCCAGACGATGTTGACGTTGGCCGCCTCCACGCCGTCGACGCCTTGAACGGCCTCCTTGACCAGGTTCGCTATCATACCGGCCATAGGGCACCCGGGCGCCGTCAGCGTCATGTCTATGTCCACGTTGCCGTCGTTTATCCGCGTCTCGTATATCAGGCCCAGGTCCACGACGTTCACGAACGGAATTTCCGGGTCGTAAACCTCGCAGAGCGCCGCCGTTACCGCTTCCTCAGTTACTGCCACCGTTATTACCTCCGGTTCGGTCATTTCTGGTCCGTAAGAATAGCGATACCTATAGCAGATTTTAATCCTGTTTACAAGTCAAATCGCCGAAAAACGGGCGTTATTTTACTACGCGGTCCGGCGTGTCGTACTCGACCTTCTTCACCCGGTAGAGAACGTCCTCCAGAAAGCGCCTGTTCGCCGCGATTAAATCTGCGAGTAACCCTATCACGATTACCTGGAAGCCGACGAACACGAAGATTGCGCCGAAGATGAGAGACTGAACGTGGCCGGTGGCGCCCTCGACCGAGAAGTAGAAGTATAGCCACCGGGCGAAAAGGGCCAGGCCGGGGAGGGTCAACAGGACGCCTGCCGCCCCCATCACCCGTAGCGGCCGGAAGAGCAGGTATGCCCGGAACATCGTGTTGAGGGACCGGCGCAGGTACTCCGGGATGGACTTGAACAACCTGGACTTCCGCGTCAGCGGGTTCACCCGAATCGGAACAGACGCGACCGTCAGGCCCTTGTACTGGGACTGTATTATCGTCTCGAGAGTGTAAGTGAACTCGCCCAGGACGACCAGCTTCATCGCCGCTTCCCGGCTGTACGCCCGGAAGCCCGACGTAGCGTCGGGAACCCGGGTCCCGGAAAGCATCCGGACGACGAAGCTGCCGAGGCGCTGGAGCCGCTTTTTAACGAAGGAGAAGTCGGCCATCTCGCGGATGGGCCGCGCGCCGATGACCATGTCGGCCTCGCCTTCAACTATCGGCGCGACCAGCTCCGCGATATCGGCGCCGACGTACTGGTTGTCGGCGTCGGTCCCGACGACGACGTCGGCGCCCAGCGCCAGACACACGTCCAAACCCCGGCTGAACGCGGCGGCCAGCCCCTTGTTCTGACCGAACCGGACCACGTGGTCGGCGCCGTGCTCCCGGGCCACGTCGGCGGTGCCGTCGGTGGAGCCGTCGTCGACGATGAGTACCTCGACCCGGTCGATGCCGTCAATCTCCCGGGGCAGGTCCGCCAGGGTCTCCGGCAGGGTCTCGGCCTCGTTAAAGCACGGGATTTGGATGATGAGTTTCAAGGTGTTCGTATTTTAGCAGATAATACCGGGTGAATCAAAAAACGTATCCCTATCTTCCGATAAAACGCCCTTCGAAAGGTACTAAACTAACTATACGTAAGGGCCAACACCGACCCTACCAACCCGTACGTTAAGTATCCCCCGCAAGCACATCTACGAGCCGCTCTATATCGTCCTCGTCGTTGAACAGGTACGGCGAGACCCGGATACCGCCCTGCCGGTAACTCACTATCACGTCGTTCGCGAGTAGTCGTTCCGTATCAACCCTTGGGTCCGGCGTCTCAAGGGAGATTATCCCGGACCGATGCCCGGACGATAAGTCTGAACGGACGCCGCAGCCCGGTATCGCTTCTACTCGTTCTACGAGTCGGTCCAACAGCCCTTGTACGTGCTTTTCGATGTTAGCTATGCCGACTTCGTTCAGGAGTCGGACCGATTCGCGCATCCCGACGAGGAGCCCGAACGGATACGTCCCCGCCTCGAAAGCGCGGCCGTCGCCCGGGTCGTGGACGTCGTAGTCGAGGAAGTGGCCGTCGTCGAAGGCCTCCCATTCTATCATCTGCATCCACCCGGCGAACGGCATCGTAAGCTCCCGGCGGAACTCTGGCGCCACGTACAACAGCCCGGTCCCGCAGGGCGATAGTAACCACTTGGCGCCGCCGGCCGCCATCGCGTCCACGCACGTCGCCGGCAGGTCCACGTCCACCACCCCAAGCCCCTGCATCCCGTCTACGACGAACCGAACGCCCCTCTCGTGTAAGGCCGCCGCCCACTCGCCCAGGTCCATCCTGTAACCGTCGAAGAAACGGACCCAACTCGCGGCGAGTAAGCGGGTACTCGGCGTGACCATATCGAGGGCGCGCTCAAGGTCCGGGTACCGGTCGGCAGGCACCAACCGCACTTCGACGCCCCGGCCGCGGAGGTGGAGCCAGGGGAGCACCGCCGACGGGAAGCACCGGTCCAGGACGAGCACCTCGTCGCCCGGCTCGAAGGGATACGCCGCGGTAATCAGGCTTAAACCCATGGTGGTGTTGCCGACTATAGAGACGGTTTCCCGGGGCGCGCCCACGAGACGCGCTAGCTCGTCGCGGGTCTCCTCGACTACCGCGCCCAACTCCTCCTCCGGTATGTCGTTGGTCGCACGCCGGGCGAAGTAATCGACCATAGCGCGGCGGGCCGGTTCGGGATGCGGCCCGTGGGACGCGTTATTGAGGAACGTCTTCGTCTTCGTTATCTCGAAAAGAGAGCGTACGTCGTCGTTCACAAATCCCACCTTCAGGCCCGATTATTATACATAACAGGCGGTCTAACAAGCAAAAACGGGGCTTCGCGGCCCGCCGGCGTCGTCGTCGTTGACTTTATATAACGTATATGATAGTTTTCGGAAGAGTTAACGCCCAATAAAGACGTATATGCGTGATTGACGCCGCGGCGGCGCCGCGGCTTTTAGATACTTTATGGACGAGAAGTCCCTGGAAGCGATCGAATATCATCTGGTACGCGAAGGCGTAGCCGCCGCGGCGTTCAGCGAGCTGGGCCGCGCGGCCGCCGCCGCCATGGCGCCCCTCGAAACCTACGAAAACGCCCGCCAGGCGATGGCCGAAGCCGACGAAGCCATGACGTTCACAGACCTGGAAGGCGGTCTGCCACTCGGCGGCATAAGCGATATCTGTCCGTTTATCGAAAGGGTTAAGAAAGACGGGGTCCTCGGCGGGCCGGAGTTGCTAACCCTCGGCGAATTCCTGATGGCGTGCGCGCGGTGTTCGCGGGACGTGAAGGACGCGGACCGATACCCGATTCTCGCCGGTTACGCGGCGGCCCTCGACCCCTGCCGGGAGCTCGCCGACGAAATCGCGAAAGCGATAGACGAAGAGGGCAACGTCCGGGACGACGCGACGCCGGCGCTCGCCGCGATACGAAAGGACGTAGGCCGCAAAAAGGACGACATCCGCGGCGCCCTGGACCGAATAATCCGCTCGCCCAAGATGAAGAAGTGGCTCCGGGAACCGATAGTAACCCAGCGCGGCGGGCGATACGTACTCCCCGTTCGAACTGACAGTATGAGCCACGTCCGGGGCGTCGTCCACGGGCACAGCTCGTCGGGGGTAACGGCTTTCGTCGAACCGATGCCCGTAGTCGAATTGAACAACGAGCTGGAGCGTCTATTGGCCGCCGAGGAGGAGGAGGTCGCGAAGATACTCCGGCGTATCTCGTACGTCGCCCGTGAGAACGCCGACGCGCTGGCGTCGAACCTGGAAATAGTTTCGGAGTTGGACTTCATAGCGGCCCGCGCCGGATACGGCCGGTCTCTCGACGGGGAAACGCCGTCGCTGTCCGATAACCCGGTTCTCAAGCTAAAGAGAGCCCGGCACCCGTCGTTGGTTACGGCGCCGGACGGCCGCGACGTCGTGCCAATAGACGTCGAAGTCGGCGATGACTACGCCGGGATGTTGATAAGCGGGCCCAACGCCGGCGGAAAAACGGTCGCGCTGAAAACCGCCGGGCTCCTTACGGCGATGGCCCTGAGTGGCGTGCCGGTGCCCGCCGCGAAAGACAGCGCGGTCGGGTTTTTCAAGAACATCTACGCCGACATCGGCGACGAGTCCAGCATCGAAGGTAACCTCAGCACGTTCACCGCCCATATGGTCAAAGCTTTGAAGTTCGTCAACGCGGTCAACGACCGGAGCCTGGTTTTGATAGACGAGATAGGCGTGGGGACCAGCCCCAAGTACGGCGCGGCGATAGCGGCGGCGGTTCTGAGGCGATTGAAAGCCGCGGGCGCCCTGGTCCTCGCCACCACCCACTACGACGACTTGAAGATGTTCGCGTTGGAGAACGAGGGGTACGTGAACGCGGCCGTCGAGTTCGACGCGAAGACGTTGGCGCCCCTGTACAACCTCGTTGTGGGCCGCCCAGGGTCGTCCGAGGCCGTGGCGATACTCGGGCGGGTAGGGTTCCCTCGCGATTTTTTGTCCGAGGTGGAAGCCGGCCTGGACGAGGAGGAAACGAAACTCGGAGACCTGTTGACACGCCTCGAAACGAAGGAACGGGAAGTAACAACGTTAGAAACGGGACTGCTCAAATTGGAAGAAGCCCTCCGCGCGAAACAAGCTGGCCTTGACGCCAGGGAAGCGGAGGCCGAAGAACACGCGTCGAGTTTGCGGGACGACGCATACGCCGAAGCGGCGCGGATAGTGAAGGAAGCGCGGCGGCAGGCCGCGGCCATAGTGAAGGAACTGAAGGAAGCCGAGGGGTCGCGGGCCGCCGACTCGATACGAACCGAGCTGGCCGAGATGGAACGGGAGTTGAGGGAAAAAGAGGCCGAGGAAACCGGACGCGCCGGGCGGGCGACCGGCGGCGTTTTTTCGCCGGGCGACTGGGTAATCGTCCGCGGAACGTCTACGAAGGGGCAGATAGTAGCCGTCGAAGAAGGAAAAAACCGGGCGACGGTAAAGTTCGGTTCCGTCGCCGCGAACGTGGACCTGGCCGACCTAGAACATACAAAAGGTGATAGGGAAACGCGAGGCGTCAAAACGCCCGCGGCGCCGGAAATATTACCTTCTATCGACCTCATCGGGTCCCGGGTCGAGGAGGCCCTCGTCGAACTCGACAAGTATCTGGACGCCGCGGCGTTCGCGAACTTAAAATCGGTCGAGGTAATCCACGGCCACGGCACCGGCGCCCTTCGCGACGGGATACGCCGTTTCCTTAAAACCCACCGGATTGTAAAGGAATTCGGGCCCGGCCCCGAAGGCAACGAGGGTGTAACGGTAGCAGTACTAAAATAACAAACCATATTCCGGGAATACGTATATGGAGGTTTAATGGCAGTTCCCTTGATGGACGTAGCCGCCGAGTACCGTTCGATAGCGCACGAAATCGACGACCATCTGTCGAAGTTCTTGGATTCCGGCAAATACACACTCGGGCCTTACGTCGAACGCTTCGAAGAAGAATTCGCAGAATACTTGGGCGTCGAGTACTGCGTAGGCGTTTCGTCGGGGACGGACGCGCTTCTCTTATCGCTAAGGGCTCTGGGCGTGGGCGAAGGCGACGAGGTTATAACGACGCCGTTTACGTTCGTCGCTTCGGCGGACGTTATCGTACGCCTGGGCGCGCGCCCGGTCTTCGTGGACGTGGAACCGGGTACGCTTAACGTGAACGCCGATGCGATTAAAAATACGATAAACCCCAAAACGGCGGCGATACTGCCCGTCCACCTGTACGGGATGCCGTGCGACCTCGCAAAACTTCGCGAAATTGCCTCTGAAACAGGCGTACCGGTCGTCGAAGACGCGGCGCAAGCAGCGGGTTCCAGGTACGCAGGGCGCTTTGTGGGAACGTTCGGGGAAGCCGGTTGCTTCAGTTTCTTCCCTACCAAGAACCTAGGTGCGTACGGGGACGGCGGGGCAATCGTAACCGACAACGCCGAACTAGCGGAAGAAGTTAGGGCGTTGCGGGTACACGGCGCGAAGCGTAAAAACTACCCCGGCGTTATAGGATATAAAGCCCGGCTTGACGCTATGCAAGCTGCGGTCCTTTCCGTCAAGCTACGATACCTGAACGATTGGGTTTTACGGAAACGGGATATAGTAAACGCCTACCGCGAGCGGCTCACCGGCGTTCTGGGCGTTACGCTTTTGGAGGAGCCGGAAGGCCGAGAACCGGCGTATCACCAATTTACGGCTCGGGTAGAACGCCGAGACGAGCTTATGGAACACTTACAGAGTCGGGATATCGGCTGCGCCGTTTACTACCCGATACCCTTACACGTTACCGAAGCTTTCGGTTTTCTCGGCCACAAGCCGGGTGATTTCCCGGAAGCGGAAACAGCCGCGGCCGAAGTACTATCGCTGCCGTTGTTCTCGCAGATGACCGACGGGCAACTGGATTCGGTCTGTTCCACCGTAGAGGGTTTTTACCGTGGATAAGATAATGTTGATCGTGGGAGCGCGGCCTCAGTTCATTAAGGCCGCGCCGGTAGTTGAGCAGGAACTCGACGGATACGAGTGGTTACTCGTCCACACCGGCCAGCACTATGACTACCGGATGTCGCGGGCTTTTTTCGAGGAGCTTTCGATACCGACGCCGGACAGGCAACTTGAGGTCGGCCCGATGGCGCCAGCGCCGCAGATAGCCAAGATGATTGAACGACTGTGGGACGTAATCCAGGAAGATGCGCCGGCGGTTTGCGCCGTTTTCGGTGATACTAACTCAACTCTCGCGGGCGCACTGGCCGCCGACCTGGCGGGGGTACCGCTGGCTCACGTCGAAGCGGGGCTTCGGTCAGGCGATATGAAAATGCCGGAGGAACGGAACCGGGTAATAACCGATAAATTATCGGACGTATTGGTCGTGCCGCACGAACGGGCGGCGGACATACTGGCGGCCGAAGGGGCTACCGGTAAAGTAATAGACGCTGGCGATACAACGTACGAAACGGCGTTGAAAGCGATACCGTTGGCCGAAGACGTAGAACGCGTTTCACCTTTCGGCGTGAACCGCGGCGAGTACGTATTCGTCACCTGTCACCGACAGGCTACGGTGGACGACGCCGGCGAACTCCGTAAAGTAACCGAAGCGTTATTCGATATCCCTTTGAAGGTGGTATTCCCGGTGCACCCGAGGACCGAGAAGCGACTCCGGGAATTCGGGCTATGGGACCGGTTAGCTGAGTACAATAAAGTTACCTTAACCGAACCCGCCGGATATATAACTACGCTTGCTTTAATCTATAGTACGGCCGCGGTGATAACCGATTCGGGCGGAATACAACGAGAAGCGTATCTATACGGCGTCCCGACCGTAACTTTGAGGGACGTAACCGAATGGACCGAGACCGTCGACGGCGGCGGAAACACCCTAGCCGGTACCGAACCCGAAGCGATTAAAACAGCAGTTCGAAAAGCCATCGCTCGACCCGTTGATAACCGCCTCGTCCGCCGGGAGTTGGTCGGTGACCCAAAACCGAGTAAGCGTATCGCTGACGCGCTTAGTGAGTTGGCGGGCCGGCGAACCTGCGATAAATAAGTAACCACGAGTAGTTATCACGGACGAGACAAAGATACCGTGGCTATCGACGACATCGAGGAAGCGCGTAAGCTCGCGGACGAATTAGCGGCAGAACTGGTGGCCGGACTCGACGCCGAAGCGTTGGAGGACGCCAAGTCTATGGGGTTGGCGACGTCTATGTTCAGCGCCGAAATAGAAGAATACCGGGCGAAGTTCAATGCCGCGGTTTCGGCCGAAATCGCCGAACAAGAGCTGTTCGATATAGCGGTCGCGAAAGCTCTCCGGTAATCGTATTTCCCGACTTTCAAACTATGTCGCTGGCGAAAAAAACTTTTAAGGGTTTTATAATAAATACGGCATCCCGTTTGACCGAGTTCGGACTTACGTTCGCCATATCGGTGGTTTTAACCCGTTCTCTAGGCCCAGATCTGTTCGGTAAATACGCGATAGTAATGACCTTCTGCGGGTTGTTCGCCTTACTCGCGAATTTCGGATTCGAAGAAACCCTCAACGCTTTAATCCCGAAGGATTCGCGCGATAAAACTAGACAGTCTTCCCTATTCTCATCGCTTTTGGCTTTCCGAATTATCATCCTGACGGTTATCGCCGGATTGGCGTTCCTGCTCTCGGACCCAATCAGCGTTATCATGAAAAGCCCGGGCCTCGGCGACCTCATACGTTTGGCTATACCGTTCATTTTCGTCGCAAATATAAACGCACTTTTTATGTTCTTACTAACCGGATTATTCAGGTTCGGTACATTGGCGTTCACAAAAGTACTCAGCTTAATCCTTCAACTAATCGGTATATCCGCAGTTCTCGCGTCCGGCGGCGGCATCGTCGGCGTCATTTTTGTCCTTTTTATAACGAACTCGGCCCTGTTACTTATATACGTCTTTATAGGACGTAGCTATATAAACCTGCGGCCGCGGCGTATACCCATCGTCCCCGCGTTATCGTTTGGCGTGGCGGTCTGGTTGACGAACCTGGTTAACTTTGCGTTGGGTAAACAAAGCGACATAATATTACTTGGGCTATTTAACGTCGCCGAAGCGCAAATCGGCTATTACGAAATAGCGTTCAGATCGGTGAACACGGTCAATATGCTATTGATAAGCGGATTCATCGGCGTTACGTTGGCATCTTTCGCCGAAGCTTCAAGCAAAGATGAAACGGTTTTGGGTGACGCGTGGCAATTAACGGTTAAAGCTTACGGCGCGATCGCATTACCTATAATCCTGTTTTCCATAATCCACGCACGAGCCATTATCATAGGGGTATTCTCGGAAGCTTACGAACCTGCGGTTGTTCTATTCCAAACATACGCGTCTTTTATGTTATTAGCTAAACTACTCGGCGGCGGTAATCATATAACGGTATTATACGCGACCGAACGACAAAAGACAGCTCTCGCAGTAAGGTTCGCGGCGGGTGCCGTAAACGTAACACTAAACCTATTCCTAATCCCGTCGTTAGGCGTATTAGGGGCGTTTATCGCTACGGGCATTTCGCAGTTACTCGTCGTAACCACAGAACTCGTAATAGTAAAACTTCGCGTTATCCGTGCGGCGTTCCCGATTCGTTTCAATGTTTCGTTAATGTCGGCTTGTCTTCTTGGCTTAATCCCGGGTATAATAATCCGGCCGACCAGTTTATGGGGGGTTACGGCCGCCGCCGTTGTATATTACCTTATAACCGTAAGCGTACTATACATATTAAAACCGCTTAGCGGGAGTGACCGTACGTTGCTAGGCAAAATCGACCCGTTAATAGGTAAACTCGTAAGGCCCTTTTCCACGCCCGCGACGTAATGAATTGACGCACGTAATCAACAGCGTTTACTATTTATGGACGATATAATACCGGATATCACAAAGATCGAAAAAACGCCCGTGACAGGCTGGAAACCTTTAGTGATCGGAATTGCCTGTACTGGAATTGCGTTTGTGGCTTTTGTAGCGTTTACGAATCTTTTATCCTACCATCAGAGATTATTCCTGTTTATCGCCCTCTTCCCGATTACCCTGTTCCTCATTCGTTCCTATATACCGACTTTACTCACCCTGTATATCGTAATCGTCCTCGTACGCAACATCAGATTCGAGATAGGCGGAACTTTATTTTACGTTTTCGATTTTTTTGTGTTAGGGCTTATTCTCGTTTTTTTGGGGATTCAGGCGTTATCGAAGGAGAAGAAATGGAGGCGTTCGGGATTTAATAAATTCGTGTTCCTTTTTATCGGCGCTTGTTTGGCGGGTACGGTAAAGGGTTTCCTTGTAGGGAGCCTCTCGATTAACGTTCTTCATGAGACTATATACTACACGCTATATATCGGCCTATTCTTCATCGTATTTAACTCCATAACCGACAAGTCCGAAATTAAATACTTTATATGGCTATTATTAATAACCGCGTTTCTTTTGTGTGTTTTAGGCGTTTTCGAATACCTGAAAGCGACCGGGTACACCGGTTTTGTACAATATCAAGTCAGAACGCGTATACGGTCGACCCTGGGAAACGCTAACATTTACGCTGGTTTCTTGGAGTTAATAATACCATTATCAATATGTTTTTTGTTGGTAGAAAAAAACCGCAGCATTAAAGCCTTTTTGATAGCGTTAGTCGCGCTCGGGTACGTTAACTTATTCATGACCTTTTCGCGGGGAGGGTTCGTATCGGCATTAATATCGCTTTTTATTATCCTGTTCTTTCGGGTGAAAAAGAGAGCGTATTCATTTATCGTATTGGGATTCATTATACTCGTGATCATAGCCGCGTCGGCATTCATAGCGCGGCAATTGGCGATATTTAACGTCGAAACGGCCCTCGTGGAGGGCTCGGTCGTTGCCCGGGTTATTAGCTACTCCGGCAACCTAAAGACTATATTTGAAAACCCGATATTCGGCATAGGTTGGGGAGCAAGATTCGGGTATTCGCCTTACGGATATTACGAACCTTCGTACGACGTTATATATAAATTCGGGCACGGTAATAGCACGTTCTTTGATATCTTCGTGCATCTCGGCGTCGTCGGGCTTCTTGCGTACTATGCTATGATATTCGCCTTGCTCGCCAACCTTTACAAGCAAGCCAGAACAATCGCCGACCCCGAAACCGCCGCTTTACCTTGGGGTTTGTTCGCCGGGTTTACCGGGTTGACGTTCCACCTGCTATTTGACGGGTTTATTAAATGGCCTGCGATAGGTTCGGTATTCTGGATTTTAGCCGGGTTAGCCTTCGCGAATTGGTACTTATATAAGAAGCAATCGGAATAATAGGGCCTTCTAATTCCAACCGCCCGAATGTTCTCGTGCTAAACCCGAACCGAACCTGATACGTCATTCTTTTCCTACTAACCCCCCGCCCGATCGCTTATACCGCTTCCCGCAAACCCCGCAAACCTCTTCGCCGTCGGGTTCCACGTCCCCAAACAATTCGCCGCATTCGCATATAAAACCAACCTGCCGCGCTGGTACACCCGTAACTACCGCGTGCGGCGGTACGTCTTTCGTAATGACCGCGCCGGCCCCCACTAAAGCGTGCTCACCGATTTCTACGCCGCAAACGACCGTGCTGTTCGCACCCAGCGTCGCGCCACGGCGCACCAAGGTCTCCGCGTACTCGTCCGGTCCCGATACCGGAAAACCGCTCCTCGGGTATTTCACGTTGGTAAAAACCATTGACGGCCCGCAGAATACGTCGTCCTCGAGGGTTACGCCCTCGTATACGCTGACGTTGTTCTGTATGTGGACGTTATCGCCAATCACGACGTTGGACGCGACAAATACATTCTGGCCGAGAACGCAACTTTCGCCTATTACAACGCCCGGCATTACGTGGCTAAAATGCCATACCTTCGTATCCCTACCAATTACCGCGCCGTCGTCGATTACGGCCGTTTCGTGTACGTAATAGTTGTCTTTGTCGCCCATCCAATCACTCATCCCCAGCATTTTCAGCTACGACTAAACATCCCGGTTCAAGTATTATCGGCTTACCGTCGGAAACCGCCGAACTCTGGGCGGCAGACAACACCCTGAGAACGGCCAATCCGCCACGGCCGTCGCACCGCGGCGTTTCGCCGGACTTCACGCTCTCCAAAAAGTCGCGGAGTTCGGCCTCCAGCTTGTCCTTCTTAATCACCTTCACCTTTTTTTCGCCGCGGTCGAAGAGCTTAGGGCCGCTCTTCAAAAGCTTCGCGCCTTTCTTATACAAGCGTAGCCCGCTATCGGCAGATTCGTCCCAAACCGCCGACGCTTTCGACCCGACGACGGTCATCCGCCTAGAGACGACCGGGTGAAGCCACGACGCGAACACGTGCGCCCTGACCCCGTCTTCGAATACGATATCCACGACCGCCGCGTCCATAATAGTCTCGTTCAAACCACACGTACCGACGCAAGACACCTTCGTCGGTCGCCGTTCCAACAGGTCGAGAATCATCGCTATGTCGTGGGACGCTAAACTGAAAAGTACGTCCTCGGCCGTTCTCACGGTGCCCAGCTTAGCCCTTTCGGCGTAAACGTAATAAACTTCGCCCAAACTCCCCCGCTCAACCGTCTGTTTCAACTTTACGTAAGCTTGGTCGAATAGCAGTATATGCCCTACCGCGAGGGTAACGCCCCTGAAGTCGGCTTCCTCTAAAAGCGACTTACCCTCTTCCGCTTTCATAGCCAGCGGCTTTTCGACGAAAACATGTTTCCCGCTTCTTACCGCTTCCAACGCTAAGGGGAAGTGTAGGTTTGCGGGTGTAGCGATTACGACGGCCGCCACGTTATCATCTTTCAAAATCGTTTCGTAAGTATCGTACGTTTGAGCCGCGGGGGCTTTCTTCGCCGCTTCCGCCCTCGCCGTATTGTCCGGTTCGTATATGCCTAGAGACCCCTTGGGTAGTAACCTTACGAGCGTTTCGAGGTGGTTGCGGCCCCACCTCCCCACGCCTACGAGTACGACTCTATTTTCTTTGAAGTAGTCCATATCAAAGCCTTCTATCGGTCCCGGCTAGCGCGGCCCACAAACCCAATAACGTTCTCAAAGATACCCACGGGTGCAACCTGACGAACGCGATAAAAGCTGCGCCGAGTACTGACCAATAGTACGCTACGACGCTCGCGGGCGTTTGCGGTAAATGTTTACGGTGTAGAAGTCTTTGTTCGATTATGCTTCGGTCCGCGGCCGCCGGCGCCCTCGGGCGACCCTTGGTCGACACGAGGTGCTTAACCCGGGCATCCGGAACCTGGACTAGTCGCCATTCCTTCCCCACTGTCAATGACACGTCGTCGTCATCGAAGTAGTTGATCCGATCGTCGAAACGGAATTCGCCCAAAGCCGAGCGCCGAAAAGACATATTACACCCGTTTAATATACCAACGTCAATCGTTTTATCTGGTTTATACAAGAACATAGGCAGACCGGACTTTTGCAGGTAACAACGTCCCGCGAACCGCGAAAGCAGGAAGAAACGCTGAAGAACCCTTAACAACCAGGCGGGTTTGACCTGGTTGGCAATCAGCCCCGTCGCACCGCCTACCTCGGGGTCGTCATAAACGGATAAAATCTCGGATATAAAGCTTGGCTCCAGTTCCACATCGTCATCCAGGAAAAATATCGTGTCGCCGGTCGCCAGTTCGAGTCCGGCGTTGCGCTGTCCGGGCAAACCCGGTTCAACCGCCGCGTAAGTGAAGGCGGTAGCTTCGTACTCGCCGGCGTACTCCTCGACTACCGACCTAGCGCTTTCGCCAGCGTCGCCGTCTACTACTATAACTTCGTCCGGTAAGGTCGTACAACCGCATAACGTTCTTAGCGTGTTCCCTAATTCCTCGACCCGGCCGAGCGTCGCTATTATTGTCGAAATTCTCCCGGCCAATTTAACCCTTTAGCACCCGCGCGACTTTCTCCGCGTCGCCAGGCGTCATCTCGTGGTGGAGCGGTAAATTCACCATTCCGGCCGCAGTCCGCCAAGCGCCCCTTAGGTAACGTCCCGCGTATCTCGAAAGCTTAAAGTATGGGAAGTGATTGGATAACGGCCGCGGATATATGAAATTACCCACTTCGTATCCCGCTTTCGAACACCTAGTTACGACGTTTACTCTCTCTCTATAATCGTTCAATAGTACGGGGTACCGGAGTGGCCAAGCCGAATCGCTTTCGTCCAGGTCCCAATAAGCAGCTTCAGTCGCGGGAAAACCGGTTAGTTCCCGGTCGATAATATCGGCCAATCGCCGGCGACGTTCGCCCTCTTCTTCGAGGAGCTCAAGGTGCAATCCGCCGACCGACGAAAGCAACGGACCCAATTTTTCCGGCGGGCCTATGCCGGGTACCGCCGAACTGGGGTTAAACCTCCTTTTAAACCGCCCCCAATAGCTTAAACGTTCCACGGGCATCAATTTATCGGCCGCGGCTTTCGCTTTCGCGGCGGCCCTGTCGCCGGCCGCTCCGAGAAGCAAGTCCGTCAGATCGTAAGCGTCCCCTTCAGCCGCCGCGTAAGCGAACCCCAGATCAATAGACGTGAAAGGTTCATAATTCTCGCTCGATAAAAGCCGGTCCGAAATCGCGAGACCTTTAAGGGCTTTTACCTCTTCGTCGGGCTTTTGCGTTCCGCAGGGTAAGTAATACGCGTCGGTACCTGGGGTTAATTTCCCGCTCATTACTAAAAGGGCCCCACCCCTCCCGGTAGTGAAAGGCTTATCTATGTTAGTAGAAATAATCGCCATCTGCCCGTAAGACGCCAAGTTTTTACCCAACCGTGTACAACCGACCGATTGGGCAACGTCGACCACTAAGGGGACGCCTGTAACGTTGCATACGTCTGCGGTTTCCTCCATCTGCGGGACCGTCCCCAACAGCGGCGAATCCACGACGGCGCGCGTCTTTTTTCTCGCTAGTATCCGCTTCAATCCAGCCGGACGCAGCGATAGCGTCCGCGGCGAAACGTCACATAAATGCGGGACCGCTCCTAGCGACAGCACCGCGTCCGCGACGCCCGTACAGGTAAGAGCTGGTATAACGACCTCGTCGCCGGGATCAACGCCTAACGACCTAAGCGCTAGAACTAGCGCGCCCCGGCCTGACGTCACCGTGTAGGCCTTCGCGGCCCCGGTTAACTCACACAAGCGTCGGCGGTACTCCTCCGCTATCTTTATCAGTTCTTCGGATGGGAGTTCGGCGAGAGCCAGAACGCCCTCGCTGTCCAATAAAGGTTTAATTCTTGCGTACACGAACCGTTCCCAATACGTTAAAAAAGAACCCCCCGTATTGCAAGGGATTTCTCCCCGCCGATAAGCGGTTGACGAACGCCGGGCCTTATACTATATTCCCTCGATATGAAGCCCGATACCCCTGTTAACCCGTGCTGTTACGCGCACCCGAACCGCCGCGCAATAGCCGTTTGTGGAAACTGCGGCGCGTTCCTCTGCCCGGACTGCGTCGGCAAGTCCGCGTCGGCTGGCGGCGAGTTAATCTGCCAGGCCTGCCGCGCCCGCTCGCCGCGGCGCGAAACGGTCGCCCCGCCGTGGGAGGACCGCCGGGGAACGGGACCCGTACGCGCCTTTTTCGCTACGTGGCGCGCCGTGGTCTTTAACAGCCGGGCCTTTTTCCATACGCTTCCGCCAGACGGCCCCGTCTTTAAACCCGTCCTGTACGCCGTTATTTGCATCGCGATCGGCCTAGTCGGGGCGATCCCGGCGGCGATGCAGTCGTTCGCAGCTCTCAGTTCCATGTTCGATCCGAGTTTGTTGGCCGCCGGAACAGTGTTCGCTCTCGCGCTGGTCCCGCCGTTGTACGCGGTCGGCTTCGTCGTAACGGTCGTTTTTCTCCACCTGCTGGCCCGCGGCCTCGGCGGCACCGGCAACCTGTTCGCGACCCTCAGGGCCGTATCTTACGCGCAGTCCGCTTCCATCGCCGAAGTAATCCCGATAATCGGCGGGCTACTGGCGCTGTTACTGCGTTTGTTCTTCTACGGTCGGGGCGTACCCGCCGTTCACAACCTGTCGCCGTTCCGGTCTTTCTCGTTCTACCTTATCCTAACGATTACTACCTTCGGACTAATCTACATCGTGTTCCGCTTCGCATCAAGCGTCCTGCCGACCTCCCTAATCTCCTAGCGACAACCGATCCAGGCGGAACGTGCGCTTCTCGCCCTTATCCAGGTCGTGGCTCTTCACGAAAATCTTCCCCGCGCCGCCGTAAACGGATTTAACTATTATAGTCCTCTCTGCCGGCGCTTCGCCTTGTTTCTCGTACGTTATCGTTATTGGGTCGCCGACGGCCGCGGCCCGCTCCATCGCGACGATGAGCCAAGCGTCGTACGGACCGCCGCCCTTCGACGCTCCTATCAAACCCGCGACGGTCGTCTCCGGGTCCCGGGACGCAAGCTCCTCCACGTACGTCAACAGTATTTGCGCCTCGGCGGCCACGTCGGACATCGCCCGGTGGGCGTCGACCAACCGTATCCCGAGCGCCCGACACGTCTCCTCGAGGTTATACCTGTCGCGCCCGGGGAGGAGTGTTTTACTCAAACTTATTAAATCGACGCCGGGTACGTCGGGCAACTCCTCGCCCGCGGCTTCGCACGCGGCTGCCAGGAAAGACAGGTCGAAGGTCAGGTTCTGGGCCGCCAGCACGGCCCCGCCGGCGAACCCAAGAAAGTCGGGCAACACTTCGCTTATCGGGCGCGCTTCGGCGACCATCACGTCGGTGATACCGTGTATCGCCGTCATATCCGGCGGTATCGGACGAACCGGACACACCAGCTCCGTGAAGTGCCCGATTACCTCGGCGTAACGGACGCGGAGCGCGCCTATCTCAACGGCCTCGGCGCCGTCCGACGGCCTGAGCCCCGTCGTCTCGAAGTCGAAGACGACATACTCGGCTTCTTTTATAGGCGTATCGTACAACGGAGACATCGCACGTTAAACTAACACAAGCACCGCTGTTTCGCTATCTCAAAACCAGTAGGCCGTTATTTAACGAAACCGCCGTATATCAACGGCGGCGTTCTTGATCATTGATACGTAACCATCAGAAATAGTACCAAATACTATCGTAGTCGGCCGGGTCTTCGCCCCGCCGGGCCAGGCGCTCCAGGTAGTTGTATATCGAGACGTCGGTATGTATGTAAGTCTCAGTAGGCGATATGTTTTTCTCCCACGGATGGAACTCATATACCCGGCGCCCGTTCGGCAGTATCATCAGGAGATGATGGTTCTGCCACGCCGCCAAGTTGTTCTTCCCGAATCGCGGGACGTTGTACACGGGCATATCGGTGCGGCAAACGCCCGAAAGCAGGCGCGCCTCTTCCCGCCGCTCCTGTCCGAGCCGGGCGACCGGCACCCTGTACTCCCGCGTCTCCCGCTTGCCCTTCGTATTGAAAGTATAGTACGGCTCGATCCCTATGCGTTTGAGCTCGAGCCTCAATTTGACCGCCTCGAACCGACGCGAGTTCGCGTAGATATATACCATCTGGTTGTAAATGTTCATACCCCGGCGCTTGAACTTCTGTACGGCCTCGAACGCCTCCGGCGTAACCTCGGCCGAGTGCTGGAAGTGGGTTACTATCATCATTTCGCGTTTCGGCGGTTCGTGGTACTTCGCGACAAGGTCAGCAAGGTTATCGGTTATCCGTTGCGGGAGCACCACCGCCGAACGGGTACCGAAACGTATCCGCTCGATGTGGTCGGACGCTGCGAGACGCTCGAGAATGTACTCGATGCGGTCGTTGCCCATCACGAACGGGTCGCCGCCGGTAATCAGGACCTCCGCAACGGCGGGGTGTTCTCCCAACCAGTCTATCGCCGCGTCCAGGCGCTTCCGGGGCGCCAGCGCGTCGTCGCGTACGGTTCCCAAAACCTCCCAGTTGCGCTGGCAGTAAACGCATACCTGGAAGCACGCCGCGTAAGGCTTCAATATCGCGACAGTAGGGTAACGCCGCGTAACGAGGTCCACCGGCGAAGTATCCAATTCGCCCATAAAGTCGAGCCCCTCGGTCGGGTCTTCCCGCTCCGCGATTAGCGTCTCGACATAGCTCATCGGTGGGATTATCTGGACCCGGGTCGCGTGTCTCTTGCGCCGTTTCGCTCCGTAACTCATCAGCGATGCGTAATAAGGCGTAACGCCGAACGGCACGTTGCAGGTACTCGCCGTTTCTATCGCTTCCTTCTCCTCATCGGTTAACCGCACGAGCTTCTTCAGTTTCCCGTAATTCCGGGCGACGTGCCGCATATGCCAGCGCCAGTCGTCCCAGTCCTCTTCCGCGCCGCCCAGCGCGTCTAGTATGCGGCGGCGGTTTTCGGCGCGCTCTTCGACAACCTCCGCATCAAGACCCGACGGGTAACGGTCCGTATAGTCTTTAATCCGCCCGGCCAACTCGTCCAGGTCGTCGGATCGGGCGCGGGCCGCTTCGCGCCCCTCCATCCTCAGGAACTCCGATGACTCCAGCTTCTCATACATGCCGGACCGGTTCTCGACACCTAACAACAACCGACGGAACTCCTCTATAAAGCCCTTCGATACCTCCGCTTCCACCGGCTCACCCCTGGCAAAGCGCCTTAGTATCTCCAGCGCGCTCACGCCGGTTACCTCTTCGTTGTGTTCCGAAAAGACGTTTTTTAAGGCTATAATACAGTTGAAGACCAAGTCCCACTCAAGGGGATGCAAGGCCGTCCCCTCGGCCCGTATGTCGCGACTCCGCCGATCCAGGTAAGTAAACACGGCGTCACGCGCCCGTGCCAGCGAAGACGCCCGGCGTAGCGCCAAGTAAAACGGTTTACTCGCTTCCCAAAGTCTCTCTATTAGCTCTTTCTCGACCATAAACGAAAAAAGCCGACATAGACGCGGAAACTCCCATCTTGCGACGATGTTACCATAAAAGACGTTTCTTTCCAAGCGTTTACCCGGTTTAAATAGCTCTTAACTTCGATCGCACTACTTCGGCGAATTAACGGTTCACTGACGGCACCAGTTGTTATATACTTATAGCCGGCTATAGAGGAAATGACGTACATCCCAACTAACCGTTTATGCCCGAGACAATCCCCGAGTTCATAACGCAACGTTACGGTGAAGAGCGCCTCGAAGGTGACTTTGACGCTGCGGCGATGTTCGTCGATGTCGCCGGTTTCACAACTATGACGGAAGAGCTTATGGCCCACGGCAAGGTCGGCGCCGAAATCCTTTCGGAAATACTCAATAGAGTATTCGAACCGGTTATAGACGGCGTTTACGAAAAGGGCGGGTTCGTCGCGGGTTTCGCCGGCGATGCGTTTACGGCCGTTTTCCAGTCCGGCCCATGGTACGCAGTATCGTCCGCGCGTAATATACAAGACGTTATAGACCTTGTAGGCGCACAGGAAACCGAGTTCGGGCGCTTCAACCTGTCGGTCAGAATCGGGCTCGCGTACGGCCGGATAAACTGGGGTATCGTCGGAGCCGAAGACCGTAAAACGTACTTCTTCAAAGGCGAACCTATCGTAAACTGCGCTCGGGCCGCGGCTACCTGTAAAGAGGGGGAACTAGCCCTGGATGAAACGATCTTAACCGCCTCTGACGACGGCGCGCCCGCCGAAACCGGGGAATCGACGAACGAAGAGCCCGAAGATGCGGGATCCGCCTTCCTGCCGGAAATCCTTTTAACGGGCGGTCAAGTCGCCGAGTTCCGAGACGTCGTACCGGCGTTCGTATCCTTCGAAGATATTGAGGATTTCGACGAACTGAACGACTTCATCGCGGCGGCCCTTGCGACCGCCGACCGCCTCGGCGGCTACTTCAACCTACTCGACTTCGGCGATAAAGGCCCGACGATGCTCGTGGTGTTCGGTGCGCCCGTATCTTACGAGGACAACGCCGCAAGGGCCGCGGAATTCTTCTTCGAGTTGAAAAGGGATACAGGATTACCCGTCCGCGGTGGAATCACGTTCGGGACGGTGTACGCGGGCCCGGTTGGGAGCAAGAGACGTTCCACGTACACCGTCCTGGGCGATACGGTCAACCTGGCCTCAAGACTTATGCAAAGGGCGGACTCGAGAGAAGTATGGGTATCGGCGCCGTTCGCCCGTGAAGTTAAGGGGCGCTACGACATCGCTCGAAAAGGCATGTTTAAGTTTAAAGGTAAAACCGAGCCGGTAGAAGTCCTTGAGTTAACGGGTCTCGCGGAGCGCCCGGACGAATCCTTCTTCGACGGCGCTATCGTAGGCCGTCGCGCGGAGTTGGAGCGGCTACGAAGCTTCTGCGAACCGCTTTTGGAAGGCGAATTCTGCGGCGTGTTCTACATTTACGGCGAGGCCGGCATCGGGAAGTCGCGGCTCCTGTTCGAACTTACGGAGGACCTGAAACCGGGCGTACGTATATTTGTTCTCCAGCCGGACCACGTCGTACGTAAAAGTATGAGCCCGTTTACGTACGCGCTTAAAGACTACTTCGCGCAGTCGGACGCGAATACTTACGGAGAAAACGAATCCAACTTCGAAAAGGAATGGTCTGCCCTTATAGAACGACTGGAAAACCACGCCGATAGAACCCGGGCCGGGCCCATCGCGCGCGAACTAACCCGCGTCAAATCGATTATAGGGTCTCTTGTCGGTCTATACTGGGAGGGCTCTCTTTACGACGAGCTGGACGCGAAAGGCCGGTTCGAGAACACCCTTTTCGCCCTTAAAGAGTTCATCAAGGCCGAAAGTCTAGTACAACCAATAATCCTGTTAATCGAAGATGTCCATTATCTGGACGACGACTCGAGAACGGTTGCGGAAACACTAACCAAAAGGATAAAGGGCTTCCCTATCGCGATATTCGTGCTGGGGCGCTGCCTCGACGACGGTTCGAAACCGGTTTTGGCGCTGGACGATACGATTTCCACCGGCGAACTTACTCTCGACCACCTACCGCCGGCTTTGCTGGCCGATTTGATTAAAGCACGTTTGGGGTTTCCGCCGGACGATAAGCTGTTGGCGTTTATCGAATTCAGGACCGAAGGCAACCCGTTCTTCGTCGAGCAGTTTTGTTTATATCTTTCCGAAAACGACTTAATCGAAATCCGCGACGGATGGTATTCACTTACCTCGGAAGAAGTCGAGGTGCCGGGCGGGATACGAGCGGTTCTCGTCGCAAGACTCGACCGATTGTCGCGGGATCTGAAAGCGTTGATCCAGACGGCCGCGGTCCTCGGGCGCGAAATAGACGTCCCGGTGCTAACAGGGATGCTTAAAGGCGAGGACGTCGAACCGACCCTGCTCGAGGGCGAAGCCGAGCGGATATGGTTGGCCGTCTCGGAAGCGTCGTATATCTTCCGACACGCGTTGATGAGGGACACAGCGTACGATATGCAGCTGCGAAGCCGGCTCCGCGAACTACATAGGACCGCCGCCGAAGCCGTCGAAGCGGTATACGGCAACGACAAACCCCATTACACGGACGTCGCGTTTCATTATGAGAAAGGAGGCGTCGCCGCCAAGGCCAAAGAGTACCTGAGCCTTGCCGGCGATTACGCGAAAGAGAACTATAAAAACGAAGAAGCGCTAGATCTATACGAACGGCTATCGAACTACATCCAAAATCCCGAGGAGGTAATAGATGTTCAGGAAAATATCGCGGGTATACTGCAGTTAACGGGGGACTGGACGCGGGCCGAAGAATTATGCCGCCGCAACTTAGAACTCGCCAAGAAGTCGGGTGAAGAGCGGTTGGTCGCCGAAAAGGAATATTCGCTCGGCGCGTTCTTACGGGTAAAAGGGGACTTCGGCGAAGCGTACACTCTCCTCGAACGAGCTCTCGGTACCTTTTCCGACTTGGACGACTTGTTGGGCGTCGCGCGTACTTCCGGCGAAGTAGGCATTATTGCCGCTATGCAAGGCGACTACGGAAAAGCGATGGATTCCTGGCGTACGCAGCTCGACGCGGCGGAATCGCTCGGCGATAAAAGCTACATCCACAACGCGTACATATGTATAGGTAACGTTCACGGAAGACAGGGCGATTATGCCGAAGCGCTGGAATTTTACGAAGCGGCGATGGACATCGCGCGGGAGTTGGGCGACAAGAGAATGATAAGAAACGCGGCGACGTGCCTCGGGACCGCGGCCGCCGGCTCCGGCGCATTGGCGGACGCGACCTCTTATTTTAAGACGGCTTTGAAGCTCTCGGAAGAGCTAGGCGACAAGCAGAACATATGTCAGACGTTGAGTAATATCGCCAATATGGAACTGACGTTCGGGGACTACGAAACGGCGACAGGGGCTTTCAGCCGGGCTCTGGAAACCGCCGAGGAATTGGGCGACGAACCGAGTATCAACGTCATATATTTGGGTATAGCCAGCGCGTCCAAAGCCGTTTACGAATTCGATCAAGCGCTGGCATACTATACTAAAGCGATCGAAGGGTTGACGAAATACGGCTTAAAATACTACCTTTGTACAGCGCTTAACGAAAAAGCGGAAATACACTACGAAATTGGCGAAATCCTCGAAGCTGAAAAACTAAACGAAGAAGCGTTTAAACTAGCGGAAGAGGTTAGACGCCGGGACACGTTGTTCGGCTGCAAGATTCTGCGAGCCAAAATTAAAAGCGCTTCCGACGAAATAACCGGTACTGAAGAGCTTAAAGCCCTACTGAAAGACGAACTGGAAGAAACGGAAACTGCCGACATTTATTACGAACTATACAAAATAACTCGCGACCCCGATTTCAAAGCGAAAGCGGTCAGCGGTTATCGGGATTTATACGAGACGTTGCCCGCCGCTAAGTTCAAATCCAGGATCGACGAGTTGGGAGTTGTAGGTAACAACGGAACCCGTTAACGGTCATACCGGAGGAGGATGACGATGGAAATACTGGGGACGTTCATCGGTTCTACGATAGTAGCCGCGATTATCGCGGCCGTACTCGGTGGTTTCTTCATGTGGATCGGCGCCAACCTGGCGGGCGTCAGGCGAGGAACCTTCGGCAGGTCGATAATCGCGGCGGTACTGGCGGCGCTGGTAACGTGGGTGGTTACGGCGATTTTCTCCTACCTGCCTGTCTTCGGTAACGTAATCGGTTTCTTCCTGGGCATAATCTTCTCCATCTTCGTGATCCAGGGCGTGTTCGGGATAAGGTTCGTTAAAGCCTTAATCGTATGGTTGTTCTACGTCATAGCCCAATTCGTCGCGGTTCTGTTGGTCGGTCTCGTCCTCGGCGGCGCGTTGATATATTCGATAAGCTAAGGAACGCAAGAAAAAACTGAAAACGCAAAACGGCGTTCTTCGGATCGGACGACGAAAAACCCCGCCTTCGCGGAGGGGTATTATATTAACCGTCTAAAAACAAAGGACGCAGCCTAAAGGAAACGGGTAGTAACTACGCCGCCCTTCTCTTCGCCCAGAACATCTTCGCTAGCCAGATAACGCCGGTCAGTATCATCCCGATACTTATTAGTTGGGTCAACGTAAAACCGAGGAAAACTTCCGGCGTCGTCCGTACGTATTCGAGGAAAAAGCGTATTACGGCCGTCCCTATTACATATACGAGGAATAGCCACCCGACGGCCGGCCCTTCTTTTTTTCGCAAGAACCATAGTAGGAGGAACAAGCCGAAGAAAAGCAGCGCCGAGTATATCGGCGTGGGATGGACGTTCTCGAACGTCGGCACGACGCCTTTAGGATACGACATTCCCCAGGGCAAGTCTGTGGGGGGACCGTAGTCTCCGTCCCCGGCGAGCTGTCAACCGATGCGGCCGAACGCCAGGGCGATCGCCAGCGACGGCGCCACAGCGTCGCCGTAAGGCCGCAGGGGCTGCCGGTGGATAATTATAATTATAATACACGTGATCAACCCACCGGCGACGCCGCCGTACCATACCAGGCCGGCGGCGCTGAATATCGAGCCGAGCGGGTCGGCGACGAACACCGACCAGTGTTCTATCAGGTAATAGGCTTTCGCGCCCACGATGCCGCCGACCATCGCGCCCAACAGCATATCAGTATCTATTAACTTCAGCTTTTTCCGCTTCAACTCCGACCGGAATAGCAGCCAACATACTACGAAACCGATCACCATCATTACGCCGAAGCTGCCGATTCGAAGACCGCCGAACTCGAATAAAATAGGATGCATTATCTACGTCCTCTTTCCGCCGAACGTTTTTAAGGAACTCGTACGACTCTTACACTCGTTATCGGTTCCATCTCTTCCACGTCGTCCAGAAGTTCCACCCCCGAAATGACCCGGCCGAAGACGGTGAAGTCGTCGTTTAAGTAGAGGGCGTCGTTGAGAAGAACGCAAAACTGGTCGCCCAGGGTTTCGGCGTACCGATAACCATCGGCTCCTTCGGGGATGACCGTTCGGGCTAAAAAGACGGCGCCTCGCGTACAAACCTCGTCGTTTATCTCGCGTTCGGGGGCCGGCGTTTCGTCGAATCGACCGACCGCCGACAGCGCGCCCCCCTGTACGACAAAACCGGGCACCACCCTGTTCCATACTGTACCGTTGTAGGTCTGCCGTTCCGCGAGGTTCACGAAGTGTGCCGCCGTGAGCGGCGCTTCGTCTTCTAATAATACGATCTCGACGGTGGACCCGCCCGCCAGTTCAACGACCGCTATCGGCGTTCCCGGCGGAAGTCTATACGCTGCGGCGCTAAGTACGTATATCGGTTCAAGCGCTTCGACCGCCGATGCCGATACCGACGCCAACGTCATAACCGTCGCCAGGGCCGCCGCGTAGGGCCGCATAACTATTCTCCGGGTACCTCCACGATCGTTACTTCCTCTATCGTGTCGCCCTTGGACAGAGCATCGATATCCTCCATCCCGGCGATTACCCAGCCGAAGACACAGAAGTTACCGTTCAGGTGTTCGCCGCCCTCTTTTATCACGAAGAATTGGGTGCCGCTGGTCTCTTTATACTCGTAAGTACCATCGTCCTTTGGAGCGGCCAGCCGGGCCATCGAAAACGCGCCCCGGCCGAACCCGCGTTCGCCCGACTCCTGCTCAATGTAGTGGACGTACTCCTCCCGCCCGGCGGTGCGTGCGTCACCGGCCTGAACTACCCAGCCCTCGACCCGGTGGAACTCGATACCGTCGTAGTAGCCGTCGTTGACCAGTTCGACGAAATTCCCGGTAGTCGCCGGCGCTTCGTCCGGGAATAACTCTATCTCAAAGGTTTTGCCGTCGGCCATCGTAAAGACAGCGACGGGCGTCCCGGCGGGAAGGGCCAAAGCCTCGTCCGAAAGCTCGGGCGTGTCGGCGCCGTAAGCGGCGTAAGCCAGCAATATCGCGGCTACCGTAATTACCATCAGAATCCGTTTCATTTACGAAATCACCTCGGTATGGCCCGGCCGTAAACCGGACCGCGGTTAGGATATATCGATTACGTATTCCCTCCTACTCATCGGACGGGGGTTACTCGGGCGGTACTTCGATGACCCGTATCCGCTTGATAATGGTACCCTGGGCTACGATGTCGGCCGTGTCCATACCGGTAATTACCCAGCCGAACACGCAGAAGTCCGGGTCAAGATGGGACGCTTCGCCCGTGGTTATGAAGAACTCGTTGCCGCTGGTCCCGCCGTAGACGGTATTGCCCGACTCGTCCTCAGTAGCCATTCGGGCCATCGAAACCGCACCGCGCTTGAATTTACGCGCGTCCGGCTCCTCGGGAATCGTCACATCCACAGGTTCACCGCCGACGAAGGTCGGGTCGCCGGCCTGGATGACGAAGCCTTTGACCACCCGGTGGAACGCCAATCCATCGTAAAACTTTTCGTCGCACAACGTAACGAAATTCCCGGCGGTTTCGGGAGTCTCCTCGGTTAACAACTCGAATTCGATAACGCCGCCTTTTTCCAACTCCAACACGGCCACCGTTGTACCCGCCGGAAGTTCCATCGCTTCGTCGGATAGTGTTACGGGTTCGTCGGGCGGTTCCGGCGGATGCGTTTCTTTCATATGGGCGTCCAACTCCTCCTCGCTATCGAACTCGGCGCCGCAATCCCCGCAGATGAACTTCTCGGCGGGGCCGCCGCAGCCTATTAATCCTAGCAGAGACGCCGAAATCGCTGTTACGGTTAAAAAAGCATTCGTATTCACCGATTGACCTCCTTTAACTACTACTACGATGGTACGATTCTAATACATCGGCCTTCGGTTTTCCAGAATATAAACCGACGCGGCGCCTAGATATATTAACGGGCGGGTTTGTAGAGGTGTTTGAAGAACACTCTGGCGCTTTTAAGCGTCCGGCCAAGTTCCCGCGGCCGTTTTAACAATTGACGCATTTTGTAGAACACGTACCCGGGCGACAAATAAAACTCGCGGCGTGCCCGGTCGCAAAACGCCACCAACTCGGAAGCCGGTAAACCCGGTAAGTCCACGACGCAATTATGCAAACCTTCGTCCGTCAGCCAATCCGAAAAACCGTCCGCGGTTAAATGACCGTGTTGTTCCGCCCAGCGGTACATTGCGGTCCCCGGGTAAACCATTATCGGAAAGAACTGGGCGGTGTCCGGCCGAAGCTTCTTCGCGAACTCCAACGTTTTTTCCATAGTCCCGCGCGTTTCACCCGGGTTCCCGACCATAAAACATCCATGCACCAAAACGTCTACTCGCTTCGCGTCGGCGAAAAATTGCTCAATACGTCCCCTGCCAACCTGCTTTCCCATACTCTCCAGCATCGAATCGTCCCCGCTTTCCACGCCGACGCAGAGTAAGCGGCAACCGGCCTCACGCATTACGCGCAATGTTTCATAATCGAGGTCGGCCCGGGCGTTGGCGCTCCAGGTCAGTCCAACGCCCTCGTCGAGCATCGCCTCGCATAAAAGGCGCGTACGCTCGCGGTCCACCGAAAACGTGTCGTCCTCGAACATCAACTCGCCGAGGTTCGGCCAAGTTTCCTTAATGTACTTTAATTCCGCAACGACGTTATCCGGGCTCCGGACACGGTATTCGCGGCCGGAGAACACCTGCGGATATACGCAAAAGACGCAATAGTGGGGACACCCCCGGGCCGTCAATATAGTTACTATCGGGTAACGGCTGTGGGAGTAGAAGTAGTTACCTATAGCGAGGTACTTGTCGTATACGCGGGAGACGTACGGTAAACTGTCAAGGTCGTTAAGGGGCGAACGCGCGGGCGCTGAAACGACCTTATTTCCTATGCGCCAGGTAACTCCCTCAACCGCGGACGGGTCGCCCCCGTTTTCCAGAGCAACGGCCAGCGCGACGGCCGTCATTTCGTACTCCCCACGGAGGACACCGTCCACCGTCTCGAACTCCTTGAGAGTTTCTTCGGGTAAAGCCGAAACGTGGGGCCCGACTAGAACCGTACGTGTTTCCGGAGATACCTCCTTAATCGCCGCCGCGAAACCGGCGTCGTTATCTATTGTCGGTGTCGAAGTATCGACTAGCGCCAAGTCGTAAGCCGACGAAGCTACGTGACGTAAAACGCCGTCGCGGGTCCAACCCGGGTCCGCGGGAACGTCGATAAGGTTACATTCGTGGCCCGTTTCCTCCAACGCGCCGACGGCGTACGCGAGCCACATCGGGTAGTATAACGTACCGCTCTTCGTTAACGCCGGGCTCCTCTGTTCGCGGGAGAATTTGGGTAGAAAAGGGGGATTTAGAGCGAGTATCTTCATCCCGGCAATATATAGCAAAGAAAACCCGCGACCGACTACAGCCGCGGCGGACGACCCACAACGATGGCGTTATTCGTATTCGTTATTGAAATATAGAAACCTACCGCATTGCTCACAACGGATTATACTACCCCCCGCGTGCAATTCGCCGACTACATTAGGCGGTATGTTAACGTAACACCCAGTACAAACGCCACCGGACACGGCTACTATCGCGTCGCCGGGGTAATGCGATTTTACCTTTTCATATTCGTCGCGTAACTGGGGCGAAAGTTTTTCAATCGCCCTTTTCCTTTTTTCGGATACTTCTATTAACTGTATCTCGGTATCCTTTAGTTCCGTTTCCAACTCCCTGAGGTTGTTTTCCTCTTCCTCCCGGGCTCCTTTCGTTTCCGCCTCGGCGTTCTCCGCCGTACGGGAGTATTCTTCCAATCGATCCATCGTCTCTAAGAGCTGGTCTTCTCTTTCGGTAATAGCCCCTTCTACGTCGGCCATCTCCTTCTGTAAACTCTGGAACTCTTTATTCGTTTTAACGTCCATCAACTGCTTGGAATACTTTTCCAGTTTATCGTTCATCTCCTGGATTTCCAACTCCAACGTCCTTATAGTCCTCTTCTGTTCTTCGGCTTCGTCCCTTACCTTCGCTATTCCTTCTTCCGCCTTTTCCGTCCTTTTCCGGCTTTCTTCGATTAACAGCGGGACTTCCTCGGCGCGGGTACGGAGGTTTTTTTCCCGCTCGTCTAGGTCCGCAAGCTCACGGATTACGCCCGCGTCTTCCATCTTTTAAATATACCCTTCCTGAGGTCCAATATGGACTTTATTTTGTCGTAACCCGGTATCTTCGATAATACGGGCGTAAAATCGAACATATGAAGGATAAACGCGAAGACCACCCCGAAGAACCCGCCGAAAACACCCGAAACCAACGCGTTCATCTTCTTCCTCGGTTTATCCGGCCTCTTCGGAATCGTAGGTTCAGTTATTACCCTGATATACCTTTTTTTGCTATCCTCCTTCGCTTCCTCGACCTTATGTTGTTCATACTCGGCCGCAAGAGTGTTATAAATCGTGTCCGCTTCGTAAATCTCCCTCGACAATCTGGCCGCTTCCATCTGTTTCGGCGGTAAATCCTGGTAATAGACGTTGTACTTATCCTCCAAAAGAGTAACTCGTTTATTGACACCGGCGATAGCTTCCCTCAGCGAATCGTGTGTCCTATTCAACAGTTCAGATTTTAATAAACGGACCTTTTCTTCTTGCTCGGTTACCATAGGGTGTTTATTAGTATAAGTGGAACGCAAACCGGTTAACGTTGTCTCCGCTTCGTATATATTACGCTGAAGGTCTATTAGACTCGAATCGCCGGTTATTACACCGGCCATAGTCATCGAATCAATATACGAAACGTCGGTATCGCCTTTACCCTCTAATTCTCTCATATACAAACGGAGCGTTTCCCTCTGTACTTCAGCTAAAGTTGCTTCGTTTTTTAGAGCGCTTATCGGTTCGATAATGGGCACCATATCTTCCGTAAAGATAACGCCCTCTTCTTGCTGATGGCGCATTAACTCGTTCTCGGCCTTGTTTCTCTCGCGGAGAATGTAGTTCATACGGCGCTTAATCAGTTGCGATATCTCTTTGGAAACGCTACGCCCGTATTCCTGTTTTTGATACAGATATTCCGCGACAATACGCTCGGCTATTTGCTTGGTTTTTACGGCGTCGTCGTAATGGCATTGGATTATTAAAATATCGTCGCTCTCAATAGAGATTTTCATTTTCTTCGTGGCATAGAACGGCACGTAAGCTACGGGGTCGTCGACCTTTATCTCGAAATCCGTCCCCTTCCGGGGCGTCTCTATGGGCGACAATAAGAAACCCATGCCGCCGCCGCGGAACCAATCGCCGCACGAACCGGAGCCGACGTACCTGCCCCCCTCTGTACTTACCCGGTAGTTACCCGCGCCGTCGACGAACTCGACCTTGTATGTATCGTAAGCGATAGTTTCGTTCAAGTAAATATCGCCTATAATTTGGTGCCCGGTCTCGTCCCTCGGTATATCGCTTCTGTCGATGAACAATTGCAAGTCGTTTACGACTTTTCCGAGGCACGCGTCGGACTCGATAATCGCTATTTCGGTCCCGGTTTTCGTTTCCAACCCAAGGATACCGCCCGCAAGGAAATCCGTGGATAAACCCTTCTTCGCCGTCTCCTCCTGTAGGACAATAACCACGCTGGAGCTGTATTCCGGTTCCATGAGAAGGCTGACGCCGAAGCCCAGAACAGCGGCGAATAAGAAGCAAAACGCGATAAGCCATTTATACTTCCAAATGACCTTCACGTAATCTACTACCGTTATTTTCATGTTAACTCCAGGGGACCATGTTCCCCCGGCTCCTCGACTACTTAAACGTATCGCCTACGTCCTGGGACCTGATTATCAAACCCATAGTAGGCGTAATTTTACTGATAACGTCGTTAGCTCTGGCCAGTAAAGTCCGCGGTACGTAAACTATATCACCCGGCATTAACTGGATGTTCTCGGCGTAATCGCCTTTTTTTAAAGCCTTATCCAAGTTACATGTTAAAACTTGAGGATCGTCAAGGCCACCGCGAATTACCTTAACGTTCCATAACAACGCGCTACCTCGCGGTCCGCCAGCCATCGCCAAAACGCCTAACGCGGTTTCGTCGGTAGGTATGTCATAAACCCCAACGCGGTACACTTCGCCCAGAACGACTACACGTCTAGATGCTATCTGTACCACTCGCACGTTCACGTCCGGGTTTATATAATACTCGCTAAACCGTTCCTTGAGTAAATCTATCGCTTCCCCCGGCGATAAACCGGCGATATGCATCTCGCCGATATAATGCAGCGTTATATTACCATCGGGGTCGATAATATAATCGCCGGAAACGGCCGGATCGGGAATGGCCAAGCCCTCGGGCGACCGCGATAACACGGATATGTTTATACGATCGTTCGGACCCAACACGAACTTCGCCTCGACGGTTGACGGTAACGCGCATACGACAATCGCCAGCGTAACGAACCGCGCCGCAAACCGTCCTATTTTTACTATCATCTCCATATCCGACCCCTTTTACAGAAGGTGCCGCGTTTTAGGTATCAGGCTGGGAGTCGACATTAATACCTTTAAAAGCGTCGGGATTATGTCCGATACGCCGATCCTCTTCTCCCCTACAACTTCGCCGAGCCGCCGGATAATAGTATCCAATTCTCCGTCTGTAATATCAAGGAACATATTCCTGACCTTATAAAACTGCTTCAGCTTTTTCCCTATACCCTTCTCCCACGGCTTTTTGTAATTCTCGACGAAGCTTTCGACTATATCCCCGCCGTCAGTAACGGCCGAAACGACCGATTCGGCGGCCATCTTACCAGAATACATCGCATGAATCAACCCCGCACCCGAAAACGGGTCCGAATGCCGCGCCGCGTCGCCGACCAGCGCCACGTTTCCCCTCGTAAACCTCTTCAGGCTCCCAGACGCGGGCACGAGCCCCATATGGATCTCAACCGCTTTCGCCCCTGGAAATCTTTCGCCGACGAACGCGTTCAAACAACCGAACGCGTTCCTCCCGCCCGCCGAATCCGGGCAAACACCCAGTCCTACGTTATATAGGCCGCCGCCCTTCGGGAAAGCCCACGCGTACCCGCCGGGGGCAATATCCCGCCCGACGTAAAAGTACAAACAATCGTCGCGCTCAAGTTCAACCCCTGTCATCAGGTATTGTGCGCACGAATGGGTCTCCTTTGGCGGTATTGCCGTAGTCAACCCCGCCGACTTCCCTATCACGGATTCGACGCCGTCGGCGCCTATTACGGCTAGGGTCTTTACCGCCTTAACGTTCCTATCGCGTAACGTGAACCTCACCGCCGACGCCGCCTCGCCGTCCATGATTAATTCAACGGCTTCGGTCTTCGGGAAAATGTCGGCGCCCGCTTCGCCAGCCGCCGCGAACAAATCCCGATCGAACACCTTGCGTTCGAGTACGTATCCGGCGTTTTCGAATACCTGACCAGCTACGTAACCGCCCGGCGAGATAGCGTAACCGGCGTTTACGACGGACGCGATCCACGAATCTTTGGGCTTAACAAACTGCTCCATCTGTTCCCGGGGTATGCCCTCGGCGCATCTGTTAGGCACGCCCAGGTCCGGGCGTTTTTCCGCCAATAAGACCGTTAGCCCGGCTTCGGCGCACGTCTTAGCGGCGATAGAACCGGCGGGGCCCCCGCCGACTACGACAACGTCGTAGCTGTCTTTCGGAACGAGCCTATTTAGTGGCGCTTCCACGCTAAGCGTTACACCTACGTTAAACAACCGTTCTATCGGCGGCGCCCCAATATATGCCGACCGCCGCTAAAAACAATAACGCTTTCATAAACTTATACGTAAATATAACCCGGTGCTCTTCGAATTTCCTCAAGTTCTGGACCGCCAAGTAGATTATGAGCGCGTCCACCGGTACGATAAACGCGAGGTAAACGCCGGAATATAGCCCACATAAATACGGCAACGGCGTTAAAAGTATAAATGCCCCCAACAATACCGCCGCGACGTTACACGCCGCGCCCGCCCCCAACACCACCGGTAGGGTGTTCCGCCCGGTTATCTTATCGCCAAAGAGATCACCGGCGTCTTTATATATCTCCCTAGCGGCCACGTACAACCAGAAGATCGCGACCGGAAAAACAACACGGGACAAAGCGCCGGCGCCCGCGGTCCAACCGAAAACTAACGCCATGATAAAAAAGGTAGCGCTGGTAGCGTTCGCGAGTATTCCCTTGCCCTTAACGACCCAATTATAGAAAAGGTAAAGTGCGCCATACAAAAGGCCGGCGGCGCCGGTCCTTACCCCCAAAATAGCCGCCGCGACTAGCCCGGCCGTGAACAAAACTGCGCCCAGGGCAACCGCTTCCCGAGCCGCTATCGCGCCGGACGAAAGCGGGCGCCTGGGTTTGTTTATCCTGTCGGTCGCCAGGTCGGCTACGTCATTAGCGGCGTATCCGCCTGCCGCCATAAGGCAAAAGGCTAACCCGGCCAGAACGTACTTCTCGACGTACCACTCACCTGTCGAAAGGTACGCCCCCAGCAAGACCATCGCAAACAGAAGCAACAGGTTCACCGGCCGTATCAACCCGATCAAGCCGTAAATTACGTCCGCCGGCGAACGTTTTTCGGCGCCCATAGGTCGGGAAATATACCACCGGCGCGGATTACAGTCAATAACAGAAATATGCGTGTTTTCAATACCTTCCGGCGTATAAACCCGTTAATATACTCCGTACCTAAGTTTTATTATCCACTCCGAATCCCCTTTCCGTTTGAAATTACCGCCGTCTTTCCGTATAATACGAGGCGCACGTATAAAACGACGAGAACGAACGTCCCCGTCAGGGGCTTTATGTTATAAAGGACGCCCGTTTATGAAGACCGACGAGATACGCCGCAAGTTCCTCGAGTTCTACAAGAAGAAGGACCATAAGATATACACCTCGGCACCGCTGGTCCCCGACGACCCGACGCTTCTGTTCACCGTCGCCGGGATGGTCCAATTCAAACCTTTCTTCGCGGGGACCGTGGAACCGCCGAACCGCCGGGCCGCGTCCTGCCAGAAATGCCTCCGCGCCGGCGGAAAAGACTCGGACATTGAGCAGGTCGGTCATACCGTTCGGCACCACACCTTCTTCGAAATGCTCGGCAACTTCAGCTTCGGCGACTACTTCAAACGCGAAGGTATCGTATGGGACTGGGAGTTCTGCGTCGATTTGATGGGGCTTGACCCGAACCGGCTTTACGCCACAGTCCACGTCGGGGATGACGAAGCGTACAACATATGGTTGAAGGAGGTCGGGCTGGACGAAGGACATCTTGCCCGCTACGACGAAGACAACTTCTGGGGCCCCGCCGGCGGCGTGGGCGCCTGCGGCCCGTCTTCGGAGATACACTATCATCTGGGCGAAGAACACGCCTGCGGCCGGGCCGACTGCCACCTCAACTGCGACTGCGACCGCTGGCTCGAACTATACAACGTAGTCTTCCCCCAGTTCGACCAGCAACCAGACGCCTCCCGGCCGCCGCTGGCCAATAGAGGAATCGACACCGGCGCCGGCCTTGAACGCTTCGCCGTCGTGACCCAGGGCGTCTCAAGCAACTTCGAAACCGACATCTTCGCGCCGGTTATCGCCCGGGCGGAGGAGTTAATCGGGAAGGCGTATAAAGAGAGCGACCGAACGACCAGCTCGATGAACATCGTTGCGGACCACTCCCGGGCCCTCGTCTTCACGCTGGTCGAGAACATACTCCCGTCGAACGAGGGCCGCGGTTACGTCGTCCGTAAACTACTAAGGGGCGCTCTCCTCCACGCGTACCTGCTGGGCGTGGACGAGCCGTTACTCCACCATTTAGTCGAGCCAATCGTCAAGGGTATGATCGGCGCGTACCCCGAGTTAAAAAGGCGCGAGAAATACCTGCGGACGACCATAGAGGACGAGGAGAAAAAGTATCTACGAACCTTAACCCGCGGTATGGACCGGCTTCAGAGTATCCTGGCCGGGATGTCCGCCGGCGATACCTTATCCGGGTCAGAGATGTTCACCCTCTACGACACGTACGGCTTGCCGCCTGAGGTTACAGCCGAGGTCGCCGAGTGGGAGGGTATCGCGACCGACCGGGAGGGCTTCGACGCGGCCCTTGCCGAGCAGCGCCACCGCTCCAAGAAGGCGTCGGCGTTCACCGTCGACTTCCCCCTGCTCGAGGGTCTCACGGACGTGCCAGCCACCAAGTTCGTCGGCTACGACGCACTGACGGCCGAGAGCACGGTTCTGGCGATAATTACCGACGAAGGTCGCGTCGAAACGCTGACCGAGGGCCGCGCTGGCATCGTCGTCCTCGACCGCACGCCTTTCTACGCCGAGGCCGGCGGCCAGGTGGGGGACTCGGGTTTGTTCCGTTCGGACGACTCTACCTTCGACGTCGCCGAGACGGGCAAGAACCAGGCCGACGTATATCTCCACTATGGTACCCAGACCGCCGGCGACCTGCACGTAGGCGACGAAGTCAACGCGGCCGTGGACCCGCACCTCCGCAAAGGCGTCGAGCGGCACCAGACTACGACCCACCGACTCCACACGGCACTCCGGGAGCTGCTCGGTACACAGGCGACCCAGAGCGGCTCGTTCGTCGGCGCCGAATACCTGCGCTTCGACTACGCCAGCGACCGCGCCCTGGAGCCGGAGGAGGTCCGGGCGGTGGAGCGCCGGGTGAACGAGTTGATAATGGAGAACTTCGAGATTAGTTGGTGCGACATGGACATGGACGAGGCGACCGCCGCCGGCGCCACGGCCCTCTTCGGCGAGAAGTACGGCGACCGGGTTCGGGTCGTCTTCATCGGCCGGGAAGAGGGCGCGTTGAGTACCGAGTTATGCGGAGGGACCCACTTGGAACGTACCGGCGACGCCGGACCGTTCTACATCGTCCGGGAGGAGGCGCTCTCGGCGGGGGTGCGGCGCGTCGAAGCCGTCGCGGGAGAAGCGGCCGTCGCGTACGCCCAGCGTATGCGTGAAACCCTCGATGACGCGGCGCGGGCCATCAAGACCGGCTGGGAGAACCTGACGGACCGCATCGAGCGATACATCGAGGAGAACAAACGGCTGACCAAGGAATTGAAGTCGGCCCAAACCCGCGACGAGGGCGCCCGCCTACGCCAGTTCGCCGACTACTCGACGAAGGTAACCGGCGTGGACGTGCTGGTGGAGTATCAGTTCAACGTCTCGGCCGACGCGATAAAGGACACCGCCGGCAACTTCATAGCGAACAACGACCCGGTCTTCATCCTAATCGCGACCGAGGCCGGCGACAAGGTGGTCTTCTATACCGGCGCCAGCCCCGGCGCCATCAAAACCGGCTTCCACGCCGGGAACGTGGCCGGCGCGGTCTCGAAACTCTTCGGCGGCGGCGGCGGCGGAAAGCCCGACTTCGCCCAGGGCGGCTTCAACATCACCCGGGAAGCGGGTAACTTCGAGGCGTTGCTGGAGGAGGAGACGCTGAAGATTATACGGGAGATGCTGGGGGAATAACGTAGGGCCGTACCTTCACGTACGGCCGGCTCGATTCCTTATACCGCCTGTTGAAGCAGGCGGTTCTTGATGGGCGGAGCGTCGAACCCCGGTTCGAAGACCGGCTGTGCCGGCTTCAGCCGGGGACGCTACACCCTATACGTACTCACCCCGACTAAAGTCGCGTTTCTATATTTCGCCCTTTAAACGCCGCTTCCTGAAGCTGGCGGTTTTTTCCGCGTCGCCAGCGAATTAATTAAACCGGTCGCTTGCAAATTCCTTATCACGCTGGCCATCTTCTCGAAGGCCCGG
>CP070755.1:1850998-1855785 GCA_020348885.1 Candidatus Coatesiibacteriota bacterium | reverse complement strand
GTTCTGGTCGAATACGAAGGACGGGAGCAAGCATACGACCTGCTGGACAACGGTTGGGCCGTGGTAGAAGCGCATCCGTCGTTCTGCTTAATACTCTGCCCCGAGGAACAGGCCGGCGCGGTCCCCGGCGGCCGTATAATCGCCGACGGCTCCGAGACCCTGTACGTCATATGGAACCCCGGGAACAGACCGCTGCCGGAGATAGAAGGCATCCGGATCATAGAAGTCCCGGGTAAAGCCCAAATCCTCGTGGCCCGGGCCGCCGACGCGATGGAATACGCCGCGGCCGGCGCCGAACTGAAGCTCGTGAATAAAACCCCGATCCGAAAACCGCTGGAGAGACCACCGTTAAGGACCGTCGGAGACATAGACCCCGTCAGCGACGAGTTAATCCACGAAATGCTCGGCAAAATCACGCCGGAGCGATACGAAGAAATAGTCGAGACCTTAAGCATAGGCGTAACGCCGACCCGCTATACGCCCAGCATCTACTTCGACCCCGCGACGGATTACGTCCAAACGACCTTTCACGAGATACCAAACATGGACGTGCAGGTCTGGCACTACGAAGGTGAAGCGAACCCGAGCGAAATGCATTGGTCCGGTAAAAACCACGGCTGGATATCCACCGACGGTTACGTCTGGCGAACGGATGACGGGGGCGCGAACTGGGCCACGTACGAATGTAACGGAAGCGCAAACGGCGTCGTATTCACGAACGTAAATACCGGGTTCCTGTGTGGATCATCCGGGTTTATAGCAAAGACAAAAGACGGAGGGTTAACGTGGACCGAGACCGATGTAACGGATCACGAAATAGACTTCTACTCTATGTCGTTCGTGGACCCGTTTAACGGGATAACAGCCGGTTCCGACGGTATATATTACATAACTAACGACGGCGGTTACACTTGGGAAAGTGATCAAATAAAAGCGGACGAAGATATCTTTTCGGTTTTCTTTACCGACGCTGAGACTATATGGGCCACGGCCGATTACAGGAAAATATACCGCTCCGTTGACGGGGGCGAAACGTGGGACGATCTTTCCGGTAACTTACCATTGGGAACGTTCAACAAAATCTGGTTCCACGACGCTGTTACCGGGATAATTGCCGGATTTAGCGGGATATACTACACCGAAGACGGCGGGATTACCTGGGAAGAAGCGGTAAGTGAGTTCGGAGAATTCCTATTTGACATTTTCTTCATAGACGATAACGTTGGATGGGTAGGCGGGGAAAATGGCTTTGTCTATCGGACCGACGACGGGGGTAAATCTTGGACTACGCATATCGCTAGCTCGGAAAACATTGGATCAATCTTTTTCGTCAGCGCGGATGAAGGCTGGATTGTCGATTATCTAGCTAATATATACTATACCGACGACGGCGGTTATACGTGGGAGTTGACGGACCCTGAGTTCATCTACCCTACCTGGGAGAACGTTATCGCCGAAATCGAGGGGTCCGTCAATCCCGACGAGGTAATCATCATCTGCGGCCATTACGACTCGATAAGCGAAGACCCTTATCATTTCGCGCCCGGGGCCGAGGACAACGCGTCCGGGTCCGGCGGCGTAATAGCGTCGGCCGAGGCGATGGCCGGGTACGAATACGAATCTACGGTCCGTTTCATCGCTTTCTCCGGCGAGGAGGAAGGATTGGTCGGCAGTACAGCGTACGCCGAAGCGATGGCCGAGAAGGGCGAAAACATCGTAGGCGTAATTAACATGGACATGGTGGCTTATCTCGACGAACCGGTTTACGATATCAAGGTGAAACATAACGAACCCTCGACCGATTTACTCGAAGCGATAATAGACGCCGGAGCTGTTTATACGCCTTCCCTGGAAATCTGCCCGGAACTTTACGAACCACGGGCATCGGACCATATGCCTTTTTGGCAAAACGGTTACCGAGCGGTTGAAATTATAGAGCAAGACAACGACCACTTTCACCCGTGGTACCATTCAACCGAGGACCTGCCCGAACACCTGGACTTCACGTACGGCGCGGAAGTAGTGAGGTTAGCCGCTGCCACGGCCGCCACCCTGGCCGGTATCACCGGTCGGCGCCCCGACGACGGTGAAGAGGACATCATCGCATACCCAAACCCGGCGCGGCCGAGCGACGCGGGGATAACCTTCACGAACCTGCCCGACAATGTGACTCTCACTCTCTACAACGTCGCCGGCGAACGCGTCTTCGAACGCTCGGGCGTAATCGGCGACGAGACGCTCTGGACCCGCATCAACGACAGGGGCAACCCGGTCGCCTCAGGCGTCTATATCTACCGCATTACCGACGTCGATGGGAACCATACTACGGGGAAGGTGGCGGTAATCAGGTAAAAGGGGGGATTCGGGATGAAGTGGTTATCCGTAATCTTATTCAGCCTGGCCCAAGCAGCTTTCGCCGGCGACGTCTTCGTCCTGGTCGAATACGAAGAACGGGAGCAAGCGTACGAGCTTCTAGACGACGGTTGGGCCGTAGTCGAAGCGCATCCGTCGTTCTGTCTGATATTCTGTTCAGAGGAACAAGCGGGCGCCGTGCCAGGCGGTAGTATAATCGCCGACGGCTTCGAGACCCTGTACGTCATATGGAACCCGGGAAAAAGACAACTGCCGGATATAAAAGGCACTCGGATTATAGACGTTCCGGGTAAGGTTCAAATCCTCGTGGCCCGGGCCGGCGACGCGATGGAATACGCCGCGGCCGGCGCCGAACTGAAGCTCGTTAACGAAACTCCGGTCCGAAAACCGGTGGACGCTCCGCCGCTAAGGACATACGACGATAAAGTGCCCTTTGCCGACCGCTACATCCTCGAGATGATCGATAAAATCACGCCGGAACGATACCAGGAGATAGTGGAGACCTTGAGCGTCGGCATAACGCCTTCCCGCTATACCCCGAGTACTTACTTCGAAGCCGCGACCGATTACGTCCAAACGACGTTCCACGAAATACCGAACATGGACGTGCAGGTCTGGCATTACGAAGGTGACATCCGTGCTAGGGAGACGTATTGGTCCGGAAAGTACAACGGTTGGATATCCACCAGAGGTTACGTCTGGCGAACGGACGACGGCGGGGAAACCTGGAACGCCTACAAATGCAACGGAAACGTGCTCGACGTCATGTTCACCGACGTTAACAACGGATTCCTATGCGGCTATAGTGGGTATATTGCTCGAACGCTAGACGGCGGAATAACCTGGAGCGAAGCCGATATACAGGATAACGAATCTGTACTTAGTACCTTGTCGTTCGCCGACCGTTTTAACGGAATAGCGGGCGGATTCAGCGGTATATATTACGTAACCGACGACGGCGGCGATACCTGGGAAAAAGGTCGGATACCGAGTGATTATCGTATTCGATCCGTTTTCTATCTAGACGATATAATTTGGGCCGCTGCCAGTAAAGCTTTCGTAAGCGAATGCCTTTTATATCGGTCGGCCGACGGCGGCGAAACATGGGAAAACCTCTCCGGTAACCTTCCGTCGTTTCCTGACGGGGCGCTAAGTAAAATCTGGTTCCACGATACGAACGGCGGTGTGGTAATCGGTAGAGACAATATACACTACACCGAAGACGGCGGCAATACATGGGCCGAAGCGGCGGGCGAATACGGCGGCTCTTTACGCGACATCTTCTTTATAAACAACGAAACCGGATGGATAGGCGGGGCTTACGGTTTTATATACCGAACTGACGACGGTGGCAAATCTTGGACTACGCAAATAGCGGGTTCAGAACGGATTGAATCGGTCTTCTTCGTCAGTGCGGATGAAGGTTGGGCCATCAACGACGACGCGGACATATACAATACCGACGACGGCGGTTATACGTGGGATATAGCGTACCCGGAGTTCATCTACCCGACCTGGGAAAACGTTATTGCCGAAATCGAAGGGACCGTCAATCCCGACGAAGTTATTATTATATGTGGTCATTACGATTCGTTCAGCATTGACGCGTATAGGTTAGCGCCGGGGGCCGAGGACAACGCGTCCGGGTCCGGCGGGGTGATCGCGGCCGCCGAAGCGATGGCGGATTACGAATACGAATCGACAGTTCGTTTTATTGCCTTCTCAGGCGAAGAGAACGGCTTAATCGGTAGCGACGCGTACGCCGAAGCGATGGCCGAAAAAGGGGAAAATATCGTCGCCGTAATAAACATGGACATGGTGGCGTACCTTGACGAACCCGTTTACGATATAAAACTGGGATATAATGGCTTTACTGAATTAAGGGACGCGGTAATCGCCGTGGGGGTCGTTTATACGCCCGAATTAGAAATATACCCGGAACACTTCGGTATTTCCGACGATACGCGTTTCGCGGATTACGGTTTCCCGGCGGTGGGGCTGATCGAACAGTACAACGAACATTTCTACCCCTGGATACATAGAACGGAAGACCTGCCCGAACACCTGGACTTCACGTACGGCGCGGAAGTAGTGAGGTTGGCGGCTGCGACGGCCGCTACGCTGGCGGGCATCATCGGCCCGCGCCCCGACGACGGCGAGACCGACTTAATAGTATACCCCAACCCGGCGCGGCCGGGCGACGCGGGCATAACGTTCGCGAACCTGCCGGATAACGCGTCGCTCGCGCTCTACAACGTTGCCGGCGAACGGGTTTTCGGACGCGTAGACATAACCGCCAACGAGACGGTATGGACCCTCGTGAACGCGAGCGGTAACCCGATCGCTTCCGGCGTCTATATTTACCGCGTTACCGATGTCGACGGGAACCACGCAATCGGGAAGGTGGCGGTAAT
>CP070755.1:1834475-1850898 GCA_020348885.1 Candidatus Coatesiibacteriota bacterium | reverse complement strand
GGTTCGCGACGGCCAAATCGAGGTCTCCGTCGCCGTCGACGTCCGCTAAATCTATCTGTGCGCCGTAGCCGTAGTCGGCCGAGCGCCAGGACGCGGTCGTCTCGACGACGCCGGCGGCGTTGTCGTATACGCCTTCCTGGTCCTCGTCCATGTCGTTTCCGTTGCCGGTAACGAACTCGAGGTAACCGTCGCCGTCGATATCGTAGAACATCCCGCCGGTGCCGTACTCGCTTTCGTCGGATTCCCACCAGGGCTCGGTGCCGAAGGGTACGGTCGCCGAGGCGGCCGTTAGTAGCGTAAACGCGGTTGCGATGAAAAAAGGTAAACGCCTCATCGTAATCTCCTCGACGTAGATTCGATATTAGTTATTGCCGGGCAGTACGGTATAACTATACATAAATCCCGGGGCGATTTCAAAGGTTCCTTTCACGGCTATCAAATGCGTTTGCCTATAAGGTTGACAAATATCCGCCGGTGTTATAACTTACGAGCGGTAAGCGACGTTGTTTTTCACGGATTCTTTTCCGGCGACCGGTTTCGGGAGCCGGTTTTACCTAAACGTTAATTTATGATAAACGTAATAACTACCCGTAAGTACCGACGGTTCGCCGCGGCGGGGGTTCTCGCTGTCCTTTTGCTTTTTCACTTCGCGGCTAACCTCGTCTGGTTTTCGAAAAACGAAGTCCCGCCGCCGTGGGATTTCGCGCTGCACCTGACCAAGTCCTTGGAGTATTCGGACCTGCTCCTTTCCGGGCGGTTGCTGGAAATGCGCGACGTGGATGATTATTACCCGCCGCTGAGCCGCGCGCCGGCGGCGGCCGCTTATATCGTTTTCGGGCGGGGCGAAACCGTCGCCTTAATAGCTAATTTCATCTGGTTCGTGTTACTCGTAACTTCCGTTTATTTCATCGCCCGGAAGTATTCGGGTGACGGAGCCGGCCTGGCTGCCGCTACGTTCGTTGCGTTCGTTCCGTATTTTTACAATTACAGCAGGGTTTACGCCCTCGTAGTCCCGACGACGGCGGCCGTCGCCGTAGCGATATGGGCGTTGACGTACGCCGACGGATATCGCGGCATCTGGCGTTCTTTACTCTTCGGCGCGGCGTTGGGCGCGGCAGTCCTCGTGAAGTGGACGGCCGTCGCGTTCGTGCTGCCGCCGGCTCTGGTCGTCCTTTTCGCGGAACCGGCCGGCAGGGAAGTTCGTTTTTCGAAGAGGGCGCTTTATTGCGGAGCCGCGCTGGGGACTTCGGTTCTGACCGTTTCGCCCTGGTACTTAAGGCATCTCGTACATATTATCCGCGCCGCCGGCCACACGGCGGCGGAAGCACTAGCCCAGGGCGACCCGCCGGTTTTCAGCGGAGATTCTTTTACGTACTACATATCGGCGAGTATCTACGATATGGGTTTCGCTTTATTCCTCGTCGGTTTAGCCGCGCTGGTTTACTGTATTGTACGCCGGCGCCGCGGCTGGTTGACGGTCCTAGCGTGGGCGGTCGGCTCCTACCTGGTTTTCACCCTACTCCGTAACAAAGACTATAGGTTTATCGCGCCCATGTTCCCGGCCTTCGCCGTCGCTTTCGGAGTCGCTTTTTTGGACGTTAAATCGCGACCGTTAAAAACGGGTCTGGGGGTTCTTTGCGTCCTTTATATTATCTCGGTTTTCTTCCTCTCGAGTTTTGGGATAGACGGTGTACCGCGTGAACTAGTCTGGAAACCGTTTAGAGGAAACCGATATCATATTTATACTTTTGAAGGCCCCAGAGAAGAAGATTGGTACATTTCCGAAATACTGGCGGAAATTGACAGAAGCCCGCAAAGCGGCGGTGAGCGACCGAACGTTTGTGTGGTGCCGAACGCGGCGAACTTCGCCGAACCTACGTTCAATTACTACGCAAAGAGAGATAGAATAGACGCGAATATCTTCGCGGCTAAAGAGGACTTCCCGTCGTTTTGCGATTATATCGTAATTAAAACGGGGGACCAGGGCCCGGGCGAAGCGAATTGGAATACTTTCATGAGAATTAGGGAAGAAGAGGATTGGTTCGTTAAGGTTTTCAGAGGGGTAGGAGAATATACTCTCCCCGATGATTCGACGGCTATTCTATATGAAAGGAGTATACGGCCCAACTCGGAGTTCGAGCTTAACGCGGACGTTTCGGCGGGTATGTTGGCGGGGGTTTGCCCGGATACGTTCGAAGAGTTGGAGGATGTATCGGTTGGTTACGAACCAACGCGATTGGCGCAGGGTTCTTTCAGGTATATTAAAATCTCCGCCGATAAAGGTACGGTATGCGGCCGTTTCGCTGCGTACCTCGATAACCTCGAAGTTACGAGTATCGAAATACTGCTCGAGGACGTAATAATCGATCCGTGGACCATCGAAACGGAAACGCATATATTGAGCTTGGGTTCTCTTTCGGCCTCGTATTGCGCGTCCGAAACCGAAGTGGCCGACGCGATCGAACGTAAGTTGAAAGGTTTAAAGGAGACGGAAGTTTCTTACGAAGACGACGATTTACGGGTGGAATCCAGGTTCGCGGGCATCCCGGTTTCGGTTACCCTGGCACTCCGCGACGACGATCGGTTCGTATGTTTAAGTATTGAAGGTATTTCCTTACTCGGAATCCCGTTACCGTTTACGGCTGCCGCTTATATGAGTTCGCAAGTAGTCCCAATAATCGACCGAAAGTATATCCCATTTGGCGTGGGTACGGTCAATCTAACCGACGGCCCGGGTGATAATATCGCGGTTCACGTCGACGTCCGCTAAATCTACCTGTGAGCCGTAGCCGGCCGAGCGCCACGACGCGGTTTTATCAACGACGCCGGCCGCGTTATCGTAAACGCCTTATTGTAATCTCCTCGTGGTAAACGCGGTAAATACGCGAACGAAACCTGACGCTTCCCCCACTAACTTTCTCCGTTCGATTCTCCGCTGGTTTCAGGTCTGGCTCTTTTAAGACGCGGGCGGAAGCGAGATTATGTAAAAAAAGATATCTTTGTCGTTTTTTCCCCAGTCGTGGAAGCAAGTGTATATCACTATACCGTTTCCGTCGTAAAAAGAGACGAGTAGGGGTTTACCGACGAAAGAATCTTCGCTGGTATCAAAACTCCCCCGTACGAGTACATCCGTTGACTCATCTACGTCGTCGATAACGACCCATTCGCTGTGGTCGAAGGTAACGTACGTATAGTATCTACCGAGATACCGTTCTAGGTCGTAATCGTAAACGCGGGCTTCAATGGTTTGCCGGTCGCCGATATACGGGTCGCGACCGTAAAACGAAATGGCATCAGGCCAACACGCTTCGATATACTCGAACTCGTAATCCGACGCGTATAGGAAACCGCCGTCGGTTACGTAGCTTTTCAGGTTGTTTTGAACGTCGGCGTTCGAAGCGTACGACGTATCGCCTCCGCAATTCAGGAAAAGCATTCCGAGCGGCGCCAGTTTGTCCTGGTCGGCCAGGTCGGCGTTCGTTAAGGTCGTGTAACCGTACCCTAGCGCCGCGAGTAATACGCCGACGTTATCGTTGGCGCCGGGTACTACCCCAATTTCGGAATCGTTGATTTCCATCAGAAGGTTCTTCTCGTACCAGCCGTAAGGGGTAACTCGCGCTTCTGCGTGGAAGGCACCTTTATCGGCCGTTACAATATATTCGGCTTCGGGAAGTCCCCAGATAACGTAATAACCGCTGTGTCCCGACGTGGTTACATATGTTCCCGCGGGAGCGTCCGGCGCCGCTTCGATGCCGGCGGGCGTCGCCGTAACCGTGGCGCAGGCTACCGGCGTAACACCGTTTTTATAGTACACGTGACCGTATAGACCCTTTTGTTCGTACACGTCGCCGTAGCAACCGATAATCAGCGGTACTACCGAGAAGACAGCCGAAAGTATTATCGCCAGTCTCGTGACCATACGCCCCTCCGTTTGGAAACCGGGGAACTTAAGTTCGTCGGTTAACAACAGTTACGCGGCTCGGTGCAGTTTAAGTCGCCGGATGTCGCTAAGTAACCTCGTACATCTATAACTAAGAACCCCGTACGTTAGCCCCTACTTCAACAATCCCCTTTATCTAATTAATTTCGATATGTCCTTGAATTCGTCGGTCCCGCACTCGACGAGCATCTCGAAAACGGTCGCTTCTGTGGTCGTAATAATGATACCGGCTTGGCGCATCCGCTCGAGGGAGAAAGCCCAGTCCTGCTTCTTCCGGGAGCGTACCGCGTCCGCGGCGACGTGAACCTGGTACCCCGCCGCCGATAAGTCCAAAGCGGTTTGTTGAACGCAGACGTGGGTCTCCATCCCGCAGAGGACCGCCTGGTCCGCGCCCGTCGCCCGGAGCGCCTCAACGTACTTCGGTTCGCCCGCGCAGGAGAAGGTCATCTTCTCGACCGGTTCGAACTCGCCCAGCGCGCTGGCTATCTCTGGGACCGTCGGCCCGAGGCCTTTTGCGTATTGTTCCGTAACGACTACAGGCGCGCCCAGCCGCCTAAAAGCCTTGATAAGGATACCGACGTTACGGTAGTATTCGTCGAGTTTCGGCATTGCGTTAGCCAGTCGTTCCTGTACGTCTATCACGACGAGAACGGCCCCATCGCTACTGAGTATAGTTTCGTGCCTGTTAGAATCGTCCGTAATAACCAATATATCGTATGAGTATTGTGTTTGGTTATTTCCGTTACTCGCTTTACGAAATTAACACTAGCCGGTCTTTTTCGCAAGGTTAAAAGGCTGGTTCCGTATGCGCAAAACTAATGATAAAAGACGTATGGAAGCGTTGAGAAGAATTTACGACCCGTGCGTTATATGCCCGCGGCGCTGTGGCGCCGACCGGGCCGCCGGCGAACTGGGCGAGTGCGGCGTTGGCGCCGTCCCATTGGTTGCGTCGTACGGGCCCCATTACGGGGAAGAACGCGAGCTGGTCGGCGGCGGCGGTTCCGGCACCATATTCTTCGGCGGCTGCAACCTCAAATGTATATTCTGCCAGAACTTCGACATCAGCCATTACCGGGCCGGGCGGGAAATGAAACCGGATAAACTCGCCTACGTTATGCTGGGGCTTGAGCGTAGCGGATGCGAGAACGTTAACTTCGTGTCGCCCACTCATTTCACCGCGCCTTTATCCGAAGCGATTAAAACTGCCCGGGATAAAGGGTTACAAGTCCCAATAGTATGGAACTCGGGCGGGTACGAGAGCGCAGAAACGATAGAGCTGCTGGACGGACTCGTCGAGGTGTACATGCCCGACGCCAAGTACGGACCGGATGCGCCGGCCGGCGAATTGTCGGGCGCGTCCAACTACTTCGACCGGATGCGGGAAGCCCTGCGGGAGATGTACCGGCAAGTAGGCGACCTGGCGACCGACGGTCGGGGCGTCGCGACCCGGGGAGTACTCGTTCGGCATCTGGTGTTGCCGAACGGTCTCGCCGACAGCGAACGGGTTATCGATTTTCTGGCCGGGGAACTTTCGAGAGACACCTACGTTAATATAATGGTGCAGTATCGGCCGTGTTACCGATACGACGAGTACGCGGGATTGAACCGACATCCGACGTACGACGAAATATCGGCCGTTAAGGAGTACGCCCGGAAGGTAGGTTTGTACCGGGGGTTTTAAAAAGAACACCCGGCGGAGACTCCGCTGGTTGTTCGATATATATTTTGGAGGCGAGCGGGCTCGAACCGCCGACCTGCGGCTTGCAAAGCCGCCGCTCTTCCGACTGAGCTACGCCCCCGGCGCGCGTTTATTCATCGTTTTATCGGACGTAGGTCAAGCGTAAGGTTTCATTCTATAGTTATCTCGACCTCGTTCGAGTATTCGCTAAAATAGTCCTGATAGTCTCCTCAATAGTCGTAACCACGGACGCGGTAAAAATACGTATCACCGAAAATGACGCTCGAGTCCAGGTATTCTGTCGTGTCGCCGTTTATTTGTGCGATCTCGTTGAAGTTCCCCGGGACCAGGTCCGAACGCTCGAGACGGTAATTTACCGGGTTCGTGGCGTTCCAGCGGAGACGGACGCTTCCGCCGTCGACTTCGGCGGTAAGGTTATTGGGTGCCGGCGGTCGTGTAGGGGACCCAATTTCCTCTTCGCAAGCCGTTACCGCCAACAACATTAGTATAACGGACGAGGTTACGGCTATACCTGTTATATTGTAATTATATCCCATTTCATAAGGACGAAAAGGAACAGTATCAGAAGAAGCCCCAGAGCATAGACGCCTATACGTATCCACATATTGAACCGGCGGGTGGTCGCGTCGCGGCGTACGTCGAAAGAAAGGTCCTTTTCGACATCCAGCAGGCGTTCTTCTATTCGGGCCAGGCGCTTTTCGATTTCGTTTAAGCGGTCTTCGTCGGTCGGAACCATCGGTGAAACGATAGCACGAAACGGGTTCTCTTGCAAGGGTTTCCGCCTTTCCTTGGATTTCGGATTGCTTTTTACCGGATACCTACGTATAATCACTCGTTTTCCAATCGAAGGGGGTTACGATGTATAAAGGTATTCTAGCGTCGCTTCTGGCGGTTTGTTTCGCGGCGGCAGACATACCGCTGGAAACCGAACCGTCCTGGGTCTGGGACGACGAACAATGGGCGTACGGCGGGCTCGCTTTCGCAGACGCGGACGACGACGGCGACCTGGATTTGATAGCCGGTTGTTATAACGGAACCGATTGGTATCCACCCATACCTTACTATAATAACCTCATGTTTTACAACGACTACGGTGAACTCGGCGATACGTACGATTGGCAGACCGACGTCCAGCGTCACACCACCGAAGTCGCGACCGGCGACCTAAACAGTGACGGAATACCCGATATATTCTTCGCCAACGGCGGGTTTTCGTTTAATCCCGATTCGGTCTATTACGGCGCGCCCGGCGGCCCGAACACGTCGCCCGATTGGTCGTCGATCAGGTCGGCGTGGGCCACAGGCGTTTGCCTAGGCGACATTGACGGCGATGGTGACCTGGATGCCGCCACCGCCAACGAGGGGGTATCACCCGACCCGGACAGACCGGCTTACATATACTGGAACGACGGCTCAGGCCTGATCCAGACTCCGGGATGGTCGTCGGCAGACCTGGGTGTTTACAATGGCGTATCGTTGGGCGATGTAGACGGCGCCGACTTCGCCCAGGTTACCGGCGAGCAGCTCGTCGGCGACGGCTCACGTGTAACCTTTTACCTGGAAAAGCGCCCGCTGGTCAGTATCGACGACGTCCAGTTCGTCACGTTCGAATACGCGTATTCGTATGACCTGTATGCCGGGTGGATTACCTTTTGCCGGCCCCTGGACGAGGGCGAGGTTATCGAGGTCGATTATACCTATTCGACGAAACTCGACGTTGCGGTAGCGAAGTGGTCGAATTTCGCTACGGGTGTTTATTTCAACTCTACGGGCGTTCCCGATACTTCGCCGGGATGGGACACGGGGGACACAGGACGTACCGACAAGAAGGTCATTTTCTTCGATTTCGATTTGGACGACGACCAGGACCTGTTGGTGGTAGGTTCGGGCGAGTACGCGCAGATATACGAAAACGACGGCGGGACGCTGGGCGATACGCCGGCGTGGCAGTCGGATAATGAGCTTCACGCCAACGATGCGCTGGTCGGTGACTTCGACGGCGACGGCTATCAGGACGTCGTCATCGCGAATTACCCATACCGCGGCGTATCGGTCTGGGAGAATCTGGACGGTATAATCGAAACGGAACCGACTTGGCAGTACACGGCCGATGAGCAGTGCCGCGCCGTCGCTGTGGGCGACGTGAACGCCGACGGCGCTCTCGATCTGGCCGCCGGTTTTTCGAGGGACCCGTTGGTGGTTTTCCTGAGCGAGTACACGACCGACGTTTCGGTAACGGAGTTCCGAGCGGAAGGTTTTAACGACAGGGCCGTTTTATCGTGGCGGGTCGCGTCCGGCGAGGCCGTCGGTTTCGATATCTTCCGTCGGGATGGGGCCGGACCGCGCATAGGGGTAAACAGCGAACTCATTGGGGGCGAACCGCCTTTCAGATACGTGGACGAGGAGCTTTCGTCGGGACTGCATAGTTATTACCTCAAAGTGTTCGACGCGTCGGGCCGTAGCGAAACGTTCGGGCCGGTCGAGTGTTACACCGGCGCGAAACCGGGGGCGTTGAGTTTGGCGCCGCCGGCTCTGAACCCTGTAACGAACGGTACAGCTACGTTTGTATTTTCGGTTCCGGAAAACGGTTGGGCCGAATTGGCGGTTTACGATATCAAGGGACGTAAAGTGGCCGATATTTACTCCGGCGACGCCCAGCGAGGCGAGCACATGGTAGAGGCGGATTTGGTTCTTACGCCCGGCGTTTACGTTTCGCGGTTATCGACCGGAAGTGGTAGCGTAGCTGGAAAGATGGTAGTATTACGATAGCCGCTTTAATCTTTTGAAACCGTAGGACGAAAACTCGTCGGAGACGGTCGGTTTTTCTTAACATACCTATAGCGGACTGTTATATATAGAAAGCGAATAGTAATTATTACTAGTCCCGATTGTGGTAGTCGCTACGATACGTAACATTTCGGGCCTAATAATTACTATTCATAACGGAAGGGGAACGTCTTGGATTTCAGAAAGCAGACGCTTGAGGAGTTCGTAAGTGTACTTAAATCGTCGGACCCGGTACCCGGCGGCGGCAGCGCCGCGGCTTTTTCCGGCGCGTTGGGCGCGGCGCTCCTTTCGATGGTCGGCGAGATTACGATGGGCAAGAAAAAGCCCGAGGATAAGTCGCCGATAGAGGAAGCTCTCGCGGTGACGAAACCGCTGGTTGATAAATTCATCGACCTGATAACCGAGGACGCCGAAGCTTTCGACGCCGTAATGGCGGCTTTTAAGATGCCGAAAGAGACCGAAGGCGAGAAGGTTGAACGCTCACGCGCGATAGAAGCGGCGACGATAGTGGCCGCCGACGTGCCTTTGCTGACGGCGCGAACGGCCCTCGAAGCTGTTCGGGCGGCGAAAAGCCTTGCCGAATTCGGGTCCAAGAGCGCCATCTCGGACGTGGCCTGCGGCGTACTTATGCTCGAGTCGGCTTTTACGGGGGCGTTATACAACGTTAAGATAAATATCCCCGGGATCTCCGATGAGGAGGTGGTCGAGAGGTTGGAGAGGGAAGTAGCTGAGCTTTCCGACGAGATGGCCGCCGGTGCCGAGGCTACTCGTAAAAAAGCCGAAGAACGGTTGAGTTAAGCGGTGAACGTACTGTAACGTTCGGAAAAAAAGCCTTGACAGTGCGTACGCCGTGTGATAGCGTCCCGAATAAACTCCGTTCATAATCTAACGGTTAAAAAACGAACTAGATGATAAAAAGATTAATCAACCTTATCAAAGGGGGAATAGAGCATGTTAAGAAACGCTACTACCCTTGTGGTCGGCGTTGCCTTGACGGCGTTATTGGCAATTTCGGCTTATGCCGATTATCTGGCGCCTGAGAGGACAACGTTGGGGAAGATTAATTTGGCCGTTGAACGCGGCGAGCTTCCCTACGACTACGCCGTAACCTACAAGTATCTGGCGCTTTTTAAAGGAACCGAGCACCTGGTTCCCGCGCAGTACCGTGGTGAGCGGTTAGGTTCGGCGCCCTGGGTATCCGGTACGCCGATAATCCTCGAACTGAGCCGAACGTTCGATACGCTGCGCCCCGAGCTGAAAGCCCTGCTTGAGGAGCACTGCGGTATCGTCCGGTCCGACGGAAACGGCGGATTATATAACGCCTACAACTACCGGAATTTAGGGACCACCGACAGCAGCTTCGGCGGGTACCCGGTTTACACCTATGAGACCGAAAACTTCAAAGTACACTACACGACCGAAGGTCCCGAGAGGATTACCGACTTATCCGATTCCGACGGCGACGGTATCTACGACATAGTCGAATGGACGTGCGAGGACTACGAGGCTTGTTTCACCCTGTACACCGGCGGGAGTTACTACGGCCATACGAGCAAAGGCGATTATCTCCTGATCCCCGTGCCGGGTTACGAGGACTATATGCCGCTCAGGGATTACTACGATGATGTGGACGGCGAACCGTGGCCCGGCGATAACTACGACTATGGCGGCGACGACAAGTGGGACGTTTACCTTGTCAACCTGGGCAGCGGTACGGGCGGCGCTACGTACATAGACCGGCCGTTCCCGCTGACGAGCTGGTTCGATTACAGTTCGTACGCCGTACAGCACAACGACATTTATTACGGCATACACGGCGACGCTTACTCGAGCGGCGGTTGGAACACGACCTCCATCGCGGCCCACGAGTTCGGGCATTCGATGCAGTTCATGCACGACGCCCTCGAATCCAGCGCCAGCGCGCCGCCCGACCAGGAACGCTGGTACCTCGAAGCTACGTCTATGTGGGACGAACATTTCTGCTACGAAGGGCAACCGGATTACCTTAACCGCGGCGGCGGTTGGATAAGCAACACGCTCAGAAGCATCGAGGACGACGGCTACGGCGGTTACGATTGTTGTATCATAAATACGTTCCTCGAGGACTGGTCCGAGAAAGGGCCTATCGGGGATAATATAGACCCGAACAAAGTAGTACCCGAAGTCTGGCGGGCCGCTACGGGTCCGGGCGACCCGTATTTTACCGGAGAGTCCAGTCTTAACCGTGACCCGAAAGACGCTATCAGCTACGTCGTAGAAACGTACGACACGAGTAAAACGTACATCGAGGGCCGTGGGTTCCCGGACGCGTTCGAGATATTTACCAAATGGAACTGGTTCGCGGGGGACCGCGACGACGGTAACCATTACGTTTACGGTCCGGAGATGAGTACGGTTTCGCCCCGGTTCACGTACGGCGCAGGCGATTACCCGGTAAACGAAGAGGACGCCGCGCCTTTCTACGTAGACCACCTGGGCCACGTTTACCTACGTTTCAACGATTTGCCCGATTGGCAAGCGGGCGTGTTGAAATATACGGCTAGTGACTTGAATCCGGCCGGTTCCGAAGATTGGGCCGGGCACGTCTGCGGTTTTAAAGGCGGAGCGTGGAGAAACCTGGAAGACGTAGCAGGCGATTGGTCCGATATGCTTTCACCGCAGGATATCGGGATTATCCAAATACCTAACCCTGATCAATACGAATCGGTCGTTTTCTGCCTTGCGAATACTTCGTACATCGGGTTCGATTTGGATTACGGTTACTCGTTAAACCCGTCAACCGATACGGTCGACCCCGTGACGAAATTATCCGTAATCCAGACCCAGGCGAACCCCGATTACGTGGAGTTGCTGATAGGTTCCAACGAGAACCTGTTTGGGTTCCCGGAGGTTTTCACGACGTACACGCCCGACGGCGGCGATTCTACCAAGGTCGGCGTTAACATGAACGACCCGTCCGATAACGGCAAATCTTTCACCGGGACTTTACCTCTCGACGTCGGGTTCAAGGGTTCCGGGGTCGTGGACTACCGGGCGGCGGACCTGGCCGGTAATATCGTGAGCGGGTCTAAGGGCTTCTCGGCCGGGACTTTGTCGGCTGGCGGCGGGACCGTTGGTGCCGAAGGTGCCTATCTCCGCGCGCCTACGGGAGCTTTCGACGGGCCGACGCTGGTAACCATCTTCGAGGGCGAAACCTGCGAAGAGACGCCGGAAGCGACGAAGGTCGCGACGAAAGGTACGGCGACTTCGAAAGTTCTGCCGACGGAGGAAACCGTGGAGACGATAGGAACGTCCTACCTCTACGGGCCTGATTGGGCGAACCTCGGGGCTCCGGTGAGCGTGATACTGTCCTACGACGGGCTTGACGTAACGAAAGAGGATTACCTGTCGGTCTATCAATGGAACGGGTCCGGATGGACGGACCTGGGCGGAACGATAGACAAGGCGCACAGGCGCGTAACGGCCGACGTCAACTCGCTGGGCGAGTTCGTTCTGGGCTACGGCGACAAGAAGGAAGGCGACGATGGCGGGTTTATCCCGATGAGTTACGCGCTGTATCAGAGTTATCCTAACCCTGCGGGGACGAGCGCGAAGGTGAAGTACGCGCTGCCGGAGGACGGACACGTAACGATAAAGCTGTACAACATCGCCGGGCAGGTAGTGAAGGTGCTGGTGGACGAGGATGCGGCGGCGGGTACGTACGTGAAGGACGTTAACGCGAACGACCTTGCGAGCGGCGTTTACCTGTACCGTATGGAAGCCGGCGGCTACAGCGCCGTCAAGAAGATGGTTGTTACGCGGTAGGCGATGATGAACAGTAGTTTGAAAAAACGGGCTTTATGCCCGTTTTTTTGTTGCGTACGAGGTGCGTCTATGCTAATCTATGTACGGTGACCGTTGCCATACTTCGCTTGGCGAGCGAATAAAAAACAAACAATAGGCGGTGGGGGAACGGAAGCCGGTGAAAGTCCGGCGCGGCCCCGCCACTGTAATCGGTTACGACGGCCGGCAAAACGCCACCTGTTAAACTTGGGAAGGCGCCGGCCCGAGGACGACCCGAAAGCCAGGAGACGATTCCGCCGCCTCTTGTCCCCGTGCATGCGGGAAGCAGCCTTCGCCGGGAAGGTGGACAGGGTTCAGTTTAACGCTTTTAACTATACTTTTTCACGTATGATAACCCCACCGGCCTCGACGGCCGGTTTTTTCGTTAGGGTGTTTGACTATGAAAGCACTTAAAACCGCAACCGTAGTTTTCGTCGTATTTATTTTCGGGTGCACCGGGCCCCCGCCCGAACGCGCGGCGGTGGAAACCGTTGAGGTGACCGACGACCTCGGACGGGTCGTTAAGGTCCCGCGCCGCCCGGAGCGTATAGTTTCGACTTCGCCCGAAGTCACCGAGATACTCTTCGCCGTGGGCGCCGGAGAGAACGTCGCCGGCGTAACGACCTGGTGTAACTACCCGCCTGAAGCCCGCGGGTTGCCGAAGGTGGGCGATTTTTCCAACGTCGATATGGAGAAGGTGGCCGCCCTCGAGCCGGACCTCGTGATCGCGACCGGCCACGAGCAGGGGCGGACCGTCGAGAACCTTGAAAGGTTGGGATTCCCGGTCGTCGTCTTCTTTGCACCCGACGTAAACGGAGTACGGGAGAACATAAGGGCGGTCGGCGAGATAACCGGGCACGAAGAGGGCGCGGCCGAAACGTTGGCTGATTTCGACGGTCGGCTCGCGGTCGTCGACGCGGATGTCGCGGACCTAGCTGATAACGATAGGGTTAGTGTGTTCGTCGAAATATCTAACGAGCCGTTGATGACCGTTTCCGGCGGTTCATTCGTCGCCGACATGGTGGAGAGGGCGGGGGGTACCAACATCGGGGAAGGCTTGCCGAGGGCTTATTCCAGAATAGACCCGGAAGAGGTCGTTCGCCGCAACCCGGACGTGATAGTACTGGCTTCGGGCGCAACGCCGGATGACGTCGCCGCCCGCGTCGGATGGTCGGGTATTACGGCGGTCCGTGAGGGACGCGTTTACGCCGGATTCGACGAGGATTTATTGTTCCGGGCCGGTCCGAGAGCCTCCGAAGGCGTCGAATTGCTCTACGAGATGTTCTATGGCGATTACGAAAACCCGTAAGATAGTCGCGATCGTTATCGCGTGCGCCGCGGCGCTATCTGCCGTAACCGCGTCGACGTTAGTGGGGCCGGGCCTTTCGCCCGGCGAGACGGCCGGCGCCGTCGTGGGCCGTCTTTTCGAGGGAGAAGTCGGACTGCCGTGGGGTATCGTGTTGTTCCGAGTGCTGCGGGTCGCCGCGGCGGTGGTCGTCGGTATCGCCCTCGCGTCGGTCGGGTGTTCGCTGCAGGCGCTCTTGAGAAACCCCCTGGCCGACCCGTATATCCTTGGTATCAGCTCTGGCGCCGGGTTCGGCGCGGCTCTGGCCACCGTCCTCGGTCTCGGGACGTCCGTCCTCGGTCTCAGCGCCGTGAACGTGATGGCCTTCGCCGGCGGCTTGACCGCGATATCGCTCGCGTTCGTCGTCGCGCGTGGGACGGGGATACTCTCGGTGCATGCCCTTTTATTGTCCGGTGTAATGGTGGGCGCGTTCTTCACGTCGTTGGTTATCCTGGTGATGTCGTTGGCGCCGGCCCGCGACCAGCACTCGGTCTTCCTCTGGTTGATGGGCGATCTGGGTAGTCCCGACATCTCGTTCTTTAAGGTCGGCGGGACGGCGATATTGGTGGCGGCGGGGCTCATCTTTTTCTTCCTGACTTCAAGAGCTTTGGACGTAATGACCCTGGGCGACGAGGCGGCGTATCACCTCGGCTTATCCGTCGAGCGGATGAAGGTCGCCCACCTCGCGGCCGCGTCTCTCGTCACGGCGGCGGTCGTCGCCCTCGCAGGGCCGATAGGCTTCGTCGGGCTCGTCGTCCCCCACGCGATGCGGCGGGTCGTCGGCCCGGGACACGGCCCTTTGCTCGCCGCGTCAGCGGCGGGTGGGGCCTTCCTCCTCGTTGCGGGCGATACGCTGGTTCGAGTGACTTCCGGTTACTTCAACCTACCGGTAGTACCCGTGGGAGTATTCACCGCGTTCATAGGCGCGCCGTACTTCCTGGCCATAATGCGCCGCAGGGCTTTGTGATTCGGTCGGTTATGAGGGACATATTATTAAAATTCGACGACGTGAGTTTCGCGTGGATTCCCGGCGGGACACCGGTACTATCGGATTTGAGTTTATCGATGCGGTCGGGTGATATGGCGGCTGTCCTGGGGCCGAACGGCGCCGGTAAATCTACGCTTTTACGGGTAGCGTCAGGTTATCTCGAACCGGCTTCGGGCGAAGTTTATATCGCGGGGGCTTCCGACGGCAGAGCCGGGCGGCGGGAAATAGCCCGCCGGGTCGCGATGGTTCCCCAGTACAGTTCGATATACTTGCCGTATACCGTCGAAGAGCTGGCTCGGCTGGGGCGGTTTCCCTGGCGCGGACTTCTCGGGCGTTGGGGCGGGGAAGACGAGCGGGCGGTATCGCGGGCGCTGGAAGTTACCGGCGTGTCGGAGTTGGCCGGCCGGCCGGTTACGGAGCTTTCCGGCGGTGAGTTCCAACGAGCCGTAATAGCCAAAGCTCTCGCCCAGGAACCGGAGTTGTTGTTGCTCGACGAGCCGACGGCCCATCTCGATATCGCTTACCAGATGCAGATATTCGAGATAATCGCCGGGCTGAACCGAGAAGAGGGGCTTACGGTGCTCGCGGTGTTGCACGATATAAACCTGGCGGCCGCTTTCTTCGACCGGGTAATTTTAATCAGGGACGGGCGCGTTTACGTCGACGGACCGAAGGACGGGGTTCTTACGCCGGAGAACGTAGCGGCGGTCTTCGATTGGCCTGTGAAAACGATAACAAACGGCGAACGTAGGGTAATATTCCCGGAGAGGAGAAGGTCCGATGGTTAAGTATTCGAGTCTTGTAATTATTACGTTGGCGGCGTTCTGCGCCGCGGTCGCGGATAGCGAAGAGATAGATGAAATCGAGGTGATGCCGGGCGAGCCGATAGTAATAACGGTCGTCGGCGTTCCGATGCCCGAAAGCGAAGTACCCTTCGGCGTAGACGTGATAACCGGCGCTGAGATGTCGCTTCTGGAGCCGGACGACCTGGGCGACGCGGTAGTCGCCGCGCCGGGTGTCCGGGTTCGGGAGTGGGGCGGTCTTGGCGCCGTCTCGTCGATCGCCGTCCGCGGCGGTAAAGGGAACGAAACTCTTGTTCTTATAGAGGGGCAGCCGATAAACAACCCCCAAGGCGGTGACGTCAATATATCTTCAATTCCGCTCGGAGACGTCGAACGCGTGGAAATACTCTCGGGCGCATCGTCGGCTCTTTACGGCGCGGACGCGGCCGCCGGCGTCGTAAACGTGGTAACCGGCGGGCGCGCCGACGAACCGGAGTTTCATCTCGACAGCAGTTACGGGACGTATAATACCTTCAAGGGAGAAGTTCGCGGCGGCGCCCCTCTGGGCCTTGCATGGGCTGCTTTCGGTGGCGATTATAAAAGGTCAGACGGATACCGTCGAAACGACGATTACGAGGGTAGGACGTTCTTCGCCGGGTCGATTTGCGAGTTAACGCCGAACCACGAAGTATCCGGGAGGTTGCAGTTCTATAAAAGCGAGGTCGGTTCCCCCGGCCCGCTGAGTTTCGAGGATACAACGGCGCGGCTACGCGACGACGATTTATATTCCAACGTCCGTTACGCGGGTTCGTTGGCCGACGGTTTATATTCGCTGGACGCGGCGTTTTACTATAACGAAATCGACAGGTGTTATGAAAGCAGCCTTTGGGGTATCGACGATCGGCACGAAAACCGATTTTATGGAACCAACGTGCGTAACTACGTACGCCCGGCGGCGTGGAACCGTTTCTGCGCCGGCGTCGAATTCGGCCGCGCGAAAACCGACAGTACGTCTGTCGGGCGCGTGGGCGAATATAGCTACGCGTTCCTCGTACAGGAC
>CP070755.1:1829466-1834375 GCA_020348885.1 Candidatus Coatesiibacteriota bacterium | reverse complement strand
CCTAGTATATCGCCGGTATCCCAGTCTTCGTAGTACCCGCCGACCCAGACCTTGCCGTCGCCGAACGCGAGGCCCCGGTTCTTCTCATAGCGGAACGGTGCTTTCAACCATTGAAGTTTTTCGCCCGTTGAAGGGTCAATTTTCCATACGTCGCTGTCGAACGCGCCGGCGTAATAGTCGTTGCTTACTACCCACAGCCACCCGCCGTCGGGCGGAGTAAGGTCCATTATCCAGTCGTCGTCGCAGGCTATAAAGACGACCAGGACCGCTGTTATCGTTAATACCTTTACGGCGTTCATATTTACCCCCTTTTATTATTTAGGAACTACCACGTTACCTCTTTCACGCACATCATGAACGGCTTGCACCAGAGGTCTTTAAGATACGGTCTAGCCGGAAACACCTGGGCCGCCGGACCAGTCGGTCTGCTCGGCTTCGTTGGTCGTCCCCAACGCGTACTGAGCCGTAAACGCCAACGCCCCGAATACGATAAAAGTGGACGTTCTTATCAACATAACTTACCGCCCCCTTATCCTTCGTTTTACTACGCTCTGGTTATTACAAGGCTTATCTCCCTCGCAAGGGGGGTTGATTTACGGGTATTATGGCCCCCTCAATTCCCGGTCCCGTCGGGGAACTCGAAGGCAAGGCCGTAAGGGAACTGGCCGCTGTCGAAGGGGTAGTAGTAGGACCCGAGGACGTCGCCGTCGTCAGGCGAAACCCGATACGCGTAACGATTGTCCTCGTCGTTTACCCACAGGGCGGCCCCGTCCCAGGCTAAACCCGCCATATGGTCGCACGGCGCTTTTATACCGCGTAGAACGTCGCCAGATTTCCGATCTATTTTATATATTCTCTCGTTGTAGTTATCTGGTACCCACAGGTACGAATCGTCCCAGGCCAGACCCCTCGAATATACGTAAGTGGTCGTCGTAAACGTTTCTTCGATAACGCCTGTATTAGGGTTAATCCTATAGAAATCATCACCTTTGGCCGCCCAGAGTTCGTCGTTTACCCAAGCCAGCCCTAACGGCGGGATTTCTATTTCAACAGGTTCACCATCATCTCCCGTAGAAGGGTCGAGCCATCTTATAAAGTAACCTGTGTGTTCGCCGGAATACGGGTCTTTTTCTTCCCACCCTACCCAAACCAAACCGTTGCCGTATGCAAGGCCGAAGTTGTTACTATACCAAGGCGCTGGTGCGCGGTACCAATTAATCATTTCGCCGGTCGATGGTTCCAGTCGCATAATCGAACCTCGGTCCCCGTAGCCTTCTTCGTTTGTAACTACCCACAACCAGCCGCCGTACGGCGGCGTCAGGTCGGCACAGCTATAGAACGAAACTACAGCTACCAACGTTACGCATAACGTTATGTACTTAACTGTTTTCATTGAGTACCCCTCCTTTACCACGTAACTTCTTTCTCCAACATCAAGAACGGTTCGACCCACAGGTTCCTCAGGAACGGCGAGGCCGTACGGTAACTGGCCGCTGTCGAAGGGGTAGTACGTTTATAATCGGCTACATCTCAAGGCGGGGCGTTTTTAACTCGGGTTAGTATAGTACGTGGGGTTAGTATCTCAGCTTCTTCCTGTTACTTTTCGGATAGCCTGTAGGCTTTTTTGTGGAGTTTTTTTGCTTTCGATGAGTAGGTATCTATGTGAAATTCCCGCGCTAATTCGGCGTGCTTATTCTTAGTCCGTTCTAATATATCCATCGCAATGGAGAAGTCATGCATAGCCGATCCGTACTCGCCCAACTCAATTCGGTTCTCACCTAATTCGATCATACTTAGCGCGCCATCTAAACCTCTCCTGAAAATACTTTCGTTAAGTAGCCTACATTCGTTCTCGTTTAATTTCTCGTACTTCGTTACCGTTTCCAGGTTATCGATAACTGTTTCCCAATCCCCCTCTATGTATCCTTTTACGGCAGATTTCCGCAATTTATACGAGCATTCTTCGCAAAGCCCGTTTTTCGCGTTTACCTCGTAATCAGACTCCGACGACTTGGGTACGTTGGATTTTTCTACTGAATTCGATATTTCGCTACCGCATTTTTCGCATACGAAGATAGTCCCGTGTTCGACGGTTACAGGGACGGCGCCAATCAACATACAACTAATACACATCAACAAAAAGGAAGCGATACCGCCGATTAATATGAGATCGGATGACCTATTTAACGTAGATTCTATTAAGTCTTTAACAAGGGCTACTACGATTAATATTAGACCGATAGGCCCTAATAGAAGCACCGCGACGAGAAGTGTCATGTTTATAACTTCGATCATTTTGGCCTACTGTCCTGTCCCCAGCTTTCTCAAACTACGACCGAATACCGGCTTCGACACGGAAACCGGGTTTGTTTCGTTTTAATTACTAGATACGGCTATAAATACCCGCGTTCTTCCTCGACTTTTCGCTCAACCTTTAAATATCGTTGTTCTTTTGTTTCTAATTAGGTAAGTCGTTTAACTACTTTATCAGATATATCCATTAACCGGTTTCTTTCCGCTTCAGCGGCGGCGAGTAACGCTATTAATTCGGCGTTATCCGGGACGAACTCGTTAACTCTGTTTAACCGGGTTAACGCATCGTTGGTTTTCGCTAATGCATCGTATAACTTAACGTGGCTATCTCCGCCCCGTGCGGCGTCGGTGATACTAATCCCTTCGGATAGTTCTTCAGCCGCTGCGAGCTCCGCGGCGGCGACGGCGACTTCGGCTTTAACACGGGCTTCCCGGTAACGTCCGGCAAAAGCCGGGTCGTATTCAGCCGCCTTCAAGTAGCGTTCAGCCGCCTTGGTGAAATCGCCTTTTTCTTCGGCGGTTTCCGCGGCGGTGACTTTCGAATCGACGAGTTTTTCTTTTGCTATTTCGGCTTGCGTTTCCGAGTCCTTATAATCGTCGAGTTCCACGAACGACTTTAACGCGGGTTCATAACGTCCGGCCCGTAAGTTAATCCGGGCTTTATCGTACTTCTCGGCTCGGAATATTTCCTCGTCAACGCGTTCCGCTATGTTTATTAATAACCAAAACGCAAAGCAGGCAGGAATTACGGAGAGTACGAAACAAACCAAGAGGGTTACCCTAAAACGAACTCGTTTTTTACGGATTGCTTCTTGTTCTTTTTTTAATTCGAGGCACTCCGCGCAGTAATTAGAGTTATTGTAAGTGGTCTGGCATTTCAGGCACAAGTATTTACCGCAGGAGACGCATCGAACGTAAGCGTATTTTGCCGGGTGGTTTTCACAGCGGATGTTCCGGAGCCTGATGGCCTCGGCGTCTTTTAAATAGGGTAGCGGTTTTCTACACGAACGTTTACGGCACGTCGACGCCCTTAGCGTATTCTCCGTTCCGCAGAAAGGGCACCGCCGCGTTAACCCGGGCTTCGATGTTGTAAAACTCTCTTCGGTAAACGGCGCGCCGCATTTGGGACACCCGGACTGTAGGAATTCCTCGATATTTTCCCGGTCGATTTGGTACAACGCACCGCAGTAACTGCACGTTACCTGAACGGGTTTACCTTTACCTCGACCGTGGTTTTTCCACGTCATAGCGGTTCGGTTTTACCGAATACCAGGATATCTTTTATTTGATGCTTCGCGTATAGGATGGGGGTGTTATATTTAAGCGAAAGGAGGGCAATAAAAACGGGGTGTAAGCCGCAATAGACGATTAGAAAATAGAGTTATAGCCGGCGGAAGCCGCCGAGACGAATATAACGGCGAAAACCACCGCGTAGTCTATAATCCTTTTCGCCTCCGATAAGTAGTTGCCCTCGAGTATCTGTAAATCCGTATTTATAATAACATATCTTAAGGGTACTTACAAACGACTTCGAGATTTCCTTTTTTAACGTATTGTTTTGCTCCCGGTTTTGTATTCGACGGAGGCGAAAAAAAGTGTTGACTTCGGCGCGGCGATATGGTATAAAGTGCGTTGCCTCGGACGGAGGCGCCGTAATGAAACGGTAAGTTCTTTGACATCCGAATAGAGAGACGTGCGAAGCCCTTAACGGACCGTAGAAAGGTCCGATGTTTTTCGTCAAAAACCGCGCGAGCGGTTTTAAGGATTTTCACGAAGAGTTTGATCCTGGCTCAGGACAAACGCTGGCGGCGTGCTTAAGCTTATGCAAGTCGAACGGTTAAAGCTCCCCTCGGGGAGTGTATAAAGTGGCGAACGGGTGAGTAACACGTGGGTAACCTACCCTCTGGTGGGGAATAACACCTCGAAAGGGGTGCTAATACCGCATAAGTCCTTCAGTGGGCATCCACTGCGGGAGAAAGGTTTCGGCCGCCGGAGGATGGGCCCGCGGGCTATTAGCTAGCTGGTAGGGTAACGGCCTACCAGGGCGACGATGGCTAGCCGGCTTGAGAGAGTGTCCGGCCACACTGGGACTGAGACAAGGCCCAGTCCCCTACGGGAGGCGCAGGCGGGAATTGTTCCCAATGGGCGCAAGCCTGAGGACGCGACGCCGCGTGAGGGATGAAGGCCCTCGGGTTGTAAACCTCTGTTGTCAGGGAAGAACGGGTGAGGTAATCCCTTACTCTGACGGTACCTGACAAGAAAGCCTCGGCTAACTACGTGCCAGCAGCCGCGGTAATACGTAGGAGGCAAGCGTTGTCCGGAATTACTGGGCATAAAGGGTGCGCAGGCGGGCCGTTAAGTCGGCGGTGAAATCCCGCGGCTCAACCGCGGAACTGCCGTCGATACTGGCGGTCTAGAGTACGGGAGAGGAAAGCGGAACTCACGGTGTAGCGGTAAAATGCGTAGATATCGTGGGGAACACCGGTGGCGAAGGCGGCTTTCTGGTCCGATACTGACGCTCAGGCACGAAAGCCAGGGGAGCGAACAGGATTAGATACCCTGGTAGTCCTGGCTGTAAACGTTGGGCACTAGGTGT
>CP070755.1:1813047-1829366 GCA_020348885.1 Candidatus Coatesiibacteriota bacterium | reverse complement strand
TATTAATAACAGTTAAGTCCCCCGGTTAATTTAAACTCACCCTTTCGGGAACCCGACGGGTTCCCGCTCGGCCGTTTCCTTCCGTTTCAGTCTCGCCAGTACCCTGCCGGCTCTAGTACGTGATCGTCAGGTCGGTGGTACCGTTTTCCACCAGTGTATATAACGTACCGTACGTCGGCCAAGTTACCTCTCTCGGGTCCGCGGGTGATGTCTCGCCGTTGGTCGATAGCACCTGGGACGGGCAGATGACCTTGAAGTCGTACATATACTGTTTGTAATCATCGTTGTTCGGTATATCCGTGTATATGCTTATCTTGAATTCGTTGTCCGTGCCCTGGTCTAGGGTTAGTGTGTAGTCTATATCCGAGAACATGCCGAAGACGCCGTAGTCTCCGGTATCCTCAACGCCGTCGAAGTCCACGTCGTACGATACCTCTACCCTGTCCGGACCGGCGCCGTGCGTCGTTATGACTACATTTTCTACATCCCCGCCGGAGCCCTCGTACTCGTCACAAATATCGGTACCGGTATTCTCGTTACAATACTCGGGGTCGGTACTGTCGTATTCAATGCTAAAATCGGCGCCGCCACCGGAATCGACAATTAAGTCCATGGAAAATTCCTCGCAGTATCCGAACGCGCCGGCGACGAACGCCAGAAACACTGCTACTACTATTATTGCCCTCATAATTCCCCTTTCACCCTTAAATATCCTCGTTCACTTATACCTAACCGGCCTTTTGCTCCCCGGTCTTAAGCAACTTAACCGCCAAGCGTTTACACGCAGCCGACCAGTACGTAACCCCGCCGTCGTCGAACGCCTTACCAGCTTCATCGAGGTACCGCGAAGCCTTGTCGTACTCCTTTTTCAAATAATACAACCGCGCCAGGTAATAAGCGGCGAGTAACTTCGGTAACTCAGGCTCACTTGACGCGCGATAACGGGCCAATAGACATTCCTCCGCGCCGCCCAGTTCGCCCAACTCGAGTAGCGCTACGCCTTTGTGGAACTCAAGGAAAAGCCGCGTCGATTCGGTCGGCGCCGCGTATTTTTGCCGAACACCCTCGATTAACTCCAGCGCATCCCGATGACGACCGGTGGCTAAAGCGCGGTCTATCATTAAAGTATCCGCCCTCTCTTTATACTCCGGGATATACGCTATTTCTTTCAGTTCATCGGCTTTTTCCCGAAACTCCTCATCCGACGCTTCCGGATCGTCGGCGAGAAGCGATGCCCAATAGTCGAGGGCTTTCTGCAACCTTATCCTACCGCTTGTTCTTACAGCTAATTCGTACGCAAGAGCGCAATACTCCCAAGCTTTTTCGTATTCTTTATTATCCGTCGCGGCGGACGCCAACATCGCCAATACAGCGCTCTCTAAATCAACGTCATTTATCTCCCGTGCAAGTTCAAGCGCCCGGCCGGCCCGCTCTTCTGCTTCTTTGAATCTAGCCAACCTGGCGCAGACGTCCGCCAGGTTAGCCTCGGCGCGGGCTATCGTGCGACGAGCCCCTATCTCTTCGGCGATAGACGTGGACTCTTTTAGCAGTTCTTCGGCCTTAGCGAAATCCTTTATTCCGGGATTAGTATATAACCCTCCCAGGTTAAGCGTCGATTTAGCGATACCAAGCCGGTTGTCGGTTTCGCGCCAGAGGTTTAGGGCCGCGTTAAAGTGCTTTACCGCCGACTCGTTCCGCCTTAACATTCGGTCAATTATACCCAGTACGTTCAATGCGGCTGCTTCGTTGTCTTTATCGGCCAGCGTCCTATAAGTCCCGAGGGCCATTTCGGCGTTACCTAAAGCGCCCGCGAAACGCCCGAGGTGGTAAAGAGAAACGGCCCGTAAATGAGCGAGTTCGGCCTTCGCTTCGGAATCTTCGAATTCCCGCAACAGGTGATCGGCGTCCTCATAATAAACGAGCGCTTCTTTGTATTGACCTTCCCGGTAATAGCACCGGCCGATCCCCATAACGACTGCGGCCTTCAGGTCGGCCGGGTCGTCTTCGCGGAACTCGTTTTCCAATAATACACGGGCCTTTTCGTATTCATCGGCGGCAACGAGGTTTTTAGAGCGTTCCACTTGGGTCGTAAAGCGTATCGGTCGGAACTCGGGTTCGTCCCCGAAGCGGTCAATGGCTTGACCGAAATACCGCTCCGCTTCATCGAAACTGAAAGATTCGCTGGCGAGAGTCCCCAACCTAGCGTAACATTCACCGGCTTCGGCCCGGTTTCCAGCCAGATCGGACCAGGCGGCGCGGCGTATTAACCAGTCCAAACTCTCGGGTTCATAAAATTCGTCTAAAAAAGCCAAAGCTCGGTCGGCGGTTAACTCTTTCTCTTCGCGCACAATTGTGGCGTACGTCACTTCCCGAACGAGTTCGTTATTGAACGACACAAGGCCATCTTTTAGCCTGATAAAATTGCCGCCGGCCAATTCATCTATTATCGTCGGCACATCATCAGTTAGATTAAGGACGTTTCTTAACAATTCCTTTTTAACGTCCGGGCCGAGTATAGCAACGGCCTTCAAAAAACGTTTCGCTTCCGGTTCGAGTCTGTCCAGCCGGACCTGAACCACCATCTTAATCGTCTCGGAAACCGATTCGCCCCGAGACACCGAACGAGCCAACTCGACAGCGAATAAAGGATTCCCCGCGGCCCGCGTAACGATTTCCGTAACCGCTTCGTTATCCATCGCCGGGTGACTTTCGTGGATAATTCCCCGTAGAGCGCTTTCGCCCAAAGGCCCGAACTCGATAATCTCGTCGCACTCGATTTCGTTCAACGCGTCCCGACTTCCAGCGGTTAAAAACACGCAAACACCGCCGTTTCCCCCCGCTTTTACGTGCGACAAGAAATCAATGGTCGCCCGGTCAGACCAATCGAAGTCGTCGACGACCAACAAAAGCCCTTCAGCGGCGTTTTTCTCCAGGAGCTTGGCTCCCATCTCGCGGACGTTATATACCTGATCTTCTCGCTCGTGTTTTTCCGCATCCACGACCACCGAAAAAACCTGGCCGTCGGCCAAAAAAAGCGTCGCAAGCCAGTCCCCGGCAGGCGGCAACTCGGGGAACAACTCTTTCGCCTTATCGTGTATTTCTTCGCGCTCCGGCGGGAGTTTCACCCCCAAAGCCTTCGCGAAAGCCGTTCGTAAAGGATGATACGGTACGAATTCTGTATAAGGGTTGCATTCGCATAAAAACGCGCGCATCCCCGCCAACTCGGCCCGACGTACCGCTTGAGCCGCTGCCGTCGATTTTCCGCACCCGGTTGCGCCCACTACGCCTACGATAACGCGGTCGCCGGTTAAGGCGCGCTCTATATACGCGGCAACCTTGCCGAACTCCTCATCTCTGCCGACCAACTCCGAAGCACCCAATGTTTCCCAACGGACGTTCGAGTCTAGTATACCCGCGACGCGCCAAATGTTCGATACCTCTTTCCTTCCCCGTAACCGGACCTCGCCAGCCGGTTCATATGCGAACGGCGCCGCGGCGTCTTTAACCGGACCGTTTACGAGAACGTCTCCCGGCGGGCAGATTTCTTCGATACGTTCGGCTCTATTTACGACATCGCCTATAACGGATACGTCGCCGGTAGAACCGACCTCGCCGAAATAAACGGTCCCGAGGTCGATACCGACCTTTAACGGTAAAGGTCCGCCGATAAGCCCGGTTAGGGCGCGACTCAAGGATTTTATACGTTCCTGCATAGCGAGTCCTGCCAGTACGGCTCGTTCGGCGGCCCTTTCGTCGGCGACGGGCGCGCCGAAAAGCGCCATTATACCGTCACCCAAGTGTTTATTGACGTTGCCGCCGTAACGGTAAACGGCCCCGTCTAAGATCAGGAAACATCTGTTTATAACGTCCGCGGTACGGTCCGGTTCCAGCTCTTCGGCGAGCCCGGTAAAACCTTTAATATCTGCAAAGAGTACCGCTACCGATTTAAGTTCCGGGTAGCGGGGCTTCATGATGAGAGGAAATCCGCAGTTACGGCAAAACAAATCCTCACTGCCGGCAAGTTCCTTACATTTTGGGCAATTTTGCAACTGCGACATAACAGGGTTATTATGTAGCCTTATACGTAAGGACGTGTCTAATTGAGTGTCGTAGCGTACCATGTTCTGTATAGTATAGCAACGCTTTTTTTCAGAATAACATACGATACGTTAACGTACGCCGGCGGATTTCGGTTCTGACTTTTACGCTTCTATCGTAAGATTTCGTATCACGTTCTCTTCAGTATAGGTTTTCTATAAACCCCCTTGAAAGAACCGAGCAGGTCTGGTAATCTGCTTCAAGTTGTTCGGTTATCGATATAAGAACCTACTCATCACGGAATAATATGGACGTAAATAACAGAACGGACTCTCGATTCCGGTTGCACCCTTTCTCAACAATCGCCTTTGGGCTTTGGGCGATCGGCGTAATACTGTATTTCTTATACTCCTGGTTTTTCCACGGCCTCGTATGATTGAGAACCTCGCAAGCGTTTCGCTATTCATTATCGCTTCTTTCGGCCTATTCGCCGTCGGTAGGCCGTTACTCTCGTTCGCGAAGATAAGTCTAACCCCGGGCGAAAGATTGGCCTGGGGTTACTTACTCGGCTCGCTCGTCATATCGGTCGCTCTAACGATATTGGGGTTCGCCGGTTTATACATTAAACCGGCCGGCTTCGCGGTACTCATCCTGTCCCTCGCAGCGGCGATATATAAGCCGAAGGGTTTACGCGAAGACATTAACGGTTTATACCGTTCTTTACGTAGATTAACCGGCCGGGCGAAAAAACCGGAGTACGCGGCCGCGTTTATAATTATCGCGATACTCGGCGGCGCGTTCGCACTGGTCGCTTTGGCTCCCGAGGTCCGCTACGACGCGTTACAGTACCATCTGGAACTGCCGAAACGCTATATAAACGCCGGCAGAATTACCTTTCAGCACGACATCCTCCAATCAGCCTTCCCACAGGCGTGGGGGATGTTATACGGATACGGGCTGCTTTTAAGCGGAACCGAGCAAGTACCGAAGCTGTTCGCTTTCGCGGCGGGCGTTTGCGCCCTCGCGGCCGCCTACTCGGCGGGCCGCCGCTTTTTCGGGAAGTCCGCCGGCGTCTTCGCGACCGTGGTACTCGTCACGACGTCTATGTTCGCCGAATACTGGTCCAACTCTATGGCCGATATCCCGTTTACGTTGTTCTTGACGGTGGGCGCGCTAGCGCTCGTTTACGGCCGAAAACGTATTTACCGCGCTTCCGTAATTGCCGGGTTATTCCTCGGTTTCGCCGCGGCGACCAGGATGCAAGCGCTGGTTCTCGCGCCGGTAATCCTCGTTATATACGCCTGCGTCGTCGTATCGGTTAAACCGGGCTTAAAACGCGGTATCGCGGCCCTAGTAATCACGTACGGTATCGCCACGGCGTTCGCGGTTCCGTGGTACGTCCACAATCACATCGCTACGGGCTCGATAACCGGTTACTTCGTGTCGGACGTGTCGCGATACGAAGAGTGGCGTACCGCCGCGTCAGCGGATTCGTTCGTAGGACGCGTCATACAGTTCTTCGCCGCCGAGAACTTCCGGGGACCTCGCGGGCCGTGGTACACAAAACTATTGTTGCCTTTCCTATTGACCTTCAAACCGAACCTCTGGGGACAGGGCGTCGTCGGGCCCCTTTACCTAGCGCTGCTTCCCGGTATATTCTTCGCAAGAAAACGTTTAACGCGGGTGCTGTTCCTGGTCGCGATAGTGGGCGTCGCGATCGTTGCGTGGGTCTTCCTACTCAAGGAGATTAACGTCCGTTATCTGATGCCGGCCACCTTGACGGCGGCGATAGCTTCGGGCTATGCTTGGTCGGTCTTTTTCAGAAGCGGTATAATCGGTAAGCTCGCGGGGTGGTTCGTTCTTGCGTTCGCGGTCGGTACGTCGTTGTTCTTCGTTTACCACGTATCGGAATATTTCCCGTACGGACCCGGTTTGAAGGATCGGGACAAGTTCGTTACCGAACGTATATTCAGGGGTTTCGACGCCGTCGGCGCCGTTAACTCGCTGCCGGAGGGGTCTCTAGTATTCACCAACGACGGACGAACGTTCTACTTCGATACGCCGGTCGTAATGGGGCGCCCGGAACACAACCTGTACTTCAATACGATGGAGATACAGGACCCGAATGAAATGCTGGAGTGGTTCACGAGCCATGAGGTTACGCACGTCCTCGCGGTATCTTGGGAATCCGACTTCACGTTCCCCGGAAAACCTTTCCGGAACCCGGACGGCGAATATCACTTCCGCGACGATTTCCTGGACGTTTACGGCGTCGTACTCGCGGAAGGCGGCCACGAGGGCGTCAAAGGCGGCTATTACACGCTTTACGAAATGCGGTACCGCTGACGTGTTGATACCCTTCGGCTATCAAACGCCCGGGCCGCTCGCTTTCCCCTTGATTATCCTTCCCGTTTTTGCTATATAAATCCGAAGAAGCGAGGTGATATAATGGCCACGTGGATTTGCCCCGACTGCGGGTACGAAAAAGAAGGGCGCTGCAAGCCGAAAAAATGCCCGGAATGCGATAAAAACGTCGAGTTCACGAAGAAAGAAGGCGGCGGTTACTGCGGCGGATAAGCAAAGCATAGTAAAGAACAGCGGCGCGGAATGACCGCGCCTTTTCTTATTCCTATAGCAAACGATATTTTAAACGTCGTCCCTATTGGCCGACGATTACCATCTTACCCGCCCGGCGTTCATTTCAACACCACCGGCCCGTCGTAGAGCAGGGATATTTCGGGATAGAAAAGTCCCCCCCCGAACGCGGCGAGCTTCCCGGCGGTAAACGGGTCCGCCGGGTCGTTCGCCAGATATACCGTCGAGAAGCCGGCCGTCCGGGCCGCGTCATAGAACGGCACGACGTCGACGAACGGCGTCGTCCAATCCACGCATAAAACTACGTAAGGTACGCCGGCCGCCTTATATACCCCGGTCATAAAGCCGATTAACTCGGATGAGTCGTAGGTTACGCTTTCCTTGGGCGAAAGCGAAACCGGCTCTCCGCCCGCCGGCGCGTACGAATAGCCCCGGGGCGATACGTAGCAAGCGGGAGCTGCGGCCGGGTCTTCCGGCCACGCGAGGGCAACGGGCCAGACGAGCTTGCCGCCGGAATCGTCGGCCAGCACCAGGTTGACGTTATCCAGCCCGGCGGCGCGCAGCTTCACGAGGTAGTAGGAGACCGCGACGAAGCGGGTGCTGTCGCCGACGTACAGGTTCGCCGACCTGTAATCTTTCACCGCGGCGGTAAGCACGCCGTCCGGCTCCTCCGGCCATACGCGGAGCCGTTCGCCGATAGGTTCGCAGTCGAAGATTTGCCCGTCGGCCAAAGCGAACTTCTCGTTCGCGAGGGCGAACGCGAGCGGCTCTTTGACAAACGGTTCGCCGTTCGACGACGGGACCAGCACGACGTTGACGCCGGCAAAGTCCACGATTTCGTCGCCGGGTTCGGTCGGTTCGGCCGCTTTAACCTCCCCGAACCACGGCGGGCCGTAGAAAGCCCATATCACGGCGCAGACGGCCGCCGCGAACGCGAACGCGGATATAATCGTTATCAAAACGGAAGGGTAATTTTTCGCTTCTGGCATCTCTTCCTCCGGGGTTGTTTATCTTACGCCGGATGGAAACGGTTTTATCCCGATCGTTTCCGGGTCGCGAAATGCTCTAACGTCTCCTCGAAGTCCTCTATAAAGACCTGCGTGTGCAAACACGGCCCTTCCGGGCGTACGTTCGCGATGCCGACAACCGGTATCTCGTCAACCAACTCTATCCCCGCGAGTAACTCCCGCTCGCAGGCGACCCCTATTACGGCGGCCGGGCGTACTTTTTTGATTACGTCGGCGGCTACGCGCCCGCCGGTCAGGACGTAGTATTCGACGTTCTCGAACCCCGCTCGGATGTCCATAAGCTCGGCCATCGGGCATTTACCGCAACGTTTACAGTATTCGGCATCCTCGATTATCGGCTGTTCGCATTCCGCCCATTGGATACATCTGGGTAATAGCACCAATACCGGTCCCGCCACTTTGCCGGTCAGCGACTCGACCACGGCGTTGTTCACCCGGACGAACGAGTGGACCATCCGGTCGACGGTCTTACCGAGCGGCTTCGCCATCCTCGTCGCAATCGGCGTGAATCTCAACGCAAGGCGCCCCTGCCAAGCGAGCGGCAACAATATCGGTTTACCGGTCGAGACGGTCAATATCACGCCGGCGTACTCGAGCGCTAGATATAATACTACGCCCACGGCGGCGCCCGCAAGCACCCAAGGCAGCGGTTCCCATAGTTGGCCGAAACGCGGCGCCGTCAGATACCACGCAACGACCAGGACAAACGTCAGAAAAACGAGCGCCGTGCCGGCGGCCGCCAGGAAAAGCCCCGGCCCCTCAGCGGATTCGGTCTCGAAGGCCGCCCGGGCGTCCTCGTCGAGCCACGCGTCGCCCAGGTACTCGGCGCGGGAAATATCGTCGGAATCGGTCGCTTCGCCGCCCATAAACCGGCGAGAGAATAACACGAAACGCGATCCGCTTTCTATTAAAAATAGCCGCCCTCGCGGGCGGCTTCGCTCGGTCTTACACTGTTTACCGGTTATGCTTCGTCTTCAGGGAGACAGCAATCCACCGGACATACGTCCGCGCAGCTTCCGCAGTCATTGCAAAGCTCCGGGTCGATAATGTAAATATCGCCTTCGCTTATCGCTTCTTCGGGGCACTCGGGGATGCAGGCACCGCAGGCGATACATTCGTCGGTAATAACGTAAGCCATGAAACCTCCTGAGAGCTATAACACCTTGAACTTAAGAATTCGTTTGTTTAACCTGTACGTTTACGAAATCGCGACGCCGGACACCGTCCGACCTGCGATTTCGGCGGATAACCTAGCAAAAAAGTTTCCGCGTGTCAAGGGTTTTCGCGAAAAAAAACCGCTTCTCGCCCGCGCCCTAAGTCCTTATTTATCAATCGATTGATAACTGGACGTGAAATGCGCCCGTCGGCGACGGGCGTTTGCGCGCTAAAACGACCCCGCGGCGCCGAAGCGGACCGCGGGGTTTATTGGTTTTCCTCGTTAATCGACGTTAACCTTCGATTTGACGATCCACGCGTCGTCGTAACCCAGGTTGACCAGTTTGCTACGGAGGGTCTCCGCGGCGCTCCGGGTGGTACAGTCTCCGACACGAACCTTATACAGGTCGCTGATGTAATCGACGTACACGGAATACCCGGTCAGCCGGTCCCGGACCTCGTCGGCGATGCGGTCGGCGTTGTCCTCGTAAGAAACTGCCGACACCTGGACCCGGAACCCGTCGGCCGTAGAGCCGACGGTGTAGCTATCTCCCCCGTCAGTGGTGTCTATCTCGCCGTAAACCTCGGTTTCGGTATCGGTGGAAAACTCGCCGCCGCCGGCGAACTCGTCTATCTCGATGGCGATGTCCTCGTCGGCGGGTATTATCTCGCCGTAAACCTCGGAGCCCTCTACTATGTTGGAGTCGCCGTCGCCGCCGTTACTTTCGCCATTGCCGTTCCGGCGCACACAGCCGCCGGTTACGGCAATCGCGACGATTAAAATCAATATTATCTGCCAACGCAAGGCGCTACCTCCCGCGTTATACGAAAATGCCCTTTATGTCCGCCGATGAGACGCTTCGCGCCCGCCGGCGGTTTAATTCTACAACGCTATTATACACCAGGTTGAATATTATCGCAAGCGAAATCGAAACCGGCGCTTGAAAGCGCCGGTAGTCTGTTTCGTTAAGTAGTTACGGGGGTTTTACGGTATTACGCAGGTTCGCCCGGCTCCTTCCCCTTGTCCGCAACCCGCTCCGTCCAATCGAGTATCTCTACGGTTCCATCAGTACGCTCGACGAGCGCCGTACAGCTCTCCACCCAATCGCCGCAGTTGTAGTACGTTATACCGTCTATCTCGCGTATCTCGGCGTGGTGGACGTGCCCGCAGATGACGCCGTCGTAACTCTTGCGCTTCGCCGCGCTCGCGAGCGCCAGCTCGTAGTTGGATATCACCTTGACGACGTCCTTGGTCTTGCGTTTCAGGTATCCGGCCAACGACCAATAGCCCAGTCCGAACAGCCGCCGGAGCCAGTTGTACAGCCGGTTCACGTTTATCAAAGACTCGTAAACCTGCGCGCCGAACACGGCCACCCACTTCGCCCTCTTGATTACCGCGTCGAACTCGTCGCCGTGGAGTATGAGCAAGCGTTTTCCGTCGGCGGTTTCGTACGCGTATTCCCTCTCTATCTTTATATCGCCGAAATCCAGACCGACGTAGTCTCGGAACGCCTCGTCGTGGTTCCCGGGGACGAAGACGACCCGGGCCCCGTCCTTCGCGAACGATAGAAACCTTCTGATGACGTTGGTGTGCCTTTGTTTCCAGTACCAATCCGAACGCAACGCCCATATATCGATTACATCACCTACGAGGAAAAGGTTTTACGTTTCGAAGGAATAGAGGAAATCCAGCAGGTCCTGGGTTCTCGTCATCTTCGACCCGAGATGCGTGTCTGAAATCCAGACGGTTTTGAAGCGCTCTTTCGGCATTTACGGGGAATATAAAAAAGCCGGGTCGGTTAATCAAGGATTATTATACGCCCGGCAGCTCCGTAAAAAAACACCCCCGGCGGAAGTACCGGGGGCAAGTGGTTCACGCGGTCGTTAAAGGACGAATATCTCGGTTCCGACGCCGAAGGTAAAATACGCGGGCGGTTTCAATTTACCCTCGCCCGGGCCCTCATAACCGCTCCCATACCCTTTATAAGTCCCGGCGAACGGCATATTGAACTTGACGGGTATGCTTATCGCGAACATCTTCGAAACGAATACGTTCGTACCGAAACCGAAGTAAACGCCCATATTGGTACCTTTAACGTAATCGTTTGTTTCGGCACCGTTATCCAGGGCAACGCCCTTGCCGAAAATCAACAGGAAACCGCCGTCGGCGTATGGCTTTACGGAACCCCCGAAAGGCAGGTTGAACCGGGCGCCCGCGTAGATATTGTTCATCTTCCATTTAACCTGGTCCTCGAGGACCTGTTCATAGAAAGGCTCTTCATAACCTCCGTAACTCACGATTCCGGAAACGGTCGCGGCTTTATTATTGTACTTCGTATGCATCTCGAAACCGCCTTCGATACCGAATAGCGGAACGAAGTTGACGACGGCACCGACGCCGAAGTTTATCGTACCCATCTTCAGCGGAAGTCCATTCCTCGTATCGACGTCGACAGTAACTCTATAGCTACCGTAATTAGCGGTATACTCGGTCACCTTCGCTTCGCCGATAGGCATACCCAGCAGGTAGCACCCGCCAAAGCCGAACCCGACGGCCGACGCGGCCGTAGCGGCGAATAACCCCGCAACTGTAAATAGTGTTATCCTACCCACCTTTCCCTACCTCCCTTTCTTTATATAAACGAGATCCCGATTACCCAAACGTCCTATTCACGTCCTCGTCCGTCGCTTTCTTCCTCGCGCCTCGTCCGCCGTGAGCCTTTATAAACTCCTCGTCGTAGGTTCTTGTGTTCATCACCACCGGCATCGGGACCGCGTGGCCGAAGACGAGAACCTGCCGATTACTCTCCAGCGTCGCGAGGACGGCCCGAAGCCCGGCGCCGCCGGCGGCCCCAACCGTAACCGCGCCCAGGTCCCGGTCGTCGGAAAGCTGGCCGACGAAGCGGGTCCCTATCTGGCTTAACACCTCGTCGTCTATGGCGCTCGGGCGCTGGTCCACCACCATCAAGGTAACGTGGAACTTCCGCATCTCGCGGGCTATGGTCCCAAAAACCGTGTTGTCGGCGACCGCCGGCGCGAGGAACCGATGCGCTTCTTCCAGCACCATGACGAGCTGGCGCGGCGGCTCGGTCCCCCCGGCAACCGCTTCTTCGGTAGCCGTTACATACAAGTCGTGCAGTCGCCGGGCGATTATGTTGGCGACTAACAGGTATGACTTCAGGTCGCCCCATCGCCCGAACTCCACTACCACCGATTTGCCGGCCTGCAGATCGTCGAAGAGTCGCTTGTCCGCCGGTTCGACGCTGGGCGTCGGTTGGGGCCGCAGGTAGTCCACGCGCTCAAGGAAGGCCAGGCGCCGCCAAAGCGCTTCCAGCGACAACTCGTTCGCTCCGGTCGCCACGGCCAACTCGGCCCGGTCGGGACCGAGGAGCGCGCCGAGCCATCCATCGCCGAAAGTCTTGTAGAGCAGGTAAAGGGTGTCCGGGGCCGTCGGCGGCAGGTTCAGTATATCACTCAGCAGTAGAACGTCGCCGACTTGCACGTTCTCATACGGTATCTCGACGGCCACGTCGCACTTCCCGCCACGGGTTTTCGTACCTTCCGGGTCCAGGGAATAAACGGCGATTTCGTTGCCGAAAGCCTGCCGCAAGCCGGGAAGGTGCCCGGCCGCGCTCTCGCTTTTGACGGTCCAGCCGTAGTCGTTGTGCATGTCGAAAACCAAAGCCGAAGCCGCGCCCGAGCGAATCAGCCCGGTCAGGATAACCAGCGCCAGATAAGTCTTCCCGGTTCCGGTCTTGCCGAAGACCGCCGTCGACCGCTCGGCCAGCCGCGCCAGGTCGATGCACAACGGGAGTTCGTCCATCTCCATCGGCGTTCCGACGGAAAACATCCGGTCCTCTCCCTCGGCGCCGAATACGAGCTCCACGTCCGGCAGGTCCGCGAGGCGCGCCGGCGCGAAATGCGGCGGAAGGCTGCGCGCCGGCCCCAGTTCGGCCCGTAGAGCCACCAGCGCGTCGGGCGTTCGGTGGGCCGTTCGGTCCGCCGGAACGGGCTTGCCGTCGACTTCAATTTCCTTCGGTATCGCGAGCATCGGCCGAACCGTCGCGTCGGCGGTCAGGTTCGTCCCGAGTAGCGACCGGCGTATCAGGTCCCGGGACAGGTCCGGCTTGGCCGAAAGTACCTCCGGTCCCGTCGCGCCCAGGGCCACGTCGCTCACGATACCGAAGTATAAATACCATTCGCCCTCGACGACCACCAGACGACCGACCTTGATAGTCTCCTGGGGTACATCCGGGTCCAGACGTATATCGAGGTCGCCGGAAAGGCTTCCGCCAACTACGTTACCGAAGAAGTTTATCTCCGTATCAGCCCGTTCCATATCCTAAACCGTGGGGACGTCAGTCGGTTTTAACGGCTCCTTTTTACCTGTATGCGTTTTTTATGTAATATAACGGTCAATACTATATAAGCCGCGCCGGCCACGAAATATATGGTCCTCGTCGCGTGCAAATCCAAATAAGAGACGCCCGTCGCCACCATAAATATCGCCGGCGCCGCGAGGGTCTTCAACGTTACTAAACGCATCGTCGCTTTATCCACGTCCGGATGTACCATATCCCCCGTCCGCGCGGCGTACATCCAGATCAACACCAGCGGAACCGACGCGGCGAACATATTCGCTCCGTAGAATACGAGCGCGAGGGGAACAGGGTCGTAATTGACCACCATCAAAGTCGATAACGGAACGAGGGCCACCGTCATCAAGAATATGATGTTTATCCATATAATAAAACCGTCGAGCCGTTGGATATAATGAAAAACCGCGTGGTGGGTTACCCAGAATATCCCGAGGACCACGAAACTCGAGGCGTACGCCCGAATACTCGGTAGCAACTCGGCGGCCCGTATATGCAGCATCGTATTGCCCGAATCGTCCACGAACTCCGGCGCGATTATCAGGAAGACCAAGAGCGTCATCACTATCGCAAAGACGCCTTCGGTAAGCCCTTCCAACCTGCTCTTTGTAATTATCTCAATGGGGTTTTCGTCGTCGACCATTGTCCCTTTAACCCTTATCGCGGCCGTAATATTCGTCGAGCGAACCCAGTATATACTCGAGCCGCAGATAGTCGCCGGCGAGAAGCCGCGACAACTCCCGGCAAACGTCCTCCAGGAACCCGGCCCGTTCGCTGCGCGCGTCGGCCAGGTTCACGACGGCCGCCAGAAGGAATCCGTCGTCGGCCCCGGCGTCCGAAGCCGCGAGGAGCCGAACGACGCGCCGGTCGTCGCCCAGCGCGATAACGTCGCCAGCGTCGGCCCGGTAAACCGGCGTGTACAGCGGAACCGGTTTCCCCGGCGAACCGACGACGACCGCGTCGCCGGACCGCCGGCCGACCGCCGGCGCCTCGAACCTCGTCGTTATCAACTCGGCCAACTCCGGATGTTGCCTGAGCAGCTCGTCAGGCGGCAGGCCGTAGCGCGCGGGCGATCGCCCCGGAAGCGCCGTATCGGTCTCGAGGGACGAAATAACGCCGAAGACGTCCGGGTCTCCCGCGGCCCGCACGACGGTCCCCACCGACGGGACGTCGTCGACCGTCAGCAGCTCGCCGGAGAACGCGTCGGCCCGGCTCCCCAACACCTCGCCTATCGGTTCGTCGCTCTTTTTCTTCGGCATAAATTATCCCGGAACCCGGTCGGTTATCGTACCGATATCTCGTGAATCGACCACCAGAAGTTAGCGTCGCTGGTCAGGCGGATTACCAACCGTTGCGCTTCCCTCGGGTTATCGAACGTAACGGTCGTTATACCGTCGTCGGTGGTGCTTTCGTCGTAGAAGCCCAGGTTCTCCCAGTCACCGTCCGGGTTCACCAGCTCAACCGTGAACTCCCGAGGGTAATCGAGACCCGACGGGCGGGCGTCGAATATGAGTTCGCTCACTTCCGGCGCGCCGTCGAAGGTCATCTCGACGAAGTACCCGTTCCGCATCGGGCCGAACGTGGTCCAGCGGGTACTCTCCAGCCCGTCGTGGGCTTTATCCAGATTGGCCGCCAACTTCGCGTTCTCGGGCATCGGCTCGACGCCCAGGCTATCGGCGTGCAGGTCGAACGGAATCGTCCCGGGCGCCGCAGGTTTCCCGCAGCCGCCCGCGGCGAAAACCGCCGCCAATAATACGATAAATAGAATCTTCAAACCGAGTTATTTCTTGGCCGTTTCGCCGGGGATAAATACCGTAAAAGTAGCGCCGCCGCCCGCCGAACTCTCGACCTTCGCCTCGCCGCCGTGGACGTCCTCGACTACACGCTTGACGAGAGCCAGACCCAGCCCCCAGCCCTTGGGTTTCGTCGTGTATCCGGGATTGAATATCTGGTCGAGGTCCCGGGTTCCGATGCCGACGCCGTTGTCCGAGACGGTTACTTCGACGCCGCCGTTCTTACGGACCGCCGAAACGTTTATCAACCCGCCGTCGGTGCCCTGGACCGCGTCGACGGCGTTCTTCACCAGGTTCTCGATCACCCACTCTAACAGAAGTGGGTTGAACGGGACTATCAACGATTCCGGGAGGTCGGTTCTGATTTCCGCGTCGGAGCTTACCGGCAAGCGCCTGCGTCCGTACGCGGTAGCGGCCTCGATCAGCGGTACGATGTCGGTCGGCACGAGCGGTACCGGCGCCCCTATCTCCTGGAACCGGGCGGCCACCTTCTCAAGCCTGGTTATGTCGGCTCCGATTTCCCCGAGCGGACCCGCCGCGCCCGGGTCCGACCCGCACTTTTCAGTTAAAATCGCGTGCCAGCCCAATAGCGACGACACCGGCGTCCCGAGCTGGTGGGCCGCTTCCCGCGCCATCCCCGTCCAGATGGCCTGCTGCTCGCTTGTTTTAACCCGCCGGTAGCTAACTATCCCGACGAACGCGAATATCAATATCAACGCTAGCTCGAAAGTCGGCACCCAGTACAGGAGTTTCACCACGACGGGTTCGCCGTAGTGGAAGTAAACCGACACCGCGCCGACGGGGTTACCGGTCTCCGGGTCCCGGGTGTACCGCACTATCGGAATCGGTTCGTTTATCCGGTCCAGATCCGCGGCGAACTTCTTTACGATTTCCAGGTTCTCGTCCGGGTCCTTCCCCAGGTACTTGTTATATCCAGGCCACCACGCCAGCGGCGTTCCCTCCGGGTCCGTGACTACCGACGGGAAGTTGATTGTCTCGCCGATATCCCTACTCAGGTTAACCTTGACGCCCTCCATCGCCGGGTCCGACAGGTCCGAGACCACCAGCGTCTGATACGTCGTGTACGCCAGAGTCGTCTTCCGGTACTCGGACCGGAGCTGCTCTATCAGGAAGTGGGTGTACCCGAAGAGCATCAAAGCGATAATCACGATGCCGATGACGAAATAGAGTTCCACCAGGCGCCGGCGGCCGGCGAAGAACGTCCTCGGAATAACCGTCCTGATTTTATACTTCTCCGGGATTTTCCTTTATAAGGCCTGGAGCGCCGTAAACGCGATGACGTACACTATGTCCTCGACCCGTGCGCCACGACT
>CP070755.1:1806591-1812947 GCA_020348885.1 Candidatus Coatesiibacteriota bacterium | reverse complement strand
AGTGCCTGGACGTGGAGGCCGAACGGGACGCGAACACCGGCCGGATTACCGAGTACCGGACCCGCGTGAAGGTTTCGGCCCCCGGTAAAAAAGACGTCGAGCAGGTCGTCGAGGTGAACGGCCCCCTTCACTACGGGCATCTGGCGTTTTTCCAGGTCGAGATGAACGACGAGGGCGAAGCGGCGCTCGCTTTTACCGGCGTAAAATTACGCGAGAACGAGACCGCCGACGACCTGCTGACGGTCGAAGTGGAGTGGCGGGTCGCCGGCGTGAAAGGGACGGCGACGGTCGTCGCCGGTTCAGTCGTAGAGTTGGGCGGTACCGGCTATACGCTCCACTTACTCGATTACTTCGCCAACTTCTACGTTACCGAGGAGGGCGTAACCGACACCAACCCGGAACGCAACCCTACTGTGGTATGGATCCTCGTGAAGGGCGAGGAACCGGCCGCCCGTGGTTTCAGCTTTTACGACGATAGCGACATGGACATCTTTCAGCGAATCGACCCGGCGCTGGCCGGCGAAGACTTCAGAGTAAAACTCGTAGGCGTACCGGAGCCGTTGTACCGTGAATCGTACCTGGCGGCGTCGGGCTCGTACGTCCCGTTGGGCGACAACAGGATTTACATTTATTTACAACCCGACCCGACCGACAACCCCGACTTAAGGGTGCGGCGATTGGCCCTGGAGGATACGGCGACCGGGCGTTCAATCGACGTGGGCTTCGGCGAACGCGTTACGTGGGAACTGCCGGACGGGACTTACGTGGTCGAGTTCCTGGGGAAGAACGTGGCGCCCTACTCGGGATTAACCGTGTCCCGGGACCCGGGGCTAGGCGTCTTCTACGCCGGCGCGATACTGTTCTCGCTGGGCGTTATGATGGCTCTTTACCTGCGGCACGAACGGATATACGTGATAGGCGACGCCGGTAGAACGATAATCGCCGGGCAGTCGAACAAGGGCAACGATATGTTCGCCGAGAAGTTCGAACGGGTAACGATCGATATGTCCAAAAAGCTTGGGTTAAAACTGAAGGAATAAGGGGTTATATGGTTAATAGGGTCGTTGTATTGGCGTTAATAGGGGCCATTTTCGCCGCGACGCCTCCGGCCGTCGCCGAATACGAACCGGACTTCGACTCGATAGAGGAAGCCGGTTTGCCGGGTGTCTTCGCTGAGATGCCGGTTTACACAGGGCGCCCGACGCCGTGGGCCGTTTACGCCGCTAACGCGTACGATACGATGAAGGGCAGCGGTAAGGTTTCAGAGAGCGACCTGAGCCGGGATAAACAGGCAACGGTTTTAGCGTTGGTACTCGACGAAGAGTATCGCCGCAAGGGCCGCGTATTATACGTAGAAGCGGGTGAGGCGCCGGGCGTTACGTCGAGCGGCTGGTACAGCCTGACCGAGTTCGAGCGGTCGGTTATACCGGTCGTGATGAACGCGGCGATGGGCGCCGACGACGTTGAAAAGGCCAATCGGCAAGCCCACGAACTCGTTGGCCGGGCTGGCCGTGTTAACGCGCTGAATTTCACGCTTCTTGCGTTGGCGCCGCCGGCCGAGGAGGGCGAGCCTTGGACGCCGGTTCTACGTGAAGGGAGCGAATTCGCGCCGGCGGCCGAGAAGGTGTTGGCCGCGTACGCGGGGGGCGACTCCGGCGACCTGCGGGTTACGGCACTCGGGTTGAAAACCGCGCTGGACTCGGCGCCGGGCGCGCCCGGCAAGGGGAAGATTAAACTCGAACACTTAACGGCGCGGCTAAACCCGGTAACGTGGACTTTCGTCGCATATATCGTGGGCGCTTTATTGATGTTTTTCTGGGCCGGGTTGAGATGGCGCTGGATGACGGCGGCGGTGGTAGGCTTGGCCGTAATAGGTTTCGCTTTCCAGACGTACGCGATAATCGCCAGAATGATTATATCGGGTAACTGGCCGACGTCCGGGATGTACGAGTACTTGCTGGTTTTTTCGTGGGCATCGGCGCTATTCTACTTGGCGTTTTTCGTCAAGACGCGGCAGGTGTTCCTCGGTATCGTCGTCCTGCCGGTGGCATTTATACTCCTGGTGTTGGGGTCCATTTTCCCCAGCGAAATCGAAGGCCAACTCGTACCGGCCCTGCAGTCGTACTGGCTTACGATACACGTTACGCTGGCGTGTCTGGGCGAAGGAGCGTTCGCGCTGGCGTTCGCCGCGGGCCTTTTGTACTTGATAAAACCGCAGGGAAAGTTGAACTTCCTCCCCGACAAGGAGAAGCTCGATAGGGTAGGATACGCGGCCGTGGCCGTTGGATACCCGTTGTTCACCGTGGGCGCGTTGGTGGCCGGCGCGATCTGGGCCCAGAAAGCCTGGTCCGTATGGTGGAGCTGGGACCCCAAGGAGGTCGCGTCGCTGGTGGTGTTCCTTATCGCGACGGTTTACCTCCACGCGCGGCACTTGCGGGGTTGGCGCGGGGCGAAGACGGCGATACTCCAGATAGTCATATTCGTCACCGCGATCCTTACTCTATTCTCGAATATGATATTCGGCGGGCTTCATTCATACACATAGAACGCGGTTTATAATCGCCCAGCGACGGCGTTACGCCGGGCGAATCTTGATACGGAGGAGTTATGCCCGTTATAAGACCGAAGAAGAGCCAGCGGCGCCGGAGGGCTTTCGAACCGGAGAAACTCCCGTGGTACAGGAAGCTGGGCGCCGCGGCGACCCGTTACTGGAAGGTCATCGGGATAGGGTTGTTGGCGGTACTCGTGCTATTCGGCGCGTACGTGGGCTGGTACATGTACCGGGAAAGCCGCGAGAGTAAAGCCGCCACCGCGCTGGCGCGGGTGAACGAGGAGATAGCCGAATCATTGGCGGAGGCTACCGAGGAAATAACTTCGCCGGAAGAACTGGACGAAGAAACCATATTCCGGGACGCCATCGACAAATACGGCGAGGTGGCCGACCGCTACGGCGATACCAAATCCGGGCGCCTGGCTAAATACGAGATAGCGAACCTTTACTTCGAACTGGGCGAGATGGAAGACGCCCGCGAGAATTTCGAGGACGCCGGCCGCGGCGCCGGCGATTTAAAAATTTTGGCCGACGTTGGCATAGCCGATACTTACGCGGCCGAGGGCGAGAACGATAAAGCCGCCGCGTACTATGAGAAAGCGCGTGCCGCGTCGGCCGGCGCGTTCCCGTACGTTTACGTTACTCTCAAGCTGGCCCGGATCCGGGAGGACGCCGGTGACTTGGAGTCCGCGAAAACGCTCTACCGCGAGATAATCGATTACTATACGAGTTCGCCGTTCGCGGAGGACGCGGCCGAGGGGCTGGTGCGAATAGAAGCTAAAGAGGAATTGGCTGGCGATTAAGCATACGGGCGATAACGGGACGAAAATATCGCTTGATTAGGAGGCCGCCGAAGATATAATATGGCTGACGGCCCGCCGAGAAAGGATAAGGTATTCGCGGCGCTTTGTTACGCCGGGCCCCTATGTGTAATCATTTACCTGTACGCCAAAAGCGACTTCGTTAAAACGCACGGGAAACAGGCGTTGTCGGTGTTCGTCGTACAGGTTATAGGGCTGGTCGTTGCGGATCTGTTCCGGCCTCTTATAGGCCCGCGGGTTTACGTCGTCTGGGCGGTATGGTTCGTTTTAACGGCGGTATTGCAGGTAGCGCTGGCCGCCCGCGCTCTTACCGGTAAGGCAGGCGTGCTAAAGTATCTACCTGAATGAACGTAGAGAAGAACCTGCGTAGGTAACCGATGAACGAAAGAAAAGCTAAAGAGGAGCCCGAAGAAAACCCGGCCCAGACCGAAAGGGCTGAAACGCCGGGCGGCGACGCGGAGGAAATCGAAGAGGGAAAGACGTTCGCTGCGATCGGGTATATCAGTATCCTGTTTCTGATACCGTTATTGGCGGCGAGGGACAACGCGTTCGCCCAGTTCCACGCAAAGCAGGCGATGGTATTGACCACGGGAACGATAGTAGCGTTCGTCGTACTCTGGATTATGTGGTTTATGTTCGCGTTTATACCGGTCGTTGGTTGGGTAATGTGTTTAATAATTTACCTCGTCGTAATGGCCCTTTGTATAGGCTGGTTGATACTTGCGGTAATGGGTTTTGTGAAGGCGCTTCAGGGCGAATATTGGGAGATGCCGCTGTTCGCCGACCTGGCCGAAAGGATAAGTATATAGGTACGAACGCCGCGCCCGTTATAGTAAATATGCTAAGATAAGGCGGTGTTATTAGGCCGGGAGTTAGTATGCCGAAGAAGGAAGCGGACGAAACGCTCGAGGAAAAACTGTTCAAGAAAGCCGAAGCCCCGAAAGCCGGGGATAAAGAAATAGAAGAGGGTAAAACTTTTGCCGGGATCGGGTATTTGGGAATACTCTTCCTCGTCCCGTTGTTGGCGGCCAAGGACAACAAGTTTGCCAAGTTCCACGGTAAGCAGGGGATGGTTTTGTGTTGCGCGGGAATCGCCTGCAGCGTTGCCGCCGTTATCCTATTGGTCTTATTGACGGTCGTGTTCGGCGTACTCGGTTTCGTAATCCCCGGGCCGTTGAGTTGCGTGGGCTCGGCTCTGGGGACGATAATTGGCCTCGTGATTTGGATAATCGTATTCGGCGGTTGGTTGGTACTCACGATTATGGGGTTGATTAACGCTTTTAGCGGCAAGTACTGGAAGATGCCGTTATTGGGCGGTTTGGCCGAAAAGATTAACATCTAATTAAAGGCTTACGACGTTTTCTATTAAAACGGGGTTTCCTAGGGGAAGCCTGGAGGTAAACGATGCCGGAAGAAAAAGAGAAGAAGAAAAACGAAAAGGAAAAAGCGCCTGAAGCGCCGAAAGAGATGCCCAAGAGCGACTCGAGTGAGATTGAAGAGGGTAAGACGTTCGCCGCAATAGGATACCTGGGATTACTATTCCTCATACCGCTCCTGGCGGCCAGGGATAACAAGTTCGCCCAGTTCCACGCGAAGCAGGGTATGATGCTTTGTATCGTGGGGATTATCGCGTTTGTAGTCATCGCAATCCTTTCGGTAGTACTGTGGTTCATTCCTTGTATCGGCTGGCTTATCGAAATCATACTCTGGCTTGCTTTATTCGTCGGCTGGCTCGTACTCGCGATAATGGGCCTTGTAAAAGCGTTCCAGGGCGAGTATTGGAAGATGCCGGTCCTCGGCGGATGGGCCGAACAGCTTAACTTCTAAGCGCTGACGCGACGATTTACCGAAAGGGGGTCGCTGTGACCGAAGAGAGTTCGGGCGCGTTAACCTTTACGCCCGAAGAGATAGAGGATGGCAAGGTCCTGGCCGGTCTCGGGTACCTCGGTATCCTGTTTATATTGCCGCTTTTAATAAAACCCGATAACCGGTTCTGCAAAGAAAACGCGAAGCAGGCTCTCGTCTTGTTCCTTGCGGGACTGGTCCTGAGTTTGACTATGTTCGGCGGTATATTCGTCCTCGTTGTACAGCTAATCGCGATGGTCCGAACACTGCAGGGCGAGTTCTGGGAGATACCGGTGGTTTACGACCTAGCGTCGCGTTTTTCGCTGTAAAAGCCGGCAACTGTACGTTTTAAGCCGCTCCGATAGGAGCGGCTTTTTTGAGTCCGGCCTTGCTCCCGCATCAGTTACGGGGTCTAATCCCGGAAACGGTGGGCATCTTGAACGTCGCTTGCATTAAAGGGTTAATCTGATACACGTTGAAGGTGCTTCCCCTTTATGCTACACTCCCCGCGATAAGCCTATGGAAACAAACGACGTAATAGACCTCAGGAGCGACACGGTAACGAAGCCGACGCCCGAGATGCGCCGGGCGATGTACGAAGCCGAGGTGGGCGACGACTTCTTCGGAGACGACCCTACAGTAAACGCCCTCCAGGAAAAAGTAGCCGGTATCCTTGGGACCGAAGCCGCTCTCTGGATGCCCACAGGCACGATGTCCAACCAGGTGGCGCTCCACGCTTTGACCGAACCCGGCGACGAGGTAATCGTTGACGCCGAATCTCATATTATACAATACGAGTTGGCGACCTTAGCGACCTTCGCCGGAATACAGACCCGGACCGTTCCGTCTGACCGGGGCGTCCTGGATATCGAGGCCGTCAAAACGGCGACCCGGCCCGATTCGCCGTGGTTTCCTCGGACCGCCGTAATCTGTATAGAGAATACCCACAACCGCTTCTGCGGCCGCGTTTACCCGTTGGAGAAGGTAGCAGAGGTAAGCGAGTTCGCCCGGTCCCGGGGCGTTTTGCTTTACATTGACGGCGCGCGGCTATTCAACGCCGCCGTCGCGGCGGGCGTGGAACCGGGCGAGTACGTCAAGCACGCCGACGCGGTCTCCGTGTGTATGTCCAAGGGGCTGGG
>CP070755.1:1799428-1806491 GCA_020348885.1 Candidatus Coatesiibacteriota bacterium | reverse complement strand
ACGGACTCGTACGGTCTGGTGAAAAATAGAGCGAATCCGGCGTTCGCGTACGTCTGTGGAGCGTCCTTCGCGGCAGTACTTGTTATCGTAACCTTCGCCGACGTGAAACTTGCCGCGTGGGAACGTTGCGAAGACGCCCGTACATCCGCGCTGAAGTACGTCGAGGATATCGTACCGCCGGGCTCGTTAATACTAACGGAAGCGATCGAACCGGACACCACGTCGCCGTACGTTTGGCCGAACCGGGAATCGCTAGAAAGGATAGGGAAACACCGCCGCGTCGAGGGGCTGGGCGGCGGCGAACGCGTGGCCCGATTGCTGGCGGACCCGGATTACCCGTTCGGAAAACCGGCGTACGACGTTTACGTCGTCGAAATGGAAAACGACCTGGATACGCTGGACGTCGAATACGCGATAAGGTGTATACCTGACGACGTACGTTTTTTCGCGGAACAAGCTAAACCGCCCGGTACGTCCCTCAACGAGTGGGACGAACGATACGCCCGCTTCCTACGCGAGCGGGGCGAGTTAATCGCGACCTTCAGCGGCGCCGGACGCCCCGGGCCCACGGTCGAGATATACGGAATAAAACCTTAACCGATGCGGATACTATACATATCCAACGAAGACGTACCCGCGGACCACGCCGGCGCCGTCCACACGTGGGAAGTAGCCCGCGGTTTGGTACGACGGGGGCACTCGGTTACGCTGATTTCGGCCTCGGCACCCGGCAAAGCGGCACGGGAACGGCTCGGCGGTGTGGACGTATTCAGGGCCGATATGCGCGTTGGTCCGGGCGCGGGCATCAAGTGCGACCTGCGGGCCGCGCGGTTGTTGGTGCACGTACTCGGGCGCGGTTACGATGCGATTATGGAGCGTTTCCTTACACTCAACGGCCTCGGAACCATCGCCGCGGCGATTACGGGCGCGCCGCTACTTCTGGAAGTTAACAGCCCCCACCTGGAGGAAGTTTATCTCCGCTGGAACGTAGAAGGGAAGGTCGCCGGCCGGGCGCTAGAACGTTGGGTGGACGCTCAGTTCAAACGGGCCGATATCGCCTTCGCGCCCAACCCGGCGATAATACGCCCAGTATGCCGGGAACGGGCTCGAAAGATACTCTGGGGGGTGGACGAAAACTCCTTCGGCCGGAACCTCCGCGAAAGCGACGAAACCCGGGCGATACGCGAGCGGTTAAACCTGGAGGGCCGGTTCGCCGTCTTTTTTGTAGGGTCGTTCCATCCGTGGCAGGGGGTCGCGGACCTGCCGGCGATAATCGGCGAAACGGCTAAGCAAATATCCAACGTTAAGTTCGTACTCGCCGGCGACGGGCCGCTTCACCGCGATATCGTCGAAAAGATCGCCAGCGCAGGAATGAGCGACAGGGCTGTTTTCCTAGGCCGGCAACCCCACTCGCGATTACCCTATTTAATCGCGGCGGCCGACGCCGCGCTCGCCCCGTTCAACGACGCGTACTATCCGCCGCTGGCCGAGTTCGGTTTCTTCTGGGCGCCGACGAAAGTACTCGAGTACGCGGCAAGCGGCCTTCCGGTGGTAACGGCCGATTACCCGGTTCTGGATGAGATAGTACCGCCGGGCGGCGGCGGAATACTCGTAAGACCCGGCGAACCAACTGCTTACGCCGAAGCCCTGGCCGAATTAGCCGCCGACCCCGCGAAACGGGAAGCGATGGGCGCGTTCGCCGAAACCCACGTTAAAGAGAATTTCGGCTGGCGCCGCCACGCGGAGATACTCGAGGGCTTCATAGAAGAAGCGATAAACATCCGAAAAAACCGTTGAAAAACGCCGGATAATAGGCTATTATGTAACGTAACAGCGGTTTGTTCTACGAATAATAACCGGAAACGGTATAATCAGATTCGGAGGTACTATGAGTAAAAAAATAGCAATTATCGTGGCGGTTATCCTGGGGCTCACGTTGGTTGGGCTGGTCGCGGCTTCCACCGTCCAGGACACGTCGATGGGCTCGATTAAGGCCGAGTTCGCCGACGTAGAATAAGAAACGCAACGATGGACACGAAACTGCCGTCCCGGCGGTCGGTCGCCGTACGGCGGTTTTTTACAACGGTTCGCCTATAAACCAACCGCATAGCTATGCTAACAAAGCACGTTAAAGTCTTAATATCCTTCACCTTATGTCTCGCGACCGCTCCGTTCGCGTCGGACTTCGTATCGCGCGACGAGCTAATAAACAACGGTTCAGCGCTCGACGAAGCCCGGACGCCGGAAGAGTTAACGGCCCGCGGCTGGTATCTTCTGATGGACGCCTGCGACATCCGAGGCGCCCGGGACGCGTTCGATTCGGCGATATCTGCCGGGCCGAAACCGGCACTTGAAACCGCGTTGGAGGGATACGGCCGCGCCTGCGAGATCCTGGGCGATTACGACGAGGCCGTAGCCGCGTACATTGATTTGTTCTCCGACTACCCCGACAATCCCATCGCCGAGATATACTTACACCGCGCTTCAATCCTGCTCGAGAACACCAATAGACACAACGATTTCGTAACGGCCCTCGAAACGCTGTCGTACGACGAACGTGCACCGTATCTCGGAGGCCGCGCGACGATATACTTACACTACCTGTACACAAAGCGGGGCGAAACCGAAAAAACCGAATCGGCCCTGGCGCGCTTTAACCCGGTCGATGACTGGATGGTAATCGGGCCCTTCGATAACGAAGGTAAATCCGGCTTCGACGAAGTTTATCCGCCTGAAACCGGGTTAAACTTGTCAGGGATATACGACGGCAAGGAGCGCCCCGTAAGATGGCGCCGTATCCCCTATCCGCCGCCGGGCGGATTTCTCGACCTGCGTCAGATGATGCGGCCGGAAGACTTCGGTTGCGCGTACCTCGTTACGTCGGTTCACTCGCCGGAAAACCACGGGGTTTATCTTTCCGTCGGTACGGCGGGGGCGTATAAAATATGGCTTAACGGCGAACTCGTCGCCCAGAACGTGGCCTACCGCGACGGCTTTTATGATCAAGATATAACTCCCGTTCACCTCAAAGCCGGCGATAACCTCTTAGTGATAAAACTCTGCGGCGACGATATGGGTTGGAACGTCGGATGCCGCTTCCTGGGCTCGGACGGCGGGCCTATAGACGGCGTAACGTATTCGGCGGAACCGGGCGTTTTAGCCGCCGCTAGACGTACGTCCCCGACGGCGGCTACCGAAGCAGGCGGTCTCGACTGCGCCCGAACGTATTGGGACAATCTGATTAAGGCCGGGACCGAAGACCCGTTCGTTTACCACTACGCCGCGATGGTCCACCACCTCTACAGCGACGCCGACAGGACCGACGAACTTCCGAAGGCGTTAGCGTTGACGGCAGCTCAACTCCGACCGGGTTACGCCGACTTTCACTACTTCGCCGGGCTGTTCGAACCCGACGAGAACAAGTCCCGGGCCGAGTTCGAGAAGGCGGCGGCCCTGGCACCGGACCACTCGGAAGCGCGGCTCGAAATCGGGAAATACTACGTGGACCTGGACCGCCCGGAAAGCGCCCGCGACAAGCTGAAAGCAGCCCTTAAGATCAACCCTTCATACGTCGCGCCGAAACAGTATCTGGCGAAGCTGGACTGGGAAGACGGTTGGGGTTACAAAGCGAAAGCGACGACTGAAGAGATACTCACCGAGTACCCGGATTACGTCTACGCGCGGATTATCCTGGGGCTATACTATAAAGAATACGAGTCGCTCGATAAAGCTTTGGCGGAGTTCCGACACGCGTACGATCTGGACCGGACCGAAACCTTCGTTCACGACCAGATATACTTCCTGTTACTCGATACCGGCCGTTACGACGAAGCGGCGGCTTTCGGCGCGGAAGTAATCGCCCCCGACCCTTACGATATCGAATCACGGCGGACCCTCGGCTACGCCGCCGACGTCCACGGCCGGTACAACGAAGCCCTGGCATGGTACGACGACGGATTGGCCGTTTGCCCCGAAGACTACTTCGCGTTGGCGTACAAGGGAATGACCCTTGAGAAGATGGGGCGGGAGTCAGAAGCGAAGCGCGCGTATGACCTCGCGATCGAATACAAACACAACTACCCATGGCTCGCCGACTACCTCGACTACGTGGAGCCCGCGGAGGAAGCGGCGGAAGAGTACCGGCTGGACGCGTACCACTTATTGGCCGAGTATCCGGGGGACTCGTACTACCCGAGGGACTCGGCGGTCCACCTTCTGGACCAGAAGACCGTCGAAGTCTATCCCAACGGTACGACATCGAGGACCGTACACCAGGTCATCAGGATACTCACTCGCGACGGCGCCGAAAAGTTCCGCAGGTTGTACGTAACTTACACGCCGGATTCGGAAACGGTGGAACTACTTCGGACCGCCGTTATCAAAGCCGACGGCGACGAAATTACGGCGACAGACGTTTACGAATCGGACGTTTACGACGTCTGGAGCCGGCTCTACTACAGCGTCAAAAATAAGGTTATCGCGATGCCCAATCTGGGCCCCGGCGACACTATAGATTTCGAATACCGGGTTACCGATACCGGAAAAAATATCTTCGCCGACTACTTCGGCGATACGTTCATCTTCGGAAACGAAAACAGCACCTTCCGGTCGGAGTACGCGTTAATCGTCCCCGACAACCGCAAGTTCTACTTCCATAGGGTCCGGGGCGCCCCGGCGCCGACGGTGAAACGCGACGGCGACCGGGCGATATATCGCTACGCCGCCGCGGATATACCGCGCGTGAACCCGGAACCGTACGCGCCGGGGCTCGTCGAGATACTCCCGCTGGTCCAGGTCAGCACGTTCGCGAGCTGGGCCGAGATGGAACGATGGTACAGCGGGTTGATACAGGACGTTTTCAAATCGACGGTCGAAACCGAAACAATCGCGAAACACTTCTCAACTGGAAACGACGTCGACGATTTAAGAACGCTCTATGGATTCGTCAGCCGCAACGTCCGCTACGTCGGCCTCGAATTCGGCATCGGCGGTTACAGGCCCCACAAGCCGAAGGAAGTACTCGACACCGCTTACGGCGACTGCAAAGATCAATCCACGCTGGTCAATACTATCGCGAAAGATATGGGTTTCGACGCGTACCCCGTATTAATCCGGACCCGCGATTTAGGGGCTATGGACTACGAGTTGCCGATGCTCGGACTCTTCAACCATATGATTTCGTACGTGAAACTGCCCGACGGAACCGGATACTTCCTGGACCCAACGGCGGAGTATAACGCGTACGACGAGCTCCCCGATGTGGACCAGGGCGTCGAGGTGTTCATCGTGGACGGGGCCGGTGGCTACTTCACCGAGACGCCCGCAAACACCCTGGAGGACAACACCGTCCGGACAGAGACGCTGTTCGAGTTGAAGGCCGCGGGTTCCGCGTCGGTCCACCGCCGTATCGAGTACGGGCAATACTACGCCCCCGGTCAGCGTTACAAACTCCTCACCGCCGACGACCCCCGGTACGTCGTCGAAGAGTTCTGGAACGGATTGTACGCGGGAACGGAAGTATCCAACGACGAGTATTTCGGTATTGAAGAGCCCTTCGGCGACGTCGCGCTCGAATACGACGCGGAAGTACCGGCGGTCTTCTCGTCCAGCGACGAACAGATTATATTGCCTATCAAACTTGCGCCCAGCTTCCTTGTCGGTAGATACGGAACCCAGGTAACGCGCGAGTACCCGCTCCAGATAAAAGACAACTACCGCGCCGAGACGGCGATGACTTACGTTTACCCGGATACGCTTCAACCGTCGGTTATACCACTGACGAAAGAGTTCAAAAGCGACTTCGGATACGTCAGGGTAGAGGTAATAAACGACCCCGGACGCTTTACCGTCGAAACCGTTCTGGAAATCCCGGCGCAAACCGTACCGCCCGAGGAGTACTCCAAATTCCGCCAGTTCTGCCTGGACGTGGACGACTGGGAAGCGGAACCGTTCATCCTTATACGGCGTTAACTCCTTTTATGACCGATAGAGCGACAAGACTCGTGGACCGGCTGAAAAGCCTGGTGCACCGTCCGCCGCTGACGGCCAGCCTAATCTTCGAGTGCATCCAGGATTGCAACCTTACGTGCGTTTATTGTTATAACGTATGGAACCGCGATAAGGACTACCCCCGCGGGACGCTCTCCACCGACGAGACGAAGCTGTTAATAGCCAAGGCGTTGCGCCAGTCCAGGACCCGCCACATAACCTTCAGCGGCGGCGAACCGTATCTCCGCGACGACTTGATGGACCTGCTCGCGTACTGTAAGTTCGTAGGCGCCCGGATAAATATGATAACCAACGGGACGCTGTTGGACCGGTGTATAATCGAGGACACTATCGCCCGCGGCGTCCGGATGTTCGAGATACAACTACCATCGGCGGACCGGGAGACGACCGCCCGGCTGATGGGCTCCGACGTATACGACGATATCGTACGGGCTCTAACGTGCGTGAAAGCGGCGAAAGGTCGCGTCGTCGCCGTAATAGTCTGCACCAAGGAGAACATCGAAACGCTGGCCGAGACCTACCGGTTGTTATTCGCCCTGGGAGTAGACGGCGTAATGCTCAACCGTATGAACCCGGGCGGGCGAGGCGCGTTTAATATAGACAGGCTGATGCCGGGGCCTACCGAGTTCGAAGGTGCGTTGGACGTAACGGTCGAAGCCATGTATAAGTACAAGCTGGCCGTCTCGGTCTCGATTCCGGTGATGCCGTGTCTGATAAATATGAAGGAAAGATACCTGTCGATAGGGACCGGGTTTTGCGCCGCCGGGACCGAACGCGCATACTTCACGATGGACCCGTTGGGGAACCTGCGGGTTTGCAACCACACGTCGAGGATACTGGGAAACCTGCGAGACGCGAGTTTCGGCGAGCTGGCGGCCCGGGGCCATACGTTCTACGAAACAAAACCGACTTACTGCGAAGCCTGCGTTCGGGTAAACGAGTGTCTGGGCGGGTGCAAGGCCGCGGCCGAAGAGTGCTTCGGCGATTTATGCGGCCAGGACCCGTTCTTGAAGGCCGGGATTAACGAAGGGCGGGCCGTGGAACCCCAAGACGT
>CP070755.1:1795478-1799328 GCA_020348885.1 Candidatus Coatesiibacteriota bacterium | reverse complement strand
TCGTCGCCGCATTTGGGGCAGTAGCCCATTATCTCCTCGACGCCTACCGTCTCGGCCACGTCCTTCGGCAGCTTGACGGTCTCCACGTCCTCTTTATAGACGCGGCCGCAGGTCTTGCACTTGTAGATCGCGCCCTTCTCTACTTCCTTTTTGCCGGAGCATCCGGCTACGGCCAGGCCCGAAAGTACTATCGCTGCGGCCAACGCTACGGTCGTTATTTTACGGTTCATATATACCTCCGGTGGAAACGTCCCGGTAGTTAAACTTAGTCGCGAACAGTATATAACGGCGGACAGATCAGTGCAAGTGGTAATAATACCTTCGCAAATTACGCTTATTCGCCGTGTTTTCCGTAAAACCACGCTAATATCGAACCAATCGAGGATGGGCCGTCCGAAATATAGTCCCACCAGTCGGTTATCCGCCAATTGTCGTAACCGCCGGACGTATCTTTGGCAAACCCGAAGTCACAAAAACCCCTGGCCAAAAAACCGTTCGTAGCATCTACCATTACTAGTAATTCGATAAGGACGTTTTCGGCGGTGAACTCGGTTGCCCCTTCTTCGGGGTCGCCAACGTTCGACGTATCTATATCCATATCGATACTATAAGCGTCCGCGAACATATAACCGACAGCTTTAAGGAATTCCTCCTTACCCCAAGTTTCAGGTATTATAAAATCGCCCGGTCCGCCGCCAATGTCGTCCTCGTCGAAGTGGAACGTAAAAGTATCGGCTATACACAAGGCAAGATCGTCCAAATCCTTTTCGTTGAACGCCTGTTCGACCGCTTCCAGTGTTTTCGCCGGTTCCGTCAAATCCAACGATGGCGGCGGTAGCGGCGTCGTTCCGCCGTCTTCGCAGGCGGTGAAAGCGAATAACGACGCCAGTATTGATACCAATAGAATGGGTTTTGGCATTAGGTTATCCTCTCGACGGTAATCGGTATTATTCGTAGAAATTGGCGAGTATTACACCGAGCGACTCGTACCCGGTTATACTAAGTGTCCCGCCACCTGCCGTTTTATCCCACCAGTCGCTTATCGACCAGTCGTCGTAACCGGCGGAGTCGTCGTTAACAAACACGAAATCACAGAAGCCGGCGGCTAGGTAGCCGTTTGTGGCGTCGACCATTACGAGTAAATTGACAGGGACGTTTTCGGCAGTGAACGCGGTAGCCCCATCATCCGGTTCGCCGACGTTCTCCGTTGATACCGTTAAGTCGATACTATACGCATCATCGAACATCTTCTCGCACGCCGCCAGGAAGTTTTCTTTATCCCACGATTCGGGTATAGTGTAACCGCCGACATCTTTACCGATATCATTCTCGTCGAAGTGGAAAGTAAAGTCGGTATCCAGGAGCCCGTCAAGCAACTCGGCGTCGCGGTCTCGGAAAGCGCGTTCCAGCGCTTCCAACACCTGCGCCGGTGTGTTCCCAAAAGTAGGAGTAGTTGACCCGCCGTTGTCGCAGGCGGTGAAGGAGAGAAACACGGACCCCGTTAGAAGTGTTATCGCTAAAGTACGCATGATCGGCCTCCTTTACGGTATCACGGCTTATAGTATCTAGCCAATATCCAACCTAACGATACGTGTATAGGCGATTCGAACGTTCGGTATAGGAAATCGTCCCACCAGTCGCTTATCACCCAGTTATCGGTGCCGTCCTCGTTTTTGTCCACGAACCGGAAATCGCAAACGTCTTGAGCCCAGTAGCCGTTTTGCGCATCTACTTTAACTGAGAAGCGGACGAGTATAGTATACGCCGTAAATTCGTCAATGCCTTCGTCGGGGTCGTCAATCGATTCGGACGCGATTTCCGATTCTATCGAGTACGCGTTCTCTAACATGTTCCCACACGCCGCCAGAAAATCATCCCGGCCCCACGAATCGGGTATGATATAACCGTCTACGTCATAGCCTACGTCGAGAGGGTCAAAGTGAAAGGTGAAATCGTCGGCGAGAGCCGCACCCAGCGTATCGATGTCGCGGTTATTGAAGGCGTATTCCAAGGATACGAGTACTTCCGTCGGCGTGTTCCCCTGTGGCGGCAGCGGCGTCGTCGACCAGTCGTCGTCGCAGGCGGTGAAGGCGATTGACGAGGCCAAGATTAATACCGCTATAATAGCGTTTCGTATTTTATTACCCTCCGGGCGCCGGTAAGCCGTATTAATGGTATACGGCGAGTACTACGCCCAAAGATGCAGGCGTCGTCGGTTCTTCCATGCCGCCGTATGCGGTCTTATCCCACCAGTCGGTTATTATCCAATCGTCATAACCGGCGGACCCTACGTTTACGAACCGGAAGTCGCAGAAACCTTGAGGCAGAAAACCGTTCGTAGCGTCGACCATTACAAGTAAGCGTATCTCGACGTCCTTGGCTGTGAACTCGGTCGCGCCGACATCCGGCTCGCCAACGTCGTTAGTTACTATCGAGAATTCGATACTGTAAGCTTGGTCGAACATGTTACCTACGGCCCCCGTCAGGTCTCCGTAACCCCAGGACTCTGGAATGACGTAACCGCCCACGTCATCGCCTACGTCGTTCTGGTCGAAGTGAAAGGTTACGTCGGGCGCAAGAACGTCCTTGAAAAGGTCGATGCTATAGGCGTTGAACGATTCCTCCAGGGCTTCCAATGTTTCGGCGGGCGTCCGTCCTTCGTCGTTGTCGCTACTCGCGTAGAACAAGGCCAGTATTCTACCGAAAGACCAGCCTTCCTCCAACATCGTTATCGAAGTGAAATCCTTGATATTTTCGAGCGACCAGAGGTCGGTCCCGTCGGCTGAATCGAGGGTGAAGTAGAACGTCAAAGGCCCGATTACCTCGTACCAGTTATAATCGTCTATCATTGCTTTAAACGTTACTTCGACATTGCCGGTCTCGTACGTGGTATCGCCTTTGCGCGGTTCGCCGACGTCCGATTCGTCGAAGGAAAACGTTACCGTTTCAGTCGCCCCGAACATGTTCCCGACGGCGGTCAGAAAGACGGCCCGGCCCCACGACGCCGGTATCGTATAGCCGTTTACCTCGGTCCCCACGTCGTCCGCGTCGAAGTGGAACCTGAAGTTGGACGGCAACAAACCGTCCAGCGCGTTCGTATCGCCGTTGTTAAAGGCGGTTCGGAACGCCTGAAGCGTTTCCAGGGGCGTATTTCCCGGAATCGGCGTCGTCCCGCCGTCGCCGCAAGCTGTGAAGAACAGCAGGACGGCGAAAACCAGCCCCACGATGGTTATGTTTTTCATTTAGCATCACCCTCTAAAGTACCCGAACGTTATTCGAACACGACCAGGATAAACCCTATTGACGCGGGGGTTATATTCCGGCCGCCGGAGCCTGCCACCGACGTATGGTCCCACCAGTTGCGTATTACCCAGTTATCGGGGCCGGCGCCGGCCCCCGTATCCACGAACTCGAAGTCGCAGAACCCGTGAGCCATGTAACCGTTCACCGCGTCTACCATTACCAATAACTCTACTTCTATGTCTCCTGCGAAGTATATAGTATCATCGTTACCCGGTGTGCCCACGTTCGACGTGTCTACTTCCATCTCAATCGTATGCGCTTGTTCGAACATATATTCGGCGACTACCGTGAACTCGTCTTTACCCCATGACTCGGGTATGACGCAGTCGCCGATTTGTTTACCCACGTCATCCTCGTCGAAATAAAAGGTGTAGCCGCTCGCGAGACAAGGTGCGAGGAGGTCAATGTCCCTGTCGTTAAACGCTTCCTCGATGAGCGCTAATACTACTGCGGGCGTGTTTCCCGGTTCGGGCGCCGTCGTTTCGTCGCAGGCGGTGAAGGATACTAGAATGGCTACCGCTAACGCCAATATCGTTACGGCACGCAT
>CP070755.1:1785885-1795378 GCA_020348885.1 Candidatus Coatesiibacteriota bacterium | reverse complement strand
GAGTACAAATCGCTCAGATTATGGGAACGGCGTTTATTGGGTTGCCGGCCGCGGTCGAGACGGCGATGAATATTATTCGTCCGTACTTAGGGTTATCGGGGAACTATGCGAAGAACTACCTGGCCCGGAGATAGATTATTTCTACCCCGACTTAGTTATCTCAATAGGGGCCGATGAAGCTTATTTCTTTGACGGGCCGGTTCGATGGTACTTTATTAATGGCGAATGGGTTCAGAACGAACTGCCTTTCGACTATTATCATACGCTTTACGTCTTCGACCGAGCGAATGAGATATTATACAACTACGAACAACCTCTCTATAAGGACCATTATTGCCGGATTTCTTACGATTACTTCGAGAGTTATATCGAAGAAGATATAAATCTATCGGGGAATCTCCCACTCAGTAGCTCCGACGTATATTTAACGAAAGCGGCCGTATATAATGGTAACGTATACTTCGGCGCGACGTTATATACAGATACCCGTATCTGGTACGCGTTAATAGAACGGACCGGCGCTCCGGGTAACGGCGTATATAAGGTCATTTACCGCCGCGACAAAGCGTTAGGAGGTTGGGGCCCAATTATAGCGCCGGCCGAAGGTGAAGTACTGTCCGCGTTACCGGAAACGGACTTAATGTTCTACTACAAAAACGGCGATACTTACTTTGAAGATAACGCGCCCTACGATATCCGCAATATGATATTTAGCGGCGGGTTAATCTGGGCCGAGGGGCGCCGGCGAGAAGACGATGGAGGGCTTTATTACCCCGTGGAGTTATTAGTCAACGACGGTTTATAATGAATCGCAAAATGGGCCGTATAAAAGCAATAATCGACGTAGTCCCGTTCGTCTTGTGCTTCGCGGTTGTTTTCTTGATTAACTGCGGGACGCCAATGGGACCCGTAGATTCCCAATGGCGGTCGGTAATCTCCTTAGGCGAGTATAACTGCAATGACCTACAGTGCGATACCGCCGGAGACGTTTATATCGCGGCGGGAAATAGGATATTACGCTACAACGGTACCGAGTTCGAAATGTTCGCCGAGTTCGACGGGTACCGTGAGGTCGACATGTTCACATTCGATGGGGGCGGGGCCGCGTGCCTTGACTGCGATTTCGACCCTGAGACGGCACCCGGTTTATTCAGGTATTCGGAAGGACTATGGGAACAAATAGTCCTACCCGACGATATAGACGAAATTATCGATTTCGAAGTCGTCAACGCCGATTCCTGTTGGGTTTACGGTTTCATGGCGGACTGGGATTCCAAACTATACCTCTATAGCGGCGACGAATGGACGGGCTACGACTTCGCCGATTATATTATCGATACCGAAGTAACGACATCCGGGACGTTTTACGCGATTCCGGAGGTATCTCCTTATTCATTACATATATGTACCGATAATGGTAACCGATGGACCGAGGAACCGTTCGTCTTCGCTGATCCCCAATTCGAAATGGTTGAAATCGGAGGTTCGGCCTGGGGCACGAAGGGCGCCGTCGTCTCGTTAGGTGATACGCTTTATATAATCGCTAGAATCAAAGTCAACGGCGCTCCGGACTATAGCTTAATAAAACGCGACGGTAACCCCGGCGATGGCCTATGGACCCCCGTTGTAATATGCCCGGAAAGAGCGCCCGATACGCACATTTTCGAATCCGTGGCCTTCGACGGAACCGGCCGTGGTCTCATCGCCGGCGAAGAAACGTCCATCGTTTCCGACGGCAAAGGTGTCTGGACGAAAGAATTGTTCGACCATAAATTGCAAAACCTAAGAGGGTCACCTACGGGAGGCTTCTGGGCGATATGCAGAGACAAGCTGTACTATCATCCATAAAAAGAAACGCGGGACGATATTTATAGGCAGGGTCGATAAGACCCTGCCTTTTCATTAAGTTACGTATCGTTATTTAAACCTCTCCCCCGCCTCGTTCAACCGTTTAACGCACCTCTCGCGCCCGAGCAGCTCGACCATCTCGAATAGCGACGGGCCCCACGTCCGCCCGCTCAACGCCGCCCTAACCGCGTGGATGACCTTTCCGGCACCCACGCCCGACTCCTCGGCGTAAGCCCTTATCAGCTCCTCTATCGCGCCGGCGTCGAACGGCTCCAGCGCGTCGAACCGGTCCGCCAACTCAGCGAACACTTGCGCCGGGTCTTCCAACTTGCGTACGTTCTTCTCGGCCTTCTCCTCATACTCGTCCGGCTCCTCGAAGAACGGCTTCACCAACTCCGGCGCTTCGCTTAAGAGCTTCATCTTCTCTTGCTCCAGAGCCAGCGCCGACGCCGCATACTCCACCGTCCCCTCGTCGGCGTCACCCGGCACGTATCCCGCCCGCGCGAACCACGGTCTGCACTTATCGAAAAGCCCGTGTGCCGGTAATTCCCGGATATAAGTACCGTTCATCCACGTCAATTTCTCGACGTCGAAGACCGCACCACTTTTCTTCACCCTGTCCAGACTGAAATACTTAACTAGTTCGTCCCGCGCAAAATACTCCCGCGCGTCGTCGTAGGACCACCCGAGGAGCGCTAGGAAGTTGACGAACGCAACCGCTAAAAAGCCCTCCTTTTGGTACTCCAACACGCTTGTCGCGCCGTGACGTTTACTCAGCCGGGACCTGTCCGGCCCCAACAACAGCGGCAAGTGAGCGTACGTAGGCGGGTCGTATCCGAGCGCCCGGAGCACCTCGGTTTGTTTCGGCGTGTTCGACACGTGGTCCTCGCCGCGGATTATGTGGGTAACGGCCATGGTCACGTCGTCCACGGCGCAGACGAAGTTATACGTCGGCGTGCCGTCGGGCCGAGCGATTATGAAATCGTCGTACTCCTCGGCCGGGACCTCCACCGTACCCCGTATCAAATCGTCGAAGGACAGAATGCCGTCCCGCGGCATCCGGAAGCGGACCGACGGGCGCCGGTCCTCGGCTTCGTATGCGGCCACTCGGTCGTCCGTAAGCTTGGCGCAGCGTCCGTCGTATCGATACGCGCGTTTCCCGGCCCGGGCCTCTTCTCGCTGCGCTTCCAACTCTTCGGGCTTACAATAGCAATCGTAAGTGTAGCCGCCGGCGACGAGCCGGTCCAGATGCTCGCGGTAGATATCACCGCGCGCCGACTGCATATATGGCCCGTAGTCGCCGCCTACGCCCGGGCCTTCATCCCAGTACAAACCGAGCCACGCCAGCGCGTCAAGTATAGAATCGAGATACTCTCCCTTCGAACGTTCCGGGTCAGTATCCTCCACGCGCAGAACGAACGTCCCGTCGTGGTGCCGGGCAAAAAGCCAGTTGAACAGGGCCGTCCGTGCGCCGCCGACGTGAAGGTTGCCGGTCGGCGCCGGCGCGAACCGTACGCGTACCGTCATCGTTTCCTTTCACTCAAATAAACGTACACCTCGTTGAATTACGACAGGTTACCATTAAACGCGTCTTCCCGAAACCGTTATCCCCGTTCCCGGGCTACGAGCGCGGCGCCCAAGGCGCCAGCGAATTGAGGTTCCGGCGACACGAACGCGTCCAAACCCGACACCTCGCGGAAGAACGCTACGAACGCCCGGTTGAGGGCTACGCCGCCGGTCAGGGCGACCGTACCCGACAGTCCGACCTGCTCCGCCAGGTCGGCGATGCGGCGAGCCGCCGCCAGATGAAGCCCGGCCGCCAACTCGGCGGGCGATACACCTTCGGCTACCAGCCCGACTACCTCCGACTCTGCGAAGACCGTACACGTGCTGCTTATCGCGGGCCGTCGTTTGGCCGCGAGCGCCGCTTCGACTAAACCCTCCGGCGTAAATCCTAGACGAACCGCCATCACCTCGAGGAAGCGGCCTGTCCCGGCGGCGCACCGGTCATTGAGGGCGAAATCCTCCGGCCCGTCGGGGCCCAGGCGAATAGCTTTGGCGTCCTGGCCGCCGACGTCCACGACGCCTGTTACGTCGGGGCTACTCTCCGTCACCCCCCGCGCGGGGCACGTTATCTCGGTCAACGGCAAACCCATGTCGGCGGCCAGGCGCCGGCCGTAGCCGGTAACGACCGCGCCGGCGACGTCGGATTCGTCGATTTCGGCCGCTTCGTAAAGCCAAGCGGATAACTCGCCGGCCAACCCGCGGACGTCGGGCGTCGTATCGCGTACGGTTTTCGCGAGTACCCCGCCATCGCCTAAAAGTAAACCTTTAGACGCGGTGGACCCAAGGTCCAGGCCGAGGTATATTTGCCCGTCTGTCCCCATTTTTTCGTATCCGGAGTAAGCTAACGAATCTCGCGTAACAGGTTAACGGTAAACCGTGGAAAAGACAAGGAAAACCGAAACGGCGGTACCGCCCGTACGAAACGATTTGACACTCGCCCCTATCTTTACCATAATAGCCCCGCCGTGGAGAGAAGCGGACGACTATCCGAGAAGTACCTCGACCCGTTGACAATTACGGCCATCGAGTCGTTGGAGCTTCGAGCGCGATTGGTGGTCGAAGGTTTCTTCGCCGGCCTCCATCGCAGCCCGTTCAAGGGCTTCAGCGTCGAGTTCAGCGAGTACAGGTCCTACCAGCCGGGCGACGACCCCCGCTACGTCGATTGGCGCGCGTGGGCCAGGTCCGGCCGATACTACGTCAAGGAATTCGAAGAGGAGACCAACCTGCGCCTGTACCTGGTATTGGATTCTTCCGCCAGCATGGGGTTCCCGGAGCCGTCGGCCGGCGCCGTAACCAAATACGACTACGCGGCGACGCTGGCGGCCGCCCTGGCATATCTGGCTCTTCATCAGCGGGACGCCGTCGGGCTGATAACCTTCGGCGAAGCGGTACGCACCGTCATACCACCGCGCTCGAGCAAACAGCACCTGAAAGCCGTCCTGTCCGGGCTGGCGGCCTCGGAGCCTGGCGGCGACACGGGGATATTCCCCGTCCTCGGGCAAATCGCCGAGCGAGTCAGGCGCCGGGCGCTCGTCGCGATGTTCACGGACCTGTGGGACGAGACCGGCCGGGTCATCGACGGCCTGAAAGCCCTCCGGGGTAAAAAGCACGACATTATCGTCTTCCACATCCTCGACCCTGCAGAGGTGGAGTTCCCGTTCCGCGAACAAGCCGTCTTCGTCGATATGGAGTCGGACGAGGAACTGCGGTTGGACGCCGCCCGCGTACGTCGCAGTTACCGGGAAGCGCTGGAGCGTTTCCGACGTGAGTTCCGCGTCGGGACCGCAGACCGGCATATCGCGTACGCACCGGTTACCACCGATACGCCGCCGGCTCAGGCGCTGGTCGGGTACCTGGGCGCTAGAAGCGCCCTGATGTAACGCCCCATATGTTTACCTTCCTCCAACCCCTGTTTCTTTTTCTCCTCCCGTTGACGGGCCTCCCTATCGTCATCAATCTATTACGTAGACGCGTTAAACTACGTGTACGTTGGCCGTCGCTCATACTACTCAAGCGGGTGGAAGAAAGGCGGGCTCGCCGGCGCCTCCGGTTCGTCGAAATCCTGCTGATAGTACTTCGAATGCTAATCATCGCTTTTACAATCTTAACCCTGTCGCGTCCGTACGTCCACTCTCCCGGCGGTTCACCGCCGCGGGACGTGGTCGTAATCGTCGATAACTCCGTATCCATGGCGTACCCCGATGGAGGTCGGGAGCGTTACTCGGCAGCGCTCGACGCCGCGAAAAACTATCTGAACTCCCTGGGCGAAACGGATAGAGCGGTCATACTCTTCGCTACGGGTGGCTGGAGCGACGAACTGCTGGCTCCCGCCGACGCGGCGGAAGCCCTCACGACACCGCCCGGTCTCGAACCTCTCCGGTCTTACGTCGCGGCGGTTACCGAAGCCGCGGAACTCCTCGAAGAGTCCGGCAGGATTCGGGAAATAAACGTCTTCTGCGACATGCAAGCGTCTCACTTCGACGGGCTTCAAACATTCCCGTCGGGCGGCTTCCGGGTTTACGTCCGGGATATCCGCGGCGGCCCCGGGCCATACGGCAACCTCGCGCTGGCCGACGTTTCGGTACGCCCCGACGGTAATCGCTTCGCCGTCAAAACCGTAGTAAAAGGCTATGGGGACTTCTCCCCCGCCTCTCTTCGCGTAAGTGCAGCAGGAACCGAGACGAAGTACCCCGTGGGCGGCGGTACGCTGTCCCTCACCTATTCGTCGGCGCCCGGCGGGGCCGTCGAGTTAGCGTTGGCTGACGAACCAGGTTATCGCTTCGACGACGCGTTCGTACTGAATCTACCTCCCACGCCGGAAACGTACTACTACGTTGAACCAACGTGTCCGGGCGCGGCGTACTTCCGTACGGCCTTCGACGTGCTGGGCTCGCGGGGATTAGGCGCGGGAGAAACCCCGCCCGGGCCGACGGTATTCGTTACTACGAACCCGTCCGACACGCTGGAGAGTACGACCGCGTTAAACCTTATAGTGCCGACCGGCGCCGTCGGCTCTGTAGGTCCTCCTGATTGGGGTTTAGAGATCACCGGAACTACCAGGTACGACGGGAAAGCGTCCGCCGGAGAGCCGCTTTTCGACACGGCCGCGGCCGGCCCCATTCGGGTCCATACGTACTACTCAGTTACCTACGAGCGCGAGTGGGAACCCGTCGCCTCGTTACCCGACGGAAACGCGATTATCATTAGACGGGCTTTTAGCGACGTCGAAACATACGTTCTACTATTGCCGGTAGAGGGCGAAAACGCGGTCTTTCCCCGCCAGGCTTCGTTCGTCACATTCGCCGGCGACTTACTCGGCCGCTCGTTGGAGCTCACGTACCCGGATTTCCGGCGGTTTACGGACTTATCCCTCGAAGAATCGAACGTCGAAACGATCGACGGCGACACACTTAACGACTTTTTCCCGGGCGCCGAAATCGCGGAACCGACGAAGGCCCGCGGCGGCTGGTCTTTCTCGCTCATCTTCCCGTTCGCCGCGGCTGTACTTCTACTGCTCGCGGCCGAAGCGCTTCTGGCTGCGTACGTAACCCGTACGACGGCATAACGTCAAACCGCTACGTTACTTACCGATGATTTAAAAGTCTCCCAAACGGTTATTAACGGAGTTAAACCCCTTGACTTACCACTCTCATTAAGTATAATTATAACGTATCAGGTAATCTATCCGACGTAATCCAAGTAAACATAACGATACGTAAAAGGCGGCGTTATGTACAGGTTAACCGTTATCACGTTATTGGCCGTTGGGTTCGCAACGTTAGCGTTCGCGGCCGATACCCTCGAGGTACTTCCACGCCTGGGCGTTACCCATTTCGACGAGACGGGCGACGGTTTCTATACGTCGATGGCCGGCGTACCAATGTCCGTTTTCCACTACGACGGCAACGTTTACCAGTCCCCTTATATAACAGACCAGATAGATGACACGGGCGACTACTTCTTAGAGGATTTCCAGACGTACATCGCGGCCGAAGGGGGCCTGGAGCAATTAGTCTTAATAGGCGACGTCTCCGCCGACACGCGAAACGAACTAAAGGCTCTGTTCTCGTTGTCGGATGACGATATAGTAACAATCGACGACGATTCCGTACCGAAAGCCGCCCGTACCATATCGGCGGACTGGGCTTACGCCGACGCAGCAGTAATAGCTATATACGAACCTTCGCCGTCCGACGACATACGAGTCGCGGTCGCGAACGCGGCAGCAGTAGCGGGTTATCTGAACGTCCCCCTGCTCTTCGCGGAGACCGACTCGGTACCCGGCGATACGTTAAACGCCCTTGACGAGTTGGGCGCCGGCGAAGTCTATATAGTTGACCCGGGCGACTTCATCGGAACCGGGGCCGAAGACCAATTAACCGGCGCGGGGTACGCTATTGCCGAGAACCTGACGACCATCGAAGAAGTGATAACCTTTACGCGCGAGCAGTCCGGCATAGTATCTATGAACACCTTTACCGATTATGACCAGACTCTCGCGGCCGCTATTTCGGGCGCGCGCTACGGCGGGTTCTGTATTGGTTTTGAAGCTAGTATCAAAGGGCAAGTAGATAACCTAGCAGTCTCGATGGACGCCATCGCCGCCGAGATGCCGACTGAGAAGTTCAATCTGGGCGATTGGGAGCCGCCGGTTTGGCTCCGTTCGGGCGAAGCCGGTATCGCCAGCGACTTTATCAACTGGCTAATCGCGTTGGGGGCCGAAGACCCGGAACAACTAGAGTGGGTAACGTTCTTCGGCACGAAAAGCGATTTGCAGGTTTATCTCGAACGAGCGATCGTAGGCGATCCTGACGAACCGGACGAATACGGATGTTTACCGGGTCGAATGCCAGATTACCCGTACCGCAACGTAATCCACATCAACCGGAGTTGTTTATATCCGGCGGTAATTTTCGCGAACCCCCATTACGACCGGGCGATTTACGCTTACAACAATTTCATCTGCCATTACGCCGACGAAGGACCTTTAGGTTCCTTATGGTGCGATTTCGAAGACAACGACGGGTATGAGCGCCGCGTGAACGAGCTTTTCGGCGTCCCCGAGTTTGACGAGATGGGCGTATGGGACGCCCTGAACGACGCCGGGTACGACTACGGTTGCCACGGTGGCGTATATGCCGGTACTTACCCTTACCCCGACGGCGACGACGAACACCCATTCAATCCGGCGGGGCAAACCCTCGACGGCTTTATTGAGTACGTAAACGACGGCGCGTTCTTGTTCTATTATTCCGGGCACGGAAGTACATCGGGCGTTTCGGCGGTAAGGGAAGATTGGGGAGTAACTGAAGAAGTACCGTACTCAAACCCCTATTGGCCCGCGAGCGACGGACGTATTACTTCCTTTCCGAACCCGCACCCGCCGACCGGTTACTATCAAAGTGAATGGGACGCGGACCTGGAGAACGTTCACAGCATGGTCTCGACGTGGGACACGTGCCTCGTGGGCGCCAGTATGTTCAACGAATATACGATGCGCCACGGCGGCGCCGGGGCAATGAGTTCTTATATATCCGTCTCGTGGGAAGGGTCCGGATGGTACTGGTGCCTTATGGCCGATTTAATCGCTCAGGGTTTACCTATGGCCGAGTGCTTCGGTCACGCCAACGCGACGACATCTTGGATATTCCCCCAGGGCGAGTACGACGGCGACTCGACCCTTTACTACCTTTGGTACGGCGACCCGTTCATGGTGATGTATCAACCCGATTGGACGCGCCCGGATCCGGCGGACATGGGTGCCGATTACGGAGGACATCTACCGGGCAACTTCCTCGACGTCGCGGTAGGCGATTTCCGGGCCGACTCCGCCGAAAACCGGGTTAAGTTGTCGTGGAATACGTCGGAAGGTTCGGCCGTCGGCTTTAACCTTTATCGTACTACCGTAGAAACGGGCGCCGACGCAAAAGCCGCCCGCACCGGCGAGACAAGGTTAAACGACGATCTCATCACCGGCAATTCGCCCTATACCTACTGGGACGATAATGTCGAAGCGGGTTACACGTATGCATACACCCTCGAAGCGCTCGACGAAGGCGGCGCCGCGTACCGGTTCGGG
>CP070755.1:1730778-1785785 GCA_020348885.1 Candidatus Coatesiibacteriota bacterium | reverse complement strand
CCTTATCGTCGCAAGTTACAACCCTATAATGGCGTCAAAAACAACTTTACAGGACCTCATATTCGCCCTGTCCCGATACTGGGTTGACCGGGGTTGCCTGCTGTTGCAACCCGGCGACGTCGAGTCCGGCGCCGGTACGTTCCACGTCGGGACGTTCCTGGGCGCTCTTTCGCCGGACCCGTGGCGAGCGGCCTTCGTTTCGCCGGCCCGCCGTCCCCGCGACGGCCGCTACGGCGAAAACCCCCACAGGCTCTACATGCATTATCAGTTCCAGGTCGTCCTGAAACCGTCGCCCAACGACGTGCTCGAACAGTACGTTGGTAGCCTGGAAGCGATCGGCATAAACCCTGCCGAACACGACCTTCGCTTCGACGAGGACGACTGGGAATCGCCCACGCTGGGCGCCTGGGGCCTCGGTTGGCAGGTGCTACTCGACGGACAGGAGATAACCCAGTTCACCTACTTCCAACAAATGGGCGGCTACGATTTAGAACTCATTACCGCCGAATTAACGTACGGTTTCGAACGCATCGCGATGTATCTGGCGGGCGTGGACAGTATTTTTGACGTACCCTTCGGCGAAGGACCGCTGGGACCGATGGACTACGGCGCGTTACGGCGGGAGGATGAGTACGAACAGTCCGTTTACGCGATGGACGCGGCGGACCCGGATATGCTCTTCGCCCTCTTCGATATGTACGAGACCGAATGTAAACGGTTGATCGAAGCGGACCTTATAAGGCCGGCCCACGATTACCTACTCAAGTCCAGTCACGCGTTCAACCTTCTTGACAGTCGGGGACTGGTCGGCGTTACCGAACGCGCCGCATATATAGGCCGTGTACGGGCGCTCTCACGGGGCGTCGCCGGCCGGTGGCTTGCGCGTTTCGAAGGCGAGGAGGAGAGCGGCTAGGTGCCGGACCTGCTGTTCGAAATAGGGTGCGAGGAGTTGCCGCCGGCGGCCGTGTCGTCTCTCGCAGAGCAGTTAGAAACGAACGCGTCAAAGGTTTTCGCTGATTCGCGCGTTCCGGCGTCCCGGGTGATCGCGTATGGTACGCCGCGGCGCGTCGTTCTACTGGCGTTCGGTCTTCCGGCCAAGCAAGTTCGGAAAACGACGACCGAGACCGGCCCGTCGGCTTCGGCGGCGTACGACGCCGACGGGAATCTCACAAAAGCCGGCGAAGGCTTTCGGAAGAAGTGGGGTTTAAAAACGGGAGACCTCAAGACCGTCGAGACCGAAAAGGGGCTTTATCTGGCCGCCGAGGTTGAGGCGGAGCGGCGTAAGACGGCCGACGTTCTGACGGGGTTGCTACCCCGGCTAATCGAGTCCCTCGACTATCCACGTACTATGCGGTGGCTGGCGGGGCCGACGGTCTTCCCCAGACCGATACGGTGGCTCGTCGCGCTACTCGGCGGCCGGGTCGTCGGGTTCGAGTACGCGAAACTCAAGGCCGGGAAGAAGAGCTTCGGTCATCGCGTAACCGGATACGGCCCGCACGACCTTCCGGCCCTCTTCGACGGCGGGAAGCTGCATCTCGCCGACGTTAAACGCTTCTACAAGAAAGAGATGAGCGTGGTTCTGGACCCGGCGGATCGGCGTAAAATGATACTGTCCGGCGCGACCCGGTTGAAGCTGGACGGCAAACCACAGGTGGTAGACGACTACCGGACGGAGTACGCCCTGGACGCAGTTGTGAACTCGGTCGAGTACCCCAGGGTCGTAGCCGGCGTCTTCTACGAACGGTACCTGGAGCTTCCGGCCGTGGTACTAGAGGCGGCGATGCTGGGGTACTTGAAGCTGTTCCCGGTCCACGGCGCGACGGATAGGCCGATAGCGGAGTTCGTCGGCGTACACAACGGCGCACCGAAAGCGGCGAGGAACGTCCGCGCCGGTCTGGAGCGGGTGTTAGCGGCTCGGCTGGCGGACGCGTCGTTCTTCTGGGACATAGACCGGAAGACGCCGCTGGACGAGATGGCCGGGCGCCTCGACTCCGTCCTCTTCGCCGAGGGGTTGGGGACGCTGGGCGATAAGGCGGAACGGCTCGCTGCACTCGCCGGCGAATTGGGCGAGTGGTGCGACTTCGACGCGGAAGAACGGGCGGACCTGGTCCGGGCCGCCGAGATATGCAAGGCCGACCTCGCGTCCGAAATGGTCCGGGAGAAGGAGTTTGCCCACTTGCAGGGCGTTATGGGCGGGTTGTACGCCGGTGCGGCCGACGAACCGACGGAGGTCGCGGCGGTGGTCCGTGAGCACTACCGGCCCGTGGGAGCCGAGGATTCGTTACCCGACACTAAGTTAGGGCGCGCGCTTTCGATTCTCAACCGGGCCGATACGCTGGCCGGGTGCTTCGGCGCGGATATGGCGCCGACCGCGTCGAAAGACCCGTTCGGGCTCCGGCGGGGCGCCATTGGCCTGTGCCGGTTACTGCTGGAGGACGACGAAGGTTGGTTCGCGGCCGTCGAGTTGGAGCGGTTACTCTGGCGGGCGGTGGAAGGGTACGGCTTCGACGCGAAGCCCGACGAGGAGCCGTGGCTCGACGACCTGGTCCGGTACGTGCTGGCTCGTCTCCGGCGGATATTCTCAGACGCGGGTTATCCCGCCGATGTGATAAACGCTGTACTCGAAGTCCGTCCGTTGCGGCCCCGCGACCTGGCTGGGCGGTTGGATGCGTTGGCGGAGCTGAGGGCGAAAGACCGGGCGGATTACATCGACTTCGTTATCGCGTTCAAGCGTCCGATAAACATATTGCGGCAGGGCCGGGAACGGAACCTGGAATGGACAGACTTTGACCCGGAGCTAATAGAACAACCCGAGGAGCGCGCGTTGTACGAGACGTACGCCACAGGGCGTGACTCCGTCGTGGAGCTTATCGCCGACGGCGAACACCGGGACGCGCTGGACGAAATCGCCGCCATGCGCCCGGCCGTGGACGCGTTCTTCGACGAGGTACTGGTAATGTGCGACGACGCGGTGCTTCGGTCGAACCGCTTGGCGTTGATGCAAGATATGGCCGACCTGTTCCTTTCGTTCGCGGACTTCACGAAACTGCGGGGCGAGGAGGAGTACGAGTAGGTACGTTTTTTACTTACCCGGCGCGCGGGTAAAGCTTAACCCTGGAAAAACAACTGCTTAATTTGGATAAGGACCGGCCGCGTGTTATAATATAAAAGGATTTACCTTGACCGGGGTTTGAGCGTTTGATAATATTCAAAAGGCCGCCGCGGCTTTTTTTGATACTTGGCGCCGGGCTGTTCCTCGCAAGTAACGCCGTACGGGGCGCGGCCGGCGACCGGGAAAAAGCCCGGATAGCACTCGCGGCCGGCGCGTACGCCGAAGCGATAGAGTACGCCGAGGTTCTCGTAACCGAGAACCCAACTGACATCAACGCGCGGTTGATAATGGCGCAAGCGTACCTTCGGGCCGGCGACGAGGCGGCCGCGCGGGAAGAATACCTGACCATCGTCTCGCTCGACCCGGGGCAAGCCGACGCGAACTACGGCCTGGCGGTGTTGGCCGCCGGAGAAGGCGATTTGAACTCGGCGTTGGATTACGCCAGGGCTGCGACTACGACCGACCCCGATTACGCTGACGCGTGGCTTTTAATCGGTAAGGCCGCCGCCAAGACGGGCGACGGCGAAACGGCATACGCCGCGTACGTAGAGTACCTGAAACGCCGCCCGCCTACCGGCGATATATACTTGGAGATGGCAAGAGTAGAGCGGCGGCGCGGAGAGCCCGACGCGGCGGTGCAATATTATCGGCTGGCTGCCGAGGCGGGTAACGTCTCGGCGGACGTTAACAGGGAAATCGCTGCTACTCTGACTGAAGCCGGCCAGTACGAAGAAGCATTCGCGGCGTGGGCTGAGGTCGACGGTTTGACCGCCGGCGAAGCGGCGACGGTAAATGGTATAGGACTTTGGTTACTCGACATTGAGGAGTACGACGCGGCCGGCCGGGCGTTTACGCTCTCGGCCGAAGCCGACCCGAGCGAGTGCGTTTATCGTTATAATAGAGCCCTCGCGCTCCATCTGTCCGGCGACGAGGAACGGGCGGAGGTAGTCTACCGGGAGTTGGCCGAAAAACCCGACCCCCTGCCGGAAGCGGTGTATAACCTCGCGGTGATACTGGACGAACGCGGCGATTTCGAGGCGGCGAAAGAGTACTACGGTGGCTTTTTAGAACTATCCGCGAACAGGCCCGACCTCGGCGACGAAGCGATAATCGTTAAAAAACGGTTGACCCAAATAGAACCCGGGGAAGAATAGCGAGTTGTTGAACCGTTCCTTAATGGTTTTCTTTTTAATCGCTCTGGCGGTTCCGGCGACGGCGCCGCTCGTTTCGCGCGCCGACGAGTTGGACGCAAAAAGGGAAGCCAACGAGTATTTCAAGCAGGGCGAAGAGGAGTATCGGCGGGGCGATTACGAAGCTGCGGTAAAGATGTTCGAGAAATGCCTGAGCAAAGACCCGACCAACGTAGATGCTCAATACAATATCGGTATCTGCCACTTGGACATGGGCGAGGACGACGAGGCCCTGAACGCTTTCCGGGCGGCCCTGGAGATAGACGAAACGTATTCGGACGCGTACTATAACGTTGGACGGCTGTTCCACGTCCGACACGACTACGAAACCGCGATAAGGCAGTACGAGAAAGCGCTAGCCAACGACCCGTATGCGCCGGACGTACTCTATAATCTCGCGTTGGCTAAAAGCGGCGCCGGTGACGCGGCCGGAGCGATAGAAACGTGGGAACGTTACCTTGCGTTAACCGAAGGCGACCCAGACGAAACAGAGTGGCACGAACGCGCGAAAGAGTACTTGGCGGCGTTGAAAGACGTGGAGGGAACTGTCGAAGAAGGAAGCGAATAAACCCGGCGGTACAGATGCGAACTATCCGTTGGAACAGGGAGCTGCTTAACGTTTCGGCAGCGCTTATTTTATTTATTGGGGCCGTGTCGACGTACTCCGCGCCGGAGGAGGCGGAAACGTCCAAGGTCGAAGATTACCTCGTCCTTTACGAAAAAGGGTTCGTAGAGGAAGCGATAACCGGCTTAAAAAGCGAGAAGGCGGCGCGCCCGGAAGCGGTCGAGCCGCCGTTCTATTTGGGGTACATATACGGCGAACTGAGGATGTACAAGGAAGCTGCGGCTGAGTTACGGAACTGCCTGGAGATTAACCCTGACTTACCGGACGTGCACTACAACCTCGGCACCGCCCTTAACGGCCTGGGCGAGTACGAGGAAGCGGCGAGGGAGTTCCGAGAAGCATTGTTGCTTGATCCTGGTTACGTCGACGCGATGTATAACTGCGGAATCTCCTACTACTATATGGGGGATTTCGTCGAGGCTATAAAGATGTACAAGGAAGCGCAAAAACTAGAGCCGGACGCGTTCGACATAGGTTTCAATTTAGCGATGGCGTACGAGGAGTTGGACCCGGTCGTCGCTTTGAGGATGTGGGAAAACTATATCGAGGCGGCTGCGGACGACGAGACTGCGGGTCCCTATTATGAAGCGGCCGTCAGGCGGACGGAGCGATTGCGTGAACTTACGCCCGGGCAATAAAACGTTGTCTGCCTTGACGGTGGCCGTCGTCCTCGCCATCGCGGTCAACGGCCAGGACGAAGGCGAACGAAACGTCGCGGATATATTGGACGAGGCCGACGCGGCTTTGGAGGAGGGTAGGTACGCTGAAGCGTCCGCGCTTTACGAGAACGTTCTGGGCGTAGAACCCGAAAACGAACACGCGGTCGAAGGATACGCGGCGGCCCTGTCGGCCCTCGACGAAGCGCGTGCCTATGACTTCGTACTGGGGAGGTCTACCGCGGCCGGTGGCCCGCCGCCCGCCGTGTCGGCGAAGCTGGCCGAACTGATGTGCCGCCAGGGCGACTACGAGGGGGCCCTGGACCTCCTGGCGAAAAACGAGACACCCGAAGCTTCGTTCGTCCGCGGCCGGGCGTATTACAAACAGGGCAATATCCCGAGGGCGATAAAAGAACTGAAGGACGCTAACGTGAACGGCGTACCGGGCGCCGACTACTTCCTGGGCGAAGCGCTACTTTCCGCCGGACGGCACACCGAAGCCGCGTATCACTTCCGCGGTTTCGTGGAAGCGAACCCCGAACTATCGGTCGGCTACGCGGCGTTAGGCGAAGCGTGCCAGGGGTTAGGGGACCTCGATAAAGCGGCCGAACACTACGAAAAAGCCCTGGAATTAGACGGGCGTTGTACCAGGGCCAGAGCGAACCTCGCTTATATAGCGTATCTGGAAAAGGACTATGGCGTTTCGATCCAAGGTTACAACAAGGTTCTGGCCGATAACCCGGGCGACGCCGACGCGCTTTATAACCTAGCTACCGTATATGAAAAAGTGGACCGGTCGGTTGCCCGGATGAAGTGGCAGGAGTTTATCGAACTGTACTCGGGCGACCCGGGCGAGGCCGTCAGGGTGGCCAACGCGATGAAAAAAGTGGAAACTTTGTAAGGGTTGTTTATGGCCTGATTTAAAAACGCGGCCTGGCCGCGAAAACGTCCGAGATTCGCCGCCGGCCCGCCTTCACCGGGCCGGAGAATTTTATACGACCGTCGTGAAAGCGTTTTTGAAAACGACCTCTCGTTATATACGAAGCTTCGCCGCGAGTACCGGACGCCTTTTCGCCGGAGCCGCTTCCGCGGCGGCGAAACGCGTCGCCGGTTTCGCCGTTTACCTCTGGCGCCGGCCGACGCGTACGAAGATTAAGGTCGTAGCCGTAATAATCGCGGTGGTAGTCCTCGTCGGAACGCCTTCGGTCCAGGGTGGTACGGAGATACTCCAGCTGCCCGCCAATGGCGAGGAAGTTCGACCGAGTACGGTATTGGCCGAGAGCCGATTGTATAAACTCAAAGTCTCCGGGACCGTGGTCGGGGCCGCCGATGGGCGCCGCTTCGACGCTCAGTTCTTTACGAAGGACGACCCGTTCGATACGCCCCGGGATTCTATCGTTATCGACGGCGAACCCGTACACGCCGATTTGATGGACCCGGAAGACCACGTCTATACATACTACGTCCCCGGCCGCGGCCGTAAGGTAAGCCTACGCTTTCGCGACGAGATAGCGCCGGGGGTCGACGGCGGCTACTTCGATAACCGAGGTGCTTTAGAGGTCGAACTAAGTGAAGCCGAGTTCAGGTGCTGGGCCGACGACAACGAAACTGCGGTCGCCGGCGGAGCCACTTTTCACTATACCCTCGACCCGATACCGCGGAGCGGCGACATCGTCGTACTGGAGATATACCACGTCGGCGGACGCGGCCGGGAACTGGTATTCAGGGTAGACAGCGACCGGTTCATAGACGGCGCCGTCGGTTTCCCCCAGCGGTTGACTAAATACCGCGAGAACACCTTCGAATGGTTCGGATACGGCAACGTAGGTTCGTACGCGTACCGGGCCGTCGTCCCCGGAATATACGATGCCAAATTAACCGTCGAATCGGGGGAGGATAAGTTCACGGCCTTTCCTCCGGACCTCAGGAAGGAATTCCTGCGTATCGCCGTCCTCCCGGGAGCCCAGGACCCGCGCTACAACGTCCAAGTCGTCCTGCCCGAGAACGAGAAGGGGAAACCGTATTTCCCCTATTACAGCCCCCGGGCCGCCCACCCTATTTACGGTCCAGTCCTGGGCGTCGACGGGGTTTACGTTACCGGCGAAGAAGAGCCGGCCGAACCGAATTTTATATACTACTGCCCGGCCGACAGGGAAGGGCGCCCGGTGAACTCGCCGGCGGTGTTTTACGTTAAGAGGATGATAAACGTCGCGTTGTCCTCTCTCGATGAGGCGGATCCAAGTTATACGTACGAACCGATGACTCCGCTGAACGCGGTCTTCGACGACGAACTCGTTGAGAAACTCGCGGAACTCCGAACCCGGCTTCCCTACGATACGTCCGCCGAGGAAAACCTGTTATGGGAGCTAGATAACCTGCCGCCGGCGTACGGTATCGCGGCGACCGAGGATGAACTGGGACGTATCGTCGGAAAGCCAACCGTGGAACACCTGCTAAATACTACTATCGAAATCCGCGGGGTTCCGGCGCCCGTACCGATAAGCTACTTCGATAATATGAAGGGTTATGACCCGGAAGATCCGTACCGCAGCGCTTACCACACTTTTCACGAGGTCGGAAAACGGGTTAACGCCGAATATCGGCAATTCACGCCGGCGCCGGCAAACCTGAAAGCAATCATCGAAGGCAAACGCTACGACATTAACGACGCCGACTTCGTAGCGCTAATGATGGCGGTATGTTATCAGGAATGCGGGTTCGTCCACCGGACCCAGAGCGGCCTTATCTACAGAGCCGGGAAGGGGCGCGGCTCGGCGACCGGCTACATGCAATGTACGGCGGATTTGATTAAGGGTACCAGGTATAAGATAACGTTGCCGACCGACAACGGGCTCGCGAGCGTAAGGTTAAACCAACTGCCGACGAACTCGAAGTACGCGGTAAGGAACGTCGCGAGGTTCAACATAGAGATAGGCGCGGCTTTCCTTCGGGAGATGCTGAACCAGCCGGCCGCGTCCACCTGGCACTCAGCCATCCGGTCCGAGATGAGCGGGTCCGGCGTTCTGTCCTTCGGGTCGAGGACCGGCACGATTAACCGTGTGAAACTGACCGGCGCGATGTACAACGCCGGGCCCGCCACCATGAAGGTTATCCTCAACGAGGTCTACGACGAACCCGGTACGACGACGAACGAAGGCGTCGCGTACTTCCTTAACGATTGCGAAGGCGACGTCGAGCCGTTCCTCGAACGATTCCGGGAAGACCTTGATAGATACAGGAAGGGGTTATATACTTTCCCTATACAGGAGCGGGGCGCCGCCGGGGAAGAACGTTTGAGGAAGTTGGTGCACTGGCTCGGGCCGTACTGGTACAAAAAGAAGGCGCCCGTAACCTGGGACGAGGCGGCGTTGATGAAATTGGACGTAGAGGTCATCCCGTACGTCCAGGGGCTTTCGACGAACTTCAAGAAGTTCAGGAAAAACGACGATTATTATTTCAAGACCTACGATTTCAGCGGGCTATGGCATCGGCCTAAGAAAAAAGCCGCGCCGGAAGAGGTCGTCCGGCCGTGGCGCGGCCTGAGGTACGTGTTCCTTAACGGGGATTGATAAGGTTAAAATGGGAGGGTGAACGGTATGCAGCGACGAGTAATTATTATAGCCGCGTTCCTGGCCGTAGTATCGTTACCGGCGACCGGCGAGGACGCGGTAGTCGGCGAACGTGATTTGTCCGGCGCGATATTCTTTACGATGGGCTTTACTAAAAACGAGAAGGGCGACCTCGGGACTTCGCTCCGGAACTCCGGTTTCGGCCGGTTCGGCGATAAAAACCTTTATCTCGGCGCCGGCGGATACTTCCTACTCGACAACAACCTACTACTAGGCGGTTCCGGTGGCGGGGTCATTCCGGCGGCGGAAACCGACGACTATAAGACCCGCCTGTACGCCGCGCACTTAACCTTTGACGCAGGGTATGCGTTCCTCCGCAAGCGCTATTTCGTCGCGTACCCGTTCGGTGGACTGGGTATCGGCGGCGCGCGACTTACCTTGACCGACAACGACCCGCCCGACGACTTCAATGACTACTTAGACGGGACGTTCCATACGGCGACGTTGTTCAGGTTGGGTGTTGCGATGAAAGCCGGCGGCGGTTTCGAGGTCCGCGTACCGTTGACCGACCGCGGCTTCTCGCTGGTTTTTGGAACCCGCGGCGGGTACGTCTATATGCCCTGGGCGTCGGACTGGTACTTCGAGAGTACCGGTGCAGGGAACGAACCGGACTACCGCTACGGCGGTCCGTACGTGGTGGGCTTCGCCGGCGTATCGCCGTTTTAAGCAATTGAAAGTTATATATCGAAGGCGGCCGTTCGGCCGCCTTTTTTACGCTCCCATCGCGCCCCGGGTTAAGAGCCCGGGCGGGACGCCCATATCCCGGGCCAGCTTCTCCATCTCCTCTTTCGCCAACTCCTGGGCCTTGCGCCTGGCCGTGTTAACGGCGGCGAGTATGAGTTCTTCCAGCATCGCCGTTTCGCTCGGGTCCACTATCGCCGGGTCTATCTCGACCGAAAGCACGTCCTGGCGCCCGTTGCAAACGACGCGTACCATACCACCGCCGGCGTCGCCTTCTACTCGGGCCCACCCGAGACGTTCGTTCAGGTCCTTCATTTCCTTCTCGAACTTCTTCGCCTGCGTAAGCAAGCCCGCCATATCGCCCAGGTTACGGAACATCGCTGTCCTCCTGCGGTTCGCCGCCCGAACCGTCTTCGATAACTTCCTCTATCTCGGCGCCCAGCTTTTCCTGAACTAGCTTCACGGCCGGGTCGTCGAAGAGGTCGCCGGCCGGTAAGGTTTCCCCTTCCGGCGCTTCTTCCGCTTCCGCCGCGATCACGAATGGGCGTCCCGTTAACTCTTTTAATAACTTCTCGACCTCGGCGCGGCGCGCCGGTTCGTTCACCATATCGGCCATTACCTTCTTTGGTTCGGGGAAAGCCACCGTAAGTATATCGTCGTCTATAGATTTCACCCGGCCCGTCGATAAAATGCCGTATAGAGGGCTGTTGGCTTTTTTTAACTCGTCCATCAGACCGTCCCACAACTCGACGGCGCTCGCGCCCGAAAACCGCGGCGGTTTCTCGGTGCCCGTTTCTCCGTTCGGCTTATCGACCACGTCCCGGCGTTCGTCCGGTGCGCTCGCCCCGGAAATCAGGTCCTCGGTTTTGCCCCGTTTCTCGCCGCTCGCAGGGGCGGTTTTTTCGGCCGGTTCGTTCCCGCCGTCCTCTAGTATATCGATCTTTGACGGGTCGTTGATGGCGGTGATGAAGTCCTCGACGGGTAGTATCTTCGCGACGTTGGCGGCGCGGACCGCGGCCATCTCCAACGATAAACGCGGGGGGAACGCCCTGGACGGCCGGGATGTGGACTCCACGAACGTGTTCAGTACCGCGAGTACGCGGGTGGCGTTCGCCGTCTCGGCCACGCCTTTCAGCTTCTCTATTTCTTCGCCGGAGAGGTCCACTAATTCGTCGGCATGGGGCGCCGTAACGAGTACCATCAAGTTGCGGAGATAGTCTATCACCTGGTGCCCGACTTGCACCAGGTCGGCGCCTTCGTTCGCCAGGTCGTTAATCGTGAGTACGGCTGAACGGGCGTCGCCGTCGAGGACTGCCAGGGACAGATTCTCCACCGATTCGCCGGCGACGAGCCCCAGGGCCAACTCGACATCGTGTGCACCGGCGCCGCCGCCCGAAAACGCGATTACCTGATCGAACAAGGACTCGGCGTCCCGTACGCTCCCGGAAGCCCGTCTTGCGATGAGCGTCAACGCTTCGTCTTCGGCTTCGATGTTTTCTATCGCAGCGATATTTTTCAGTTTATTGTATATAAGGTCCGCCGGTACCCGCCGAAAAGCGAAACGCTGGCACCGGCTCAGTATAGTTGTAGGGACTTTCTCCACCCGTGTGGTCGCGAATATAAAAACGACCTTCGGCGGCGGTTCCTCCAGCGTCTTCAACAGCGCGTTGAACGCCGGGTCGGTCAACATATGGACTTCGTCGATAATATATATCTTGTAGCGGCCGTGCGTGGGCGCATAACGGACTTTCTCTCGTAACTCGCGTATTTCATCGATACCCCGGTTGGAAGCGCCGTCTATTTCCAGAACGTCGGTGTCCTCGCCCTCGGCGATTGCGGCGCAAGAGATGCATTCGCCGCAGGGTTGAACGGTAGGACCGTTCTCGCAATTGAGCGACTTCGCGAGTATCCTCGCGACCGACGTTTTGCCGACCCCCCGGGGCCCGCTGAAGAGATACGCCTGCGCTAATCGCCCGGTTTCGACGGCGCTCGCTAGAGTTTTGGTTACGTGGTTCTGGCCGATGACCTCGTCGAAGGTAGTCGGTCGGAACCGCCGGGCGAATATCCTATATGCTTCGTTGGCCATGGGGTGACACGGGCCTTTCGTTTACGGGTGTTTTCTAACGGGCGTTCCGTCCTCAGCTTTCCGCTTTTCCTCTGTGACCGGACAAGTAGTTTTGCACGCCGGTAGGTCGCCGTCGCATGGTTCGACGTGTACGACTACGTCGGCTTCGGGGAAAGTTCCGGTTATCTCGGATTCCAACCCGTCGGCGATCTCGTGGGCTTGCGCGACGGTCATATCTGGACAGGTTACCAGGTGAAGGTCGGCGTGCCGTTTTCCGCCCGAACGCCTGGTGCGTAATTTGTGGAAACCCGCGAACAATCGACGCTTATTCCGGATAATCGTTTCAATCGTTTCCACTTCGCTTTTCGGTAAACTCTCGTCCAGAAATCCCCCGACAGACCGGCGGGTTATCCCCCAAGCCGCCCTGATTATTAAAACCGCGACTATCAATGCTGCAATCGGGTCTAGAACGGTCACCCCCGTAATCCATATAAGTACGAGGCCCCCCGCGACGCCCGCGGACGTTATTACGTCCGTCCTGAGGTGTAAGGCGTCCGCTTCGACGGCTTCGGACTCGGTTTTGCGCGCCGCCCTAAACAATATCGCCGAAACGACCGAGTTCAATATCGCTGAAAAGACCATAACACCGAAACCGAGGCCGAGCCGCTCCAACTCGGCGCCGACTATAATCTTCCGGAGCGCTTCGTATATTATATAACCTGCCGCCGCGAAGATTAGTAAACCCTCGACCATACCGCTGAAGCTGTCGAATTTACCGTGGCCGTAAGGGTGCGATTTATCGGCAGGTTGGGCCGCCTTTCTAACGGACAAGTACGCGATTAGCGCCGCTACAAGGTCCACGGCGGAGTGAACGGCTTCGGCCAAGACGGCCGTGGACATCGTTAATAAGCCCGTTACGAGTTTCAATGCGGTTAACCCGACATTCGAAAAAATCGAAATCCGGGTTACGCGTATATTGGTCTCGTGGTTCTCTTTCGAAGGGTCCGTCTCCAATAATCCTCCGTATGGGAAGGACGTTATTCTAACCGTTCGTAAGGGTAAAGTGAAGGGAAAAATGCCCCCTCGCCCGAATCGATTACGTAAAAAGCGGTACGACGGAGTAACCGCCGTAATGTTAAACCGGAGTCGGTAAGCGTGACCTTGTTCATTACGTCTGTTCTTTTGTAACCGTATACGAATGACGCCAGTTGAGTTATGAAACGGTTGTTTTTTATGGTATTATCCGATTGTGGGTATGCTTGCAGAGAAAGCTTCCACCTTCGCTAGACGCTTACACGAGGGCCAGACGCGCCTTTCCGGGCGCCCGTACGCCGAACATCCGGACGCCGTTGGACGGATACTCGAAAGTCTTGGCCTTGATGAGACGACGGTCGCTGCAGGTTACCTTCACGATGTTCTAGAGGATACCGACGTAGGTTACGATGATTTAACCCGCGAGTTTGGGGTTGACGCGGCTGGGCTCGTCCGCTCGGTCACGAAATTCGGTGAAATCGGATATGCGTCCGAGAAGGCATACCGCGACGCGAATTTACAGCGGATGTTCGTCGCGATGGCCGGCGACCTACGGGTTGTCTTCATAAAACTCGCCGACCGGCTTGATAACTTGCGGTCCCTCGGCTATCTGCCGACCGACAGGCGGTACGAAATAGCCCGGGAATCGTTGTATCTCTTCGCCCCGTTAGCCGACCGGCTCGGGTTGGGGCAACTGCGGTGGGAAATCGAGGACATCGCGTTCCGGCATCTCGAACCGGAGACCTATAAAGAGCTGGCGGCTAAGGTGGCGGAGCGGCGTTCGGAGCGGGAAGCGCGGGCGGCGGCCGCCGTCGTAGAGCTGGAAGGCACTTTGAGCGCCGCCGGCGTTGGCATAAGGGTATCGGGCCGTCCCAAGCATCTGTATAGTATCCGGCGCAAGATGGAACGCGACGGGCGCCAGTTCGACGAAATATACGACCTTCTAGGGGCCCGGGTAATCGTCGAAAGCGTCGCCGACTGTTATCGGGCGTTGGACGCGATACATTCGGCGTACGATTACGTGGAAGAACGGTACAGGGACTATATCGCGCGGCCCAAACCCAACATGTACCAATCCCTCCATACTACCGTTTTGATAGGGACCGGCGACCTGTTGGAAGTACAAATAAGAACGGCGGAAATGCACGCGGTCGCCGAGTACGGGGTCGCAGCCCACTGGTTATATAAACGGGCGGAAGACGGTTTGCCGACGTTAAAGCCGCTGGCCTTGGAGTGGATAGGCGACGCGATCGAAAACTTGGCGGACGGGCCTATTCCGGAACTGATGGAAGCTTTTTTCGTTGACCTCGTAAAAAACGACATATTCGTCTTTACGCCGGCCGGCGATATAAAACGGCTTCCCGAGGGCGCAACGGCCGTTGACTTCGCGTACGCAGTACATACGATGGTGGGGCAACGTTGTTCCGGCGCGAAGGTCAACGGCGTTTTAGCCCCGCTTCGAAAGAAACTACGCACCGGCGATCGGGTCGAAATCGTTACTTCGGCGAAAGCGGAGCCTAGCCGCGATTGGCTCGACTTCGCCGTTTCCAGCTCGGCTCGCGGTAAGATACGGGCTTTTTTCCGGAAAAAAGACCGGGACGAGCTGGCAGAGGTCGGGCGCGAAGCTCTCGCGAGGGAATGTGAACGAGCCGGATATAATGTTTTGGACGTGCTATCGGACCCGTTACTTGCCGATTACGCGGCGGAGCACGGGTACTCGACCGTCGGAAACATACTTGCGCGTTTGGGCGAAGGGGCCGTCGCGGCGTCGTCGGTAATCTCGGCGTTGTATCCACGGCCCGAACCGGCGAAACCGATACCGGTCGAAATGCCGGACTACTCGGGATACGTATCTGTCGCCGGTTTCGGTGGCCTCGAACTTCGTATGGCCGGCTGTTGCCGGCCTATGCCGCTGGTCCCGATAGTCGGCTACGTGACTGCGACCGGGTACGTTTCAGTTCACCGGGTCGGGTGTTCGTCGCTTTCGCGGCGCGCGCGGGAACGGATTCACCCCGCAGCCTGGGCCGTGGACGATACCCTTTCACGCGAGATATCGCTGCGGATAACCGTCCGGGGAGGGCGGGACGAACTAGCCGAAGTCGTCCGGTCCCTCGACCGCGGGGGCGTAAAACTGATAGTCGTCTCTCCGGAACCTGATGACGAAGCTACGGCCGTCGTTTCCCTGCGGACGGCTTCGAAAGAAAGGCTCAAATCGGTTAAAAAAGGATTAGATCGGAACTCGGCAATCTTACGAGCCGAGGTTATAAACTAACGGAGATAGCTTGAACCTGGTGGAGATAGGGGATTTATCGCGGCCGGACGGCGCGCTGGACGTTAGTAAAATGGACGCCTTCTCCGGGTTAACGGCGTTTTTCACGACGGTATCTTCGTTGGAACGTTCCGAAGTTCTACGCCCATATTACGAGAACCCTGCCGCCCAAATCTCGGACGGGCGCATTAATGAGGAATACGTCAAAGCGTTATGTGAAGCGTTCTCGCTGCCGTACGACGCACTGGAGACCGGCGCCCAAGTCCACGGCACTCGCATCATCGGGGCAGAAAACGCAGAGAGACGACACAACGCGGCGACGGACGGCCTGATAATATCGAAATCCGACGGCTGCGCGGCGGTCTTCACAGCCGATTGCCAGGCTGTCATGCTATGGGAAGCCGTACGGAAGGTTGCGGCCGTCATCCCTGCCGGCTGGCGTGGGGCAATCGCCGGGATTGCCGCGGCGGCAGTGAGGGAAATGCGCAAAACCTCTGGAAGCGCGCCTGAAGAAATCGCAGCGTTTCTAGGCCCGGCGATATCGGTGGAAAACTACGAGGTAGGCCCCGAGGTCGCCGCGGAAGCGGCGGCGGCTTTCCCGGGCGGAGAAGTTCTTGTCGTAAGAAACGATAAAGTCTATTTGGACATAAGGGAATGCAATCGGCTCAACCTTATTGGAACCGGCGTAGAAGACCATACTGTATATGCGGTTAACGCTTGTACGTACCGGGACACCGGGATATTCTATTCATACAGGCGCGAAGGAGTACGCGCCGGACGGGTCACGGCCATCGTTTACTTACCGGAAACGCAGTAATGAACGTATATAGACGATACGTAATGTTGGGGTTCGCCGTAATACTCTTCGGCGCGATTTTCGTCCGATTATGGGTATTGCAAATAACTTACGGCGCCGAATACGCGGAGCTAAGCCGGATAAACCGAATCCGTAACATACCCATTCCGGCGCTCCGGGGACGCATATTCGACCGTACCGGGAAACCGCTTGCCGACAACGGGGCCGAGTACCGATTGCTGTGGATGTTACCGGCGACCGATGCGATACCGCCGGAAGCGCTAGAACGTACCGCGAAGTTACTGGCGATTGCCGAGGAGGAATTGGAGCAACGGATTTCAGAAGGGCGGGTTTATAATTACGAGCCGGCGGTAATCGCTAGTGGTCTTAGTGGCGACGATGTACTATTCTTCGAGGAAAAGCGGGCCGATTACCCGGAGCTGGCCGTCATATCCGTACCGATAAGGATGTATCCGGAAGGTAAGTTAGCGTGCCATATATTGGGGTGTCTCGGCGAAATCTCGCCGGCCCAACTTGAGATAATGCGCGACGATGGTTACAAGATGGGCGATATAATCGGCCAGAACGGCCTCGAGCTTATGATGGAGACGCACCTGCACGGCGTCGACGGCGCCGGGTTGGTCGAGGTTAATTCGCTCGAGACGAAACTGGGTGTCGTGGACTACGAAGGCATCCATCCGACAGTGCCGGGTCTGGACGTATACACGACTGTTGACGTGGGTCTTCAGACGTTCGTAGAACCTTACCTGGAAGGGTTGAACGGCGCGATTATCGTGATGGACCCGGGCAACGGTGACGTGTGGGCGCTCGCGTCCAGCCCCGGGTATGATCCGCGCGATTTCGTCGGCGGTATAGAACCGTCGAAATGGGTCGAGTTGGCGACGGACCCGGACTTCCCCCTGTTGAACAGGGCTGTTCAAAGTGGGTACCCGCCCGGTTCGACGTTCAAGATAGTTACGGCAACCGCGGCCCTCGAAACGGGCATCGTGGAACCCAACGAAAGGATGCCGGTGGCGTGCTATGGAGCCTACCGGTACGGGAGGTGGCTGTTCCACTGCTGGAATCCGTCGGGTCACGGCCCGCTTACTATCGCCGGCGGGTTGAAAAACTCGTGCAACGTCTTCTTCTTCCAGGTCGGACACAAGGTAGGGATAGATAATCTGGAGAAATACGCCCGCGCTTACCTACTCGGCGAACCGACGGGCATTGATCTACCGGGCGAGACAAGCGGTATGATACCGGAACGTTCTCGTCTGGAGAAGCGCTGGGGCGATAAATGGCCCCGGGGCGAGGTGCTTAACAACGCTATTGGCCAGGGGCAGGTCCTGCTTTCGCCCATCCAGGAGCTATCGGTCGTAACGACGGTGGCTAACGGCGGGTACATCTACCGACCGCGGCTCGTATGTTACGCGGCCGGCCGCGACGGTTCAACCGTCAAAAGCTACCCGCCGGAAATAAGGGCCGTCTCGCCCCTGTCCCGCGAACACCGGGCGATTATCTTGCAAGGTATGATGGGGGCTGTGGGCCGCTTCGGCGCGAACGAACATTACTTGGCCGGCAAGACCGGCTCGGCCGAGAACCCCCACGGAAAAACTCATGCATGGTTCGTAGGTTTGGCGCCGGTTTATGACCCCCAGGTAACATTATGTATCTTCATCGAGAACGGCGGCTATGGCGAAAGTTATATCAAATGGGGTAAAGCTATTGTAGGATATTGCAGGGAGAACATAGTAAGCGAAACGGACTGGCCCGAAGCACCGCCCGGCGTTACGCCCAAGGACTACGAGAATTCGCCGGAACTCCTGGTTAGGACGGACGAAAATCCGTGAACCGGCGTGCGATAATACGCCGCGTCGATTTACTGTTGCTGGTATCGGTTCTCCTTCTGGCGGTTATCGGTGTCTTTGCCGTCGGTTCAGCGACTTACGATGGGACCGGCGTCCCGGCATTCGCGCGGCGTCAGCTCGGTTGGGTAGGTCTCGGGGTTTTGGCTTTTATACCCGCGGCGGCCGTACCGTATCGGTATATATTAAAGGTCGCGCCTTTCTTGTACGCGTTCGCCGTAGTCCTACTGGTATTAGTATTATTTACCGGTTCCGGCGCTCGGCGTTGGCTTGCCGTAGGCCCTTTCTCGTTTCAGCCGTCGGAGTTCGCGAAAGTGGCGTTAATTCTATCCCTCGCTGGGCTGCTTTCATATAAAAGGGTAACGGAGTCGTTAGGGGGGTTATTAGTGCCGGTGGTCCTCGCGGCTGTACCGGCGCTGCTCGTAATAGCCGAACCGGACCTTGGGACGGCCGTAGTATTTATACCGCTACTGTTCGGGATGTTGTTCGCCGCCGGGGTTTCCTATACGAGGTTATTTATACTCGTATCGCCGTTCATCGCCCTCGTTCTTTCGTTTAATATATGGCTACTTGGTTTATTCATCGCAGCGTCGGCAGTCGTCGTCTATATAAACAGATGGCGCTTTGGCGAGAAGACGTTGGGGTTTTCCGCGGCGGGGCTGTGTGCTTTAATCGGGTTCTCCGCGCCGTTTTTTTGGAATATGCTTAAGGAATACCAGAAACAAAGGTTATTGACGTTCATAAGCCCCGAAGTGGATCCAAGGGGCGCGGGATACTCGATAATCCAGGCGAAGATAGCCGTCGGTTCGGGGCAGTTATTTGGGAAAGGTTATCTCGACGGCACTCAAGTACACCTCAGGTTTTTACCCGAACCCCACACGGACTTTATCTATCCGGTAATAGCCGAGGAGTTCGGGTTCGTCGGTTCGGTATTTATTCTGGTGTTGTTTTTTGTTATACTGTACCGTGCGATAGCGGTCTGCCGCGACGCGGGGCCGGGCCCGGGCGGAGTACTCGCCGCCGGGGTGTTCGTTTATTTCCTGACCCACATCGTCGTAAACTTGGGTATGGCCGTCGGTTTTTTACCGGTTGTAGGTCTGCCTTTGCCGTTTCTGTCGTACGGGGGTAGCATAACGGTAGCGTCGTTTGTAATGGTCGGGTTGTTGGTGGACATAGCGTACAGATCGAGGACGATTACGCGTTGGTAAAGCACATCTTCACGGTGGATCTGGAAGACTGGTTCCACGCTACGGTAACGGGCGCGCCCGCAGAAACCGACTGGGACCGGCTCGAGTCACGTATTGAAAGTCAAACGTCAAAGTTACTAAACCTACTCGATAAATGCGGCGCAAGGGCGACGTTTTTCGTGTTGGGTTGGGTCGCTGAAAAACACCCGAGTTTGGTCGTCGAAATATCCGCGAGAGGTCACGAAATCGGGACCCACGGATACAAACACGACTTACTATCGTCGTTTACGGCGGAGACGTTCGGCCGAGACATAGATCTCGCTTTGGAAGCTATCGAATCCACCGGCGTTAATAAGCGGGTAGTAGGATACAGAGCCCCGAGTTACTCGCTCACGGCGGAAACGTCGTGGGCTTGGGGAGTTCTCGCAGATAAAGGTTTTAGGTATGATGCTAGCGTTTTCCCCCAACGGCGCCACGACGGCGGATGGCCCGGCGCACCGTCGCGTCCGTACCGCCCACTGGACGGTCGCGATTTTTGGGAAGTTCCGGTCTCGCTCGGGCGAATAGGGCCGTTTAAGACGGTCTTTTCGGCGGGCGGGTATTTACGGCTTTTCCCGACGAAAACTATCGTAACGAACCTGAAGCGTCTAGAAAGCGCCGGTGTTCCCGTCGTGTTTATGGTGCACCCTAAAGACGTAGACCCGGCGGCACCGGTCACGACACGGAACGTATATGGCATACTACGCCAGAAGTTACGCACTGGCTCGACGTTAACCAAGTTAAAAACCGTACTTCGTTGTTTTAGTTTCACTACGATGTTGGACGCTATTGAAGAAGCAGAACGAAAAGGTTAGAAAATTCTTCGACGAATACGCGGCGAAGTTCGATGCTCTTTATGGCGAGGACGTCCGTGCTAACCTTTTTAACCGGATATTCCGAGCCAGCGTTTACGAAAGGTTTCGTCTCGCGGCTACGGACGCCGAACGGCTATGCGAAGGGTTTTCAGTTCTCGACGTAGGCACCGGGCCGGGGCGTTACTTGTCGTTGATGGCTCCAAAAGCGGGCCGTTTGGTAGGCGTTGACTTGAGCGACGGTATGCTCGGACCCGCCCGGGCCCGGGCCGAGTTGGAAGGTTATACGGATAAACTCGAACTTTTAGCCGGCGATTTTCTGAACGTGGATTTCGGCGAAGAATTCGACCTCATACTAGCCTTTGGATACTTCGACTACGTTTTCGAACCCGCCGCTCATTTCCGTCGGATGAACGATTTATGCCGCGGTATTCTATTGGCCACGTTCCCGAAACGCTGGCATCCGCTCACGATCCAAAGGAAAATAAGATACACGCTTAACCGATGCCCTGTCCGATTTTACTCGCTAAGTAACGTTAACGGCTATATTGCTACTACCGACTACGCCGAAGCCGACGTCATAGACATCGGGCGCGAGTATTACGTACGGATGAATAAAGGCGTCTATTAGTACGGTTATTCCAACGTAAATAGCGGTAAGCGGATAATGATTACCCGTAAACCTATAGAGGTATTGTTCGTTACTCAAGAAGACCCGTTCTATGGGCGCCACTTTTTTGCGGAGTTTCTTCGACGTTACGATTCGGTTAAGGTTAACATATCGGGAGTAGCTATACAGGAACCGTTAGGGCGTTCACGCTGGGGTGCTTTTAAGAGAGCCTATTCGTTTTTTGGATTCTGGAACACCTTTAAACTAGTTTGTATTTCGGTATTACTTGGTACCGCTGGTTTTTTCTCGGCCGCGTTCAGAGGCGGTAAAGGCGGCGATTATACTTTACGCCAGGTTTTGAAGCGCGAGAACGTAACCGTCGTCGAACTGGGAGATATAAACTCGGAAGAGAGTATATCTGAACTCCGGGCGCTCGGGCCCGATTTAATCGTATCGATGAGCGCGTCACAGATATTCGGCCGGGCTGTACTGGAGCTTCCCCGACTCGCTTGCCTTAACGTGCATTCGGGCGCGTTGCCGCGTTACCGTGGGATGCTATCGGTCTTCTGGCAGCTTTACGAGGGATGCGATTGTTCGGTTCCTACAGTCCACGTGATGAACGAGAAACTCGATGCGGGCCCTATCGTCGCGTCGGCGAGGTGTCCGTTGGAGAAAAGCGATTCGCTCTACGAAGCGACCGTAAAAACGAAAATATGCGCGGCGCGTTTATTGGTTACAGTACTCGATATGTACGTATCCGGCGACGTAACAACCAGCCCTAACGATCCGGCTCTCGCGAGACGGTTCTCTTTCCCGGGGCGAACCGACGCGAAGGCGTTCCGTAAGACCGGTCGGCGGCTCGTTTAGGCTCTAGGTTCCGCTTTTCGGATACCGCTCCTCGATTATTAAGGGTTTTCCCTATGCTCGACCGTAAGTTAAAACTGTTGTTTATAGCTAATATGTACCCGCCGGAGATCGGAGCGGCGGCGGTACGAGCTTCCGAATACGCGAAAGCGCTTCAAAAACGCGGGCATGATATTACAATTCTTACCGGCTTCCCGAACTACCCCGACGGGAAGATATATTCGGGTTACAAGAACGCGTTTTTCGCCCGGGAAGAAGTGAACGGAATAACGGTTTACCGTACGTTGACTTTCCCTAACCCGAGGAAACGTTTTTTGTTCCGCCTCGCGGGTTACTTTGTACTCGCGTTGTCAAACCTGTTCTTTATTTCAACCGCCCTACGTTTCGACGCCGTAATTGGTTGGCAAACGTACGTATTTACGTTTTTAACCGGCGAAGTCGTCGCTAAACTCCAGGGCGTCCCGTTCGCCGCCGAGATCGAGGACTTCGTTATCGAACGGGCGTTCGCGGTCGGGCAAACCAGCGGACGATTAAAAGCCCGGTTGGCGCTCGGATACGATCGGTTCATCTTTGAACGGTCCGACGCCGTCGTAGTAACCACCGAACCCGATAGACGTTACGTTCTCGAACAAACGCGGGGTTTAACCGCCGAAAGAACCAAAGTAGTCGAGAACGGCGTAGTAACCGATATGTTCGCCGTATCCGACCCGGAAAAAGAAGCCAGGATAAGGGCCGATTATGGCCTGGAAGGGAAGTTCGTCGTTTCCTGCGTCGGCAACTTCGGGCTTACCCAGGGTCTCGATAAATTCTTACAAGCGGCCAAACTGTTGTCCGACGACGACCGGTTCCGGTTTGTATTCGTCGGTTTCGGCGTAACGCGCCACGTACTCGAAGAGATAGCCCGGCGGGAGGGCTTAACCAATGTCGCTTTGGTAGAGAAACAACCTAGGGAGGAAGTACCTTACTTCCTAAACGTCTCGGACGTGGCCGTGTGTTCGCTGGAAGACAGCCCGCCGCTGAACAGGTCGTTTCCGTCGAGAATAGCCGAGTACCTGGCCGCGGGGTTGCCGATTCTTATCCTCGCTAAGGGCGAACCGCGCAGGATTATCGTGGAGGAAGCCGGCGCCGGCGTATACGCCGACAAGGAGAACCCGGCTGAGGTCGCCGAAACGCTCCGGTGCTTGGCCGACGACCCTGGTGAACTAAAAGCGATGGGCGAACGGGGCCGCGTGTACGCGTGCGAATACCTGGAGCGGGAGAAACTCGCCGACAAACTGGACGCTTTTCTGGTAAAGACTGTACGGAGCTGGCGCTGGCTTAAGTATAAATAGCGACGCCGCCGAAAAAGCCGGCGGCGTCTTATTGAGGGGAGGTTGTTCAATTATCGGGTCTAGCGGTAAGGCCGGTTTTCTTTTCGCGTCCTACTCCCCGGTCAAACCGTTATCAATTACGCCTTCCAATGCCCGTGTACATTACAATACTCACGGGCGATTACCTCGGCAGCGTCGAGCGCGAACTCGGCTTCGGGCGCGTCCCCTGGGTTCAGGAACTTGCGATAAGCGGTCCCGTCGGCGATTATTTCGATCCACTCGATATAGTGTTCCGGTACCATCGGGTGGGCGACGCTCCCCACCTTTACCTTGAACCCGTCGGCGGTCTTCTCGACTACGGGCACGTGCTTCTCCTGCGCCGCGTCGGTCGTGTTCTCCTTTTGCAGGACCATATTCTGGCCGCAACAGACGAGATCGCCAACCCCGCCATGGAGTACCTCGACGATATTGCCGCATATTTCGCACTTGTAAACTTCTAATGTCTCGGCCATTTTAGGGCTCCCTTGGTTCCACTTCGGTCATGCCGAACGGTTAAACATGTTACCGCGTAAGGTTGTTATCCCCTTTTTTTTTCTTCCGCGGTTCGCTTTCCTAATCTTCGGCCAGATAATGGTCGTCGTACTCGGTCTCGAACCTGAGTTTGTGGTTAGCTTCCTCCTGAGCTAGATCCAAAAAGAGTTGGCGTACGTTTTCGTCGCCGGCCTTGTTCGCCAGGTCGGTGTAGAGTTTATACGCCGCTTTCTCGGCTTTCATCGCGACTATAAGGGCGTCCTGGTAATCCATATCGGGGCTGGGCTGGACGTCGATGACGTAATCGGCCAGTTTCAAATCAGGGACCTTGTCGTGGGTGTGGGCTTTAAAACCCTCCTCTTTTACCTTCTTTAGTCTGGCCTTGTGCCCGAGTTCCTCTTTCGCGAAGTCTTCGAACGCTTTCTTCATCCAGGGTTTATCCATCTTGGAGGCTAACCCAGTGTAGAAGTCGTGGGCTTTCTCCTCCTCGCCTATAGCGAAATCTAGAATCTCGTCGATAGTGTTCAACTCACTCATAATTCCTCTCCCTGTGTCGTTTTCGGGTTAAACGTTTAACCGTCCGTTTAAGCGACCCGAGTCGCCGCTACCAGTTTTCGCACAACAGCTCGTAGTACGCCAGAGGGTGATCGCAAGCGGGGCAGGGGTCCGGCGCTTCGGCGCCTTCGTGCAAATAACCGCAATTGATACACCGCCAGACGACCGGCTTTTCCTTTTTGAAAACGGTCCCGGCCTCCACGTTAGCCAACAACCCGAGATACCGCTTCTCGTGCTGCTTTTCGGCCACTGCTATGGCCTCGAAGACGCCGGCGATTTCGTCGAAACCTTCTTCGCGAGCGGTTTTCGCGAACGAAGGATACATTTCGGTCCACTCATAGTTCTCACCGGCCGCGGCGGCCTTCAGGTTCTCGCCCGTCGTACCGATTCCCCCGGCCGGGAACGACGCGGCTACCTCGACTTCTCCGCCTTCCAGATACTTAAACAATCGCTCCGCGTGTTCTTTCTCCTGATTCGCCGTCTCCTCGAATACCTTCGATATCTGGACGAACCCGTCTTTCTTGGCCTTACTAGCGAAGTAAGTGTACCTGTTTCGGGCCTGCGACTCGCCGGCGAACGCTGTGAGTAGGTTTCGTTCGGTCACCGTTCCTTTAAGTCCCATTTTCCTCTCCACCTTATACCTTTAATAGAAAGATAGTCCAACTATTACTACTCGCACGCTTAATATAAGAACTAGCGCCGTAAAAGTCAACCGCTCTTACGCTCTAGACCGACGTATATTCTCGTAACTCGCCCGCGTTTCCGCCGACCGGCGGTTAATCACTCGATTATCGCCCGCACACTCGGAGATGAACGGTTCGATATCGGCGTCGTCTCTAATCCCGAGCCTCGTCAGGGCGAAGTCGTAGCGAACCGGGTCGTCGGGTGCGAGTTCACGGAATGCGGCCGTAACTTCCAGCGCCGTCTTGCCGTCAGCGCAACGTCTACCGGTGAAACCGAGTAACCTGGATATCCTGTACATATGAGTATCCAACGGTACCACCAGCTTCGACGGCGTTACCCCGTCCCATCCGCCCGGGTCGATCGCGTCGCGACGGACCATCCAACGGAGGTACAGGTGGAGGCGCTTACACGCGCTCCCGTCGGCTGGCGACGGAAGCAGACTGTTACACCCGAACCTACCGACGTTACGCAGCTCCTCGACGAAAGCGGTTAGGGCAGGAACAACCGTATCGTCTCGATCATTCAGGGACGCCGTAAAACAAGCGTTTATCGAACCGTGCCGTTCTATCGCCCTCTTCCCGCCGTATAGTACTCTGGCTAACTCTACCCCCGTAGTGAACCTGTGCTTGAAGCCGGCGTACGTCCTTTCGAGAGACCTCAGAGACGACCGCCCGAGGAAAGCCGCCGGCGAAGGCCCCATCGCGCCGAGGACCGACGAAACGCTCCTGAGTATCTGGACGACCCGCCCGTACGCGAGGGAAGACGCGACCAGACCCACGATTTCTCTGTCTCGTAAGTCGTCGTAACCGTACAATAATTCTAGGGGGTCCGGGTGACATACTTCCGGCGGTTATACGTATCGTACAACCTGTCCAACCGGTTTTTCAAAGCTTTCGAAAGATCCTCACTACGCAAAATCCCCTCCGGATAGATTTGCCAATATAGCTAGGAATGATTATTATTACCGATAATAAACTATCTGTTCTCCTAAGTCAAGCCTTTTTTGGCGAAATCGCGTATTCGTCGCGAATTCCACCTTCAAGACGCGTTTTTTCGTTCGGTTCTTATTAACTACCGACGCGGTTTTATGGTATGTTTACCGAAAAGCGTCAAATCACCGCCGAAACATTTCCATAGGTATAACGTACTAACGCGTAAAGGGCAACGTTAAACTCGGGAACTGTTGCTTCTATGCTTGAGCGACTGAAAAGACGCTGGATCGATTGGCGTATCTTGGTACGGGAAGCGCTGCGGGCGGCCGCGCGCTCCCTCGTCTCCAACAAACTCAGGTCCGGCCTGACGGTTACGGGCATAATTATCGGCGTCGGAACCGTGGTGGGGTTGATTTCGCTCGTGATCGGACTCAACGATTACGTCATCAGCGCGTTCAGCGTGGCGGGGACCGACACGTTCTACGTCATGCGTTTCAGCTTCTTGACGTCATCGTATGAAGAATACATCGAGGCGCGTAACCGCCCGTACATCACCGTAGAAGACACTTGGGCGATACGGGACGAATGCCCGTCGGTGGAGTACGCCGCCCCTAGGTTCATCAATGTCGGCGAGGTCACTTACAAGAAATACGAAGCCGACGACGTATACATAGTCGGTACGACCGAAGAGCTGCAAAACGTCCAGGGTTTGGAAGTAGTCGAGGGACGTATAATGACCAACGCCGACGTCGCTCGCAGCCGGAACGTCGTCGGGCTGGGCGCGACGACCCGGGAAGTACTCTTCGGGAACGACAAATGCGCGGGCGAACGGGTCAAGGTGAACGGGCATACCTTCACGGTCGTAGGGGCCGCGTCGCCGCTGGGGTCGTTCCTGGGCCAGGACAGGGACAACATGGTTATCATGCCCGTTACGACCTTCGAAAAGTACTTTATGACAGACGAGGTCAAAGAGACCGCCATAATAATGGTCCGGCCGAAGTCTTCGGAACTCCAATCGAAGGCTCAGGACGAGGTCATCAACGTAATGCGCCGACGCCACAGCCTGAAAGCCAACGACGAGAACGACTTCGACGTAGTCCCCCAATCGGCTTTCGTCGAGGCGTACGAGAACTTGACCGGCGTCCTGTTTATTGTCATAATCGCCGTCGGCGGGATATCGCTGTTGGTCGGCGGCGTCGGGATTATGAACATAATGCTAGTCTCCGTAACCGAACGCACCAAAGAGATCGGCCTTCGGAAAGCGGTGGGCGCGCGGCGCCGGGACATCATAGTCCAGTTCCTGCTAGAGTCCGTCATCCTATCGGTCTCCGGCGGCGCCGCGGGCGTTGCGCTCGGCTTCGTACTGGCCCAACTCGTCGGGATGATAACTCCACTACCGGTCTCGATAAATCCGGTCGCCGTGGTGCTGGGCGTCTCCTTTGCGACGGGCGTCGGCGTCTTCTTCGGCATCTACCCCGCCCGGAAAGCCGCCGCACTGGACCCGATAGCGGCGTTGAGGGCCGAATAGGAAGAGGACGGGTACGGCCCGAGGCACATCGGGCGTTAACCGCATTTCACGGTCGGGAAAAAAAACGATAAAGCACGTATGCGTTGGTTCACCACATTCGTCTCCAAGTACTCCGACGCGGCGCTGATGGCGATCGACGCCCTCAGGACCAACAAGCTCAGGTCGTTCCTCACGATACTCGGTATCCTCATCGGCGTCATGACCGTCATCGCGATGATGTCGATAATCGACGGATTGAACGCGTCCTTCGAGGGGAGCGTCGGTGAGCTCGGTACCCACACCTTCTACGTCCAGAAATACCCCGCCGTGAGCTTCGGGCCGGACTGGTTCCAGGAAGAGCGCAAGGACTTCACGATCGACGACGCTATAGCGATCGAAGAACTCTGTCCCGCCGTCGCCGCCGCCGACGTCAGCAGTTGGACCTACGTAACCGTCGAATACGAGGGTGAAAGGTCCAGGCCCCTCGGTATAACTTCGACCGTCTCGGACTTTTTCGATATGCTAAACGACCAGTACGTCGAAGAGGGACGGATGATAAACAAGAGCGACGTGCGCCACGCCCGGGCGGTCGCCGTCATAGGCCCGGAGGTAGTCGAAGCGGTCTTCCCCGGCGTCGACCCGGTCGGCCGCGATATTAAAATCGACGGTAACAGGGTCGAAGTAATCGGCGTCTTCGAGGTGAAAGGCGAGGTCTTTGGCAATAGCTGGGACAATTACGTCGTCGTCCCCCAGACGACTTTCGAGAAGTTCTTCGGCAAGAACAGGGGCGATAACTGGCTCAGCGTCCGAGCCGAGGACACGGCCAGTATGGACCGGGCGGTGGACCAGGTGGAGTCGCTCTTGCGCAGGCGCCGGGGCGTCAAACCCGACGAGGACAACGACTTCGAGATAATCACGCCGGAACAGTTGATGACCATATGGAAGCAGATAACCGGCGCCGCCTTCGGCGCGATGATAGGCATCGCCGGGATATCGCTCTTGGTCGGCGGGATCGGCATAATGAACATAATGCTCGTCTCGGTAACCGAACGGACGCGGGAGATAGGCGTCCGGAAGGCCATCGGCGCGACCCGGCGGGATATAATGGCCCAATTCGTAGTAGAAGCGGTGGTCATCTCTGTTACCGGCGGGATTTTCGGCATCATGCTGGGAAGTTTCCTGGGCCAGTTCGTCGGCTGGGTCAGCCCTATGCCGGCTACGACGTCTATCCCGTCTATATTCCTAGGCTTTTCCTTCTCGGTGGCCGTCGGGCTCTTCTTCGGCATCTGGCCGGCCGTAAAGGCGTCGCGCCTCGACCCGATAGAGGCATTGAGGTACGAATAAGTATTAATCTCAATAACCGCAAGTGTTAGTAAGATACCTCTCTTCCGGAGGGGTTTTTCTCATCCGATATAACCTTTTACCGTTTCCGAACCTTCCCATATATGCTATATTCCCTGCCGCTTAATCCGCTATATAATGATACGCATCCTCTTCATTGGCGACGTGTGTGGGGCGCCCCGGCCGCACCTTCCTCCGGGAGCGGCTCGGCGGTATGGCCCGGGACTGGCGCGCGGACGTAACCGTCGCCAATCTCGAGAACATCGCCGGCGGGACCGGCGTGACGCCGGAGCTCCTCGGCGACGTCTTCCGCTGGGGCGTCGACGTCGGCACGTCCGGCAACCACGTCTTCGATAAGAAGGAGATACTGCCGGTAATCGACGAGTACCCCCGGCTCCTGCGCCCGGCCAACTACCCACCGGGAACCCCCGGCCGCGGTTACGCGGTATTCCCCCTGCCCCGAGGCCAGCGCCTCGGGGTAGTCAACCTGTGCGGTCGGATCTACATGGACGCCTTCGACTGCCCGTTCCGCCGGGCCGACGATATACTCGAAGGACTGGCCAGCGAGTGCGACGCCGTAATCGTTGACTTCCACGCCGAAGCGACCGCCGAAAAGGAGGCCTTCGCCCGGTACGTCGACGGTCGTTGCGCCGCGGTCATCGGAACCCATACCCACGTGCCGACCGCCGATGAAACGATACTACCCGGGGGCACCGCGTTCATCACCGATATCGGGATGTGCGGGCCAGTCGGCGGCGTAATCGGGACCCGGCTCGAACCGGTTCTAACCCGCGTCGTGGGGAAGCTCCCCGCACGCTTCGAGGTCCAGAAAGGTCCGTGCCGCTGCGACGGCGTTTTTCTGATTATTGACGACGAGACCGGGTCCGCCCTGTCCATCAGGCGGTTTCAAGTATTCGAGTAGAAATCGGTTAGTAACCCTAAATAGAGGTTCCGATACCGGTTATTACGGTCCTTCGGGTTAACAGATAAGATGGGGTAGTGAAGTCATCAAGTATGCCGGCAACTGTCTCCGGGCAGTACGCCGTCGGTACCCGTGTAACGTGGTTTTATATTGACACCTTAGGCCTTTTGGTGTATAAGATAGCCCGCCGCCCGGGTAGCTCAGCCGGCCAGAGCAGCTGATTTGTAATCAGCAGGTCAGGGGTTCGAATCCCCTCCCGGGCTTAAAGATACGTCAGGAGGGATACCCAAGCGGCCAAAGGGGGCAGGCTGTAAACCTGCTGGCATTAGCCTTCGGGGGTTCAAATCCTCCTCCCTCCAAAAGTAACGATTTAGCGCGGGCGTAGCTCAGTCTGGTAGAGCATCGGCCTTCCAAGCCGATCGCCGCGGGTTCGAGTCCCGTCGCCCGCTTTTTATACTAATAAGAATAATTTGAAAGACTGTCCATATAACGTGTTTCGAATAAACCGTTTACGAATTACCGCCGGCGTCAAGGCCGGCGGTATTAGTTTGATGCGAATCGTATTAGAGAAGCTTACGGTAAGTCAACCGTACGTCGCACGGCCGAAAACCGCGGTCGGCCAGTTCGGCCCGTAGAACAGTCGCCGCTAATGGTACCCTGACGACGAACCGTTCCGCATCTATCGTAAGCGCGGCGGCGAAGACCCGCGCGTCGTGCCACGGGTGAACTAAACTCACGGAAACCGTGCCGTTTGGAAGCCCCGGTTCGTCCCCGACGGTTAACGCGCCTATACGCGTTTCGCTTTCTACGACGTAATAAGCGCGCCCCTGCTCCGCCGCCCGGACGAACTCCCTCCGCCGAGCGCGTACGGCGAAGTCGCCCAGATACGGGTCGACCGCCGGCGCGGCGGGCTCGGCAACAAAATCTTCGAAAGCGCCGCCGTGTTCGGTGGATTCCAGCGCAGGCCCGGTCTCGCTTAAACCGCGGCCGCCGGCGACTAAAACATCTGCGGCGTTTACCAGTACGAAGTTAGATCCTTCGAGTATATGGATTACGAAATCGTCGTCGGGGTTGATTTCGATAATGAGGTATTCGCGCTGCTGTTGCCTTAGACGCGCCGTTAACGCGTCCAACACCTTCACGATGTAGTATGCTTTATCCTCGTCAGGCGCCGCCGCGAAAAGGCCGATAATCCTGACGGCGGCTACCTCTAAAGTCCCGGCTTCGGGCGCTGGGTCCACCCAAGCGACGATCGCCTTAACGTCGCCGTCATCCGAACACGCTAACCCGACCGGCGGAACGCCGAACTCGCTTAAGCCTACGACATATGATTCGTATGCGGCCGTCCGGTCGCCGAACAGCCCCTCGAACGGAGCCGGATGGTCTTCAGCTATTCCGGAACGAACGGCTGCCGCGATTTCCTCGGCGTTGACGCGGGTAATCTCCATAGAACGAAGCGCCGACTAACGTTTGTAGTACGTAAGGACCTTGCCGACGGCACGAACGACGGCGCCGACTGTCTCCGTTTCAAGCTCCGTGAACATAGGCAGAGATAGTATCCTCTCGAAAACGCTTTCGGTAACCGGGAAGTCGGCGGCGTCCCACCCGAAGCGGTCCCGGTAGAACGGGTGACGGTACAGCGGTATGTAATGTACGTTTACGCCGACGTTCTCCGCGCGTAGCGCCGCGAAGACCCGGTCCCTTCCGACGCTGAGTTTGCCCAAATTGAGCTTGATTATATAGAGGTGGCGCGCGTGCCGGACTTCCGGCGGCGTTGGGATAGTTTCCAACAGCTCCCTCTCCACCAACGGTTCCAAAAGAGAGTCGTATTCCGTCGCGAGTTCTTCGCGTTTCACCAAATCCTTGTCGGCACGTTCCAGTTGAGATATTACCAACGCGGCCTGAACATCGGACAAGCGGTAGTTATACCCTAATCCGGTGATTTCATAATAGTAGGATGCGCCGGCGCCGTGGCGTTCGCCGGGGCTGGTGGAAAGGCCGTGGTGCCGCGTACGCCGCACTTTTTCGGCGGCTTCTTCGTCGTTCAAAGCCAAAGCGCCGCCCTCGCCGGCGGCAACCTGCTTAACCGCGTGAAAACTATATGCAGCTGCGAAACCGAAACCGCCCAGCGGACGCCCTTTGTACTCGGCGCCTATGGCGTGGCATGCGTCCTGTACGACTGCGATATTGTCACTGGTGAAATCGAGAATCCCATCCATGTCGCAGGGAAGCCCGCCGATATGGACCGGCGATATGGCGCGGGTGCGGTTAGTCGCGTAGCGGGCCGCGTCGTCGAGGGATATGTTAAGTGATTCTCCCTCGACGTCGACGGCGACGGGTGTTCCGCCGGCCATTATCACCGAACTCGCGGTGGCGGAAAAGGTCAACGAGGGAACGAGGACTTCGTCTCCCGGGTTCAAACCGAGGGCGTCGTACGCGAGGTGTAAAGCGGCCGTTCCGCTGTTCACCGCCGCCGCTTCTCGGGCGCCTACCAGCTTGGCGAATATCTCCTCGAGTTCGCGTATCTTCGGCCCCGTCGTAAGCCATTGGCTTCGAAGGACCCCAACGGCCGCTTCGATATCTTCTTTCCTCAGCGACGGCCGCGAATACGGTACGTATTCGCTTAACTCCGGACGGCCCCCTTCTATTGCCGGTTTAGCGGACATAGAAACAAAACCTTTCCGGCGAGGATATTACCAAAAGCGCCTTACCACGGCAATTACATTTTACGCGCGAAAAGGCGAGGGTTAAAACCCTCGCCTCGGGTCTATAGTTAAAATCCCACCTGAAACTCCCAACCGAGATGGGCTGGAGTTGGACTCCGGATAAGCTTAGATGTTCTCTTTTTCTGTAGGTACGGGTTTTATCCCTCGTACCTTATTCGAACGTCGCTTTGATTTTACCTAACGAAGCGGCTTTCACGGCGGTCATAGTGAACCGGCCGCGGTAGAGGTCATAGCCGCCTTCGCCGCCCGGCCGGTCCGATGAAAAGTGCATCCACCGTTTATCCGTGGTCCACGAGCCGCCCAGTTCATCGTTAGACGTGTTAATATCAGTACCCAGGTTTACGGCGGCGGAAAACGAACTGCCGCTGCCGACGGCCAGCCATATATCCAATCCGCCTTCTCCGCCAGCTCTGTCGTCGGAGAAGTAAAGGGTTCCGTCAATATAACCGGCGGGCCTTCCGGTCCCGATGCCCGTACCCTGGACGTTGCTCCAGGGACCGCCTGACTTGGTGGCGTAAAATATGTCCGTGCCTTTCCTGAAGTAAAGCGTATCGCCAGCGGGGTTTAAGGCCGGCGAAGTTTCGTTGGCGGTGGTGTTCAAACCCGGGCCTAGATTCGTCGGCGCCGCGAACGTAGTGCCGTTCCACTCGGACGACCATAAATCCCAACCGCCTTCGCCGTCGGCCCGGTCGGACGAGTAGTAAAGCATATTGCCGTTCCAGCAGGGCGTTGCGTTCGACGAACCGTTATTGATAGAAGCCGGCAACGCCGACGGCGCGGACCAGGCTCCGCCACTCCACTGCGTCAAGTAAAGGTTGCCTCCCGAATTATAAACGAGTAGTGTCCCGCTCCCGTTTATCCCCGGTTGCTTCTCCGCAGCCGCCGTGTTAGGCGGCGCCCCTAGGTTCTCCACGTACGCCCAGTCGGCGTAAGCGCCGGCGGCTATAATCAATACCGACGCGATTAAGAATAAACGCATCTTCACTTTTACCTCCTAGATTTAAACGCTTTCCGATAACCTAACAACCGGATTATACATAAAAAAAAACGGGGCCGCAACCCCGTTTTTTAACGTAAACCGACCGATTATAAATCGAGAAACGACTTAACTTTACGCGATCTCGTAGGGTGTCTGAGTTTCCGTAGCGCTTTCGCTTCTATCTGGCGGACGCGCTCTCGGGTTACGTTAAACACGGCGCCGACTTCGTCCAATGTCCGGGTTATCCCGTCGCCCAGCCCGAAACGGTATCGCAGAACCCGCTCTTCTCGTTTGGTTAAGGTACCCAGTACGGATTCCATCTGTTCGCGGAGTAAAGCGTACGCGGCGGCTTTCGCCGGGCTGATAACGGATTTATCCTCTATGAAATCGCCGAGATGCGTATCCTCCTCGTCGCCGATAGGCGTTTCGAGGCTGATAGGCTCCTGCGCGATTTTCAAAACCCGCCGTACCTTCTCTACGCTCATCCCCATCCGGGAGGCTATTTCCTCGGGCAGCGGTTCCCGGCCGTTTTCCTGTATAAGCTGTCGGGATGCGCGTACTACTTTCCCGATAGCTTCGATCATATGAACCGGGATACGTATAGTGCGAGCCTGGTCGGCGATGGCCCGCGTTATCGCCTGCCTTATCCACCACGTCGCGTAAGTACTGAACTTATAACCTTTCTTATAATCGAACTTATCGACTGCCCGCATCAACCCGATATTGCCCTCCTGGATTAAGTCCAGGAACTGCAAACCGCCGTTCGTATACTTCTTCGCTATGCTGACGACGAGCCGTACGTTCGCTTTCACCAACGACATTTTCGCGTCGTAAGCTTCGCGTTGCCCGGCCTTTACCCGCCGCATTATCTGGAGAAACTCCCTGTACGGCATCTGGACCTTTTGTTCGATCCTATGATTGCGGCGGAACGCGTTTTTAATTTCGCGATCCGCGTTTACTATATCTTCCGGCTTAACGTCTTTGCCCGATACGGCGGATAAATCCACTTTCTCGCCCGCCTTTATCTTCCTCGCGAGGCCGCCTAGTTCCCGCTTATCCAGGCCGAGCCGCCGCTGTATTATCTCCACCTCTTTAAGGTTCTCGAGAATGCGCTGCCGTACGACGTCGATATTGTTGACGAAAACGTCCATCTGATTCGTACTGAACCCGCAGCCTTCGAATAGATCGACGACCTCGGCCGTTATCTCGCCGATTCGCTCCCGGGCTTTTATAGCGGCTTTAGACCCTTTGGGTGACGACTTTGTAATATCGTAGTTTTTGTCCAGTTCCTGACGGAGTTCGTTGGCTTTATCGGTGGTTTCGAGTATTTTCGCCGACAATTCGCGTTGTTTCCATAGCGGAAGCCGGCCCTCGGTATTTACTACGAGTACATCTTCGATTTTAACCCGGCCCTCTTTTACGGTTTGGGATAGAATTCCCATTTCGTCGAACACGAGATATATACTGAAGACACCGCGACGGGCTTTGCGGTGTCCGCGTTCAATCTTCTTGGCTAGGGCGACTTCCCCTTCCCGCGAAAGAAGCGGAACGCGTCCCATCTCCCGAAGGTAAAGACGTACGGGGTCGTCCAACCGCCCGACGGACGGTTGTGATCGTTTTTCCCAACCGGGAGCTCCGCCTTCCTCCGCTTTCTCCGAGTTCTCACCGGATTCTTTTACGGCGACCTTGGACCCGTCGACGACCTCTATATCCATTTCGTCGAACATCACCATAATATCGTCTATCTGGTCGCTGAGAATAACGTCCTCCGGAAGTGCTTCGTTGAGCTCTTCGTAAGTTATATGTCCCTTCTCCTTACCCTTTTCGATAAGGCCTTTCACAGCTTTAAGGGACTCTTTTTTATGCTTCAATTCGCCGGATTTAACGGCCATAAACCCCCTTAAAACCCGCCGCTTAAATATCATATTAATTTAGCATACAGGCCGAGAAAAGTCAAACTCCCCCCCGTTTACGTCAAGCTAACCCGGTCAGTTCGTAGATTACATGTACTATGCTCGTAATGTCGTCGTACAACGCCCGATGTAAAAACCATTCGCCGACGAGGACTGCTGCGATTACGGTCAGGATGGCTAAATAACCGACCGTTCGCGGTTTCCATCCCATAACCCGAACGAGTAGCGCGACCGGGAAGTAGTTGAAGAATCCGTAGAACGTTACCATCCCGGCGGCCGCAGCCCAGGAGAGGAGATACCACGCCGGTTTCGAGTTTGTTAACGGGAGAAGGCCGACTGCCAGGCAAAGGACGAGACCGGGTAAGATGCCGGTCAGGGTATCCCTCGGACGGTCTTCTTTCGGGAACTGCAGAAAGGTAACCGTGGCCGCGAGGAGAACGAACCCGGCCCATCCCAGCGAAAGGCTTAATACGAACCGGGGGTAGTCGGCTAGTCCGTCGAAAAAGCCGAACCACCACGTTGCCGCGTACTCGACGAAGTTAACTACTAAAACGACGGCAGTAACCGAGGCTAGCCATCGGTCCGGCCACAGCTTGAACCCGCGCCTGTAAACGAAGAGATAATACGCCGCGGTGGCGGCGAAACCGCAATAGATTCCGGCGCACCGGGCGCAACAAGGCATATAATACCCGCCGACGACCAGAGCCCGATCCGCGAGTTGGTGGCAGATGTATTCGAAGATAGAATAGATCACTTATGTCCGGCTGCGGTCGCTTCGTTAATTCGAATTCGGAGGGTGGCGGCCGCTTCTCGGGCCGCTACGGCGTAATCGCCGCCGTGTTCCCGGTACCCGTAGATAACGCTTCGGGCCGCTGCTACCAGAGCGCCGAACCCATCTTGGTCGAACGCCGGCGCCAGTTCGTCGGGTGAGCCGCCCTGGGCGCCGACGCCGGGGACGAGGAAAACCTGCTCCGGCATCGCTTCGCGGAGTCCCGTCAACAACTCCGGGTAGGTGGCGCCGCAGACCGCGCCGACCGACGAATAACCGCATTCGCCTACGCCGGATTTCCCAAGTTTAGCGACGGTTTCTGCGACGCGTAAATACAGGGGCCCGCCGCCCACGGTTTCTACGTCCTGGAAGTCACCGGACCCCGGATTCGAGGTCTTAACGAGTACGAATACGCCCCGGCCCGTATCCGCGGCCGCCTTGACAAAGGGTTCGAGGCTGTCGGCGCCTAGGTACGGGGATACCGTGAGCGCGTCGAACGGCGTCGGCGTGTCCTGTCCAAGGTATGCCGCGGCGTACGCCCCTGCAGTATTGCCGATGTCGTTCCGCTTTGCGTCCAGGATGGTAATAAGCCCCAGGCCGCGAGCCGTTTCGAGATGCGCGGCTAGCGTTTCGGCGCCCGGCGGCCCGAACCTTTCGTAGAACGCCGATTGGAATTTAACGGCGGCCGCTTCGGTAGCTATGCTTTCGAGAATGCGGCGGCCGAATTCGTCAACGCGTTCTATCGGCGTCGTCCCTTCGACTTCGGGCGGAAGTAAATCCGGGTCCGGGTCTATCCCTACTACCAAACGGCTGTCCTTGGCGTCAACCGTTTCTTTCAGTTCGTCGGCGAAGTGAACGGGCATAGTTATTCGTTTTCCTCGTAGAACAGGTTTACGGCGCGGGTTATCTCGTCGGGCGCTGCAGCGGCGGTACCGACCTTACCGACTACGACCGACGCGGCGAAGTTGGCGAGATGGGCCGCCGTCTCATGGGTCGCGCCGGCGGCCAACGCGGCGGTGAACGCGGCGATTACCGTATCGCCGGCGCCGGCCACGTCGAAAACCTCGCGGGCCCGGGTGGGTACCCGTTCCGTCGAACCGTCGGAGCCGTATAGTACCATTCCGCGTTCGCCGCACGTTATAAGGACCGAGTCGCTTTCCACCATATCGAGGAGACGTCTGCCTATTTTATCGAGTGACTCTTCGCGGCCCGTGTAAGCGTCGTTAGCGCCCACGGCCCTGGCCGCTTCGTGGTGGTTCGGCGTAAGCGACGTCACATAGCTGTATAGCGTGAAGTGCTGGTCCTTCGGATCAACTGTTATTATTTTGTTTTTACCCCGTGCCAGTTCGATTACCTTACCGGCGGTAGAAGCGGTAATTAATCCCTTACCATAATCGGAGAGTATAACCGCGTCGGCTCCATCGAGTATTTCAGCAAAGACGTTTATAGCTTCGCCTGCTACGTCTGTCGTTATATCGTCGGCCGTTTCCCGGTCGATCCGGACGACCTGCTGCCGGGACGCGAGGACCCGCGCCTTGTACGTGGTATCGCGAGCCGGTATCGATAGAATACCGGACGTTTCTATACCTTGTTTTTCGATTATCGCGCGTAGTTGTTCGCCGTACATATCTTCGCCGACTACGCCCACGAGGCCGACCGACGCACCAAGTGTTATTACGTTCACGGCGGCGTTGGCTGCGCCGCCGGGGCGCCAGACGTCGTCTCTCACCTGGACTATCGGAACCGGCGCTTCCGGCGAGAGTCGCGCCGCGTCGCCGTGCACGAAGTGGTCCAACATTAAATCGCCGAAAACTAGGACGTTTACCGACGGTATTTTCCCCAAGGTTTCGAGTATTTCCTCTTTCAAAGTAACCTCCAGCCGGTCCGGGACCGCGGGGATGTAATTAATCCGTTTCGGTAATGTCTTCAACGAATGACGTGAGGGCGTGGCACATTGCGATATGTACTTCTTGTATTCGCTGCGTGTCGTCCGACGGGACAACGACCGCTAGGTCGACGACGGGGGCTATTGTACCGCCGCCGGCACCGAGGAACGCGGCGGTATAAAGCTCAAGTTCGCGAGCACGTACCAGCGCCCGACGTACGTTCTCCGAGTTACCGCTCGTGGATAACCCGAGTGCTACGTCGCCCGCCCGACCCAGCGCTTCCATCTGGCGCGCGAACACTTCTTCGTAACCGTAATCGTTGGCGCTAGCGGTAAGAATCGACGTGTCGGTGGTGAGGGCGACGGCCGCCATCGCGGGTCTGTCCCGCCCGAGCCGAACGACGAATTCGGCGGCCAGGTGTTGAGCGTCGGCGGCGGACCCGCCGTTACCGAACGCGAGGAGTTTCCCGCCGGCCCGTAGGCGCTCGGCGACGACCCGGGCCAGTTCGGCAAGTGGCCCGGCGACGGCCGGGGCCGAATCGGCTATCACTTTCGCTGTGGTTTCCAGTTCGGATCTGATTCTATCGGTAGGGTCCATAGTCCCCCGATTGCTTCGGAAAGACATGCGCGATTATAAAGTACTTAAGCGCGATTTGCAAAAGGAAAAGCGGGGACTATGGCGAACGAACCGTTTATTGTGACCTGTAAAGCGTCGTAGATTACCGTTTACTTCTCCGCTTCTTCTATTAACATCACGGGAATACCGTCACGGACAGGGTACTTCAAGCCGCATTTTTTACATATCAACCGCTCTTCGTCTTCCCGATAGTCCAACTCACCCTTACAGTCGGGGCACACGAGTATATCTAATAGTTCCTTATCCAACATTTCTCTCCCCGTTCCTTTCGTTAATATTTATGGATAAACTTCAAACCGATTCCGTATTTCCTCTCTTCTTCCTCTTGCTCGGTCTCGCCGTATAGGTATATCCCCGGATGTAGTCGGTATTCGACGCCCACCGCCTGGGCGTACTCTTTCGTTCCGTATTGTTCCGATTCCGAGTAACGGCCGGTATAAGTAAGGTACAAATCGGAAGTTACGTATTTGCCGACCGTCGCCTCTACGCCGGTCTCGGTGCCGGTCCCCGTAAGGCCGGTCGTCTCGATTTTGAAGACGTCTATCCCGGTCTCGCGCTGGAGGAGCCTCGACACTTCGTTGGACGCGTACTTCTCCAGGTACTCTCTCGTTTCTTTACTCGCTATGTCGCTTCCGCCCATCTTCTGGTAATCGTCCCAGGTTACGTTAAGCGCGAGCATCAACATCAACTCGTCTTGCGTTAAACCGGGATATTCCGGCGACCTAAGAGCCAATTCCGGTTCCTCCAACGTACCTTTAATCTCAATGTAAACCGTCGCGTCCGGCGTTTCGTCACGTTCGCCCCTTATGATTATCGACCCGAGAATGTCGAGCCGCGGGTTCATCTTCTCGGCTCCTACGAACTTGACGTATGCGTGTTCTATTTCGAAGCGGCGCTGCAGGAAGTAGTACTTACCGCGGACGGCTTCCAGTTCACCTACGTAAACGGTCCGCCCGTTTTCCCTTTTAACGACCATATCGACTGAGAACTCTATATCGGCGCTGCTATTGCGGAGCCATACGCCCCGGTCAGCCGTAATCGTCGCGACGAAGTCAACGGCTTCTTCGCCCGCGCCGTAAGTCTCGCCGCCGCTCGGGCCGCCGAAAGGTATCGCTATCAGCGCGTTGTCCACGTCCACTTCCGCGATTATCAGCGGCTTCGAAGCCGGCCCGGTTACGTCCACGCTGATGTCGCCTTTAGCCTGTATGCCGCCCAACGCTTTAATAACGTAGTTGTCCAATTCCGCGTGAACTTCTATAGATTCGGCTTTCATGCCATTCATATATATGCGTCCGTACGCGACGGCGGAACCTTCGTCGAGGGCACAATTGAGGGGTTCGGCAACCGAACCGAACCGGAGGCCGGTTTCGTCCCAGATTACATCCCCTTCCAGCCCCGACAGGTTGTTGCGCAAAGTCCGCACGAACCCGGCGCCGTCTGTCAAAGTGAACTCGGCGTGGATATTTGGCTTTTCAAACGTCCCGTCTATGGACGCCCTGCCGTCGGTGGTGCCGCCGGTAACGAGTATTTCGTCTGTAAATAGGTTAGCAAGGGCGAGCCCCAGGTCGTTCAATACGAACTCCAGCTCGATTTCGCCGCCGAAAGGACTCCCACCGTCGCGTACGGATAGGTCGAAGGGTATTGTTCCGGTCGCAACAAGGTTCGCGTTAGTAGTTTCGGACAGAGAGAATTCCTTTATCGTAAACTCGCGGTCGGCGTAAGCGAAGTCGAGGCGCCCCCGGGCGAACTCCGCGTCGTCCCGGACGAGGTCGTTGAATACGAGGGCGCCGCCAGCGGTCATATCGCCCGCCGTCCCCGTTATGGTTACGGTCCCGTCGATTAAGCCGCTGTCCACTACTTCGGTGTCCACGGCCGCGTTTATCATACGCGCGTCGAAGTCGGAAAAGACTATGTTTAAACTCACGACGTCTTTTCCCTCGCCCCGCAAGACGCTGACCGGCAGTATGCCGTCGACTGTCAGTTCTCCGTCGTACGTGGAAGCCGCGAGCTTTTCCACGAAAAAAGACCCGTCGGTAAAATGTATCGTCCCATCGACGTATTCGAAGTATTCGTTATTGACGGCCAAGTCGTCTACCCGGATGCGCCCTTCCAGGCGCGGGTCGGCCATCGTTCCGTCGCCCGAGACCGCGAGTTCCGTCAGACGACCGTCGACGGCCAGTCCCTCCCGGTACGGTATAACGTCGCCCAAGCGTATCTCGCCGGCCCGCGCTTCGAATTCGTATTTCCTACCGGTCGGTATATACGTCCCCTCGAACGATAGGTAGCTGTCACCGGAAATCAAGTCGCCGCCGGTCAGACTGTAACGGCCGCCGGCCATGTCAAGATATAGGGGTCCGTCCAGCGATGCTGTTCCACCGGAGTACGTTACGTCCAGCCGATTGATCCCCAGGAGTTTTTCGTTGAGGAGATAGTCCAGCTTGAAGTCTACGTAGTTGGTTTCGTCTACGTTTATACGGCCGCGCCGGGCGGTTAGCCGGTCCTCGTCGACGGTTATATCCACCCGTCCGGCGCTCAATTCAAAACCGCTCAGGGCGCCGCCCCAGAACATCGCGTGGAGTTCACCTTCGTTAGCGCGTCCGTACTCCTCCCAGACTCCGTCGAACCGGGCCAGATCGAACCGGACCGGCCCGTACTCGAAGTCCTTGAGTAAAAGTCCGCCGTCGAACGACGGGTACCTGTTATCGCCCTGAATTACGCCTTCAAAGGAAAACGTCCCCGCCGGGGCCGACGCGGTGTCACCCGTTCGTATCCGTTCCAGCGGTACGTCCACGGCGTTTACGGCAATGTCCACCGTTTTGGCATCGGCTTCCCCAAGAATTGTGATGCCCCCGTCGCCCATCTCGAAGTTGACGTCGTGGAGCTCTATCTTGCCAAGGCTATACCGGAAGTCGGCCCGGCCGCCGTCAACGATTAACGGGCCTATTCGCCCCGCTTCGAATTCAGCGAAGCAGTAAAGGTCGTGCTCGCTTGCCGACAGACCCCGGCCGGTTATCTCGGCGAAAACGTTTATGTCTGAGTCGAGGAAACCGCTACGTACGTATTTGCCCAGGTCCGCACCCGAAAGCGCGGCGATGCCATAATATTCGGGAGGCCCGCCGTCGGGGAAGTACATATCCATCTGGAACCTTACCGGCATACCGTCCATTGTTCCGGACACCTCGTTAACGGATAGGTATCTATCTGAGATGTGGAACGTATAATCTGCTGATAAGTTTTCCCAATCGAAACCGTAAAGGTACCCCTCTGGGAGGTTCAGTACACCTTCCTGGGTTAAATCATTAGTCGGGCCGTATAAGCGGCCGTAGTACGAACCGGTTCCGAAGGTCGGGAGCGGGTCGTCGAATGTCCCCTGGTCCACCTCGCCCAGGTCGATGGTGTCGGCGTCGAAGGTCAGGTCGAGATGAGTTCGCCCGCCTTTCGGCATCTTTATCAAACCGTCGGTGATTATCGTGGTGGTGGGCGTTTCGACTTCCAACATATCCATACGTATGCGCCGAGCGTTTATCGCCATGTCGCCGTTGCCGAAGGTCGGTATCCACTGGTCGAAGTGGGGGAGATATACTGAACAATCGCCCAGTTCCAGGAACACGGCGCCCCTGGCTTTCGTGAACTTCGTTTCGATGTGAGCGTCCTCGAACCTGTATATGGGGCTGTTCAGGAACATTATGAAGAACGCGTCGTCCATCTCGACGTGCTCGATGGTGAAGTAACTACCTCGGCCCTTCTTCTTTTCCTCCTTCGGACCGAAGATTCGCGCCAGGTTCAGGCGTCCCGTGTCGTCGTCGCGGCGAAGCATACACTGGGGGTGTACCAGATAGACTTCATCGATGGTGAAGTCGCGAACGAAGAAGGGGAGCGGATTATACTTCACGTGAATCTCGTCCACAGTGACGGCGCAGCCGTCGTCTTCGATGGACGGGCCGTTGCCGATGGCGAAACCGTAGATATCTATCCCGGTGAAGAGCGGACCTTCGACCCGGTCAACCCGGACCTGGGTTTGCGTGAAGTTGCCTAAGTACTTCTCGATGGCGAACTCGACCAACTCGTGGAAGTAACCCCGGCTGTAGAAGGCCCAGAAGATTACTACGATGGACACGACACCGAGGAAAATGAAGAGGAACGTCCACTTCGACAGGTGAAGGACGAAGTAAAGTGCGGCTTTAACGCCGCGCCAAACGGCGCCGGCTACTTTTTTTACAGTCCTGAACACAAATGTCTCGTCGATTAAACGGCTTTACAGCCCTTAAGGTTTAACGTGTACCGGCGGGAGTATATCATATCAAACGGTAAACCGGCAAAGGGGAAATCAGCTGTCGGTTGCAATGATCGTTTTTAAAAACCTTTTTCCGTTTTTTGGGTTGATTTATCCCTCCGGCGTTGTTAGAATACTCCGTAGTTACACGTAACGTTAACCGAAGGATAGGAGGTTTACCATGAGGAAGGTAATCACGTTAGCGGTCCTTTTCGTAATCGCTACTTCCGTCGCGTTTGCTCAAACGCGCTCGGAATTCACGGTAGGCGGCGACAAACCGGAGTATAGTGGCCGCGTTGTTACGGAAATCCAGAGATGGGACTATCTTGTTTCGGATTACGGCTTTGGTGTCGCTATCGCTTACGAGGGCATAGGAGCGGGTAATCTCTGGATATCCGACTGGGGTGCCTCATACGGTTTTTATGAACACGACCGCGATGGTACCGTGCTTTCTGGATTTATACCAGCGATAGACGACGGTTCGACCCAGGACTGCGCGTATATGATCGACGACGAGCTGTGGGTGGTCGGTTATTATTACGACAACCGTATAGACTTCTACGATGATGCCGGTATAGTTGGTTCGTCGGTCGGCCCTCCGGGTTGGGGTGAGCCCTGGGGTGTAGCCTACAGCAACGAAGATAATAACTTGATATACGTAGGCCAGTCCGACTATATCGCGTACGGGGCTTATGTCGACTACGGGACTGACGTAACGTGGACGGAACTCCACGTGGGCGACGGAGTAGGTAACTTTACCGGTTTGGGGTATTACGCACCAAGCCGTACAGCCGAAGGTAGATACCTTTTCGGTGTTGCCAGATTAAGCGACCCGTGGACCAATACCCTGTATGTCTTTAACGTCAATGACGTCGGTGTACCGGATGTCGTTAATCCTGCGTACACATTCGATTTAAACAGCTTCTTGGATCCTGACGGCAGTATCGCCGGTTGCGAATGGGACGGCGAACACCTTTGGTTACTCGACCAGAGCGAACCCGACTACGTTATCGAATTCGACCTCGGGCTTGACGATACGAACATAACGCCGGCGTCTCTGGGTAACATCAAAGCCAGCTTCAAGTAAACACCATCGATAACGGTAGTTGAAGGGGCCGAGAGGCCCCTTTTCGTTATGAAACGTTTGATTTGTGCCAAGTGCTTTGTTAATGTTGGCGAACATTTATAGTCCGCTTTAACCGGTAAACAGGAGGAAAACGATGGGGAAAGCATTGGTCTTAATAGCAGCGGTTTTGTTGATCGTGTCGGCGGCCGGCGCCGGTAATTTATCCGCCCGCGTAGTCGAGACGTACGACGTGGGGTCTTTTTACTCGCGGTCGGACGTTGGTGTTATGACCAGCTGGCCGTATGTGGGCCCTAACCAAGGATTCGGTATCGGAATCGTATTCAACGGTAGTGACTTCAACCTGTAGCTATCCGATTGGGGTACTTCCAATTACGGTTTATACGAATTCGGCCAAGACGGGACGTTAGGTACGGGTTATATACAAACTACCGACGGGGACGCGACCGACGACATAGGATACTTCGAAGCTCAGGAAGGCTTTATCGTAGGCGATTACGTCTCGAACTACTTAGAAACTTACACCGAAGCCGCCGGTATAGTCGGGGCTGTCGAAGGTCCCTCCACCTGGACGACGGAAGTGATTTTCGGCGTCGCCTACGACAACGACGATTCGATCGTGTATGTCTCGAATACCGACGGGCAAATTGCGTACGCGACTATGACGGATCTCACGTCGGACGTAACTTGGACTGATTTAGGCGTGGTAGTTTCCGATGGGTCGATACCGGGTCTCGGTTATTATGAAGACGATTACTTATTCGTATGCGCTCGCGGTACTCCTACACAAACGATATACGTTTATAACACGACCTCAGGCGTTCCCGACGTTTCCGCCCCGGCCTTTTCGTACGACGTAACGGACGTGATAGACGGGGATTTAGACGGATGCGAGTGGGACGGCGATTACCTTTGGGTCTATGAACTCAACGCTGACTACGTGTATAAATTGGCCCTCGATGGGATTTCGCCTGACACCGGCATCCAGCCTATGTCCCTGGGGGGCATCAAGGCCAGCTTCAAGTAGCCGTAAGCTGAACGGTAGTTAAAAGGGCCGAAAGGCCCCTTTTCTTATGCCGTTGCTTATATGAACGGTTACTTTTCCCTTGCCCCTGCCGGGCGTCTTGCTATAATAGCGGCCCTTTGGACGAGTTTAAACGGTAGTTCGCCGCGAGAGCGGCGCCGAAAAAACCCGTTTCGTATTCAGGAGGCACTTTAAATGACTGTCAAGCTCGATGGCAAATCCCTCGATATAGAAAGCGTCGTAAAGGTCGCGCGCGACGATGAATCGGTCGAGGTCGCCGACGCCGCGTGGAAGCGTATCGATAAGTGCCGGGCTATGCTCGACAAGAAAGTCGAGACAATGGAGGTTATGTACGGCGTCAACACCGGCATCGGCGAACTCTCCGAGGTCGCGCTTACCGCCGACCAGTTGAAGGACTTCCAACGCTATTTGGTTTATTCCCACTCGGCGGGCTGCGGCGACCCTATCGACGTTGAAGAGTCCCGCGCCGCGATGGCAAGCCGCATAAACGTCCTGTGCATCGGCTTCTCGGGCATCCGGGCGAAGGTGGTCGAGACCCTCGTCGAGATGCTCAACAAGGGCGTCACGCCTGTCGTCTTCCGCCACGGGTCCGTGGGCGCTTGCGGCGACCTCTCGCCCATGAGCCAGATAGCGCTCGTGCTCATCGGCGAGGGCGAAGCGTTTTATAAAGGCGAACGAATGGGCGGCAAGGAAGCGATGGACGCCGCCGGGGTTCCGACAATCGCCTTCGAGGCCCGCGACGGCCTCGCGACTATCAACGGCTCCAACGTCATCGCCGGGATGGGTAGCCTGCAACTCTACGACGCGTATAGGTGGCTCAAGACCCAGGAAGTAATCGCGGCGATGACCTTCGAGGTGCTCAACCTGACAACCAAGTGCTTGGACGAACGGCTCCATAAAGGGCGCGGGTACCCGGGCGCCGTCAAGTGCGCGAGTAACCTCCGACGCCTTATCGAAGATTCCGAGATGCTCGAACCGGGTAAAATAGGCAAGAAGAAGGTTCAGAACGCGTACAGCCTCCGGTCCACACCCCAGGTGGTCGGTTCGGCCAGGGACGCCTTCGACTGGGGCAGGTATATATTCGAGATAGAGCTCAACGGCGCCGGAGACAACCCGCTCTTTTTCCCCGACGACGACGAGGTCGTTACGGGCGCTAACTTCCAGGGGACGCCCCTCGCCTTCGCGTTGGAGCTGATGGGGACGGCCGTAACGACCGTCGGCGTACTGTCCGAGCGGCGTATCAACCGTATGATGAACCCGAACCTGAGCGAGGGCCTGCCGGCTTTCCTCATCCGCGGCGCCGGGATGTTCAGCGGCCTGATGTTGACCCAGTACACCGCCGGGATGCTCTGCGCCGAGAACCGGGTCCTTAGCCATCCGGCGGCCACCGGGTCGATTCCCGCCGCGGCCGACCAGGAGGACTTCGTCTCGATGGGCATGACCACGGCGATAAAGAGTAAGCAGATTATCCGCAACGCGTGGTACATAATCGCGATAGAGCTCATCGCCGCGTGCCAGGCGATGGACCACCGGCGCCCGCTCAAGGGCAGTCCCGTCGCCGAGGCGATATACGGGCTCGTCCGGGAAGGCGTGGACTTCATGGAGGAGGACCGTCCTACCCAGTACGACGTCAACTGGACCGCGGAGTTGGTACGGTCGGGCAGGGTGCTCGAGGTCGCCGAGAAAGTAGTAGGGGAGTTGGAGTAAATCTATCGTATATAGGTTAAGAGAAACCGCCCAAGTCAGGCGGTTTTTTCTTACCCGACTTTTTCTTTGAATAGTCCTGCTCGTTTCCGTATAATCCCGAAATGGTACTATCTAAAATAAAAGGTAAACGAGGAAGAAGAGGGGATGAGAAACCGTGAAGACGTTAATTAAGACGGCCTCGTTGTTTGCTTTAGTTATAGCCGTCGGTTGCGCCGGCGGTAACCGTGACGATAGAAGCGGCTCTATCGCCGCCGGAGGCGGGGCGCCGCAAGATAACGCCGGTGAGGTCTCCCTGACCACCTTCGCCGGCGAATACGAGCTGGTGGTCAATCACGATACCGAGGAGCTTTACGTCTACACCCTACCGGAAAGAGATAACCGCTACGGCCCTATCGCCTATGGGTTCTCTACGCCCAAAGAGGCGTTTCGTTTAGAGAAACCGGATTATATATACGTACTTACCTCGGCCGGAATGAGCTACGGCGACCTGTTGGAGGTATCGTTGGCCGCTGAAACGGTCAAGCGGATTGAGCATTGCGTTAATCTAATCGACCGTTCCTACGAGGGAGCCTGGATAGCTTATAACAAGATGCACGACCTGAGCCACGACCTCAACCCGGGCGAGGACTGGGGAGCATGTTCTATGTATATCGAACATTACGGGGAAGGGGAGCCGGTGCACCTGGCTAATCCGCCATTGGGGTCGTACGTTTATATGCAGTATCCGGGCGAAGTGAAGCACCTTTTCACGGTTACTGCGTCCAGTACTCTCACCGAAACGGGCAATCCGGCCGACTACTTCGGTCCCGGCAAGCTGATAGATGGCGATCGCTCCACCGCCTGGGCCGAGGGGGTCGACGGTTTAGGCGTTGGCGAGTGGGTCGAACTTACGGCAAACGCCCCTATCAGCGTACGCGGGATACGGGTCTGGGGCGGGTATGCCGAAAGCGAAGCGACTATGGCCGGGAACGCCCACCCGATAAAGATGTCGGTGATATTGGATGGCGACAACGAAGCCGGATACGTTGTTTTCCCGCCGCCGTCCAAAACCCTACACAGCGATTACCTGGGGAAATGGTTTAACGATGACGCGCGCGTAACCACTGTCCGCGCCGAGACCATCCGCCTGACCATCGAGGAGGTTAAACCGGGGACGAAGTGGGAGGATTGTTGTATAAGCGAGATCGAGGTGTGGTAAACTAACCCATATGGGCGAAGAGCCGCCCCGTCGGGCGGCTTTATTTTTACCCGACTTTTAATTTGCATAAACTGGGTCATTCCCTTATAATCCCTTTTCGGTAAAGCGCCGAACGGCGATTCGAAAATCGCCGCTACCCGAAATTAGATTGCTATGAAACCCCAAATCGCAAAAGGCACGCGTGACCACCTGCCGGCCGATATGGCCCTGCGGGAATCAGTAACCGCGGCGATTAAAAGCGTCTTCGAGCGGTACGGTTACGAGCCGCTGGAGACGCCGGCCATCGAACGTATTGACGTCCTCACCGGTAAGTACGGCGAGGAGGCCGATAAGCTTATATTCCGGATAATCAAACGCGGCGAGGCCGGCGAGCGTGGCGCCGTGGACCTGGGGCTTCGCTACGACTTGACCCTTCCGCTGGCCAGGGTCGTCGCGACGAACCGGGACCTACCGCTTCCGTTCAAACGGTACCAGATACAGCCGTGCTGGCGCGCCGATAAGCCGCAGAAGGACCGCTTCCGTGAGTTCATCCAGTGCGACGTGGACTGTGTCGGGAGCGCGTCGATGCTGGCCGATGCCGAGATGGTCGCGATAACTTGCGACTGCCTGAACGCCGTCGGCTTCGAACGGTTCCGGGTGATGGTCAATCATCGGAAGATACTGGCCGGGTTGGAGGAGTACGCCGGCGTCCCGGCGGAGCTTGGCCCGACGGCGATGCAGGCGATAGACAAACTCGAGAAGGTGGGACTGAAAGGCGTCCGCAAGGAACTCGCTGACCGGGGCGTCCCGAAGGGCGCGGCTAACAAACTCCTTTCGGTACTCGAAATCTCCGGCGAACCTACGCAGGTACTGGACGACGTCGAGGGTTTGTTAGAAAATTCCGATATAGGGTCGGAAGGCGTCGCCGAGTCCCGCGAGTTGTTAAAATACCTGGAGATATCGGGTGTCGATAAAGCCAACTACGAATTCAATCTGTGGATGGTCCGGGGCCTGGACTATTACACCGGCCCGATATACGAGACCTACATAGACGAGCCGAAGGTCGGGTCCATATCCGGCGGAGGGCGGTACGACGGGCTCGTCGGGCTTCTCGCCGGACAGGACGTTCCGGCCACCGGGACGACCATAGGGTTGGAGCGTATCGTAGCGGTCCTGGAAATAACGGGCCGGTCGGTGGCCGCGCCTACCCGCGTTTCGGTATTGGTAACCGTCTTCGACGAGAGTACACTGGGAGAGTCGTTAGCCGTAGCGCGGGACATGCGGGCCGCCGGCATCACGTGCGATACGTTTATGAAGCCGGACGTGAAGCTGGGCAAGCAGCTTGCGTACGCCGAGGCGCGGGGGATACCGTTCGTGGTGGTCGTCGGCCCGGACGAGGCGGCCGCCGGCGCCGTCCAACTTAAAGACATGGCGAAACGGGAACAGAAGGAAGTGCCGAAGACGAAATTGGCGGAAGTTCTTTTGACCGAGCACGGTTGCTGACGAAACGGAGATTACTATGAGGTTCGCAAGGACGGCAGCGTTAATAGGTTTGTCGGCGTTTATCGTATCCGGTTGTATAACCATTGTTTCTCTGGACCAACCGTACGAAGCCGAAGCTGGTAAGGAGTTTACTACGACGGTAGAACTCCGTCTTGCCGAATCCGGCGGCGAGGAGGAACCCGAGACGTTCTTATACGGTTTACTCGGGTTCTCCGTCCCGAAGGGGTGGGAAATAACGGAAGTCAAGACCGTCAAGGGCAAGGATATCAAACCGAAATGGGTGGAGTGTCCCGATACGGACATTACTGACGCGCCCGGCTACGGCGGGGAAGGCAATTACCCGTGGACGTATTTTATAAGCCGCGAAAAATACTCGTCGAAGACTAGCGCGAACATGGGCTTTACCATAGAAGTCAAGATAAAACCGGCGGCGAAAGGCCGGTTCGAACTCGGATACGCGTCCGGTACCGCCGACGGCCCGGGCGAGTCGGGAGAATATACGTCTTCCTGGGGCGCGAACGAGGTCAACGGCGGGTCTGTGGTATTCAAAAGGATATGGGTTGAATAAAAGCTTTTAAGGGGGGCGCCGGTCTAATACTTCCCGACCAGCGTCCCGCTGGCGCGCTCCAAGTCCAGGAGCGCGACGTTGTAATTATAGAGGGCGGTCGCGTAACCCAGCCGCGCGGTCGTCAGCGCGTTTCGCGCATCCAGCAACTCCAGGTAGCTCATCGTCCCGGCCGCGTATCCCGTTTCGGCTATCTTGAGGGCTTCTTCGGCCAGCGCCACGTTCTCGGCGCCGGCCCGGGCTGACTTTCCGGCGGCCAGCGCGTTCTCGTACGCTACGTGGACCTCCAACTCGACGGCTTCGGCCGTCGCGGTTTCGGTTTCCCGGAGAGCGTCCAACGCCGCCCGGGCGCTACGGACCCGACCCCGGGTCGCCAGCCCGTCGAAAAGGGGCCACGAGAATCCTAGGGTGAACGTCCACTTCTCGTCCCACAGGTCCGGGTCCCCCGTGAAGTCCAGGGCGTACTCTTCGAAGCGGGCGCTGACCCCGAGCGACGGGTTGTCGGCTGCCCGCGCCAGCTCGATGCTTCGCTCGTTCGCCTTTATTTCGGCGGTCATTTTTTCCAACTCCGGCCGGTCCGCCGACGTGGCTAGGGCCGTCTCGAGGTCCGGCGGGTAGCGATCCGCGGCGAAACCGTCGGTCAGGTCCAAAGGCTCGTCCAGCGGCAGGTTCAAACGAGCGGCGAGGGACAGTTCCGCGGCCCGGACCCGGGCATACGCGTCGTCAACCGCGGCGGATACGTTGACCACCTCGACTTCGGCCCGCATTGTTTCGTAGCGGGACACGAGACCGGCGGCCAGTCGCTTTTCGGTGGCCGCCAGGTGGCTCTGCGCGTTTTCCAGAGACGCTTCTTCGGCCGCTGCGACTTCTCTGGCGAGTATCAGGTCGTAATACGCCCGTTTCGTAGCATAGATAACTTCGGCCCGCGCGAGGCTTTCGTCGGCGGCCGCCAACCTGAGCCGTTCCTTGGCGCTCCGGTAAGCGCCGGTAATGCGCCCGCCGGCCCAGAGGGTCTGCGAGATTGTTGCGCCTGCGGTTATCTGTTCTTCGAAACCCATCGGGACCGAGAACTCGACGGGGAGGCCGAGGGGAATATCAATAGTTCGTTCGGGAACGCCGACCGTTTTTACAACCGCCGCATCCAGGGTTAGCGTCGGGAAGTAGGCGCCCCGAGCCGCTTCAACTCCGCCGCTGGCGGCTTCGACGGCGAAACGGGCCGCCGAATAACCCTCGTCCGTTTCGAGTGCGCGGACTACCGCTTCGTCCAGTGAAAAAGAAGCGGCGCAAGCCGCCGCCGGTACGAGTATAAATACCGTTGTTAAAACGCGCATATCTTTAAAACACCCAGACTTTTAAAAGCGTTACCGTACCCAGGATTATCGTTGCGAAACCTATCAGAATAGTTAGAGTTCGCGCTTCCAGCAGACGGACAGTGAGTGCCGCGAACGGAACCGCGCACAATACTCCCAGGATTAGCGGCGGCGTCAGCGACCAGTCGATGGATTTGCACGTAAGGTAGTACATTACCGCTCCCACTACGCAGGTCATGCCCTCGGCAAGCGCCGTTATCGCTACGGCCGTTTTACTGCGGACGCCGCTGAGGAGCTGTGCGCCGGTAACGAGCGGGCCGTAGCCGCCGCCGGTAAGCCCCTTATTGAAAGACGCCCCCAAACCGAATACCAGCATTTTCCACCAGCCGAACGGTATCACCCGGTCGGCGTGTGTGAGGATAAGTATGCCTACGACAAGGACCATACCGGCGATCCACGTTTTTAAGAATATCGGCGGTACCGATATAGCGACGATCACCGCTGATACCGCGCCTACCAGCGAGCACGTCCCGAGAATTATACCGACTTTGAAGTCGCGAGTTCCGGGACGGAAATCCGCATTACCGAAGCTGTGATGGGCGAAAGTTGCGGTACCGGCCGCCAGCAGTTCGGATACGAGGATCGCCGGGACTATCTGCATGGGATGATAACCGATAAGTAGTAATACGGGCGCCAAGGTGGTTCCGTAACCCATACCGATACTTGAGTCTAAGTATCCGGATAAAAACCCCAGGACGAGAATGAGTAGCGCCGACCAGGAGAGAAGCGGCATTGCTTCGTGCGCAGGTTCTACACCTACCGGCGGTTCATACGGAAACAATAGGAAAATAACCGTAAGGACTATTACGATAACCGCCGTGACGGACAGGGGCCGCAGGACGCTCAGAAAACGGAGCTTCCGCTCCTTCCGGACCAGGCTCGGGTCGTGCGGGTGGTAGGGGTCGTCCTGTTGATGTCGATATCGGTCCATCTTCCCAGAAACCTTTTTAGGTCGAGGCGCTATATTCGTGTAAACGCTCATCCTCCACCGGTTATGGTACCGTTCCGCGCTTTAAGGACTGGGTACTTATTGCCCCTATTGCCGGGCCGGCGCCGGCGACCGCTTAAGGTTAGTTTATTTTAAAGAATACATATACGTATGTCCAGCGGTTTTTACCCGGCCGGTATGTGAAAACGCCGGCCCGAAGCCGGCGTTTTTCCGTCGGCCGAAGCGAGTTACCGCGTTACGACTAGTTTTCTGGCCGCGTTTTCGCCGCCAGCGATAAGCCTGTATACGTAAACGCCTGGAGCTATCGACGAAAGGTCGGCGGCAACCGAGTGCTCGCCGGTTGCGAACGGCCCGTCGGCGACCGTTAGTACTTTACGCCCGGAGATGTCATAGATGGTTAGCTCGACGTCCGAGTCGTCGGCGACCGAGAAACGGAAAATCGCCGCGCCCGCCGTCGGGTTCGGGGTTGTTTGGTACAGGGCGAACGCGGTTTTGGTTCCTCCCGACGCTTCCAGGTGAACCGGGCCGTGGGTGGTCGCGGCCCCCGTTCCGTCCAACGCTTCCAGATAGTAATCGTACGAGACCGCCGGCGACGCGGTGGCGTCCACGTATTTATACGGAGGTTCTCCGGAGATCAGCTCGCTGTTTACCAGGGTTTTACGGGTCCCATCGTCCGGCTCCCGGTATAAATTGAAACCGGCGGCCGTCGAACCGTCGGATACGTCCCACGATAGCTCGGCGGACCCGTCGTTCCATTCGGCGGTGAAGTAATCGAGCTCCACGTCGGTGAACTCGTTAATACACCACTCGGCCCAGGCCATCATCGCGTCCGTCATCATATTACACGTCGGTTCAATCCACGACTCGTCCGGGTAGAAGCCGCCCTGACCCGACGAGTTTAGTTCTATCGTTATTCCCAGGACGCCGTGTTCGCCGTACATGTAGTCGACGAAGTCGCCGTTGGTGTTATAGAACTCCCAACCGGCGATAATTTCATAGTCCCGGCCGTGTTCGTTTATAACGTCGTTGATAACCTCCGACATCTCGACGAATTTATCGTCGTCGTCGGTGTAAGCGTCGATGTAACCCCAGGGTCTCAGGATTAACTCGCCGTGCTGGTGATAACTTATCGCGGCTTTGAAACGCTTCTCACAGGACAGGTCCATTACTATCTGGTTCTCCGGTTCGGACCCGGCGCTCGGGCCGCGGTAAGTCTGGCCGTACGGGTCCGAGTCCGACCCGTAGTCGTCGTAACCCCACATATACGTATAATTCCGGTTCGGGTCCACGCCGGTACCTCTACCGCTACCGAAGTCGTACGGTTCTTCGCCCGGCCAGTCGTAGCCGTTTTTACGCCAGTAATTCCGTTCGCCTTCCACGTCATCATAAACGTAACCGTCGACGTTCATCAACGGCATTATGTAGAATTCCAATTTATCCACGACGTCCTGGACGCCCTGTTTGGTGTCGTAGTTGTTGCACAGATACTGGGCGAACGCCAGCGGGACTTCTAGCGACATCGGTTCCCGGGCGTGGTGTACGCCGGTTATCAGCAGGTCCGCTTCGTCGGTGGCGTCCTCGGCCACGTCGTCGGATATCTTGAGTAGCCAGATGTCGCCGAGACCGACGTGGCCCTGTCCCGTATTAGTAAGGGTACATATGTCCGGGTACTTGTCGGCCAGCGCGTTCAGGTCGGTTAAAAGTTCGTCGTAGTTGTGGTACCCGGCGTATCCGCGGCCGGCGAAGGACTCGGGCGAAAGGCAATCGTATTGGAGGTATTCGTACGCGTATCCAATGGCGTCCAGCTTCGATTGGGGCGCGATTACTTCAACGTATTCGGCGCGCCGGCCCGAAGCTATGTCCAGGTCGTGCCGGTACACGACAGACTCGAACGCGTCTTCCGTCGGGGTATAAACCCGGGCCCAACTTACGACGTCGGATGCGGCCGACGCGAATATTAATGGTGTGAGGGTAATAATCAGTAAGCCTGTGATCGATTTCATAGCTTTCTCCTGAGTATTTAAGGTTGCGTGTTTTTATGTGTAACGCCAGCGTAGTTTACACGATTTCGGGTGGCCGGTCAAATACTTTCGTCAATATAAGGAGCCCGTATCGTCGCGAATACAAGAAAAACCCCCGACGCTTCTCGGGGGTCCTCGTTTACGTTATTCTTATTTAACCTTCGAGCTTACCGGTTCACGACTATCTTCTTGGCCGCGGAATCCGTTCCGGCGACCAACCGATATACGTAAATGCCCGACGGCAGGTCCGATAGGTCGGCCGTATATTCGTTGTATCCCTCGTCGAAGGGGCCTTCGGCCACCGTTTCGACCTTGCGGCCGGTTATGTCGTAAACGGCTAACTCGCCGTCGGTCGCTTCTGGCACGGTGAAACCGAAGGCCACTACGTCGCGGGCCGGGTTCGGCCTCGTCGGGTAAAGGGCGAAAACGGTCTTCGTCCCTCCGAGGGCGTCAAGGTGGACCGGGCCGTATGACGTCGTTGCCCCCGATTCGTCCAGCGCTTCCAGGTAATAATCGTACGAGAGCGCCGGCGACGACTCGGTGTCCAGGTATTTAAAAGGAGGTTCGCCGGTTATTAACACCTCATTAATCAAAGTCTTACCGGAACCGTCGCCCGGCTCTCGATATAGGTTGAAACCTGCGAACGTCGACCTCTCGGATACGTCCCATGAGAGCTCGACCAGTCTCTCGTTCCACTCCCCGGTGAAGTAAACGATTTCCGTTCCGGTCGCGTCGTCGTAGAAATGGGAAGCCCAAGCGATTAAAACGTCGTTCATCATTTCGCACGTTGGTTCTATCCAGTATTCGTCCGGATAGAAACCGCCCTGGCCGCTCGAGTTTAGTTCGACAGTAACCGCGAGCGTGGTGAACTCACCGTACATATAGTCGGAAAACTCGCCGTTCATTAAGTAGTGAAGAGTATCCATCGAATTGCCGGTCGTATAATAATGGCCCAAGTGTTCGTAGATTTGTTCGTTCATTACGGCCATCATATCGTCGAAGAGTTCGTCGTCGTCCGTGTAATCGTCGATGTACGACCAGGGTTTGAGTATGTATTCGCCGTAAGAGTGGAAGGAAATGGCGCTTATGAAGCCGTACGACTCGGCCAGGCCCATAACTACCTGATTCTCCGGCTCGGAGCCGGGACTCGGGCCGCGGTAAGTCGTGGCTGACCATACAGGACTCGAACC
>CP070755.1:1709395-1730678 GCA_020348885.1 Candidatus Coatesiibacteriota bacterium | reverse complement strand
GGTTGATAACCGGCGAAACACCCTACACGTATCTCGATACGGCCGTCGAAGAGGGTACAACTTACAACTATTGGCTCGAAGCCATAGACGTTAGCGGCTCAAGCGAGACCTTCGGGCCGGTCGAATGCACGTGGAACGGGGTTTTACCAACCACGTACGCACTCTATCAGTCCCGCCCGAACCCGGCGACGGGCGCCGCGACAATAGCCTTCGATTTGCCCGAGGACGTGAAAGTTACGCTTACCGTTTATGATATCAGCGGGCGTAAGGTGACGACGCTCGTGGACGAGACGCTTCAGGCCGGCGGACACGACGCCGAGGTCTCTGGCCTGGCGCCGGGTGTGTACGTCTATAAACTATCCGCCGGTTCGTTCAGCGCGGCGAGGAAAATGGTGGTACTGGATTAATACCCTTTACGGGTACGAAATAGGAAACCGGGCGTTCGCCCGGTTTTTTCGCGTCGGCAGCGGGGATAAAACCCTTCTAGCAGGTTAATCGACGTCCAACATTACCGTATCGATCAACTCCCCCACCAACTTCGGATTCGCCCGGCCGCCCGTCTCCTTCATTACGAATCCAACTATGGCGCCCTTGGCTTTCTCCTTCCCGCCTCGGATATCGGCGACCGCCTTGGGGTTCGCTTCGACGGCCCGGCGTACTATCTCTTCCAACTCACCGGCGTCGGAGACTTGCTCTAATCCTTTCTTACGCATCACGTCGGTGGGTGCACCCGCACCGTCGAGGACGGCCGCCAGTATCTCCCGGGCGCCGGGCGTGTTCACTTTTCCGTCGTCCAGAAGGGTCAAGATCTCGGCCAAAGCCCTCGGTTCCAACTTGCTGTCGGGTAACTCCACATTTCGCTCTTTCAACTCCCTCGTTACGTCGCCCAGAAGCCAGTTGATGACCTTCCGGCGGTCGCCAGCGTATCGTTCGACGGCGGCTTTTAGGAACGAGTAGTACCCTTCGGCGAAAGCCAACGTTTCGGCTTCGGCCACGTTGACTTCATAGTTTACGAGTAGATCCTTCACGCGGTCGGCTGGCGCGGACGGCAGGTCGACTCCGGCCTCGTCTATAAACTCTTCCGTAACGGCCAGCGGCGGCAGGTCGGGTTCCGGAAAGTAACGGTAGTCGGCCCGTTCCTCCTTCGTACGCGAAACATACGTCTCCTCGGCTCGCTCGTCCCAGTGGCGCGTCTCCCGCGCGACTTCGCCACCACCTTCCAGAACCGCGGACTGACGTTCGAGCTCGTACCCGAGGGCTCTCTCGACGCTACGGAACGAGTTCAGGTTTTTCACCTCTACGGGAGTCCCGAATTCTTCGGTCCCTTCCTGCCGTACCGAAATATTCGTATCTATCCTGAACGACCCTTTCTCCAGGTCGCAGTCGGAAACCCCCGTCTCGACCAGAGTCGCCCGTAGCGCCACGAGGTATCGGCGCGCCTCCGCCGGGTTCGCTATCGCCGGATACCCGACCACCTCCATCAGTGGAACGCCGCAGCGGTTAAAGTCCAGATAGGTTTTACCCGGCGGGACGAACGCCTCTTCGTGAATCGCTTTAGCCGTATCCTCCTCAAGATGCACCCGCTCCACCGGGATGTCCCGGAAGCCGTCTTCCGACCAGACGGTGACGTGCCCGTCGTACCCGACGGCGGTGAAGTGCTGAGAAATCTGAAATCCCTTGGGAAGGTCCGGGTAAAAGTAGTGTTTACGGTCGAATACGGCTCGTTCTTCTATCCGGCAGCCCAGGGCCAACGCCGTGCGGAGTGTCAGACGATACGCTTCCCGGTTGAGGACCGGCAAAGACCCAGGGTGCCCCAGGCAGACCGGGCACGTCGCCGTGTTCGGTTCGGCGCCGAACACGACCGGGCAGGAACAGAAGCACTTGGTCCTCGTCTTCAGTTGGACGTGAACTTCGAGACCTATAGTCGGTACGTATGCAACCATAACGAATCGGTTAATAAGCGGGCGCCGGCGCGCCTTTGTAGCGCAGGGAACCCGACGCATCCAGAAACTCACCGGTAATCGGGTTAAACGTCCCGGTAATAACTGAATCGGGTGACTGGTAAAATTCTATAAGCCAGTACGTTTCGGACAGTATTAAATAAACGGTCGCGTTCCCCTTTTCGATGACGTCCCGGTTGTTTAGAACGGCCCAGGAGCCGACGAACGCAGCAATATTCCCCGGCGCGCATATCTCCGCCGACGATATCGGGTCCGGCGGGCCCGTGTAAACGGGGAACCACGTATAATGCGGTACCAGGTCGGACCGTTCGCCTACGTAATCGAACGGCAAATCCTCTTCCAGGCCCAACTCACTGGTACCTTTCTCGTCTATGTACAGCTTCTTCCCGGGTTTACTCTTGGCGAAGAACAACGCGGCCCAGTCCACCGCCACACCGTCGAGGTTGGCTATTTCGCCAAGTAGCAGACCGACGCGCGCGTCGGGCGCCCATTCGTATATATCCTCGCGCCACCTGCCTACGAACTCTTCCGACGACTTCATATTCGGGTAGTGCTCGCCGGACCGGTAAGCGTACGTGTTATCCGCGTCCCGGCTCATTATCCAACCGACGTCGCCCGACCGGTGGCGTACTTCGAGCCAATCGTCGCCCTTGACGTCGAGTATATCCAGGTACGTACCGTAGAAGACCGCCGGGCGCCCCTCCACTGTGGGGACTTCCTCCGACGGCCTCGTACGGAAAGGAACGCTTAGCTTTACGACCCGCGCGTTCTCGCGGGGTATCCCTTTACCTCCGGCACCTTCGTCGACGCGTTCGGTGCGTGCTACTTCGGGTGGCGTTTCTACTTCCCCGGCGCCGCAGCCGCAGAGGAATAAAACTACGGTCGAAATCGCCGTAACGGTGGTTATCCTCATACTTCTCATCCGAAGTTCATCCTCGTAAAGCCATCCGCGTTCATACGTCGGCCGATACCTCCGTACGATATTCGGCGTACCGACGCGCGAGCTCGTCATCCAACACGGCTACGACTACCAATTCGCCGCCGTCGGCGTCAACCGACACCACCCTGGCCCGCTCGTACAGTTCGGACAGGAGCGCGCCGTCGGACGCCGGTAAGCGAAGAGTCGTCGGCGTTCCGGCTTCGGCCAGTACCCTGTCCAGCGTCTCTGCTGCCTCGCCCAAACCGTCGCCGCAAAGCGCCGATACACCCAGAGGCCGGTCGAATCCGAGTTCGGCCCACCGGCCCACGTCGAAACCGTTTTCCAGCAGGTCTATCTTGTTGAAGAGGTTTATTCTCGGCGTCTCCCTGGCGCCCAGTTCCGCCAGTATCTCCTCCACGACTTCTGCCCGGCCTTCTACGCCTGGTGCCGCGGCATCGTGGATGACAAGAAGGACAGACGCGAACACGGCCTCCTCGAGGGTGGCCCGGAATGCCGCCACGAGATCGTGGGGCAACCGCGATATAAAACCGACCGTGTCCGCATACAGCACCGTCCGACCTGATGGTAATTTCCCCCGCTTCACGTGCGGGTCGAGAGTCGCAAAAGGGACGTCGGCGGCGTAATCGTCGGCGCCGGCCAACGCGTTAAGGAGCGTGGATTTCCCAGAGTTGGTGTATCCGACGATCGCGACCGTCGGTACGTCAGACCGCCCGGCCCGTTCCAGGTTCCGACGATTCTGAACTTTGGCGAGTTTTCGCTTGAGCGTCGTAATCCGCCGACGTATTCGCCGCCGGTCCACCTCGAGCTTGGTCTCGCCGGGCCCCCGCGTCCCTATACCGCCGCCGGTCCGCGTCAGGGCCTCGCCCCAGCCGCGGAGGCGCGGCAGCAGGTACTCGAGTTGGGCAAGTTCCACCTGTAGACGCCCCTCGGCCGTGCGCGCGCGTCGGGCGAAGATATCGAGTATAACCGACGGACGGTCCACGACCCGAACGTCCAGCTTTTCCTCGAGGTTCCGCTGCTGAGCCGGGGCGAGGCCCTCGTCAAATATAACCAAGTTCGCGTCCAGCTCCTTCGCTTCTAAACGTACCTCGGTCACCTTCCCCCCGCCTATGAGGAAACGCACGTCGGGCTTATCCCGGCGCTGAATGGCGCCGCCTACGACGGACGCGTCGGCGGCTTCGGCGAGTGCTGCCAGCTCCTCCAACGACTCCTCAGCGCTTAGCGCTCCGCCGCCGTAGTCCACGCCTACCAGGTAAGCGCGCTGCTCCTCGAAACGATCTCTATCTTCGTCGCGGACGGGCATATACGTACGTAACTACTTCAACCCCTTATACTCCCCTATCTCCCTCAAATAATACTCCAGACCCACCTGCCACGGCGGGAGAGCCTCGCCAACCAGAATCTCCAACTTGTCGGTGTTTAAAACCGAGTATGCCGGGCGACGGGCCGGAGCGGCCAGTTCCGCCGACGTTATCATTTCCAGGTCGGCCTCGTACCCCGCGGCCGCCAGTATCTCCTCGGCGAAGCCGTACCATGACACGGCTCCCGTGTTCGCCGCGTGGACGGTTCCCCGATAGTCGGTATCGAGAATCTGTTTTATGGCTCGTGCCAAGTGACGCGCGTACGTAGGCGAGCCGACCTGATCTTCCACGACGCGCAGTTTCTCTCCGGCTTCGGCCCGTGCGAGTATCTTGTCCACAAAGTTATTGCCGCCGCGCCCGAAAAGCCACGAGGTCCTGACTATAACGTGGTCTTCCAGGTTCGCCGATACGTTTCTCTCGCCCTCGAGTTTGGACGAACCGTATACGGACCGGGGATTCGGTTCGTCCTCCTCGACGTACGGCTCGCCCTTTCCGCCGTCGAAGACGAAATCGGTGGAAACGTGTACCAAACGCGCCCCGGCCTCCCGGCAGGCAACGGCCAGATTACCCGGGCCTTCGCCGTTGACGAGAAAAGCAAGTTCGGTCTCGGTCTCGCACCCGTCAACGTCGGTGTACGCGGCGCAGTTGACCACCGCCGTTGGTTCGACGTAGGTAACGGCCGACATGGCCCGGTCAGGGTCGGTTATGTCGATTTCCTCCAGGTCAACGCCGATTATTTCTTCGTAATCAGCGTTTGCCGACTCGTCTATAACGGCGCGGCCCAACATTCCCTTATGTCCGACTACGAGTACGCGCAACGGTTTCTACCTCTCGCCGTACTGCTTTTCGTAGTACTCGCGGAAAGCCCGGTCCTTTAAGGGACGCCACCAATCCTCGTTCTCGATGTACCAGCGTATAGTATCCTTCAGACCTTCGGTAAAGTCGGTGGACGGCTCCCAGCCCAGCTCCCTTATCCGGTCTATCTCCAGCGCGTACCTTATGTCATGGCCGGGACGGTCGTCCACGTATTCAATAAGGTTCTCGGGTTTCCCCATCTCGGCGAGTATCGCCCGCGTAACTCCTATATTCTCGAGTTCGCAGTTCCCGCCGACGTTATAAACCGTACCCTCCGCACCTTCGCGCAGCACTATATCAATAGCCGCGCAGTTGTCCAGGACGTGGAGCCAGTCGCGGACCTGGCGACCGTCGCCGTACACGGGCAGCGGTAAGTCGTCCAACGCGTTGGTTATAAAAAGCGGTATCAGCTTCTCGGGGTATTGATACGGGCCGTAGTTGTTGGACGAACGGGTCACCAGAGCCGGCACGCCGAAGGTCCGGTAATAGGCTAAAACGAGTAAGTCGCCGCCAGCCTTGGAAGCCGAGTAGGGACTGGACGGATCGAGCGGGCTCTCCTCCGTAAACTTGCCTTCGAGGATATAGCCGTATACCTCGTCCGTGGATATCTGTAGATACCGGGGAACTCCCAGATCGCGGACGGCTTCAAGCAGCGTGAACGTCCCAACCACGTCGGTCCGTATAAACTCCTCCGGAAAGAGAATCGAACGGTCCACGTGGGTTTCGGCGGCGAAGTTGACGACCGCGTCGACTTCGCGCATCAAGTCCCGAACCAAAGTCGCGTCGGCGATATCTCCCATAACGAACTCGAACAGCGGGTCTTCGGAAACGTCGGCCAGATTCGCCCTGTTACCGGCGTACGTAAGTTTATCGAGTACGACCACCGAATCGTCGGCGCGTTCATTCAATACGTACCGGACGTAGTTCGAACCGATGAAGCCTGCGCCGCCGCATACGAGGAGTTTCATAACCTACCTTCCTTTATTCGGCCCAAATACCTAAGCCCTCTTCTTGCGCCTTCTCCTCCGCGTCGGCTAGCCTGTCCCGGTACTTCCTGTTAGGCGGTATATCCAACGTCGTGGCCAAACCTGCTCGTACCATTTCTTCGTTGACGAAAACACGTTTGCCTTCGTCCTCCTCGATGAAAACGTACGCGAGAAGACGCCCATACTTATCCCTGGTCTCTACGTCGAACTCCAGGACGATGTCGCCCCGGGCCAGGAGCGCTTCGTTGTATCCGGTCGCCTCGTCGTAATAAAGCTCGCCGTACTCCGCCGTGTCTATACCGATGTAACGTATCTTCCCGCGGTCTTTCATCCAGATAGTATCGCCGTCGAGTACCTCGTAGTCCGCGCCCCACAGCCGGTTCAAGTCCAACCGGCTGCTTATAAGCCCTAGCGCCGCGAAGAGGAAAACAGCTACGAGAAGCCAACGCAAACGGTTACGTTTAGAATAACCCGCCGCCATCGCCCACGTCCAACAAGAACTCCTGTCCCAACATTTCCATAAGCTGTTGGGCGTTCTCGACGGCCTTGCCCAGAGGGTGATTATTCATAAACACGTACGTCTTCCCGGTTTCGCCGGCCACCTTCTTAATCCGCGGCATCCACTCGGTTAACTCGTCTTTGGTGTACAGGTAATCGTAGCGTTCCTCGGCTTTATCGTGTTTCCACCACTTCTTCGCGTTACGCCCGTGGAACCGGAAGTATCCGACCTTGTTCGAAGTAGTGTAGTCGCTGGGGCGCATCAACCCCTTTAATTTCGGCTCGTCCACATTTACGTACGCTATGCCGGCCTCGCGCAACGCTTCTAGCACGGCCGGGTCGTCCCACTCCCTGTTGCGGAATTCGACGGCCAGCGCGTGTTCACCCAACGCGTCGGCAAGCCACCGCAGATACGCCAGCGCGTCGTCGGTCCGCTTGAAACTCCACGGGAACTGGGCAAGGATGACGCCCAGCACCCCCACCTCGGTCATCGGCCGCAGCGCCTCGAGATAGTCCCGTACGAGCTTCGGGTCCCGGCCCTCGCGTTCGTGGGTCAACTCGCCTACGAGTTTCACGGCGAAGAGAACGCGCCCGGCGGCTTTGGCCGCGATCGCCGCCATTGTCTTCGCGCTCGGCATCCGGTAGTAAGTAAAGTTTATCTCGACGGCCCGGAAGTACCGAGCGTAATAGGCCAACATATCCCCTTTGCGCGTTCCATCGGGATAGAAAGGACCGATCCAGTCCGCGTACGAGTACCCGGACGTGCCGATATAGACGTTTTCGAACGTTTCGCTTTTTTTACTGTTCCCTGTCATATACCACCATATTATACACTGGAAACGGCGGTATTCCAACCGCCGTCGTATCAATATAGAGGTTCCAACATCCGGCGAGGAGAGTCCGCGGCCGTAAGCGATAGAGAAAAATACTACTCGCCCTTCTCCCCGGTCATCGGATTGACGCCGGCCTGGACCAGGATATCCCGGAGGGTGATGCCCGAGAACGTCCCTACCACGACGGCCGACGCCGACCAGCCCTCCTCGACGGACGCTTCCTTCAACACGTCGGCCCATTCCTCGGGCAGGTCGGCGTACTCGTCCCCGCCGGACGAGGTCGTCCCTCCAGTACCGGCCCGTTCCAGCCCGGCCAGCCGGTCGCCGTAGGTCATGTTATCGGTTATTATCTCGAGAAGCGTTTCGTCGGCGACTACGCTCCCGAAGTCGACCCGTTTCTTGAGCATCGCGAGGATTTTACCCGGAAGTTCGGCCTTTGCGTGAAAGAGCGCTTCCTTGCGCGCGTCCTCGGCGGCGGTCCGCTTGACAGTATAGACCAACTCCTTCTCGTGCGCGAACTCGGCCGAAAGGTTTATCGGCGCGTTCAAGATTGCTTCGGCTCTGGCCGTGTAGTCGGGCGCTTTCGGGCATTTCCCCTCGTCGAGAATCCCGGCGAAACGTATCATCGCGAGATAGTCCAGCGGTTTCGCCTTCATCACCCGGTCCAACTCGGCGGCGACATGCCCCTCGATAAGGTGGTTCTCGACAACGTCGCCCTTGGGGTGCTCGGCGATTATACGCTCGAAGTACTCGAACCCGGTCTCGTCGTCGCCCTCGGCGATGTACGTCCGGGCGACGCCCAGAAGCGCGTCGTCCCGCTTATCGCCCTCGTGGTACTTGATTACTACGTTGTACGCGTCCCGGGCAAACGCGTATTTCTTCTCGTCGAACAGTCCGTCGGCGGCGGCCAGCACGTCGGCGGCCTTCCCCTCGTCCATCCGGCCGAACCATACGCGAACTGTATAATCCTCGGTTATCCGGACCATCTTGACGTTTAAGATAAAGACCATAACGACGACGATTACTATTACGACGCCGGCGGTTACCGCTATCTTATGCCAAGTTTTCATAGTATCACCCGCTATTTACCCTTAACTCCAATATAATATACCACAGCCGCGAGGACCCTCGCGCTCTTTTTTCGCGCAAGATATATATCGAGGAAGCGCCAGAGGAAAACCAGAACGCTCCCGATTACGTCTTTCGACAAGAACTTGAGCGCCGGGTTATCGAAGAAAGAGCCGAGGAACTCCCGGAAAAATAACCCCGCCGCCGATGCCGGCCCGGCGACTATCCCCGTCTCCGCTTCGGCGAAACCGTGCCCGGCGAAGACCCGCGACGTCTCCTCCGCCGTCCAGCGTCTATAGTCGCCCGGGTACCCGTGGTAACCCTCGAGCCAAGGCATCTCGACGTAGACGCGCCCGCCGGGCCGAAGCACCCGGGCGAACTCGCCTATCACCGCGTCCGGGCCGGGAACGTGTTCGAGAAGCGCCTTCGCCAGCACCAAGTCGACGCACCCGTCGGCCAGCGGTATCCCACCAACGTCGGCCCGAAGGTTGACCGCCGGAAGAACCGCCGTGTCGAGGTTTATCATCCGGGCGCGGAACCGGCCCGACAGCGCGCTCATCCCCGGGCCGGACGCGTCGCCGGACCCGGCGTTGAGTACGACCGGCGACCGGTTCTCGGCGAAAACCTCGCCTTCAAGGCGACGCAGGTTTTTTACGGAGCGCGTGTTCCAGACCGGAAAAAGGACCCGCGCGCCCAACCGGGCGGCGCGGTATATAGACGGCGCTCGGGCCGCGAGCCGCTCCTTGAACCCCGGCCCCGATTCTACGCCTCCGCCCGCGAAATGCGGAACGCCGGATACGACCGGATAGACGGCGCCACAGGGTTCGCACCGAAGCCCGCCGGTAACGTCCGCCAGCGGGCCTCTACAACCGGGGCAAACCAGAAGCGGTCTCAACTCGTCGTAGCGTAAGTATTCGACGAACGTCCCCCCTACGTACTCAAATCTCCCCGAACGGCTCCCGTCTCGGCCACCTGGTTGCCGGCCCTCAAAAGCGACTCGAACGTTCCCGCGTCGGTCCACCAACCGTTCAGGACCCGATACTCCATCTGCCCCAACTCGATATACGCGTTGTTGACGTCGGTTATCTCCAGCTCGCCCCGGCCGCTGGGTTCGAGGCCCCGGATGATGTCGAAGACCTTGTGGTCGTAGAGATAGATGCCGATGACCGCAAGATTGGTCTCGGGCTTCTTCGGCTTCTCGACTATCTTGACCACCTTATCGCCGTCAACGGTCGCCACGCCGAAGCGTTTCGGGTCGTCCACTTCCTTGACGAATATCGTCGCGCCCTCGTCGCGCGCGCGGAAGTCCGCGACGGCTTTGTTGATGTTGCCCTCAATAATCGTATCACCGAGGATGACGCATATCTTCTCGCCGTCCGCGAAGTGCTCGGCCAGGGAGAGGGCCGCGGCTATACCGCCGGAACCCGCCTGGTAGGTGTAGTTGAGGTGCTTGAGCCCGAACTGCTCGCCGTTGCCGAGGATGCGGAGGAAGTCGCCGGCGTTGTTACCGCCCGTGACTATCATGATGTCGTCGATGCCGGCGGCCACCAGCGTCTCGATGGGATAATAGACCATCGGCCGGTCGTAAACCGGCAGAAGGTGTTTGTTGGTCGCGTAGGTTATGGGCCTCAGGCGGGTCCCCTCGCCGCCGGCCGTGATGACGCCTTTCATATATCTCCTAAATTAATTACCCCTCTTCCAAGTTCCAATCGTACGGGATGTCGTTATCGTGCGGATCGACGCGGTGCTCGTCGGGGTCGTCGTAAACGTAAAGCTCTGTCGGGACGTTTATTAAATACGCCGGCGCGCCCCCTATCGCTTTGAAGCCGTGCATTACCCCCGGCGGGATAATTATCAAAAGCGGGTTGCGTTCACCCGTAAATATCTCCATCACCGCGCCCTTCGTCGGCGAACCGTCGCGGCCGTCGTATAGGGCCACCTTGGCCATCCCCGCCACCACGGCGAAGTGGTCCGTCTGCTTTTTATGATAGTGCCACGCCTTGACCACGCCCGGGTACGCGACGGTAACGTACGTCTGCCCGAATTCCTGATAGTCCTCGTCGTCGGACCGGAGTATTTCCATCAGCCAGCCCCGCTCGTCGGGTATGAGCCGGAGCGGTTTCACCTTTACGCCGTCTATCGGCCCGCCTTTTACGCCTATTACCGCCATTACGTCAAACCTTCCGTGGATTTATCCATCAGCTTACGAACGATCGCCTTCTCGAAAGGGTTCGTTACGACGGCGTCCGCGAAGTCCAACCTGTCGAAATAAACCCGCAGGCTCTTGACTTTATTATCCTCGTAAACCAGGACCTCGGCCTGTTTGGAGGCCGCCTCGGCCCGTTCCGAAACCGCCTCGCCTCCACCCCGGAGTTTCGCGCGGACCACGAACTCCTCGAAGAACACGTCGCCGTCGACCATTATGACAACGGGTTCGAAACGAACCTCGTCAACGTATCTGAAAAGCCAATCGAGCCACCGGCGTACGCCGCCGTGCCCGTTCAGTTTAACCCCCAGCGCCTCTATCTCGCAGTCGGCGGCGAAATATGATACAACCTTTTCTATATCCCCCCGCTCCAAAGCTTCGTCCAACTCGCGGGCCAGCCGTCGGATTTCTTCTTCCCGTTCAACCACTTTATTTCGTTATTACCCCCGCCGGGTAACCAACCACAGCGCTCCTGTCGCCGGTGACGTCACCCGAGTTTTTATACAGCAACAACTCGCAGTTCGCGTACCCGAGGGCCTCAGCGGCCATCATCGCCGCGACGACGGCCGCCGGCGCGTCCACTTCGCTCGCGCCCGACTCGTCGGTTTCCAATACCGTGGCCGGGTCACCGGTTTCAAACGCGTCGACGAAAGCCGTATCGAGTTTAACCGCCTTGTGGTACGGGTGGTAATGGCTCAGGTCGCTGGTTACTACGGTGAGAGCGTTTCGGTCCGCTAAAACCTCGCCCAGAGCTTCACCGAAGGCGTAACCTACGTCCGCGTCGGGCGCACCGAAGAGGAACGGCGCTATCTTCACGTCGCCTAAGACCCGTTGTACGAACGGCATCTGGACTTCGAGGCAATGCTCCTCGTCGAAAGGCTCGTCCATGTATTTTACAGTCCCGGTCGCCGCTACAACATCCGAGACCAGTTCGCCGTCGACGGCCAGCACGCCCAGGGGGGTTTCGAAGGCATCATACGATGGCGCGGCGACCCCGGGAAACCGCATATAATGGCTCGGGCCGAACAGCACGACGGTTTCCGGCGCGTACCCCGCCACAGCAGCGAAGGCCTCGGCGGTAATGGCGCCGGAATAAACGTACCCCGCGTGGGGTACTAAAATCGCGCCCACGTCGGCCCGGGGTTGCGTCTCGGCGGTTGCTACCATATCGTCCACCGTTCGGGCCAGTTCCTCCGCGTCGCCCGGGTAGAAAGCCCCGGCCACGTTCGGCGGTTTCACGTTCTCGAAGTCCCCCGCCGCTTCGTCGGTACCCACATCATCGCCGGCACCGCCGGATTTTTCTTCCGGCGGCCCGCCGCAAGCGGCGAACGCAAGGGTTACCGCCGCCGCAACGACGATTATGACCGCTCTCATAACTTCAATCCCTGTAAAACCGTACTACTTAAAACGAACTCGTCAACGTAACGCGGAAACCCTTGAAAGGCGCTTCCTGACGGCAGACGCCTCCCGAGCATACCAACCCGCCGCGCTGGCCGCCGTAGCCGACGGTTAGCGTATGGGACCCGAGAATATTTAAATAACCTTCGTACCATATCCAACGGTCAACGTCGCGGTATTGGTCCAAAAGCGGGTCGCCCCAAAGCTCGCGCTCGAGCCGGCTCGAGTCCTCGTAGCGAAGCGTAAATCCGGTCAACGAACGATAGCTCAAACCCGAGTCGATACGTCGGTAGGTCGTATCCTCGTCGGGACCAGTCCGGTACCTGGTAAATATCTCGTACTCGAATTCGCCGAAGACCGAGAAGTCCTCCATGAAATCGTAAGTCGCTTTGACGGTGGGCCATTTGCGGAGTTCGCCGACCTCGATGTCTCCTAGGTTAGGATCTGAACCTTCGTAACGCTGGAACGTATATTCGTCCCAGTACGTAAATCCGCCCTCGACGATAAGCTCCGGTTTCGGGAAGTCGTAACGAGCGAGGAAATAGTATTCGGTAATCTCCCGGGTTATACGGTAATCCGCGACGGTTACGGGCCGCGATTCTAAAGCGGCGTATCCACCTTCTGCCTTGAATCTCCGGAACGGACTGGTCGAGACGCTCACCATATACCCTTTTTCGTTGGCGCCCTCGTTTAACGAGCGCCCCGAGTGTGTAACCGTCGGCGGGCTGGAGTACGGATAGTATAAGTGGTCGTAGTCTTTATACTGGATTCCGACGGCCAAGTTCCGCCAGGGCATGTACACGTTGCCGTTGAGATAGTATCCGCGGCCGTCGCGGTTCCGGTTGACCGATACGTCCCATCCGGCGCGGTCCGCGTACTCGGCGTAGAAATCGGCGTAATCCCAATAGAAACCGCCGCCGAAGCCGTTAAGTTGCGTATCTACCGGGTTCCCGAGACTATCCTCCATATTGCAACGTACGATACCCGCCATTATGGAGAAATACCGAATCGGACGGAAGTCGGCGGCGAAACCGCGAACGCGGTCGTCGTAATCGTAGCCTTCCCGGCGGTTCTCTCCGAAGAACCCGGTTATCTCGCCCAGATCGAAGACGTCCGCGTCCACGAGGGCCCCCTCTACGATGTTGTCCTCGTCCAGCTCCTCGTTATCGTACGAACGGAAGAGAAGGCCCCGGCCGACGGTCTTCTGATAATCGCCTATGTAAGCTTCGAAGACCTTGTCGCGGTAGCGGAAATACTTACGGGTAATCTCGTTAAAATACTCGTCCGGGTCGCCGAACATATCCCGCTTCGGCTGGTTAAACTCGGCGACGACCCCGATGCCGAAACGCTGTCCGATTCCCAACTCGGCCTGCAACTCGTCCCAGGCCCAGTACCTGCCGTCTTCTTTTTGCCGCAGGCAATAGGCTTCGTTGGAACCTGTCAGGTTGACGTCGCCGCCGACATCGTACGCGGCGGCCACGCCGGCCGTCAACAATATCATTGATAACGTCGCTAAGATTATCCGCCGCAAAACGCTCTCCTCATAAGTTGATTAAAGGTTTCTTACGCAACCTTTTTTATTACGCGTACCCAACCTAATCCGACGGAGCTGACTCCATAGGAACCGACTCCAGTATAAGCGTTTCGGGTTCTCCCGCTTCGAAGTACGCGACGATAGCTTCCTCGAGAACCTTTTCGTCGCCTTTACGGTACCCCAGCTTCTCGTGAATGACGTTACCGTCGCAGTCCACCAGGAACGTATACGGTTCGTACGGCACGCCCAGAGTCTGCTTAACGTTGCCGTCGATATCGAGAAGGACCGTAAACGTGTAGCCGTTGCCCCGTACGTACGGTTTCACGCCCGAGACGGTCTTGCTCGAGTCCACCGACACGGCGACGACGACCAACCCGTCGTCCTCGTACTCGTCGAGTAGCTCCTGCAGTTCGACGTGTTCGTCCTTACACGGCTCGCACGCTACGTACCAGAAGCTGAGGACCGTCGGCCCTGGGCCGGACGCAAGGACATTATAAAACGAAACGCTCTCGCCGTTCAGGTCGTCCAGCTTGAAGTCGGGTATGACCTTTCCGGCGTACGACGGCGCCGCTAATCCTATCATCGCGACGGACGCCGCAAGTATCATTAAACTCCGCATTGTACTACCTCCGTCAACTAAATCCGACGCCGCGGGCGCAGTGCGCCGCGGCCCGAGTTCATGCCATTTGTTTAATCGAATACGCCGATATTATAGGAAGTTTGGTGGCCGGAAGCAAGGGGAATTGAACGTAATCGGCTTCCCGCCCCGGACTCCCTTCGGACTCCCCGCGTGAAATAATCCTTGAAATCGCCGCGAAAGGTTATTACTATTACGGCCTGATTTCGTTTTTATCGTTAATATCCCCAAGGAGGAAAGATGCGTTACCTGACGATTAGTGTGTTGGCCCTCGTGCTGGCGCTGGGCGTCCTGGTCGGCTGCGGCCCGAAAGAAGAGGAAGCCGTCGAGCCGTCGATGACCCTCGACGAGTGTAAGGCCGAACTCGCGACGTATATGGACGGCGTGAACGAGAGTATGGAGGCCGTTGAGTCCGACGAAACGATCACCGGCCCCGAAGAGGGTTTTGCGAAGTTACTCGAGGTGGTCCAAGAGAAGAAGGGCGAACTCGAAACGCTGGCCGAAGAGTTCCAGGCCGTGGAGAATATTCCCGAAGACATGCAAGCCGATTATGACGAGCTAAACACCAAAGTAGGCGAGCTCATAGGCGCGATGGCGGCTCTCGAGGAAGCCTATTCGGCCGACTTCGAGGCGATGACCGAAGAAGACATGGCCGCCTGGGAAACCAATATGGTGGCGGCTATGGAGACCGTCGAGTCGGTAGCCGACTATTGCGGCGCCGATATGGGTGCTGAAGAGGAAGTAGTCGAAGAGGGCGCGGGCGACGAAGAAGCAATGGAAGAAGAAACCCCCGCCGAGGAGACGCCGGCCGGAGAGGGCGGCGAATAATTCCACTACGAACCGATTATTAAAAAAGCGCCCCGAGCGGGGCGCTTTTCGCATTCCGGTACGATTTGCTTTAGGTATTTATTACCCCTCTATCTTCAACTTCCCCTTCCACTTGGCCCAGCGCTCACCGACCGAGAAGATTAGCATCCCCAGCGGGATGGAGACGGCGGCGATGAGGGCGATTATCGCCAAATCGCCGGCCACATCGGCCAGGGTCGCGCCTTCCATTATCGCGGCCCGCATCGAGCGCAGAGTGTAGGTCGCCGGCGAGATAACCGAAATCGGCCGCAGCCATCCCGGCAACGTATCGATAGGGTAATAGACACCCGAGACCAACAGCAGCCCCGCCTGGAAGATGTGGGACGCCTGAACACCCTTCTCCCGGTTGAGTATCGGCAGGACCGCCGCCGGCAGACCGAGGCCGATGAACGCCAAACTCGAGACGACGAGGACAACCACCGCCGTCAGTAGGTTGGCGCCGCCCAGGTTGATGCTGAAGAAGAGGGCCATCGCCGCCAGTATCAGCGCCGAACGGATTAAACCGTAGATAACGGCAAAGAGGGTGTTCCCCAAAAGCATCGTAATCCGCTTTATCGGCGCCATAAACGTTAGCTCAAGGGTTCCTTCCCACATCTCCCACGCCACGGTCTCGCTCACGAACTCGAACAGGAGCGAGAGGAACCCCCAGACGATAGCGCCTACCACGAGGAACAGGACCAGTTCCTTATCTCCCGTCGTGACGCCGATGAGGGCGATGGTTATACCCGCCACCGCCGAGTAAATTAGCCAGTAGACTTCCCACCCCAGGTATCGTTTTACGAGGGCGAAGTCCCGCTCGACGAAACCAATCGCGCCCCAGAACTCGTTTAATAATTTTCGCATTACGTTCATAATAACCGCCTAAATCCTCGGCAACTCGTCCGGCTTTAACGGAACCGGGATTCGAGTTTAACCGTCCACTTTAAGTTTACCTTTCCACTTGGCCCAGCGCTCGCCGACGGCGAACACGGCGAAACCGAGGGGAACCGTTACGACGCAGAACGTCAGCAGTATCAAAACGTCGCCTTTTATCTCGGCCAGCCCGGCGCCGTCGAGGAGCGCCGCGCGCATCGAACGCAAGGCGTACGTCGCCGGCGAAACGACCGAAAACGGTCTCAGCCAGGCCGGTAGAACCGCTATCGGGTAATAAACGCCCGACACTAGCAGAAGCAGCGCAAGGAATATCCGCGCCGCGGAGAAACCGCGCTCCCTGCTCAGAATAGGCAACACGCCCGATGCGATCCCCATCCCCAAAAACGAGACGCTCCCGGCCAGAAGAACGACCGACGCCGAAAGCAGGTTCGCCCCGCTCAAATCTATCCTGAAGAAAAGCAACATCGCCGCCATTATCACAAGGGACTTGAAAAGGCTGTAAAGTATCGAGAACGCCGATACGCCCAGCAACTGCGTAAACCTTTTCAGCGGCGCCGAAAACGTTACTTCCAGAGTACCTTCCCAGTGCTCCCAGGCCATCGATTCGCAAACCTCCTGGAATAGCTGCGAAAGGAACGCCCAGAGGACCGACCCGATAATCAAGTATAAAACCAGCCTTTCGTCGCCTGCGGCCCTACCGATGAGGCCGATAATAATCGTGTTGACGGCCGCGTACGCCGTAACGACCACTATCCAGCCGCTGTAACGCTTGTAGAGCGCGAAGTTCCGCTCGACGAAACCGACGGCGCCCCAGACCTCGCCCAGAGGCCCGCGATGGGTCGTCTTATCGAACGTATCCGCCGTTCCCGAGTTCTGTCTCACCGGACCGCCTTAACCCTCTATCTTTATCTTACCTTTGCGCTTGGCCCAACTCTCGCCGGCCCAGAAGATGAGGAACCCGACCGGGACCGAAACTACGCTGAAGACCGCGAGGATAAGGATATCGCCTTTAACCTCGCGGAAACCGGCGCCGTCGAGCAAACAGGCCCGAATCGAGCGCAGGGCGTACGTAGCCGGCGAGACGACCGAAATCGGCCGGAGCCATACCGGCAGCACGTCTATCGGATAATAGACGCCCGAGACCAGGAGTATCAACGCCTGGAAGATGTGGGTCGCCTGCGGACCCCGCTCCCGGCTTAAAATCGGCAGGACAGCCGCGGCGATGCCCAGCCCGAGGAACGAGATACTCGAGACCAGGAGCACGGCGCTGGCGGCCGGCAGGTTCGCGCCGGCCAGGTTAATATTGAAGAACACGAGCATCGCCAAGAGGATTATCAGCGACCGGGCCAGGCCGTAGATGACCGCGTACGCCGACGTCCCGAGAAGCATCGTCAGACGCTTAATCGGCGCCATAAACGTCAACTCGAGGGTTCCTTCCCAGTGTTCCCACGCAACCGACTCGCTCACCTCGTGGAAGAGGGACGAGAGGAATACCCAGAGAATCGAGCCGATTATCAGATAGAGAACCAGCCGGGCGTCGCCTGTGGCTTTACCGATGAGCCCGATAATTATCGAGTTGACGGCGCCGTAGGCGACGAAGACGGCCTCCCACCCGGCGTATCTCTTCACCAGGGCGAAGTTTCGCTCGACGAAACCGACGCCGCCCCAGAACTCGCGGACGCCGGCTACGGTGCCGCCCGGTTTACCTTTAACGGCCGTATCGGCTTTATTCATACTCGTCCCACTCCTCGCCGGTGAATTTGAAGAAGACCTTCTCGAGGGTCGGTTCGCCCCGCCCGTTGCGGGCTATTTCTATCAACTCCGCGGCGGTGCCCTCGGCGACTATACGGCCGTCGTGTATTATCGCGATCCGGTCACATATCCGTTCGGCCTCTTCCATATCGTGGGTGGTGATGACTATCGTCGTACCCTCTTCGTCCCGCATCTTGTGCAAGAACTGCTGTACGTCTCGTTTGGAACGCGGGTCCAGGCCCGTAGTCGGCTCATCCAGCAATAGAAGCCTGGGCGTCGACATCAAAGCCCGGCTCACGGCGACCTTCTGTTTCATTCCGCGGCTCAAACTCTTCACCTGGTCCGAGACCCGGTTGTGGTCGAAGCCGATACGGGTCAGTATTTCCTTATACCGTTTCCGTGCGTCGCGCGGCGACAGGCCGTGTAGCCGGGCTGAGTAGCGGAGATTCTCCTTTGCCGAAAGCGACCGGAAAAACGCCGCATCCACCGAAACGCGATTTATCATCCGGCGGACCTCGTCCGGGTTTTTCACCACGTCCACGCCGAAGACCTCGACGGTCCCTTCGTCGGGGAAAAGAAGCGTACTTATAACCCGGATGAACGTAGACTTACCCGAGCCGTTCATCCCGATTATTCCGTATATCTCGCCCGCTCGGACTTCGACGTTGACATCGCTTAGCGCCTCGAAGGTCTCGCGCTTATAGAACGGCCAGAGACGGCGTAACCCTTTGCGGTTGCGGTTTCCGTCCTGAATCTCGAAGCGTTTGACGACGCCCGAAGCCCGCAGAGCCAGGTTATCCATGGTTTTAGTTTCCACGTTTCTCCGTTCGTCACGACCGTTCACGGTCGCATCTACGTCGGGCGACTCCTCACTCGAAATCGCGCTTCCCGTTTCCTGTTCGTCCAATTCGTATCCATCCCTTACAATCATTGTCGCCCCTCCTCTCCATTGTGTTACGGTTCGTCGTCGTTATCGTTAAATTCTATAACAAGAAACCCACCGGTTTTCCTGCCGGTGGGTTGGTGTCCGCAAAGCGCATCTTACGCGCGTAAAACGAACCTGGGTACACCTCCCCACCGTGCAATAGGCACAGTAACCCACCGGGTAAACAAGAGTATGCCGGCAAGGCGCTTCGGCGCCTTCCCCTCATACCCTATGTCGGTGGTTCGTATCATCATCGTCTGCATCAACTCCGTAAGTAAGGATGCGCTATATATAGCATAACGTCGGCGTATGTCAAGGTTTTTTTTGGCGAAAAAGGATTTTTTTTCGATACTTCTCCCTGAGTAAGCGAAACCCGAATTTCACCGCACCCGTCGGACGGTCAGTCGTTAGGACGAACGTTACGACAGAACGGAGACCTCGGTCGGTAAATCCGTCGCCGTCGCCGGCGTATATTATTCTGCCGACCAACGACTTGCGCCAACCGTTAAGCGGTGTAACGACGCCGAATAAGCGGCTTATCCGGGCGAAGACTACCGACGCGGCCGCCGCCGCGTCCCACCGGCGCGCGAGCGGTATAAACGCGTCCATATCGGCCTTTTCGGCCAACAGTAGCGACTCATAAAGGTCCGCGAGCGACGAATCGAAGGAGTGATTCTGAAGATGGAGGACCGAGACTAGTAAACGTTGTTCCCAGGATAACCGGGTGCCGGGCTCCCAACCGTTGAAAAACCGCTTCGTCTCAAGCCGACGCCTACCGATTTCCGGGCCGGGGGAATAATGGAGGTCCAAATGACCCGAGAACTCGCCGGATAACCTGTACATGGTCGTCGCCGCCCAAACGCCCGGCAACCGGAAACGGTATTCTATTTCTTTATAACCGAGTCCAGCAGCGACGGTAACGGCCCGGTCGAAGTCATCAGGGTGAACGAGGATGTCCACGTCGGCCATCGGACGTTCACCCGGGTCGGAATACAACGACCCGACCAGATCGCAACCTTTCATAGGCACGAAACGTACACCGGCGCGGGCGAAAGAGCGGGTCGACTCGTCGTATCGCCGGAGGGTTAATAAGTTGGCCGCGGCCGTTTCCGAACGCAGACGTTCTATACGTTTAAACGGAATTCCGCCTAAAACCGATTTAAGTCCAGAATACCCTGAAGCTATACCGTATAGGTTTTCTTCGATTAACGCCGCGGTGAGTTTTTCGGCGTCGCCGCAAGCAGCAAGGGCGGCGTGCCAGAGGTAGGTTTCGTCCGGAGAACCGGCGACGGCGCGTGCCAACGCGCGACGCAGGTTATTCGCCTTCATCTTCCAAGTATTCTCTGTAATATTGCCCGTAGTATTTATAACCGTACGAACCATATGACCGAACGAGGTCGGCTTGATTCAATACGACGCCCAGTAGGTTAGACTGCGTTTGTTCCAGAAGCCGCAAAGCCCGTCGGACGGCATAACGGTCAGTCTTACCAGCCGATACCACGAACAATGTCCCTTTCGTTATCGACGATAGGACCGCGGCGTCCGTTACAGCTAATACAGGCGGCGTATCGAAGACGATAATTTCGTATTTCTTCCCTAAATCCTTCACCAGGTTTACGATTTTTTTAGAACCTAAAAGTTCGGACGGGTTCGGCGGATGTACGCCGCTCGGGACTATCGAAAGGTTGTCTATGCCCGTTTCCCTCACACATTTTTTTCGCGGAGCGTGGCCCAGTAACAACTCACTTAAACCCGGTTCTTTAGCTATATCGAAGATACGGTGGATCCTAGAACGTCGTAAATCCGAATCGATTAACAGAGTAGGCGCCCCCGTTTGGGCGAACACGACCGCTAGGTTAATCGCTATGGCGGTTTTACCCTCGCTCAAACCTGAACTCGTTACGACTAACGACGATATAGGCTCGTCAATCCCAGACGCGATTACAGCGGTACGTAAGGACCTGAAAGATTCCGCAATAGGAGATTTCGGCTGCGCCTCGGCAACATAATAGACCTTCCGGTATTTTAAAGACCTTGCCCCGGGTTCTAACGAACCGATTTCTTCTCCGACCCGCGGGATAATTCCTATTACTGGTAATTTCGTAACCCTCTCGGCGCCTTCTATCGAAGTTATTGACGTATCGGCGAACTCAAGTGCGAAAACGGCGCCTATTCCTAAAAGTAACCCCAGAATAAACCCTAAGCTGATGTTCTTCACGTGATTCGGGCTTATTGGTTTCTTCGGTACCTGGGCGTAGTCGACTATCCTGATATCGGCCGTTTCCATGGCTTCACGTATCCTGGCTTCTTGGAGTTCCTGGAGCAATAGCGAGTACATCTTTTCGTTTACCTGATATCTGCGGGTTAAACGGTTAAGCTCGAGTTCCTTTTGCGGGATATTAGAAAGGTATCCCCTATACTCGCTTATCACGCTTTCGAGACTCGCTTTCTTACTATCGTATACGGATAACGACGATGCAACCGTTCCCTTTTCTATCAACTCGTCCACGGCTTCTATGTATTGGCGGTTTAAATCTCCTATTTGTTCGTCCAACTTTTTCACGTCCGGGTGCAACTCGGTTTTCACCC
>CP070755.1:1702059-1709295 GCA_020348885.1 Candidatus Coatesiibacteriota bacterium | reverse complement strand
CCGCCGACGTCGGTACCGTCGATTGGCGACCACAGATGGAAGTCGTCGGCTTCGTGAACGGTAATAAACTGGGTCTTATCTGCGATTATATCCTGAGTAATGTTAGAGCCGCAGGACCCCGGCCATACGATACGTACCTCGACGGTGTTATCGTTAGGAATACCGAACTCGGCGTCGATAGAATCCTGCCCGCATAAACCTCCGTTCGCCTCAATCTCCCGGAAACCGAGAAGGTGACCGTCGTCCCCTGCGTAACCCTCCTCGTATACCGACAACTTCGCGCCTGTACCGTCACGGCCCGAGTATCCGCAACCCTGGTCGTGATAATGGCCTATAAGATGGATAATGAGGTAATCGGCGTCATCCTCGTTGTTGATGTAGAGGTAGTCCTGCTCGTTGAAGTTACCAACGGCTAAATCGAGGTCGCCGTCGTTGTCATAATCGCCCCAGGCCGACGTAAATGTCCGTCCTGCTCCGAATTGTGCCTGCCCGGTGAACGTGCCATCGCCGTTGTTAATATAAAGGTAGTCTTGCCCGTAATCGTTCCCCGTCGCCATATCGAGGTCGCCGTCATTGTCATAATCACCCCAGGCTATAGGATGGGTGTTCCCCGTGCCGAATTGAGCCTGTTCTGTGAAAGTGCCGTCGCCATTGTTGACGTAGAGGTAGTTCTGATTAATATTAGCTACCGCCATATCGAGATCGCCGTCGTTGTCGTAATCACCCCAGGCAATTGCGTGGGTGTATCCCGTTCCGAACTGAGGTTGTTCGGTGAAGGTGCCGTCGCCGAGGTTTATGTAGAGGTAGTTCTGAGCGTCATTTCCTACCGCAAGGTCCAAATCGCCGTCGTTATCGTAGTCGCCCCAAGCTACCGAGAAGGTATTTCCTCCTGTACCGAACCGAGGCTGCGACGCAAAGCCAGCGGCTCCGAGGTTAATGTGGAGGTAGTTTTGACCATAAGCTCCTACGGCCAAATCTATATCCCCGTCGTTGTCATAGTCTCCCCAGGCGGCTGAGACGGTATGTACCGCCCCGAATTGAGCCTGCTCGGTGAATGTCCCGTCACCGTTATTGATGTACAGGTAGTCCTGTTGGTCATAATAGTTCCCCACGGCTACGTCTAAGTCCCCATCGTTATCGTAATCTCCCCAAACCGTTGAGAACGTGTGTCCTGTCCCGAACCGTGCCTGCTCGGTAAAGGTGCCGTCACCGTTACTTACGTATAAATAGTTCTGATAGCCGTAGTAGTTTCCCACTGATAAATCTAGGTTTCCGTCGTCGTCATAGTCACCCCAGGCTACCGATTCGGTATACCCCACCCCGAACTGAGTTTCCTCGGTGAAGTCGGCTAAGGCCGAAACCGCTAATACGATAAAGACTGCCGGAATTACTATTAACCCTTTTAAGTAAAGCATCCCTGAACCTCCTCCTGTTCGTTTTTCCCACGTATAACTAAAAACCTCGCCGCGATTCGCGGAGAAGAAAGGAAGATACAACTTTTTACATATCGTTGACTCCGGTTAATAACACACGTTTACTTTATGCCATATTATGAAACCCTCGGTTAGTTGTCAAGAGAAAAGCTATTGAGATAATATTTAGTGGTTTTAGATTACTTCAATTATTTTGCGTTAAATACGTTGTTTTCGTCTTCATTTCAACTTCCTCGGCGAAGGCTCGACGTTCCGACCGACGGCGTAAGAACCGTGCCGTTTCTGTGTCAATCCCGTGTAGCGGCGGTTTTCTAACCGCCGCTAGCGCGTAAAATGCGTCGCTACCCTCGCATGTTTATCCAACCGCCGGCGTCTTCTTTGCTCTAACGTGAAACCGTTTGCTTAACCTTACCGCGGCCGTTATAATGTCTGCGTGGAACGGGGCCTGCGAGAGCGACGTAAGTTCGAACGCGAAGCGCGGACGCTTGCCGGTATGGTCGGTATCTTCTGCCGCGCGAACCATCGGGACGCGCCTAAAGCGCGTTTTAGCGCGGGCGATGTACTTTTCGATATCGGGAAGAACCGGCCGGAGCTTTGCGCCGGCTGCGCCGAGTTACTTGATTACGGGTTGCGGAAACTCGCGAAGTGCCCGCTTAATCCGAAACCGGCTTGCAAGAAGTGTCCGGTTCACTGCTATGAGCCGCTGTACCGTGATCGGGTCCGGGCAGTTATGCGTTTCTCGGGACCTTATCTCATTAAGCGGGGGCGATTGGACCTGATATTCAAGTTTTACCTGTAACGGCCCGGCCCGACCGGTTTATAAAAACGTTTGACACGGCGGCGGAAGACCGACTATAATCTTCCTGCCGTAATTATTTTACGTAAAGCGTCGTAATATGTATGTCTGAAACGGCGGGACTCGATAAAATCGAGTGGGTTTTCATAGACGTCGGCGGTCCGATAGTGGACGACGGTCGGTGGGTCGCGTTCCTCGAACGGGCACTGGCGGCCCGGCTTCGCGAACTCGGCCATGACGTTACCGACGAACAGGTGGTCGGGTACAGGGACGAAGCCGAAAAGTTGCGCGTCGCCCGGCCGACTGTCGCGGTAATCGCTCGGTTCGTCGACGACGAAGCCGCCGCGATCGAAGTATTCCGCTCGATTTATCGGGATTTAAAGAACGCGCCCGACGAGACCTATGTCGAACTGAACGCCGTACGGGAACGCGCGCCCGAGGGTCTTGCCCGACTCGCCGAAAGGTACAAGCTCGCGACTATTACGAACAACATAAACGAGGTCGCGGACCTTCTCGACCGGGTGGGCGTAGGGCGTTACTTTGACTTTCATTGGATAAGCGAGGCCGCCGGGTGCGCGAAACCCGCGCCCGAGTTCTTTCGGGGGGCGCTCGAACGGGCCGGCTGCGAGCCCGAAGCGGCGCTGATGGTCGGCGACCGGCTCGATAACGACATAGGGCCAGCCAAGCGATTAGGGATGTGGGCCGCCAGGGTCGGCGGAGACCACTATACGTGGCAAAAACCGACCGACGAGTCGGAGGTGCCGGACGTCGAAGCGGCCGATTTGTACGAGTTGGCCGAGAAGTTGCTTAATCATAGCTAAGCGTTTTAACCCTATTTCGGAGGGTATATGAATATGACGATAACCCTGGTATTAGCGGCGTTCGTATTGACCTCAGTTTTCACCGGCGCCGAAATACCGGCGCGGGATAACCTCCTTGGCCCGGTTCGTACGGTAACGACGTCGTCGGGGACTACACTTACGATAGACGAAACGCCGGCGACGTTCAAGGTAACGGTCCCGGCGACTTCCGGCGTTGTTCCGGCGGGCGGCGCTCCGGCGAAACCGGCGGAACCTGCAGGCGAGGAAACCGAAGAGGGCGAGACCGGCGAAGAGGAAGCAGCAGAACCGGCCGCCGGCGGCGTGGGGCCCCGGCTTTTCCCCAGCTTCGTGGAAGCGTCGAAGGCCGCGTCAGGAACGCCTTTGTTGTCGTTGGACGTTTGCGGGTTCGCATACGACCAGTTCGGCTGGGGCGTTCTTACGGCCGTGGACGTGAAGCTGGAAGACGGGCTGGGCGTTCTGGAAGCCGGTAAGCAGCGGTTCCTCATAGATTTGCTGGCGCGGGTTAAGACGATATACGACAACACGTCCGGCGACGCCCACACTCAGGCAGAAGAAACGATGGCGTTTCTGGTCGCCGGGATAATGCTTGGGCGGGCCGACGGAACGCTGCCGCCTGAGGTTGCCGTACCCGAAGAGATAGTGGATAAGGCCGAAGCGCAGAAAACAGCGTTCTTGAGCCAGTACCCACAGGCGTTTTACGCTACCGCGCCCTGGTCCTGGCGCGAGGACTTGGCGAGGATAATGGCCCGGGACCGGTGGCTTTCCCAACCGCTGGAACCGGGTGACCGGGACTACCATTCTCTCGAGAAATCGATGGTCCTGACCGAAGCGTTGAACTCGGACGAAACGTTATTGGAACAGCAGAGGTTTTTATGGGATTTATACAGCGCGTTGGTCGGTGCCGGGCACAGCTTCACGGTACCGGAGATGACCGGGATAATGGCCGGCGACGATTACGCAACGGTGATGGCCGACCCGAATAAACGGTTCCTGGAGGTAAAGCGGGACGCTATCGCGCTGGGCGTGCCGTTCCGGCTTGTCCCCGAGACGCGGAGTATGGAGTACTTCCTGGTTGACCTGCTTGTAGAGGATCGCAAGAAGGTGTCCTTCGGTACTTTTGAGAACGTCGTCAGATCGGTACGCGCCGCCGAGGTTACGCTGTTGCCGGAAGCGGGCGCGTCCTGGCGCGCGTTCGAGGCGTACGCCCTGGATGCTCTGATACGCCCGGGCGAGACGCCGGAGTCGGCGAAAATATCGATGGACGACGCGTATAAGTCGCGTCTTATTTCTCGGTTAACATATGCGATAGTGCAGGAGCCGGGCGGTAGCGGAACCCTGGGCGGCGGAGGAGCCGGCGGCCTCGGGCCAGCTTTCACCGTCGAGCCGGTCCCGTCGTACTACCTATACCTGGCCCGGAGTCTGAGCCCGCTCGACTTGGCCCTACCGAAGTTCCTGGGGGCCGTATACGGCGAACTCCACGGTTTCCGCGCCGGCGGCGCCGTGACGCCGACGTTGGACGGGGAGATGGGCGACGCCCGCGAACTGTTTTACGGTTTTTACCTCGAAAGCTGTTATAACCTGGGTATGAGACCGGCCACTGGCGGCGTTGGCGACGCCAAAGCGGCGGTCGAGCGCGCGCGGAATTTCGCCGCCGGGTGGGCGAGTGATCCTACTTTCGGCGTGGATATAAGGCGCCTGATACCGATAGCGCCTGGGAGGACGCTTGAAGGAGGCGACGGCATTTACTGCCTGGCCGTTCTCGGCGTCCGGGCCGTAGAGATAGCGGTCGAGTACGATACACCGCCGAAGGTGATCGGCGGCGAACCGACCTTCGGCCCGGCGAGTTATACGCTGCTCGTGCCGGTAATCGTTGAAGTCGTAACGCCCGGGCGGGAAGTAATGCCCCACGAGGATTATATCGCCCTTTGCGACCGGTACGATACGCCCGATGACCTGGCCAACGCGTTGGAGGGTCGGGCCGTCGGAGCCGCCGAGGAAGCCGGCGAAGAAGAAGGGCCCGGCTCGGTGCTGGATAAGCTCGATACGGGTACGAAAGTGCTCGTTATCGTATTGCTGGTTTTCATTATAGTTATAATATTCGTTCTCGTGATGAAGAAAAGGCAGGAAAGCGCGATATAGTGAACGGTTCGCGCGGGGAACTCGAACCTTTACTATTGGAAGCGGTATTGTCGGAAGCGATGGAACAGATTCGAGCGATGACGGCGATAGTCGGTAGAACCGTTCTAATTTTATTATTACTCGCAGTCGTACCGGCCCGCGCCGCCCGCGACGGGCCTAACATCAACATAGAGATAGTTAACTACTTCCTCGTCCCGGACGCCTATTTTATTCTGGGTATGGATTACGACCCGAGCGGCGACCGGATATTTTTTTGCGACAACATAACGAACAAGGTTTTCGTCTGCCGCGCCGCCGACGGGCATATACTCGAAACTATCGACGTAACTTTCCGGGAAGACCCTTCGATATTCGGCGTCTGTTACGACCCGACTACCGGTTATATGTACGTCAACGATTGGGGGTTGGAGGAGTTTTACCGGTTCGACGGCGCCGCGTGGACGCCGCTGGACGATCCGGCCGGCAAAGAAAGCAGGGGGTTCGACCTGGGTCCGGGCGCCGAGTATTTTTACGAAACCGATTACGACCGGGGATTCTATAAATTCGCGCCGGGCGGCGAAACGCACTACTTCGAGGTTTCCGGGTTCCAATCGCGCACGTCCGGTATGACCTATTTCCCGTATTTCGGCGCTGAAGGCGTTGCGATCGATACTTACGAGCAGACGTATATCAACTTCTTCGAAATAGTAGGTACCGACGCGGTGTTGATAGGTACGGCCGAGATACCCGTATATCCGATATACTACAGCCTGGGTTTGACGTACGCTCAAGGCCGCGGTACGTTCTTCTGGAGTTGCTGGGACGAGAACAACGTCTTCTGGATATACGAGTTCGATATAGACTTCGAATTCGAGTCGGTGAAGCCGACGTCGCTGGGGCGGTTGAAGGCGTCGTATAGGTAGGTAAGAAGGGTAACGGGACGCGTAAACAAAAGAAGTAACGGCGGGTGTAAATCCGCCGTTCGTTTATATTCTAACTAAAACGGCGCGACAACGGAATAGCCGCCGCCGACGTAGTAATCCCGCTCTACGTTCTCGGCGGCGATTACGAAATCGGCGCGGAAGGTTACGCTTGACGGGAACCGGTCGCCGAAAGTATAGACGGCTTTTGGGCCGACGGATACGGTATGGTGTTTAAACTCGTGGTAGAAGATATTAGCTTGATCGTCCATAACCTCCTGGAAAGTGGGTTGCTTATAGTAGGTTACCGGTATCCCTACCGTCAGTACGTCGCCGAAAAGCTTTGCAATCGGGCCGCCCGAGACGTAAAGCATGTTCCCCAGGTCGTCGTACGTGTCTTCGTTCGTACCGACGAACCTGTAACCGGCGGCGAATTCGGCGGAGAAGCGTTCGGTTAATTCGACGCCGCCGAAGAGGGTCAAGTCAAGGTTATAGGCGTTTTCGTCGTTATGAAACGAAAGCGATTCGAATCCGCCGGACTTCCCTGCGATGCGACCCCCTAAGAAAAACCGATTTACCCGGTTCGAGTACTTCGCTTTTAACCAGACGTCTCCGTAGTCGTCTAATACGGCGTTACCGTATTCGTGGTTTAATAAAGTTATCTGTGCGCCTGCCGTAAAGTCGTGCCAGAATCGGCATCCGACGTTTAACGGGATGAAGCTATACCATTTACTTTGCGTTTCGGGATCACTACTGAACGGGTCCCCCGGGCCGTCCAGATAATATAAACCGGCTGAAAAGTAAACGTCGCCGGGTACATCCGACAGCAGTTCGTCGGGCACGTTAAGCGTATCGAACGGGAAGAGATTGGTAGCGGCGGAAATAACGGGTAAAAAGGCGACCGTGAGTATTATAAGAAATTTCCTATTCATAGTATAGAATTAGTAGAGCGGCGCGAAAGAAAGTTACGCGTTACGAGCGTTAAGTTATTCGGTTTAGAACGGCACGACGGCCGAGTACGAACCGCCGATGTAGTAGTTCTTCGGGATATTTCTGCCTTTCAGCGTAAATTCGGCGCCGATGGTAATTTTAGAAATTATATTTCCCGCGAAATAACAAATCGTGTT
>CP070755.1:1699383-1701959 GCA_020348885.1 Candidatus Coatesiibacteriota bacterium | reverse complement strand
TTACGACGTCCAGATAATGTACAACGAGCCGTCGGAAGGGCTGCTCGAAGCTTTTACCGAAGCCGCCGCGATATACTCGCCGACTATGGAAATCTATCCGGTAACCGATCGGCTGGGCGGCTCGGACCACATGTCTTTCTGGGACAACGGCTACCGCGCTATATTAGCCGTCGAGCACGACAACTCCGAGTTCTACCCCTGGTACCACACGATCGACGACCTGCCCGAACACTTACACTTCGACTACGGCGCAGAGGTCGTTCGGTGCGTCGCTGCGACCGCGGCCTGCCTGGCCGGTATATCCGACGGCCCGGTCCCCGGATTGACCGACATAATCGCCTACCCCAACCCCGCGCGGCCGGGCGACGCGGGTATCACGTTCGTGAACCTGCCGGATAACGCTTCTCTCGCGCTCTTCAACGTCGCGGGCGAAAGGGTATTCGAACGCGCCGAAATAACCGGCAACGAAACGGTATGGACCCTCGTGAACAAAAGCGGTAACCCGGTCGCTTCCGGCATTTACATCTATCGCGTTACCGACGGCGAAGCGAACTACGTCACCGGGAAGGTGGCGGTAATCAAGTAAAAGGGGGGATTTGGGATGAAGTGGTTATTAGTAACCTTAACCTTTTTAGGCTTGACGCAAGCGGTTTTCGCGGGTGATGTTTTCGTTCTGGTCGAATACAGCGAACGGGGGCAGGCGTATGACCTGCTGGACGACGGATGGGCCGTGGTAGAAGCCCATCCGTCGTTCTGTTTGATACTCAGCCCCGAGGAACAAGCCGGCGCCATACCCGGCGGCCGCGTCGTCGCCGACGGTCGCGAGAGCTTATACGTTATATGGAACCCGGGGAACAGGCCTTTGCCGGATATCGCAGGCACCCGCCTAATCGACGTTCCCGGTAAGGCTCAAATCCTCGTGGCCCGGGCCGCCGACGCGATGGAATACGCCATGGCCGGCGCCGAACTGAAGCGCGTTAATAAAACCCCCATCCGAAAACCGGTGGACGCGCGACCGCTAAGGACACACGACGATAAAGTACCCTTCGCCGACCGCTATATCCTCGAGATGATCGATAAAATCACGCCGGAACGATACCGGGAGATAGTGGAGACCCTTAGCTTAGGCGTAACGCCCTCGAGGTATTCGTATAGTAAATATATTGACGCTGCGAGGGATTACGTCCAAACGGCTTTCCGCGAGATACCCGATTTGGACGTGCGTTTATGGTATTACGGAGCCACTATCAGTACTAGTGAAATGCATTGGGCCAATAAAAACCGCGGTTGGGTATCCGGCGAAGGTTATGTCTGGCGAACTGACGCCGCCGGCGAAAGCTGGACCGCGTACGAATGTAACGGAGACGCGCTTGATGTCGTGTTCACCGACGTTAATAACGGGTTCATATGCGGACCGTACGGTTTTATCGCGAAAACGGGAGACGGCGGGTTAACGTGGACCGAGTTCGATATATCGGACCACTCAGTAAGCTTAAACTCTATATCGTTCGCGGACCCGTTGAACGGGATAACCGGCGGGTCTAACGGTATATATTACTTAACCGCTAACGGCGGCGAAGCCTGGGAAAGGGGTCAGATACTGGGCGCTTATGATATCCGGTCAGTATTTTACCTAGACGGTATTATCTGGGCCGCCGCCAGCGAATACAATATAGACGAATGTCAATTATATCGTTCGGACGACGGCGGCAGTACGTGGGAAGACCTCTCCGGTAACTTCCCGTCGTTTCGTTACGGGTTAATGGGCGAAATTTGGTTCCACGATCTAAACAACGGTGTGGTCATCGGTGAAGACGAAATATATTACACCGAAGACGGCGGCAATACCTGGACCGAAGCGGCGGGCGAATACGCCGGTGCTCTTCACGATATCTTCTTCTTTAACGACAAGACAGGATGGATCACCGGGCAAGCTGTATACCGGACCGACGACGGCGGTAAGTCGTGGGTCGAATGCGATAATTCGCCGAGCGGTAACTTCGCGGTCTTTTTCATTAACCTGTACGAAGGCTGGGCATTCGCCAACATTGGGAGTTTACACCGTACGGACGACGGCGGCTACACGTGGGAGGAAATACACCCTACGTATACCCACCTCACGTGGGAAAACGTGATAGCCGAAATAGAAGGGACCGTTCGCCGCGACGAGGTAATCATCGTCTGCGGCCACTACGACTCGTTAAGCGACGACCCCTACCGCCTTGCGCCGGGAGCAGAGGACAACGCCTCCGGATCCGGCGGCGTCTTAGCCGCGGCCGAGGCGATGGCCGGGTACGAATACGAATCGACGGTCCGTTTCATTACCTTCTCCAGCGAAGAGCACGGCAAAGATGGAAGCTGGTTTTACGCCGAAGCGATGGCCGAGAGGGACGAAAATATCGTCGCCGTAATAAACATGGATATGGTGGCTTACCTCGACGAGCCCGTTTACGATATCAGGATGGGGTATAACGGTTTTACCGAATTAAAAGACGCAGTAATTAACGCAGGGACTATCTATACCCCAGAAATAGAAATATACCTGGACCAGGAGGGTATTTCCGACGATTGGTGGT
>CP070755.1:1623999-1699283 GCA_020348885.1 Candidatus Coatesiibacteriota bacterium | reverse complement strand
GTCCTCCACCGTCGCCGAGTTGGGGAAGTTTATCGTCTTCGATACGGCGTTGTCGGTATGCTTCTGAAACGCCGCCTGGATGCGGACGTGCCACTCCGGCGAGATGTCGTGGGACGTGACGAAGACCAGGCGCACGTCCTCCGGTACGTCGTCCATCGCTTGAATCGACTCGCCCCGGGCGATGCGGTCCATTAACTCTTCTGAGTAGAAGCCCCGGTCCCGAGCGACCTCCTCGAAGAGCGGGTTCACCTCGACCAGCTTGTGGTCGTCCATCACGTGGCGGTAGAAGCACAGGGCGAATATCGGCTCGACGCCGCCGGACGCTCCGGCGATTATCGAGATGGTGCCGGTGGGCGCTATCGTCGTCGTGGTGGCGTTGCGGACGCGAGTGCCGCCGGGCCGGTCGTAGACGCTTCCGCGGAAGTTGGGGAAGACGCCGCGGTCGGCCGCCAGGGCCGCGGACGCGCGTTTCGACTCCAGGTTTATGAACTCCATCACCCGGTCCGCCGTCTCGACGGCTTCGTCCGAGTTGTACGGGATTCCGAGTTTTATAAGCATATCGGCGAACCCCATTACGCCCAGCCCGATCTTCCGGTTTTCCAGCGTGTTATCACGGATCGCGTCAAGGGGATAGCGGTTCATGTCGATTACGTTGTCCAGAAAATGAACCGCCGTCTCGAACGCCGAGCGTAATAAATCCCAATCTATCTCTGTTTTACGCTTCGTCTTTTTAACCATCGGCCCCAGGTTAAGCGAGCCGAGGTTGCAAGACTCGTACGGGAGGAGCGGTTGTTCGCCGCAAGGATTCGTCGCCTCTATTTCGCCGACGTTGGGCGTTGGGTTGCCGTGGTTCATCCGGTCAATGAAGATAATCCCGGGTTCACCGTTACCCCACGCGTGCTCTACAATTGTGTTGAAGACGCGCGGCGCCGGCAACTCGTCGACGGCCTCGCCGGTACGTGGGTTCACGAGGGAGTATTTCTCCTCCTTATCCAGCGCTTCTATAAACGCGTCGGTTACCGCGACGGAGATGTTGAAGTTGTTCAGGCGGGCTTCGTTTTCTTTGCATGTTATAAAGTCAAGTATGTCCGGATGGTCGATGCGGAGTATACCCATATTGGCGCCGCGGCGCGTGCCGCCCTGCTTTATCGCCTCGGTGGCCGCGTCGAAGACGGTCATGAACGAAATCGGGCCGCTGGAAACGCCGCTGGTCGAGCGGACCACGTCGTTCTTCGGGCGGAGTTTTGAGAAGGAGAACCCGGTACCGCCGCCGGATTTATGTATTAGTGCCGTGTTCTTGACCGTATCGAAAATAGAATCCATCGAGTCTTCGACCGGAAGGACGAAACAGGCCGACAATTGCCCCAGTTCCCGCCCGGCGTTCATCAGGGTCGGCGAGTTGGGTACGAACAAGCGCTTCGCCATAATCTCGTAAAAGCCGCGGGCCGTCGGTTCCATGTCCGCCGCCGGGTTGTACGTTCGGTCGCCCGCGGCGACGGCCCAGGCGACCCGCCAGAACATATCCCGCGGGTCTTCGATCGTATTACCGGCCTCGTCTTTTCGTAAGTACCGCCGGGTTAGCACTTCCAACGCGTTATCCGAAAGTTCGAGTTCCGGTTCCTCCCAGGCGCCGCGGCCGTCGCCGTCGGTTCCGTCGGGATACACTTCCCATCCGGCGGTCGCCGCTTCAGCTCTAGCCCTAACGATACTGTCGACGACCGAATCGTTAACGACCGAGAGCCCGGCCAGTTCCTCGACGGTCTCGACGATAATACGCTCGGCCAGGCTGCCGCGGATGTCCAGATCGACAAGGATGTCCCTGGCTTTTTTCCGGGAAGCGTAAACGTCCATCGTTTTGTTCCCTTTTAACGCCATCGCCTCCACCTAAATTCGATGGCAAAATAAAACCCTTCGCCGGCTCCGTTGCGGTGCTCGAGCGAAGGGTAAATTATCGTAGGTTTTTTAACATCTTGTTGCTACGTCATTATTTATGTTCATATTAATATATTATATACAGCATAGGGTATACGTGAGAATATATAACCACTGATACACTATATATAGGAGCGTCAAGGAGTATAAACCACTAGATATAGTGTGTCAAGAAAAAAAGAGGCGGTAAACCGTCTTTTTTCGATTCGCACTCATGACATTTTCTTAAATACGCGAAAAAACCCCGCCTCCGGGCGGGGTTATATACGATTTAGCTTCGCCGTAATTATGTCGCGCCGCCGAACTCGTTTTTAACCTCGTCCCAGAGGGTCGCGCCTTCAAGCGAAAGTTGAATTCCCTCGGGTACGCCTTTCGCGATACCTTCCGAGTACTTCGACATGGACGTTTCGGCCTTCCCCATGAGCGCGAGTATCTTGTCGTATTCGATTTTATCTTTCTCCGCGGGTCCGACCGCTTCGTATTCTTCTTTCATTTCGCCGAACGCCGCAGCGAAATCGCCGTAAGCGGCCGAGAGCTCGCCCGCGCCGGTATTACTCTGGTTATGCGTCTCCATATATTCGTTCACGTCGTCGAAGACCTCTTTGAAATCGTCCTTCATCATCGCTACGTCAACGGCTTCCTCGGTCGGCTCTTCGGTTGATTCGTCCGTCGGTTCCGCCACTTCGGTTTCGCCGTGGGCTTCTCCGATGTGTTCGTTGAGGGCTTCTTCGCTGTCGAAGACCTCGCCGCACTCTTCGCACTTGTACTCTCCGCCGCCGCAACCGAGTATCGCGAGAACCAGAACGGAAGCCAAAGATATAAAGAGTAGTTTCCTCATCGTCCCTCCCGTAAGGTTTTGTATATCCCGATTATTCTATTCGATGTTTTGAACCTGTTCTCGAATCTGCTCGAGCGTCTCTTTTATCTCCACGACCGCCGACGAAATGCCGGCGTCCTGGCTCTTCGCCCCCATCGTGTTCGTTTCCCTGTTGAGTTCTTGTACGAGAAACTCCAGCCGGCGCCCGATCCGGCCGTCTTTCCCCAGGGCGTCCAACGCCGCGTCCAGATGCGTGCGAAACCTCGTTATCTCTTCCGTAATGTCGGACCTTTCAGCGAATAGGACTACTTCCGCGTCTATGCGTTCGCCCGAAATTCCGTCCGCTCCCAACGCTTTGGCCCGGGCTTTTAGCCGGCCGTGGTAGCCCGAAAGCATTTCGGGCGCGCGGGTTTCGACGCGCGCGATTATCTCGCCAGCGGATTTAAAACGTTTCTCCAGGTCCGCCGCCAGTTTAACGCCCTCGGTCCGTCTGGACGTTACGACCTGTTCGAAAGCTTCGGCTGCCGCGGTTAAAACCGTATCGACGAAGCCGTCGTCGCCTGTATGCTCGACTATCTCTACCAGCTCGGGACGTGCCGCCAATACGTCAACGGAAACCTTTTCCTCTATACCGAGTAGCCATTTTGCCCTGTCCAACTCCTCGCCGAACTTTTTGACCAGGTCTTCGTCCACGGTTACGGTACGTTCGCCGCAGATTATACCCGTGCATTTTACGGTTATATTAATACGGCCCCTGTTTATATGTTCGGCCGTCGCTTCCCTCAGGGCCATCTCGACGGCGCCCTGGTCCCGCAAGCCGTGTACCGAAATATCCAGGTAGCGCGAGTTTACGGTAAGGATTTCGACGATTACCTTTCCACCTCGGTAATCGACTTCGCCACGTCCGAAACCTGTCATACTCAGGACCATAAGTTCCTTTTAACCCTCCGGCGATCCGCTCGGGCCTAACGCAGCGCTGTAGTCCCCGGATTTCTCGGGATGCAATAGCAGGTCCACCGTTTGGTCGCACCATTCTATAAACCATTTATAATAACCGGCGCCGAAGGCGAACGTGGATAAGCGACCGGGCGTCATAGCTTTGTCTTCGTCGAGGACATCCGATATGTAGTTTTCCATCTCCCGGAGTTTTTCTTCGTGCTGCCGCCGCCACGCGAGGATTATCTCGACCGCTTCCTCAGCAGGTAGTTTGTCGAAGAAAAACGTCCTTACGAGGAACTCCACCCGGTTGATGTTCGCGTCGGATTGTTCCATAAGCCAGGTGCGAAACGCCGATTTGCCCGGGTCGGTGGAGTAGTAAACCTTTTTATTAGGGCGGCCTTCCTGCTGTTCCACCGAAACCTCGACGAACCCGTCTTCCGAAAGTTTCGCCAATTCTCTGTATATTTGACTGGTCGAAGCCTTCCAGAAGAGTTCCTGAGATTCCTCGATGGTCTTGGAGAGGTCGTAACCGCTAAGCGGTTTTTCCGTCAAAAGCCCCAAGAGCGCGTACCTGAGCGACATGATTCCCCCTGATATTCAATAATTAATTTATTCCACAATTAGTATATCCTGAGCGCCGTGTCAAGGGAAAACGTCAGGTTACCCTTTATAATAAACTTGCCGTCGCTGCCGATCAGTCCGCGCATAACGTTTAACGCGTTACTTTTTTCGGCGCCGCGCCTCCGGGACGATGTATAATAAACGCTGTTTCCGCGGGTTCCGCTATTCGTCTAGCGCTTTCGATCGAAAGGTGTACTTTCGCTTCTAACTCGCCGCCGGGTTCGTCCAGGGTCGCTTCGATTATCGCCAGGTTCACGCCTTGTATATGTTTTTCTAAGCCCGAGTCCAACCCGCAGTCGCCCGTATAGATGACGCGTTCGTCGTTGTAGAAAAGTTTATAACCGAGCGACGGCAGTCGCGGACCGATACCCTCCATTTCGGTGCTTCCGTGGTGTACTACGCCGAAAGGTATTATCTTAATCCCGGCTAATTCGAGTTCGGCGCCTTCTCTTACTTCGCGGCGGTTTATGTTGAACGGTATCGTTCCCCCGTACGCTTCCGTAAACGCCTTAATAATCAACCTGTCTTCGAACGACCCTTCGGGCGCAACGACGAAGAAATCGGAGTTTCGACCAACCATACGGATGAACCCGAGAACGGGATGGAGACCGCCGACGTGGTCGAAGTGGCCGTGAGAGATAAGTACGCCGGCGATTCGCTTCGGGTCCACTTCCCGGTTTAACAAATCGCGTAGCGTCCCGTCGCCGCAATCGAGTAGAAGGCGTTCGCCGGAACCTACTGATATCAGTATCGTCGTAGAGACGCCGGCCCGGGAATGGAGTACTTCGACGGTCCATCCGGTGCCGGTCCATTTACAGTTCCCGTTTAAACTACCTCCTCTGGTTAACGAAAACGGTCCGTTAAAATAAGATAAGAGCGGCGTGAAAGCAAGTCCGATATAACGGATTTTCACGACGTTTCGGTACCGGGTTAAAAAGTATTTGTGTTTAAGGCGCTGTTTGATATACTCCGTAAAAACCACGTTTTCGCGGGGGAATATGGACTTGAACAAGAACATATTTCGGGAGTACGACGTTCGGGGGACCGTCGGCGACGATTTGACAGACGAATCGGTTCGTTTAATTGCCCGCGGTACGGCCGCCTACTTCAGGGCGCACGACAAGAAAGCAGCGGTAATTTGTCGCGATAACCGACTTTCGAGCGGCGATTTTAGGGATATATTTGTTAGCGAGTTAAACCGCGCGGGCGTTGATGTCGTGGACGTTGGGCTCGCGCCCACGCCCGCTTTCTACTTCGCGTGCCGTGAGTACGCGCCCGACGAGGCCGGCGTGATGATAACCGGCAGCCACAATCCGCCGGAGTTTAACGGTTTTAAAATCGTCTGCGGTCACGGGACCATCTTCGGCGACGAGATACGGAGTATATACGATATAATCGTCGCCGGCGGTTTCCCGATCGGCGCGGGTTCGGTCGAGGAGCGGGATGTCCTTTCCGACTACAGGGAAGCACTTCTCGCGCGGGTGACCGTTGAGCGTCCGGTACGTATCGTTGCCGACGCCGGTAACGGGACCGCCGCGACCGTTATGCCCGAGATACTCGCCGACGCGGGCTGCGACGCCGAAGGTCTCTTCTGCGAGGTGGACGGCACTTTCCCGAATCATTTCCCGGACCCGACGCTGCCCGAGAACCTGGCGGACCTTCGGGCTCGCGTTGCGGAATCCGGCGCCGAGGTCGGCGTCGCCTTCGACGGGGACTCGGACCGTATCGGCGCCGTCGACGAGAAGGGCCGGATTATCTGGGGCGACCGGCTGCTTGCCCTCTACGCTCGACGGGTCCTTTCAGAGAACCCGGGCGGCAAGGTCATCTTCGAAGTTAAATGTTCCCAGGCGCTTATCGAGGAGATAGAACGGCTCGGCGGCGTCCCCATTATGTGGAAAACCGGCCATTCGCTCATCGAAGCGAAGATCGCCGAGGAGGAAGCGATGCTCGCCGGCGAGATGAGTGGCCACATATACTTTGCGGACCGTTATTTCGGGTTCGACGACGCTATCTATTCGGCACTTCGTCTCGCGGAGTTACTCTCGACCGCTGACAAGTCCTTAAGCGAGATGCTGGACGAGATGCCGCAATATCACGCGACGCCCGAAATCCGCGTCCCCTGCCCCGACGACGTTAAGTTCGACGTCGTGGAAAAGGTAAAAAAGTTTTTCGGGGACGACTACGGTTACGAAGTCATAACCGTCGACGGGGCCCGGATCCTTTTCGGCGACGGTTGGGGTTTGGTTCGCGCGTCCAACACCCAACCGGTTCTGGTTCTGCGGTTCGAAGCCAAGACGGAAAAAAGGTTAAATGAAATCCGTGAGGTCGTAGAAACTGAAGTCGATAAGTTGACCGTATAGCGCATATTGATTGACCGCGTTTACGGTATGTGTTATAAAATAGGCGGAAAAGACCCTTCAACGAAAGGGGCATTATGAATATATCGGTTAAGAAGGTTTTAGCGACCATCGCAGTCGTTTTCGTATCTTGTTCCGCCGCGTTCGCGACTGGTGACCTTTTATTGTTCGAGAATTTTGAGGGCGGCATCGTTCCGCCGGACGGGTGGGATTCGGTCGTGACGGTGCCCGCGTACACCTGGCAGATCGAACACCGAGTGGGGTACTACGTTGACGGGATATACTCGGCTATTTGCCCGTGGCAAGCCTCGGAGACCCAGGACGAGTGGTTAATCTCGCCGGTCGTGAATCTTACGGACTATTCCGGCGCTACTTTATCCTTTTATTGGTACGGAAGTACGTATTATGCTGATAATGCCAACCTTCACATAATGGTCTCTACCGACGGGTCTAACTACGACGACGTCTGGGAAATACCGTATCACAGCGACGGGCACGGAAGCCATAACTGGACGTTCCAGATAGTTGATCTGAGTGCCTACGCGGGTTCACCGAATGTTTACGTCGGCTTCCGTTACTACGGCAGGAACGGCGACTCGGTTATAATCGACGTTATTACGTTGGCTGGCGGAACCTTGCCGGTCGAGTCGTCCAGCTTCGGTCGGATAAAAACAATATACAAGTAGCTCCCCTTTAATAGGGTAAGGAGTAAAAGCGAAAAGCCCCGGTTGTCCGGGGCTTTTATCCTACTTGCAATCCAGTTAACGTTACCCTACGATTTCGCCGTCTATCATCACCGGAAGCCCGCGCGAGATGGTAGCCCACGCGAAGCCTTTCGCGGTCGTTCCCTCGAACGCGGTGTTCTTCCCCTTCGAACGAAAATCCGCAGGGTTTATAGAACGTTCGTTTTCCGCGTCCACGACGGTAACGTCGCCTTGCGCGCCTACTTTAACGGCGCCGGCTTCTTCTATCCCCATTACAGCGGCCGGTTTCGTCGTCAATAACGCTACTACATCCAGCGGCTCCATTTTGCCGTTGGAGCAAAGCGACTCGAGGGTCAGCGGAAGCAGCGTTTCGACGGCCGACATCCCGAACCTGGCGGCCGCGAACTCGACATCTTTATCCACCGTCGAAAGCGGCCTGTGCGCCGACGCGACCGCGTCGATAGTCCCGTCGGCCAGCCCCTGCCGGACGGCGGCCATATCCCGCTCGCGGCGGAGCGGCGGGTTCACTTTGGCGTTGGTATCGTATCCTTCGACCGCTTTTTCGGTAAGTAGGAAGTAGTGGGGCGCCGTGTCGCAGGTTATCGGTATACCGTCGGCCTTTGCTCGACGTACAAGGTCCACCGAACCGGCGGTAGTTACCGGCGATATGTGAACCCGCGCGTTCGTCATTCGGGCCAGTATTATATCGCGGACGACTATTACGTCTTCGGCAGAGTAGGGAATACCGCGAAGCCCGAGGAGGGTCGAGAGCGCACCTTCGTTCATCGAGCCGTCGGCCGCCAGGTCCGGGTCCTGCGGGAACGTGATAACGGGCATCTCGTGGTCCCGCGCATACTCCATCGCGTATCGCATCAGGCGGGAGCTTTGGACGGGGTTGCGATCGTCGCCGAGCGCGACGGCCCCCGCGTCGGCGAGGTCGCCGAACTCGGTTAAGTTCTCGCCGTGGAATTTCCGCGTTAGCGCGGCGACCGGCTTGAGTGTTATCTTCCCCGCTTTTTTGTTACGGCTGAGTAGGAACTCGATATCGGCTACGTCGTCCAGGTATATGTCTTCGCTCGGGCGACAAAGCGCCGTCGTAACGCCGCCTGCGGCGGCGGCTTCGCCGAAGCTGCGAACCGTTTCGCGGTCGTAGCGCGTCGGTTCGGAGATGTGAACGTGGATGTCGACGACGCCGGGTATGACCCATTTCCCGTCGGCGTCGATGACTTCCGTACCGGCGGAGTCGATTCCCTTTTTTATCGCCGCTATAATCCCGTCTTCGATGAGGATGTCGGTCGCGCCGTCGAAACCAGACGCCGGGTCGAGCAACCGTCCGTTTTTAATCAACAGCCTCACGACCGGTCGCCTCCCGAAAGCAGGTAAAGCACCGCCATGCGTACGGCGATTCCGTCGGTAATTTGTTGTGCTATATAGTCTTCGGCTACCCGGGCGACATCCGGCGCGATTTCCACGCCCCGGTTCATCGAACCCCAGTGGAGTACGAGACAGTCGGGCTTAGCCAGCGCCAGCCGCGTTTCCGTCAAACAGAAGAACCGGGCATACTCGCGGAGCGACGGTATTCTCAGCTCGTTATCGGGGTTTATCTCGACGCGGGATAGAAGGATTACGTCGGCGTCGGCGATGCCCTCTTCCATCGAGTGTTCGACGTGTACGCCGATAGATTCGGCGCCCGGCGGTATCAGGGGCGACGGCCCGACGAGGGTTACTTCCGCGCCCATCTTGATGAGCGCCAACGCACTGGAACGCCCGGCCGGGCTGGTTATGTGGTCGCCGGTAATCGCGACCTTTAGCCCCTCGATGTAGCCTTTCACGTCGAGGATGGTGAAGAGGTCGACTAACGCCTGGGTCGGGTGTTCGTGTGGGCCGTCACCGGCGTTCACCACGGATATCTCGACTTCGCGGGCGAGTTGGTGGGGCGCGCCGGCCATCGAGTGGCGTACCACTAGGAACTCGACCTGCATCGCCTGGACGGCTTTAGCGGTGTCCGTCAGCGTCTCGCCGGTAGCCGCGGATGATGTTGCAGCAGTTATGTTGATGAAGTCAGCGCTGAGCCGTTTCGCGGCCAACTCGAAACTTATTCGCGTACGGGTGGACGGTTCGTAAAAGAGGTTGGCGACCGTACGCCCCCGGAGCGTCGGTACTTTCTTTATCGGGCGCTCGGCGATATTGCGTAAATTCGCCGCCGTATCCAGGATTAACTGTATCTCGTCGGTCGAGAGTTCCTGGATTCCTAATAAATCTTTGGAGTGCAGCGCCACGGTTCGTTCTCCCTTTTTCGGCGGACCGGGCGGTTTATACAAGTTTATTCTCTCTTAAACACCATCACGCGGACCTTGTCGTCGTCATAAACTACGTCGAGGTATTCGTCGTCGGCGACTTCGACCGTATTCCCGAGGAAGTCGGGTTGAATCGGCAACTCACGGCCGCCCCGGTCCGCGAGTACGGCGAGTTGGATACGCCGGGGGCGTCCCAAGTCGTATATATTATCGATGGCGGCCCGGACGGTCCGGCCCGTGAAAAGGACGTCATCGACGAGGATGATATTGTGTTCGTCTACCGGGAAGCTTATATTGGTTTCGCCGATAACCGGAAGCTCGCTTATTTGCGAGAAGTCGTCCCGGTAAAGGGTGATATCGACCGTACCGATCGGGATTTCCGCGGAATTCTTGCCGAGTTCGGCGGTAATCCCCCGGGCAAGCGGCACGCCGCCGGATTCTATCCCGACGACCGCGAGACCTTCCGGGCCCTCGTTCCGCTCCAATATCTCCGAGGCGATTCGTTTTATCGCCCGGGCCGCTCCGTCGGCGTCGAGTACGACGTTTAAAGGCTTTTCGGACATCTTATTCGTTTTCTTCTTCGCCGCCCTGCTCGTCGTAGTGGTGTTTGATTATCTTCGCCTGGGTTAAATATACCACCATTTCGCCGATATTTGTACAATGATCTCCGATTCGCTCGAGGGAGTGAGTTACCGACAGGTAACGCAGCATCGTTTCGAATGTATCGGGGTTTTCTCTGGTGAATTCGATTATATCCTCTTCCGACCTCTTTTCCAGGTCGTCAATGACGTCGTCCCGTTCGCAGATCGCCCTTGCCCAATCCGGGTCCCGCGCAACGAACGCCCGGACCGAATCGTGGAGCATTTCCTTCACCGCTTCGGCGAGAGCCGGTATATGGAACATCCCGTCGGGCCTCGGGAGGTCGCCCAAATCCAGAATCTCTTCGCACATATCCATCGCGATGTCGTCGATCCGCTCCAGGTCGCGGATTATGTTTATCGCGGTGATAATGTTACGCAAGTCTATCGCGACGGGCTGGTGCCGTGCGATCATCGAAAGGCACCGCTCCTCTACCGCGATTTCCAGGCTATCGACGCGACCTCTATCGTCCAACAGCTTTTTCGCGCGCGCCGCGTCGTTCTCCAGAAAACTCTCCAGCGTATCGTCGAATATCTCGACCACCAGGCTACTCATCGCGAGTAACAGATCGTTAACCTCTTCGAGTTCTTCATGGAAGTGTCTTTCCGCCACCGCGGCTCCTCGTAATTATATTACCCGAAACGCCCCGTGATATAGTCCTCGGTAATCTCCTTGTCCGGGCGCGTGAATATTTGTTCGGTGTCGTTGAATTCCTCGATGCGGCCGTGGAGCATAAACGCGGTCCAGTCGCTGATGCGGGCCGCTTGTTGCATGTTATGGGTTACGATGATTATGGTGTAGTTCTCCTTCAGTTCGAAGATCAGATCCTCGATATACTGAGTGGATGTAGGGTCCAGGGCCGACGCCGGCTCGTCCATTAGAAGGACTTCCGGTTCCACCGAAAGCGCCCGCGCGATACAGAGTCGCTGTTGCTGTCCGCCGGACAGGCGTAGCGCGGACTCCCGGAGCCGGTCCTCGACCTCTTTCCACAGGGCCGCGCGCTTCAAAGACCGTTCGACGATTTCGTCTAGTTTCGACCGGTCTCTAATGCCGAATAGGCGTGGACCAAAGGCGACGTTATCGTATATCGACTTCGGGAACGGGTTCGGCCGTTGGAATACCATCCCGACCCGGCGCCTGAGCGTTACGAGGTCGACGTCGTCTTCGCATATGTTTTCGTCGTCGAGTATTATTTCACCGGCTGTACGCACGTCGGCGTCCAGTTCCGCTATCCGGTTTACCGACTTTATCAACGTCGACTTCCCGCAGCCCGACGGGCCTATAATCGCGACCACGCTGTTCTCGGGCACTCCCATGTCGATGTCGAAAAGCGCCTGGAAGTCACCGTACCAGAACTTGAATTCTTTATACGTGACCTTATTCTTCACCAACTCTCCCGTTTACTCCTTTCCCGCATGCGGTAGATTATCCCTATAAGGTTGAAGCCGAATACGAGGGCCAGCAGGACGAAGGTGGTCCCGAAGGTGATCGGCATCGTCTTGCGTATGTCGATCGACTGGGTCGCCATCGCGAATATGTGGTAAGAGAGTTCCATAAATTGCCGCTTCGGGTGTTCAGGTATGTACGGCAAGTAGAACGCGGCGCCGGTAAAGAGTAGGGGCGCGGTCTCGCCTGCGACCCGTCCGACCGAGAGTATAACGCCGGTAATTATCCCGGAAACCGAAAGGGGTAGGACGGTCCGCGATGTCGTTTGCCACCGGGTTGCCCCCAGCGCGTACGAGGCTTCGCGGAAATAGTTCGGTATCCCCTTCAGCGCTTCTTGGGTCGCGACTATAATTATCGGGAGTATCATGACCGAGAGGGTCAGCGACGCCGCCAGTAGGGAAGCGCCTATTTGTAAAAATATAACGAAGAAGCCCAGTCCGAATAACCCGAAGACGATCGAAGGTACGCCGGCGAGGTTGTTTACGGCGGCGCGAACGGCCCTCGCGCGTCTAGTATGTCCGGCGTATTCATTAAGATACACGGCGGCGCCCACGCCCAGGGGCACAGCTATCGCGGTTGTAAGTATTAACAACGCGAGGGTACCGTATATACACGTTGAGATACCGCCTTCGGTCATCCCGTGCCTGGGTGGTTCGATAAGGAAAGATAGACTCAATACGCCGACGCCACGGTAGAATACGTACCCGATGATGCCCGCCAGCACCGCGACTATAAGGTACGCCATAGCGCGAAAAACCCATTTCGCGACCGCGTTTACCACGAACCTACTCTTCTTCGGGCGGAGAGACGCTATATCGACGGTTGTCATAAGGTTTCGTTACCTTCGACGTTTATACGCCGGCGTTTACCGGGGCCGCGGACTGGGGGCTTTCCCCATCTGGTACGCGGTTCAATTTAACGTGATTCTATTCTATATCCCCGGTGCTTATTGGGCGCCGAACCGGGATTTCAGAATGTCGTCCAACTCGTCGGCCGTGTTCGCGACACGGTGCATATTCCGGGTTGCTTCTTCCACGTCTAGTCCGACCAACTCGCGGGATATCTCGACCCATGCTTCGTCCTGCTCGCCGATGTAGAACTTTACGCCGACCCTTGTAGCCGCTTCCTCGAGCAACGTGCGGTAGAACGCTTCCCGGTTTTCGGCCGGAACCGCCGCGAGAAACCCTGAGACGTACATGTACCAGTCCACGGTCCCGTCGTCGTAGTGGATGTGGAAAAAACCGATATATATAGGCGCCGTACCTTTCGTCGCCGTCCAGTAGTCGCCGTCGGCTACGTAGCACTCGTCCGGGTCCAACCCGACGCCGGTGAGCATCTCCCGTACCATTTCCCGGTAAGGCGTGAGGTCGAAGTCGTTAGCCATCGAAAACTCCTTTCGCGGTTATTGGAACTCTTCCTTGAGTATATCGTCCAGTTCGTCGGCGGTTTCACCGATACGCGTTAGATTGCGGCGACATTCGTCGAAGCTGAGTCCCTCAAGCTCCCGTGTTATCTCCACCCAGACGGTATCCTCTCTCAAAGCGAATTTGAGCGCGATACGTTGCGCGTTCTCCTCGAGTAATCGCCGGTAGAAAGCCAATAAGTATGTCGACGGGATCTGCATCACCGGCGAAGAAAACTCGATGTACCACTCCGGCGGTTCGCCGGGCCGGTCTATCGTATAGAGGTAGATGTTGACCTCCGCCGAACCTTTTAACAGTGTCCAGTAATTCCCCTGCTCGTTGTAGCACTCGTCCGGGTTAAGGCCGATATCGCGTACGACTTCGGCGATTATCTTTTTATACTTCTCCAAGTCTATCGGTTTTGTTTCAGCCATATCCGTTCTTCCCGGTTAACCGAATTTTTTACCGCACTTCTTACAGAATTTAGCGTACTCGACGTTAGCGGTTCCGCAAACGTCACAAATCCGTTGGCCGTCGGCCGTCGGTGCCGTCTTTTCCTCGCCCTCCGCCGTCCCCGGTTCCTCGGTCGTCTCGGCTTCAGCCGGTTTGTCCTCTGGTTTCTCGGTACGAACGCCGCAGTGTTCGCAGTACTTTTCCTTCTTCTCCGAAAGCCAGCCGCAGACGTTGCAGTAGTACATTTCGTCGAGCTTATCCAGGTTCGGGAGGACTTCGGCCAGCGCTTCTTCGATATAGGAGACGGGTATTGCGAACCCTACGTTTTGGGCGTCGGTGCGGGTCCACGAGTTTATACCGACTACCTCGCCCTCTTCGTTTATAAGCGGTCCTCCGCTATTCCCCGGGTTTATGGCTACGTCGGTCTGTATGTAGTCCACGTTGTGCATCGTCCGTTTGGCGGAGCTGACTATGCCCTTGGTTACCGTGAAATCCAGCCCCAGCGGATGACCTATCGCGACGACCGTCATACCTTCACGGACCTGGTCTTTGCTAAGGGTGACGGCGTCAGCGTCCGGTATATCTGCCTTTATAATCGCGTAATCTATGTTTCCGTCGGACCGAACGACTTTGCCCTCGAATTCGTTACCGCCGGCGTCCCGTATCGTTACGGTACGTCTGTTCCCGATAACGTGCCGGTTCGTTACGACAATCCCGGCGGGGTCCACTATGACGCCGGTGCCGGCGCTGTCCTCCAGCTTTATCTCGACTATCGACTTCTTGACCCGGTCTATTACATCGGGCAGCGGTTCGCCCATCGCGTTTCTCCTTTTGCTCGTAAAAGACCGGTCATTTTACATTAACCAGCGCGCCGCGTCCATCGGAATATCTGTACGCGGACGATTTATTCTTTTCCCACTTTCTTCGCAAACCGTGTCAGCACCGTATCGGCGGCGAAGTTCACGAGGAAAGTTATCGTGAACAGCACCACGCCTATCGCGAAGAGCGCGTGGTAATGGGTGCTGCCGAAGGGCACTTCGCCCATCTCTATGGCGATGTTGGCGGTCATCGTCCGGACCGACGCCAGTGGGTTGGCGGTCAACTGTGCCGCGTTCCCGGTCGCCAGCAAGACCGCCATCGTCTCGCCGAGGGTACGGGCCACCGACAAAAGAACCGCCGCGGCGATGCCCGACGCCGCGGCCGGGAGGATGACCCGGGTGATGCGTTCGAAGCGCGTGGCGCCCATCGCCGCCGCGGCGGTTCTGTAAGTCCGCGGTACATTGTGTATCGCATCTTCGGCGATACTTGCGATAGTCGGCATCAACATTACCGAGAGGACTATGGCGCCGTTGAGCGCGTTCAGGCGGAAAGGCGTCCCGGTAATAGCCGGGATAAGGTCACCCAGAATGACCATACCCAATAGGCCGTATATAACCGAAGGTATTCCGGCCAGGAGTTCTATCGCCGGTTTAATTATCTCCTTCTCACGCCGCCCCGCGACCTCCGAGATATAGACTGCCGTCCCCACGCCGATTGGTACCGATATGACGGCGGTCAATCCGGTTACGAGTAGCGTCCCGTTAATGAGGGGGAGTAATCCGTATTTGGGGACTATGGAATTGGGTTGCCAGATTTTACCGCCGAAGAGGTCGGCCAGCGGGATGTCCACGAATGCCGTAAAACCTTCCTTGAAGATAAAAAAGAAGATAAGGAATATCGCGACGATGGACGAGTAGCCTGTGGCTATTATAAAGATATCGATGGTCTTCTCTCGAACCTTCTGGGGGATGATTTTCGGTAGTATCTTCGCGAACGTTACTACTACCATCAAAGCGATACCGCCGTACCACATGAACCAACCGATGACGCCCGGGTCGGCGTAGCTGAACGCCATCGAGAGTAAGCCCGCCAGGTACGGAGCGGCAAAGAGAAACCCTCGTTTCAGTTTAGGGAATTTAAATATCAATGGCCTACGTTTGAGTTAAAAAAAAAGCTCCAACACGGGAGCTTCGGGTCCGTTATTTTCTGAACCTAACGGGTCGATACGTATAGGGTCCGCCTGTACCCATCGAAATCGCCCGCTTATATATCAAAAAAACGGTCGCGGGTCAAGCGAAAAAACTGCCCGATTTCGTTTTTCAAAACGCCGTTAACCGGCGCCGGCTAACACCAGACATGCCAATAGCGGTATCATAATCTCGTGGTGGCCGGTTACAGCGATACCGTCGCCGCCGGAAACGGGGCGCGAAAGGACGTTTTGCCGGGGGCGGTAGTGTTGTATGAAGTCCAGGTTTGCCGTCGTGAAACCGTCCACCGGCGGCGCGACGTTCCGAACCAGGTTGAGCGCTTTGACGAAGACCTCGGGCATTACGACGGCCGAGCCGACGTTTACGAAGACGCCGCCATCATTAAGCGTTTTCACCGCTTCGCACAACGCGCGGAAGTCGGCCATAGTAGAAGCGCCCCAGGCCGCCCCGTTGCAAACCGGGTGTTGATGGATTACGTCGGCGCCCAGGCATACGTGAACGGTTACCGGGACGTCGGCGGCCGCGGCCCGGGCCAGTAAACTCGCGTCGGGATGGGTTCCGTTGGCCGCGATATCTTCTCCGGCCAGCTGTGCGACGGATACGCCGTCGGCCGCGGCCTTCACCGCGAACTCGTTAAGGGCCGCACCGGTCTCCTCGCAAAGGCCGAAACGCCCATCCGGGAGAGTCGCGGCAACGTCCTCGCTGGTGGCGCCGAAACGCCCCAACTCGTAGTCGTGGATGAGGAAGGCGCCGTTACAAGCGACGTGAGTAATAAACCCTTTTTCGAGGAGCGCGCCGAGGTACGGCGTAACCCCTACCTTCGCGACGTGCCCGCCGGGCGAGAGGATGATCCCCCGGCTACGGTCTCGGGCGGAGGTTATCGCCGCGGCGAGTTTTCTCAAGTCCCGGGCTGCAAGGACGTCGGGTAACGATTCGTAGAAGGGAAGTAGAGCCGCCGGGTCGTCGGGGACTCGCCCGAACATATCGACGGTAACGAGATTCTCCCGCTCCGCGAACGGGTAGGTTTTTACGTTCGTGAAATCCGGTTTTTCGTCGCCCATAGTGTAACCTCTGAATAAAGATAATGTTTTTACCGCCCGTTCGCAACCGTTTTCCTATAAAAAAAGCCGGTGGAACCGGCCTCTTTGACGTTGTGCATACGACTTGCTAACTTAGCGTATATTCTTCGAGCTCCACCACGAAGTCGCCTATGACGATTTTGGACTTGAGCATCACCGGCATCTTTTTCGCGTCGTCGGTGACCCAAATCCAGATACGCCCCTCGGCCTTGAATATGCCCTCGGTCTCGTCCATTATAGGTTCGATTTTAATCGTATCGAAGGTCCCGGCCGGTACCTCAACCGTTTCTTTTTTCAAGACCTTAACGGTCAACTCTTTGTTGATTTTGCCGTCGCAGAAGTTGACCGAGACGTTCTCGCCGACGTTGAGGTCCAGCGTGCGAACGTAATAGAACCCGGTCAGCGCGTCCATGGCGTTGGGTAACGCTCGCATCACGTTGGTGCCGCGGACGGCGGTGCGTTCCTCGGGGTCGTAGTAGATAACTTCGTCGTTCCGGTAATCGCCTTCGACCAGGTGTTTCTCGGCCTTCCAGGTCGCGTACGTTTCGGTATCTATGTAGCACTCTATCCTATCCCGAACGTAGAAGAACGAGTCCAAGTACTCGCCGGATTGGGCCGTCGAGACTATGTGGTATACTTTATGGCCGTTGAACATCTTGACGCCCTGGACCTTCAGGGACGCGGTTCCGGCCTTGACCAACTCGTTCCAGGAGATGGTAAACTCCAGATTCTCGCCGGTTTTGAACGGCGCGGCGTACGCCGAAATTACCGTTAAAACGGTCGCTAGGATGATTATCGTTTTCTTGTTCATTATCGCAACCTCCGATATAATACGGAGCCGTTTACTTACGCGCCGGTATCTTACCAAACGGGAATGGTGGTGTCAAACGAAAACCCGTCGTACCGACCTTTCGACAACGCCGGGCTGAATTGGTTGAATCGAAAAATACCTTTTAGGATCGCGTTAGTTCATATATACTTTAACCGAGCTGATTTACGGTAACGGGATTTCGTTAGCGATGCGCGAGATAATACGCACAGAGGGCGTCGTACTCAAGCGCCGGGATTTCGGCGAGACCTCCCGGGTCGTAGTCGTCTATACGTATCGCAAGGGGAAAGTCCAGCTTCTCGCGAAGGGCGCCCGGCGCCCAAAGAGCAAGTTCGGCGCGGCCCTCGAGCCGCTTACGCTGGGCGAGTACGTATTTTACTACCGCGAAGCGAAGGACCTGTATACGTTAAGCGAGGCCGACATCGTCAGGTCGTACCAGCGGGTCCGGGAAGACGCGCCCAGGTTGGTTTACGGTCTCGCCTGCGTCGAAGCGGCCGACAAATTGACCCGGGAATTGGATCCGGACCCCCGGTCTGTCCGAGTCCTCGGGGGCGCCCTCGACGCTCTCGGGACCGGGACGTCGCCCCGGCTGGTTCTGGGGCATTACTTGCTACACCTCGCGTCCGGCGTCGGCTTTCGGCCGGAGCTTATTACCTGCAAGGGCTGCGGGACCGTCCGGCCCGCCGGCGCGGTGACGTTCTCGCCCGCCGACGGCGCCATCGTCTGCGACAAGTGTGCGTCCGGTTTCGGAGATGGGGTAGTGCTGAAACCCGGAGCTTACAACTTATTGTTGTTCCTGTCGGAGGTTCCGGCGGCCAAACTCTCGCGGGTGAAAATAGCGTCCGGCGCCGCCGCCCAGATTACGTCTTTTCTCCTGGCCCACCTGAGATACCATACGGATATCGAGCTTCGTGCGTTAAAATCGTTGGGGGCCCTGGTCGGGTCGGGATAAAAAGCGGATGCGGTTAACGTCCGCGGCTAATTACCGCTGATTATCTGGTAATATAAGAAACGGCGCGGTTTACCCCGCGCCCGTTTTTATGGTTATTTCACCGGAACCCGACCATGCTATTTTACTTGAACAGCGCTTTTATCTCACCGTAACTCGTAGTCGATACGGCGTCAACGTGGTCGTAGGTGACGACCGCGTTCAACACCGCGGTCCCCGGGTCCAGGTTGGTCGGGTCCTGGTCCCAGTCCCAGGCGCCGGCGTAGACGCTGTAGGTATAACGGTCGCCGGCTTCGTTGGTAAGACCCAACGAACCGTCGGCCGTCTCGTCCTCGTCCAGGCCGTACGCCACGGCGAAGTACGAACCGTCGGATATGATTATTACGTATCCCCCCGGCGTAACTTCGGTCCACAGCGTCGGCGGCAAGCCCGTATATCCCTCGGCCGGCGTATAAAACCCGCTTATCGACCACTCGGATATATAGATGCTTTCCAAACTCGCCGTGTCGTGATAGCCGGTTACTGCGGTGTTGACGCCCCAATAGCTGGAGTCGGTATCGTCGTTGGTGCACATAAAACGTATAGTCGAAAGGGTGACGTCAATACCGATGTCGTTGTAGTATATAGCGCACTCGGCGTTTCCCCAGTAGTTGGGGTCGCCCATCCAGCTGGGCGCGCCGTGGCCCGTGGCATCGCCCGTCGCCCACGCGAACTCTTTCGAGTTCGTGCGGGTTTCGTCGTCCAGGGGTCGGGCCGGCGCCGTTTCGCGGGCCATCTGTTTGGCCGCGAAGACCGCCGCCGAAAAAACGAACAATATAAAGACCGCCGTCAATACTGGTATATATCTCATCTCGTTTTTCCCCGTTCGAATTCGTTTATAACTTGTCGCGAATGGCTTCGAGTAACTCCTTCGTCCTCGGGACGTTATTGAAGAACTCGGTTAGGGTATCGCAGCCGAAGTCGTCGCAGTGGGCGCACGTCCGGACGCCCCGGGCTAAGGCGCACGGTCGTACGCCACAGGTTTTAATGTATGCGTATTTACGTACGCTATCGTTTAAACACCCGTCGCAGATTACTTCCTCGAGCGTTACGTCGAAGTTGAACGCGCGGGACCACTCTTCCGCGACTCGAGCTAGAGCCCGCGGGTCGTTGGCCCGGGTAGCAACGTACGCGGGGCACTCGCCACAGTCGAGCCCGCAAGGCGCCAACAGGTCTTCGGCCGTTCGCTCTTCGTTTTCCGGCATCTAACTTACGTCGGTGATGGACGTTACCCGCGTTCAGTTTAACGCGCCGAAGGTTAAAAATCAACCCCTCCGGTCGGCACGAGAGAATAAACCGGTACGGAAGTACGCGTTTAAGCGCGATTCCAATAGGTTAACCAGCGCCTTCCCGGCGATTACTGTTGCGCGGTTGTCGTCGCGATGGTAGTATGGAGTCTATGCCCGAAACGCCGGAAAAGGTAGAATTGGCGCAATCGCTGCAGGCGATGGACCTTGCCCGGTTGAAAGCCATAGCCGACCATCTAGGTCTCGATAGCTCTTTCGCGTCCCGGGCGCGTTTACTCGAAGAAATCCCGTCCGCGCTGGCCCTAGCTCCTTTCGACGTTCTGATAGACGGGATAGGCCGCGCCGACAGGTATAAACTCCTGGCGCTCATCACCCTCGAGATGACGGCGGATATCGTAGGCAAAGCGTATTTCGATAAAGCAGCGGGAGGGCTTTACGGCGAGACGCTGGCTTCCCGCGGGCTTGCAGTGAAGGACACGACTCTCGGCCGACCGAGGGTCCCGTTGGAACTCATGGAAACGCTCGCCGCCGGGCTGGCCCGTTCGTATAAACTACCGTCGGTCAAGGCGCCGGATACGCCGATTAACCTCTCGTCCGCTTCGGCTGTCGTCGACCTTACTACGCTGTGGGCCGAGACCCTTAAACGGCCGATACCTCTTACGAAAACGGGTTTGGTATCGAGGCGTTCGCTCGGACGTATAATGCCGCTTATGTCGGTGGACGAGGAAGAACCGCCGCTTTACGACGTGTTCGCGACGTTCGGCGCCAGCAGGTTGGATATGCTAGTAAATTACGCTTTAGTTCGACTAGCCGTAGTTCGAAGAGGAGGGGAACTGACCGGAAACCCGGATTATCTGGCTGATGTGTTATCGGGGTTCCCGGGATTGTCGATAACGTTATTATCTAACGTACCGACCGGGGCTGGTGGAGCCGCGGCGGCCGCCGTTTTCGCGTTAAGGAAACACCCAAAAGGCGAATGGTTTCGCTATTCGTATCTGGTACGGGTTGCCCGGCGAGCCAACGGCGAAACGGGTGCGGAAACGGCCGGGCGGGTCGCGTGCGCGCTGTTCGTCGTCGGGATATTGGAAGCCGGTTTCGTAAACGGCGATTTGGTTCTTAGCAGGGTTTCGGATATCGAAGACGGGGTATCGCGGAACGAGCCGACCGACAGTAACGTTTTCCACGTGGGAGGCAACTTCGAGGTACAGGTACCGGCCGATATCGGTCAGGACGAGCGTTTGAAGCTTGAGGCGTTCGCCGACTTGAGGTCTTCGGGCCATTACCTGACGTACGTAATCGGCAGAGAATCCTTTTACCGGGCGCTCGACGACGGCCTGCCAGCGGACGAGATTAAACGGTTTCTGGCGGACAGGTCGGCGAAGGAACTGCCTCAGAACCTGGTGTTCTCGTTGGACGATTGGGCCGAACGCTACGGTGAAGTGGGTTTCGTCGAAGGTACGTTTCTGGCGGCCAAGGACGCAACGCGGTTGGAGGAGATAGCGAAAGTAACCGAGTTAACCGGCGAGTTGGGGAAGCCGGTGGACCTATGCGGTTTCAGGATACCAGCGTCCGACTACGAAACGATTTACGGAAGATTAATCGAGGCCGGCTTTTTACCCGCTACCTTGGACGCTTGGCGAGAACCGAGAAAGGGTAACAGGGCGCGGCTTTTCCGGGGCGATACTGCGCCGGACGTACCTGTACCACGTTCGTCGGCGGTGCCGACGGCTGAGATGCTCCGTTCCGCCGTCGCGTTCGCTTCCGAAAACGGCCGCCCGGTGCGTTTCTACCTATCCGGCGGCGAAACTGTCGAGGGTGTACCCGGGAAGGTACGGGGTAAAAGTGAAACATCTTTCGGCGTCGATGTCGACGGCGAGGTTATTGACGTGAAAACGTCCGAGGTCGAGGGTTTTGAGTTCGTTTGAAACGGATGAGGAAAAGGGAAGCGAAGCGGCGGCTTCGGGCGCTCCGCGTTCGCTCGAGTGGTCAGTCTATCCGCTTCTGGCATATCCGGTCCGTTCGATCTTCGCCGTTATACTAGTCCTACTTTCCGGTGTTTTGGTCGGCGTCGCCGCCGGTTATTGGTTCGTCGGCGTATTAGGAGCCGCGATATTGGTTCTATCTTTATATAACCACTTCTTCCCGTCGTACTACCGGTTGGACGGTTCGGGGGCGGAGGTTAGGGTCTTGTTCGCGAAACGCAGGCGAGGTTGGGATTACTTCCGGTCTTACTACGCGGACAAGATGGGCGTAATGCTTTCGACCTTCACGTACGCGTCGCGGCTCGATTCGTTCCGTGGGATGAACCTGCGGTTTGCGAAAGAGAACAGGGACGACGTTATCGATTTCGTGGAGTATTACTTGCCGTTGGCCGACCGTAAGAAACGAAAATAGCGTTATTACGTATTTATCAGGGAAGGATTAAACTCGGGAATATCCGCAGAAGTCTAACATCAGGAGCGAAATGGCGCCCCCTAAGCACCGTTATCTATGTTACGTCGGTTCATTCTTGTTCCCGTTTTTCGGCCTTGTTTTCGGCGTCGTGGCCCAGACCAACGCCGAAGCGGATTACCGCCGATCGGGTAAAATTTGTATCTGGTTGGCTATAGTAGCTTTGGTACTGGTCTGCGCCGGTTCGTTAATCTGGGCCGGGTTGTTCCTCTGGGGCGGAGCCGGCGAATTTTTCGGATAACCGTTTCGAATACGTGTGGATTCCCGTTCGTGGGTAATTCGACCGGGTTACCCGCGGGAGTTCCGCCCTAAAAGCACGGCGGCTAGACTGTGAGGATGTAATGACGGAAGATAGAAGCCCTGTACGCAAGACGAACGCGACGACGGAAATGCCGCCCGAACCCGAGTGGCTGTTCTACGTACTTTCGTTTTTCGTACAGATAGCCGGGATAGTTATCGGCGCGATTTATATGGGTAAACCAAACGAGGAATGCCGGCGGTTCGGGAAAAACTGCTTAATCGCGGCCATAATCCCTATCCTTTTATATTGCCTATGCATCTACATCTACATCCTGTTTGCCGTCGCATACTTCGTCTTCTACGTCGTATTAATGATAGGGGTTATAGCGTTCGCGGGGCTTAGCGGCGGCGAGTACGCGTTTATCGGCGCGCTGGCCGGCATCGCGTAACCGCGTTTTGCGAGGATACGACTATGGGAAAAACCGTTAAGGCGACGTCCATTAAGGAAACGAGGGCAAATGGCGGTATCGTCGAGCAAGTTCCGGAACCCGCATGGTTGTTCTACATCCTTAGTTTTATTGTCCCCATCGCCGGGATAGTGATAGGTGTTATCTACCTTACGAAGACCGACGAAGAACTGAAGACGTTCGGCAAGACTTGTCTAATCATCGCTGCGATACCGATTGTGTTGTTCCTGCTTTATATATTGGTCGTAATCATCGTGTACGTCTTGGTTATTTTTATGGCTTTCGCGTTCTACTTTCTCGTTATCCTGTTGATAATAATAACGGCGTTGGCGACCGCGGTTTCGCCCGCGGCGTCGGTAGTCGGGTCGTTATTACTACCGGCTATATTATAAAGGAGGGGTTGTGGAAGAAAGACCCCCGGAACCGGCGTGGTTGTTTTACGTCCTGAGTTTTGCCGTCCCGGTCGCCGGGATAGTTATCGGCGTTATTTATCTGGCTAAAGCCGACGAAGGGCTAAAGCGGTTCGGGAAAACGTGTCTCATCTTCGCAGCGATACCGATAGCCCTGTTATTACTCTTTATATTGGCCGTAATCATCGTGTGGGTCCTATACGTATTAATAGTGATATTGGTAATATTGGTCTGTATCGTTTATTACTTGATTATAATGGTGTTTTTATTGGCCGTGATTTCTTCCATAGAGTCGGCGATCACGGGGGTATGTATAGCTACGCTTTAATAAAGGGGTAGTTATGGAATATAGACCGCCGGAACCGGCCTGGTTGTTTTACGTGCTGTCGTTTATCGAACCGGTGGCCGGTATAGTTATCGGCGCGATATTCCTGGGTAAGCAGACGGAGGTTTGCAGGGATTTCGGTAAGGTATGCCTGTTTACGGTTGTCGCCCGGTTTGCAATCACCGTCGTATTCATAATGGCTGTCGTGATTATATATCTGGCCGTGGGCCTTACGTTATTCGCGATACCAATATCTACGGGCTATTAGCATAACCGGCGTTTGGAGGTCGAATTTCGATGAACGAACGGGGAGATAAACCGCCCGGCCCGGAATGGTTGTTCTATATCCTTTCCTTTTTTATACCGATTCTCGGGATAATACTCGGTATAATATATATGAGTAAACCGGAAAGGGCTTGTAAATCCTTCGGCCAGGTTTGTTTAGCGCTCGGTATCGTCAACGCGGTTTTAAGCTGCTGCGGGTGTTCTTGCGCTTTTGGTCCGGGGATAGGCACGGTTTCGTTTTAGACGTTTGTTGGGTTTCCCCGGTCTGCGGGCTCGGCGCTTTAAAGACGGGCTTCTCGGCCGTCGGCCTTGACACGGCTTTATATCTATCTTATTATCCCGTAGTTGACAACCTTTTTGGGAGGCGAAAAGCGATGCGCGGTATAAGTCTTATACTTACCGTTCTTTCAACGTTTACGGGTGCCGCTTTCGCGGCTATGACGTACGAAAGTAACGAGGAAAGCCCCGGCACCCCTGCAGTAGCCGTTTGCGACGGCGATGTTTATATCGCGTGGGCCCGGCCCGACCTGACGTTAAAGTTCGGCCTTTTCGAGCTGAAGGGGAGCGGTGATCTGTGGCTCGACGAGTCTGAAAGCCTTAGCGACCGCACGGCGAATGCTCTCGGGTTGTCTATATCGGACGATAAATTGTTGATGGCCTGGGCCGACTCCGACGGGGACGTCGACCTTGTTTACTACAAAATAAAATCAGCCGGCGATTTCAAATTCGTCGATAAGAAAGGGGTCGGCAAAAAGAGCTCCGGCGGCGCCAGCGTCGCTATAGGCGGGACGAGGGGTTATATCGGTTACGTGGACCAGAAGGATTCCAGAGTTACGGTCGCGGTGTACGACCTCGGCAAATCCCGGCCGAAGAGGAAAAATATAATAGAATTGCCCGAATGCGAAACGAACTACCCGTGTTCTATCGGCGTCGTGGACAACGTCCTGGTCGTGGCGTGGGTAAACGAGAAGGGCAAGCTTTCTTTAACGACGTACGAGATCAAAGGGTCGGTCAAGGATACAAAGTTAACTTATGTTAAGGAATACCCTACCGAAGATCGGTTGGCGGCCCAACCGGCTCTTGCGGTGATCGGCGACGAAGTGCTCGCCGCGTACGTGGACCGGGATGACCAGTATATACATATGCGGTATTATACGGTCGAGAGCGATATGTCGCTTAGCGAAGGTACGGAACTGAGGATTTCGGAAAGGCCCAGTACTTCCGTTGCGCTGGCGCTGGACGCGAAAGAAAGTATCTATGCGGTTTACATTGACGAAGACGGCGAGATAGCTCTTCATAAAAGGTAGAGGGGTTTTTATGAGAAGTATATTATTCTTCGCAGCTGTCGTTTGTGCGATAATACCGACGGCGTCGGCCGCCGTAGTCCATAACGAAGAGTATATTCCCCGGCCGTACGACGCGTACGCGGAGATAATCGTCGAAGCGGCGGTCGAAGCGAAAGACGGTCGTTCTTTCACAGGGACGTTCGCGCTTTACGACAGGGCAATTATGGTCGAACGCGAGGAATATACGAAAATAGCATACGTTCCTATACTGGCCGGAACCGTGATAGAGAAGATGGGCAGGAACACCACGAGGATAACGACGCCCGATGATAAGGTGTATGAAGGGGAAGCTTCTACGAGGAACGGGAGTATAGTTTTAGTCTGTAAGCGGCTCGAGCCGGACGTCGATACGAGGATGATTATTAACCTGCAAGCAAAGTATAATTATGTTTCCGGCGTAGAACAGATAGAGAGGATGGAAATTCACCGCGTGTTGGAAGACGAGTACGTCGAGAGGTGGTCGCCGGCGGTGGGGTCCCCTCCAGGTGACGGATTCGGCGGCCTTACTGAGGCGGACGATTAGCGAACGAAAGTTTCGACTCGGTTCGGTGATTGGAATGGGATTAAAAGCGGCCGCTTCGGCGGCCGTTTTCGTACGCGTTCAATGTAGGGGTTACGTTGGCTTCGGCGTTTTCCGAGGCATTGCTTTCTATTTACCCCCCCGCGGTTTTTCCCTTTTCCTCGGCCGACGGAGCCGCCGGCGGACCGGCCTTTTCCATGTCTAATTTCGGACGGTTCGCGTAGGCTTTCGACATACCCATGTCGAAACGGCCTTCTATTACGGCGGTGTCCGCGACTACCAGGTTTTTCGTACGTACGTCGCCTATTAGTTCGGCTTTGGGTTGTAACTCGAGGCTGTCCTCGGCGATAATATCGCCGCGTAATTTGCCGCCTATGACGGCCGTTTTCACTTTTACGGTCGCTTCAACGTTAGCGTTTTTTCCTATATATAACGAGCTCGCGGCGATAGTCCCTTTAAAATCACCGTCTATTTTCAACCCGCCTTCGACGGCGATATCGCCCGCGCAGTTTGATCCCTTCCCGATTAGGGAGTTGAGTTTACTTTCGCCGGACCCGCCGGAACTTTTCCCTAACATTTTTCGCTTACTCCTTTCTCAGATTATATCGAACTGAATCCGTTTTTCCGTTTTAACCGCCATCGCTTTCGCCTTCCGGCGCTGGCGTCGTATCTTCTTCAGGGATACTTCCGCCGTCGTCGGTCGGGGGCGTTTCGGCTTCCGTTTCCTCGGTAGTCGGTTTTTCGTCTTCGGCCGGCGCCTTTTCCTCCGTAATCTTCGTCTCCTCTGCCGGGATTATTTCGGGGGTCGCCGGCGCGAAATCCGTAAACGTTACCTCGCCTGGCCGTTTGATATACTTTAACGGGTTCACCGGGACGCCGTGGAGGCGTATTTCATAATGGAGGTGTGGCGCGCTGCTTTCACCGGTATTGCCCGAAAGGGCGATTACCCCTCCCCGTTTGACTTTATCGCCCACTTTGACTTTCAAGCTTTTGTTATGTCCATAGAAGGTGCTGTAACCGGTCAAGCCGTGTTCTACGATTACGAGGTTACCGTATACCGGGTCGTTGGCCGCGAATATTACCACGCCCGAACCAGTGGCCCGGACGGGCGTTCCCTCTTTAACCGCAATATCCACGCCTGGGTGGAACCCCTTGGGACCCAGCGATACGCGTTCGCCGAAACCGCGGCTCAACCATCCGCCCGCCGCCGGTTCGCCCAGGGGGGCCATAAACTCTGCTCCCGGGTGTTCGGCTACATACCCATGGTACTCGCGTAACCCGTCGGGAAGGGTGAAGGCGCCTTTCCCGAAAAGCTCCGCGTCCTCACCTACGGTAATAGCTTCGAGTTCCCGTTCGGCGTCCCGTTCCCCGGCCATTACCATCAACTTGTCTTCGATTACCTCCAACTCGTCGATTTTTTCGGCTATTTTATCTACTTCGGCAAGTTTCTCCTTAAGTTGTTGGTTCTGACGTTTTAGTAGTTCGAGTTCGCCTAGTTTTACCTCATCCATTGCCTGATTTAGGATTAGGACGACCACCCCGACGAAAATTACCGACGCTATCACGGTAACCGTATATAGGAACGGCAACGACAGCCTGAAGTTCAAAGTCGAGGACCGGTCTTCCGGCGCGACGATAATATTCAGGTATTTCCTTTTTCCCATCAGGGTCCTTAAGCCAATGCTGTTTCGGTTACTTCTTTCAGTACGTCGTCGGGTGTTATGCCTTCGGCTTCGGCCGAGAAGTTAAGGACGAGCCTGTGCCGTAATACCGGTATCGCCAGTCTTTCGATATCGTCTATCGTAACCGCGTTGCGTTTTTGTAGTAACGCTCCGCCTTTGGCCGCCAGTACGAGGTGCTGAGCGGCCCTCGGCCCTACGCCCCAGGAAACCCAACGGTTAATGTACTCCGGCGCGCTGTCGCCCGGCCGGGTTGACCGGCAGAGCTCGACCGTCGTGTTTAATACGCTTTCGGGTACGGGCACCCTCCGGACAAGTTCTTGGTACTTGGTAATCTGTTCGGCGCCCGCCACCGGTTCCGGGTCTTCGGGCGGCGCCGAGGTCGTCGTCGCGACTATTTCGTTTTCTTCGTCGGCGTCCGGATAGCCAACGAGGACGTTCAGCATAAACCGGTCGAGTTGTGCCTCGGGAAGCGGATAAGTCCCCTCTTGCTCGATCGGGTTCTGTGTCGCAAGGACGTAGAAAGGCCGCGGTAGGTCGTGGGTTTTTCCTCCCGCCGTAACCTGGCCTTCCTGCATCGCTTGTAGTAGCGCGGCCTGGGTTTTCGGCGGCGTTCTGTTTATTTCGTCGGCCAGTATTACCTGTGCGAAGACCGGCCCGCGGACGAACCTGAAAGAGCGGCCGTCGCCGGGTTCGTCGTCAATGATTTCCGTCCCTGTTATATCGGACGGCATTAAATCGGGCGTGAACTGGATACGCGAAAACTCGAGGTCGAGAGCTTTCGAAATTGTACTGACCATCAGGGTCTTCGCCAGCCCCGGGACGCCCGTTAATAAGCAATGACCGCCGGCGACCAGGCCGATCAGTATCTCGAACAGTACCTCTTGTTGCCCAATTATAACGCGGCTTATTTGCGAGTTCAAGTCGTCGAAAACCGCTGCAAGCTCCGCCGCTTGTTCTACGTCTCCTTGGGCCATATTTTCACGGGTTATAAGATTACGCCCGCCGGGAACCCGACGGCAATCAGACGTGGATATTAATCTAAAAGACCGCAATTGTCAAGGGAAATGTGGGGTTACAGCGTATAGTATGGCCGTTGTCTCGACTTAAGACGGTCGGTTTTTTTGCGTCGTCCCAATGGCACCTAGGTTAACGCCTGCCTCGAAGCCGAAAAGAGTAAGTAAACGCCGTACGGCCACATTTACGCGTCTGTGTGTCCCGTACCGTCGCCGTGTGAAAAAGGCGAATTTTTTCCCTTGACAAAAAAATCGCCCCTTCGTATAATGCGGCAAATCCGGCGCGGGAGGATAGGATGCGGTTCCCAGCTTACCCGAAACGGATTCATAAATTATAAACGTAACCTATTAATAAATTAACGGCCTCGAAGGGAGGTGGAGTTCCAGGATGAGGAAATTACTCGCATTAGTCGTTGTCGCGGCGTTTATCCTCGGGGTCTTCACCATCGGCTGCCGTCCGAACGACGACGACAGGGCTTGGTACGACGCGAAGATGCAGAAGCAGGACGCCGAAGACCGCCTGCAACGCGCCAAGGACGCGAACGACGCTTATAACAGCGAGTTCGAAAGGTTGGTAAACTCGCTCGACGACCTGGCTGAAACCCATAAGGAGTTGCACGACCAGCGCAACGGTTGCGAAAAGGGTCGCGGCGACGCGGTTACGCCGCTTTACCACGGTCTTGACGAACCTCCCAGCTGGGAATAGATTCCCTTTTTTGGAGGGATTCCTGGTTAACTAACTCCAATATCTCCTAACGAAAGGGGTGGAGAAAACGCTGTGAAGAAAACCGTCCTTATATTAGCCGCGGCTTCTTTGCTGCTCCCCGCGTTGGCGTACGCCCAGAACTGGGACGCGATAGTCAAAGAAATAGACGAAAACGAACGTCAGACGGGTATGGATGTAAGAGAGCAGACCGGCGCTATGCTCGAAGATGCGGCTCTCTTAAATAAAGAAGCCGAAGGCGTCGAATACGAGAACAAGGCCCTCGAAGGCAAGATAATGAAGATCCAGAAGGTCCAGGACTGGTGGAAAGGGATAATCGCCGAAGACCAGAAGTACATAGAGGGCTTCTGCAAAGGTGATACGTACACCGTTATCTACGGCGATTGCCTCTGGATGATCGCCGGAAAGGTTTACGGCCATCCGTACTACTACAAATGGCCCTTGATCTACAACGCCAACCGCGACCAGATTAAAGACCCGGATTGGATTTACCCGGACCAGGTCTTCACGATTCCGCCGTTACAGTAACGGATTCGATAACGCAAAAAGACAGTCGTTCGACGGCTGTCTTTTTTTATTTCGAATAGTCGGATTGGCGTATGAAAGCCGTCGTACAGAGGGTTTCGCGGGCGAGCGTCCGTGTCTCGGGTGAGGAAACCGGCCGGATAGGTCCGGGGCTCCTCGTGTTGCTTGGCGTCCGCGCCGAGGACGACGAGAAAGAAGCCGTTTACCTGGCCGAGAAGATAGCTAATCTCCGCGTCTTCGGCGACGACGAAGGCCGTATGAACCTGAGTTTGTTGGACACCGCTTATTCCGCCCTGATAGTTTCCCAGTTCACGATCCACGGTGAAATGAAAAAAGGGCGTCGCCCGAGTTTCACCGCGGCGGCGCCCCCCGAGCTGGCGGAGGTTTTGTACGAACGTTTTATTCGCAAGCTTTCGGACCTGGGCGTGCCCGTCGCTTCCGGAGTATTCGGAGCTATGATGGAAATCGAGCTCGTTAACGACGGTCCGGTGACGATAATACTCAGTTCGAAAAACGAATGGGCCCTTCCGAGGTTGGATTAGTTTCGGACTTTTTACGCCGTTAGAACCTTATATTCGTCCAACAGTTCCAGTAGCTTCTCTCGCCGGTTCAGGGTCGGCTCGTCGAGTACCCTTTCGAGCAGGAACTTAAGCGCGTTTCCGACTTCCGGCCCGGGCGCGATTCCCAGCCGTTCCATAACTTCTTCGCCGTCCACGGCCAGGTCCTTCACGCTGAACGCGTCTTGACCGGCCAATTCCTTGTCGATACGCCGCTTCAGCTTCTCGAGGTAAACCGGGAACGCCCGCAGGCGTCCGCTCCCGATAGTGTCGGCAATTCGCAACTCGAACAGGTCATCGACGAACTCCCGTCCGACCTTGCGGATGAAACGGCGTACCGCCGAATCCGTCCATTCGTCGGTATAGCCGAACATATGATGGTAAACCAGATGACGGACGAAGTCCTGTTCCCGTTTACTAAACCGGAGCCGTTCCATTATCTTTTTAGCCATTCGGGAGCCGATCACTTGGTGGTTGTAAAACGTTACTTTCCCGTTTCGGTCCCGGCGGGTTTGGGGTTTAGCTACGTCGTGTAATACTGCGGCGAGTCTTATCAAAGGTTTGTCCGCCGGCGCGTTATCGCAAGTGTATATGTTGTGCAAGTAAACTGTGTACGCGTGGAATTTGTTCTGTTCAACACCGTATCCGTCCAGGAGCTCCGGTAAGAAAAGCTTCATTAACCCCGATTCTCGCATTAACTCGAGTCCGTAAGACGGTTTCGGTGATTGCTCCAACATCTTCATAAGCTCGCCCCGGACCCGTTCTGCGGAAACCATCTTAACCCTGTCGAGAACGTTGGGAATCGCGGCGAAAGTGGCAGGGTCCACGGCGAAGCCGAAACGGGCGGCGAATCGAACCGCCCGAAGCGGCCGTAATCCGTCCTCGTAGAAACGTTCGACCGGGTCGCCTACTGCTCGTATAACCCGGTCGTGGAAATCCTGTACGCCGTCGAAGGGGTCCAGGAAGGCGTCGTTTATCGGGTCGTAAGCCATCGCGCCGATAGTGAAGTCCCGGCGCGCCAGGTCCTCGTATATGTCGCCGGTAAACGCGACTTCGTCGGGATGGCGGGCGTCGCCGTACTTCCCGTCGCAGCGGTAAGTCGTGACCTCGTACCGGTCGCGTTCGCCGAGGACGCTGACGGTACCGTGTTTAACCCCGGTAGGGGCGGTCCGCGGAAATAACCTGGCGACCTCGTCGGGCCGGGCATCCGTCGCGACATCGTAGTCGTCGGGTTCCGCTCGCATAACCAGGTCCCGTACGCATCCGCCTACCAGATACGCTTCGTAACCTGCCTCCTGCAGGCGGCGGACGACCGAAACTACTTCGTTGGGTATTCCCGCCGGGTTAATCTTCTCGGCTTCTAACATTAGGAGGTTACTTATCGTTAACGGCGACCGCCACCGCGGCCGCAACGCCGGCGTCGTGGCTTATCGTTACGTGTATATCCGTTATACCGCGTTCGCCGGCCAATCTTTCGGCCGTCGCCCGCAGGCGGGCCGTCGGGCGGCGTCCGTCCATCGCGATTTCGACGTCCCGGAGCGGGATAGGTACGCCGGTTCCGCCGCCGATAGCTTTGAAGACGGCTTCCTTGGCGGCGAAGCGTCCAGCGTAGCAGTTGAGCGGCTCAGCCCGTTTCCCGCAGTAAACCCGTTCCGCGTCGGTGAAGACTCGCCGCAGGAACTTTTCGCCGAAACGTTCGTAAACCCCGGCGAACCGGGGAACGTCTACTACGTCCAGCCCTATGCCGACGACGGCCACTACCGCCGGGCCTCCTTTATTAACGAGAGCATCTCGCGTACCGCGTCCTCCATCCCGATCATAATCGCTCGGGATACTATGCTGTGACCTATGTTCAGTTCCTCGATTTCCGGTATCGCCGCGACCGGCGCTACGTTGTAGTATGTCAGCCCGTGGCCGGCGCTTACCGAAAGACCGGCGCCGGAAGCGTGCTCGGCCGCAGTCATTATGCGTTCCAGTTGCCGTTCCCTTTCATCTCCGGTCGCGTTGGCGTACGAGCCGGTGTGTATTTCCACGATTTCGGCTCCGATTTCGACCGACGCGTCTATTTGCGCTTCCTCCGGCTCTATGAACGTGCTGACGGGTACGCCGGCCGTTTTTAATTCGGCGATGACCTCGGTCAACCGCTCCGCTTGCCCGGCGACGTCCAAGCCGCCTTCGGTAGTCAACTCCTCGCGCTTCTCCGGGACGAGGGTTACGAACGTCGGTTCGTACTTCTTCGCGATTGTGACCATCTCTGCGGTCGCGGCCATTTCCAAATCTATACCGGTGGCGACGACCTCGCTCAATATCGCCAAGTCCCTCTCCTGGATATGGCGACGGTCCTCGCGAAGGTGCATCGTGATGTGGCTCGCGCCGGCCCGCTCGCACAGGAACGCGGCAGCTACCGGGTCCGGCTCGAAAGTTCCCCGAGCTTGTCTGACGGTCGCTACGTGGTCTATGTTCACGCCTAAACGCATAAGCGTCACCTTTTTTATGTCGGGAGTTCCAACTCCACCGGACGCCGCCCCTTAAAGGTTACGTGAGATTCGTAGCCGCTGGACCGGACCAGCTTTACGGCTTCGACGAATGCGGCGCCTACATATTCGGGTTTATGCGCGTCGGAGCCAAAGCATATCGGTACGCCGGCGCGGTTCGCGATCTCCAATATCCACGGTTCGGGGTACACCTCCCCGACCGGCTTGCGAAGCCCGCCGGTATTGACCTCAAGCGCCATACCGTTGGCGGCTATAGCCTCGAGAGCCGCTTCGACCAATTCGACTGGCTGGTTATCCGGGCGGTAGCGGAACTTTTTGGGTAAGTCCGGGTGGGCCCATACGTCGAAGAGGCCGGTTACCGCCATTTCGACTACGAGGTTGTAGTATTTCCGGTAGAAGTCGTTCACGTCGAGTCCTTCGTACTTTTCTACGTTGCGGCTGTCGTCAAAGCCCCACCCTTCGATAAAATGTATTGACCCGTAAACATAATCAAAGGGGAAGTTGCGGAATATAGCGTAAAGGGTTTCCTCCTGCCCGGGGAAGTAATCGGCTTCAATACCCAATTTGACGGCGGGAGATTTTTCCTTTCCCGCGAGTCTGAGTACTTCGTCCACGTACCGTGGAAGTTCTTCCCAACACATAGCGAGCGACCGATCCTCGAACGCCAAGAAAGGTAAATGGTCGCAGAATCCGACGCCTCCAAGGCCGGCTTCCCCGGCCGACGCCACGTAGTCTTCCAACGTCCCCTCGGCGTGGCCGCAGTAGATAGTATGGACGTGGTGATCTATCAACTTCGGGTTTTCCTCGCTATTCTTCATCGTCTTCGGCTGGCAGGAAGTCGTCGGGTAATGACTCGTCTTCGGTCTCCTCGGCCGCGCCCTCGGCGTAACTTTCCAACAGAGAAGTTATATCCAACCCTTCGTAGTCACCGCCTCTTACCCATCCCATAACCGTTCCGTAGAGCGCCGGCGCGAACTTGACCACGTGGGGGCCGATGATCGACGTATTCAGGTCGTTCTCCAGCTTGTCTGTGAACGGGAATAGTGCCAGCACGAGCGATATTACGCTCGCGAACAACAACCCCTTAACGGCGCCGAAGACCCCGCCGCCGGTCCTGTCGAGCCAGCTTACGAAGAGTTTGGCCGCCGCTTTGTGTAATAAATGTCCTAGGTAGTAAAAAACGCTGACTATTACGGCGAATATCAGGACGAACGCCACCAGGTTCGCGACCCCCGGCCCCGTACCCAGGAAACCCTCAACGTGCCAACCGATAGCTTCGTAGCCTTTTATTCCGGCGAAGATACCGATTACGATCCCGGCGAGGCTCAATACCTCCCGGAAGATGCCATGGGCGATACCGAGGCCGACGTTGAATACGATAACCGCCGCGAGTACCAGGTCGACCCAGTTCATTCGGTTCTCTTTTCCGCGGTATCTACGCCGAGGTACGATAGTTTAATTGCCGTCCACGAAGTCAACTCCGTGTCAGGTTTCTCCAATACGTCGGCGTACTCCGGCCCCGTGTAGTCCTCGAGTCGAATTATCTTCCATTGCTCGTCGGGCCCGCCGCGTCGTAGAGTGAACCGGACGCGGCCCCTCGCGTATAACGCTTTGTATTCGTCGGGATAGACCCGAATCCGCGTATCGAGCCAGGGTGTTACGTATTCGGTGTTATCCACCCTGGCCCGGCCGATGTACGCGTCGTCGCTTACCATTTCGAAGGTTATCGTGTACGCGCTTTCCAACAGGGCCCCGGTCGCGGCCGTTTCCTCGTCATAACCCCATTCGGCCGGGAAACCTTCCGGCCGCGTACCCGGCAACAGCTCGAAGTCGTCTTCGTCGAACAACCCGGCGAGTAGCTCCGGGTCCCGGAAATTATACGCCAGGTTAAGGTCGCGAATCGTCTTGGCCGGCGCGTATTTCCCGTAGTCCGGCGGTTCTTCCTTTTCGCAACCCGCGAAGGTCAAACCGATAAGGACCGTTAATATTATGCGTAAACGTGCCAACTCGTCTATAAGTGCGGCGTTCGACACCATTTACTGCGACGTTATGGCCGCTAGCCGGTCGGGTATCGCCGTCCCTTTTCCCGGCGTCAGGCGGTTTTCCAACGCCGCCGAGACGTAGTCCTCGGCCGCCGAGACCGCATCGCGGAGTTTGTAATCCCTGGCGAAATAAGCGGTTATGGCCGCGGAAAGTAGACAGCCGGTACCGTGTATTTCCCCTTTCACTCTCGGCCTTGAGAACTCGTCGAAGCCCCGGCCATTGAAGAGTACATCACCTACTACGTAACCCGGCGCGTGTCCGCCTTTCAGTAGTACCGGTATTCCGTAAAGCTTGTATAACTCCTCGGCTGCTGACCGCGGGTCTTCTATCTTTTTACCGGTTAGCGTTTCCGCTTCCGGCAGGTTCGGCGTGATCATCGAACAATGGGGGATTACGTGTTCGACGTACGCGCCAGCCGCGTCGCCCTCGAATAGCGGTTCCCCGGCGCCGGACGTGAAAACAGTATCGCAGACCACCGGTACGCTGGCGTCCGCATACCCGCGGAGATACGGCGCCAACATGGATGTAACTTCGTCCGACCCCAGCATCCCCAGTTTCACCGCCGATATACGGTAGTCGTTCATAACTTCTATTAGCTGTTTCTCTACGTGGCCGGCCACGAGCGTATCGAAACCGGCGACGCCTGTAGTGTTCTGATATGTAATCGCGGTAACGACGGTCGCTGGGAAACACCCGAGCACCGCGAAAGTTATTGCGTCCGCCGCGGCGCCGGCGCCGCCTGATGGGTCGTGCCCGGCTATCGTTATCGCGATAGGTTTTTCCATCCGACGAACGCCCCGTATCACTCTTCGCCGGGACCGCCGATAGGTGCATCCTCCGCGTCCACCAACTCCAGCGTCTCCTCGAAGTCTTCGGGGATATCCACGTTTATCCGCTTGCTCCCGTCGACTATATGGACTTGAAGTTTGTCGTTAAGGTAGTTTATTGGGTCCACCGGTACGCCGTTTATACGGATTTCGTAGTGGAGGTGCGAGCCGGTCGCCCAGCCGGTGGCGCCCGTGAACGCGATTACGTCGCCGCGGACGACCCGGTCGCCCACGGAACAGTTCACATCCGAGAGGTGGGCGTACCGGGACGTTACGCCCTCGCCGTGGTCAAGAAAGACGACATTTCCGTAAAGAGGGCTGGGCCCCGCTTTAATTACTACGGCGTCAGCCGGCGCGACTATCGGAGTTCCTAATGGCGCCCCGATGTCCAGGCCGTTGTGGACGCCGTTGGCGCGCCGCGCCCCGAAGTACGACGTGATAATCCCCTTGACAGGCGACATGTCCGGCATATCGGCAAGTAGCGACTTCTTCTTCTCCAGCATCGCTTTCAGGACCAGGAATTCCTTTTCGCATCGGGAGCATTCCTTCGCTAGAAGGCTTTCGCGGTTGATACTCTCGCGGATGAACTCCTCGTCCTGTTGTATAAGCATAGATTGGACGTACTCGTAGCGGTCCATAGACGGACCCCCGGAACCGAGGTCCTCCACGTCGCCGCTGAGCCGCTTCGCTTCGTCGGCGGACAATCTGAACCCGGCCATTATTTTCAAGTCCGTGTAGAACTTGTTCAAGCGCTTTATGCTTGCGTGGAGCCGGGCCAGAGCCTGAGCGTACTCCTCCCGCTCTTTCTCCACGCGGAACTCGAGGCTGCCGATGGCGTTGTCGCGCGTCTCTATCTCCTCGTACAAACGCATGTTCTCCTCGGCCAGAATTATGTTGCTGGCGTACGCCGGTACGACTGCTTCATTGAGAACGCGGTAGTTGACGACGGTCGTGTAGATTACGGCGATCGAACCCGCCGCGACAGCTAAAAAGAGAACGGCCGCGGCCCGTAAAGCCCAGCGGTTTATGTGAAACGAATACACTTTTTCGCCCGAGTGGGCGGTTATCAGTACGGAATAGTCTCTTCTAAACATGGTTGCCAACCGTTCTTAACGCCGTTTTGGGGATATTCGGTCTTTTAGGAATTTTAGCAAAACGACCGGCCTAAATCAAACCTTTTGCCCGGCCACGCGTATAGCGTTAAACCGCCCGTTCCCGCGGGCGGTTAGTCGTATCGGTGTTTAAGGCGTTTTTTTTATAAGATCAACGCGATGGCTTCTTTCGCCCAGGCCACGAGCGGTTGCGGATAGACGCCGGGCGCAAGTGTCCCGACGAAGCAGAGGACCATTGCGACGGCGCCTGCCCAGGACAGGCGCCGGACCTCGGGCACCGCTTCTTCGGGTCTGTCGAAGTACATAGCCTTGAGGACTCGGGCGTAAAGGAAGAGCCCGACCACGCTCATCAAGATGGCGATGACGGCGAGGGTATAGTGGCCGGTCTGGATAATAGCCGCCAGCACGTAAAACTTGGCGAAGAACCCGGCCAGCGGCGGTATCCCGGCCAGCGACAGCAGGAAGACCGCCAAGAGCGCCGCCAGAATCGGGCGCCGGCGCCCCAGACCCGAGTAGTCGCTCAGCTCGTACCCGCCCGTAATGTGGCCGACTATACTCGCCAGACCGAAGGCTCCTATGTTCATAAAGGCGTAGATGACCAGGTATATGATAACCGACGCGTACCCGAGCCGCGTATCGGCGACTACGCCGAGTAGGATGAACCCGGCGTGGGCGATAGACGAGTACGCCAGCAGCCGCCTGATGTCGTTCTGGACTATGCCGATTAACGAACCGATTACCATGCTGAGGACCGCGAGGACCGATACGTACGACGTCCACGCGCCGCCGACCAACTCCAGGTTCGGGTGGAGGACTAGGACGAACCGGAGGAGGACGGCGAAACCCGAGGCTTTGGACGCGACCGAAAGGAACGCCGCGATAGGGGTAGGAGCGCCGTTGTACGCGTCCGGCGCCCACATATGAAACGGCACGGCGCTTATCTTGTAACCGAGGCCCACGAGCACCAACCCGGCGGCCAGGAAGAGCGCCCAGTTGCCCGGGATTTCCACGGCGCCGGGGACGAGGGTGATGTACCCCACGTCGCTGGCGGACCGGCCCAGTTCGGGCAGCGCTTCGCTTATCCCGACCAGGTTGGTGGTACCGGTCATCCCGTACAATAGGGCGAATCCGAGAAGCATCACGGCCGAGGCGGACGCGCCGTAGAGGAAGTACTTGAGCCCGGCTTCGCCCGACGCCGGGTTACGGCGTAAGTATCCGGCAAGCACGTAAGATAGAATCGACGAGAACTCGATCGCGACGTAGATTAGTATGAGGTCGAGGCTCGAAGCCATGAAGTAAACAGCGGCGGTAACGAGCAGGAGCAGTCCGAAGTACTCGGGCTTTCTTTCCTGGTCCAATGGCCAATATCGGAGCGAGAGAAGCGTGACCAGAATCAGCGCGACGGAGAAGACGAGGCCGAATAGCACGTACAGGCTGTCCACGACGAGAGCCCCGCCCCAACTTACGGCGCCGGGGCCCCACGCCCGGAGGGCCAGGGCGCCGGCGGCGGCCGCGGCGGCTATCGTGAGCCAGGGTGCCAATGCGCGTCCGAGCTTCCCCCAAACCAGGTCCAGGGTTATTACGAATATACCGGCGCCGGCCAGAACCATGTGAGGCGCCAGGTGCATCCAGTCGTAAACCATATAACGTTCCCCTTAGTAAGGGTTGATGTCCGAAACCGTTAACGGAACGTGGCCATGAACTCGGCCAGTTTAGCCATAGCCGGGTTCATCAGGTCGATTAACAGCCGCGGCCATACGCCGAACGTGATCATCAATACGATTAGGGGGACCATCGTTACGAGCTCGCGGGCGCTCATATCCGTAAGCCCTTCCCACTGGGTATTGAACTCGCCCAGGAACATTCGTTGGATAGTCCAGAGGAAGTAACCCGCAGTTATGACCACGCCCGGCGCCGCCGCGATTACGGCCCATTTGTATACCGGGAACGTCCCGGCGAAACTGAGGAACTCGCCCACGAACCCGGCCATACCCGGCAGACCCAGCGACGCGAACATCGTGACCGAGAAGACGCCGACGAATATCGGGACCTTGTTGGCCAGCCCGCCGTAGTGCTCGATCATACGGTCGTGGGTCCTGTCGTAGAGGACGCCCACCATGAGGAAGAGCCCGCCGGTGATTATCCCGTGGGCGAGCATCTGCATCATCGCGCCGTTGAAACCCGTGGCCGTCATCGCCGCCGCTCCGAGGAGTACGAACCCCATGTGGCTCACCGACGAGTACGCGATGAGCTTCTTGAGGTCCTTCTGGGCCATCGCGACGAGCGCCCCGTAAACTATGTTTATTATCCCCAAGACCGCAAGCGGCACGGCGAACCAGACGGCCCCTTCGGGCAGTATAGGGTAACTTACCCGTAGGAGCCCGTAAGCGCCCATTTTAAGGAGTATCCCGGCGAGGAGGACCGAGATAGCCGTCGGCGCTTCCACGTGGGCGTCGGGAAGCCACGTGTGGAACGGGAAGACGGGTACCTTTATCGCGAATCCGATGAAGAAAGCCATGAACACGATTATCTGGAACCCGTGGACGAAGTTTCCGTTCTGGGCCATCAGGGCCATCATATCGAAGGTGTGGGGCGTCGACGTGAAGAAAAGTGCGAGAATCCCAAGGAGCATTACTACGCTGCCCAGAAGGGTGTAGAGGAAGAACTTGATGGCCGCGTATTCGCGTCGTTCTCCCCCCCAGATGCCGATGAGGAAGTACATCGGTACCAGCATAACTTCCCAGAAGACGTAGAAGAGGAAGAGGTCGAGGGCGATAAAGACGCCCAACATCCCCGTTACCAGGAGGAGGTAGAGGGCGTAGTATTCCTTGACCCGCTCCTTGACCGAGAACGAGGCTATCGCCGCGAGGAACGAGAGGACCGTCGTTAGAATGTAGAGCGGGAACGACAGCCCGTCGACGCCCACGTGGTAGCTGACGGCGATGGTGGGAATCCACCGGTACTGCTCTTCCATCTGCATTATACCGGCCATGTCCGCCTTATAGATGAAGAGCATCGCCAATGATAATACGAGCGAGACGCCGCAGAAGAAGACCCCGGTTCCCCTTATCAGGTTCTCGAGTTTGCGGGGCATTAATAGGATTATAATCATCCCGACTATGGGCGCGAATGTCGTTACGGTGAGAATCGGGAAGTCCATCGATGTTCCTCCTAGAGGGGTTACGTCCCCAAATCTTTATAATCGAAGTCTGTATCGGTTATTCGACGTTCGAATCGCCCGAAACGAACGCCGATATGGTTTCGTACTCGTCTTCGTTTTCGTAGGCCGGTACCGTTCCGGGTACCAGGTCGCTCATCATAAAGGCATAGTTGAGGGTCTCCCAGGCTTCGTCTCGCTCGCCCATGTAGTACTGGGCGCGGCCGAGAAGATGGAGTATCGCGATAGCCCGGAGAGTCTGCGGGTACTGTTCGACGAATTCGCGGGCCCGGGCCGCCGCCTCGTCCCAATCGCCTTCCGCCGTCGGTTCGACGGCCCACGCGTATAGTACCTCCAGCTCCGGCGGTTCTTCCGACATCCTGTCGTAGTACTCGCGGGACAGCTCTTCGTCGCCCGCGGCGTACGCGAGTTGGCTGAGGAGCGCGTACGCGAGTACACATTTTTCGTCTGCGCCGACTGCAAGCTCGAACCGGTCTTTCGCGCCAATCTCGTCGCCATCGGCCAGCGCGTCGATGCCCTCCCAGAAGTAGGCCCGGGCCGCCGGGTTCGGCGAGATGACGGCGTCGTTGGTATAAGCTGTCGCCGATAAGGCCCAACAAACCGCCGAGATAACGATGATATATGAGGCTTCTTTCATGTATTGATACTGATCGTCCGTCAGGTTAAAACTAACGTTAACGCTGCCCGGGTGACCCTCCGGCGGTAATACGTTTATTCGACGATACCCGACGCTAAATCTTTACCTTTCTTCCGTTCCCCTTCTTTTAATTTCGCTTTCGTTTTATCGTCTTTTTGTTTCGTATGAGGTACGGCTTTTATTCGCAGCGCCGACGTATCAAAACGGCTTTCCGGTATGTAATAAGCGTGTTTCAACTCATAAGTGTTTTCATCGAAATATAAGATATGGGGGTATCCTTGAGCGTCCAATACTAATCTATTCGAACCTACTTCCGCTTCTTCGACTAGTTCATTGGACCAAGACGTGCCGTCGAAATAACCGTATTTTAATTCGTATCGGTAATTACCTGAAACGTATTCGCGGGTTGTATAGGTTATATGTGGTTTGCCAGTACCATCGAGGTATAAATCGCAAACCCAAGGCCTAGCTTCCCACCTATCTACTTCTATATTTTCTATTATCCACGAAGACCCATTTCTACGCGCGTACTTCATCAGATGTTCGGGATAACTTAAACCGTCGTTATATACGATATGAGGGTTCTTTTGGGCGTCGATGACCATCTCGGCTTGCCAGGATATATGATAAGTACCGCTATCTATCACTTCGATATCCCAACTTGAACCGTTCCAAGTAGCAAACCTTAAGTCGTAGTCTATGTCATTAAAGGGGTTGAAACAAATAACGGGTTTACCGTCCTTATTAAACCCTATCGATTTACGCGAGTTGTGGGAGATACCTGCATATACCTCTTTTCTAATCCACCCGGAACCGCTTTTGTAAGTGTAAAATATTCTAGGATTCCCACCTCCCTCTTCGTAATATGTAATATGTTCGTTAGACGAACCGTCTAAAACGAGGGAAGTACCCCATAAATAGCCGCTTGCGATATTATCAATTGACCACGTTAGCCCCGTTTTACGGGCGCACCTGATTTCTTGTCCGGATAGATCCAGGGCGGTTACATAGCTTATATGCGGGTCGCCGTTAATATCTAGTTCAATAGAAGAACCTTGACCGGGCATATAACCATCCGTATCGACGATTTCGGTCGTCCAACCTCGCCCACTCGTGTATGCGTATTTTAAACCATGGTCTCCCATAGAATAATAACTCATATACAGATTATCTCCGCTATCTATAGTAAGTGAAATGTCGTAGAAAGGATAAAACTCACCGATATAATCGACTATTTCTATATGCCAACCAGGTGACTCTGCTGTTTCGAACTCCCATTCGGGACCCCATTCGGTTAGACCTTCTCCGTAATCTACGGTAACTTGCCATTGATAACCGGTTTTCTCTTCTAGCGGTCCTATTGGGCATTTTGTATCAGGTATATCGTTAGCTATTAAGTCTAGGGGCGAACCCGATTCGCCGAAGTAGACGTCGAACGTAAGGTTGGCACCGGTGGGGTTCGTACATTCCCAACTTACGGAATCCAAAAGGAAATCTACGCCCGTTGCGCCGTCTGGTGGATTCGGGTTCGATAATTCCGGTTTTTCTTCGTCCCCGTCGCCGTTACCATCCCCATCGCCGTCGTCAGGCCCCGTAACGTTGTTGTCACAACCTATGAAAACGCCGGAAAGCGCTAATAAAGCTATCGAAAAGATTAAAACTAATCGCGTTTTCATTGTAACCAACCTCCTATTTTAACGGCTTTACTTACAATATCGCAAGTGCCGCCAGTATCACGGCGACGGCGCCGACGCCCAGGATGATTATGTACTCCTGTACGTACCCAGTCTGAAGTTTACGGAACCCGGCGCCGAACGTTCTGGTAATCCAGCCGAGTAGGTTAACAACCCCGTCCACTATTGCCAGGTCGAACCAACCTTCGAAGCGGCTGACCAGGACCGTCATGAAAGCCGACAGATTGACGATGCCGTCTATTACCCACAGGTCGAACGCGCCCCAGAAGCGGCTGAAGAGGACGAACCCGGGGACGAGCAAACCGTGGTAAACGTCGTCAAAGAAGTACTTGCGTTCGAGCACGAAAGCGACGGGCCGAAATATCTTGTAGAGCTGCTCGTTGTCCACCCACTTCCAGAGGTAGATTATCGTCGCGATGAAGATACCTGAGAGGGCCAGAATTACCGACGCGCCCATCGCCCCCACGTTAATCCCGTGCTCGTGGTGAAGGAAAACGCTCAAGCCCGAGAACGCGCCGAAGCCGCCGGGGACGAAGAATATCCACCCGGCCGTGACCGAGAATACGGCGAGGACGATCAGCGGTATCGTCATAACCGGCGGTGACTCGTGTGCGTGCTCGGCGCCCGCCGTCCGCGGTTTCCCGGCGTAGGAGATATATATAGCCCGAAACATGTAGAAGGCCGTCAAGAGAGCCGTCAGAAAGCCGCAGACTATTAGCCACCAGTGGCCGTAGTCGCTGACGGAGCCCAAGATTTCGTCCTTGGAGAAGAAACCGGCCAAAGGCGGTACGCCTGCCAGCGCCAGCGCCCCGACAACGAACGTCCACGTCGTCGTCTTCATCTTGGGTGCCAGACCGCCCATCTCCCGGATGTCTTGGGTGCCTGTCCCGTGTATCATCGAGCCGGACCCGAGAAATAGGAGCGACTTGAAGAACGCGTGGGTAACCAGGTGGAAAAAGGCCGCCACCGGGTTGCCGACCCCAAGGGCCAGTATCATATACCCAAGTTGGCTGACCGTCGAGTACGCCAGCACCCGCTTGATGTCAATCTGTACCAACGCTATGGTCGCGGCGAGGAGCGCTGTGGTCCCGCCGACGATGGCGACGACGAAGAGCGCCGTAGGCGCCGCTTCGAAGATGGGGAATACCCGTGCGATCATATACACGCCGGCGCAGACCATAGTCGCGGCGTGGATGAGGGCGCTGACGGGAGTCGGGCCTTCCATCGCGTCCGGGAGCCACACCTGCAGCGGTATCTGGGCCGATTTCCCTATCGCGCCGCAGAAGAGGAGGAGCGCCGCCGCCGTAATCAACGTCGGGCCGATGGCGCCACCCTCGACGGCGTGGAATATCTTGTCGTAGTCCATCGAGCCGGTCAGAGCGAAGAGGAGGAATATCCCGAGCATAAACCCGACGTCGCCGGTTCGCGTGGTGATGAAGGCTTTGATGCCGGCGTCGGACGCCGATTTCTTCTCGTACCAGAAGCCGATAAGAAGGTACGAGCAGAGGCCGACCAACTCCCAGAAGATAAAGAGTTGCATAAAGTTCGAAGCCGTCACCAGCCCCAGCATCGAGAACGCGAAGAGGTTCAGGTACGCGAAGAACCGGCCGAACCTCGGGTCACCATGCATGTAGCCTATCGAGTAGAGATGGATGAGGAACGCGACGATCGCGACGGTTGCCGTCATTACGGCGCTGTAGTTGTCCAGCATATAGCCGATGTTTATACTTATCGCACCGGAGTTTATCCACTCGACGGTAAAGAGCCCGCCGTGGCCGGACAGGACGCCGGCCAATAACGGGATGCTCGCGAGGGCGCTTACGCCCATCATCGCGACGGGAACAAAGCTGGCTCGCGGCTCGCCCATCCGTTTGCCCCAGAAGAGGGCGACGGCGAAACCCACCAGCGGCGCGAATTGGACTATTACGGCGAGAATCGGGATTATAGACATATCGTCGAAGTCTCCGTATTAAACCGGTTAGATGACCGGAGAAATATCACTCCAACTTGAACGTTTTTTCTATGTGCTGACCGGCGCCGGCGAACCCGGCGTCTAAAGGCCAGCCGATAATAACCAAATAGCTGGCGTTACCTTTCTGCAAGTAGTATACGTTCACCTTCAAAACCATTTCTTCGATCTCGGCCGTGTACTGGACGCTGTTACCCGAGTCGGCCCCTATTTCGGTTATCCTGGCGTGGGTGAGTCCCAGGTCGGTTACCTTATAGGGCATCATTTCGGCGTTAAGGCGCTCGTGAACGAAGGATTCCATTTTATCAGGCGCTACCCCGCCGCCGCCGATACGTACGACGGCGAAGCCCATACCTTCGAGCTCGGAGCCTTCCCATACGTACGTGGAAACGACCGACGGTTTACCTTCGGTTAATTCCCGGATTACGGGGTCTTCGGCTACTTCGGAAGCGATTTCGAAGCCTTCGGGTAATTCTACCGTAAAACCGGCGTCGTCGGAAACGGTTACGTATGAAATCGCGGCGGCGGGCGCGAAAGCGGCCAGCCCCAGTGCGGTTAAAAAGAATATCGTTCTCACGGTCAGTCTCCCTCTAGTAAGATTACCGAGTTCTGTACGGTTTCGATGACGTCCAACGTTTCTTCTTCTGTCGCCGCCGGTACGGCGATTATAAACGTGTAAACCCGGTCACGCCGGTCCAAGAAAGAAACCCGGTAGCACGTTTCTTCGGCGCCGTCCGTGATGTAGTAACGTCCCCGGAGTCCGTCGTCGGCGCCGTACACGGGAAGCAGGTCGTCGGGTACAATCGTCTCCCGCGAGTTTAGGTCGGACTCGACTCCTAAATAACTCTCGTATGCTTCCTTAACCTCGTCGGCCGTTAGCGGTGCGCCGTCGGCCCAGTTCACCGAGACGAACGTTAGTCCTATATTATCGTCGGCCCAGCTGAAGTACCGAGGGTAAGCGCCGCTTTTGGATAACGTATAACCTGACGGTAGCGATATAGAGAACGCGCCGGCGGCGTCGTCGTAACGTACGAAATCAACTCCCGCGAGCCCCGCCGTCGCTGCTGTCGCTGTCAGGAGGAAGAACGTCGTAATTACCTTCATCACCTAGTACTTACTCACCGACGTAAAGAAGTCGTCGCGGTAGAACTCGTTGTCGTCCCAACCGTCGACCGGGCATGAGAATATCAGGGCGAAGCACGTTTCTCCGTCGCTCAGGTAACGTGCCGTCTCTCTATACTCCCCGTCATCGTACGCGTATTCCGTCTCTAAACCGGCGACGAAACCCGAACGTTCCGTTTCCTCGTCCACTTCCCTTTCGGAAAGTATCGCGTCTTCTGCTAGCGACGCCGACTTCATATGGACCTCGCGGGCGAACTCCGGGTCGGGCGTATCGAATTTCATCAGATAGTACTCAACGTCATTGCCGCGCCAGACCGAGCAATTATCGTATTCGTCGTGCTCATCGTTGAATAGTATCGTAAAGTGAACGCCCCAGCGTTCCACGTCCCAACCCGCTTCGTTGGCCGCTGTTGCCGCCGAGATGCCGATCAAAAAGAGCGTTATTGCGAACGGTTTCATAACTACCCTTTCAACGCGCTTAAATCATCTATGCTGACGGTCCCCAGGCTGCGGTAGACCGCGAGTATCAGCGCCAGACCGACGACCGCCTCGGCCGCCGCGACGGCGATGACGAAGATCGCGAAGACCTGGCCGTCCAGCTCCATCGTGCCGTGGATCCGGTTAAACGCCAACAATATCAGGTTCACGGCGTTGAGCATCAGCTCCACGCCCATCAATATCGCGATCGCGTTCTTGCGGACGACGACGACCAGGAACCCGATCGCGAATATAATAAACGCCAGGCCGATGAAGTGCGCGGGCGTGATCGTCATTTTTCCTCCTCTTTGCGGGCAAGGACGATGGCGCCCACCAACGCCCCCAGCAATAGGAGCGAAATCACCTCGAGGGGAAGGACGTAGGTCGAGAGCAGGGCTTTGCCGATGTCGCCGACCGTGTCCTCGGTCGCGAACGGGGTGAACCCATATCCGGTGAGTCCTGTCGTAACCAGTATCATTACGATCACGAGCGCCAGCGCGACGGCCAACCCGGGCAAGAGCGCCCGCGTGTATCGCTTGACCTTCTCTTCGGCGATGCGTTGAGTCAGCATCACGGCGAAGAGAATCAACACGGCGATGGCGCCCACGTATATCAACACCTGGATGCCGGCGACGAACTCGGCGCCAAGCAGGATAAAGAGCGCCGCCATCGTGAAGAGCGCCGCGATAAGGCTCAGGCCGGCGTGGAACAGGTTACGCAGCAGAAGCACGCCTAACGCTGACGCGACCAGGAGCGCCGCGCAAACGTAGAAAGCTATAGTATAAATCCATCCACCCATACATATCCTCCCGGCGCCGCCGGCTCAGCGCTTGAACCTGGGCGCGCGCCGCGGCTCCAGCAGTCCGTCCATCTCCCACATTAGTTCGCCTTTATCGAAGACGGAAATCTCGTAGTCGGTTACGGTCCGTAGGGCGCCGAAGGGGCATATCTCGACGCAGAGGGCGCAGTAGATACAAAGCCCGAGGTCGATGGCGTACCGGTCCACGATAAGACCTTTGACGCCTTCTTCCTTATGAGTGTCCAGGAAGATGCATGCGGCGGGACAAGCCCGGACGCACTGGCCGCAGCCGGTGCACTTATGCTTCGCGCCGTTGTCCCCGGGGACCATCCCGACGCGGCCGCGGAACCGGGGCCACATCACCATGCGCTCTTTCGGGAATTGGATGGTTATCGCGCGGCGGAAGAACAGGTGCTTGAACACGACGATCAATCCGACGACGAGCCACCAGGTTCCCGCTATTATTCGCCAGAGCCCTCTTAACACTACGAACGCTCCCGTTATTTACCCTTTAAATTAACGAAATGTCCCATTAACGCCGGCCCGGCGAGCGAGGTTAAAAGCACCGGGACCCACAGCCGACCGGCCCAAATCCTGTAATCGTTAAACAAAGCGGGCCACGGGTTTCCAAAAAGGTAATGGCCGGCTACGAACTCGAAGCAGGTGGTTATAATTACCCAGATTACGCCGCAAGCAACGGCGTACGTCAGCCAACCTTCCCCCTTGGAAATAATAGCGTATACCCACGAGAACAATGCCGTAATCCCCACCGCTACTGCCGATTTATAGACGTGGTTCACGTATTCGCCGAACTTGGGCATTACTACGAAGTAACCGACGAACCCGTCTGCTGATATGAGTACGGCCATCGCGAGCCAGAATACGAAAATCAGGGACCATTTCACCGGCGTTTTCCCAGTTCCGCATTTTCTGCGACTAACAAAGATGCTGCTACCCGCGCGCTTTCTTCCTAAGCGGCCGCGCCCAAAGATACGGCCCTACTTCTTTTTGATAATATGCGCCGCTACCAGAATGGCCAGGGCCACCGGCAGGCCGACGGTAACGCACGATACGATGGCCCGTATGAACATGTCGGTCCAGTAGCCCGGGTAGTCGAGTATGCCGAACGCGTCCATGCCGGCCGTTTATTTCTTTCCGCCGCGGACGATTATCGCGCCGATGATAATCGCGATGGCGACGGGTAAACCTATCGCGAGGCAGCTCGTGAGGAACGATACTAAAACGCCGCTCCACATCCCAGGTCCGTAGAAGTCCATCATGGTTCCTCCTTTTTATCGCAGTACGAGTATCAACCCTGTGACGATTATGTTCAAAAACGCTAACGGCAAAAGCAGCTTCCACGCGAAGCTCATTAGTTGGTCCACGCGGAGCCGCGGGTACGTCCACCGGAAGACCTGGATGAGCGCCGTAAGGCCCAGGGCCTTGACGAGGAACCAAACCTCGCCGGGAATATACGGCTGAAAAGGTCCCTTCCAGCCGCCGAGGAAGAGCGTCGTCGCGATCGCAGCAACCAGAAACATGTTCGCGAACTCGGCCAGAAAGAACATCGCGAACTTCATTCCGGAGTATTCGACGTTGAACCCGGCCACGAGCTCCTGTTCCGCCTCAGGGATGTCGAAGGGCGTACGGTTGACCTCGGCCGTCGCGGCGACGAAGTATATCAGGAACCCCAGCGGCTGATAAACGATGAACCACATAGAGCTCTGAGCTTCAACGATTCCGCCCATCCGCATCGTCCCGGCGAGCATCAAGACGCCCAGGACCGAGAGTACCAGCGGTACTTCGTAGCTGACGAGTTGGGCCGCGGACCGGAAAGCGCCCAAGAGCGCGTACTTGTTGTTGGAAGCCCAGCCGCCCATTACAATCGCGATTACGGCAAAGCTGGTTATCGCGAAGAGATAGAGAATACCGATGTTCAGGTCCTTGACGATGACGCCGTCGCCGAAGGGTATGACGACGAAGGCGATGACCGTGGGCGCGAAGGCTACAAACGGCGCGACGTTATATACCCAGCGGTCGGCCCGGGCGGGGACTATGTCCTCCTTCTGGATTAGCTTTATAGCGTCGGCGACGGTCTGGATGCAGCCGTGCCAGCCGACCCGCATCGGCCCGAACCGGTCCTGGGCGTGGCCGGAGATTTTACGCTCCAGCCATATCAGGAAGAGTACCAGTACGGCGATGAACCCGGCGACGCATATTCCGTCGAAGACCATCTGTCCGGCGGGTACGATGAAGTCCGGGAGACCGAGCCACTCGATTAGGGCGGTCCACTTTTCGTTCAACCAGCCGAAGAGCGCGTGCATATGTAACGTCCTTCGATGCCTACAGCGTTCCGTTCGCGTTTAAGTACCGCTAGAAGTACCGCCTGCTCCTGCCGAAGAGGGCTACGAAGAACCCGATTATGCCGGCGATTATCGCGATCAGGACGCCGAATAGAAGGTATATCGGCTTAAGACCCCGACGGTCGTACTCCGGCTTTAGTTCTTCGTTTTCGTTTTTCTCCTTCGATACCATATTATATTAGCGGTCCACGTCGGGGAGTATTACGTCCAACGACCCAAAGATGGGGACCATGTCGGCCAGGTACGCGTTCTCGAGCAGCTTCGGGAGGATGCACAAATTGCTGAACGACGGCGTCCGGAGCTTGTAACGGTAAGGTTTGTCGGACCCGTCGCTTTCCATATAAAGGCCGTAGTCGCCGCGGGGCGACTCGACCCGGACGTAAACCTCGCCGGCCGGCGGTTTTATCTTCTTCGGCGTATCCGGCGACTTGACGTCGCCCTCGGGCAGTCCCTCGAGGGCCTGCTTGAATATCCGGTACGACTCTTCCATCTCGTAAATACGGGCCATATAGCGGGCGTAGCAGTCGCCTTCTTCGTACGTAATCACGTCGAAATCGAAGTCCTCGTAACATTCGTACGGCCGGTCTTTACGCAGGTCGAAGTCTACGCCCGAGCACCGCAGATTCGGTCCGGTCAGACCGTAGTTTACGGCCATGTCGGCCGGGATTACGCCTACGCCTTTGGTCCGGTGAACGAATATCTCGTTTTTATCTAGCAGGCGGTGGTAGTCGGCGACCCGGTACGGGAAGTCTTTTACGAAGAACTTGGCCCGTCGCAAGAAGTCTTCCACCGGAAGGTCCTCGGCGACGCCGCCGGGCCGAAAGTAGCTGAACGTTATCCGCTGGCCGGTGGTCATCTCGAGCAAGTCCATCACGACCTCGCGCTCGCGGAAGGCCCAGAGGAACGGGGTGATGGCGCCCAGGTCCAGGGCGAAGATGCCCCAGAAGATCGAGTGGCTGGCGATGCGGTTGAGTTCCATCAGCATCACGCGGATGTACTGAGCGCGTTTGGTAACTTCCAGTTCGTATAACTCCTCGATGGCTCTGCAGTGGGCCTCGTTGCAGAAGAGGCCGCTCAGGTAGTCGATTCGGTCGGTCATCATGAGGTAGGAGATGTACTGGCGGTTCTCGGCCATCTTCTCCATCGAGCGGTGGAGGAAGCCGATGTGGGGTTCACAGGCGACGATGCGCTCGCCGTCCATCGTGTTGACCATTCGGAAGACGCCGTGGGTGCTGGGGTGCTGGGGGCCTATGTTGACCTTGAACTCTTCGGTCCTCAGCTCGCGAGTTTCGGTGGACATCGGGTCGCTCCTAAAAACTTCCGGTTATTTCTATTTAGTCAATAAGTAATTCCTAGTAGCAGCGGATCCAATCCGCGTACAGCGCATACGACGCATCGTTATTGATTGGGTATCTTCTCCAAATCGGGGTTTTCGTAATCTTTAAGTAAGGGGTGTCCCTCGAGCCACTCGGGCGTGAGGAGGCGCCTCGGGTTCGGGTGCCCTTCGAAGGCCACGCCGAACATCTCGTAGACCTCGTCCTCCTGCCACTCGGCGTGGGCGTATATATCGGAGATAGTCGGTACGTGGGCGCCTGACCGCGGTACCCGTGCCTTGACGAAGAACTCCTCGTTCGTCGGGTAGGAAAAATAGTGCCAGACCAGCTCGAGTTCGCCGTCGTCGGGGTAGTCTTTGGCCGTGATGTACAGGAGGGAGTCGTAACCGGCGCCGTAGAGGGCCGTGGCGGCGTCGTGTGCGGCGGTTGCGTCAATTTTTACGTACGGTATTTTATTCCCGTCGGATATTTCGATGATCGTTTCGGCGAGTTCGGCTTTGAGTTTTTTCGCGGTTTCAGTAAACGTAGCCATCGGTGTTCCTCCAGGGTCAAATTTGCCGAAGATATAACATAGGGTCTACGGGGGTGCAAGGGGATTTTAACGTTTAAACCGGCGTTATTCTGACCGACCTTTAAAGGGTACGGCGGGGTAACGTGTTCCGTTTGGAATCCGGTTAGTCGGTCTTCGTTACAAAAGCTTCCCGGGCTTCTTTAGTTAATTCGCTGACGCTAGTTTCTTTTCGCGGGATCGAGGTCAACTCATTCTCTTCTTTCAGCCGATAAAGCCGCCTATTCCCGAATTTACCGTCGCCGTCGGCACCGCCGGTAGGTGCGGCGTATTCAGCTAGAAAATCCCTGGTAAAGTGATATTGGTAGCGTCGGGGGTCGCCGCCGAACCGATTACCCGGGAAGTAGAAGTCGGATTTTTCCGGGTCGCTTAAAACGTGCGTATAGCCTTCGGCGCGGATAAGCGTGTATAATCCGACGGGGTTTGATGCTTCGTTGTAATCGAAAAAGAACGTGTTCCTGCTGTCGGCGACGAATACGTTATCCGGTAAGTAATAGACGAATGAATCGGTGCTGAAGATTTTCGATTCGGTCGGTAGTTCGTCGATCGCCCCGGGTAAGTCTTCTCCTCCGAACATCACGTCCAGTAAGTACTGTTTATGGTATCCGGGGTTTACGCCGACGAGTACCCATTCGATCCTGTCCTCGATTACCCCTTTTGTTCCAACGGCGGTCAAGGCTAACGAGACAACGAACACGAAGATCCCGACACCTTTCAATAGACTACGGTTCGACGTAATAAACTTGGAGTACCCGTAACCGCTTAGGATGGCCATAATGGGGACTATGGGTAAAAGGTATCGCGGGTTGGTGGCCTTAAACAGGAAAACCCAAATGAGGAGATATAGTAGGATTACCAAAGTGAAGGCGATCGTTCGCTTGCGGGTATCCTTACCGGAGAAAAAGGATAGCAGCATGCCGGGATATAACAATAGCCCGAGCCCGTAGCACTGGCGCCAACTGAAGCGGCCGAACAGAACATATAAGTACAATAACGGCCAAGTAAAGGCGTTAACCTCGGGGCCGTTGAACGTCGGAAGCGATATGAACCAGAGGAGCTTGCCTAATAATCCGCCGGGATAATCCTCACCGCGCCAATGAGCGACGTTCTCGTAATCGTTGTTGACGAACCCCAATAAGTCTCCCGTATGTATATAATTCCTTACGAACCACGGCGAAGCGATAATAATACTCACGGATAAAAAGGCGGCGAAACTCCCGATAATTTTAAGAGTTTCTGTGCGTCTTTTATTAAGGGCGTATATTAAAAAAGCAAAATAATATACGAGAAGGAATACGTGGAGGATTTTACTTCCCATCGCGATTCCCGCGAGAAAAGACGCCGCCAGTATATTACCGAATCCCCCGTTGACGGCCCATCTATACGCGAAGAAAACCGATAGGCAGAAGAAGGAAGCCCACCATAAATCGTTTACGCTGACCGGTAAAAAACCGAGGGTAAAAGGGCAGACGATAAACGTCAACGCGGCGAAGTTCGCCGAACGGCCCCCGAAAAAGCGTTTTGCCCCGGCGTAGGTCATCGCGGCTAAAGAAACCCACGTCGTTAAAACGAAGAAACGTGACAGGCGGTCAGAATATAGCAACATCCCGAAAAGGTTGGTCTGTTCCTGGTACTGGGGGAAAGAGGATGCGCGGATATCGGGGATAAAATAAATACCGCCGTTCGTTATATAACGGGCCGGTAACGTAAGATGGTACGTTAAAACGTCCCATTTCCAAATTTCGGGACTCAGGGCCGCCAAGGTAAAGAAAACCGTTAGGAGGGTAAAGATTGCGACCGAAAACGCTTTTTCAGGTTCTTTATAAGCCGTTAACCCCTTGACGACGGAAAGGAAAGCCGAGTATAATTCTTCGATTAGCCCTCGGGGTTTATATCCGATGAAAGCGCATCCGGCGATCAGGGCAACGTATGCCGTTGTCGGGTGATAAAGATGCGCGAAGCCGAAGACCGTGAAAGCTAGGGCGTACGCAGCCATCCCGAACGGGATATAAACTGCGAACTTTTCCGATACGTTTTGGGCCCGGAAGCCGAAGACCGTCGCGAGAACGCGGCCCGTCGCGTAAAACGCGACCGCGGAAAACAGGGCCAAGACGGTGTTGGAGAATATAAACGCCATGTTAGCGCCGGGTGTACTAAACTAAGAGTACCGTTTAATAACGTAAAGAACGGCTCGGTCGCTCGCTACGGCACAGTGCGTCGGCAATTTCTACGGCTTTTTTTAGCGGTTTCATAGGTATATGAGTATAGTCGTATAACATAGTATTAGCCTCCGGGCAAGGCGGATGTCCCGGATTCTCGAATCCGCCGCCGTTTTACTTCGACCGTACGGTGGCCGTTTGTCGTTGAAATGCGGCGACGGCGAGATTAGAATACCGTAAGTTGAGCGTACGTACCAGTCGAAACTCCTTCGTTAGAAGAGGCTTTGCTGGACCGCAAAGAATCTAGTACCTGGATATGAAAGCTCCCGACCGAAAAACCGTCGTTATCGGGACGATTTGTACCTTGGCCTTCGGGTTCTTGTTGTTCTTGTGTTACGATTTCGTACTAGATGACGCGTATATTATCTACCGGTACGCTCAAAACCTTGCCCACGGCCACGGGGTCGTATGGAACGTTGGCGAGGACCCGGTGGAAGGTTATACCAGCTTCGCTTGGGTCGTACTGAACGCATTCGCGATTTTGTTGGGCCTGAACCCGGTATTGTTCTCAAAAACGGTCTCCGTACTCGCGGTGCTTTTAATTATTTGGGATATCGCCCGCGTTACGAAGAAAATGAATTGGGGTCTCGCTTTTATTTTCGCGGGGTCGATAGCGTTGAGCCCGCCGTTCGCGTTTCTTACAATACAGGGTACCGAAACCGTTTTTACGGCCTTCATTCTCTATGTTCTTGCGAGGTTAAGTTTTGAAATAGCTGGCGGGCCGGCGAGGATGTCGTATTGTTGGTTTTGGTGGGTCGTCGCTTTCATCGGAGGGCTTACTAGACCCGACACTTTAGTGTTTAGCTTCGGTATTTTCGTAGGTTTAACGGCGTATCTTACTGCCGATAAGAACTGGAAACTTTTACGCGGTTTCCTCTTACCCTGCCCGGTTTTCGTTATGTTCGGGCTTATTTATATGGTCTGGCGGATAAGTTATTTCGGGTACTTCTTCCCGAATACTTTCTATATAAAATTCGCCGGGACCGCCGGTAAAATAAGCCCGTGGGGCGTAAACGACGTAAAGGTATTTTTGACTAGGTATTTATCGCCCTACTTTTTGATAATATCGTTTTTAGCCGGTAAATATTTCGATAAAAAAAGGATAATATACATATTGCCGGTAGTATTAGGTGCTATCTTCTTCGGGTTGTACTTGTTTTTTATAAACCCGATTCAAGGTTTTTTCTGGCGGTTTATATTCCCTGTTTACCCTGCTACGTTATACGCCGTCGTTTATTACTTCGCGAAACTGGAATATAAACGGTTGTTTATCGCTCGCTGGTGGGTATCATTGATATTAGTACTTGTATTCGCCGGATGGACTTTACGATTCACGCCGTCTGTATTATTCGCAAAAGAGAATGTAACCCAGTACGATCGTGTTGCGATGGGTAAGGAACTGGCCGGCATCCCGGGAACCATGTTCACTAGCGAATCCGGGGCGTTACCTTACTACTCCGGTTGGAAGACTATAGATATGTTGGGATTGAACTCGGAGGAAATAGCGCACAACGGCCTATCGACGGAGTTCCTTATATCCGTCAATCCGGATCTTATAATGATTTTAGATTCGCCGGGGAAGTTTAGCCCCGACGATACGGAAATAAGTATTATCAAACACTATATGGTAGATTACGGGTTTGTGACCGTAGCGGTTGTACATAGAAGCTTCGACCACTACCATTCGTATTTCGTAAGGGAGGACTCGCGATATTTTAGCGTTATAGTAGACCGATTATCGGACGTCGATAGTTTAGAGTATGCCGATATGGGTAAACGTTTATTCGGCGAGGAGATACCAGTTTTCGAAAAACGAGAAGTCCGTACGGATTAACAGGGTTTGAAGTAAGATGTCGAAACTTCTCTAGTGCGTACGCTGGTTATTTCACATAACCTAGGTCTCTCATCTTGTTCCACGTTTCTTCATCTACTTTAACCGCTTCGCTCGTTAACGCCTTTCTTTCCCAGTACGATAACGTTTCGTTTAAGGTGTCTTCCAAGGACGATAAGGATTCGGCTTTACCGTTTGACCCGCTTAGTGGTTCGACTTCATTGGGGTCGGATGCTAAGTCATATATTAAGACCTTATTCCGGTTATGGTCTCGAATTAATTTATAGTTATCTATTATGATGCTTTCGGAGACTATATAACCGTCAGGCTTTCTTTCCGGTGTTTTGGATTCTCTTGTCGCGTAAACGTCCCAGTCTATTTCGGCGATGATTCGCCTTCCTTCGGGGACGTCCTGTCCGTTTAACGAAGGTAATAAACTGATGCCGTAGAAATCCTGGTTCTCCGACGGTACCGCGGTCGCGGCCCAATCGAGTACCGTCGGCATAATATCGGCGACCATTACGTTAGGACTTACCCGACTAGGTTGTTTACTCACCCGACTATCCCATATAATAAGCGGAACGTGGATAGATTCCTGGTAAAGGGCCCGGTTGTGGTATAAAAAACCGTGGTCCATAAACTCTTCGCCGTGGTCGGCGACGAATATTAGCAGCGAATCGTCCCACCGGTTCTTACGGTCCATTATGTTGACCCAGGGGCTTATCGCGTCGTCGTTTTGTCGTATTTCGCAGTCGTACCGGCGTACGAGTTCCTCCTTTTGGGATTCCGTAATGTCGTAACGCGATTCCGGATCCGTTAAGAATGTGTATTCGACGTTACAAGCGTCGGGAAAAAACCGTGGGTCGTCAACCGGCGGACCGAACACTCCGCCGAAACGCCCGGAGGGCATATAGGGTACGTGCGGTTCCATATAATGTATATATATGAAAGTCGGCCGTCGGTTAAGCAACGAAACCGTTAATAGTACTTGTTCCGTCTGGTTTCTGGCGATTTCTTTCATGGGCAGGCATTTCCACGTTTGCCTATGCTTAACATTTAGATAGAATTCGTAGGCCCGGTCGAACGTTTTCGCTCCGATACAACCGAGATACTCCGAAAGAAATACGTGTTCTTGGTCCGTTATAAAGAAGTCGAATCCCTGCTGGAAATTGAAATCGGGGGTTACTTGAAAATTAGAAGAATTGGCGACCGTTACGTAACCCGCATCGTTAAGTCTTTCGGCCATCGTGTAGGATTCTCCGGGAATTGAATCGAAAATCCTTACTGTTTTATGGGTAATTGACGGTAATCCGGTAAATAACGTCGCCACCGACGGTTTAGTCCACGGGGCCTGGGAGATACAATTCTCGAATATCGTTCCGTTTCCGGCAAGCCCGTCTAGGTAAGGCGTCGTTTCGCGCTCGTAACCGTAGCAGGAACAATGGTCAACCCGGAGGGTGTCCACCAGAATGATGCAGATAAACGGCTGTTCCGACGGCCGCGTTAGTTCTTCTACCGACGAGTATACGACGGCAACGGTGGGGAATGTCAATAACAACAGGAAGACCGCGCCGGTGGCGATTTTCGGCGTTATTTTAATCCTTTTCAAGTATGTTGTTATACGGATTAGAACGCTGTAGAGGGCCCAAGTAAGGGGGAATAATAACGCAACCATTACGGCTAAATTGACGTAAGTAAAAACCGGGTGAGCCCCGACGAGATATATCTTAAATACCCAAATGTACCTCGCGTATACGAAGAACGTAAAGCCTAACGCGAGGACAGTTGTATAAGTACTTGGAAAAAACGTTCTCCGGTTAAATAAGGGAAGTAGTCGGATGAAATGGTAAAATAAGCCCGCCGCGACACCGACGATTACGAAGGGTAGAGTCGAAATTAACGCGAGAAGCGATAGGAGCCGGTAGTGCTCGAATATCGCGAAATTCGGCCCCGCCGCGAAAGCCGCCGCGAAATCGAGTAAACCGGCGAGGGTACCAGCCGCAAATCCTATCGTTAGTCTTTTTCCGAAACTACCCGTATACATCATCGTAACCCGGACCTAATTGTACCGGGCGGGATGGATTAAACCTATTATTCTCGCGTATTATGAGTATAAACCGCGAAGTAATGCGCCGGTTAAACGTATTTAAAAAAGGGCCGTCGAAGCGGCCCCGGCAACTATTTGCGGGGGACGGATTTGAACCGCCGACCTTTGGGTTATGAGCCCAACGAGCTACCTAACTGCTCCACCCCGCGCGTCTTATTTATCATAAGGGTATCGTGATGTCAAGTAATATCTATTTATTTGCCCGGTAAACGTATTCCGTGGGAGAGCGCGTCCATTTCGTGATTCGGAGTAAAAACGCGAAAAAAAGCCGGCAACTCGCCGTTGCCGGCCCTTTATATTCCGTCGTATAGCGCTTTGGCAACCGCTCGTTAGCTGGCGGGGGCTTTCGGCGCGGCTTTCTTCGCGACGATTACGTAGTCCTTGATTACTTCGAATTTGCGTTCGTCCGGCAAACCAGTGAAGTAGTCGAGGGCGCTGTTCACGAGCAAGGATTTCGAGAACCTCGTGTCGGCGCAATAATCGTCCAGGCGGTCATTGATCTCGATGTCTAACCGTACCGTAACGGACTTAGTTCTTCCCGCTCTCGCTTTCTTCATTTCTTCACTCCTTTTTAGGTTAGGTTTTTGAAACAGGTTATTCCGCTTAGCCGGTTAGCTAGCGGGGCTTCGAAAGTCAGAAGATTTGGTTGGCGTTCGGGACGAAGCCCGGCCAAACCCTGACAATTTTGGTCCATTATCCGATAACGCTATCAAAAAGTCAATAGAAAATTGCCCTCAAACTAAAAAAAAACCCTTTTTTTTAAAGCAGCACGGTATGGCATGGATGCATTAACACGCGATATATGCAAAAACCCTGCCGTAGCGAGGGTTTTCGTAGGAGGAACTTTTATTCAGTACCGCGAAACCGCTTTTATCGTGCGATTCCCGCATATTCATCTGTATTAACTGAATATTCGGCGTTTTCGTATCGTTTCAGCCGTTTTAGTGTTCGGTTGAGCCGGTGAACTCGAAGTCCTTTACATACATCGCGGGCGTACAAATTGAGATTTCGTCTGCGGAACCGAAAAGCCTGCGTTCTTTCGATATCATTTTGACGTTGGAGAACGCGGATAACATCGATTGCGTCCACCGGAGGTTTTTCACGGGATACGCGATTTTTCCGTCTTCGACCCAGAAAGTCCCGTCTCTCGTCATACCGGTGAAGACCGCTTGCATAGGTTCCACGTAACCGTTTATATAATGGAACCTGGTAATGTATAATCCACGTTCCATCGAGTTGATCATCGTTTCGATATCGGAATCGCCGGGTTCTATGAAGATATCCAGCGGTATCGGTCCGCCGCTGTATCCCGGCGGTAGCGCGTGACCGTTATTCGGTTTGTTAGCCTGACGAGACGTTGTTGTGTCGTATAGCAGTTCCGTCGCGACCCCGTTCTTTACCATTTCCACCTTTTCTTTCGGCATACCCTCGAAGTCGAACGGGATAGATATCCCATTCGGGCTCAACCCGTCGTCGGAAATCGTGATGTTGTCGCCCATTATTTTGTCGCCCATGCGTTTCGACAGAAGGCTCCGCCCCTCGAGAACGTCTTTCGTGTCAAAGACGACGAAAGCCATCCACCGTATTACGTCTGATAGGCAGTAGTGTTCCAGAACGACGTCGTATTTGCCCGGTTCGATATCTTGCGGATTCTTCGACATCTCGGCGCGTCTGACGGCGTCCTCCGCCAACCCCTCTATGTCGACGTCGTCCACCTTCCATCCGCTTCCTTCGCCGTATCCGGTACTGATTCCCGAGTCAACCACCGTAACTAGTTGAGCGCCCGTATAGGGATGGAACGTCATTACGCCTTTTGAATTTGCTACGGCAAGGACGCTTTCCGACGTCCTGAACGACCCGGCCGCTTTCATATCGCTGGATTTAGCTGCCGAGATAACTTTACCGACCGACGACGCCCTTGCGCCAGGGTCACATTCGGCGGTCTTCGGGTCGAATACGTTAACTTCTTCCACCGGTTTAGGTTCCGGAAGTCCATAATAGTCTTCCTTTTCGCCCTGCGCGCGCGCAACCTCGACCGCTTGCCGGACTACGTCTTTTATCCCCTCGCCGTCAATGATATTCGTATTGGCTACGCCTACTCGTTTCCCTACGGCCGCCCGTACGATAACGCCGGCGTTAAGCTCCATTACGTTCTGATGTATCCGGTTCTCGCTGAACCGCGTAAGAGAGCTTTCGGTAGCATTGAAAATTACCTCGGTCTCGTCCGCTTCGGACGCTTTTATCGCTTCGTCTAAAATACCCTGGACCCTCGTTTTTTCAAATCTCATCGGTACTCCCTGTCAACCTTGAATTCTTGATAAAAAAGCGTTAACCCTCGGTTGTTTCTTCGGGAACGTCAATTCCCGTTTCGTACGTAGTTACGCGTTTTTTCGCGGCGCCTATGTCGCCGCCGACCTTCCCTTCGGAAGCTACCAACAATTCGCGAGCGTAAACGTTTCCGCCGACGTCCCCAGCGCGTTTAACCTCGGCGCCTTTCGACGCGACGACGTCGCCGCCTACTGTTCCGGCAACTACGACCTTTTCGGCTTCGATACGCCCTTTGACCGTACCGCCGTCGGCGACCATAACGGCGCCTTTAACCTTAACGTCGCCGGTTATCACGCCTTCGACAAGCAGGTTTGCCTTACCCAAATAATCGCCGTCCATCGTCGTATCAGCGGCCACCCGCGACGTAAACGTTAACCTAACCCTATTGTATTTATCTTGCGTCATCTTCTTCTCCGTCAAACCTTTTTTTATTAACGTTATATTAAGTTGTTATTCCCTTAACCGCTTGTTTATAATATTTAATCGGGTACCGGATATAGTGGACTACGTTCTTCTTACGGCTCAAAACGCGTTTGAGGACGGCGATAGTATCACTTAACGCTAACGATGTCAACGCGATTTTGCGTCCAGGTCGGTCGTTATGTGTTTCTTTCGATAAGTTCCCGTACGCGCTCGAGGTCGTCTTCCGTATCCACGCCCAGCGAAACGAAAGGACCTACAACGACCCCTACCTTATACCCGTGTTCGAGCGCCCGGAGCATCTCGAGGCCTTCGGCGATTTCGAGCGGTCTTTTTTCCAACCTCGCGAAGGTCAGAAGGAAGTCTCTGCGGAACGCGTACGTCCCGACGTGTAATAGATACCACTGTTCCGGCTGTGTTTCCCGGTAATGCGGTATTGCCGCGCGGCTGAAGTAGAGCGCGTCGCCGGCCTCGTTGATTACTACTTTACACGTGTTCGGACTTGATACTTCGGTCCGGTCGCCGGCTGGTCGCGCCAGCGTGGTCATATTAACGTCCGGGTCTTCCTCGAACGGCCGTATCAACGCTTCGACCGCCGCGGGCTCGATTAGCGGTTCGTCGCCCTGGACGTTGACGAAAACGTCACCGTCGATTCCCTCGACGACTTCGGCGACCCTGTCGGTCCCGGACTCGTGTTCGCCCGAGGTCATCACCACGTCGTCGGTGAAAACGCGGGCCGCGTCGTATATCCTTTGGTCGTCGGTCGCGACGTACAACCGGTCCAACCGTTCGCAAGCGGCGCACCGCTCGTAGACGTGTTGCACCATCGGCTTACCCGCGATGTCCGCAAGCGCTTTCCCGGGGAAACGGCTCGACGCATAGCGAACGGGTATTACGCCTACGACTTTCAACCGGTCGTTACTCACCGGTGCCTTCCCCGGCCGACGCGACTATCTTTTCTATTAGCCCCGTCGTAGAGTGTCCTTCGGCATACGGCAGAGAGTACACTTCGCCGCCGCCGGCCTTCACGACGTCGGCGCCAACTATCTCATTAACCGGCCAATCGCCGCCTTTTACGAGAACGTCCGGTCCGAGTATTTTTATCAACTCGTACGGCGTATCATCATCGAAAACCGTTACGTAACTGACGCACTCGAGCGCCGCGATTACTTCGGCCCGATCTGTTTCGTTGTTATACGGGCGCCCGGCGCCCTTCAGCTGTCTGGCCGACGAGTCCGAGTTCACGGCCACGATTAGAACGTCCCCCAGCGAAGCGGCTTCGTCCAGGTAACGTACGTGCCCCGAATGGAGGATATCGAAAACCCCGTTGGTAAAAACGACCTTGATACCCTCCGCTTTTATCTCCGCGACGTATTTACCGAGTGCTTCCCTTGTTACGATTTTCCTCATGTAATCCGCTTGGCTCTTACGCCTGCGTCGTTCATCGCTCATTACGTTCGTTGAACCGCCTTCGCATAAGTTTTATTCCAGCCCGTACACTTGGCGAGGGCCAAGGTACTCAGGGAACCTGTCAATGAGCGCCAGCCGGGTGAGGTAGCAGAAGTGGCATTCGTCCACGTAACCGTCCTTATGTTCGACGCCGTATTCTCTCGCAAGTTCCGCCGGGCCGCCGCGAATCAACGGCCCGCATATCGGGTGCGATCCGGCGTCGTGTTTCTCGATCAGCTTCGAGAACGGTGTCTCCCACGCGTTGCCCATCGACAGGCCCTGGCATAGGTGTACGTTACCGTAAGAGTCCACGTGGATACGTCCCGGGTTCTCCAGGTCCTCGTGGGGGCATTCGACCAGCTCGTCCCACGGCCGCGTCGGCAGCCCTTCGGTCAACTTCTCGACGGCCCGGCCCCGGAACATCGCGCCGCCGCCTACAACCGGCGCGCCTTTATCGGGTTCGTTCGCGGCGCCTGTTTCGTCCGAAGGTCCTTCGATGCATATCGTATCCACCGGGATATCTAGTTTCCAGGCGGCGGCTAACGCGCTTTTTGGCGGAGTGTCTTCATCTTCGCCGTGGTGGAACGCGTCGTCGCTCAGGCTCAGGTCCGCGACGTCTAGATCCCGAAAGGGTACAAGCCACAGTTCCGCGTCCTCCGCCGACGTTGCCCAGTAGGCGTTCGTTACGGCGCCGGTCTCGAAGCCCATTTTGGCCGCGGTCCGAATACCCTCGAGCATTAGCGGATAGAAGAGAAACGGTTCGCCGCCCTCGAAGTAAACCCGCTCAACGGTCCCAAGTTTTTTCCCTTCGTTCAGTATATCTCGGATTTGCCCGGCGGTAAAGGTCCCTTCAACGTGCGGGCCGCAATACAGAAAGCAGTGGTCGCATTCGGAGTCGCATTTGTACGTGAGTAGGAAATGTATCCCGGTGAGCATCTTGGTTCCTTTCAAGTTTTACCCGTTTATACATCGATCTGTGGGTAGTAACATAATGCCTACGCCGTAGGCGAGTGGAATCCGCTACAGTATTACCACCGCATAAACCACCGCGGGCGCCGGACCGGCGAAAACAGCCAGCCGACGACCGAACGCCCTATCGGCGTTGGCGCCAGCGCGATCCGCAGCAACGGCGGTGCGAGGAACGTCGTGGCCGCCATGACCACGACCACTGCGGCGAACATCGAGTCGGTGACCACGCCGGTCCGGCGCCCGAACTCGGCGAAGATGAAGCCCACTTCGCCCCGCGGGACCATCCCTATTCCGACGGTCATTTTCCGTATCTCGCGGGACCAGGCGGCGTAACCGCTTAAGACCTTGCCGATTATCGCGATAAGCAGAAGCGCCCCGCCGATGAGTAGTACCGGCTGGTTGGCCGAGTCGAAGGGGGTTGAAGTACCGGACGTTGACGGCTGCGCCTATCGAAACGAAGAATATCGGCGTGAAAAACTCCGACAAGGGGTAAAACGCTTTCTGGAACAGCTCGTACTTATCGGTTTCGGCAAGCGCGAGACCGGCGGCGAACGACCCGACGATTACCGCTGAACCCGCTTCCTCTGCCAAAAGCGCCCAGACAAACGCGAAACATATCGCCGTTACGATAAGGGCGCCCTGGACCCGCATCCTTACGACTACCCTTATTAACGGCCTTGCCAGGAGTATTCCCGCGACTATCGCCAGGGCGAAGAAACCGACCGCCGAGACCGTCGTCCACGTTATCTTCCCCCAGCTTACGACGCCCGTGAGGGCTAGATCGCTCACTACCGAAAGGATTATCAGGCCGATGATATCGTCGAAGACCGCGGCGCCCAGGATGATCCGCGCTTCCTTGGTCTTCATCTTCCCCAGGTCGGTGAGTATCCGGGCTGTGATACCGATGCTGGTCGCGGTTAGCGCCGCGCCTACGAAGATAGAGGTCGTCTTGGGGAGGTCGAGCATTTCGCAGAACGCGAACCCTCCGGCGAAGGGCAAGATGACGCCGGCCGCCGCCACCATCACCGATTTGACGCCCACTTCGCTCAGCTCGCGAATGTTTGTCGTGAGGCCGATGCGGAATAGGAGGATGATGACGCCGATTTCGGCGAGTAGACCGATGAAGTGCCCCGCCGACTCGGACTGGGGGATAAGGTTCTCGAAAAACCAATCGACGGCGGCCGGTCGCCCGACGACCCCGAAGAGCTCGTCGAGAAGGCTCACGGTTTCGCCGCCCGCGCCGACGGCGGGGACGAACCCGAGTACGCTCGCGCCCAGTATCATCCCGGCGACAAGCTCGCCGAGTACCGCCGGTTGGCCGACCCGGTGGGCCAGCTCGCCCGTAAGCTTCGCGAAGCCCAGGATTACTATCAGGATAAATAGAAACTCGGCAAGGGCCATAAGTCGTTAATCGGTATAAATATAAGAGTCGTCGGAATATACGTTACTCGGGCGGGCGTATCAACTTAAAATTCCGGTGTTCGCCTATTTTCCGGCAGATTACGTTCCGCTCGAACCAGCCGAGGACGCGCTGCCCGAGGCGGTCGTGGGAGTGTTCGAGCAGCCCGAGGTTCTCGGGTGTCCATCCGGCCGCCGCTATCCGCTCGGCCATCACCGCCGGATGCGTTCCGTCGAAGGGTACCGCCGAGCGCATTGGGCCGTAGTCGAACCCGTCCATCGTTTCAGGCAACTCGGACGCCACCCATTCGTCGTCGTGCCAAAGGCTGTGGAACGCCCGCATCTTCGCGAGCATCGCTTCCGGCGGGCGGACCCAGCCGTAGTGGAATATCCGCGCGCCGGAGGCGACGGCCCGGGGTTTACGCCCGGCGACGCGAAAACCCTGGGCGTCGCCAAAGCTCCGGAGTTCGGGTACGTTGCAGACGACGCGTACCTCCTGTGCGTACCACTTGCGGCTCCTTTGGACCGTGAAGTAGGTTCCGTAGAAGTGGAGATATTCGAAGACCAGCCCTTCGACTTCGGGCGTTTCCGCGTATCGTTCGGACAGCTCTCTAATCCGCGCGAGGTCGTCCTCATGGACCACTTCGTCGGCCTGTAGGTAGAATACCCACGTACCGCGGGTGTGTGCTATCGCTTCGTCTGTCTTGGCCGCGAGGATGCGGCCGCCTTCGCGAAGCGTCTCGTCCCAATCGCTTTCGTATACGCGTACCTTCGGGTCGCCGAACGAGCGCGCCAACGCCAGCGTGTCGTCGTCGCTTTCGCAGACGAGGAGGATATACTCGTCGACGACCGGCAGGATGGAACGAACCGCTTCGACCAGCGGGTAATCGAATTTGACCGCGTTTCGGACGAAGGTTACGCCGGAGATTAGTAGTTTATTATCTGGTTTAGCCACAGCCTATAGAAAGAGGGGCGGGAAATCGTATCCCGCTTTCGCTAAGCAGGATAATATCATAAGCTACGTACGTGGGGAAATAAGAATAGGGGAGATATCGATATGGAAAACGGCGCGGAGTAAACCGCGCCGCTTCTTGTATATATAGTAAACCTAATAAACCGCGTTAAAGTGAACTTACTTGATGGTGCAGCCCTACTGAACCACCATCTTCTTCGCCGAGGCGAACGTACCCGCGTTCAGCCTGTATACGTACACGCCCGGCGCAAGTCCCGAGACCTCGGCGTCGTGTTCGCCCGCCGTTAGCGTCTCGTCCACAAGCGTCGTAACCTTCCGTCCGCTGATATCGTAGACCGTCAGCGTTACCGGCGCCTCCTCCGGCAAGTCGAAGGCGATGGTCGCGGTCCCGGTCGTCGGGTTCGGACGGGATTGATAGAGGGCGTAAGTCGTCGGCAGGACGCCGTTCCAGGTGCAATCCACCGGCCCGAAGGTTTCGCTCGCGCCGCCGACGTCTATCGCCTCGAGCCAATAGTTGTAGGTTAAGCTCTTTTCGACGGTAGCGTCGAGGTATTCGTACGGCGATTCGCCCGTAATAAGCTCGCTATTGAGCGTATCTCGGGACGCGACCGCTTTCCCTTCGCCGGCGTTTGAGCGGTACAGGTTAAAACCCGCTACCTCGTCGGCGCATTCCCAACCGACGTTGATGCCGTCGTCCACGGCTTCGGCGGTGAACGACGTTACGTTGATGTCGGCGAACGGGTCGCGAATCGTAAACGACCAGTATTCGTCCGGACCGCTCCACGTTTCGTAGAGGCCGTCGTAAGCGCGGACCTTCCAGTAGTAAGTTTCGCCGATATCAAACTCGCCTTCGGCGAAAGTATAAGTGGACTCGGTAAGGTCGTTTATCTCCTCGTGGGGGTCGAAGTCGTCTTCGCCCGAGTACCAGACGTCGTACGTTATCGCCCTTAAGCCCTTTAAGTCTATTGACCGGGTGTTAGCTGATTCGTCGGTGCGCGCCAAACTTTCGGCCGCGTCCTCCCAGTCGAGAGTTACCGGTTCGTCGATTATGGCGCCGTCCTCCGGCGATAACAGGTCGAAGGAAGTCGGCGGGTCGTTGTTTATCGTGAAGTCCATCGACTCGGTAACTTCGTTGCCGTAGAAGTCTTTGGCGCGGACAGAAAGGGTATAGTCGCCGTCGGGCAAGGTCGTACTGTCGAAGTTGTAGTTTTCGTCGCCCATCTCGGCGAACCCGTCGCCGTCTGTATTGGTAACGACGAAATAGAAGTCCCGGTAGTCGTAGTTACCCTGGGTGTACCACTGGCCGGCCCGTTTATATACGACGGTCGTTACCGTAGTTTCCGCCGGGACGGGCCCGGTGAAGTTGATAAAAAGGGTCTCCGGAACGGAGCCGCCGTCGCCGTCTATCCTCCATACGATTTCATAGGGAACCATGTCCCAATACGTATCGACTATCCTGTCGGATATCTTGGCGATGATATCGACCTGGCCGGTTACTTCGCCAGGGTCCACGCGCGTCGTACTGTTATCCTCGCAGAAAGAGAACATCTGGTCGGTTTCGGATTCATGGAACTCGGGCGCCTGGTCGTCATCGGGCGGGTCCATAAAATCAACGGCGTTGTCGATACACTCGTACCACCCGCCTACGTACGTACCTCTGGTAAAGTGTACGTGGTGGAATTCGGAAGTCATCCAAGTCGCGATGTCGCCAATATACGCGCTTTCCGGAACGAAGTCTCCCTCGACGAACGGTATCGTCGCGTATGTGATGTGCCAGTACAGCCACCCGTCGTCGTCGGACCCGTCTTCTTCGTAACTTGTAATAATACCCGTGTAGTACGGTTCGTACACGGATATGAGTCTGACGTATGTGTCGTCTACGGAGTAGCACGGGTCGCCGCCTTCGCCCATGACGTCCAGGCCGTCGTGGTAGTAAGAGCTGCCACCGTAGTTCTGGAATTCGTAACAGTTATTCCCGCACCTCTGGGGTACATCCCCCGGGCCCATCGGCCAGCGTTCGGCTTCCGCCGTCAGCGGAACCGCCAGCGCGACGACCGACAGTATGATTATCGTCTTCTTCATAGTCGCCCCTTTACTTTTCCAGCGTCGCCCGCCAGCCCTGGCCGAAAACCGTCGCTTCGGGAGTTACGCCGTCCACGACGATAACAATCGGCATAGCGCCGCTCGGTTTCGCTACGGTTTCCGTTTTCGATTTCAATACCCCGAACGAATCGTCGAGGAGATACGCCGCCTCGACGCCGTCCAGGCTCCGGACGCCTACCCCGATTATCGAGAAGTCGTCGGACGCGTCTATATCGGTCACGGCGAAGCCGTCCGGCGCTTCCCACGTTTCGGTTATGCGACCCGATTCCATATCAACGAGTGCGACCTCGTGGTGACAACCGACCAGCGCGGCCGTATTACCCTCGTTAACCTGAGCCATCCTGGGGTAGTACAGGTCGTGGCCGAAACTCCACTCGGCGAACCCGTCTCTGTACAGGGCGATGAACTCCGGGTCAACGAGGAGTACTGAACCGTTATCGTCCGCCGCTAGCGTCCTCGACGCCGGCAGCTCGTATAGCAGGTCGCCGTCATCCGCGTCGAACACGTAAGTGGCTTCGCCGGCCGATATTACAGCGGCGTAATCGGCGCTCGGGGAGAACATCGCGTCGCCGGGGTAGCCGACGGCCGCCGACCCTACGTTGACCCCGGATGAGTCGTAGAAGTCTAAGTCTGCCGTCGCTTCCGGGCCGTCTGCGGACATGGTTACGAGAACGCACGCGCCGTTGTCGGCGACGACGGCGGCGCTCGCGCCGGTGTTTGGAACGGCGTACGAAAGCCGACCCGTTTTGTCATAAATCCGAGCCGTGCTCTTTATCGGAAAAGCGCCCTCTACGAACGACAGTACGACGTAGTAAGCTCCGCCGGGCGATACGTACGCGTACTCGAATTCGCCAAGGGTTTTCAGCGTTCCTTCTTCGCTATGAACGGCGCCGTCGACTGATATCAGATACCCGTCTCCGGCGCCCGCTGCCACCGCGAAGCACAGCAGCGAAACTACGGCTATGAAAGGTTTGATATTTGCCATTAGATACCTCGCTAGGTTTCTTGGGATTTTACCGGCAGTATAACCGACCTGATATAGGAAATCAAGGGAATCGTGCTCGGGGTCTATTATAATTTTAACGGTTCTGCAAATCAGTCGTCCTCGACCTATGTCGTATACGTCCATCCGGTCGGGAATGATTATAATCCGCTTTCTCCGCTTTGTTTTTCCGTTCACTTGGGGTATAATAACGTTGGTCGCCGGTTCAACGAGGAGATATTATGAAAAAGGCTTTAGTCGTCGACGCGTCGAAGTTGGTCTTATCTATATTGGCGTGCCAGGCGGCGGGATTTATCGGCGGTCTTTTAACCGCGCCGAACATCGAGACGTGGTACGCTTACGTTGAGAAGCCGCCGTTTACGCCGCCGGATTGGGTTTTTTCGCCGGTATGGATATCCTTGTATTTGTTGATGGGTTTATCCGGTTACCTGGTATGGCGTAAGGGATTGGATAAAAGCGCCGTCCGTAAGGCTATGGGCGTCTACGTAATCCAACTGGTCTTGAACCCTGTCTGGTCTTTGGCTTTTTTCGGGTTCCACTCGCCCTTGGCCGGTTTTGTGGTAATCGTTATTTTATGGTTCACGATTATACTCACGATATTTTACTTCTCAAGGGTATCCCGAACGGCCGGTTTCCTGCTCGTACCGTATATCCTGTGGGTCAGCTTCGCGTCGATACTGAACTTCTCGATATTCATCCTGAACCTTTAGATTATCTTCTACTAACCGCTTTTTACCGCGTCTGACAAGCTTAAAAATACGAATCCACGGCCCCCAGCGTAAAAAAACCCCGGCCTTCAGGTCGGGAACCGTTAACGTCCGTGATATAGTCGGTTTTACCGACCGGGTACACCTAAGCGTCCAACCTTATAACGGCTATTCCCTGAGCCACATTACGATGTCAACCCGTTAACAACCCCAAACCAACGGCGCCGGCGGCGCCCAAGGCCAGCATTATGATATTCGCGAAACTCCGCCCCCGGTGTGCCTCGGGCGTCAGGTCTCCCGCACCTACGTAAATGAACGTGCCCCCTATAAACCCGAGCATAACGCCCAGCACCGATTCGTTAACCCACTGGCGGAAGAGCAGGAACGTGAGTACCGCGCCGACCGGCGTTGCCAACGCTACCAGCATCGAGTAAACGATAGACCGCCGCTTATCGGCCCCCGAGTTTATCAGAATTGTGTATGTGAAGACGCCTTCGGGTAACTCGTGCAGTATAACCGCTACGGCGGTTAGGACGCCGAGGGCCGTGTCTACTTCGAAACCTACGCCGATAGCCACACCGTCGAATACGGAGTGGAGACCGATTCCAGCCGCTGCTGTTAGTCCCCTGCCTTCGTGGTCGCACTCCTTGTGCCCGCAAGCGTGTACTGTAATAACGTGTTCGGCGGCGAAGAAGACGACGAACCCGACGACGAACCACAGGGGCGCCCAGCCGTTCAACTCCAGCGCTTCGGGGAGTATATGGGCAGCGGCGATTGCTACCAGAAACCCGGCGGCTACGCTTACGATGTAACCGCAGTACTTCTCGGTCCATCGGCCGGCCGCCAGTACCATCGCAAGCCCGACAAGCGTGGCCGCGCCGGCGACGGAAGAGAACAATATTACGTTGCCGAACGGTGTCATATCGCTCCCTTAGCGGTCAGCGGATGATATTACGTGGATTAGGAGAAGTAAAGGGTATTCCGGCGTAATACGAAGCGGCGAGTTGTATACCAACTCGAATATCAAATTAACACGGCGGGGATAAACCCCGCCGCTTCTTAAACATATCGGGTATATTTACGTTAGTCCACTTCCGCCGGTTCCAACTCCAATTCAGGTACTTTGAAGGTTAGTTCGTCCGACTCGTTGTCGATATCGACGTTTATCACTGATCCCTTCGAAAACTCCTGCCGCAGTAAACCCTCGACCAGCGGATCCTCCACGTACTTCTGGATCGTACGTCTCAGCGGCCGCGCGCCGAAACTAGGGTCGTAGCCTTTCTCCATCAGGAAGTTCTCGGCGTCTTCGCTGAACCGGAGCGTGAGCATGTGTTCGTCCAGCCGGTCCCGTAACTCGTTGAGCATTATCCCGACAATCGCCCGCAGATGGTCCTTGTTGAGCGGATGGAAGACTATTACCTCGTCGAGCCGGTTCAAAAACTCCGGGTTGAAGAGCCGTTTGACCTCGCTCATCACCGACTTCTTCATGTCCTCGTAGTTTTGCTCCTCGGTGGTGGCGCCGAAGCCTATACCGCCGCCGTCCTTGATGAGCCGGGACCCGATGTTGGACGTCATTATCAGAACGGTGTTTCGGAAATCCACGGTCCGCCCGATGTTGTCTGTCAGGCGCCCGTCCTCCATCACTTGTAGTAGTATGTTGAAGACGTCGGGGTGTGCTTTCTCGATTTCGTCCAAAAGTATTACCGAGTACGGCTTTCGCCGTATCTTTTCGGTGAGTTGGCCGCCTTCGTCGTAACCGACGTAGCCGGGCGGCGCGCCCACGAGCCGCGAGACCGAGAATTTTTCCATATACTCGGACATATCGACCCGGACCAGCGAGTCTTCGTCCTCGAACAGGAATTCGGATAGTGCTTTCGCCAATTCGGTCTTACCTACGCCGGTGGGGCCAAGGAAGACGAAGGAGCCTATGGGCCGCCGCTCGCTCTTGACGCCGGTACGGGACCGGCGTATCGCCTTGGTTATCGCGCCTATCGCCTCGTCCTGACCGACGACGCGTTTGTGAAGCTCCTCCTCCATATTGATGAGCTTCTCGAACTCGTGCTGCTCTAGTTTGTCTACCGGGATGCCGGTGGTCTTCGAGACGATGTAGGCCACGTCTTCCACGGTCAGGACGTTTTCCTCTTGCTCGGTTAGCGATTTCCAGCGCTCTCGGGCTTCGTCTATTTTTTCGCGCATCGTCCGTTCCCGGTCGCGGTAACGGGCCGCCGTCTCGAACTGCTGCTTGTCGATGGCCTTTTCCTTCTCGACGGACAGGTCCGCGAGTCGAGCCTCGAGTTCCTTTATATCTGGGGGGACGACCGAGTGCCTTAGCCGGACCATCGCGCAGCCCTCGTCTATAACGTCAATAGCTTTGTCCGGCAAGTAACGGTCCGAGATGTACCTGTCGGCGAGCCGCGCCGCGGCGACGATAGCATCGTCTGTAATTTGTACGCCGTGGTGTTCCTCGTAGCGGTCGCGCAGCCCGTTTATTATCTCGATGGTCTCCTCGACCGTCGGCGGGTCCACCATAACCGTCTGGAAGCGACGCTCCAGCGCTCCGTCTTTTTCCACGTGTTTTCTGTACTCGCTTAAGGTAGTTGCGCCTATGCACTGGATTTCGCCGCGGGCCAGGGCCGGTTTCAGTATATTGGACGCGTCTATCGCGCCCTCGGCCGCGCCGGCGCCTACTATCGTATGCAGCTCGTCTATGAAGAGTACCAGGTCGTCGTTCTTGCGGAGTTCCTCCATTATCATCCGCATCCGCTCTTCGAACTGGCCCCGGTACTTGGTCCCGGCTACGACGCCGGCCAGGTCCAGGGTAACTAGGCGGCGCCCGGCCAACAGCTCCGGTACGTTGTTTTCGACGACCTTGCGTGCCAGTCCCTCGACGATTGCGGTCTTACCGACGCCAGGTTCGCCTATGAGGACTGGGTTGTTCTTCTTCCGCCGGCAGAGTATCTGTACGACGCGCTCAATTTCGTCCTCCCGGCCGATGACCGGGTCGAGCTCGTTTTCGCGGGCTAGGGCCGTAAGGTCCCGGCCGAACTCGTCCAGGACAGGCGTCTTGGTCTTGCGTTTGCCCTGGCGCACGGCGCGCTCGGCGGAGCCGATGTGGTTTAATACTTCCTGCCGCAGTTCCTCGACGTCCAGACCGAGGTGGGACAGGACCTTTATCGCGACGCCTTCGCCCTCGCGGATGATGCCCAGGAGGAGGTGTTCGGTGCCGACGTAGTTGTGGTGCAGCAGCCCCGACTCCTCGACGGCGTAGCCTATGACCGACTTCGCCCGGGCGGTGAACGGTACGTCACCTACTATTTTCATGCCGCCGCCGGGCGCGACTATCTTCTCCACCTGGCGCCGGACGACTTCCAGGGACAGACCGAATTTTTTGAGAGCGTGGGCCGCGCCGCCCTCGCCCTCGCGGACCAACCCGAGAAGGATGTGCTCGGTCCCGACCATGTCGTGGTGGAGCCTGGTTGCCTCCTCTCGGGCCAGCAGTATAACCTTCCGCGCTCTCGCGGTAAATTTATCTAGCATTTAATCAGCTCCGTACTTCTCGTTGTATTATTATCGGGCAAGCCCCATTACCTACCCGTAGTTATCGTTCGTCCTACTCGTATCATAACACCATTTCGGGGCGGTTTCAAGGTAGTTGCGGGACGTTAAACCTTTTCCAACACCCCGTGTTCAAGGAGTAGCGTCCGGCCGCACCGCGCCGCAAGCTCCCGGTTGTGGGTCACAATTACAAAGGTCTGCCCGAGCTGGTCGTTCAGCTCGAAGAGGAGGTCGTGGAGCCGTTCCGCGGTCCGTTCGTCAAGGTTCCCGGACGGCTCGTCGGCCAGCACCGCCGCCGGCTCGGCCACGAGCGCCCGGGCGACTGCGGCCCGCTGCCTTTCGCCGCCGGAAAGCTTCGCCGGCCGATGTGTCGCCCGGTCCGCCAGCCCCACGTGGTCGAGGTACTTCCGCGCCTTCTTCTCCGCGTCGCCCGGCGATACCCGGGATACCAACAGCGGCAGCATTACGTTTTCCAACGCCGTGAACTCGGGGAGCAAGTGGTGGAACTGGAAGACGAAACCTACCTTCCGGTTTCGAACCCGGGTCCGCGCCGCGTCGCCCAACTCGAATATATCTACCCCCTCAATCTCCACCCTTCCTGACGTGGGCTTGTCCAGACCGCCGAGGAGGTTCAGGAGCGTTGTCTTCCCGGCGCCGGACTCGCCGGTTACGGCGACGGTCTCGCCGGCGTCCACCGCCAGGTCCACGCCGGTGAGTATCTTGAGTTCCCGGTCGCCCGACGGGTAGTACTTATGAAGCTCTTTCGCAGTTATTATCTTCGCGCCGTTATTCATACTGTATGGCCTGGACCGGGTCGAGCCGGGCCGCGCGAAGCGCCGGATAAACCGTAGCGAGTACGCTTATGCCTACGGCGACGACGCAGACGACGATAACGTCGCCGGCTTCGATTACGACTGGCATCGTTTCCAACCCGTAAAGCTCCGCCGGGACGTTGACGAACTGGTAGCGGTCGAGCAGGTACGAAAGCACCAACCCGAGGACCGCGCCGACGGACGTACCCACTAGGCCGATAATAAACCCCATCGCGACGAAGATACGGACGACCGCCGTCCGGGTCGAGCCCATCGCCTTCAGGATACCGATCTCCCGGGTTTTCTCCATCACGACCATTATCAGAGTCGAAAGGATGTTGAACGCGGCCACAATGACGATTAGCGCCAGGATGACGAACATCACCGTCTTTTCCAGGGCCAGGATAGTAAACAGATGTTCGTGGGTTACGGTCCAATCGTTGGCGTAATACGGGAAGCCGACGGCGTCGTTTATCTCGTCGGCGATTTCCGGCGCGGCGAAGACGTCGTTCACCTTGACCTCAAGGCCGTTTACCTTACCTTCTATCCCGAGGAAATCCTGGGCCTGTTCGATGCCGACGATGCAGAGCGTCGAGTCGTACTCGTACATCCCGATGTCGAAAATCCCGACCACCCGGAAGTTCTTCATCTTCGGCGGGACCGGCGCGACGGGATTCCAGATTAATTGCGGCGATATCAGCGTAACCGTATCGTTAAGGTCCACGTTCAGGTTCTCGGCCAACTCCGCGCCCAGCACGATTCCGTCCTTCGGCGCGGGACCGTGTAAGGTCATCGGCGGGACGCCCTCGTCCTCCCGCACCGTAAGGGCCATCGAACCGTTGATTAGCCGGTCCTCGATGTCGGAGACCTCCCGGTTTAGTTCCGGGTCCACGCCCCGGACGGCGACGCCGATGCTGTCGTCCTTCGAACTGAGGATGCCCTCGGTAAAGACGAAGGGCGCTACACCCACGACGCCGTCGACGGCGCGGACCTTCTCGGCCATCGCCTCGTAGTCGGTGATGCCCTGGTGGTCAATGTGATAGACTTGGACGTGGGCCGTGGTCCCGAGTATCTTCTCCCGCATATCGGTCTCGAAGCCGTTCATCACGCTGATGACGATGATGAGTGCCGCGACGCCCACGGCGACGCCGCCGACGCTGATGAGCGTAATGACCGAGAGGAATGTCTCCTTCCCCTTGGCGGTCAGGTATCTCAACGCGACGAACAGCTCGAAGTTACGTCGGAACATTACCTCTTTGACGCGGTTATGCGCTTATAAGTTAAAACGTTACCGGGTTTTTAGGTTTTCGAACCCCTCCACCGGTTCCCCGCCGGCTCGCCTGTAAAGGTCGTACGCGGCGACGGCGGCCTCGGTTTTACCGACGGCCAGGTAATACTCGGCCAGGAAGTAGTTGGCGATCGGGTCGCCGGGGGCGAGTTCTACCTCGGCCATTAGATGTTCGCCCGCCGGGCCGAAATCTTCGTTATACAGATAATAGCGGCCCAACAACAGATGCACCCCGTTCAGCGACGGGTCTACCTCTATCGCCTTCTCGGCCGCCGCGACGGCTTCCGCTTCGTCGCCCAACTGCATCGACAATTCGGAGTAGCGGAGCCACGTTTCGGCGTCCTCCGGTTCCACCTCGAGGGACCGTTTAAACGCCGTCCGGGCCGAAGTGTATTTCGCCGCGGCCGCGTACGCAAGGCCCAGTTCGCGCCAGTAGTCGGCCCGGTCAGGCGCCGCTTCGACGGCACGGTGGAGGTAAAATACCGCCTCGCCGGCGCGCCCCCGCCTGTTTAACGCGGCCCCCAGGTTGTAGTTGTTGGCCGGGTTCTCCGGGTCCAACGCCACCGCCATCTCGAAGGTGTCGAGGGCCGAGTGGGGCAGGTTCTGTTCCTCGTAACAGATACCCAGCAGCCTGTACGGCGGCGCGTACGAGGGCTCGTGGTCCGTCGCCTTCGCCAGGTACTTTATCGCTTCGCCCCAGTTTCCTTCTTCGAAGTAGTACTTCCCGTAGCGGTAGTACGATTGGGCGAAGCCTGCTTCCGGGTCGCCGCCAGGCAGTCGCCAGAGGCTAAAGGCGAAACCGGCGATAACAACGACCGTAACTATAGCCGCCGCTTTCCACCGTTTCTTCGCGAACAGCCCGACTAGCCATACGGCGCCGCCCGCCGCGATTACGACCAGGGCCGGTAGGGCCGCCAATCGATACCGGGAGGTTACGAAGAACGCGATTACGGAGATGGCGTAAGCGGCGGTATAGATTAGTAGAAACCACCGAGCCGGGGTCCGTTGTGCGAAGGTTAAGACCATTCCGGCTAGGCCGAAGGCGAAGACCAGCCCGAACCACGGTGGAACCCACAGGTGGAAAGGCGTTACAAACCGCATGAAGTAATAGTCTGCGTTCAGGCTCACTTCCAGGTTGTTGGTAAACAACCGTATCTTTTGCCAGTATAATCGAACCGCCC
>CP070755.1:1618442-1623899 GCA_020348885.1 Candidatus Coatesiibacteriota bacterium | reverse complement strand
AAGGCACAAGGATAAAGGGTACTAATAACCCCGATAATATAAATAATATCCGCCCTAAATCGTACTTATTAATCCTCATTAAAAACCACCGCCGTCCTCGTGTCCTACGTACATATAGTAGCACGGTATTGGTACAAAAGTAAATAGACGTTCATAGGTATTAAACGGGTAAAAACAGGAGAGGATATACTAATCGTTCGGGTACGGTTCTACCAACTCGCCGTTTTCGTATCGGCCCGGCGGGAACTCTTTCAATATTTCTTTTGCAAAATCAGGATAGTCGCGTTCGACAAACCACCCTCCATCAATTGTTATGGTAAGCGGGAAATTTTCATTGGTAACGTCTATCTTATAAGTTTGATTCCCGAAAAGAAACGATTTCTTAACCGTTTTAATATTAATGCGTTCCAATTTCTTCTTCTTAATATATTTACGGTAATATATGCCGTCGTTTTCCATGTAGTAAGTTGGGCCGACAGTATACATAAATAGATACCAAGGTAAAAACATCCATAAGAGCCACATTATAAGTAATAACAGGGAATCCGTAAAAAACCTAATTACGTCACTTCCGTAATCACGGGTAAACCATAATAAAGGCACCAAACAGAACGGCACTACGAATCCCCACGCTAGGAAAATAACCCTTATTAAATCGTATTTGTTTAATTTCATTTGAAAACCGATATTACTTAGCGGGCTTCCGTCCTATCTAATTAATCGTTCTTATCGGTTGAAACTCCACTATAATCATTATATATAATACTGACGCGCGCGGCAATATATATCCCGCCTTTGCAGGCGGGCTTTCGCGTTCGAGTATATATCGTACCGGATTTAACCAACCGCCCCTTTCCCCAGCTCGAACGCCTTCAGGTTTATGTCCACGTACTTTTCCTTGACCGTTGAGCGGATAGTTTCGGCCCATTGTTCGTCGGTGAAGGGTAGAAACCCGGACGCGGCGCCCAGAAGCACCACGTTCACTGCGCCGGCGAAACCTGCTTCCTCGGCCAGCCCCAGTCCGTCGACCGTGATTACGTTCGCGGCCTGCGCCTCCAACTCCGGGTATATCCGGTCCTCGGGGTATTCGGCCAGGCCGATGGCGACCGGCGACGGGTCTATGCGCTGGTCGTTTACCAACGCAACGCCCTTGTTCTTGCGTATCGTATACCCGTAGCGCAGGGCCTCGAGCTTCTCGAAGGCCAACAACACGTCCACGGTCCCGTCCTCTATAAGGGAGCTGTAGACGCGCTCGCCGAAGCGGACGTGGCTGGAGACGGAACCGCCGCGCTGGCTCATCCCGTGGACTTCGGACTGTTTAACGTCCAGCCCGGCGTCCAGCGCAATTTTACTCAGGAGCGTACTTGCCAGAAGCACGCCCTGGCCGCCGACGCCGACGATGAGTACGTTGGTTACCGCCATTAACCCTCGACCTCCTCGTAAACAATCGCGTCCACCGGGCAAATCTGCACGCACAGGTCGCATCTCGTACAGAGTATGTTATCGACGTGGGCAAGCTCGTCGGCGAACGATATGGCCGGGCAACCGAGCTTGACACATAGCTCGCAGCCGGAACACGCCTCCTCGTCCACGACCACGTTCTTGTCGTATTTGACGCGCTCTAGTAGAACGCAGGGCGACTTCGCGATGACCACCGCCGGGCGCCCGCCTTCCATCGTTTCCTTGAGCGCTTTGTGGGTCTCCTTATAGTTCAACGGGTTCACTACCCGGACGTCCTCGACGCCCATCGCTTTGCACAGGCTTTCGAGGTCCATCATCGGCGCCGGGTTCCCCCGGATGTCGAAGCCGGTGGCCGGGTTGTGCTGGTGCCCTGTCATTGCCGTGATCGCGTTGTCGAGGATTACGGTCGTGAGCGGGCTGTCGTTATATACGACGTTGGCGAGCCCGGTCATCCCGCTGTGGACGAAGGTCGATTCGCCTATGGTGGCGCAGACGTGCTCGGGGGCTTTATCACCCATCGCCTTCAAGAAACCGTGGGCGTCGGTAATCGATGCGCCCATGCAGACGGAGGTATCCATCGCGCTCAACGGCGGGTGCGCGCCGAGGGTGTAGCATCCGATATCGCCGAATACGGTGGCTTTAAGCCGGTTCAGCGCGTAATAGACGCCCCGGTGCGGGCACCCCGGGCAGAGAACCGGCGGCCGCGGCGGAAGCCCCTCGGCGGGTTTCGCTTTTGGTTTCTTCCCGGTCACGCCGGCGCGGACGACCGCCGGGTTCAACTCGCCGCATATCGGAATGGGGTCCTTACCGCGGCACTCAATATGGTTGGCCTTGAGTTCGTTTTCGATTATCGGATCCAGCTCCTCGACCACGATTAGTTCGTCCACTTTCCTGGCGAAGTCGCGGACCGTCTTCAACGGTATCGGCCACGTGGTCGCGAGCTTGAGGACCGACTTCTCCGGAAAGACCTCTTTTACGTAGTTGTACGCCACGCCAGAGGTAACGAAACCCACGTCTGTTTCGCCCCACTCGACTTCGTTGCCGTGGAATTCCTCGGCCCATTCGCGGATACGCTCCAGGCGCTCTTCGATGAAGTAGTGCCGCGGCCGGGCGTGGGCCGGCAGACAAAGCCGCTTCTGAATATTTCGCTCGTAGTGCGGTTCGGCGCCGTCATCGCGCTCGCCCAGGAATACCACCGATTTGGAGTGGCTGATTCGGGTCGTCAGGCGGAGTATTACCGGCGTATCGAATTTCTCGGAGATTTCCAGGGCCGTACCGACCAGCTCTTTGCATTCCTGGGAGTTGGTTGGCTCGAGGACCGGGACCTTCGCGAAAACGCCGTAGTGGCGGTTGTCCTGTTCGTTCTGGCTGGAGTGCAGCTCCGGGTCGTCGCATGTTACGACGACCAAACCGCCGTCTACGCCCAGGTACGTCAACGTCATGAACGGGTCGGCGGCCACGTTCAGACCGACGTGCTTCATCGCCGCGAGGGCCCGTACCCCCGCGAAGGACGCGCCGATTACAACCTCCATCGCGACCTTTTCGTTGGACGACCACTCGCAGTAGATTTCCTGGTATCGCGCGATGTTCTCGAGTATCTCGGTGCTGGGCGTGCCGGGGTACGCGGCCGCGACGACGACGCCGGACTCGTACGCGCCGCGGGCGACCGCTTCGTTCCCCGAAAGGACTACTTTCATCGTATATCTCCTTTGCCGCCGGTTTCGAACTTGGCGCGACGGCAATTCGTGATTTTATTCACAGTCTCAGAAGTAATTTAGCACAATAGCGGGGCGCGGTGCAAGGGGGAATTACGTCGGGTTCGAGCTACGGAAAATATATTGTGCACCGGCGGGGGAGGTGGTTGCGGTGGAAAATAACGATAATAGAGAGTAGCGGCGAGTTCCACTCGCCGTCGGTGTATAAAATACGCCGCTACCCTCGGTTACCTTACTTGAAAGTAGCTTTAATTTCGCCGAGGGACGCGGGCGCAATAGATTCGTAATCCGGTTTTATCGCCCAGATGTCATGGTTACCACTGCGGTCCGAATCGAAGGCAAGCGTAGTACCGTCGGGCGACCACGTGGGGCCCACATCATACGCCGGGTCCGTGGTTATTTGCGTCGCCGTCCCACCGGTCGCAGGAATCGTCCAGATGTCGAAGTTACCGCTGCGGATCGAGCTGAAGGCAAGCGTGGTACCGTCGGGCGACCACGCAGGAGACGAATCATCCGCCGGGTCCGTCGTGACCTGCCAGAGCCAGTCGGTTGCGCTCGCCGACGTTACGAAAAAAGCGCCTACGGCAATAACCAATAAAACACCAGTGCTTCTCATGGTTATACCCCTCCTTGTATGAAAATATTAACGTACTTGAAAGCTATTTTTACCAGTATATAGGTCCGCCGCCGCACTGTCAAGCGAGGGAACCAGATGGATGTACCCTAACACGTCAGGTGCAGCGCCGCGACTACCCGGCGTCCGGCGGCGAGAAGCTCGTTGAACGTTTCGACGGCTTCGCTGGTTTTCGCGGCGCGTAACTCAATTCCCCGGGTTTGCAACTCTTTGGCGACGGTTTGCGGGACTTTCATGACGCCGTGGGCGCCGGTCCCGACGACCAGCACTTCCGGGCCGTATTCGAGGACTTCGGTAAGATCGTTCAGGGAAAGGTTGTGGCCTTCGTCGCGCCACCACTCGGGCGAGACACGGTCCGGGAAGATTACGACGTCCCGGTCGTATTCGACGCCGTCGACGCGTATGTACCCGAACTTATAGGCTTCGATTATCACTGTCGAAAGGGTGCTTTCCTTCGAGCGATTATAAGATCGCCGCATGTTTATCTCAAACGGATTCGTCGCGCGGCATCCCGTACCGAAATCGTTTGATTTACCGTAACTACTTTAGTATAATCCGTACCAATAGAAAGGACAAGACCCGCCGTATCGCGGGTTAAAAGACTTAAAAGTAAACGGGGGTACAACGATGAAGAAATTAATAACAGTTTTGGCGGTGCTATTTACCGTAACCGGTTGGGCGGCTTCCGATAACCTGGCGAGGGTGGCCGTACTCGACTTCGAGCCGATCGACGACGCGACGGCGGCGATGGGCGCCGACGTGGCCGACAATGTACGGCTTATGTTCCGCGGAGCCGGGACCTATCACGTCGAAGATTACAGGCGGCTAACGGCGGCCATAGCGGCGGCCGAGGAAGCCGGGTACGATTTAAGGACGCTACCGCACCTGATAAGCCTCGGGAAGGCGCTCAAGGACGATTACCTTGTAGCCGGTTCTGTGAGTTACGACGATGGCGTATATAAGTTCGCGGCGGAGTATATCGACGTGAACGCCGGCGAAGTGGTGGTACGCTTTATCGACGAGGATTACGACCTCCGCGAGATGACCCAGGCGCTCATTACGGACATGTCCGGGGCCGAGGATTTTGGTGTATTGTTCCCGGAAACGGCGCTGGAGTTGTCCGACGAAGAGTACACCGACCTGCGCGAAACGATAAGGGTAATCGCGTCGCCGGAGGAGCTGGCGCTTTTCGACGTTCTTTCGCCCAGGGGCAGGAGCCTTTTTCTCGACAAGTTCTGGGCCCGGCGCGACCCGTATCCGGAAACGCCCGAGAACGAATATCGGGACGAATTCGAGAAGCGTATCGCGTACGTGAAATCTTATTATGCGACGCCGCATAGAGCGGGGTACGAGACCGACCGGGGCGTAGTTTACGTCCGCTACGGCGCGCCCGACGAAATAGAGGATAAGTCGGTGGGGACCGAGTCCGTCCGCGATTACGATACCACGTCGTGGCAGTCGGAAGCGTACGTCGCCTGGAAGTACTACGGGAAAAGCGCGATCGCGGGCTCGAACGCGCTGTTCGTCTTCACCGACATCGCCGGCGACGGCGATTATACCATCTTCGCCAGTACGGAACCGGGGTACGGCCGGAGACTCGACCAGTTCTACGAATTCGACGAGGACCGGACCGGTATTGACCCGATG
>CP070755.1:1602192-1618342 GCA_020348885.1 Candidatus Coatesiibacteriota bacterium | reverse complement strand
CGGTATTCGCCGAAGCACATAAACTGGCGTTATGACCCGGTAGTTATAAGTAACGCGACGCCGACCGATTACCACGTCGAACGTTTCGAACGCATAGCGAAGGCGTTGGAAGGCAGCGTCAAAAGGTGCTACTTCAGTTTCCCTACGTTCTACGATAAGGTTAAGAAAAACCTCGCGCTTCTACGCCGCGAAACGGATATAGACGCATTTGACCCCGACACCACAATTAAACAGGAACTTGCCGGTCGGTTGGCCGATATCGCCGCCGAGCACGGTATCGATTTGTACACCTGCTGCGGTGATTACCTGATATCCGACGATATTTATAAAGCGAGTTGTATCGACGCCGATATTATCGCCGATTTGTTCTACGGCGGGCGGCTAGACGTATCCCGTAAACCGACCCGCAATGAATGCGGTTGCTTCGCGAGCGTCGATATCGGAGCTTACGACACCTGCGTTCACGGTTGTGTATATTGCTATGCCAATATGAACAAGGCTGCGGCGAAGCGGCGATACGAAGAACACGACCCGTCGTCGGCCTTCCTGGGTTACTCGAAAGACGAATCCGATAAATGGCTCGAAGAGCTGGAACAAGAACAGGCAACGCTGTTTTAATCTCACCGACACCTTGCCTCACCTTCTCCCGTATCCTATAATACCCCACAATTTACTTTGCGCATACTCGCGATAGACTGGGGCGAGGCCCGCGTCGGCCTCGCGATGACCGATGAGCTGGAGATAATCGCGTCGCCGCACGACGTGCTGCCCAACAACGCCGACGTATATGAACGCATCGCCGCCCTCGTCGCCGAAAAGGGCGTCGGGAAGATAATCGTCGGCTTGCCGGTTACGCTGTCGGGGGAAGAGAGCGCCGCGGCAGAAGCGGCCCGCGCCTTCGCCGAGGATTTGGGCGCCCGTGTGGCCGTTCCCGTCGAGCTGTTCGACGAGCGGATGACGACCAGGGCGGCGGAACGGGCCATGCGAGAGGGCGGCGCCGGCGAACGCGAGGTAAAAGAAAAGGCCGACGCGGTGGCGGCGGCGCTCCTGCTTGAAACGTACTTGCAGTATATAAGTAATCAGAACGAGACGCCCACGACAGACGAGTAAACGGCCAACGTCTCCCGTACTGTCTTCTCCCACGAGAAGCGGCAGGCGTTTTCTCGGCCGCTGGCGGCAAGTTCGGTGCGGCGGTCGTCGTCGCCAGCCAGACCGATTATCGCGTCGACCCACGCGTCGGCATCGTCCGGCGGGAGCAACAGCGCGGTATCGCCCAGCATCTCCGGCAGCGACGAGACGTTGCTGGCTATTACCGCCGTACCCGCGGCCTGAGCTTCCAGCGGCGGCAGCCCGAACCCCTCGTACAGCGACGGGAAGAGAAACAACGTCGCATGCCCGTAATAGGCGGGAAGGTCCTCCGGCGGAACCGACCCGGCGAAGACGAGCCGGTCGCCCATGGCCAGGCGTTCGGCCGTCTCGAAGATAGGGTCGGTCAGCCAACCGCGGGTACCGACGAGAACCAGCCGGTGAGGGAGGTTCCCGTCAAGTACAGCCCTGGCGTAAACCTCGAGCAGGAACGCCACGTTCTTTCTCGGCTCGAGGGTGCTGACGAACAGGAAGTACGGGGAGTCTATCGGCGCCGGCGCCGCGTCCGCATCGAAGAACGTCTCGTCGGCCGCCAGGTGAACCGTGGTTGTTTTCCCCGCCGCCTGCGGATAAAACTCGGCCACGTCGCGGGCGGTGGAGTCGGAGATTGCGATTATCGCGTCGGCGTAATCGACCGCGCGGCCCAGCTCCCGGCGATAGTAGCCGACGAACCGGGGCGTCTGGATTCCCGGGAACCGCTCGTACGCAACGTCGTGGACCGTAATCACCACGGGCGGTGCGCCTCGTGGAACGTACTCCTCGAAGAAGAAAGCCGGCGCGTGAAACACGTCCGCCGGGCCGGTGAAAGACCACGGCGGGAGGACGTTTTTAATACCGCGGTAAATCGAATTCGGGATAGGGTTCCGCCGCTTCCGGAAGTTCGCGGCGTTCGGGACGAAAGGTTTTACGCCGTGGCTAAGGAAATAATGGTAATATAGCGTGTAATCGTTGGACGAATCTATACTCGGAAGAGTCTCGACCAACCGTTTCGCGTACCGGCGTACGCCGACGCTTTGGGACATCAACACACGGCAGTCTATCCCGATACGCATAACGCCCGGATTTTAAGATGGATGTAGTCCTCTTTTCAACCCAATACTTCGAGGAACCGACCTGGACGAACAAACAGCACATCGCCGTTCGGCTCGCGGCGGCGGGGCACCGGGTTATATATGTGGACCCGGCCGCGCCCATATCGCCCCGCAAGTACAGCCTGCCGGGGCACCTGGCCCGGGCGCTTCGGGGCGACTTACCGGGTAACAGGTTCCTTTCGTTCACGCACGTAGCGCGGAAGAACCTGTGGGTGGTCACGCCGCCATTTCTGGTTCCCCGGCGGTCCCGCGTCGTACGTCGTCTGAACCGTCGTATAACGACGCGGGGGGTTTTAAGGCACTTAAGCCGATTAATGCGGCGGCTCCGGTTCGGAAAGCCGGTCTTGTGGATATATCGACCGGAAGCGGTCTGGTTCGCCGGGCGCCTGAACGAGGAACTCGTCTTCTACGACTGCGTGGACGACTACGTCGACTACCCGATATACCCGCTCGACGAGGACAACGAACGGATACGACGCGATGAGGCCGAACTGCTGGCCCGGGCGGACCTGGTCGCGACCAGTAGTCGCCATCTGTACGAACGGAAAAGCCCCGCCAACCCCAACACCCATTACGTCCCGAACGTGGCCGACGCGGCCCACTTCGCCCGGACGGCGGAAACGGCCGTGCACGAACCGCCGGACGTCGCCGGGCTGCCGAAACCGAGAATCGGCTTCGCCGGCGCCGTCGAGAGTTACAAGCTGGATATGGCTCTTCTATCGGCGACGGCCGACGAACGACCCGACTGGCAGGTAGTACTAATCGGCCCGGCGGAATCGGGCGACCCGGACCTGGACGCGCTGGCGGTTAAGCCGAACGTACACCTAATCGGGCCCCGGCCTTACGCCGAACTACCCGATTACCTAGCGGCGATGGACGCGCTGGTCATCCCCTACCGACTGAACGACTATACCCGTGGCGTCTTCCCGATAAAGTTCTTCGAGTATCTGGCGACCGGGAAATCGGTCGTTTGTACGGGACTCCCGGCACTGGCCGAGTTCGGAGAAACGGTACCGCTGGTCTCGGATCCGTCGGCTTTCGTTGAAGCCGTCGAAGCGGCACTCGCGGGTGAACAAGACGGTAAACGTAGGGCCCGAATCGATATCGCGTTCGAGAACACATGGGAGAAGCGCATCGGCGAGTTACTAGGATTGATAGACGAAACGCTGAACCGCTAGCCCCCGAGAATAAAAAAACGAGCCGCCTTCAAACGGCGGCTTTCCTACCCAGTTCATTCGAAATTCATTCGATAACTATACCGACGCGGCGATACGCTCCCGGAACCACGCGACCGTTTTACCCAATCCCTCGTCCAGACCGACGGTTACGTCCCATCCGAGGACCTGCCGGGCGAGTGTTATATCGGGCCGGCGCCGCTTCGGGTCGTCCTCGGGGAGCGGTTCGGTTATCGTTTCCAACTCAGGGTTTACTTTGGAGATTATCAACTTGGCGATTTCCGTGACCTTCAGTTCGTCGGGATTACCGATGTTTACCGGTCGTGTATAGTCGGAGTACAGCAGGCGTAGTATACCCTCCACCATATCCGAAACGTAGCAGAGGGACCGGGTCTGGTCGCCGTCGCCGTAAACGGTCAGCGGTTCGCCGGCGAGCGCCTGGGAGATGAAGTTGGGAATTATACGGCCGTCGCCCGGGCGCATCCGGGGACCGTACGTATTGAATATCCGCACTATACGGGGGTCCAAGTTCCGGTAACGCTGATAGGCAGCTACGGTCGCTTCGCCGAAGCGCTTTGCTTCGTCGTACACCGCGCGGGGACCGGTGGTTTTTACGTTGCCCCGGTAACTTTCGGATTGAGGGTGTACGTCCGGGTCACCGTAAACTTCACTGGTGGACGCGAAGAGGAAACGGGCGCCCTTCTCCAGCGCAAGCTCACACGCGATAAACGTCCCGTCGGACCCGGCCTTCAATATCTCGAAAGGTAGTTTCCTAAAATCCACCGGGCTCGCCGGGCTCGCGAGATGCAACACGTAATCAACCGGTCCGGCTACTTCGTACGGTTCCGTGCAATCCGACTCGAGAAACTCGAAACCGGGTTCCTTTATAACGTTCCCGAGGTTCTCGACGGATCCTGTTACCAGATTATCTACGACCACAACGTCGTGCCCCTCGTTTACAAGCCGCTCGGTCAGGTGAGATCCTATAAAGCCGGCGCCGCCGGTTATCAGATATTTAGCCATAACGTGATGCTTGTCAATAATACTATAAAACCGGCCGATTTCAACCGGAAACCTCGCATTGGACAAGTCGCCGTACGATACGTCTCAACCGTCGGTAAAGAACGGCGCGCGCGAACCCGCCGTCGGTATTACTCGTACCTCGTTCCGTACTACCCTTCGAGTTCCTTTAGTACCGACTTCGCCCGGCGTATGTTCGTTTGAGCTTTACTATACAACTCGTTATCCGCGGGAATCTGTTCCCAGTACGCGATCGCGGTCCGGTACTGGTTGTTGGTGTACGCCTCGATACCCTTCATATATATAGAGTGGTAGTTGACCTTTTTTTCTTCCTTTGGTTTTTTGCGTTTCTCAGCTATCTTCGATAGATAACCGGTCGCGGTGCCGTTGCCCGGGTCCAGGTTCAACGCCTGCAAGAACTTCGCTTCGGCGGCGTCGTATTTCCCTTTGTTATAGAGCCCGGTTCCGGCGTCGTTCAACGCTTTAACCTCGCTCTGGATTTTGCCGGAAGCCCTGGACTTCCCGGCACGAGCCTCCTCGTTCTCCGGGTCGAGTTTAAGTACCCGGTTCCAGTAAGCCACGGCGCCGGTCCAGTTCCCCGCCGACTCCGCCGCACGTGCGTTCTCTGCGTATCCGTCGATGACCTGGGCGATACGTTCCTCGGCGTCGGCCAAGTAGTTCTGCGCTTCGACGTTCTCCGGGTCTATCGTAAGAACAGCGTTCCACTTCCCGACGGCCGTCTCGAAATCGCCGCGCTTGTATGCCTCGAGCGCTTCGTCGTGAAGGGCCTTTATCTCGGCCGCGCGTTTGGCTTCCAACTCGGCGAGTTTCTCCTCGGCCTCGGTCATACCGACAAGGGCTTCGGCGTTTGTCGGGTCGATTTCCACCGCGAGCGTGTATTCCAGAACCGCTTCGGGGTATTTCTCCTCTTCCATAAACCGGGCGCCGTTCGCCACGTGTTCGCTTACCATCTGTTCGTTCAGGCTGTCCTGGGCTTCCCGCATCCCGTCCGCGGCTTCCTCGTCGGCGGGATCCCAGACGAGTATTACGTCGTACGTATCGACCGCTTCCCGGTAATCGCCCCGTTCCATCGCCGCTTCGGCCTTGACCGTAAGAACCCTGAGCATTTCCTTCTTCTGACGCTCGAACTCCTCGCGCATCCGCTCCTCGACCTCTTCGGTAATACGTCTCGCTTCTTTGCCGAACGAGTACGTAATGCCGAACCGGTAAGTATTGCCTAACTCCTTGTAGGGCGCGTACGCCATGTCGAACGAGAAACTGCCTATGTTAAAACCGAAGCCGCCGGTCAAACCGCTCAGGCCGGTGGTATCGGCGCCTGTCGCATAACCGATTCTACCCGAAATTACCCGATGAGGGTTTACCTCGCAACCGACCTTGACTTCCAAATCATCGCTCAACGGCTTCAATACGTCCGACGCGACGACGACCCGGCCGTGCCACATCCTATACGCGGCGCCGCCGGAAATCGATTTCGGTAACGGGTAAGATTTACTGATAAACGTCATCCCGGGCCCCAGGTTCTTCGCCGCGAAACCGACGCTGAAACCGCTGAAAAGTTTCAAGTAAGCGCCTACATCGGCGGCGAAACCTGTAGCCGAATCCGTATATATCTTCTGTCGGACGAACTTGGCCGTCCCGCCAAAGGAGAAGTGCCGCCCTACGTCCTTCGCGTACAACACGTCGGCCGCCATGAAAGTAGCGCCAAACGTTCCATCCGGGTCGGAAGTAGGCGGATTATCCGGATCGTACGTTCTGAGTTCCATGTCGCCGGCGTTCAAGAACGTGAAATCGCCGCCGAGAGTCCCCCAGCTCAGCGGCCACGCGAACGCGAAGTACTCATAACGGACGTCGGTAATCCACTCGGCGTGGGTGAAAGACGCTTCGGGCGCGTACATAAACGCCGTACCGGCCGGGTTCCAGTAGATCGCCGACGCGCCTTCCGCCAGACCCGTATAAGCTTCCCCCATTCCGGAAGCGCGCCCGCCGACCCCCAGCTCCAAGAAAGTCGCCGTCGTACCGCCCGTATCGGCTCCCGAAGGAATACCTGACGTCAGAACGGCGATTACAGATACGATATATAAAGAGGTTCTCATGGTTGTCTCACTTCGGTTTACACCGTAAGGTTCGCAATACTAGCCTTTCTCGTACTTCCCGTCAACCTCGTTACCGTTTTCGGCGGTTGTAAAACCGAAAGGATTAACGTAGTATCTGGCGTGTTTATACTGGGTATCGAAACGTCCTGCGACGAGACGGCCGCCGGCGTCGTCCGCGACGGAACGGAAACCGTCTCAAACGTAATACGTTCCCAGGTGAACGTCCACCGCGCTTACGGCGGTGTCGTTCCCGAACTGGCAGGGCGCCACCACGTCGTAGATATACTGCCGGTAGTCGAGTCGGCGTTGGAACCGGTCGGCGCCAACAAACTCTCCGCCGTCGCGGTAACCGTCGGCCCAGGCCTGAACGGCCCCCTCTTAATCGGTCTATCCTTCGCGAAGGCGTTTTCCTTCGCCAACGACCTTTCCCTCTACGGCGTAAACCACCTGGCCGCGCACATCGCCGCGCTCCACTTACTGGACGAACCGCCGGAACCGCCGTTCGTAGTCCTTCTCGTAACCGGCGGCCATACGGCCCTGTACCACGTCAAAGACTGGGGCGAATACCGGCGACTGGGCCGAACCCTGGACGACGCTTGCGGCGAAGCTTTCGACAAAGTCGCCCGACTCCTGGGTCTCCCATACCCCGGCGGCCCGTCCGTCGAATCGGCCGCAGCCGGCGGCGACCCGGCCGCGTTTCCATTCCCCCGGCCTATGACCGGGAAAGGTTTCGACTTCTCCTTCGCGGGGCTCAAAACCGCGGTCGCTTTGAAGGTCAAAGAATACGGCGATAAGCCTTTACCGACGGCCGACTTCGCCGCGTCGTTCCAGGAAGCCGTCGCCGAAACCGCCGCTTCCAAAGCGCGGGACGCGTTAGAAGCGACGAAGTGTAAAAGCCTCGCGGTAGTCGGCGGCGTCGCGGCGAATAAACGCCTCCGGGAAGTAATCTCCGAAACTAACCCGACGGCCGATGTCTTCTTTCCGCCGCCGGAGCTCTGCGGCGACAACGGCGCCATGGTCGCCGCGGCCGGGTTTATCTCCGTGGAACATGACCGCCCGCTTCCCCCCGGCGCCGACGCGGTTCCGAGCCTAGAGTTGTAAATCACCCTCCCAGACCGCAGCCACCGCCTAATTCCTGCCAGACCAGGAACGCGACGACGACCAGGAGTAAAAACGTATACAATAACGCCCGACGCTGGTAGGGTTTCAGATTCATCAGGTGTTAACCGTCTATTCTTAACAGCGGCTTCAGTTCCTCGTACACAGCCGGCGTCCCCGCCACGATATCCATATCATATATACCGAAAGGGGATCCGTCGAACCGGCTGACTACACCGCCGGCTTCCGTTACGAGCAGAGTGCCGGCGGCCGTGTCCCAGGGCGAAAGTTTCAGTTCCCAGAACGCATCCAACCGCCCGGCCGCCACGTAAGCCAAATCGAGAGCCGCCGAACCGCCGCGGCGTATTCCGCGGACTCTCTTCGCAACCCGGCACAAGTTCCCGAGATTATCCACGTCGCTTTCATGCTTGTCGTACGGAAAGCCGGTCGCGACCAGGCTCTCTATGAGGGATTTCGCGTCGGAAACGCGGAGCCGCCCCTTATCATTCCACGCCCCGCCACCGACGACCGCGTTAAAACCTTCGTCGTGAATCGCGTCGTGGACGACGCCGACGACCGTTTTTCCTTTGTACTGAACCGCCGCCGACACGGCGACCATAGGGTAGCCGTGGGCGAAGTTGTTCGTTCCGTCCAGGGGGTCTATAACCCAGAGCCAATCGGTATCCGCGGTCGCCTCATGCCCCTCCTCTGCCAATATCGAATAGTCCGGGAATTCCCCGCGAACGGCCTCGAACAAATACTCCTCCACCCGCTCGTCGACTTCAGTTACGAGATTGGTCCGGCCTTTGGTATCGATTTCGAATTCGCCGAGAAACGCTTCTCGGATATCCGCCGCCGCTTTCGACGCGATCCAAGACGCGAACTCCGACAACTCGGCGTACGGGCCGCGGCCGGCCATTTACTTCAACACCGCCAGCTTTTTCACGACCGCGTCGGCATCCCCGTCGGCCGTACGGGCCGATATCCTAAAAAAGTATACGTCCGGCGCGATGTTTGACGTGTCCCACTCGAAACGCTCGCGCGGTTGTAAAGCGGTACCGTGGGCCTTCGCCGACCAAACCAGCCGACCTTTTAAATCGTAAACTTCCGCCGTAACATCGGCGTCTTCGGATAGAGCGTAATGGAGCTCGCAAATATCGTTCGTTACCGGATTCGGATAAGCGTAAACCTCGTCCTCGGTAAGTAGACTTTCGTAACCGAGGGACCCGTAGTTAAGCCTTATCTCCTCGAAAACGGGCGATTCGCCCGTGGGGCTGGAACCCAAGAAAATCCCGTACTGGAGGTACTTATCACCCCTGTTCACAATCCCTTCCATATACTCGTCCATATTCTCCATCTTAAAACCGGAAAACGGGACGGGCGGTATTTCTTCCCAAGTCGGCGCTATCGGGTTATTATCTTCGTCGAATGCGTCGAAAGTCCGAACATATACCTCAACGATTCCGCCGTTATCGTTGGCGTCCCAGGTAATTACTCCGAAGGTCGAATCCTCTGCGCCCACGTCCAGGGCCGACGACTCGAGATACGCGAACTCGGGGGCCGCGAAGAAATAAAAGCCGCCGGCGTCGCCGGCCGCGCAGCCGAACGCGAGCCAGGGGACGTACGAACCCAAGTCGTCAATACCCAATATAGCCGTTTGTTCGCCTATCTTCGAAACGACAGCCCACGAATTGCCGTTATCGCGGGTCCCGTAGAGGATACCGCTGGGGCCCGTTCCCGCGAGTATCAGGTTGCCGACATGGCCCAGGCAGTAAACGGCTTCGGGATCGCCGCGTAAATCGCCGGTTGCGACCGGATCCGATAACCCCGCCTGTCTGTATACGCGGGCCGGGCCGCCGGCCCCTATATAATTATAGTTTCCGAACGAAACGGAATCATACAGGTCGGCAGAGTCCAAAGCGCCCCATTCTTCAACACTCCAATCAAAAGGATAGCTAACGTGCGAGAAGTACTGAAGACCCTCGGGGCCGGTAAGGGCCTTCACGAAGTAAGGTTCTATCCTATACAATCCGTGGACAGTTTCGGTATCAGGTAATACTATGGGCGTGAAGTCGTTCCCGTCGTAGTAAAACAATCTACCGCTGTCGCCCGTCGCGACAAGTAGTCCGTCCGATAACCCGTAAACCGACAACACGTCCGTACACTTCGCGGTAGGCGGGTTATCCTGCGGGTTGCCGGGTCCGCCGAGGTACTCCCACGGTTGCGTAATACCCTCCTCCGTTAACAGAGACCGATAGACGCCGGCGTATCCTCCTCTCATCGTAACGCCGGCGAATACATAAGCGTCGTAAGTTACCTCGAGTGAGTTTACTCTGATCGGTGTATCGCCGTACGCGTTCGGCGGGAAACCGGGGGCAAGTTGCCACTCCTCCGCCCACGATTCGACCCATACGAACAACACCCTACCGGCGGTATCGTCGCCTACCCGCATGTCGGCCGCGGCGATGAGATGACCGGTCGGCGCGAAAACCAGATCGCGAACCCCCGTAACGCCTTGTCTTATCTGAATGTTTTGAGAATACAACCCAACGGAGATTTCGCCGAACGGAGTAAGAGTCGCATACGCGTCGTAGTAGTCGTTGTACTTTATATCGGGGTTCGACACCACCAAGTACTCACCGCCATACTCGCCGGACCAATCTGTTTGGGTCCACGTATCGTATTGCGGAACGGCGAGCCCGACGGCCGTTTCGTCGGAAAACGAAGACACGTAAAAGATTAAAAGGACGACCGTTATTATAACCACTTTCAGATTCGTCGTAACCACCGCCCGTTCATCTTACCGTTAACCGCTCTTTTACCGGCGCGGCAAACGCCAAGTTAGGGTTCTATTTCAGTACCGCGACTTTCTTGAGTACCGAATCGCTACGGCCGTTCGCGGCCGTCGCGGATACGTGTAACACGAATACTCCCGGCGCGATGCCGGCGACGTTCCATTCGATATATTGCCCACTTTCCAGGCCCGTCCCGTTCTCCGATACCGACCAGACCAACCGTCCTTTCATATCGTAAATCGACGCTTTCACGACGGCGTCCTCGGCCAACGCGTAATGTATTTCGCAAACGCCTTGCCTAACAGGATTCGGATAAGCGTAAACTTCCGCGTCCGGCAATAAACCGCCGTACCCGAACGAACCATACTCCAACCGGACCTCTTTGAAAATCGGGGACTCGCCCGTGTCGCTCGGTTCCAGAAATACTCCGTACTGGAGGTAACGGTCGCCGGCGCTAATCGCCGGTAACTCCATCATCTCATCACCCGATTCGTTAACGGGCTCTATGTTCGCCCAGTTGCCCGCAATGGGTTTACCGTCGTCGTCGAAGGCGTTAAACGACCGGACCTTCACCTCGACGGTCCCGCCGTTCGACTCGACGTCCCAGGAAACCGTCCCGAAAGTCGAATCGCCGGCGCCCGCGTCCAACGCAGACGACTCCAAACGCGCAGTTTTGGGAGAGATGATATGATAAAGGCCGCCGTTGTTCCCGATCGCGCACCCGAACGCCGCGGCGGAAATGAACGCACTGGAGTTAAACACATTGACGAAGTCCGTATTTTCGCCGGCGGTTTCGATTCCTACCCAGGTATCGCCGTAGTCCCTGGAAACGTACAGCGCGCCCCCGGACCCGCTTCCGGCTATAAGGAAGTTCCCCAGGTACCCGAGGCAATAAACGCTTTCCGGCGAGTCCGGTATCGCGCCGGTCGATACGGGTACGCCGGTTCCGACCTGACGATACACAGCGGCGGGTCCGCCGGCGGATATGAAATTATAATTACCGAAAAAAGTCGAATCGTATAAATCCGACGACGGGAGCGCGCCCCAGGTCTCGGCGTACCATTCCGAAGGCGAACTAACGTCGGCGAAATACTGTAACCCGTTGGGGCCGGTAAGCGCTTTAACGTGAAACGGCAGGACCTTGCTCAGCCTATATACCGTATCGACGTCCGGCAACTTACAAACCGTAAAAGAATTCCCGTCGTAAAAAAACACACGACCGGTATCGCCGGTGGAACAAAGAAGAGCGTCCGAAAGTCCGTAAAGCGATACAACGTCAGTACAGACCGACGTAGGTGGAGCGTCCTGGGGGTTCCCCGGCCCGCCGAGATACTCCCACGGGCCGGTAACGCCGTTTTCGCCCATAATCGACCTATACAAACCGGCGTATCCGCCGTCCATCGTAACCGCGGCGAAAACGTACCCGTCGGCCGTAAACTCCAACGCGTTCACCGTCAAGGGCGTGTCGCCATAACCGTTCTGGGGGAAGTCGGGAGCGTAAAGCCACTCGTCTTCCCATAAATCCAACCGAGCGTACAAAACACGGGCTCTGGCAGTACCGCCGAACTGCGCGTCCACGGCCGCCACGTAATAAGCCTTCGCTATAACCAAATCCCTTACGCCGGTTACGTTATATTTGATAACGTGCTCGCTTACGTCCAACCCGATAGCTATTTCGCCGAAGGGACGCAGGGTCGAAGTCTCGGAAAAAAAGTTATTATATTCGGCGCCCGGGCTCGATACAGTATCTGTCCCGCCGTCGCCGGACCAATCGGTCTGAACCCACGTATCGAACTCAGGCGCCGCGTACATTATCGCGTTACCTGCGAATGGTGAATTTACGGCGTAAATGGCAAACAACACGACCGACGCGAAAACACCTAAACGGTAAGGCACCGTACTCATCACCTACTTACACGAAATACTCCCTATCGAGCACCCTATATTGAATGGCTTCGGATATATGATTGACGCGAACGTCGGCCCCGCCTTCCATATCGGCGATGGTCCGAGCCAGCTTTAGGACACGGTGGTAAGCCCGGGCGGACAAGCCCATTTTCTCTATCGCCTGGCGTAGCAATCTTTCGCCTTCGTCATCCGGACGGCACAGTCTTTCTATGCTCTTGTTGCCCATCTGCGCGTTGCAGTATACGCCCGGCGTGTTCGTAAAACGCTCAGCTTGAACCGCACGCGTACGATTCACCCGCTCCCGGACCGCGGACGACGGCTCGCCGCCGTCGCGGGACGAAAGCTCCTGGTAGCGAACGGCCGGTACTTCAAGGTGGATATCGATCCTGTCCAGCAGCGGCCCGCTGACCCGGTTCAGGTACTGGCGTATTTGCATCGGCGTACAGCGGCAATCGTGGGTAGGGCTACCGAAGTACCCGCACGGGCACGGGTTCATCGCCGCCGCCAGCATGAAACGAGCCGGAAACGTTACCGTCGCGGTGGCGCGGCTTATCGTTACCGTACCGTCCTCCACCGGTTGGCGTAGCACCTCCAGGACGTTCCGTTTGAACTCGGGCAACTCGTCCAGGAAGAGAACACCGTTGTGGGCAAGTGACACTTCGCCCGGTCCCGGAATCTGTCCGCCACCGATAAGGCCGGCGTCGGAGATGGTATGGTGGGGCGCCCGGAACGGCCGCGTCGCGACCAGCGCATCGTCCTTTTGGAGTTGTCCGGCGACGCTGTGTACTTTGGTCGTCTCCAACGCTTCTTCCAGGGACATATCGGGTATAATCGTAGGAAGCCTTTTCGCGAGCATCGTCTTCCCGGAACCGGGTGGACCTACCATAAGTAAATTGTGCCCGCCGGCCGCCGCCACCTCGAGGGCTCGTTTCACGTGCTCCTGACCCTTAACCTCGTCCATATCGAGGGAATAATCCCGGGCCTCGTTGAACGCGTCCCGTACGCTTACGCGCCGCGGCTCGATCTCTTCTTTACCGGAAAGAAAATCAACCGCCTTCATAAGGGTATTTACGGGGATAACGTCTATACCGTCGACCACGGAAGCTTCGTTCGCGTTGTGCACCGGGACGAGCAACCCGTCCAGCCCCAGGTCCCGGCAGAGTACTGCTATCGGCAGCGCGCCGTGTATCGACCGCACTTCGCCGTCTAGAGCAAGTTCGCCGACGAGAGCGTATTCGTCCAAACGCCGGCAATCGGCCTGACCGGTGGACGAGAGTATTCCGACCGCTATGGGTAGGTCGAAGGCCGAACCCTCCTTGCGTACGTCAGCGGGCGCGAGGTTGACAGTGAAGAAGCGTATCGGTACGCCGTACGGCGGCGAGTTGCGTATGGCCGCCTGCACTCGCTCGCGGGCTTCCTTCACGGCCGAATCGGGCAAGCCGACGATAACCATACGCCTGTCGTTGGACTGACCGGCGTCAACCTCCACGTCGACCTTATATGCGTCCACGCCCATTAGGGCGGCCGATGTTATTCTGGCGTGCATAGCTTACTTCGGTTTCTTCCCGATTTGAGTATCGGCTTCGTTGGCGGCGGGTTTTTTACCCTTGGCCCTTTCGAGCGCTTCTTTCGCATCTTCTATCAACCCCGCGGCTTCGTCCTCCACGGCTATGAACTCGAGTTTCTTCTCGCCCGTAGCCCAGAAGTAAACGGCCGTTGCAAGGACGAGAACTAGTATGACCGCTGGCGCTATATACATAAAGAGGGCGGAACCGGCCGCAAGGGAGAAGATAATCAGTACCAAACAGAGTAGGAAGACTATCAATGCAAGGGCGATGTTTATTTTGTTCTTCTTTACTTCGGCGATCAGGCCGGCTTTGACGGTCGGCTCCGGGAAAACGTCTTCCTCGACGAGCCGCTCGGCCAGCTGTTGTATTAATTCCCGTCGCTTCTCTTGGGATAGGAAGTCACTGCTCATGATACCGGTTATTACGTCCTCGATGATGTCGTTCGCCGGCGGGTAATCGCCTTTCGCCAGGCCCTCCTCCCGGGAGACGCTGTTTATCGTCGACTTTATCAACAATCGGCTCGGGACTACGCCGTCGTCCAACGCCCGGACGATGGTTACGTACACCTCATCGGACACCTCGCGTAACCGGAGCGCGTATCGCCGTGCCTCCACTTTAAGAGTAACGTAGTACGCGGCGACGCCGGCCATTAACGAGATGAATAGACCGATAACGAAAAGTAATATCTGCAAGTTAAGGGATATTATCCCCTTGACCGCTTCGACTATTCCAGCCATAGATGCTCCCCTCTCGGGTTTACCAAGGGCGTTTTGTAAAAACGTAATGTATTATATGATAATCAACGTACATTTGATAACGTTTTTACCGGCTTTTTACGTCATCGACTATCGGATAACCCCGTTCCGCGAGAAACGCGCTGAGTTCTTCCAGGGTAGGAAGACCGGCGCGACCGCCCAGCTTCGTACATTTAAGCGCCGCCACGGCCGCCGCCAGTACCATAGCCCGTTCGAAATCCAAACCGAGTAGAATACCCACGTCCAGGCCGCCGTGGAAAGCGTCACCGGCGCCGGTGGTGTCCACCACTTCTACATCAAAGGCCGGTACCTCGAAGAAGCGGTCGCCGTCGAGACCGACTGCCCCCCGTCCACCCAGGGTGACACCGGTGTATGTCGGGCCGACGTCACGGAGACATCGACACGCTTCGTCGAGCGGCGCGTCGCCGAACATCTGCCGGGCGAACTTTTCGGACGTTACCGCCACGTCGGTGTATTTCAACAATTCCTCGGTACCGTCGTAAAACGACCCGCAATCGTACACGACGGCGGTACCTCTCTTCTTAGCGATACGCGTAGCCGCTATAGCAGCCTTCATATCGTACCCGTCGACGTGTAAGATACTCCCCCCGCCAGCGGCGGCGACCCGCAACGCTTCCGGCCCTACCTCCGCCAATTCGCCGCGCCTTGACACGACCGTACGATCGCCGGTCCTCTTATCTACGAGGCAAATCGATATCTGGGAATCGGTATCCTTTTGTATAACTTCGGAACAAACATCCACGCCCTCACGCTCGAACTCGGAAATCACGAAGCACCCCGCGAAATCGTCGCCCACCTGGCCGATAAACGATGCTCGAAACCCCAACCGGGCCACCGCCGCGAGGGCCGTACCGACCGGCCCGCCGCCGTGCCTTTCCATCGTCAAAGCGTGGACCTTCTCGTTACGGCCCGGGTAACGTTCGAGCAGACAGACCACGTCCATCGCGGTACAACCTAACCCTACCACGTCGAAAGCGCGGTCCGCAGGCGGCGACCAAGGCATAACGAATTGGCGCGATGTTTCCATTTATTTTTGGCCGGATTTAGACGTTACGTTAAAATAGCGTACCGGTCGGCCGAAATCAAACGTTTTCCGGTCGCCCGGCTCGCCTTTTAAAAGCGCAAACCCCGCGATTTAGACCGCGGGGCGTAACGATCTGTCTTTTACGTTTAATGGTAAGACGTCTTCAACGCCTCGGCGCCAGCCGCTTTTTCGGCCTCCTCGTCCGAGACTTCAGCGGCAGGGGCCGCCACGACGCCGAAAAGGTCGTCCAGGTCTTCCGCGCTGTCCAAGAGCGTCTGGCTCCTACCGCCTACGGCTCTATCCACGGTTAGTTCTTTCTGCTTTTTGACCAACTCGGCGGCTTCGTCGCGTTTGCCTTCGTTAATAAGCGTCTGGGCTTGTTCCATAACCAACGCGTTCTCCATCAGGTAACCGGTATTCGTTACTTCGGTAACT
>CP070755.1:1594746-1602092 GCA_020348885.1 Candidatus Coatesiibacteriota bacterium | reverse complement strand
TATTTAGGGACTGGGAAATGCCGGTCGGCGTTCTGGCGTCCCGAGACGGCAAAGGTACGGAAGTAATTTACGACGTACTGGGGGACATATTCTCGGTCGAAACCGAGTAGGTTACAAAGGTGAGACTATGATTGTTTTTAGAGGACCCTGGTAGCTTTTTATTTACTACAGATACGAAAAACGGGAGTAACGGGGTTATATGCACGTGGGAGCCGTGCTTTAGCGCGGCCCGTTTATATGTGTAACGCGTATAACGAAACGATAGACGCCTATACTAATCAGCTACCACCAGGGCCCCGATAGGGGCTAAGGAAAGGCGCCCGGGAAACCGGGCGCCTGTTTTTATTGCCGTCGTTAAACCGAAGCTAACCCGTTTCGTCGCCTAATCTTTCCCGGGCGCTCGACAACAACTTCTGGAAACTCTCTTCCTCGCGTAAGGGGTTTATGTCCCGGTCCTTCTCGGCGGCGTCCACGTAGTAAGGCGAAGCGAACGCTTTTTTCAGAAATTCAAGCGCTTCCGCTTTATCGCCGAGCATCGCGTAAGCGCACGCGATGTTGTACGCGGCCGTGAGGTACTCCGGGTCCATGGAGTAAGCGGCCAGGAAGTGTTCAAGGGCTGTCGCGTAGTCATATCGCTTGGCGTGGTACATACCGAGGGCGTTCCAACTCGCCGGCGACGACGGGTTAAGCTGCAGGGCTTTTTCCGCGTTTTTCGCCGCTTTTTTGCCGTCGCCCTTCCACGCGTAAACGGCGCTCAAAAAACTATAAGCCTCGTCGAAATCAGGGCATTCCCTAACGACCTCTGATAAGACCGCTTTGGCTTCGTTCAAATCGTTTCGATGGAAGTGGATTTGTGCTAAGGTTACGTTCAATCTGGGGTGTTCCGGGTCGGACTCTAATAAACGCTTCAATCGCTTAAACGCTTCTTTCATCTTAACAGCTTGTATAAACTCGACGACCGCTGAGTATTCGTCGGCCATTTCGGCGGGTACCGCGTATTTTTCTAATCGTCCTCCCATAACGTTCTCACGGCGGGTTAGTTGGGCACGCTGTTTTCTGTTTTGTGGAAGCGTTTCTCGGCCGACGAGACCAACGTTTTGAAATCCGCCGTATCTCTGATCGAATCGAAGTCCGGGTCGTTCCACGCGTTAACTATGAAGTACTTCGAACCTAAAGCCTTCTCCAGATAACAAAGAGCCCGCTCGGGTTTACCGAGAACTGCATACGTACAGGCAGCGTTATACGCGGCCACGAGAAATTCCGAGTCCATAGAGTAAGCTGCGAGGAAATAGTCCAATGCGCCTTCATAGTCGCCGTCGAACGCATGGCATAAACCGGATGCGGTCCAGACCTCCGGCGACTTCGGGTTCAGTCGAAGCGCTATCTCGGCGTGCTTTGCCGCCTCTTCCATTTGCCCCGACCAGGAATAAACCGCGCTCAGGTGACTGTGAACCTCGGCGAAACTTAACCCTCGTTCGAGGAGTTTTAAAAGGATACCCTCGGCCTTCTTCAATTCTTTCAGGCGGAAATAAACCAACCCGAGCGTCGCGGCGATGCGCGGATGCTCGGGTTCGAGTTCGGCCAGTCTTTCGAGTATCTCGGCCGCCGCTTCCATCTCCATTTCACCTATCAACGCGACAGCTTCTTCGTACTCTTTGGCGGCGTGTTCCGGTACCGGGTATTTTTCCTCTAATTTATCCATACGGCCCGACCGTGGTTACCGGCGTATCCGGCCGTTTATTATATATAATACTATATTATTGCCAAATTATCGAAAGCAAAACCCATCATAGTGGTTCATATACAATCATTATACCTATATATCGACGCCATACGGCTAATCGGCGTAAAAGTACGTCGTTTTCGCTTGACCGCCTCGCTGGCCTTTAATATATTCCCGCGAGACCCTTTTTTACCCGTTCAATAAACGTCCATGGACACCGAAGATACCAATAATATTAAGAAACGCCAACCGGTGAAAGGGTCGGTGAACGCCGAACACGTCTGCTTTTCGTTATTGGTTTTGCTGGGCGTTTTCGCCGCTGCTTGCACCTACGTCATCCTCGTCCGGTTCGGCCCACACCACCTGACGGGCGCGTTCCACTGGGACGAGGGCTTCGGCGTCGAAAAAACGCTGGCCGTCCTCCGGGCCGGGTCGCCTTCCGTAGGCGGGTTCCTGGACTGGGGACCTTTATACTTCTACGTACACGCGGGCGTGTTCGCCCTCTTCGAATTCGTTTCCGCTATAATCGGCTTCGACGTCGCCGCGTACGCCGATTACGGGCCCTATATAATAGTCGGCAGGTTCGTAAATCTGGTGGCCTCCGTCTGTTACTCGGCGTTATTCTATACCCTCGCGTCGAAGTACGGCGGGAAGCGCGCCGCCGTCTTCGCGCTGGCCGTATTCGTATCGGTCCCGATTCATATCCAAGTGATCGGCAAGGTCCGCCCGGATACTTTGAACATGCTTTTCGTCCTGGCGTCGCTTTTCTTCCTGGCCGGTGCGGAACCCGGCAAACGACGCCGGCTCTACCTTGCCGCCGTATTCGCGGCCCTCAGCTTCGGCGTGAAGTACACGGGCGTAACCCTGCTCCCGTTTATCTGCCTAGCTTCCGTAAAAATGGATATCGAGACGGCTGACTCGAATAAAAGGGCCGCCGTCCGCGCCGTTAAGAACTGCGCATTGCTAATCGCGACGTTCGCGATAGTCGTATTCATAACCGTCCCCGTGTTCCTGCTTGAGCCGGTATCGTCGTTCTTCGGGCTGGTCCACCTGCGAAATATCTTGAAACACGGCACTTCCATAACCGGACCGCCCGGTCCCCTGCACTGGCTTCCTATACTGCTAAGACCGCACAACGGCGGGCCGGTCTTACCGTTCGTGTTCGCGGGTTTTGCCGTGGCCGCGGGGGTATCGGCCGTCGCGACGAAAAAGGGCCGCGCGGTACGCGACTTCTTCTTCGAGCCGAAGACCCTCGCGTTTCTATGGGCGCTCGCGTACGCGGCGATGTTCATACTAACCGTCCGGCTACGCGCGTCGCGGTACGTCATACCTCTACTCCCCTTCTACGCACTCTCGGCGGCGCTCGTGGTTAAATACGCGTTTGACGGGCTACGCGCCCGTCCGTTGAAGTACGCGGCGGCGATCCTGTGCGCGGCGATCCTGGCCGTAAATTGCTTATACACTTATAAGATGTTTGCCGCGTACCGCTATGGGATGGACCGGAGTAAAGCGGTTCTATCGTGGTTCACCGATAACGTGCCCGAGGGCGAAACCGTCGGTCACTCTCTTCGCGCGTACGTACCGTTCGACGTTTATGAGACGTTTGACGTTTCCGAGTGCGTAGAGAAGGGCGGCGAAGCGGAGTTTTACGACCGCCGGCCGGCCGCTTACGTACTCAACTATAGAGCAATCGAAGAGTTCGCGGACCCGCACCTCGGCCGTTACTACCGGTTCCCCGAAGAGCGTTTTCTGAGAGTACACCGTTTCGTCGAAGCTTCGTTCGTCGGTTCCGTGGAGGGATACTATCTGGCGGCGGACCTGGGGTTATACTATATCTTCGCCCGGGAGGATATGGGCCCGGGTTACGCAACGGACATCGACGGGCGGCGACTAGACGAAACTCCTACTATAGAAGACATCCTGAGTTCGCCGGAACACAAATACGACCGCGAGTTCCTCGGCCTTCCGTTCGCGTACAGGATATACGTTGAGTGAACGGCGACGACGTGATCTTTAATATCGGCGGGTTTACCCACCGGTACTTAATGTGCCGAAGGCCGCAAACCCCGGCTTTAGCCGGGGAGAATATCGCCGCTCGTATCCTGTCCGCCAACTGAAGTAGGTACTTGTAATACTGAGGATTATGCACCGCCGGACGAATCCGGCGGTATCACTACCCGCCCCCTACTTCAACACCTCCACTTTCACCTGCACGACGCCTTCTTCGATCATATCAATCTTCTCCGCGGCGGCGTAACTCAAGTCTATAATACGTCCCTCGATAAAAGGCCCCCGGTCGTTGATGCGCACGACGATGGACTTACCGTTCTCGAGGTTCGTAACTAACACTTCCGTGTCCATAGCGAGGGTCTTGTGGGCCGCAGTCATGGCGTACATATCGAAGGTCTCGCCGCTCGCCGTCGGGCCGCCGTGGCCTTCGGTGCCGTAGTAGGACGCCAGCCCCACCTCCGCCTTGCCTTTCACGCGGGTGTTGGCGCCGGTCGGTTCGGCGTCCCTTCGTTTCAGGCATCCGCCGCTCGGCGTAAGTAGAATCGCCGCCGTTATCATCAGTACTATCGGTAATCTCTTCATAATCATAACGTTCCCCCCTGATAGGGTTAATCGGACCGTACGCGCCCGACGTTCCCCAAACGGAAATCGCCGGACCGACCGGACCGACTTAGATATCGTCTCCTTGAGTTATCTAACCGCCGTTAAACTCTAGTCCCCTCTCAGTTAATTTACCCGGCAAAAGGGCTACCAGAACCGTATTTAAAAGTATATCCCCACACCTCCGTGCGTAATATAGAGAAACCGCCCAGACAACCCGCGGGCGGCGGCCGGGGCGCCAAGCGCCCCTATATATAACATACTCTATTCCATATGTCAAATATAATCAGTGTTTCTTAGATGTCTCCTCACATGTCCTTTCAACTATCTCGCGGATAGCCGCCTTGGCTTCTTGTTCCAACCGCGAGAAGTGCACTGCTATGCGGTAAGGGTAATCGCTCGCGTTATCGTACTCTATTCGCACTACCACACCCTCGCAATACACCTCGAGCGCTTCCTTACCGTTATCGGGGCCGGGGAGTCTCATGACCGCGGATATTACGGTAAACTCGTCCAACGGTTCCCTGGCGGCTATAAGCACCCCGGACTCGCTGATGTTTAACGACTTCATTTCGATTTCCCGGTCGTCGTCGCCGATAATAACACCGTTCAGCGAGATTTCGGCCCTGGGGTACCGCCTGCGTTCCTGAAACGTTCGCGAAACTTTCGGCGTCGCCATCTTACTCCCCACCTTTGACGTTCGCGGCCGCGAGTCCCTCCGCCGCCGTTATATCGCTGAACGAAAGGTGCTCCGTCCAGAAAAATATTATACCTAAAACCACGACGGGAATCAACTGCGTAACGTGTAGGATTATCGCGAAGGAAATACTCTCGTGCGAGTTTATCGCCGGATTCGCGATTTGCAGCGCAACCAGGCACCCTATCTCCATCGTGCCGATGAACCCCGGGGAACTCGGGACGGCGATAGCGAGACTGACGAGCGCGAGCATCAAATACGGTGTATAGAACGGCAAAGGCGCCGAGAATTCGAAACCGAGCATCAAAAAGTAATACGAGAGACCGACCAGCCCCCATATGAGAAACGAATACCCGAGGGTCTTCAGCAAGTTTATCGGGTCGCGGACTATGTGGAACCCGTCGGCGAACTTATCCATGCCGCGCATAATTCGGGCGGCCAGCTTTTTGGACAACGGGGCGACGGCCGTGCCGAGAATTCGTTTGGTCGTGTTTCTGCTGAAGTAATGGAGAAGGAAAAACGCTACGATTCCCAGATATATTAGAAACCCGGGTACGCCGGCACCCTTCAACACCGCCGTACGCGGCACGAGGATGAATAGAACCGCCAGCAGCGTAAAAAGAACCAGACCGTCGAATATCCTCGTCAGGATGACCGTCGACAGAGAAAAACTTTTACTCATCCGTTCCCAGCGGGCCAGCAAGAAAGCGCGGACCAGCTCGCCCAGACGCGCTGGGAGTAGCACATTCGACATGAACCCGACGATGACTATCTTGAATAACTTCCAAACGCCGAGCCGTTTACGCCTTATCAATAGATAGCGCCACTGCAGGCCGCGGCCGACGTAGGCGGCGACCGTGCACGCCATCGACGGAACAACCCAGAAGTAGTTTACGTCCTTCGTAGAACGCCACAGCTCGCGCCAGTCCACCAGATACACGACCGCGACGACGGCGACAACGCTTATCGCGATTCCAATAGCGAACTGCCAGAAAAGGTTCCGCTTCTTTTTTTTCGCCATTCTAATTCAAGACGTATAATAAGAGGATTACGGTCGCGCCATAGAGTATCGCGTCGAGAAGCATCGGCTTGTCTCGGACTAGGAGTACGGTCGGCGACGCGCCGCCGCGCTTCCGGTGGATAAGGTACAGATAACGGAAAACGCCGTATACCACGAAAGGTATAGTGAAGGCCATGCGCCTGGTACCCAGCTTCGCGATGGTTTCAGGCCAAATCGTATAAATCGAGTACGACATCACCGTCGAAGCCGTAACGACCGCGATCATCTCGTCCAAGAACTTGGGCGAGTATTTCGCTAGGGTCTTTCGGTGTTCGCTGGAGACGGTTTCATCCGTAACCTCAGCCCGGCGTTTCGCGAACGCCAGGAACAGAGCCAAGAAAAAGGTACATATGAGAAGCCACAGGGATATCTCGACGCCACCCGGGACGAACGCGTATATCCCGGCGACGGCGCGAAGTACGAACCCGGCCGCGATAGAAACACAGTCTACTATTACGTAGTTTTTCAGGAAGAAGGTGTAGCTGAGGTTTAACAGGTAGTACGCCGACGCGGTAAGGCCAAAGTAAAGCCCGAGAAACCAATAGGATAAAAACAATGCGACCGCGGAGCCGACGAGGAAAACGACGAAAGCGGCACCGACGGGTATTTCGCCGGCCGCCAGAGGCCGCTTCGACTTGCGGGGGTGTTTGCGGTCGGAATCCACGTCGATTATATCGTTCAAGATGTAGACGCAACCGGAGAGTAAACAGAAGAGGAGGAAGGCGACGACCGCTTTCACCAGGTCTCCGGTGTCCGCCGCGCGGCCGCCGAAGACGACGCCGACGAAGACGATTACGTTCTTCGTCCACTGGTGCGGCCGCATCAGCCGTACGACGGCGGAGGTTGTCTTAACCATAACCGGGAACCCGCTTGGAGCGGTTATCGGCGGGTCTCATAATACGTATAGGTAGGCTTATCAATCGTTTTCTCTTGTCGGTTTTTAATAAAGCATTTCGCGGGCGTGGTTGTCTATGTTATTGTTCTCGCGTAACTAACGTTAAACGCGCTTTATCGATAGCCGGTCAAACGGATAACGAGAGTATGATGAAATCGAGTGTAACGTTCACGAATCGACGCCGACACATAGAGGGTACATAGTATCTACCGAAAGGGTATACCCCATGTATATGTATCCGACAATATTAGCGTTCGCCGCGTCGGTTTCCGTTGTGGCACTGTTTGCCGTTTTGGGCGTTAAAACGCTATCGTTCGATACCCACACCCGTTTACGCCTTAAGTTCGCGGTTATATTGAAT
>CP070755.1:1532195-1594646 GCA_020348885.1 Candidatus Coatesiibacteriota bacterium | reverse complement strand
GACGCGTACGCGTGGAACGGCAAAGGCGCCGCCCTTGTCTATCTGGGCGAATATAATGAAGCGGTAAAGTGTTTAGATAAAGCCTTGGAGTTTGACCCGGAATTCTGGTACGCGTGGGGCGGCAAAGGCAGCGCCCTTGTCGGCCTGGGCAAATGTGATGAAGCGATCGAGTGTTACGACAAAGCGCTTGAGCTTAACCCGGGAGACGCGTACGCGTGGAACGGCAAAGGCGCCGCCCTTGTCGAGCTAGGCGAATATGATGAGGCGGTAGAGTGTTTCGATAAAGCATTGGAGTTTGACCCGGAATTCTGGTGCGCGTGGGGCGGCAAAGGCAGCGCCCTTATCGGCCTGGGCAAATGTGACGAAGCTATAGAGTCTTATGATAAAACGTTGGAGCTTAACCCGGAAGACGCGTACGCGTGGAACGGCAAAGGCACTGCCCTTGTTTATCTAGGCGAATACGATGAAGCGATAGGGTGTTTAGATAAGGCATTGGAGCTTGACCCGGAATTCTCGTATGCGTGGGGCGGCAAAGGCAGCGCCCTTGTTGGTCTGGGCAGATGCGACGAAGCGATAGAGTGTTTAGATAAGGCGTTGGAGCTTAACGCAGACGACGCGTACGCGTGGAACTACAAAGGTCGGGCTCTTAGCGGTCTGGGGAAATACGACGAAGCTCTCGAGTGTTATAAAAAAGCTCATGAACTTGACCCGCAGTACGGGATACCGGATTCAAATTGACGCGCTGGTCTATAAGCTGTACGGATTGACGGACGAGGAGATTGGCATGGGGGGAGATAGTGGCCGGTCTTCGGGACCGGTCCGGAAAGGACCGCCGATGGACTTTAAAGTAATGTTTTCGTCGTTCGGTTTAATTTTGTTGGCCGAATTGGGCGACAAAACGCAGATAATGGCCCTGACCCTCGCGGCAAAGACCGGCAAGCCCGTTCCCGTGTTCGCGGGTTCGTTCCTCGCCCTGGGTTTGTTGACGTTGGCGGCGGTTCTGCTTGGCGGTCTCGCGTCCGAATATATCCCTCAGGGGTTAATCAGCCGGGTCGCCGGCGTCGCGTTCGTGGTGGTCGGCGTTCTGGTGTTCTTTAAGGTTTTATAATACGCCGCCGGGAGTGACGCGGACCGCGGCCGCCTCGAGCGCGCCGTCAAAACCACGAACCGCAAGATCGACGCGCTGGTCTATGAGCTGTACGTTTTAACGGAGGAGGAGATTAGGACATGAGACCCATAACTCTTTTAACCGTTATCTTCATCATAGCAACTCTCATAGCCTGCGACGAAGACACAATACGGTCCCAGGGTGACAACACCCCCGCAGACGTGCTAGAACTTCTGGAGGAATCTTCCAACAGGGGAGCTATTTCGGTACTCGACGGTGTTCTGAGTACCGACTTCGTCTTTTACTTCGACCTGAACGATATAGGTACTTTCGTAGGGGATTATATGATACCTACCTTCTGGAATCGAGACTATTTTATGAGGGCTTGCGGTAATATGTTTGACCTGGCGTATTTGATTAACTTTGATATCGTTACGACCGGCATCGAAAACCCGGAGGAAGGGGCTACGACTTTCGAAGTATACAACGTCCATATACGGTTCTTAGTTATGATAGACGCAAATAACGGTTTCACGGCCAATGGGGTTTGCGACTTCGAGTTTACCAACGATACTTCGGCCGGTTACGACGATTGGAAGGTGAGCAAGTGGTACGATGATACTTCGCCGAGGGGTTCTGCGGGGTTATCGAGTACCGGGACACCAACTTCTTTAGGTAATATTTTAGCGAGTTTTTATTAAACGTTTTCTAGCCACGTTAACGAAGGGGTTGGTTTTATGAACGTTCTCAAACCTTTGACGGTTCTTCTAATCCTAACAACTCTCGTAGCCTGTAACAACGCTATAACGCCTCAGGGTAATACGCCCGCGTACGCCCTCGAGTTAGTCGAAGAATCCTTCAACAGGCGCGGTCTCTACCTTCTAGACGGGCTTCTGAGTGATGACTTCGTATTTTACTTCGACCCGAACGACGTAGGGACTCCGGTAGGGGATTACGAAATACCGGAGTCGTGGGACCGGGAAGATTTCACTACAACTTGCGAAAACATGTTTTTAGAAGCCGATTTGCTAGAAATCAATTTCAATACGACGGACGTTAGCGACCCGGAAGAAGGTACCACGTACATATTAAAAGACGTCCCGATGACATTGCTCGTTATGGTAACTCCGGCCGGCGGTTACTATGCCGAAGGTCTTTGCGACTTCGGGTTTGCGAACGACACTTTCGGCGGGTATGATAACTGGGTCGTTAGTGAACGGCTCGACTTTACGGCTTCAAGCTATTTCGTAAACGCGTCCAATAAACCGGTGGAGAGGTCTCTCGGGTACATAATTGCGATTTACTATGGATAAGTTCCGTTTGGAGCCCGCAATCAAAACCGCGGACCGCAAAACCAAACCCCGGTGTTAGTCGTTATCGTCGTCGTTTATCGGATTTTTAAGACCGCCTGGTTTCGGGCGGTTTTGCCGTAAGTTAGCCCGTTATAAAGAACAACGCACGAATCGCTTTTCGTTTGGTAAAAATAGAATAGTACACTATAATAAGCTGCTACTTGGGTAAACCGAGGTTGGGATAGATACGCGGGAGGTGGGACTATGAAATACGTACTTCCAATCTTTATCGTTCTCGCGGTCGCGGTAACCGTTTTTGCGGATAGAGAAGAACAGATCCTGCAGCAGTCCGACGATACGAGGGAAGGTTCTTATATCTGCGAATTATTCAGATTCGCTCAGTGGTTCGAAGCGCCGGTCGACTGCCATATCGTTAGCGCTTCGTACTATGTTAATACGAGCGGAACCCAGCTTGTAGGAGTGTGGGCCGATAACCCTTACTTGGACCTTCCGGGAGACGTACTAGGTTCGTTTGAGCACTCGTTCGCGGTAGGGGCCTCTTGGGTTTGGTCGGAGTATGTGGACCTTACGCACCTCGGGGTGACGATGTCCAGCGGCGATAGGTTCTGGGTAGGTATCGATTATAACGATATGGACACTCCTTTTTTTGGTTGGGATAGCACAAATCCGGACCACGGGCTTGCTTATAGTTGGCAGCCCGGCGGTTGGGATTGGGACCCGGCTCGTGACCTGATGGTCCGCGTTAAAATAGACGACGACTTCGACCCGCCCTACGTGGACGAGCAGGACCCGGCCGACGGCGAAACGGGAGTCGACCCGGCCGCGGACATAATCTTCCACTGCAAGGACGGCGATTACGGCGTGGACTCGGATACTATCGAGTTTACGGCCGACGACGGCACAAAAGCCGACATACCCGGTACCCTGGACGTTGACGACACGGACCCCAACGACGTACTCTGTACCTTCTCGCCCCATAGCGACTTACCCGCGGGCGCTACGATAACCTGTACCGTGGACGGAGAGCTGGCGGACGGCCTGGGCAACGAAATGGGCGAAGACGAGGTATGGACGTTCACCGTCACCGGTTCGAGCGTGGGAGAGGCGTCCCTGGGCGAAATAAAAGCTACCTACCAGTAACGGGGTAACACGATTCGTTAGAACGGCTGGTCCGTTTCGGTTCCGGATCTTGAATTCACCTCGTTTATAGTATTAAATAACCTTTTTAGGAGGTAACGAGATGAGATACCTTACGTTCGGCGTTGTCGTATTAGCCGTTTTCGCGGTTTCCGCCGTTTTCTTCGCGTGTAAGAAGGCGGGAGAGACCCGGGCCGCTGAAACCGGTGGAGAAACGACGGGAGTGCCCGTCAATTTCCCGTCGGAACCCTATTCCCATATGGTCCCGTGCGGCGAAAACCTGCTGGCGTTTACGAAAGGTTTAAGCAACAAGTTCATTTTGTTCGGCAAAAACGGCGCCGTGACAACCGACAGTGTCCAGATGGGTCTAAAATATGAATGCTTTCGCGGCGGAGCCTGTTCGCCCGGCGGCGAAACTATAGCCGTTTGGGCCGACAACAATACCGAGGTGTGGGTATTGCTACTGAACAACAACGGCGTATTACAAAAAAAGTTGGGGCCTTATTCCGAATGTGGCTGTCCAGTCTACGATGAGTTCGGGAATCTCTGGTATATGGCCGAAGGTAATTTGTTTAAAAACGGGAATCGTCAAAGTTTTCCGCAGGGGTTTACGTTAGAGGTGGACAGTATCGACGTTTCGCCTGACGGCCGTTACGTAGCCTTCACCGACTTTGAAGGTCGAATCTACGAAGCCGCGATCGAAGGTGGCTCTCCAAGAATTATCGCCGAAAATAAGAGCTTTTACCCGCCGGAGTATACGCCAACGGGCCAGATATTCGCCGCTACCTATGATAACGAAATATGGCTTTTCGAACCCGACGGTAAGGGTCTTTTGCTCGCCGAGGGTGCCCTACCTCATCCTTCCTGGTATGTTGATTCCGGAGGGTCGGGGCTCGAAGGCGTGCTGTACGTCGAGACGGACGACCACTGGATGGACGTAACCGATTCGGAAATCTGGATCGCTGAAACGGACGGCACGTTATATCAAATGACGAATACGCCGGGCGTCGCCGAGACCTATCCAGAAGATTGGAACAACGACATAATCGCCGTGGACGGCATCACGGGGGATTTAGTACATATCGTACAGGAATGGTAAGCCCGTTAATCCGTTAGGAACGCCGTAACGGTTGATGCGCGTTGCTGTCGTGCCGTAAAAGCGGCTGACCGCATAATCGACGCACTTATTCCCGGTAAGCCCTATTCTTAGTTACCAAGCCCGTATGGTAATGGAAATTAAACTACTTGGCTTTTTCCGGTTGTAATTCGATTGGGTCGTCCGCGGTGTCCGGCGGGAAATAACCGATTACGACTTTGTTACCTGTCCTTACATGGGCAGTATTCAGTGTTATGGTCTTAAAACCGACGGTGTCCGGTATACCGATTCTTACGTAAGCCGTTTTAGCGATAGTGTTGACCTGTTCTTTAGTCAGGTTGATTTCTATATCCTCCCCCTTCGCGTTGGAAACCGCTTCGGCCTGAGTATTTGTAAGGGTTATGGTTACGGTTTTCCGCGCGGGCGGTTCGGCCGCGAACGCGGCGGCTATCGAGAAGGCGACCCCCAATACTATAAAGAAACGCATTTACGACACCTCCCAGATTATGCTACCCTTGTTCGACTTACCGCGAAGTTATAATAGCTAATTTTGTATATTCCGTCAATGAATATTTTTTCTTCCTGCCGTTGTTCCCGGAGGCCGCGTACGGAGTGGCGAAAACCGACTTCAGTAAGCGGGCGTATTATATATGATCAACACCGGACACGAGCCCAAACGCACCTATTCCCACTGGCTCCAGGCCCGGGACGAGGCCGACGCGTGCCTGGCGACGGACCCGGATAAGGCCGAGCGGATATACCTGGCCGGGCTGGCCCAGTTCCAGGACAACGCGCCGCTGTTGGGGCTTTACGCACTTTTCCTGTACGAGGTCCGCGACGATTACGACAAGGCCGAGGAGTACTTCGAGAGGGCCATCGTGGCGAACCCGGACCACTACGCCAACCTGGCCGACTACGCCCGGTTTCTGGAGAACGTCCGTAAAGAGTACGACAGGGCGGAAGAAATATACAGGAAGTTGCTCGAGCTCGACCCGGATGGAACTATCGGCCTAATCAACTACGGCCTGTTCCTCTGGTACGTCAGGGAAGATTACGATGCGGTCGAAGCGCTGTACGAAAAACTGCCGGAGTTGGACCGTTACTGGCCGGACTCGTGGTACTACTATATAGACTTCGTGATTGACGTGCGGCGGGACATCGATAAAGCCGAGGAGCTTTACCGGGAGCTTATCTATTTTAACCCCGAGGATGCCGACGCGGCCAATCGGTTCGCGATATTCCTGGCCCAGGTCCGGGGAAAGCACGACGAGGCGGAGCTCGAGTACAGGCGCGCCGTCGAGCTGGCGCCGGACGACGCGGTCATCGTCGCGAACCTGGCGGGGCATCTATTGGCGTTGGGTAAGACGGACGAGGGCTTAGAGTATCTCGAGCGCGCGTTCGAACTGGGTCCCGACGACGTTTCGACGCTGGAGCTTCACTTCTATCGATACGCCCACGGTACGGACGAAGGCGTTCGGCGCGAGAGCCTGGCGGAGGTGAAGCGGTTAATCGAGGCGGGCGTGCGGTCCCACGGCTGGGGTCTGTCGCTCAATGTCGCACGGGCCGCGGCCGACGGCCACTCGGAGCCAGAGTTTCTGACATCGCTCGCGAAGGTTATCTCGGGGGAAACGGGCACGGCGGAGTTGGACCGGTTCGGCGTTTGGCCCGAAGCGTGAGTTTTTTCTGCATTTTACGTATCGGCCTGAAACTTTTTCGCCCCTTTTCGTACTTACTAATATAACCGATAATCCGCGAGTTTCTTCGCTACTAAAATAGAAGGGGAGGACCGATGAAAATCGGCTTCGTTTTCGTAGTGGTTTTTTACCTTTGTTCAATTTCTTTAGCCGCCGAAGAGACGGTTCGCGCCGTCCGTGTGAACCCGGCGCCGGTCGTCGACGGCGTTATGACCGACGGCGAATACCCGTGCGAACCGGCGACCGGCTTCCGGCAATACCGTCCGTCGCTGGGTGAACCCGCCGTCAACGATACGGAGGTTTACATCGTTTACGACGACGACGCTTTCTACGTGGCGTGGGTCTGCTACGAAGAGAACATCGACGGTCTCGTCGGCAACGCGATGGTCCGCGATTCGTTCCTGAACCCGGACGATTGTATAGACCTGATGCTCGACGCGAACAACGATCGCCAATCGGCCTACGATTTTATGGTCAACTACCGGGGCGTAATGTACGACGGCGAGATTTCCCGCGACGGCGAAGCGGGCGGCCCGGGCTGGGACGGCGTCTGGGAGGCCAAGACGTCGGTGGGGGAAGACCGTTGGTTCTGCGAGATGAAAATCCCCTGGTCGTCTATAGTCCACGAAGCCAACGGCGGTTCGATGGGTATCCAACTGATGCGCTGCGAGATACCTGGCCACGAGGACACGTATTGGGCCAGCGACGGGCGGTACCTGAATAGGGTTTCGACCTTCGGTACCGTAACCGGTTTTGAGGGTCTGCCCGGACCCAAAAGGTTTACGTTCATACCCTACGGGACCGTTAGGGGCGACCAACTACCGACGGACGAAACTTACAGTACGTATAAAAAAGAGTTAACGCCTGACGCGGGAATCGACTTCGGGCTACGCGGCGGTAAACCGTTCCATTTGAACCTTACTCTGAACCCCGATTACGCTCACATCGAAGCCGACCCGGAGGAGATAGTACTCAATCCCGAGGAAATATACCTCGAAGAAAAACGGCCGTTCTTCACCGAAGCACAGTCGATGTTCGGCACGGACTTCACGCTTCTATATACGCGGAAGCTGAACGAGATACTCGCTGGCGGCAGGGTTACGGGTACGGCGGGGCCGGTCAGCTACGGCGGGCTTGATGTACAGCTCGAAGACGACGACCCGCGGTTCCCCGGCGACAACGTGGCCGCCGCCCGCGTGATAACGACGGTATACGAAGCTTCCACCGTGGGCGGTGCGATTATTAACAGAGAAGGCGCCGGTCCTTCGCTCGGCGTATATGACACGGCGAATCGAAACACGGTCGCTAGCGCTGACGCCGACTTGAAGTTCTTCGGCGGATGGAAATCGACCGGCCAGTTCTTAAAATCGTTCACCGACGGCGCCGGGGGCGACGGGTACGCGTACGACTTCAGGATGTACCACCCGAGCCCGGACAGCTATTTCAACGTCGGGTACAACGAGGTCCGCGAGGACTTCAATCACGAACTGGGGTTTATGCAGTTATTCGAACTGAACAAACGCGAGGTTTGGTGTTACGGCCAGAAACAGTTCCAGGTTTATAAAGGCCCGATACGCAGCCTTTGGGCGAACGGTTTTTATACGCACTGGTGGCGTATAGACAACGGCGAGCCGATAGACCACTACGTAGAGCCTTATTTCGAGGTCCGATTCACCAACGATATGTTCGCCGGCGTTTTCGGCGGATACGGTTACGACGAACGTTTTTACGCGTACGGGCTGCCCCGATATGAAACGGCGTACTTGGGCGTCAGCGGCGGCGTAAAAACCGTAAGTTGGGGGAGCATAGATGCGCGCTACTGGCACGGTGAGATGTACGGCGACGTTTATAATACTTATTCGGCCTACGTTACTCTGATACCTATATCGGTTTTACAGGTTAATACGGAACTCGAAGTAACCGACCCGGCGACCGATTCTCCGTTTACCGCCGTCAATTTCAAGCTGACCCACAACATACTGCAGAACCTGTTCTGGCGGGCGATAGTACAGAGCAACACTCAGGACCACACGCATCTCGGGAGCTTCCTGGTCGGTTGGGAGTACTTACCGGGCAGTAGACTATACGCGGCGTACGAGGAGCGGCGCGATAACACAAGCGGCAATATGGACGTTCTCGACAGGCGTGTTTTCGCGAAGATTTCGTACTTGTTCTCGATTTAACTAACGCTGGACCCTGCGGTTCAGGGAAGGGTATTACGAAGAGTGTTGACGCAGCGCCTTATCGCGGATTAAGGCGTTAATAAGGGGAAGTAAACGGTAAATACTGAACCGACACCCAGTTCGGACGTGACTTCCAGGCGCCCGCCGTGGGCTTCGACACCTTTTTTCACTATCGAAAGACCGATACCCATACCGCCGACGGAGCGAGTGCTGGTCGCATCGGCTTGATAGAATTTCGAAAAGGTTTTCTCTATCTGTTCGGCGGTCATTCCTTTGCCGGTATCGGCGACTTCTATTACGAGGTACCCGTCGTCGGTCTCGTCTTTATATGTTCGTATATTAACCTCTCCGCCACGTTTGTTGAAGTAAATCCCGTTCTTCACCAGGTTAGATAATATACTATCCAGCAATCGTTGGTCGACTGCGACTACTCCTACTTCCTCAACGGGCGCGTAGTTCAAAGTTACGCCGTAATCGTCGGCCATGTTACGGTACCTGTAGATTAGCTCTTCGCAAATATCTTTTATACTAGTCGGTTCCAACTCCAGGTCAAACTTGCCTGCTTCCAGCAAAGAAAAGTCCAGAATGCCGTCCACCAGGTTTCGTAAGCGGACGGCTTCTTTGTTGATGATGTTTACGAATCTGCTAAACGGCGAATCCGCGACCGACGCGTCGTCTAGCATAAGTTCGGTACTTCCGATAATCGACGTTAGCGGCGTCCGGAGTTCGTGGCTCACGTTAGCGATAAAGTGGTCTTTCATCTTTTCAAGGACTACTTGATCCGTGATTTCAATAAACGATACTACGAGTCCGATTATGTTCGCTTCAGCATCTTTTAGGTGGTCTATCGTAAAACGGTAATACTCCTCGGACTCCGCTTCGGGGGCGGTTTTTATATGGGTAAACTCGGCCGGCTTGTCGCCGGGTGGATTGGCTAAAGCGGTTTCCAACCTCTCGATTATTCCTTCGTCGTCGATTACGGAACTTATATAACGGTTAGCGACCTTTTCTTGGGTTGTCCCCAAGAATTCCTCGGCGGCTTCGTTAATCTCGATAATTCTAAGGTTCGAATCGGTTACTATGAAAGCTTCGGATACGCTGGCGAAAATAGCGTCCAGTTTACGCCGCTGCTCCTCAGCGACCGTCATCGAAGATAACACCCTGTCGAACATCCGCGCGTTCTCGATAAGCCCAGCGACCTGGGTTGCGAACAACGTAACGATCTCCAAGTCTCTGTCCGCAAACGGATTCGCGGCCAGCCTGTGTAACGTCATAACGCCTATTACGTCTTCTTTTGAAACGAGAGGAACGCACAGTATCGATTCGGTTTCCTTTTCCGGAGTACCTTCGACGTGTTTTGATCTGGGGTCCGATAAAGGGTCGTTGATGTATTCGCCCACGCCCGTATGGGCTACAGTACCCGTTATCCCTTCGCCGACTTTCAGCCGGACTTTCAGCATTTCTTCCGGGTAGGCCGTAAGGCTGACGATAGGTTCAAGGTATCCGCCATCGCGGTTTAGGAGGAATACGGTACATTCGTCGGCGTTTATCAGGTTTTTGACTTCCTGTGCGATGTTATAGATTATCTCTTCCGGATCGAGAGATGAACTGATTTGTTTAGAGGTCTCGAGAAGGGTCCGCATCTGTTCGAGTTGCTCGACGTTTTGCCCGAAGATTAACGAACTCTCGATAAACGTGGAAAGCTGTTCACATATAGTCCTTACTGAGTCCATCTGGTATCGGTCGAGCGTTATAGGTTCGTCCGAAAACAAATAGATATGACCGGCGTATACCCTTTTTACGAGGAGGGGTATACTCATATAAGCGGCCGGCTTATCGTCCGGAGGGAACGCTTTTATTATGGTATCATCTTCATTCGTCCCGTCTATTATCGCTATTTCGGTGGCGCTCCCGCAGGCCGGTAGTTCGTCCCGAAGGCACGCGACTACCGACGATTCCGTCGTTTCGGGTAACGCTGACGAGCGGAACGTATGGCGGCGATTCTGCTCCTCGTCGTACAGGAAAACAACCCCGCTATTAAAACCGGTATACTCTATCAGAAGACGGAGCGCGTTCCCTGTTAATTCGCCGACCGGTGGTAAATGCGACGCTTCGCCCGCGATAGTTCCTACAACCGAGAGGAAGCGAGTCTGGCGCATCAGGTTCTCGAAGTACAAGGCGTTTTCAAGAGCGAAACCCGCTTGTACGGCTATACCGGCCGCGAGGTTGATATCGGTTTCGCTGAATTTCCTCTTCTCGGTCGTCCACAGCGCACCTATAACACTCGCTAATCTTCCCTTAGTTCTAATAGGCGTGAGTAAAATCGATTTAGCGCCGATATCCGCCATTTCCTTTATACCTTCTACGTCGCTTTGCGAGACGTCTTCAATCGCGATAGCGCGGGGCGCTTTCTCCAACGAACCGATTATCCCGGGGTCAATCCGCACCCCGTTGGATAGCAATTCTTCCTTCGCTTCGTCAGGTAATCCCGCGGCGGCAATTACCCTTTCGGCCGCGGAATCCTCGCGAACCACAATTATCGCAGAAGCGTCGGCTCCCAACGCCGAAACCGTTTCTTCGGCCAGGTATTCCAATGCTTTGCCGGTTTCCGTCGACTGCCCGAGTCCGGAACTTATACGTAGAAGTGTAGTGGCTTCTTTCGTGGCTTTTTCTTGTTTCTCGAAAAGTTTAGCTTTGTGTACCGCCAGAGCCGCTTGGTCGGCCAGGGTAAGTAAGAGTTGCACCGCTCGTTCGTCGAAAGCGTCTTTCCGGTCCTGTTGGACGTCCAGAACCCCGATAACGCGCCCCTCGCTTATTATCGGCAGGGCGCATTCGGATTTCTCGGGTATATCGATGGGGTCCGGCGAGAAGCGGGGGTCGTTATAAGCGTCGTTCGCTACGACGTAGTCGCCCGTGGAAGCTACGTAACCTGTAATACCTTCCGGCACGTTAACCGTATAGTCCGGAGGGAGGACGTCTGAATATTCGCCGTCGATTACTTCCAATACGAGTTTACTCGGTTCGCGTTCGTCGATTAAGAAGATTGATACGTTATAATAATCAAGTAATTCGCGTATAGACGTTACCAATGACTCCAGGACTTCCGTCGTGTCGACGACAGTTAATAGTTTCCGCCCTATCTCGTTAATAACCTTGAGTTCGTCGGTGCGTACGCGCTGTTCCTGTATCAACGTGGCCAAAGCCTCGGAATCGGGTCCGGGTTCTAGTGAATCCGATACTGAGGTAGCGTCGGTCGGTGCCGAAATATCAACGTGGATTCTCGGGGTATCCCGTTCGGTTCCGATTAGCGCTAAAGCTCCACCCAACGCGTCGGCCGCGAGCCGTACTTCTTCGGCGTCGGCCGGCGAGAAATCCCTTTTCCCCGGTTGCCTTATCAGGAGGAGAACGCCTTCGGGTCTATCGACGCCGAAAGGCGCGGCAACGGCCGGCGCCCCTAGGTTGTTGGTAAGGGGACCGAGGCCGTTTATGAGTCCTTCGTTTAACGAGGGGATGTTTAATGGTTCGCCGGCAGCGAACGCCCGTGAGACGATATTATCCGAATTCGGGGGAACAGTTAATAGGCTCGAAGTAAATTCCGATCCGGATAACACGTACGGACCGGACAGAGATCCGTTTTCGCCGAGAAAGAACACGCCGCTACTATCGGCGCCGAAAACCGGTTCCGCGTACTCAACGACGACTGCGGCCAGCTCCTCTTCCGTTCGCGAAAACCATATTCTATTGATGAGTTCGCTCGGGCTGGCGGGCGAGTCGCTCGTTCGTACTTTATTGGATTTCCCCGCTTCTTCGTGCTTTACGCCCAAATCATTTCCCGTCAGTAAAAATTATACCCGAAAGAATTGAGATTATCAATAGCCTTATTTCTTTGATTCGGTTCTGCGAATAATAGCTATTATCACTTTCGCCGCCCTCATCGTTATCCAGCGCGAACTGTGCCCCGGTTCGACCATAGATACCACAGAAGGCACGACGAACCGGACCCGCTGCCGCCAAAACCCCTTGGGCGTTTGAAGTTCGATTAATAGTTCGGCCGCTTTGCGTTCGTATTCGTCCGGTGCGCCCGCCACCCAAAGCGCTTCCGTTACAGTTAAAATATCGTAATCGTACTGGGGCCAGCTTAACCTTCGCCAGGGTTTCCGTGTCGGTTGAAAGCGGCCGGCGTAATCGCTAAGCAGATTATTGCTTAGGTAATTATTAGCTGTTTCCCGTTCTACCTTAAAGGCGATTACGTCGTCCACGCGGTCCGCGTATCCCAGGGCCGTTGTTACGTGCGACGTCGTTGCGACGGTGCTGGGCGCGTCCGGTTCCCTTATCTCGTGAACGTCCGCCCAGCCGCCATCGGCACGCTGCTGCGCGGCCAACCACGCCAACGGAGCGCCCAGGTCGCTCGGGCCCCAACCCATTCTTAAAAACGCGTAACATGCAATTGCGTTTGCCCGTAACAACGGGTAACCTTTCCCGGTCAGATCACAGAAACCGTCGGCCGTTAAACGACCTGCGAACAACTCGAAGGCGCGAGCCGGCGCACCGTCGTCGGTCGTAAAACCAAGGTCTGCGAGTATAGGCAGCTGCCAGACCGACGCGGCGTATTTCGGCCCGTACAGGTTAACCCGGCCCGACCTATTGAAATATAGGTCGTTGGTATGCCAGAAACCGTCAGGCGTCTGGGAGTCCAGAACGGCCCGCAGGTCCGGGTCTTCGTCGAGACGGGGGAGAAGCGCCGCCGGTTTGGGGTGGTCCGGGGGATACCCGAGCAGGTCTGTATATGTCCGATACCGTACCAGTGGCGATCGAGCTTTGAGCAACCACCGGGCCGGGTCGGCTTTGAACGACTCCGCGAGTTTCTGTGGTAAACGGTCTTCGTAGTCTACCAAACCTTCTTACCCACCGAAAGAACGAGGATATGTATGGGCGAACGCCGCGTCGACCGTTGGCGGCGAGGCCCAAGGGAATTTAGCATATGGTTTTACTTATCGACAGGGAAAAACTAGTCGCGGAGTCCGGGAAACGGCGGCCGAAACCGTCGAACTAACCCCAACCGGTAGAAACGCTGCGGGCCCGTTGAACTAATACTTTCGTCGATAAGGATGAACCGCGATGTCGGGCCAGGCGGGGTTTCGTTAACCTTCGAATTCGAAGGCGGGTAAGCATTCGCCGTCGGGTACGGTTCCTTTTTCGAGATACGTTACTTCACAACGCGGCGATAACTCTTCCCGCAGCAAGTCTTTATCCGGAACGCCTTTATACGTGTCCGGGTAAGTGGATACGACGGCGCGCCGGGGTCTTTCGTCGGGCGGTTCCGTTGGTAGAATCTTTTCCAGGAATTTCGAATCGGGTACGCCGGTATGGCTTCCGTGGTGGCTTACCTTCAGGAAATGTATGGGTTCGAGTACGCCTTCTTTGTTCATATGCTTCCAACTGCGTCTTTCCGCGTCTCCCGTAAACAGAAGCTTCCAACCACGCCACTCCAGGCTAAATACAACGCTGGTGTTGTTGGCCGCGCGGTCGATCGTTAGGAGGTTATCGACGTAACCATGGTTTCGTATATTAACGAGGTTATAGAAATCTCCGGCGTCGACGCCGGCCGGCGGTTTCGGTTCAATAAGTTCACGGCCTTCGGTTGTTTCATCGACGCCGGTTAGACCCAGGGCCATACTCCGGAACCGCCCGTAGTAAACAGACGTATCTTCTTCCGGCGCCCATATTTCGAACTTCGCCTCTTTGAAAGGGTGTTTTTCGTCTAAACCGTCGTAATCCCGGTGAACGTATGCGACTTTATCCGTAAGCCCTTGAAGGTATTCCACGCATTCTTTTGTACGGCTCGGGCTATTGATACCCATTAACGTTTGAATATAGTTGAAACCGTCTGTATCCGATTCGAGGGCGGCCCTGAAGTACTTATCGATAGTATTATATACCTTTTTCGCATCGTCCGCGAACTCCTTGGATCTTGGGTGCTTACCGTTTTCATAATAACCCGGGTCCGCCGACGCCGTAAACCACGCATACGCCACGTCTATTTCGAGTGGCGGTTCAAGCTTCCACGCGGCGTACGGTAACCCCTGTACGTGGTCCATATGCTCGTGAGTCATTACGTAGAGGTCCACGGGACGCCCGTCGAGAACGCTCAGGATATTCTCGACAAACGGCTGGAATACGACGTTATCTCCGCCTTCGCCGCTCAGGACGTTTCCTACGTCGATAAGAACGTGTCGTGTTTGAGTATCGCCGGTGTTTTCGTCCCGGTCGGGGACGGATATAAGGATAGCGTCGCCGAACCGGACGTTATAAACGCGTACTTCCAGCGTATCCATTACAGCTCCTTCGCGATGTGTATCGTCCGGGCCGTGCCGCGTACGTGCATGGGACCGCGCGCACATTCGGCGTGAACGACCGAACGTAGCGGTTTACCGTCGGGTCCGGTTACGTGCTTTTCCGGATAAAGAAGACCCATATCTACCAGCCGTTGCAACATTTCGTCCCGGGCCGCCCGTTGCTCTTTCAGCTCCTCGGGCCGCAGTTTCTTGTGGTACGAAGTGAGAAGGGCGCGGACCGTATTCGTATTCTCCTCGTCGGTATATTCGTTCTTTTTCATTTTTATTACGAGGGTCGTACCGACCGTAATGCGCCGCCGGTCCGGGTATCGGGGACCCAGGCGGTTGGGTTCGATTTCATCCCACGATACTTTCAATATACACTCGCGCCTTTTCTCGAATTCTTTGGGGCCGTAGTAATATAACTTCAATACGTCGTGCCGCGGCCTTACTTCGAAAGGGATTCGGCGCGGCCGGCTCGGTATGTGAAGCAACTTACGGTTCTCGTTCGCGAATTGATACGCGGCCCAATCGCTATTTATGAGCATCTCGACGTTGACGTTTTCCAACGCGGGTTCTTCGAAGTTGGTCTTTACTTCGAGGGCGTCCCTGTTCCGTACTATCCCGCGTTTAACGAACTCGTCTTTGATCCACTCGCGTACTTGCCCGTCGTCAGGGTAATGGGCCTGGTCATGAGCGATGATAGCCCGTCCGTAATCGGCGAACGAAATTTCACCGGGCGGGAGGTAATCGAGGGCCCGGAAAAGCATCCGTTTAAACCGCGCGGCGCCGACGGCCAACGCTTTGCCCGAAACGGATTTCCGTTTATTCGGGTCGCCTCCGGAATACTCATCTACCAGTCCATTATGGATTTTTACCATGACCGCGTATAGAGCGCCGCTCAGTACTTGACTTAAAGCGTGAGGTTCGATATCGGCTACATAGTCGTCGGCGCCCGGGATAAGGTTCTTCTTGTTGTTAATATCGCGGAGGGCTCCGATCTCTTCGCCCGGGTCGTACATCTTTTTAAGTACAGTTCCAAATTCTTCAGCGATAGCCGTAAACTCGCTGCTGTCCTCAATTGAACCGTCTGTCCTATCAAGTACAGCCTTACGAAGCTGGCGGTGTTCGAAAGCCATCCATAAAGCCGTCAGGTCCGCGAACGCCTCGTGAAGCGCCAGTGACTGCGGCGTAATCGCGTCGTTGAGGTCCGGAGCTATACCGTCGAGAATAGCGTGTCCCGTCTCGTGCGCGATAATATCAGTCGAAAGGCACGTATAAATAGTTTTATCGGGTTCGTCGGGATATCGCGGGTCCCGGAAATAGAAGAGCTGTAGGCTGTGGGAATCCCGTTCGTAATACGCGTTTTCCCATTCCCCGGCGTTCGGGACTACTAACAACTGCGGACCGTCGAAGGCCCACGTAAGCTGACGTCCGAGGGTGTGCGGTTTCGCCAACATATTCAACGTTCCATATACGATCGCGAAAGCGTTTACTTGTCTGAAATCACGGGCGTGTACGTTGGTCTCGTCCTCTATCGCGTACGTCCCTATTTTACGGCCCGGCTTCGGCGGTCGGAACTTCGCGCCCGGTTTTAACTCGCCCGTATCGGCGTCGAAATCCAGTACTGCGATTCGTTTCGTGACCGGCCCGTCCAGGAAAAACTCTTCGTTTATAGTAACGCGTACGGTTTTGACCCCCTTGTACCTAGCCATCATCATCGGATCTTGCTCCATCCTTGGTATGTGTACTATCATAATCGAATCCCCCTGGTTAGAAGAGCGACAGTACCTATGCGACAGCTTCTACTTACGACAAGCACCGACTACCGATAATAGATTATCGACCTGTCAGAAATTGTCAGTCGGTTGGGTATCGAAAAAGCCGTATCTACGTATATGTCCGATACGGGACCAGTGGCGGTCGAGCCTTCAGCAGTCACCGGGCAGGGTCGGCTTTAAAAAACGCGGCCAGATCTGCGGGGAGCCTGTCGGTAGGATCTGCCACAATCGTATCTTAAAAAGCCCCGCATACGTTATCAATACAAAAACGCCGGGTACGCGTAAAGCGTACGCTGGCGTTTTTGTAGATACGGTTTACAACTCGAACTTAATACCCTGGGCCAGATGTATCTCCTTGGCCCAGCTTATCGTGTTGGTCTGGCGGAACATATACTGCTTCCACGAATCGGAGCCGGACTCGCGGCCGCCGCCGGTCTCCTTCTCGCCGCCGAAGGCCCCGCCTATCTCGGCGCCGGAGGTACCGATGTTCACGTTCGCTATGCCGCAGTCCGAACCCCGGTCCGATACGAAGTACTCGGCCTCGTACACGTCGTCGGTGAATATGGCCGACGATAGCCCCTGGGGTACGCCGTTGTGGAGTGCGACCGCCTCCTCGATAGTCGAATACGGCATAACGTAGAGTATCGGCGCGAAGGTCTCGCGTTGGACTATATCGTAGCGGTTCTCGGCCTCCATTATCGTCGGGACGACGTACGTCCCGGAGTCGAAGGGCGCGTCGGCGTATGCGGCGCCGCCGTATAGGAGCTCGCCGCCTTCCTTCTTGCAAGCTTCGATCGCCGCGAAGTAAGCTTCGACGCAGGCTGTGTCTATTACCGGACCCACCAGCACCCCGTCATCAAGCGGGTTGCCGATTTTTACCTGCTGATAGGTGCCGACGAGTTTACCGACGAACTCCTCGAAGGCTTTCTCCTGGATGATTACCCGGCGGGTGGAAGTACACCGCTGGCCGGCGGTCCCAACCGCGCCGAAGAGGACCGTCTGAAGCGCGTTGGTTATATTGCACCGGTCCGAGACTATTACCGCGTTGTTGCCACCCAACTCAAGTATCGTCTTGCCCAGGCGTGCGCCCACGACCTCGCCGACCCGCTTTCCCATAACGGTCGAACCGGTGAAACTTACGAGACGTACCCGCGGATCGTTGATTAGTCGTTCCCCTACGTCCTTGCCCCGGCCGATTACAAGGCTTGCGACGGCGCCCGGAACGCCGTTCTCTTTGAGTACCTCGGCGGCGATTTTAGTACTCGCTATCGCCGTAAGCGGGACCTTTGACGACGGTTTCCATATCGTCGCGTCACCGCAAACCGCCGCGACCGCGAAATTCCACGCCCAGACGGCCACCGGGAAGTTGAACGCGCTGATAACGCCGATTGGGCCGAGCGGGTGCCATTGTTCCATCATCCTGTGGTCCGGCCGCTCGCTCTTCAGCGTCAAACCGTAGAGCTGCCGCGACAGGCCGACGGCGAAGTCGCATACGTCAATCATCTCCTGGACCTCACCTTCGCCCTCGGCCAGGATTTTGCCCATTTCTAAAGTAACGAGTTTACCCAGGAGTTCCTTTTTTTCGCGGAGCGCATTCCCGATAAGGCGGACTATCTCTCCGCGCTTGGGCGCAGGTATGGCGCGCCACTCCAAGAAAGCGTCGTACGCGGCGGCGGCTACTCGCTCGTAGTCCTCTTCGGACGCCTGGGTAACGGTTGCGATGGGCTTTCCGTCGATGGGGGATATGACCCCCAGAGGTTCGCCGGAACCGAACCACTCCCCGTCGAACGCGCCCGGGCTTATTTCCTCTATGTCCAAAGGCTTTAATATCTCCTTACGCGCTTTATCCGGCATTATAACTCCTTGTATTTCAGGGGTTAAGCGTTAATGATTTAAGGTTATATCTAGCAGTTAATACCGTAGGTACCGCCGGGGTTGTTAATGGCGGAACGACCGATATAATAAGAAGGTTGAAGGGAAAAATCAAGGGGAGAATGAAAGGGCTCTTACTTCATAATGCACACAGATAGAAGCGGCGTTCCTGTTGCTAATAGGGGAACCTAGTTAATAGTTATGTAAAACCATACCGCATAATTTATCGGGATGTGTAAGGCCGGTACGGTAGTGGTGTTTTCCCTTGATTAGTTCGGTACGCCTATTTAACATGGTAGACATGGTCCGACCGAAGAAAAGCGTTTTGAATTGGTTGTTACCGGGAGTTTTCATCGTTTGTTACGCCGTGTTTCTGGTTTACCGTCTATTCATTCCGTTCGGTCCGTACGGTTTAACGACGGCCCTCGATTGGGACGAGGGTTTCGGTACTAGCACTGCTCTAAAGCTACTCGAAGAGCGGACTATTCTTATAGGCGGTTTCTACGATTGGGGCCCGTTTTACTTCTACATGGAGGCCGCCGCGTTCGCTTTATATGATACGGTATCGGCAGTAGCCGGTTTCGATGTAGGCGACTATCTTGACTACGAGCCGTACGTCATAGTCTCGCGTTTTCTCAGTTTGTTTTTCACGACGGGCGCCCTGGCGGTCCTCTACGTTTACGCGAAAAATACGTACGGACGGTCGACGGCCGTCCTGGCCGTTCTCTTTACCGCGACCGTCCCGGTTTTCCAGAGATATGCTGTTACGGTACGGCCGGACGCCCCTAACGTATTCTTCGTCGTCACGGCCCTGTCCGCCGCGGCGTTGAGTTTACGCGGTCAACGCCGTCTCGTTTACTTCGCCGCGGCATCGGCTGGATTTAGTTTTACCGTAAAATTAACAGGGTTGACATTACTGCCTTTTATCATCGTCGCCGCGGCGGCTCCTTTTATCGGCAAGACGTACACCGGCGACGCGAGATTCCGTAGAATTTTGCTGATTACGGTTTTAGTCGTAACTATATTTATAGCGGCGGCACTCATATCGGCGCCCGTTATCGTCTTAGACCCGGTCGGTTTCGCTAAAGGTTTTTACCACGTTTCGTACATTACCACTTCGGGTTTAATGTTTAAGTATTCAGCGAACCCGCTGTTATGGTTGCCAAAAATATTATCGCTACAGAACGGGGGCCCGGTGATACCGGTAGTTTTCGTCGCGACGTGCGTGATACTCGCGGCGTGGGCTTTCGCGACCAGGCGTTTGCGTGCGTTCGAAGTCGTCCTTTCGCCCCGGGTGTTGCCGGTAGCTTGGGCTTTCGTTTATTTCTTGTTTTTTTTTCTGCTTGTTCGAAACCGGATGCCGCGCTACGTTCTACCGGTATTACCTTTCTTCGCGTTGACGACGGCGTTCGTATTGACGGAACTGGCGCGGCGACGGCCGATTTATCGGGCCCTCGCGGTGGGTACTGTGGCTGTCGCTCTCATCGCAAGCGTGTACTCTTCGGCAACCGCGTTGGTGAAATTGAAATCGCACGTGGAAAGCGCGCGGAGCGTCGCGGAGTGGTTCGAGCTTTACGTTAAACCGGGGTCTGCCGTGGGAAAAACGCACAACGCCTACGCGCCGTCGTACGGTTATGAGGACGTTCGGGTACATTCGCTGGACGATTTATATGAGAATCGTCCGGCGGTACTCGTAACGGATAGTACTACCGAGAAGACGTACGAAAACCCGAACCGGGCGAGCGACCTGCAACGTGGCGAAAAATCTTTTAACAGGTTCCATAAACTATTTAAAGCGTTGACCGAAGGCGAAGCCGACGGTTATTACGAAGCTGCGGCTTTTGGGCGGTTTACGATATACGCGAGAGAAGACGTGGGCCCCGGTGAATCCGAAACGCGTGCGTTTTAATCTACCGTTTTGCCGTGGTGACGATAGACGGAAAGTACGTTATCCTGCTCATCGAGCGATCGTCGGGTTTAAGAATACACCTTTTTAAAGAAGTTCCCGAATCGCCGCCACTATCAGTTGGAGCTTTTCGGGCCGAGCTGAAGCTCGGCCCTTACGCGTTTTCGTTGAGTAACGCCGAATTCTTTGTCACTGGTTTTTACGGCTAAAAACCGCCGCTTCCGATATTTAAAATAGATATCTATTCTTCAGTACCGTAATTTCTGAAACCCCGGCCCGGTTTTTTCGTACTAATGTACGGAGGTACGATATGAAGGAGATAGTTTATTCCGCGTTAGTCGCTGTCCTTTCGATACCGTCGTTCGTAACCGCTGGCGAGGAAGTCTCGGAGCCGCCGGAGGACATATCCATCGATTTCGATTGGGACGGTGATGATTTCTTTTTGGATATGGAGGCCGGCGACAGTCGCGTAAAGTTCGATTCCGTAACCGGCGAGTACGAGGTTTACATCCCGAAAAACCCGGACAGCGAAGAGCCGTACTTCCGGGAGAACGACCTGTACGTTTCGATAGACGAGGTGGCCGACCGCGTCGTCGTAATCGCGAAGGGTAACAAAGATACCATACGCGAGAGTTTGGACGATATATTCGAAGGCGACCCGAGCGGATTGGAAGAGGGCGAGAACGACGGCGTAATTATACGGGAACTCGATGACGGATACGAGATTATCATTGAGGACAAAGCTGGCCCGGACAACGAAGGTGGGGGAGATGACGATTAAAAGAACGCGTAACTCAAAGCGTTTGCCCCCGTGAGCACGGCATATTATGCTCCCCACGGGCATACCGGTCGGGTCCCCCTCCCGGCCGGTTTCTATTATATCGGCCCGCGGTTAACCAAACGACGCGACGGCGCAGACAGTGAGGTACCATTTACGGTCGGCCGCCGGCGCGAACGCGACGTACCACATATAATCGGCGGTCGATAATGAGTACCCGCCGTCGCCCCACTCGGCTTTCTCGAGTGTCCCGGCGTTATACTCGTTTACGAAAGACGATACGCGTTCGTCGCTGTACAGAGCATGCGCGTACGGCGAATCCCCGGCGCCTAGTATCCCTACGAACTCGTCACTAGAGAAATACTCGCCTTCGGAGTAGGGTTCGCCGGCCAGGACGCTGTCGCCGATTAAGGGTAGGAAGTCTTGCGGATTCTTGCTCTCAAGGGCTTCCACGAACATATGTACACTTTCGTCGAAACTTTCGGCCGGTTCTGTTGTTGCGCTTTCGTCGGGCGGCGCGGCGGGTTCCGCCGGTTCTTCGGAGAGGTCGCCGACGTCCCACTCCCATTCGAACTCCTTGTCGGTGTAGCAGCAGCAACCTATCGTGGCAGAATAGATTACCGTGAAAGCGATTATTGGTAGAACCGTCGTTGGTTTGCGCTTCATCGTGTTCAACGCTCCTTATTTAGCGCCGTCGGCCGGCGGGATTATCCACCAATAGAACAGGAAGAGAGGTACGGCAACGACCGAGTTGATGACGACGACCAGCAGGAGCCGTAGAAAGTGGTAACCGCCGACGGTTACGGCGCCGGCTACGATAACCAATACGGCCAGGTTTACGCCTTCCTTGAATACGGTCGCGAGGCCGGTGAGGACCGGCGGCGCCACGATACTACGTTCGTATATGTTTCCCCGGTACGCGCCTACCAATCCGCCGGCGACAGTCCCGGCCAGTGCGCCCACGCCTATTACTCCCCATGACAGCACGTCCGACGCGAACCCGAGGCAGAAACCGGCCACGGCGCCGGCGAAACCGCCCCAGTTAAGCGCGAGGTAAACGATGAGTACGAGGGTGAGGTCCGGGTTAATACCCCAGGGCGCTAGGTGCGGCCCGAGACCGTGCTGTAAATATACGGTCCCGCCGATTACTAGGGCAAATGTGACGAACCTGCGCACTTAATACTCTCGGGCGGTCGGTTAAAGTGACTCGAAAGCCCCCGGATGATACCAGTATCACGACGGCGCGGCAATAGATATTTGGCGTCGACCGGCGATCCCGATACCGCCTCCGCCGAACGCTTCACGTCAGGCCGTATTTTACGCGCTCGATAAACAAAACGTAAAGGCGGCCGGAGCCGCCTTTAGAAGCGATTATAAGTGCGATAGCTACAACAAAGTCGAGACGGTCGTCGTAAGTTCGTTGGCCGACGTTGCAGTTTCGGCCGCGGCCGGCACGATTTCGCCCAGCTTCGTCTGGCCGTCGGTGAGCTTGCTCTGAAGGTCTTTCAGGTCGCCGGCTTTCGTCGGGTTGTCGGATATCTGGTCCGCTAGGTCGGTCATAACTTCCGGGATTTTCTCCATGACCTCGGCGATATCGTCCGGGACGCTCCCGAGGATTTCAGGTACGTCGCTTACGCTTTCCAAAGCTTCGGCCAGGGTCGTTTTCTCGTCGTCGGTCAGGTCGCCGGCGATGCCGGCCGTGACCCCCGGGTCGCCGATAACGTCAGAGATGCCGTGGGCGGCGCAGACTTCGTCGACGGCTTTTTTAGCAGCGTCCAGACGGGCGGTACACTCGTCGAAATTGGCGGTAATCTCGTCTATTTTCGCAAGCAGTTCGTCGGCTTTGGTCGTGTCGATTTCGCCGCCGCCGCCAACGTCGCCCATACCGATACCGAAAGCGGATACCGCGGCTATCAGCGACAAAGTTACGATAATGTTTTTCATCTAGTTCACTCCTTTCCAGCGTTAGTTGAGTTTGGCGTATGTTATCAGATTCGGCGGAAAAGTCAACCCCAAACGCCAAAAGGCGGCTACGCGGATACTAACGTTTTTGCGTAATACCGTGTTTTTCTCTGTACTACGGATGGCTGGCAAAGAAACCGACCTTCACGCGGATATACTGTTTGACTTAACAATATGCTTCTGCTATATTTGAGTAAAAGGCGTATCGGGGGTTTTAGAAAGCCGAAAACGCCAAGAACTTAAAGGAGTTCACGTATGTAGTATCCACAGCATCCAACATCCAGCAGAGGGGGAATTATGATTCAACGTGGTTTAGTAATGCTTCTAGCCTTGGGCGTTTTAGTCCAAAGCTCCGTTTTCGCCACATCATCCGTCGTTGAAATTGCTCCGTCCGGTTCCCGGGACGATATGATATGGAACCAGTGGGACGGCGTGGGTGGTGGATATCTCGCATACAGTTCTACTTCCGATGAGAAAGTAGCCGACAACTTCCAGGTTGACACGCCGGGCTACGAACTGACCGAGTGGGAGACTTATCTCTGTTATTTGTACGGCTCTCCCAATTATTTAAAAGGGGCCTGGGTTATAATCTACGGAGACGGCGGCACCGAACCCGCGACCACCGAACCGTACGAGTACGGTTCAAACCCGGGCTGGCACGATGACGTGGAAGGCGGTAACGGCGGACTCGGTTACGTCACCGGCACCGTCGCCGTTGACTATTGGGACTACAACGATCTGACCGAGACAATAGACTGGTATTTATGGGGTTATTACCCGGTCTATTTATTAAGCGCCCGAATAGAGGACGCCGTAACGGAAGGCTGGACCTGGGTCATCCCCGACGAGGTTTTTTGGTTCGCTTGCCAGCGTTATTTCACGGGTTCAGTCTTTGGACCTCCGGATTGCGCCGATAATCTATCGCCGGATTGGATGATAGGGGGCGGTCCCTGGACCGACGCCGGTCCCGGCGGGTTGCCGCTGCGGTTGTACGGCGTTCCCTGCGACGACGACGAAGACCCGTACATTACCGATACTTACCCCCACGACGAGGACTATCCGTCGGGCGTCCCGGTGGATACGTGGATAGGTTGCCACATGGGAGACGCCGACAGCGGCATACGTATGGACGCTTCTACCTTCGACTTTTACGACGAGAATATGGACCCCGTCAACGGTATGCTTCACGTGGACGATAGCGACCCGACGGATATAATCATCGACTTCGAACCCGACGAGGACCTAAACGAAGGTGAGACCTATACCGTTGAAATCTACTGCGAGGACATGGTCGGCAACTCGGCTTCCGAATACTGGCAGTTTACCACCGGTTACGTAAACATAACGCCCGAGTCGTTGGGCGGCATCAAAGCCCGGTACGCCGAGTAAACGGCGCGGCGCGAAAGAGCGTTGACATACGCGTTTCCCGAGAGGAGGGATTATGAAAGAGTTTGTATATATTTTGGTAGTTATTTCGGTAGCGTTTTCCGGTTACGGTGAAGCCTTCGCCGTATCGCCCGATATGGTTACCGGCAGCGGTATCACCACAGGCGGCCCCGGTGCGACGGATACGCGAGAGGATATGATATTCTACCAGAGTCATGGCCCCGGCGGCAACTCTGCGTGGGGTTCTATGTGGTACGAAGCCCTGGGTACCGACGGGAAAGCCGCCGACAACTTCCAGGTCGAAACCGCATTTGACGGGTACGTCTTGACCGCCTGGGACGAGTGGATGTGCCTCTGGTACGGTACCTGGGATTCGTCGAAAGGTTGCTGGTGCGTAATCTTCGAAGACGGCGGCACGACGCCGGCTACCTACGAACCTTACGAGTACGGTGAGAACCCGGGTTGGCACGACGACGTGGCAGACGGTAACGGCGGATTGGATTACGTTACCGATACCGTCGCCGTTGACTACTGGGAGTGGGACGACGTCACCGGTACAGGCTCGGTCGACTTCTACCTGTGGGGTTACTACCCGGTTTACAAAACCGGTGCGCGCATAGAAGACGTCGTATGCGACGACGGCCCTTGGGCATGGGCTATCCCCTCGTCCGATATTTACTGGTGGTGCGTACAGTTCTACGCCGACCCCGCTCCTTACGGCGGTCCGACCGATAACACCGTCGACGTCATACCCCCGGGCTTGGTCCAGTTCGGCTGGACCGGTACGTCCTGGGACCCCAAGCCCTACCCGATGATGTTTAACCTCTACGGTGAGCCGGGCGAAGATATCCCGCCCGAAATCACCGATATGTACCCGCAGGACGGCGATTACCCGAGCGGCGTTCCGGTTGACACCCTGGCCGGCTGCCACTGGACCGAACCGGATCCCGACGACACGGGTATTAACGTAAGCAACTCCACCTTCGATCTGTACGACAGTAACATGGACCTGGTGCTCGGCATGCTCACCGTCGATGACACGGACCTCTGGGACGTAATCGTTGACTTCGAGCCGGACGACGACCTCAACGAGGGCGAAACGTACACGGTCGAAACCTTCGCCGAGGACCTCGCCGGTAATTCGGCTACCGAAAGCTGGCAATTTACCACCGGTTACGTAAACATAACGCCCGAGTCCCTCGGCGGTATCAAGGCCCGGTTCGCCGAATAGACGGCGCGGCGGGAAAGAGCGTTGATATACGCGTTTCCCGAGAGGAGGGATTATGAGGGAGTTTGTATATGTTATGGCAGTTATTTCCGTAGCGATTTCGGGTTGCGGTGAAGCCTTCGCCGTTTCGCCCGATATGGTTACCGGCAGCGGTATCACCACAGGCGGACCCAGCGCGACCGATACCCGCGACGATACGATATTCTATCAGAGTCACGGGTCCGGCGGCAACTCCGCGTTGGGTGGGTTCTACGGGCCCGGTGGCGACGTGAAAGTGGCTGACAACTTCCAGGTTGAAACCTCATTTGACGGGTACGCCTTGACCGCCTGGGAAGAGTGGATATGCCTCTGGTACGGGAACTGGAACACGTCGATGGGCTGCTGGTGCGTAATTTTCGAAGACGGCGGTACGGAACCGGCCACCTACGAACCGTACGAGTACGGCGAAAACCCGGGTTGGCATGACCACGTGGCAGACGGTAACGGCGGATTGGATTACGTTACCGACACCGTCGCCGTTGACTACTGGGAGTGGGAAGATATCACCGGCACCGGTTCGGCCGACTTCTACCTGTGGGGCTACTACCCGGTTTACAAGACCGGCGCGCGCATAGAAGACGTCGTATGCGACGACGGCCCCTGGGCGTGGTATATCCCCGATACCGACGTTTACTGGTGGTGCGTTCAGTTCTACGCCAACCCCGGTCCGTACGGCGGCCCGACGGATAACACCGTCGACGTCATATCCCCGGGCATGGTCCGGCACGCGACCGGTACGGACTGGGACCCCTCGTCCCAAGGTATGATGTTCAACCTCTACGGCGAGCCGGGCGAAGATATCCCGCCGGTCATCGCCGATACCTACCCCCACGACGAGGACTTCCCGTGCGGCGTACCGGTGGATACGTGGGCCGGTTGCCGCATAACGGACGAGGACAGTGGTGTCAATGTAGCGGATATCACATTCGACCTTTATGACGAGAACATGGACCCGGTCGACGGTACGCTGTACGTGGACGATAGCGATTTACACGACATAACTACCGATTTCGAACCGGGATTAGACCTCAACGAGGGGGAGACCTATACGGTCGAGGTTTACGCCGAGGATCTGGCCGGTAATTCGGCTACCGAAAGCTGGCAGTTTTCCACCGGTTACGTAAACATAACGCCCGAATCGTTCGGCGGGATTAAAGCCCGGTTCGCCGAGTAAACGGCGCGGCGCGAAAGAGTGTTGATATACGCGTTTCTCGAGAGGAGGGAATTATGAGGGAGTTTGTATATATTTTGGTAGTTATTTCGGTAGCTATTTCGGTTTACGGTGAAGCCTTCGCCGTTTCGCCCGATAGGATAACGGGTAGCGGTATCACCACAGGCGGACCCAGCGCGACGGATACGCGCGACGAACTGATTTACATGCAGAGCGACGGGTCCGGTGGCAGCTCCGCGTACGGTTCCATGTGGTATGAAGGTCTTGGCACCGACGGTAAAACGGCCGACAACTTCCAGGTCGATGAAGATTACTACGCCTATGGCTTATCCTCCTGGGAAGAATGGTTCTGCCTCTGGTACGGTAGCTGGGACACGTCAATGGGTTGCTGGGCCTGTATCGCCGCGGACGGTGTTACGACGCCGGCGACTTACGAACCGTACGAATACGGCTCCAACCCCGGCTGGCACGACGACGTAGCGGCCGGTAACGGCGGATTGGGTTACGTAACCGACACCGCCGCCGTCGACTACTGGGAGTGGGACGATATCACCGGCACCGGTTCGGCCGACTTCTACTTGTGGGGCGTCTACCCTGTTTATAAAACAAGCGCAGCCATAGACGATGCCGTATCCGGCGGTTGGTATTGGTCCGCCGGCTATACCGATATTTGGTGGTTGTGGGTACAGTTCTACGCCAATACTGCTCCGTACGGCGGCCCGACGGACAACACCGTTGACCACACGGCCGGCGGCATGGTCCAACACGGGTGGACCGGTACGTCCTGGGACCCCAAGGACTACCCTATGATGTTCAACCTCTACGGTACCGTTTGAGGTTGACCCCCTCCGGTTATCACGGATATGTATCCGCAGGACGCGGATTACGAGAGCGGGGTACCCGTAGATACGTGGGCCGGCTGCCATTGGACCGAACCGGAACCCGAAGACACGGGTATTAACGTCGGCGCTTCGACGTTCAACTTGTACGACGGTAATATGGACGAGGTTAACGGTACTCTATACGTCGACGATACCGATATATATGACGTAATCGTTGACTTCGAGCCGGACGTGTACCTCAACGAGAGCGAGACGTACACGGTCGAAACCTACGCCGAGGACTACGCCGGCAACCACGCCATCGAGACCTGGGACTTCACCACCGGTTACGTAAACATAACGCCCGAGTCGTTGGGCGGCATTAAGGCCCGGTTCGCCGAATAGGCGTATAAGCGTTTTTTACGAATAAAAGCGGCTCGCTCGGGCCGCTTTTTTAAGCGGAGCGTTAGACTACGCGGGTCGGGCAAAGACTCGCCCCTTACTCTTCCGGCGGGTGGGGGATTGTTTTCCCTTGAATTTAAACCCGGGCCGGTGTATTTTTATCTGAACGTTACCGGCCGCGATTGCGGACGGCCGATAAAACAACAGCGGACAAGCATAAAACGGAGTGGTTGTAATGAGAATAATGAGTTGCGTCGCGATTATGTTGGCGTTCATGCCTATTTACGCGTTCCCCTCGGACGTTACGCCCGCCGGCGGAGAGGAAGGAGAGGTCCTGGCGATAGACGAGGAAACCGCCGCGAAACTCGCGATGGTCGCCTCGTACCACGCCACGTACGGCCGCGCGTCCGCTCAGAACCTCGTAAAGTTCGGCAAAAGCGAGCGGGTATTGGTAGACGTGATGGAGCTTGCGTCGCTGGACGGCGAGGAAAAGTTCTACTCGATAACCCTGTACCGCGGCGAGGGAGAGCCGGAGGACTTCGACGCCATTAAAGAAAGGATACCGCCCGGCGGCGAAATAATGGCGTCGTACGCTGAAAAGGGGGAAGACGGGAAGTACCATTTCGAGCCGCCGCCGATAGATGAGATGCGGGAAGTGTTTTTCTTCGATACGATGGACGAGTACCTCGAGTACTATTCGTCGGTGGTCCCGGCGTCGACGGACCAGGGTTTCTTGCGCGCTTTCCGCCAGGGCATCTCGCCGTACGAGTCCAATAAACCGTTGGCCATGTATTTACTCGCGAAGGACCTGGGCGTGGACCCGGGCGAGGTTACAGTCGAACGGATTACGCCGGAGTTCGATTACGTATTCGACGTGTCCGGCTCGCTGTACGTGGTGCGTCTGGGTTTCTTCGACGCGCGCAAAACGGCGGAGATAATACCCTATGAGGCCGGGCTTGAATCCCTCGCCGGGACCGAAGAGTACGAAGCGGTTTTGCCGGACGTGGACGTGAAAGGCCGGGACGAGGACATCGTTTTCTGGTTGGATACTGCGCGCCGCGTGGAGGAGAAGTTCGGTTTCGGCGAAGGGCCGAGCGTCGCGGCCGAATCGGTAAACCCGGTACTGATGGGCCGGAAATTTAAAACCCTTTACCAGAAGGGTAAATCGAAGATTATGATGTTCAGTTCCGAAGACCGTGAAGAAGAGCCGGAATAGAAGGTCCGGAGTAAACGTTTGGGACGTTAATCACCGCCCGTAGAAACGGGCGGTTTTGCGGTTTAATCGCGTGAACGGGCGCGGTTCGTGCCGGAATTAATGGCCGTATAATAAGTCTTTAACGGTCTTTAAGAGCCGAAAAAAAAAGGACGCCGAACTAAAAAAAAGACTTGACGGGGGGTTTAGTAAGTGGTATATATATATTCGTTAAATACCGATTTAGTGGCTAAATTAGAGCATCGGTTAACTGATGAAAGGAGAGGTGTAAGATGATGAGGTACTTCTTGGCATCCTTGTTGGTAGTTTCGACGGCGTTCGCCGTTGCGCCCGATATGGTTACGGGCAGTGGTATTACTATCGGTAGCCCGAGCGATACGTTTACGCGCGAGGAGCAGATTTACATGCAGAGCGACGGCTCCGGCGGCAACTCCGCGTACGGTTCCATGTGGTACGAAGGCCTGGGCACCGACGGTAAAACGAGCGACAACTTCCAGGTCGACGAAGAGTACGAGACCTATGCGTTAACCTCCTGGGACATATGGTTCTGCCTCTGGTACGGCAGCTGGAATACGACGAGGGGTTTCTGGTACTGTGTTGCCGACGACGGCGGCTCCAACCCGGCGACTTATGAACCGTACGAGTACGGCTCCAACCCCGGCTGGCACGACGACGTGGAAGACGGTAACGGCGGACTGGGCTACGTAACCGACGTCCAAGCCGTTGACTACAATGAATGGGGCGACATGGAAGGCACCGGTTCGGCCGACTTCTATCTGTGGGGCTACTACCCGGTTTACAAGACCAGCGGCTGGGTAGAAGACGCCGTAAGCGGCGGCTGGGCATGGGCCCCCGGTGACGAGGTTTGGTGGTTCTGGGGGCAGTTCTACGCCAACCCGACGCCGTACGGCGGCCCGACTGACAATACCATCGACCATACGTCCGGTGGTATGACCCAGCACGGGTGGACCGGTACGTCCTGGGACCCCAAGGGTTACGGTATGATGTTCAACCTCTACGGCGACGTACAGGAAGAAGACCCGCCCGTAATCACCGATATGTACCCGCAGGACGGCGACTTCCCGAGCGGCGTCCCGGTTGACACCCTGGCCGGTTGCCACTGGACCGAACCGGAAGAAACCGACGTGGGTATTAACGTAGACAACTCGTACTTCGACCTTTACGACGGCGACATGGATCTGGTGGTCGGCATACTCACCGTCGATGACACCGACCTCTTCGACGTAATCGTTGACTTCGAGCCGGACGACGACCTCAACGAGGGCGAAACGTACACGGTCGAAACCTACGCGGAAGACCTGGCCGGCAATAACACCACCGAGACCTGGGACTTCACCACGGGTTACATGAACATCACACCTTCTTCGGTAGGCGTTATCAAGGCCGGTTTCGCGCAGTAAAACGGTCAAACGAACCAACGAAAGGCGACCCGAGAGGGTCGCCTTTTTTATCGGCGGCGGTAACGGGTATAATCACGAGAAATATATTGACTATTTCCCGGTTTCAGCTATAATCGTTGAGTGTCTTTACAGAGGTATAAAAGGAAACAGGGCCGATTTACTAAACACGAAGGAGGTAGTAGATATGAGGTGGGTATTGGTTTTATCCCTTTCGGTTCTCGTAGTATCGGCGGTAGCGCAGGATACGTCGAGGATCGGGGCCGGCATTTACGCTAACCCGTCGGGTTTCTTCGATCTATTCGCGGAATACAGGCAAGCCGACGTACTAATTGCCGGGGACTTCGCCGGTGGGACGTTCCCGGACCTTACCGACGAGTACGAAGACGCGTTCTTGAACGCGGGTGTTTCGACAACCGAGATAATAACCGCTCCGGACTATCAGCCGATTCCGTTTCCCGAACCGCTACTCCCCAGCGATTACCCGATAGTAGTCGTACTCACGGCCGATAACTGGTGGTCCGCCCCCCGGAACTTCCAGTCCGAGGACGCCAGCGCGTTAATCGATTACATGGACGAAGGCGGCGGAAACCTTCTGATAGTGGGCCAGGACTTAATTTACGGTTACCAGCCGTATTGGGGTACGCCCAACGACGGGTTGTTCGACGACTACATGGGGGTAGATTACATTGAGCAGGACGTTTTCTGGGACGTAGCCAGCACCACGTGGACCGGCTATGGGCCTTTGGACGGCCTGAGCGGTACCGGTTACGCGTCAGCCGTGTTTACTGATAACAACTTCTTCTGCGACGACATGGACCCGATGGAAAGGTCCGAAGTCGCCATCACGGGCGAACCCAGCTATTCCTACAACTTCGCCATAGCTTGTGACACTGGCTCGACGAAAGGCCTGTTCTCTACTTTCGAGCTGGCTTCGGACACGACGAACTTCGACGACGTAATCCAGGCCATTTACGACTGGTTCGGCGGCGGAGAGCCCGACGAGGAAGACCCGACCATCACCGACACGTATCCCCACGACGCCGACTACCCGAGCGGCGTACCGCCTACCGAGAACACGGCCGGTTGCCACTGGCAGGACGGCGACCCGGAAACCAACTCGGGTATCGACGTGGACGCTTCGTCCTTCGACGTATACGACGCTGATATGGATCCTGTCGCCGGCACCACTACGATTGACGACGCTGACGAATACGACGTAATCGTTGACTTCGAGGCCGACGACTTCTGGGAAGAGGGCGCTACGTACACCGTCGAAACCGAGACTTACGACAACGCCGGTAACTCTGCTTCCGACGAATGGACCTTCGACGTAGGTTACACTAACATAGTCGAAAAATCCTTCGGCTTCATCAAGGCGGGTTTCGCGCAGTAAAACGGTCAAACGAACCAACGAAAGGCGACCCGAGGGGGTCGCCTTTTTAGTGTAAGTTAGCGTAAAAACCGGTTTTTTCGTTGACCGAGGAAAGGGTTTACTTCGGGGGAGGGTTATTCGAGTATCACCATTTTCCGTACGCCGGCGAACTCGTCCGTTTTCATTCGATAGACGTAAACCCCGGACGCCAGCCCCGAAACCTCCGCCGTGTGGTTACCGGCCGTTAAGAACGCGTTCACCGGCGTCGCGACTTTCCGTCCGCTGATGTCGTAAACGTTCAACGTTACTTTCGTTTCCGCCGGCAGGTCGAACGCGATTGTGGTGGTTCCGCCGCGGGCCGGGTTCGGCCGGGACTGGTATAACGCATAAGTAAGGGGTACGTCCCCGCCCCACGTACACGCTACGGGCCCCCAGGTTTCCGCACCACCACCGGCGTCCACCGCTTCCAACCAATACTCGTAAGTCGTGCCTTCGGACACTTCGCTGTCAAGGAACCGATGCGGGGGCGCCCCCGTTATTAACCCCGCGTTGATTTTCTCGGGAGCCGCGGATAAACCGTCGTGAGCGGCGGATCGTAACAAATTGTATCCGGCGTAATCGACGCTTCCTCGTTCCCAGGTGAGGGCGATACCCTCCGCTTCGGAAACCGCGTCGAAATCACAGTCGCCTACGCCCGTAGCCGGGAACCACGTTACCCTTATTTCGGAGACGGCGGGGGTACCGAAACCGTGGGTCAACGCTACTTTGTATTGGAAGTAACGCGTATGGTCTTCGAGATAATCTCCTAAAAAAACGTTCTGTGCGTCGCCAATCTGAAACCATTCGCCCATATCTTCCGGGTCGTTGGACGAACGCACGAAAAACTCAGTAAAGCCGTTTACGGGGAGCCCTCCGGGCTCCCAGGATATATAACCCCAGTACGGGTGTACCTCGGTATCCAATATGGAGGACTCCAGGGTACCGTCGGTTTCGAACTCGGTAACGTCCCACCAACTTATTTCGCGGCCGAGAATATCGCTCGCCACGATTTCGAAATCGTAATTACCGTCTATATCGCCGGTGTCGATACCGGAAGTCGTATCGTAACTATCGCAGATTCTATAATATGACCATTCGGTAAAAATACTTCCTCCCCGGTTTTCCCACCAGCGGACCTCGTTATCGAGACTGTTTCCGGTTATGACGTCAAAATCGTTATCTTCATCGACGTCGGAGGCGTATAAAGGACGAAGACCGGTATAATGCGATTTTATAACGTATATAAACCAATTTTTACCGGATCCGTCGGTGTTTTTGTAGAGAATTATACTACTGCCGACGGCGACGATAATATCCAGATCGCCGTCGCCCTCGACGTCGACCAGGTTGGTATATCTCCTTCCGGCGATGGATGGTTCCCCGACTAATCGCTTAGCCCACGTTTCGCCGGAACCGTCTTCATTTTCGTACAGCGCTATGTAACCGTATGCGCTCCCGATAATATTGTTGCATACTACGACGTCGAGGTCGCCGTCGCCGTCCATATCACCGGCGCGCACCCAGACCGGCGTCGTGATTTCGTCGTCGATTGTACGTTTTATCCACACATTACCCGAACGATCGTTCTCCCACAAGGTTACTTCGTCCAATATATGGGACGACGTCAAGACGTCCGGTAAACAATCCCCGGTTACTTCGGCAACCCAGAGCGAAACCGGGTATTCGTAATCGGCGGATATCGTATGTTTTTCCCATAATAAACCGTCGCCGTCGACGTTTTCGGCCCAGACTATTTCACCGTTGGTAATCCCGGTCGCCGCCAAGTCGGTATCGCCGTCGTGGTCGAAATCGCCGGGGCAAACTTTATAAGCGCCTTTGAAATCGTTTAGTATCGAAGCAGGAGACCACGATTTGCCGTACCCTTCATTAATATAACACCGTATCCTGTTCCCTTCGTAAGTCGCGACGACGATATCGGCATCTTTATCGTTGTCTATGTCCGTTGTTCGTATCCACATAGGTTTATCAACGCCGCTGGCTACGTTATGCTTCTCGAACGAGTCCGCCTGATGAGAACTAAGGTATATTAAGCCCGGGTAGGAAAACCAACTGACGTTAGTGGACGAGTGGAACTCGTTGCCCCATTCCGTAACCGGACCGAGTACTCCTCCGCCGCCGGACCAATCGCTTTGAGTTTCTACGGATGCGGCGCGTACAATAGAAAAAAGCGCGAGAAAACACGCGCTTAAGAGGGTAACGGGTCTCACAATAAGTAGCCTCCCCACTATAATAATTAACCGCCGGTGTTTACTCTAATAACACATATATAGGTTTATGTCAAATTAACCAACGGATGGGCGACCCCGATGCGTTTTATATATTTACTTATACCGTTTTCTTACGGGTCCGGCGATCCCATCTAAACCGCTTATTCCGCGATACCCCACCACGCCACCGTACCACCGAAAGCCGCGCAACCTATTTCCGGTTCGCCGTCGGCATCGTAGTCGCCGGCGACCGGGTTCCGGGCTTTCTCGAACGATACATCAACGACGTGCCGTACCCACACGCTTCCCGCCCCGTCGCCGTTCTCCCACCAGGCGACCGTGTTCCACGAGTTGGAAGTACCGATTACGTCGGAGTCGCCGTCGCCGTCCAGGTCCGCCGACGAAACGATGTACGGCGATACGAATGCGCCGTCTATTAAGTGTGCTTCCCAATCAGCGCCCGCGCCATCGTTCTCGAACCAAACGACGTGGGAGCCCTTTATGAGATTAGTCGCTACGACGTCGAGGTCTCCGTCGCCGTCGACGTCCGCCGGCGCCGCGTGGAAGCATTTGAACTCGGGCGAATCAACGATAACATGCTTTGCCCATGCGTCGCCGGAGCCGTCGTTCTCGTACCAGACGACCTTACGGGCTTTCTGGTGAAACGCGACCGCCAGGATATCAGTGTCGCCGTCGCGGTCGAGGTCGGCGCTTGCTGTGAACCGGCAGCCTGGTAGGTCGTCCTCTACGACGTGTTCGGCCCACTCGTTCTCCGAACCGTCCGCGTTTTTCCACCAGATTACGGCCTGCGCGGGGTCGTCGGTGGACTGAGCAAGGATATCCGTACGCCCGTCGCAGTTGAGGTCCGCGGCGGAAACGGAGAACAGCCCCGGGACGTCGGTCGCTACGTCGACCCTGGTCCAGTCGGTGCCGTCGCCGTTTGCGTTCCGCCACCACGCCACGGTTTCGGTCATCTTCGCCGCCGCGATTATATCGGTCCGGCCATCGTTATCGACGTCGGCGGCCGCGGCCGAGATGGCTCCGTCGAAACCGGTTGCCAGGCTGTGTTTCTCCCAACCGTCGCCGGTCCCGTCGTTTTCCCACCACGCGACTTCGGCCGCGGTCCAGCCCGAAGCGACGATATCTAGCCAACCGTCGCCGTTCACGTCGGCGGCTGCTAGCCAGGTCGCGCCGGCGAAATCATCGACGGTATGACGTACGCCTTCCGGTTCGGCGGTAGTGTAGTCGGGCGGCGGTTTTTCGCCGCTCGGGCCGCCGACTATCTCGACGGCGCCCGCCCACGAAACGGCGAGCGAAAGCGCCGCGTAAAACAAAAGCATATTTGACCCGTTTCTCATTATAACGTCCCTTCGATGCGCTTATTCGACGTGTCCGCAGTTCGCGTCGATTAAACGCTAACGGTGGGGGAGTGTCAAGGGGATTCAACGGAAATTACTCAAAAAAGTTGCCCCGCGCATTTCAATCTGTTATAATGCGGTCGAACAGATTGTTGATAAACCTACTGACTGAACTGCTATAATGGAGGTAGCGTGCCAAACGGCGACGTAACCAAAGGCGAACTCCTATACGAGGGGAAAGCCAAGAAGATATATGTAACGAGTGACCCGGCGTTGCTTTGGGCCGAATTCAAGGACGACGCGACCGCCTTCGACGGCGACAAGAAGGGTACTATCGTAAACAAGGGCGTTTACAACGTCGCGTTGTCCGAAGCGATGTTCAAACTCCTCGATGAGAAGGGCGTACCCACACATTACGTAGACACGCTTTCTGACCGGGAGTTGCTGGTCCGGCGCCTCGATATACACCCGGTCGAAATCGTGGTCCGTAACGTCTCCGCCGGGAGCGTTTGCAAGCGGTACGGGATAGATAAAGGGATAACCTTCGATGAGCCGATAATCGAGTACTTCCTGAAGAACGACGAGCTTCACGACCCGATGCTCAATCGTCAACACGTTACGGTTCTCGGGTACGCGCCGGCGGACGCGTTGGAGGTTATGGAAAAGTACGCGTTGGCCGTTAACGAGATCCTGTCGGAATATATGCTCGCGCGCGGCGTCCGCCTCGTGGATTTCAAATTGGAGTTCGGTAGCGCCGATGGAAAGGTGTATCTCGGCGACGAGATAACGCCGGACACTTGCCGCCTGTGGGACGCCGAAACCGGCGAGGTCTTCGACAAGGACCGGTTCCGTCACGACATGGGCGAAGTCGAAGACCACTACGCCGCCGTGGTTAAACTGCTTACAGAAGGGTAGCCGACAAAGGGGGAAAAGCGATGTTACTACTACTCGTGTCGTTGTTAATGCTTCCGCCGGCGATGCTGGCCGAGCGCGAATTTTACCCGGCCGAGAACGTGGACGTTATCTCCCGGAGCGCGTCCATCCCCGGCAAAACGTCCAGGGCCGTCGTGCTCATCCAGTCCGGCGGCGAAAACCCGGTCAAGTCGATGTCGGTCAAGATTTACGAGAACGAGGGCGACTATAAGATGGTCAATATCGAGTACGCGGCCCTCTTCCACACGGGCGACTTCTACCTGGCGAAACGCCGGGCCGACTACGACAGCTTCGAGCAGCTCTGGCTGGAGTTGAAGCGAAACCGGGCGCTTTTCCTGATAGACACGCCGCCGGGGACGACCGGGAAAGCGCCTATGTACCACGTTTACTTGAAGGAAAGCAATACCGTGAACGACTTCAAGGTCGTCGAACCGGAAACGCTGGAGGACGAACGGTACCTGCGTATCGTGGGCGCCCTCGAGGCCTTCTGGAAAGAACAGCTCCAAATACAATGATGGCCCTCAGATTATTACTTTTCGCGGCGGTGGCGGCCGCTTTCATGTTCGCGCCGTACGCCCCGGCGGACGAGAACGTCGTTGATTTCCCCGAAGCGGTAACGAACCTGGAGGACGTACCGGACGAAGTCGACTCCGGGATACTCGTAGTTATCAGCGGCGGGTTCTCGCCCTTCGCCGAGAAGCGATGGCTCGCGTGGACCGACGACGGCGACGTTTATAGACTGGACGCGACCCTGGCGCCCGCCGGCGAAGTCGAGGCCCGTATCCGTTCGGCGGACCCGGCGTCGTACGACGCGTTCGAGACCGAGTTGCTGGAACTTGGAATCCTGGACCTGACGAACCCGGAAACAACCGGCACGGGCGCTTCGTATGTTACGGACCTGCCTACATACGATGTATATTTCAAGACCGACGCGGATTACAACGCCTTTTCGGTCCGGAACCCGGCCGCCGCCGGCGAAACATACTCGCGTATTATAGAAGCGATACTGGGGTACTTCGAGGGGGAGTAGGGTATACCTATCAACGATTATGACGCCACGAAGCGGCGGGGTTTATCCCCGCCGCTTTGTTATTGCTTGACGGCGGGCGTAAAGTCCGCCGCTTCTTACATATCTAGTCGAACACTGTCAATCAGTCGCAACTGAAGGTACAACCCTACTTCTCATACCCCACGATCGGAACCGCCGTCTCGGCGGCCTGCTCGCAGGACCCGGGCGCCAGCCCCTCGATAATAAGGCGCCCGTCGTCGAAGAGGGTATATTCGGCGCCGGCCTTCTTAAAGATAAGCACTTCTTCGGCCGCGAAGTCGATCTCATACCCGCCGGCGGACAATCGGTCGCGGGCCGATGCCAAGTCCAACCCCAGTTCCCGGTCCGGGAATACCTCGTAGTCGCCGTTCTCGCCGTAGTGACACAGTTCGAAGGAGTAAACGTTTACCGGTTGCCCGCCGAATGTCAAACCGGTCTTCACGCTTGCGTCTCCGTGGCGCCCGAGGAAACTCCGGCGCTATTCCCCTTGCCGATCGCGACTACCCGTTCGGTTACTTCGAGGAACCGTTCTATTTCCTCTTCCGAGTTATAGACGTAGAGGGACGCGCGGACGGTTCCTTCCCGTCGCCCCAGGTACTCGGTCGCGAGCGGCAGGGCGCAGTGATGCCCGGACCGGACGGCGACGTTCCCGAGCCGGTCATACAGCGCGGCCGCCCGGGGCGGTTTCACCCCGTCAATCGCGAACGCGCAGGTCCCGGTGCGTTCGGTCGGGTCGCTCGGCCCAAAAACCATAACGCCGGCGATGTTTTTCAAGCCGTTATAGAGAAGCGTGCCGAGAGCCCGGTCGTGTTCTGCGACGCGGTCCATACCGAGTTCGTCGAGGGTCTTGAACGCTTCGGCCAGGCCGGCGGCCGCGGCCGGGTCGTGGGTCCCGGCTTCGTAGCAGGCGGGGGAATCCGCCAGCTCATAAGCGTCGAGGGTCACGTCGGTAATAATGCCCCCGCCGAGCCGGGCCGGTTTCAGGCGGTCGAAGTTACGCTCTTTGACGACCAAAACGCCCGCGCCCTTCGGCCCGAGAGCCTTGTGACCGGACATCGCGAAGAAATCAGGATCGACTTTGGATAAGTCGATAGGGAAATGGGGCGCCGACTGGGCAACATTGAGGAGGGGCAATAGGGCCGACGCCCCGGGCAACTTCTACCGTAACGGCCGCCGAGCAGAGCGTCCGGCGGTTTCGTAATAACCTAAAATTAAGTCCAGCGCCCGGCGCGGAAACAGGGAAGTCGCGGCGGAGCCGAAGTACGTTAGATCCGACTCCGCCGGTACGGGGACTTCCGATCTGTTTGGGAGAGCGCCCAAAACTAATCCAGAACTTTGAGTATTTCTCTTAAACTCCGTGGAGGTGAAGACGCATTCGTTTTTTCCGGTAATTTTGGTACGTCCGGGTTTCTAGGTATCGATAGTATCGATTTCAGCGTTCGTAAAATAAACAATAGCGCGTTAAGAGACGGAAGGCCGTGTCATCACGTATCAAATTACATCAAAAAACTACGTGACGGGGATAACGGTCGTTTAAACGCCATTCGGCTACGCGTAAGGGCCGACCTTTAGGTCGGTCCGTCGTTAATCCGCGCGTTTTTCGGGCTCTCAATACCGTCGGTTGCGCCGATCGGACAGACCGAGTATGCCTGTCCGTAAAGTTACTTCCGGAGGCCGTGGTTAAAACGTGCGCCCGAACGTTAAAACAATTTTAGGATTCGCGCGAAATCGTTGTTTGACAGATATGCGAAAGTATGATATATACCTATATGTATAAACACCCGAATTCGTAAAGGGGGGGTACGAGATGCTTAAGTACCTAATAACCTTACTGATAGTCGTTTCGGCGGCTTGCGCCGTATCGAGCGAGAAAATCACCGGCAGCGGCGTTACCGCCGGCGCCCCGGTCGTAACTGACACGCGAGAGGAACTGATATTCGAACAGGGCGACTTCCTTGAAGGAACCGGCGCGTGGGATTCTATGTGGTACGAAAACCCGGGTATTGACGCGAAAGTCGCCGATAACTTCCAGGTGGGCGCGGCTTTCGACGGTTACAGACTGACCAGGTGGGAAATATGGATTCTCCCCTGGTACGGCACTTGGGACTCTACTTACGGCGCTTGGATTTGTATCTGGGAAGACGGCGGCCCCGAACCTGCGACCAACCGGCCGAACGAAACCGACGACAGCGGATGGCACGCGGATACGGCCGCCGGGAACGGCGGGTTAAGCTACGGCGGCATAACAGGCTTGGTCGCCGCCGACTATTGGGAGTTTAGCGACCTTACCGGTACCGATATACCGGATATCGTTATAGGGCCTTATCAGGTTTACAAAATCGGCGCCAGCATAGAAGACTGCGCGAGCGGCGGTTGGCACTTCTCCATCGACTCGGCGTCTATATACTGGTTCGCAACCCAACTCTACGCAAACCCGCTTCCGTACGCCGGTCCGACGGACACTCCCGTCGACGTTATACCGCCGGGTATTGTCCAATACGGTTACACGGGTTCGTCCTGGAACTCTATAGGTTACCCAATGATGTACGACCTTTACGGCGAGTTAATCGACGACGATGACCCCTACGTCACGGACCAATATCCGCTGGACGGAGACTTCCCGTCCGGCGTGCCGGTTGACGTGCGCCCCGGCTGTCATTGGGTCGACGATACGACGAATATAAACCTGGCCAACTCGACGTTTACGCTGACGAACGGCGGTACTGTTAACGGTTCGCTATTCGTGGAAGACACGGACCCTATGGACGTAATAGTAGAGTTCGAGCCGGACGACGAGCTGGACGAAGGGACGACCTACACCGTCGAGACTTACACCGAGGACCTGGCGGGTAACAACGCGACCGAAACCTGGGACTTCACCACGGGTTACGCTGCGATAAAGAGGGAGTCGTTAGGCTTAATCAAAGCCGGCTTTGCCGAATAGCCCGCCTTTGCGGCTCCGCGCGTTAAAGCATATAAAGCCTTGTAGGCCCACCGCCCGACGAGGCGGGCGGTATTGATCTTCACGCACCAACCGGACGTTTGTTTTCCCTTCACATCCACGCGTTTTGTGCTATTATTTCGCTTTCCGCTTACCGTTTTATCTGGTATTTTAGTAACCGTAACATCGCGCTTATGAAACCTTTACTTAAACCCGCAGAAGAGTGCGGCGTCTTCGGGATATTCGGACACCCCGAAGCGGCCAAACTCACGTACCTCGGCATATACGCACTCCAGCATCGGGGCCAGGAGTCGGCCGGTATCGTCGCGAGCGACGGCAAGTCACTACGCGGCCACCGGGGGATGGGCCTCGTAACCGACGTCTTCGCCGAGCCCGATTTTGACCGGCTTCAGGGACGGGCCGCCGTCGGCCACGTCCGCTACTCGACCATGGGCGACACCAGCCTGACCAACGCCCAACCGATCAAGGTGGACTACCTCCATGGGTCGCTGGCCGTTTGTCATAACGGGAACATCGTGAACGCGCTGCCGCTTCGGGAGGAACTGGAGGCCGCCGGTTCGATATTCACGTCCACGTCCGACTCAGAGATAGTCATCCACTTGATCGCCCAATCCGGCGTTCGCGATTTGGGCGAGGCGGTGCCGAAAGCTTTGGGGCGATTGGAGGGGGCGTCCTCGATACTTTTCCTGGAGGAGAACAGGCTCATCGCCGCCCGGGACCCGAGGGGTTGGCGCCCGCTCTGTATGGGCGAGCTGGGCGGCGCAGTGGTCTTAGCGAGCGAGACTTGCGCCCTTGATATCATAGGCGCAAAGTTCGTACGCGATGTGGAACCCGGTGAGATTATCGAGGTGTCGGTCAAGGGCGTCAAGTCGTCAAAGCCGTTCCCGCCCGAGGACCCGCGGATGTGCATCTTCGAGTTCGTCTACTTCTCCCGGCCCGACAGCCGGATATTTGGCCGGGACGTCCACCGGGCGCGCAAAGCCCTCGGCATCGAGTTGGCCCGCGAGGAGCCGCACGACATCGAGGCCGACTTCGTGATGCCGGTTCCGGACTCGAGTAACAACGCGGCCTTGGGCTACAGCGAAGGCTCCGGGCTTCCCTTCGATTTCGGGATAATCCGCAGTCACTATATTGGCCGGACGTTCATCGAGCCGACGCAGCACATTCGGACCTTTGGGACGCGTTTAAAGTATAACCCCGTAAAAGAGCTGTTGGCGGATAAGTCGGTCGTAGTCGTGGACGACTCGATCGTCCGCGGGACGACGTCGGTCAAGATAATAGACTTGATACGGAACGCCGGCGCGAGAGAGGTTCATTTACGCATAAGTTGCCCGCCGTGGAAGTACCCGTGTTACTACGGTATTGATACGCCCACCCGTGAGGAGTTAATAGGCTCAAGTCTCGATATCGACGAAATCGGGCGGCATATAGGCGTGGATACCATCTATTACCTTTCGCTTGAAGGGGTACGGCGGGCCGTCGGCGGGCGGCAAATGACGCCGGAAGAAGTGGCCGGGCGTTTCTGCTCAGCCTGTTTCACCGGCGAGTACCCGACGCCGCTTTATAAAGAGTACGCAAAGGATATGCTCGAGAAGGGCCTATTCTCGAGCAAGATGTTTTAATCTAACGGAACTGAAATAGGATGGGTAAATACGAAAATGCGGGCGTTGACCAGGGCCTGGCCGGGCGTCTGGCCGGTCGCATTAAACGGATGGCCGACGAGGTGGACAGCCCCCGGGTCGTCGGCGGAATCGGCGGCTTCGCCGGATTCTACGACGTATCCGGAATGGGATACGACGAGCCGGTCATCGCTGGCGCGACCGACAGCGTCGGCACCAAGCTGGAGTTGGCCTTCGCCACAGACGACCATCACTCTATCGGGATTGACCTGGTAGCGATGAGCGTGAACGACCTCGTGTGCCACGGCGTACGCCCGCTGTTTTTCCTCGACTACATCGGCGTGGGGGTTCTAGACGAGGAGCAGGCGGTCAAGGTAATAGGCGGGATCGTCGAGGGTTGCCGGGAGGCCGGCTGCGCGCTCATCGGCGGCGAGACGGCTCAACTTCCGGGATTCTATCCGCCGGGCCGATACGAACTGGTCGGGTTCGCCGTCGGCATCGTCGAGAGGTCGAAGATAATAGACGGCTCGAATATCGTCCCCGGCGACGTCGTGTTCGGGATACCGTCGAGCGGGTTCCATTCCAACGGCTACTCCCTTATCAACAAGGTCATCGCCGACAACGGAATCGACCTCGGTGACCGGTGGGGGAACAAGACGGTGGGGGAGACCTTGCTGACGCCAACGCGTATATACGTCGCCGGCGTTCTGGAATTACTCGACGGCGGCGCGGAGGTTCACGGCATTGCCCATATCACCGGCGGAGGCCTGCGGGAGAACGTCGGGCGCCTGCTTCCGCCGGGGACGTTCGCGTATATAGACAGGTCGTCATGGGAGCCGCAGGCGATATTCGCGCGGCTGGCAGAGTGGGGCGATATCCCCGACAAGGATATGTTCGATACGTATAATATGGGCATCGGTTTGGTTTTGATAGTCCCGCAGGGCGAAGTCGAGAAGGCGGCGGCGATATGGCCCGACGGCGTCGTAATCGGCCGGGTCGACGCGTACGACGGAGTCGAGTCGGGCTGGCGGGTGGAACTCTCCTGACGCGTGGATCTGCCCGACGACATAAAAATACTACTCGAGACCGCGGGGGTAGCCGAAACACCGGACCCGGCCACGCGCGGCCGCATTGGCTGGGACGAGTACTTCATGCGGATAGCGGAACTGGTCTCCGAGCGGTCCACGTGTCTCAGCCGGCAGGTCGGCTCGGTTCTCGTCCGCGACCGGCTTATCCTGGCGACGGGATACAACGGCGCGCCGTCGGGAATCGAGCATTGCCCGTTCTGCGTACGGAAGCTACTGGATGTCCCGTCGGGCGAACGGCACGAGATATGTCGGGGGCTCCACGCCGAGCAGAATTGCCTTATCCAGTGTGCCCGCAACGGCGTCTCTTCGGCCGATAGCACCATTTATATCTTCGGCGGAACACCGTGTATCATCTGCGCCAAGATGCTTATAAACGCGGGCGTCGCCCACGTGGTATGTTCCGAGGAGTACCCGGACCCGCTCGGCCCGGCGTTCCTGGGTGAAGCCGGGGTGGATATTAGGGTGATTAAAACAAATGGCTAAAACGAATCGTAAACTCGCGCTAATCTCGGTCGCCGACAAGACAGGTGTCGTCGAATTGGCCCGGGGGCTCGCAGACCTCGGCTGGGCTGTCGTCAGCACCGGCGGAACCGCGACGGTTTTACACGAAGCGGGCTTGAAAGCCGTCGAGGTCGCTGAGGTAACCGGCCACCCCGAGATTCTCGACGGTCGGGTCAAAACCTTACACCCCGTTATCGCGGGAGGTATCTTGGCGCGCGACGATCACCTGGACGAGCTTCTGGAACACGGTATCAAACCAATAGGCCTGGTTTGCTGTAATCTTTATCCTTTCGAAGAAGCTGTCGCCGCCGGGAAAAGTGAAAGTGAGATTATAGAAGAAATAGACATAGGCGGGGTAACCCTTTTGCGGGCCGCCGCGAAGAACCACGAAGAGGTCGTCGTACTCTGTGATCCCGGCCAATACGAAAACGCTCTCGAGCGTTTAGCGTCCGCCGAGGATACGGCGGGGTGGCGGGCGGAACTCGCGCTGGCCGCGTTCCAGCGAACCGCCGCGTACGACGCGGCGATAAGCGCGCACTTCCGGAAGCTTGCTGAACCTAACGTAGTATTGCCAGATAGTTACGTGCTATCGCTTAATAAGGCGCTTGAGCCGGTTTACGGCGAAAACCCACACCAAAAGGGCGCGTTCTACGTACCGGGAACCGACCGCGAAATGCCTTTGGAGCAGTTGAACGGGCCGAAGCCGTCATATAATAATATTTACGATTTGGACGGCGCGATGGCCTGCGCCGCCGAGTTCGTCGAGCGCCCAGTGGCGGTAATCGTGAAACACGGCAGTCCTTGCGGCGCTGCCGTCGCCGACACCCTCGCGGACGCATTTACCCGGGCGTGGCAGGCCGACCCGATGAGCGCTTACGGCGGGATAGTCGCGTTTAACCGGCCCGTGGACGTGGCCGCCGCGGAAGCGGCGATGGTGAAAGGTACGTTCTTCCACTGCGTAGCAGCGCCGGAATACGAAGATGGGGTGGTCGAATACCTCTCGACGGCCAAGAAATGGTGCGAGAAGTTCAGGATATTCAAAGGGCTTTACCCGGCAGCCAGAGTTGAGTTAAAATCGGCCCTCGGCGGTTTTATAGCCCAGGAGCGCGACGCCGGCGATCTGGTCGCTGGCTGGGAGGTGGTTACCGAGAGGGAGCCGGCGGAAGAGGAAAGGGCCGACCTGCTGTTCGCGTACGCGGTGGTGAAACACGTTCGTTCGAACGCTATAGTAGTGGCGAAAGACGGCGTTACCCTCGGTATCGGCGGCGGTTCGGTAAACCGGCTCTGGCCGACGCTGGCGGCGCTGAAGCGGGCTGGAGACGCGGTTAAGGGCTCGGTTCTCGCGTCCGATGGTTTCTTTCCGATGTCCGACGGGCCTGATGAAGCATGTAAAGCGGGGATAACCGCGATAATCCAGCCGGGCGGTTCCAAACGCGACGAGGACGCTATTAAAGTAGCTAACGAATACGGCGTTGCGATGGTCTTCGCCGGGCGCCGCCACTTCAAGCATTAGTTTATTATCCGGCGATATTTTATAGCGTATACCGTTTATCCGGAGAATATTGAACAAAGGAGGCGAAATGAACGGTAAAACACTACTTACAATCTTAGCGTTGACCTTGGTTACAGGTAGCGTTTCGGGCGAGTCGGAAGACGAAGCGGAAGAGTGGTTTGATAAGGCCGTTGCGTTTTACGAAGAGGGCGAATACGTACAAGCGATAGAATGCCTCGATTACACGTTGGAGTTAAACCCTGAATACGTTGATGCCTGGGCAGGTAAAGCCGGAATCCTGTTCGGCTTGGCCAAGTATGACGAAGCTATAGAGTGTTACGACAGCGCGTTGGCACTCGACCCGAAACACGTTAACGCCTGGGGAGGTAAAGGTGGAGCTCTTTGGGGCTTGGGCAAGTACGATGAGGCTATAGGGTGTTTCGACCGGGCGTTGGAACTTGACGCCGAATTAGTTGAAGCCTGGAACGGCAAAGGATTCGCCCTTTACGACCTGGGCAAACACGACGAAGCGATTGAGTGCTACAACCGCGCGTTAGAGGTTGACCCGAGATACGTTATGGCCTGGAACAACAAAGGGTTAGCCCTAGCCGAACTGGCTAAGTACGACGAAGCGATAAATTGCTGGGACAGGGCGTTGGAACTCGACACGGCACAGGTTAGAGGGTGGTGGTACTTAAAGGTGGAAACTTTATCCGATCTAGGAAGACACAACGAAGCGATAGAATGTTGCGACCGGGCGTTGGAACTCGACCCGGAATTCGTTGAAGCCTGGAACGGCAAAGGGGTCGCCCTTTTCTCTCTAGGCAAACACGAAGAAGCGATAAAGTGTTGCGACCGGGCATTGGAACTCGACGCGGAATTCGTTGAAGCCTGGAACGGCAAAGGGGTCGCCCTTTTATACCTGGGCAAACACGACGAAGCGATAAAGTGCTGCGACCGCGCGTTGGAACTTGACCCGGAATACGTCGACGCCTGGAACAATAAAGGTTTCACTCTATACGGTCTTGGTAGGTATAACGAAGCGCTAGTATGTTACGATAGGGCGTTGGAGTTAGACCCGGAATACGTACGGGCCTGGAACGGCAAAGGGATTACCCTGGGCGGTTTGGATAATTACGAAGAAGCTATTGAGTGCTTCGATCGCACTTTGGAACTCGACCCGGAATACGTTGGTGCCTGGTCAAATAAAGCGGGTTTTTTGGTCTGCCTGGGCGGGTACGACGAAGCGATAGAGTGCTCCGACCGGGCTTTAGAACTAGAACCGGGTTTTAAAGAAGCCTGGAATCATAAGGGATTGGCTTTGTATTGTCAGGGTAAATACGAAGAAGCGCTAGAGTGCCAAGAACAAGCGTTGAAGCTCGATCCGTATTTCGCGGAAGCGTGGTACGGTAAGTCGGATGTGCTAGAAGAGTTAAACCGGTTATCGGAAGCAGCCGAATGCTACGAAAAGGCGGAAGAGCTAAAGAACAAATAACTCCGTTATAAGCAGGGCACCATTTTAAATCGAGCCGGGCGGTTCCAAACGCGACGAGGACGCTATTAAAGTAGCTAACGACTACGGCGTTGCGATGGTCTTCGCCGGGCGCCGCCACTTCAAGCATTAATTGAAGTATGTATTTATAATTCAGTGAAAATAATCGGTACAATTGCGCTTAACGAGCGGGGGTATAACTAGAATGGGCGACAAGGTATTGGTGGTGGGCGGCGGCGGCCGGGAGCACGCTCTGGTCCTGGCGCTGTATCAATCCGACGGCGTCGGAAAGGTGTATGCGGCGCCGGGGAACGCGGGTACAGCGTCCTTCGCAGAGAACGTAGATATCGGCGACGGGGATATACCGGCGCTGCGGGACTTCGCGAGTAAAAAGAGTATAGACCTAACCGTTGTTGGCCCCGAAGCGCCGCTGGTCGCCGGGATAGTGGATGAGTTTCAAGCGGCCGGGCTGCCCGTGTTCGGCCCGACGGCCGCCGCGGCGCAGGTAGAGGGCTCGAAGGTTTTCGCGAAGGAGTTGATGTTGGACGCCGGCGTACCGACGGCCGACGCGTACCCCTGCGAAACCCTCGACGACGCGAAACGCTGTATCGCCGAGATGGGCGCGCCGGTGGTCGTGAAAGCCGACGGGCTGGCCGCCGGTAAAGGTGTTACGATCGCCGTGACCGAGGAGGAAGCGGTGGCCGCCGCCGGAGCTGCCCTGGAGGAAGGAAAGTTCGGCGACTCCGGAAAACGCGTGCTTATAGAAGATTATCTGACCGGCGAGGAAGCGTCGATCCTGGCCGTAACCGACGGCGAAAACGTGGTTTCGATGATACCGTCGCAAGACCACAAGCGCGTGTATGACGGCGATGAGGGACCGAACACCGGCGGTATGGGCGCGTACGCGCCGGCGCCGGTCGTGGACGACGAAACCCTGAGGAAGATCGAAAACCAGGTGTTGAAACCTACTATTAAAGCCCTGGCCGACGCGGGGGCGACGTATTCGGGCGCACTGTACGCGGGATTGATGTTCGACTTCGAGGGACCGAAGGTACTCGAGTTCAACTGCCGCTTCGGCGACCCGGAAACCCAGGTGGTTTTGCCGCTCCTGAAATCGGACTTCTACGAACTGTGCGCGAAGACCGCCGCCGGAAATCTGCGCGACACGGAGTTGGAGTGGAACCGCCGGGCCGCCGTTACCGTCGTAACAGTATCCGGCGGGTACCCGGGCGAATACAAAAAGGGGTTCCCGATATCGGGATTGGACGCGCTGGTTGACGACCCGGATATAATCGTATATCACGCGGGAACGAAGCTCGACGGCGATAAGGTCGTAACCGCCGGCGGGAGGGTACTGGGCGTAACGGCCATCGGGGGCGACATCGCGAAAGCGGTGAAGAAAGCATACACCGCCGTACGGAAAATCGATTATAAGGATATCTACTACAGGAAAGACATAGCGTACAAGGCTCTCGCGAGGAACGACGAGGGGGACGTGTAATGGCCAAGGTCGGCGTAGTAATCGGCAGCGATTCGGACTATGACGTAATGAAGATAACCCTTGCGGTTCTGGACGAACTCGGCATCGAAAGCGAGTTCAGGGTCGCGTCGGCTCACCGTACGCCGGACGTTGTCCGTGAGTTCGGCGAAGGGGCCGAGAAGCGAGGAGTCGAGGTTATAATCGCCGGCGCCGGGATGGCGGCGCACCTTGCCGGCGTGATTGCGGCCCACACGACGTTGCCCGTAATCGCCGTTCCCCTGCCCAGCGGCGCCCTCGACGGCCTGGACGCGCTCCTGTCGTCGGTACAGATGCCGGGCGGTATTCCGGTCGCGGTGGTCGCCGTCGGGAAAGCCGGCGCCGTAAACGCGGCGGTTCTGGCGGCCGAGATTCTGGGGTTGAAGTATCCGGAGACAAAGGAAGCAATTATCGAATACCGCCGCGCTAGGGCGGCGAAAGTGGCCGAGAAGGACGCCGAACTCGAAAAGAAGGTAAAAGGAAATCCAGCGGAATAATGGGCTATCCGATAAATATAGAAGAAGTGGGGGAGAAGGAAGCGGCGAAAGAAACGGCAAAGGCGTTATTGAACGGGGGACTGGCCATAACGCCGACGGACACGGTTTACGGCCTTGCGGCCTTGGTCTACCAACCGGGTATGCCGTGCCGGGAGGTCTGGCGGACGCCTTTCGATAAGCTCGCCGCGGTGAAAGGGCGCGAGGGGCCGTTTATAATATTATTGCCCTACTGGGATGCTGCGTCGGCTTTTACCGAAGACGATACGTCGCGACCGGCGGCGTTCGCGGAAGCGTACGGGAAGCCGGTGACGTTTTTATTTAACCCGCGGGCCCAGACGGACGAGAAATTAACTTGTCCGGCCGGGAAAGTGGCGCTGCGCGTGGTACCCGATGGGTTTATAAACCGGGTTGCGGCCGCGGTGGGGCCGATATTCTCGACCAGCGCCAACACGGCGGATACTGAACCTCCGCGAACGCTGGCCGACGTGGAACAGGTCGTACGCGACGCCGCCGAGGTAGCAGTGGACGGCCCGCCCGCGACCGACGGACCGTCGGGAATAGCGGACGCTACGACGGAACCGTTCAAGGTGTTCCGTACGGCCCCCGGGTTGGAGGAAGCGCTGCAGGCGTTTATTTCGGGGTAGCGCGTAATCGATGGACGAGAACGGGCTCGATATATTCGCCGCGCTGGCGAAACCGCGAACCGGGAAGTTGTTCGTCTTCTCCGGCCCGTCGGGCGCGGGCAAAACGACGGTTTGCCGGATGTTGATGGAACGGGTTGACGGGCTGGTGTTTTCGGTATCCCACACTACCCGGCCGAAGCGCGACGGCGAAACCGAAGGCGAGGACTACTTCTTCGTGAGCGACGAGGAGTTCGAAAACCTGAGCCGGGACGGCGCGTTCGCCGAACAAGCCGTTGTTCACAACCACCGGTACGGAACGTCCAGAGCTTTCGTGGACGAGAAAACGTCCGCCGGCCTGGACGTGTTGCTGGACATAGACGTGCAGGGGGCCGCGCAGATTAGTGAGGCGTACCGCGACCGCGCCGCGACGATATTCATTATAACGCCGACCTTAGACGTACTGGTTGAGCGGCTCCGGCGCCGGGGTACCGATTCGCCCGAAGTGCTGGCGACGCGCATCAAGAACGCGGAGGCGGAACTGGCACGCTACGTCGAGTTCAAGTACTACCTGATAAACGACGACCTGGATACGTGCGTCCGGGACGCGGAAGGGATTATCCGGGCGGAACGCTTGTTGGTATCTGATATAATATAGCTATACGTGTATGAAAATCATCCTCGGTATAACGGGAAGCGCCGCGGCTTATAAGGGGGCCGAGTTGACCCGGATGCTCGTCCACGCCGGCGCGTCCGTCCATCCGGTGATGACTCGGGCCGGCGCGGAACTACTCGGGCCGAAGCTGATGCACGCGTTGACCGGTAACCGGCCCGTTACGGACCTCTTCGACGATCCGTCGCCGTACGCCCACATCGAGCTTATTGAGGACGCGTCGGCGGTTGTCGTCGCGCCGGCGACGGCCAATACCATCGCTAAAGCGGCCGCCGGAATCGCCGACGACGCCCTCTCGACGGTTATCGCTGCGGCGTCCCGGGTTCCGGTCGTGTTCGCGCCGGCTATGAACGTGCGTATGTACGAACACACGGCGAACGCCCGGAACATGGCCAGCCTGGAAGCCCTCGGTTACGTTGTAGTACACGCCGAGGCTGGGAGTTTGGCCTGCGGCGACGAGGGACGCGGGCGCCTGGCGCCGGTCGAGTACGTATTCGAAGAGGTAATGCGGGTCGTCTGGCCCGCCAAAGACCTCGCGCGGCGGAAGGTACTCGTTACCGGCGGCGGGACGCGGGAACCGCTTGACCCGGTTCGTTACCTCGGGAACCGGTCGTCGGGGAAGATGGGGTACGATCTGGCGCGGGCGGCCGCCCGGCGGGGCGCGTTCGTAAACCTCGTCACCGCCGCCGAAAACGATGTTTATTTACCGTCGACGGTAACCGTTACCCGGGTGAACACGGCCGAGGAGATGCGCGAGGCGGCGTTAGAACTCGCGCCGGAGTACGAAGCGATAATCATGTCGGCGGCCGTCGCCGACTTCCGCCCGGCCGATTATAGCGCCGATAAGGTCAAGAAGGGCGATATGCCGGCGGAGGTAAAACTCGTCCCTAACCAGGACATACTCGCCGAAATCGGTTCGGCGAAGGGTGACAAGGTACTAGTTGGTTTCGCGGCCGAGACGGGAAACGATATCGAAGGGGAAGCCCGGCGTAAGATGGCGGCGAAACACCTGGACGTAATCGTCGCCAACCGGGTGGGCGGCGAGCCCGGGTTTGGCACGGATACAATAGACGCTTTAGTAATCGGGTCGGACGGCAGGGTTAATAGCGTCGGCGTCGTATCCAAATCGGAACTCGCCGAGTTGGTTATGGACGAGATCGCCGTTATACTAAACAAATAGCTTCGAGATGGACAATAGGAAAAAGGAGATCCTCGAAGCGGTCGCGGAAAGTCTTTCGGCTATCGGCGTACGCGAGGTGTATCTGAGAGAAGGAGCGGCTTCTTTGTTCGACAAAGCGAACGAACCCAGAGGTTCGGTACCCAGTCCGGAAGGGGATAAAAAGGAGTTACTCGCGTCCGAAGCCGTGCGCTGCGAGGATTGCAGAGCGTGTACGCTGTATAATACGAGGACGAACGCGGTTTACGGCGATGGCGATATCGACGCGCGGGTGATGTTTATAGGCGAAGCACCCGGGGCGGAAGAAGATAAACAGGGGTTGCCTTTCGTCGGCAGGGCGGGGAAGCTGTTGGACCGGTTGTTGGAGGAAGTTGGACTGCGCCGGGGCGAGGTGTATATAACCAACGTATTAAAGTGCCGGCCGCCGGAGAACCGAGACCCGGCGCCGGAAGAGGTTGACGCTTGCCTTCCCTTTCTACAGCGCCAGATGAAGTTAATCGCGCCCGACTTAATTATTACGCTGGGTTTACACGCCACCCAGTTGTTGCTGGATACGAAAAAACCTATGGCTAAAGTTCGCGGCGAGGTATTCGACGTTGACGGCTTGAAAGTACTCCCGACGTACCATACGGCCGCGGCGCTTCGTTTCCCAGCGTATAAAGAGCAGATATATACCGATTTCAGGAAAATTGAAACTTTGCTGGACGAAGCCGACGGATAACGGAAATGATTCGGGTTTCCGGATGGTAAAACACGAAAAGTACGTAAGGAAGCGACGCCGGGACGACGGCCCCGGGTTTCCCGTATGGCGGACGGTCGTTAATATCCTCATATTGGCGATTCCGCCGGCGGTCGGATTTTGGGGGCTGTTCGATTTGTGGGGCGGCGTTATTGCCGTTTCATACTTAGGCGGTATATTACTTTATCTTTTAATCGTCGCGCCGTGGGTAACGTGTACGCACTGCGGCTATTTCGAGCGGTGGTGTCCCTTCGGCCTTGGGAAGTTGTCGGCGGCAATGTATAGTTTCGGCTCGGGCAACGTCGAAGCCGGAAATCGTGTCAAGGTATATTTCTGGTCGATATGGTATTCGGTTCTACCGACAGCATCGTACGTTTATTATTTATACAGCGGATTTACGTTCGGGAAACTCGTATATTTTATCGTGTTCGTTATCGCGCTAGCGCTGTTCTGGGTCAATAGTACTGTCTGTTGCAACTTCGGCAGCGAACGGAGAATATGCCCGTTGTTGACGTTGGGGGGTAAGGAAAAGCCGGTGAAATAATAATAGGAGAAACGCGTAAGTATAGGATATCGAGTGAGTTACGGCGGAGAGCTGTAACTTTTCCTTTATTTTTCCGCCGTTATTGCTATAATACCCGCCGAGAAACTTCCTAAAACTTCGTGGCTATTAGGGTGTCTAATAAACCGGTGGGCCGGTTTATATAGCTTTAAACGCGATATGTCAGTAAAAACGATAGCGGTAAAGGACCAGGTTCTGGGCGATGGCCGCTTCTGCGTTATAGGCGGTCCGTGCGTAATAGAAGACGCTTTGATCGCCGTCGAAATGGCGCACCTGGGGCGGGAAGTCTGTGCCGAGTTGGGGCTACCGTACATATATAAATCTTCATACGCGAAGGACAACCGCACCCGGCACGATACCTACCGGGGTCCCGGATTGGAGAAGGGGCTTGGAATACTTTCCCGGGTCCGCGAGGAAACCGGCGTTCCCGTCCTTTCTGACGTACACGGCCTCGCAGAGGTAAATTCCGCCGCCGAAACGCTCGACGTTTTACAACTTCCCGCGTACCTGTCCAAGCAAACGGCGCTTACGCTTGCCCTGGGCGAAACCGGGAAACCTATAAACGTAAAGAAGGGGCAGTTCCTGACGCCGGACCAGGTGAAGATACCCATCGATAAGATAAAGGCAACGGGTAACTGTAATATTTTACTTACCGAGCGAGGTACGGCGTTCGGCTACGGCGACCTGGTTTTCGACCCGAGGTCGCTTTTACGTATCCGCGAGTTCGGATATCCGGTTTTCTTCGACGTGACCCACGTCGTACGGATACCCGGCCATACCAGCGACGACCCTGCCGGCGGACTGCGGGGGTACATATTCCCGCTGGCGCGGGCGGCGGCGGCGCTGGGTTGCGACGGGCTTTTCGTCGAATTCCATCCACGGCCCGAGAAGGGCCTTTGCGACGCCGTGAGTATGCTACCGGCGGACAGGCTCAAAGCGTTACTTACACAGTGTGTCGAGATACACGAGCGAGTTCGCGAGTGGGAAAAAGAAACGCAATAGACAGCGACGGAATAATCGAGCGGGCGAAACGGGTTGTCGCCATCGAAGCCGAAGCCGTGGCGGCGCTGATCGGCCGGCCCGGCGACGGTTTCGTCGGCGCCGTGGAAGCCGTTTACGCCACCGGCGGCCGCGTTATAACCACGGGTATCGGCAAGTCGGGAATAATAGCGCAGAAGCTAGCGGCTACCCTATCGTCTACGGGGACGCCAGCTTACTTCCTACATCCTGTCGAGGCCGCCCACGGCGACTTAGGCGTCGTCGGCGAAACTGACGTCGCCGTCGTCATATCCTACAGCGGCGAAACGTCGGAAATAACGTCCGTAGTTCCGGCGCTACTATCGCGGGGTGCGACCGTCGTAGCGATTACGGGCGTGCCCGGGTCGTCGCTCGCGGAAAGCGCGGATCATGTTATCGACGCGAGCGTCGACCGGGAAGCTTGTCCGCTGGGGCTCGTGCCGACGGCGAGTACGACCGCGGCACTGGTTATGGCGGACGCATTGGCCATCTGCGTGATGGAGCTAAAGGGTTTCGCGGAGGACGATTTCGCGCTTTTCCACCCCGGCGGCGACATCGGCCGCCGGCTTCTATCGGGCGTTAAAACCCTTATCCATACCGGCGGCGAGGTACCGCAGGTGGAATCAGACGCCCCTCTGGACGCAATCGTAGCTGAGATGTCGGCGAAAACCTTCGGGATAACGGCTGTCGTCGACGGCGGTGGGAAACTTACAGGCGTAATTACCGACGGCGACCTGCGGCGTCTACTCGAACGCGGCGAAGACCTTTCCGTCGTGCGCGCGAGGGACTTCTGTACGGGAGAACCGAAGACTATCAAAACCGGCGACACGACGGCGCACGCGCTGCAGTTAATGGAGAAGCACCAGATAACGGCCCTTTTTGCCGTGGACGACGACGGGCACCCGACGGGCGTAATCCACATACACGACATACTCGGGCGCGGCCGGGTTAGTATAACGGGCTAACGGGGGAACCGGACCGAACCGCGTAGACGTTATGAAATTACTCAACCTAATCATAATCGCGGTCGGCGTAATCGCGCTTACCGGTTGCGAGCGCGGGACCGGCAATCTAGAGCCGCCAGACGAGGAACTGCCGGACCAGGTTATACAGGACTTTGTCCTTATCGAAACCGACGGCGAGGACGTCGTTTGGAAATTGTACGCTGACAAGGCCGAGATATTCGACTCGAGAAACGAAGCCATCATCTACGAAGTGCGTATAGACTTCTATGAAGAGGGCGAATACGCGTCCACTTTAACGTCTGATACCGGCGTAGTAGATACGCTCAGGAACGATATGACGGCTCGCGGCCACGTGGTTCTTAACAGTAAGAAGGAAAACGCGGTCTTGCGGACTGAAGAACTTAAGTGGAACGCCGAGACCCAGTTAATAACTTCGGATTACGAAGCGACCCTGGAGAAAGGCGATAGCGTAATCATCGGCCAGGGGTTCGAGGCGAGCCCCGGACTTTCAAGGTTTAAGACCGAGAAGATGGTCGCTGAGATAGATCGGGACGAGCTCGCGCGCGAGGACGGCGAAAATGGCGGGGGAGAGGGCGAATGAGGTGCCCTTTTTGCGGTGCCGACGATGACCGAGTAGTCGATTCCCGGGCCGGCGAAAATCAGAGCGTGATAAGGCGCCGGCGCGAATGCCTCGGGTGCGGGCGCCGCTTCACGACTTACGAAACCGTGGAAGAAGCGGCCCTCTCAGTCGTTAAACGCGACGGGCGCCGGGAGCCGTTCGACCGGGCTAAAATCGTTAGGGGTATCACCGTTGCGTGCGAGAAGCGGCCGATTAGCCGCGACGACATAAGCGCGGCGGTGGACCGTGTCGAGCGCGTATTATTCGAAAAGTTCGAACACGAGGTTCCTTCTTCGGAGATAGGCGAGCTGGTGATGGGCGAGTTGAAAATCCTGGACGAGGTTGCGTACGTCCGTTTCGCGTCGGTCTATAAATCGTTCCAGGATTCGGAAGCGTTTATGCGCGAGCTGAAAAAGCTAGTCGCCGAGGAATGAGATATAAGGGGTAAAACTTGCCCGAGTTGAGGAAAGACCCGGTTGTAGAGCGCTGGTGCATCATCGCCGCCGGGCGAGGAAAGCGGCCGAGCGATTTCGTAGGCGAACGCGAACCCCACTTCACCCCCGAGGGCGAGAAGAGTTGCCCGTTCTGTTACGGACGCGAAGACCGAACGCCGCCGGAGTTGGCCGCGTACGGGCGTCCGCCCGACGCCGGACCGAACACGCCGGGTTGGACCGTCCGCGTGGTGCCGAACAAATTCCCGGCCCTCCAACGCGACGGGGAGTTTATCCGAACCAGCGACGGCGTTTATGACCGGATGAGCGGCATCGGCGCCCACGAAATTATTGTCGAAACTCCGGACCACTACCGTACACTCGATAATATGGATGTCAGCGCCGTCGCCGGGATGTTGCGGGCGTTCAGTGACCGGATGCTTGATCTGGAAAACGACGACAGGTTCAAATACGTTCAAGTATTCAAAAACTTCGGCGTCGCGGCGGGCGCGAGCTTGGAGCATCCTCACTGTCAGCTTATAGCGACGCCGGTTGTCCCGAAGCGGATAATAGAGGAGCTGAAAGGGGCGCTCGAGTACCACGAATTCAAGGAGCGTTGCGTTTTCTGCGACGTCGTTCAACGGGAAACGAGCGACGGTACGAGGGTGGTTTTAGAGGATGATTATTTCGTTTCGATAGTACCGTTCGCGTCACGTTTCCCGTTCGAGGTACACATACTACCGAAAAAACATATCGCGAGTTTCACCGAAATAGCCGAAGACGATGCGTACCGTTTCTCGGTACATTTGAAGACGATGGTAGGGAAGATAAGCCTGGCGTTCGGGGAACCGCCGTACAATTTTATGCTCCATACTGCCCCGTGCCGCCGCGGAGATTTGGCATATTATCACTGGCACCTGGAGTTGATACCCAAACTCGCGAAAGCGGCAGGGTTCGAGTGGGGGACGGGATTCTATATCAATCCCACCGTTCCGGAGCAAGCCGCGAAAGACTTGAGAGAAGTGCCTTTCGAGGTTAACGAAGCGGAGGCGGAAGTACAAACGGTATGAAAGCGGTTATAGTTTCTACCGAAGCGGTACCTTTCGCGAAGACCGGCGGCCTTGCCGATGTCGCTGGCGCACTACCCAAAGCGCTCGCCGAAGTGGGCGTCGATACGGCGTTGATAATACCGTACTACCGCCACGTGATGCGCGGCGACTTCGGCGAGGAACGGCTCGAGCGCATTCGGGTTCGTCTCGGGAAGAATAATCAGGCTGGCTCTATATACGAAGCGCGTATCCCGGGAACCGACATCCCCGTTTATTTCATATCGTGCGAACCATTGTATAACCGCGAAGGCTTATACCAGGAAAACGGGGTAGATTACCCGGACAACGTGGAGAGGTTTACGTTCTTTACTAGAGGAACGCTTCAAGCCGTAAATTCGCTCGGGTTGAAGCCGGACGTGCTGCACGTACACGACTGGCAGACCGGGTTGCTACCACTTTACCTGCGTTCCGAGTATGAAGACGATTTCGAGAAGATACCGGCGCTGGTGTTTACCATCCATAACGTCGCCACCCAGGGGAACTTCGATAAGAAATACTACCCGATTACGAATCTCGATTGGAGTTACTTCACCCTGGACGGAATAGACCACTACGGCCGGTTCAGCTTCATAAAGTCAGCTATCCTGTATAGCGACGTGATAACGACCGTCAGCGAACGATACGCGTCGGAAATCCAGACGTACGAGTACGGCTACGGTATGGAAAGCGTATTGAAAAGACGCAAGAACATCCTGTACGGCATCCTTAACGGAATCGACTACGACGTATGGAACCCGGCCGAAGACGAGTATCTGGAAGCTCGTTACGACGCCGACGACCAGGAAGGCAAGAGAGCTTGTAAAGCGGCGCTGCTTGCGGAAAACGACTTCCCCGACGACGGGCTACCTCTTGTGGGGATGGTGAACAGGCTCGTCGACCAGAAAGGGTTCGATATCCTCGTAGAAGGTATAGACGGTATTCTGGGCTGCGATTGCCGCTACGTATTACTCGGCACCGGCGAAAGAAAATACCACCGCCTGTTTACCGAAATAAATAAAAGACACCCCAGAAAGTTCAAGGTACATTTAAAGTTCGACGAAGCCATGGCTCATCGTATTTATGCAGGGTGCGACATCTTTCTTATGCCGTCGCGATATGAACCTTGTGGTCTCGGCCAGATGATTTCGATGACGTACGGGACCGTACCGGTCGTCCGGGCCACCGGCGGGCTGGCCGATACGGTGACGGACGTATATAAAAATCCCCGGGTCGGTGTCGGCTTCTCGTTCGACCGGTACTCGGGCCGGGCGCTCGTGGAGACTTTAGAGCGGGCCGTCTCGATGTATAAGAAAGACCCCGACCGGTGGCGTAAGATAGTACTCCGCGGGATTTGCAGGGACTTCTCGTGGCTCAACTCGGCTGAGAAGTATGCAGAAGTTTACGAGACGGCGGTAAACGTGGCCGAAGAACGATACGAAGCGAAAGCGAGTAGCTAATCCCCGGGTAATAACGACGGAATATGGTTATAGACCTTTACTATCTGCTTGGACTCCCCAGAGACGCCGACGACGCGGTCATAAACGCGCGGCGGGCGGAGCTCGCCGCCGACATCGGGCCGGACGGGCCGAATGCAGCCCAAGAGATAGAGTTAAAAGCTCTCGACGTACTGGCGGACGCGGGAACGCGCGCCGAGTACGACGGCTTACTCGACGACGAAGGTTCCGAAACCGGGCAACAGCGTCTGAGGGGTATGATTCGGGCGGCGGTCGCCGACGGCGTTCTCAACGCCGCCGAGGAAGCGGCGATAATCGAAGAGGGCGTGGCGATGGGACTTTCGTACGGTACCGCGAAGGCGTTCGTCGCGAGCTACGCGCGGCAGGCCGGGCTGGCTCTCGAGTCGGCCGGCGGGATAACGCCCGTGACCCGTACGAGAAAGCGGGACCCGCTCCGGTTTATAATCTGGGCCGGCGCGTTTTTAGTACTGGTATTCGCGACCCTGTTGCTGCTTGGCGGGCTGGTCGTCTTGGCGATGCCGCTCTTCGGCGGGCCGTCGATAACCGAGCCGGAAGAGTGGCAAATCGATCTGCCGTCCGGCGTTCCTTTTCTCGACGAACCGGACTTCGCCGCCGATTTCGGCGAACTAAGCGATCTGGACTTCGAAGCCTGGTCGGTGGGGGAGAGCGGGGTGGCGGGTACGGAGAACGGGCACCTGGTTCTGACCGACGCGGAACTGGGCGTTCGCCGGGATTTCGGACCTGACTACGAGGTAGACGTTACCGTACGCTTCGGCGACGGAAACGGCGCCGAGGATTCTACGGCCGGGATAATACTGAGAAGAAGCGAGACGCCGGGCTATAAAATCGCTCTGTCGCGCGACGGGGCGGTTTCAGTCGTTGCGCCGGGCGGGACCATCCTGACGGCGAAAAACCTCACGGCTTTCGACGCCGACGGATCGTTCCGCCTGACAGGCCGGTGCGTGGATGATATCTATTACGTGGGCGTGAACGGGACGGCGGTAGCGGCGGTCCGGGGCGTCGGGGCCGACGGCCGAGCCGGGTTATATGCGGACGGCTGCACCGCGTACTTCGATGACTTGGAAGTGCGGGTACTTTAGAATCGATACCGCCCGATTCATCGGGCGGTGCATAACCCGCCGAAGGCATAGAACCGCGACTTCAGTCGGGGTAAGTATATATAGGCCTTTAGTTCCCCGGCTGAAGCCGGGGTTCGATGCTCCGCCCATCAAGAACCGCCTGCTGAAGCAGGCGGTATAAAAGACCAAACCGGTGGCCGCACCTGAAGGTACCGCCTTACTGAACCACCATCTTCCTCGCCGCGGCGAACGTACCGGCGTCTAATCTGTATATGTACACTCCCGGCGCTAGTCCCGAGACCTCGGCCGCGTGTTCTCCTGCGGTTAGCGTCTCGTCCACGAGCGTCGTCACCTTACGGCCGCTGATGTCGTAAACGGTAAGCGTTACCTTAGCGTCCTCAGGCAAATCAAACGCTATCGTCGCGGTAATGGTCGCCGGGTTCGGTCTTGATTGATAGAGCGCGTAGGTCGTCGGGAGGGCGCCGTTCCACGTGCACTCGGCCGGACCGAAGGTCTCGCTCTTGGCGCCGACGTCTATCGCTTCCAACCCGTAGCTGTAGGTGATGCCTTTCTCTACTTCTGTATCCACGTACTCGTACGGCGATTCGCCCGTTATCAGCTCCGCGTTGAGCTTATCGCGGGACGTTATCGCTTTTGTGCCGGTCTCGTTCGACTTAACCGAGCAGTAGAGGTTGAACCCGGTTACCTCCGTCTCCTCGTTCTCGTTCACGGCCCAACTCAGCTCGATTCCGTCGTCCTCGGACTCCGCCTCGAAGTAGTCGAGACTTATGCCGGTTTCTATATCGACTAGGTTGAAGCTCCACGTCTCGCCCGAGTACTGGCTGTAATGTCCCGGCGTATCCACGTAGTTCGCGAACACCCGCCAGTAGTAAGTCTCACCTATCGACAACCCGCAATCCTCGTCCAATACGGCCTTATTCTCCGTTACGTCGGCCGTATATATTACGTTCGCGAAGTCCCCGTCGGACGCTATCTCCACCGTGTAATCCTCTATATTGGCGTCGTACGGGTCGTTTCCTCCCGAGAACGCCACTTCCCAATTCAGGACCAGCGGGAACCCGCCGGCGTCCCCTCCGTCTTCCGGCGAAAGCAGATGGAATATAGACTCGTGGACCGTTATGAACTGGGTCTTATCCACTATCAGATCCTGGGTTATCTTTGAGCCGTCCGACCCGGGCCATATAATACGGACTTCGATGGTGTCGTTGTTGGGAAGGCCGAACTCGACGTTAATCGAGTCGTCGCCGCCGCTCCGGCCGGAGCCCACCTCACGGAACGCCAGAAGCCCCGACTTTGAACCTAAATAGCCCGTCTCGTACGCGTAAACCTTGGCCCCGATACCGGACCCGTTGGAGTAGCCGGGGCCCATAGTACCGTAGTGTCCGACAGGATATATCGAAAGGTAGTCCTCGTCATTCTCGTCGTTAATATATAAGTAACTCTGGCTAGCGTAAACCCCTACCGCCAAGTCCAGGTCACCATCTAGGCCGTAGTCGGCCCAACATATCGAAAATTCACCGTAATCTTCCCCGCCGAACGGTTCCGTGGCCGTAAAGGTGCCGTCGCCGTTGTTGACGTACAGTTCGTCTGCTTGCCTGTAACTACCCACGGCCAGATCCAGGTTACCGTCGTTATCGGAATCGGCCGAGGCTAACGAGTAGCTGTTTTTTAACGTACCGAACTCTTCCCGGGCAGAAAAGTCGAGGTTGCCCTCGTTCACGTAAAGGTAGTTTTGCCCGTCGTTCCCAACGGCCATGTCCAGGTCCCCGTCGTTGTCGAAGTCGCCCCACGCAAAGGAATTCGTCATCCCTTCCCCGAACTGAGCTTGTGGCGTGAAGTTACCGGCGCCGTCGTTTACGTATAGGTAGTTTTGCCCTCCTTCGTAAGCGTACAAACCCACCGCTAGGTCCGGGTCACCGTCGCCGTCGGCGTCGCCCCAAGAGACACACCATATGTCTTCGAGCGGGTAATGTGTAGTTTCTTCAAACGTACCGTCGCCGTTGTTGGAGTATAAATATAACGAATCGATTTCCCTTATAGCTGCGTCGAGGTCGCCGTCAAAGTCGAAATCGGCCCACGCCAGCGCGGTCGATACGGCCGTCCCTAGCTCTGGTCGTCGTTCGAAGTTACCGGCACCGTCGTTGACGTAGATGAAGTTAGTTGGCGGATAATAAAAGCAGCCGACCGCGAGGTCCGGGTCCGTATCGTTGTCGCAGTCGCCCCAGGCCATACACCAGCTGTTGAAGTTCTCCATCGGCAGCGCGACTTCGGCGAAAGTGCCGTCGCCCTGGTTTACGTATAGACGGTCGTCCTGGCCGTTGGAAGTGGCTTCGGCGAGGTCCGGGTCGCCGTCGAGGTCGAGGTCACACCAGTTTATTGATTCGGTGCGGTAAGCGCCGAAGTGAGGTTCCTCGGTGAAACCCGCGAAACCGGCGAACGGCCACGCGAGGATTAGAACGAGTAACGCTTTAATCATAGAGCATACCCCCTCTCAAGAAACGGGTCGTGTCCCGTACGTGACTAATTTTCAATATCCGTTTACATTATTATACAACAAGTTCGTAAAAAAACAAGTCTCGGAGTTCTGTTCCTACGTAGTAGGGGAAGAGCTGTGTCGTAATCCTTGTATTCCGTTTGACCCGGTGGGGGATAGGGTATAGTATGTTAACCAACGAACGTTCAGGGAGGAAAGATTTGGTTAAGAAGCTATTAGCGGTTGCGTTCCTAGTTGTTTTAAGCGTCTCCGCGGGCTGCGCCGACGAGAAGAAGACCATAACCGTCGACGGCGTCGAACGAGAGTACTACGTCCACGTACCCGAGGGGTACGACGGCCCGGAGCCGGTGCCGCTGGTCCTGGCGCTCCACGGCGGCGGGGGTAAAGCCGAAAAGATGGACAAGTTGACAGGTTTCAACGACGTCGCGGACCGGGAGGGCTTCATCGTGGTTTATCCCCAGGGCGAAGATAAACACTGGAACGACGGCCGGGAGATACGG
>CP070755.1:1498906-1532095 GCA_020348885.1 Candidatus Coatesiibacteriota bacterium | reverse complement strand
TCTATGGAACCGAATTCTTCGTTAACGGACGAGACGAAGTCGCCCACCTGCGCGGAGTCAGAAACGTCTACCGCGTAGCCTTTCGCGGTAACGCTGTGCTCCGAGGTTAATTCGCCGGCGGCGGCCGCGACCTCGTCCTCAAGAACGTCGCATATAGCGACGCCCGCGCCGTGGGCCGCCAGCTCCGCGGCGATCGCCCGGCCGATGCCCCGGGCCCCGCCCGTAACGATCGCGTTTCTACCGTTCAAATGAGCCATTAACAGTACCCCGGTTGTTTACCAGATATTTACCGCCGCCGACTGCGGGGCCATCTCCACGACCCTTCAAGTGCCGCCGTCGTCGGAATACCCGCAACAACCGGCGAACAGTAAGATTAAAGCCAACGCCAGAACTACAAACGCCGCCGACTTCGATTTCGTCACGATAACTCCTTCAAAGCGTTCTCGAGGTTTTCCGGGTCGCCAACGTTTAACCGCCGGGCTCCGGGCGCCATTTTCTTAACCATCCCGGTCAGGACCGTACCGTGGCCGAATTCTACGAAGGTGTCAACGCCGTCGGCTAGCATTCGGTCCATAGTGTGGGTCCAGAACACCGGACGAGTTATTTGTTTATACAATAGGTCGCGTATTACCTCGGGCTGGCTCGCCGCTTTCCCGGACGCGTTCGCGACGAACATACATATCGGCGGTTCTATCGTCGCGTCGGCCAGAACCTCGCGCATCCTCTCGCTCGCTTCCGTAACGAGCGGCGAGTGGAACGCGCCGGAAACTTTCAAAGGTATCGCGCGGCCGCCACGCTCACCGGCCAACCTGGACGCTTCAGCTACACCTTTTTCGCTCCCCGAAACCACGACCTGTCCGGGTGTATTGAAGTTGGCCGGGACCACCGGGCCGACATCGGAAGCCTTTTTACAAATCTCCTCGACATCGCCGTCGGCGAGTTTGAGTACCGCCGCCATAGTACCGGGGTTCTCGACGCACGCCTCCGCGATGAACTCGCCCCGGCGACAGACCAACCGGGCGGCCGCATCGTAATCCAGAGACCCGGCGCAGTACAACGCCGTGTATTCGCCGAGGCTGTGTCCGGCGGTCCAGTCGGGCGCGACGTCCGACCCTTTCCTGAACAAGTCCATACACGCCGCCGATAAAGCGAAGATCGCCGGTTGGGCGTTCTCGGTAGCAACCAACGTTTCCGCCGGGCCGTTCAACGCTATATCGAGTAGGTTTCGTCCCAATAAATCGCTTACGGCGGCTAAACGCTCGCGGACTTCGGGGAAAGCGTCGGCCATCGCCCGGCCCATACCTACTTCGGCCGAACCCTGTCCAGGGAATATGAAGGCGAACGGCAACGTCAACTCCACCGTATAAGCGTACCGGCCCAGGTAAACCCGGCGCCGAAAGCGACCAGAAGCACGAGGTGGCCGGGCTCAATCGTCCCGTCACGGACGGCTTCGTCCAATGCAAGACCGATAGACGCCGCCGACGTGTTCCCGTACTTGTCGAGGTTGACGTAGACTTTTTCCCGAGGTACGCCTACTCGCTTGGCGACCGCTTCCATAATTCGCATATTGGCCTGGTGCGGAATAAAAACGTCCACGTCCTCGCCCGAGTATCCGGCCTCATCCAGGACTTTATTGCTGGCTTCGACCATCATCCGTACGGCAACCTTGAAGACCTCCCGACCCTCCATTTTGATATAGTGAAGCCGGGCGTCTATGGACTCGTAGGTAGACGGGTTCCTGGAACCGCCGCCGGGCATATAAAGCATATCGACGAGACTCCCGTCGGCCTTCATATAAGTCGAAAGTATCCCGGCGTCGTCGGTGGATTCGCCAACTACAGCTACGCCAGCCCCGTCGCCGAAGAGTACGCACGTATTCCTGTCGTTCATATCGAGTATCTTCGAAAGCGTCTCGACGCCGACGCATAGTATCTTCTCGAATTTACCCGTTTCGACGAACTGGGTTGCTATATTAATGCCGTAGAGTAAACCGCTGCATCCCGCCGAAAGGTCGAACGCGGCCGCGTTTCGGGCGCCTAATAAGTCCTGGAGAACGCAAGCCGTCGCCGGGAATACATAGTCGGGCGTAACCGTCCCGAGTATTATCAGGTCCAGCTCATCCGGCCCGATACCGGCCGTGTCCAAGGCCACCCGGGAAGCTTCTAGGGCTATATCCGACGCGGCGGTTTCGCCGTCAACGAAACGTCGTTCCCGTATTCCGGTTCTCTCGACTATCCATTCGTCGGACGTGTCGACCAACTTCTCTAAATCAAAATTAGTAACCACGTCCGGCGGGACGTATAAACCGGTACCGAGTATCTGTGCGCGTTTAGCCATTTAAATACTGTTCGAAAGACTCGATATTCTGTTCGGTTTTCTCGACGACGCCGAAGGAGACCATACGACTCGCGGCCAACAAAGCGCTCCGTATTGCTTTTGGCGACGATTTACCGTGGCCGATTAGTACGCTGCCGTTCACGCCCAACAACGGCGCGCCGCCGTACTCGGCGTAGTCCCAAGCCTTCCGAAATACCTCGAACGCCGGTTTGGCGAACCAGGCACCCACCTTTACGCGGAAGTTTCTGGTCAGCTCTTCCCTCAACGCTTGGAACACCATCTTGGGGACGGATTCGGCGAACTTCAGCAACGCGTTCCCGGTGAACCCGTCGGTTACGAAGCAGTCGGCTTTCCCCCGAAGTATATCGCCGCCTTCCATATGACCTACGTAGTTTAACGGCGTGGACGTTATCATCTGCCGGGCGGCGAATATCTCCTCGTGGCCTTTCTCCTCCTCCTCGCCGACGGACATTAAACCGACCGTCGAACCCTCCTTCCCGAAAAGACAATCGGCGTATATCTGCCCCATTACCGCGTACTGGTAGAGGTTTACGCTGGTAGCCGACGTGAACGCGCCGACATCCAGTACAACCGACGCACCCTTTATCGTCGGGAAAATAGCGACCAGCCCCGGGCGCCGGACGGCTTTAATCCGCTTCAGATATATTAACGCGGCGCCGACGACGGCCCCGGTATTCCCGGCCGATACGAACGCCGCGCCGCGTCCTTCGCGCACCGCGTTCAGGGAAACGACAATAGAAGAATCCCGCTTTCGACGTATCGCTTCGGCGGGCTTCTCCACCATAGTAATAACTTCGGACGCGTGTTGGACTTCTATACGGTCGGCCGGGTAATCGTACTTAGCGAGTTCGGCTTCGATTTGGGTCTGGTCGCCGACAACGAGCAGGTCGTAATCGTCGAACTCCTTTACGTATTTGACGCCGCCGCCAACTTCGTTCATCGGCGCATGATCGCTACCCATCGCGTCGAGTACTAGTTTCATCGTTTGAGAGTTCGGCGCCGCCGCGTTCAGGATACAAAAATCCCCGTCGGTTTACAACTACAACCTCCGGAGAGATTCGCCCTATTCTTCTTTGGGTTTAACCACTTCACGGCCGTCGTAGTAACCGCACGCGGGGCAGTAACGGTACGGCAGGCGCACCTCACCGCAGTTGGGGCAAACGACCGGGCGCTCGCCGTGGACTTTATAATGAGTCCTACGCTTGTTGCGACGCGTCTTGGATGTCTTGCGTTTAGGTACTGCCATCAACTCCACCTGCTTGCTTATTCGGGACGCGGATTATAAGCGACGTACCCGCGTTTGTCAAGGGAATTGTACGATAACCGTCGTCCAAAGCGTTATGGAACCCTTTTATATTATTGGACTTACGTCAAACCGGACTCGAATCGAACCCTACTCCCACTTGGTTGTTTCGTGCTAAATCGAAGAAGTAAGGGAGCGCGAACGCTCCCTTTTATATTCCGACCACTTACGGTTGAGCGGGTTATTCGTAGCTGGCTTTAATGTGACCGAACGAAGCCGGCGTGACGTTGTTGGTACTCTCACCTGGATCGGCGTATGCATTGTGTTTCCAATCCGCGCCGAAAAGGTCCCACGTTAAACCGTCTTCGTCGCCGATGTAGGAGTGGTATTGAGGGTCAGTATCATCCATGTCGGAAGCGGGATGAGGATTTTCGGCGAAGACCTCGTATACTACCCAGAACATCTCACCGCAGTTAAAGCCTACCGGGGGATCGACATCGCTGTCGAATTGACTCCAATAGGGATCAGTATCGTTGATAGTAACGGGGAGCGTGAACAAGGGGCTGCCGAAATCGGGCTCGCCGTCGTCGTCGGCGCAGACATACAGGTTAACGTCGATATCGCCGCCGGAGTCGTTATGCCAACCGGATTCTACCCCGACTATCTCATACGCTTCATGGATATCGTCGCCCAGGTTATCAAGCGGGTCGAAGTAAGTAGCCACATGGCCGTTCTGGCTAAACGTCCAGACGCTAGCCCATCCGCTCATGCCCTCGTGGTAGTAAAGCACATAATCGGCCCTGGTCTCGTCCGACCCGCCGTTCGACGTAAGGGCGATAGGCCCGTCGCTAAACATCGCGGCGGAAGCGGCCGTAGCCACCACAAACAATCCGACTACTACGAAAATGCTCGTCCTCATATTCTCTCCTCTCTATGGTTGAACAGGTTGATTGATTGATAACGAGCGTAAAACCCCGTTTAACGAGCGCAATACTCCGATTATCATACAACACCGAAAACCGAAAATCAAGAAAAAAAACGAGAGTTTCATTTTCTCATGTCGGTTACGCAAAGGGTTACGCGAAGGCTAAAAAACCGTTAAACGATGTCTTAATAAGAACGCCGAGTCAGTCTAGACAACTCCGAGTAAGTACTTATTATCTTCAAGCTCTTGACACGTCGCGTCTTAACGGTTATTATCGCCCGGAAACTGTCCGTCAGCAATAACGGTCGACCTGCAGCGCACGGAATCCCGAATACCGATGGCGAATTATACTTGGCGTATTTGGCTTTTACAAGTATATGAACGAACCGCGTAAAGTATTGTATATAGATACCGCCCTCCGAATTTGGGGCGGTCAACGTAGTCTATACGAGCTAATCGATAACCTCGATCGCGGTCGTTACGTACCGGTAATCGCCGTCCCGAAAGCTTCGCGAACGGAAAACCTTTTCGGGGTGTTGGCGGAAACACACACGTTTCCAGCACATTCGGCCATCGACGGGCGCCCGACGAAACCTTTACCGGCGTTCCGCTCGGTATACCTTATATCACGGTTAGCCAAAAACATAAAACCGGATATTATCCACGCCAATACCTTTCTAGCTGCCCTATTCGTATCGTTTATTCCCTTTCTAAACGTACCGTGGATACTACACCAAAGAGATTCCAAGGACCACGGTTTACTCGGGCGCCTTGTAGCTGGGCGCGCGGCAAAGATAATCGCAATAACCGACTCGACCGCCGCCCTCTTTAACGCCGCGGAATTAAGGAAGCCGCTGTCGGTCATAACGGAAGGCGTTGATCTCTCTTTTACAGCGAAGATAGCGGAAAAGGATTTCAAACCTCTACTCAAAGAAGAACTAAACGTTGAGGAGAGCGAAACCTTAGTTGGAACTGTAGCGACTATTTCGCCGCAAAAATCACAGCATGAGTTGTTGGAAGCAGCCGACCGTCTGCGCGGCATCCGCGGGTTGTATTTCGTTTGCGTGGGTGAACCTTATCGTCCCGAGGATAGGGAGTACCTAAACGAGCTTATTCGAAAGCGCGCGGAGTTAAACCTCGAAGACCGTTTCTTCTTCGCGGATTATACTAATGATCTGGCGAACCTATATGGTTCCATCGATATACTGGTCCATCCCGCTAAAAGCGAAGGTCTAGGACGCGTCATCTTGGAAGCTATGGGCGCGGGCGTACCTGTTCTCGCGAGAGATGACGGCGGCCCTGCCGAAATTATCACTCCCGGCGTCAACGGCTTCCTTTATCAACCCGGAGACTTAAGCGATCTAGTAGGTAAACTACGCAATCTAATAAACGACCCGGAATTGAGAAACGGAGTATCCGAAGGCGGCATGATAACGGTTACAAAGGAATACACTCCCCGAAAAACCGCCGAGCGAATACAAGAGGTTTACGACGAACTGTTAGGTATACCGATAATTTAGGAGGTAGGCAAAACGTCTTTCAGGTCAATTACGTTTAGCCCTCAAGCTTACCGCTTCCTCGTAAACCTCAGCGTATTTCGCCGCGGTACGTTCTATCCTGAAAAGTTCTACTCGGTCCATCGATCGATCTGACAATTCGGACCGTTTTCCTTCGTCTCCGAGTAAAGAAACCAACGCGTTTACCAACATCCGATCGTTTTCCGGTTCTACTAGTATCCCGGCATCGCCTACTACCTCCGGGATACCGCCGGTTCCGGAAGCGACTATCGGCAACCCCAAAGCCATCGCTTCCGGGAGAACGAGTTCGAAACCCGCAGTACGCGACGGTAAACAGAAAAAGTCCGACGAAGCCAGCAGAGGAAAAGGATTTAGCTTTCGACCCCAGAACCGCACGTTTTTCCCGAGTCCGGCGGCGTCCCGTTCGAGACGGGCGCGCGACGGCCCGTCGCCGATAATCCACAATGCCGCGTCCGGCACGTCCCGTATAATTCCACGAAAAGCCTTGAGTAGTACGTCTACACCCTTTTCCGGCACCAGACGCCCTAAGTACGAAATGACCGGTCCGTCCCTTTTCACCTCTTCCGGAAGCGCTTCCTCGGCCATCGCACGTGTCCTTTCCACGTCAATTCCGTTGTAAATCACTCGGATGCATTCCGGGGGAATACGCAAAGCCCGCGCCGTTTTCAACGCTACGGCGTCAGAGATAGCTACTAAAATATCAGTTCGCTCGGTAAAAAAACGATCAGGGATTAATGATAAATACCCACGCCCAGGGAGCATGGTGTGGTACGTTGATACTACGGCGGCTCGCTTCGGAGCCGCCAGCCTTGCGACAAGGCCCGGATTACCGTGGACGACGTCTATCTCGAGTTCCCGTAGAGCCCGGGATAGGGCGAACGCGGCGGCAGGAACGTTTCTTATTTTTTTTCCTAACTCGATTACCTTTACGCCATATTCTATAGCTTCGACCTCCATAGGCCCGCCGCCCTCGACGCAGATCAGGAACGGTTCGAAGCGATCGGTAGCGAGGCGCGAAAAAAGGGGGACCGTTAAACGTTCTATACCGCCGATGGTCAACTTTTCGATTACGTTAGCGATTTTAATTCTATCAGGCATACATAACGTACGGTTTACATCCAAAGCAACGATTGCTAACTTACGTTCGAGACACCGTACCGATTACCTTTTACCCGACTTTCCGGCTACGAAATCGCACCAGGCGTCGACCACCGCCAGCGCGCCGCCGACATTCTGGCGTTTAACGACGTAGAGGATCTGAGATATAATGTCCTGAAAAAACGCCCGTAAAAACCCTACCCACTTTTGTGCGGAATACCTTGATATCGCGATAAGCCTATTACGTTTAAGATAATATACTAGTTTCGGCGACCGGAATTTCTCGTTAAACTCCCTCGGCGTATGGTGCACAAGCGACGCGCCCGGGACGTAAACAGTTTCGTATCCGAGAGCTTTTATCCTCAGCGATAGGTCCGCGTCCTCGTAGTACATAAAGAACTCTTCCGAAAAACCGCCGGTCTCCTTGGCAACTTCCGCTGGCATCATAAGCGCGCAACCGACGGCGAACCCGACCGAGCGGACCGTATCGGGCGCATACGAAACCGGAAACCCTTGAAGGTCGTGACGCGGGCGCAAGTCTATCGGGTCAAGGCAACCGATAGCCGCCCAGATAGTTTCGCCGTCACCGTATAGTATCAACGGCATATATGCACCGTTGCCGGGGTTCGCTTCGACAGAGGCCCAGAACTTCTCCAAGAAATCCAGGGCTGGTTCCGTATCCGTATTCAATAGCAAAATCCACTCGGCGCCTTCATCCAACGCTTTTCTCATCCCGAGATTATTACCACCTGCGTAACCAAGGTTCTCGCCCGGTTCGAGCAAGGTTACGCGAGGGTAATCGGTAGCTACCATTTCGGCGGTCCCGTCGCCCGGGCTGTTATCTACCAACATTATGCCTGCCGGCGGCACCGTCTGCCGATTTACGGCGTTTAAAACACGTTCTACGTCTGAACGCTGGTTATAGCTAACCAGTATTATATATATCTTAGGCGTCAAAACCTTTGGTATAAAGCGACGCGGAACATACCATACGGGGATTCGTTAAACAAGGACGTTAAACGAACCGGCACCGACTAAGCCAAACCTGATAATCTCCTCGTTATCCACTCCACCGAAAGAAGACCCAGGAACACTGTTAAACCCAACCACAGCGGAAACAACGGCGTCCAAGTCGCTAACGTCTCCGAAGGTGTAGATGCTTTTAGCGTTTCGGAAACGTCACGCACGACCCGGTCGTCGGGACCGTCGGCGTCGAACCCACCGCCCGATAATCCGGCAAGCTTTATAAGGTTCGCTACGCCTTGTTCGTTAATGATTTCTCCATCGAACCTTTCAGTAACGTATACGTCGGTTTTCTCTACCACCAAACCGCCGTCACTGAATCGGCGCGCCGTAACCGTATATAGTCCCGGAACCCGGGCGTCCCAAACGGCCGTCCATACACCAAGATCAGATTCGGCGACCGGCATCCGGACGGGCTTATTATCAGGTCCGGCCGCGACCACCGTAGGTTCCTCGGTAGAAAGTACGTAAACCTCCGTACGTTCGTTTACCTCCACGACCCGGTCGCTAACCGTCACGGTTTCCTCGCCGCCGTAAAGGAATAAAACCAGGTCGGCGGCGAACGCGTCGAGACCAGATCCTTCGACGCTTCTCGAAAGTTCCCACCCCGCCAAACCTCCGCCGGCTAGCAGCATTACTTTTCCGCAGCCATACGGTATCCACGAAAGTGTCGGGGCTCCGCCGGGGGATTCCCAAATAGACGTCGTAAACGGTTTAGGGTCGCCCAATTCCAAAGCGTAATCGAACTCCGGAACGACCGACGGACGGAATCCCGACGTTTCGGCTCCCGGCGCTGCTTTGGGAACGCCGCTAACCAACGTCCCCACCGCCGACGGCCGTAAGGGCGATAGAGCGGCCAACGCTCCGATCGATAAGACCCGCGTATCCGGCGGGTAAACGGAATAGTATATCAACAACCCGGCGCCGTCCGCGACGCGCTTATCCAACTCCCCCGCGAAACCGGCGTCGATGAACTCGGACCGAGGGTTGGCCAATACTATTACATCCGCGCCGGCCGGACCGAAACCCGGGCCGGTTACAATAGACTTACCGCCCGCCAGGTCTTGTCTGTAGTCGCATTCTATCTGCTTATTGGCGGCCACGGCTCGCTTTAAAAACGTGGCGTCCGGGTCGGCCCACGTGCAGCGGTAATAAACGGAAACGGGCCCCTGGACAACTTCAGTCCACGCCCATAGGGTCGCGCGTCCGTCGTCCGCCTCAATCTTGTAAAAATGTATCCCGGGGATTTCGGCGGTAAGATATACGGTTGCTTCGGGAACACCGACGCCGGGGGTAACGACCCCTTTCGCAACTTCGTCCGAATCTTCGTAAACCGAAAAACCGGTCGCGATTTCGCCCGAACCGGCGAACGTTATTTCCAACGGGAACCGAGTACCCGGTAATACGTAACGGGGAGTTTCGACCGAAACCGGGTAAACGCCTGAAGCCGGTTCGGTAGAAGGCGAAAAAACGTACACCGGGAACGCCGGAGCAGGGATTTCGGGCCGAGTACCGTCGCTAATGATCACGGCCGCGACCGGTTCTTTACTAGCAGCAACTTCGTCCAACGCAAAAGCCAGCCCCGAGGACGAACGCCTTCGCGCCGGGATTCGTTCGCGTCGCGGTTCGCTTCCGTACAAAGCATAAAGCCCGTCGGCGTATAAGTACGAACGCGTATCGGCATCGGCGTCCTCAAGTACGTTGATGATCTCGCCGTACAGTTCGGAAACGGAATCGCCCCGTAGTACGCCCGGAGCGTCCTTAGAATCCATACTAAACGAACAGTCGACCAAAACGACGACGGGCTTATCCCCAACTACGGCTTTTTCGATCGCCGACCGCATCCCCAACAGCGATAACGCGAAAATAGCCACTACCGCCGCACGGATACCGGCCGTACCGGCCGTCGCACCTAACCGTTTACGGCTGGCATAAATTAGCCACGCGCCCCAGACCGCAGCCGCGACAGCGACAACCGAGAGGATTACCGTCGGGAATATCGGAACCAGTGGTTTAAAATCCAAACCCATTTTCAAACCCGCGCGTACGCTGAGTACGTAAATGGTTTACTATCGCCAATTATATATCACAGTTCGGTATTTACAACACTTTTAAGGTACGGGCTCCCGTCTCTCGGATTACGAAAACACCCAAACGTGATAGGTTCGCCGATACTTATAGAAAAAAGAAGGATGCTGTGGTATATATCCGTTCGTTAAAGCGATAAGTAATTCCCTTCTATGCCGACGAACAAACGTGTCACATCAGGCCGACTCGCGAAAGTCGAAGAGCGAAAACGGGCGAAGCGTATCCGGGTAATCGCGGGCGTAATCTCCGTCGTTATCGTCGTCGTACTCATCGTGGTGGCCGTACAGCACAGGAACGCGATATTCAAACGCGGTGGAAACGGCGCGGAGACCGCCGAAACCCTGCCGACGGAAGAACCGCCAGCCGAAACGCCCACCGAGGAAACGCCCACGTCTCCCGACACGGCTGAACTTAACGTGTACGTCATCAACAACACGAGCGTTCCCCAACGCTTCGGCAACGCTTTGACGGCCATCGAGAATTACAATGTAAAAAGCGAAGGGATCTTCACTATTGAAACAGAAAGGCCAGAAATCCCATACGCCGGAGGGACTATAGTACTATACCGCCCCGGTTACAAAGAATACGCCGGCAAAATAGCGGACGCCCTCGGTGGTAGCATCAACGTAACCCAGGCCGATATCACGATGGTCTGCGGGCAGGATATATCTGAACTTATCCTTGAAGCATTCGTTAAGGAAGGGCGCCTTACAGAAGAAGTCCGTGTCGAGGTTTTAAACGGATGCGGGCTCGAGGGCGCCGCCGGGAAAACAAAGGAACGGTTAGAAAGTAACGGGTACACCGTAATAGCAGTCGGAAACGCGACAACTTTCGATTACGAAGAAACGGTCCTATTCGCGGCGGGAGGAGAAGAGGGGAAAGCCAAACGTATAGCCGACCTCTTCGGTATGGACAAAAAGAATATCCGGGAAACGGATTACGATATTAAGGTAATAGTCAGCGACGACTATTCGACGTAAAAGATGAAAGGCTTGCTCTTTTCCCTGGTTTCGTCTTTCGGGCTGTCAGTAGTACTGACGCCCGTAGTAATATATTTCGCCCGGCGGTTCGGCGCTTTCGACCGGCCCAGGCCCGGCCACGTGCACGAACGTCCCGTACCTACACTAGGCGGAATCGCTTTGTATATAGCCGTTACGTTTCCGATAGCGGTCGGAATTATCCGCCGTTTTGTTATATCGGGCAATTATAACCTACACTTACTGGGCCTGGTCGCCGGGGGTTTTATTATTTTCCTGGTAGGCCTCGCCGACGATACCGTAGAACTCCGTTGGCGGTCGAAGCTGGCCTTACAAATAACCGCGGCGGCCGTTCTCGTCGCGTTCGGCTACAGCGTCCGTTTCGCCGCATACGAATTTTCGTTCTTCGGCTTGGAGCTTTCCAACTACGTCAGTGTATTGTTAATAATCGTATGGCTGGTCGCCGGGACCAACGCGAGTAACTTGGTCGACGGTCTCGACGGGTTATGCGCGGGAATAATCTCGATAGCGGCGGCCACTGTAGCGGCGATCGCGATTATCAGGGCGGATTATATCGTAGCGGAACTTATGCTGGCTCTCGTGGGCGCGTGCGTAGCATTTCTTATATTCAATTTCCATCCGGCGAAAATAATAATGGGCGACACGGGGGCTCTCTTCCTAGGGTTCACATATGCCGGAATAGCGACCATCGTCAATATGAAGACAATGGCCGTCACGGCGTTTATCGTACCTATGATCGCGCTGGCCGTCCCTTTAATGGAAGTTATGTACGCCGTAATCAGAAGGTCGCGGAAGCGGAGGATGATATCCAGCCGCGATACGGAATTTTTCCATAACAAACTCGCCAGAACTCGGCTAGGCGTACGCGGCGCCGTCCTATATATTTACCTGATTACTTTTATTTTCTGTCTAACGACGGTTGTCTTCAACTTCGTCCCTCGGGACTTCCGCTTAACTATACTCATTATATTGGGCGTCTTCTTCGGGTTGTTCGTTTATCTATTGGAAAGCCTTAAAATCGAGGACGTAACGGGAATCAAGAGTGGTAGATAGAAAACACACCGGGCGTAGTAAACGAGTCGTTATTTGCGGCGCTGGCGAAGCCGGCGAGATGATCGGCCGCGAAATAGTCAATAACCCGCGGCTTGCGATGGAGCTCGTAGCGTTCCTGGACGACGACCCCAAGAAACTCTGGTCCGAAATCCACGGCGTGCCCGTCGTAGGAAACAACGACGACCTCCGGCACGTGATTACAGAATACGAAGTGGAAGAAGTTCTGATAGCAATGCCGTCGGCATCGGGCGATATAGCCCGGAAAATTATCGAAGAGTGTATCGCCGAAGAAGTAGCTCACAGGATTCTCCCGGGGGTCTTCGAAATTATCCACGGCGACGCGAAAATCTACCAGGTCCGCGACGTCCAGGTGGAGGACTTACTCAAACGCGACCCCATCGAACTCGACTTGAGCGCTATTACGGAAGAGTTCGAAGGTCGAACGATACTGATTACCGGTGCCGGCGGCTCCATCGGCGCCGAGTTATGCCGTCAACTTACTCCCTTCAAACCCGAAAAACTACTTCTACTGGGCCACGGCGAAAACAGTATCTTCGAAATCCAAAATGAGTTGGCCCGTAAGTTCCCGGACGTTCCGGCGGTGCCCATCGTCGGAGACATTAAAGACGCCCGGAAAATAGAAAAGGTTTTCGAAGCGTATAAGCCGTCGATAGTATTCCACGCAGCCGCTCACAAACACATAGGGCTGATGGAACTTAACATAGAAGAAGCTGTCAAGAACAACGTTACCGGGACGAGGGTAATGGCCGAAGAAGCGATAACCCACGGCGCGTCCCGTTTCATACTCATCTCGACAGACAAGGCGGTAAACCCGGCAAGCGCGATGGGCGCGTCAAAAATGGTGGCCGAGTTGGTGGTACAAGCTTTACGCTACGGCAACGATACGAACTTCGTAACAGTCCGTTTCGGGAACGTACTGGAAAGTCGAGGCAGCGTCATTACAGTGTTCAAGAAACAAATAGAAATGGGCGGCCCGGTAACGGTGACGGACCCGGAGATGACCCGGTACTTCATGACCGTTTACGAAGCCGTCCAGCTCGTCGTACAGGCATCGGCCATCGGCGAAGACGGCGATATAATGATTTTGGATATGGGGCTTCCGATCCGAATCGAAGAACTGGCGAAAGACCTCATCCGATTGAGCGGTTACGTACCGGATAAAGACATCGAGATAAACTACATCGGAATGAAGCACGGCGAACGCTTGAACGAGGAACTAATCGCGTCTCACGAAAGCCTCACATCGACGCCTATCGAGCAAATTATGGTAGTCGCTCCGCCTTCGGTGGACCAATATAAAATACTAGCCCAGGCGGCGGCCCTGGAAAAAACCGCCGCCGACATGGACAAAGTTTTAATGCTCGATATACTGTCCCAACTCGTCCCGTCCTATAATCCTACGGAAAAAGCTATAAACGATTAACGTATTTCCGCGCGATTATCAAAAACGCCCCGCGAGAGGCGTATTCTTTTTACTAAAAACCGCTTTCTATTACCTTTTGCGCGTCCGTCTAAGTCTTCGACCCGTGAAAACTATCCGCTGGACCGCCGTTATATGAACCAGGACGGCCAACAATAGTAACGAACCGAAAACGAACCAACCGCCGATAAGGCACCCGACCGCCAACACGATCATACGCTCCGGTCGCTCCATTAACCCGACCTTACAGGACTCGATGAGCGATTCGGCACGGGCTTTAATATACGAAACTATAACTGAACCTATAAGGACGAGAACGGTCAACAGGGCCATGTCCTTATTCTGGAGCGACGCGTAATAATAGATAAGCCCCGTTAAGTACGCCGACTCGCTGTAACGGTCGACCGTCGAGTCCACGAACGCGCCGAAACGGCTCGCCTTCTCGTTCACACGAGCGTAAACGCCGTCGAACATATCGAAAAAACCGGCAAGGAGAACCAACAACCCACCCAACCGCAAAGAACCGGCGGCGAACGCGACCCCTGCGCCCGCGCTCACGCCAAGACCTACAATGGTGAATACCGTTGGACTTAAACCCAACCGGCCCAACAACCGGGCCGGCGGGGCAAGGGCATACTTACCTATCCCCTTTCCGATATCGTTTAAAAGTTTCACCTGGCGGTCTTTTGCCGGGCTTATTCGCCCGCCGCTAAACGCTGCGCCTTATTGGCTTTGTCCATTTCCAGCGGCATCAGAATACCATCGTACTCGGCCTGGGTAGCCGGCGTGAAGTTCTCGATCCCGAGGGGCTCTAACGCCGGGTCGTTCTTCGGAATTCCTTTAAGAACCGATTTCAATTTGCCGGCCACTTCCTTGTCGCCTTCCTGGTAATACGCAAAGACCTCGACGGGCACCCTATCGGTGACCGTAAGGTAAATCGCTCCTTTCCCCGGCTCCATCGGTGCGTACCCTATAGGGACCATACCGTAGTCGACTTCGCCCGCCGCGACCGCCGCGATAACGGCCTCGGGGTCGCCACCGGGCGCTTCCCGTACGTCGAAGTCCAGGTCAATGTCCAACCCGTGCTGCAGGAAGAAAAGCTTTTGAGAAAGATATCCGCCCAGGGAATGTTTTCCCACTATCATAATTGAGCTGCCCTTCATCTCCGGGACGTTAATAATTTCCTTCTCACGGCCTTCCTTGATGATTATCGAGCCCTGATCCATCGATCCCAAGTCCACGTAACTTGGTTTGGCTATCGGCACGCAATACTCGGATACTTCGAAATACGTTACCGGGTCGGCGAAAACGAACCAGTAACCGCCGCCTTTCACCAAGTCGCCGAACTCCTCCACCGAGTTAGTACCGGTAAACTCTACGGGCTGCTCCATCTTCTCTTCCAGATAGCTGGAAAGCGGCCCGAACCGTTCGTCCACCTTCGCGGCGTCGAACGTCGGCCCGAGGGCTACCTTAATCGGCTCCTTTACTTCCTTTCCACCGCACCCGCCCAGCAGAGCCGCAACGGCGATCAACGCGGCGAACGCCCTCAAACATTTAATCACCACGGGCTTTCCCCCTTTCGAGATTCCCACAGCCGGAAAGACGCTTGTTCTCAATGGGATACTATAATCACCGTTGACTTATGTCAAGCCAAAAGGCATAATACGCGCCCCTTACGCTGGGGCAGCCCGGAGTTTACGATGGATTATCTGAAAGATTTCCTCTTCGCTTTCATACCGCTTTTCGTCGCGATGGACATCATCGGTGCGCTGCCGATATATCTCGGTTTGACCGCCGATATGACGGACGCGGCGAAAAAGCGCATCGTGAAGCAGGCTACCTTTGTCGCCGCGGTAATCGGGTTAGCTTTCTTATTCACCGGCAAGGGCGTCTTCGCACTTCTCGGCGTGACCGTCGCCGATTTTAAGGTGGCCGGCGGTATCCTACTCCTTGTCCTTTCGATACTCGACATCATTAAATCGAGGGACGAGCGTCGGGTTATGGGGAACGAAATCGGCGTCGTACCTTTAGGGATGCCATTGATAATCGGCCCGGCAGCCCTTGCGGCGTTGTTGGCCGCCGGTAACAGTTATGGTATAATACAGACGATAATAGCCTTTGGCGTCAACCTTGTAATCGTCTTCCTAGGTCTCAGGTTCGCCCACGGGATAAGCAAAGTAATAGGCCGTGCGACTTCGATCGCCGTGTCGAAGATTATGTATATGCTCCTGGCTGCTATCGCCGTGACGATGATTCGTGAAGGATTACTCGAAATAATGCCCGGTTTACTCGGGAAATAAGGAGACCCTTATGGATAAGCGAATAATAATACCCGCCCTGGCCACCGTTCTGGTAGCGGTCGCGATAGGGTGTAACAATATCGAACCGCCGCTACTCGGCAGTATCAGCGGGACCGTTACTTTTACCGGTGATTGGCCGCCGGCGGACCAAACCGTTTACGTCATCGCGACGTTAGAATGGCCGATGGAAAGTATGCCGGTCCTTTCGGACCCTATCTCGGAACCAAGCGGTGCTACGTTCGATTACACAATAGACGAAATGGCATTACGTACGTACGCGGCGGTGGCCCTCTATACGTACCCGGAATTTACGTTTATGGGCGCGTACGGTTACGAGCCGCCGGACGAAGACCCGGATCCGGTCACGTTATCTGAAAGCCAGCCGAACGCGACGGGCATCGACTTCGACGCTTCGTACGAACCGCCGCAAAAAGGGACTATCTCCGGGACCGTTACCTTCACCGGAACGTGGCCGTCGGACGACGTATACGTTATCGCCTTCGAGAACTGGCCGCCGATAAAGATGCCCACGTTCTACACCGAACCTTTTAACGAGGACGACTCTTGGGACTATACGGTTAACGACGTTGTTTATGGAACGTACAAAACCGTTGGCGTCTTTACCTGGCGTGGCCTCGCCGACTACACGATGCTAGGCGCGTACGGCTACGACCCGCCCGGCGATACCGAACCGGACCCGGTTACGGTGGACGACACGGACCCGAACCCGACCGGTATAGACATCTCGGCCGAAAACCCGCCGCCGTATTAATGGGCAGGGTCTGAAATACTTAACGTAAAAGACCGGGGCCATCCCCCGGTTTTTTCGGAACGGACGCCCCTATCTGGTATAATCAGAGCGTATCGCAGACGCCATCAATGATACCAGACAACAATAACAATAAATACCTATATTACCGCGTCGTAGTTTACATTTTGTTCTTCGCTTCGGGCGCCGCCGGTCTCGTTTACGAAGTAATCTGGATGCGGATGCTGTCGATAACGCTCGGTTCGACGGCGCCTGCAGTTGCGGCGGTGCTCGCGTCCTTTATGGGCGGCCTGGCGCTGGGCAGTTACTTCGGAGGCCGCGCCGTCGATAAATGGAAAGAACCGCTCCTCTGGTACGCGGGATGCGAAGCGTTTATTGGTTTATTCGCGTTCGCGTTTCCCGTAATACTCTCGTTAATCACCCGCGGGTACGCAACCGTCTATGGCCGCCTGGGGACGACCGAGCTACACGCCGCGCGGTTCCTGTTCTCATCGTTGGCCCTACTACCGCCAACCATCGCGATGGGCGCAACTTTGCCGGCAGTAGTCGCGGCGTTGAATTCGATAAAGACCGAAACCGGACACGGCTTCGCTCTGGCGTACGGGCTAAACACGGCAGGCGCCGTCGCCGGCGTGCTCCTGGCCGGTTACTGGCTCCTCTGGGCGACGGGGGCCCGTGCGTCGCTCTTCGCGGTGGCGGCGCTAAACGTCGCGGTAGGGGTCGCCGCTTTTCTGTTAGCCCGGCGATTACCCAAGTACGTGCCCGTCGCTAAACCGGAAGATGTGATCGTCCCGCGGCCCGCGCGGCCCTGGGCGATAATTACGCTCGCTTTTATCGCCGGCGCGTTGGGCCTGGCCGCGCAGGTTCTATGGGTTCGGTCAATGAGTATGATTGTCGGTTCGGCGGTTTACGCGTTTTCGGCCCTGTTGGCGGTTATACTCGTCGCCATCGCCGTCGCGAGTTTCGTACACAGGGCACTCCCCCGGCGCGTCGCTTCGAGCGAGACGCCGCTTATAATTTTACTCGCCCTCGGGTCGTTGGGGTTCTCCGCGAGCATAATAGCGTTACGTTTCTCGCCCTATCTCTTCCTCTCCGCATTCGCGAAGTTCGGCGCCGGGTTCGCGGTCGCCCAGGTAATGACCGTCGTAACGGCGACCTTAGTTTTATTCCTACCATCCGCGGCCGTCGGTATGGTTTTACCGGCCCTGGTCGCGCGGTGGTCCGGCGGTTCCGTCGGTTCCAGGGTAGGCGCCGTATACGCCGCTAATACGTCCGGCGCGATAGTCGGCAGCTTAGGCGGGACGTTTCTGTTGCTACCGGCGTTGGGAGCCGTCGGCGGGTTGCGTTTATTGGCCATCGGCGCCGCGGCGGCGGGCGTTATCGTATTAGCAAGCCGTAAAAGAGTTATCGCGTGGGTGGTCGCGGCAGCCGCGCTCGGCGTAACAGCGATTCTAGTCCCCGGGCCTTCTTACAAGCTTTTAAATCTAGGCGTCGGTATTAGCCCCAGGTACTACCTGACCGAAAACGGCGTAGTAGATTTAGAGAGCGCCGAGGGCGAAGAGACCGTCTTCTACGAAGACGGCGTTGACGGTACCGTGGCGGTAATAAAGTACGGCCCGATATTGACGCTGAAGGTCAACGGGAAGTCGGTCGCCAGTACTAACTACGACGATCTGCGCGTAGAACGTGAACTCGGCGCGCTGCCGGTTACGGCCCACGGCGCCCCCCGGTCCGTTCTGGTCGTCGGCCTCGGGACCGGAATAACGCTGGGGTCGGCTATAAGTAATCCGTCGGTGGACGGAGTCGTCTGCGTCGAAATCAACCCGGCGGTAGCCCGGGCCGCAGGGCACTTCGCCGAATACAACGGTTCGCCCCTCGCCGACCCGCGAGTCGAACTCATTCGCGAAGACGGGCGGACGTACGCGCTTTGTACCGAGGAACGTTTCGACGTAATCACGTCGGACCCGATACACCCGTGGACCAAAGGAAGCTCGGGTTTGTTCTCGGTCGAACACTTCGAAAATTGCAGCCGGATACTAAACAGCGGCGGCGTGATGGCCCAGTGGCTTCCCTTGTACCAACTTTCGATTCGCGACTATTTCATGATAGTTAATACTTTCGCGGCGGCGTTCCGTCACGTCGGGCTGGTCTACACCGGCCGCGACACGGTTCTTCTCGGAAGCGAACGGGAACTCGCCGCGTCTATAACCGGCTCACCTTACTACGTAGCGGGCGACGAAGAGTTGTTGGGCGCGGCGACGTGGGCCGGCCTGAACACCGACGACCGGCTGTCTTTGGAGTACTCGGCGCCCCGGGCGTTATATTCACCGGAGGAGAGCAAAATCCTAACGCGGCTGCTCGAACTCCACGGCGGAGAACCCGGGACCGAACGGGGCGTGGTGGCCGACATAATGGAGGCGAAACTATATTACCGGGTAGGTGACCTTGGTAAAGCGGGGCGCATAGCTCGCGGCGCGTGGGAATACACCCTCGAAAACGGTTGGCCGAACGACGACATTGCGGAATTGAACGCGGATATCGCGTTCGAGCGGGGCCTTGAACTTGCGAATGCGAGAAATACGGACGGGGCCATAGAAGCCTTCGAAGAAGTATTAACGTATACGCCCGATAGCGCAGCGGCTAAAGCCAACATCGAATCGTTGGAAAAACAGTTATAATCCTCTTCAGTTTCGTTCTAGATGCTACGCATATAGGGCGACAAAAGGTCCAACAGACCCGGTCGACCCACGGGCCAATACAGTTCCTCCACTTTTTTTCTCGCGGATGCGACGATACTTTTACAAACGTCGGGGTTTTCGACGCAGTACGTTATCGTATCCGCCAAACGTTCTAAGTCCCCTGAAGGTACCAAAAAGCCGTTCACCTTGTCTTCGATTAGATACGGAACGCCGCCTACGTTGTACGAGACTACCGGCACGCCTATTATCATCGCTTCCAATATCGCGTTAGGATAGTTATCCACTAAATTCGTATTGAGTAATAACGTGGCCTTTTTGTAAAGTTCGTTTAACGGTTTGCGACTAATCCATCCGTGAAAGAAAACGTTACCGTCGGTTATTTTCGCGGCTAAATCCTCCAACCTCTTTCTTTCCTCGCCGTCGCCCGCGATATGTAGCTCCGCCTCGGGATAAATCTTCTGGATCTCCGCGAAAGCTCGTATCGCATGATCCACCCTGTATATCGCGAATAGGTGTCGGGGTAACAAGAATACCGGCGGGCTTTCGGGTTCGTACTCTCGCTTCGGTAGCGGGCCGGGGTCAATCAGATCCGGGACAACCTCGCTTTCTAACCCGACCTTGGCCAAAACCGATTTTAAATACTCTCCGGTAACCCAAACGCCAGCCGGGAGTTTCATAAAGAGACGGACGACCGAGCTAAACTTTTCCGCGAAGCCCTCGAACAGCCCCGACTTCATTAAAGCGACCGTAGGCACTCCGTATAGTTGCGCGGCGATGAAAGTAAAAAGGTTAAAGGTGAAAAAACCTGCGTAAGCGCCGGTAATTACTAAAGCGACGTCGTTTCCTTTCAATAAGCCCAGGCTCTTTATGAAGCGTAAAAACCTCAACGACCGGGGGCGTCGGCGCCCCCAGGGCATCGTATCAACCCGAACGACCTCTGCGCCGTCGGCTTCAAGGCGCTGGGCCAAGTACTCGGCCTGCAGACTCATCCCCGCCGGCGGCGGCGGGAACTGAGCTACGATCGCTACGCGGGTTTTCCGGCCTTCGGGCATCGGCGGTTATTATATCACTCCGGTTCAGTGCGCCCAAACAAAAACGGCCCCGGACGGGGCCGTTACGTTAATTAGCGCGAGTCTAGAAGTTAAGTCCTACCGTTACGATATACGAGTCGCCCAGCTCTCCGTGCGGACGGTACGCAAAATCGGCGAGTATTGGACTTACGTTTACGCCTAAACCGGCGGCCCAGGTTTTATAGACGGCCTCGTAACCGCCGCGTAACGCGAACATTTTTACGGGACGCGCTTCGCCGCCCACGGCTACTTCGTAATCGCCGTCGTCATCCACACGGGTTTCTACCGTCGCGAAACCGTATCCGCCGACGTCGTATGCAAAGCCGGCCCGGCACCGAACGGGATAATTGTCACCGTGTTCGATTAACGTGATTTGAGGGGAAACGATGTTTTCTAAAGCGAAGCCTATCTTCGCCGAATTAAACGGTTTAAGCAGAAACCCAACGTCCAATCCGAAACCGCCGTCGGAATACTCGTAAACCTTGGTCGAAATGACTTTCGCCGATAAACCGAAGTAGTAGGTCGGCGGGCGCCCCATAGCGAGGCTTCCGCCGAAGCCCTTTGACCAGCCGAAACGGAGCGCCATCTCGTAGTCCGAAAACGTATTGCCGGTCAATCCCGCGTCGCCGGTCTCTTCTATTCCCGACGCTTTGAAGTACTGCACGCCCAACCCGACCGTACCCAGGGCGAACCCGGCGCCGCTAAAGCTCTTCGTCACGGCCAGCCCGGCGTAATTAATCCCGTCCACTTCCGAGAATGGACGGTAATACATAAATTGTACCTGTGTACCCGGGACCTGATCCGCCCCGCCCGGATTGTAGAATATCGTCCAGGCGTCGTCGGCGACCGACACGAAAGCTCCTTCGAGGGCGATCGCCCGGCCGCCCGCGCCCATATCCGCGAACGCGCCGGCGTCGCCTCCCGTTCGCGCGGCCCAAACCGAAGCGGTCAATAGAATTAAAAACACCAATTGGTATATAACGCTTTTCATCAGTCGCCCCTAACGCCGCCGGCGAAGTTCCATCAAACCAAACCCAAAGCCCCGGCGAGCTTGCCTTTAATGCGTACCGGGTTACCTTCTTCGTTAACCGCTACGTGGACGGTACCGCCTTCGGCAAGAAGTTCGCCGTCGCGCGAAACCTCGTACGAAAACGCGACCTTCGTACGTCCGACTTCTTCCAGAGTGGTCTTGACGGTTATCAAATCGTCGAAATGGGCTGGTTTTCGATACCGGCAGGTCGCTTCGGCCACGACGAGTTTCAGCCCTTCTTCTTCCACGCCCCTGTACGAAATCCCGGCGGCTCGCAGCAACTCCACCCTACCGACCTCGAAGTACGTGAAGTATTCGCCGTTGTAAACTACGCCCATCTGATCGGTTTCGGCGTAGCGAACCCGGATATTTACGGAACAGGAACCGACCGCCGGCTCAGGACGTTTCGAGCGGCCGCCCGTCGCCAAAGCGTCCTCCTTTAACGGTCCCGCCTTCGACGTATTCGCCCATCGCCAGGAACTTTTCGCGGCGCCCGCGGATCAGCCCGTCGGGCGGAACGTCCATTATTTCGCGCAGGTGGCGCTCCACCGCGTCGCCGACCAACTTCGCGGCTTCGTCGTAGTCGCGGTGCGCGCCGAATTCCGGTTCAGGCACTATCTCGTCGGCTATTTTCAGGGCGTACAACTCATCGGCGGTTACCCGCAGGGCGGCGGCCGCCCTCGGGGCTTCCGCCCGGTCTCGCCACAGTATAGCCGCGCAGCCCTCCGGCGAAATCACCGAATAATAAGCGTACTCCTGTATAAGAAGCCTGTTCCCGACGCCTATTCCGAAAGCGCCGCCGGAGCCGCCTTCACCGATAACGACCGCAATAAACGGAACGCCCAAACTGAACATTTCTTCCACGTTCCGCGCAATAGCTTCGGCCTGACCACGTTCCTCAGCACCGATTCCGGGGTACGCGCCGGCGGTATCGAGGAACGCTATTATCGGTAACCCGAACCTGTCGGCCAGCTTCATAACCCGTAGCGCTTTACGATAACCCTCCGGGTGGGGCGAACCGTAGTTATGCTTCACCTTCTCCTCGGCCGTTCGGCCTTTCTGGTGCCCCATTACGGCGACGGGAACCCCTCGGAACTCGCCGAAACCACATACGATCGCCTGGTCGTCGGCATACGCCCGGTCGCCGTGGACTTCCACCCAACCCTCTATGAGCCTGTTTATATAATCGAGCGTGTACGGCCTTTCGGGGTGCCGGGCGAGCTGGATCCGTTGCCAAGGGTCGAGCGACGCGAATATCTCGCGCCGGAGTTCCTTCGCTTTTCTCTCGAGCGCTTTTATCTCATCGCCGATACCGGCCTCGGAACCGTCGCCGAGAGACGTAAGCTCGGCTATCTTCTCCTCGATTTCGACGACCGGTTTCTCGAATTCAAGCACGAAAGCCATAAACCGGTTAACCCCTTGACGCTACAGGAACCACCTGTAAGTAATATAGAACATCCGGTTGTTCTTACCCTCGTCGCCCAAGCGTTTCTCCTGGTTGTCGAGGAGGTTCGTAACGTAAAAATCCAGGTCGAAATCGTCGGAAACGCCCCAGCGGACGCCAGCGCTCAAAAAACCCCGCCCCTCGCCCAGTGCGTTATCGTTATCGTCGTTGAACCCCACGTCGTAAGTAGCCATCGCCATAAAATACGGCCCGAGAGACTTTTCAAGGCCTATAAAGAAATTCAAAGAATCGTCGTCGTTTCTCTCGCGTATACTGTAGTTGCCGCCGAAGTGAAAACCGAGCGCGCCGAGAAGTCCGTACTCCTGGGACGCTACAACGTAGAACCCTTTCGCCTTAATTGCGTATCGGTTATAATCGAACTCTACACGACGCCCCGTCCTCTTCCACTCGTTGTCTGTAAGATAAGGATTTACGCCGTCAAGATACCGCCCCTGACCCATATCGTCGTAACCGACTGAAAAGGCGGGCAATATCGGTCCACCGTTGGTAATCCGGAACTTAAATTGGAACGCCGGATAGGGATTGAAGTCGGGTTTGCCGAAGCCGAGGATATCGGTCCCGCCGTACGCCACGCCCAATAAAACGAAATCAAGAATCGCGATTTCGCCCCTGATCACCCAAGGCGTAAAACCCGTCGAAACGGTAACCTCGCCCTTCGGCCGCGTCCACGCCGTCGGCTCTTTGATAACGTACGTACCGCCTTCCGGTACGAAATCCTCCTGGGCGGAAACGGCGGTCGGGCCGTATATAAACAAAAACGTTGTAACGATTAATATTACAACGCGAACTCCTTGCGAACTGGCGATAAATCTCATCTTTCCCCCGCTTCTGTGGTTTTTCCGTAGTATATTTACGCCCCCTCGAGTAGTCAAGGGAAATCAACCGGCCACAATGCCTTTACTTTATTGGTACGTCCCGTAAAAGTAGACTAAACGTACGTTTATTCCCCGGCCGCTTCCTCGGTAGGCGGTTTAACCTTGATTCTGACGGACGAAACGCGGCGCTCGTCGCTTTCGAGTACCGTAATCTCCAAGTTCTCGTAATCGAGAACTTCGCCTTCGGCGGGGACCTGCCCTTCTTGAGCTATGATGAAGCCGCCCAGTGTCTCGAAATCCTCGCCGGCGATTTCTATCCCCAACTCCTCCGATAATTCCTCTAGGTCCATCTTCGCGTTCACCCTGTAGCTTCCGTCCGCGGATTTTTCGAACGTGAACTCCTCGGCGTCGTACTCGTCATGTATCTCGCCCACGATTTCTTCTATTACGTCCTCGAGAGTAATAACCCCGGCAGTCCCGCCGTACTCGTCGACGACTATCGCCATCTGCGTCTTATGTTCCTGAAGTTCGGTCAGTATCTCGTTTACTTTCTTGGAATCCGGCACGTAGTACGGTTTCCGCAGCAACGAAATTACGTCTACCCCGGTTCCTTCGACGACAAAGAGGTCTTTCGCGTGGAGAATTCCGATTACGTCGTCGACGTTCTCGCGGAAAACGGGCAGGCGCGAATAGCCGTGCTTTACGACTAGGGCTTTAATCTCGTTAACGGTTGCCGTTTCCGGGACCGCGACGATGTCAACCCGCGGTACCATTACTTCCCTGGCCCGGGTAGCGCGGATGCTGATTATCGCCTCGATCATTTCCTTCTCTTCTTCTTCCAACTCGGCGCCGGTTTCGGCCGCGTATAATTCAAAGAACTCGGCGTCGGGCGCGACGGCCTCCGCGCGCCGCCCGGCCCTTAACAACAGCCCCACCAGGTTCGTTAGTTTTGCGAACGTCCAAACGAATGGCGTTATTATATAACCCAAAAGCTTTACGACCGGCGCGGTGAAGGCTCCCAAGAAGTAAGCGGCAGATCGGGGAAGTAGCATCCTGGCGCCGCCGCGAAGCCCGAAGGCTACGACGGCGAAAACGACGAAACTTACGGCCTCCGGTACCACGAGCGCCAGTTGCCCTATCACTCTACGGAACCCATCCGCGGCAAGCAAGATTAAGACCACTTCGACCAAGAACAAGCCGTTCAATACCCTATCGGGAATTAAAATTTCGGCCGCCGAGTTCCTGTCGCCGAGATCTTTCGTCACCTCCCCTCTCGTCATATAGTATAAGGCTGAAAGACGAAACGTGATAAAAACGACGTAACCTACGCAAACGCCGATGAAATAAAAAAGCGACGACGAGTCTTCCACCTAAAAATTACCTCCAGGTAACGCTACATGAACAACGCCAAGCACAAAGCCGTTATGCCCACGCCCGCTAAAGCGCCCGCGCCCACCTCTACGAAAGAATGTATCTTCATCCTTATCCTCGATATCCCGATAATCACCGCCAAGAGAAGAGTGAGTAACGTGATGAGCGGGTTTTTCGTAACGAACGTAACGATAGTCCAGACAGCGAATGCCACCGCCGCGTGGCCGCTGGGGAAACCGCCGCGCAGAGGCGCGCCCCGCCCGGCTATTACTTTGAACACGACAACCATAATAACCGACAACGTCAATGCCACTGCCGCCACGTGTTCGGGCCGTTGGGATACTTTAACGATAGTTGTGATAATCGGCGTCTTCAACCGCTCGAAGAATATGAGATAGCCAACGAAGACCGCGTTAATCGACGCGAACAACACGGCGCCAGCCGCCACGTCCTTAGCTATACGCGCGAGCGGATGGTACCTGTCCACGATAAAGTCGAGGGCCATTTCGATTGACGTATTTATCATCTCCGTTATTAATACCAACCCGATGGTGATAAGCAATAGTATCAGCTCTATCTTCGTAATCGAGAAGTAAACGCTAGCGACCAGGATTAACGCGGTCGCGACGAAATGTAGTTTCACGTTGCGCTGGGTTTTGAACGCGTAAAGTATCCCCTCGATCGCCGCGTTGAAGCTCTTGACCAACCCGAACTTCGACAGCTCGGATTCCGATCGAATTTTCGGTCTTTCGTTCGTCTTGTTCTTCTTCTTAAACATCGAGTACCTTCGATAGGATTAGTTCGGAACGCTCGTTCATGGCCGATGTCGCTTCGCCATCGTCGTGGTTATACCCGGCAAGGTGTAATAGACCGTGGACCAACAACGTAGCTAATTCGTCGCCGAGTTCGATACCGGTTACGCGTGCTTGTTCTGCCGCACTGTCACACGAGATAACTATCTGTCCTAGGGCCCAAACGTCCAGCTTTTCGACTCCGGGCGGGGCGGTTTCGAAGGCAAGTACGTCGGTCGGGCCTTTAACGCCCCTATATCTCTCGTTCAATTCCGCGACGGCAACGTCGCCCGTTAACAGAACGTCGATAACCGCCGCCTCGTCGACCGCCTCGACAACACGGAACGCGTCCACTACCCTCGCTAAACGCTTTACGTTAACTGTACCGTTCCATTCTACGGCGATTATCGTACGGTCATCTTCCAATACTTAGTCCCGTTTCGTTTCGCCGCCGGAGATGGAAAGCACAGGCGGCGTAAGGTCTTCGGCTCGTTTCTCCGGATACGTCGGGCGCGTGTGTAAAACGCCGGTCAACCCTTTGATAAGGCTTTCGGTAACTATTGAAATCTCTTTTAACGTCAGGTCGCACTCGTCCAATTGCCCGTCGTCGAGCCGGTTGCGTACGACGCGCTCCACCAGGTTCCTTATACTCGTTGAAGTAACTTCCTCGAGAGACCTAGAAGCCGACTCAACCGCGTCGGCGAGCATCACTATCGCCGAAACCTTGCCGCGTGGTTTGGGCCCGGGGTAGCAGAAATCGCTCTCGTTTAGTATGTCGTGGTCGTCCAATTTAAGCGCTTCCTGATAGAAAAAACTTATCAGGGTCGTACCGTGGTGTTCGCGCACGACGTCGACGATTTCGCCCGGGAGCCTGTTTTCCTCGGCGATTTCGGCTCCGTTCTTCGTATGAGCTGCGATAATCAACGAACTCATCTGGGGCGTTAAATGGTCGTGCCGGTGAGCGTCGTATCCTTCGTTCTCGGCGAAGTACTTGGGCGATTTAAGTTTCCCGACATCGTGGTAATAGGCGGCGACGCGGGCAAGCATCGGGTTCGCGCCTACGGCCTCGGCCGCCATCTCGGCCAGGTTGGCGGTCAAAATGCTGTGGTGATGCGTTCCAGGCGCTTCCACGAGTAACCGTTTTAATAACCTCTGGTTCAAATCGCCGAGTTCAAGCAATCGTACGTCGGTCGTTATCTTAAACGCGTACTCGAACAACGGCAGTACAACGGCTACGATAAACACCGACATTATCGACATCCCGCCGGCGGCGAGTAAATTCGCTATTACGTAATCCGACGGCGCGATATCGATGAGTCCGATACCGGCAATCGTCGCCGACGCGCCGACGGCCATGGCGACTACCACCCAATAGAAATCGGAACGCCGGCGAATCTTCGCGACCAGATAGACGGACGGAAGCGTCGCCGCCAGCGTAACTATCAACGGTCGCAGTTCTATCCCGCCCATTACGCCGGCGTACACGCTTAAAGACGCGGCGACCGCGAACCCGACGTACGGCCCGAGCAATATCGGCGATAGCATAGCGCCTAACCCGGCGCCCAACAAATACGCCGACAGGGGCGCACGGGCCGCCAGGAAAAGCCACGTTAACCGCATTACGCCTACGGACCCGACCAGTATAATCGCGAGTAGAAGCCACGCTCCCGGCCGCTCAAAAAGATCCCGGCGGTAACGGTAAACGAATCCCAAAACGAGAACGAAAACGATTAAAGCCAATAAGGTACGCCCGGCGTACGAATACGCTAGGTTAATTTTCGTTCGCCCCGAGTAGAGCGCGTCAACAATTAATATCTGTTCCTCGGTAACGCGCGTATGGCTTTCTACTATCTTCTCGTTTTCTTCCACCCATTTCAGAACGGGATCTACGGCGTCGCGAGCGACCTCCCGCCGTCGTTCCGTTTCAGTCTCGTCGAATAAAACGTTCGGTTGAATCGTAATCCTGACGACCGCGGCGACCGCTTTCGCTTCTTCCTCCGATAACTCGGGCGTCTGCATGGCTAATTCTTCGGCCCTGAAACCCGCTTTTTCTTCGTCCAAATAAGAGTTCACGGAGGTTATCTGTTCGTCGTGAGTCCTGGGGTCCCGAAGGGTTACGGTATCGCCCAGGTCTTTTCGCCGAACGGTCTCGCGGTCTATTACGCCCTCGGCGAAAACCGTTTTTTGTAGCTCAAGCGCTTCGTTTTCCAAACGTTCCGTATCGTCGGATAAAAATAAAAACGTTAACGATTCATCGTCCATATCTATACTTAGTTCTTCGACGTACGCGCTCCTTTCCGCCGACGGTAAACTACGATAGGTTACAGCCAACTCCGATATAATATCGAAGAAATCGCGGAGTTCGTCGGCGGCGATTTCCTCCATAGTTTCGTTACGCTCGAAGACCGGCAGTACCTTATCGGCAGCTTTTTTTCGCCCCAACCTCAGCTCGGATTGGTCTTTGTACACCGGGAACCTGTAAGGCGCGATAATATCCTTCTCCCCTATTTCGCCCTCAACCAGCTTCGGTTTTCGTAAGATCTGGCCGGGCGTAATAAGCACGCTCAAGATAGTCACCGAACCAACGAATATATATGCCCGCCGCCACGTGGGGTGGGTTAATAGGGTGCGTTTGCGCAGCTCTCGGGCTTTAATTCTTTTCTTCCGCCGGCGCCGTATTTTCGCCAGCAACCTTTTCATCGTCTTTCGCCCTGCGGCGCCCCTTCCGTCGTTTGGCTTCGTCGTCCAGCCGGTGGGTACGTTCATACTCTTCGTACGCCCGGACTATCGCCTGGATAATCCGGTGGCGCACCACGTCGGCTTTCGTAAGGTAAACGAACGCTATATCGTTTATACCTTTCAGTATGTATTGGACTTCGACCAACCCGGAACTCTGCCCTTCCGGCAAGTCTATCTGGGTTATATCACCGGTAATAACCGACTTAGACCCGTACCCGAGGCGCGTAAGGAACATCTTCATCTGTTCGAAGGTCGTGTTCTGCGCTTCGTCCAGAATAACGAACGCGTCGTTCAACGTCCGCCCGCGCATATAGGCGAGCGGGACTACCTCTACCACTCCCCGCTCGATTAACTTCATCGCCCGGTCGAAGTCCATCATATCGTTCAGCGCGTCGTATAACGGTCTGAGATAGGGCGATACTTTCTCGTGCATATCACCCGGCAGAAACCCCAGGCTCTCGCCCGCCTCCACGGCGGGCCTCGCCAGTACGAGCCGCCGCACGTCCTCGCGCATTAAGGCCGCGATACCCATCGCCATCGCGAGATAGGTCTTCCCCGTCCCCGCCGGCCCGATGGAGAATATCACTGTGTTGTTCCGTATCGCTTCGATATAGGTTTGCTGGCCCGCCGTCCGGGGACGGATGAACCGGCGCCTCGATGGTACGGCTATCGCGTCCGCCAACGCCCCGGATATATCGGCGTTCGTGTCTTTCTCCAGTAGGCTCAGCGCGTACGCCACCTGCGCCGACGTAACCGAGCCTTTATCCTCGGAAATACTAAGAAACTCTTCGAAGATCGAATAAACCCTATCCACCGCCGCTTCTTCGCCCCGCACAGTCAACTCGCCGCCGCGGGCGGTGAGCGTAACGCCGAAGACGGACTCGAACCGTTTAAGGTGCTCCTCTTTCGCCCCGAACAGTTCGATCGCTTGCTCGTTGTCCGGGACGTACAACTTCGCGGTTAAAGCTTCTTTTTTATCGGCTGCGGCCAAATCGTCCGCCGTTATTCTCCCGGTACGTACTTCACGTACGCCGGTTTAACTTCGATTAAAGAGACGTAATCGTCGCTCGATACGTCAACGGGGTACTCTTTTTCCTCTCCGACCGCCCCCTCTACGTCAACGAACGCGGACGGGTTTTCCATTTTATCCAGACGCTCTCTCGCACCCTCGAGTACGACGGTAACCCGACCGGGTTCGGTTCGGCCCGGCACCACTTTTCCTCCTTCGCGGACTTCTATGGGGACGTTTTTATAAACCTCGGTTAAGCCTTCCTCGACGTGCACGTAAACCTCCACCTCTTTCGCCCCTATAACCGTCAACCCCGGCAAAGGCGGCTCGACGGCCTCGATCGCCAGAACCGACGTTTTAACCCCCGAGATGTCGACCGATACCGTCACGTAATCCAAACCGTTGATTACCGGCTCCGGCCCGAAGAACGTGGTCTTAGCCGGCGATACGGTCGGGAACCCGACGTAGTACCCGGCCCTCGGGCGCCCGTCGAACTGGACGCGGACGGGCACCGACTTCGCGACCCGCTTCTGTATTTCTATCTCGAACTCGTCGGCGCCGAGAACCCTGTCCACTTTTACGTCCCGGTCTCCCCTGTAAATAACGTCGTATTCGGATATCGTGTAAACGTGTTTCCCCGGACCGTAGTTATCCAGCCGTAAGCTAACCGTAAAATCCTCGTCCCGGACCCGAACTATCTCGATTCCTTTGCCGCGAACCCTTACCGCGACCGTCTCCGGGATGTCGCCGGACACGACCATTCCGCCGGCGCCGCCCAAGTCGACGGCCGCTTCGATATCCCGATACGTCGTCCGCGCGGTCAACAGCCCGGCCCATATCAAGAACGCGATTAGAAGGGCCAGCAGTTTATAACCTAGCCCGGCGAAGAACCGCCGTAGGAACCCGAACACTCTCATCTCGAAACGCGCAGCCATTTTCCCGCCGGTCTTAAGCCCTCCCCTTCATCCTGTTCAATACCTCGGCTTTTAACACCGATAGGTCGGGATAAAACGTAAGCTCGCCATCCTCGGCAAGCGAAACCGCGCCGTCGTCCTCTGAAACGCACAACGCCAGCGCGTCGGACACTTCGCTGATACCTATCGCCGCCCGGTGCCGCGCGCCAAGTGACTTCGCAACGGCCGGATTATCGGTCAACGGTAGCATCACCGCCGCCGACGTGATTATATTACCCTCGATAATCACCGCGCCGTCGTGGAGGGGCGACTTCTTCTCAAACACAGCCCAGAGTATCTCGGCATTTACGTCGCTGTTCATGCGTACGCCCCGCTCAGCGAAGTCACCCAGCGGCACGTCCCGCTCGAATACGATGAGCGCGCCCACCCGATCCCGGGAGAATTCGGCCGCCGCCCGGATGACCGTATCGATTACCCGCTCGCGGACGCCTATAAAGAACCGTATCAACCGGTTCCGGCCCAGGTTACTAAGCAAGCGCCGGACCTCCGGCTGGAAGACAATAATTAGCGCCAGCACCCAGACCGCCGCCACCCGGTCGACGAACCAGTTTATAGTTTCCAGCCGCGCCACCGCCGCGAAAAACGCGAACGCGACGAGAACCAGCACGCCGAAGAACATCGACACGGCGCGGGTTCCCCTGGCCTGGCTTATAAGCCGATAGACGACGAACGCTAGTATCAGTATCTCGACGAAGTCCTGTATTCTGAAGTTGGGTAGGCCCATCTACTCCCTTATTCTATTATCGTTTCGCGCGCCGGTCAAACCGTTATTCGAAACGCACACTGCTCTTTTCACACCGCCCGTCGCGGGAGACTACCGTATCGCGCCGGAACCGCGCGTCGTCCGGCTCCGGGTGGTCGGCGTTGTAATGCAGCCCGCGGCTCTCTTTCCGCGACAACGCCGAGCGGACGATGAGCCGGGCGACGCAGGCGATGTTACGAAGCTCCAGCATGTCCGGATAGAGTACCATCGCCCGGTACATCTCGTCGACGTGCCGGTCTATCAGCTTCAGCCGTTCCGTCGCTACGGCGAGCCGCATATCGCTCCGCACAATACCGACGTAGTCACGCATTATGCGCCTGATGATGTCCCAGTCGTGGGCCACCTCCACGGCGTCGTGGGGACCGGCCTCGGGCGCGACCCAGGGCTCGCCCGGCCCGGACGCCGGCAACGCCGCCGCGTCTTCTGCGACGGCCGCGGCCGCCCGGTTCGCGAAGACGACCGCTTCCAGAAGCGAGTTGGACGCCAACCGGTTCGCGCCGTGAAGCCCGGTGCACGCCGTCTCGCCGACGGCGTACAACCCCGGCACGCTCGTACGCCCGTCCATATCGGTCTCGATGCCGCCGCAGCAGTAGTGGGCGGCGGGCGCCACCGGAACGGGCACGTCGGCCATGTCGTAGCCGAACTCGAAGCACCTCTCGTAAATATTCGGGAACCGCTCGACCAGCCGCTTCCGTTTTATCCCCGTGGCGTCGAGATAAACGTGGTCCGAGCCGGTCCGCTTCATCTCCATGTCTATCGCCCGGGCGACCACATCCCGGGGCGCGAGTTCCATATCCGGGTGGACGCCCTCCATAAACCGGTCGCCGTCCTTGTTGCGCAGAACGGCGCCCTCGCCCCGGACCGTCTCGCTTATCAAAAACGACCGTTCCCGCTGCGGCGCCGGCCCGGGCTTGTACAGGCAGGTCGGATGGAACTGGAAAAACTCCATGTTAGCGACGCACGCGCCGGCCCGGTACGCCATCGCGATGCCGTCGCCGGTGGCCACGTCCGGGTTCGACGTAAGCAAGTAAACGCGGCCGGCGCCGCCGGTGGCGATGACCGTGGCCTTCGCGGTGAACGGCGTTATTTCCCGAGTGCGCTCATCCATCGCGTACGCGCCGACGCACCGGCCGTCTTCGACTATCAGGTTGACGCCGGCGTGTTCCTCGAGGACCGTCAGGCCGTCGCGGCGCGCCACGTCGTCGAGGAGCGCCTCGATAATCGCCTGGCCGGTCATGTCGGCGGCGTGGAGTACCCGCCGCCGCGAATGGCCGCCCTCCATCCCCAGGTCGTAGTCACCGTTGGACGCTCTGCTGAACTTGACGCCGTAATCGATTAACTCGGCGACCCGGGCAGGTCCCTCGGCGTTAACGGTCCGGACGACCTCCTCATGGCAAAGCCCTTTGCCGGCTTCGATGGTGTCTTTAACGTGCAGGTCGAGGTCGTCGTCCGCGGCGACGACGGCGGCGATGCCGCCCTGCGCCAGCCACGTCGCGCCTTCGTGGATTTTACCCTTGGTAACGATGACGACGCGAAGGCCGGGCGGCAGGTGCAATGCTGAAAAAATCCCGGCCAGCCCGGAACCGAGTATCAGAACGTCGCATTCCACGGCCAAAGTTTAACCGATAT
>CP070755.1:1485014-1498806 GCA_020348885.1 Candidatus Coatesiibacteriota bacterium | reverse complement strand
GTAACCTATCCCGCCGAAAACCGGACCGGCAATTACAACGCGGAGTTAAGCTTGGACTACCTCCGAAGCGAAATAAGCCGCCGCACGTCCGGGCGCCACTCCTTTCGCGGCGGCGGGTGGTTGAGATTTCAGGAACGTAAGGTTACGTACCCTAACGATATGTGGTCGAGTTACGATTATCGTAAGACCGATATAGCTTACTACGGGCTCTGGCGTATCAGGACCGTGGCCGGATTCTACGTCGAGACGGGATACTCTGGGATGCGGACGCGGAGTAGTTGCAAGGTTCTTATGGGGCCGACGACCGGAGAAACGGGGCGTGGGAGAACCGCATCCCGGTAGCGATAGAGTACGAATTCACCGACAAGCTCCGGTTCCGGATGAGCTCGGGCGTCGAGCTGGACCACAGCGACTGGGGCCGCTACTTCGCGTACGACAAAGCCTTCGCGTCGGTTATGGCGTGTCTTTAGTCTTTAGTTTCCCCTAAAAATAAATAGCGCTTTATTGGCTATTTCTCGCCGTGAAATAGCGTTTGACTTTTCGAGCCCCTTCCATATAATAGGGTGTAACGTTGGGTGTAACGTTACGTTACGAATCCTCTTAACCGGTTTCAGGAGGTGGACTATGTTAAAGGTAGCCGTTTTTATCGTTCTAGTAGCGTTTCCGGCGTCGGCTATGGTGGTAACAGGCGCGGTGCCCGTCAGTGCTCCGTCAGGCTTTACCGAAGGGCGGTGCGAACCGCTTCAATTAACCGACGATACCGAAGTTGAGTTGTACCCGTTGCCTTCGCCCGACGGTTCGGTTGTGGTATTCAATCAGGATGAAGGGGACGACCATCACCATATCTACACCGTCCCGGCCGACGGTTCCAAAGTTAAGACCGATATCAGCCCCGGTTCGGATACCTACTGGTTCCCCGACTATAACCCTGGCGGTACGCACGTTTGCTATGCCGGTGGCGTAGATGATATGGCTTTCTGGGAAGTCGTCAAGTACGAGATAGGCGGGAGCGAAACGGTTCTGACGAACAACGAATCGTCGGACCTTGATTCGTGGATGCCGCGTTGGTCCCACGGCGGCGGCGACATCGCTTACATTCGCCGCGATTGGGATGAGTACCCGAACGACGACGAGTTCGTCGTTATCACAAGCGACGGTAACAACGAACGGAGCGTTCATACTTTCAGCGGCTTGATATACGGCATCGACTGGAACCCGGCCGGAACGGAGTTGTGCGTGGCCGGCGACGATGGTTCGGGCGGCGAGCTGTATAAGTGTACGCCGACTACGGGCGCCGCGTTAACCCAGGTAGGTTCTGACACCAACGTAAAAGACTGCCACTGGTCCACCGACGGCTCGAAAATACTCTACGTCGTAGTCGATGGCGCTAACAGGTTGGTAAAATCTATAAACCCGGACGGTTCCGGCGAAGCGACCCTGTTCGACAAGGATACGTTTTCGTTGACCCCATCACACGCGGCGTGGACGGCCGACGGCGCCGGCGTCATCTTCCACACGGAAATAGGTATCGCCGACATATACCTCACCGAGACGTTCGCGTCGATAACCCCCACGTCCTTCGGCGCGATCAAAGCCGGTTTCCACTAATCCAGTTTTCGACGACACGCGGGCAGCCGGCGGGCCGCCCGTTTTTTCTAGTTTATAAGAGAGTACTAAATCCTCGGGAAAGATCCGCTCCTCGTCGGGACGGTTGTGAATCTAGTGGGTAAAGGATAAGGTAGCTATTAGGCTACCTTTTTATTCTCCTTTTTACGGCCGGTCGCCGTTCAGTTTAATTTTAATTCTTGCCGCCACCGCCGGATTCTTTCCCGTAGCCCGAGCCTTTACCTTTACCGGAACCTTTTCCTTCGTCATGGTCGGTCCAGCCTTCACACGAACCGTCGCGGATGCGTTCCTGTTCCCTTTCCTGGAACCGTTCCTGTTCGCCTTCCCCTTCCTGGTTTCGTATCTGGTTTCTCTCCCGCTCCCGGTTACATTCGCAGTTCGGGTCGTCGCAACCGGCGCAGTAATCGCACCACCAGCCGTATCCTTTACCTTTCGGTTTACCTTCGCCGGTATCGGTGATGGCCCCTTCAGCGGTCAGATCGGCATTGTAAACCCTGTTGGTAAAGGCACCCCACGCTTCGAAAGTCGGGTGCATGTACTCCGGGTCCCGCGGGTGTTCGGCGAACGCTTTGCCGAGCGCGCGGGCTTCCTCGGCCCCGTCTAGCGCGAGTTCGGCGACCGTTTCGTATTCGCCGCCGGCTCCCTCAATCTCCTCGGCCAAACCCTTGTACTCGTCGGCGTAGCCGTTAAGGGTTTCCTCTATTTCGGCCGGGTCCGTGTTGTGCGGACGGTAAACGGAGACGTATTCATTTACATCTTCGGTTATCCTCTGGACTTCGGCAAGGTAGTCGGTCGCCGGTTTTAACTCGGTGGGTGCGTCTCCGCCGCCGAAGCCGGGGAGGTTACAACCTGTTACTACTAGACCGGCGGCCAGTATGGTTATTACCTGTATCTTCCTCATCTGTTCCTCCTTTGTATACGTTCTCATTAGTCCGTAAAACAGCGACTAATCGACTATCGAAACCTTGAAGGAGTTTAAACTTAAGCCTTCTTCCTACCTTTACGGTTCCGTCCGAAAGGACGTTTACGCTTCCCGATAACCTTCCCTCTGGAAAGTATACTCGAACTTGTCGGGTGTGTCGTAAGTCCCGTTCAATATCGCGGCAACGTCTTCGACGAAGACTCGTTCCTCGTCGGTAGGGATAACGAAAGTACGGACGTTGGAGTTTTCTGTAGAAATATCGCCGGCGGCGCCACGGGCCAGGCCGTTATTCTTATCCAAGTCTATCTTCACGCCCATGAAGCCCAGGCGCGCGCAGACGGCTTCCCGGAGCAAGGGCGCGTTCTCGCCGACGCCGGCTGTGAATACGAGCGCGTCCACGCGGGTCAGCACCGCCGCGTACGCCCCTACGTACTTCGCAAGATGGTACGCTTCCACAAGGAACGCCATTTTACATCGGTACTTGCTTCCGGGCATCGCATCGGCTTCCATCGGCTCTTTATAATCGCCCATACAGGCTTCGATATCGCGCCGGTCGACGTACTTGCCGCTTAAGCCCTTCACGCCCGAGTCGCGGTTGAGGACCTTATAGACTAACTCCACGTCCATGCCCAGCGTCTGCTGGCAAAATGCCGGTATCGCCGGGTCGATGTCGCCGGAACGGGTACCCATTACGACGCCCTCCAACGGTGTCAGACCCATGGACGTATCAACGCTTCGCCCGCCTTCGACTGCGGCCACGCTCGCGCCGTTGCCGATATGGCAGGTGATGACGTTGACCTCCGATGGTTTCTTACCCAGCATTACCGCGGCCCGACGCGATACGTACAGGTGGCTCGTGCCGTGGAACCCGTACCGCCGTATCCGGAAGTCCGAATACCACTCGTACGGCAGGGCGTATAGATACGCGTAATCGGGCATCGTTTGGTGGAACGCGGTGTCGAAAACGGCGACGTGGGGGACGTCGGGTAATAGCGCCCGGGCCGCGTTGATTCCCGCGATGTTGGCCGGGTTGTGGAGCGGCGCGAGTTGTATAAGGTCCCGGAGAGTTTTAACAACGTTATCGTCGATTATAACCGAGCGGGCGAACTTCTCACCGCCGTGGACGGTCCGGTGGCCGACGGCGGCGATTTCCGCGGGCGATTCGACGACGCCGTGTCCCGGGTCCACAAACAATTCGAGGACGAGGTTAATCGCGGCTTCGTGGTCCGGGCAATCCCTCTCGAGAATGTATTCGTCCCGGCCGGGGACTTCGTGGACGACCCGGGAACCGGGGATGGTAACCCGCTCGACCAGGCCCCTCGCCAGCGTCTCCTGGCCCTCCCAGTCGTATAGAATATACTTGACGGAAGAACTTCCGCAGTTAAGTGTTAAAATTTTCACAAATTCCCCTGTGGTCTTAAGCCTTTGTAATTCAGTTGATTATAACGATATCTTTGCCGGAATGATTAATAGGCGGGCATTCGTTCTTTGTTGAATTCTTTTATCATAAAAGCGCGGGGAAATCAAGGGGAACGACTGCGTTCGTTGGTCCAGAATTCCCTTGACCTCCCCCCAACCCTATGCTAAACCTACCAACGATATTCGGCCGTTGAGAAGGGAGTATCGCTTTGCTCACCGATTACGCGTTCGTGGCCTTTTTCATATTCTTCGGGATAGCCTTCGTCGGGATAGCCATCGGGTCCGCGTTCTTCGTCCGGCCCCAGCGCCCGGGTAAGGTGAAACTCAGCACGTACGAGTGCGGCGTCCCCACCATTGGGACGTCCTGGGTCCGGTTCAACGTCCGGTTCTACCTCATCGCGCTGGCGTTCGTCGTCTTCGACGTTGAAGCCGCGTTCCTGCTCCCTTGGGCCGTCGCCGCGGACCGGCTCGGACTATACGCGTTTATAGAGATGGTCGTCTTCATAGTAATCCTAATGTTCGCGCTGGCGTACGCGTGGCGCAAGAAGGGGCTACAATGGGTGTAATCTCCAAGGTCCCGGTCTTTATGGAAAAAATACCGGGCGGCGGCATCGTTACCACAAGCACCGAGTACCTGATGAACTGGAGCCGCCGGAACAGCCTCTGGTACATGCTCTTCGGATTGGCGTGCTGCGCCATCGAGATGATGTGCGCCGGCGCGTCCCGCTACGATTTCGACCGGCTCGGGATGATGTTCCGGGCATCGCCGCGGCAATGCGACCTGATGTGGGTAGCCGGGACGGTAACGCTCAAGATGGCGCCCCAGGTCCGGCGCCTGTGGGAGCAGATGGCCGAGCCGCGGTACACGCTGGCGATGGGCTCTTGCGCCATCTCCGGCGGCGGCTTCCGCTACGACACTTACAGCGTCCTCAAGGGCGTGGACAGCATCATCCCGATAGACGTTTACGTTCCCGGTTGTCCGCCCAGGCCCGAGGCCCTGATGGAAGGCTGCGTCCTCTTGATGGAGAAAATCAAGAAGGAGCCGCTGGATCGGGCCTTCGGCAGTTTTAAGGGCGACGAATCGCCGTACGACTTCCCCGAGGGGCGGTGGATTCTCGAGAAGCAGGAGGAGGCCTGGCGGAAGTTGGGGTACATCAAATAAAATACAACCTCGTGAGATAAAAAAAGCCGCCCCGGGATGGGGCGGTTTTCATTTACTTGTTGTTACGTTATTTAGACACCCCGACACCGTATCTTTTTTCTTTTGACACGGATAGACGTTGGGTGATATAGTACCGCAGTAAATGCGCCTGGATAAGTTCCTGGTAGTAAGCCGGTTGGTTAAGCAGCGGACCCGAGCGAAAGCTCTGTGCGAAACCGGCGACGTGAAAGTGGGGGAGAGCGCCGCGAAAGCGGCCCGAGAGGTAGCGCCCGGCGACATGGTAAGGATTACGTTCCCCCAGCGCCGCCTGACCGTCGAGGTTTTGGAAGTCCCGCGGGCCAAGTCGGTAAGCAAAGATAAAGCCCGCGAATTGTATAAAATCCTGTCCGAAGAGAGGTTAAGAGGACCTTTCGATGAGTTCGACCCTGAGTGAGATAACCGACGAACTGGCGGCTCTGGTCGCCGCGGCGGAAGAGGAGGTCGGCGCCGTCGTCGACGCCAAAGCCCTTGAGGCGTGGCGCGTCAAGTACCTGGGGAAGAAGGCTCGGTTGAGCGTCCTGTCCCGGGAGATGGGGTCGCTGGGCGCCGACGAACGGCCCGCCGCCGGGAAGGTCCTCAACGAAGCGAAGGCCCGCGTCCAGGCCCTTTTTGACGCGAAGAAGGCCGAGTTGGAGAAACAACCGGGCGCCGCGGCGGAAGCGCCGGCCATAGACACGACGCTTCCCGGGCGCCGTCCCCGCGCCGGCGACGTCCACCCGATAACGAAGGTCTATTACGAGGTCCGTGATTTCTACCTGCGGCTCGGGTTCGGCATCTGGTACGGGCCGGAGGCCGAGGACGACTTCCACAACTTCGGCGCTCTTAATTTCCCGGAGGACCACCCGAGCCGCGACGAACAGGATACGTTCTACTTGAACGACGGGTTACTACTGCGGACCCACACGTCGCCGGTACAGATAAGGGCGATGAAAGCGGTAGAGCCGCCGCTCCGGATTATCGTCCCAGGGCGGTGCTTCCGGTCCGACGCGCCCGACGCCACCCACTACCCGGTCTTTCACCAGGTAGAAGGTTTATACGTGGACAAGGCGGTTTCTCTCGCTGAGTTGAAAGGTACCCTCGAGGCGATGGGCGTCTATCTCTTCGGACCGGGGACCGAGATGCGGTTCCGGCCCCACTTCTTCCCGTTCACCGAACCGTCGGCCGAGGTTGACTTCACCTGCCCCCGTTGCGGCGGGGAGGTGTGCGGCGTTTGCCATGACGGCTGGGTCGAGGTGCTGGGCGCCGGAATGGTGGACCCGGCGGTCTTCGAGAACGTGGGTTACGACCCGGAAGCGTGGGTCGGGTACGCGTTCGGCGTCGGCATCGAGCGGCTCGCGATGATTAAGTACGGCATTACCGACATTCGGTACTTCTACGAGAACGATTTACGTTTCATTAAGCAGTTCAAATAAGCGCGACCTATGAAATACAGCCTGAATTGGATAAAGGACTTCTGCGACATAACGCTCTCGCTTGAGGAGCTTTCGTACCGGCTTTTGATGCTCGGATTCGAGGTCGAGGGCGCGGAGGAAGTCGCGGGGGATACGGTTCTTACCGTCGAGGTTACGCCCAACCGGGCCGACTGCCTTTCGATGCGGGGATTTGCGCGGGAGGTAGCGGTCGCGTGCGGTACCGAACTCAAACCGCGCGAACTCAAACTCGCCGAAGAGCCGGGCGACCCGAGCGTCGAAGTGGTAATCGAAGACCCGGACCTTTGTCCCCGCTATATGGCCCGGGCGGTAACGAGCGTGAAGAACGGGCCCTGTCCCGGGTGGATGGGCGCCCGGCTGGAGGCGGTTGGTTTGCGTCCCATCGATATACTGGTGGACGCGACCAACTACGTGCAACTCGAAGTCGGACAGCCGCTTCACGCGTTCGACAGGGCGAAGATACGCGGCGGCAAGATTATAGTACGCCGGGCGCGCGCTGGCGAGAAGATGCTTTTGCTCGACGAGACGGAGCTAGAGCTTTCGCCCGACGACATGGTTATCGCCGACGTCGAGGGGCCGATAGCGCTGGCCGGCGTAATGGGCGGTGCTGGAAGCGAGGTCGGGCCGGATACGACCGACGTTATCATAGAGTGCGCGTACTTCGACCCGAAGGCGATAAGACGAACGTCAAAACGCTACGGCGTCGAAACCGAGTCATCGTACCGCTTCGAGCGGGGCGTGGACCCTGCCGGCATCCCGTACGCGGCTGACCGCACGGCCGAACTGATGGCCGCGCACGCAACCGGAACCGTTGTCGCGCCGGCGATAGACGCCGGGCAAACCGACTGGCTTATGGCGCCGATTACGCTTCGTCCGTCGCGGGCGAATATGCTTATCGGGTGCGAGCTTTCCTCCGGCGATATGAAGGATATCCTCGAGCGTGTGTATATGGCTGTTGAGGAAGGTGGAGAGGATACGTTAGCCGTAAAGCCGCCGACGTTCCGCCGGGACGTCGAACGCGAAGTCGACGTAATAGAAGAGGTGGCCCGGGCGTTCGGGTACGACCGGGTCGAATCGCGGCTCCCGGCCGGCGAACTCCCGCAGCCGGAACACCTGGCCACGGAGGAGGTCGAGGACCGTTTTCGGGAATTGATGGTCCGGGCCGGGTTCTTCGAGGCCTATACCAACTCGTTCCTGTCGGAGGATTCCGTTGCGTCCGACGGCGGATCCGGGGGCGCCGCGGCGGTGGCCAATCCGATTACGGCGGTCCATACGCATCTGCGGCGGTTTGTTTGGCCGCAGCTAGTTGAAGTCGCCGAGTACAACGGGCGCCAGGGCGAGGCCGGCGTGGCGCTTTTCGAGCTCGGGACCGTATTCGAACCGGCGGAGAAGTGGATTTCCGAGTTTCTGGATTTGGAACGGCCCGGACTGTCGGAGTATTACCATCTGGCGGCGTTCGCCGGCGGTACGCCCGGCGAGGAAAGCTGGTACGGCGAACGGCGGGGCGTCGACTTCTTTCTGCTCAAGGGTGCTCTCGAGAACCTGGCCGAGTACTTCGGACCGGTCGAGATAGTCATAACCGACGGGGAATCGGGCGAAACGGGTGGAACCCGGTCCGGATTCGGGATCTCTGGCGTATGGGAAGTTGAAGTCGGGGCTTGCGCCGGGCGCGTTTATGAGTTAAACTTGGAATATATCGGCGGTAAATCGTACGCTTTTGAGGTGGACGTTACGCCGGTCGTAGCGGCCGGCCCGCCGGTCGCCGGTAAGTTCGAGCCGCCGAAACGCTTCCCGTACGTCGAGCGCGACCTGGCACTTCTGGTTGACGCGGACCTACCGGCCGGGGAGTTGGTGCGGACGTTGGAGGGGGACGACTTACTCGAGTCGGTCGGTATCTTCGACGTTTACGAAGGGAAGGGAATCCCGGCGGGTAAAAAGAGTATAGGCGTCAGGCTTCGATATCGGGCCGACGACCGGACGCTGACCGACGAGGAAGCTAACGAAAAACGCGAAAAAGCCCTCGGACTACTCAAGTCGAAATACGATTTGGAACTCAGGTAAGAATACGGTATTATCGATACGGGGCGGTACGGTAAATGGATAAGCTGGACGTTCTCGAGCAGAAGGTGCTTTCGGCCGTAACGAAGATAAACCAGGTCGAAACCGAACGGAAAGAACTTAAAAAGCAACTCGACGCGAGATCCGCCGAGGTCGAAGCCCTCGAGCTGGAAAAAAAGCACTTACTTGGGGAAATCGAAGGGTTGAAGAAGCTGAAAGAAGAGAACGAGCGGCTCCGCGAGAGTATGGAAGCCGCGCGAAAGCGGGTCGAGGGGATAATCTCGAAGATTGAAGACGCCGGCGTAAGCGAACCGGTCGAGGAAGAAGCGGCGGCTGGCGAACCCGAAGAAGAACCGGCGGACGCTTCCGGTTCGGGCGAGCCGGAGGTTAAAGAAACGTTAGAGGTTACCGAAGAGGAAGACGAGGTTTCTGAGTCCATCTTCGAAAACGGATAGACCGGAAAGCAGCGTACGGCGGAAGGCCGGTGAGGGCCGTGGCCGAGAAGAAGACGACTACTACGGTAACGATATTCGGCGTTGAGTATTCGATTACCAGCGACAGAGACCCGGACGAGGTTCGGCGTATCGCCAAGTACGTCAACGATAAAATGTGGGAGATATCCGAGAACAACAGCCTGATTACGTCGGAAAAGGTAGCGATACTTACGGCCCTTAACATAGCCGAAGAATACATCGGTATTTTAGACTCACGGACGCGCGACGAGTCCCGGCGCGAGAAGCGTACCGAAAGGATTATTAAACTACTCGACGACTCTCCAATGTAGCTGAGTGAAAAAGCTTAATACGATAGGAATAGACATCGGCGGCAGCAAGACGGCCGCTTTATTCGTCGGGGCCGACGGCGAGATATTAGCCGAAAACTCTTTTCCCACGGACTCCGAAGGTGGCTACGAAGGGTTCCTTAAGCGTTTGACCTCCGTTATAATCGAGGGAATCGTCGGCGGGCCTAGCCCGGCTGGAATCGGCGTCGCGGCCGCGGCCCAGGTCTCCCGGACCGACGGTAAGATAATCGACGCGCCTAACCTCCTTTTCTCAAACGTCCCGATATGCGCCGACATTGAAAAAGCCGTCGGCGCTCAAGCTTGTCTCGAGAACGACGTGAACGCCGCCGCTTTCGGAGAATACTCGGCGCGGAAAGACCCCCGGGAGCCATTCCTAGCTATTTTCGTCGGGACCGGCGTCGGCGCCGGTATAATTATCGAGGGTAGGATATTCCACGGTTCGAGCGGATACGCCGGCGAGATAGGTCACGTTCCCGTGGAGCCCCTGGGCGCGGTCTGCGGTTGCGGCGCCCGAGGTTGCCTGGAGGCATACGCCGGCGGCGCCGGGATCGGGCGTCGGGCCGCCGCGGCGGTAAGGTACGGCCGCGCGCCGTTACTCGCCGGGATGGTTAGCGGGGACGAACTTCCGTCGGCGGACAAGGTCGCCGCCGCGGCTTCCGAGGGTTGTTCGGTTTCGGCAGGGATATTAACCGACGCGGCTAAAGCCTTGGGCGTTGCGTTGGTAAGCGCTGTAAACTTATTCGCGCCCGGGACGTTGGTACTAGGCGGCGGCGTGGTGGACGCGTACCCGCGCTTGGCCGAGTTGGCCGCCGATTACGTGAAGAACGGAGCATTACCTTTAGCCGTGGCCGACTTGGTCGTCGAGCGGTCTCTATTGGGCGCGCGGGCGGCGGCCCTGGGTGCGGCGCGGTTAGCCGCGTCAGATAAATCGGCGTAACGTAATTTACGGTTCTGTTACGGATATAATAATACCGGGCCGGGTCGGTTCGCCGGTAGTGGCCGGTTCTTTTTATATGCTATTTCCCCGTGCAAGGTTATATGTACCGATTATCGCGGCGTCCCTGTTAGCCGTATCGTCCGCCGGCGCTTACGGTTACTTCGGCAAGAACAAGGTCCAACGCTACGACTACGAATGGCGGACTATGGAGAACGAACGTATCAGGCTCTTCTATTACCCCGAGGAGGAGCCGCTGGCCGAGCTCGCGATGGCGTGGGCCGACGACGCGTTCGCCGAGTTGGCCGAACGGATGCAGTATACGCCTGGTCGTAAAGTGCCTATAATACTGTATAGTTCCCACGGCGAGTTCGAGGAGACCAACATCCTTCCGTACATCCTTCCGGAGAGCGTGGGCGGGTTCACGGAAATTTTTAAGAACCGGGTCGTGTTGCCGTTCGAGGGGTCATATCCGCAGCTCCATCATGTCCTCTGGCACGAAATGACCCACTTCTTTCTGTTCGAGAAGCTCCGGTATATCTACCATACCCACCATAAATACGATTATGGTACCCCGCCGTTCTGGTACATCGAGGGTATAGCCGAGTATATGTCCACCGATTGGGACAGCACCGCCGATATGGTTCTGGCGGACGCGCTGTACTCGGACGCGTTCGTACCGTTGAGTAAGGGGAACCGTATCGCGGGGACTTACCTTGGTTACAAAGAGGGCGAAGCGGCCCTCCGTTATATCGGCGAAAAGTACGGCGAGGATAAGATTATAGACGTGCTCAACTACGCATGGATAAGTTACCGATATAAGGAGGTACTGGCTGCCGCTCTTCCCGTCCCTTTGGACGAACTCGACAGCGAATGGAAGGCGTATCTTTCGAAGAAATACTGGCCTCGGTTCGCCGAGCTGGAACCGTACGAAGTTTTCGCCGAGAAAGCGAACGAGAACCACGGTTTCCGTACCGGGATAGCTTGGCTTGACTCCAGTCGCCTGGTTTACCTGTCCGCCGACGAAGGATACTCCAGCGTTTACCTGATGGAGTTCGACGAGTGGGACAATGTGATAGACGTGCGGAAGTTGGTCGTCGGCGAGAAGACGCCTACGTTCGAGGTGTTACAGGTTTTCCGGAGCCGGGTCGGGACGTGGGGCGGAAACTACGTCGCGTTCGTAGCCCGGTCGAGCGCGACCGACGGCGTATTCGTTTACGACGTGGACGAGAACCGCGTCGTCGACGAGTACTACGTACCAGGCGTTGTAACGTTATCATCGCCGGCGTTTTCCGCCGACGGTACTAAAATCGCCGCACGCGGCGTAAGGCGCGAGGGGAAGGCGGACATGTACGTCATCGACCGTGCGACCGGCGAGATGACGCGCCTGACCGACGACCTTTACGACGACCGTTACCCGACCTGGTGGGGTGACAAAGTCGTGTTCGCGTCGGACCGGCCGGGTGAATTGGAGAAACCTTATTCAAACTTATACGCCGTTGACCCGGCGACGCTGGAGGAAACGCAGCTTACGTTCGGCATGCACCGGGACCTTTATCCCGTCTATTCGCCAAGCGAGAACCGTATTTACTTCACGTCGGACCGCGACGGTTTGTTCGACGCGTACAGGTTGGATCCGGCGACCGGTTATACCGAGCGTTTAACGGAGGCGATTACGGGCGTGGTGGAAGTGGCGCCCCGACCGGGCCGGGACCCCGGTGAAGTGGCTTTCGTCGCTATGAGCGAACAGAGTTACAACGTTTACACGGCCGCTCTGGAACCGGTCGGTGCAACGTTGGAGGGGGCTACGGTGGCGGCTTCGGTACCGAGTACAGGCGAGCGCCCGGTGATAGATACTACCGAGTTCGAATCGGCTAGGTATTCTCCCGACTTCGCCCTGGACTTCTTCAACGCCGATATAGCGTACGGACCCGAATACGGGACGCAAACGGGTATCGTATTGGTGTTTACCGATATGTTGAACGACCATTACATCTCGGTCGCGTTCGGGAACAGCGCCAATGAAATAAGCGATTTCCTGGCCCGGACCAGCGTCGGCGTCACGTACTTCAACCTGCATCACCGGCTGGGCTACGGGCTGGGCGGGTTCCGCTACGTGGACGAATACTATGAACATGACATGGATTACGACTACACCGAGTGGAAGACCGGCGGCGGAACTTCCCTGTCCTACCCGCTTAACCGCTACAACCGGATAGGAGCGGACGTACTGGTTTACCACCGTAAGCTCTTGAACGAGTACTCGGGCGAAGTGGAGGACTCGGGCGCGAAGGTATCGTCGTATCTATCGTTCATTCACGATACGTCGCTGTGGTATCTGGAGGGGCCGGTCGACGGCGCGCGTTTCAACGTAACGGCGGGCGAAACGGCCGATATAGGCGATGCCGCGAACGACTACTTCCACTTCGGCGCCGACTTGCGGTTGTACCTACGGACGACATTGACACAGTGTTTTGCCGCCCGGGCCGTATATCAGAGTAATAACGGGCCCTTGGCCAGGCCGATGTATATGGGCGGAAGCCTTTCGATGCGGGGTTACAAGTACTACGACTTCACCGGGCGAAGGCTCGGGCTTTTCAATCTGGAGTATCGGTTCCCGATACTGAACCCGTTCCCGCTCAGGACCGCTATAGGTTCGGTAACCATCCCGGCGCTACGGGGCGCGCTTCTCTTCGACGCGGGGAACGCGTGGGACCGGAAGTTTTCACTGGGGCAGTTCCGGGGCAGCTTCGGCCTGGGGTTGAGGATGACGCTGGGTGGTTTTCTAACGCTTCGGACAGACCACGTCTTTCTGACCGACTTCGACAGCGTCGGCCCGTTCGTACCGATACGGTTCTTCGTGGGGTGGAGTTATTAAACTTTCCGAGGTGCCGGTTAATAGGGGGTATGCCGAGTGAAGGTCTTGAGGGTATGTGTATTATTCTCCGTGTTATCAGGGTCGACGGCCGAGGCCGAGGACGTCGTTAGCTGGGTACGCGTTTATACACCCGACGAGAATGCGTACTACTCGCTTGTATATCGCGACGACCTGGATATCGCTTCGTCCCGTTATCCCGACCACGTGGACCTCGTAGCCCGGCAATCGACTTTAGACGTGCTTGCGTCTACCGGGTTAAGTTACGAATACCTGCAATACGACTGTCTTTCGCCCGAATCGTTCGGAGGGCGGGCGTACGGGGGTTATAGTAATTACGACGAACTACTCGCCGACCTGAACGCGTTAGCTTCGAATTACCCGGAAATATGTACCCTTTCCAACCTGGGTCAAGGTCACATCGGCTTGGGTGATATCTGGTTACTCAAAATATCCGACGACGTGGCGAGCGACGAACCGGGCGAGGCCGACCTTTTCGTGGTCGGTTGCCACCACGCCCGGGAA
>CP070755.1:1477911-1484914 GCA_020348885.1 Candidatus Coatesiibacteriota bacterium | reverse complement strand
ATGAAGACGAAGGCCGGTAATAAGATGTACACGTTTATTCTTATATCGATTAACGAAAAGAAAGGTGATATGACCAAGTCGGGCGTCACAGGTAAAAATAAAATCCGTAAGAAAACGGAGAATACAGTGAGGAAGCAGAACGCAGCTACCTGTACCCAGAAGTTCCCTGCGATTTCCTTAATCCGTTCCATCGTTTCCGTCGGTTTTGGTGCCCGGTTTTCCGTCGTTTACGACCTGCCAATGTCGAGCGTCCTCCAGCGACAGATTCCCGTGCTCGACCGCCTCCTCGAATGCCGCTTTCCGTTCCGCCTCGCTCGGCCCCGCCGGCGCTTCCGTCGTCGTCAGACTTTGAACCGTTAACGTTACCGCCGTCGCCAATCCGACGATGACGAGAACGAGTACAATTAACTCACTTTTGGTTAGCTTCTTCATTTCTTAACAGCTCGCGGTTTTCGATCAGTGTTCCCTGGCTATTTATGTAATCCGCTATCTTAACTACCTCCAGGATGTCGTCTATCACATAATCGGCGGCGCCGCCGCCCCTCCCCGAAAGGCCGCCGTAGCGGGCGTAGATCGTCGTGATGCCGAGAGTTTTAGCGCCGGCTATGTCCCGCTCGGGCCAGTCGCCGACCATCAAAGCTTCGTACGGTTCGACGTCAAGCCGGCCGAGTACCAGGTCGAACGGCTCACGGGCTGGTTTCAGTTGCCCCGTGTCGTCGTGGGTTACCACCGCATCGAAAAGGTTATGGAGTTTAAGATACGCCAGCCGGAGCCAGGCCTGCCGCGCGGGCGCGTCCGAGAGTACCGCCAGCTTCAATCCGCGCTTCGCTAGCTCGAGCAGCGTCAGGTTGACGTGAGGGTAAAGGCTTAATGTTCCTTCCCGACCCTGGCGGTAGCCTACTATACCGGCGGCGAGGATACGCTCGTCGACGCGCCCCAGGACCGATTTCAGATACTCGTCGAAGACGTGTTGGTACTCGATGCCGTATTCGCCGTAAATCTCGTTTATCCCTACGACGGCTTCGTCCCGCGTACGGGGTAAACCGGCGTCTACCATCGCTTCTGCCGCCGCTTCTACGGCGCGCTCTTTCATCCGGGTGAAATCGGTGAGCGTATTATCCAGGTCAAATATTGCGGCTTTTAGCACAGTAACCCCTTAAAACCAGTTCGTGAGAGACGGCGCTTGATGGTTTTACGCGGAAACGTAGCCGGTACTTGAGTTTATCACGGTTACGCTTTTTATGCAATAAAGGCGGGCTTTCGAATTCGTGCGGGCCGAACCGCTGTTTTTCCTTGCGTGCCGGCGCGGTTATTGTTAGTATCGTCGGCTTTTCTGAAAGGAGAACGCGTGCCGACTTTGTTGGAAGTGATGCAGGCGGTGGCCGACTACTACGGTTCCCCGCTGGTAGAGGACAACGGCGTTTACAGCCTCGAAATCGTAGTTGGAGACGGCGAACGGACCCAGGTCGTCCACGGGACGGTTCAACAAGACCGCTTCGACAGGGACGTTTTTATGGTCTTCACCCGCGTGGGCGAATGGTCCGACGCGATTAACGCCGAAGGGCTTCTGGAGCTTAACCTTACGGCGCCGTACGTGAAGGCGGCCAAGTTCGGCGGGCATTTGATAGCTTGCGGCGACCAACTGCTGGATACGTGTCAGGTCGAGGAGGTCGTCAACACAGTCGAAGAGGTCGCGAACTTCGGCGATTTCCTTGAGGAAGCTATTTTCGGGAGCGATTCGAACTAACCGCGCGGCGCGCGGGGCGTGCCGCCGGCTGTTTTGCCTTGACTACGGCGAGCCGGTATGATATTAGTTTGCCGGAGCCGAGGTAGCTCAGTTGGTAGAGCACGGGACTGAAAATCCCGGTGTCGGCAGTTCGATTCTGCCCCTCGGCAATTATTGCGTTTTAAAAGCGTCTTCATTTTAACTAAACCAAAGGAGTTATCCGTGAACAAGAAGTTAATCGTACTCGTCGTGGTTGGCGTTGTGGTCGGCGGGTTCACCCTTGCCTGTTGCGGCGACCTTTTCGGCGGCAAGGAAGAAGACGGCGGGCCGGATATCACTATACCCGATATAGAGATCCCCGGCGGCCCGACGGTTAAGAGCGGCACCCTCGTCGGCCCCGGTGATTCGGAATCGTTCGATATCAATACGACCAAGGATTATCTCGAAGTTACGTTCACTTGGCCGTCGAACGCGAGCTTCTGGGTTAAAGTCCACGGACAGGACGGCTCCCTGTTGGGCGACTTCGACTTGGCCAACGGCGAGATCATCCAGCTTTACGGCGGCGGCAAGTTCACCCTTACCATTTATTCGGTTTCGGGTAGCGGCGCCTGGACGGCCACTTATACGTCGTAAAGAATCACAGGATCCTTAAATAACTAAAACGTAACGTTCGGTCCGGCGGCTATATCCGCCGGGTCGAACGATTGCGTGTTTACGCCGGCGTAGCTCAGTGGTAGAGCAACACATTCGTAATGTGTCGGTCCGGGGTTCAAATCCCCGCGCCGGCTCAGATTAATACCCCCCTGCCCGGGGGGTATTGTCGAGTATTAACCACGAGGGATAGCGTATATGGATATCTATAAAGAATACGGCAGGTCTTTTCTGGGGGCCGATGACGACTTTGGGAACCCCGCGGTCATTGAGGCCGCGTATGAACGACTCGAAGGGATGCCGGTAAACACGCGAGAAGAGGCCGAGGAGTGGTTGGACGCCTGGGCCGAGGTACAGTCGGCCGTGGCCGAGGTCGTCTCGAGGGCCTATTTCGCGACGGCCAGGAACACGCGGGACGCCGAGGCCGAAGCCGAGTACAGACGGGTTTCGGAGGAAGTTATCCCTCTGTCCCGGCAACTGGACGAAAAGGCCAAGCGGAAGTTCCTTTCGCTCCCGGCGGACTGGGTGCCGGCCGAGATGGCGATAACCCGCAAGAACGCCGAGTGGGCCGTCGAGCTTTTCCGCGAGAAAAATCTGCCGCTGGTGACGAAGGAAATCCAGCTGAGCCTCAAATACGATAAGATAGCCGGCGAATGGGCGACCGATTTCGACGGCCGGCGGCTAACCGCCCAGCAGTTGAGAGCTTATCTCGAGAAACCATCTAGGGACACGCGGGAAAAGGCGTACCGGGCGATCTACGACATGCACCGGGCCGACTACGGGCGGCTGAACGACCTTTTCGACGAGGCGCTCGCCGTGAGGAAGGAGATGGCCACCAACGCCGACGTCCCCGATTACGTCCATTACATGTACAAGGACTACGCCCGACTCAGCTACGGCCCCGACGCCGGCGCCCGGTTTCGGGAAGCGATCGCCGAGTACGTCGTGCCCGCCGTCAACGAGATTATGGAGCGGCGTCGCGAGAAACTGGATATCGAGTACATAAGGCCCTGGGACCGGGATGTCGTACCGGGCGGCGGCGAACCGCCGAAGGTCTATGAAGATGTCAAAGACCTGAAAGCGAAGGCTGCCGCGGTGCTGGGCGAGGTTGACGCCCGGTTCGCCGACGCGTTCCGCCTGATGGACGAGAAGGGATATCTGGACCTGGAGAACCGGGAGGGGAAAGCGCCCGGCGCGTATATGGACGAGTTCGCCGAGGAACGGATATCGCTCATCTTCGGGAACGCCGCAGGCGCTACCCGCGACTTCGATACGCTGGTACACGAGGGCGGTCACGCGATGCACGGTTTTCTCAGCCGGCACTTGCCGTACCCCCAGCGGGCGGTTCCGATGGAGTTCGCCGAGGTCGCGTCAATGTCCATGGAGCTTCTCGTGCGTCCGTTCCTCGGGCTGGTCTATCCCGATGAATACCTCGAACCGCTGATGCTGAAGCAGCTTGAGAAACCCCTGACGTTCTTGCCGTTCATGGCGATGCTCGACGGGTTCCAGGACTGGGTGTACACCGACGGCGCCGGGGCCGACCGGGAGAAACGGGCCGAGTACTGGCGCGGCCTCGAGGACCGGTTCCGGCCGCATATCAACTGGTCCGGGTTGGACGAATACAAGGAGCAGGGCTGGCAGTACAACCACGTCTACACGTCGCCTCTGTACTACATCGAGTACGGCATCGCCCAGGTGGGCGCGCTCCAGGTATACCTGCGTAGTCTGGACGACTACGACGGCGCCGTCCGCGACTACGAACGCGCGTTATCGCTGGGGAACACGGTCGGATTGCCGGAGCTGTTCGACGCCGCCGGCGTGGAGTTCGTGATGAAAAAACCGGAAATCCTGAAAGAAGTCGTGGATAAGACGATGGAGCAGGCGGGGTTTTAACGCGGTTTTATCGACCGTCAAACGTACAGGCCGGGCGAAAGCCCGGCTTTTTAGGTGCCGAGTTCGCGGGTGCGGACTTATCCTTCAGTTCCCGGTCCCGTCGGGGAACTCGAAGGCCAGGCCGGTCATGATGCCGTACTCGTAATGATCCCAGGGGTAGTAGTTGAAGTAACCGAGGACCTTGCCGTCCTCCGGGTCCACGCGATAGACGATTTTACCGAACTTGGCGTTCACCCAGAGGGCCTCGCCGTCCCACGAGAAACCCCCTCGCGGGGGGGTACGCTTGCTAACGCGCGCGTTTTGCGTTGTTTATTTCGCGCTGTCTCCTTCCGGTTCGTAAGCGAGGCCGCCCGCCCAGAAAAGTTCGGATTTACCCGTATCTAATACTTGCAGTAACGTTCCGTCAACGGGCGAAAAACGGTATATCGATCCGTTTAAATCTAAGTCGTTAACCCATAGGTATTTCCCCCCCCACGTAAGGCCAGCGTTGGTCCCGCCCGGACACGTTACGGAACGGACTTCTGAGCCGGTTTCCGGGTCGATCTTTATCGCTTCACCTTCGGCTAAACCCCAGAGGTATTCGCCGTCCCACGCAAGCCCGACGAATTCCTTGGTCCCATCGCCGAACGTGAACATAAGCTCGCATTCGTATGTATTAGGGTCTATCCGGTAGAAATCGGAACCATACGATCCCCACAGATATTCGCCATCGTAAGTTAAGCCCTCGACTCGTTCTGTCTCGAAGAAGTCAACCCCCCTCTCCCATATACCGTAAGTTGAGTGTTGGATGTCGCCGTGTACCTCGATTTTAACGCCGGCTGCCCACACGCGACCGTCTCCGTACGCTGCGTCGTATCCCACGCCGTAACCATAACTGGATTCGGAATTGCTAGCGTGCGCACTACCTTTATTAGGGTAACTTTCGCTACCGTCTTCAGCGCTATACCTATCTATGGAGACTAAAGGTGGTCTGTCAGGGTCGCTTTCCGAAAACCCTGTCCACACCTCCCATATATACCCAGGTACGGGCGTTTGCGGTGTAACGCCTCCGTCGCCGTTACAACCTATGAGTATTCCGCCGACGGTTATTACCAGTATAAATACTCTCGCCTTCATATTCGTCCCTCCTTCGTTACCACGGTACTTCTTTTTCGCACATCATAAACGGCTTGAACCAGAGGTCCTTGAGCCACCAATCCTTGGGGAAGTTGGGGGTCCAACCCCATTCGGCGATAGCTATCGTACCGGCAAGGCGCTTCCATATAAAGTGGCCGCCGTCGTCGTACGGCATCCAGGTTTGCCATCCCTTGTTGGACGAGCCCAAGTACGTTCCCGGTTTCTCCGGCTTTACGAACAGCTTACCTACGTCGTTCCACTGCTTGGGGCAGACGAGCCGCAGCGTGTCCAGTTCGCGGGTGCGGACGTTAATCTCCCTCGCAAGGGGGGTTGATTTACGGGTATTATGCCCCCTTAGTTCCCGGTCCCGTCGGGGAACTCGAAGGCCAGGCCATACGGGAACTGGCCGCTGTCGAAGGGGTAGTAGTAGGACCCGAGGACGTCGCCGTCGTCCGGTGAAACTCGATACGCGTATCTGGTCTCCTCGTCGTTCACCCACAGGGCGCCCCCATCCCAGGCTAAACCCTTCGGGTGTTTACACGGTGCTTTTACTTGCTTTAATACTTTCCGCGATTTAAGGTCGATCTTACTTAACGTACAATTTCCATATGTGTAATCGGTCGCCCATAAATACGCCCCGTCCCACGCTAAACCTCTTGCTGATATGTACGGTGTTACCGTTATTTCCGCTTCAATCTCTCCGGTTGTGGGATTTATTCTATAGAAGTCGTCACCTTTGGCCGCCCAGAGTTCGTCGTTTACCCAAGCCAGCCCTAACGGCGGGATTTCTATTTCAACAGGTTCACCATCATCTCCCGTAGAAGGGTCGAGCCATCTTATAAAGTAACCTGTGTTTTGGCCGGTATATGGGTCTTTTTCTTCCCACCCTACCCATACCAACCCGTTACCGAAAGCAAGGCCGAAGTTTTTCCCGTGGTTTGAAGCGGGCGCTAGGTAAGATTCCACGGTTGTACCGTCTGAAGGGTTTAGCTTCCGTATTGATCCGGACCGATTGTCTCGGTTCGTAACTACCCACAACCAGCCGCCGTATGGCGGCGTCAGGTCGGCGCAGCTGTAGAACGAAACTACAGCTACCAACGTTACACATAACGTTATGTACTTAACTGTTTTCATTGAGTACCTCTCCTTTACCACGTAACCTCTTTCTCCAACATTAAGAACGGTTCGACCCACAGGTTCCTCAGGAACGGCGAGGCCGGGAACTCGGGCGTCCAGCTCCACTCTGCTACGCCTACCGCGCCTACCAGTTTTTTCCACGCTATATACGGCCCGTGGTCGAACGGAAGCCAGGCCCGACCGCACTTATTGGTAGTTCCGAGGTACCGGCCCTGGTTAACCGGCGGTATGAACACGTCGCCTACTTCGTTCCACTGTTTCGGGCATACGAGCCTTAGCGTGTCCAGTTCGCGCGTTCGGACGCGCAAGCAGGGTTGATTTACGGGTATTATGCCCCCTCAGTTCCCGGTCCCGTCGGGGAATTCAAACGCGAGGCCGGTCATGATGCCGTACTCGTAATGATCCCAGGGGTTGTAGTTGAAGTAACCGAGGACCTTGCCGTCCTCCGGGTCCACGCGATAGACGATTTTACCGAACTTG
>CP070755.1:1452476-1477811 GCA_020348885.1 Candidatus Coatesiibacteriota bacterium | reverse complement strand
CGCCGAAAGCGACGTAGCGTTCGTCCGGGACGTGGTCGAAGCATCCTTCGGCCGCGAAACGGTAGTCGGGCCCGCCCTCCCGATGCAGGATGAGTATTATTACGCGGAACGCGACCAGTACGGCGCGTCCAGCCTGCTCCGGTATCTCGAGGCCAACGCGCCGGACGACGCTTACCGGGCCGTCGCCGTGACGGACGTGGATATCTTTATGGAGGGGCGTAACTACGTTATCGGCGTAGCACGGTGCCCCGGGCGCTACGCCGTCGTTTCGACCCACCGGATGGGCGCCGGCGACGCGAGCGAGAAACGGCGACTGGCCCGGCTCGGGAAGCTTTTATTACACGAGACCGGGCATACGTACGGGGCGCACCACTGCCGGCAGCCTATGTGCGCGATGGACTACGCCGAGAGCGTCGCGGCCCTCGACGGCCAGCGTCTCGCGTACTGCGAGCGGTGCGAGAAACTCATCTGCGCGGCCGGCGGCTTAATCCCGTCGGAACGCCGAGAGAAACTCGCGGCCGTAGCGGAAAAATACGGATTGACCGACGAACTCGGACCCGACGGCCTTACTCCCCCGCCGGCCCCCGAGAACCTCGAGTGGTATGAGTTGGAGTATTAGAATCCCGCCGGCGTCAAACGGTACGTTATCTTTGGCGTATCGGCCGCCTTTATATTCTTATGTTTAGCCACAGCTTACGCTATATTCATACGGAGTAAACCTATTAAGCCCAACGACGTCTCAAGCGATTATATAGATTCCGGCGACAACGTTATACGAGAGGAACCCAAGAAACCTCCGCATTGCGATGTTTACATACATCCAATGGGCGACGTACCCGCACCCGACGTCGTCTTCGCCCAAGATATTATCGACGCGTTTTTCGGCGTGAGGTCGGCATCGGGAGATCCACTACCGCTTCCGGATGGATATTATTACCCGTCGACAGACCAATACGACGTATTCGGACTACTCGATTATTTAATAACCTTTTATCCGCAGGACGGCGCCAATATCGTCGGGTTAACGGGCGAGGACATTACACACGAGGACGTAAACTTCGTTTTAGGTTCGTCGTATATCTCGGAAGGTTGCGCCGTAATATCAACCGCGCGTTACGGTTTAGGCGACGTGAGTTACGAACGCCAGCAGCTTCGATACGGTAAGATTATAACCCACGAGTTAGGGCACGCGTACGGGTTACGGCATTGCCGTAACCCACAGTGTAATATGTCCTACGCGAACAGCTTAGTCGAACTCGACGAAAAGTCGTTCATGTTTTGCGAAACGTGCGAAGCGTATTTAACCGTAATAACTGGAACGAACGCGGAAACGCGTCGGGAACGGGTAGCGGCTGTTTTAGATACGTATGGGCTAATGGACGAACTGGGACCCGACGGCCTTACCCCGCCGCCGGCCCCCGAGAACCTCGAGTGGTATGAGTTGGAGCATTGAGTAGCGATGCAACTAAAACCTACCAGAATCCATTAAGCGAACCCCTCCACCTTATACACCGCTAGGGACTCGCCCCGGCCCAAGGGCTGGGGCTCGCCTATATCTTCGAGTCAACTCCCGAGTAAGTTACTTCAGGTAGGATTATTCGGCCGTTTCGTTTACTACGAGATCCCCAAACGTTTTTGGGCCGCCGACATTATCTTTTTAAATTCCGGGAGGTCCCGTATCTTATCGAAGTCGCGGTCAGTTTCCGCCCCCTTGGTCAGCCGCTTGGATTTTAAACCGGCTTTCAAGTACTTAAATGCCGATTCGGTATCCCCCAATCTCGCATACGCGCAAGCAGCGTTATAAGCCGCCACGAAATACCCCGAATCGATAGAATAAGCGGCGAGGAAATAATCCAGGGCTCTTTCATATTCGCTCTCGACTCCGAAGTATAACCCTATCGAATTCCAATTCCGTGCAGATTTTACCGCGAGCCTAATCGCCGTTTCGATATGTTTGGAGGCTTCTTCCCGGCGGTTCATCTTCGCGTATAAATAACTGAGAAAACTATGCGCTTCCGCCAAATCCGGCCCCAGTTCGATTGCCCTCAGTAGCGTTTCCTCGGCTTTGCGAACACCCTCGTTTTCGTCCGCGCCCCGGGCACGGGCGTGGTAAAAAACAGTCCCGAGAGCGTAAATAACCCTCGGGTGATCCGGTACGACCTCGAGGATACCGTTAAGAACTGCTTCGGCTTCTTCGAACTCCTCGGCCTCGATTAATTCCCGGGCTCTTTCGTAATCGCCGGCGACGCCTTCCGGCATAGGGTATTTTTCGTCGACTTCTCCCACGTACCTAAACCTTCGGCAATTTGCGAGAATTATCTATCTTTTATCGCTCTTATTATATTATACACCGTTATAGTAATCAACAAAAAAAGCTTTACGCCCGGCGAGCGGCGTTTAAGGACCTAAAGCCCCGGCGGTATGTGGGAAAACCCGCGCCAGAAGATCTATTAACGTAACAAGTTATGGCGTTACTACGCGACCCCCTCCACCTCATACACTACCAACGATTCACCGCGGCCTTTGGGTTGAAACTCGCCCATCGTCTTCGCGTTAATTTCGTTTTTCACTTCGCCGTAAGCCATCTCGGAAAGTATTATCTGCCCGCCTTTCGAGAACGCCTGTAGCCGCTGGGCGACGTTCACCGTATCGCCTATGACGGTGTAATCCATCCGCTCCCGCGACCCGACGTTACCGACGATAGCTTCGCCGAAGTTGATGCCTATACCGACGCGGATGGGGTCTTCGCCCCGGGCCTTCCTATCCGCGTTGAACTCCTCCAACCGGTCACGCATATCGACGGCGGCTTTCACCGCGCTGAGGGTGTTCTCCGCCAGTTCCACCGGCGCGCCGAATATCGCCATCAACCCGTCGCCCAGAAACTTATCCAGAGTGCCCTCGTACTCGAATATCACGTCGGTCATCTCGGTCAGGTAATCGTTGAGTAGCGCCACAACCTCTTCCGGCGGCAGCGACTCTGCGATGGCCGAAAAACCGCGTATGTCGGCGAAGAGTATCGCGACCCTCTTCCGCTCGCCTTTCAGCGTGGATACGTACTTGTCCGGGTCGTTCACGATTATCTCGGCGACCTGGCGGGATACATAGCGGCTGAACGCGTCCTTTATCATCTCCTTCTCGCCCAGTGACTGGGCCATCTCGTTGAAGGCGCCGGTTAACTGACCGATTTCGTCGCGGGATTTTACCGGCACCCGGACGGAGAAATCGCCCTTCTGGAGGGTTTTGACGCCCCTCATTAACCGGTCTATCGGACGGGTCAGGAACGTACTCAATATCAGAGAACCGATAACACCCATCACCAAACCGCCCGCGAAGATAACGGCGATAGTCGCGCGGGTCCGGTTCACGGCGGCGATTACGCCGGCCTGGGAGATACCAACGTGTATCTCGCCCACTTTCTTTTTCCCGGCCAGCTTCACGGCGACGGCCACGTCGTACGCCGACCCGGCGGTATCGTGTTCAAAGGTCTGGGAATAGAGGTCCCTGTCGCCGAGGGATTCCACGCCGGGCGGAGGTTCGTACCTCTTCCCCAAGTAACGGGTGAAGTCCTCGGTGAACTTGTCGCGGAAACCGCGGACCACGCCTTCATCATCTAGTACGACGGCGTAAAGAACGCCCTCGTTCTTCGCCGCCTCGGTTACGAAACGGGCGATATACAGATCGTCGCCGGTCGTGAGCGGATCCTCGACCACGGCGGCCAGATCGCGCGCCAGCGTCTCGCCCCGCAGCTCGATTTCCCGGCGAAGCGCGTCTTGCATTCTGTCGGAGATAAGAAAGACCGATACCGCCGTTACGACGACGACCAGTAAAACGGCAAGTAGGCCGATTTTAAACTTCAACGTACGGAACATAGGCACGGACCCCGCTAAATGGAATTTAAAATCGGGTAATATTAAACGAACGTTACACCCGAAGCAAGGGCTAAAACGCCGCCGGAGGATTAACGTAAGGCCACGACCTATGCTCGCCGAGCGTTCGCCACGCCGCCGGAAGTACGTTTTTTGTTCCTTTTAAACCGTTTTTACCGTATAATATCGGAAAACCGCAACGGGCCTATAACCACTCAGGAGGTAAACGGATGAGGTACGTCATTCTAATCACCGCGGCTCTGGCGATAGCAGCGGTCGCTTTCGCCGAACCCTATGAAGAAAAGGTAAAGTTCGACGAAGAGGAAGCATGGACCTCGCTCAAAATCGAATTCGACGATGTTAACGCGACCGCTTACCTGAGCGAGATATATACGGGTCAGGTGAAGAAAGCCGTAGTTCGTTTCGCGAACGACGAAAACTTATCGACCAAATACGACACGTTCAAAGTTACTACCATCGAGGGCGCCTCTAAAGAGATGTCGTCCGCCGAACACATAGTAGGCATATTCCAGTTCACCAAAATATATCCGGCGACCGATACCTGCGAGTTCGAATTGAGTTTCGAAGTATCGAAGGGGCTAAAGGAACGCATCGCCTACGGTTTCGTAAAGCCCGAGAACTTCGTTCCCGTCGGCGGCGAAGTCAAGAACATGGGCAGCCTCGTCTCGACGAAAGACGCGGAAGACCCAGGTTACGTCGATTATATGGACCAGACAGACATCGGCTGGTCGGTAAGCTATGACAAGGACGCCGGTATAGTTACCGTTAAAGGTACGTCCGAAGCCTACATGGACTTCGACTCGGGTTGCTTCGACGCGGGCGCCGTTATCGTTAAATAGTATTGACCCCGTAGACCCAAGTATGGCCGGCCCCCTACGCGGGCCGGTTTTCTTTTGACATAACGCAGGTTTTAACATATAGTAAACACGAGGTAGATAATATGCCGAACGAACCGACCGTAAAATGCCCCAATTGTAAAGGCGACGCCGAGGAACTCGCGAGCGGCTTTTTCCACTGCCCGTCTTGCGGGGCAATCTTCGGCGAAGCGGTAGAAGCCGAAAAACGCGCCGAGCCCGGCGACACGGCGCCTAAATCCGGTTTCGATTTACAAGGTATCATACGTAAATTCGTGCGGAACCCCAAACCCGGGCTAATAATACTCGCTATCGCGGTAAGCGCCGCCGTAATCGGTATAGTGTCCTTCCTCGGATCGATAGGTTCCGAAGAAGCCGAAACCGAAACGCCGCCGGAACCGCGAGTCGCCGAAGAGCGAATAGAAGTAAACGAACCCTACACGATTGTCGCACCCGACGGCGTAACGCTTTACTCCGAGCCGGATCTCTGGTCCAGCCGCATAGGGCTTATCCCCGAAGACGAACTAATAACCGTCGTGGAAAAACGGCAGTACTGGTGGCGGGTCGTACGGGGGGACGCGTCCGCGGGTTGGGCGGTCTACCGTTTCGAGGACTTCGAAGAAACCGGCTCCGGCGTCGAAGCGGGGGAACCCGAATAGCCGATGGACCCGCGTTTCGGCGATATCCTTCGGGATAAACCCGAACTCATTTGGCCGATACCCGAGTGGATGCTTCCCGCCGACGCGGCTAAATCGCTTAAAAAGGCGGAAAACCCCGCAATAGTAGAAGTCGCCGGGCGAGACAGCTTCGCTGCGGCGGTCCGAGCCGTTGACGAACTCCCGATAGACGCCGTTCTCCCGACGATAGCGTACACCGGGACTGAGTTCGGCGACTGGGAAGTTGTTTTCGGCAAAACCGGATTCCTAAAGAAGCTCCTGGCGGAAAAAGCGCCGGGAGTCGCCGTTTACGGCCCCGTCGTTCTGGGCTCGGCCGGGCTCTGGCGGATAATAAACGGCCGCTACGTTTCCGCGCTGTTCGAACGATACGGTTTCTATACGCCGTGTATCGGCTGCCACGTTTACTTCCACGCGATACGAGTCTCACTGGCGAAAAAGACCGGCTGTAACTTCGTAATCGCTGGCGAACGGGAGAGCCACGACGGACGTATCAAACTCAACCAGACAGGCCCGGCTCTGGACACGTATGTGAACTTCCTCGCGCGTTTCGGTGTCGAACTCGTGCTACCGCTCCGTCACGTAGCTTCCGGCGCCGAAATCGAAGAACTCGTCGGCGGAGATTGGGAAGAAGAGGCGGACCAGCTAGACTGCGTCCTCAGCAACAACTACAGGGATAAATCCGGCGACTTATCGTACGACGAAAACGCCATCGAAAACTACCTCGCCGAATTCGCCGTTCCCGTCGCGGAAAGAGCCGTAAACAAGTACCTGGCCGGTGAAACGCCCGACTACTCGAAGCTTGCCGGAGGTTTACTATGAACGGCGAAACGGAAGTATCGTGGGACGGTCGTCCCCTCGATTGGCGGAACAAACCGACGGACCGGTTCGTTCTCCGCTGGATTAAACGATACCTCAGCGCGCCCGTCGCCCTCTTACTCAAACACGTGCCGTTCGTACGCCCGTGGGCCGTAACCGGCACGTCGGTATGACTCGGCGCCGCCGCGGGGTTCCTGCTGGCTTTCGGATACCCGTGGCAGGCCGGAATAGTCGCCGCCGCGTCGCAAGTACTCGACGGCGCCGACGGCCAGCTGGCCCGATTGACCGGGCGCTCGACTCGGGCCGGCGCGTTCCTCGACTCAGTTCTGGACCGCTACGCCGACCTGGCGATGGTGGCCGGGACGTTTTTCTACTTACTTGACGTACCTCTCCCCTACCACGTAACGCCGGAAACCCTGTTCGCAATCGGTTTCCTCGCTTTGGCCGGTTCCGCATCGGTAAGTTACACGACGGCCCGGGCCGCCGAGCTTGGTTTGGGCCTGGGGCGTCCGACCCTCGCGAGCAAGGGAACCAGAATGACCGTTATGGTTCTCTGCGCGGTCGCGGCGGCCGCGTGGGAACCGGCGCCGTTAGTAGCTTTAGTATACTTAGCGGTACACCCGAACGCGGCGGTGATTTGGCGGGTGGTTAGGGCCGCAAAGCATGTAAAATAAATGTTAAGAAACGATTCCCCTACCCCTCGCACGGCAGTCGTACGACGAAGGTCCCCGTCTCGTCACTCAGCTCCGGCCGTAGGTCGGGGTGTCCGCCGAAGGTTACGCCGTACTGCGTATCGACGAACGCTTTAGTCCCCGCTTCGTAGAACCCCCACCATTGCCGCACGTCCAGATCCGGTATCTGGATTCTTATCTCAATCCGTAACGGCGACTCCTCACACATCGTCGGCGTTATCCCCGTGTCGAGCGTATCGACCGGACCGGCTACTATCGCCGCGTGGCTCAACTCTATGCCGACGAACAGATTGCTACTTTTCGTCGGGAATAACTCGACGTTCGTAACGCCGGGTTGTCGCCGTAGTTCATCGGCGAGATCGTTCCACACCTCCATAGGGTCCTCGTCGGCTCCGTCGCTCGACCTCGCGTAACCCATAAACACTAACGGCAGCAAGAACAGTAACATAGACTTATCCATGACGCGCTCCCGTTTCCCCGCGAACCGTTCGAAACGTACGATTAACCCGCACGTTACCTAAAAAACCGTTGCCTTGACCTTACCGCGTTGTTATAATCGAAATATACCATAAGGCAATAATCTATCAAGGGTTTAAGCCGTCGGAGCTACTCAATGACAGAGATGGGATCCGCCGAAAAGGACCTCAAAACCGCCGCCGATATCGTTACCGAATATGATCTTACCTTAACCGCGGAAGAGGTAGCCGAGGTAATTAAGTTATTGGGTCGGGAACCGAGCAAGACCGAAGCCTTCATCTTCGATGTCGCCTGGAGCGAACACTGCTCGTATAAGTCCAGCCGTTGGGCCCTTAAGCGGTATTTACCGACGACCGCGTCCAACGTGGTTCTCGGGCCGGGCGAAGACGCGGGCGTCGTCCGCGTCTTCCGGGAGAACGGCGTAGGCAAATGCATCGCGGTCGCCCACGAAAGCCACAACCATCCGTCGCAGGTCCTCCCGGTAGAAGGCGCCGCCACCGGCATAGGCGGCATCGTCCGGGACGTTTACTGTATGGGCGCCGACGTGGTTGGCTGCCTCGACCCCCTGCGCTTCGGCGACCCGGAAGGCGACCACGGCCACCGCACCCGTTCCATCGCCCGGGGCGTCGTCGACGGGATATGGCGTTACGCCAACCCCATCGGCGTACCCAACCTCGGCGGCGACGTTTACTTCGATTCCTGTTACGACGATAACTGCCTGGTGAACGTTATCGCCCTCGGCATCGTGGACGAAGACAAGATAGTCCGCAGCGCTGTGCCTCGCATCGCCCACGACGTTCACTATTTCATAATGGTCGTCGGCAAACCGACCGACGACACCGGCGTCGGCGGCGCGTCCTTCGCTTCCGCCGTTCTGGACGACGAAGCCGAAGAGTCCAAGAGCGCCGTACAGGTCCACGACCCTTTCCTTAAAAGGGTATTGACCGTAGCCAACAAAGAGATGCTCCGCCGGGCGCGCGAACGCGGTATCGAAATCGGCTGGAAAGATACCGGCGCCGGCGGCCTTGCCGGCGCTACCAGCGAACTCGCCGCCGCCGGCGACTTGGGCGCGAAAATCTATCTCGACCGCGTGCCGCTCGCGATTAACGGTTTACCGCCGGAAATTATCGCCGTCGCCGAAACCCAAGAGCGGTACGTAGCCGCTATACCCGCTTTCTTCGCCGACGAGTTCACGGAGATATACAACGAGATATACGACCTGCCCCGTGTGTTCCCGGGCGCCTGTGCCGCCGTAATCGGCGAAATTACACGGGAACTGGAATACGAAATGATACACGGGGAAGAAGTGGTCGCGTCCATCCCGCTCGATGCCCTGACGACCGGCCCGGCATATAAGCGACCTACCGTCCCGGCGAGTCCGCCAATCGAACCCGAAGGTCCCCAACCCGTCCCCGGAGAACCGGGTAAAACCTTACTCCAGCTATTAGCGACGCCGAACGTATGCTCGCGCCGCCCGGTTTTCGACCATTACGACAAGAACGTCCAGGGTAACGCGGTAATCGAGGCGGGCGAATCGGACGCCGGGGTAATCGCGCCATGGCACGGAAGCCGCCGGGCCGTCGCCGCCGCGGCCGACGGGAACCCGTTCATAACGCGGCTCGACCCGTACGCCGGTGGCGCCCACGCGGTTCTCGAAGCTGTCCGTAACGTCGTGGCCGTGGGTACGACGCCCATATGCATCACGGACTGCCTGAACTTCGGAAGCCCGGAGGAGCCGGAAGTGATGTGGAGCTTCGTCGAAGCGGTCCGGGGCATCGGCGACGCGTGTCGCGCCGTCGGGCTCCGCGGCTCCGACGGCGAGCCACTACCGATAGTAAGCGGTAACGTATCGTTCTACAACCAGTCCGAAACGGGCGCGGCCGTCTATCCGACGCCGGTAGTATGTGTATTCGGTTACATTGACGACATCGACCGGGCGACGGCCGGGTACTTACAGTTCCCGGACAATGCTCTGTACCTAATTGGGCGCCGCTGGGGCGAGATGGGCGCGTCGGCGGCGTACCGCCTCGACGGACGCTGGGGGACACCGGCGCCACGGCCCCGTTTCGAGGACGAAAGGCTCATGCTCCAAGTAGTGTTGGAAGTGAACGAAACCCTTTTGAACGCATCCTGCCACGATATCAGCGACGGCGGCCTAGCCGTCTGCCTGGCCGAGATGGTCATGGGGCCGTCGGGCGCCGGGCAACTTGGCGCCGAAATAGATCTGACGGATGTAATTGACGACAACGAGCCCGAAGAAATCTACAAAGCCCTTTTCTGCGAAAACGGCGGGTACGTGGTGGAGATGAACCAGGGCTGCGAGTACGCCGCGGAGCTCATATTCGAGGCCGCCGGCGTGGACTGGTGGCGTATCGGGACGGTAATCGATGACCCGCGGCTCGTGGTTTACATGGACGGTAAACCGGTAATTTCGGAAACGGTAGAATCGTTGGCCGAACCGTGGGCCGGCGGATTGAGGGAACTTTTCTAGCAAACCGAACGATACGGAAGCATAAATGGCGAAAATCGCGATAATCCAGTTTCCGGGCGTCAACTGCGAGTACGAGACCGCCCGGGCCGTCGAGTCGGTCGGCGGAACCGGAGAGATAATTCGATTCAATGTCAACCCTCGGACGCTCTCGACCCACGACGGGTTTATATTGCCCGGCGGTTTCGCATACGAGGACCGGGTTCGCGCCGGCGCTATCGCCGCCAAGGACGAGATAGTCGCAGCCCTGGCAGAGGAAGTCGACCGCGGCAAGCCGGTCCTGGGTATTTGCAACGGCGCCCAGGTTCTGGTCGAGGCCGGGCTGGTCCCCGGCCGCAAACCCGGCGAGGTAGAGATGGCGTTGGCGCCCAACGAGAACCCGGACCACGCCGGTTTCTATTGCAGGTGGGTCTATCTTCGCCACGAGCCCTCGGGGACGATTTTGCCGATGCCCGCGGCCCACGCCGAGGGTCGCTTCGCCACCGACGACACCAAACTCATAACCGAAATCAAGGACAAGGAGCTTATTTATTGCCAGTATGTACGCGCCGACGGTTCCGGCGAACGGGTTTATAACCCCAACGGCTCTATCAGCGATATCGCCGGCCTTTCGGCGTTCACCCGGCCGGTAATCGCCCTTATGCCCCATCCGGAACGCGCAAACTGGCTCTATCAGCTTCCCCAGTACCTGGTCGGCGAATGGGGCGAGCGCCGGCGCCGCGCCCGCCGAGAGGAGCTGATGGGTCCCGGACCGGGGCGCGTCATCTTCAAGGAGTTCGTCGAAGCGGCCGAAAAAGGGCCGGGCGGAAGGTACTTATGAGTAAACGGCAAACGCAAACAAAAGCGGCGGGCGTAAAGCCCGCCGTTTCACTTAATAATCCCCTTGCCGCTTTTGCCCCCCTGCGCTATACTCGCGCCGTGGGAATCCCGCCGAAAGACCCGAACGAGATGACCTTTCTGGAGCACCTGGAGGAGCTCCGGCACCGTATAATCCGCGTAGTAATCGCGCTGGCCGCGGGAACCGGCGCGTGTTTCTACTTCGCGAACCAAATACTGGGGTTCCTACTCGCGCCGGCCGGGACGTACTTCCAGTACTTCAAACCGGCCGAGGCTTTCGTCGTACACCTGAAGGTGGCGTTCTTCACCGCGATAATCGCTACGTCGCCTTATACCTTCTGGCAGATCTGGCGATTCATCTCGCCGGGGCTTCTACCGAAAGAAAAGCGGTTCGCGGTCCCGTTTGTCTTCTTCACGGTACTTTGCTTCGCCGCCGGCGTGGCCGTCGGCTACAACCTGCTAATCCCGGCGATGAAGTTCTTCCGGTCTTTCGAAACCGACCGAATAATCGCGCTGTGGTCGTTGGACGCGTACGTTTCGCTGGTTACGCGTTTGATGCTCGCGACCGGGCTGGTCTTCGAGACGCCGGTGCTGGTCTTTTTCCTCGCGAAGCTGGGGATAGTCTCGCCCGGGATGATGCTACGCGGCTGGCGGTACGTGGTGGTGGCCGCGTTCATCCTGGCGGCGATACTCACTCCGACGGCGGACCCCATAACCTGTTCCGCCCTGGCGGCGCCCCTTATGGTGCTGTATCTCGTATCGGTTCTCGTCGCCTGGATATTCTACCCCAGACGGAGAGCGGAACCGGCCGAGGAAAGCGGTGCCGACCGGGTCGACGAGTTCTACGAGGCTTTCGAGGAAGGGCTCGCCGGCGAAGACGACGGCGATTTCGACAAGGACGACCTAGCCGGTTAATCGACCCAATAAAAAAGGCGGCCTCTTTCGAGGCCGCCAACAACAAAGGAGGGGGGTTGATAGCTATATCTTAACAAAACCTTTTCCGGTTTTCAAGCACCGAGTGCATATGCGAATCGTTTCGACGCGCCCGGCCCGACGCACCCGAATCTTCTGTAAATTCGGTAAAAAACGCCGCTTCGTCACGTTGTGGGCATGGCTGATGTTCGAACCGGTCATCGGTCCTTTTCCGCATATGTCGCAGATCCGTGCCATAATCGGCGCGTAACATAGCACATTGGATTAACGAATGCAAGTGAAATCTCGAAAAAAAATTTCGGCGGCCGTAATAGCCCACGACGAAGAAGAAAGCCTACCGGGGCTCCTCGAGACGCTCGGTTTCGCTGACGAGGTGGTAGTTCTCGACGCCGGGTCGTCGGACGCGACTGCGGAGATAGCACGGGAAGCGGGCGCCGTCGTGCTGACCGGCGAAAACCTCCGGAATTTGAACGTGAACAAGACCACGGCAATAGACGCGACGACCGGCGATTGGATTATCTATCTCGACGCAGACGAGCGGGTACCGCTGGAGTTGGCCGCGGAGATACGCGCCGCCGTCGACGAAGACGGGCGTGGCCGCGTCGCATTCACGATGCCGCGGCTCAACCAGTATTTCGGGAAGTACCTGCGCCACGGCGGCGCGTACCCCGATACGCAACTACGGCTATTTAAACGCGGCAAGGCCCGATTCGCCTGCATGAGCGTACACGAGAAGCTGGAAGTGGACGGGCCTACCGGGCGCCTGCGTACGCCCCTTGTACACGAAAGTTATCCGACCGTCGCCGAGTACATGCGTAAGTTACCGTTCTATATCCAGGCCGGCGCCGACCACCTGAAACGGAAGGGCGTCCGGCCGGGCCCGACGAACTCCCTCAAGTACTTCTTCGTAAAACCGACGTTCCGGTTCGTCCGGCGCTACGTTCTCCGGCTGGGGTTTCTCGACGGTTGGCAGGGCTTAGCCGCCGCCGCGATGGACGCGTACCAATACGTGATGATGTACGCGGCGTATCTCGATAGGGCGCGGAATAAACAACAACGAACCTAGAAAGCCGCAGCGGGTGCTCACACCCGAAAGTCGTACTAACGGAAAAACGCCTTTATATTACCGAACGAAGTAGGTTCCAGTCTTGTTACGTTATCACCGGTCGAGTAATAAATATCGAAATTATATGGATAAGGCGGCGTCGCCCAGAGCAGTATATTCTCTGATTCGGCTCCGATAACACCGAGTATCGGGTAAACTTCGTCGGCCGAAGAATTTACCTCGTCTATTTTAATAGGTTGCCCCCACGTTGAACCAAAACCGGTCGCTTCATACAAATCGATATCCGTACCCGTTTCGTCGTAACCGATGACTATATAATCACCCGAAAACCTTACGTCGGCGTACCAAATAGTACCATCCGATCCGAAGTCGAACGTTATTCCCTGAGGGTTTTCGTAAGGTTGAGGAGCGCTCCAAACAACGCCGTCGGAATAAACTACGTACAACCACTTACCCGATCCGGACCAAGCGCACGAGACAGATCTGGGTATATTCGGGTATCTATTCCAACCGGCTAAAGCGTCGCCCAGTTCCCAATTGATTCCGTCGGCGGAATTAATCGCGCGTATGTTCCATTCGTCGCCGAATTCCGATACGCCCACGTAACCTTCGGTTGCACTTGGGTTAATCGCCGCAGACCATACGTGTCCTATTCCGGGGCAATCCTGTCTTACGTCGGACCACGTATATGAACCCAAATACGAATGCAACTTAATGAGAGCGTTGTCGATAACGTAAAGGTCGCCGTTACTACAGATTCCGGCAGCGTATTCGCTATTATCAGTGTTCACACCAGGGCACGGCGTACCCGACCCCCATTGGCTAGCTAGAGAAACCGAAGTTAAAGCTACAGTTAAATATAGGATTACGCCACGCATATAATCGCCCCCTTTCGTAAAACGGTAAAATCAAAACCTTCCTGTTTCTAAGTAGAGAGTTTACCACGAATTTATGGTAGCCGCAAGGGTTCTGTGCGTAGGAATTTCACCGTTATTTAGCCCGTAATTAACATATATGTTCCTAGTGAATAGACTTATTAAAATCCAACAGCCGGAATCGATTCCCACTTAGCGGTTACTATAATACATTGGAATATAATGATTTACGTTTCTCCCAGGCGAATGCCCCGGGGGTGTCCAATTAAATAATGCTTGACTTTTGTTTAGCAATATGCTAACCTATCACTGATAAATAAACACGCCGGGAGAACCGGGCTCCGCACACGCGGGGCCTTTTTTATTCGGGACGAAAGGACTTATATGGCCGATATGCTCGACTTGTTCGCCGATATACGAATCGACGGAATCGAAATAGACGAAGACCAAGAACGCGATTACGACGACGAGGAGGACTACCCTTTCGACGACGTCTTCGGGCCGGCTGCCGGGCGTGGGCCGGCCCCCTGGTTCGGGTATCCGCCTCGCGTACTGGCGGTGGACCTGAAACGTCCGCTCCGGCCCCGGCTCGTTCTATGGCGTAAGGGGAAGATAATTGAAGACTTCGTACTGAAAGCAGATTTCCGCGCATGTAAAACGCCGTTGTCTCGGCTTCGAACCGTCGCCGAGGCCTTCGGCGACTACTGCCGGCGGGCCGGGCTCTTCGCCGCTTATCTGGCGGTGCCCGATTACCTGAACGGCGGAACTCCCGCCCAGGCGGCCGCATACGCGGCGATTGTACTCGAGGCCGACTGGGCGGGGATGCACATAGCCGAGCCGACGCCTTTGCCGGATCCGGGCGAACAGTTCCGGCCCCGGACGTACGTACGCCACGCGGCCAAACGGATAAATGACGGCGGCCGGTAAACTTATTTGTATTATTGGAAACCGCCGAAGGAGTAAACTCCGCGGTTCCTTATAAGCTCGAAGGAAGTTAATCCCCTTGCCAATCACCCGCCGTTAATATACAATACCGGCGACTTTCACCCGTGGAGGAAAATGGCAGAAGATAAGGACAAGAAGAAAAAGCCGCCGGGCGTCGTCGAGCCGGAGATACCCGACGACGTGGCCGAAGGGACGTACTCCAACGCGTGGCACGTTATGTCCTCGCCTGCCGAGTTCGTTTTGGATTTCGGGCGCGTCGTCCCGGGCCGCGCCGGCGTGAAGGTACACACGCGGATTGTCATACCGCCGCTGCACGCCAAACAGCTCGCGCTGGCGCTTAACGAAAACGTGCGCCGTTTCGAGGACCAATTCGGCGAGATAAAAATACCGAAAGGCCGGCCGGGCCTGGGGCCGACCGGTTTCGAACAATAATGTCGGACCGGCGTAGAAATTTGTTCGCGGTCGGTAAAACAGCGTACGTAAAACGATTGGAGAACAGAGCGGAAGGCGAGTGCATCCTCTGCGCCATCGCCGACGGCGAATCGGAAATCCCCCAATTGGACGTCGCGCGGTCCGACCTGTTCGTAATAACTCTAAACCTTTACCCCTACAATCCCGGGCATATAATGTTATTCCCGGCACGGCACGTAGAGGACGTCCGGGACTACAACGACGCAGAATGGTCGGAATTTCGGCGGCTGGAAGACGCGGCCCTCGACGTACTCACGGAAGTTTACGAGCCAAAGGGTTTCAACATCGGATACAACATCGGGCCCGCGAGCGGCGCTTCCATCCCCCACTTACACCTACATATCGTTCCGCGTTATCCGAACGAAGTGGGCGTCATGGACATCCTCAGCGGTTCCAGAGTAATCGTCGAGGACCCCAACATAACCCGGGAAAGGCTGAGCGACGCGTTCGCCCGGAGGCTCGGGTGAAGGCCGCGGTCTGGCTCGGCCCTGCGGACACCGACGAACTTCCCGACGACGGTCCGCGGCTTTTCGGCTTCCACGGCGAAGCGCCTTACCGTTTCGCCTTGACCGATATATACGATCCTGAACCCGGCTTCGATGAAGTCGTAGTTGACGTACGGGCCTGCGGCGTTTGCGGGTCGGACCTTTATAAAATAATCAAAAGTACCGTCGAGCCATGGACGGTTCTGGGGCACGAGGTTACGGGCGTCGTCGCGGCCGCCGGGTCCGGCATCGACAGCTTCGCCCCCGGCGACCGCGTAGTCGCGTGGCACCACGCGCCCTGCGGCGACTGCCACTTCTGCCGCCGGGGCAGCTTCTCTATGTGCCGCCGGTTCAAAGCGACGAACTTCGAACCGGGCGGTTTCGCCGAAAAAATACTGTTGTCGACCGAACTGTCGGCGGGTTCGTTGTTCAAGCTTCCCGACGCCGTATCGTTCGAACTCGGAACATTCGTCGAACCGTACGCGTGCATACTCCGGGCCCTCGACAGGGTAAAGCTACTCGCCGACGACCTGGCCGTCGTCGTGGGCGCCGGGTTCATAGGCCAACTGGCGATTACGGCGTTAAATGAGCGTTTAGGCGCCGTCGTCGCAGTCGAACCGCTGCCCGACAGGCGCGTTCTCGCGACGAGTCGGCGGGCCGCGGCATCGTTGGAACCGGGACCAACCGTAACCGAGGTTATCGTTGACCTTTCCGAAGGCCGCGGCGCCGACTACGTATTCGTTACCCACGCGGCCGAAAGCACGGCCGCCGCAGCGTTCGAGTGGGTCCGGCCGGGCGGTACGATATGCCTTTTCGCGGGACCGACGCTCTCGCCGGACGTGGGCCTTTCGGCGGACAAGATATACCATATGGACCTGACCGTGTACGGGAGTTATTCTCCGTCGCCCGCGGCTTTCGCCGACGCGTTAGCGGCGATCGCCGGTAACGCGGACGCGTTCGAGGACGTTCCTTACGCGTGTTACGGGCTGGAAACCGCCAGCGCCGCGACTAAAGACCAGGCCGAAACACGGGTTATGAAGGCCATTGTGTGTCCATAAAACGTAACGAAAAAGCCGCCCGCCCCCAGTTGTAATCCCTACGTATCGGGTTATTAATCGTTTGAAATCCCGACCTCTTTTGTTAATATGGTCGGCGTTTTTACTCCGATTACTACGATTTCGAACAGCAATAGATGAAAGCCGCCCTTCTATACGGCGCCAGGGACCTTCGGGTCGAGGAACTGCCGGACCCGAGACCCGGCCCGGGCGAGGTGCTTGCTCGCGTGGACGTCGCCCTTACCTGCGGCAGCGACCTGAAGTCATACGTCCGCGGGTCGCACCCGGTCCTCGCCGCCGACGTACCGGCGCCCTTCGGCCACGAGTTCTGCGGGACCGTCGTCGAGCTGGGCCCCGGTGTCGTCGAGGACTTCCAGGAAGGCGACGTCATAATGAGCGCCAATTCGGCGCCCTGCGGCGAATGCTACTACTGCCGCCGCGGGCAGTACAGCCTTTGCGACGACCTGCAGTTCCTCCAGGGGACGTACGCCGAGTACGTCGTCGTACCGGCGCGTATCGTAGAGCGAAACCTGTACATTAAACCGGCCGATATGTCGCCGGAAGCGGCGGCGTTACTCGAGCCACTCAGCTGCGTCGTCCACGGTTTCGAGGAATCAAACACCGAAGCGGGCGACACGGCGGCAGTCTTCGGTTGCGGGCCCATCGGTTTGATGTTTATTCGGCTTATCAAACAGAAAGGGGCGCAAGCGATAGCGATAGACCCGACGCCGGAGCGCCGTGCGTGGGCCGCCGATTTCGGGGCCGACATCGTACTCGACGCGAACGACGATATAGCGGAAAAGGTCGCCTCCGCGTCGCCGTCGGGCGACGGCGCCGACGTGGTCGTGGAAGCGGTGGGTAACGTCGAAGCCTGGCGCCGCGCCATATCCGTAACCCGCAAAGGCGGCCGGGTCGTTATGTTCGGCGGCTGCCCGGCGGGGAGTAAAATAGAACTGGATACGTCCCGTTTACACTACGATGAACTCTCGGTTATCGGCGTATTCCACCACACGCCCTTTTCGGTGCGCCGGGCGCTGACTCTGCTCCACGAAGATATGGACATCTTATCGAGGCTGGCTACCCACGAGTTGCCCCTGGATGAAATAGACGACGCGTTCAAGATGATGGAAAGCCAGGAAGCCGTGAAAGTGGCCATCAGAACCCGGTGATACGGCCGCCCAAGCCCTTGAATTCGTTTCCCCAAACAAACGTCCGCGCGAAAAAAACCGCCGTACCGGGACGCGTTTATATATACCGGCGCGCCATCGTGGCCTTCGCGCTAACCTTATCGACCGCCGCGTCGGCTCTACTCGACCCGCCGCGGGCCGATTTTACCCAGGGTATGTGGGCGACGACCGAAGCCCTTTACACTCCCGCTGACGTTGAGCGGCTCATCGCAATCGCGTACGCCTATAACTTCAACGAGATTTACCTTCAAGTCCGGCGGGCCGGCGACGCCTACTACGTATCGGAAACAGAGCCGCGGTCCCGCAAGTTGGAAGGGCAACCGGACGATTACGACCCGCTGGCGTACGCCGTCGAGCTGGCGGACCTGTTCGATATAGAGATACACGCGTGGCTTAACGTGAACTACGCGTGGCCCGGTCCGGAAGTGCCGCCGGCTCCCGAACATATCGCGAACCGGCACCCAGAGTGGGTTCTCGTCGGCCGCGACGGACGCCGGATGACCTCCTACTCCAGGACGAAAATGAAAAGACTCGACGCGGAAGGCTGGTACCTTGACCCGGCCGCCCCGGAGTTCGCCGAGTACTTCGCCGGTGTTGCAACCGAAGTCGCGGCTAAATACGACGTTGACGGCATCCACCTCGACTTCATCCGATATCCCAACTACCGTTTCGGATACTCGCGGGAGAACAGAACGACTTTTTCCGCCGAGCGTGGGGGCCCCGACCCCCTCCTCTACGGTTATCAGTACGTTGAGGAGGACATTTTCCGCCCGGCGTACAGCCCCGAGGGATTAACTAACCGCTGGCTCGATTTACACTCTCTCGAGTGGTGGGATTGGCGCGCCGACAACGTCACGGCGGTCGTTAAGACCGCGCGAGATGCCGTAAAAACCGAACGGCCGGACTGCGTCGTCTCGGCGGCCGTCTGGCAACAGCCGGAACACGCTTATCGCTACGTCGGTCAGGAGTGGTTGATGTGGGCCGAAAAGGGATACGTCGATACGATAGTCCCTATGGCGTATTGGGGCGCGGCGCCCGCGTTAATCGCGCTGGACGACCGGGTAGCGGTCCGCTGCGCCGGCGGAACCGAACGATTGACTGGCATCGGCGTTTTTAACCACGACGCGACGTACGCGGCCGACGTTTGTGAAGCCCTCTACGACTCGGGAGCGCCGGGTGTCGTCCTGTTCGATTACCTATCGTGCGTCCGTGAACCGGGGATACTATCGGCGGTGACGGAGGAAGCGTTCGCGGAAGACCTAGCGCCGGCCGGCGGTCGAGACGAAAGATGGTACAGGAAATGGTACGCCGTACCGCGTTGACATTATTGTTGTTAACACCCACCTTCGCGGGATCGGCGACCTACGCCGTCGTCGAAGGACAGGCGATAACCGACGTCGACGTCGTCGCCGCGGCTGGCCACGTGCCGTCGAACGCGGCCGCACTCGCGAACGTAGTGGAGGGTCTGGTCGAACGGAAGATAATTCTGGGACTGGCCGAAAGGGAAGGGCTTGAGTGTACCGACGGCGAACTGAACCGAACCCTCGCGTTAATCGCTAAAACCCGGGGCGCCAACGACGTTTTGCCCGCCGACGATTATCGGCGGTATATACGCGAAGAAATAATCATCGGAAAGTACATAAACGAGTATGTTTACCCGAAAGTATCCGCGCCGGACGAACAGATTGAAAGACTATTCCTGCTTATACCCGGCGAGTTCGTTAAACCGGTCCCAACCACGAGGACTCGCCTCGAAGAAATCTTCCCGGTATATCGCAACGAGGTTTACAACAGATACGTCAAAATCGAGGTGGCACGCCTTCTGCGCGAGGAAATCGAAGCCGTCCAGGGTTTTATAGATATTGAGTACTATACCAAAACCGATAAAAAGTAACGTACAGGCTTGACTTTCAACTTCCCGCTTTGTATAATCGTCGTATCAGCCGGGGTCGGCGCCGCGGCCGACCTCGTTTCATAGGACAATCGCTGGGAGCGGTCAATGGCTGAAAAGGATAAACCTGCTCGGGAAGCCGACCAGGAGCTTGTAGAACGTATTTTCTACGAACATATATCCTACCTATATCCCACGCTCGTCGTTTGCGTCGTCCTCTTTCTGATTATTATCGCAGCGGCGGTCGTTACGAACATCTGGTACATACTATTGGCCGTTTTCTTGCTAATCATACCGGTTTACCTGAAAACGCGCCGGCGCAACCGGTTTATGATAACCGACCGCCGATTCGTTCGCGTCCTGGCGAACCCAAAAAGCGGCACTATCGACGTTCCGCTGGGCGAAATCGTAAGTGCCAAAAGCCTGAGCCGCTCCACCGACGCGAAAGGAACCGTACACGTTTACACCACGCCCGCTTATGGCGACCAGATACTCGTCGATAACGACAACGAAATGGGCGTAATCACCTGCCATAAAATGGCCGGCCACGCGGACTTCGTCGAAGTCCTGACCGATTCGGTCAGCAGGTTCAAGTACGGCGAAGCGTAGCGTTAACGTATATCATCGTCCGGGCCGCCCGTGTCGGGCGGATTTTTCATTGCGGGGACGTATTACCTTGCCCGCGTCAGCCGCGCTGTGGTAAAATCGCTGCGTGGGTCTGTTCGGCAAGCGACAAATGTTATTGTACTCGGCGTCCGCACTTCTGGGCGCCGCGGCTGAAGTCGCGTTCCACGTCGAAACCAACCTGGACGTCCTAAGGGAACCGCGCTGGTTCCTCGTCGCCGTTCTTGGTATCGCCGCTTTTGTCGTATATTTACTGATTAACCTGATACTCGCCGCCGCGTTTTCAGTAATACCGTTCCTTAGGTCGCTGGAAGCGCGCGCCGTAACCGTCGCCGCTTCGGCGCTGGCTATCCCCCATTTCGCTTATCTGGTAACCGTTTACGCGCCCTTCCCCCCGGCGGGCCGCGGCGCGCTATACGTCTTTGTCGTCGTCGTAACTCCGCTTGCGTCGGCCGCACTGATACACGTACTACGGCACCCGCCGGTCAAGCGCGCGGCGGCCGTGTTCTTCGCTTGCCTTCTTATAGTCGCTCTCGGGTTTTTTCTTGCGCCCCGTTTTCTGAACTTCGGCAAGCCCGAACGCCCCAACGTTGTCTTGATTACGCTGGACGCGGTTCGGCCTGATTATCTGGCCGCCTACGGATATTCAACGCCGAAGCAGCCTTACATTAAAGCTCTCGGTATTGGTGGACTCGTCATAGAAGGCGCAACGTGCGAAATACCGGCGTCGGGGCCGTCTCACGCGACGATAATGACATCCCTCGGCGCTCCCGACCACGGGATAATCTTCAACCGAACGCCGCTGAACGCCGATTTCCCGACGTTGGCAGAGGCGTTCAAATCGGAAGGTTACGCGACCGCCGCGTTCGTCGGCGGGTCACCGCTATGGGCCTCTGACTCCGGCCTTGACCACGGCTTCGATTGGTACGACGACGCGACGCACCCGGCGGACGCTTACATACGTACGCCGTTAATCGGACGCCACCTGGCGCCCCGTTTGGGAATTCTCGAGACCGACGATAACCAGCTGGAGCGACCAGCCGACGAAGTAACCGACGCGGTGATACATTGGTTGGCTTCGCGCCGCGATGGGCCGTTTTTCCTATGGGTCAACTACTTCGACGCCCACGACGACTATCTCCCCCACGCCGCGTTCTCGCTGGAGGGTTTGACCGACCGCGAAACGCAGATGCGTATTAACAAGGAGTGGGCGTTGGAATCGACGCCTTCGGCCAAACTCGAAGAACAAATCACCGGTCTATACGAAGGCGAAATAGCCTTCATAGATTCGGAACTGCGACGCTTGATTACTTTGCTGGAAAAACAGCGCGTCCTCGAGAACACTATAATATGTATAGCCGGCGTTTACGGCGAATCCTTAGGCGAACACGGTAATAAATACCACGGCTTCAACGTCTATCGGGAGGATGTTCACGTCCCCCTCGTCTTCTACGACGGCGGCGCGGACTTACCTCCCCTACGCATCTCCGTTACATTCCCGGTATCGACTATAGACGTAGCGCCTTCGCTGTTGGATCTGGCTGGCGTCTCGATTCCAGATGAGATGCGGGGCCGGTCCGTTTTCGCCGACGGACCCGACAGGGTGTACGGTTTCTCCGCGGCAATCCCCGACCCTACCCGTGTCCCGGACGTTTCCGAAGGGGGGGTTTACACCGTCTATTCCGCAGACGTTAAACTCGTCCGCCGCTTCTCCGAAGGCGTTCCGAAAACCGAGTTGTACGACCTTTCCGAAGACCCCGACGAAGAACACAACCTGGCGGACGAACCACCCGAACGCGCCGCCGAGATGGACGCCGTTCTTGACGAATATATAAAGTCGTTCCCCGACTTCGAAACGAACCTTGAACGCTGAACGGGTAAAAAACCTAATTCCACGATTATTACCGCCGGTCTTCCTGGCGGTCGTAGTTATAGCCTTCTTCCCAACCGTCGCGGCGATGACGCACATTCCCGCCGCCAAGGACACGATAACCTTCTCGTACCCCTATCAGGTCGAGTTGTCGCGGAGCCTACGCGCGGGAGAGTTCCCTCTCTGGTCGAAGTCCGCCAACTTCCCGGTTTTCGCCGAAAGCCAGGGCGCGTATACGCACCCGCTTCATATACTCCTTATCGCGGCCTTTCCGCCGTACGTCGCGTCCAACCTGTTCCTACTAATACACGTCTATCTCGCGCTCCTATTCACATACCTTTTCTGCCGGGAGACCGGCATAGACCGCGCCAGCGCGATTCTCGCGGCCATCACGTTCGGGCTGAGCGGCTTTTTTCTCGCGCGGTTAGGCATCTACACGATAATAACCAACGGCGCGTGGCTGCCGGGTTTGCTGTGGTTCGCGGCCCGCTACGCCCGAACCGGTCGGCCCCGGGAGATGCTCTGGTTTACGGGCGCCGCGGCCTTGGCGTAACACGCGGGGCAGTTCCAACTGGCGGTATATTCGATACTTACGGCGTCGGCATACCTACTCTATACGAACCGCAAGAAATGGGCGAAAACCCTTTTCGTCTTCGCGGGCGTCGCCGTCGTCCTCGTCGGGCTGACGGCGGTACAGACGCTGCCGACCCTTGAACTCCTACTCAACAGCCACCGGGCCTCGGCGGAACGGGCCGGCGACTACTCGCTATGGCCGCCACAACTGGTACAGATATTGGTTCCGGATATCTTCGGACGGGCGCCGCACCCGCCGTACGCGCCGACGGACAGCGCCCTTGTCGATACCTACTGGGGCCGCGGGAGTTTCGTCGAATCGGCCTTCTACGTGGGCGTCGTCCCGCTGGTCCTCGCCGTCGCCGCCGTTGTTAAACGCCGCGAACCGTTCTGGATTATCGTACTCGCAATTTCCGTAGTCGTCGCTTTCGGTGCTTATACGCCCCTCTTCAAGCTGTATGAAGCGGTCCCGCCGTTCAACCTCTTCCGCGGACCGTCGCGGTTCCTCTTTATGGCCACGATGGCGCTGGCTGTTCTGGCCGGTCGCGGCCTGGACGAATTCAGGCGCGGACCGACACGGCTGTACCTATGGACGGGACTAATCGTCCTTCTCGCCGCCGTCGGGACCGTAAGCGCGTTACGGCTCTCGCTGCCTACGGTCGAGAAGTTCGCGTACGGAAAGGCAGAAGCAAAAGCCGCCGAAGAAGCGGTCGCCAGCCGCGATGAAAACGAAGCGTTAATCGCTTATCGAGCCAAAGCCGAGGAGATGGTAAATCGGGCCGCCGACGCGGCGAATCCGCTTCGGGGGCCTTACGTAGTTCAACTGGCGTTTCTCGGCGCGACGGTTATACTCCTGTGGACCGGCGTCAAAAAGAAGCCGACCGCCGGGGTCGTCGTACCGATACTGTTGATATTGTTAACGACCGTCGACCTCCATTACTACGGGCGGGACCTGAACCCCACTACGCCGGTACACAACGTACGCGAACCGCCGGCGACCGCCGAACTCGTCCTCAAGGGCGACCGAGGGCGTACGTTCTCGACCGGATTCGAACTGGCGGACGATACACGCCCGGGGCTGGGGTTGATACACGAGAACACGCACCTCATCTGGAACCTGGATTGCGCGGCTCCCCGGACGTCCCTACGGGATAAAAACCAACTGGCGTACTTCCTTGCCCTGGAAGAATCTTATACTTACGATACGGGGTTGTTAACCCAGCAGGCGGTACGCGAAACGCCGACGACCATTGCGCCGTTCTCGGCCCTGAACGTCCGTTACTTCGTCCGACGCGAATCGCTGGACGCGACCGGCGTTCGGTTGTTGGGCGAAACCGGCCCTTATAAAGTTTACGCGAACGAAGAAACGGCGCCTCGGGCGTACCTGCTCGGGAACGCGCACGTCGAAAAAGACACGAAGGAAGCTATCGAGTATATTTTCTCCGGCGAGTTTGACCCGGCCTTTGACCTCGTTCTGGAACGGCCCGTCGACTTCGGCGAAGGTTCGATAAGCTATCCGGTCGAAACCGAAATCGTCGAGTACTCTAACAACGAAGTAGTCATCGAGTACGAAAGCCCGGCGCCGGCGGTCCTGTACTTCTCGGACCTGTACTACCCCGGTTGGCGCGCCGAGTTGGACGGCGAACCGGTCGAGATAATACGCGCTAACGTTATAGGTCGGGCGGTGGCGGCGCCGGCCGGCCGCCACGAAGTCCGATTCTACTACCTGCCACGCTCGTTCGCGACCGGCTTGACCGTAACCTGTTTATTTCTATTGGTTTACGCCGGCCTATTAGTGGCCGATGGTTTAACGTATGGGCGGAAGAAAAAAGCTATTTAGCCTTTTAGCGTTAGCGGTCATACTACTTATCGGCGCTGCTTTTCGGTTGTGGCTGGTACCGGCGCAGCTCCCGTACCATTACGTAGCGGACGAGTTCCAGGTGGTCGAGCGGGCCCTGCGCGTGGGCGCCGGGAACCCCAACCCGGGGTTGTTCACGTGGCCGGGGAGCCTGGTTATTTACCTGGACTTCCTCCTCTACGCCGGTTTCTTCGGCGCCGCTTTAATATCAGGGGCGGCTTCGTCAGCGTCGGAATTCGCCCGGTTGTACTGGACCAACCCGACCGCGTTCTACTTACTCGCGCGGGTCCTTTCGGCGGCTTTCGGGCTTCTCGCCGTCTGGGCGGTTTATTACATAACCGCAGGTTTATATAAGATAAACCCGCCCGGCGATACCAAATACTCGACGGCCGCCGGGCTGTTCGCCGCCGTTGCCTTCGCGCTTATGCCGCAGGCGATAATCTCGTCGGCTCAAGCTTTACCAGATATGGCGGCAACGGCGCTGGCGCTCGCCGCTCTTGCGGTCGCCGTAGGCACGACGGCCGAAAGCGGATGGAAACGGGCGGCTTTCGTAGGATTGCTTCTCGGATTCGCGGTCGCGTCGAAGTACCACGCCGTATTGTACATAGTCCCTATCGCGGGTTTATACTTCTTCCCGACAGACACGCGTTCGGGCCGCTTAAAAAGCGTCGCGTTCGTGTGCGGCGGCTTAATCGTCGGGTTCATACTATCGTGCCCTTTCGCCGTATTGGACTTCCCGACCTTAGCGGCCGACTGGTCGATGATGCTCGCGCG
>CP070755.1:1444221-1452376 GCA_020348885.1 Candidatus Coatesiibacteriota bacterium | reverse complement strand
AGCGTCGAATCCCGGCTTCAGTCCGAGGGTATCCCCCCACGTTAATAGCGCCCCGGTCAAAACCGAACCTACCCGAAATGCTCCCGGTACAGCGGAGCGCCCGGGAGGTCCGGGAGGAGGGCCGCGCGGACCAGGCAGTCCCGCCCATATAACTCGTTCAGCCGGTCTATCGCTTCTGTCAGCTTATCGCGTTTGTTCTCGAAAAGGTGAGATGGCCGCGCGCCGCGTGCCAGCATCGAAACCGAGACCGCCAGCATCCGAATACCTTTCTCCGTAACGTCTTTGGGCAGGAGCATCGCGGCGCACCGGTAGATATCGCCGCCGTCGTCCACGAAGCGTTTCTGTGCGTGGCTTCGGGCGACGGTATAGAAATCTGGATAGCGTACCGCGCAGGTTACCCGGCGACCCACGTATCCGTCGCTTCGAAGGCGGCGCCCCACCCGCTCCGAAAGCCATAATAGCACCCGTCCGATTTCTTTCGGTTTCCGCACGTCCCTGGGAACCGTAAGCGAGTTACCCACCGACTTGACTTCTTCGTCGCTCCAGAACGGGACGACGGGGCGCCGGTCGATTCCCCTGCCGAGCATCCGGAGGGATTCGCCGACGACGCCGAAGCGCGCTTTCAAACGGTTGACAGGTAAACGACCCAACTCGCCACAGGTCCGTGCGCCGAGTTCTGCGAGGTATTCACCTACTTTTTCTCCCACCCCCGGCATGTCGGTCGTCGGCAGGTTCTCGAGCCGGTCCGATGTTTCGGACGGTCTCAGCATCGACAGCCCGTCTGGTTTCTCGGTTCCGGCGGCGTACTTCGCCAGCAGCTTGTTCTCAGCGACGCCAATTGAACAACTCAGCCCGAGCTCGATTCGAATCGCTTCCTTCAACTGCGCCGCGAGTTCATCCGGCGAGCCGTATCGCTTGCACGTCTCCGTGGCGTCAAGAGCCAGTTCGTCTATGGACGATATTTCGACGACCGGCGTGAACCGCGATGCGATTACGACGACTTTACGTAGTGCGTGTGTGTAACGATGGATGTCTGCAGGGACGGTTATTAACCCGCGACAACGACGCTTCGCTTCACCGACCGGCATCCCGGCTTTTACGCCGAATTCTCGCGATTCGTATGACGCGGCGGCGACAACGGACCGCTTCTTTCTGGATCCGGTAACGACCAGCGGCTTTCCGGTCAGAGCCGGGTTTACCCGCCGCTCGACGGCGCAGAAGAACTGGTCCATGTCGATATGAAGGACCACACGTTCCCAGCGTTCGCCGGCGATGTCCACGCCGGGGAACGCGGACGCGCCCGGGCGTTTGCCGCCGAGAAGCGACTGCCGCGTCGCCAGTCCTGTCGTCGAGCCCCACATAACTTCCGCATTGGGCGTATATTGCGGAACCGAGAGTTCGATATATAATACGTTTCCGATTATCCGATGTCCACGTTAAAAACCGCCCGATTCCTCGGGCGGTAGTTAATACGCGGAGCGAAGGTCAGTTTGTGATTGTGCCGTTTTCAATCGGCGGCCGCGTAGGGGGGTAATTCAGATAGTTACTACTCATATTGCGACGGATCATTGCAATAACTCACTAAAAAATTGGCGAACTTCTCGGCGAGTTTGTTATTCGATTCCGCCTCGACCCACTCGTCGAGTATGTCTATCTCCCAATAAATATCGACTCTGACTTGCGTTTTATCGCCGTCTTCGAGAACGTTGATCCATTCCCACTGGCGCGCTTCCGCTTCGAGGGAGAAAACGTAAGCCGGTAATATATAGTCCCTGTAATCCGCGCCTCCCTGGTCTTTAACGACCTCCGAATTGGGCGCGCTCCAATAGGTCCAATCGTCCATTTTTACATCCATGGACCCGTCTTCTGCGATGTACGGTGTATAACATCCGAGGCCTTTCGAATACCTGATAGCATCGCATATGAGATAGTAAGCGTCGTCGTAAGGCATGTTTATCGTTACCGAAGCAGTCCCGGCGTAGCTAATAGACGCAAAGACAAGGAAAGCTGTGATAAACCCCGTTTTTACCTGTTTTTCGTTCATAAACAGCTCCTTTTGTTAAGCGTACTTCGAACCCGTTCACCGTTTAGTAAAACGTAAGCGCGATAAGTGAGCGCCGGTCGCATGATCGGAGATTGCGTTATCTTACTTTACGCTAGTTTACCGGTCAAGAGAAAACGCCGGGTAGTTATACATTACCCAGATATCACCGGTCCGGAAACCGGCGTGTTTTGGTAATGCAAACGGAACGCCGTCCCTTTCGCTCGGGCCTTTTATATTAAACGCAAATCGTCCGTCCCGTATCTAATAAATCGGGTTTATCGCAATCTAACTTTTTTATACCGGAGGAGGATACCTATGCTCAAAGGACTTTCCGTCGTTGCGGCGTTCATGCTGTTGTTGTCCTCGTTCGAAGGTTGCAACCTGAACGAGATTATCGGCACCGGTACGTTCCCGGACGATATGGACGGGTTCTACGTAGGCAGCATGCGCTACATCGGCACCGACGAGACGTCTTCCCTCGATATGGAGGTTCTTGGCCGCGACGTCGCCATAGTCGAGGTACTTAACAACGAGAGCCGTAAGTACGCAGGCGACTTCGTCTACGACAGCGACGAAGGCGAGTTCGAAGCGACTCTGACCTTTGAGGAGTACGCGGACCCGTTATCCGATTCGGTTTCCGGCGGGCCGGTGCCCGATACCCTTGGGTTATCAGGGCAGTTCGAGCTGGACAGCCTAGTCATTACCGGCGACTTCACGGTAATTTACGCCGACGAGAGTTCGGCCGCCGGTACGTGGACGTGTGAACAGGAGACGGGGCCGTCTTAAACGGCTTTTAAATATCGTAAACCCGGCCGCGCGGCCGGGTTTTTAATAACTTCGGACGGGGTTTTATCAAATAGTCACTTCGGGAAGGTGGACCGCGAACGTGCACCGGTCGTCGCCTTTCATCATGGATTCGAGTAGTTCGACTCGGACCGGCTTTTCCGTGATGAACTCCCAGATGCCTTTATACCAGCCGCCGCCGCACCAGCAGTAGGGTTGGGGAACCGGCGTCCGGGCCGCCTTCGCGAGCGGACAATGGCAGTAGGCTACTTGTTTCTCGTAGGGCGTTTCGGCTTTCTCGAAGGCGACCGGGTCCGACGGGTTCTTGGTTTCGTAAACGACGTTACCGTCCCGGTACGGTTTCGCATATTTATAGGTGTCCTGGCCCATAGTTTCGAGGACGGCATCCAGGTCCTCTTCTTTGAATATACGCCGGAGTTTGAGTAGCGGTTCCTCGCCGAATTCTTCGACGAAGACGCAGGCCCGGTCCGTCATTATCTTTTCTCTGACCTCAGGGTCGGGTACAAGCTCGGCCAGTCGTTCCATCGCGGTTCTCGACCACTCGGCCCGCTGTTCAGGCGTTCCGTCGGCCAGGATTTCCGACCCTTCCAGGATTATATCGCTAATCCTCGGCCCAGCGTACTCGTCGACGTTCCGCTTCCACTTGGCGAGTTTTTCTTCTAACCAGCCCATAGCTCGACGTTCCCTTCATTATCACCATTATTTGAGAGGGGGACGATAGTAAAATCGGATTAGCCCGGCGTTAAAACTTCCCGTAGAAATCAGTAATGTCGAAGTAGAATTCGGCGACGTCGCCCTTATCGTAAACGCCGACGTCGGTCAGGAACTCGACGTTGAGGATATCGTAGTAGCGGCCGTTCTCGATTATCAATTCCTGTCCCAGGCTTCGCCAGTTGACGTTCTCGGGGCCGAACTGGATTTCGAGCCACGTGTATTCGGAGTCGACGCCCTCGAATTCACCGGAGGCGCCCACGATGATAACGGCTTTCTCCAGAGACGTACCGTCGCCGCCGGCGTAAACCACGTCGCCCGGCGGAGTCCCGCCGCCGGTGTAAGGATGTCCTTCGATGCCGGTATCTTCGTCTTTATCGAACGGCAGCTTCTCGGCGATGTCGCCGCAACACGCGACGGCGGAGCCGACTACGAAAGCGGTGATTAAAGAAATAAGTACTAGGTTGGGTTTCTTATCCATTCGGTTTTCCTTTCGCGTTTATTTTTTCCACCGCGACACGTCGACCCCTTCTATCTCGAGGAGCTTCAGTTTTAGGGGTAGGTTGGCGCCGTAACCGCCGGGGCCGTTCGCCGCGACGATACGGTGACACGGTTGTATCAGCGGCAGCGGGTTGGCCGAACAGGCGCTGCCGGTCGCCTGGGCCGCGCCACGGTACCCCGCGGCGGTGGCCAGCTCGCCGTACGAAACGACGGCGCCGTAAGGAACGGCGCGCATCGCGCTATAGATATCGCTCTGAAAGTCGGTTACGTTCATATCAATAGGCAAGTCGAAGACGCGGTGCCGCCCGTCCAGGTACTCGAGGATCTGCTCGCGCGCGGATTCGCCGAGTTCGTTCGGCCGCTCGACGACCGGGAGGCCGGGGAACTTTTGTATTAAGAATGGTACTAAACCTCGGTCGCCGAAGCCGGGCATGAGTATTGAGAGTATCGCCGAGTCTGTTGCCGCGGTCGTGAACTCGCCAAGGGTGGAGGAAAAGCGGGAGATATAGATAGCGTCTTTACTCATTCCGATTCGTAATTCTCGGTTTACCCGTCGGCCATTACGATGAACCACCGCCGTTTGGTCTTGGCCGGGTGGAGGCGAAACCATAAGTCGTCGGGGAGATAGACGTTAACACCGCAAAACTTGCACGGCATCAACCGCTCGGCGCCGTCGACCATCAGGGCGCCGCCGCACTGGGGGCAGGTAAACGCCACGGGGCCGGAGACCGCTGGCGCTTCGCCCTTGTCGCCCGATTCCATAATCGCGTTGACGAAGACTTTGGCCTTCGGGTATTCCTCCTTTGTCCAAGCGGGCGGCGGCGCTACGTTCGTTTTGCGGCCGCAGTTCGCACACTTGTGAACAAAAGCATTCCCAGGTGCCAGGTCAAGCGTGTCCATGTCGAAGTCGGTTTTACACTCCTCGCAGTACGGTATCAGGTGGCCGTACAGCAGGGTCGTGTTAAACGTACCGAAGATCGTGGAGTTTCGCCCCTCGCCCTCGGCCAGGTCGCCGGACTTAATCTCTTCGATTATGTCGTTGAATATGTCCGTCCAGAAGTCGTGGGGGACGTCTATATCGGCTTGACAACGGTCGCAGTGGGCGGTTTCCCACGGGCCGTTCAGAGGCACCGGCCCGTCGCACTTCGGGCACTTGATGCCGCACTCTACCATGCCGGGGTAAACCTTGCCGGCGCTTCCGCTTCCTTCCGCCATAGTCGGTTCCTTTGATTGGTTGTTGCAGTTAGGTTTAGGTAGTGTACCTTTAAGAAGATTGGTAGTCAACGGTATTCGCGTCCCCGTTACGGGAGTCGTTTTAAGCTCTTCCCGTTCTCCGTTGTACTACCGTAACGTTTTTCGCGATTTCGGACTAATAATATAGCTTGATGAACCTAATTAAACCCTTCCGGGGAGGTCGCGCAATGACTATCAAACGCTTACTCGCTTTCTCTTTGTTCCTTACGGTTGTGCTAATACCGCTATTCCACTGCGGCGACGGCGTCGTAATCGTCGACGAGGATATAATAATCGGTATCTACGCCGACGACGGCGCGTCGCCCGGCTGCGTCGGCCCGTCGGAGAAGATGTTCGAATGGATGGGGTGTATGATAGTACTCCTGTACGCCGAGGACGTTAACGAAGAGCCGTTGGATAAAATAGAAGTTCTGGTATTCCCCGGTGGCGATACCGGCCCGTACATGGAGGATATTTCGGACGCCGGTAAAGAAAAGATACGAGACTTCGTCCGCGACGGCGGCGGATATATCGGGACCTGCGCCGGCGCGTTCTTCGCCGCCGAGACGATGGTATGGCGTGGAAACACGTATACCGAAGGGTTGTTGGATTTGTTTCCCGGCACCGCCGACGGCCCCGTAAACGAAATCTACCCTTATCCCCAAACCGGTATGTGCGAAATAAATTACACGGAGCCGGACCATCCGATAACTCAGGGTCTCGACGATACGGAGTGGATTTACTACTGGTGGGGCCCGAAATTTATAACCGACGACGGCGCCGGCGTCGATGTGATAGGAACGTATGAGGTTACAGACGAGGCGGCGCTGGTGGCGTTCGAGTACGGCGAAGGCCGCGTGTTTCTGATTGGACCTCATCCCGAGTGGGAGGAGGACAGCGACCGCGACGGGTACCCGCCGGACGACGAACACGACGACCGGGGTTCCGACTGGCCGCTCATGAGAAACGTCACCTTCTGGTGCGCGAAGAGGATAAACTGAGGGAGTCCGGTCTCCCGACGCGTTTGCCGATCGATAACCCCCGTACGGGGGTTATTTTCTATTTGGCTTACCGCCCGTTATCCCGTATATTTAACCTATGTCTATCTTTGACCTCCTTCTGGGCGTAAGCCCGATCTTATTGATATTTATCCTCCTCGCGTTTTTCAAGCGGCCCGCCGACGTGGCCGGCCTGGTCGGCTGGGTCGCGACGGTCCTAATCGCGGTGTTTTACTTCCACACCGCCTGGGAGGTCGCGTTCCGGGCGAGCCTCTCGGGCGTCGTCGGATCCCTGCCGATTACGCTGATGGTGGTCGCGTCGATATTCCAGATGACCTACATGCTCGAGACCGGCGCGGTCCGCCGAATCGTAGCCGCCGTCAAGACTGTCGCCCGGGACGACAGGGTCGTTCAGGTACTCATCATTAACGTCGGTTTCGGGACCCTCCTGGCAGCCCTCGGCGCCACGCCCGTCAGCATCCTCCCGCCGATAATGCTGGCGCTGGGATACTCGAGCTTCGTTGCGATCGCGCTCCCGGCCATCGGTTACGACGCGCTCTGTACTTATGCGCTTCTTGGCATCCCCGTGGTCGTCTTCGGCGCGTTCACGGGGCTGACGCCCAACGAGGCCGGGTGGTACTTCGCGCGCTTTATGCCCGTCGTCAGTACCCTCATCGCCTTCGGGATGCTCTATCTGGTGGGCGGATTCAGGTTGATGATAAAGGGCTTCGACCCGACCGTCGTCGCCGGCCTGACGATGGGTTTCGCCGCGGTTCTGATGAACCGGTTGGGGATGACGACCATTACAGGCGTCGTCGCCGGGCTTCTCGTCGTCGGCGTAATGCTCGTCTATATGCTCGTCCGGGGCAAGAGGATATACGACCGGCGCGCGCTTACGGAAGACGACCTTGCGTCGGAGAAAAGGATGCGGCTCGCAACGGCTTTATCGCCTTGGATAATCCTCGTGGTCTTCGCGGCGGTGACCAACGTTCCGCAACTCCCGTTTTTCGAAATACTCTTCAACAAGGTCGCGATGCCGGTGGAGATAATCCCCGGAAGCCCGGAGAAATTGCGGGTACTATGGCAAGCCTATTTTTGGGTAACAATAGCGACCTTTACGGCGATGCCGTTCCTGCGGCCGACCGGCGCGCAATTCAAGACGACGGTAGCGAAGTGGCTCCGGCGGTCGTGGCGCCCGGCGCTCTCGGCGGCGGTCTTTTTCGCCATCGCGTACACCTTCAACCACTCGGGCAAGGCGGTCGCCGGCGCCGAGTGGGTCCTTCCGGTACCGGAGAACAACATCGTCTACGTCATCGCCGCATACTCGGCGGAGACCTTCGGCGGGTTCTACGGGCTGGTAGCGCCGTTCCTGGGGCTTTTAGGAGGTTTTATCAGCGGGAGCGAGACCAGCTCGATCGCGATGCTGACCCGGCTCCACCTCGACACCGCCGCGATTATGGGTAAACTCGAGGCGGCGGGGCTGCTCATAGCCGCGGCCAGCGGCATCGGCGGGGGACTGGCGAGCGTAATCAGCCCGGCCAAGCTCCAGAACGCCGCGGCGATAATAGACGCTATAGGCGAGGAGGGCAACGTCCTCCGCCGTACCGTCGTCATAAGCCTCCTAATAACCCTCGTGGTAGGCGTTATGGCGCTGGTGTGGACGTGGTAGTTTATAGTAGGCGCAATTAGGGAAGAAGTATGGGGTTCATAACTGATTTACTACAAACGATAGTAGGCCTATTCGGAACGGTGCTTTCAATCGCGGGGGTAGTTGCACTTATCCTTGGTACGGTAATCGGCGCGATAGCCGTATTAGCGGGCAACTGGGGAGGTTTACCTACGGGTTGCGCCTTTATAGTCGGGG
>CP070755.1:1414830-1444121 GCA_020348885.1 Candidatus Coatesiibacteriota bacterium | reverse complement strand
TGAGGGCGATTCCGGCGTAGTTGACCGGCAAGGTCGCGCGCCCGTACCGAGCCAGGATAATACAAATGCCGCCGGCGATACCGGGGAGAATGGCCCCGGGGTTCGACAACTCGAATATCAACCCGTAGAAGCCCAAAATAAGCAGGATATAAGCGATGTTAGGGTTCGTTATTACGGCAAGGAACTGCTGGCGCAGGCCCGGTCGCACTTCTTCGATAACGTATTCGGAGAAGTCGAACGTAACGTTACGGTCGCCGATTTCTATTTCGGCGCCGTCCAGCTGGCTCAATAAATCTTCGAGGTCGTCGGCTACGTATTCGATTACGCCTTCGGCGAGGGCGTCGTCGGCGTGGAGCGAAGCCGACTTCCGAACCGCGCGTTCGGCCCAGTCCTCGTTGCGGCCGCGGGTCTTCGCCAGAGAGCGGATGTAACTGACGGCGTCGTTGGTAATTTTCGCCGTCATATCCTCGTCCGCGCCTTCGCCGCCCATACCTATAGTTACGGGGTGGGCGGCGCCTATGGACGTGTTCGGCGCCATCGCCGCGATGTGTGCCGACATTGCGATGAACGTCCCGGCGGACGCCGCGCGACCACCCGGCGGGGAAACATAAACCGCGACGGGTACTTCGCTCGCCAGTATCTTCTGGATAATTTCCCGCATAGACGGGTCAAGGCCGCCGGGCGTGTTAATCTCGATAACCACCAGAACGGCTTCCGCTCGCTCCGCGTTTTCTATCGAATCGACGATGAACTCGGACATTACCGGACTAACCACACCGTCGACTACGAGCCTGTGTACTAGGACGGCGTCTTCCGGCGCGGCCACGTCGGTTCCGGCGCAGGAGAAACCGAGCAAAACCGATACTACAGCGGCGAAAACGAGTGTCGATTTACGTTTATTCATTAAACCTGAATAATTATACGATGGGAAGCGACGGCGCGCAAGTAAAACCGAACGCCAAATCGCTTAACCGAGGAGCTTTGTTTTATCCCCGCCGTGCTTGAAGACCAAAAGGGCGCCAACCCCGCTGTCTCATCGGGTTGCCGTTTGGTCCCGCTTATGATATATTCGCCGGCGGGAGAAAGCCTATGCGTTTAGCGAAGTTAATTTCGATAGTGGCCGCGGTTGCTTATGTCGCCGGCTGCGGCGGCGATACATCGTTCCCCGGGTGGAACCCGGACGACGAGGGCGCTATCATCTATTACGTTAGGGCCGCCGGCAACGGCGCCGAAACGGCGGCGATTACCACCTATGGTAACCCCGTAAACGGAACGGGGTGGCCTTGCGACCCCAGGGCCGGGATACTGCCGGTAGGCGATAAATTGTTCTTCGTAAACGGCGGGGCGCTATACGTCTCCTCGCCGGGAGAAGAACCCACGGCTCTTGTTGATTTCGGTTCCGGAACAGCGAAGGAAACCCGAACCGACGACGCATCCGGTTACGAAATCGTCACGTCGTGGCACGTCGATAACTCGATTACAGGCCTTTGCGTCGACGAATCGGAACGTTTAATAGGGTTCCTGTTGAACCAATTGATGACCCCGTCGGGTAAAGAGCATATATCGAGATATACAGAAGCTGACATCGCTCGTTTTTCTGATAGGGACAGCTTTTCCGTCGACGAAGGCGCTTATGTTATAGACCTGGAAAGCAGCAACGTCGAATACCTTCTCCCGACAACGGACGTGTTCTGCTTTACCGACGAATCGCATCTAGCGTTGGAGTATGCGTTGACGTTGTGTACGGCAGACGTCGGCGATCCGGATGAAGTCGCCGTGGTCGTGCCGGACGATTACTTCGAACTGGGATGGAGCCCCGTCGCGGCGTCGGGTGGAGGAACGACCGTGACCCTGTGTAACAAAGCAAAACCCGGGAGCGACACACTGATATTGAATAGGCTGTACGTGCTGGAGGAACGACGGCTGCCGGAGTCACCGACGGCAACTATTGAGGCCCGGGAACGAGCGGACCGGGTAATAGTGTCGCCAAACGGTAGATACGCCGCCGTCGACGTCGTAGCCGGTTCTCTCGGCGTCGCTGACCTGTACGTTGTTGACCTAGAAACCGGGGCGTACGAACTGCTGGCGGAGAACAGTTCCGCATATTCTTTTCTGCCGTCGTCCAACGGCCTGGTTTGCTTCACCAAAGGGGCGACGCCGGGCCGCGGCGATTTGTGGGCCGCCGGATTAGACGGGTCCGAAGTACAGCGTCTTACCGACACCGGCGACGTCCTGCCGCCGCCTTAAATATAACTAACCACACTAGCTATCGTTCGAAATGGTACATGTAAAACCGGCGCGATATGATTCGCGCCGGTCGGTAACTGCCTTTCTTTCCGTCGATTTTCCTACTCGGCCGTTTTTCCCTTGCGGTTGTTTGCGCGGGCCTCATGCCATTCGCGGGTTTTCTCGAGAGGCCATAGGCCGAGCCGGCTGTACAGTATCCCGCCAGCCCCCAGGACGCCGCAGGTCAGGAAGATTATCGTCCCGACGGACCCGAATACGCCCCCAATATCACCAAAGATACCGGCGGGGATGGCGATTAGGTCGCCGATAAACGCGACGCTCTGGAGAATAGCCACGCCGACAAGGATCTTAAGCATAGGGTGCTTTTCGGCGCCTAGTATAACGCCGCCCAGGGTTTCGCCGAAGACGACGTAGCCAAAGTATTGTAATGCCAGAAGGGCAATGATGAACAGAGGAATTAACGGCCAGCCTATTACCGAAAAAGCAAGTATAACGAGCGCGATAGGTGCCAGGACCGCCATCGCTATACCCAGGAGGGCCGACCGCGGGAACTCGTCCGTCAGGTGGTCGCGAACGTTATCCATCTGCCGTTTCATAAAGACCGACGCGAGTAAGCCCAGAAACATCAGGAAGAGGAAGAACGCGATTTCCCAGACGATGTCTATTACGTTGCTCGCAATCGGTTCCGATATCTCGACGAACTTCTTTATAAAGGGAACAAACGGGGGAAATTCGCCGCCGATACAGACTTTTTGACCGCCGATTTCGGCACCCGGCGCGGCGTCAATACACCCGCCGAAGGACACCGCGTCGCCGTATACGACGGCGGAGCTTTCGAGGATAATGTCGCCGCCGAAGCAAACGGCGTCACCGCGGACCATCCCGGCGATGGTCAGATCGCCTTGTATACATACGGCGTCGCCGAGTACTTCTTCGTCCTCGGCGACGTAAATATCGTTGCCGATGGCTACGAGGTCGTCCTCATCGAATTCCCCTTCGAACATCCCTTCGTCTTCTTCGCCTTCGCCGAGTTCGATATCGATTTCAACGTCGCCCTCCTCCGGTTCTCCGGTTTCGGGTAGTATTTCCGGTCCAATGTCGGTTTCAGGCGTTTCGGTTTCGACCGTTTCGGTCTCTTCGCCCGCCGTTTCGTCGGGGTCCGGTACGGCTTCCTGAGCCGTGGCCGGTAAATACAACGACCAAAACATGATAAACGCGAAGATGAACGCCGTCAGTTTCGTTATTTTTATCATCAACCCGTTTTTCACTTCGTACCTCCGTATTCATCTGACCTTACTCGTTTATAACGGTCCGCTAATCTTAGGGCGATTCCGTTTCCACCTAACAATACGTTTTCCGCGGGAAAAGGTTTCACGATACGTGCGGCCGGCAAATTCCCTTCCTTATACCGCCCGAATCTGCTAGTATTACTGAAATGCCCGACCCAATAGTCGAGCTTAAATCGGTCAGAAAGACCCTTAAGTCAAAAACCGACGGTTCCGAAGTAAATACGCCCGTTTTCAACGGTCTGGACTTAACGATATCGGTCGGCGAAAGGATTGGAATTATAGGACCGTCGGGTTCGGGGAAAACGACCCTTTTGAAACTCGTCAACCGGCTTGAGGACGCCGACGAAGGAACCATATCTGTCGACGGAAGGGACGTATTCGATTGGGATGCCCGGGCGCTGAGGCGTAAAGCGGCGCTGGTTTTGCAAAAACCTTATATCTTCGAAGGGACCGTGTACGACAATGTCGCGTTCCCGTATACCGCCGCGAACGAAAAAACCCCACCTCGCAAAACGGTGGAAGAGCTTCTTTCCGAAGCGGGTTTACCGGACGTCGATACGGCGCGACCCGCGGCGGCGTTATCGGTAGGGCAACAACAACGCGTTTGCCTCGCTAGGTCTCTCGCCACGGAACCTTCCGTACTTATGTTGGATGAAACAACGTCGTCCCTCGACCCAAACGTTGCCGCCGGGGTGTTGAAGAAAATATACGGACGTTGCCGTAGCGATAGGCTTACGCTGATCCACGTTACCCACGAAGTCCCCAAGTTACGCGACCTGGACAGGATAGCGGTTATCGCCGGCGGGACGATTACCGAAGAGGGTACGCCCGAACGGATACTTGAGGGACCGATTTCGGCGGCTACGAAGGACTTTCTCGCAGGATTTAGCTAATGGGTCATTTCGTCGAAATATCGGTTCTCGACGTTTTATACTCGCTGGGCGCCGTCGCAATCGTTGCGGTCGTATCGGTAAGTTACGGGTTAACCCTCGAGAAAAACCTGGCCTTCGGCGCGATACGGACGTTCGTTCAACTAATAATAGTCGGTTACCTGTTGAAGTGGGTTTTCGGGCTGGACAAGTGGTACGCGGTACTGGCGATGATATTAGTTATGACGCTTATCGCCGGTTACCACGGCGCTCGAAGAGTACCCGGCTCCGCCGGCAGGAACGTTTTATACGCGACCGGCGCGATAATGGTGAGTTCAGCGGCGGTAATATTCTATACATTCACGGTGGTCGTGAGGGTGGATCCCTGGTATAAACCGCATTATCTGATACCCGTATCGGGTATGGTGATAAACGGCGCGATGAACGGCGTCTCGGTTGGGATGTCAATGCTGAAAACGGCCGTGGATTCAGGGCGGGAGCGGATCGAAGCGGCCCTTTCTTTAGGCGCGACGGGGCGTTTAGCCGTATCGCCGCTGGTCAAAAACTCGGTCCGTACCGCCCTGATTCCTACCGTGAACGGTCTTATGACGGCCGGTATCGTACAGCTTCCGGGTATGATGAGTGGGCAGATAATAGCAGGGGCGGACCCCACGCAGGCGGTTCTATACCAAATAGTAATTTACTACATCCTCGCGGCGGCAAACTGTCTGGCCGTAATTCTGGGACTACGTCTATATTCGGGGAGTTTTTTCAACCGGGCGCAACAACTAATAAACCCGTAAATACCTAATCGCGGGTATTCTCGACACGCGCTTTTACTAATGACCCCCGTTTATTCACTTGCGTTTGTTTACTCGGTTAAAAGTATTATGGACCTCGATAATCCAATACGATACGCGGGTTCTTTACGGGACCGACTCAGAAGGGACGTTTTCGGTACGTTAACGCGTCGGTTCTTCGATATATTTTGGGGGACAGATAAGCGGCGGACAGTATCCGTAACCGCTCTGGTCATCCTTGCCACCGGGTTGTTCATATTCAAAATCGGTACGTCCTCCGAGAATCTACTACTGATTAGTGCGTCCATTGCGATAATTGGATTATTATTAATCCATCCGTATTGGGGATTAGTCATCCTAATAGCTTCTGATATCGTTGCCCCGTTTCGCACCGTTACACTTCCGTTTAACGTACCACTATTCGGCGCGACTATACCTTTTTCGAAGCTTTTAGGTTTGTTCCTAATCCTCGCTTTTTTATTAAATTATACGGTTACGAAAAAAAGGATCCGATTGGGAATTCGTACACAATTTTTCTTCCTTTACCTTTTCACAATAGTCGGCATTATGTCAAGTTTCAACGCTTTTCATCTGGGGGTGGCGAAGTTTGAGGTAATGCGGTTATTTTTACTCGCGATTCTTTACGTAATAACTTTTAACTTATTAAACGATTGTGATAAAATATCCGTATTTTACGGATTTATCGCATTGGCAGTACTTCATGTTTGTACCTATTCTTTCTACGAAGCTTTCGTACTGCACATTCCAAGACCGACCGGCGGTACTGGAAACCCGAACGGTTTGGCGATTGTCGCAAACATCGGGTTCGCACTCTTTTTAGTGCTGTTTCTTGACGTGAAAGGTACTCTCAAGCGTTCATACTACTTTAGCGGCCTAGCAATTACGAGTACCGCTATTTTTATCTCGAACGCCCGTAGCGGATATCTGACCCTAATCTTTACGCTGTTCTTTCAACTCATGCGGAAAAAGACCGTATACGCGCATTATATACTGGTAGCACTAGCTCTGTTAATACTCTTAAATGTTCTACCGGAATTTTATACGCATAGGCCGGGCAAATTCGTATCGGCTATTTACGAGCGCGGATTTAAGGCTGTAGAAAGGGAACCGCGATACGTGTTACTTAGAGCAAGTATCGATATATTTTTAAAACACCCCGTATTAGGTGTGGGACCCTGGAGCTTTCCGAAGATTTATATGGAAAAGTACGCTCATAAATATCATGGTACGAGGTTGTTTCTTGTACCCCACAGCGGTATCTGGGGTTTATTGGCTGAGTTCGGCTTTTTTGCATTTGTTTTCTTTGCCGGGTACGTCATTTCGACGGCCTATATCTTTCGTAAATCAGCGAAACTCGCTGAATTATTAAAAAGACCTAGGGAACGTATAGCCGTTCTGATAGCGGAAGCGACGTTTTGGGCTTTTTTCGCCTGGGGTGTTTTTCAGGACATAGCCGCCTATAGGTTCGCTTATGTTTTCCCCGCTATCGGCGCCGCGATGTATTCCCGATTATTAAAGGTTTCCAAAGAGGAGGACGAAGGTGCGGGAAATCCGCCAGCCGTTAGCGGCGGGTAGTTTGAAAGGGACGATAAGGTATCGCTAGAAAATCTAAAAGAGGTATGAATAACGGTTTCGGCGGATACCGATCGAGCGTCTTATCGTTCGTCGTTATCTGTTCGTCAATAGCAGCCGTATTGTTTGCACAGATCGTTTTCCCCGGTCTCATGTCTTCATGGCGGTCGGCCCGTTTAAACGCGAAAGGTATCGACGAATGTTCCGAAGGGAACTTGGGTAAAGGAAAAGCAGCTTTTCTAAAAGCAGGTTCTCTAAACCCGGATAACGCCGCCGCACATTACAACCTTGCCCTCGTTTTATTATCCTCCGACGGTGATGCCGCAGGCGCGGCCGAACACTTGGCAGAAGTTATTCGCTTGAAACCTGATTGTGCGGTCGCGCACCACAACCTCGGCGTTATCGAGCTTTTCTACCGCCGAAACACAACCGTCGCCCTTGAAAACCTACGACGGGCGGCGGCTCTGGACTCGGAACGCGCAGCGACCCACCTGGCGCTTGGTTACCTTTACGAGTACTCAGGCGAATACGGTAAAGCGAGGGAAGAGTTTTCCCGGTGCGCATCAGCGGACCCCGGCGGCCCGTTGAGCATCGATGCCGAAGCGGCAGTGGAAGCCCTCGTGTCGGCGCCTTTGGTGGATGACCTTGCTGAGAAATTAAGCTACGAAGAGACCGTTTACGAAATAGACGTAGCGGGCGGCGTTTACCCATCCGGCCCTCCGGCGTCTAATAACGGCGTTCCTTCACCTTTACGGTACTCCGCCCCGGTATTCGGTAAAGCGTTGATGGCCGCGGCGTGTTTGGTCGCGCCCATAGGCCATTCCGACGCGGTTAATATGATCTCGGATACCGGTATTGACGTTCTTGGCGTTTTACCAAACGCGACGGACGATTTCGCCGGTACTATCGGCGACTTGGAAAGAGAGGGAATAGCTTTTACGGGCCTTGGTTCGGACCTTAAATCGGCGACTAAACCGGCGCGTATCGAAATCGAAGAAGTTGGCATCAACGTTCTAGCGTTTACCGGCGCTTCGCCGGTAAGGAATGCAGAGGAAAAACCGCCGTTAACCTCCGCGCCGTTATCGGTCGCGACGGTTTCACCGGCGGTTTCCGCCGCAGCGGAAGCGGATATCGTTGTAGTTATGTTTCGATGGGCAGAACCTCCGTCCGACGCGCCGACCGATGCGATGGTTAATCTTACCCACGCCGCGGCGGACGCGGGCGCCGATATTATAGTCGGCGTCGGTACAGAAGTAACACTCCCCGTCGAAACTTACGGCGAAAGTATTATCGCTTACGGGCTATCGGACCTGTTGCCCCCGGCAGACCGAAAACCGTACGCTTATACGCGTCTGCTAGCGGTCCAGTACTCGCCAAAAAACGGCGTGTTAGGTTACAGGTTGGTGCCGGTGTACGTCGAGAACGAACCGCCGGATTTATCGGGAAGTTCGGAGGGGAACCTAATCGATTTCCGATTGGTAGAGAAGGTTCCAGTAGCGAAATGACAAGAACGAAGGAACAAACGGTTACCGGTCGGTAAACCCACGAAGATCGAAATGAAAACTGAAGTAATTAGAGTAAGTTTTCTCTATGAGAATCGCGAGTTCATCGTCCCAGCCGGCGGTATCCGGCTATCGAAAGGGGATCTTATAATCGTCGAAATCCCCGAGGGATTGGATTATTGCCGCGTCGTGGAACCGGCGAATAAATGCACTCCGGTGGATATAGGAGACCCTAAGATAAAAGTGCTTCGTAAAGCTACGGCTACCGACGTCGAATGGATCGCTACGTCCAGAGAAACCGAAGAGAAGGCCGAACGTTTTTGTGAGGAGCTGGTGGAAGAACTGGCGCTCAATTTGAAACTCGTCAACGTCAAACTGACCTTCGACGGTACCAAACTCATTTTTTTCTTCACCGCCGATAAGCGCGTGGACTTCAGGAATCTCGTAAAGGAGTTGGCGAAAGAGTTTAAAACGCGTATCGAGATGCGCCAAATAGGCGTAAGGGATAAAGCGCGCCGTACGGGCGGCCTGGGTATTTGCGGGCGGCAACTATGCTGTTCGACCTTTTTATCCGACCTCGAACCGATAACCATGAGAATGGCCAAGGATCAAAATTTAACCCTCAGCCCGTCGAAAATATCCGGGGCTTGCGGGCGGCTCCTCTGCTGCCTTTCGTACGAAGCCGATACTTATAGAGAACTGAAAAAGGACATACCAGCGGTAGGCTCGATAGTAAAAACCGCCGGCGGCCAGGGGGAAGTTACAGACGTCCAGTATTTACTAGGAACCGTTACGGTGAAGTTGAGTTCGGGCGCCGTCGTAAAAGCGAGTCCTGATGAAATAACAGTATTGTCGGCGCCGGAACGTGAAGACGAAACGGGGAACGATAGGGAACCGATACCGGAATAAGAGAACTCATAACCAATAGAAAGCCAAGCCGGGTTTAATGACCCGGCTCGTCCTATTCCGGTTCCGTTTACTACTCGCCTATCAACCTGTGCCCGGGAGGCGGTTCTTCGCCGAAAACCTCGCCGCCACTTATGTAATAACGTCTGGAACGCATACCGAGGCCGGTCATCAGCTCATAGGTTATCGTCCCGGCCCGCTCGGCGAGTTCATCGATGATTATCTCGTCGTCTCCATCCCGCCCCAAGAGCGTTATCTCGTCCCCCAGTTCCGCGTCGGCGCCGGGGCCTAGGTCGAACATCGTCATGTCCATACAGACTACGCCGGCGACAGGTACGCGCTTTCCGCGGTAGAGCCCCTCGGCTCGGTTACCGAGCGCTCTTAAGTAACCGTGCCTGTATCCGACGGGGGTCGTAGCGATTACGCTCCTGTCAACCGGTACCGTATATTCCCGTTTATACGAAACGGTTTCGCCGCGCATCATCCTTTTCAGGTATATTATCGGCGTTTTGAACGACATCACCCTTCGAAGGTCCGGCGACTCCTTCACGTAAGCCGACGGATGCGGCCCATATAGTATTATCCCGGCCCTGACCATTTGGTACTTGGCGTCGGGCATTTCCGTTATGGCCGCGCTATTCGCTATGTGGTTGCGAGGAAGCTCCAACCCCGTACCGCGTAACCTGACGATTATTTCGTTGAAAACATCCAACTGCCCGTATGCGAAGCTTTTATCGGCTTCATCAGCGTCGGGGAGATGCGTAATCAAACCTTCTACCGAAAGACCTTCTAAATCTCGAACGGCCGAAACGAAGTCGTCCACTTCGTCCACTCTCAATCCTAGACGCCCCATTCCCGTATCGATTTTTACGAATACTGGGACTTTCGCGCCGACCTTCCGAGCGGCTTCGTCGAGCCGACGGGCGATGTCCAATTGGCATAAGACCGTCATCGAACCGCGCCTAGGTACCTCGTCCAACTGCGCGGGCCCCGTTATACCGAGGATTAATACCGGCGCTGTAATCCCGCTCGACCTCAAAGCTATCGCTTCGTCAATGTTAACGACGGCCAACACGTCCGCTCCGTTTTCGAGCGCGACCGGGCTGAGTATATCGGCGCCGTGGCCGTAACAATCGTCCTTGACTACCGCGATTAGTTCAACGTCCGGCCCGACGTGGCGGCATATTTCGCGGACGTTGTGCGCGAACGCATCAACGTCGATAATAACCCTATTCTGCCAGATAGGAAGAGTACCCTGACGCAGCCCGGCCGCTTTTTCGTATGGAGCCGAAAAAGCCATTAGAAGTCGTATTCCTCAGCCGGTACGGGGGTCTCCGCTTCACCGGCGTACGCGCGATGCTCGAACCGCGTGTACTTCTTGATAAAACGTAAGGGGATTCTATCGGTAGGGCCGTTCCTTTGCTTCGCGACGATGAGGTCGCAGTCGGAAAAATACTCTTCGCGCCTGCGTTCTTCATCGTCTTCTTCCTCGGACGGTCTTCGTTCCCTCGGATAGTAAAGGAACAGGACGACGTCGGCGTCTTGTTCGATGGCGCCGGACTCACGAAGGTCCGATAACTGGGGTTCTTTACGCGGTCGCTGGGTCGGCGCACGCGATAACTGCGCGCACGCGAGGACCGGAACGGACAACTCCTTCGCAAGAGCTTTCAACGCCATAGAAACTTCGGCTATTTCCTGCTGCCTGTTTTCCGCGCGTCCGGAACCGCGGACAAGCTGCAGATAATCGACGATTACGAGTTCGATGTCGTAACGGGACTTTAACCGCCGTGCTTTCGCTCGGAGTTCTAGAACCGACAACGCGGGCGAATCGTCGATGTATATAGGCGCGACCGAAAGACGAGCTATCGCGTCGGTGAGGGGTACCCACTCGTGCTGTGCAATGCGGCCGGTCCGGACGCGGTGGAGGTCCACCCTCGCTTCGGCGCACATTATACGGGTCGCTACCTGTTCTCTGGACATCTCCAGACTGAAGACGGCCATCGGTAAGTTATTCCGCAACGAGGCGTATTGGACTATATTCAGCGCTAAAGACGTCTTGCCCTGCCCGGGCCTGGAGGCTAATACTATAAACTCTTGAGGGTGGAATCCGCCGGTCAGGTCATCGAGTTCCGCGTATCCGGTCTCGAGACCGTGGATGTGTTCCTTACGGCGCGCCCGTTCTTCGATCGCCGTATAAACATCCTTCACGAAATCGCCTATAGCGACGAAGTCCCGGCGGGTTCTCTGTTGCGATAGATTAAAAACCAGGCTTTCGGCCTGGTCAACGAGCATATTGGCGCGCTCCTTGCCGGCGAAAGCCGATTCGCTTATCTCGCTCCCGATGGATATTAGTTGCCGCAGTAGGTATTTATCCCGGATTACTTCGACGTGATAGCGGAAGGAACCGGGGCTGGATACGTCGGCGGCGAGCTCCAGCGCGTATTCGATACCGCCGGCGTCTTCGTAAGTATCGACACGTTTGAGAACCTCCCCGAGCGTGATAACGTCAACGCCTTCTCGCTCCTCGAAAAGGAGTCTTAATCCGTCGAAGATATAACGGTGGCGGTTAATCGAGAAATGGTCCGGGGTGAGCCCTGATAGACCTTCGTGTAGCGCGTCCTCGTCTAATAACATAGCCCCGAGGACGGATCGTTCAGCTTCTATGCTGTGGGGATGGGGGCGTGTATTCAACGGCCGATACCCCCCTTGTTATTCTTCACCGGGCGACTCGGTTCTGTCAGCGAGATCCGGTTCTCCGGAGTCCGCAGCGGGCGCTTCCGTCGTTTCTTCCGCGCGCTCACGTACGACCCATATTTTGATTTCGGGAGCTACGCCTTCGGCCAGTTCGATTTTAACGCGGAACAACCCGAGTTTGTTTATAGGTTCCTCCAATACCACCTGTTTCCGGTCAACTTCAAACCCGTCGGCTTTCAACCGTTCGGCGATTTCGGCTTGCGTTACGCTCCCGTACAGTTCGTTCTTCTCGCTAACCGGTTTTTCAAACGTATAAGAAACGCCGATAAGCTTTTCGGCGAAGGCGGACGCTTCTGTAGTCAAACGTTCCGCTTTCTTCTTGCGTATCTCTTCTTGCCGGGCGAAAGCCGTACGGTTCTTCTCGGTGGCCGGAACGGCCAGACCCCGCGGTATCAAAAAGTTCCGCGCGTAACCGCGCGCTACGTTGACCAACGTACCCCGGTCTCCCAGTTTCTCGTGTTCTTTGATTAATAGGACTTCCATATCGTTCTCCGCCCGCGCGTTAGCGATATTTCTCGCGTTTATACGGTAATAGACCCACGAAACGGGCGCGTTTTATTGCTTTCGCCAGGGCCCGTTCGTGCTTCGCGCATGTACCCGTCGCGCGCCGGGCCTTGATTTTACCCTTTTCGCTTACGAAACGTCTCAATAAACCGACGTTCTTATAATCTATGTGGTTTACCTTCTCCGTACAGAAATAACAAACTCTCTGTCGGAAAGTCCTCTTCGGTTTAGGTTTAGCCACCGGGTTCCTCCGGGTTGTTAAAGCCGATGTTGGGAATTATATTAAGCGAACGGTAAGTCGTCGTCGTACGCTCCGTCATCCCACACGGCTGCTTCGCCGCCAGGTTCGTCGGAGCCCGCGTATTGCTCGCCCTCGCCCGCACGCCCCCCCGGCAAGAAAACGACCCTGTCGGCGACGATTTCTGTAATCCAGCGCCGCTGGTTTTCTTTATCGGTATATTCCCGCGTTTGGAGCCGCCCTTCTACTATCACGGCCCGGCCCTTGCTCAAGTACTGGGCACAGTTTTCCGCCTGGCGACGCCAGACGACGATTCGACCGAAGAACGTATCTTCGTTGACGGTACCGTCTTTGGCCCGCCACCGGCGGTTACTCGCGACGCTGAAGTTCGCTACCGGCGTCCCGTCGGGCGTGTAACGTATCTCCGGGTCAGCCGTAAGGTTCCCCACGAGTATAACTTTATTGTACCCGCTTACCATGGTTCTGCCCTTCTTGCCGTTTCGTAATTTCGGTTTCCGCCAGAGGATGGCGTTCTATCAATAGATGCCGTAAAATATCCTCGTCTATACGTACTTTGGCCGCCAACTCCGACGGCATTTCCGGCGGCCCGTCCACGAACCATATATTGAAAGCCGCTTCGTCCAGCTTCTTTATCGGGTACGCGAGTTTCTGGACGCCCAGAAACTTCGATTCGACGACCTCGCTTCCGGCGTCCTTCAACCAGCCTTCTATCCGCTTGACGATTACGTCCCTGTCTTCGTCCGACGCGTCGGGTTTGGTGAGTACCAAGAGTTCGTACGAGTTCAAAATGGCTCTCCTTTCGAGCGGCGCTCGTTTCCCTTAAACAAAACGGGCGGCATTTGTACCATATTTCGGGCCTTCTTTCAAGTTATATTTCAGTTAATCGGCCTTTTTACTTCCGATGTATCGCACGGTTATACAAAAAAGGGGCGGGCCTGGCGCCCGCCCCGGCGTGATTTTAATATGGTTCTTACCGCGTCACGACCACGCGTTTCGTAACCGCGCCGAAGTCGCCCGTATCCAATCTGATTATGTAAACGCCGGCGGCAAGGATCGTCGTGTCGAAGGCTAGCGTATTTTCGCCCGCGTCCATCGGGCCGTCCACAAGTTCGCTTACTTTTCGCCCGGTAAGGTCGTACATCGTCAACTTGACCGTCGTCTTTTCAGGCAAACCGACGCGGAATCTAACGACCGAACCGGCGGGGTTCGGGGCCACGGTCAGCCCGAAAGCCACGGGAACGTCGCCCCCTACGAACGCGGTACCCAGATCTTCGGCGTTATCGTACAATACGGCTTCCAGCTTGTATTCGTACTCGCCGGCACTTACCGACCTGTCGACGTACGAGTACGGATTATCGCCGGTTATCGGATTCTCGTTTACCTTTACCCACGCCGAGGTTTTTAACGACGGAGATTTCGTAGCGTCTTTGGTTAACGCCGCGTTAGCATAACCGCTTTCGGCTACCTTCGAGGAATCGTTCGCGGACCGGCGGTACAGGTTGTAGTAGGTCACGTCCTCGGCGTTACGGACGGCCCAGGCCAGGCGTATACCGTTCGAAAACCTCGTGCCTGTAAACGACTCGAGCCCCACGGTCACGTAGTAATCCCCGACCGTTACTTCCGCTTCGAAAGTCTCGTGGTTATGGGCGCAAATCGTCAGATACATCGTACCTTCCGACGTGGGTTCGATATCGAAAGAGATATTACCGGTACCATCGGTTTCGCCGCAGGCGTAAACTTCTTCTCCTTTCCACAAGCAGACCAGAGCGTTTTCTACATCCTGCCTGGACGATGCGTCGGCTACGTGAACGTCGTATGTCTGCGTTCCCAGACCGGTTTCGGTTTCGTAACTCGGGCTCATAGCGTAAACGTCGTCCGTCGGAATCCAGATGTCCGGTTCGCCGGTAAGGAATAGCTCATAATAGATATACCTGTAGTAGTCATAGCCGGTATATCCGGCCAGGTAATGTTTATGGGAAGCCAGCGTCGACCCGTTTACGTAATTATCGTGAACCCCTAGCTGGCGGAAGTACTCCTCATCGAAAAGTTGGGAGTATGTATGAAGGAACCACGACCCTCCCGCGTACCACCCGTAGCGGGTGTTACCGACGAAACCCACGCCGCCGCCTTCGGGCGACGCTACGAAGAAAGCGCCGCAATTAGCCGACGAATCCGTGTTGGCCGCGTAGCACCCGTATGTGTAAAGGAAACCCGTAAACCTCGGATGGTTTGTCAAGTTATATAAGTCGGAAGACGAAACGGACCCCGATTCGGTTCCCAAGATAGTCGTGTTGGAGTGAGCGCCGTGGTTAATAACGCCCTTGCCCTCGTTCATCTCGCTGATGAACGCCGAAGCGGTAAACGAAGAGTCGTAAAGCTCGGTAAAATCCCAAAAGGACGACGTCATGTAGTTATCTTTGATGAAGATTTTCCCGTTGGCGCCGTTGGTGCTGGCGTCCAACCATCCGGCTGCGAGGAGAACCTGGTCGCTGTAGTCGTACGGGTTCACTTCGCTCGCCAGTTCGGTTCCCTCGTAACAAAGGGTCTTATCCACTATTTCCGCCGCGTACGACGTGGTTTGGGTCTGCATCCTCCCGACGAATACGTCGTAATAATAATCCACATCGTCGGACGGATGTTCGCCCCAGTAACCGTCGCCGTCAGCGTTCCAATCGCCGTCGAGACAGCCGTAGTAGTTGTCGGTCGGAACCAAGTGGTCCCCTTCGCCGACGTCGAAGTCCGGGTCGTACGCGTCCCTCATCGGGATGGACGCGTTAGGGCCGATAAAGCAGACGAACTGGGTACCGTGGTTTTCAAAATAATCTTTTATGCAATTCCGGATCCGCTCCTGGACGTCCACGCCCGTATAATCGGCGTCGATCTCATCCGTGGTTAAAACCTTGGATTTTAACCCTTTTTTGGTCTTCCAGAAACCGAGGTTTTCGGCATTTTCTTCGAAACCCGGTTCTACGATTATTAAATACGGGTACAGGTCGTCGCGTATCGGTCCGGCCTTGCTAACCAACACGGTCCCCGCCGGTGTGAACACTTCTTCGGGATTGATAACCGCCGCTTCAAGGTTTCTCCTGATGAAGTTACCTATCCATTCCAGGCGATACTTCGGGTAAACGTGGTCGCCGCCGGCAGATCGGAGGTTAAGGTCGAAATCCAGTTGGCGGTAGAGTATCAACTCCCCAGACGCGGGAACGTATTGGATTGGTGTTAATAAAACGTTGCCTACATGGTAACCAGCGGCGTTTCCGCTTTCGAAACTATACGCCGATTTGCCAGGGAAGAGCGACGAGGAAGTATAAATATCGTCGTTCGGGAGTATTATTTTATCAGGCATCTCCCCGACTTTTTCGGGTTCCTGCATCGGCAGTACCTTATGGCTCCCCGGCAGCGTGACGGGATCGGAATACGATACGTCGACGGATTCAATCTCCGTCCCCTGGGGCAATGCTACCATTATGGAAAGCCCCGGGAGAGCCGGCTTGCCCGGTTCGACCGGTAAAACGTAACCGCCGTCCAACGTAACGGCGGTATAACCTTCGAAACCTAAAATATCGACCGTCTCGGTCCTTACGCTGTCGATGTCGAGACGAACGGTATAGGCGAAAACGGAAGTCGCCGCTATCGCAACGACGTATAAAACTCGCAACCCATTGGCCATTTCTAAGCGCTCCTTCTGTCAGGTTAATGATGTAAAAGCGTATTCGGACTCGTTTTAACGGGTAATATAACACCGGGCGAAGCCCTTGTCCAGTTTTTTTGGACATCAACGCCGGATAGCTCGTACGATAGTGAAACGACACAACTCGTAAACCGGTAAATACACCGTTTCGAAAACCCCCATTAATCGAAAAACCTATAAGGTAGGGCCTTTTATACAAAAATATCAATTTATGTCAACATACAGACGCGTATTCTATCGCGGCGTATTCGCGGAGTTTTTTCAGTGCTTTAGTACGTCCCGCCTTTTCTATTGAAATCCCGCGTCCGTTATGTTAAATTAACCGAAAAATACGTAAGTATCTGAAATGTAATGTTGACCCGGGTACTAAAAGGTCTAGAGTTCGGACTCGGCCGTTTCGGCGGTTTTATCATTTATATCCTCGACGACATCGGCGGGACATCCATCCTGTTCGTTAAGTCGCTGATGTGGATGTTTAGACCGCCGTTAGGGCTGAAGCGTATAATCGAACAGATGGTACGCTTCGGCGTCGAGTCGGTCCCGGTGGTCATCCTTACCGCCGTGTTCACCGGTATGGTACTGGCGCTCCAGGCTACTTACCAGATAGCCAAGTTCGGCGCCGATATATATATAGGCGGGATCGTTGGTATCTCGATGACCCGGGAACTGGGGCCGGTACTGACGGGTTTGATGGTTTCCGGCCGGGTGGGGGCCGCTATAGCCGCCGAAATAGGAACGATGCAGGTAACCGAACAGATAGACGCCCTCGAAACTCTGGCGACGAACCCCATCAAATACCTGGTTGTACCGCGGGTTATCGCCGGCGCTACGATGCTTCCGATACTTACGGCAATCGGCGACTTTCTCGGCATCGCCGGCGCGTACACCGTTTCAGTTACGACCCTGGGAATACCGGGGCAGATATTCATCGAGAAAATGGTGCAAATCGTTACCGTGGACGACGTACTAATCGGCTTGTTCAAAACGATAATCTTCGGCGTTATTATCGCGACGGTCGGGTGCCACCAAGGGTTCAAAACCCGCGGCGGCGCCGAAGGCGTCGGCCGCGCGACCACCGTAAGCGTCGTGACGAGTTGTATCCTAATCCTGTTATCCGACGTTTTCCTGACGGGGCTGTTTAAAGGGTAAGACCGTTCGTAGGGGGTGAGTTTAAAATTTATCAACGCGGCCGCGGGAGCGGATAAATACGCTGTAGTCATCAGGTTCTCGGCCCTGGGCGACGTATTATTGACCTTGCCGGTTCTGGGGCCGTTGGCCGAAGCTACGTCCAGCCGTATCGTCTTTGTTACCCGGGAACCGTTCGAAAACTTGGTAAAACGCCACCCGGACGTAGCGGCCGTCTATACGATCCCGCCGCGGGGGACCGGCGGCCGCCCCGAAGTCAAAACCGTCTGCGGGAGCATAAACGCAGACTTCGGCGGGAATATCCGCCACGCGGTCGATTTGCACCGCGTCCCGTTGTCGCGTTACGCTCTCTCACTGGTTCGTGCGGAAGAGAAAGCAACGTACCGGAAATACGGGTTTAAGCGGTTTATTCTCTGTACGACCGGCGTCGATTTACTTCCGAGGCCGACCAGACGTGTGCCGGAACTTTACGCGGAAGCGTTGAAGCCCTGGGGCGTCGCCCGGCCGGATTACGATTTCAAGTTACCCGTAGACGAGACGCAGGGCACCGCGTTGCGAGAAGGGTTGGGGTTGTCGGACGGATACGCCGCGATTTTCCCCGGCGCGGTTTATCCGACGAAAACCTGGCACGAAGAGCATTACGCTAAACTAGCCGCCTGGTTGTCAGATAAAAGTATCCCGGCCGTATTGATGGGGATGCCGGCGGAACGCGAGCTGTGCGATCGGGTCGCCGCCTTTGCTGCGGTACGGAACCTGGCCGGTGAAATAGTGCTGGATGATTTACCGGAAGCGCTATCGGCGGCCCGCGTAATCATCGGGAACGATTCGGCGCCGGTTCATTTCGCGTCGGTTTTGGGGGTACCCGCCGTCGCGATTTTCGGCCCCACGTCGCCCAGATTCGGGTTCGCGCCCTGGGGCGATGGAAGCAAGACGCTATACGCCGGCTTGGGGTGTAGCCCCTGCTCGCGGCACGGCCGGGCGCGGTGTTGGCGGCGGCGGCGGTACTGTTTCGACGGGATAAACGTCGGCGACGTTCTCGCCGCCGTCACGGAAACCGGGGGGCGTTAATATGCCCGAGCGGATATTGGTAATACAAACCGCGTTCCTGGGCGACGTCGTGTTGACGACGCCCCTGTTCCGCGAGCTGAAAAGACTGTTCCCGGCCGCCGAACTCGACTGCCTGGTGGCGCCCCGTGGCGCCGATATACTAGAAGGGCTACCGGAGTTAAACCGTATAATCGTCCATAATAAACGCCGCGGTAGTCTAAAAGACGTTAGGCGGGTACTGGGCGTAGTCAGACGTAACGGCTACGAACTCGTAATTTCGCCCCACCGGTCGCCCCGGTCGGCGATAATCGCATGGTGGAGCGGCGCGCCGAAGCGGGTCGGATACGAAGAGAACGCGCTGCCGTTCCTTTACACGGACCTAATACGGCGGCCGATGGAAACACACGAAGCGGCCCGTATATCGGCTCTATCACAGCCGGTTGGTGGCGTCAAAGGCAATATAAAACCCCATCTTGCGTTAACCGACGCGGAACTGGCGGCGGCAAAAAACCTCCTCGGGGACCGACCGACGGCGGCGTTCGCGCCCGGGTCGGCCTGGCCTACGAAACGCTGGCCGGCCGAGAGGTTCGGCGAGTTGGCGGCCCGTTTCGCCGCCGAAGGATACAGGGCCGTCCTGCTCGGAAGCCCCGGCGACCGGGAAGTAGCGGAACAGGCTTTCGACGCCGGCGGCGCTACCGCCGTAAACCTGGCGGGACGTACGACGGTGCGGGAGATGGCCGCCGTTATCGCTTGCGCGGATATCCTTGTCGCGAACGACAGCGCGCCGGTACACGTGGCGGCCGCGTTCGATATACCGACCGTCGCGTTGTTCGGGCCGACGGTTCCGGAGATGGGTTTCCGACCGCTGAGCGAACGCGGATTATCGCTCGGCGCCGAGGGACTCGAGTGCCGGCCGTGTGGTCTCCACGGCGGAGCCGAGTGCCCGGAAGGTCACTTCGCCTGTTTGCTCGGGATGGACGTAGACTCGGTCTGGCGCGCTTCCTTCGGGTTACTCAAGGAGAAGATGGTCGCCGATTTAAGTTAATTGATTACGGATTCCATAGTTATTAGGAGTACAAATGAAAAGAACTTATCAGCCGTCGAGGATAAGGAGGAAGCGCCGCTTCGGTTTCCGCAAGCGGATGAGTACGCCCGGCGGCAGGAGGATACTGAAACGGCGCCGCGCCCGTGGAAGGAAAAAGCTCACGCGCTAAACGGGGTTTGCGGAAAGAGAACCGGCTCGCCCGCGAAGCGGCTTTTAGGGAAGTACTCGACAAAGGGCGCCGCCGGGAGTCGCCCGAACTCAAGATTTCCATACTGGAAGGGTGCTGCGGGCCACCGTTTCTAGGAATAGTGGTCGGCCGAAAACTCGGCGCGGCCACTAAACGAAACCGGTTCAAAAGGCGCGTACGCGAAGCCGTACGTAAACACCCGGGATTCGCCGAAGGGGTACGAGTAGTAGTCGTAGCGAAACCCGGAGCGCTTCGTTTAACGTACGCGGAGATAAACGCCCTAATCGAGGCCGCGTTCGGTCGAACGGGAGAAGAGGTTGGAAAAAGCGGTGAAAACGGTTAACGGTTTAGCCGTCGGCGCGGCCACGCTGGTTATCAGGGCGTATCGGCTTCTTATATCGCCGATACTGCCGCGGAGTTGCCGCTTTCACCCGACCTGTTCTGAGTATGTCCTGGAGGCACTGCGGATACATGGGTTCGCCAAGGGTTTGACCCTGGGGTTCTGGCGGCTGGCGCGGTGCCACCCGTTCCACCCCGGCGGATACGACCCTGTCCCGCCGCCCCGGGCCGGTCTAACAGATAGCAGAGTATGAAATGAATAAAAGATTTATACTATTTTTGCTGGTTTCCGCCGTAATCCTTTTCGGATGGGCGATTCTCTTCCCGCGGGAAAAACCTGAGCCGGAAACGCCGGCCGTTGAAGAAACGGCCGGGGCGCCGGAGGAACCAATCGGCGAAGTAGTACCGCCCGATGAGGAACCGGCCGAAACCACAGTGGAGGAACCGGCCGAAGAACCCGAACCGGAGGAGGAAGTAGCGCCGCCGGTCTCGAAGCTGGCAGTAACCTCCGGCGCGGAGATGGAAGTCTCGACGCCGTTGTACAAAGCAAAATACCGCGACGGCGGCCTAGTCTCGATATCCCTTACTCAATACCCGGCCGACGGCGAAACAGTCTTATTCGAGCGTCTGGGGGACGCGCCGGTTCCCGTCCTTGCGCCGGTGTTCGGCGAAGAGATAGCGAGGGGCGCCGAATGGTCCGTCGATAAAACGCGGATCGATTTAGGAATTTCGGACGAGGTTACGGCAACCTGGAAACTAGCGTCCGGCGACAGCGTCTTGTTCGTTTCCCGTATGATGTTCTCCGGCGAATCTTACGACGTAGGAGTCGAGGTCGAGACGCCAGGCCGCGACGGCCCCGTTACGTTGTCCGTCGGCGGCTTCGAGAAAGAAGAAGGCGACCAGGGCGACGTGGACGACATCTCGTTCGAAGCTCTGGTGGGCGAGGATAAACCGCGCGATAAGCTTAAAGGCGACGACGGGACGAAGACGTACGAAGGCGACGTCGCCTGGGCCGCGCTCAGGTCGAAATACTTTATCATCGCCCTCTTACCGGAAGCCTCCGGCGCGGCGGAGATGGAGCGCAAGAAGAAAGAAACCATCGCCGGGTACGTTACTCTTACAAAACCGGGCAAACTATTGATGTACGCCGGACCGAAGAACTACGGCACGCTCCGGGCCAAGGGCGTGGGGCTGGAGCGGACCGTCGACCTGGGGTGGTCGTTCATCGGCTGGTTAGCGGCGGTAATCCTGATGTTCCTCAACTGGGTGAACCAGTACATAGGGAACTACGGGATTTCGATTATTATACTTACGGTCATCATCAAAATAATCACGTATCCACTCACGGTTAAAAGTTTAACGTCCAGCCGGCGCATGCAGGAAGTCCAGCCGATAATGAAGGAGATACAGGCCAAGTACAAGGACAACCCGGAGAAGTTGAATCAGGAGATGATGGAAGTTTACCGTAAGTACAAGGTAAACCCCGTCAGCGGCTGTTTGCCGTTGATAATCCAGATCCCCATCTTCTACGCGTTCTTCAACACACTAAGGAACGCCGTGGACCTTAAAGGCGCGCCGTTCTTCCTCTGGGTGAACGATCTGTCCAAACCGGACGCCCTTTTCGACCTGGGCTTCACGATACCGTTCATCAACGCCAGCACCTTCAACCTGCTCCCCCTCGTAATGACGGCGGTGTGGGCCGTGCAGATGATAACCGGACAACCGACCGGCGCCGTTAAATCCGAACAGCAGAAGCTGATGATGATAATGCCGATCGTTTTCGGTTTTCTACTCTACAATATGCCGTCGGGCCTCGTGATATATTGGACCGTGAATACGCTGCTTACCCTGGTACAACAGATCGTGATGAACCAGATGTCGCGCGCGAAGGAGGCGTCCGCCAAATGAGGTCCGTAGAGGTAACCGGTTCTTCCAGGGTTGACGCCACCAAAAAGGGGTTAAAGCTCCTCGGCGCCGAGATAGACGAGGTAAAGGTCGAGGTCGTAAAAGAGGAACGCCGGGGCGTGTTCGGTTGGCTGGGATTCAAGCAGGTTACCGTTCGCGTTACCATCGTCGAGGAAAACGTCCTCGAGATGGCGGCGGACGTCGTCAAGTTCATATTATCGTATATACCGGTACCCGTCGAATCGCAACTCGACGTCAAGAAAAACGTGGTTACGATAAAACTGGAAGGCGGAGAGATACGCAAGTTCCAGAAAAAGGAGGACTTCGCCGGCGCGTTGGAGTACGTGGTCGAGCTCCTGTTGAACCGCCGCTCGAGGAAAGCCGTCAGGGTAAAAGCGTCTTTCGCCGAAGCGGAAGCGACCGGACGCGAGAAGAAACTTGCGGAAACGGCGCGCCGCGCCGCCGACAAAGCCGTCGGAAGCGGGAAGCCGGTCGAGTTGCAACCGATGACTTCCTGGGAACGCCGGATAGTTCACCTGACTCTGGAGCCCGACGGGCGGGTATATACTGAAAGCCGCGGCAAGGGAAATAAAAGACGGGTCGTAGTTTACCCCAAGGGCTACGAAAAAGAGAAAACCGAACCCAAACCCGAGAAGAAGAAACCGAGACGGAGACGGCGTCCTCGTAAAACACCGCAGGAGAAAGCGAAACGGCCGGAGACGAAACAAGAGAAACCGCCGGAAGGGCGTAAACGGAAGAGGAAGCGAAAACCCAAGGGGAAACCTGCGAGGAAACCCGGCGGAGGAGAACCCAAAGGGAACGCGTAAGTTTAACGCACGCCCGGGTCGCCCGGGCGTTTTCGATAGCGGTTATGATACATTTCAGGGAAGGCGATACTATCGTCGCGGCGGCCACGCCGCCGGGGCGCGGCGCTCTCGCGATCGTGCGTGTGAGCGGCTCCGGTACGGCCGACATCCTTGGCCGTATGTTCGACGGCGGACTGCCCGAACCGCGTAAAGCTACCGCCGGGACTATAATCGCCGGGGGAAACGTAATAGACCGTACCGTCGCCGTTTACTACCCGTCGCCCGGGTCATACACCGGCGAGGAAGCCGCCGAAATAACGTGCCACGGCGGCCCGGCCGTAGTAGCTAAAATCATCGAAACCGCAGTCCGGCTCGGCGCACGGCCGGCGGAACCCGGCGAGTTCACGTGGCGGGCGCTGTTATCCGGTAAGATGGATCTCGTACAGGCCCAGGCCGTCGCCGACATCACAGAGGCGGATACGGAACTGGCGAGGCGAGACGCCGCCGCGCGGATGGAAGGCGAGCTGTCGTCGAAGTTCACCGCGATTAGAACAGCGCTCCTCGACGCGGCGACCGCGGTCGAGGCCGATATAGATTTCGAGATCGAATACGACCCGCCGGAGGTAAAGAAGTTACTCGGCGGAGCCGCGGACACGGCGCGGGCGTTAGCCGAATCGTCGGTTCCGCGGCGGCTCGTCCGCGACGGTATTTCGGTTGCTATTATGGGGCCACCCAACGCCGGGAAGAGTACCCTTTTCAACCGGCTGCTGGGCGAAGACCGGGCGATTATAACCGCGGTGCCCGGAACTACGACCGACAGGGTAGAGGGTACGGCCGTGTTCGACGGCGTCCCGTTCCGGTTGAACGATTCGTGCGGGCTTGTCAATAACGCGTCGAACGAGATCGAGGCCGAAGGCGACCGGCGAAGTCGCGAGTTCGCCGCCCGCGCGGACGTTATAATCTGGGTGGTTGACTCGACGAACCCGGGGCCGGGCGACGAGCCGCCGGACGTAGGCCGGCCGGGGGCAGAAGTCCTAACGGTTTATAATAAAATAGACCTCCCGGAAGCCGATACGCCCAACGGCGCACACGCGGTTTCGGCCCTTACCGGAGAGAACGTAGACTTATTGGTTGGAAAACTACTGAAGCTATCCCCCGCCGCCGGCCCCGAATCGTCGGTGTCGCTGGCCGAGCGCGAGAGGGTAGCGTTGCTGACGGCGGTCTCTCATATTGAGAAAGCCGTTTCCCATACAGAAACCGGCCGATACCTTGATTTGGCGGCCGAAGAGATCCGGGCCGCGTCGAAAGCCGTCGGCGCCCTCCTGGGCGACATTACGCCGGATGAAGTGCTCTCCGAAATATTTTCGAGTTTTTGCGTGGGGAAGTGAGTTATTACCGGGCCAATTCTTGCCGCAAAGCACGGGCCTGGGCGATACGGTCGGTCGGCGGTTGGCTCGAGTCCAGCAGTAAGTACAATACGGCGTTAGGGCGCGGTGCCGATAGGTTAGTCGCAGCTTCTTTGCAATACAACTCAGCGGCGGTTACGGGCTTTCTGGTGAGACGGATCGCGTAGTCGTCCGCTTTTCGTTCGGTATATCTGGAGTAGCCGTTTACGACGGGGAATGCCAGGATGGTGAATACGAGAAACGTAGCCGCCAATATCGCTGTCGCCCGTGGATCCGGCGGAGGTCCGACCCGGAAAACGCCGGCTACGCGGCCGGCGAGTAAGTCGGTGAGGAAAAAGACGGCCAGGATTACGAGCGCTTTCAGCAAAAAGCCGTTGACTCTATATCCCGTTTCGAAGTACGCGAGTTCGTGGGCTACGAGCACTTCCAACTCGTAAGGCGTAAGGTTTTCTACGGCGCCGCCGCTGACGGTTACTTCTCTCGAAAAGACGCCGCTTTCGGCCCAGATAAGATCGGAGAACTTGCCGGTTTTGTCTACGTATAAGCTGAGGGAATCGCCGGCGCCGGGTTCGGTCAGGTTGCGGACGAGTTCCGAGCTTTTACTTTCATCCATCGGCTCCCCCGAAACCCCGCTCAAGGGCAATCGCCTCGGGTAAAGCGGCCCGACGGACACCAACGCGAATATTAAGGCGGCTGACGCGATACCCCACCAGAGACGATGGAAGCGCCGCATAAGAACCATAAGAACCGCAAGCGTCAAACCGGCGGCGAGTGCGACGACGAACCCCGCCAATGCCGACTCGCCGAACGCCTCCCAGAAACCGCAAGACAATAAGCCGTAAGCGGCGGGTAAGTAGTTTTTCAGCGCCGTTAACGGCAAAGTCAATACGTAAACCCATAAGGCTAAAGCGAACGCCGATAACCACCCAGCTAACGCGGGCCGATCGCCCGATAGGTGATAGATACGCTTATCGAAACCCAGTAAGTAAAACGCCAGCGCCAGACCGGGAAGGGCGAGAGCGAACGCAAGCGATACAACGTGCGATAAATTCGTATAACGTCCGGCCTGGAACATCCTGGCTTCCCACGCAGCGGTCTCTTCGCTGTCGGTTTCCGGCAATCTAAGGACGTTCGTAAAGGGCCTTTGCTCGCCGGGCGTCGGGAAGGAATCTTCTTCTGATGGGGTATCGGCGGTTACGGGCGCCGCAGCCAAAATAACCAGGGCGAAAACAACGCCGGGTATAAAACTGGGGAGTGGTTTTACCATTCGGTGAGGAAGGTAAACTCCTCGCGTTCCTCGACGCGGAGTAGCCGGTAATGTTCGTAACCTTTTATAAACTGTTCGATAAACGCCTTTTCGGGCGCGTGGGGTTCGATATCGAGGAAATCCCTGTAATAATCGGTGGCGGTTTCGTAATACTCGAGTTCGCGGTCGTAATTATGCCACCGCTTCGCGTCGGAACCTTTAATCCGGTAAAGGTCGCCTAACATTTCGTAAGCTTCGGCGTTTTCGGGGTCCAGCTCGAGCACGTCCTCCCACACAACGACGGCTTCGTCGAATTTCCGCGCGTGGCGGAAACAGGAACCTAGTCCGCGTTTTACGGCTATATTTTCGGGTTCCAACCGTACCGACGTTTTGTAGTATTTTACCGCGTCCGGGTACCTCTCGAGGTTCTCATAGGTTACCGCTAAATACGTATTCGCATCGAAGTTATCGGAGTCCAATGACACGGCTTTTTCCAGAACCGGCATCGCGTCGACGTATCTTTCCTCCAGCAAGTACATATACCCCAGTTCGACGCGGGCGGGGATACTTTCCGGTACCAACCATACGGCTTCTTCGAACTCGTTTATAGCTTCGGGCCGTTTATCCTCAGCTTTATAGTACCTTCCCAACTGGAAGTGCGCTTCGAAACTTTCGTCGTCGATTTCGACGGCTTTTTTAAGGGCTTTCCCGGCAGCTCCGAAGTTCTTCCTTTCCAGGTAACACCTGCCCAAACCCAGATACGGCTCGATACGGTCATCATCGGCGGCCGACGCCCGTTCGTAGTAGCGGATCGCGTCGCTGTACTCGCCCAAACGTTCGAAAAGCGAACCGAGCGCCAAAGGGGCTTCGATGCGCGACGGTTCCAGGGAAGTCGCGTCGGCGTATGCAGTTTCCGCCGTCGTGTAATCCTCGGCCGCTTCCGCGCTACGGCCCATACCCAGGTATGCTTCATAAAAACGACGGTTTTCGTTAATAGCCCGGCGGAAGTTATCTACGGCCATTTGGTAGTCTTCCAGCCCTTCCGCCGACAGTCCAAGGTAATAGTATATTTCGTCGGCCCTGTATTCAGGCGTCCCGATCTCGGTCAACACCTTCCGTACGGCGCTAAATTTCTCCCGGGCGATATATACCTCCGCAAGAGTTACCCTTGCGTCAACGTTTGACGGTTCTTCGCGTATTACGACGTTCAAAGCGTCTATGGCTTCGTTGTCGTAACCGAGTTCGGCAGCCGTAAAACCGAAGTAGAGTTGGCCGCGGACGTTTCCTTTTTCCAGCTTAACGAGTTTGCTCAGATTGGAATACGCATCGTCGTAGCGTTTCGCGTGGTAGTACAAAACGCCCAGGTTCTCGAGGGCCGGCGCTAGCCAAGGTTCCTTATCTAGCGCGCGTTTAAAAGCGCCTTCCGCCCCGTCGTCGTTGCCCAGGTTCAACCTTGCTATTCCGAGTTCCGAATATACTTCGGCTTCGTCGCGTCCAACGTCGACGGCTTTTTCGAGCGTTTTTTCGGCCTTCGCGTATTTTTCTTCTTTATTGTAAAGGGTGCCGAGAAGAGCGAGCGCGTAACCGTTCCGTTCATCTACGTCTATCGCCCGTTCCAAGTCGGCTATAGCGCCACGGACGTCCTTGTCCGCCAGACGGATTTCGGCCAATCTGATATAACTCTCGGCGCCACGCGGCTCCAGGTTTGAAAGCTCCTCGAAATGTTCGCGCGCTTTGACCGGTTGGTTCGTCGAGAGATATAGTTCCGCCACGCGCCTGTGGCCTTCGACGTGCCGCGGGTCTTCTCGTAGCAAGCGTTCGTATTCGTCAATCGCTTTATCGACGTCCTTTAGGTCCACTTCGTAGATGTACGCCAACCTGAAGCGTTCGTCCGGCCCCCCTGCGCCCAGGTCGATAAGATGCTCAAGTGCGCCGGCCTCTTTTTTTACGTTCCCGCTGTCGGCGTAGTGGTCGGCCAGCTTCCGCCAAGCGTCGCGTTCGCGGTCGTCCATTTTTACGATAGCTTCGTAAGCGGATATAGCGGCGCTGTAATAACCCAACTCTTCGTTAAGACGAGCGATTTCATACGCCGTCTCTACGTTTTCCCCAGCACTTTTCTGATAACGCTCGTAGTATCCGAGGGCTTGTTGTTTCTCCCCGAGGTTATCGTAACACTTAGCCAGTCCCAGCAACGCGTCTTCGTTATCTTTTTCTATTAAAAGTACTTCTTCGTATGCGGAAGCGGCAGCCCGGAAGTCGCGGTCGCCGAATAGGACTGCGGCCCTATTAAGTAGATCGAACGTCGATGTTTCGCCCGCCGAACATACCGCCGCGATTACGAATATTATAGCGAAAGCTCGCTTCATATCTAAACGCTCCCGTGAACCGAGGAGAACCTCGCTAAAGGTTTATAACTCACGGAGCGATTATAGCGTATCGACCGGTTGTTTCAACAGAAAATATCGAAGGGGGGCTTCCTAATAAAGCGAAAAAGCCGCGCGTTGGCGCGGCTTTCGATTTTGCCGAAGGGGGGATTCGAACCCCCACGAAGTTACCCTCACTAGACCCTGAACCTAGCGCGTCTACCAGTTCCGCCACTTCGGCTACTCGTTTATTATATTCAACGACGTCAGGTAAGTCAAGTAATTTGAAAATACCTGTTATTAACCTCGCCGAAACGCCCAATAATCATTTGACGAACTAAGCGAATCATAGTAATTTAACGTGGAACGTACGGGTCTTTTTTAACCCCTTGCCGGGGTTCGAATGCGTATAAATAGATTACACCTCGAGGATTACAGGAATTATGGAGCTTTATCCGTAGATTTACCGCCGGGCGCACTGCTTTTTGAAGGAACCAACGGTGCCGGTAAGACGAACCTACTCGAAGCCGTTTACTTCCTTAGTATGTGTCGGTCTTTCAGGCTCGGCCGCGACCGGGACGTCGTTTCCCGCGGCGCAGCGAAAACTCTGGTTCGGGCCGAAGCCGTCGGCCGCGACGGCACCGTTTCGTTCGCTCTCGAATACGATCTGCGAACTCCTGAGAAACGGGCTTCGTATAACGGAAACCGGGTTCTCAAGCTAGTGGATTACATTGGCGCGCTTCCGGCCGTGGCGTTCCATCCCGAGGACATGGAGATAGTTAAAGGGCCGCCGGTTCTCAGGCGCCGGTTTATGGATCACTGGCTCGTTCAGTACGACCGACAATATATATACCTCCTGAAAAGGTATAACGACGCGTTGTCTCAACGCAATGCTCTATTGCGTTCGTACGCCGGCTCCGCGACCGCCAGACCCGAATACGATGCGATTACCGAAACTATGGTCAAAGCCGGTGCCGGGATAGTCGCTTCGCGGGCCGATAAAATAACCGAACTCGCCGGATTCGCTGCATTGGATTATGTGGCGTTGACCGGCGACGGCGAAGAACTGGAGGTGAAATACAGACCGAACGCGGCCGGCACCGAAGACCCTGACGTATTTAAAAACGCCCTATCGGCCCGGGCCGGCGACGAACGCCGTTTTAAGAGAACCTTGGTCGGACCCCATCTGGACGACTTACGGTTCGATATATCCGGTTCGGACGCCCGGCGGTTCGCAAGCCAGGGGCAACAGAGGACCGTTGTCCTGGCATTAAGGCTGGCGCAGTTCCGGGCCGCCGCCGAAAACCTGGGGGAGGTTCCGTTGCTACTGCTCGACGACGCGTTCAGCGAGCTGGACCGCGGTAGAATGGGGCACCTCGCCGAG
>CP070755.1:1382205-1414730 GCA_020348885.1 Candidatus Coatesiibacteriota bacterium | reverse complement strand
CCACGTCGCCGCTCAACCGCTTCGCCGCACCTACTTCTTTGATGGGGTCGATTACCTTTATATTATTTACCCAGACCTCCAGGTCGCCGAGGTATCCTCCGCCCCCGCCGGACCTCGGGTTGTTTGAACCGACACCTACGATTACCGTCTGGATGTTTAACAACGACGGGCTCCCGACCACCCGGTAATGCCCCTTCTCGATGGTTTCGCTGTTCTCGGTAAAGACGTGCCATTTCGCCTGGAGTTTCTCGAAGAAACCGAGGTCGACGAGTATCCTCTTCCAACCTTCGCTCTTATCCGGGAGTTGTTCGATATATTCGTAGTAATTGGATTCGTCGGCGCCGAAGCGGAATATTACGTAGTCCTGGCCGTTGGCGTCGACGGCGCCGACCGTGTCCGCCCGGCCTTTGAAGTTGTACACCCACATCTCGATTTTTCGATAATCAGTGTAATCGTCGGCGGTATAATTCGTAATCCTCGTAGTCCCGGTAATAGGCATTTCCTGGTCGAGACGGTTGTTGTTAGCGCCTATGTGGTCCGGGCCGACGCCGACGTCTTCGCCCTCGTCCAGGATGCCGTTACGGTTCGCGTCCTCGGTGTCGAAGACGCCGTTGCCCCGGCCGTACACCTTTATCATACCGTCTTCAGGTTCCTCGTATCCGTAGCCCAGCACGCCTTCGTCGTCCCAGTCGGTGAACGTGTAGTTTAAAACCAGCGATTGTTCCTGGTCCGGCGTTCCCGTCTCCGGGTCAACGTAAACGTCCAGCGGCACGTAATCGGCGTCGCTTCGGCTGTTCTTGGCCGAGATTTTCATCTCGTTCAGGCCGATGTCCGGGTCCACTATCGGTGGCTCCCACCGCATCGCGTTAAGGCTCAAAGACGCGAAATATAACTTGGAAAAAGTATCGGTATCCGGGTCGGCGGGGAAGTCGCCTTCTTTAGTCGATTCAAACCATATTCTTATCTGTTTTATCCTGGTGGGGTCAGGGTTTCCCCGTTCGTCGGCCCCATCCTCCATCTTCAGAGGGATACGGACGATATACCAGCCGGCTTCGAGGGGGCTGTTCGGGTCGTTGGGGCTGCGTATTAAGTACTCAGACGTCCCTGCGATAATTTCACTAAGGTCTAATCGGTAAGTATAATAGTTTTCAGATGTGTCGAGCTCATTGTCGCGGTCGAGGTCCTCTTCGTCGAGTTTATCGTTTCCGGCTCCTATCTTCAAGGTCTCGTGACCGCCGGCGTTGATGTTATTAAAGTCCCATCCGATGTCTTCGCCCGAATCCAGTTCGTCGTCGCCGTACGGCAACCCGGGTTCCGGCATATCCTCCGTATCTAAATCATCGTCCTCGTCGGTGTCCTCGTTAAACTCGCCGAACTCTATAAAAATCCGGCCGCCGGTGATATCGAGGTTGGGTTCAAGGTAGCCGAGGTTGTTCAGGTTAAAGACTATCTGGATGTCTTCGTAGCGCGCTTCGGTGAAATCGGTGCCAACAGCGGAAATCGTACGACAGATGCTGTCCCATTTGGCCGGATTGTTCGGGTCGTCGGGCGCGTTCGGAAGGTTGGTTACCTCCAGAAGCGATGTCCGCTCTCGCGGCCAGTCCGGGTCAATCTGGTCGAGGTAGTAGCCGTCTATTTTCGCGAGACGCGTCAGCTGCCGGTTCGCCTGGGTTACCGTAGGGTCGGTGAGCGTCGGCGCGCTCGACGGTCCCCAACCCCGGTCGTCCATCGGGAAGAACGAACGGTTCCGCGCGCCTTCCATGTCGTCCACCTTGGCCCGGCCGACGATGTTCGGGTTCCTGAAACTCCGGGCGAACTCGCCTTCTATAGACAGAGTCGAGAGTTCGCTGGTGTTAACCAGCGGCAGGGCGTCTATCACGTTGGTAATCGCTTCGGGATGGAACTCGAGCTTGAAGTCGGCGTCGAAGATGTACTGGTTGGCCGGTTCGCCGCCGATGTCCGGGAGTTCGTCTTCCCTGGGTTTTTCCGAATATTCACCCAGGAACGTACAGCCGACGTAACGTTCGTCATCAGGGCCGAACTGGAATCGGGCACCGACGAGGGATTTCGCTATCGCGCCGAAAAGCGGTCTGTACTCGTACGTTATCGAAAGCACCGCGTCCGGTTCCTGGACGTCATCTATCAGGAACTCGATGAACCCGGAGTCGTAGTCTATCCAGTAGTCCCGACCGCGGACCAACACGACGCCGTCGAGCGTAACCGTCTCAGAGTTGGGGATTATATTGGGCTGTAGAAGGAACGACGGCCGTAGAGATTTGTATTCGACGTAGAAGGTGTACCGGTGGTTAAGGATGCCCGGCGAATAGGCATCGGTTCCCTCTGGGTCCTCGACTACGCCGTCCTCGTCGAAGGTGTAATCGAATGGTAGGAAGTCATTATAGCCGTCTGACGTCCCTTCGCCATCGTAATCCCGGTCCCGGTGTTCATATACACCTTCGCTTACTTCGTTGTCGTCGGGAACAATGAGTAACCCAAAGTCTAAATCGATAAACTGGCCGTCAATCCTGGAGTTTCCGTTGCGGTCCAGGCCGTAAGTCTGTATGTAAGGTGGTTCGGTATCGCTCGGTTTTTCGGAGTTGTTGTTATCTAACATTTTTATCTCTAAAGTTGGTTCCTGTATGCTGGTACTACCGAGGTAGTAGCGGTTCTTCAGTTCGTAACGTTGGAGATAACCGCCGTTGCCGTCCTGCTTAAGTAGCTTCATGTCGCCTTGATTAATGTTGCCGTCTCCGTCCAGTCCGACCGAGTATTCCCCGCTGCCGTAATCGATTGTATATGCCGCGCAGATGTAATCTTCCTCGTTGACCGTCGTCAGGAACGTTATTATACCTGCGTCTACGTCCACGTTATAATCGATTGACGGCGATAAAGGTTCCCATTCATCGAACGGGACTTCCAGTACGGTTCCGTCGCGTTCTTTGTGGTTCTCCGAAGGCGGTGTTACATCGAAAACGTCGTTATCTTCGAATTCGTACGCCGTTAACGGCGTTTTACCTTGTCTTTCATTACTGGCTTTGCCGGGACGGTATATGTATAAAACTACTTTTGGTTGGTCACCGACCGTTTTTACCCGAACGTTGGGGTCCTCGAAAAAATCGGTTCCGCCGTCAGTGTCCCGCCCGGCGTTCAGTCTATAGTACTTCCGCTTCTGATAATCTGTATCCTGAATCTGCAGGGTCGTTAGTTCGGCGCCGCCTGTGAACGTGGCGTCCTCGGTCTCGCCCTTCTCCCTGGACGCAATGACCATAAACTCGGCCCATTTGTATTTCAAATCAACTTTGGCGCCGAAGACGGATTTGGAGCTGGAGTAGGATACGAACTCGGTAGCCGGTAGCGAGAGCATGATATCGCCGAAGGCCGCCTCCTGGACGAACTCGTCCGGGTCACCCTTGTAGATGACCGATATCTGGTTCCGGTTCTCGTTCTCCCGCGTATCGTCGTAGTCCACGTAGACGTGGGTCTTGCGCATTACCGTGCCTTCGATCCTGAGTTGGAGTTCGCCTTCCATCTGGATATCTTCGCCGGACTCCACGCCCGACGCCGGGTTATCGTAATTGGTATGGGCGTAACCGACCGAAAAGAGTTTCCGACCCTCGAACTCGATTTGGGATTCGTGGGGGAGTTCGAAGTCGGGAATGAGCCCTTGCTCCTCCTCCCACGCAAGGTACTCCTGTTCCTCGATGAAACGCTCGCGGACCCGGTTCATTACCTCCCGGTCGACCTCGGCTTCGAAGCCGCCCGAGTAGATATAACCGCGGGCTTTCGCCCGGGATTCTTCGTATGAATCGGTGAAAGGCGCAGGGTCGCCGTGGAACCATAGATATCGGGGGAAGTATAGGGACAGGTCGGGGTATCTTGTTTTCAGCTTCGGGTCGCCTTCAGGATAGGCTAAGAAGTAGTTGGGGTCGACGACCCATAGCAGGTCGTCCATCGTCCCGGCGTCGTGGACCACCGTAAGCGCCGGTACTTCGTCCGGCGATATCGGTTCGACGGGTACTTCTGTCGTTCCCGGTTCGTCGGGAGTTTCGAACTTGGCGGCAAGGCCGACGGCCCGGCCTCGCGAAAGCGCGTATAACGCCCGTTCTTGGAGGAGAGCGAGCAGCGCCGGGAGGTCCGACGGTTCCACGTCAACGTCAACGCCGTATCGTTCCAGCAGCCGCACGATTCGGGCGAAAACGGTCCAATCGTCGGGGACTTCGTAAGCCCGCGGTCCAACGACGGCCGGGCCGAACAGGCCGGCGAATATGGCCGATGTAAGTGCAAGAGAAATAAGGTTGTTGCGTAAACGGCGCATTATGATAATGTGAAACGATATCACATGGGCAAATTTATAAAAACCCACCCCAACCTAACCGCGCCACGGCGACGCCGCGATGAAGTGGTATCGTTAACGTACGACTTGATGTGCGGCGGATACTATCACTAAACCGCCGGCGTTACAAGTTTTTACTCGTTTTTCGCTACTTGTTGGCCGTTAAACGGCCGAGATTCCATATCTCCCATTAATAATAGTAGGGTAATTCCGCGTTTCGTTTCAGTTGACGGTCGCCGACGGGCGCGCGACGGGATTAAACTTGTCCGGTTCCGCGCGGTATCATATAATCGCCGCCGAACGTCCGTGGAAATATGAAGATAATCGACCGTTATATCTTGCGTGAACTCGTCGGGCCGTTCTTTTCGGCCGCGTTGATAACAACCGGCATGTTGATGCTCAGCCGTATTTTTAAAATGGTCGAGTTGATTATTACCCGCGGCGTCGAATTGCTTACGGTGGCCGAGTTGTTCGCCTACCTCGTTCCGTGGTTGATGCAATACACGGTGCCTATGGCCGCGCTCGTCGCGACGTTGATGGCGTTCGGGCGTCTTTCCGGCGATAACGAGGTAGTGGCCCTCAAGTCTTCCGGCGTGGGTTTGTATCGATTGGCCGTGCCGGCGCTGGGGGCGGCGCTTTTACTCTCGGCTGGCATGTACTTCTTTGACGACCGGGTCGTCCCTGCCTCCAATTATAAGTTCCGAGAACTCCTCTTTCACGTTTCGGCCGCCCGGCCGGATTTGGAGCTTAAAGAGCGGGTGTTCATAAGCGACTTCCCGGGTTACGAGGTGTATATCGGTAAAATAGACCCGGCAACCGGCCGGTTGTACGAAATAACCATATTTCACGAGAAAGAGGGAACGCTCGATAATATAATAATCGCCCGCGAGGGCGAAATCGTACCGACCGAGGGCCTGGCGCAGCTTACCCTTCGGCTTTACGACGGCGAGATGCATAAAAGCGAATCCGATAAGCCCGGTACTTACCGGCGCCTGCGGTTCCAGGAGCAACTCGTGAATCTGCCGTTCGGCGACGTCGCCGAAAGCGCCGAGTTCGCGAAGTCGGATACTGAGATGACGGGGCGGGAGCTTGGACTGGCGGTTCGGAAACTGGACGAGGGGCTGTCCGTACTCGACGGTTTAGGTCCTTCGACTTACATCGCGGAACGACACCGTGAGGAGCAACGGGAAGGTCTCGTCAGAAAGCGGAGCGCGTTTCTCGTCGAAGTCTATAAAAAGGGAGCGTTGCCTTTGGCTTGCGCCGCGTTCGTCTTGATAGGTGTGCCGATGGGCGTGGTAACCCGGCGGTCTGGCAAAGGCGCTAACTTCGGCGTCAGTATATTCTTTTTTCTGGCATACTATGTGGGACTACTGGGCGGCGAGAGTTTCGGTGATAGGGGTATTCTTCCCGCGTGGTTCGCCGTTTGGATACCAAACGCCGTGATGTGCGGTCTCGGAACCTACCTGCTTTACAAGGCCGCCAATGAAGTCGAAACCCTCACGTGGGTCCGGAAGTTGATACCGTCGAAGGAATGGCTCAAAGTGTTCAAGCGCGGTAAGAAGGAAACCGAAAACTAGAACCGGGTCGTGACCCCTGCAGGCGTTTGCTGTGAATCAATAAAATATTTTACCACGGGGCTTCACGAATAAGACACCCCGCCCGAGCCGTCTCCGACCGGGCAGGGTGTAGTTTTTAATCTATCGTATTTAGCCGGTTCTTAGTCGTCCCACCAGCAGGACCACTCGCCGCCGCCGTATTCGGAGGTTACAACGAGGGTGAACTTGCCGCCGCCGGAGAGCTGGATAATCTCGCCGTTGGCCAACTGGAAGTCGCCCAATAGATTGTCGTGCATACCGTAAACGGTTACCCAGAAGTCCGCTCCGACCGGCCACTCGAAGGTTATTTCGATATAGTCCGAGTTAGCGTACACGACGAACTCGTCCCAGTCGTCTATGTCCGCCAGGTACCCGCTTTCCGAGTGATACCCCGCCAGCGCCGGTACGGCCACGAGTAAGGTCAACAGCGCCGACACCGTTAATACTTTTTTCATATTCCACTCCCTTTTTTCCGCGGCCGTCGTTAAAAACCGGCCACATAGGTTAACTTCTTGTCCTTTTTTCGCCGGTCGTCAGCCCCGGTCTTCCCAGGTGGCTGTCCACGACCCGGCCCCTTTGACCGAGTAGATTTTAATCGTGAACTTGCCGCCGCCGGAGAGTTGGATGGTTTCGCCCTCGTTCAGGTTGAAGTTACCCAGTTCGTCGCCGTACATCCCGTACACGGTAACCCAATACTCCGCGCTTAGCGGCCAAGTGAATACCACGTCGACGAATTTGGATTCCAGGTTCAAATCCCACGAGTCCGAATCGCCCGGACCGTCGAGATATCCCGACTCGGTGAACTTCCCGGCGCCGAAAGCGGCGGACGAGACTAATACTGCTACTATGAACAAAGCCCTAACCATTTTCTACTCTCCCTGGCTTCGTGCCGACTACCAGTACGCGAAATATACCACATATTGCCTGTACCGCAAAACGTTTTTTCGCCATTTTCGACGCGCCGATGAGCTTTTTGGTTGAACGTTATTTTCGCGTCGGTCGCGGTCGCGGGGTTGCCACGGCGCCGGATTGAGAGTATAATCACGCGTCGGAACGGGTGTTCCAAATTATGTTTAAGATTATCCATAGGTATATCGCCCGGGAGCTTGTAGGGCCGTTCGTTTTCGCCGTAACGGTTGCGACCTTCGTCCTGTTATTGGCCCGGATATTCAATATGGTCGAGTTGATAATAACGAAGGGCGTACCCGTCTTGACGGTGGCCGAGCTTTTCGCGTACTACGTTCCGGCTCTTCTGGCGATGACGGTTCCGGGCGCTATGCTTATCGCGACCCTCATGGCGTTCGGGAGGCTCGCCGGCGATAACGAGATAACCGCTATGAAGTCGTCCGGTATTTCGCTTTACACGGTCATAATACCGGTCGCGGTGATAGGCCTTTTTCTAACCGGGTTTACGTATATCTTCCTCGACCAGGTGGTTCCCGTGTCGAACCACCGCTTTAAAAACTTGATGATGGACATCGGTATGAAGCGTCCCGACTTGAACGTCCGCGAAAGGGTATTTATCCGCGACTTCCCGGGGTACGAGCTTTATATAAACGAAATCGACGAACGTACCGGCGACTTGACCGACGTTACAGTCTTCCGATCCGAGGGCGGCAAGTTGCAGAGTATCATTACGGCGAAAGAAGGGCGTATTTTTCCGGAAGCGAAACCTGGATACATAACCCTTGAGTTGTATGACGGTGAGATGCACGAAGTCGACCCGGAACACCCGGATACGTACCGCCGATTGCGTTTCGAAAGCCAACAAGTGAACCTGGAGTTCAACTCCGAGATGGTTCGGACGAGGTCAACGGCGAAGGGCGACCGGGAGATGACGGTTGGCGAGATGGCGAACGAGGTCCGCGTTCTCGACGATACAATCGAAAAAGTACAGGTCCAGTCGGGCGATTCGCCGGTACAGCGCGAGTTCGTCGAGCAACAAATCGAATCGTATAATCGCCGCAGAAACGAGTTTTTAGTCGAGATACATAAGAAAATCGCGATCCCGTTCGCCTGCGTGGTATTCGTTTTCGTAGGCGCGCCGCTGGGCGTCGTCGTACGCCGCGGCGGTAAAGGTGTGGGATTCTCACTTGGCCTCGTTTTTTATCTGAGTTACTACGTATTCCTCGTTGCCGGCGAGAGTTTCGGCGACCGCGGGATAATCCCGCCGTGGCTTGCTATGTGGCTCGCGAATATAGTCCTGGCCGGATTCGGGGGTTTCTTACTCTACAAGGCAGTCCACGAACGTTCGACGGTCGATTTCTTTGGAAAGTTGGCGCCTTCACGTATTCCGTTCGTACGTCGCTTGGCGTTGAAAGCGAGACCGCGGGCTCGTTTGACGCCCGAGGAGGCGGCCGAGCTGGATGCCGCTCGCGAAAAACGAGCGGCGCGGAAACCCGGCTTGCGCGAAAAGCACCCGAAAGAAAACCGGCCTGCCGACGGCGAACGTTAATCCTCGACGCTCAAATAAAAGTCCTCGACCATCTCAACGACCAGATCTTCTATAGCCGCTTGGGGCGAGGCGCCCGCTTCGGCGCAGTATTTGTCGAACAGCTCGGCGATCTCGGCGTCGAGTCGGAACGTGTAGGTTTTTCGGTTTTTAATCTTCATTTCTACTAACTCGACCTTAGTCGCGGCATCTTAATTATTAAGGGATATAGCGTTAGAAGGCAAGCCAAAACGTCGTTCGGCTGTAGGGCGTTTACGTATTTATATGCGTGGCGTCGCGGGGTTGAGGTATGGCTTCGCCCTATTCCCTTGACTATCCGCCCTGTATCTCATATATTTACGCGGCTCACCGGTACTGTTTACCGAGTAACAAGCTGAAGGAGTCGTTAACCAGGGTTAAATGTTAATGGGAGATTAAAGAAACGGGATAATGGTTTATGGATTGCGTTAAATGCGGAACCGAACTCGCGGCGGACATAGCGTTCTGTCCGGTCTGCGGTACGCCGGCCGAACGGCGTGTCGAGGAAATAAAGGACGTGGCGGTGTTGTTCGCCGACCTGGAGGGGTTTACCGATTTCAGCGAGGGATTACCGCCGGACGAACTCGCAGATTTATCGGGGATTTGTATGACGGCGTTGGACGCGTCGGTGGCACGTTTCGGCGGGACGGTCGATAAATACCTGGGCGACGGCTTAATGGCTTTATTCGGCGCGCCCGTCAGACGCGAAAAGGACCCGGAGATGGCCGTGCGGGCCGGCCTTGATATGTTCGCCGGTTTTGGCGCAGTAAACGATGAAATAGAGTCCAGGACCGGGCGTCGATTGGGTCTTCGCGTGGGTATCGCCACCGGGGCCGTTCGCCTCGGCGGCGTTGGTTCAGCCGACGATTACACGGCTATGGGCGAAGTAGTGAACCTCGCCAGAAAGATCGAAGAGGGCGGCGAAACCGGTTCGTGCTTGGTTGACGAGAACACGTATCAGTTGACCGCCGACAGTGTAGAATACGAACCGTGGCCCGGCGACCTCTCCGGGAAAATCCGGGCGGCGAAGCGAGTGAGGGAAGTCCCGCAGGTTTTAAGACGCGTCGAATTAATTGATAGGACGGGCGAGGTAACGAAGCTGACGGAGGCGTTGGAACACGTCCGTGAGGGTAAAAGCGTTTCCGTATCGGTCGTAGGGGCGGCCGGCGCCGGGAAAACGGCTTTGGTAGCCTCCGTCCTTTCGGGATTCGACCCGGGGGTTTTCGATATAATCGTCCTTGAGGGCAATTCCTATACGCGAAAAGCTCCGTTCGCCGCGTGGGGAGACGTCGTATCCGGTTTATTTACGCCCGCCGATGTCGATTATAACGAGGTGAGTATAATAGATTTAACATCGGACGACGATTGGTGGCCGTTAATCGCCGACGTATTTGGAATCGAACCGTTGGTCATGGATACGTTCGTGAACATAGACCCGGAGACAAAAAGGGACATCGCGGTTAATCTGGTCGTTAAAAGGATTACCGAGAGAGCTGTCGAGAAACCGCTAATAATAGTTACAGAAAACGCACAATGGATGGACGAATCGTCGTTGGAACTTGTTCGGTTGTTAACGGACGTTTCGGACGACGTACCTTTAGCCGTAATCGTCGTGGCCCGCGACGAGGAACCTTTATTGTGCGGCGTTACGATAGAAGTCGATCCGCTAACCGATAATATCGCACGTAAAATCTTGGTCGGGGGCGCGCCTTCGTTGTCCGAAAAACCGGGGTACGTTGAGAAAGCTGTCGGGCTCGCAGCGGGAAACGCTTATTACCTGTGCGAACTCGCGAAATCGGCCCGGACCGCCGAGGTGAATATCGAGGAGTTGAAAATACCGCTGTCTGTTCGCGGTATGATACAAGCGCGCCTCGATAACCTCGGCGGAACCGCGCCTGTACTCGTAAAGAAAGCTTCCGTCTTGGGCCAGACCGTCGAGGGCGAATTATTGCGCGAAGTGGCCGGATTGACCGAGAACGAGTTCGACGAGGCTCTCGGTCGTTTATATCGGGAAGGCGTCCTGGAACTAGAGAAAGACCGTCTACGGTTCGTGAACGCGTTGGACCAGGAAATCGCACTGGGTATGGTCGTACGTAAGGAACAGGTCGCCGTGAACCTGGCGGCGGCGGAAGCGTTATCGGTTATGGAGGGTCTACAAACACCCGAACGCTCGAGCCGTATCGCTCAATATTATATAGACGCAGGTGAAAAGGAGCGAGCCGTCGCCCATTTGCGGAGAGCCGGTTCGGCTGCTTATAGGGCGTTCGACGTGGACGCGGCGAAGTACTTCTTCGAGCAAGCCCGTACGATTTGCATCGAAGAGAAGCTTACCAATGTACAGGCCGAAATAACGTTGGAGTTGGTTGATGTCCTAAGAAAAAGACCGGAAATAGAAAGGGCGATTTCCCTGCTTCGCAACGACGTGTCCCTCGTTACTGACGATAAAGGCAAAGGCGATTACCTGACCGCGCAAGGGGCGTTGTTGATAAGACTGGAGCGGTTGCAAGAAGCGGAGACTTGCCTAATAACGGCGATAGAGTACTACAACCGGGCCAAAGCCTATAACGAATCCGCCCACGCCACTCTTGCCTTGGCGAGGGTGGAGGCTTTGACGGGCAGGTCGGACGCGGCCCTGGCGGATATTAAGAAGTGCCAATATATTTTCGACGAAACGGGAGATAAACTGGGGGCCGCGGACGCCCACAACGTTACCGGTTTCGTTTATTGTGTAAACGACAATTACGACGAAGCCGCGCCCGAGTTTGAGGAATCGTATAAACTATGGAAAGAAACCGATAAACTCGACGGTGTAGTAATGGTCCTTAACAATCTGGCGGGAATCCGTTCTGCCCAGGGTGATTACGACGCGAGTATAAAAATACTGACCGATCTTGTGCGGTTTTCGAAGCTAACGGGCGATAGTTACAACGAAGCTATTTCTTTGATGAACCTCAGCGGTATGTACTACAGCGTCGGGAACTTGAAGGAATCCGATAGCGTATATCGTGACGCCGATAATATAATCGGGAGGTACCGGTTCGACGAACTTAAAGGCCCGAACCTCGCTACCGGTATAAGTATAAAAATAGCCCAGGGCCGTTACGACGAAGCTTCCGAGATGATAGAGGGATTCGGGCGTACGTCGTTGGCTGAAGCACGAGAACGTTACGTATGGTCCGTAAAAATATTCGAGTTGGAAGTCGAGTTGAAGACCGTCGGTTTGACCGGCGAAGAGTTGGCCAAACGCGCCGAACGGTTGGCGCCCGAGTTCGACAAACCGAACCTGCGCGAGTTGAACGCGGACCTGTATCCGGTGATTACCGAAGGTTATATCGGCCTGGGGATGATGGGGGAGGCCGAACGGGCTCTTTCGTCGTTTATTGAATTCGATAAAACCGACGGCGTAGCCCGTGATAACGTTAAAGGGTTATTACAGGCGAAGTTATTCTACGCGAAACGAGATTACGATACTGCGGGTAAAAACGCCGTCGCAGTCTTCAAGGAAGCCAAGAAAAAGGACGACTACAGATATATGGCCGAGAGCCTCGGCGTTCTCTCTCGTGCTTTGTATGAACTGGAAGACGAACGTTGGGAAGTGTACGCGCCACAAGCGGTGAAGTTATTCAATCGGCTTGGCGCGGAACCGCTCGCGAGGGAACTCGAAGAGGACCTAGGGTTGGATTAAGGACCTTTCTCTAATGGGGGAAATCGAGCAGTTTATAGATTACCTTTTAAGGAACCGGGGCTTGTCGGCCAACACCGCGGCCGCTTACCGGACCGACCTGACCCAGTTCGCGAGTTTCCTGGAGGAGTACGCGCCCGGTGCGACGGTTTTAACGGCCGACTACCTGGCGGTCAGGCATTTTCTGGGTTATTTAACCGAGCGCGGGATATCGCGTAGGAGCCTGGCGCGAAAGACTTCGGCGGTGAAACAATTCTATAAATACCTTGCGGCCGAGGGGTTGGTAAGCGACGACCCGACCGCCGCTTTGGCGACGCCCCGTTTCGAGAAGAAACTCCCCCGGTTTCTGACCGAGGACGAGGCGGGCGAGATATTAAAGGAGGCGGTTTCGAGGGCTTCGAACCCCGACCTTTCGCGGTATAAGAACGAGAGGGCGAGGGAACGGGCGGCGGCGTTGGCCCTTCGCGATTTGGCGATACTCGAGGTGCTTTATGGTTGCGGGCTTCGGGCCGCCGAGTTGGCCGGTTTGGAATCGGGGCGCGTTCATCTTAAGCGGGGCTTTCTGGACGTGGTGGGTAAGGGTGGCCGGGAACGGCTTGCGCCCGTCGGCGAGACCGCCACCGCCGCGCTTTCCGCGTATCTGGCGGCTCGGGAGAAACTCCGACCGAAGGCGGGGGAACGGCGTGTTTTCCTGAACCATCGCGGCGGCCCGTTGACCGCTAGAAGCGTTCAACGAATAGTCGCCAAGCTATGTGGAGGTGCCGCGCCGGATATAACGCCCCACGTCTGGCGCCACACCTACGCGACCCATATGCTCGAAGGCGGCGCCGATATCCGGGCGATACAGGAACTACTCGGCCACGCGAACGTCTCGACGACGGCTATATATACCCACGTTACCGCCAAACGTCTTCGCGACGTATACGATAAATACCATCCCCACGCCCAGGATGAAAAGAAACGAAAGGCCGGGTAAGAAAAGGTTGAGAGGAATCGTGGAAAAGTTACATGGCACTACGGTTTTGTCGGTCCGCCGCGGCGGTTCCGTCGCGATAGGCGCCGACGGGCAAGTTACTTTCGGCGAAACGGTACTGAAGGCGAAATCGGCCAAACTCAGGACGATGCTCGACGGTAAGGCGCTTTGCGGTTTCGCGGGCGCCACGGCGGACGCGCTGACGCTGTTTTCAAAGTTTGAGGAGAAACTTAAGCAGTACCCGGCCAACCTCCCGCGGGCAGCGGTCGAACTGGCCCGTGAGTGGCGTACGGATAAGATACTTCGCCAACTCGAGGCCGTCATCGCTGCGGTGGACGCCGAACACTCGTTGATGATTACGGGGGTCGGCGACGTGGTAGAGCCGGACGATGGTATTATCGCGATGGGTTCCGGCGGCCCGTATGCTTTGGCGGCGGCCCGTGCCCTAGTCGCCCATACCGATTTGGAGTCGGCCGAAGTCGTTAGAACGGCCCTTCATATAACGGCGGATATAGATATCTATACGAACCACGAGGTAGAGATACTCGAGATAAGGTAAATACCGGTTTATGTCCGCCGCCGAAAACGTATATCCCATTACCGAACTGAGTCCCGCCGAGTTAGGCGGCATTTTCAAAGGTCTCGGGGAGCCCGACTATCGGCTCGAGCAGGTTCGACGCTGGCTCTACGGCCGGGCCGCCGGGTCCTTTGACGAGATGACCGATGTCCCGGCGGGGGTGCGAGACTACCTTGCGGCCGCTTACTATATACCGCGTCCCGAAGTATTGGAAACGGTCGTTTCGGCGGCCGACGGTACGACCAAGTACCTATTTCAGTTGGCCGACGGCCTCGCTGTCGAAGCGGTTTATCTTCCCGGCGAAGACCACGATACGGTCTGTATTTCCGCGCAGGTGGGGTGCCGGTTCGGTTGCCGGTTTTGCGCTACCGCGTCTCTGGGCTTTCGGCGGAATCTAACGGCTTATGAAATCGCGGCGCAGTTCGCGATAATCCGCGGCGAGAGGCCGGAACGGAACGTCCGCAACGCGGTATTGATGGGGCAGGGCGAACCCCTCGACAACTACGACGCGACCGTTACGGCGGTTCGATTGCTTCAGGATTATCAGGGATAGGGGGTCCGGCGTATTACCGTCTCCACGGTCGGGCTCGCGGGCGGTATAAGGCGGTTTGCCGACGACGACGTGAAAGCGAAGCTGGCCGTTTCTCTGAACGCGGCCCGGCAGAAAGTGCGGGATGAGTTGATACCGGCCGCGAAGAAAGTCCCGCTGGACGAACTGGTGGAAGCTCTGCTATATTATTACAAGAGAACGAAGAAGCGCCCTACCCTGGAATACGTGCTTATCGGCGGCGCCAACGATTCCGTCGAGGACGCCCGGGCTCTGGTCAGGCTGAGCCGGCGGGTACCGTGCAAGATTAACGTGATACGATTCAATCCGTGGCCCGGGTGTGCGTACGACGCGCCGGCTGAAGAAACTGTCGATTCGTTCCTGGCGGAGGTCGCGGCCGCGCCGATGGCGTTGACCGTCCGGGAGAACCGGGGCGCCGATATAGCCGCCGCGTGCGGCCAACTCGCCCGTCGTTCCGTAAGCGTCGGGCAGGAGGAAACGAATGTATAAATACGAACTGGGCGCGTTCGAGTTGGTGGTTCTGGAAGCCGGGCCGTATTATATGGACGGCGGCGTACTTTTCGGCGTCGTCCCCAAGAAACTCTGGTCCGGCGCTTTGGCGCCCGACGAGAATAACAGGGTTCCGATGGCCACGCACCCTTTGTTAATCCGTACTTCTAAACATACGATATTGGTCGACAGCGGGTACGGAAACAAACTGAGCGAAAAGGTCCGGCAGAACTACGGCGTCACGTACGACAGTTCGTTGGTTGACGAGTTGGCCGCCGGGGGCGTGGAGCCGGAGGACGTGGACACCGTTATACTTACGCACCTTCACTTCGACCACGCTGGCGGGCTTACGACGTTGGACGAGGACGACTTGCTACAAATAACTTTCCCAAACGCTTTACATCTGGTCCAGCGCGCCGAATGGGACGAAGCAAGGCGGCCCAACGAACGTACCCGGGCCGGTTACCGGCCCGACGACTTCCTCCCGGTGAAAGAAGCGGGACAGTTCAAACTACTTGAAGGTAACTACCGGGTTACGACCGGTGTTCAAATCCGGGTGACGGGCGGGCACACTACCGCTCACCAGATCGTCCGTATAACTTCGAAGAAGCGACGTGCGTATTTCGCTGGAGACATATTGCCGGTAACGTCTCATGTCCGGCTGCCGTGGATCGCGGCGGTGGATCTTTTACCGCTGACGACCCTGGAAGAGAAGCGGTATTTATTGCGGAGTGCGGCTAAACGCGGCGACATGGTCTTCTTCTACCACGACGCCGAATGCCCGGTGGCGAAAATCGTCGGCCGGGGGAAGGACAAGTTCGATTACGTTCCCGTCGGTCCTTCGCAGTAGCGGCGGCCGGCTAGGATTTAGGATACGGAGGATAAAATAAGTATGGCTAGTTCCGGTTTCGCAGGCAGGTCTTTTCTGAGGTTGGACGAATTCACGCCCCAGGAACTTACCTAGGTTCTGGACCTGGCCGACGAACTAAAGCGTGAGCGTTCGTCGGGCGTCGTAAGGGATACTCACGAAGGGAAAACCCTCGCTTTGCTTTTCCAAAAACCGTCGCTTCGGACCCGGTCGTCCTTCGACGTCGCTTTTATGGAGTTGGGCGGGAACACATTCTACCTCGGGCCGGACGAGGTTGGCGTCGGCAAACGGGAGGACCCGAAGGACGTGGCCGAGGTGCTGGGACGCTACGTCCACGGTATAATGGCACGGGTATTCGGCCACCATATAGTCGAAACCTTCGCCGAGTACGCCGGCGTTCCGGTCGTCAACGGGCTGAGCGACCTGACCCACCCCTGCCAGGTTCTCGCGGATCTACAAACGATAAGGGAGCGTAAAGGTCGTCTGGCGGGATTGAAACTAGTTTACGTGGGAGACGGCAACAACGTGGCCCATTCCCTGATGCTCGGCGGGGCGATGTTCGCGATGGACGTGACGGTCGCCTGTCCCGAGGGTTACGAACCGGACGCTGAGATAGTATCGAAAGCCCGGGAGTTGGCGGATACGTACGGTCCTTCGAAAATAGAAGTGACGCGGGACGTGGGCGCCGCGGTCGAGGGCGCCGACGTACTTTACACCGACGTATGGGCCAGCATGGGCGAGGAGGCCGAGGCCGAAGAGCGGCGGAAACGCTTCAAAGGTTATTCCATTACGATGGACTTGCTCGCGAAAGCCGACCCCGAAGCGATAGTGCTTCACTGTTTACCCGCTCACTACGGCGAATAAATAGACGAGGAAGTAATGCGCTGTCCCCAGATCGCGATATTCGACGAAGCCGAGAACCGGCTGCACGCGCAGAAAGCGTTATTGGCGGTGTTGATATGAGGATTCGCGTAGTAGTACTCGCTGTAATCGCCGCCGCTTTGGCGGGCGCCGGATGCGCCCGGGAAGCGACGTTCCCCGTTTACGGGTTCGCCGGCGAAGCGCCTTGGCGTACTTTGACCGGCACCGAGGACGACGCGTACGGAATCGGCGACATGGTTTCGGTAAAGGGTAAATACTATACCGGCGGGACCGAAGGGGGCTCCGTAATAGTCCTGGAAGTGTCGAAAACGCCGGGTATCGAGAACGATATTCTGGAAGAGTACCCCGCTTTACAAAGACGTTTCTTCCTGAACAGGTTCGAGGTCGAACCCGACGAGGTAACCGTCGCCGAGATAACCGGAAACGTCGTCGCCGACGACGTCTATCACTACGGGTATCTGCTTGACGTGCTTTCGGCCGAAGCCGTTGAAGAACCCGCCGCAGACGAAACCCGCGTGCGACTGGACCTGGCCGACGCGGCCGATATGATACGACGTATAGACCTGGATGAGATAACCGGGAGCCTTCACCATCAGTACAACGAGGGTTATGAGATAATCGCCGACCCGGCGGCCGCCGAGATAGCGTGGGCGGGGACGGATTATCTAAACGGCTTAACGGTTGTTAAAGCGATGCTCGAACAGCTTCCGCCGTACGAGAGCCCTCAGTTGTACCGGGAGCTGGACGCGTATCTCGTGTATCCGACCGACGGCGGCGAGTGCCTCTGGGCCGTCGTCTGCGTCGGCGGGTATTTCCTGGAATAACTCCGGGTAACCCCAAGTATCTTTTGCAATCTACAGCCCTTTATGGTATAAGGGAACTGTAACGTCAAAGAACGAGGATAACCGAAAACACTCTTTACTTTAAGGTGGTATTTATGAAGAAGCTAGCGATGTTAATATTAATCACAGCTACGGTGGTTTCCGCTGCGGCGCCGCGTATATCGAGCGTCGTACTCGTGCCAGCGACGTCCAGGGCGGAAATCGACCGGCTTATGGACCTCGGTTACGACGTCGATACGTGCCGAAAACCTACCTCCGAAGGCGTCGAGGTTTATATCGAACCGGACAGGTTGCCGGAGTTGGAGGCCGACGGTTTCACTTACGAGGTACTCTGGGCCGACAGCCGGGACCGGATAATCCCTAACTGCGCGTACGACGGGCCTCTATACGACGGGACCCGCGCCCTCGACTTCGACCATTACTATACGCCGGCCGAAGCGAATCTCGCGCTTGATTATATCCATAATTCACTCTCCACAGTTTCCAAGGTTTATACGGTCGGGACGTCGGTCGAAGGCCGCCCGATTAAGGCGATAAAGATAACCGACAACCCGGGCATTGAGGAGGTCGAGCCGGAGGTCCGTATAATCGGCGCGCACCACGGCGACGAGAAGATATCCTATATGGTCGTCTTCTACTTCTTGCAGGAACTCGCCGATAATTACGATAACCCGCCGGACAACGATTGGACGCGGCTCGTGAACGGGACGGAACTATGGGTCGTCCCGATAATGAACCCAGACGGCGTTCATTATAATACGCGCTACAACGTCAGTGGCGTGGACCTTAACCGGGACTATTCATATATGTGGAACGGTTCCGGCGGAAGCCCGTACCCGTTCTCCCAACCCGAGACCTGCGCGATTCGGGACATGTCGCTATCGGACGAAAACACCTTCGTCATCAGCCACAGCCACCACTCCGGGGCGGAGTATATTAACTATATATGGAACTACGTGACGATGGGTTGGCCGGATTACGTTACGCCGCCGAATCACGACTTCATAATGGAACTATCCTATCTTTACCAGTACGACAGCGATTACCCGATAACCAACGGCGGCGATTGGTACACCACGAACGGCGACTGCAACGACTGGTCTATGGGCGAACGCGGCGACCTGGACGACACGATAGAGATAAGCTACACGAAAACGCCGCCGGCGAGCCAGATAATTTATTACAGCCAGTTGAACGACGACGCGCAACTCCAAACCCTCTTGATGCCGTTGGACTACGGGTTCCAGGGGGTAGTTACCGACGCCGATACGGACGCGCCGCTGGAAGCGGAAGTATATTGCAATAACTCCAAAATCGATTGGTTCGCTTTCACGGACCCGGCCAAGGGCGACTATTACTGGCCGGTGATGCCCGGGACGTACTCGATAACCGTATCGGCCGATGGATACGACGACAAGACCGTCAACGGGATAGTCGTGAACGCGGGAACCCCGACTATCGTAAACGTTGAGTTGAACCCTACGCGCGGCGGGAACGGATCTCCTCGAACCGGGACGGTTCCGTTCGCCCTTGCCCAAAACGCTCCAAACCCAGCCGCCGGTACGACGACGTTCAGTTTCACGTTACCAGAAGCCGGGCGTACGGAGCTTTCGATATACGATTTGGCCGGCCGCCGGGTCGCGACCGTATTCGACGGCGAAAGCGGAGCTGGGGAGAACAGTATCGCATATGACGTTTCGCTACTCAGCCCCGGTATTTACTTGTACCGGCTCGCGGGCGTGGGCGAAACGGCCGTACGGAAAATGGTCGTGAGCAAGTAACGATAAGACCGTTATATATCGCGTATAAGCGTATATATCAGGAGAATCATATGCTAAAGATAATCCTCTGCATGATGTTAATACCCGTAGTTTGCGTCGGCGATACATGGCTCCAACCGCAAGCCGGCGAAGGCCTGGACGCAATGATTTCGTCCGTCGAACCGTACGAGAATTACGGCGATGAGATAGCTTTCGATATCGGCTACTACGACAAGCACCGGGGACTTATAAAGTTTGAGATAGAGAACATAGGTATATACGAAGACGCGGTTCTCTATCTTACGTGCGAGTATGCCGAGATAGAGGCCGACTACGGTATCCATATAATAACCGAGGACTGGAGCCCGGGTACGGTACGATGGTTTAACCAGCCGTCTTTTCAATCGACGCCGGTCGCGACGGTAACTTTCGGGCCCGTATCGGATACGACGTGGATGGAAGCGGATATAGTCGACGCACTGTATTACTGGCAGGATACGGCGAACCACGGCGTTTTGATTAAACAAGCGGGGAGTTACGACGCCGTCGGCGTGTTCCTACCGTCGGAAATTACGCCCTATAAACCGGGTTTCGAACCGAAACTGCACTTATGCGAGGGGAACGCGGTTTCGCCGGTCAGTCTCGGCGCGTTGAAGGCGGCGTTCCGATAAATGCCTTGAGTAACGGTAGGTTTATCCGGTAGGCGGGGGCAACCCCGCCTTTTCAATTGTAAAATAACCCGCGTTCGTAGTTGCTACGCGGTCCGTTTTTGTTATTATAGACCTCGTTTGGATATGGAGGTTAATAACCGTTATATAAACGAAAGAGGGGTATTATGACCGACGATATCGTTGAACTAGTCCGCGCCCGCGCGGCCAACCCCGGCACTATACACGACGTGGCCCAGGGGCTTTCGCCCGCGCCGAAGATATATCCGCCGGCTACGGCCGACGATATAGGAAAAGCCGAAGAGCGACTGGGCTTCGAGTTGCCGCTGCTGCTAAAGCGTATATATATCGAAGTAGGCAACGGCGGCTTCGGCCCGGGTTACGGTTTAATGGGAATAACCGGCGGTTACGACGGCTATATCGGCGGCGACGTGCTATCGCTCTACACCGGTTACCGGGAGAACCCGCCCGGCGGTATGCCCGAGTGGCCGGAGAAGACGCTACCGGTCTGTACGTGGGGTTGCGACATTTATTCGTGTCTGGACTGCGCGAAGCCGGAAGCGCCGGTTCTCGTTTACGGCGGCGGGGGAGAACACGCGCTTGGTTACGAGGGCCTCGAGATAACGCTGGAGACGGCGGACGGACAGGTTATCGAAATCGACGGGCCCGAAGATCTGGGGCTGGAACCGGACCCGGACGCGCCGGCACCGCCGCCCGCGCAGCTTGTCCCTCACAAGGCGTCATTCGAACAGTGGCTAACCGATTGGGCGCAGGGCGTTGATTTGTGGGGCGAGATGGAGCGATTGGGGTAAACAACCGAAATCAATCGAAACCCACAATACAATCGATTCAATCGATTCAAAATAATACAGCGTAAATCAACACCTAGAATAGGTGTTGTCTCTTTTAGTAGAAACCAGTAAAAAGAACTTGACATGTATCTGTATATATGGTATATAGACGACAGATGCGGTATAATTATATAAAGTTTTTGGTATTAATTCGGAAAAAGGAGGAGCAAGATGAAGGTACTAACTCCGATAATCGTCGCGTGTTTAGCGCTCGGGGCGGTAGTCCTCGTCGGTTGCGATGGCGAAGAAGACTGTGTATCCTTTGACCCCGGTAAAATCGAGGTAAAGGAGGTCGAAGGGAGTTGGAAGATAGTTGAAGGCGACCATTTGATCATGGACTTCGGGTCTAATAAAGAAGAAGCCTACGCCGCTTACGATATTATAAAGTATTACGGAATAACGAGCCATTGTTTCGTGGGCCGCCCGGACCCGTCGATGGTTTATTATTTGGTCAACGGAAAAGCGCCGACCGGACCTTATGAAGCCGAAGATTGTATCCCCTTCGACCCCGATAAAATCGAAGTAAAAGAGATAGAAGGTAGTTGGAAAATAGTGGAAGGCGACAACTGGATACTGGACTTCGGGGACAAGAAAGACGAAGCCGACCTGGCTTACTCGATTATCAAGAAGTACGGCTTTACGCATATATGCTTCGTCGGCCGTCCGGACCCTTCGATGACTTACTTCCGTGCCGGCGGTCCCGGATCTGAGGCGGCGATGCCGGACCTCGTGCCCGACCCGTTGGGCGAGGCCGACGTCGTTTGGGATAGCGAGGAAAAGGTCGTAAAAAAGGTCACGGTTAATAACATCGGTACGGCGGACGCCGGCGAGTTCATGGTCTATATCAACCCCGAAGAAGACCCCGTATCGCCTATGGACCGGCCCCAGCTAACTGAGCACCTAGACGGTTTATCCGCTGGCGAGACCGTCGAACTTGGGCCGTTCGATTTCGGGCCTTTGGCTACCGCGAATAACGCGTATTTAGCCAACGTTAAAAGCATTTCAGTACTCGTCGACCCGAAAAGCATGGTGGACGAGTCCAACGAGAATAACAATAGTACCGAGTACGCGTTATCTCCGTGATTTACTTCCGTAGATAACGAAAGGCAATAACCGATGTTGCCTGGACCGAATCGGCCGGGGGCCAACCCCGGCTGGATTCTTTTTAGATTGTATTAGTATAGTTTCCCCTTTTCCCTCTTGACGCCGCCGCGCGGATACGTATACTGGGGCGGCAATGATAAAAACGAAAACTATAGCTCCGTTACGTTTGCCTTTTGTCGCTGCGGCCCGGTCAGCTTGTCCCTCACAAGGCGTCTTTCGAACAGTGGCTAACTGACTGGGCCCGGGGCGTGGATTTATGGGGCGAGATGGAGCGGTTGTAGCCTTACGTTTGATAGTCGATATATTGGCGCGGGAAACTTATCGGCGTAAGTATTGTTATATGCGACGGGAGGAGTAAAAGGTGAACCGTTTATCGGTTTTGGGGTTAACGGCGATGTTCCTTTCGGCGACGTTCCCGGTCGCTGCGGAGGAGGGTGACGGAGAAACAGGCGAGGGGAGGTTCTGGTTTTTCGTCAAAAACATATCCGCAGAAAGCGATGACGACGAACTCCGGCTCTGGGTCGCTCAGCCGGTAAACCATAGGGGGCAGGACGTCGAGATTGGCGAGATATACCCCGAGCCTTACGAAGTTGTGGAAGACGGCCTGAGCGGAAATCGGATAATCTTCTGGCGCGTTACCGATTTCGGCGGGAACGACGGATTATTGTTCTATTACGATTTCGATTATACCGTCTATGAGGTGAACGTAGACGTGGACCCCGCCGCAGTCGAACCATATGACAAAGAGTCCGAGGAGTATACGCGGTACACCAGGTCGGAGCATTGGATCGACTTAACCGACGCGATAGTCGCCAAGTCCAAAGAGATAGTGGGCGACGAGACGAACCCGTATATTAAAGCTGGTTTGATATTCGATTGGGTCGTCGACAACATGTCGTACGAATACCCTGACTTGGGCCTGCGGGGCGCCGCCAATTCGTTTACACGATTGAAGGGTGACTGCGGGGAATACAGCGTCGTTTTCTGTGCATTATGCCGCGCTCAGGGGATTCCGGCGCGGACCGTGACCTGCGTTTGGTTTGACAGGGCCGGGCACCAGTGGGCGGAGTTCTACGTACCGCCGTACGGTTGGATACCGGTTGACGCGTCCGCCGGGGATCTCGTAGAAGGTAACAACCCGAATTTCCCGGACGAGGAACGGATTCGGGATTTTATGGAAAAGAAGGGTATCCCGGAAAAAAACCGCGACTACCTGTTCGGCAATCTATACCCCAATCGGCTCATCGTCTCGGTCGGGAACAATATTAAGGTCGAGCACACTGACCTCGGGTTGGAGCGGGATTTCAGATTCCTGCAGCCGGGCGGCCTGTTCGCCCACCCGCCGGCGTTCGAGTGGGACGGGCTATCGGGACAGCCGGTTGTAGCGGAGTTCTACACGTTCGGCGACGGTTGTGACGACCTCGAAACAGCCCGCGAAAGGGCGTCGGTAGAGATGGCCGTCGGGTATTTGCAAATCGGCCGTTACGAAGAAGCCGAGGCCGGGTTCCTGAAGAAGACCGAGGCCGCGCCCGAGGACGCGATGGCTTGGTTGAACCTGGGGCAGGCTTATCTGGAACAGGGTAAACTCGACGAGGCCGTAAAGGCTTTTAATAACTGTCTGCTGGGTAAAGGCGGCGGTATAAAACCCGTCCTCGACGTTTGGGCGCGCAACTTCCTCGGTAGCTGTTACGCGGAAACCGGGCGGACCGACGAAGCCCGCGCCGAGTTCGAGGCAGTTCTCGAGTCGGGGTTTGACTTCGACGGGTCTCTGGACTATGCCCGGGAGGGTTTGGCCGAGCTGGAAGGGACGAACGGCGAATGAGGATTGACGAATAAGCCCCTTGTATTGTTTATTTTAAAAGAGAAGGCAGGTTAGGTTTTCTCGGAATTCCGCCGAGTGTTGAAACCGGGCGCCGCTCTACCTTGTAGTGACCACCACATGAAAGAGGACGAAATAATTGCCGGCGTAACCTGCGGCGGGCTTTTTACGTTATCCGGGAAAGGCGAAAAAACGTATACTTTTATAAAAGCCGGGTAAGAGACCAGTTAAATGGGAGCGCACGATATGGACGAGATGCTTGGTTACTGCGGATACAACTGCCATCTTTGCGCTGCACGATCCGACGATTCGGAGGTAAGGCAGAAATTGGTGGACGGCTGGCGGAAGTTCTTCGGCCACGAGAACTATACGGCCGAGAACGTCAGGTGTGATGGTTGCCGCGCCGACGGCAGGCTCGCCGATAAAGAGTGCAAGGTGCGGCCGTGCGCTCTCGAGAAGGGCGTCGAGAACTGCGTGTACTGCGACGAGTTCCCGTGCGAAAATCTGAAACCGTTGACGGCGACCCGGGAGGGTATGTTAATTTACTGCTACCCGAAGACCGCTTCGATAACCGACGAAGAGTACAACCTGTGTATGCGCCAGTTCGAGAGTATGCCGAACCTGTTGAGGTTACTCGTCGAAAGCGGTAAGCTACCGCCGGGTTTCGGCGAAGCGGGTTGATGAATGGTCTGTAAAAACGCTGGGGGTTAATTCTGGAATGAAAACTAAAACGATAGCCCTGTTGATGGTTATATCTGTCGCGCCGTTAATATGCTGGATATTCGTTCCCTTTTGGGTTCCCGCGGTTCTGGGCCCGCCTGCGTACGAGTGGCTCGACACAAGTTCGGGGCCGGTTATAATCACGATAGCTCTATTGCTGCTACCTTTCGTTGTCGGCGGGTTCATTTTCTTCGGGATGTTTTTCGGCGCGTCGGCGCCGTTGCGCCGGGCGACGCGAGAGACGAGAAGGGTACTGGCGACGGGGCGCCCCGCGAAAGCCGTAGTTAAGCGAATAAGCGAGAGTAGCCTTGGGGCGACCGTAACAATCAACGACCAGCCGTACCTGAATCTGACGCTTGAGATTCACGACGAGTACTCGGACCCGTACGTCGTCAGTTTCGATACTATTGTTCCGAGGGCCGAGGTTCCTCAGGTCCAGCCGGGTGCCGAGATAGCCGTAAAGGTGGACCCGATGGACCCCGAGAAGGTAGCGATAGTATGGTCGTAACGCGTCCCTTTTGGGGGCGGTTGTATAAAGGAGCGATTATGCGGAAGTATTTGTTTGGGTTGGGCTTTTTTGGCGTGTTCGCGATGGCAGGTGCCATGGCATTGGCGATCGTCGGCGTGGAAGAGTTGGCGCCCAAGTTCATGCGGCCCGACACGTACGCCCGCTTCGTCGGCGGTTACGGCGACGACCTCGTTATCGGATTCGCTATCGCTTCGTTCGTAACTTACGTTTTCGGGTACACGTTCGCAGTATTTTGGAAACCGATGGCTTCCTTTTTCGGTTTCAGCAGGCGGCGTATTCTGCGTACCGGACGCCCGGCTGCCGCCGTCGTCAAGCATATAGGTGAAAGCAGCCAGGGCGGCGTGATAACCGTCAACGACCAGCCTTATCTAAACCTCGTCCTGGAAGTAAACGACGGCGTACATACGCCGTACGAGGTAAGCTTCGATACGATAATACCCAGATACGCGGTCCCCCAGTTTCAACCAGGAGCGGTGATTCCCGTGAAAGTGGATCCGGACGACCCGGAAAAGATAGCGATCGTCTGGGACGGTAGCGTTACCGTAGCGTGATTCTCCGTTGTCGGGACATCGACCCGTCGGAACGAATCGATAGGATCGGTAATAGGCCGGCACGCGGCCGAGCGAGTTTCGCGGGAGGACCTGTGGCGAAGAGCGGAAAAGCGTCGTTCGTCGTTTTATTGTTGGCGTTTATTCTTTTACCCTGGGTACCGGTCGTCGCGTGGGCGTTTTTTGGAGACTGGGGACCGGCGTTACTCGGCCAGGACCGATACGAGGATTTTATGGCGACGGGGTTATACCCAGTAATCCTCGGGGTATTCGTCGCTGTACCGATCGTAACTTCGATAGCTTTTCACGTTAAATCCTCTTTCTTCGGCGGCGCCCGCGCGGCGAAGCGGATATTACGGACGGGGCGCCCGGCCACGGCCGTATTAAGAAGTATAAGCGAAAGCAGCACGGGTTTTACTATAAATATAAACAAGCAGCCGTATCTGAATCTCGTACTCGAGATTATCTATGCGGGGAGCACGCCTTACGAGGTAAGTATCGATACGATAGTACCACGTACGGTCCTACCGCAACTCAAGCCCGGCACCGAACTCGCCGTGAAGGTGGACCCGAACGACCCGGAGCGAGTCGCGATCGTTTGGGACGGTAGCGTAACCGTGGCGTAGCTTCCGGCGAGTAGTACTCCGGGTATCGAATTACGCTTTAAAGAGACCCTGTACGTAGGGAGTGGACATAGAGGGTTTAATAGATAAATTACTCTCTTCCGATGAACCGTCGGTTCGGTATAAAACCTTGGTTAACGTTCTGGGTGAGGACCCGGGGTCGAAGGTCGTTCGAGAAACGCGAGAAGCAATCCGTAAATCGCCGCGCGCGGCAGCGTTGCTGTCCGAGCGGGACGCCGACGGCCGCGTCTCGCGGAACCCGTATAGTAAGTGGGTAGGCGCCCACTGGGTCCTGGCTACGCTCGCCGATATCGGTTACCCGCCGGGCGACGCGTCTCTCGTGCCGCTGAGAGAGCAGGTCTACGGCTGGTTATTTTCGGAGGAGCACGAGAAGGGAATCATCGAGATAGAAGGCCGCGTGCGGCGTTGCGGCTCCCAGGAGGGTAACGCCCTTTTCGCGACGTTGATGCTCGGGCTAGCCGACGAACGGACCGACGAACTGGCGAGGCGCCTCGTAAAATGGCAGTGGCCCGACGGCGGCTGGAACTGCGACCGGCGCCCGGAAGCCGCCAACTCGTCGTGCCACGAATCTCATATACCGCTACGGGCGTTGGGCCTTTACGCGCGAGAGACGGGCGACAGGGACGCGGAAGCCGCGGCGGCCCGGACGGCCGAGTTTTTCATGAAGCGGCGGTTGTACAAACGACTGAGTGACGGCTCGGTCATTCACTCGGACTTCGTACGCCTACATTACCCGACATATTGGCATTACGATGTACTGGTTGGGTTGAAGTCGTTGGCCGTCGCCGGATACGTTCGTGATAAACGGTGTGAGGACGCCCTGGACCTGCTTGAGTCGAAGCGACTGCCTGACGGCGGTTGGCCGGCGACGGGGAAGTATTACAAACCCTATCCGCCGGGGAAGAAAACGGGAGCCGGGCCGCCGTCGCGCGTGGACTGGGGCCCGACGGGCAAGAAACGGATGAACGAATGGGTGACGGCCGACGCGTTGTACGTGTTAAAAGAGGCGGGAAGATTATGAGGACGAAAAGATATGCTTGACCAATCGCAGGTTAATACCTGGCTGGGCGATTTCGTAACCAAACTCAAAGACAGGTTCAGAGAGAGGTTGGTATTCGTAGGACACATCGGTAGCTGGGCCCGCGGCGAGCCCAATCCGGAAAGCGATATCGATTGCCTGGTGGTTTTAGATAAGGTTAATGAGAACGACATATCAACGCTTCGAAACGTATTCCAAGGCATGTCTGATGCCGAATTTAAAGCCGGGGGGATTCTTGTATCCTGCGAGGAACTCGACCAGACTCCCGCTTTTCATCTCGTACAGTTGTTTTATCACGGATGTAAGGCGCTCTACGGTTCGGTCGAAGACCGATTGACGGAACCTAGCGTTGAAGACTACGTCACCGACGTCAGGCTGAAGGCGTGCGATAATCTTCATACGGCCAGGCATCATCTATTGTTTTCCCGAGATTTATCCGAATCTGTACTCGGATTAAAGTTTAACTTCTACAACTGTTTTTTCGCCCTTCAAAATTGGTTTCTTGCGACTCAAGGCAAGTACGTTGCCCGTAAGGGGGATATGCTCGATTATCTTGACGATCCCGACGACGCCGAAGTCGTCCGTGTCGCCCGGGATTGGTACAAACTCTCCGACGAACTAACCGCGCACGCCCAAAGGTACGTAGAGTTACTCGAAAGGTGGGGCAGAAAAACGTTAAAGAAGTTGGAGGATTGAACGGATGTTGATGCGCCGTACGTGTTGAAAGAGGCGGGGCGGGGGGTAATATAAACGATGGGCGAAGAGGACGGAAGTTTTCCGAATTGGTTGGGGTAGTTTGCCGATAATCAGCGCCGTTTTAACGACCGACGCCGTCGTTTCGTACTCCGTTTATCGAGGTAATCCTCTAGGAAAGAAATGGCCGAAATAAAAAGACTACGGTCGGGCGACGAGGGGCTGGCGCGCGAAATCGTGGGCAATTTTTACCCGGACGGCACGCTTAACGAGGGGTTTTTATCCGACGGTCGCAACTATTTACTAGCCGCGTACGTTAACGGGGAGTTAGCCGGGTTCCTATACGCGTACGAACTACCCCGGCTCGACCGTCCGGAGCCGATGATGTTCCTGTACTCGATAGACGTCTTACCCGAATACCGGGAGAAAGGAGTGGGGAAGAAACTCATCGAGGAACTGAAATTTATTTGTGTCGAACGGGGCTTTATGAAGATGTACGTCATCACCGGCGAGGAGAACGAAGCGGCGATGAGACTCTACGAATCGGCCGGGGGTCGCCGGTGCGCTGACGACGACATCGTTTTCGTGTGGGAGTTTAAAGCCTAGAACGTTACGTTAAAATAGGATACCGTTAAACGAAAAGGCCGGTTTCGCGACCGGCCTTTTTACTTCGAACGGATATGAAGACTTTAGTACGGCAGGAACGAAGCTATAATCACCCAGATACCGACTATGATGCCGATGATACCGAGAGTACCCTGTATCGGCGCCAACTTCGCGATAATCGCTTCGCCCTTCTCTTTGGCGGCTTCGCTCCTGGAGAAGATGAACTTCGCGATAAGCCCGTAACCGAGAATGAACCCGAGTATCATCTCCATAATGCTGCCGATGAGGAGGGTGAACCACCAGATAGGCACGATCGAAATGGCCCAGATGGTCAACAACGATGAAATGATACCCCAGATACCCCAGAAGAAGAAAATGATACCGATCCAACCCTGCCAGGGCGTGATTTTACCCAGTACCTTTGCGGCGTCCGGTCTTCTGGAAAGTATCAACGACGGAGACGCGAGGATACCCAGGATGATTAACGTAATTCCCCAAAGCACGGCTTACACCTCCTGGTAATGTAAGTAACACTTACCCCTTTGTGCTCCGCTTTTCGGTTTGCGAAGCACGCCTATGTTAAGTCGGAAATATCGTTAACGCGATTAATACATACATTACTGTCGTTGTCAACCTTTTTTTCCGTAGCTATTTTCGTGGTCGAAAGGCGGAATCGTTCAGCTTTTAACGGTCTCTATGGAGAGGATTAGGTGTAATGGCGGATTCTTGACGTAGTAAATCCTGTAGTAAGTACCTTCGTCGAACGCCGCGAACTGCTCCGGGTAGGCTAATTGAAACCGGCGCCGTCCTATTTTCACGAAAAACGCCGTTCCGAGCCTGTATTCCTTGGTCCGCCGGCGCGCCGGGCCTTCGGCGACACTGATCTTACCGGTTCTCAGGTCACGGCTAAGAACGCGGCTGTACGCCATGGATAATAGGAAAATACCTATGAAAACCGAGATAGCGACGGCGTACGCGGTCAGGGCGCCCGTCGACAGGGGCGCGTTAAGGCCGCCGCCCAGAACAAACGCGACGACGAAAATCACGACCGACCCGGCCATGATTATATACGCTATTCGGGCGCCGCAGCCCCTCGCCCTGCGCGTTTCCGCGAGAACCTTTTTCTGGGTCGGCGTAAGGTAGCCCTGCAGGTTGGCCGCCAGGTCGTCTTCGGTGAAGTTGAAAACGCTGGCGAGTCTGTTGTCTGTATCGTTCATTGGCGGCTATTATTACGATAGAACCGTTTCAGGTCAACCGTATTTATCGCTAACAGGCTGTAAAGACCTTAAACTTAAGAAGCGTAACGGGCGTCGAACGATATATACTACCGAAAACTACTATCGAAAACCCTTACCGGGAGGTTTGAAGTGAAGAAGGACGTTCTAGTAATAACCGCCGTCGTTTTCGTTGCCTTCGTTTTCCTGTCGGCGCCCGTGGCCGGCGGCGAGGATTTCTACGCCGAGTTGACCATCGGGAAACCGCTGATACACGACAACCTGGCGGTCTATCCGGTTCGGTTGCCCGGCGGCGGAGAAGAATTGGGCGAAATTATAACGATGGACGAAGCCATGTCCTCGGGCAAGTTCAAGATAACCGAGCTGGAGGAGGGCGCGGACGTCAACACGCTGGAGGTGCGGAACGACACCGGCAAGAACGTGGTAATCTTCGCCGGCGAGATAGTCCGCGGCGCGAAGCAGGACCGGATAATATCGTACGACACGGTCGTTCCGCCGGTCGGGCGCTACACCGTGGACGTCTTCTGCGTCGAAGCGGGACGCTGGACCGAGGTGAGCGATTCGTTCGCCTACAAGAAGGAGATAGCGCCGGCCAGCGTCCGAGGAACCGCTCAGGGCGATAAGGACCAGGGCAAGGTCTGGGAAGCCGTATCGAACGTAAACGCCGAAGTAGCGGGCGTAATCACCCAAACGGACGCGCTGACGGCCAGCTACGACGCCGAGGAGTTCCAGGAGAAGGCGGAGGCGTACGAGAAAGCCTTCAAGGAACTGGCGGACGATGATGACGTCGTGGGCGTCGTGGTGGTGTCCGAAGGCACGGTGCAAGCCGGCGACGTGTTCGCGAACCACGACCTCTTCGCCGTCGTGTGGCCGCGGCTCCTGACGAGTTACTCGATGGACGCGGTACTCTCCGAGGAGCTGGGCGACGTGCCGACGGCCGACGAGATAGGGGATTACCTGTCCCAACTCAAAGACGCGGACCGGGTGGAGACGTACGCCGACGAGACCCAGAACCGCAGCACCCTGAGTAATGACGAAATGAACGCTTACGAGTTGGAGTACGACGGCAAGAAGATGCACGTTAACGTGTATATGGAGTAGGCGGAACGAGGTTTACGTAGAGCGTTACCGTCAATAGACCGATATAGTGACAACGGAGGCCCGTGGGCCTCCGTTTTTTATTGGGAACGTCGGGCGCGGAATACAACCGATTTCCAAGCGAAACAATCGAAACAGCCGAAACAATCGAAACAATCGAAACAATCGAAACACGCAATTTCAAATAAAACAATCAAAATTATTTTACGCCCATAGTTCATTTTTTGCTTGACATGGTTGGCGAGATATGTTAAGGTTTCGTCTGGAAGTCCCGTTATGGGGGCAATAATCTGCGTTTCGGCGTAATTTAAGAGGGTGAGGAGAGTGGGGAACGAGAATAAAAGGCCGGGGTTTTGGACGCGGCTGAAGTGGTGGTTTACTGGCGGGTCGCCGTGGCCGAAACCGAAAAATACTACGGAGCTTGCGGACAGAATTATCGAAACAGAAAGTAGGGGTTTTGATATCGGCGGCCTTTGGGAAGATTATAAAAAAGCTGTTGAATTGGAATGCGCAAAAGGAATTACATCATGTAATAAAGCATATTATATAACGAAAGTATTTAGCTATTTATCTCGTATGAACCGTATGTACAATTATTCACGTCGGGCTTCAATGATAGGGATATTATTAGTATTTATTATATTATATATAATGATTATATTTATATCATATTTTATTAATCGACAGGACGATGTTATATTTGGTATACCGGTGATCTTAATTATATGGGGGCTTGTAGGTTCTATATCTTCGGTATTAATATCCGGCTACTATAAAGTGAAATCGAAGGTGCTCGAGTACTTGGATTTAATAGGTTATTTATACCGGTTTTTATTAGCAGTTGTTTTAACCGCGATTACGTTCTATATAATCCAATTAGGTATGGTGTCGCTTCCTGGTGACGTAGGTACTGATATAGACGCGGCTTTGGAAAGACACGAAGCCGGTAAGAAATTTCGGGAAGCTATAAGGAACGAAAAATTATTAAAACCGAAGGTAGAAGAGTACTGCGGGATCATCGCGGATTTCAACGAAGCAGCGAAAGGGAAAGTAGAGGGTAAAAAAGACGTATTGTTAAAGTATAGCAGAGAGTGGGAACACTTCCAGCTTGAGTGTAGTATGGAAACCGGTGAAAGGGAAGGGGAAGTAATTACTGCTACTATAAGTGCTAATGGCGTTAGAGCGGATTGGGACCTGTACCAGAATAAAAAGGCTAAATTGGATAAAAAATACGAGATTTATATACCACCGTTACGGGATAAGATTAAAAGGGTTTACGGTGCAGAAAGCGAAGAGTTTAGGAGTATAGAAGACGCCCTTGAAGAATTGGAGGGGGATACTGAAGCAAGGCTTATTCTGTTGTCCGAAAACGACGATATGTGGGCGCCTATCACTTTGAAGTTAAAGAGCGGAAGACGGATAAAACTTGAAGATGGGCACGATTTAACGGTGGAAGTTATACAAAAGTACGAAAAAGATTACGCGCGCGAGTTGGGGAAGGAGTCCCGCAACTTGGGTTGTCAATTCGAAACTGTAAAAGATAAACTTACTTCAGAAGCGGAATTAGCTAACGAAGAGCTGGCAGACGCGGAAAAAAACGTAAGGAAGTGGTCGGCATATTTTCCTAGTTACGAGATTAGTCAAGATATCGAAAGACTAGAAGGAGAATTGAACGAGGATATTAACCGATTAAAAGAAGCGACGACCGATGAGGAAAAAGACGTAATACAATTAAGTATCGGAGAAATTGAAGCCCAGATTGCGACGCTTAGGGTTAGATTGAAAGACGCGTACAAGGAAGAAAGTGGAAAGCCTATTTGGGAATCGGCTATATTTATCGTAATAGCCTTCTTAGCCGGGTATAGTACTGAATTTACGACCCGATTAATAAATCAGTTATTAAAAACAATAGCCCCGAAGGAAGAAGAACCG
>CP070755.1:1374188-1382105 GCA_020348885.1 Candidatus Coatesiibacteriota bacterium | reverse complement strand
GGTAACACGCCGGCGAGCATACCGGTCCGGTCGAGAACCGGGAAGCACGATTGACGAGCGTTCTGCAAGAATTTCAGGAATTGACCGAAACGCATATGAGCCGGTATGCGTTCGTAATCGCGCCGCATTACGTCTTTGACGTACAGCGAGTCCAGGACGCCAACGTCCCGGCCCTGCTCAAGGATAATGCCCTTACGCGCTATCTTCTCGGTGTAGATGGTCCGCGGCGACAGTATTCTCGAGACGACGGTCCCGAAGACCGCCGCGACCATGAGGGGTAGTATAATCGTATAGTTATCGGTCATCTCGAAGACGATGATTATCGCGGTGATCGGCGCCCGAGTAGTCCCGGCCACCATCGCCCCCATCCCGACCAACGCGTAAGCCGTCGGCGTCGCGGCGATGTTCGGCAAGAGCTTGTTCGCTATCCCGCCGAAAGCCCCGCCGAACATCGAACCGATGAAGAGCGACGGCGCGAAGACGCCGCCGGACCCGCCGCTACCCAACGTTACGGAAGTACCGAGTATCTTCATCGCGAACAGAACGGCCATTAAACCGATACCGAGTTTGGCCGAAAACGCCAAGTCCATCGCCTCGTAGCCAACACCCAGGATTTGGGGAAAGAAAATCGCGGCGGCTCCGAGGAGGGCCCCCCCGAGGGCCGGCTTGAGCGGCTCGGGCAGTTTAACCTTCTCGAATAGGTCCTCGGCGCCGTAGAGCGATTTGATGAAGAGTACAGCGCCGACGCCGACGAGTATGCCCATCAACGCGTAAAGCCCGAGTTCCCAGGGGCTGTTGAGGGTATAATGGGTTACGGTTATAGCCGGGTAATTTCCGAAGTACGCGCGTGAGATAGCGGCCCCTACGACGGACGAGATAATAACCGGCGCGAAGTACTCTGCCGAAAAACTGCCCAGGATAACCTCGAAGGCGAAGAGCGCGCCCGCGATGGGCGCGTTAAATGTACCTGCGATACCTGCGGCCGCGCCACAGCCGACGAGGAGTTTTATCCGGTTGGTAGATAAATGAAGCCACTGCCCCAGGGCGCTGCCCAGAGTCGAGCCTATCTGGACTATCGGCCCTTCCCGGCCGGCGCTCCCGCCCGAACCGATACAAATGGCGCTGGCCAGTATCTTCACAAGCGCGACCCTGGCCCGGATTACTCCGCCGCGAACCGCGACGGCTGTCATCACCTCGGGTACGCCGTGACCTTTGGCTTCCCGCGCGCCGAAGTACACCAGCGGTCCGACGACGGCCCCGCCCAGGATAGGGACAATCGGAATGAGATACGTGCCGTATGGGACGTTCTCCTTCAGGAAACCCCAGAACTGCACGAAGAACAGGTTATTGGAGAGACCGATAAGCCAACCGAATAGTATCGACCCTAGGCCGCCGACAACACCGACCAATACCGCCAGCGAGATGAGCAGTATGTACTCGTGGGCGCGGAATATCCGCGCCAGGGCTTCGGCCCGCTTCAGTAGCCGCAACCGCGCTTTCAGCCTGATACCTTTCGAACGGCCGTGCGTCATTTCCGGTTCCGCCGAGGTTGAACGTCGCGTTAATTCTACGAATACCCGGTTATATTGGCAAGAATAATCCCGATTCGATAGAAGTAAACTTAGAAGACCCGGAAAACCCGCCATAATCAACGAAAAAACGGGCCTTACGGCCCGTCCTCATCTCTGCCCGGGGCGGGATTTGAACCCGCACAGGAAAAACTCCCACATGGCCCTCAACCATGCACGTCTGCCAATTCCGTCACCCGGGCGTCGACGACCAATATAGCATATCGGACGGGCGAATTCAATCAAAACGGCGCGACTCCAAGCCCGCTCGGCCCGTTTAGTAATCCACCTTCTCCAGATACAGCCCCTGGGGCGGCGCCGGCGGCCCCAAGATGGTTCTGTCCTTCGCTTCCAGTATACGTTTCACGTCTTCCGCGGTCATCTCGCCCCGCCCGACGGCGACGAGCGCGCCGACCATGTTCCGGGCCATCCGGTACAGGAACGCGTTCGCGCGGATAAGCAAGTCTATCCCGCCGGCGGATGGCGCCACAGTAACGTCGGATACCAACCGAACCGTATCGGGGAAGTCCTCGGACGCATTACCGAAGCTCGCGAAATCGTGTTCGCCCACGAGGGCTCCAGCCGCGACCGCCATCGCTCCGGCGTCTATGTCCCGTTCGACTACGTGAACGAACCGCCTATTGAAGACGTCCCAGGTGAACGCGAGCCTGTATAGATAGGTACGGGCGACGGCGTCCCGCCGGGCGTCGAAGCCAGCGGCGACCCCCTCGGCCGCGGAGACCATCGCGTCCGGCGGAAGAAGGCTGTTGGCCGCCCGGACGATCTCGTCCGGTTCCATCGCCGTTTCGGCTGAGAAACTCGCGGCCTGTCCGATCGCGTGGACGCCGGCGTCGGTCCGCCCCGCCCCGGTAACCTTTACGTCGGCCTTCATAATCCGCGAAAGGACGCGCGTCAGTTCGCCCTGCACCGTCCGCTCCTCCAGTTGTACCTGCCACCCGAAGAAGTCGGTCCCGTCGTATTGTATCGTAAGCTTGAAGCTCTTTACGGCCAAAGGACGTTCACCGCCACCGTAGCTATTAATATAAAGGCCGGACCGCATACAGTAACGAACCCGACTGGCCCCCTATCGGAACGCCCAGCCGCGGTTTCGATGGCCCCGCCACGAAGAGCCGCCGCGTCGGCGCGGGTCGCCGCTTCCTCGACGGCCCCAGTCAGTACGTTCGCCGTTACCAGCCCGGCCAGCCTTAACCGCCGCGTTCCTTTAGCCGCCGACGCGGCCCGCAATCGGGCGGCCGTAACCGCTTCGGCTGCGGTACGACGCGCCCCCGGCAGGGCGCTAAAGGCGAAACCGAGGGAACTTGCCCAAAAGTCGGCCCGCACGCCCACGGCTCTCATTGGGCGGCCGAGCCGTGCGAGTAAACGTACCAGCGCCGTCGGCGGGGTTATCGTGTACAGGTATGCGGAAACCCAAGCGAGAGCCACGATTTTCGCCGGTAGTATGAACGCTGACCAGATCGGTTCGCCGGTTTTTACGTATCCAAAGAAAAAGGCGGTTGCGGCGAAGAACGATATCCCGGCCGCCGCCATCGCGTACCGATTCGGCAGACCCGTTAAAAGTACTGCCGCGATAAGCAGATAGGTCACGCTAGGGATTAATCCAACGTATCCTTCGGATAATATGACTGCCGCCGCTAGGCAACCCGTACCGGCGAACTTGGGCCAGGTCCGCCGTCCCCTTACTTCCCTTAATAACCTACGTCTCATACGTCGCTAACGCCTATTTTCACCTTCGTAATAAGCCCGGTCGAGGTCTTCTATCAACCCGTCGGCATCCAACTCGCCGCCTTGCGCGAAGGCCAACTGCCGGTCGGCGCCGGTCTCGCCAGACTTCGCGAACTTGCGCAGTCGAATTAGATACTCTTCCTCTATCGGTTCGTCGGCGAGTAAATCCGACGCGGTTGTCTCGATAAGCTCGACGCACGGAAGCGAGTCCCCGTTCGCTGTAAACTCGGCTTCCAACCCGCGGGTGTACGCGGCCCGGCGGTTCTCGATTAATTCGTCCTCGGTCACGGGCGGTACGAAAGGCGTACCAAGTCGCCTGTGATAATACCTCACAAGAGACCGGACGTACGCGGCCAGGATTGCGGCTGCGTCCACGGTCCGCTGTACATCGAAGCACCGCACTTCGATGGTCGGGAAACGGTCCCGAAGCCTTATATCCGAATAGATGTCTCTCAGCTCTCGCACGCCCGAATACGCGAGTTTATCGAGCCAAACGCCGAGGTCTTCCCATTTATCGAGGACTGGAGGAGGCCCGGTCGAAGGAACCGGCTCGTAATACTGAAACCGTAACGATTTTACGCCGTCGTACTCCCCCAGGTAGAAAGGCGAATTGACCGACATCGCGACGATCTCGGGTATGTGGTACCGAAGCCGGTTGACGACGGCGACCCGCTCTTCAGGGTCGGGTATCTCGACGTGAAAGTGCATCCCGTTGTGAACGCCATCGCCCCGGAGCGCGCCGCCGGCGATGAGCCGTAGGTATCGGTCAGTCTCCACAAGTTTACCGTCGGACATCGGAGCCGTCGGGTGTATCGAGGTCGGAAGAAGTCGGAGGTCGAGGGACGCCGCCGCTTCGCCGGCGATACGCCGGAGGTCCTCTAACTCGCGGGCGGCCTGCGCGACAGACGTACAGACGCCGGTGGCTATCTCGACCATACACTCGTGGAGGTCGCTTTTAATCGAATCGGGCGCCGCCGATTCCGACCCCCTCTCGGCGGCGTCCAATATATCGTAAACCCGGTTGACGAGGTTCCCGTCGGCGTCTACTATCGAGAACTCTTCTTCGACGCCGAAACGATATTCTGCGGACTCGGTCATAATTTGCGGCGGAGTATATGAAAAACGGGCGGCGAAGTAAAGGTAAAAGGGGCGAAAGCGCCTACGAAACCGTTTGATATCGGAGGCTATTTTCCGACAGCGAAGCGCGGATCGCTAATAATAATTCGCCACGACGTAAAAACGTACTCGTTTATTGTTAACCTACTAAGGTTAACTACCTGCCTTCTCCTAATCGCTCATAAAACTATCCGGTTCGTAATCGCTTCCTTCGACTTCTTCCCATAACTCGAAATAACCCTCGTTATAGGGAGGTGCCTCGCTTTCCGAAAGCTCGTAAACGGGGAACGGGTCATCTTCAGTGTGTATATAGGAATCATGATGGCCGTCTAGGTCCTCTTGTACGTATACTTTTTTACCGTCTTCGGTAATGAACTCCCGTCCGCAAGTAAAACCCTTGGATGTAAAGTACCTTCCGCCTATAATTCCTTCAACGCCCAGATAACGTTTGGCGATATATTCCAGTTTGCTTCGACTTCGTAAAACGGGATGTACGCCAGGACCTGGTCCTTCATTTATACCGGCGTATTTAGAACCCTTTACCACTATTGTCCATAAATCATACCTATCCCCAACAGACCCGTAATAAGCATTATCTAACGTTTCCCAACCAACCTCCCTTGAGGAACCATCAGACCATTTACGGCCGGGACCGAGCGTTAAATACGGCTTCGCCAGTTTGAGTTCTTCCATAGCGGCCTTGTCGAGGTCTTCAGAAGAAATATCCCCCTCGCCTATATATAACGTGACGATGTACTTCGGCCGTGGCTTTGTACTACCGCCGAAGCAATAAAGTTCTATCGGTTCGCCAATTATTCTAGGCTTTATATTCGGGTCTATGGTTGAACGGTCTTCGCATACATCCGTGTAATAAACGTACAACGCCGCTTTTTTAGCCAATTCAGCACCAACGTAATCCTCAGGGACTTCCCCGTCCTCCCAAGCGCCCGCAACGGTATACGAAGGAGTTAATACCGAAACGATTAGTACCGTTAGCGGAAAACTGATAGCGCACTTCCTCATTGTAATCACTCCTCAATACAAGCTTTATTCCGCCAATCGAGAAGGTAGGCGTACGGTTTCTAACTGTGTGCTTCCAGCCAGTTCTCGCCCCGGCCCGTGTGGACTTCCAGAGGAACGTCCAGAGAGATGACGCCCGACATTATCTCGACGGCCGTCTCGGCCAACGCGTCGGCGCCGTCCGGCGTAACTTCGAAGAGGAGCTCGTCGTGGATAGTCAATATCATCCGGGCGCCGAGGTCGCCCTTCCGCAGGCGCCGGTCTATCTCAATCATCGCCTTCTTCATCACGTCGGCGGCGGTTCCCTGGACCGGCATATTCACGGCTGCCCGTTCGGCGGCGGCCCGGGCCCGGTCGTTTTCGCTCGTTATATCGGGCAGGTAGCGCCGGCGCCCGAATAACGTCGAGACGTATCCGTCGCGGCGGGCTTCCTCTTTGGTCTTTTCCAGGTACCTCTTGACGCCCGGGTACCGGTCAAAATAGGTCTCGATGAATTCCTTGCCCTCGTCCACCGTCAGGCCCGTCTCGGCGGCGAACTTCCGCGCGCCCATCCCGTACGCGATACCATAGTTTATGGCTTTCGCAAGAGACCGGTGTTCGTTTGTAACTTCCGCCGCCGGTATACCGAGGACTTCACTCGCGGTTACCGTATGGATATCCTTGCCCTCGCGGAAGGCATTCTTCAACCCTTCGTCGTCGGCGATAGACGCTAGTATCCTTAACTCCACCTGGCTGTAATCGGCCGAGAGCAGGAGCATCCCGTCGGCGGGGATGAAGCCCTTGCGAATCCGCGCGCCGAACTCGGTCCGAATCGGGATGTTCTGTAAATTGGGGTCGCTGGAACTCAAGCGGCCGGTAGAGGTAACCGTCTGGTTAAAGTGCGTCCTTACCCGCCCTTCGGCGTCGGCCAGAGTGGGTAACACGTCGACGTACGTCCCCTTGAACTTCGCGAGCTGCCTGTACTCGATTATCTTGGCGGGTAGCGGGTGTTCCGCCGCAAGCGTCTCGAGGACGTCGGCGGCGGTCGAATAACCGGTCTTGGTTTTGCGTATCGGCTTCAGGCCGATTTCGTCAAAAAGGACCTCGGCGAGCTGGGCCGGGGAGTTGGGGTTGAACTCGCGCCCGGCCATCTCGAATATCTCGCCGTCCATCTCGGTTAAACGCGTCTCGATTTCGCGGGAGAGGGCCGCGAAGAAGTCGGCGTCGATACGCACGCCAGTATCTTCAAGGCGTGCGAGGACCGGCGCCAGCGGTACCTCGATATCCGCGAGAAGCCCCTCCATCTCGACCGCTTCTATCCTCTCGAGTAGGAGCGGCGTCATACGGCCCGCGGCGTCGGTCCGGGCGGCCGCGTCGTCCAATGCGGTTTCGCCGCCGAAGTCCAACCGGGCGTCTTCGCCCTCGGCCGAGGCTAGCGTCTCGCCCAGGTACTCGAACATAAGGCTGTTCAACTCGTAACCGGCGCGTTCGGGGTTGAGTAAGTAGGCGGCGAGCATTACGTCGCAGTCGAATAGCAGGTCGGGACCGAGTTTATGTATAAGTTCTTTGGTATCGTATCCGGTTAACCTAATACCGGATCGGTCGGCCGTTTTCGCCAGGGCGTCGGCTACGTCTTTCAGTTTAGCTTGCTTAACGTAGAAAACGCGACCGTCGCCGGGGGCGAGTAAAACCCCGCCCGGTACGGTCTCCACGGCGACCCAATTGGCGTCGGCCAGTTTTTTACCCAGATCCTTTAATCCGACCTCCGATATCTCGACGGACGCGGCCGCGGTCCCCTCCAAACCCATCTCTTCGATTAAAGTACGGAGTTGATACTTCTCGAGGAGCTCGACCAGCCGGTCCTTATCCGGCTCGGCGGGGGCCAGGTCTTCGGGCGTCTCGTCCAGCTGGACGTCATCTTTCAAGGACACCAATTGAACGTATACCTTTACGTCGTCGGCGTGCTCTTCCAACGCGGCGCGGGTCTTCTTGGCTGTAACACGGTCCAGGTCGGCGTACAGGGCTTCCAACGAACCGAACTCCGAGAGAAGGTTCGCGGCGGTTTTATTCCCCACGCCCGGGACACCCGGAACATTATCCGACGAGTCGCCCGCCAGCGCAAGCAGGTCCCGGATCTGGTCCGGTTCGACGTTCATCTTCCCGCGGACCTGTTCGGGGCCGAGTTCCTCTACCTCCGAGACACAGCTTTTCGGCGCTAGTACGTTCACCCTGTCGTTAACGAGTTGCATGAGGTCCTTGTCGCCCGAGAGAATAACGACCTCATCGAAACCCTCGGCCCGTTTGGACAGCGTCGCGATCACATCGTCGGCCTCGGCGCCGGGGTCTTCCAAAAACGGGAGGCCCATCGCCCGGGCGACCTCCTTGACGGGTTCCACCGGGGCTTTGAGTTCGTCGGGCGCCGCGGCCCGGTTGGCCTTATACTCGGGATACAGCTCGTTTCGGAAGGTCAGCCCGCCCTCGAACGCCACCG
>CP070755.1:1340039-1374088 GCA_020348885.1 Candidatus Coatesiibacteriota bacterium | reverse complement strand
TATAGGGGGTACTACTGCGCCGGATGTTAACGAATGACTGCGAAGATACCTTATATGGCATTGGTTTTCGTTGTTGTTTCTAACGTATCCGCCGTAGAATGGATAGAGTATCCGGTCCCGACGCTTGCGGAAGCCGCTGGCGCCGCTGAAGTTATCGTTATCGTGAGGGTTGTATCCGGCGAGAGTGGCGAACTCGCCACTGCTTACGTCGGAGAGTGTATTAAAGGTACCGCAGTAGGTGAAACTAAGATAATGCGGAAGTATATGGCGCCAAGCTTGGCAGGAGACCCGGACCCGGAGTATTTCATATTCAGAAACGGAAAGGAGTACTGCCTTTTCTGCGCCGATAAAGGCGATTACTACGAACCGTATTACCGATGGAATACGCTTTGGGCCGTCGCCCGGGTCGAAAACGGGGTGATCGACCTCTCGGCTTTCGCTGACGAGCTTGACGACCGTTGGGTTGAATTGGACGATTTTAACGACGAAGTCGCGAGAGCGAACGGGTGGAAGTAAGGGGTTTTTATGAGAAGTAATGACACAAGCGGATTGCGGATTTTCGTAGTGGACGCGTTCACCGCTGAACCGTTCCGCGGGAACCCGGCGGGCGTTTGCCTTTGGGCGGACGGGCTGTCCGACGGGCAAATGCAAATAATCGCCGCAGAGATGAAGCACTCCGAGACGGCGTTCATCTCGGCCGGAACGGTCGACGACCCGGCGGGGGCCGGACGGTACAGGCTTCGCTGGTTTACGCCCGCTTGCGAGGTTCCGTTGTGTGGTCACGGCACGATTGCGGCGTCCCACGTGCTGTTCAACGAGGTCGGAGTAGAAAGCGACGAACTACTTTACGATACTTTGAGCGGTGAGCTAAAAGCAATAAGGGAAAACGGGGGGATACGCCTGGACTTCCCCCGGGGCGCGCCCGAACCTTTTGACCCGCCCGGAGAGCTTTTAGACGCGCTGGGTATTCCCGGTTTCGCGGAAGCGGCTTATTGCGCTAAGACGAACAATACGATAATACGTTTTGAAACTTCCGAGGAAGTAAAAGCCGTAGAGCCGGATTTCGCTAAGCTGGAAGACGCAAAGATCGGCCGCGTTCCCCACGGAGTTATCGTGACGTCCGAAAGTGGCGACGGATATGAATTCGTGTCGCGGTTTTTCGCCCCGGCCGTTGGCGTCCCGGAAGATCCTGTTACGGGCGTTGCCCATACCGTTCTGGCGCCGTTCTGGGCCGAGCGGTTGGGCAGAAACGAAATGCGTGCTTATCAGGCTTCCGCCCGCGGCGGCGAATTGACGGTCCGGCTCGTCGGCGAGGACAGGGTAAATTTAATAGGTGAAGCGGTAACCGTCTTGAGGGGCGAGTTAATACTGTAGTAGCGGAGCCGAAGCGGTTTTCGGCCGTTATTCGCTGGACTTTTAGCGATCAGTATGCTATAAAACAGTCGAAAAGGTTACTTGGCAAAAGGGCGTTCTTTTGCGGACTAAACGAAAAGCCTACTTTATATCAGTGTTGTTGTGTTCCGTAACGTTTATCGCTTATTATGGTTGCGGCGGCGGTAAACAGCCGAACCCAGAAACACTGGCAGAGCCGGAACGGCAAGAACGTATAATTTTCGCTGAAGACGGCGTTCTATATTATAACGGGCCCGAAGTAGTTTTCGCCGAAAGCCCGACCGGGAAGATAACGGTCGTCGAACACGGGATCGAAAGGGTAATATATGAACCAAGCGTCGGCGAGAAAGTTTTTCCGCTCGCGGCTAACCCCGATTACGTTTACTTCGCCGTCGAGTCGGGCGGTCGAATCGAGGTAAAGCGCGTGACCACCTTTAATCTTGGCGCCGCGCCTGAGGACTACGGCGAGTTCGATAAAGAGCTTATGAAACCGTACTTCGTCAACGCCGACGGCGGACTTGTATTCTCTTACGTTTACTACGGCGAGAACCAAGTAAGGTTAATGGCGTACGGGCTACCGGACGCGGAACCCGTCGCGATGTCGCCACCGCTACCCGGGTACAATGTGTCCTTGTTCCCGGCGCCCGAACAGGATTCCGCGTATGCCGTGGTCGATACGGGCAAGTACGAATCCGACATTTATTACTTCTCCGAAGAGGGGAATGAGACGTTGTCGGTAATAAACGGTGTAAGGTTCGACGAGTACTACATAGAGAATGATCGGGCTTTTGCTATTATTGGCGAGAAAACCTCTGACGAAATCCGGTTTACTGAAGCGGACGGTGAGGAGATTGAAACGCCAGTCGACGCGGTAAGTCCCGAACCGTTGTTTAATACCCGCATACTAGATTTAAAAGCCCGGGGCAGCGTACCTGTCTATTCCGTCGCGGAGCCGGAACCCGCGGACGGCGGGCCTTCAGCTGGCGATAATGCTCCCGGTAACGTAATGGACGGTGATTTAGGGACCGCGTGGATTGTCGAGACCGACGGTAGTTTGATAGACCGTACCGTGAAAATAGATTTCGCGCGGCCGCGGCCGGTCCGCGGTTTGAAGATATACAGTGACCCGGCGACCGGGAGGGGCGGTCGGGTGAACCATGGCAGGCCGGCGGTGGTTACCGCCGAATTAAGCGACGGTACGGCCGTGGAATTGGCTTTCGACGGTACTTCCCCCGTAGCCGTCGGCGAAAGGCGTAGCATTGAACCCGTAGAATGGATTGTCCTCACGGTCGGCCCCGCGCCGGACGACGCGGGAGTTTATTGCGTTATAAACGAAGTCCAGGTGTACTGACGCGGGTAAGCGTATAACCGTTGGTATCCGGAACTAACCACCCGGTCCCCCGACCGGGTTTTTCTATTGAAATAAAAGCTGAGATAGCTTACAAGTAGGTTAAACAAAAGGGGCATTAAAGGGAAGTGCCGGCGGCCCACTCGGGAGATACTATGGCTGAATCCATTGTCGTCGTACCCGTTAAGTCGAAACGTGAGTTGAGGGAGTTTATTAAATTCCCGTGGAGGGTTTATAAAAACGATCCGAACTGGGTACCGCCATTAATCTTCGAACGGAAGGCCTTTTTCGACCCAAAGAAAAACCCGTTTTACGAGCACGCGGAAGTGGAACTCTTCCTCGCGAAACGAGGTTCGGAGGTGATAGGTACGGTCGCTGGGATAATTAACTACCGTCATAACGAGTTCCACGCCGAGAATACAGGGTTCTTCGGTTTTTTCGAGGTTATAGAAGATTATGGAGCGGCCGAGGTTTTGCTCGCTACGGCGCGCGATTGGGTGCAAGCGCGCGGGATGGATACGCTCCGGGGGCCGGCGAATTTTTCCACGAACGAGGAAGTGGGGCTGTTGGTCGAAGGTTTCGAAATGCCGCCGGTCATTTTTATGACTTATAATCCGGAGTATTACGTTGACTTTATAGAACGGTTCGGTTTTCGGAAGGCGATGGACCTCTACGCGTACGAGATTAAACGCGAAACTTACGATTATACGTATGATGGGATTCCGGAGAAATTGGTAAGAGTGGCCGAACTCGTTCCAAAACGTTACGGGATTAAGTTGCGTAAGGTGAATATGAAGGACATGGACGGCGAAATCGCCAAGGTAAAAAAACTATACAACCGGATATGGGAAAAGAACTGGGGCTTCGTACCGATGACCGACGCCGAGTTCGATCATATGGCGAGGGGTTTGAAGCAGATAGCCGACCCGAACATCGTTTTTTTCGCCGAGAAAGACGGCGAACCGATAGGGTTTTCGCTTTCGCTACCGGACGTGTGCGAAACCCTTCGGCGTATGAACGGCCGGATGTTTCCCTTCGGTTGGCTCGTCTGGCTTCTCGGTAAGAAGAGAATAAAAACGCTTCGCGTAGTGGCTATGGGTGTCCTCGAAGAATATCGCGGGAAGGGTTTTGATTCTCTATTCTATTTGAAAACGATAGAAGAGGGTGACCGTAAGGGTTACGACCGGTGCGAAACGGGCTGGGTTCTCGAAACGAACGACGTTATGAACCGGACTATGGAAATGTTGGGCGGCGAAAGGTATAAGACATACCGGCTTTACGATTTACGGTTGGCGGAGATAAATCCGCAGGAATAAAACCTCTGAGGCGGTTCCCTGTATATAAACGCCGGACGCGGCAGAAAAGCCGCGTCCGTTATTTTATACGTCAGGAAACAGTATCAAACGGCGGTTAGTTACTCGGTAATATGACGTTCGCGAACTGTTCCGGTTCTTCCAATATCTTGCCGGTCCCCAGCACTATACAGGTCATGGCGTTTTCCGCTACCCGGAACGATAGGTTGGTGGCTTTTGAAAACGCCTGATCTAGACCTTTTAGTAACGACCCTCCGCCGGCCATTATTACGCCGTTTTCTATGATGTCGGCGGCCAGCTCCGGCGGCGTCCGTTCGAGAGTGCTTATGACCGCTCCGATAATTGTTGAGACCGGTTCGCGGATGGCTTCGCGCATTTCCTTGGAAGTAACTTTCAAGGTTTTCGGGATACCAACGACTATGTCCCGACCTTTAATAGTCATAGTCTGTTCTTCGTCTAGGGGGAAGGCCGAACATATTTCCATCTTTATCGTTTCGGCGGTTAATTCTCCGACTATTAAATTGTAAGCCTTTTTAAGGTAGTTGTCTATCGCTTCGTCCACTTCGTCGCCGCCGATACGGATCGACGTCTTCGTAACTATACCGCCATAAGACAGCACGGCGACTTCGGTGGTACCGCCGCCCACGTCCACGACCATGTTACCGACCGGGTCGTTGATGGGGAGCCCGACGCCTATAGCCGCGGCTACCGGCTCTTCGACCAGTATCACTTCGCGCGCGCCGGCGTGGGCTGCCGAGTCGCGGACGGCGCGTTTCTCCACGTCGGTTATGCCCGTTGGGACACAGATCGCGACCCTGGGTTTGAAGAAACCGCGTCGGCCGCGGGCCGCTCGGATGAAGTACTTTATCATCTCTTCGGCGTATCCGAAGTCGGCGATTACGCCGTCCTTCATCGGCCGGACCGTTTCGATAGTCCCGGGCGTTTTCCCGAGCATTTCCTTCGCCGACGCGCCTACCGCGATTAACTCGCGGTCGTTATTCCGAACCGCTACGTCGGACGGTTCGTTCAACACTCTGCCTTGGCCCCGCACGTAAACCAGCGTGTTGGCGGTTCCCAGGTCTATTGCCATATCGGGCGCGACCCTCGGCAGGAACTTCAGCTTCCGCAACAATTCCTTTTACGCCTTTCTAGAATAATCACTCAGTTCTCGGATGTTATCATAAGCGTATTCCGGCGGCAAGTCTTTATTCGGCAACCATTTACGTTTTTTTCGGCGAAAGATGAACGTTAATGCTTGACGCCGGGGCAACCGTGATATATTTTTTAACCGGGGAGGTTCGCCGTTCGCGGAGGTGGTATATGGCAGGTCATTCGAAGTGGGCTCAGATAAAACGCAAGAAGGCGAAAGAGGACGCCAAACGGGGACAGGTCTTCGGGAAAATCGCGAAGGAGATTACCATAGCCGCCCGGTTGGGCGGCGGCGACCCGAACACAAACCCCCGGCTCAGATTAGCGGTGCAGCAAGCGAAGGCCGCCAATATGCCCCAGGAAAATATAGAACGGGCGATAAAGAAGGGTACCGGCGATATCGAGGGCGTGCATTACGAAGAAGCCGTTTACGAAGCCTACGGCCCCGGCGGCGTTGCGATATGTATCGAAGCAATGACCGACAATAAGAACCGGACGACGCCGGAGCTTCGCCATATCTTGGAAAAGCGCGCCGGGCGCCTTGGCGAGGTCGGTTCTGTTATGTGGATGTTCGACCGCCGGGGTCTAATAATAATCGAAAAAGAAGTCATCGAGGAGGATGCGTTGTTCGACATCGTCGTGGACGCCGGCGCGGACGATATAAAGGTCGGCGGCGACGCGTACGAAGTTTACACCCCAGTCGAGTCGCTGAGTTCTGTTACCGATGAGCTGGAGCGGAGGGGGATTACGCCGACGCTTTCCGAGGTGTCGCTGATTGCGAAAAGCTCGGTGGAAGTCGCTGGCGACGACGCGAGAAAACTCTTTTTCTTATTGGACGAACTAGAAGACCACGAGGACGTCCAGAAAGTCTTTGCCAACTTCGACATACAACCGGATGTAATCGAGGAGCTGGCCGCGACTACGTAAAGTTAGAATTACGGGTGCTACGTTATTGCGTTCGCCCGCCGGTTACTGCGCGATTTCCCCTTGAAAACCGCTCCCTCCGTTCGCATAATACGCGCCCGTCGGCCGGGTGGCCGTAAATCCTTTCAATGCCGCCTCGAAGGATGAAACCGATAATAGGCATCAGGCGAGAGGATAAGAACGTCTGGGAGCGGCGCGTCCCTCTGACGCCTGAACACGTGAGGGACCTTATCGAGGACTTCGACGTGGAAGTGGTCGTCCAGCCGTCGGAGATTCGCGTATATACCGCCGGAGAATACGAGTCCGCCGGCGCGACCGTGCGGGAAGATTTAAAGGATTGCGACGCGGTCTTCGCCGTCAAAGAGCTACCCGTCGATTTCATACAACCCGGGCAAACCTACATGTTCTTCGCCCACGTCATCAAAGGGCAAGCTTACAATATGCCCATGTTGCGGCGGCTCCTTGACTACGGCTGTACGGTTATAGATTACGAACTGGTTACCGACGACAAGGGGCGCCGGATTATTTTCTTTGGGCGCCACGCAGGCCTCGCCGGGATGGTTGATACGCTATGGGCTTTCGGGCGGCGCCTGGAGTGGGAGGGCGTCGAGAACCCCTTCGGCGAGATAAAACCCGCGTGCGATTACGATAATCTGGACGAGATTAAAACCGCCGTCAAGACGGTCGGCGGAAGAATAAAAACGGAGCGCCTGCCGGAACGGTTGCGCCCGCTCGTAATAGGTTTCGCCGGTTACGGGAACGTGTCCCGGGGCGCGCAGGAAGTGCTTGACTACCTTCCCGTTACGCCCGTCGCGCCGGACGACCTCGGCGAGCTGATGAGTAGAACCGACTACCCCGGCAAAACCGTTTACAAAGTCGTTTTCGAAGAACGGCACATGGTCCGGCCTGCGGTCGTCGGCGACGAGTTCGAACTCCAGGACTACTACGACCACCCGGAAAAATACGAACCCGATTTCGAAAAGTACCTACCCCACCTCAACATACTCGTAAACTGCGTTTACTGGGACGCCCGGTACCCGCGGTTGGTGACGAAGGAGTATCTGGAAGAAAACTTCCCGGCCAAGACTCGGCTTAAAGTGGTCGGCGACATTAGTTGCGACGTCGAAGGCGCCGTCGAGGCGACCGTTAAAATAACTACGCCGGGCGACCCCGTATTCGTCTATAATCCGATGACCGGGGAAACGGCCGACGGCTTCGAAGGTGAGGGGCCGGTTATCCTCGCCGTGGATACGTTGCCGGCCGAGATACCCCGCGAGGCGTCCGAACATTTCGGCGCTATGTTGGAGCCTTACGTTCCGGCGATAGCGCGGGCCGATTATAACGTCCCCTTCAGCGAGCTTGAGTTGCCGCCGCCGATAAAACGGGCAGTACTGGCTCATCGGGGGGCGTTAACCGAGAAGTTTGAGTATTTAATCGACGTGCTGGAGGAAATAGACGAACGCGAAGACATAAAACGGAGGAAATCCGAATGAAAAAAGTACTCGTGCTGGGGGCCGGGTTGGTTACTAGGCCGCTGGTGGATTATTTACTCGATAAGGGCTTCGAGCTGACGGTCGCGAGCCGGACCGTGAGCAAGGCCGAGGCGCTCGTCGGCGACCACCCTAATGGTACGGCCCTGGAGCTGAACGTCAAGGACGGCGTTGCGCTGGAGCATCTGATAGCCGAATCGGACCTGGTGATAAGCCTGGTACCGTACACGTTCCACGTAAAAGTCGCGGGACTCTGTATTAAGCACGCGAAGCACTTCGTCTCGACGTCGTACGTAAGCCCGGAGATGGGGGCATTGGACGGACCGGCGAAGGACGCCGGCGTGGTCCTCTTGAACGAAATCGGCCTGGACCCGGGCATAGACCATATGTCCGCGATGAAGATAATAGACGCGGTCCACGGGCGCCGCGGCCAAATCAAGGCGTTCCGTTCGTACTGCGGCGGTCTTCCTGCGCCTGAGGCCAACGACAACCCGTTCGGCTACAAGTTTTCGTGGAGCCCGATAGGGGTAATGCTGGCCGGAACCAACGACGCGCGCTTCAAAGAGGGCGGGGAAATCGTCGAGATACCGGGAGCGGAACTCTTCGACCATTATAAGATGTTGACCGTTGAGGGGCTGGGTGAGTTCGAGGGTTATGCGAACCGTGACTCGGTTCCGTACATAGAGACGTACGGCATTCCCGAAACCGATACGATGTTCCGGGGTACGTACCGGAACGTGGGGTGGTGCCCGACGTTGAAAGCCATCGCGGATTTGGGGTTTTTCGACAAAGAAGAACGGGACTTCGCCGGAATGACTCTGGCGGATTACACGCGTTCGTACGTCGGCGGCACGGGCGAGTTGAAGGCCGACGCGGCCGCGAAGCTCGGCATTGCCGCAGACGACGCGATAATGGGGCGCCTCGAGTGGCTCGGGTTGTTCTCGGACGAGCCGGTTCGCGTCGAGAAAGGTAGTTCGCTGGAGGTTCTCGCCGCGTTGATGAACGAGAAGATGCCGTACAGGCCGGGCGAGCGGGATATGATAGTCCTGACCCACGAATTCATCGCCGAACGCCCCGACGGCAAGAAAAGGATAACGTCCACCCTCATCGACTACGGCATCCCCGACGGCGACTCGGCGATGGCCCGGACCGTCAGCCTGCCGGCGGCCATAGGCGCCCGGATGATACTGGAGGGCGTTATCACGCGGCCGGGTGTCTCGGTTCCGGTAAGCGCCGACATATACGAACCGATTCTTACGGAGTTGACGAAATTAGGTATCAAGTGCATGGAGAGGGAAGAGGATTCATAAACGCGTATTAACCGAAAGACACATCCAATGGTTGAAGCTCAAATGAAAGAACTCGATTGGAACGACGCGATAACCCTTGCGTCGCCGTACGCGTACGCGCTGGGCGTAACGCTCTCGCCCGACGGGAAGCCCAACATAATCGGGTTGGGCTGGTGGTCGTTCTGTTCCTGGGACCCACCTATGCTGACTATTGCCGTAGCGCCGCCGCGCCACTCCCACGACTGCCTGGAGCACCTGGGCGAGTTCACGCTTTGCTTCCCCGCCGAGGACCAGGCGGAAGGCGCGTGGCTCTGCGGTAAGATGTCGGGGCGGGACGTGGATAAATTCGAGGAGACGGGTTTTGAAGCCGTTCCGTCGAAGGAAGTGAAACCGCCGCTCATCAGCGGGTGTACGGTGGCGTTCGAGTGCCGGGTCGTGAACTCGGTCGAGGCCGGCGACCACACGATATATATCGCCGACGTCCTCGCGCAGCACGCTACGCCCGGAAAGGAACACCACATATATACGGTTCACTACCGGAAGATGCTGTCGCTGGGCTCGGACGGTTACGCTAACTTCGAGTTGTAGGGAAAGCTAGGAAGGTCCACGACCCGGGAGGGTAAGCCGTACCATTTCCCCATTCGAATTCTCTGCCTTTTATATTGAGTTTCCGGTCGCCATAAGCGTAAGTACGGGGGTGACAATCGCGCCCGACGGGTAATGCCCTCCTAGTCGCGTTCGACGTTATTTCCGAATCGCCCTTGTCAACGGGTCGGTTTTCTGCTAGAATACGCTTGCCTGCGGGGCGCGTGATGGAGACGCGAAGTATTGTTCTAACGACCACACATAGGGAGCTTGAACTCCGGGCGTAAGTCGTGCCGCGAGGCTAAGGACCGAAACCACGGCTAGAGCACCCACTTTAATGTGAAGTTCATATACCGGTCTCCACACGACCTACGCGGGACCTTCGAAAACCGGGGCGCTGAGGCTCCGGTTTTTCTTTTACGCGTTTTTACGCGATGCTTGATTTTTCTCCGTAGCGACGGTAGTATCGTTCGTAGGCACGATGGCCAAAACCGACAAAGGATTGTTCACCGAGAAGAGCCTGGGCGCGAGGCCGCTGGCCGTCCGTATGCGCCCGCGGACCCTGGACGATTTCGTCGGTCAGGAAGAGGTGTTGGGCCCGGGGACTTACCTACGCCGCGCGATCGAAGCCGACCGACTCCAGTCCCTGGTCCTCTACGGGCCGCCGGGTACCGGGAAGACGACAATAGCTTTCATAGTAAGTAATATGACCGGCGCGTACTTCGAGGCCCTCAACGCAGTGATGGACGGCCTGCCCGAGCTCAAGGAGGTCGTCAAACGCGCGCGGGACCGCCGCGACGGTGAAGGGCGTAGGACGCTCCTCTTCGTCGACGAGATACACCGCTTCAACAAGACCCAGCAGGATGGCCTTCTCCCCCACGTCGAGGAAGGACTTTTCATATTCATAGGCGCAACGGTCCACAACCCGTACTTCGCCCTGACGCCGGCGCTTCGGTCACGGTCTCGGGTCGTACGGCTCCGCGAACTGAGCGACGAGGAAATCGGCGTTCTCGTCGGGCGCGCCTTAACCGACGAAGACGACGGTCTGGGCGCGGCGGATTTAACGCTTGAGCCCGAAGCGGAAGCGTTTATAGTACGGCAGGCCGCCGGCGACGCCCGACGCGCCCTTTCGGCGCTGGAGGCGAGCGCATTACTCGTCGGTCCCGGGGGAACGATAACCGTGGACGCCGCCGCAGAGGCGGCTGGCGCGACCGACGTGGGCTACGACCGGGACGAGGAGGGACACTACGAGACCATCTCGGCCTATATTAAGTCGGTCCGCGGCTCGGACCCGGACGCGGCCCTCTACTGGCTCGCCCGGATGCTCGTCGGCGGCGAGGACCCCCGGTTCATCGCCCGGCGATTGTTCATCCTGGCGGCAGAGGACGTGGGGTTGGCGGACCCGCAGGCGCTTCTGGTGGCCGACGCGGCGTTCAAGGCCGCCGAAGTAATAGGGATGCCCGAGGTTCAGATAATTCTGGCCGAAGCGACCATTTATTGCGCGACCGCGCCCAAGTCTAACAGCTCGATTACGGCGATTATGGCGGCGCGGAAAGAAGTCGAGGAGGGGCCGCGGCGCCCGATCCCGGTCCACTTGAAGAACGTCCGCCTGCCCGGCGAGGAGGAAGACCCGGGCTACAAGTACCCACACTCGTATCCGGGAGGTTGGATCGAACAGGAGTACGTACCAGGGCCGCCGGTCCGCTTCTACGAGCCCGGCGACCGAGGGTACGAAGCCAAGGTTAAGGAATTCTTAAAGACCGTCGAGGAGTTTAAGCAGAAGGCGTCCACAAACGGCGGCTAAAAGGGGTGTCGCCTATGGGTAAGAAAGCGTTACTGTGGAGCGTAGTATCGGCTTTCGTGTTGGTTATCGTACTTGCCTGCTCCGGACACCGGGAAGCCGGCGAGGTCGAGTTCGTGGACGAGGGTTACGCCGGACCGCGAAACGGCAAGCTCGTCTGCGGTACCCAGTATCTGGACCGGGACGACGAGGAGTTCGAGCAGACCCTCTTCGCTTTGGACCTGGCGTCCAGAACCCAAATCGATATCTACTCGGGCGACGAGTACTACTTCGACTCGGTCGCCGCCGACCCGTCGGGCGACGTGTTTTACGCATGTGGTAGCGAGGGGAAGTACTACCTCGACCGCCCGCCGCGGGATTACTACCTTTACCGTATCGAGAAAGGCGATAAGCGTAAGTACGAGATAAGCGCGCCACTCCTCCACGTCCAGTACGAGAGCGACGGCGAGGTCGTCTGTTCGCGGGACGGCGCTTACGTCTTCATGATGACGCACCAGGGCTACCGGGCGACGACCGAACCGACCGGCGCGGAGCCGCCGGAAGGCCCGCTTCAGAACCGGTCGGTACTCTACCGCTACAGCGTCGCCGACTCGCGGGCGGCCACGGTCGAGGTCTTCGAACCCGAGGTGCACCTGGTCGGCGCCGCGGCCGACGGATTGGTCTTCTTCGAGAACGAGGGCGACGGGTTCGTCTACTTCGGGGTAATGGACTACGACGGCCGGGTGACGTACCGGCTGACGCCGAGGGTGGCCTACGGGACATACCTCGCGCCGGCCGGCGATACTTTTGTAATTGCTGAGCCGGCAGACGGAACGGACGAGCTGGACGACGCCGTCGATTTAGAGCTATTCGCGCTCGACGGCGGGTTCTACGTCCCCCTGGCGACGATCGAGGACGCGCGCCCCAGGTCCCTAGTGGGCGCCCCCGACGGGAGCGCCGCGGCGGTGTTGGTCGGTTGGGGCTTGTCGTCGGACCGGGTTACGGCCGTCGAATTCGACGGAGCCCGAGTCTCCGAGGTCGCCGACATAGGCGTCCGCGGCACGCCGAGGTTATATTGCTGGGCAATGGATGTGGGGGTGCCGGAAGCGGGGGAAGTGGCGAAAGCAGAGTAGTCCGTTACCGCATATCGAAGCGAAAGCCCCCTCTCTCGAGGGGGCTTTTTACTAACTTCGAAGATTTATTACAACTTTTCCCAGCGGTCCTGCAGCTTCTTCTCGACGTTGGGCATCGTCGTGTACTCCATCTCGACGTACGGGAGCCGGTGCGGCTCGAAGGGACCGTGGCGCCTTAGATAGTCGGCGACGTCCAGCGCCATCTGGCGCGAGTTGTCGAAGCTGATGTCGGTAAACATATCACGCGGCCCGACGAACATCCCGTCGGCCAGCTGGTACCCGGCGCAGATGACCCGCGGCGGGCCGTCGAAGCGCGTCGGCGTCGCGTCCTCGAAGCTCACCGGCATCAACGGCCCCATATGTGACCCGCGCATAAACCCGCTGGTCGTGTGGGCGAACGCGAACGGCTCGAGGACCTCGCCGACTGCCGGAAGCCCCGACTGGCTCCTTACTATCATTACCGGGTCGTCCTTGCCCACGTACTTCCCGGCGATGAGCGCCAGCTTCTGGGTGGAGCTTGACGCGCATATCTCGCCGCGGGAGCCGTCTTCGTTCTTGCGATAAATTCCCTTTATAAGGAAGTGATCCGGCGAACCGACGAAGACGAGCAGGTCATACATCTCCTTCGGCGAATCGAAGAAGACGCGCCGCTCATTGTGGATATCGAAGACCTCGAACCAGAACCCGTCGTGCATGTTCGGGTCTATTACCAGCCCGGCGGTGTTGAACGGGTCGGCGAACATCCGATAGAGCGGCAGGTTCCACGCGCCCGGCGCGCACTTGTCGCCGGCGAAGACGAGAATCGTCTCGCTCTTCCGCTCCTCGAACACGGCCTCGGCGACGCCCGGGCCCATCCCCTTGACGTTGCCGGAGAACGCGTCGGCAAGTAGGTCCTGGCCCGCGCCGTACAGGTGTAGCTTTTTCGCGACCTCGGTACAGGCCTCGAAGATATTCCACGAAAGACCGTGTATCTCTTCGTTGTCTTCGCCCTTCGTGTGGGTCATCACCAGATCGAGGTCGTCGCCGCAGGAAATTATACTATAGTCTATGAGTAGTCCGTCCTTCTTGGCCTTGCCGAGCATCTCGTCGGCTTTGGCCGGCAGGTCCGGGTGCATCGCCGAGTGGCCCACGTACCCGCCTATGTCGGCTTTAATTACGCTTAAGGTTATCTTTCCCATCGTTTATTTGCCTCCTCTTTTGCCGGCGTTAAACGTTTTTCCGAAAAGGGACGCGACCTTAACATCGCGCTTCTTAAAAAGCAAGGGTTTTGAGTAACGATACGAAACTCGGTCTGCGAGTCGTTTTAAAATGAAATCGCGTACGCCTTTTGGTACAATCCTGGCCGATAGGCGTTTGAATAACAACAGTCGACGATGCATTCCGACGCGTTAGCGATAACAGTTATATTCGCGTGTTCCGTATTAACAGTATCGGCGTGGACGCCGCCCGTGAACCTCGGCGAGCCGGTCAACGGCCCCGGCTACGACGGACATCCGTGCATAAGCGCCGACGCGAGCGAACTTTACCTGACGTCGGACAGGGCCGGCGGCTTCGGCCTCCACGACCTTTGGGTCTTGCAGAGCGAAGGCGACGGCTGGGGCGGCCCGATAAACCTGGGAGACGTAATCAACACGGCGGATTACGACATTTCCTGCGCCTTGAACGCCGACGGAACGGAGCTCTACTTCGCATCCGCCCGGCCAGCCGGTTACGGCGACTTCGACCTCTACGTCTCCGAGCGCGGCGGCGACTGGGACGCACCGGTAAACGTCGGCCCGCCGGTCAACACTGAATACAAGGAGGTAACGCCGTTCGTAACCGCAGACGGTCTGTGGCTCTTCTTCGCGTCGAACCGGCCCGGCGGTTCCGGCGGCGACGACCTTTGGGTAACCGAGAACCTTGGCGGGGTCTGGCAGGAGCCCGTCAACCTGGGCCCGACGGTTAACTCGGGCGCCGACGACAGGTACCCGTCGCTGCCCGATACGATGGACCGATTATTCTACGCTTCTCTTGTAGGCGGCGGTTACGGCGGGTACGATATCTACGAATCCGCCGGTTCCGGTTCGAACTGGGACGAACCCGTCAATCTCGGCGAGTCGGTCAACACGGTTCATAATGAAATCCACTGCTACCCGACGCCCGACGCGTCGGTGCTCTACTTCGCCTCCGACCGACCCGGCGGCGTAGGTTATCTCGATATATACGTAACCGAAGACGACACGTTTATTGCGCCGGCCAGCCTCGGTCGCATCAAAGTCGCGTTCTATTAACATACTTGGAAGGAGCAACGTTGGGCAATAACCCGGAAAACATCTTAAAATGCTGTGCCGACGACGGAGTCAAGTACGCCGAACTGTGGTTCGTAGATATTCTCGGTTTCCTGAAGAGTTTTACGGTTCCGGCTAAAAGGCTCGACGTCGCGTTCGCGGAAGGGCTGGGCTTCGACGGCTCAAGTATTGAGGGTTTTACCCGTATTGATGAAAGCGACATGGTCGCGGTCCCGGACCCGGATACGTACGCTATACTGCCGTGGCACCCGCCGGAACGGCGCGTAGCCCGGATGTTCGCCGACGTGTTGACGCCGGCTGGCGATCCGTTCGAAGGCGACCCCCGGTACATCCTGAAGCGAAATCTGGCCGCTGCTAAGGACCAGGGCTACACCTTATACGTCGGTCCCGAAGCCGAGTTCTTCTACCTGAAGGAAGGCGCCGCGGAAGTACTGGACCGCGGCGGATACTTCGACCTGATACCCCGGGACGAAGCCATCGACCTCAGGCTCCAGACCGCCGACGCCCTCGAGGCGATGGGGATCGAGGTCGAGTACATGCACCACGAGGTCGCGTCGAGCCAGCACGAGATAGACCTGCGCTACGCCGAAGCCCTCACGATGGCCGACATCCTGATGACCTATAAGCTGGCGGTCAAGGAAATCGCGTTCAAGAACGGGGCGTACGCGACCTTTATGCCGAAGCCCTTCGCCGACGAGAACGGCTCCGGGATGCATATCAATATGTCGCTATTCGGCGACGGGGGTAACGCGTTCTTCAACGGGGGGACCGACGACGATCTCAGCGACGTATGCCGCTCGTTCCTGGCCGGCGTGATGCGCCGGGCGCCCGAGTTCTGCATCGTCACGAACCAGTGGGTGAACAGCTACAAACGGCTCGTCCCCGGGTTCGAAGCGCCGGTATACATCACCTGGGCCCGGCGGAACCGGTCCGATATGGTCAGGGTGCCGACGTATAAACCGGGGAAAGAAGAAGCCACCCGTCTGGAGCTAAGGAGTCCGGATCCGGCCTGTAACCCGTATCTTGCGTTCGCGGTGATATTGGCCGCCGGACTGGAAGGCGTTGCCGACGGGCTGGACGCGCCGGCGCCGGTGGAGGAGAACGTTTACGAGATGTCCTTCTCCCAGCGGCGCAAGCGGAAGATAAAGCACCTGCCAGGGAGCTTGGTCGAGGCCATACAGAAAGCCGAGAATTCGAAATTCCTACGTGCTGCCCTGGGCGTTCACGTATATAAGAATTTAATTGAGAACAAATGGATCGAATGGGACCGCTACCGGGTCCAGGTAACCGACTGGGAACTGGACGAGTATTTGGCGCGGTTGTAATTTCGACGTAACACAATACCGTATAAACGGGCCGGTCTTTCGACCGGCCCCTACATCTTCCCCAGTATCTCCACGACGTCGGCCACGGCCGCGTCGAAGAGCCTTTCGCCCAGTTCCGGCGACGCCAGGTCCGGGTCGGCGCCGACGGGGCCCCGAGGGTAGTACTGTTCCATATCCGACGGCGCCGGGTGCCACGTTATCAGCCCCGCTTCGCTCTTCTCGTGGGCCGACAGGTCGCCCACCAACTCAGGCTCGATGTACATGAGCATCGAAACCTCCGACGGCGTAGCGTGGGAACCCTCGCCCGGGCCAAGCTCCTCCTCGATTATCTCCACCGCCGACGGCAGCTCATAATAACTACGAATGTAAATGCGGACGCCTTCCAGTTCATATGATGCCTGCCCCGCGGCGGCCTTCAGCGTCGGGACGTTTCCGCCGTGGCCGTTCAGCACCAGTATCCGCCGAAAGCCCTGGTGGTACGCGAACGCGAATAAATCTATTACCATTGACAGGTAAACGGTCGGGCGCAAGCTCAGCGTCCCGGCGAAGGCCGTGTGGTGGAGCGACATACCGTACGTAAGCGGCGGCGCGACCATTACGCCCGCTTTTTCGCCGGCCCTTTCGGCCACCGCCGTCGGGACGATGTAGTCGATACCTGTCGCGACGGCCGGCCCGTGCTGTTCGACGCTGCCGACCGGCAGTATCAACCGGTTATCGCGCTTAAGGTACTCGGCGACGTCGGGCCAGGTTAAACGGTCTATACGCATTTGACTACTTCAACTCCAGCTCGGACGAGTCGCCTACGTTAACGCTCGACGGGCGCCCGACGACGCGTGATTTATCGCCGATTATACTCGAGTCGAGGATAATCTTCTCGATTACAGCGTACTCGCTGACTATGCAATCCGAGATTATCGAGTCTTTGACTATGGAACCGGCGGCCACCGACACGTTCGGGCCCACTATCGAGTTTTGTATCGCGGCGCTCTCGTCGATCCAGACGGGTGGGATGATAATCGCGCCGGGCCGGGGCGTGTGGCCGTCGAACTTAGCGAGAAGCGTACGGTTGGTCTCGAGCAGGGCCTCGGGCGTCCCGCAGTCGTACCAGCCGGAGATAGAGAAGGTCTGCATCTCGTGCTCCCGGTCGAGCATCGCTTGGAGCGCGTCGGTAAGCTGGAACTCGCCTTTGGTCCTGATGTCGTTCTCGAATAGGTACTCGATCGAACTCAATAGAAGCGGCGGGTCGGAAATGTAATACACGCCAGCGATGGCCAACAGCGAAATCGGATCTTTGGGTTTCTCCACCAATTTTAAGATGCGGTCGCCGTCTACGACGACGACGCCGAAGCGGCTGGGGTCCTCGACGGTACGTACGCCCACGGCCGATACGCCCCGTTCGGCGACTCCTTTCAGGTCCGCCGTGAAGATGGTATCGCCGAGTACTATGAGGAGCGGCGACTCGTCTATATATTCCTTTCCTTGATATATAGCGTGGGCGATGCCGAGGGTTTCCTTCTGGGTTACGAAGTGGGTCGGTACGTCCACGACCGGTTTAATGTATTCTTCGATCATACCGCCCAGGTGCCCGACGACGAAAATTATTTCCGTCGGTTCGACGGCCATCACCTCGTCCAGGATGTGCTCGATTATCGTCTTGCCGGCGACGTGGAGCAACGCCTTCGGTACCGTGTGGGTGTGTGGACGGAGACGTGTCCCCATTCCGGCCACCGGTATTATCGCTTTCATAGATCCTCCTACAAGTTCGCCCCGAATAAAGCCGCGGCTCTATATTGTACCGTTCAATCACCGCTCGTAGCGGCGGTTCAATCACCGCTTTAAACAGGCGGTTTTTCGCCCTCCGCCAGCGATTCGATCGCGCCGCTCGCGGCCAGATTCCGCAGTACGCCGGCCATTTTCTCGAAGGCCCGGCGCCGGTGGCTAATATCGTTTTTCTCTTCGGAGTTCATCTCGGCGAGGGTCCGGCCGCGGCCGTCTGGCACGAAAACCGGGTCGTAACCGAAACCGCCGGAGCCCCTCGGTTCGGTCGTTATCGTCCCGAAAAGCTCCCCCTCGACGACGTACTCCTGTCCGTCGGGGAACGCGAGAGCCGCCGAGCACACGAAGCGACCCCGGCGTTTATCCCCCTCCAAGTCAGTCATTTCGCCCAGAAGTTTGCGGTTGTTGTCGGCGTACGAACAGCTGGGCCCGGCATAACGGGCCGAGTATACGCCGGGCCGCCCGTCGAGCGCCGGAATCTCCAAACCGCTGTCGTCGGCCAAGGCCGGTTCACCGAAGTTGCGAGCGCCGGCGCGGGCCTTCGCGAGCGCGTTCTCGGCGAAGGTGACCCCGTCCTCCTCTACTTCCGGCATTCCCCCGGCGGACGCGGCGCCCTCGACGGTTATCCCGAACGCGTCGAGTATCGCACTGATCTCGGCTACTTTGTTCTCGTTGTTCGTAGCGAGGATTATTCGCATCGTCGAGTAGTTACATAAACTTCAGGACAAAGACGTCGTCCAGGTATATCTTAAACGAACCGCCTTCCGGCGCTCCGTATTCGGAAAGACCGTTACAACCGATACCGAAGCCGATGACGTCGCTCAAGTCGAGGTCGTAGCTGCGAACTATATGATATTTTCCGCCGGGCGAGCGGCCGAACTCGTACCGATGGACCTTCTCGATGTCGCGCGTCCTCAAGCTGACATTAGTCCAACTCTTAGGCCTGAGCGAAATCGGGTGCAGATATTGGTCCTCGATATCCAGGTCGATATCGTCGAGCAGGATAAGGTAAACATCCACGGCGAAGTCGTTCGGGTTGTATATCGCCGTTTCGATTCGGTGGTAATCGTCTAGGGAACGCTCCTTGGGATACAGATTGACGACCCGGCTCCAGCGCCCGGTCGGGAATTCGATCTCGACCGACCGGCCGCCCTCGTACACGAACTCGCTTTCCTCGGCGACCATCAGGGCGTCCTCTTCCTCGCCGGTCATCCAATAGGCGGGGTTTATCCCCATCTCGAAATCGTACGCCTTCGTGATGCCCTGGAGCCCCCTGTACAATCCGACGCGGACCCCGGAACCGCCGGCCGGTATCTCGTCGAATTGGTAACCCGACCTTAGGACCGTCAGGTATCCGCCGGACGCCGCGGCGTTATTTAACTCGAAATGTCCCGTGGTGTCCGTATACATCCCGAACTCGGCGTCGCCGATCCAAACCCCGGGGATGGCTTTCCCCTTGCGGTCGGTTACAACGCCAGACGTAGTAACCGGGGCGCCGACGCGCTTGCCGCCGGCGAGTTCCTCGGCCGCCGATCGACGTACGTCGAATATTTCCGACGCCGTGATGTCCCTCTGCGATAAACCGCGGATGGGTTTTCCCAAGGGCAACTTCGAGTAAAGCCGCTCGACGACGTACTCGGGCCCCTGCTTCTCCTCCAGCATCCTCAGGTACGCCCATTCCTCGGCCGCTTGTTGAAGCAGCTCCAACCGCAGCGACGATATCGGTTCTTTGCTGTCCACCGGCCCGCCCGGGTAGAATAGGGCGGCCATGCCGTTTCCGAAGTACCGCCCGTCGGCCACCATCGGGTCGTCGAGCCACGGGTTCGTAGGCGCGAACAACTCCGGGTCCGGCGGCGGTACCACCATACCCTTGCAGTCCGCTATGAAACCGTACCAGGCCGTCAGGACAGCGACGGCTCCCCGCGCGTCGATGACGTCGGCGCCCGCCGATGTTAAGTTTAAGAAAGCGTGTTCGCTCTCGGGAAGGTGGTAGAAGCGGTCCGGGTCCAGAGCTATGTCGGGAAGCGGCGCGACCCAGGCGCTGACGGCCCCTTTCAACTCCAGCGCCGGCGTCGCGGCCCGGAGCGGCGACGCAACGGCCATAACCGCTGGCGATCCTTCCCACGTCCCCGACGCTTCTGCCAGACCGTGCCACCACTTAGCGGCGGTTCCGTCGACGAACGGTTGAGCGCTTCCGCCGTCGAAGGAACACCACAAGTAAACGTCCGGCGGAATCTCGACGTTTTTAGCTTCCAGAGCTCCCATTAATCGTCGGTAATCCTCGTTAGCGGCGGAGATTTCGGGGGCGGACCCGTCGGCCGAAGCGCTCAGCGGTATGACCAGCGCCGGTAAACCGTTCCGTTCGGCGGTTTTCGACACCCGCTTGGCCCATTCGCCGGCGGCCGACGCGGCGGATTTCGTGTTCGCCAAACCCGGGTACGAGAATAGAAGCGGCGTAACGCCCCGGGAGACAAGCAAATCCTCGTATTCTTTCGCGATGCCTGTAGTATCGTCGTTCAGCGGGTCCAGACCATGCCACGGACCGACGATGCGCGGGTCGACGACCGCGAAAACCGGCGGCAAATGTTCCGTTAACGTGAAGTTAAAAACCTCCAACTCGACGGTTACCGTCTGCGAACCGGCGCCTTTAGCGGATACTACGGCGTCGGCCGTATAAGTCCCGGGCACCGCGTCCTCGGGCACCTCGATGCGTACAAAGATAGGTTGGCAGGTCGCTCGCGCCAGGTCGAATTCGTCCGACAGGGGGATGAGGGGGTCGGCGACTTCGCCGGCCCAACCGTACGCGTCGCTGGGGTTTTGAAGGGTAACGTAGTACTCAAAGTAAAGGGAGACGTTTTCGGCGGGGATAACCGCGCCGCCCGGCCCCGCAAACTCGCCGAACTCGACTTCCACGTCGTCCAGGTTGCCGAAGTCGGCGCCGACGACTAGATGGAAGCACTCGGTCTCGCCCCGGGCCGCGAAAAGGCGAACGCGGCCGTCGTCGAAGATGTAATTACTCGATTCGTACTTGGCGTCACGCGGCACTTTCTCGAGATAACCGACCGCCCAGACCCGGAAGTCGTCGGCGAAGGTGACGCCCCGGAACTGGGTGTAGGGGTTTATCTTCTCCAGGCCGGAACCCCCGCCGCAACCCAGAAGGGCGGCAGTAGAAAATAGTAAGAAGGTAAGCGTCAGGGTCCTAAGCGATAACCCTCTATGCGGGCACACCGCTTAACCTCCGGTTCAGTTCGAGCCTTTTCGCGCGTAAAAGTAGCGTTCTACGCCACTTAAATCTCGTGCCGTCGCCGGCATTTCGAAACCGCCGTAAAGTTCGATAATACCGACGACCGCCATTGCCGCGCCGTCCCCCACCTCGAACGCGAGCCAACCGCCGGGCGCGAGGAGCGAAGCGGCCACCCGGGTCAGCGGCGGGTAGTAGTCGAGTCCGTCGGGCCCGCCGTCCAGCGCCTCCCTCGGCTCCCAGTCCCGGACCTCCGGCGGAAGTGAATCGACATCGCCCGAACGGATATACGGCGGGTTAGCGACTACTATATCAACGGTCCCTTCCAGCTTGCCGCGGACCAGCGGCTCTAGCAGGTTGCCGCGTACCAACTTTAAGTCGAGACCGTATCGTCTTGCGGTCCTGGCGGCACAAGCGACAGCCGCCGTGTCCCGCTCGACCGCTAGGACTTCCGCGTCCGGGCGTTCGCGGAGAAACGCCAACGATAAAGCCGCCGTCCCCGCGCAAGCTTCGACTAGGGTAGGGTTCGGCATCCCACCGGCCAGCTCAACGCAAAGCTCGGCCAAACCTTCTGTCTCGGGCCTCGGGACGAATACGCCCGGTTCGATAGCGACTTCAAGCCCCAGGAACGGCGCGTAGCCGAGAATCAATTGAAGCGGCTCCCGGCCAGCCCGGCGTTCTACCCGGGCGCGTAGCTTCTCCGCTTCCGGCCGCGGTAGTTCGTCCCCTGACCGTAAAAACAAATCCGACCGCCGTACGTTCAGTATCGCAGCGGTCATCGTTTCCGCATCGGCTCGGGGGGATTGTACGCCGGCTTCGGCGAGGGTTTTCTCGGCCACCGCAATAAATTCGCCGACCGTCACGCTTAAACCCCCGACGCGGCTAGGCTCTCTTCCCTCTCGGCGTCGGCCAGCGCGTCTATTACCTCATCCAACTCGCCCGCCAAGAAGTCTTTTAGGTTGTATAAGGTCAGGTTGATGCGGTGGTCCGATATGCGGCCCTGGGGGAAGTTGTAGGTCCGGATACGTTCGCTGCGGTCGCCGGAGCCTACCATCGACCGGCGTTCCTCGGCCCGTTCCGCTTCGGCGGCCTCCTGCGTCATCTGGAGTATGCGCGCCTGGAGGATACGCATCGCTTTCGCCCGGTTTTTGTGTTGCGAACGCTCGTCCTGACACGTTACGACGATGCCGGTAGGTTTGTGTGTCAGGCGGACCGCGGAGTCGGTGGTATTGACGCTCTGGCCGCCGGGGCCGCTCGAGCGGAAGACGTCCATCTCTATGTCTTCGCCGTTTATCTCGACCTCAAGTTCGTCGGCCTCGGGCAAAACCGCGACGGTAGCCGCGGAAGTGTGTATGCGGCCCTGGCTTTCGGTTTCGGGAACGCGCTGGACACGGTGTACGCCCGACTCGTACTTCAGGCGGCTGTAAGCCCCTTCGCCGTCTATTCCGAAAACGACTTCCTTGAACCCGCCGATTTCGGTGGGCGCCGAGTTCATTACGTCCACCTTCCACTTGCGGGACTCGGCGTACCCGTTATACATTCTGAACAGGTCGGCTGCGAATAACGCCGACTCGTCGCCGCCGGTCCCGGCGCGTATCTCCATTATGACGCTCCGGGAGTCGTTCGGGTCTTTGGGAAGGAGTAAAGCTCGTATCTCGTCGGCCAGCCGCGTTTCTTCCGCCAAGAGTCGCTCCACCTCTTCGCGGGCCATCTCGCGAACTTCGTGGTCGCCGTCGTGGAGAAGCGGTTCCGTCCCTTCTTTTTCCTCTACGACCGCTCGCAGACGATCGCCCGCCGATATGATTTCCTCGAGTTCGTTGTAGCGTCGCCCCAACTCGGCCATACGGCGGCGATCCGACGCCGTCGCCGGGTCGGACATAGCGCGACCGATTTCGTCGTATTCGCCCCGGAGGGCTTCTATTCTTTCCAGGATTTCTTTCATACTTCCACTATAGTTTAAACAGTTAAAGCCGGGTGCCCAACAACCCGCGAACCGGAAGGCGCGCCGCTAATCGATACGTGACGTCGCTTCGCTTTCCAGCTCTTGCACCCGGTCGAACGAAGTGAGCGACACCTCGATCATATCGTCGGTCGGTTCGCGGGTCGTGAAGAACTGGGTCAATATGCCGGGTAGTAGAAAGAAGTTGACGACCGGGTTATCCGGGAGTTTGCTTCCTAGGCGTATGAGTTCGTACGCGACTCCGGCTATCGGTACCAATAAGACCAACCTGATAACGAACTTGAGTATATAACTGAAGTTCTCCGGTACGAATAGGAATGTTATCGAGTGGATGATTATCAAGACGATTAGTAATACGACGATGAAGGAAGTCCCACAGCGCGGGTGAAAGCGGCTGAACTTGCGCGTTGACTCGAGCGTTGGGACGACGTTGTGTTCGTACGTATTAATGACCTTGTGTTCGGCGCCGTGATACGCGAAAAGCCGCCTTACGTCTTTCATCGCGGATATCACGATAAGGTAGAGCAGGAACATCGTTATCCGTAGGGCGCCGTCGATGACATGGAAGAGCACGTGGCTTTCGCCAGCTATTCCCAACGGGCCTTTGAGCAAGCTCGTAACCAGGTAAGGGATACCTACGAACAAGAACAACCCCATCGCCAGAGCGAATAGAATCGTTAGGGTCATTTGGAAGCGGGACGCCGTTTTATTCTTGCCTTTGTTACGCGCTTTTTCTCGCTCTTCTTCGGGCACCGCGACTTCCGCCGAGTACTCGAGGGTTTTAACGCCAAGCGACAATGTTTCGAAGAGCGTGGCTACACCCCGTAAAAACGGCCATTTCCAGGGCACTCGCTTCGTTATAGAGTGTTTTATTTCGCTCTTCTCTTCGATCGTACCGTCAGGTTTCCGTACGGCTACGGCGTACGCCGACGGCGAACGGAACATAACGCCTTCTATAACAGCCTGTCCGCCGATGAAGTATCCGGGAGTAGATACCATAGTTTTTAAAACAGATACGATGTTCAATACTATTCGGCTCCGCCGCGTTGTTGCACCGAGACCGCCGCGACGGCCTGATCCTGATTATAACGTAAAAGGCGTAACTATCAAGGTAAAACGGCCGACTTACACGGCCGACGCGCCCGTTACAGCGAACGATAGCGGCTTTTTTTTTATGCCTTGACACGGGTATTTGGGCGTGATAACCTTCGTTAAAATATCCAGCGCACCACCGATTCGAACCCAGCGCCGCCCCGCCGGATAGCGCGGGGTGGACGATATAATATATCCGTTTCGCCTCTTTTAATACGGAGCCGCGATATGACCGGCCGTTTTCTTAAGATAATATTAGTGTCAGTTTTCTTCGTCACGCCGCTCGCCGCGGTCGGGGCCGGCGCTCAAAGCGACGTGCTCGCCCAAAACCTCACGGCGAGCGATACGGAATTCGACTCCGGCGGTTCTATAAACATAAACTGGGAGCCGGCCCCGGGAGAGACGAACGAAACCCTCGACGTCGACAAGTACGTTCTACTTCGGGGCGAGTCGCCTGAAGGCCCCTTCGAAGAGATATTCGAAGCGGTATCGGGTAACGAAGCGTATACTTACGTTGACGAGAACGTTTCGAACGGCGTCGAGTATTACTACAAGGTTAGGACCGTAGCCGGAGGTATTACCGGCGAGAGCGCGGCCGCCGGGCCGGTTGTCGCGAGTTGGCAGCTGTTTAACTTACGGCGTGTCAATATTTTAATCGCGTCTATTATCCTTTCAGCGTTAGTCCTATATTACATCACCCAAGCCCGCGCCGGGAAAAAGCTGTTCATCCGGCGTATCGGCGGTCTCGAAGCCGTTCAGGAAGCCGTCGGACGGGCCACCGAGATGGGCAAATCCGTACTCTACGTTCCGGGTATCGGCGAGATAGACGACATCCAGACCATCGCTTCGGTAACGATACTCGGGCGGATAGCGACGATGGTAGCCGAATACGACGCCGACCTGTTGGTACCTTGTTCAAGGTCGCTGGTCATGTCCACGGCGCAGGAGGTCGTAAAGGAGTCCTACTTGGAGGCCGGGCGCCCGGACGCGTACAAGCAGGGGAACATCCGATACCTGACCGACGACCAGTTCGGCTACGTCGCCGGCGTCGACGGGATTATGATCCGCGAGCGACCGGCGGCCTGCTTCTACTTGGGTACGTTCTACGCCGAATCGCTCATTCTAGCCGAAACCGGCCATTCGGTCGGCGCGATACAGATAGCCGGTACGGCGATGCCGTCGCAGCTTCCGTTCTTCATCGCGGCGTGCGACTATACACTGATAGGCGAGGAACTCTTCGCGGCGTCCGCGTATCTGTCCCGGGAGCCGCGTCTATTGGGAAGCCTCGTGGGGCAGGACTGGGGTAAGGTTATCATCCTGTTATTTATATTATTGGGCGCGGTTCTAGCGGTCGTAGACCAGTTAGGCTTGACTGTAGCCGGATACTCGTTGGATATTTCGAGGTGGTTTATAGTACGGTAAGATATTGCCGTCGCCGCGCCCGGCGACGGTCTGTGTACGAGTGGCGTAAACGCCGCGTACGATAGTAACCCCGAGTTCTTGTACGACCCTTTCGAGGGGGAAGTAGTATGCGACGAGAAATTCCGATGGTACTCGCTTTCGTGGCCGGACTGCTCCTGATACTCGACTTCTTTATCCCCGTACTGGAGCCGGTGACGGAGCGATTGAACAACTGGTTTTTGGTCGTAATCGCCTTCGCGATAATCGTGGGTATATTTAACCTACTGCGCGTTAACTACTTCAAGATAAGGTTAAAACAAGAAGACTGGCCGTATAGTTTCCCGCTTATTATTATGGTTATCGGTATGGGTGGCATCGGTATCCTTTTGGGCATCCAAGAAGGGACCATTTTTTATTGGTTGTTCTATAACTGTATGTATCCTATGCAAGCAACTATGTTCTCGTTGCTTGCTTTTTTCGTGGCTTCGGCTTCGTACAGAGCTTTCCGGGCCCGCAATTTAGAAGCTACCCTCCTGCTCCTCGCGGCGATAATAGTAATGCTCGGGCAAGTGCCCCTCGGTACCGCATGGATACCCGATTGGGTACCGTGGTATCTTCAATTCGACGCGTGGAAAGATTGGATTATGGACGTCGGCAACACCGCGGGCCAGCGGGCGATTATGATCGCCGCCGCCCTGGGCGTAGTATCGGCTTCGCTCAGGATACTGCTCGGTATAGAGCGGTCCTACCTGGGCGAAGAATAGGCCGGATACCGTTTCTCGGAGGTTTTAATAGATGCGTTTAATCAGGTGGCTGGCCAATATCGACAGACGGATAATATTCGTCTTTATCTGTCTCGCTATAATCCTTCCGCTTCTCATGCCTATGGGTTTACCGGTGAAAACGACGGACCACGTAGAAAACGTCTATAGATTCGTCGACGAACTACCGGCGGGTTCAACCGTTCTGATGTCGTTCGACTACGACCCGGCCAGCGCGCCTGAAGTCCACCCTATGGCTTTGGCTATGCTCAGGCAGTGTTTCGCGAAAGGCCATAAGGTCGTAATCATTGCGTTGTGGCCGCAGGGTGCGTCCATGGCTATCGACGCTCTGTCGATCGTTACGCCCGAGTTCGACGTAACCTACGGCGAGGACTACGTAAACCTCGGGTACAAGCCGGGGGGCGCCATCCTGATTAAACTGATGGGCTCGTCCATCCGGGAGGCGTTTCCGGCGGATCTGGAGCGCCGCGACATCTCCGAGTTCCCCATAATGGATAACGTTTACAACTATGACGATATCGACTTCGTAATGTCCCTTTCGGCCGGCGACCCTGGGATTCCGGCGTGGGTACTTATCGCCCAAGCCCAGTATCACGTACCGGTCGCCGGCGGGTGCACCGGCGTATCGGCGCCCCAGTTCTTCCCGTACCTACAGACCGAGCAGCTACTCGGCCTGTTGTCGGGATTGAAAGGCGCGGCCGAATACGAAAGCTTACTCGAAACCCCCGGCGAAGCGACCGTACGTATGGACGCCCAGTCGGTGGCGCACGTCGTCATAATCGTGTTTATACTTTTCGCGAATCTGTCCTTCTTTATTCTCCGGAAGGAACGCAGCGAGGAACTGGAAACCAAATCTACGACGTTGGAGTAGTACGCACGGATTCCAGGAGGGTTCTACGTGGACGTTTCAACCTTGTTCGGCATATGGATAGCGGCGCTACTTACGCTGTTCATATATTCGTTCCTGTATAAAGACAACCCCTTCTACAAAGTCGCCGAGTATCTATTCGTTGGGATTTCCGCCGGTTATTGGCTGGCGTATAACTACCACAACTTCATGGTGCCGAACCTGTTCGTCGTCCTTATCGGGTTCGACCCGTTGGACTTCCTGCGGTGGTACATCTTCCAACCGATCTTACAACCGCTGAATATCACGTGTACGACCGCGAGACCCGTGTTTGGCGGGGCTTTCGCCGAACTTGCCCTCAACGCAAGGTTTACGTGGGACCTTCTGCGCGTTTTCGCCGGCCTCTTGGGAATAACGATGCTGTTCCGCTTCATCCCCAAGTTGACGTGGGTGTCGCGTTACGGCATCGCTTATTCGGTGGGTCTCGGGGCCGGGCTTTCGTTTATCGTGTATATGCAAGCTAACTGCATCGCCCAGATTCAGGGTACGATTATCCCACCGGTCGTGATAACCGGCGGCGCCGTCGATATAGGCGCGTCTATCGCCAATACGGTTCTCATAGTAGGCGTTGTTACCGCGTTGATATACTTCTACTTTTCCAAAGAGCATAAAGGTGTACTCGGCGGTACCGCGAGAGTCGGGATATGGTTCCTGATGGTATCGTTCGGCGCCGCGTTCGGGTTTACCGTTATGGCGCGTATATCGCTTCTGATCGGACGGATCGAGTTCCTAATAAACGATTGGATAATAGGAACTTTAGGGTTTTTGGGGCTGGCGTGACCGATGTATGCCCTACCGATTATTAAAACTCGGCGGGGTTTCCAAGCGAAAAAAGTAAACAGGAAGCGGAGTTTCGGCGTACTTTGGATTTCCGGGGAAGCCAATCGTCACACTTTGAAGAGTTCGAGCTGCCAGACGAGCGGCGCGACGAGTTGGTCGAGAAAATCGCCCGGGCCGTCGTGGACAGGAACCTGGCCGCGCCGGCTATTTTTTTCCTCGAGACGATGAAGCCGCTCTCGTTCGTCGGCAGCCAGGTAATGGTCTTCTTCGACCCGATAGTCAGGTCTATATTCGATTTCGGGCAATATAACGAAGTCCGGCTTGCCCTCGAGCACCGAGAAAACGTCGAACTACTACTTCGGAAGATCGAGGCTTACGACGCCGATTTCCGACGCGGACTGAAGGAAAAGAAGCAAGAACGTCGCGAGCGGAAGAGAGCTCGCAGGGGAAAGTAAATGGCTCAAGACTACTCCCACGTCAAGACGATACTCGCCACCGACTGCGGTAGCACGACGACCAAGGCGATACTGATAGAGAAGGAGGGGGAAGAATACCGCCTGAAGGTCCGGGGCGAGGCGCCCACCACCGTCGAAAAGCCGGCCGAAGACGTAACCCGGGGCGTTCTCAACGCGGTCGGCGAGGTCGAGGAACTCTCCGGACGAACGCTGTTAAAAAAGGTCAAAGTACTTCACTCGGGGAAAGGTATTAAAGGCGGGACAGACGTTTATCTATCGACATCATCGGCGGGCGGCGGCCTCCAGATGATGGTCGCCGGCGTCGTCAAATCGATGACTGGCGAATCGGCCCAACGCGCGGCTCTGGGCGCAGGCGCTATCGTAATGGATGTTCTTGCGTCCAATGACGGGCGGCTTGGCCATGAGAAGATAGAAGCGATACGCCGTCTCCGCCCGGACATGATACTACTATCCGGCGGTATCGACGGCGGTACTATCAGCCACGTCGTAGAGCTGGCCGAGCTTATCGGCGCCGCGGACCCGAAACCCCGGTTCGGGTCCGGTTATGACCTCCCGGTAATTTACGCCGGGAACAAAGACGCCCGCGGGAACGTTAAAGGCAGCCTCGAAGCGAAAACCGACCTCTACGTAGTCGACAACATCCGCCCCGTCCTCGAACGCGAAAACCTCGGGCCCGCCCGCCATGAGATACATAATCTCTTTATGGAACACGTTATGGCCCAGGCGCCCGGTTACTCCAAATTGATGGAGTGGACCGACGAACCTATTATGCCCACGCCCGGGGCCGTCGGTGAAATAATCCAGACCATCGCCAGCACGTACGGTATAGAGGCCATCGGCGTAGATATAGGCGGCGCCACCACCGACGTTTTCAGCGTTTTCGGCGGCGTCTTCAACCGGACCGTCTCGGCGAACCTGGGGATGAGTTACTCCGTATCCAACGTGGTCGCCGAGACGGGGCTCCCCAACATAATGCGCTGGGTACCTTTCTCGGTGGACGAACGCGCGATCCGTGACCGCGTCCGTAATAAGATGATCCGGCCCACGACGATTCCGCAGACGCTCGAGGACCTCATCGTGGAGCAGGCCATCGCCCGGGAAGCCCTTCGCCTGGCGTTCGAGCAGCATAAATCCCTGGCCGTCGGGCTTAAGGGCATCCAGCAGCAGCGAACGATTTCCGACGCGTTCGCCCAGACCGCGACCGGTGGAACTCTCGTGAACATGATGAACCTCGATATGCTCGTCGGCTCCGGCGGCGCGCTGAGCCACGCGCCTAGGCGTGCCCAAGCCGGCCTGATGCTCATCGACGGGTTCATGCCCGAATGCGTAACCTTCCTGGCGGTCGACTCGATATTTATGATGCCCCAGCTCGGCGTGCTCTCGAAGGTGATGCCGAAAGCCGCGACGCAGGTGTTCGACCGGGACTGTCTGGTCCGCCTGGGGTCGTGCGTCGCGCCGGTAGGTTCCGGGAAAGAGGGGAGTAACTGCCTGCATATAGAGGCGGACTTCCCGGGGTTGGGGCATATCTCTGAGGACGTCAAATTAGGGGAGATGCGGCTCCTGCCGCTGCCCGTAGGCGAGAAGGTCCGCGCGAAGCTCGACCCGGCCCGCGGTTTCGACCTGGGCGCCGGGAAGGGCGACGCGCGCGAAGTTACGCTGGAAGGCGGCGTGGTAGGCGTAGTACTCGACTGCCGCGGCCGCCCGTTCCAGATACCGGAAGACGAAACGAAGCGGGTTAACGCTATAACTGGCTGGCTCCAGAACCTGGATATATATCCGAAGGTGTTTTAACGTTCGCAGGTATAGGAGTATTTAACATATGGCTCACGCTTATACGCCGGGATTGAAAGTACTCGGGAAGACGATAATCCGCAAGGAACGGATACTTCCGCTTGCCGGCGAGGTACTCGTTAAAAAAGGGGACACGGTTAAGGCCGAAGATATCGTCGCCCGGACGTTCCTTCCCGGTAACGTCGAGACGGTGAACGTCGCCAACAGTCTGGGGCTCCCGCCCGAGGAAGTACCGAAGTTTATGGTGAAGCAAGAGGGCGACGCCGTCGAAGAGGGCGAAGTCATCGCCGAGATGAAGCAGTTCTTCGGCCTGTATAGTTCCCGGGCTATATCGCCCGTGAAGGGTAGTATCGAGACGGTCTCGTCAATTACGGGGCAAATTATCGTCCGGGAGCCGCCGAACCCTGTGGTGATGGACGCGTACGTCGACGGGAAGGTAGTCGAAGTCCATGGGAAAGAGGGCGTAACCGTCGAGACGACCGGAACGTTTATCCAGGGTATCTTCGGGATTGGCGGCGAGACCCAGGGAGAAATCGCCGTCGTAACGGACAGCTCCGAACGTGTCCTGGCCGACGAGGACATTACGGAGGAGTGCGCCGGTAAGATAATCGTTGGCGGGAGCCTCGTTACGGCCGCCGCGCTAAAAAAAGCTATACAGTTGGGTGTGAAAGGCGTTATAGTCGGCGGGTTCCACGACTGGGACCTGAAGAGTTTCCTGGGATTCGACCTGGGCGTCGCGATAACCGGCCACGAGAACCTGGGCGTTACGCTCGTAATCACCGAGGGTTTCGGGGATATGGCCATGGCCGAGGCTACTTTTAACCTCCTTAAAGCTCGGGAAGGCCTGCAGGCGTCGATAAACGGGGCGACCCAGATACGGGCTGGCGTGATCCGGCCGGAGATTATCGTTCCCCACACCGAGAAAGGCAAGCTCGCCGCCGGCGCAGGCGAGGAAGGCTCGAACTTGGAAATCGGTACCCGCGTACGTGCCATCCGGGAACCGTTTTTCGGGAAACTCGGCGAAGTAACGTCCCTGCCGGTGGAGTTACAGATACTTGAGAGCGAAGCGAAGGTACGGGTTCTCGGCGTCAAGTTCGACGACGGCGCCGAGGAGGTTATCCCCCGGGCCAATGTCGAGATAATAGAGGCTGGTTAGCCGTTCAACTGGATATCCCCGCCCATCGTAAGGAGTAGTGATGAGAAAACTGGTCGTTATCTGCGTAGTTATAACGGGAGCGTTACTAATATCGGGTTGCCAAGAGATCGATACGGAAGTCTCGGCGGTTACGGTAATGGACGCGCCCAACGACTCCGGCGGCGGTGTAGTCGTCGCGTGGCCGGCGCCCGCGGGTGTGAAGGTGGATTCGTTCGCGATCGAAAGGTTGGACCCGGAGACCGGCAAGTATACGCCGTTGACTACCGTAAAGGGCGACGAAACGTTCCTTGAAGATACGGGGCTTACACCTAACGCCGATTACTCGTATCGCGTCGTCGCCAACCTGGCCGACGGGAAAACGACAGCGGTCGGCGAGGGGGCCGGCCGTCCCACCGGCGAGTGGTTCAACTTCAACCGCCTTAACGTTCTGGTAGGCGTCGTATCGTTCGTCGTGTTGGTTCTGGTTTTCATATCGATGGCTCGCGGTGGCAAGGAGCTGTTCGTCCGTAAAATCGCGGGTCTCGAGGCCGTGGACGAGGCCATCGGCCGCGCCACCGAGATGGGCAAGCCGATTCTCTTCGTTTCCGGCCTCGGCGACGCGTCCGATATCGCGACCATCGCGGCGATGACCATCCTGGCGAAAGTGGCCCGGAAGACCGCCGAATACGAGACGCCGCTCATCGTTCCCTGCCGCGACCCTATCGTAATGATGGTCGAAAAGGAGATGGTCCGCGAAGCTTATACTGAGGTCGGTCGGCCGGACGCTTTCGAAGAGGACTCGGTCTTCTACGTAACCGACTCCCAGTTCGGATATGTAGCCGCCGTCGACGGGATAATGCTCCGGGAACGTCCAGCGACCAACTTCTACATGGGCGCTTTCTACGCCGAGTCGCTCATCCTGGCCGAGACCGGGGCGCAAACCGGCGCCATCCAGATAGCCGGGACCGACAGGGTTACCCAGTTCCCGTTCTTCATCACGGCCTGTGACTATACGCTGATGGGCGAGGAGCTTTACGCCGCGACCGCGTACCTGGGCCGGGACCCGCTAATGCTCGGGAGCCTTAAAGGCCAGGACTGGGCCAAAGCGGTTATATTGGTGATACTTATCGTCGGTGCCATTTTAATCGCGCTTACAGGTCTTGGAGAAGTAGATACGACGTGGTTCGCCAGGCTGTTCGAGACCGTGTCGTAAAGCGTCTGATAATACGGAAGATCCTGACTCGCGATATTTCGGCTTTACCGGAGGTTTAATATGAGAAGGGAAGTCCCGCTGTTCATATGCTTCATTATGGGTGCGTTGATGGCGGTCCAGTTCTTCGTACCCCACCAGTTCTCGATTACCCTGTACCAATATATGCTCCGGTGGCTCATCATCGTCCTGACGTTCGCAATGCTCCTCGGAATAGGCTCGCTTATAAAGGTCCACTCTTATAAAGTCCGGTTCAAACGAGAGGGATGGGGCTACAGTATCGTGGCTCTTATAGGTCTCGCGATGTCCATCGTTACCGGTATGGCCGGCATTCTGGGCCGGTTGATTCTCGGCCAGGAACGGATGGCCGAGGGTTTCTTCGGAGACTTCCTGTTCACGTTCTTTAACTCGGGCATCGACTTGGGAAGCGGTTTTATGTGGCTCTTCAGCTACATACAGATACCGATGCAAGCAACTATGTTCTCGCTCCTCGCGTTCTTCATCGTATCGGCCAGTTTCCGAACGTTCCGGGCCAGGAGCCTTGAGGCGTTTCTCCTCCTCATCGCCGCTATAATCGTTATGCTCGGGCGGGTACCCCTGGAAGGTATTGTCGGCCAATGGTTACCGGACCTGGCCGAATGGATTCTTGAATATCCGAACATGGCCGCGAAACGGGGTATAATGATCGGCGTCGGTCTCGGCGCGATGTCCATGGCGCTGAAGATAATCCTGGGTATCGAGCGGTCCTGGCTCGGCGGTACCGAATAACGGTTTCGATTCACCGGTTCCAACAACCGGAGGTGTCGTTTTGATAAAGCTGCTGAATAAGTTCCTGGGGATGGACCGGCGCATCATTTTCATAATCGTCGGCGCCGCGGTGGTCGTACCGTTCATCGTCCCCTTGGGGCTGGGCGTAACCGAATCGCCGCCGGTCGAACGCGTGTACGACTTCATAGAAGAAGGCGCGAAGGAAGACCCGAAAAAGCCGGTCTTGCTATCGGTTGACTACGACCCATCGACTCAGCCGGAGCTCTCGCCCATGGCCGAAGCGATACTCATCCATTGTTTCAGACTTGATATCCCGGTAATCATAACTTGTTTGCATCCCGGCGGACCCGGCCTGGCCCTGGAAGTATCGAACAACGCGGCCGAGATGATGGGCGCCGAATACGGCGAAGATTACATCTTCCTCGGGTACAGCGTCGGCGGTCAGATAGTTATGCTCTCAATGGGCGAGAACATAAGGCAAGTTTTCCCGGCGGACTACTACGGGACGCCAGTGGACGAGTACCCCATTATGAAAGGCGTTGAAAACTACGACGATATCCACCTCGTAGTTTGCCTTTCGGGTAGTACCTACCCGGAGATCTGGGTTGCTTTCGCACACGAACGCTACGGCGCGAACGTAGCCGCCGGCGTAACGGCGGTTATGGCCGCCGATTATTATCCTTTTCTCCAAACCGGTCAAATGGTCGGTCTACT
>CP070755.1:1335031-1339939 GCA_020348885.1 Candidatus Coatesiibacteriota bacterium | reverse complement strand
TAAGGTCGGGATAATACGCCTCGATTTTACCTCGGGTAACCTTTTAAGTACCTCAATACAAATCCGCGTATTACTTAGGTTAAGAAGTTGCCGAAAATTAACCCGGCGGCCGTCGAAAAAACGATAACCAAAAGCACGTACGCGACCGTCCTCGCGTTCCCCATAATAGACCTTATCGCCAGAACGCTCGGCAGGCTCAGGGCCGGCCCCGCGAGGAGCAGCGTTAAAATCGGTCCGTCGGCCATACCCATGTCTGCGAAAGCCCGCACGATGGGAACCTCCGTCAGCGTCGCGAAGTACATGAACGTCCCGAAGAGCGACGCCGCCAGGTTGGACCAAAGCCCGTTTCCGCCGACGAGACCGGCCACCCATTCGTCCGGGACCAGGTACTTCATTATCCCGGCGAAGAAGACGCCGCCGAGGAGCCAGGGGAGTATCAGCCACACGAATGACCACGTCGCCCGGAGCCATTCTCGGACCTCGGCCCAACTGTATAGGAAAACTAGCGTCGCCAGCGTGAACGCCAGGGCGGCGCCCGCGGGTATCCAGAGCCCGGGCGCGCCGAAGACCAGGACGCCGACCAGGCCCACGAAGAGCATCACGTTCTTGATTATCGTCCGCCGCGAGACCTCCGCAGAGCCCAGGTCGAAAGCGCCCGTGTCCGCGACCTCTGCCAGCCGGCGCCGTTCCGCCCGGGCGAAGACGGTCGCGATTATCAACCCTATTACGACGGAGAACGCGACTGCGGCGACGGCCCGGGCTACGCCCAGCTTCAACCCCAGAAGCCGCGCCGAATAAACCACCGCCAGGACGTTGACGGCAGGACCGGCGTACAGGAAAGCCGTCGCCGGGCCGATTCCAGCGCCGTGCTTGTATATCCCGCCGAAGAGGGGAAGAACGGTACAGGAGCATACCGCCAGTACGCTCCCCGAGACCGACGCGACGCCGTAAGCGGTCGGTTTCGGCGCGCGAGGCCCGAGGAAGCGAAGAACCGCTTCCTTCGAGAGAAACGTAGATATAGCGCCGGCGATGAAGAAGGCCGGTACCAGACACGTCAGTACGTGAGCCGATAGATACTCGGTCAGGGCGCCAAGCCCGGCAAGGAGTAAGTTAATGACGAAATCGGTTACCATTATTTAGCGCAGATAGTTTCTCTGTCGGCCGTGCGGATTCGTTTCTTATCCGCGAGGGAGGTTGCGTCTTTTTTTGCCACTTTGGCGGCCGCTTCTACAGCGGATGCAACGAATTCATTATCTCGGTTTATCCCGTAATCTATCCAGCGGCCGAACCTGGTAGTTACGACGACGCCCGCGTCCCGAAGTATCCGAAGGCAGCGGCTCACCGTGGGCTGGGGGAGTTCGAGAGCAGAGGAAAGCTCGCAGACGCAGCACGGCTTCGCCGACAGGGCGAGGACTATCCTCAGTCTCGTCGGGTCCGAAAGGGCTTTTAAGATGCGTATGGTCTCGTCCATATATCTAATATCTCTATATACGCATATGCGTATATCATAAAATAAGCGGTAAGTCAAGCCTATAATTCGGAGTTTCGGACAGCGGAGTTACCCGAAAAAATAAGCGCGGGAATTACCCGCGCTCGTTTACTTGCTTTTTAACCCCTCTTTCCTTTTCCGCGTGTCGCGTTCGCCTTAAGACCGGTTAGTGTTTCGAGTTAACCCCCACACGTTTCGTAAACGATTATAACGGGAAGAGGGGTATCCCGTTCAGCCGAGTTACTTCTTCGGCTTCTTCTTGGACGTTTTTCTGGTACCGGTCTTTTTAGTTGCCATTGGCGTCTTTGCACCTCCTCCCGCGGAAATGGCCGGGAACCGGGATATCCCGGTTCCAATTTCGCGCGCAGTATACACAGAATTTCCCGGAAGTCAAGCTGAAAACGGAGAATCACCGTTATCGTATATCCCTTATTTAGAAGCACTTACGTCAAATCGATACGTCGCAAACCGATATTAACTACTGTCTGTTTCGGGGCCGCGTTTTCGTACGATAACGCCCGGTTCATCGGGTTTTTAAGAGGTGGTGTTTATACTTGCCCTCTTCCGAACCGCTTCCTATAATCCCTCCGATGAAACTCCTCCAGCGCTGGATATACGTGGTCGCTTTCGTGATCGTCGTGCTGGCGGTCTCGTTCGCGTGGGGTTTGGTCCTCAAGGCGAAAGAGCCCCGGCTAAGCGTTAACGAAATCCGTCTGTTCGCCGGTACCCAAGCGGAACCGGAGGAACGCGGGCGCCCGTTCCACCATTGGCGGGTAATGTTGGGGGACGGGGAAGAAGCGGTCGTCTTCACCTCCGCCGACGCCGGCTACGAGCCTATGGGTTACGGCGGCCCGATAAACGTGCTGGTCCTTTTTACACCCGACGGTACGGTCGAGAAGGTGAAGCTCCTCGAACACATGGAGACGCCGTCGTACATGCGCGGCGTGGACGCGTTCGTCGAGAAGTTCCGCGGCGCCCCCGTGTCGGCGCCGTTGACAGTCGGCGAGGACCTGGACGCGATGACCAGGGCGACCGTCTCGAGCGAGGCCATCGCCGAGGCGGTCCGGCTTTCGGCCCGGCGCGCCGCCGCGGAGATATACGGTCTGGACGTACCGACCGAGAAAAAACGCGTATCGGTGGACTGGGCCTGGGCGTTGGCCGCGCTGGGGTTTTTCGCGCTGGCGTTCGTCGGGCGGCGTACGGCCGTCGATAAGGTACGTTTGGTGATGCTGATCGCCGCCGCCGGCGTTCTCGGGTTCTGGGGCGGGCGGTTCGTGGCCGTTGGCGACGTCGGCCGTTTTGCCCTGTTGACGCTTCCGCCGCTGCTACCCCGGTTATCGCTTTACTTGTTGTTCGTCGGCGGAATGATAGCGGCGCTCGTTTGGGGAAACCTTTACTGTGGCTGGGTCTGTCCCTTTGGCGCACTCTCGGAGCTGTTACACAAGATACCCGTGCCGAAGCTGACAGTAAGCCCGACGTTCGCCCGGCGGGCGGCCCGCCTCGGGTGGTAGTACTCGCCGTTATACTGGGAATAATCGTTGGTACCCGCGAGTTGGACGCCGGCGGATACGAGCCGTTCGACCAGGCTTTCGCGTGGGTCGGCGGGACGCTGGCGTTCGTCTTCCTCGCGTTCGTACTCGCTGCGTCAGTTTTCCATTACCGGTTCTTCTGCCGGTATCTATGCGCCGTCGGCGGGATGTTCGGCGAGCTGACGGCCGGGGGGCGCCGGGTTCCCGCGCCGGCCGCGTGCGAGGGCTGCCACGAGTGTATGAACGCCTGCGATATGGACGCGATTTACGGCGAGCGGGAGACGTACGTCGCGCGGCACATTTGCCTCGAATGCGGCAAGTGTTCGGCCGTCTGCCCGTCGGGCGTCGGGCCGGGGAGTGATTAAACATGTTCACCGAGATTAGCTGTCTGGCCGTTTACGCGACCGATTACGAGCGGTCGAAGCGGTTCTACATAGAAGTCCTCGGTTTCGACGTCCGGGTAGAACTCGGGCCGAACCTGTGCTTCCTCGTGTCGAAGTCGGGCGACGTCCATATCTATCTTGAAGGCGGTTACGACCCGAACCCGGTCGGTGAACGGGACGCGCGTTTGAGTTTCTTCCTCGAATCGGAGAAGTCCATATACGAGACGTACGATGACCTGAAAACGGCCGGCGCGAAACTCCTGCATGACGCGCCCGAACAGGTGGGCGACGACCGCTACGTCTTCCGCCTGGCCGACCCCGACGGGAACCTAATCGAGGCGTCGGGCAAGGGATAAAGGACGCCGCGAAAAACATTTCCCTTCCTACGGCCGAACGTATATGCTAAAATCCGGCCGATTCTAATCGACCTTTCGATATGAAGCGTCTCCGCTGGATAACGCCGGCCGTCGGCGCCGGCATTGTCGTATTGGCCGCGGCATACTACGCGGTCGTTCCGCCGCTCTTTGTCCGCGGTGACGCGGTCGCCGGCGAACTGGCCGCCACCTTCGACGAGAGTTTCGACCTTCGTTTCCGCTACGACGACGTATTGTTCCGGCGGTTCCTCCGCCCGGGCGTCGTCCTTCGGGGCGTTGTCGCTACAAACCGCGACGGGAAGCACGTCCTCGAAGCCGAGGAACTCACGGTTGACCTGGCGTTCTTCCCGTATCTTACGCTGCGGCCGAAGCCGTCGGGCCTCTCGTTCGTAGGCGCGTATCTGGACGCCGGGCCGGGCGATATAAAGCTCCGGGAAGGCGCTGCGCCAGAACCCTTCCGCGGTACCGTCCGCGTCAAGGACTCATACGCGTATATCGAGGGCGAGGAGCGGTCGGTAACTATACGCGATTTGGACGGTAAGGTCCGCGTCGAATCCGATTGGGTCGCGAGTCACAACTTCCGCGGGAAGCTGCAGGCCGACGGCGTTTTCTTCGGCGGCGGACCGGAGGAAGGCCCCGGATTCGCCCTGGCCGCTGACGGCGAGATACGCTACGAGAAGTCCGGGGAAGACGGCGGCGCTTTCACCTTCGACGAGCTGGACGTTCTATTGGGTGACTCGCGGCTGGCGCTCGACGGTACTTTGGAGACGGGGCCCGGCCCAAACGACGTTGACATTACGGTCGTAGGGAACGGGATGAAGCTGTCCCACGTGGTTCCGACGCTCCGGCCCGAAATGTCCGAGATGGACTTCGGCGGAACCCTCGACGTGGATCTGGTCGTCTCCGGGCAATGGGGCGCCGGCGAAACGCCGTCGGTGGACGGTACCCTGGAACTGTCGAGGTGCTCGGTTAAGCCGGAGGACGGCGAGGGTATCTCGTCCATGGCCGGGCGCGTAACCTTCGACGGGAACCGGGCCGTAATAGAAAACGTGAGCGGGCAGACCAAAGGCGGCGAGTTTAACGTCAAGGGCGCCCTCGATTTGACCGAGGGGCTACCGTTCGAGGGGACTGTC
>CP070755.1:1313361-1334931 GCA_020348885.1 Candidatus Coatesiibacteriota bacterium | reverse complement strand
TTTACGTATCGTTTCTGGCGGGACCGACACGCACTTGATGCTCGTGGACATGCGGCCCTTCGGTCTCACCGGCAAGGTAGCCGAGGAGCGGCTCGAGGAGGCCGGCATCACCGTCAACAAGAACACGATACCCTTCGATCCGGAGAAACCGTTCGTAACCAGCGGCATAAGAATCGGAACGCCGGCGTTAACGACCCGCGGGATGAAGGAGCCGGAGATGGAGGAGATAGGGCGCTTAATCGCCGGCGTCCTCAAGGACGTGGAGAACGACGAAGTAGTGGAGAATACCCTGTCGGCGGTGAGGGACCTTTGCAACCGGTTCCCGCTTTACGCCGATATCAAAGCGGTTTATCGTGACGACGCAAAAGCTTTGGAATACGGGGTTTAGACAGATATGAAAATAGCGTTCGGATGCGACCACCGGGGTTACGCGCTCAAAGGAGCGTTGGTCGCGTACGCCCGGGAGCAGGGTCACGAACCGCTGGACTTCGGGACCGATTCGGCCGAGTCGTGCGATTACGTGGACCACGGCCGGGCCGCCGCCGAGGCCGTCGCCCGCGGCGAAGCCGATATAGGAGTCCTGATATGCGGCAGCGGCATCGGGATGAGTATAGTCGGGAACAAGATACCGGGCATTCGGGCCGGGTTGGCGCTGGACGAAGCGGCGGCCGAGATGACCCGGGCACACAACGACGCCAACGTCCTGGCGCTTTCGGCGGACAGAACCGATGAAGCGGGCGCGCGAGCCATCTTCGACGCGTTCGTCGCGACCCCGTTCGAAGGCGGACGCCACGCCCGGCGAGTGGGGAAGATAGTGAAGATAGAAGAGGAGTACTGTAAGTAATTATCGTGGCCGGAAACGGCGGTACAAAGGTGTATATGACTGCGACGTAAATGAACTCCCGGGCGACCATTTAGCGAGAGGGCGGATTGGGTCGTAGCCCAGTGCGTGGGCGTCTCGAGCCGGGGCGCGGTACGTAAAGGAACTTGAACGGGTCTTATATATATTGAAACGTACTTAGTCATTTAGGTAAGCAAACGTTATGGCTAAAGAGGAAGTAGTAAGGTTTCGCGGCGATTTCGTAAATAGATTAAAAACCCGGTTTTTTTATGGTCGTTTATTTGCCCGTCAAATTACATTCCCGCGTATATTTAACTCCATTAATGCCGAATTAGATGCCAAGAGCCGGAACTCCCGCCCCGGATCTAAACCTTATATCCTAAAAATCGAGACCACCAACTTTTGTACAAATCGATGCTTTTTTTGCTTGGACGGAAGACGGCCGCCGGTCGACGGCGAAAGGGCGTGGGGGACTATGGATCTTACGACTTTCGAAGAGGTCTTGGGTCTTTTCGCCGATACTGCGTTGATAGCTTTACTTTACGGCTACGGTGAACCGCTTCTTGACCCTACAATCGGCGAGAAAATTGAAACCTGCTCGCGGGCCGGCGTCACGTCTATGATATCGACGGACTTACTTCCAGCGGACCGCAAGGTTATCGCGGACGTAGTCGATGCTGGAATAGATGCTATACGGATTTCATTACACGGCGATTCTCGGGGGACGTATGAAAAGTACGCTCGGACCGATAAATACGAGGAAGTTTTGGATAACCTGCGTTTTCTCCTTGCGTATCGTTCAAGGCGCGAAAAACATCTTTTAATCGAATGGCTTTTCTGTTTTCATAATTATAACGTACACGAAATCGAAAGCGCTCGGCAAAAAGCCCGGGATATGGGCGTCGACCATTTTCGCGTGACGCCTTTGTGGGTACCGCCGGAGGCCGCAAGCGAGTGGATGCCCCCGCAAGTTCTCGAAGAGTTCGTAAAAGATGCCGCCGATTTAACTTGCTCGATTCATTATCGCGAAATAATGGTAAATTGGGATGGAACACTAAGGCCCTGCTGTCGTAACGAACGGACTCTTAAACTCGACTTGGGGGATTTTCGCGACTTCGAAGAACTATGGAAAGGGCCGATTTATAAATATATAAGAAACGTGTCGTCCGGGCGGTGTAAACCGGATGCTGCTATGGAGGTTCCGTGTAATGTTTGCGAGATTGTATCCGGCCGAAAAGTCCCGAATTGGTAGGAACGACGGGCGCCATGCTAGACGCGTTGGAAAAATAGTGGCACCAGAGGAGGAGTACTGTAGGTAGGTATATTTTCGACATCGGGTCGTAAGGACCGGCTCTACGGGGTCGGTTTTCTTAACGGTCTAGCGGGTTACCCCGGTTCTCTTGATTGTTTGAAAATTTACTGGTATACTCCGCCAAATCGTAAACCGGTCAATCGTTCTAAAGGAGGTGAGCCGTGGCTACGGTATTTTTTAATACGCTGAGTAGGAAGAAGGAGGAATTCGTGCCGCTCGTGCCCGGCAAGGTGGGATTGTACACCTGCGGGCCGACGGTCCACGACTACGCCCACATCGGCAACTTCCGAACCTACATGTTCGAGGACCTGCTGCGGCGTTACCTCCAATGGCGCCGGTACGAAGTCAAGCACGTGATGAACGTCACCGACGTGGATGATAAGACCATCAGAAAATCGCGGGAGCAGGGCATTACGCTCGGCGAGTATACGCAAGTGTATACCGACGCGTTCTTCGAGGACATAGATACGTTGCGAATACAGCGGGCCCACGTATACCCGCGGGCTACCGAGCACGTCGGCTTGATGGTCGAGTTGATTGAGAAGCTCGAGGAGAAGGGGCATACGTACGTGTCCGAAGGCGACGTCTACTTCAGCATCTCTACGTTCCCCGGCTACGGCAAACTCTCCGGCTTCGATATTTCCGAGGTGAAGCCGGGCGCCCGCGTGGCCGTCGATGAGTACGAGAAGGAGGACGCCCGGGACTTCGCCCTGTGGAAGGGCAAGCGTGAGGGCGAACCGTCGTGGTCGTCGCCCTGGGGCGCCGGGCGCCCCGGCTGGCACATCGAGTGCTCGGCCATGTCGATGTAGTATCTGGGCGAGACCTTCGACATTCATACCGGCGGCGTGGACAACATCTTCCCCCACCACGAGAACGAAATAGCCCAGAGCGAAGGCGCGACCGATAAACCCTTCGCCCTTTACTTCCTCCATTCGGAGCATTTAATCCTGGCCGGGGGCGAGAAGATGTCCAAGTCCCTCGGTAACTTCTATACGGTTAGGGAATTGACCGGGAAGGGATACGACCCGGTAACGATACGATATCTCCTGTTGTCCACCCACTACCGGCGTCAGCTTCCGTTTACTATTGAGTTGCTGGATGCCGCCGTCGAATCGGTCCGGCGTCTGCAGGACTTCTATCGGCGCGTGAAGGAGTACGACGGCGACGGCCCGAACGACCTTGGCGGCGAAACCGAAGGGGCTTTATTGGCTTTCGGCGAAGCGATGGACGACGATCTATCTATAGCCGAGGCGCTGGCAGCGGTCTTCGACCTTGTCCGCGACGGCAACAAGGCGATGGACGAGGGCGCCCTCAGCCGGAAGGGGAGGGAGAACTTCCAAAAAACCCTTGAGGAGATTGACACGGTCTTGGACGTGATGAATCCGCTTGAGGCGGGACTGGACGCGGACATAGCAGCATTGATCGCCGAGCGTGAGAAGGCGCGGGAAGACAAGGACTTCACCCGGGCCGACGAGATACGGGACGAGTTGGCGACGATGGGCATCGAGCTCGAGGACACGGCCACGGGGACCCGGTGGCGGCGGAAGTAAAAGATTGAGTACTCCACGAAACGGCGCGGTTTACCCGCGCCGTTGTTTTTAAGGCCGCTAACTTACGGCAAACGAAGTAACCCGGCGGTTTTTATACGTAACGATTTTCTATGGTACGATACTAATCTTATTAACCGGAAGACCGGAAGACGTGCTAAATTACTATTTGTATAGGAGGTAAAAACGTGAGATATCTTAGTATCGTGATTTATATATCGGTTTTGCTACCGGCGGCAGTTTTTGCCGATTTCGCGGCCGAGAACCAATTCGGGATTGGCCTGGCCGAAACTGCCGCATGGGGCGACGCGGACGGCGACGGATACCTAGACTTCGCGGTCGGGGTTTGGAACGTACAGAACCACCTCTACGTGAATAACGGCGACGGTACTTTTACGGAAAATGACCGGTTTGGAACCGGTATGACCACTGCATTGACGTGGGGCGACGTCGATAACGACGGAGACCTGGACCTGGCGGCGGGGAACTGGAGCCAGCAGAACTATCTTTACTCGAATAACGGCGACGGTACGTTCGTCCAGACGAACCAATTTGGTACGGGTTATACGTCGCCCGTATCGTGGGGTGACGCCGACAACGACGGCGATCTGGACCTAGCTGTAGGAAACGACGGATTAAACTACCTATACGTAAACGATGGGGTTGGTGGTTTTACGCAGGAGTATCAATTCGGAACCGGAAACACCCAGGCGATGGCGTGGGGTGATTGCGACAACGACGGCGATCCGGATCTTGCCGTTGCGAATTACAACAACGGTCAGAACTACCTTTTCGTAAACGATGGAAGCGGCGTATTTACGCCTGAAAGTGTATTCGGGACAGGGGATACTCTCGCCGTATCATGGGGCGACTACGATAATGACGGGGATTTGGACCTTGCCGTGGGGAACAACGGGACTAACTACCTTTACGAGAATAAAGGAGACCGTAATTTCGTTTCCGAAGTACAATTCGGAGCGGGTAAAACTCCGTCGTTAGCGTGGGGCGATTACGACAACGACGGGGATTTGGATGTGGCCGAGGGAAACGAAGGTCAAAACTACCTTTATACCAACAACGGCGACGGTACTTTCACCGCGGAAGCCTGTTTCGGGTCGGGCTATACCGTACCCGCAACCTGGGGTGACTACGACAACGACGGCGACCTGGATTTAGCGGTAGTAAATTACAACTCGCAAAGCTACCTCTACGTGAACGACGAAAACAACGACGATTACTTAAAAGTCCGTCTAGTCGGCCATCGGTATGACCAGGGGAGTGGTTTTTCGAACCGTGACGGCGTTGGCGGGAAGGTGTTCGTCTATAGCGAAGGATACTTAGGCAATCAAGATTACCTATTGAGTTATAGAGAAATCGAAGCCAACGGTGGTTACATGGGCCAAGCTTCCATAGAAGCCGAGTTCGGATTACCGAACGACGATGCCGTTGACGTACTCGTCATATGGCCCGGTTCCGACGGGAGCCATATAGAAGAGTACTGGGAAGGTGTCGCGAAGACCCAGGCCGTTACCCTCGACGAGGGAACCGGAACTCAATGGGACGTAGGTGTCTATTTGGCTTCGTTTAAGGCTGTTCCCGACCGATCGGGAATAGCTTTAAGTTGGGACGTATACGCGACCGAAGACACCGAAATCGTGGGCTTCAACCTGTATCGTTCGGTCCGCGCCGGCGAAGGGAAGGCGATTGCATCCCGCGATAAACTTAACGGCGAACTGATAACCGGCACGTCGCCTTATACGTACATTGACGCGTCGGTGGTCGAGGGCAGAACATACAGATACTGGCTCGAGGCGATAGACGTCGGCGGTGCGAGCGAGACCTTTGGGCCGGTGGACTGCACGTGGAACGGCGCGTTACCTACAGCGTATGCACTCTATCAGTCCCGGCCGAACCCGGCGATGGGAACGGCGACTATCGCTTTCGACCTGCCTGAGGATATCGAGGTTACGCTGGCCGTTTACGACATCAGCGGGCGGAAGGTGTCGACCGTAGTTAACGAAACGCTGGCCGCCGGCGAACACGAGGCTGAGGTCTCGGGCCTTACGCCGGGGGTGTACGTCTATAAGCTGTCCGCCGGTCCTTTCACCGCGGCGAGGAAGATGGCGGTGCAGTAGGGCCGTACGTTCAGGTATAGCCACCGTAAAGTAGTTGATTAGATAGGTAAAAAAACGGCGCGGTTTATCCGCGCCGTTGTTTATTTTAAGTAACGCGACGGTACGCCGCTCACTAATCAATTGATTTACTTCCCATTTTTTGATATATTTCCGTCTAAACTGCGTCAAAATGGCCGTACCTGAAGCAAAAACGACGGGTCTCGTAAACGTATTGGTCGTCGATGACCATGAGGCCAGCGCCGACGCGATGGCCGAACTGCTGGCGGCCGAGGGCTATTCTTCCTATACCGCCAGAGACGCCGAGTCGGGCCTTACCGTCATAGACGAGGAAGCGGTCGATGTCGTTATCGCCGACCTGGTCCTCCCCGGCGTCGACGGGATTGACTTCTTGATGATGGTCAAGGAACGCTGGCCCGAGGTCCCTGTTATCATCCTGACCGGCTACGGTTCTATCGAAAGCGCGGTCGAGGCCACCAAGCGTGGCGCGTACGAGTACCTTACCAAGCCCGTTGACTTCGACAAGCTCTCGGTCGTCGTAAGTAAGGCGTTCGAGCGGCGTAGCATCGAGATAGAGAACCGGCGCCTCCGGGCAGAGCTATACGACCGGTACAGTTTCGACAGGATAATCGGCAAATCCAAACCGATGCGGGAGATATACGAGATTATATCCCGTATCGCGCCAACCGACGCGAACGTCCTAATCGCCGGCGAAAGCGGAACCGGCAAGGAGCTTATCGCCGACGCGATACACTACAACAGCCGACGCCGGGATAAACCGTTTGTCAAGATAAACTGCGCGGCGCTGGCCGAGGGCGTCCTGGAGAGCGAACTTTTCGGCCACGAGAAGGGCGCTTTCACGGGCGCGATTAAGCGCCACCGGGGCGTTTTCGAACAAGCCGACGGCGGTACGCTTTTCCTGGACGAAATCTCCGAAATACCCTTGCCGACCCAGGTGAAACTACTCCGGGTGCTCCAGGACGGCGTCTTCCGCCGGGTCGGCGGCGACGCGGATCTGTCCGCCGACGTCCGAGTCGTCGCCGCGACCAACGTTGACCTCGCAGAACTCGCGGGCGAAAAGAGGTTCCGGGAGGACCTGTACTACCGCCTGAAGGTGGTTACGATACGTGTTCCGCCGCTTCGGGACCGGACCGAGGATATACCGTTGTTAGTGGACGCGTTTATCAAGGAGTTCGCCGAGAAAAACAAGCTGGACGTGAAGGGCGTCAGTGACGAAGCCCTGTGGCTCCTTCGGGTTTAACCGTGGCCCGGCAACATCCGGGAGCTTCGCAACGTCGTGGAGAGCATGGTAGTGATGGCCGACGGCGAGACGTTGACCGCCGCCGACGTTCCGCCGGAGGTAAAGAGGGCCGCGTCCGACGACGCCGGCGCGGTCCGGGTTGGTATGACCGTGGCCGAAGTGGAGCGATACATTATAGAAAAGACTCTGGAAGAGGTCGACGGGAACCGGACGCGGGCCGCGCAAATCCTCGGCATCGGTTTACGGACGCTGCAACGGAAGTTAAAGCAGTATAACGAGGAAGAAACGAAGACCGTTTCCGCTTCCGAAAGTTAAACAGGATAATCGAGAGACCGTGGTTTCGCGACATTATAATACCCGACCCGCCATTTTACTAACTACCCTCCTATTACCGGTCGTAATGGGCTGTAACGGCGGGACAACGCCGGGCGACGGTACACCCGTCGAGTTTACGAAGTACGCCAGCAACCCGGTTATCCCCCAGGCTCCGGTCGGTTCGGCGGCCCATTGGAAAAGCGACCCGTTCGTGATGAAGGACGACGGCGTTTATAAGATGTGGTTCGGGTACAACGCCGACGGCGCCAAGACCCAGATAGGGTACGCCACATCGATCGATGGGATAGATTGGACTATAAGGCAGTTACCGGCGTTACCGCTGGGCACTGACGGCGAGTGGGATGACGAGGACGTGGAGACGCCGTTCGTCGTAAAAGCCGACGGAACTTACCATATGTACTATTGCGCCCGGGGCGAACCCGAAGGAAGCGACTGGTCGCCGAAAGCCACGTATCGCGTCGGCCACGCTACGTCGCCCGACGGTTTGGCCTGGGCGAAAGACCCGAACAATCCCGTATTGGATCTAGGCGGCCCGGGCGATTGGGACGAGTTGGTGACGGCCGAACCGAGCGTCGTTTATAACGACGGTACGTTCGAGTTGTTCTACGTCGGCGGTTATATAGAGGGAGAGGAAGGTAGCGAGATTTTCGTACTCGAGCTGGGTCTGGCTACCTCAACAGACGGCTCTTCTTGGACAAGGTACGCCGGTAGCCCCGTAATTGCGAGCGCCGCCGACAACGTGTACGCGCCTTTCGTACTACACAACGGTTCGAACTACGAACTCTGGTACACCGGGGGCCCGAAAGCAGACCCTTACTTCCCGGAAGGTCCCTTCTGGTACTATACGAGTAGCGACGGAAGGAACTGGACGAAAGCCGACCAGGCGGCGTTGGACAAAGGCCCCGCTGGCGATTGGGACTCCGACGGTATCTTCGGGCCGACGGTTGTGATAGACGGCGAGCGCGAGAAGATGTGGTACTCGGGTTACTTCCTGGACTACGGCGAGGGCGACATCGATTTCGCGATAGGCTACGCGACCCGAGACTACTACGAAGGTTAAAGCTGATAAATACGGGATCGAGGTAAAAAGTGACGGCTACAATCGTTGACGGAAAGGAAATCGCGGCGGCGATTCTCGGCGAAGTTGAGAAGTCGGTCGCCGGAGCGGTTTCGGCGGGGGGGCGGCGGCCGCACCTCGCGATCGTCGTCGCCGACGACCCGGCGGCGCTGTCCTACACCAAATCCTTGCAGAAAAAGGGCGAGAATGTGGGGGTCGAAGTTACGGTCGAGAAAGCGGCGGCGGCCCGGGGACCGGGTATAGCCGTGCTTTCGGCTCTGGCCGACGACCCGGCGGTCGACGCGGTTATTCTACAGCGTCCGTTTATCGACAGGTCCGTCGACGGCGAGCTTTCGGACCTCATATCCCCGACGAAGGACGTTGACGGGCAATCCTCGGCGTCCCTGGGCGCGCTGTGGGCTGGACGGCCGTGTTTTCCGGCTTCGACCGCTGCCGCGGCCGTCCTTATACTCGAACATTACGACGTTCAGATAGAGGGCGCCGAAGCCGTCGTCGTCGGCCGGAGTACCGTCGTCGGTAAGCCCGCCGCGGCCCTGCTGCTAAACCGCCATGCGACGGTAACAATTTGCCACACGAGAACCAAGGAACTGGCGGGCGTGTGCAAACGGGCCGATATAGTTATCGCGGCGGCCGGGAGAGCCGGGCTCGTTACGGGCGACATGGTGAAACCGGGGGCCGCCGTAATAGATTGCGGCTATAACTTCCTCGACGACGGGACCGTCGTCGGCGACGCCGTCTTCGACGAAGTGGCAGAGGTCGCCGCTTTGACCAATAAAGCGGTTGGCGGCGTCGGGCCGATCACGACGGCGATCCTGTTAAAGCACGTCGCGGGGGCCGCGGTTCCCACGGAGGTTGAGTCGTTCTAGATATTTAAACTTATGACCACGGAATTCACCGATAGGACCTATACGGTAAGCGAAATAACGGCTGAGGTACGGGCCGTACTCGAAGGGCGCTTCGAAGCCCCTGTCGCCGTCCAGGGCGAGGTGTCCAACTACAAACGGCATACGTCCGGGCACCTATATTTCTCTCTCAAGGATGAAGAAGCGGTGCTTCGTTGCGTCTGTTTCCGCGGCGCCGCTGACGGTCTGCCTTTTGAACCGGCCGACGGAATGAGCGTGGTCGCTTACGGCGAAATTACCGTTTACCCCCGCGGCGGGCAATACCAACTCGTAGTGTTGACGATGCGACTTACCGGCGCCGGCTACCTGTTCCAGGCTCTCGAGGAGTTGAAGAGGAAGTTAGCTGCCGAGGGGCTTTTCGACGAAGAGCGGAAGAAACCGCTTCCACCTTACCCCGAGCGGATAGGCGTCGTCACCTCCGAGTCCGGCGCCGCGTTCCGGGACATCAAGAACGTGCTGTCGCGCCGCTGGCCGGGGATAACTATCGTCGTCCGCGATACCCGCGTTCAGGGCGTCGGCGCGGCCGACGACATAGCGATAGCGATAGAGGAGTTCAACCTCGACGGTACCGTCGACCTACTCATCGTTGGCCGCGGCGGGGGGTCCCTCGAAGACCTTTGGGCGTTTAGCGAGGAGCTCGTGGTCCGGGCCGTCGCGGCGTCGGCGATACCGGTCATCTCGGCCGTGGGGCACGAGGTGGACTGGTCCCTGACCGACTTCGCGGCGGACCTCCGGGCGCCCACGCCGTCGGCCGCGGCTGAGCTGGCTGTACAACGCAAAAGCGGCGTTCTCGATGAGATAGATTACCTGGCGCAAACGTGCCGTAACTCGGCTCTCCAGAAGGTTTACGACGAGCGGAGCGACTTCCTTTCGACCTATGCTTCATACGGGATGAGGGCCGTACCGGCGAAGGTTCGCGACTTCGCCTTGGATGTGGACGCGTATCGTTCGCGGGCATCCGCCGGAGTTCAGAGGTTGCTGCGTGAGTCGGGCCTTCACGTTGCGAAGGAGTTCGCGCGCTTGAAGGCGCTGTCGCCGAAAGGTACCCTCGAGCGCGGTTACACCCTTACGATCGAGGACGACGGCGATACTCTGGCGGGTAAAGCCCTCGCTCGCGAGGTGGGCGAGCGATTGGGTGTCCTCTTCGACGACGGGCGCATAGAAGTGGTGGTTGAGGAAGTAGCTAAGGGAGGACCCTTTGCCGAAAAAGGTTAAGAATCTGACCTTCGAGGAGGGGCTGGAACGGCTCCGGGAGATAGTCGAAACGTTGGAGTCGGGCGCGCCCACCCTTTCGGAGACTATAAACCTGTTCGAGGAGGGGGTTGCCGTAGCGCGGCACTTGGAAGCGCTTCTGGCCGATGCGGAGACGAAGGTGGAGAAGCTAACGTCGGCCGGTCCGGCCGCCGAAGGCCCGGAACCTGAACACGAAGACGAAACCGACCAAGAAGATAAGGACGAACTGTTCTAATATGCCGACGGTTGACGAGCATACTTTACTGGAGGAAATAAAAGTTCGCGGCGACAGAGTACGCCGATACATCGCCGATGACGGCTTCGTTTCCGAGATAATCCCAGCGCACCTTCGCGACGCGACCGGCGACTACCTTGCGCGCGGCGGAAAATCCCTACGGCCGGCGGTCCTCCTCTTCTGCTGCGGCGCCGTCGGCGGCGAAGAGGAGTGGGCTCTTCCGGCGGCCGCGGCCGTCGAAGTTACCCACAACTGGACCCTCATACACGACGATATTATAGACCGCGACGAGCTGCGGCGAGGGAAGCCGTCGGCGCACGTAGCGATGGCGGAAGCGAGCCGTACCGAATGGCGCTACCCCGGCGGCGAAGCCGATCACTACGGTATCTCGATGGCGCTCCTCGGCGGCGACATGGGACAGTGCTGGGCCGTCCACCTACTCGGGAATTTGCGGGAAGTACCGGAGTTACCGCTGGCGCTTCCGGGGCGTATCATCGAAGGATTAATCGGTTATACGGTCCCGAAGATACTCGAGGGCGAGGCTCTGGACGTTCAATTCGCCGGGCGTTCGATTTCGTCTCTTAGCTCGCCCGAGATCGAGGATATGCTGGTGCGGAAGACGGGGGAGCTTTATCGTTTCTGCGGATACGCCGGCGGGCTTATAGGCGTACGGGCCGGCGGCGATATTCCGGCGGAAGTGGAAGCGCTGGCCGAGTTCGCCGGTCTATGCGGCGCGGCGTTCCAGTACGTGGACGATACGCTAGGTTTTTTATCGGACGACGATAAACTCGGTAAATCCGCCGCTTCGGATCTTCGCGAGGGAAAGCGGACCGCTGTCGTATTGCACGGCTACGAGAACGCAACCGAAGCCCAGCGGGAGTTCATAGACGAGAACTTGGGCGCCCGGGACGCGTCCGACGAGGTAATCGAAGAGCTTAGGGGGTTGTTCGTGTCCCTAGGCGCCGTCGAGTACGTTAAAAGGTTAGCGCAGGATAGGTACGAAAGCGCGCTAGCACGTCTCGAGGAAGTCCGCGAGAGCCGCTACAGGGAACTCCTGGCGGCCTGGGCCGAGTTCCTGATATCGAGAAGCTCCTGAACCGTCGTAAGTGGAGAGCGAATTGGGATTACTGAACAAAATCGATACGCCCGAAGACCTAAAGACCTTAACGGTGGACGAACTGGTGGAACTGGCCGCCGAGCTCCGCGAGTTTGTTATCAACAGCGTCTCGGAGACAGGCGGGCACCTGGCGCCCAGTCTGGGCGTAGTCGAGTTGACGCTGGCGATACATTACGCCTTCGACGCGCCGCGGGATAAAATTGTCTGGGACGTAGGGCACCAGGCGTACGTCCACAAGATAATAACTGGGCGCCGAGACCGTTTCGGTACGCTCAGGCAAAAAGGCGGCATCTCTGGGTTTCCGAAGCGGTCCGAATCTGAGTACGACGCGTACGGCGTAGGCCATGCCAGCACATCTATATCGGCGGCTTTAGGGATGGCCGTCGCGCGAGACCTGAACGGCGAGGACTACCGCGTGGTGGCCGTCATAGGCGACGGCGCAATGTCAGGCGGCGCCGCCCTTGAGGGGTTGAACATGGCCGGGCACCGCGATAAGACAGACTTACTCGTGGTTTTAAACGACAATGAGATGTCCATCTCGCCGTCGGTGGGCGCGATAAGCGGCTACCTGAGCCGCGTGTTCGTCAACCCGCCGTACAACAAATTCCGCCGGGAAGTTCAGGAGCTTGTGAAAGCGATACCGGCGTACGGCGGGCAACTCTTCGCCGCGGCGCGCCGGGTAGAGGAAGCGGTTAAAACCGTACTCACCCCCGGGATGCTATTCGAAGCGTTGGGGTTTCGTTACGTCGGCCCGATAGACGGTCATGACCTGCCGGAGTTGGTAAGGCAGGTCGGTAACGCGCGGACGTTGCCGGGCCCGACCTTACTGCACGTTATCACGAAAAAGGGGAAGGGGTATACGCCCGCCGAGAACGATGCGACGACATTTCACGGTCTGTCGTCCTTCGAGGTCTCGACGGGGAAGGCAAAGAAGTACGGCAAAGGCCCGCCGAGCTACACGTCGGTCTTCAGCGGCGCGATGTTGGAGCTGGCCGGGGCCGACGAGGACATAGTCGCGATAACGGCGGCCATGCCGGAAGGGACCGGTCTCGACGCGTTCCGCCGGGAGTTCCCTGACCGGTTCTTCGACGTGGGTATCGCCGAGCAGACGGCGGTGCTTCTGGCGGCCGGGATGGTAACCGAGGGGCTTCGTCCCGTCGCGGCGATATATTCGACGTTCTTACAACGGGCGTACGACCAGTTGAACCACGACGTGGCGCTTCAGAATCTACCGATTGCTTTCGCCATGGACCGCGGCGGTGTCGTCGGCGACGACGGCCCGACTCATCACGGGACCTTCGACCTGTCGTATCTGCGGCACCTGCCCGGGTTCATCGTCTCGGCGCCCAAGGACGAGAACGAGTTACGGCGGCTCCTGTACAGCGCCGTCTATTACGACGACGGGCCGTGGGCAGTCCGATATCCGAGGGGCGAGGGCGAAGGCGTCAAACTCGAACCGGGTTTCGAACCGCTCGAACCCGGCAAAGCCGAACTACTGGCCGAGGGTACGGACGTACTCGTAATAGGAATCGGTAAGACCGTTTACCCGGCTTTCCGTACCGCCGAAGCACTCGCGTCCGACGGTATCTCGGCGGCGGTTATAAACGCCCGATTTGTAAGACCTCTGGACGAAACCCTTATCGCCGAGTGGGCAAAGAAATGCGGGAAAATACTGACGGTCGAGGATAACGTGGTCGCCGGAGGGTTCGGTTCGGCCTTACTAGAGTTTTTCAACGCCGAAGGTTTATTGAACGGCGTAAAGTTCCGGTCGCTTGGTTACCCGGACGTTTACGTGGAGCACGCGACACAGGCCGAGATATTCAAGGATTATCGACTGGACGCCGACGGAATAGCCGAGGTGGCGAAGGAGATGTTGGGTTAAGAATAGCGGTACGTTATGCCGAAAACAAAGCTGGTAGATTTACTAATAGCCCGGGGCCTGGTTAACGACGAGAAAAAAGCCCGGGCTTTGATTATGGCCGGGCGGGTCGTAGTTAACGGGTCCGTCGTGGATAAACCGGGAACGCCGGTAGCGGAGGACGCGGCCGTCGAGATTAAAGGCCGCGAAGAGAAGTACGCGTCGCGCGGAGGCGAGAAGTTGGCGGCGGCCCTGGACGCGTTTCCCGTCGTAGTGGCCGGCCGCGTTTGTATAGACGTGGGTGCAAGCACAGGCGGATTCACGAGCTGCCTTCTCGATAGGGGCGCCGAACTCGTTTACGCCGTGGACGTGGGTAAGGGTTTGCTCGCGTGGGAGTTGAGGAACGACCCGCGGGTCGTCGCGATGGAGGGGGTTAACGTACGGTATTTCGACGCTCAGTCCCTTGCCCCGAAACCGACATTACTCGTAGCGGACGTGTCTTTCATCTCGCTAACCGCCGCGCTCGAGAAGCTGATTACAAGTTTAGCCGCGATAGAGGACGCCGTCGTCCTGATAAAGCCCCAGTTCGAAGCGCTTAAAGAGGACGTGGAACCGGGGGGTGTAGTTACCGACCCGGCGGTTATCCGCGACGCGATTAAAAAAATGATAGACTTCTTCGAACGGATGGGTTTTGGCGCGCTGGGGGTTCTCGAGTCGCCGGGGCCGGGCCCGGCCGGAAACCGGGAGTTCTTGTTGTGGGCGGCGAGGGATAAGGGTGCCGTAGTAACATCGGAAGATATAACGAGCGTCCTTTCGGATTAATATAGTGCTTGACAACCGGCCGTTTATCCGTTAATATACGAGGAGATGAGCCACGATGTGAAAAAGGTAGTAGTAGACGTAGTAGTAAAAGGTCCGCCGGTCGCGACCCGTTGACGGGGAGTTATAACGACAGCGACCGGCCGAAGGGCCGGTTTTTTTATTAGGTTTGATTACCATTGATACTTTATGACGTTGCGGCCGAGGTTTCCAATTGATATAATCGGCGCCTAACGTTTTCGCGAGGTGTTAGACATGATAGAGCTTGCGCCCAAGTACGACCCCCACGCGCTGGAGGACCGCTGGTATAAGACCTGGGAAGAAGGCGGTTTCTTCACGGCGCCCGACGAACCGAAGAGCGAAAAGGGAACTTTCGTCATCGTCATCCCCCTGCCCAACGTTACCGGGACGCTTCACATGGGCCATGCTCTGAACAACACGCTCCAGGACGTCCTGACCCGCCGGAAACGGATGCAGGGCTACGATACCCTCTGGCTTCCCGGGACCGACCACGCGTCGATCGCCGTCCACACGGTCATCGAGAAGGAGCTGGCCCGCGAAGGTACCACGCGTTTCGACATGGGCCGGGAGAAATTTTTAGAGTACGCGTGGGCGTGGAAGAAGAAGTATGGCGGGATTATCTACTCCCAGCTCAAGCGCCTGGGCGCGTCCCTGGACTGGACTCGAACCCGGTTCACCTTAGAACCGATGATGTCCCGGGCCGTCCGGGAGGCGTTCGTTACCTATTATGAGGACGGGCTTATTTATCGCGGTACGCGTATCGTCAACTGGTGCCCCCGGTGCAATACGGCGATAAGCGACCTGGAGGTCGTCCACGAGACGCGCGACGGCAAGCTCTGGTACATCCGCTACCCGGGCGCCGAAGGAGGTAACGGCGTAGTCGTCGCGACCACCCGCCCGGAGACGATGCTGGGCGATACCGCCGTAGCGGTTCACCCGGGCGACGAGCGCTTCGGCGATTTAATCGGTAAAGAAGTAGTACTACCTTTAACCGGGCGTTCGATCCCGGTCGTCGCCGACGAGCTGGTGGACCCTGAGTTCGGTACCGGCGTGGTGAAGGTTACGCCGGCTCACGACGCCGCCGATTACGATATCGGGCGGAAGCACAAGCTGGACGAGTTGGTCGTGATGGATAAAAACGCTAGGATGAACGAGAACGCGCCGGCGAAGTACCGGGGGATGACCCGTGAGGAGTGCCGGAAGGCCGTTGTCGAGGACCTGCAGCTGGAGGGACTGCTCGAGACGACCAAGGCGTACGAACTTCCGGCGGCTATATGCGACAGATGTAAGACCGACATCGAACCGTATCTTTCCGAGCAGTGGTGGCTCAGCATGAAAGAGCTGGCCGAGCCGGCTGTCGACGTCGTGAAGTCAGGCGAAGTCCGATTCGTCCCCGAGCGTTGGATCAAAGTTTATTATAACTGGATGGAGAACGTCCGGGATTGGTGCTTGAGCCGGCAGCTTTGGTGGGGACACCGTATCCCGGTCTGGTATTGCGATGGGTGCGGCGGGGTCATAGTAGCGCGAGAAAACCCGACCGAATGTCCAAAGTGCGGCGGCGACTTACGCCAGGACGAAGACGTTCTCGATACATGGTTCAGCTCGGCGCTCTGGCCCTTCGGTACGATGGGATGGCCGGACGACACGGCGGACCTGCGTAACTACTTCCCCGGCGACGTGTTGGTTACTGCACCCGACATTATCTTCCTGTGGGTCGCCCGGATGATATTCAGCGCCCTCAAGTTGACCGGGAAGAAGCCGTTCCATACGGTATATCTACACCCGATGATCCAGGACGTCGAAGGACGCCGGATGTCCAAGTCATTGGGGACCGGTAAAGACCCACTGGATATAGTAGACGAGAAGGGCGCCGACGCGGTCCGTTACACGATGACGATGCTCTGTTCTCAATCCCAGTCGTTCCGGCTCTGGGAGAAGCGTTTCGAGGTCGGCCGTAATTTGACCAACAAGATGTGGAACGCAGCCCGGTTTCTGTTGCCGTATCTTGAGGATTTAGACGACCGGTCTCTCCCGGACGAAGACGAACGCGAGCTGGTCGATTCCTGGATCCTGAGCCGGACCGAGAAAGCCCGCGCCGACGTAGAGGCCGCTTACGAGGGCTACCGGTTCAACGACGTCGCAAACACGCTTTACCAGTTCTTCTGGGGCGAATACTGCGATTGGTATCTGGAGTCGATAAAGCCCAGACTTTACGACGGCGGGAAGGCGGGCGCCGTCGCTGCCCGTACGGCGCTTTACGTATTCGACCGCTTCCTTCGACTGATGCACCCGATAATGCCTTACATTACCGAGGAGCTCTTTTCGCGGTTGGTCCCCGACGGCGGGTATCTCATCGTCGCCAAATGGCCCGAGCCTGCGCCAGAGCTAACCGACGACGAAGCCGAAGCCGACGTAACACTTCTGTTCGATATAATCCGGGGCGTCCGGAACGTCCGCGCCGAGATGAACGTTCCGCCGGGCGAGTTGGTGGACGCGAAGGTGGTGGTCGCTGACGCCGCCCGGGCTATGATGGTTGAAGCGAACCTGCCGACATTGTTCGGTCTCGGGCGCATCAAGGGGATGGAATTGGTAGCCGTGGGCGAACGTCCGGCGAAGTCGGCGGTCGCGGTCGTGGGCGACGCGACCGTTTACGTACCGCTGGAAGGGGTTGTGGACCTCGAAGAGGAGAAAACCCGGCTCGAGAGAATCGCGGAGGAATTAAAGCTTAACGTAGCAGAACTGGAGAAGAAGCTGTCCAACGAGGATTTTATTGGTAAAGCGCCCAAGAACGTGGTCGCGCGCGAAACAGAAAGGCTTGAGGAGATGCGCGCGCGCCTGAAGCGGACCGAGGAGAACCTGGACGCATTCGGGTAATTTTCTGTCGGTTAAGGCTAAAGCGGCCGTAGTTTACGGTCGCTTTTTTATTTGCGCCGCTTTAACCGTTTCGTTATAATGAAAAAGTACAAGAGTAGTACCAAGGGGGTATTGATATGAAATGCGTACTGGCTTTTTCGATACTCATTTTAGTTATCGTAGCATCCGCGACCGACTACGAGATAACGCTCCAGCCCAACCCGGTCTGGGGGGAGGACGCGACCGTAGACTCGCGTTACCCGACGGCCAACTTCGGCGACGACGAGGAGCTGCGGCTCGATAACGATGGTTCCGACGTGTCCCGGTTCTACGTCTACTTCGAAACGGATTTCATTGAAGACCTGGAACTCACGGATGCTCTCTTCTCTCTTTACGCCACATCGATTTCCGGCGGGGGCACCCTGGACGTGGAGGTCTACGAAGTATCCGAGAACTGGCACGAGAGCACGGTTACGTGGAACGACCAACCGGCTATAGGTTCTTTGCTTGGCTCGGCGGCTTTCCCGACTGACACGGGTTGGCTCGATGTGTCGCTACCGGTACCGCCGTACGACGAGGGTTTGATGGTTACGGCCTCGGACGAATCGACGACTGCGACGGCCGTCTTCCACTCGAGCGACAGTTCGGCCGAGTACGAACGCCCTAAACTTACTCTCACGTTCGAGTTTAGCGGGATAGTGCCGGCGTCGCTTGGGCATATTAAGACGATGTTCAGGTAACACCGGTATCCGGGTTATTACTTACTTCGAAGGAGGTTCGGTTTATGAAAACCGGTACTTTTGTCGTATCTTCCGTAGTAGCGTTAATGACTCTCGGGTGTTGCGGTTTTTGCAAAGATACCGTCGGCGAATTAACCGGAGGCGGCGCGACCACATACTCGTTTAACGAGATAACCTTTGAGTTACCCGGCGAATACGAGGAGTTGCCGGGATATTCGATGCCCGAGGGCGCGCCGTACTTCTCGGATTACGTAGGTAACAGCGATAAGTCGATACTCGTTCGCTACCGCCGGGACGAGATGGATATGCCTAAGAAGACGGAGACAGAGATAACGGTTGACATGACGACGCCGGCCAACCTGCACTCGTTCGCGTGGACTTATTCGCTGAACGCCACGGGCGCTATGGACTTCGCATACGACCCGATCGAGGACATGGCCGCCGACGAACTGGCGCGCGGCGGTTTCACGGGCGGGTCCTTCGGCTTCTACGAACTTTCGCCCGGCCAGCAGGAGATTCAGGGCTACCGTTACGAGTACATATTATTCGTATCGAAAGCACCTAATCTGGTTTTCCTGGTCAGTATTGTATCGAAAGACGACGACCCGGAGACCATAGAACCCGTTGCGTCATTGATAAGGGAGACGATAGAATTCGGAGCGGGCGATTAATCGCTAGCCGCTATACAAAAATAACCCCCGGCCCGTCGAGAGCCGGGGGTTTCTTTTACGCGTATTGTGCTAATCCGTCGCAGTCGCTTCGCCCGCTTCGGCGCCCGTCATCTCGCTGAACGCGCCCCGTTTCGACTTCCAGATAGCGAAGCCGATAAGGATTATTCCGACGGCTACCAGCGGTACCGACAACCATAACGTGTCCCGGAACCTGATTATCAACGGCGCCGCGATGAGCGCCACCAGGTTCATCACCTTGATGAGCGGGTTTATCGCCGGACCGGCGGTGTCCTTAAACGGGTCGCCGACGGTGTCGCCTACGACGCCGGCCTCGTGTTCCGGCGTTCCCTTGCCGCCGTAAAGCCCGTCCTCGATGGCTTTCTTCGCGTTGTCCCACGCGCCGCCGGAGTTGGAAAGGAAAACGGCCATCAACTGGCCCGTCAGGATGATGCCGGCCAGGAACGCGCCCAGCGGCGCCGCGCCGAAGAGGAACCCGACCACCAAAGGCGTCAGTATCGCCAGTAACCCTGGCCCCACCAACTCCCGCAGGGCCGCCCGCGTGCATATAGCCACAGCCCGGCCCGAGTCCGGCGTTACGCCTTCCTTGCCTTCCAGCAGCCCGGGTATCGTCGCGAACTGGCGCCGGACTTCCTGGATGACGAGGCCCGCCGCGCGGCCGACGGCCCGGATCGTCAGCGCGCTGAACATGAACGGTACCGCGCCGCCTATAAGCAGGCCGATTAGCACCATCGGGCTGGCCACATCTATGTAGGATAAATCCCCGCCTGCACGTACGATTTCTTCGAAGTAGGAACCGAAGAGGGACGTCGCGGCCATGACGGCCGTCGCGATGGCGAAACCCTTGGTTATCGCCTTGGTCGTGTTGCCCACCGCGTCGAGGTCGGCGATGGTCTTGATGGTTTGTTCGTCGCCCTCCTTGGACATCTCGATTATCCCGTTGGCGTTGTCGGCCACCGGCCCGTAGGTGTCCATCGAGACGATGACGCCCGTGGTCGTGAGCATCCCCATCCCGGCCAGCGAGACCGAGTAGAGGATGAAGCCAACGGCCGTCGGGTCGCCCACGATGACCACCGAAGCGAAGATGGCGCCGCAGATGACGAGAATCGCCCAGACCGACGACTCCAGCCCGACAGCCACGCCCATCAGGACAGTCGTCGCGGAGCCGGTACGGGTCGCCGCCGCTATTTCCTTGACCGGCTTTCGCTTCAGCGACGTGAAGTGCTCGGTTAAGAGCGAGATAAGTACGGATAATACCAGCCCCACTACGGTCGCCCAGAAGACCCGCATATCGCCTACGTACCAGTGCGCGAAGAAGAAGAATCCGACCGCGGACGTTACCGCGCTGATGATGTACCCCCGCTGGATGACGGTCATCCCGTGTTCTTTCTCGGACAGTGGCCGGACCGCCAGCGTCCCGATTATCGAGGTGATGACGCCCACGCCGCGGACGATAAGGGGGAAGACGACGCCGGGCACGCCGAGCACCGAGTAGCCTAGAATCATCGCGGCTACTAGGGTTACCTCGTACGATTCGAAGATGTCGGCCGCCATCCCGGCGCAGTCGCCCACGTTATCGCCCACCAGGTCGGCGACCACCGCCGCGTTGCGAGGGTCATCCTCGGGGATGCCCGCCTCCACCTTGCCCACCAGGTCGGCTCCCACGTCGGCGGCCTTCGTGTAGATGCCGCCGCCGAGCTGGGCAAACAGGGCCACGAAGCTAGCCCCGAAACCAAAGCCCACGATAAGGAAGGGAGCATCGTCCATGGGGTTGCCCAGCAGGCGACTGTAGACGGCGAAGATGCCGGCCACTCCTAGGAGGCTTAGGGCGACAATCATGAAGCCTGAGACGGCGCCGCCCCGCAGGGAGACGGCGATCGCCTCGGGCAGGCTGCGGGTGGCGGCGGAGGCGCAGCGCACGTTGGAGCGCACGGCCACGTACATGCCGATGAACCCTGAGAGGGCGGAGGCGAAGGCACCCACCATAAAGGCTATGCCGGTGTAGACGCCGATCTTGAGGCTCTCGTCGAAGTAGCCAACAATGGCGCCGACGACCACTGCCGTGACCACGGACAGCATGGCGATAGTCCGATACTGGCGGTACATGAAGGCATTGGCCCCCTCGAAGATCATGGCAGCGATATCTTGCATCTCGGAGGAGCCTGTGTCCCGTCGCAGGACATTCAAGGTCAGCCAGGCGGCGAAGATTACTGTTGCTGCCCCTATAATGGGCACAAGCCAAACTAGTTCCATCTGTCAGACTCTCCCTTCGCTGTGGCAGTCTAGCAGAAGGGCTTTCTACCATCAAGCCAGGGGGCAGGCCGACTCCGGCCGAGGGTTCAGGAGGCCTTGGTCCGCTCGGCTCTGCGCCTGTGCTTTCCGCGGGCAACCCGCTCTCTCTTATTCATCCTTCAGCCTCGGCCGGGCTGACGGATGAGAAAAATTCTTCCTCTGTTATGGATTCCACCTGAATTATGTGGTATGTTATGGAGTCGTTTGCTTCGGTTGGGCCTGGTACAGAGGCCTTAAGCACCACTTTCCAGGAATGAGGTCGCGGAAGCGGCTTCGCCCGGGGTGGTGTTTGTGCTGACAGACG
>CP070755.1:1287579-1313261 GCA_020348885.1 Candidatus Coatesiibacteriota bacterium | reverse complement strand
GGGGGCGTTTTCTATACAAAAATAGTAAGGCGGGCCGTTATCGGCCCGCCCGTTTGCGTTCATGGAGCGTTTGGTTTACCGGAACGTAGCCTTGACTTCGCCGAGAGACGCCGGCGCTACGTTGGTGTTGTTGTAGTTGAACTCGAAGCTGAAGTCCTCGTTGCTTTGCGCTTCGCCGTACTCGTTGGACGCGATTACGCGCCAGTAGTAGATAATCGAATGGTCAACGGAAAAGGTGTTAGTGTAGGCTTCGTCGGTTATGCCCGGTATATCGTATTCAGGCGTGTTGAAGGTGTAGTCGTCGTCGATTATCAGTTCGTATTCTTCGGCGAGAGTCGATTCTTCCCACGTGAATTCGACGTCCACGTCAACCGGGTCTTCGGTCCTGTTGTAGAGCATTACCATACCTGCGTTCTTCGCGGTAGTTGTTTCAGCTACAAACCCCGTATCACCGCCGCGGCCGGAGAAGACGTCGATTATTTCGCCGTCGGCCGGCGTAAGGAGAGCGAAGGGACCCGGCATTACCACGTCGTAATCAACTTCGAGGTACGGTTCGTTCGAACCGTATTCCCGCGAGCATATCCTCTGGTAATAACCCGAGCCGCTCGTGCCGTAGAAGACGAGGCCGTAGTTGTCGTAAGTGCCGTCCAACCATTCCTGGACAAGCTCCGTTACGTCGAACACCTTCCAACCGTTGGGAGTCCCGACGTTAACGTTATCGTACGAGTACGTATCGTCGTGTGCTATCGTGTCAACGAGGGTGTACTCGTCCCATTCCTCGGTTACCCTGTAAAGATCGCAATTGGTGTCGCCGCTGTACCACCCCTCGTAGCGATAACAGTACAGATCGGCATAGTTTACTGTCGAGCCGTCCGGGATCGAGGATAAATCGAACTGGATGACGATCCACTGGTCGTAAGACGGGTTGTTGGTCCTCAGCTCGTTGGAAGACCCGTACGGGCCGTTACCGGGCCAGACCCATGTGTCCTTTTCCGGGTTCTCGCTATACATATCGGCCAGGGAGAATGTAGCCGTGAGTACGACCGCTAACGCGAGATAGATAACCTTCTTCATACTTCCTCCTTTTCATAGTTAGGAACGATACGTTACTGACCATTCTAAGTTCAATTACCCTACTATAAACGGATGCGTTAGTCAAGCGATATTTATTGAATCCCGCTTCCCCGGTACCAAGAAAAAGGCGGGCCGTCGCCGGCCCGCCTGCACGTGTTCGTTGAACGCTGGGTTTACCTGAACGTCGCTTTGACTTCGCCGAGAGATGCCGGCGCTATGCTCGTGTTGTTGTAGTTGAACTCGAATTCGAAGTCTTCGTTGCACTGCTGTTCGCCGTACTCGTTCGAAGCGATTACGCGCCAGTAGTAGGTAATTGTACTGTCGACGGAGAACGTATGGGTATAAGTCGTTTCTTCTATGCCGGTTTCGTCCAGTACGGGCGAATTGAAGGTGTAGTCGTCGTCCACGATTAGCTCGTATTCCGTAGCGTTCGGGGATTCTTCCCACGTGAATTCAACGTCAACATCAACTGGGTCGTTGGTCCTGTTGTAGAAGGTTATCGTACCGGCGTTCTTCACAGACATCGCTTCCGCCACGAAATCGGGTTCGCCGCCGCGGCCGTCGAACACGTCGATTACTTCGCCGTCGGCCGGCGTCAGCAGGTTGAACTCGCCGGGCATAGGTACCATTACGACCTTCAACGCGTTTAACAACAAAACCCAGCCGTCGCCGGACCACATCTTAGTACTACGGGGGGTACAGTCAATGGCCGCCACGTTTTCAGCGGCGTTGACCGCGCCGAGCGGCCGCCCGTCCGAAGCTTCGCAAACGAGCAGTGCGCCCGATTCCACCGTCGAATTAACTCCGTAATACATATTGTTAATCGACGATACTCCGTCCATTAACGGGTGGTCCGGTTCGTGGACGGTACCCAGGTTTCTATAAGTGTGGTTATTGGTCCCGCCGTTAAGCGGATTGTAATCGGGGTCACTCGCGAAACGGCCCGTTACTTGGGCAATCGACCATATCGTAACGACTACTCCTCCGCCGTCATCGACATAATCGGCGAGGTTGTCGCCCATCTGCTGAGCTTCGCCGGCAGTATAGAAGTAGTTGTTCCAGGTGAGTACGCCGTCGTAGTCGCCGAGGTCCGCGACGCTCGGGATGCCCGAGTTTAGGATGTTCCATTCAGTTACCGAGTCGAAGTAGGCGTCGTTGTTTATTTCCGTCATAATCGAACTAGCTTGGCCGGCGTAATCGTAGTGGCAAATTAATACGTTGGTGCTGGCGAAAGCGCCGACCGCCAAAGCCAGACCTAAAAAAACCGGTAAATACTTCGACATAGCGTTTCCTCCTTCTCCGTTTAAAATACGATTTCCACCCTTTTGCCGCGGATCCGATACGCGGCAAATTGAACGCTGTCATTATAAGCCGTTTAGTATTCTGAGTCAAGTCTTTTCTATTGAAATCCCGCGTCTCCGGTACCAAGAAAGGCGGGCCGTCGCCGGCCCGCCTGTATGTGTTCGTTGAGCATCGGGTTTACCGGAACGTTGCTTTAACTTCGCCGAGGGATGCCGGCGCAATACTCGTGTTGTTGTAGTTGAACTCAAACTCGAAGTCTTCGTTACAGGGCGTGTCGCCGTTCTCGTTGGAAGCGATTACGCGCCAGTAGTACGTGATAGTGTGGTCAACCGAGAAAGTGTACGTGAACGTTTCTTCGGTCAGGCCCGGCTCGTCCACCTCGGGCGAAACCATCGTGTAGTCGTCGTCCACCAGTATTTGGTATTCTTCGGCATTTGCCGCTTCTTCCCAGGTAAACGTTACGTCCACGTCGACCGGGTCGTTGGTCCTGTTAAAGAACGTTACGGCTCCCGCGTTCTTCGTAGTCATGGTTTCCGCTACGAAACCCGTATCGCCGCCGCGGCCTGTGAAGACGTCGATTATTTCGCCGTCCTCAGGCGTAAGCAGGCTGAACGCCGAGGGCGGACCGCCTTCCCAGAGGAAGGTCAGTTCGTTTTCTATCAGGTCGGTCATAGCGGAGGTGCCTTCGTCCCAGCAGAAGGCGTTGAAGATTGTGGTGTTGGCGGAGTTGATGACCATGGCGCCTTCGTTGTCCTGTTCGTCCGTAGTATAACCGGCGATAGCAACCGCGCTGCCCGACGGGTTAATCCTCTGCCCGTCCCGGGCCCAACCGTCGCTGAAGGTTAAAGGTTCGGAAAGCGTGTTGGGGTTGTTGAATACCGGGTGGCCGTCGTCCCAGAAGTAAACAGGTATCGGGGTGAAATATTCCGATACGTAGTCGAACTCCATCGCGTCCCAAAGGCCGTGCCCGGCGTGAAAACTGACCGCCCAATGGCACATGGTTAATAAACCGCCGTCGTTGACGTAGTCCTCCAATGTATCGAGCGACGCGGCGTCGTAGTTCGACGGGCAGTTATAAACCACGATATCGGCTCCGTCAGCCACGTCGGCGCGGAACGCGGCTTCGTTGCTGTTGTAGTAAACGGTATACGGCCAGCCTAGACTGTCGAGAGCGTTTTGTACATACGGATTGAGGTAGTTGAGCGATAAGAATACGACGACCTCTGTTGGTTGGGCCCACGCTAACCCGGCTGTAAGGATTAGCAACGCTAAAGATACAATCAAAAACCGCGACATGTTACTACCTCCCTTTTTGTAATAAGGTTATAAGGGTACGTTTGGAGTTACCGAAAAACCTAGTGGTGCTATTATACCAATCGCCACACGGAAATCAACTGTAATCGTGTTGAAAAAGAGGGTGTTTGAACGGGTTTTTATCGCAAATAGGGGTACGCCGTCGGCCGGTAGGAGATAACCCGAGCCGGTATTCCGTCCTTAGAATAAAGCCCGCAGGGAAGTAAGCGTCGGGCGCTGCCAAGAGAAACTAGTACCGACCGTTGAAAGTATCTAATGCAAGCGACCCTGCCACGGGTTGCTTGCATTCCAACCCGCCTGATACTCGTACTCAACCACGTAAATCTTCAAGTCGGCCTGGTATTCGTACTCGACGAAGTAAACCTTCACGTCGGCTTGATACTCGTAGTCCACGATGTACCAGAGCTCGTCCTCGTCGGCGGCTTGATACTCATACTCGACGTAATAGACGTTCAAATCGGCCTGATACTCGTAGTCCACGACGAACACGTTTACGTCGGCTTGGTACTCGTAGTCCACGACGTAGATGTTTCCGGCTGCGGCCGGCACGGCCGCAAAAAGCATCGCTAACGCCAACGAAATACCGCGTTTCATATTGACCACCTTCACGTCGTTGTTTAGTGTAACCTCCCCTGCCAAGGGTGGCTATTGTTCCAACCGGCCCCGGATGCGTAATCGACGACGTATATTTTGAGGTCGGCTCCGGATTCGTAACCTACGAAGTATACTTTAACGTCGGCCAAGCTTTCTGAATCGACCACGTACCAGAACGCGTCTTCGCCTTTGGCCCCCGATTCGTAATCTACGTAGTAAACATTAAGGTCCGCCCCACTTTCGTAGTCAACCACGTAGACGCAAAGATCGGCTCCACTCACAAAATCGACTACGTAGACGTTGCCGGCGACGGCGGGTATAGCGGCGAAGACCATTGTTAACGCGGAGATAGCTTCCCGTTTCATACAAACTCCTTCTACTTTACCGTTAGTGAAGCCTTCCCTGCCACGGGTGCCCGCCGTTCCATCCGGCCTGGGACTCGTACTCGACCACGTATATATTCAGGTCGGCCTGGGATTCGTATTCGACGAAATAGATTGTAACGTCGGCCTGGGATTCGTAGTCGACCATATACCAGAGAGCGTCTTCACCGGCCGCCTGGGACTCGTAGTCAACGTAGTATACGCTCAGGTCCGCCTGCGACTCGTAATCCACGACATAAACTGTGAGGTCGGCCTGGCTCTCATAGTCCACTACGTAGACGTTTCCGGCGAGCGCCGGTATCGCAGCCAACAGAGCAACCGCAGTAGGAACTTTATTAATCATGTTTCCTTCCTGTCCACTTTAACGTTTCGACCGTTTCAACTTGCATAAGTTTTAATCTATACTCGGCCGTTCCCGTATTTTAATATTAACCCGGTTCCGGCGTTTTTCCCGGGTTAAGCAAATCGTTCGGGTCAAACATCGCTTTGACCCGCCGTATCGTTTCTATTTCCGCCCGGCTAAGTTCCATATCGACGAACGGTAGTTTGGATAGCCCGATACCGTGTTCGCCGGAGATAGTCCCGCCGAGTGCCAGGACTTCCGCGGCCAACTCCCGGGCGCCTTCCTCGACTTTTACCGCTTGCCTTGCGTCGCCTTTGTCGTACATGAAGTTCACATGCAGGTTTCCGTCGCCGACGTGCCCGAACGTGGGCATTGACAGGCCCAGGCGCCGGCTCATTTCCTCGACGAACTCCAGGAACGCGGGGACGCGCGACGGCGGAACGCATACGTCCTCGTTTAGTTTATGGGGCGCGAGCCGAGCCAACGCCGCGGAGATGCCCCGGCGCACGTGCCAGAGCCGGTCGGACTCGCGTTCGTCGGCTGTGGCCGATATGCTACGGGCGTCTGTCGCCGCAAGGACTTCCTCGACCTCCGTTTCGACAGCCTGGACTTCTTCGGGGGAACCGTCGAACTCGAGGAGAAGCACGGCCCCCGCGTCGGCGGGGAGAGCGTCCGGGTCGTCCTCCAGTATGCACTTGATGCAGTCGGCGCCTATGAACTCGAGTTTGGCCGGCCCCAACCCCGACGAGATGACCGCGTACGCTGCTTTGCCTGCGGCGGGCGCCCCGTCGAAAGTAGCGAGCGCGGCGGCCCGCGCCGGCGGCCGCGCCAGAACCCGCAGCTCGGCTCGAAGGGTTACGGCCAGCGTGCCCTCGGACCCAACGAGTACGCTTAGGAGGTCGAGTTCGCCCGGCTTTTCGACGACCACCTCCCGGCCCCGTGCGGGGTTGATTACCTCCATTGAGCGGACGTTATCCCGAGTTACGCCGTATTTGAAAGCGGCGGGGCCGCCGGCGTTCTCGGCCAAGTGTCCGCCGACGGTGCTGGCTTCGCTCGAGGCAGGGTCCACCGGGTAGAACAGGCTGAGGGGTTTAAGCTCCCGGTTCAAGTCATCGACGATAACGCCCGGTTCGCACGTTACCGTTCCGTTCGACGGCCCGGTCCAGTTTTTGAGGCGGTCGCATACGACGACGGCGCCGCCGCGAACGGGGAGGGCGCCGCCGGAGTATCCGGTCCCGGCGCCGCGGGGCGTTAACGGGACGCCGTCGGCCCACAGAAGCTCGCACACGGAGGCCAACTCGTCAGCCGTATTAGGGACGACCACCAGGTCCGGCGGGTGAGAAACCGCCGTGGCGTCGTACGAATGGACGTATAGGTCTTCGGCGCCGGTCCGTACGTTTTGACTCCCGACGGCGCGCCGTAAATCTTTTATTATCTTAGGGTTAATCTCCGATTCCATTTTATGGTTCGGCGTTCAAACGGGGGACGTCCCGCGGTATATTTTTCACTACTTCCTCCGCTAGTCGGACCAACTTTTCCCTACCTTCGAGGTAGTCGCCCAACGGGTGTTCTCCCGGGCCGAAGGGGTCTACGCCGGCGGGTTTGACGTCGCTTATTACTAGGACCGAGACCGCGTGAAGCCCGAACCGGGCCGCGAGGTGGTAAAGGATACTCGACTCCATATCTATCGCCGGGCAATCCTCGGCCCAGCGGTCGAGCATTTCCTTGGTCTGGCCGAAGAAAACGTCGACGGTCCCTATCGTGCCTTTATGGTATCGTATCGTCCGTTTAACTCCGGCCAAGCCGTTTTCGACGGCGTCGAGAAGAAGTGGCGACGCGTCGAACTCGCGTTCGTCGGTGACGGCTTGCGTCGCTCCGTCGAAGGCCCGGGCCTTCTCGGCGACGAAGAGTTGGCCGACTTCCATAGCCGGTTTGAGCCCGCCGCAGGAGTCGAGGCGTATCAGCGCCTTCGCGCCGGCTCCGGCGCACCCGACGACGGTCGCTTCCATCGCGGGCGTACCGAGACCGGAGTTGATGATGGAGACGCGGCGCCCCGATATCTTCACCGAAGTCGTGTACCCCCGGCGTCTAGGTCGTTTTCCGGACTTAATCAGCTTTTTCTCGAGGCGGCGGTCCACGGGTAGGAGAACGACGTCGTCCACTTCCAGCGTCCCGAGTACCACGCGCGCCGCTTTTTGCCGCGTGTCGAGTTTCTTCATATATTCGGCTGCGAGCGCCCCGAGTACTTTCGATTTAATCATGTACACCTCGGCACACGGCCGTAGTTGAACGTGATTTATCTTAACAGATACGGCCGCGTCGTAACAAGGGCAAACGAACGTGGGGGGCCGCCGTTTAGTTTGGTCGAAAACGTTCGTTCGTATGGGGTCGGGTATTTTGAATTACGTTGACCGGCTGGCCGGAGGTTGCTATACTCGCGAGGTTTTTTGCGCCCGTTAAAAACTCGACGGTAAGGAGGCGACGTGGGCGTTACGGTAATGGTAGGTGCCCAGTGGGGCGACGAGGGGAAGGGTAAGATAGCCGATGTGTTGAGCGCCGAATGCGACCTGATGGCCAGGTGCAACGGCGGCAACAACGCCGGGCATACTATCGTCATCGATGGGGTCCAACACATCCTCCATCTGGTCCCGTCGGGTATATTCCGTCCGGGTGTGCGGTGTTGCGTCGGCCGCGGCGTTATCGTGGACCCGTTCGTGCTGCTCGACGAAATAGATTACGTGAAGTCGACCGGCGCAGACGTTTCGACCCTGCTGATCGATTACGCGTGTCATTTGATACTTCCGATTCATAAGACGTTGGACGCCGCCCAGGAAGCTTTAATGGGTAAGTCGGCCCTCGGGACGACGAAGAGGGGGATCGGCCCCTGCTACGCCGATAAGCAGTACCGGCTCGGCGTTCGGCTGGAGGATTTATTGTTCGATTACGATTTCGCGGCGAAAATGGAAATGTGTTATGTACGCCACGCTCCGGTCCTTGAGGCAGCCGGCGTCTCGGCGGATTTCAGCGTTGATTTAGACGCGGTTTTGGGTGTAGCGGACAGATTGCGGCAATTCGCCGGTGACGTGGGCGCCGAGGTGCGCTCATATATAACCGAAGGTAAAAGAGTCTTTGTAGAGGGAGCGCAGGGGCTTCTACTCGATCCGGACCACGGGACGTATCCGTACGTTACGTCGTCCACGATCCATCCGGCCGTCGCCGCGTCGGGTATCGGTATACCAGGTACAAAGGTTGATGAGGTGTTAGGCGTCGTAAAAGCCTACCAGACGCGGGTGGGCGCCGGCCCGATGCCGACGGAGTTGGACGGCGATGTCGCCGATATGATACGGGACCGGGGAGGCGAGTACGGCGCCACGACCGGACGCCCGAGGAGGGTCGGTTGGCTCGACCTGCCGCTCCTCCGTTACGCGGTTGAGACTGCCGGGATAAACTCGATCGCCCTAACCAAGCTCGACGTCTTGGCCGGTATGGACGAGTTGTTCGTTTGCGACGCTTACGAAATGGCCAGCGAGACCGTGGGAACGTTCGGCCAACCCTTCGGCCGGATATGGGACGCGAAGCCCGTGTTGAAAGAGATGGAACCTTTCGAAGGCGGCTGGGACGGTATAAGCACTTACGACGAGCTTCCGGCGGCGGCCCGTTTGTATATTGAGTTCGTCGAAGATGCTGTCGGCGCGTCGGTCCGTTACGTCTCTACGGGGCCGGGGCGGGATGAAATAGTAACGAAAAAACCCTGACTTTTACCGGTGTTGAATGGAGCGTGTTTTAATGACGTGGGGGTCCGTTATGATAGTAACCGCGTATCGACGTTTGTTTCTGACAGCGGTTTGCGTCGCATTCGTCCAAACGAACGCCGCCGATTGGCGGGCCGATTTAGCCGATTTTATAGCGGCCGATCCCGGCGCGGCCCGGGACGAATTGACGGCCGCGGTAACTTCTGCGGCGCCCGGTTGGCGTGAGGTCGCCGACGCTATAGAATCGTTGGAATTTCCTCCGGCCGACGAGTACGGACCTGTTTTAGGGACGACCGTTTGTATCGACGGCGTGGAACGTCCGTGGGTACTTTACGTCCCGGCGTCGTACGACCCAACCGAACCCACGCCCCTGCTAGTCAAGCTGCACGGCGGCGTATCTCGCGCCGAAATAGAGGAAGACCCGATTACCTCCGTCGAGGAGGGTAACGAGCTGTTGAACCTCGACGGCCGGGGCTGGCTGGGGCTCTATCCCTTCGGTCAGGACGGAGCCACCTGGTGGGACGAAGTGGGGATGGCGAACATCCGGAATCTGGTCCGTACGGTCAAACGCCGGTATAACGTAGACGACGACCGGGTCTATATGGCGGGATTTTCCGACGGCGGGTCCGCCGCGTTCCTCCACGCGATGGTGGACCCGACCGATTACGCGGCGTTCGTCGCGCTGAACGGGCATATGGGCGTCGGCAGCCTCGACGGGGATTTGCCGACCTACGCGCCCAACTTCTATAACGCGCCCGTTTACGCCGTAACCACTTTCGACGACTCCCTCTACCCGTCGGCGAAGATGCGGGGGAGTATCGAGATGGCGGTCGAAGCCGGCGGGGATATCACTTATCGGGAACTCCCCGGCGAACACGACTTTATGGATTACGCCGAAAGCGAACTCCCCCGTATCTACGATTTCCTCGACGGTAATCCGCGGGACCGTTTCCCGGAAAGGATAGTCTGGGAAGCGGCGGTCCCGGAGTTCGGGCGGTGCAGCTGGTTTTCGGTGGACCGGGTACTGCCGGTCGAGGCCGCCGAATGGCACGCGGATTACAATACGGTAATGGTTGACGACCGGAAAACTATCGGGTTTATCCCGGACTATGACTTCGAAGGGGCGGGGGTTAAGGTAACCAAGGTATTGGAGGATACGGCCGCGGAAGATATTGGACTCGCCGAGGGCGACGTCCTAGTGGGTGCCGACGGCGCCGAGATAGGCGATATGGACGACTTGAACGCGTGGAAAGAGACGATATCCCGGGGCGACGATATAACTCTGACGGTGGAGCGCGAAGGCGAAACGTTAACACTGGAAGGTAATCTCCCGGAGCCGCAGAACTATTTCGTGTTCAAGAGGGAGGTTCCGTCGGCTAAGGCCGTTGTTACGTACACCGACAACCGTATAGACGTAAAAGGGTCCCGGCTGGGCGAGTTTACAGTTTACGTTCATCCCGATATGATAGATTTGGGTAGGAACTTAGTGATAGCGGTGGACGGAGAAACCGTCTTCGACGCCAGGGTCGAACCGGACGTCGGTTATATGCTCGCGAACTTCTTGGAGAACCGGGACCGGAAGGCGTTATACGTCGCGGAAGTAAAGATAAACCTGGAACAGTAACGCCGTTGGCAAGGCGGTCCGTTACGTCTCTAAGGAGCTAGAGCGGACCGAGGTTATAGAACGTACGAACGTTTTTTAATGAAAAACGGCAGTTTTAATTAGAGAGTTTCCCGAGCCGTTCGATTAAGTATTCCATATCCAACCCGTCGTACCCTAACTCTTTACACAACCCCTCGGCTCCTATCGCGTTCCCTTTAGCGTAAAGGCTACGCAAAAATTCGCCGGCGGCCGGGTCCTTGTACCAGCGCTCTCCGAACTTTTCCTCGAGTTTCGCGACTAGTTGTGCCTCGGCGATATAAGCGTGGAAGTACGCCATCCCGTAGAAACCCTCGTCGAGGGCCAGATACCCCTGTTCCCGGTCCATCGCCGTTTCGCGGAAGACGTCATACTCATCTTTGAGTTCGTTATAGTAACCTAACGGGTCTTCGACCTCGCCCGATTCGAGCGCTATACTATAGGCGGTTTCAAAAGCCGAACCCCGTACTTCGGATAACATAAAAAACTTCATATACTCTAGGAAAGCGTCCGCGTCTCCGTCCATCATCCCGATTTCCTCGGTTAAAAACGCCCTGTTCGCGAAAAGGTGTTCGAAGAGAAACGCGTATGTCTCGGTCAGGTCGTTTCGGCCCAGTATTCGATATTCAGCCGGTAAGTCTCCGGCGATGTGGGCGTTGTGCATAGCGTGCCCGAACTCGTGAAGGGCCGGAAAGTAGCTGAAGAACGTGCCCATCGGCCGGAGGTTCACCCGGACGTCGGCCGGCGGATCGACCGGGTAACAGGCTACCCGATTGGCCTTATCGGGTCGGTCTTCGTCGTCGAGGGCCAGGTTGTCCATCGCCGCGACGTCGAACCCCATCGCGTCCAGGACCGCGTATGTGAACGCCAACGATTCTTCCGCCGGGAAGTATTCGTCGTACTCACGGGCGAAGTAAATCGCCCTCTTCCGGTCCCGTCCGACCTCGGCGGCCGGTACGCCCAAAAGATCCAGGCACCTCTCGTCGGCGGCCGTTCCGAACGGTTTTTGAGTCTCTTCAAGGAACTTAACCGCCCGTTCTTGTTCCGTGTCGATATCCAAACCGTAGACCGAAAAATAGAAATCGGCGTAGTTGTCATACCCCAGCTCCAGGGCGGCTTCTCGTTTCAGTTCGAGTTTACGCTTCCTCAAGGGGTTGACGGTGTTGATAGTATAATTGGCCTTTGCACACCGCAGGTTCTCAAGGACCACAGGGTCCGGGTCGGCGGCGAAGAAAAAGCGCCCGTAGTCCCTCAACGCTACCGGTTCGTCCAGACCCGGTACATAGAAATGGGCGGAGCGTTCCTGTTTCTCGAGTTGAAGATCGGCCTCCTCGGTGTTTTCGTAGACGTAACCTTCGGCCAGTGCCGAGTACAATAATCGCATACGCATTGACGTATCGGCGTCCGTAGAGTTATCGGCTTCTTCTTTCACGAAATCAAGTAACGCCTTATCCCTGAAGAGGTACTCGTACGGTTCACGTATCGCGTCGAAGTCGACTTCTTGGCCTTCCACGTCCGCCGACCACCAGGCGTGGGCCTCGGTTTTGTACATCTCCTCGTAATCGGAACGGATCGAATCGAGGTTGTACGCCGATGTCGGTACGGCTACACAGATTACCGTGCCGAGTACGTATCCTAGCTTTTTATTATGGCAAAGCATATTACCCCCATCTTGTTATTAACCTATTGTTTACCCGTTAAAATAGGTTACAAACTTTACGCGAACTCTATTTTTTACGATATTAAACCCGCAGGACGCGTCGGTTATCGTTTCTTTCGTTTACGGACGTGCTACCTGTTTACCACCATTTTACGCACCAACCGCCCGGCGTCGGCTTCCAGTTCGTACGAGTATACGCCGTTCGCCAGGTCTCCGGCATCGAAGGTTACGTCGTGGGTACCCGCTTCGTATTCAGAACCGCCCACTTCGGCAACAAGGCGCCCGGTGATATCGTATATTTTGACGACGGCCCTTCCCGCTTCAGGTAAGCTGAAGGCGAAACTCGTTTTATCCTTTATGGGGTTCGGGTAGTTCTGCGCCAGGGCGAAAGCGTACTTACCCGCGCCGGATGTACCCTCGCACGTCCCGAGTGTTTCGTTCTTAGTATTTAGGACCGCTTCCAGACGATAGGTGTAAGTCTTTCCGACGGCCACTTCGTTGTCTACGTAAACGTAATGACCTTCGCCCGTTATCGGTTCGCCGTTAAGTCTGACTTCCGGCGCGGACGTGCGTACCGTTTCGTTCGAGAGTTTCGCCGAACGGTAAAGATTGAAACCCGTTATGTCGTCCGTGCCGGCGACGCCCCATTCCAACCTAATCACGCTCTTGCCGCCGGCGGCTGCGAAGTAGAGGAGTTCTACGTCGGTATCGCCGGTGGACGATTCGATACAGTAAAGCCACCCACCGCTGCCCATTACGCGCGCGTGAACCCGTTTACCGCCGGTGGCAGCTAAAGCACCGTCGCCGGAAATTTCGCAGGCGAAGTGGGAACCGGGGTAACTCTCGTCCATATAAAAGTAGGGCGTAGGAGAATCGGTCATAAATAGGGCAGACCGCCATCCGGAGCCGGTTACGGGGCCCCACGACGCGGCGATACCGACGGTCGCGTCGTCGGCGTTCAGGGATACGCCCTCGACGTAATCGCCGAAGTCGTCGCTAATCCAAAGGGGCGTGGAAGACGAAGTGTCGAACGCGTAAACGAACCCGCGGTTGGAAGTAGCATTCGGCTGGTACGACCCCATCATTATTGTGTCCCCGACCACGTCCACGCCGCATATCGAGGGATAGTAGTATTCCGGTGGTACCGTATATTGCCACGCCTGTTCGAACTCCGAACCGTTCCATTCGTTCAGGCGAAGTTGGCCGTGATAGTTGCCGTACACCAACCATTCGCCGTCGGCGGATATTGCCGGCTTTAGCTGCCAGCCGTGGTCGATACTGAAAGCGTTCAACTGGGTACCGTCCGAGTCGTATACATAGACGTGTTGATATGTGGAATACGCGAGAAGGGAAGCGTCGTCGGTTATATCCAACCCGTACGGCGATTCGTCGGTGTTGGGAAGGTCTATTACGAGAGTGGGGACGTCGCTGTCGCTGTCGAATACGTATAGTTGATGCGGTTTCGTCGGGTCGTCCTGGATATTTCGGACCAAACAGACGATCGTTGAGCCGTCGGGCGTAACGCGAACGTCTACGGGTCTGGATGAGAGGTTCATGTCGGGGTCCATGTACGGGAAATCGTAGGACCAATCGGGCGTACTCGACGCGCTCGAAAATTTGAATAATGTCCCTTTATAGTAGGTCGCCGGCCACGTCGTCCAACCGGATACGCACCCGGCGATAACCGTCCCGTCGGCCGAAATATCGCCTGATACGATGCCGACGGCGTGTACGTATAAACTTCCGCCGTCGAGGAGGTCGTAAGTCCAGACCGGCGTTCCGGCGCCGTAGGATTCGTAAAGTTCCCATTTCTCGTAGTTAAGGTTCCACGAACAGAAAACGTAGTTACCGTCTTCGGAAATATCCACGTCTTCGCATATCGCGCCGTAGGAACCGTGCCATTCCTCGACCGACCAGAGTACCTCTCCCTGGTTGTAGGGGTCGGGATAACCGGGCCCGGATGGGGCGTAATATGGTGTCGCCGCCGACCAGCTTGCCGTTTCCAACACGCCGTCGGTTACCCGTTCTGCTAATCGCGTACCGGTTTCGGTCTCGACGATCCCGGGGTTTAAGGCCACCGCAGGCGCGGTTAACGTAATCGATATCACTAGTAACGTCTTTCGCATAGTTGCTCCTTAAACGTGTAGTAAGAGTTCCAAAAACGTCTACGTTAAAACTTCACGTTTACATCCACCCGACGGCTCCTTGAACGTCAGCCCAGAAGAAGTTACGGTCCCGACCCTGTTCGTGTTCATAGTTTTCGGTCCACATATAACCAACTTTCGTTTGTAACGCACCGAATCTAAAGATGTTCTCCCATAGAAACCCGGCGGCTAGCTCCTTTTCCCTTTCCACGACGCCCGTAAGGAAGCTATCTTTGGACCAGTAACTTTTCGGGCTGAGGTCGCCTTCGCCCTTTCGGCGTAAGGTTATTTCGGCTGACGTTTCGAAGTTCGGCCAGTAACGGAACCCGCCCCACAGCCAGAACTCATCGGCGTCGGGACCGGTGTAGGAACCGAGGGGTATTCCCATGTAGGAATACTCGTTACCGTCGAATTTATGGCTGTAAACGCCGTTGCGTACGTTCGTGTATTCGCTTCTGAGGTCCAGTGGACGGTTAGCTATCGTTAGGGGTAAATACGTCCCAACGAGTAACCCTCTTTTCTCAAAAGGTTCCAGGTCGCGCCTACTCGAGAACATGCCGCCGTCGGTTAGGTACTCGCCGTAAAGCCGGACGCCTAACGGCAAGTGAAAGTCCAACCCGGCGGCGATGAGCATATTGTCTTTGTCTCCCCGGAAGTTTTGTTCGATGTAATAGGGTAGAAACGGATTGAGGTAAATCGACGGGAAGCTGTCGTCCTGATATATGACCGCTTCGCTGACGCCGACGTCCACCCACGGGAACAAACGGATTACGAAACCGTGAAGGGATAAGTACCGGTTGTCGGCCGGTTCGAGACGGGCCGTTATCGCGGTCCAATCGGCCCTTGGGAACGACAGGGTGAAGCGGAACATATCCAGCGCCGGCGCGTTTCGAGAAAGCAATAATTGGTTGTGATACCCCGGCCCTGTTTCCATTTGGTCGCGGCCGAACTGGAAAGATATGTTCGGCCACCCGAAGGACGCGTATATTATATACGGGTCGACGTACGTCCCGGTTTTCAGGATGATACGTGCCCGGTCAATATACTCAGGTACGTAATCGCGGCCCGAGAACCCGAAGATTTTGGTCCGCTGACGAATCGCGAAACGTTCCCCGTATTCCAGTCCGTCGTCTATGATTATGCCGCTTTTAAGGTACGAGTCGGTTCCTCGACGGTAATAACCGCCGCCGGTACCGTAAACGTCTATGTAAGCGGTTACCCGTTCTTCGTAAGTTTCGTAGAAGAGCCGGCGTTCGCCCAGTTCGTTGGGCGTTTCGGTCCCGAGTTCGACGCCGAACTCGTCGGCCAACCGGCGTAAGTACCATCGGTCGGCCGGGGATAGCCCTTCGCCGCCAATATCACCCTTTTCAAGCAATTCGATTACGTACCCTCGCATATAAGGGCGGGGGCACATCAGGGGGTACTCGATAACGCCGGCGGCAGCCAGCCGTCCCAACGCTACATACAGCGTATCGGGCGTTCTACCTTCGTACCAGGGCTCGACAAGTAAGGTGCCGGCATCGTTCGCCCGGGCGTTTAGGGTGATTAGAATCAATAGAATTAGGTAAATGGATCCGGTTTTTACCATAAGGGCGCCTTCCGATGTTAGAGTTGGGTTAATCAACGTCTTATTTTACACCGTAAACCGCCAAGGAATTCGCGGGGGAATTGTAAAAGACGTTAGGTTCTACGTCAAGTTTATTCAACGCCTTATCGGACCGCCGACCTATCGGGTTATCTCGAAAGCGTTGGCTAGACGTTTCTTGACACGCGCTTCTTATATGGGTATACTGGGTATCGGATTGGGTTTAGAGGTTTTACGATATGGCGGACCGATTATACGATAGAGTAAAGAGGGTGTTGGATATCGTTGGTGCCGGCTTCGGTTTATTATTTTTGTGGCCGGTGTTTTTGATTGTCGCGGCATTAATAAAATCCGATAGCCGTGGTCATATATTTTACCAACAAGAGCGAGTGGGGCTCGGCGGCGACGGCTTTATGATGGTAAAGTTCCGTACAATGGTCCGGGACGCAGATAAGGACGGACCTAGCGTTACCCACTCAGACGACCCCAGAGTTACCCGGGTCGGCAGGTTACTCCGTCTTACGAAAGTCGACGAGTTGCCCAATTTATGGAACGTTTTGGTAGGTGAAATGAGCCTCGTTGGGCCGCGGCCTGAACTTCCGGAACATGTCTCCCGTTTCGACGAAGACGAGAAAAGGGTCCTATCGGTACGTCCGGGGATAACGGGTCCGACCCAAATAAGGTATATAGCCGAAGAGGAGATGTTGTCGCCGGTGAACGTCGACGAGAACTACGCGACTAGCGTGTTACGCGATAAGCTAAAATGGGATTTGGACTACATCGATAACCGGGGTTTTTTTCGCGATATAGTTATACTAATAACTACTTGCTTCGCTATTGGTTTCAAGCTTCTCGGGCGTTATTCAAAAGTCCTCGAGGAACCAACGGACTAACCGCAAGAGAACTAATCGCCGGGGGGGACGAACGGGCGATTGTATTACGATAACCGATCGTAATGTTCAGGAAAGAACGTCAAGGCGTTGCTTACAAGAAGCCCTTTTATAGTTTCGAATTACCGATTCGTATAAAGGTATTTTGAACGGGAATCCTTTCAACTCGTCGTAAACACCTACGGGGTATCTTCGTTAATCCGGCGTATTTCACGAAATAGTGTGCGGGGAGATGGGAATGGTACTTCGTAAATCTTGGTTGGCTTTATTCTCGATATTATGCGTCGTTCAAGTATACGGCGGGACTTTGGGATTACGCCTGGGTTACTTCGCCGGCGTTCCCGTCGGCGTAGTCAGCGGCGCCGGTACTGTTACTTGGCTAGGCGATACGTTCAGCGTTGAAGTAAGAGAGGGCCCCGTTTTTAAATCCGGTTTCTCGAATTTAGACGTCGGTGTCGTTTATAATATATACGGCTTCGTATCTATCGAAGGAGGTGCGGAGTTCCACTGCGGTTATAAAAACAAAAGGGCGATCGTCGTAGGCCGCGTACTCCGGGATGGTATCGTCGAGCCTTTGAAGGAGACTATAGAAGAAGATTCTATCAAGGTTAGTTTGTTTACATTTTACTGCGGCGGGCGTTTGGCATTACCGTTTAAGGGCCGGTTCAAAACCTACGCTGTTTTTGGTCCCGTTTTATCCCTTACCCGTCTGGAAGGATTGGATTTGCAAGGTCAGATACGAAAAGTGTATACGAAGGGGGAAAACTTCGGTCTTTTCCTTGGCGGCGGAGTGGAGTTCTTCGTATCCGGCAACGTCGCGTTGGATTTCCCGGTAAAGTACCGTTTATTCTTCGGAAGTCCGCAAACGTTACGGGTGGAATGGTTCGATACCGTTGACGAGTTCGATGTAGAAATAAGACCGGTGCCGGTGCTCAGTTTCGGCGGGGACGTCGGGTTTTACGTATTTTAATAGCCCACTTAACATCTTCGCTTAACGTTTTAACCCCACCGTTACAAAACGTGCTTTTACTTTTTCATAAGTTAGCCGCGGTATAAGAGGGGTTCATGCCTTACGCTACCCGGAGTTACGTTTTACCCGGTACTAGCCTTCGTCCTTGACAGGTAAACCTTTTTCGCTTAGAATCCTGTTGAACTGGCGGGCTATGTTAGGGGTAGGTTTTTATGAAACTGAACTACGAATCGCCGTACAAATTCCGGGAAGGCTTCGGCGTTTTAACTGTAAAGGATTTCTTTTTACGTTCGTACGATATGTTCCGCGACAACGTCTTCGCTCGTACCAGGCGTCCTGACGGTTCATACGAAGAGAGCTATTACCGTGATTTATACGAGAACGCCGTATCGCTGGGTACGGCTCTGGCGGCGATGGGGATGAAACCGGGGGGCCGGGTCGCCGTCGCGGGGGAAAACCGTTTCGAGTGGGCGGTGGCGTATTTCGCCGTACTCGTCGGCGGGTCCGTATGCGTGCCGATCGACGCTCACCTTAAAGAGAAGGAAATCAAGGAAATACTGGAACGTTCGGAAACCGAAGTCGCGATAATATCGCCGAAGCTCGTATCCACGTATCTGGGACTGGCCGAGAAGCTCCCGAAGTTACGACAGGTTATTTCTATGGGTCCGGCCGAAGATGGCGCTCTCGGGTGGCTGGACATATTAAAAACGGGCGATGACGAAAAAGCGCGAGAAGAGTATCTGAGCCGGGAAGTTAACCTCGACGATACGGCGGTCCTCATCTTTACCTCCGGCACTACCGGGTCGTCCAAAGCCGTTATCTTAACCCATCGGAACCTGGGCGCCAACGCGAACCAGGTTTATACGTGTCTCCCTTTTACGGGCGACGACGTATTCCTATCGCTTTTACCTTTACATCACACTTTCGAGGCGATGACCGGGATGTTTGCGCCGATGAGCGTCGGTTGCTCGATTACGTACGCGCGTTCTTTCAAATCAAAGGAGATAATCGAAGACATCCGCGACACCGGTGTTTCGGTGATGTGCGGGGTCCCGCTGTTGTACGAGAAAATGCTTGCCGGAATCTTCCGCGCTGTGAACGAGAAAGGCGGCCTGACCAAAGTAATTTTCTACTCGATGTTGTCGCTGGTTCGGGCCGTCTACTTTCTAACGGGGCAGAATATCGGCTTCGCTCTGTTCAAAGGACTCCGTAAGAAAGCAGGTTTGGATTCGTTGAAGCTTTTTGTCTCGGGCGCGGCGCCGTTACAGCCCCATATTTCCGAAAAGTTTTACTTCCTGGGGCTCCCGCTTCTGCAGGGCTACGGCTTGACCGAAGCCTCGCCGGTAGTCTCTGTAAACCCGTACAACCGTATTAAGTTCGCGTCCAGCGGTCCGCCTATCCCCGGCGTCGAGGTGCGCGTAAACGACCCGGGCGCCGACGGCGAGGGCGAGATTATCATCCGCGGCGATAATGTTATGGAAGGTTATTACCGTGACCCGACGGCTACCGCCGAGACGCTCCGCGATAACTGGTTGTATACGGGCGACGCGGGGTGGATAGACCGCGACGGGTACTTGTATATAACCGGGCGCGTCAAGAACGTCATCGTTACGCCGTCGGGCAAGAATATCCATCCCGAAGAGGTTGAGGCCGACATCGCGGCGAGCCCCTTCGTCAGCGAGGTGATGGTCTGTTCGATAACCGGTAAGAAATCGGGCCGTGAGGAGGTCGGCGCAGTGATTTACCCCGATTTCGACTACTTCGAGCAATTCGCGTCCGCCAACGGTGCGCAGCTCACCGACGAATACGTCGAGGAAAAGGTGCGGGACGAGGTTAACCAGGCGTGCAAGAGTCTGGCCGATTACAAGCGGGTTAAAGTCGTAAAGATCCGGAAAGAGGAGCTGCCGAAGACCACTACGAGGAAGGTCAAGCGGTATCTGTTCAGGAACGGCGAACAGATAGCGGACGGTTAACTAACTACCTACTGGTGCATAAAAGTCTATACTTTTTAAGTATTTTTGTTATAATAATATAGTTACTTGGTACGGGGCGTGGCGCAGTCCGGTAGCGCGCTTGCTTTGGGAGCAAGATGTCGTGGGTTCAAATCCCGCCGCCCCGAAAAGAAGTAAAGGATTTACAATGAGTTATCACGCTGTAAAACGAATGTAAAAGACCGATGACTATTTACGAAAATAGTAAGCCGTTATCTTGCGCCGAGTTCCCCAAAGGCTTGGCGCTTTTTCTCATCTAACTATTTCAAATAACGAACCAACGATGTTGTTATGGAAATCGTTATAATTTAAGGGGTTAAGCGTAAGCCTGCTAACATCGATACCCTTTAACAGTGCCTTACGAGGAAACAATCGAGATTATACTTGACCGATAGATTAGTAATAATTACCGGCGGTACCGGTTTCATCGGGCGAGGGCTAACTACGAAGCTAGTCGCGGACGGTTACGACGTGGCCGTTCTTACGCGGCGTGCCGATGCGTATAGTAACCGTGACCACATTCAATACGTGCAATGGGATGGCCGTACCTCTGCGGGTTGGGGCGCACTGGCCGACGGCGCTGATGCAATTGTCAACCTCGCGGGGGCGAACATCGCGGGAAAACGCTGGAACGCGGCGGTAAAGGATACGATTCTTAGAAGTAGGCTTGCCGCTGGCGAAGCCGTCGTGGAAGCCGTTTCGGCCGCCGGGGTTAAACCCGGCGCGTTAGTTCAAGCCTCGGCCGTCGGTATCTACGGTTCCCGCGATAACGATGAGCTGGATGAATCGGCCTTGCCGGGGGACGGGTTTCTTGCTAACGTCGCGCGCCGATGGGAGAGTTCAACCGCGGCCGTGGAAAACGCGGGTGTGCGGCGCACTGTTGTGCGAAGCGGTATCGTATTGGGCCGCGACGGCGGCGTTTTGCCACGGTGGTCGCGGCCGTTCAAGTTTTTCGTCGGCGGGCCGTTAGCCGGCGGCGGCCATTGGGTCCCTTGGATCCATTACGACGACGAAATCGAAGCTATCAGGTTTCTTATTAAAGACGATAATACGAACGGCGTTTATAATTTATGCGCGCCGGAACCATTGAAAAATCGGGATATTTCGCGTATTATCGGTAAGGCGTTGAAAAGACCGTGGTGGTGGCCGATACCGGGCCCATTGATACGTGCTTTATACGGCGAGATGGCGGACGCGCTATTATTGGCCAGTGAAAGAGCCGTCCCGAGACGGTTACTCGAGGCTGGCTTCGTATTTCGGTTTTATAATGCGGAGGCGGCTCTTCGGGAATTAACCACCACCGAACGGATGGATCCGCTTTAAGGCTTTAATACGGGCAAGGGTTATTCAAAGGCCCTTAAATGAAAAATCTGAATAAATGACTCCAAACGCGAATCCGCCTGCAAAAGGAGGTGATCTAAGTGAAGAATCTAAACGCGCTGGATTGGATTGCTTTGATACTAGTCGTAGTCGGCGGTTTGAACTGGGGCTTGGTCGGGATATTCGGTTTTGACCTCGTCGCGTGGATTTTCGCCAGTATTTACATTGTTGCCCGTATCGTATACGTCCTTGTAGCTGTGGCTGCTATTTATATGATAATCATAGCGGCGATGCTCCGTAGGAAATGACGTCCGCCGCGGCGCGGGGGGGGCTTTTCCTCCCCGCGTCGTACCCGAAATCGAACCGATATATTCCTAACGAATCCCTACTGCGATAAAAGGAGAATTCGAAACCGCGATAGGAAAAGAGGTAACCTATAAATACCGGTTTGAAGCAGGAGTCATAACGGGTTCGAGTGAAACGTTTTAGACCGGTCGATTGCACATAGCGCGGCACCCTGCCCACAGGGTAAACGCTTTATCGCTCCTTCCCGAACCCAGCCCGGCGAAGGCCGTCATCGCCTTCGACCTGCCGAAAACCGCGTCCGTTACGTTAATCGTGTACGACATAAGCGGACGCATGGTCAGGACCGTGGTCGACGAGACGCTACCCACCAGCGAACACAAAGCCGACGTAAATACGTTCGAACTCCGGCGGGTACCCACCGCCGGCGGTGGAGGCCTTCACGAATATTTAACGGCCCGCTTTGCGCCGGACGACGGGAAAATCGCCTACGACCCCGCGACCGGCGTAACCGGTGAGCGGCAAATATACATAATAGACGCCGACGGCACGGACGATACGTGGGTGGGCCCTGGCGGACGGGTTGACAGTTGGGGGCCTTCGTTCTCGCCTATGCGCGCGGACGGCGTATTACTCGACACGTACGGGCGCGTGATCGAGGAATAGAGGGTGTCGGATGAAGAGACGGTATTATGTACTAGCGTTTGCTGTGGCATGGCTGCTCACGGTCGGGTGCGGCGGCAAATCCGACCCGGGCGAAACGGCGGCGGGCGACGAAGAAACGATTGCGGAAACGGCAGAAGCGGACGAGACCCCGTTCGAATACGAACCCAAATACACTGACTACGCCCCCGACGACCTCCTCGTCGCAAAGAACGGCGTCAAGCGCGCCGAAAACCTGTTGGCCTTTGAATGCGGAGCGTTGCATATCTGCACCACGGACGGCGCCAAGGCGGCATCCTTCCTAATACGGGGCGCCGACCCTGTTTTCTCGCCCGACGGAACGAAAATCGCCTTTAGCGGTTACGTAGAAGGCCTAGCGCGCTTGGGCGTCCCGGGTTTTGCCGGCGCAGGGAACAAACCGGGCCGTTCCGAATCCGATTGTTACGATACGCACTCGGACATCTTCGTTATGAACGTCGACGGTTCCAACGTTACCCGCCTTACCTTCGCTGAAGGCAATGACTACGAGCCGGCCTTTTCCCCCGACGGCGCCGAGATCGCCTTCGTCTCGGAACGCGGCGGGAAAAGCGATATATTCGTTATGAACGCCGACGGATCAGAGCAACGCCGGCTAACTCCCCCCTCGTTCGACGACGGCGGCCCCGCGTTTTCCCCCGACGGCCGCAAGATAGTTTTCGATTCTAACCGGGACGGCGACCGTGAGGTTTTCGTTATAAACGCCGACGGCTCCGAGTTAACGCAACTTACTTCCAACGACTTCTTCGATTACGCACCGTGTTTTTTCCCCGACGGCTCTCGTATTGTTTACGGTTCCATCCTCCCCCAGGAGGGAGTGGGCATCCGCGTAATGAACGCCGACGGCTCGAGTCCCCGAACGGTCACGGCGCCGGGAGTATGCACGTTCGCTCCAACGGCCTCACCGGACGGTTCTTGGATAGCGTTTCCCTCCGAACCGCCCGAGATGGACTATTGTTATATCCGCCTAATACGACCGGACGGGTCGGACTTCCACAAAGTTGGGGAGGATATTTACGGTGATCGTGTCTCCTTCTCGCCTATGCGCGTCGACGGCGTATTACTCGACACGTACGGGCGCGTGATCGAGGAGTAAAAGGCCGGCCCGGCCGCGGAGCATGTGGGAACCGCGGCGTCCGTGATTTACGCGGGGTTGAGGTTTGATATTGGAATTCAAATGTGAAAAGTGTGGCGGCGAAATCGTCGTCGAATACCTAAAGCCGGGCGAGGAAGCGCAGTGCCGCCACTGCGGCGCGTACGTAAAGGTACCGCAAACCGGCGCCGAAGCCGACGAAAAACCCGACCAGTGGGGGTGGAAGAAGCGGGACTGGCAATTCGTACCCTGCCCGGCGTGCGGCGGCGAAGACCTCAAGATGGTCGTTTTTTGGGGCTTACATCCGGTGCTAGCCGGGTATCTCCGATACTATATTAAAGCTATACCCGTTAGATGCAAAAAATGCGGTAACCGGTTCGACGGCCTTACCGGCCGTTCCGTGGACGAAGAGATAGCCACGGTGAGAGGCTGGCAATATTTATTCGCCGGTTGGTACATATTGACGGGGTTCATTGCGGTAGCGGTTATAATCTCCAAAACGATTGGCTAATGGTACGCTGGCGGCGAGTGCTTGTATAACTGCGCCAACAACGCCGCCCGGGAGTAAGGGAGGTAAATCAATGAAGGTTAAATGGTGGTACATCCCGGCGGTCCTTTCGGGCATAATGATTTTATCCGGCTTTGTGCTTTTCATCGGCTTCTCGGTCAATCTGTATACGAAATTAGCGGCTTATCGCTGCGCGGATATAGCTGGTACTTACGAGGCCGGCGGCGAATACGAAAGCGCCGCGAAGTGGTACGGTCTGGCGTCAACGCTGAGGCGGGGAGATTGGGAATATCGCTACGGCGAAGCGGAGGCGTGGAGAAAACTCGGTAGGTGGGAAGAAGCGCTCGAAGCGTACGACGACGTCCTGGCGGTGGAACATCCGCTCCTTTGTTTGGAATACATATACGTCGGAAAAGCCCAGGCCCTTGCCGGCCTGGGTCGGTGGGACGAAGCGGTCGGAGTTTACGGCGAAGCCATAAAACCTGAACTTACCATGTCCTGCGGCGATTTGTGCCTTGAAGCTGCGGACCTGTTCGAGTCAGAATGGTACGAGGTTACCGTCGGGAGGCCGCTCGAACTTCGCCCGACCGTGTGGGACGACGGGAAGTACGTTGAGGTTCTGGCTTATCTCGAAGCCGCCCACGAATCGGAACCTCGTCACGGTTACCCGTACTATTTGGAGGGGCGTGCTTGGCTGGCCCTCGGGCAGTACGATAAGGCGGCTTCGTGTTTCGACGTCGTCACCGAGTCATTTCCCGACTTCGCACCCGCTTGGGAACGCAAAGCGTGGGCGCTCGCCTTGACGGGCCGATACGAACCCGCCCTCGCATGCGCCGACACGGCCCTGGTCCTCGATACCTACGACCTTGACGCTTGGAATACCAAAGGAAAAATCCTGTTGCTTACGGGTGAGGCCGTCGCCGCGCGCGGATGTTTTAACCGCGCGCTCGCTCGTTCGCCGTCCTCCACAGAAGCTCTTATTGGCAAGGGTATAACGTATTCCACCGAAGGTAAATACGGCGAGGCGCGAACTTATTTCGAGGGGTTGGCCGGCGGGTACGGTTATCCCTACCGCTCGTTATACCTGTACTTGGCTTGCAGGGTCGAAGATCGCCCGGTTAAGGGCCGCTTCCGACCGCTCTTTTGGGCCCCGCCGGACCCCTGGCGCGAAAAGATACGTTTCGTCCTCGTCGGCCGGATTAGCGTCGAGGATTTGATAGCCGAGGCCGAAAGGCGACGGGGCATAGACGAATACCCCCCGGCTTCATACGAACCGTCGGGCATTACCGGCGACGCGGCTGACGAATCCCTGCGTTCGAGTGACGTCATCACTAGCGTCGTTGACGGGTACAAAGGAGACCTCGAGTCTGTCTACGATAAGTACCTCCGAACTGACCCGAATCTGGAAGGCAATCTCATCGTCCGGTTTACCGTCGCAGCGTCGGGCGACGTTACGGCATGCTCGGTCGTCTCGTCTACGCTCGGTAACTCCTTCATGGAGCAAGAGGTATGCGACCGGATTATAACGTGGCGTTTCCCGCCTGTAGACGAAGGGGACGTTACCGTCGCGTACCCTTTCGTGTTCTTCTCCGCCGGCGCTTTGTCCGATAAATAATGCGGCCCCTGTACCTAATGGAGTACGTTTCGTCTTAACGGTGGCGGCCTTATGTCGTAGGGGGTATCTTTTCGTAATCGCGGCGGTGGCCTTTTTGGCGACGGCTACGCGGATTACGGCCTACGTTTAAGGAGTTCTTTCGGCTTTTACCGAATCACTTTTTTTGTTAAATTGGTACTTAAATAGACAGGAGGGAAACGTATGAAACCCGGCTCTGCTCTAATCGTAGGTTTAGTTTTAATATTATTCGTAAACGGCTCTTACGCCCGATTGATTTTGGCGAACGACGGGGGGACCGAGATAGTGGTCCCCGACGTGGGCCGTTTCGAAGTGCAATCCCTGGAGGACCTGTCCAAGGAAATACGTTTTTTCCGCGACAACGGTTCCAGCGAGCGGATTGACAAGGCGAAGGAACACATAGCCATGCGGCTCGTCTGTTACGAAACCGAGAACGGCGACCTGGTCTTCGAGCGCGAATACGGGCGACGTGCGCTCTACGTATG
>CP070755.1:1280068-1287479 GCA_020348885.1 Candidatus Coatesiibacteriota bacterium | reverse complement strand
ATTATTAGCGGCTGCGTACAATATCAAGTAGCGGCGGTTTTCTAACCGCCGACGGCGAGTGGTACAACGTCAGCCAGTAAATCGCTACTACCTATGGTTAGTATGTAAAAAGCGACTGACGGTTTCAGAAAAACATCCCGCCCCGAAAAAACCTCAGTAACGATATGCTAAGAAAAGTTACACGCCCGAAAAATAGTTAAACGCTCCCGTCAGGATGAGCGGCGAAAAACCACTATTCTACTCCCCCACCAGCTCCACGAACTCCGGGTCGTTTTTTACCGCGGAGAACGCGCCGTCTTCCCGCGCTTCGGCTTTCAACGCCGGATCCAGCTCAACCGCGTTCCTCAAATCGTCATATATCGAATCGTAGTTCTTAAGTATTGCGTTAACCCTGGCGGCCAGAAACCAACCTTCGGAGCGGTCCGGTTCGGCGGCCGTCAACGCCCGTAGAACGTCAAGAGCTTTTTCCCACTCCTCCGTCTTAACGTATACGACCGCGACGTTGTACTTTGCGATGTACAAATCCGGGTCCAGGGCGGCAGCTTCGGAATACTTGGCGAGTGCGGATTCATAATCGCGCGCTTCCAACAGGTCGTTCCCTTCGCGGATAAGCTCCCGGGCCCGGTTCTTGTTCGACGCCGATTCGCTTGCGGCAAGGTACTCGTCAACCCCCGCCAAGTTCCGCTCCAAAACGTCCCTGGTCGTACCCTCGGCGTACGTCAACCCCGCCTCGTAAGCGTCCCGCGCGTCTGTGTATTCCTCGAGCTTAACGTAACAGTTCCCCAGCTTGTTCCAGGCCGACGCATCGTTTTCCGTATCAACGTACTCTCTGAGATATAAGGCGGCTTCTACGTACTCTTCCAGCTCGTATAGGGCGAAACCGAGACCGCGGGCGGCCGCCGGTCCCTCGCCATTCTCGTAAGCGACGCGGTAGAATTCCGCAGCACGCGAATAGTCGCCCGCCACGAAATACAGGTCGGCCGTCAACAACGCGTCCGAACCGTTTGGAACCAAACCTATGACGCCCTTCAACTCCCCCGTCTCAACCAATACCTTCCTCAAAGCTTTTAATATACTTTCGTCGTCGGGATACTCCGCCCACCCCCTTTCCAGGTAATCAATCGCGTCGTCGTCCCGGCCGAGGGACCGGGCGCAACGGACCGCGCCCACGAAGGCGTCCGCGTCTCCGCCGGCCGCTATCGCCTCGTCGTACGCGGCCAATGCCGAACCGTAGTTGCCCAGCTTCTCCCTTGCGGAACCGAGTATCTTCCACGCGTCGGCGACCCGGTCTGTGCCGAGCCGGAGCGCCTCCGAAAGGGGTTCCTCGACTTCTGCGTACTCGCCGGCCTCGTAACAAGCGAAACCCAGGTTGAGCCACCCGTCGGCGTAACCCGGGTCTATCGCCACAGCCTCGGCGTAGAGTTCTATCGCCCGGCCGTAGTCGCCGGCTTCACGGGCGGCGGTCGCCTCTTCGTATAGTTCCTGTATCGTAAAAGCGTGCGCAGGCGCTAATAGTAATATTAAAGCGATTATTAATACCAGGAAGTCTAATCCCTTGGAATGCATAGGGTTATGAATATAGCAATGTTCTGAATATCCTAGAATAACGGATGATTAAAGTTTCCGCAATAAGGCGAAGAATCTATCTAAACACCGCCCTTAAACCGCCCGGGGAACGCGACGATATAAACATATCCTCCGGTACTATTACTCTAAAACTATCGCCCAGATGTCCCCGTTACCGGTCCGGTAGGAATCGAAAGCTATCCTCGTACCGTCAGGCGACCAGCAAGGGTTATGGCCCCCATACGGGTTGGTAGTTACTTGGGTAACGGTTCCACCGCCGGCCGGGACAATCCATACATCCCAATCACCGCTCCGGTCGGAACTAAAAGCTATCGCCGTACCGTCCGGCGACCAAGAAGGGTCCACGTCGAAGGCGGGGTCCGTCGTTAACCGAGTAGGATTACCGGCGCCGGCCTGTATGGTCCAGATGTCGAAATTGCCGCTTTTCTCGGAGTAAAAAGCAATCGATGTCCCGTCGGGCGACCAGGACGGATACGCATCGATTCCAAGATCCGTCGTTATTTGCGTAGCGGTTCCGCCCTCCGCCGGTATGGTCCAGATATCGAAATTCCCGCTCCGGTCGGACGAGAAGGCGATAGTGGTGCCGTCCGGCGACCACGAAGGAAAGTAATCGGCGCCCGGGTCCGTCGTTATTCGAGTAGGTGTTCCGCCGGCGGCGGGTATTGTCCAGATGTCGACGTTACCACTACGGTCCGAGCAAAAGGCTATCTTTGCGCCGTCCGGCGACCAGGTAGGCGACACGTCGTCAGTCGGATCCGTCGTTATCTGAGTAGGAGTCCCGCCACTGGCCGGTATTCTCCAGATGTCGTAGTTGCCGCTCCGGTCCGAGCTGAAGGCTATATCCGTACCGTCGGGCGACCAAGAAGATAACCAATCGTCCGCCGCGTCCGTCGTAACCTGCCAGAGCCAGTCGGTGGCGGTTGCCGTTGTTACAATAACGCCCGTCGTGACTACAACGGCTAACATGTATACCACTATGCGGCCCATATCCGTTTCCCTCCCCCTTAAAGATAATTAAACGCGACTATCTAAACATCGCCTTTAAGTTACCCAAAGACGCCGGTTCGATAACCGCGTGGTTCGGGACAATCACCCATATGTCCTCATTACCGCTCCGGTCCGAGTTGAACGCTATTTTCGTACTACAATGCGACCAGCGGGGAAACCAATCGCTCCCGTCGTCGGTCGTTATCTGGACGGCGGTCCCGCCGCCGGGCGGGATGGTCCAGATATCCTCGCCGCCGCTCCGGTCGGACGCGAAAGCAATATTGGTATCGTCCGGCGCCCATGAAGGCCGCGTATCCTGCGACGGGTCCGCCGTTACGTTGACGGCTGTCCCGCCGCCAGCCGGTATGGCCCATATGTCGTGATTGCCGCTGCGGTCGGATTCGAAGGCTATGGTCGCGCCGTCGGGCGACCACGTCGGGTGAACGTCTTCCGCCGGGTCCGTCGTTACCTGGACCGCGGTTCCGCCGCCGGCCGGGATTACCCAGACGTCGTAATTACCCGACCTATTCGAGTCGAACGCTATCGACGTACCGTCCGCCGACCAGCAAGGATCGTAATCGTCGCCGGGGTCGGTCGTTACTTGAGTCGGCGTCCCGCCGCCGGCCGGTACAGTCCAGATATCGTTATTACCGCCGGCGTCCGAATGATAGGCGATAGTCGTACCGTCCGGCGACCAGTAAGGACACGCGTCCGTAGCGGTGTTATTAGTTATCGGGGTGGCGGTTCCTCCGCCCGCCGGTATAACCCAGATGTCGAAGAAACCACCCCGGTCTGACGAAAAGGTTATCATGGTACCGTCCGGCGACCAGGATGGTTCACCGTCGGCGTGAATAGTATCGGTAACTTGCCAGAGCCAGTCGGTGGCGGTCGCCGCCGTTACGAAAATACCGATAACCGTTAATAACAACGTGATATACGTAGCTATCTTGTTCATACTCGATTCTCCTCCTTAAGAAAGGGCAAGTTGACTACCTGAATGTAGCTTTTACCTCACCGAGAGACGCCGGCGTAATCGACGTATGGTCGGAGACGATAACCCAGATGTCGTCGTTACCGGTACGGTAGGAATCGAAAGCTATATACGCACCGTCAGGCGACCACGACGGGGCGTAGTCGCCGCTGGGGTCGGTCGTTACTTGAGTCGGCGTCCCGCCGCCGGCCGGTACAGTCCAGACATCCCAATTACCGCTCCGGTCGGAAGTGAAGGCAATCGTAGAACCGTCCGGCGACCAGGAAGGCAAGTAGTCGTAGGCCGGGTCCGTCGTTATCCGGGTAGGGGTTCCTCCGCCTGCCGGTATAGTCCAGATATCGGAATTGCCGCTACGGTCGGAAGTAAAAACTATCGAGTTGCCGTCCGGCGACCACGACGGGAATTCGTCGGCGCCCGGGTCGGTTGTTATCTGATTGAACGTCCCGCCGCCGACCGGGACGGTCCAGATATCGTAGTTCCCGTTTCTGTTCGAGTGAAAGACGAACGTGGAGCCGTCGGGTGAATAAGAAGGGCATTTATCGACGCCCGGGTAAGTGGTTATCTGAGTAGCGGTCCCGCCGCCGGCCGGTATCGTCCAAATGTTGTAATCACCGTTTCGTTTCGAGTGAAACGCTATTGTCGTACAGTCGGGCGACCAGGAAGGTATGCCGTCGCCGTCGGGGTCCGTAGTAACCTGGGTAAACGTCCCGCCGCCGACCGGTACGGTCCAGACGTCCCAGTTGCCGCTTCTATGAGAAGTAAACGCGATAGTAGCGCCGTCCGGCGACCAGGACGGCGCGAAGTCGTCGGCCGGGTCCGTCGTAACCTGCCAGAGCCAGTCGGTGGCGGTTGTCACCGTCACTAAAACACCGATACCCGTTAGTAACAACGTTATACGCGTAGGCACTTTATTCATACTCGATTCCCGTAACCTGGTAAGGGTAAGTTTAACGCCTACCTGAACGTCGCCTTCACCTCGCCCAGCGACGCCGGCGTAATGGAGGTATGGTCGGGCACTATCGCCCATATATCCCAATTGCCGGTCCGGTAAGAGTGAAAAGCTATCTTTATACCGTCGGGAGACCAGGCCGGCGCGACGTCTTCGGCGACGTCAGTCGTTACCTGGATGGGGGTTCCGCCCGAAGCCGGTATAGTCCATATATCCCTATTACCGCTGCGGTCGGACGAGAAGGCTATCGTTGAACCGTCCGGCGACCACGACGGCGTATTGTCGTTAGCCGGATCGGTCGTTATCTGGGAAAGAACGCCACCGCCGGCTGGTACCTTCCAGATGTCGTAATTACCGGAAACGTCAGCGGCGAAAGCGAGCATCGTTCCGTCGGGTGACCACGCAGGATAGATATCGTATGCGACGTCGGTCGTTACCTGGACGGCGGATCCACCGGAAGCCGGTATGGTCCATATATCGACATTACCGCTGCGGGAGGATGTGAAGGCTATCGTTGAGTCGTCCGGCGACCATACGGGCGCATAATCAGAATTATTGTGCGTAGTTATCTGTTCCGCCGTCCCGCCGCCGGCTGGTATCGTCCAGATGTCGTAATTCCCGCTCCGGTCTGAATAAAAGGCGATCGTAGAGCCGTCCGGCGACCAGAACGGGTCGAAATCGCCGTCGTTATCGGTCGTTATCTTAACGGCGGTCCCGCCGTAGGCAGGTATAGTCCAGATATCGTAGTTGCCGCTGCGGTCAGACTCAAACGCGATAGTCGTACCGTCCGGCGACCAAGACGGGAAATCGTCCGTCGCCGGATCCGCTGTAACCTGCCAGAGCCATTCGGTGGGTTGAGCCGTTGTTACTAAAACTAATATAGTAATTAAACCGATTAAAGGAGATATTAATAACCGTTTCATTCCTATCTACCTCCTCCTCCGTAATTTACCTTCGGGCACCTTCCTAATCTTTTGACAAGCATTAAACCTTTTATTAAGGTAAGACGCATTAATTCCCTGATAACACGTTAGTTATTAGAAATCACTTGACCCCAGCAACTCCGTTCGCCCGGCCAGCGCCTTCCCCAGCGTAACCTCGTCGGCGTAGCGAAGGTCGCCGCCGACGGGCAGCCCCCGGGCGATGCGCGAGACCTTCGGGCCCAACGGCCGTAGGAGCTGGGCCAGGTAATGGGCCGTGGCGTCGCCCTCCACGTCAGGGTCAGTGGCTATTATCACTTCCTTCGCGCCTTCGGCGACCCGCTCCACGAGGCGGGATATCTCCAAATCTTCCGGCCCGATTCCGTCCAGCGGCGATATCGCGCCCATCAATACGTGATAGACGCCCGTATATTGCCCCGTCTTTTCGAGCGCCTGAACGTCCTGGGGGTCTTCGACGACGCAGATAACGGACTTGTCTCGATCCTCGTCAGCACATATCGCGCAGATGTCGCCCTCGGTCAGGTTGCCGCACTCGCCGCAGAACCGGACGCCCTCCTTCACCCGGCGCATCGCGTCGGCCAACCCCAATACGTACTCGTCGTCGGCCTTCAGCAAGTAGAACGCCAGCCGCTGGCCCGACTTCCGGCCGACGCCCGGCATCTTGGTCAACTCGTTGATGAGATGGTCCATCAACCTCGTATATCCGTACATCGCTACTTCCGTTTCTTTTTTCTAATCAGGTTTATTATTATCGCCACGACCCCGACAACGAACGTCAGCGCCGCGACGGCGATTAAGACTATTATGATGGTATTAAGCGGCACCCCGGCGACGGTCCGCGGTTTCGGGCAGGTGGCCGTCATTATAATCGGTTCGCCGCCGGCCACCTCCTCCATCGGATACATCCAACGTACGGTCCGGCCGTCGTCCTCCACCACTCCGTCGGACGACATCACTCGGGCCGGCATCCGTACCCGCAGGGTATAGTAATGCCCCTTGAGTTTTTGTTTCTCGAGTAGGAACTTACCTTCCTCTATTATATCGCGTTCCGGCGGCGTTATTACCGACCGGAAGTACAGCTTCTCGTACTCGTCCCGGAACGAAAAAGTTTGGTACTCGGATACGCCGTCGAGCTGTAATTCGTTGACGTCGTCGAACTCGATTACGATATACGTATGGTGGAGACCGCCGCGGTCCTCGGCCCGGACGTCCACTACCCGCTGGCCCGGTTTCGTGAAGCGATACTCGTACTCGGCCAGGTCCTCCGGCGGGACGCGCTTTTCCTTGCCGTGCTCCCATGACCAGTCGGAATCGAATATCGTGAAGTAGTCCTTACTCGAGTAGTGGACGACCAACCGCCCGGACCCGTCGGCTTCCAGGTCAACTGCGGCCTCGTAGTCCACGCAACCGGCGACGGCGAAAAACACCGCCGCGACGCATACCGCGATCCTAACGTAACTTCTAACGTTTACTTTAAAAAATACTTTATTCAGGACAACCGTCCTTTCTGAACACCGGTCTTATTTCCCGACCGGTTATCGCCCGGTACAGACCTTCGATGGTAAAAGCTAACGCGCCCATCACTACGAGTACCAGTACGTTCGCCGGCGTGGTCCTGAGCGTCTCCCATACGAGCGCGCCCAGGGCGCCCGCGCATACGACGGCTCCTACGACTGCGAGTACCCTGTTCGCGCCGGTACGTTTGTAGAGCCGGAAGTTGGCGTAGTTCACCGCCGTGAAGATTAGCAGGAACCCGGCGCTGCCCATCGTCGAGATACTCGTGACGTCGAACAGGTTCGCGACGAGAAGGGTTATCCCGGCGACGATTAGAAGGCCCTCTATCGGCCTATCCCAGACCTTCCTCTCGAGCACTCCCGGCAACTGCCCCTCTTTCGCGACGATGTAGCTGATTCGCGCCGAGCCGTATAGCGTCGCGTTCACGGCGGAGCTTGTGGA
>CP070755.1:1266531-1279968 GCA_020348885.1 Candidatus Coatesiibacteriota bacterium | reverse complement strand
CTATCGGAAGCGATTCGGAGCACCTGGTGTTGCAGATCTCACACGTAGTGCACGAAATGATCCTGTCCACCATTTGCTGGTCCCACTCTTCACGCCCTTCCATGTATTCACGGAGCCAGAACCATTTGCCCCGCGGCGCGTGACTTTCCCAGCCTCTCCCGTAAAACTGGTCGCATTCATCGACACAGTAGCCGCACTGGGAACAGCTGTACGCGTACCACGCCACGTCGGCGGGGATACCGCGGACCGGCTCCGTCGGCTCCTCGCCTATACGGGTTATTACGTAGTTCCCAAACGGGCGCACGAGCGACTCGAACGTACCGCCGAGTTTCAAAGCTGCCCCCACGAGACCGTTATCAAGTACCTTCCTGGGATTCAGAATACCGTTTCTATCCACCTGTTTTTTAAAGGCTTTCATCCTGGCGGTTCGTTCCTTACCCAGGACTTCTCTCGCTTTCTGGGCGAAGTAAAGCCCCGTCGTGTAGGGCCTACCTCCGAACCGCTCGGCGATCTTCATCATCGTGAGTACGAGACCGAAGACCAAGTTGTAGGAAAAAAGGCGCTGGTCGCCCGGTATAAAGCCGAGGATAACGACCTCTGGTTTGCCGTCCCGCCCTTCGCGGATCACGATGCCTTCTTTTACGACCGGTTGGTTTATCCGCCGTTCGATTTCAGTCATCACGTCGCCCAGACGCGACAACGACACGACGAATTCGGCCGGTACGAGAGACGGCCCCAGACGTTTAACGACCATTAACTTGAACCGGTGTTCCCATTCGTGCTGGGCGATCCGGTCGCTCAATATCTCGGCTTCGCACAGTTTTATTATTTCGTCGAGTTTGGCGCTAACCGTTTCCGAATCCTTTTTCCTGAACGTAAGGGTCATTATGTACGACGCGGGAAGCAGCACCCGCTCCTCGACGGGATGGCCGTAGTGCTCCATGAGAGGCGACCTGTTCTTCATCTCGGCCATCCGCGGGTTGATGAACATCAACGACCATATGGGAAGGTCAGCCTCGACTATAGACTCTGTCAGTTTTTGGAGGTCGTGGGGGTCGGGACACCCGACGCTGATTACGTCTAAATCCTCAAGCGACTGGATCTTGAGCGTTACCTGAGAGATAAAACCGGTGGTGCCGCCGGCGTCGGCGATAAGCTCGAGGTCTTCACCGGCGAACTCCTGAACTTCGCCCGACGGAAAAACGACCCTGGTGCTAAGTATGTTGTCACGGTACCAGCCCGCCTCGTAAGAACCTATCCCCGCTCCGCCCTGTGCGAGCCAACCGCCCGCTGTGGACGACGGGTAACTCGTAGGGTATAATCTGAGCATTAGCCCGTGTTTCGCAAGCTCTTTATCGAGCGATTTCCAAACGACGCCGGCTTCCACCGAAGCCGTCAGCCTTTTATTGTCCACGTCAATAACGCGCTTCATCCGATAGGAATCCACGACGGTTCCGTTCTTAACCGGTATTACCCCGCCGTAACCTGACGAAGCTTTGGCCGTCGGCGTCGCGGAAGTAGATAACGCCGTCGGCTCGCCGGGACGCGACGTACTCGAAAACCTCGAAGGGACCGCGCTGTTCGATATCGCCTTTGTGCTTCATCGCTCTGGATCCCGCGTCGGTCTTGTACCATATATCGGACGAAGAGTCAACGTTATATACGAAAACAAAAACCCCGGCACGAAGCCGGGTTCTGCACTTCAGCAACTACGGGTAGCACGTCCCCTAGAACTCCATATATCTCGGGTTAACGATATTAGTCACCCGTTGTAAAACGCGAGCCCTGGGGGCTTGACAGGGTAGGTAAGTCGATACTTTGCTGGGTCTATATCATTTTATGGCTGTTTAGTCCCGGTAGAACTTCCAGTTGGCGGCGCGGGTTGGTAGACTCCGTATTCTGTGTTAAACTAGTTTTGATATCGCAGTTCGTTAGACTGGCTGGTCCGGCCAGGCGAAACCGGTTGGCTCAGCCTGGCAGGCTGTAATCCGCGCCTTTAATTCCAGATGAAGCGCTTTCCAAAGCGCCGTAATCTCCGGAGTCGGTTCCGCGGTCAGGTTGGTCATTTGGTGCGGATCGGCGTCGTTGTCGTACAGTTCGTATTCGAAGAGGCTGCCGTCACTCGAAAAATAAACAGCATACGTATATCGGCCGTCACGCAGGGCCCTGATGTGTGACCCGGGCTCGTCCGCGGGCAAAAAGAAGACGTCGTCATAACAGAACAGTGCGTCCGAGCGCGCGGAATCCGCCAGCCCGGCGATCACCGGCGTCTGGCTTACGCCCACACCTAACTGAGGAACGCCGGCCAGGTCTGCGAGTGTGGCAGCCAGATCCACATGGGACCAGACAGCCTTGGTGGTGCGGGGCGAGGGGAATAGCAGCGGATTGGAAATCACCAAGGGGATGTTGAGGATTTCATCGTAAACTGCGTATGATTTTTCGCGCAGACCGTGAGAGATCCCAAGTTCGCCGTGGTCGGCGGTCCGGACGATGATGGCATCCTGGGTAAGTCCGGTTTCATCCAGGGCGTCCAGCAGTTGATTGACCAGAGCATCGGAGAGCGTATGCAGCCAGGCATAAAATTTGACGTAGTTCAACCGCTCTTCATCCGTGTTCAAGGGGCCTTCGCTCTGAAGGTAGTCATGGTACGTCTTCTGGATACCGGGCTTGGTCGACAGGTCGTCCGCGAAATTCGGCGGGAGGTTGATATCTAGGTCTTGAAAGTCCTCCAGGCGGTATCCCCCGAGGTCCCACCCATTGGGGAAAAAGGCGATATCATGGGGATTGACCAGGGAGACGAAAAGGCAGAAAGGTGGACGGGACTGAGCGGGTTTCCGGCCCAGTTCGCGGATATAGTCCACCGCGCTTTCCCCCAGGCCAGGCGTGGCGCCGCTAGAAGAATTTGCCTCGCCGACGGTATAACGACGGTCGTTGTCGGCGTCGCCGCCGCCCATGGTCGCCCGCGCGCCCGCTGTATTCTGCACGTTGTTGCCCGCTTCGGGAGGGTTCCACTTCGATAGGCCGTAATGGTTTTCCATGTAGGCGATATCTTCCGCGGTCCAGACTTCCTGGTCCGGGGAGCCGCCCTCGAAGCTTTGCGGAAAACTAAGATGCCACTTGCCTTTCCAGACCACCTCGTATCCGGCCTTCTCCTTGAGCCAGGACCCGATATTAGGCAGTTCGTCCTTTCCCGGCAGCCCGCCGGGGAAGTCGAAAGTTGGGACCTTGTTCACATTGGAGTAATGCCCGGTGAGAAAACAGGCTCGACTAGGCGAGCATTGGGCCGAGGCCGTATAAGCCCGTTCAAAAGTAAGCCCGTTTTTCTGCAACCGGCCCCAGGACGGCAGAAAACGATCGACGAAGCCGGTCGGCCAATGTCGGTGTTGACGTTCCTGGTCGGTCAGGATGACGACAAAATTGGGTCTCCTCGTCGCGCCGGATCCGCCGTGATAGCTTCCTGGCCAGGCGATCGCCGTACCGGCGGCGGCCACGCATTTCAGAAAATCTCGTCTTCGCATCGCGAACGCAGGTTGTCAATATAGGTTTTTTATCTCTTCGTAAATCGCGCCTTGGTCAGCGAGCATCTCAAGTAAGACCTCGTACATCTTGTCCAAGGCTTGCAATATCTTAGGGTATTTAAGCGAATAGAATACCTTCTGACCTTCGCGCCTAGCCGATACCAACCCTTTGTTTTTAAGCACTTTCATATGTTGAGATAAGTTGGCCTTGCTGACGTCTGTACGCTCTAGTAACTCGGCGACGGACTTTTCCCCTTCACCCAAAGCATGGACTACGGCCATACGGACCGGATGATGTATGACCTTGCATACTTCGCAGTGAAGTTCGTATATCTCGTATCTATCCATATGACGTGTTAGTTGTATAAACAGTTGTTTATAACGTTACTTAATTAACTAATAGCAGATTATCGCCCCCGTGTCAAGGTTTTTTAGTAATATTAGGTCGCTGATTCATCGCTGACCTTGCGGCTTTTTAGATCGTCTGATATAATCCGCGCGCGTTTTACCCGGACATGTTTACGCGCGGCCTTAGAAACCATCCGGTTTTCCGACAGCTTATTAAAGAGCTGTTAAACCGACCTAGCGACTTCGTTCTCGTCGGCGGCGTCGTATCGCCGGCGGTCGGGCTCTTCCTTTCGGCCGTCGCGGAAGAAATGGACGTTCCCCAACTGATACTAACGCCGACCGCCGAAGACGCGGAAGCTCTATTGACAAGTTTATCGGCGTTTGGCGGCGGCGAATACGCGATATTACCGTCGTACGACGTTATTCCTTTCGAGCCGATAAGCCCGCCGGCCGAAACGCTGGGCGCCCGCGCCGAAGCCCTCGCGCGAGCTAGAGAGGGTGCATCTCTCGTCGCGCCCGTCTCGGCCGCGGTCCGGCGGCTCCCGCCACCGGACATTCTCGCGAACGCCGCGTTAGAGTTATCCCGCGGCGTCGCGTACGAACTTGACGCACTGTTGGCACGATTAGCCGAAATCGGTTACAGGCGGGAAGATATGGTGGAGGCGGCCGGACAGTTTTCACGCCGCGGCGGTATCCTGGACGTGTTCCCCCCGAACGAACCGAACCCGGTCAGGATCGAATTTTTCGGCGATACGGTCGAATCCGTCAGGACGTTCGACGTTATCAGCCAACGCCGTATCGCCGACCTCGAGTGCGTCAGCGTAGTACCCGCCGCCGAAATATTTCTTACGAGCGAGACGCGGGAAGCGATATTGCTCGGGGTTTACGACCGTTTCGGCGAAGCGTCCGGCACCGAGGTTGAAGACGCCCTGGATGTTCACGGTTCCTTTGAGGGTGTGGAAAACCTGCTACCGTTCGCGTACCCGGAGACGGCGACGGTTCTCGATTACTTCGCCGAACCGCCGCTGGTCGTCCTCGCCGACGGCGGCGCTTGCCGCGCGAGGGACGAAGAGTTGGTCGGGGAGCGGGAACGCCTGGCGGCCCGGCCGGCCGGTGACTTCCCCCTACCGGAACCGGACGAGCTTTTCGTATCGTTAAATGAGTTCGTATTAAACGATTCGGCGAAAATCTACGCCTTTCTGGAACTGGTAGGCCCCCTCGAAGACCACCGACCGGGACGACTCGAGTTTAGGACGCGTTCGACGGATTTCTTCGGCGGGCGCTTCGACGACTTCGCGGAAGAAACGCGACGGCTACGTAAAAGAGACGTGAACACGATAATGACTTGCGAGCGCCCTGACCAGCCGGATTTGTTTCTGGATTTGATACGTGCTCGCGACCCCGACTTTGACGCGTCCTTCGCGACCGCGCGCCTGTACGACGGGTTCGTCTGGGAAGAAGCGGGCGTCGCCGTTTACCCGGCGCGGAATGTTATATCGAAGCGCCGGGCGCGCCCGCCGCGGGCGCCGAAGTTCGTCGGTACGCAAGAGACGGTTAGGGTCGAAAGTCCGTTCGACCTGAAGTCCGGTGACCTGGTCGTCCACGCGGAACACGGAATAGGCCGCTACCTCGGTCTGGAGGAAGTGCCGCTTCACGGGAGCGCCGACGAGTACATCGCAGTCGAGTACGCCGACGGAAATAAACTGTACGTCCCGGTATATAACCTGAGGTTGGTGCAGAAGTACGCCGGCGGCGACGCGTCCAAGGTGCCGTTATCCCGGTTGGGCGGCGCCGCCTGGCAAAAAGCGAAGGTCCGGGCGAAACGCGCCGCCGAGAAGATGGCCCGCCAACTCATCGAGATATACGCGGCTAGGGCTATCCGGCCCGGGTTCGAGTTCCCGCCGGTAGAGGAGTGGGAAGAAGAGTTGGTCGTGTCGTTCCCTTTCGCCGAAACCCCGGACCAGGCGGCGTCTATAGAAGAAGTTTACTTCGATATGGCCAGCGACCGGCCGATGGACCGCCTAATATGCGCCGACGTCGGTTTCGGCAAGACCGAGGTCGCCGTGCGGGCGGCCCTTCGGGCCGTCTCTGCGGGGAAACAGGTGGCGTTCATCGCGCCGACCACGATACTCGTCGAACAACACTTCAATACGTTTCGGGACAGGCTGGGGCCGTTTCCCGTCGAAGTCGAGACGCTAAGCCGTTTCAAGACGCAGGCTACTCAGCGGGAGGTACTACTCGGGTTGGCGGAAGGAACCGTTGATATTGTGATCGGAACCCACAGATTATTATCGAAGGACGTTGTTTTTAAGGATTTGGGGCTGCTGATCGTTGACGAAGAGCAGCGGTTCGGCGTACGTCACAAGGAGAAGATTAAGGCCAAAAAGAAATCCGTGGACGTTTTGACACTTACAGCGACCCCTATACCCAGAACGTTGTATATGGCGTTCTCGGGCTTGCGGGACCTGTCGGTAATACATACCCCGCCCGCGGGGCGCCTTCCGATATATACGTACGTTGCGCCGTTCGACGAGGGTCTTATTGTGGAAGCGGTCAACCGGGAACTAACCCGCGGCGGCCAGGTGTTCTTCGTCCATAATCGGGTTCAAACGATAAACGCGTTCGCGGGGTATCTGGAGGGGCTGATGCCGTACGCGCGTTTCGCAGTCGCCCACGGGCAAATGGACGAGAAGGAGTTGGAAACGGCGATGTTGCGGTTCCTCACCAAAGAGGTGGATGTCCTGGTCTCGTCCAGCATCATCGAGTCGGGGCTTGATATTCCCAACGTTAATACTATAATAATCGACCGGGCGGACCGTTTTGGTTTGAGCCAACTCCATCAACTCCGGGGCCGGGTCGGCCGCAGCCGCGAACGCGCGTATGCGTATCTGTTAACGCCGGCCACGACGTCCCTGACGGACCCTGCCCGGGAACGTCTGTTGGCGGTCAAGGAATCGACCGAACTGGGGTCCGGTTTCCGCCTGGCGACGCGTGACCTGGAAATCCGAGGGGCCGGGAACTTGCTTGGCGCGGAGCAACACGGATACGTGGCCGCCGTGGGGCTGGATTTGTATACACGTTTGTTGGCCGAAGCGGTCGCGAAGTTAAAAGGGACGAAGCCGCCGGCCGATATGCGCGATGTAACGATTGAAACGGAAGGCGAAGCCGCCCTGCCGAAAGAATACGTTCCGGGAGAACGACAGCGTCTCGAGTTATACAAGCGGATAAGCGAAACGGCGACGAGTACTCAACTGGAAGACATAATCGATGAAATTAGGGACCGTTTCGGTACGCCGCCGGTTCCCGCAGAAAGGCTCGTCGAGTTACAGGAGTTAAGGATACTCGCCCAGCCGACGCCGGTGGAAAAGCTTACGCTTCGAGACGGAAAAATCGAGCTTGAACTCGCGCCGGGAACAAAGCTTCGGCCTAACAGCTTCCCCGCTTTCGACTTCGTTACCGGCGTAAACCTCGGGACCGTCGCCGGCGGGAAACGCTTGCGTATGGATATAACGTTGGCCTCCGCCGTCGACCCTGCGGAAGCTGCGAAGAAGGTGTTGGCGGCGCTCGCCGCCGGAAACGAGGAATAGAGCCGTTTATGGTTACCAGATATGTAGCGATTACTTTAATCGCCGTAGCCGCCGGGTTATGCGCCTGCGACGTCGGTCTACCGTACACCGGCGAACCACCGGGAACGCCCCGCTCGCCTACGCCCGAGAACGGAGCGAAGGGAATAGCGACGGACGCGATGTTGGGCTGGCTTTGCGAACCTTCCGGAACCGGCGGGGCGTTGATATACGACGTTTATCTGGGAACGGAGAACCCGCCGCCGCGGGTTGCGGAGTCGGTCACGGTTAACTCGTATGACCCGGGAGGTCTTTTTCCCGGGGCGGCGTACTACTGGAAAATCGCCGCGTATGACGAAGACGGGCGGGTAACGGAGGGTCCGATCTGGCATTTCGATACTATGAGCGGACTCTGGACGCGGGTGGACTCGCCTACGAGCGCAAACCTGAACGGCGTTGCCTTCACCGACACGGGGGAAGGTTGGGCCGTCGGCGACGCGGGGACAATACTGCGTTACGACGGTATTTCGTGGGTCATCGTACCCTGGTCTATAGTATCGGACCTTAATGGTATCGCTCTGTCCGGAAACGATGGTTGGGCCGTCGGCGCCAGCGGGACTGTACTCCGTTTGTCCGGCGGAGCGTGGACCGACGTGTCGCCGGGGATTACGTCCGACCTTTACGCCGTAGACTTGGCCGCCGACGGTACGGGGTGGTTCGGCGGCGACGGGGGGACGGCGTACAGGTTGGTTTCGGGCACCTGGACGCCCGAGAACATAAGCGATACGGTTAATATTTATTGCGTCGCGGTTTACGATTCGGATAACGTGTGGGCTGGAGGTTTATTAAACGGGTTATACGAGTGGGGCGCCGAAGGATGGAGCGAAGTGGTCGTCCCGCCGTATGACCCAATACCGATTAACGCTGCATACCGCGGGGCCGCCGTTTACGCCGAGAACGGCCCCGCCGTTTGGGCCGGTGGATACGGTGTTTACTTCGCGAATTTCGTCGGCGGCGAATGGACGTTCGGGATGCCGCCGGCTCCGTCGTCTATAAACGGAATACATATAAAAGACGGGGCCGGTTACGGCTGGGCCGCCGGCGACGACGGTACTCTCGCGTTCTACGACGGTGGTTCGTGGTACCAGTACGGCGAAGGCGGCATATCGGGTGATCTAAACGACGTATTTACAATCGATAAAGATGAGGCGTGGGCTGTCGGCGACGGCGGCGAGATTTACCGCTTTGAGCCGGTTGTGCGGTAATAACGCGAACGCGATAAGAACCGAAAGACGGCCGAGGGGCCGTCTTTTCTATTGACCCCAGTAGGCGCGGTTCGCGTGAAGAACGGCGGGGACCGTCATGAGTATGGTTTTTATATGCAGTCAAATGAACTAGAAACCGCTATCGTTAAGAAACCGGGGAGATAAGCCGGCGAATGCCATTTTACTTATGTCGGAAGAAGTCAAACCGGTCCACGCTATACGATAAACCGGCTTTTACATGCCCGCACACACACCCCGCAAATATGGTGCCCGACGACGTGTTTCTTAAACCACAGGAGTTTCTCTTTACATTTTTCCAGATCGAAATGTTCCGCGGTTTCGCCGACGGCGCCAGCCGGGCACACAGAGACGCATGCCCGGCATTCGCCGCAATCGCCGTCGATAGGCGAACCCTCGGCCAACGGCATATCGGTGAGTACCGAAACGAGGCGGACGGCGGCGCCGAAACGCGGCGTTACGAGGAGGTTGTTTCTACCGATAAAACCTAGACCCGCCCGCCGGGCAATCTCTTTGTGGGAGACGCGGCCCGCCAGATTCTCCCAATCGACGATTTGGGACGCGGGAATATGAAGAGACTTAAAACCGGCCTGCTCGATGTATGAAACGACGCGGGTAGCGATCTGGTCGAGAAAGGTATTAATCGTTCGATAATGGTAAGCGTATATTTTAGTAGGGCTGTCTTCTATAGTATCCAGGACTCCGCTGCTCAGAACTGCGCCTAGGCTAACCGCCCGTGAACATCCGCCGAAATCTTCGCCGGTATCCCTTAAAAGAGCGACGCCGAATAAAGCGGCCCCGGCCGACCGGGCCAGGGCTTTTATAGCTTCGGTGTGTTCGAGTACCGAACAGTTGTTTCCTTTCCCTCGACGGCTGTCCATAGTCGTCCTACGGTGGTTGACGCTTTCCCGCCGCCAATTCACTACGTACTGTTTCGATGCGTGCGACCACGTCCTTGTCGTATAGCGCTTGGTTCTCCTCGTCTATAGGGAATTCGAATACGTCGTCGCCGATGTTGTATTCGCGAACTCCGCCGTCGAAACGTCCGCCGTATTTATCCAGCATTATGTCGTAAATGACTTCGTCGGTTCGTCGCGACACCGAGAGAAACACCCACCCGGGTTCTATCCAATTCTGGTTGGACTCATAACCTATAGCGTATCGACGCTTTTCCAGAGCAACTGCCAGTATATCAACGTTCGATCGGCCGGCCGCGGCGAAAACGATGTCGGCCCCGGCGCCGTACATACGCTCGGCCTCGGCGACGGCTTTCTCTATGTCGGCCGGCGCTTCGAAGCCATCTCCTAAAAACGCCACGTCCGGCTTCTTGCTGCCGAAATCTACCAAAGCCTGCGAGAACCCCTTTGATAACTCTAGCGTAGGCGCATCTTCGCGACCACCAATAAAGCCGAAAGCGCCCGCCGGGAAATACGCGGCGGCGGCCGCCCCCGCTACGTACCCGGCATCCTCGTAAGCGAAAGTTAACGCTAATACGTTATCGGCTCCCTCGGTACCGTCGATTACGACGAAATCGACGTCCGGGTTCTCGGCGGCGTACTTGAGAACTATGGTCTCAGAAGGTGCGGCCGCGACTATTAATAACCCGACGCCTTCGCATAGTAACTCCTCCAGGGCTTCGTTGAACTCGGACTCGGACGCGGGTTCCCTATACTCGATCTCTACGTCGAGTTCTTCGATAACCCGCTGGCATCCGCGCCAAATAAGGGCGTTTTTCCCCTTATCTTCCCTTCCTCCGACGTCCATTACGACGCCGACGCTCAAGCCCGCATTGCGTTCCGCTTTCTTACTACAACCGCCGCTCAGGAGAACGAAACAACCGGCGATTGCGATACAAACCGCGACCGCTAGCGAAACTATTCCGTTTCTCTTTTGTCTCATAAAATACAGACGGTTAAACCCGCGCGGAATAGCTGGATTAAATAACCCGACGGCCTTTCCAGCAGTCGGTCGTTTTATTGCGCCGTTTAACACCGATCTAAAAAACCCGATACTCCACCGATTCTTTACTCCCCCTGGATTTCCTTCAAGACCGACCTGATGTGCCTGGCGCTCGCCCCCTCGGGGTTAATTTTCAGGAAATCGGAGAAGTATTGAACCGCTTGGTCTTTCATACCCAACTTTTTATAAATCCAACCGAGATTGTAGTTAGGCCAAGGGTAGTCGGGGTTCTGCTCGCGGGCTAATTTATACTTCGCTATCGCTTCGTCGTAGCGGTCGAGTTGCTCCAATACGTAACCGTATCTGTTCTGGGCGTACGCGTCTTCCGGGTTAAGTTCTATCGCGCGCGTATATGCTTTGATAGCTTCCTCGAAATCCCCTTTATTCGCGTAAGCAAGGCCTAAATGGTAATGCACCCAACCAATGTCGGGTTTTAGTTCAATCGACTTCAAGAACTCGGCGACGGCCTGCTCAAGTTTATTATCGTTGTAGTATTTTATACCGAGTTCGAAATGGCGACGTGCTTCATCTTCGCCCATACCGTACCGTCCGGTTTTGGAGTTGCTTTAACCGCGCGAATATAACAACGCGGATAATTGGTGTCAAGTGATTACTACGTCGCCGGCGACCATTTCGATTTCGCTTTACGCAATTGGCCCGGTGTGTTATAGACTACGTCTTGGACGGAGTTATCGATGGCTAAAGTCCTGTTCGTATATAAGAACGTTACGCTGACCGAACCGATGGGTATCTTATACTTGGCGGCCGCGTTGGACCGCGCCGGACACGAAAGCCGGCTTGTTCTTTCGGATAGAGAGAACCCGCTGTCGGCGGCGGAAGAATTTGGCCCGGACGTACTCGCGTTTTCGACTACTACGGGGTTTCATCACTATTATTTAGATCTGAACCGTCGCCTGAAAACGGTATACGATAAACCGGGTCTAATATCGGTCTTCGGCGGACCTCACTGTACTTTCTTCCCCGAAATGGTCGAGGAAGAGGGCGTGGACGTCGTTTGCCGCGGCGAGGGGGAAGAAGCCATAGTAGATTTAGCGGACGCGCTCGACTCCAGCGGAGATATAACTGACATACCCAACCTGTGGGTTAAATCCGACGGCAATATTTACGAAAACGAAGTTCGCCCGTTGGTCGAAGAACTTGATACTCTTCCTCACCCCAAACGCGATATAATTTATAGCATTGACCCGTATATGCGCGGCATAAAGATGAAGCACTTCATCAACGTACGCGGGTGCCCGTACTTATGTACGTACTGCTTTAACCACAAGTTTAACGAGCTGTATAGAGGCAAGGGGAAGGTAATTAGATACCGTTCGGTCGATGACGTACTGGCGGAAATAAACGACGTGCGTGCTTCCTATCCCCTCGAGTTCGTTCGGTTCCTTTCGGATAACTTTACTATGGACAAGGAGTGGACCGCCGAGTTCGCCGAACGCTACCCGAAAGACGTAGGACTACCTTTTCATTGCAACGTACGTGCCAATCTCATAGACAAAGAAACCGCGCGTAATCTGGGTCGTGCCGGTTGCATCAGTGCGATGATAGGTATCGAAACCGGAGACGAACGCGTGCGCAATGAAGTACTCCGAAGGAACCAATCAGACGAAACGATAATCGAAGCGTGCCGGCACCTACGCGGAAACGGCGTAGCCCTGTATACGACAAACATAATCGGGCTTCCGGGCGAACGTTTCGACGACGCGTTAAAAACCGTGGAACTTAACGTCAAATGTAAACCGGCGTTCGCCTGGGCCGGTATTTTTATGCCTTATCCGGATACGGAGCTTAGTAACTACGCGATCGAACACGGGTGTTTTGACGGCGACTACGACCGCATTCATTATTCATTCCACGTTCATTCCGAGCTCCGCTTCGACGACCCCACCGAGCGCCCGATGTTGACGAGGCTCCATAGACTCTTCGGCGTCGCGGTTGAATTCGGTTTTATTAGAAAACGCCTGCAGGTGCTTTGTAAACTACCGCTTACGCTTCTATACACGCTGTTCTTTAAGCTCTGGTACGGTTACACGAACCGCTACCGGATATTTCCATACCCGATTACGCCCCGCCAATATCTAGCCGGCGTATTGAGATTCTTCAGAAAGGACGAATCCTAACCGATCGTAAATAGGGTGATACAGTTTGTATTGTAAGCTTATCCGCTTACGCTATCCTGGCGCGACTTGCAAAATATACCGCTGTTTGCTATATAATACATCTCGCGGTTTATGGCAGTAGACCGAGGGTCATCAAAAAGGCAACTGGTATGAGAGTAATAAAAGCGGCGCTTCTGGCCGCCGTACTTATGGGTGCTTTATCCTCGTTAATAGCTACCCCGGCGTCGGCCGAGACATGTTTATATTGCGACGGGTCCGGCCGTATAGTTTGCGCTTATTGTAAAGGCGATGGCGCCGTCGATTGCAACTACTGTAGCGGCGACGGCTACGTTACGTGCGACTATTGCGACGGCACCGGGCGCATCCGTTGTTCGGAATGTTTCGGTAAAGGCGTAACCAAGACCGATGGCGGGACCGAAACCTGCGAGGTTTGCAGCGGAAAAGGCTACATCGAATGCGAATATTGCGAAAACGGTCAAATGCCTTGCGAAGTATGTCTCGGAGTAGGTAATTTGCCGTGTATCGTTTGCAACGAAGTGGGATATGTCCAATGCGCCGTATGCGGGGGTACGGGCGTCGTAAACAACCATTAACGCGTTAACGCTATTTGGGCGGACGTACCGAGAAA
>CP070755.1:1262637-1266431 GCA_020348885.1 Candidatus Coatesiibacteriota bacterium | reverse complement strand
GCGCAGTTCGATTTACCGTCGGACACCACCGGCCTTACCTTCGACGGCGAATATTGGTGGATGATCAAGCAACCGGAGGAAACCATATACTGCTTCGACTACGGCGGCGACTACGTAACCGACTTCCCGGCGCCCGCGCCTAACCCAATGGGGTTGGCGTGGGATGGCGAGTACCTATGGATTAGTTGTCTAATCGACGTGAGGGACATCGACGTAACTGTTCACCAAATGTCGTTAGATGGTTCAATAGGTCCATACGGTTCGTTTCAAGGATATGGCGCTTACGGGTTAACAGTACTTGAAGAGGATATCGTAACAATGGACTACGTAGGGGGAACTTATATCGACAGTAAAGAAGGAGATTTTAAAAGGTTTGTACAATTGAACTTCGCGTCTGGCAACAAGTCATATTGTCTAACGTTCGACGGGGGAGCTTTCTGGGCGTGCGTTTACCCTCCGGCGAGTGATTGGTATTTATTGGCCGACTTTGACCCTAATACCGGTGATTGGTTAGGCCACGATATAAACGTATATAATATCCGTAAGGACGGGTTAACGTCTGGTATATGGTCTTATACGAGTACAAAAGTAAAGTCGTTCGGGAAGATTAAAGCTTTCTTCGAATAGGAGGTTTTAATGTGAATAAAGCGGTAGCGTACTTCGGCCTTATCGCCATAGTCATATCCGTTACAACTGAAGCCGCGGATTTACCGTGGATCGAAAAGTACCTATTCCTGATCGGGATTTAGCCCCCTCTTTAATTATACGCCCCCGAATATCGTTTATCGATAACCCTTTTCCTCTTTAATATAAACTCCGTTTGATTTAGAATATCCCCGTTTCCAAACGATATAACGCTCGCGTTTAAAACTGAAGGAGCGTCGCATGCGCGTGATCGCCGTGTTATTAATGGTTTTTCCCGTCGTCCCGGCCGTTGCTTTCGCGCCGAACGGTTGGTGGGAACCGTCGGTCGCCGGCGCGGCCGGTTCCGTCGCCGTCGCCGACGACGCACTGAGCGTCCCGGTCAATCCCGCCGGGCTAGCGACCGGCCACGGGTTTAATTTGTATTTCAGCCGCCACGTCCAGGGCGATCTGGGTACCCGCGTTTGGCACGTATACGGCGATACGGTTCTCGGCGGTTTCGGGTACGCCTACTACCGTGACCCGGCGGCCGACATCAGGGCCAGCCGCTTCACCTGGACGTACGGGCGCCTGGTCCGGCGGTGGCTCGGCGCCGGTATCGGCGTCAACCGCTTCGCCGCGTCGAAACCGTACCTCACGTCGGCGTGGTCCGTGGACGCCGGGTTTCTCCTCCGCCCGTCGGAGTATCTGTCCGTCGGGTTCGCCGCGAAGAACCTGAACGAGCCCCGGTTCCTGCGGCGGGTTCAGGGCCGTAACTACGTCGTCGGGCTGGGCGTACGCCCCGGCTTCGACCGGGTAACCGTCGCCGCCGACTTAAACTGGGTGGAAGACGATACCGACTTCGACGACCTGGGGTATCGCTTCGGCGTAGACGTTGAACCCCTCGACGGCCTCGTCCTCCGGGCCGGTTTCGACGACGAGAAGATTATCTCGGCGGGCGTAAGCTTCGGCTTCACCCACGGCGCCGCCGGTTACGACGCTGCCTTCAACGACGACGGCGACTACGTTCGGGACTCGGCTTTCGTTTACTTAAACGCCGAGCGGAAGCGCTCGGTATTGGATTTCGGCGGCGATTACGCCGTTTTCGAACTCTCCGGGACTCTGTCCGAGGAGGGGACGCCCTGGAACATCCTGGGTAATTCGACCATTAGCGTCCGCGAACTGATAGACGATATGGAGGACGCTCGAAAAGACAGGGACGTGAAGGGCGTAATACTCCGGATGGACGACGTGGAACCGGGGTTCAGTACCGGCATCTCCGAACTTACCCGGGAGATACGAGCCGAAGTGGAGAAGCTGCGGGCCGACGGCAAGCCGGTCTATTGCTTCATAGAGGATATGCCGACTACGGCCGGGTATTACGTCGCTTCGGCCTGCGACTACGTTATGATGCCGGAGCTGGGTGTCATCGCGGCGATGGGTACCCAGATGACGATGTGGCGTGCGACCGGCTTCACCGAACGCTACGGTATCGAGTGGGACTATATAACCGCCGGCGATTACAAGGGCAGTCTTCACCTCTTCGGGAACGAACCGACGGAAAAGGATTACGACCAGATTAGGGCGCTGGTGGACGAGTCCTACCACGTATTTATTCGCGACTGCTGTGCTTCCCGGGGGCTTGACGAAGCGGAATTCCGCGAACTTATCGAAGGTGGACCGATTTACCCCCGGGACGCGGTCGCGTTGGGTTTAATCGACGGCGTGGGCGATTACCAGGACTTCAAGGCGTACGTCGCGGGTCTTGACGGGAAAAGCGGCGACGCTCTGGGGACGACGGGCGTAAAGGGTCGCCGGTACTGGGACCGGGAGTGGGGCGAGCCGAAGGCCGTCCGTGTCATCGTCGCCGCCGGCGGCGTATCGTACGGCGAGAGCCGCCACAGCGTCCTGACGGGTTCCCGGACGATAGGGATAGATACGGTGGTCGGGCAGTTAATCGCCGCGCGAAAGGACCCGAGGGTCGCGGCGGTGGTACTGCGTGTAGATTCGCCGGGCGGTGCCGCTTCGCAGGCGATATTCAGGGAAGTAATAAGGACTCGGGAGGCCGGCAAACCGGTCGTCGTCTCGATGGGCGACGTCGCCGCGTCGGCCGGGTACCACATGGCAGCCGGAGCCGACCGGATATTCGCCGGTGAATCGACGATAACAGGGTCGATAGGCGTCGAAGCCCTGAAGCCGGTATTCGAGGAGTTCTACGAGAAGTACGGTATCGAACGGTACCCGGTCAAGTCCCACGAACATACCGACGCGCTTTCGTACCATCGGTCCTGGACCGAGGAAGAAACGGCCTGGGTCGAAGAAGCTGTAGACCGGAGCTATAACGTATTCCTGGACGACGTGTGCCTGGGCCGCGGGTTCGAGAAAAGCTATCTCGAACCGCTGGCCGGCGGCCGTGTCTACACCGGCGCACGGGCCGACGAGTTGGCGCTAATCGACGAGGTAGGGACGTTGGCGGACGCCGTGGCGTACGCCCGGGGCGCGGCCGGCCTCCCCGACGACGCGCCTGTTGAGTATGTGGGTTACTGGTACAGCTTCTGGGGGGAGATGTTCGGCGGGATGAAGTCGGGCTTGAACCTGGGCGAGGTTCTGACGCGCTGATAACCCACGGCGCGTAAACCGCCCGAACGCTCGATGTGTCGAAGTACCGGTTAACGTTACTATGGGGGTAACGATGAAGGCGATTTCGGTAATCCTTTTCGCTTACGCGGTATCGTTCGCTTACGGTGACATCGATATAACCATCGACGGCTCGTCTAGCCGTATCGAGGACGACGGCGACGTTTACGTCGATGGTTCCTATTCAGGCCGCATCGAAGATGACGGCGACGTGTACGTGGACGGCGTTTATACGGGTAGGGTAGAGGGTGACGGCGATATATACGTCGAAGGGTCATACTCCGGCCGAAACGAGGATGATGGGGATTTATATTTAGATGGTACTTACGTCGCCCGAATCGAGGATGACGGTGACATATATATCGACGGTACGTACGAAGGGGACGCCCGCGGGAAGCCGCCCGGTGGGAACCGCCTCGTAGCCGGATACCTCGTTTTCTTTGCCGGCTTCCCCACGGTGTTGGCTTTATCGCCCAGCTATATAGATATTACGCTCGACGGCTTCGACGGGCGGATCGAATCCGACGGCGACGTTT
>CP070755.1:1238745-1262537 GCA_020348885.1 Candidatus Coatesiibacteriota bacterium | reverse complement strand
AACGATGATGAACGCGATGGGGACGACCGAGTACTTCAGGTAGGTCAGGTTAGCCTTCAGTATCCCCTTCTGGGCGGCGAACATCAACGGCAAGTCGTCCCGGTAGAGCCTTATCTGTAATAGATAACCTTTAATCAGGTCCTTGGCCGCTTTTATTTTCTCCTGCCGGGACGTTAGCTTGAATATAAAAAGCATTACGACGCCGGTCAGGACCGATACGAACGCCAGACCCCATATCGGCGGAAGGGTCCTGAACGGCCACAGGAGTGCGTCGAACAGCCCGGTTATCGCGTAGTTGAAGTAACCCATAAAATATATAGGCGCTTACGAGATGTAGCCCAACCCCTGTAAGCGTTTTTTTACCTCTTCCTCCGAGTCGCCGCCGGCCTCGATTGCGGCCAACTCCTTCTCGACGATGTGTGTTATGAACTCCTCGACGCTCGAGTATCCGGCGGTCTCGGCGTACTTCTTCGCCCGCTCGAGCAAGTCCTTCTCTATCTTGATTTTAGCCATAGGTTGCTCCTTATAATACCCCGACTAAAGCCGTATCTTAGCCTTTATCGTTTCTTCAAAAGCGCCCGGCCCGTCATATCTCCCGGCGGCTCCAGACCGAACTCGGCGAGGACCGTCGGCGCGATGTCCTTCAGGTTCGGCTTCCCGACGACGACCTCCCTGTTCGCTATGAAAGTACCGGGGACGCCGACAGGGTCTATACAGTGGTCGCCGGCCCATTTATCGGTACGTGTTCGTACCGCTTCCGGCACAAACGAACCCAAAGCCGACCCGTCAGACGTCCGGTAGCCCCGGTTGAAACCGATTATTAAATCAGGAGTTTGCGCGTTGTTCGCGAAAGGTCCTTCGAAGACCTTACTCGGTTTGAAGACGTGCCCCACCACCGCCCGGCCGTTCTCCGGGTCCCGCGTTTGCTTGAGTTTCGATATTATATCGTCGAGCAGTTTATCGGCGTCGGCCGGCGATACCGTCCCGTCCGGTTCCCGTCCCCGCCGGTTGACGTAAACGCTGTTGAGGCCCACGGCGTACGCCTGCGTCTTTCGCCAATCGACGCCGGCGAAATAACCGTCGCCCTCGTCCTCCTCCAGCGTCTCGGCGGCCAGGAAACCGTTTTGGGCCAGCCACGTATTGGTATTGAACTCCCGGGCGAAGGGCGCGAAACCGTGGTCCGACATGACCATCAAGGTGGTCCGGTCGTCCACCTTCGCGAGGACCTTCCCGAGCGCGCCGTCCATAGCGGCGTAGAGATTCTTGAGCCCGTCCTTGACCTCGGGCGGCGCGTTCGGGTCGTAGAGCGGGTGCTCCGAGTCCATACATCGCCAGAGCATGTGGGTCCCCTGGTCGATGCTCGAGAAGTAGAAGAAGAGCAGCCCTTCGTCGAAGCGGTCGAGCTCGTACTCGAGGAGCCGCTCCCTTTCGTCGAGTACGAGGTGGGCCTGGGTGATGAACTCCTCGTCGCTGAAAACCCCGTGGCTTAGCGCCTTCGTATCCTCGGGGAACCCCTGAGTGTAGAACCCGTCGGTTACGTCGTTAAGGTCTTTACCGTACGACCCCGGCGTGCATATCGGTATCGCCGGGTCGGCCGGGTCTATGTTTATCGGCGTTACGTAGAGGGAGAAGTTGGGATGTACCTGCTTCATGTAGAGGCGGCATATCCCGTGGACCTTCGTAATCGGCCCGAGCATATCGAAAGATACCCGAATCCAGTCGCTCCACTCGCCTTCCTTCAGGATGAGTTCTCTGCCGCCGACGGCTATCTTTGCTACTTTTTCGTCCGGGTCGCGGTAGACCGTCAGCTTGACACGGGTCGTCTCGCCGTCTTTCCGGAAGTTGTTGGCGGGGCCTTCGAGGTACGACGACATCGTGTTGCCGAAGATACGCACCTTGTAGATTACTCCGCCGGTAACGCCTTCGGTCCCTATGTCCGGGTCGTCGGTGTAGTACTGGAACGAGCCGTAGGACCCTGTTACGTCGGGCGTGCCCAGTCCGGAGATGGTCCGCGATTTACACTTCGTGGGCGGGAAGTTGGCCGGTATCTTGAATATAGTACAGGGGACCCCGGCCTCCTCCAACGGAAGCCAGAAGGTCGGCCCGGAGCGAAGATTGGTTACGCCGCCGCCCCAGAGCGGTATGACGAGGTTGCCGAGGGTGATGTTCTTGTCCGGCGGTTCGGTCTCCGTGAGCGAGAAGAGGGGGGTCAGCGTCGCCGGGTCCCGGTGGATGAAGTCGAAGATGCCGTGGACGCCCGGCCCGGCGCCGGCGATAACGTTCGACCAGGCCGTCGGGCTCTGCGGTGGAATACTCGTCCCCAGCGGCATAAATTCCGCGTTCGAAGTGAGCTTCTTGAAGTTGGGCAGGACGCCCTCGTCCATGTATCGGGTGAGTAGGAACGGGTCGAGTCCGTCTATTCCCAATAGAATCAACCGGCGGCTCAGGTCCGCCTTGACCGACGGCGCGGCGCAGCCCTGCAAGAGGGTGGTAATACCGCCGGCCGCCGATAACCCAACGGCTCCCGCTCCGGCAACCCTAATAAATTCACGCCTTTTCATTTATTCATCTTCACCCGATTCTTTATCAATATTGCTTGCGCTTACTTCCACCGGCAGTGGTTTCCCCTCTACGTAACCCGGGGCCTCGACGCCGAACAACTCCATTATCGTCGGCGCCATGTCCACCAGCGACGGGCCGTCCCCGTCTACCGGCCTGTTGCAGAAGAATATACCGGGTACGTACTTCGCGGCGATGCAGTGGTCGCCGCTCCACCGTTTGGTGTTGTCGTGGAACGCGCCCTCGATTACCTTCCCCGTTACCGACTCCCACGACACCCGATAGCCCGGCGTGTAGCCGATTACGAGGTCCGGCGCGTTCGGCAGGTACGGCCCGCTATACGTTTCGGCCAGATCGTAGACCTCGTCGACGGCGACCTCGCCCCCCGCCGGGTCTTTCAAACCGGTCAATTTTTTCTTCAGTTCCCCTTTCAGCGCCGGGACGTCGGACGGGTTTACTATGCCTTGGGTTTCGCGGCCTGCTACGTTCAGGAAGATACCGCCGAGGCCCAGGCCGAAGGCCCGGGTCCGGGACCAGTCCACGTCGGCGAACCAGTCGGCGCCGGTGCTTTCGTCGTCCTTTAGGTATAAGAACCCGTTTTCTCGGAGCCAGCCGTTGACGTTGAACCCGCGTTTGAACGCGTCGAAACCGTGGTCCGAGATGACGAAAAGGACCTCGTCTTCGCCTAGCCGCTCCATCGTCCGCGCGACAAGCTCGTCCATCCTGACGTACATGTTTTCGAGGGCGTCGGCGTATTCGGTCGTGTCTTTCTCCTCGTTGGCCGGGTGGTCGTCGTCCAAATATCGCCAGAACATGTGCTGAATCCTATCGGACGCATCAAATACGCAAACAACCAAGCCCTTGCGCGTTTTCTCCAACGCGTCGAAGAACATCTTCTCGCGTTCGTTGTGTATCTTCCACGTCTGGTCCAGAAACGCGCCCTCGTCGATTACGCCCTCGTTAAGTGCCCACGTGTCCTCGGCCAACCCCAGCGTCGCGTATCGGCCGTACAGCTTCGAGAGGTAGACGGCGTAAGTGAACGGGTGGCTAATCGGTAACGCCGGTCGGTCCGGGTCGATGTTTATCGGCGTCGCGTACATCTCGAATTCGGGAACTGTATCCGGCTGCGCCCGGTTGGTCTCGCGGACGAGAAGCCGGGTCGCGCCCCTGACCTTCACGCCCAGGCTCGCCTTGAACTCAATCGGTATCCAATCGCTGTACTCGCCGGGTTTCAGGTCGTACTTCTTCCCGTTCATCTCCAGGCGTACGGTGCCCTTCTTCCCGCCGTTCGGTTTGACGGTGAACGGGAGCCTCAAGAGGGCCGGTTCGGCGGCGGTCGGGTCGCCGGGACCGACGAAGTGGGACCGAAGGATGTCGCCGTCCCGTTCGACGCGGACGCGGACGCCCCCCGTATGTTCGGAGTCGGCGTCGCGGGTGCTGAAGTACGTAAACGTCCCCTGGCTGCCGATTATGTCCGGGACGCACATCGCCGACAGGCTCAGCCCGTCGAACTTCTCCGGCGGGAAGGTTACCGGGACGCGAATGACGGTCGAGAAGATGCCGTGGTCGCCCAGTATCTTCCAAAACGGCTGGGACTTACGCAGTAACCGTATTTCCGGTTTGCCTATGGGTATCGACCACTTTCCCAGTTTAACGCGCCGTTTGGGGGCGCCTATGTGGGCCGAACTGAGGTCGGGAAGGTAGGTTTTTCTGTCGACGGTCAGGAAATCGTAGATGTTATGTCGTGCCGGGTAAACGCCCGTCTGAAAGCTCGACCAGGCGACGGGGGATATTGACGGTATCGTGGTCGCCAGCGGTTTGAACGTCCCGCCCTCAGCCAGTTTAGCGAAGTTCGGCAGCTTCCCTTCGTCCATCATCCGTCTAACGATTACCGGCGAGATTCCGTCGAGGCCGAGGACGACGACCCTGCCTACGCGGCTCTTACCCATCGACTTGCGGCGTTTGAGCGTTCTGATTATCCGGCGGACCGGCCACGTAAGGACCGATATGAACGATAAGGCGAGGGCGCCGAGTATAATCAGGAAGGACGACACGACGGCAAAGCCCGCGCCAGGCCCGACGTAAGCGTTCGCGGGGACCGCGAGCACCCCCGCGATTAAGCATAACGCGATTATTCTTTTCATAGTGTTCCGAGTATTATATCGGACAAGTCGACGATGTTCAAGTCCGGCCCTAAAACCGGCTGTGCCGGCGCCGGGTCCCGCGCCGACCAGAAGAACGCGTCGTCCCAGGTGTGCATCCCGGCGAGGACGGTACGGTCGAATATCGCCGTCGCGTCCGGTTTTGCCTTCAGGTCGAAACCGTAGTTGGATATCAAGATTATATCGGGGCCTTCGCCGGCGTACGGCCCGTCGTATACTTCGTTTCGTTCGAATATTCTGTTCACGACCGGGGCACCGAGGTAATCCAGCCCCGACAGCCCCGACTTTATTTCGGAGACTACCTTAGGCGCGTCTTCGCCGGTGACCGTCCCCTTCGGGTACTTGCCTTTCCGGTTTATATATATCCTACTCGGGTCTAGCGCGAAGGCCCGGGATTCGGGCGCGATGTCGGAGAGGGATTTCGGTTCGGCCGTCTCGAAGGAGAGGTACCCGTTCTCGACGAGCCACGCGTTCAGATTTACCTCCCGGGTAATGCCGGTGAAACCGTGGTCGCTCATCATAAAGAACCCGTCGGCCGGGTCTTCCCGTCCGGCGACTTCGCCGAACCGCTCCCAGACATAGCCGATTAACCTATCGACTTCGCCGTAATACTCTCGGGCGAAGGCAGAACGGGGGTGGTCGGCGTCTTCGACGGCGTCCCACAGGAAGTGGTGAAGCCGGTCGGTTCCGGTAACTACCAACTCTAAGTAGTCCCAGTCCTCGTCCCAGAGCAGGTCGAGGGCTTCCCGGCGACCCCGCAAGGTCGATAGAAGCTGCTCCTGTAGCAGGTCGTGGTCTTCCCGGCAGGCCATTATGTCGATATCTATCTCGTAATCGATTTTACCCAGGCGATGGGCCAACGCCGGCGGATAAACGGCGTTTTCTATGTCTATTGCTACGAACCCGGCCACGGCCGAACCTTCGAGTGGCCGCATCGGGTACGTACCGGGCTGGTTGATGACGACCGAGCGTTTACCACGGTCCCGGAGCTTGTCCCATATCGTAGGCGCTTTCAGATCGGCGTAGTTCGGGTATCGAACGTCGTACGTACCGGGCTTGAGCTCTACGAAGCCGAAGATGCCGTGGCCGCCGGGGCCGGTTCCGGTCATGAAGCTGGGCCAGCTAACCGCCGAGATCTCCGGGAGGGTAACCGACATCTTGTGGAGCGAGCCGTACGCCGATAATTCGCGTACTGCGGGCATCACGCCTTCGTCGGTGAAGCGTGTTATAAGGGAGTAGGGTACTCCGTCGAGGCCGATGACGCACGTACGCATCTTCTTTTTCCGGAGGAGCGCCATATATTACCATTTATAACATAAATAGCCCCGCGTTTGGAAGGGTAATCTACCAAGCCACGGGCTTTTGCCTTGCAAACCGCCGGCCCAACCGATAGAATGACGTCGTTACGGCTGAGGTGAAAAACGAGACCGACCCTATCGCCGAAAGCCGGCGGTTGTACGCCGCCGGGCGGTGGCGCCGCGAAACGTGCGGCGATTTACGGTTTTCGCTCGGGCCCCTCGGTTACGTTGTCGTCGCGACCCTCCGGCGGTGTCTACGCGGGCGGCGCCCAAACCTCGTTCTGGACCTCGGCGGCGGCGAGGGTTTCATAGGGTCGTTGGTGGTCGGCGCTGAGAACCTTGTGGTGATCGACGCCGTCGAAGACGCGGTCCGCGCCGCGAGGGACCGAGGCGCGCGGGCGGTGGTTGGCGACGTACGCCGCCTTCCCATAAAGGGCGGCGTCGCCGACGCGGTTCTGTCGTCGGACGTACTGGAGCATCTTACGCCCGCCGACGTGCCGACCGCCGTGGAAGAGATGAGTAGGGTTTTAAGGTCGGGGGGCGTCGCCCTCGTTCACACCAGCGTCTACGGTTTCTATCTCAGGCGGTGGCTCCGGTGGGGCCCCGGCCGCCTGGACGGTGACGACTTGAAGGACGGCCATCTTAGCCGGTTAACGGCCCACGAGCTTTATTCGACGTTTAGGCGGGCGGGATTCGCCGTGGAGAAGTACGTCTTCTATAAGCATTTTTTACAACCGTTGGTTCAGCTTCTCGAGGACGCCGCGTTCGGACTGATCGGCGAAAAAAAAGCGGCGTTGAAGGCCGGTAAGACAAGGGGCGGAAAACGGCCTGGTGCTTTTACGAGTTTCGCCGCCGGCGTTCGGGCCGTTCCCCCGCTGTTTGACCTTGTGCTTTTCGGCCGGGCGCCGGGCGGCGCCAGTATATTCAGGCTGAAGAAGCGGTAACGAATGACCGGTAAGCTGAAAGTTATGTTCGTAGTACCGCCGCTGGGCGCGGGCGACTTTGCTACCCAGACCGACGCTGTCCTGGCTCGTTGCGCCGGGATATACACGAAGACCGACTACGTGGTTCCGCCGCTGGGTCTGGCTTACGTCTGCGCCGCCGTCGAGGCGTGGGCCGACGCCGAGGTGGAACTGATGGACGCGGTCGCGGGGAAGGACACGGTCGCCGAGACGGTCGCCGAGGTCGTTCGGTTCCGACCCGACGTCCTCTACGTCGCTGCCGGGACAAGCACGCTTCGGCGGGACCTCCGGTTCCTTGCGCGCTGCAAAAAGGCGTTGCCCGGTTTGACGACCGCCGTCATGGGGACGCACGTTACGGTGCTGCCGAGCGACGCCTTCGTCGAGCCCGGCGCCGACTTCGGGATACGGGGCGAGCCGGAACGTACAGCCGCCGAGCTGGCCGCCGCCCTGGCCGACGGAAGGCCGGTAGAGGAAGTGCCCGGGTTGGCGATAAGGTGGAACGGGTCGTATAAGTCGACGCCGGACCGGCCGCTCATCGCCGACCTCGACGAGATACCCCACCCGGCCAGGCGTTTCTTCAGACCGTACGTATATTCGCCGCCGTTCACCCGCGGTACGCGCTTCGACGTGATTATAACTTCTCGGGGATGCCCGTATCCGTGTAATTATTGTTCCACCGGGGCGTATTACGGCAAGAAGATACGCTTCCGTTCGGCCGCCGACGTGGTTGCGGAGCTTCGAGAGATGGTTAAGACCGAGGGCGTCACCCAGGTGGGGTTCTGGGACGACACGTTCACGATAGGTAAACGGCGGGTCGTCGAGATATGCGACCGCATAGAGGAATCCGGTCTCGAGTTCGAATGGATGTGCATGTCCCGTGTGGATACCGTGGACGAGGAAATGCTGGCGGGGCTCCGCCGGGCAGGATGCTACCTGATACTCTATGGCGTCGAGTCCGGGTCTCAGCGCGTATTGGACGCGATGAAGAAGGGGATAACCCTGGCGCAGGTCGAGCGGGCCTTCGAGATAACGTACGACGCCGGCATCGAAGCGGCGGCGTTCTTTATGTTCGGCAACCTCGAGGAGACCGAAGGCGATATCCGGGAGACTATCGAGTTCGCGAAGAAACTCAAAGCTTCGTTCGCGTCCTTCAACATCGCGACGCCGTACCCGGGGACCGAGTTGTACGAGACGGTCAAGGACGAGCTTAACACAGATATGGAAGGGATGAACGCGCGCCGGGCGGCGGTGGGCGACAAGGAGTTGCTCGAGTCGTACATCTCGCGGGCGTACCGGGAATTCTACGTAAGGCCGTCGTACGTCTGGCGGCGTCTGCGGCGTGTCCAGAGCGCCGGTGAGTTCTTTAAGATGGTCAAGGCCGGGTTGAACGTATTAAGGCTGTACGTGTTTGGGTAGGTGGCGGATACTAAATGCCCGAAATCTATTACGAAGAACAGCGGTGGGATAACCGGCCGGTTTGCGCGGCGCCCGCGTGTACTAAGCCGGCGCTGAGCTTGAGCGGGTTCTGCTGGGAACACCTGCCCGACGACCAGTGCAATCAATACCTGACCGATCTGGAAGACCGGTCGTTCAGTATTGACGGTTTCGCCGGGTTCAACCTGCAAGGCGTAAACCTCCGGGACGCGCGGCTCAACCGGGTTAATATGTCAGGCGCGAACCTGTCCGGGGCCGACCTATCCGCCGCCGAACTCATCGGAGCGAACCTGTCGGACGCGGTGCTTACCGGCGTAAACCTATCGTCGGCTCAACTTGTGAAAGCGGACCTGTACGCTGCGGACCTGGAGGGTGCCAACCTGCGCCGGGCGAACCTTACGGGTGCGAACGTGGAGTTGGCCAACTGCCGTGGCGTGGATTTCACCGGCGCCGTGTTTAAGAAGACCGACGTCATCAATTCCGACTTGAGCGAAAGCGTCTGCGCCGACGCCGACTTCTCCAGGGCGATAATCTTCCGTACGGCGCTCCTAGGCGCGTCGTTTGACCGGGCGTCGTTCGAGGGCGCCAGGCTCGAGGGCTGCGCCGTTACAGGGGCCGACTTCGCCGGTACCGATCTGTATGGTTCGGTAATCCACGATACCGATATGGGCGCGGCGCGCCTCGCGTCGGACCTGGCCGTTGTCAACGAGCGAAGGAAAGCGTTCGCCGAAGCGGGCGAGGTGTATGCGAAGTTAAAGGTAGCGTTCCGGGAGTACGGCCGGTACGACCTGGCCGAGAAGGTCTTTTACCGGGAGAAGGTCTGCCGCCGGAAGAACCGATGGCGCTTCCGGCGGGTCGGCTTGTTAGCCGCTGTGGCGCGGCATGTACTCGAGTATCTGTTCTTCGACGTTTACAGCGGCTACGGGACGAAGCCGTGGCGCATCGCGTACTGTATGGCGGCGGCCTGGTTCGCCTTTGCGATGTACTTCTACCTGCTGCCGTTCTTCGGCGCGCTCTTCGGTTTCGGGCCGGAGAGCTACATAGACCCCGGCGGCGGCGTTCCGCCGATAACCGACCTGAGCCTGGAGAGCTTCGGCCGGTCTCTGTATTTCTCGTTCGTTACGATAACGGCGTTGGGGTTCACCCACTACGAGCCGTACGGTTGGGCCAAGACGCTGGCCGGACTGGAGCGGTCTTTCGGCGTCATTTCCTACATCGTCCTGATATTCTCGATAGGCCGGAAGATCTGGCACTAAGGCCGGTTCTACTCTAGGAGGAATAAAACGGAAACCGCCCGATATCGGGCGGTTTTATATCTGGGGCGGGTGGATTCGAACCACCGAATGCGGGCTCCAAAGGCCCGTGACTTACCGCTTGTCGACGCCCCATAGGGCCGTTGAATCGGCCGCGCGTATTATAACAAGATATGGGGGAACGCGCAAATATAATAACCTTGATTTCGGCCGCGCCGAATAGTATTATACCAGCCCCGATTTCCTTATTCAGTACACTACCAAACTGTACACATCTAAACGTTTCGAAGGAGATAGACGATGTACGGGAAGATGCAGGATTATCTCAAGACCGAGCTTCAGGCCGTACGCGACGCCGGCTTATACAAAGACGAACGGGTCATTATGACGCCTCAGGGCGCCGAGATAAAGGTCAAGACGGGCGAGTCGGTCCTAAACTTCTGCGCCAATAACTACCTTGGGCTCTCGAGCCACCCGAAGCTTATCGAAGCCGCCCATAAGACGCTCGACAACTGGGGTTACGGGATGAGCTCGGTCCGGTTTATCTGCGGTACCCAGGACATACACAAGGTTCTCGAGGAGAAGGTATCGAAGTTCCTGGGGACCGAAGACACCATACTCTACGTCGCGTGTTTCGATGCCAACGCGGGTGCCTTCGAGCCGTTCCTGGGCGCCGAGGACGCGATATTGACCGACGCCCTAAACCACGCGTCGGTGATAGACGGCATCCGGCTATGCAAGGCCGAACGCTACATCTTCAAGCACAACGACATGAACGACCTCGAGGATAAGCTGAAGGAGGCCCAGAAGCAGCGTTTCCGGATGGTCGCCACCGACGGCGTCTTCTCGATGGACGGCGATATCGCCAAACTGAACGACATCGTCCCCCTGGCCGAAAAATACGACGCGATGGTGCTGGTGGACGACAGCCACGCCACCGGCTTCGTCGGCAAGACCGGCCGCGGCTCCCACGAATACAACGAAGTGATGGGCAAGGTCGACCTTATCACGACGACGTTCGGCAAAGCGCTCGGCGGCGCGTCCGGCGGGTGCACCAGCGGCCGCGCCGAGATGGTCGAGTGGCTACGGCAGAAGAGCCGGCCGTACCTCTTCTCGAACACGCTTTCGCCGGCGGTCGTCGGCGGGACCATCGCCGTGATGGACCTGTTGACCGAGACGACGGAGCTTCGCGACAAACTCGAAGATAACCAACGCTACTTCCGCGAGAAGATGACCGACGCGGGGTTCGCGATTCGCCCGGGCGACCATCCGATAGTCCCGATAATGCTCTACAACGCCAAGCTGGCTCAGGACATGGCCCGGGACTTACTCGCCGAGGGTATATACGTAATCGGCTTCAGCTACCCGGTAGTACCGAAGGGCGAGGCCCGCATCCGGGTACAGCTTAGCGCGGCCCACGATATGGAACACGTCGATAAAGCTATCGCCGCGTTTACGAAGATAGGCGAGAAGTACGATATCCTAGGGAAGGTCATGGACGGCATCGTCGAGAAGTACGGGCTGTAAAAGGAGGGGAAGGCATGCCTATTATCACGGTCGACGGCCCGCAGATAGACGACGTCGAGGCGAAACGGCGGTTCGTCGAGACGCTTACCGACGCGATGGCCGAGGTCTATCCGAGGATAGACAGGGAACATTTCGTGGTGATAATGAGGGAGAACCGGCCCGAGAACGTAGCGTCGGGCGGGGTTTTGATATCGGATAAACGCAGGGAGGAAGAGTAGTACAGTAAATGAGTTAACATTGGTACGTCTGCGAATATCGCGTAGAAGAAAAGCCGTACTCTAGCGTACGGCTTTGTTTTATGACGATGTTACTTTCTACCTACGGCGCCGCCGTCGGGTCTATCAGGTCTCCGTACGGCCCGTCCACGGCAAAACCCTCTTCGGTTAATCGTCCGGCGGACCTGCGATAAAGGCTTAAACGGACGAATTTAATTTTACCGAGGAACTCGATTTAACTTCTTGACAATTCTCTTCGCCTACGTATAATGTACGTGCATACCATTAGAAACCCACGGATTATAACCTACCGACAGAAGGAGGTTTCGATGTCCGCGATTTATAAAATCCGGGATAGCTGGACGAAGCCTCCTGTCGCGTCGTTCTAACCGCTCTGCTTTCCATACATGTACGGCGAAGGGCGCCTCGAATAGGGCCTTTTTCCAGACTGTCCTGACTCCAAAGGATAGCGACTCGTAATACTACAGGTTTGCTTCATTAACGCATATGGAGGACAGTTTTGGATACGACGATAAGTACCCCGGCGGGTCCGAGGACCGGAAAGGTATTTAAGAAAACCGTAGGCCGCTACTGGGTTAAGTCGGGCGGGGATGCCGTGATATGCACGGCCTCGTCCAAGCTCCGCAAGGTGCTCGTCTACCCCGAGGCCGACGCCTCGTCCCGGAGACCGACCGTAGACCGAGTGGTCGACGTTCAGACGGTCGACCCGGTTGCCGTAGGAGACGAAGTAACCTACAAAAGGTCCGACGACGGCACCGGTGTGATAACCGAGGTCTTGCCGCGCCGTAACAAGCTTAGCCGTAAGGCCGCCGGTACTCAACCCTTGGAGCAGGTGATAATCGCCAACCTAGACCAGATGGTTGCGGTCGTTGCGGCGGCTCAACCACCGCCCAAATGGAAGCTTCTTGACCGTTACCTTGCGGACGCTGAGTTTCTCGAGGTCCCCGCCTTGATATGTATTACCAAGATGGATCTCGTGGACGAGGGCGAGTTCGCCGAGGATGTGAACGTCTACCGAGAAGTCGGTTATTCCGCGGTTCTGACCAGCGCGGTAACGGGCCTTGGTATGGACGAGCTCAAATCGGCGCTCGAGGACAGGGTATCGGTATTTCTGGGCAAGTCCGGCGTCGGCAAGACCACTCTTCTCAACCGGATACAACCTGACCTCGGATTGGCGGTGCAAGAGGTTAGCGGTAAGACGGGCAAGGGCAAACACACCACCTCGCATCTGGAGATGTTCGAGCTTGGTTTCGGCGGGTCCGTCGCCGATACTCCCGGGATACGGGAGTTCGGCTTATGGCAAACGGAGGATATCGATATTACGTGGCTTTTCCGGGAAATGCGGCCCTACATCGGCTCCTGCAAATTCGGCGCGTCGTGTACACACTCCCACGAACCGGGCTGCGCCGTAAAAGCGGCCGTCGAGGCCGGTGAAATTACAAAGCGGCGGTACGATAACCTCTTACGACTACAGAGGAATTAAAATTAAAGCCTATCGCTTCGAAAGGGGTATATAAATATGACCTCGTATAAAATCAAACCGTTCAACGAAGAGCATTCGGAAGACGCGGCCAGGCTTTTCGCAGAGAGATTCGGGATGGAAAGGGAACACGTCTCCCTTCTACCTACTCGCTTCGAAGACTTCCGTACCGTCTTGCCGTTGCTGAATAACCTAGTCGTGAAATCGCCCGGTGTAATTGCGGTCGGCAACGACGGACTTGTCGGGTTTCTAATCGGGCGGTTACTGCCTTCCTGGAGAGGAGGGCGAAGCGTATGGGTTCCCGAATGGGCGAATGCAGTGGCGGGCCGGGAGCGTAGAGAGGTTTTCCAGCGAATGTACGCGAGCCTTGCATACGAATGGGTGGCTAACGGCTGCTTTACTCATTTAATCAGCACGCTGGCGCATGACGAGGATGTTCTCGACGAGTTGTTCTGGCTTGGGTTCGGGATGGTGGCGGTTGATGCGATGCGCGGTCTCGGGGACGTGGAAGGACCTTTCGCCGACGTAGAGATTCGGCGTGCCGCCATTCGTGATCTTGAGGTCGCGGAATCACTCTCTCACGAACAGGAACGATATATGGCCACTTCACCAATCCTGATGGCACTGGTAGAGAAATCTCGTGGAGAATTCCATAAGGAAATCTTGTCGAATCCCGCTCAAGCAACGTGGTTGGCGTCGTACAAAGGTGAGGTAGTCTCCGGTATGCGAATCGGGCCTTCCACCCAGGACGCGGCGTACATAATCACTGATGAGAGAACCGCGAGCATTACCGCCGCGTTCACGAAAGAGCACGTGCGCTGCAAAGGGATAGGTGCGACCTTGTTACAACACTCGTTGGATTGGGCTAAGTCAGAGGGTTACGAAAGATGCGCTGTAGATTTCGAACCGGAGAACGTGTTAGCTCGCTCTTTTTGGTTAAGACGCTTTAAGCCGGTGAGTTTCTCATTGGTCCGTCAAGTTGACCGACGGATTGCCTGGGCTCATAGCCGTCGCAAGGACGAGCACTTCTGGTGATCGGCCGAGAAATAGTAATCCCGCTTTTACGGTCCGACCGTCGGGTGTACTAGACCGCCGTAGTTTTTGTCTACCGATTATCCAGTAACGTAGCTGGTTTAATTAGCCGGGCGCTTCACTCAATCGTGTTTCGCTTTCGGTTTTCGCCCGTATTACGAGCCGGTCGACGGCCGCGGCACCGACGCTGTCTCCCCATACGTTGACCGTCGTGCGGCACCGGTCGAGGAACCAGTCGATGGCCAGGATCGAGCCGATGCCCTCCACCGGCAGCCCGACGCTGGTGAGTACCATCACCATCGTGACGAGTCCGGCCTCGGGTATCGCCGCGGCGCCGACCGCCGCCAGCGTCGCCGTAAAGAAGATGACGAGCTGGTGGGCCGGGCTCAGGTCAATTCCGTACATCTGGGCGATGAAGATCGCGGCTATGGCTTCGTAGAGCGCCGTCCCGTCCATATTGATGGTCGCGCCCAAGGGTAGGACGAATGAGGCCGCCTCCTCGGAGACCTTATTCCGCTTCTCGACCGCCCGCATCGTAACCGGTAACGTCGCGGCGCTGGACGCTGTGGAGAAGCTCGTCGCGAACGCAGCGAGCATATTGAAAATGTACTTGAGCGGGTTCCGGCGCCCGAGGAGCATCAGCAGCAGCGGTAAAACTATAAAAGCGTGGAGCGTAAGCCCGGAGAGCACCGTAAAAGCGTACTTGCCGAGCTTCCAGAGCTCCTGCCAGAAGGCTTCGCCGCCGCCTGCTGCCCCGAGCTTCGTCGCGACTAGGGCGAAGACGCCCACCGGTGCGAACATCATCACTAGGTAAACGAGCTTCAGTATCGCAGCGTTTAAGCCCGCGAAGAATTTTATTACCGGTTCGCCCTTCTTGCCCAGCGTCGTCAGTATCCCGCCGAAGACTAGGGATACGATGATGAGCGGTAGGACGTTGGTCTCTACGGCGGCCTCGAAGAAGTTCGACGGTATCATATTGACGATGACGTCGACGACCGTGTAGGTCTCCTTGCCGACCATCTCCGGTAGCTCGGTTACGACCGGGGTGAAGCCTGCGCCGGGCTGTATGACGTTCGCGAGAACGATGCCGATACCCACGGCGACGCCGGTGGTTATGCCGTAGTACGCGATAGTGACGAGGCCGGTACGCCCGAGACGCCTGATGTCGCCCAGGGACGCGACGCCGGTTATCATCGACGCCACCACCAACGGGACGATCATCATCTTGAGCGCGTTGAGGAAGATGTCGCCGAGGAACTTGACGCCCATCATCTTCGGCCCGAAAGCCCAGCCGCAGACACCGCCGGCCAGCATCCCGACCATTATGAGTAGCAGTACGACGTAGTGGGTTTTGGATTTCATAATGTCGTTTCTTTTAAGGTTTCTAAGAGTTCCCACGCTAACCCCAGCGTCTTCTCGGTTGGCGGTTTCCTACCGCTATCCAATCTTTTCGGCGAAATAGAACTCGACCGTAGCGATTACAAACCGTATTTTTCACCCAACGCGTCCGCGAGCCAAGACATATCGCCGTCCCTGCCGAGGATTGCGGTTACTTCTTGCCAGGCACATTGCTGAAGGAGGCCTTTATGCCCGGCTTTAAGCCCCTCTTTTATCGCATCGTAAGCGCCCCGTCCGGCGCCCCCTTTTTGGAAAGCCGGGTTCCGGGCGTCGTAAAGTAGTACGGCGTGGGCGTTCCCCGTCTTTAAATCGCCGTCTTCCCGGACGTACGCGGCGAGTATGTTTCGGACGAGTTGATACGTATTCCTCAACGGGCACGCGGCGTGGTCTTCGTCGCCGGGCCAGTCGAATAATTCGGGTATATAGTCCCAATACTTAACGCCGATCGCGGAAAGGGAACACCGGTGGTTGCGGTTCCGCTGCCTCGCGTAGCTACCGTCGCAATAATCGCGTTCGTAATTATCGTCTTTCGGCCCCAGGCGGGGGCGGGAGCACGTACCGATGTCCTGTTCACTCAGTTTACACTCGACGGCTACGCGGCAACCACCGCTGAAAAACGCGTCAACATTAGTAGAACGTGGTTCGCCTAAGTACTTTACCTCGTATTCAAGCATACAGCGGGCGGCGCTGGGGTCCCGTAGAAATACGGGTTCGCCTTCCACGTTCTTCAATTCGCGTAGCAAGCCCAATTTATCGTATGTGATTAGGTTCCCGAATACTGATTGGGTTAACGCCTGGGAGCTTGACATACTCCGAAACCAACGGTGGCGCGCTTTTTCCGGGATTGCGCCGACTACCGCGTCGCGCTCTGTTTTATTAATACCTTCTCGTAAAAGAACGTTGTAATCCCCATACTCCTTTTTAAAAACAGGTGGGGCCGTCGGGCTGTGGCTGTCGTCGAACCAATCGTCGCGCGCCGCGAAATGCGCTTTCCGGTAAGCGCGTAACTGTCCGTATAATTCGGGAAGGTAATCCATTAAGGTCCTTTCTACGACGTTACACGTTATCCAACAACTCTCTCGCCAGCCCCAGCGTCTTCTCCGTCGGCGGTTTTCCGCCGCCGAGCATCCGGGCCAGCTCGTCCACGCGCTCGATTTCGTCCAGGCGTTTGACCGAGACGCGGGTCGTGTCGCCCTCAAACGTCTTTTCGACCAGATAGTGGTTGTCGGCTCGGGCCGCGATCTGCGGTAGGTGGGTCACGCAGAGTACCTGGCGGCCGCCGGATACCTCCCGCAGGCGGTCGCCCACGGCGTGGCCGACCCGCCCGCCGATCCCCACGTCCACCTCGTCGAAGGCTATCGTCGCGGCGCCGGCTTCCCGGGCCGCCGTCGCCCGGACGGCCAGCATCAACCGGCTCAATTCGCCGCCGGACGCGACTTTCGACAGCGGTTTGACCGGCTCGCCGGGGTTCGCCGAAAGGCCGAAGAGCGCTTCCTCGGCGCCGCCCGGCCCCACGACCGTCCCGCCGCCCAACTCGATCGCCCCTTCCGGTTCGACTAAATCGACGGTGAACTTCGCCTTGGGCATCCCCAGGTGCGGTAGCTCGGTTTCGATGGCGTTCGCCAGGCGCGCGGCCGCGTCCCGGCGTGCGGCGCTGAGGGCGGCTGCCGCTTCGGCCGCTTCGGCTTCGGCGTTTGTTATCTCGCGCGCGAGTTCGTCTAGCCGGTCGTCTGCCGTCGTCAGCTCCTCCAGCCGCCCCTCGAGTTCGCCTTTAAGGGTCAAGAGGCCCGATAAGTCGCGGTCGTGTTTCCGCTTCAACCGCTCTATCTCGGCCAGCCTCGACTCGACGGCCTCCAGGTCGAGGCCGTCGCTGTCGGCTTCGTCTATCGCGCCGACCGCCCTGGTAAGCTCGTCGAAGGCGACGACGGCCGACTGAACGTTCTCGACGCTGTCGCCCAGGTTCGGTAGATACTCCGAGAGTTCCTTGACTACTTCAAGCAAGCGCGACGCTTGGGAGGTAACAGTTGGTTCGCCCTCGGTTAACAACTCCCGGACTTCGGCGAGCCGTTCCGTAATCCGGACTTGGTGTGTAAGGTAGTCACGGCGGCGCCGGAGTTCCTCCTCCTCGCCGTCGGCGAGGGCTGCCTTCTCCAACTCGTCGATCTGGAACGATATGCTGTCGCGGAGAGTCTCGCGTTCGGCTCGGGCTTTGGTCAATCGGTCGTGCTCGGCCCACCGCTCCCTGACCGCGGCGTACGCGTCCTCGAAGGCGCGGCGCAGCGTCCCCAACCCGCCGAAATCGTCTAGGATTTCCGTTTGCCGCCCGGCGCGCAGAGTCTCCAACTCGGAAAACTGACCGTGGAGTTCGACCAGGCGGGACACGACGTCGCCCGTTGCGCCGACAGTAACCGTCGCGCCGTTCACCGTGCAACGGCTTCGCCCGGCGGCGCTGACGACGCGGCGTACGACCAGCTCGTCGCCCGGTTCGGCGCCGGCAGCTTCGACGGCCTCGTTTGCCGCTTCGGCGCCCGCGAACACCGCTTCGATTTCGGCTTTCTCGGCGCCGCTCTTCACCACGTCGGGGCCGGCCCGGGCGCCCAGCAACAATTCGAGCGCCGAGATGATAATCGACTTGCCTGCGCCGGTCTCGCCGGTAAGGAGGGAGAAACCGGGCCCCAGCTCTAACTCGGCTTCGTCTATCAATGCTAGATTGCGAATGGAAAGGTACGTCAGCATATTCGCATTTTTTACCGGAGGTAGCCGATGTCCCGCAGGCGCGTCGTTCGGGACGTGTCCGACGGCGGCTCTTCGCCGGCCCGCCGGGTTATCTGCATCTCCCGCCAGTTCATCAGTTGCCGTCCGAGGGCCTCGGTCTCTTCGGGCTTTTCGACCAAGTCGAGTCCTCCGCCGAATAATCGCCTATTATATAATTCGCCGGTGCCTTTTTCCATGTCGTAGATGAAGACACGGTCCGCTTTACGCCGCGCGTACCTTTCCGGCCTCCCGGCCGTTTCGCTGTAAACCGTCCTATTCTCGGTTACCGAACCATCGGCGTCAACCCTCACGATTACTTCGCCCGACGACCGGAGGTCTTCACCGGTCGCGAGTTTGACGACTATGGGCGCGACGTCGACGAGGGAAGAGGGGCGGTCTTCTGTTTCGCCGCGGCGCTCGCCGCCGGGCAGGCGTACGACCAGCGGGACATGTACGTTCTCGTCGTAGACGTCCCGTGCGTGTCCGAAACGTCCGTCCTCGCCCGGCGCTTCGCCGGAGACGCCGGCGAAGACGATTAACGTGTCGGCGTTCGAGCCTGACGAGTCGACGGCGTCCAGTACGTCCCCGAGGGCCGCGTCGAGTTCGTTCAATTCGCGCTTGTAAGCGTTTTCCAGCCGCGGACGTAACGTCTCTTTCTCATCCTCGCTTAACCCGTCGACGAACGCCCTGGCGGTATCCTCGTAACGCCAATCGTCGGGAATCCCCGGCAACTCGTCTGGGTCGAGGTTGTACGGCAATTCCGGTCCGGGCAGGTGTACCCACAGGAAGAACGGGCGCGTTTCGTTCTCCCGTAGCCATTCGGCGGCCGCCGAGACGACTTCCTCGTCGCCCCGGCCGCGGGAGTTATCGTAGTAAAAGGGCAAGCGGTAGATGATGTCGTGGACGAACGTCGGGTAGAAGACGCCGAGGAAAGCACCCCGGTTCCAATGGACGTACGACGCGAAGCCGCGGGCGAAGCCGTACGACGCGTGGCACTCCGGCCCGCCGACGAACGCTTTTGTATAGCAACCGCGTTTTAATAGATACTCTGCGACGACCGGTTCGCCGCCGTTCAGGTTCATATTGTTTTCGCCGTAGCCCAGCCGCATGGGATAACGCCCCGTGTGTACCGACGCGAGGGCCGGCCCGGTCCACGGCGCCGTGGAGTACGCGTTCTCGAACAGTATCCCCTCGTCGGCCAGCCGTTCAAGGTTCGGTACGTTTACCGGGCCGCCGTATGGCTCGAGTATGTCGGCGCGTACGCCGCCGGCGGTTATCAGAATTACGTTGGTTTCGCCGGCGCCCATAAGCGGTAGCCACGGTTGTGCGCGAGCCGCCCACAAGCCGGGAAGCGACCCAACGATGAACAGGGCGACGATGTAGAAGGGGATACGGGTCCAGACCGGCTTCGTCAGCGCGATAAATACGTATCTTATTCGGCGCAGGACGCGGGTTAGTAGGTACCCGAGTCCCAGGAACGCCGCTATGAACGCGATCAGGAAGACCGGCAAGAACCTGTCGAAAAACGCCGGCGGGACGCGAAAGACCAGGTCGCGGCTTGTCAATACTATAACGATGAAAGCCAGAAGATGGGCCGAAAGAAAGACGAGAGGCCCGGCGCGTTTCTCTTTCCCACGCCCGGTCTGCCGTATGAGATAGATAACGCCTACGACGCCCGTGAGTATCCAGAACAGGACGAGGTAGAACGCCAGCGTCGAGGTCGCGAACGCCGGGAGTAGGGAGTTGAACAGGTAATGTCCGGGGCCGTTGAGTGGTATCCCGGCGGCCCACCGGTATATTATCTCGGCGACGAGCATCAAACTCGCCGCCCAGGCCGCGAGCGCTGGCCCGTCGACGACCACAAACGCCTTATCGAGGAACGTCGGTCCGAGCAGCCTGTCGGCTACCCGTCTAACTGCGCCCTTTGCGCGTTCGTCGAAAGCCAATCAGTCACCTCGCAAGCGGTTCGGCGGGCGCTGGCGCCACGGGCTTCCGTATATGTACTCCTCGTATAACCCGAGCGCTTCGTACGTCATCGTGTAAACGTTATCGGCGTTCCAGATTACCCAGCCGACGGCGCCCGCGTCCTCAGCGGCGACCATCTGGTCGAAGATGTAGGACGCGTCGTAGTATGTAGCGCCGGCGCCGAACCCCTGGATGAACGGTTGGACGAAGGCTCCGGCCGTTTCCACCCGCCGCCGCCCGACATCGACCGTCTTAAAGACTATAGCGTACGGGCGCCGCCGAAGCCCCAACCCGGAGTAAAACGTCCAACCGTAGTGGGATGGGTACGCCATGGGGTAGAAGACGTCGACGTACGGGGCCATCTCTTCCACGTCCTGGCCCTCCGGGTTGCGTTTCTCGTACAGGGCCGAGAACCCGAAGACGTCGGTGCCAACGGGCGCGCCGAGGGGGCGCAGACGTTCGGCCGCGGTTCGTACGAAACCGGTTATCGCTTCCTCCTTGGGCGCGCTGGCCGGCCAAAACGGGATTGCCGCCACGTCGGCCCTTTCGTCCGTCGGATATCGTACGTAGTCGAACTGAATCTCGTCGAAGCCGGCCCGAACCGCCTCCTCGGCCAGGTCACAATTATAATCCCAGACGGTCGGATGCCACATTGAGACCCAGCGGAACCCGCGTTCGTCCTGCCAGTGCCCGCCTTCGTACGCGTCTTTGACCGCGTAGGTCCCGCCGGCGTACCCGGCAAGTTCGTCGTCCGGGAAGACGACAAACCGCGCGATAAGATAGTAGCCGCGGCCGCGGAGTTCGCCGGTTAACGTTACCAAATCGGGTATCAGCTCGCTGGTCGCGCCGATTTCGCGGGCTATCGGGTTCTCGGCCGGCCACGCGACTATCCCCGGTATCTCCTTCAGGTCGATAACAAGGGTATTTATAGGCGATCCGTCGAGGCGCCCGAGGATGTAATCCAACTTCTCCCGGTTCGCGGCGGTGTAGTAACTCAGGTATATACCCCGCGACGGGTTGGGCCGTTTCGCCTTGGTCTCGAATTCGGTCGGTTCTTCGACGACGGTATCTACCGTGATTTCGGGACCGTAGCGTACGCCCTCGATGTCGGCGCCGGTGCCCGACGGATGGTCCAACGGAACATCGGACGCGAAACCGACCGCGGCCCAAACCGCCGCCGTAACGAAAAACCCCCGCCTGACGGCAATACTCCTCAAGGCGCGGGCTATCTTATATTAACGCCGTCCGGCGGTCAAGGCGATAAGGGGTTCAAGAAGTTATATGGGAAATACCGAGGAAGGAAGAAACCGGTAAGCGGGTGTTCACTCCAACCTGACCCGTCCCTTCCCCAGCAGTCGTTCGAGGGACTTTACGAGGGACCGGTCCGGTTTCACCGCCAGATCCGGCGACGCACGCATCACCACGTCCCGGCCGTTCTGTGGCACATGGATGAACATAGGGCAATCGCCCTTGTGCCGCGAGACGACACGCCGGAGTTCGTCCAGGTTCTCGTCCAACGCGTCGTCGCCGTTCACCGTTACGTGGAGGGCTTTCGAGAGGTGGTACTCCACGTCTTCCAGCGATATTACCTCCGACGCCAATATCTTGGCGCCCTCGGTGTTCGGTTCGGCCCGGCCCCGCACCAGGACCGGCCGGTCGTTGAAGATGACGAACTCGGAAGCCGCGTACGCGTCGGCGAAGACGACCACCTCCACCGCAGCATCGTCGTCCTCGATGGTCATAAAGCACATCTCCCGGCCGCGGCGATCGGTTACGGCCCGCCACCGGTTAACCACGCCAGCGACCGATACCCGCTCGGGAGACCGCCCGTTCACAACATCCTTGAGATCGGTGTTGGTGTACCGCCTTATCACGTCTGCGAACCCGTCGAGGGGGTGCCCCGATAGAGAGACGCCCATAAGCTCTTTTTCGAACGCGAGTAGTTCGAGATGCGGCCATTCGTCGCCGGAGACATCCTCTTCGCGGCCCGAGAAGGCTTCTTCCCCGGCGAACCCGGCCAAGAGGGATTCCTGGCGCCGTTCCCGGTCGCGGCTGGCGCGGCGCCCCCGTTCCAGCGCCGTATCGAGGTACGCGAACAGGGGAGCACGGTTGATGCCCAGGGGGTCGAACGCGCCGGCTTTGATTAGCGACTCGATTACGGCCCGGTTCACTACCTGCAAGTCCACGCGGCTGCAGAAGTCGGTCAGGCTCTCGTACGGGCCGCTTTTGTTTCTGGTGCGGACTATCTCGTCTATCGCCGCAAGTCCCACGTTCTTGACGGCGGCCATACCCATCCTGATGGTATCGTCGTCCTCGGCCCAGAAGTTGTACCAACTCTCGTTGATATCCGGTTGAAGCAGCGTAATCCCCATCCGGCCCGCCGCTTTGACGTATTCGACGAGCTTGTCCGTGTTGCCGAGCTCCGAAGTCAGAAGCGACGCCATGAACTCGACCGGGTAGTTGGCCTTCAGGTAAGCCGTTTGGAACGACAGCACTGCGTACGCGGTCGTGTGGGCTTTGTTGAAACCGTACTGGGCGAAGGGCGCCACCGTGTCATAAATTTCCGCGGCTACGGTTTCGTCGGTACCGCGCTCTACGGCCCCCTCAACGAAACGGCGCTTCTGGTGCGCCATCTCGTCGACCTTCTTCTTCCCCATCGCCCGGCGCAGTACGTCGGCCTGGCCCAGGGTGAAGCCGGCAATTTCAGCGGCAATGCGAAGGACGTGCTCTTGGTACAGTATCGCGCCGAAGGCGTCCTCGAGAATCTCGTCGAGTTTCGAGTGGACGTGCTTCGGCTTCTCTATGCCGCGTTTGCTCTTGATAAAGGTCTCGGTGGCCCCCGAGCCCATCGGCCCCGGCCGGAAAAGCGCCAGTATCGGTACCAGCTCTTTGAAGTTCGCGGGGGCGACGCGCCGGCAGAGGTCGCGCATTCCGTCGGACTCCAGCTGGAAGACGCCGTCGGTGTCGGCGCGGCGTATCATCTCGTACGTAGGCGAATCGTCCTCGTCCACGTTCTCGAAGTCGATTTCGACGCCGTGGCGCCGGTTTATAGCCTTCAGGCAGTCTTCTATTACGGTGAGGGTTCGCAGCCCCAGGCAATCGATTTTAAGCAGCCCAATCTTTTCGACCGAGTACATATCGTACTGGGTCGTTACTTCCGCGTCCACCTTCGCCCGGCAGAGGGCCGAGAATCGTGTGAGTTTGTCCGGCGCGACGACGACCCCCGCGGCGTGGACGGAGGTGTGCCGGGTTAACCCCTCCAGCTCCATCGCCAGGTCGAGCATCTCCCGGCCCTTGGGGTTGTTCTCGTAATACTCCCGGAGGTACTCGTTCTCCTCCAGCGACTTCCCCAGGGAGCCAAACGGGTGTATGTTCTTGGTTACCTGGTCCACCTCGCCGTACGGTATCTGGAGGACGCGGCCCACGTCCTTGACAGCGGCCCTGGCGCCCAGCGTCCCGAACGTGATTATCTGGGCGACGCTTTCCTGCCCGTACTTCTTGACGATGTAGTCAATGACCTCCTGGCGGCGCCTGTCGCCGAAGTCCAGGTCGAAGTCGGGCATACTTATCCGCTCGGGATTGATGAACCGCTCGAAGACCAGGTTGTGTTCGATGGGGTCCACACCGGTGATGCCCAGAAGATACGCTACTATCGAGCCTGCGCCGGAGCCGCGGCCCGGCCCGACCATTATCCCCTGGGACTTCGCGTACCGGACGATGTCCCAGACGATG
>CP070755.1:1234243-1238645 GCA_020348885.1 Candidatus Coatesiibacteriota bacterium | reverse complement strand
AACGTTTCCGCGCAGGTCGAAAAACGCGGCGTGGCAGGGGCACCATATTTCCCTCTCGGCGTCGTACTCGACAATACACCCCAAGTGAGTACATACCGCGGACAGGGCGACGAACCCAAACGGCGCGCGTATGACCCACGTCGGTTTACCCTTGTAAACTACCTTCGAACCGGCGCCTTCCGGGATATCTTCCGCCGGGCCGACTTCGACGCGGCCGCCTTCACGAGTTTCGCCAGCGGACGGCCAGACGTATCTGATTATCGGATAAGCGAACGCGGCGCCGACGACGCCAAATCCTACGCCGATAAAATAATTCAGGAATTCGCGCCGCGTTTTCCTTTTAGCCTTTTCGTTCTCAGCCGTAAAATCCGCCTCCCGAATAAAGAGCTAGTTTTTACCGTAGGTTACTCCCGGAAGAGGTTGGTTTTCGTCCCGGATTAAGGGGTTCCATTCACGAACCGTCCATGGTAAGATTGTTAGCACAGCTGCCGAGTTCGGTCAAGTATAATCGAATTACTCATATAAAACCGGGCCCCGAAAGGTTTATACGTTGACGGAAAAAAACGTTTACCCGAAGAGGGGAGACAGCGATTCGCCCTGGGGATTAGCGTGAAAAACCCTCTGTTTTTCACCTAATTTTTTCCTTGACACGAACTCTCTTCCAATATAAATTATAACTAAATTAGTTATGTATAAATCGACGCGCGAAATAAGGGAGGACCGGTGGATACGAAAAAGATAGTCCGTTCGACGGCCGTTCTATCTGCGGTTTTCATAATAATAATGGCGATCGGCTGCGCGAAGGAGATAACCGGCCCGGGTACTACCGCGGGTGCGCGTTACGTGGGCGCAGAGGTTTGCCGTTTGTGCCACTCGACGGCGTACAACGACGAGATGATGACTGCCCACTTCAATACGATGGTGGATGCCCCTGACGACCCGTTCGATTTCATCTCGATTTGGGAGGAAGACGGGAGCCCCGAGTTCTGTCTCAGGTGCCATACTACCGGTTGGGACGAAAGTTTGGACAACGGCGGCGCCGACGAGCCGGGGAGACTTAAACTAATGTCGGGCGTCAAGTGCGAGGTGTGCCACGGGCCGGGGTCCGAGCACGTCGAAGGCGGCGGCGATGTAACCAAAATAGAAGTCCGCTACGAAAGCGAACTATGCGGGTCCTGCCATAACGGCGCGCACCACCCGACGTACGACGAATGGGAGGAGTCGGACCACGCAATAGCCCTCGAAGATTTACTTGATAGCGGTCACGCCGGTGATCACTGTTTGGAATGCCACTCGGCCGACTATTATTACGACCGGACCATAACAGTAGAAACGGCCGTTTATAGCATTGAATGCGTACGCTGCCACGATGCCCACGGTTCTAACGAAGAACATCAGCTAATACTCCCGGCCGAAGAGATGTGCGCCTCGTGCCACAACGCCGGAGGCGCACAGGTCGGTAGCACGCCGCACCACACGTCGCTTGAGATGCTCGTCGGGTACGGAGCCTACGAGTGGGCCGGCGAGGATTACCCCAACAGCCCCCATAAGGACCTGATCGAGGAACGCTGCGTCAGGTGTCACATGTACACCGAGGAATACGAAGACGAAGAAAACCCGGCGATCGCGGGTCACAGCTTCGAACCGGAACTTTATGTCTGCCAGGCATGCCACGCCGGAGCGACCGACTTCAATATTAACGGTTCGCAGACCGACATCGAAAACCTATTGGCGCAGTTGGACGCTGAGCTCGAAGCCGGTGACGAAGAAGACCAGTGGTACGCCGAAGCGTTGTTCAATTACTACTTCGTTACAAACGACGGCGGTAGCCGCGGCGCGCATAATTATAAATACGCCAAGGCGTTGCTCGAAGACGCGATTTTTTACTACGAACCCTAGCGGTCGGAACTAAGTGCGTATAGTTCTGAAGTCGTACGGCGGTACGTGGGGAGTCGGTCCTTCCGAATCAAAGTTATTGGCTAGATGCGGAGTGTAAGGAGTCTCGTTTCGATAAAAACCGACGACCGTAAAAAACGACGGTGACTTCAAAAGGGAGTTGAAGGCGTATGTTCAATTGTAGCGATACCCTTCTTAAAACCTGCGTACTGACGCTGGTATTGTTGACGACGGTCGGGCAAGCGTCGGCGTTTTCGTACGGCGTCGAAACGGGTACCACGTTATACGGATACGAAACCGCAGGCGAGGTCGTCGCCGAAACGTATACGCCCGTCAGGTTCGATATTTCCCACAAATTAGGCGGCCACGAGCTGTCAGTTATAGCCAACGGACGTATCCGAAGGGACTTCGGGACGGACTCCGACGTTCAGGGTAAGGTTTATTACGGTTACTTCCAGTTCCAAACCTCCAAGAAGACGATCCGCGCGAGGTTCGGGCGCCAGTACATAAACGAGGGCGCCGCCGCCGGGACTATCGACGGACTGAGCGTTTCGTTCGGCCAGAGTAAAAAATGGGACGTAAACCTTTCGGGGGGTGGTGAAGTTTCCTACCGCTTCGGTAAGTTTGATTATGATACGGCGAAGACGAACTTCCTCTACTCGGTCCACGGCGCCGTAACGCTGCCGCTTCTCCCTTTCGAGGTACGGGTCGGTACCGGGTTCTCCGGCGATAAAACCGAAGGCTCAATAGATAAACAAACGCTGTCTTTCGAGGCCCGGGAAAAACCCCTTAAAAACCTGACTTTCAACCAGGAAATACACTGGGATAACATAAAGAAAGAGGTGTCGTACCAGTTCTACGGTATCAGATACAGACCCGTCGACCGATTGAGGCTTTACGGCAGTTTCCGTTACAGCCAACCCCGGATAAGCAACGCGTCGATACTTTCGGTCTTCGCACACGATACGAACCAGGTGATAAAAGGCGGCGGCGAGTTGGTCGTCAACGATTGGATGTCCGTTTCGTCCGAGTACTCGACGACCGTTAACAGGCCGAGGCCGGGTTGCCGTACAAAAGTCGGTGCTTCTAATTGGTTCGATTACGTAAACGTCTACTACGGCGGTATGTTCGGGAAAGCGCCGGAGAGGTTCTACGGCGGTTTCACGAACGCCGAATTCCCGCGTCCGCTGTCGTTTCTGGAAAAACTGAGCGCCGGTACCGTGTTCGAATATATCAAGTATAAATATGACGAATCACAGGGGCTTACCGACACGGACGCGCTTATGTTCGACGTGCACGGCAATTACGCGGTGTTTAAGTTCTTGAACGCCACGGCCGGTTTCCAGACTCTGAAAAACCGCGAACGTTCTCACGACGTACGCGGATATCTGGAAATCGGCGTAACCCTGGGTTAAAGTATTTACGCGACGGCAACCTTTAACGGTGAGGTCTAACATGCGAAAACTTCGTTTGATAATCCGATGGGTACCGGCCTTTTTGGCCGGGGCGGCGGTTTTGGTAATAGTTGCTGTCGTCGCGTTCTCGTCGCTTTCGGCGGTTACTTGTCCGGCTCTCGCCGGCGACGAGGTCGTATACAAAACCCACGACCGGGGTTGGATCGACGACCATTCGCTGGACGCGAAGTTGGACTCGAAGTCGTGCGAAATGTGCCACGACCGCGAGTTTTGCAACGCTTGCCATTTCTCCGACAACCCGTTGAAATATTTCCATAATCAGAACTTCGTTTACACCCACACCCTCGACCGATATATAGACGAGACCGAGTGTACCTCTTGTCACGATTACGAAAGTTTCTGTAACGCGTGCCATACGGCGGCCGCGGGACGTCCCGCCGACCACCTGTCCGCGGGATGGTCGACGACCGGCCACCCGGAAGCCGCCAGAGACGACATCGAAGATTGCGCGGCCTGCCACGGCGACCTGGCCGGCTAACGAGTTTGCCTTATCTGCCACCGTGTCGTTAACCCTCACGGCGACGATTTCTTGTCCGGCGTATCGAGGGGGCCGTGGCACGACGACCCGGGTTACGTTTGCTACAAATGTCACTCCCGTACTCCGGGTTCGGGTTTCTGTTTAGAGTGTCACGAATCGGAGTACGACGATTAATAACCTCAAGAGGTGAACCGCTAGGGAGAAAGGAATCCGGTATGCGTAAATACGCTAACTACGCAATATGGATGGCGGGCGCCGTAGCGCTTATATTGGCGGCGACCGTAACCGCCGGCGATTACGTCGGGTCCGAGACCTGCTCTATGTGCCATACCGATAAATACGATTCGTGGTCCGAGACGGCTCACGCCGAAAGTATCAAAGTACTTGAGGAAAAATTATTTAGAAATGAGTTAGAAGATGTTTATTTCACCGCTACTCAAACCTACATTGGTGCTTGGAAATCTGAGGGAACAACCATTATTCCTCAATATGAAAAAATTGATCCAACTTCAGTTGATTATTTTAGTAAGCTAAAATTAGCACTTCAAAATGC
>CP070755.1:1204017-1234143 GCA_020348885.1 Candidatus Coatesiibacteriota bacterium | reverse complement strand
TCCTGGAACAGCTCGCCGTTCCATATCTCGCCGAAAGGCTTTTCCCGGACGTTCCCCACCTCAAGCCCCAAACACGGCGTAACCGTCCCGTCGGGCATTATGTCCACGCGAAGCCACCGGGAGAAGCAGCGCGACCTTAGCGGCCGGGCCGGTTCCAGATAGTACGCGCGCAGTTCGCCCGGCGATAACCTTGGGTAGAAGTTGACCGGGAACTGGTACTCGGTCTGTTCTATCGCCTGCATCTCGTCTTCCAGCTTATCTAAATCAATACCCGACGGGTAGTAAACGAACCCTTGCAAGTACGTCGTATCCTGGCCGAACAGGTTTTTGAACTGGTGCCTTTGCGCCGCCGCGATGGACGGCGTCGTGAACCACACGTGCTGGAACGTTAATTCGTCGAGGGGCAGTTTCGATAAAAGCTCTGCTGTATCGGCGATCCGGTCGCAGTTATCGTCGGTTATCGTCGTCGTGACCTTGACGTACCGCTTCCGCGTCCCCGCGTTCACCCGCGCATCCAATAGGACTCGTAACCCCTCATAAGCCCGGCCCCAACTGCCGGCAACACCCCGAATCCGGTCGTGTACGTCGGCGGGGCCGTCGAGGGAGACCATTACGTTGTCTAAGCCGGCCCCAACTAACTCCGCCGCGTCGCGCGAGAGAAACATCCCGTTGGTGTTCACGCCGCATCTCAAGCCGCTGCTCATTACGTAAGCGATGAAGTCTACCGCGTCGGGCCGAACGAAGGGCTCGCCGCCGGTGATCCCTATTCTCGGCCGATACCGCCTGACGTCGTCCACCACCTTACGGAGTTCGTCCAAAGTCAGCTCGTTGGTCGAGCGTAGATACTCTTCGCCCTCGGCCCGGGCCGAGCGCTCGACCCAGCACATATCGCACTTCAGGTTGCAGCGCCGGGTGAGCCAGAAGCTGACGGAATAGACGCCAAGCGCCCGCCCGCGGAGAAACCGGGGCTCGAACCGCGTCCTCGTCCGGACGACGCGCCCCGCTTCTTTCAGCACGTCGCGGGGTGAAGTACGACGGAGTTTGCCTAAAAGGCTCATAAATCGAGGGAGTAGCGGCGGCAATCCCTTGCCGCCCGATTAAACGCTATTATAATCCCGGACAAGGTTCACCTTCAACCAAATCATATCTCCTCTCCGGGAAAAGTATTAAAGTAGATAATGTTCCCGTCGGGGTCGCGTATCTCCGCGGCGGCGCTGCCGTCGTCTTCGGTAAACGCGTCCTTGACCAGCTCAAGACCCTGAGACTTGAGGTAGGTGGCGACGGCGTACACGTCCCCTCCCCTGAAATTTAACAGATTCTCGTCGATGTGCCCCTGATAAAGAGATAAGGTACAGTCGCCGTGTTTAATAGTAACCCAGTTCTCGTTAAGGTTGCCGCCGGTCTGTTTGAACCCCAGCTTCCTGTAGAAATCCAGGGATTTACGGACGTCTTTTACATTAAGGCAGTACTCGAACCTTCCCAATTGAACTCCGCTCATCATATCCGTCCCCGTCGATAAATGCGTTCTCGGCTGAATCAACGTATGATTCTTAAGATGGGGGATTATAGCAGAAAAAGTAAGGACGGCAATCTCTTGCCGCCCGATTAAGCGTTATCGTAATCCCGAACGGAATCATCGGGCACGAGGGAATTCTCGGTCCTACCCCAAGTGTTCTTCGTCTAGCTCCTTCTTCATCTTCATAATAATCCACATTTTCTCCTTCGTATGAACCAGTACGAAGGAACCGGTCAGTTTTTCGCCGTGGAGTATGAAGACCAGTTTGTTCGGTTTACGGTCCACCAGCTCGTAAGTGCCGCGGTCCCAGATGGTTACGATCCCGGCGCCGTACTGTCCCTCCTCTATCTCGCCCTCGAAGTCTATGTAATCGCAAGGGTGGTCCTCGACGGCAACCGCCAATCGCCGCTCGCCCGGCTTCGTCGAAACGCCCTTGGGAACGGCCCACGATTTGAGTACGCCGTCGAGCTCCAGGCGTAAATCGAAGTGGTGGGTGGTCGCGTCGTGCTCCTGAACCACGAACCGGGCAGTCACCTTTTCTCTCTCGTTCTCAGCCATCTTCGTATTCTGTTACTATTATTATAATATAAACGGCCCCTGGATTTTTACAAAACCGCCGCTATTCCCTGCCCCCTCTGTACCGCCGGCCGCCTTCGTTCGCCCCCGCATAAGGGTCTTGGCCGTATCCGTAACCTTCGCCCCGGCCGGTCCCGTTCGCCCCGCGCCGGAGCGCTTCGTCGCTCACGTAGCCCCGGCGCCCGACGAAGGTTACCGCTCCCGGTCCCTCGACCGGACAGACGTACGAACAGATACCGCAACCGATGCACAACTCCTCGACGATGCGCGGTTTCAATACGCCCGTTCGCTTGCATTCGTGGAGCTCTATCGCCTTGGGCGTCGTCGGGCAGTGCTCCTCGCACACAATGCAGTCCTCGTCTTCCGCGAACGGTAAACAGAGATCCTCGTCGATGACGGCGAGCCCGATGACCGTCCGTACCTTGGTCGCCTCGTCAAGTTGTTCGATAGCCCCCGACGGGCAGACCTCGGTACATAAGGTACAGAAGTATTCGCAGTAGCCCTTCCGCATATCGAACCGGGGCGTCCACAGGCCGTAGAGCCCGGATTCGAAATACGCCGGGACGAGACCGCCGGTCAGGCAGACGCGCATACACTGGCCGCACCGTACGCAACGGTCCAAGAACTCGGCCTCCGGAACATAACCCGGCGGGCGTATAACCGCTTCGTTCACGTCCGCGTCTTTCATCGCGAACGCCGACGCGCCGCCGAGTACGACGCCTGTCCCGGCGGCCGCGAGGAATCCCCGGCGTCCCATCGCCGGCGCCCAATCGGTCGGGTTCTCGTCGGGGCGTTTCCGCCCGAATCCGAAACCAACGGACCGCATCTTGCATAAATCCAGGCAATCCATACATAGCGTACATTCGGCCATCGCCGTCCCGGCTCCACCGTCGATCATGGCGCCCATCCGACAGACCGTTTCACACTTGCCACACCGGACGCACGAATCATCCACCCGGCGCCCGAAAGGCGACGCCCAACCGACGACGCTCAAGAACGCGCCGGTCGGGCATATATAACGGCAGTAGAATCGTCGCTTCGCCAGCCCGAGCGCGAGGATTAAGACGAAGAGCAGCGTAAAGCCCAAGCTGGCAGTAACTACGGGCGCGCCGGCGGGCAATAGAGTTTTGCGAAGCGCGGCGACGGTCTCGGGCGCTCTATCGGCCTGATACAAAGCCCGGGTAGCGGCGTCGAAACCGAGCAGAAGGTATGAATATAAACCGGCGCCCACGGACCGCGGGAAGACCGAGAGCGGGTCTAAGAACCCTGCCGCCGATAACCCGAACGCGGCTATCACTAAAATTACGATGAGGAAAGCGAAACGCCAGAAACGATAACGCGGTCGCGGCGGCTCCTTTTTCCGCCCCGGTATTAACCAATCCACGAAGTCTATTACCGCGCCCAGGGGACAGACCCAGCCGCAGAACGCCCGGCCGAAGAGTAGGGTCAAGCCGAGAACCAGCAATGCGGGCCAAAAAGCCGCGTCAACGGCCCTGGCCGCAAGCATCGTCGCGGCGCCTAGAAGGGGCGAGAAACGGGGGATTATGTCATAAGGTAAAGCGCCGGCGAGAGGATAAGCGGTGCGGACTATTATAACGATGGCCGCGACCAACGATACCGTCTGGACCGCCCGCCGGGCCCAACGCCACAGCTTACCGCGGACCACTTACACGATCTCCACGGTCTTTATATTGTCCAGGTCGGCGACGCCGAGGCCCCGCTCGGCGGCTTCCTTGACGTAACCGATATCCTTCGGTTTGTAATCGAACAGGGTCGCCGCGTACGCGTCGGCGGCCACGAAGTCGGTGGAGACGATAAGTTGGTCGAGTTTCTTAACGGCTTTCAGACTTCCGCCGGTCGGCCCGCCCGACGTAAGTATCTTAGTAGCGTCCACCACCGTAACGTTCGGCCTGATTTCGGTCGTAAAGTCGGTTAGGTAATTGGCAAGGTCCTTGTGCCACTTGCCCCTGTTCCCGCCGGCGACGCCCATAAGGTTCTTCATACCCAGGGTTAGTTTCGACAGGCTGTGGTGCTTCGCCACAGGGACGTTTATCAACACGTCGGCCTTTAAGAGGTCGCCGTATACGTCCCATTTCTTCAGCACTTTGCCGTCGGGGAACTCGACCTCCTTGAATAGCCCCCAGTCGACGAAGTCCACCTGGGCCCCAGCGTCTTCGGCGGCCGCGGCGATTCCGCTGTTCTTGTAGCACCTCCTGTCGTCGTCGCAGGTCACGTCAAAAACCTGGACCTTGCCGGCGCCAGCGTCGAAACATAAGGTTATCGCGGCCGCCACGACCTCCGGATTAGTATCGGCCGCGTACTCGGGCTTACGGTCCCAGCCGATGTTGGGTTTGACAATAACATGGTCGCCTGGGGTGATAATATTATCCAGACCGCCCAACTCGTCGGACGCCTTCTTCAAGAGGGCAAAGTAATCGGTACCCTCGCATACCGCGACAGTCGCGGTCCGGCCGGCCGCGCCGGCCCTGGTCGCGAATAAACCATCCAAAGGCATCAGGCTGGCGCCAACCGCCGCGCCGCAGGCGACGCCCACGTCTCTCAGAAATTCTCGTCTAGTTCTTTTCATAAAGCCCCCGTTACAGGAAGTTTAAAGTCGCGCCGGAGATTTCTACGACAGGCCCTGTCGCCTGCTCGAGAATCGCCCGCGCGTACTTTTCGTCTTCGTACTCGAAAACCTCAATCGCGAAGTTACCGTTTAAACATAACAGAATAGGTCGGGTATTTGCAAATCTTTTATAGGCTTTTACCCCGCCGCCGTGAAACGAACCGACCTGTTCGGCCCCGGTCCTCTCGATTATCTCGTCGAACCGCTTCTCCGAGTCCCCTTCGGGGTCCCACTCTACAATCATCAGATGGGCGTCGCCATAAGAGCCGAGGACGAACGGGTTCCCTTCCTCCGCGTAAAACTCGACGTACGGTTCCAAGTCCGGTCGTAGAGATACCAGAACGGCCGGCCCTTTGCCGAACTTGACCAAGTTCGCGTTTAGGTCCGTACCCGGCAGCAGGTTGACCAGGTCCGGGACCTTACCGGCTTTCGGGAGCCGGACGGCGAGCCCCACCGCCAGTTCGTCCAGGGCCGCGCCGCCGCCGAAGAATTCCCGCCCGGTCTCGACGCGGACGTAATACTTGTCGGTCGCGAAAGCGATATAGGTCGGCCCCCGTTCGGCCCCGTCGCCGCCGTCCCAGAGTTCGGCGCCCTCCGGACGTAAGTAAGTGAAAAGCCCGTACGCGGCGTCGGCCTCGCCCATATCGGCAACCGTAGCGATTATATCTTTACTCGCGTCCGACTCATGAGCGTACGTCACTCGAACCACCTCGACGCAGCTGTACGCGACGTACGCGTCGCCATTAGCTTCTAACAACCCCGCTACATCGGCGCTATCGGCGTACTCGAAGTCGGCAGCCCGTTTCCACTCGCCCAGAGCCGTGTCCTTCGGGAAGAAAGCGCCGTACCGCGCCCAGACTTCGCGCGCCTCGTCGGGCGAAAGCCCGGGCGTACCGGGGGCCCGCGTTTGTTGGCAAGCGATAATAAAAAAGAACGCGGTCACGAAGACCGCGAACGTAATCCTCGAACTCCGAAGAGTATATTCCCGCTTATCGCTCACGCTTGATTAGTGGTAACGGTTACACGGCCGTTACAGCTATATAATACCCCCACAACTCACCGATACCGTGACCCGTCGACAGCCACGTGAAAAGCATAACCGGCGGCATCACGATTATCTGGAAGAGTATGTTGAATATCGGTATCCCCAGGATAAAATCGGCGGCGAAGATTATCAGTATCCCCAGGCCGATATAGCGCCCGGCCCGTACGATCCACGCGCCGAAACGGCGCCGCGGCCCCTCGGGCAGTATCGCCCAGAGTATGTTCGAGCCGTCCAACGGCGGGACCGGTATCAGATTGAAAACGCCCAGCGCGAAGCTGATGAACATCGCGTTGAACAAAAGCGCGTATGTGAGTTTATACCAGGTGGGCCAACCTTCGACGAACGGCGCCGGTGCCGACCACAGGAAAAACGCAAGAATTCCACCCAGGACCGCGCCGTTTACGAAGTTGGAGACTGGCCCGGCGGCGGACGTGAGGAATATGTCCCGGACCGGGTTCCTGAAGTTCCGCGGGTCTATCGGCACCGGTTTCGCCCACCCTATTCTGGCGACGAAGAGCATCAACGTGCCGACCGGGTCCAGGTGCCGTAGCGGATTGAGTGACAGTCGCCCGGCACGTTTGGCCGTCGGGTCGCCCAGCGCGTACGCGGCCAGCCCGTGGCTCGTCTCGTGTATCGTCAGCGCCCAGAGTATACCCGGCGCGAGAAGCAATATGTCCAATAACCATGCACTCAAATTACCCATCGCGACCCCCTAACGACCGCTAAATACCTCTCAAGACGAAAAACAATTCGTAAAGCTCGAAGGCGCCTGTCCCGGTCAAAAACGCCAGGAAGTAAGACGCCGGCGCGTACAGTAAATAGTATAGCACCTTCGCGCGCGTCAAGTAGTCCAGAAATACCAACGCGATAAAAACGTATCCGGCATAACGGGTTAGAACGTCCAGCGATATCCGGTTGTCTTCAGACAGAAACGCCCGCAGTATCCCGCCGAAGTCGAACGGCGGGACGGGTAGCAGGTTTAATATTGCCATAACCGCGTTGGCGAACGCGCCGGCGAACAGCAACATAAAACCGTATCTAAGTACCGGGTTGCGGGACGCGGCCACCGCGAACTCGTAAACGAAGTCGCCTGAGTGGACGGCGAAACCCGACGCCGTAACCAAAATCCATAAACCCAGCCCGAAAACGGTCGCGAATACCAAGTTAAGGACCGGCCCCGCGCCCGCTATCAGGACCGCCGACTCCCGCCCGCCGTCAAGCTTATCTACGTCCACGCGGAGCGGCTTCGCCCAGCCGAACTGGAAGAACACGAGGAGCGCCGTTCCGAGTAGGTCCAGATGTACCAACGGGTTCCACGATAGGCGCCCGGTCGCCCGGACCGAACCATCGCCGGCGCGGGCGGCGAGCCTGGCCTGTACGTACTTGGGGATTACCAGCGCGATAAACGCCGCCGGTAGAAAAATTATCGCTGACAGTAACGCTGACAGTAACATAACGGAACCTTTCTAAAACCTACTTCGCCGTTAAAATGAACGCAAAAAGCACCCAAGCTATAACAACAGCCGCGACCGACCAAACGAATATTACTGCCACGGTCGCAACGCGCGCCGAAGGCCCCCGTTCAACAACAACTCCCGCGGCCTTCTTCCTAGATTCTTCCATAACGTCGGCCGGGACGATTTTGATAGCGAAATAAATCCCAATCGGCAGTAAAACAACATCGTCCAGATACCCCAAAACCGGCACAAAATCGGGTATTAAATCGATCGGGCTCAACGCATACGCGGCTACGCACCCCGCGAATACTTTAGCATACCAGGGCGTACGGGGGTCTTTGTACGCCAAGTACAACGCATAGGTTTCGGCTTTTAACCTCTTCGCCCAACTTTTTAATCCGCCGCCGAAACTCATACGTTCAAAGTGCAGAATGATGGGCTCGATTAACGTAGGCTTCACTTCCTCGGGTGAGTCACTCACTTTCCGGGGTGAGTCACTCACTTTCCGGGGTGAGTCACTCACTTCCTGGGGTGAGCGGCCCGGTGTATCTCCTGTAAGCGTTTGACGTCCAACTGGGTATATATCTGGGTCGTGCTGATGTTAGCATGACCGAGAAGTTCCTGTACCGTTCGGAGGTCGGCGCCGGCCTGGATAAGATGCGTCGCGAAAGAATGCCGAAACGTGTGCGGTTTTACGCCGGGTACGCCGGCGGCGGCCGCGTACTTCTTCACGACGCCCCAGAAGGTCTGCCGGCTGATCTGGTCTTTACCGCCCCACCGAATAAAAACGAAGTCCGACTCCACCGGCGAAAGAGGTCGGTAGTTATCGAGATAGACGTCCAGATGCCCTGCGGCTACGGAGCCGAAAGGCACGAGTCGTTCCTTCGAACCCTTACCCACTACCTGAACGAACCCCAGGCGCCGGTCCAGCGCCCTCACCGGCAGGTTCACAAGTTCGGTCGCGCGGAGACCTGACGCGTACGCCAGCGCGAGCATCGCGGCGTCCCGAGCGACCCTGAAGCGTTCCGGCGGGCTCACTTCTCGCCCTTCGGCGTCCTTCAACGCCGCGGCGGCCGCGGTGATAATCCTCTCAACGTCGTCGCGGAAAAGGTAATCGGGTAACCGTTCTTCCAACCTCGCGGTTTGGAGGTACTCAAGGGGCGACGTCCCGAGCTCGCCGTCGGCGGCCAGATACCGGTAAAAGACCCGAAGCGCCGACGCCATACGGTTGAGCGTCGCGACGCTCCGGCCCTCACGTCCCAACTCCCGAAGCGCTGCCGTTACGTCCGGCAAGGCGACGTTCAATAACGGCTTCTCCGAGACCGATAAAAACAATCGTACGTCGCTCTCGTACGCCGCAACGGTCGTCGACGCGAGGCCCCGTTCAACGGTTAGGTATGCGGCGAAACCCCGGAGTAGACGCGCGTCTTCGGCGCGTAAATCCTTCGAGTTTTCGGCGTCGTCGATCATAAGCCGCCAAGAAACGGGTTGGTCGCGCGTTCCAGCGCTATGGTGGACTCGGGTCCGTGGCCCGGAAGTACCTTCGTATCCGGCGGCAACGAGAGGAGCTTATTCTTAATGGAATCAATAAGGGTATTATAGTCGCCGCCGCCCAGGTCCGTTCGCCCGACGGAACCGGCGAAAAGCGTATCTCCGACGAAAACGGCCCCCGGCGTGTATAAACATATCCCGCCCGGCGTATGTCCGGGAGTATGGAGTACCTTAAAGGTTATGTCGCCGAGTTCCAGCTCGTCACCGTTTTCCAGAAAACGGTCCGGTTCGGACGGTTTATCGAAAATACCGCCGAAAATCCCGGTACCACCTAGGAGTTTTACGTCGTCCTCGTGCATAAGGACCGGCGCGCCCGTGACCTCGGCCAACGTTTTGTTCGCGCCCACGTGGTCCGGGTGACCGTGGGTGTTGATTATATAAAGAGGTACGGCGCCGTCCAACTCGCCGATAATCCTCCCGGCGTCGCCGCCGGGGTCCACGACCATAACTTCGTCGCCGACCCGAACCACGTAACAGTTCGTGCTTATCGGGCCTACTATTAATCGAGTAACCCTCATTAACCGACTTCTCTCGGTACGCCTATTAAACAAACGCCGGCCCCATCCGCCGCGCCGATTACCTCGTCCCTTTCGACGAGAAAAGCCGAACCGGCCTCCAGCGCCAGGTTCTTAAAACCGCCGTCTATGACCGCCTTAATTGTCTTCAGGCCGACGGTCGGGACGTCGTAGCGGAGGTCCTGCCCCTTTTTCATGGCCTTCGCGACGGTTCCGCCCTTCCCGTCGGAGTAATCGGCGGCCCGGCGTATCGCTTCGTCCGTCCCCTCGATGGCCTCGACCGCGAGTACCCCTTTGCGGCGTACGACGACCGTCTGACCTATCCCCAGGTCCGCGACGGCGTACGCCCGCAACATAGCGAAGCTTATCTCCTCCCGGTCGTCTTTCGACGGGCGCCGCTTCGTGTAAACCGCTTCCTCGACCAAGTACTTGCCGAGATATGCGGTCTGGGGGAGGACCTCGAACCCTTCCTTCTCGAACTCGCGGGTAATTGAGTCCATTATAGTAGCGTCGTTATAATCCGGTAGCGCGGCGACCAACCGTACCGTCTTGAGGTCGAGTTTCAAACCTTTGAGCATGTTGACCTTTTCGACCTTGCCGACGAAGCTTAAAGTTTTTGCGCCGCCTTCGCGAAGGGCCTTCGCCGTCCGGTTAAACCGACCGAGCGGTACGCGGGTTACGTTTACGAGTTCGCGGAGATTATCGTACGCTTCGTCGGTAACGGCGACCGCCGTTATCGCTCCGTAGCCGTCCGGTTCGACGGCGGCCACCTCCGCGGCCCACAAAAGCGAAAGGCGGCCCGACCCGGCGATTAACCCCACGCGTCCGGCCGCCCTGTCGTCCATGCCGTTCTTCATCGTTCTATTTCAGCAGCCCCCGCTCGGACGTTTTTATAAAGTCGATAACTTTTCGGACTTCGGGAACGTCGCCGAGTTCCGCTTCCAGTTTCTCGACGGCTTGCGACGTATTCAGTTCCTGCCTGAAGACGATCGAATACGCCTTTTTCAAATACTCGCGGGTTTTCTCGTCAAAACCTCGGCGCTGGAGGCCGACGGTGTTAAGCCCTACCACCCGCGTGGGGTCGAAACCGACGCTTACGTAAGGCATAACGTCCTTGGATATACCGCAGAGGCCGCCTATAAACGCGTGGTCTCCGACCCGGCAGAACTGACGTACGGCGGCCAGCCCGCCGACGACTACGTACTCACCCAATTCGACGTGCCCGGCCAGCGTCGCCGCGTTGGACAAGATGCAATTATCGCCTACGACACAGTCGTGAGCTATGTGGGAATAGGCCATCGCCAATACATTAGAGCCGACAACCGTCTCCCGCCGGTCTTTGGTCCCCCGGTTGACGGTCACGAACTCCCGGAAGGTGCAGCTCTCGCCGATGACGAGTCTGCTTTCCTCGCCTCCGAATTTTATATCCTGGGGTACCGTACCGATTACGGCATGGGAGAAAATCCGTGTCCCGGCGCCGACGGTCGTGTCACCCTCCACTACGGCGTGGCTGCCGACCGAAACGCCTACGCCCAGCTTAACGGCCGGGCCGACGACCGCGTACGGGCCGACGGCGGCCCCGTCGTCCAGTTCGGCGTCCGGGGATACTATGGCCGTCGCGTGTACGTCCGTCGCTACGATTCGCCCTTACCCTCTATATCCTCGCGGTCTACGATCGCGGCCACCAACTCACCCTCGGCGGCGAGCTGCCCCGAGACGTACGCTTCGCCCCGCATCTTGGCCATCCCGCGTTTGAAGTAGACCGGTGTCAACTTGAAAACGAGCTGGTCGCCGGGCACTACCGGCCGCTTGAACTTAACCTTGTCTATCGAGACGAAGTAGACCAGCTTATCCTGGGGATTTTCCATGACCGACATCAACATCACGCCGCCAACCTGGGCCATCGCCTCGACGATGAGTACGCCCGGCATCACCGGTTCCCCGGGGAAATGCCCGCCGAAGAACGGTTCGTTGTAGGTCACGTTCTTGATCCCGATAGCGTATTCTTCGGGCACGACCTCGGTTATCCGGTCGACCAATAGGAACGGGTAACGGTGCGGCATCAGATCCATTATCTTCTTTACGTCGAAGACCGGGTTCACCGTCTCGTATCTGTTTTTCCTCTCCTCCATGACCACCAACAACCTCTTGAACATTCCGACGTTGGTACTGTGTCCGCTGCGGATTGCTATTAAATGGCCCCTGAGGGAGAACCCGAGCAGCGCAAGGTCACCCAGCAGATCCAGTATCTTGTGACGTACGGGTTCGTCCTCGAAGCGCAACCCCTCGGGGTTGACTACGCCGTCCGGCCCGATTACTACGGCGTTCTCGAGACTGCCGCCTTTAATTAGGCCGGCGTCCCGAAGCATCTCGATCTCCCGCGTCAGGGCGAAGGTCCGCGCCGGCGCGATCTCTTTGACGAACGCGTCGTTGTCGCCGACCTGGAAAGACTTGAATTGGGACTTAAGCACCGGATGGTCGAACTTGATAGTAAAGGATATGCGCAGGTCGTCCTCGGGGACGAGGGTCATCTCGGCGTTATCGTGTCGATAAAAGATAGGCTCGTCCGGCGCTACGAACTGCCGCTCGGTATCCAACTCGACGATCTCGCAGCCCTCGAGCGCCTGGGCGAATACGGCGGAGCTCCCGTCGCAGGCCGGCGGCTCCGGCCCCTCTATCTCGACCAATAGGTTATCCAGCCCCAGACCCGTAGTCGCGGCTAGTAGATGCTCCACCGTGTGGATTTCGGTTCCGTTCTCGGCGATCGTCGTCCCGCGGCTGTGCCCGATGACGTTCTCCAGGGTCGACCGGACGCGAGGATTACCGTCGAGGTCTGTCCGTTCGAAGACGACGCCCGTTCCCGCTTCGGCCCGTTTGAATGTAACCGTTGACGGGACGCCCGTATGCAACCCGACGCCCTCGACGCGTTCGATTCCTTTTATAGTGGTCTGCCGCATAAGACACGTAATACGAAACGATTAAAGCCCCGAAGCTAACCCTTCTCCTCTAGTTTTTTCTCGAGCGCTTTCACGCGAGCGTAAAGGTCGCCCAACCGTCTTATGTATGCTTCAGTTCGCTTGGTTTCCATTATCGGCCGAGCCGGGTAACCGAACCAAATCTCGCCCGGCGGTATGGACTTGGGGACGCCCGATTGCGCGCCTATCTGTACGCGGTCACCCACCTCTATGTGACCGACCAGACCCACCTGCCCCCCCATCACGACGTATTCGCCAACCTTCGTACTCCCGGCGATGCCCACCTGCGCGGCTAGTATCGTACCTTTACCCAGCGTTACGTTGTGAGCGATTTGAACCAGGTTGTCTATTTTACATCCGTCGCCTATGACCGTGGCGCCCATCGTCCCCCGGTCTATCGCGGCGCCGGCGCCTATCTCTACGTCGTCCCCCACGACGACCGTTCCAATCTGGGGTATTTTATGGTGGACGCCTTCTACCGTAGCGAAGCCGAAGCCGTCGCTCCCCACGACCGCGTTGGGATGTATTATGGCCCGGTCGCCGACGGTTACCCGCTCGCGAATCGTTACGTTCGGGTAGATTATACAATCCTCGCCGACAGACGAACCGCGGCCTATATATGCGCCCGAACAGATGGCCGATCGCGCCGCCACTTTCGCGCCGGCGTCAATCACCGCGAACGGGCCAACGGCGGCGCTTTCGTCCACGTCGGTATCGGCGGCGATATACGCCAGGTCGCTTACGCCTTCAGGTAAAGCCGGTTCCGGCGCGAACATCGCCAGCACCCTCGCGAAGGCAACGTACGCGTCGGCGACCCGCACCACATTCAAACCCGGCGCGTCCACGCCCTCGCCGAGAATAACTGCGCCCGCATTCGTGATTTTTAAGAGCGACTCGTACTTCGGGTTGGCCACGAACGTGATGTCTTCGGGCCCGGCTTCCTCGATACCGCTCAAGCCAGAAACGACCGCCGACTGGTCCCCTTCTACTGTTCCGCCGACGGCCGCCGCAATCTCTTCCAGCGTGTATTCAGCCATAAGGCTATTGCCCGCTGAAGCCCAGTTCCTCGTTCAACTCCGTTACGACCTGCTCGGTAATATCGGTAAAGTCCTCGCTGACGAAAAGGAGTAACTCGTAGTCGAAAACGACGTCGTAGTTTTCCTCGCCGGCTATCTCGGCGACCTTCTCGTATATATCCTTGTAAACGGGTTCGAGTGTCTCCTGCTGGATCATCTCGTAGTTGGCGAACGCCTGCTCCCGGTAAGCCATCGCTTCCCAATACACCTGCTCGATTTCGGCTTCTGTCGCGGCCTTCGCTTCGTCGGTCAGCGGGCCTTGCAGTTTCTCGGTCAATTCGGTTATCTTCGCCTGATATTCCGCCAGTTTCGCTTCGTCCGCGGTCTGGGCTTCGATTATTTTATTCTCGGCTTCGGCTATCGCTTCGTTGAAACCCTCGTACTCGTTGGCCACCTGTAGCATATTGACGTACGCGGCCGTGAACGTCTCTTCGTCCTGGGCTAACGCCGACAGGGGCGCCGATATGCATATAACGAACGCCGTCACGATTATATAACTTACCCTACTCATACGTTAAACTCCTCTCGAGCCTTTCTCGTAAACGCTCGCGTGATTATGGACTTATACCCTAGTCCTCCTCGGCCATCTTGCCTATCCAGGCTTCTATTCCTATTATAGAAAGGTACATGTTGTAGATAGTTTCTTCCACGCCGTTCTCCGCCAGGCCGCCGCGCCGGGCGTACTCGAACGCGAAGTCTATGCGGCTTTCGTTGTTATCCCGGAAGAGGTAACCGAAACCGGCGGAAAAACCGGTCTCTGCCGCGGCGCCGTGGGTCTCGTCGTACCAGGGACGGTGGAAAAACCCGACCCGGTAGGGTTGCCGGAAGAGAAAGAAACTCCGTTTCGCGGTCGTGGGTCTTAACTCCAACCCGGCACTAAAAGATAACACGTTACGAGTCGGTAAAACGTCGGCGCCGTCAATATTAAACGCCCCCCAACCTACGTAGCCGACGTCGCCGGCGACGAACCACCGGTCGCTGTGCCGATAAACAACTCCAAAACCGCCACGGGCAGGCATACTGAACTTATGACTACTTTCCTCGATAGTACCGAACTCGTTGTAGGTCTCGGCTTCGACGTTAAGTCGGTAGGGTACCTCAAAGTAACCGCCGAGGTGCGTTTCGTCGGTTAAGCGGTACCCCACGCCGGTACCGATCGCAAAACCCCGGTAAGACGTTTCGAAAGTTTCCTCCGTGTCACTATACCCTTTCACGTAATAATCGTGTTGATATAAAACCCTGGGCGCGCCGAAGTGGTAGTGCCCTACCGCTCCTGCGTAAAGCCTTTGACCGAAGCGAATAGCCCCGCCGCCGGAAATCGCGTACACGGCGCCGTTCCCCACTATACGCCGGACGCCTATACGGTTACCGCCCTCGTACAGCGGCGCGGTTACCAGGTAGTTTTGGTCGTATCGTTCTGTGAGCCCGACGAAAAGCGCCGAGTTCCAATAGAACGGTAAGCCGACCTCTACCCGCGGCAGGTCGTACGATATATTCACACTGTTGCCATACGGGACCCTATAACTAGTATAGTTGCGTTCGAAGGAAAGATCGAAAGTAGTCCTGTCGTACGTGGCGGCGATCGCCGGATTGAGTAAGTTGGCGTTACTACCGTCGAGGAGGGCCAATCCCGCGCCGCCCATGCCCATCGCCCGGGCGTCCGCGGCAGTCCCGAGTTCGCCCGGCGTACCGACTGTAAATACGCTATTCGCAAGGGCGTTTTTAGCGCCGAGTAAAACGACCACCGTTATTAACGTTGTCGTTAACGTGGTCCGCAACCGGGCACCTCCATATCCGGTGTAAAACCGCCCGGGGACGAACTCGTACCTTCGGGTACGTCGAACCACGGCGGCGTGGGCGACGTAAAGAGTACTTCGAGGTGCGGCGTTCGTTCCGGCTGGTTGGTATCCGCAGACGCGAAAGTCGGGAAGACGGCGGCTTCGGTTTCGTCGTCCGCTTTTATCATCAAACCGTGGTTCAGTTTGGTTCCAGTCACCCATTCCTGCAGCAGTTCGTTAATATAAAGGTCCACGTAACCGGGTTTCTCTTTTTCGAAGTCCCTCTCTACGTACTTTTCATTGTCGTGGTAACGTATCGACTCCAACTTGTCCTGGGTGTCGCTTTGGGTAAAGCCACTCAATAGCTGGTAACCCGCGATGCCCACCCGGTCGTCGCGACCAGCCGGCCGATAAAACAAGCGGAGCCTGGCCCGGATAATCGACGCGTCGGCCGGAATCCCGGACTTCGACGGCGACAAATCGAACCTAACAAGGAGGCGTCTACCGTAACCGTTGAACGAGCCGAACTCCAACTCTTTCTCGTGTCCGTTAACAGTGTCTCCCGCGAACTTGGAATCGGCCAGAGTTATAAAACAATCCTTCTGGGGTATAACCTCGTGGTACGCTTTTTCGCCGTCATCGTCGATATAGGTTATTACCAATCGAGGCGCGTCCTCCTTCGACTTCTCGTCTATACTGAAAAACTCTTTTATCCCATCGGTCGTAGCTTCGCCCACGGCTTTCAACATCAAACCGTAGTTCGCGTCCGGGTTATTTACCCACTCGAAGAAAGTGTCCGTTATATCCAAGCGGATATATTCCCGCTTGTAGGGAGGGTCTCCTATTATCGCCTCGGCGACGGCGGGCCCGAATTCGCCGCCGGGTTCGGTCCAATTCCGATACCGGCGCGCCCTGTACCACGTAGCCCGGTCCTCGTCGAAACCCGCGAAAAGGCGGTGCGCGGATATGGTAACGTCTCCGTAAGCGTAAGACGCGTCGTTTAGTTCGCCGGATTCACGATAGTACGCCAGTCGTAAAACGACGTTAGTGATATCCTCTACGCTAACTATTTTAGGTATATCTTCCAGGTCGAAACGGAGTAATATACGGGACGTAAACCCGGCGTACGATCCGACGGCGAGTCTGGGCGACTTCCCGGTCGGAACGTAAACGTCGTAATAGGTGTCGCGCCACCCGGTCTTGGGCGAAAGGACCACCCGGTAGACGGGCTCGTCGTCGTCGCCGTAGCCGACGGGGTCGCCGGTACCCGAACCGCAGCCGAGTATTAACGTGGTTACTGTCAAAACCGCGCTTGTAGCGGCTAATATATGGCGTTTGTCGAGTTTGGTTAACACTTTAAAATCGTACCATACGGGATATACCAAGTCAACGATACCGGTTCGTTATTCGGTTTAATCGTACGATCTAAGCACCTTGACTTTTCGCGTCCGTTCAATTAGAATTATTTAGCGAATGTAAAGGAGCTTTTTATGACTCAACTACTAGCCGCCCGTGCCGGGCGGATTACGCCCGAAATGGTGAGAGCTGCCGCCGACGAGGGTATCAAGCCTAAAGAACTGGCCGATAAAATAGCTTGCGGCGTCGCCGTCCTCCCCTTCAATAAGAAATTAGACGATACTTATCGAGCAGTCGCCATCGGCGAAAAACTCAAGACCAAGGTAAATGCCAACATCGGTACCAGCCGGGACCGGGCGGACCTCGAGATGGAAGTTTGCAAAGCGCGGGTCGCAGAAGAAGCCGGCGCCGACTCGGTAATGGACCTCTCCACCGGCGGCGACCTCGACGTAATACGCGACAAAATCTTCAAAGCCATCCGGTTACCCCTCGGCACCGTTCCGATTTACGAGGCCGCCAGTGCGGCCGACGACGACGGCCGGGATTTCCATAAGATTACGCCCGACGACATATTCGAGATAATCGGACGACACGCCGAAGAAGGCGTTTCGTTTATAACCGTCCACTGTGGCGTAACCCGGGATTCGGTCAAACGGCTCAAGAACGAGGGCCGTGTCCTAGGTATCGTTAGCCGCGGCGGCGCTTTGCTCGCCGATTGGATGGTGCATAACGACGCCGAAAACCCCCTTTACGAACAGTTCGATCGGCTCGTCGAGATATGCCTCGAGCACGACGTTACCCTCTCTCTGGGCGACGGCCTCAGGCCCGGTTGCCTGGCCGACGCCACCGACCGGGGCCAGGTATCCGAACTCGTCCTACTGGGCGAGTTGACCGACCGAGCTCGGGAAGCGGGAGCCCAGGTAATGATCGAAGGCCCCGGGCACATTCCGTTGGACGAAGTCGCCGAAAACGTCCGCATCCAGAAAAACCTGTGCGGCGGAGCGCCTTTTTACGTCCTTGGCCCGCTCGTTACCGACGTCGCGCCGGGTTACGACCACATTACGGCGGCCATCGGCGGCGCGATCGCGGCGGCCGCCGGCGCCGACTTCCTATGCTACGTTACGCCGGCCGAGCACCTGTGTCTGCCTATCCTCGAAGACGTACGCTTAGGCGTTATGGGGGCGCGTATCGCGGCCCACGCCGGCGACATCGTAAAGGGCGTGCCCGGGGCGGCCGAGTACGACCGAGAGATGGCCGAAGCGCGTGCCGAGCTCGACTGGCGCCGCCAGATAGACCTGGCGATAGACCCGGACGAAGCCGAAAAACGCCGGTCCGGCGATATCCCGACCGTTTCGTCCGAGACCTGCACGATGTGCTCCAATCTATGCGCGATAAAGGTCTCGAAAGAGGCCCTGCGCCGGAGTTAAGCGAAAGCCCGATAAGTTTTCAAAGAACCGCGGCGGACTAAAAAAGTTCGCCGGTTTTTCTTCGTCAACCGCTTAGAACGGCCATTAAAAACGCTAGAAATTCGAGCCTAAACTGAAGTGGATTTCGCCGTTGCGTTCGGCGATACCGTAGCCATAGTCGATTCCCATTAGCCCCATCATCGGGATATTGAGGCGAATACCTCCCCCGACGCCGCTCACCATATCCTGAAGGTTGATATCCCGGAGCTCCCGCCAGGCGCCCCCCGCGTCCCAGAAGAAGATGAGATGGAAAAGCTCTTCGGACACGGGAATCCGGTACTCGACGTTGGTATACAGCATCGCTTTGCCGCCCTCAGGGTTCCCGTAGATGTCCATCGGGCCCACGCCCCATTCGCTGTATCCGCGGACCGTTTTCGCGCCGCCGATATAGAACCGTTCGTACAACGGCACTTCTTCGGTACTTCCGAAGCTGTCTACGTAACCGCCGCGGGCCCTTATGGCCAACGCGGTCTTCCATATATGCCCGAAGTACCAAGCACTTCCAAGCGTTAACCGGTAGAAGTTAACGTCCCCACCGAGGAAACTCCCGGCCAGTTCGAGGTCCGCCGTGGAGTCGGAACCGGACCGTGGGAAGAATACATAGTCCCGGCTGTCCCTCTCGACGGCAGCCGAGATGCTGGAAGTGTTCTTACGCCCGAGGGCGGCGCTCACCCACGACGGCAAGCGAGCGAGATCGCTGTAGTTCGAAGCTACTTCGACTCTCTCGAATTTATACCCGTACCGGGTACTAACATATTCGGTTACGGGACGTCCGACGAACACGTTGAATCCCATTCTACGCTCGTCGTAGTAACTCCTGTAAAGGTATTGTTTATAGACGTCGAAACCCACCAAGGTAGGTGTATCGAATATATAAGGTTCGGTAAACCCGACATTGAATTGATTTCTGCGGCGCCCGAACTCCACCGAGAACCGTAACTCCTGCCCGGCTCCCTTACACTTCCATATCCTCGGCAGTTTCGTATAGTCGAAGTTCATCCAATCGACGCTGAAGGTGCCTACGAGACCGTCAAGGGAACTATAACCAGCCCCGAAGTTGAACCTGGCCGTGTTCGCACGTTCGGTCACGTCCAGCACTATATCTATCTGGTTGTTCTGTGGGTCGGCGATGCGTATATCCGGCAATACGTCCTCGAAATACCCGAGGTTCGCCAAACGTTGGAGTGAGCGTATCAGGCGGTTTTCCTTATAAACGTCGCCCGGTTCCAGCCGCATTTCTCGGCGGATTACCTTATCCTTCGTAGAGACGTTCCCGTATATGTCTATCCGCCGGACCCGAGCCGGTTCGCCTTCTCTAATACGGATCGTAAGGTTAACAATCCTGTTATCGTCGTCTATCTCGCGAGCCGGATCTATATTCGAGAAAAGGTACCCGTTGTTCCTGTATAAACTTGATATGTTGAAGACGCCCGCCTCCACGCGGTTTTCAGAATAAGGTTTCCCGTTACGCCAGTCGATTCCCTCGAGTAGCTTTTCTTCGTCGTATTTTTCGTTGCCTACGAACGATATCTCTCCGTTGTAATACTCTTCGCCCTCGTCGACGGTTATATAGACCGAAATCCGATTACGGTCTTTATTATACTCGACCCGATGGTCCGATACCCGCGCCCGGACGTAACCCTTGTCGGCGTATGCTTCCTCTATCAGGCCGAAATCCTCTTCCAACAAATCCTCGTCTAATATCTTCGTATTATAGAAACGGTCAACCTTGGTCTTCATCACCTTGTTGGTAATGTACCAGTCGGAAAGGACTTCGTTACCCTCGATTACGATCTTCTTGACGACGGCCTTCGGACCTTCGTTTATAACGTAGGTAACGTTTACGCCGTCCTCGGCGTCATCGATCCGCTGTTTTATTTTCGCGAACCTGAACCCCTTCTCGTAATAGAAGTCCTCGAGATGCTTAATATCGGCGTTGATGCGGGCAAGGCTCAGTCGGTCGCCGCGGGCGAGCTTGACCTCCTCTTCGAGCTTCTTGGTCTTTACCTTCTTGTTGCCCTCGAAGTATACTTCGCGGACGTACGGGCGTTCCTCGACCACAAAGACAACGTCGACGAGACCGCCGCCCAAATCGTCCAGGTAAACGTCAACCCGTTCGAAAGCGCCCAGCCGATAGACACGGCGTATATCATCGCGGATTATGTCGCGGAGTTCGAGCTCCGTCGCGATTAAGTTAGGTTCGACCCGAATAGCGGAACGAACGTAACCCTCTTTAACGGTTTCGATACCGTCGAAGAGCACGTCACGTACCGTAAGCTCGTCGTAAGAAAGTTGAGCCGCGGCGCAGGTCGCCGCGACGAACAAGAAGAGGAACGCGACCGGCCGGAATAGCCGGCCCCACGATAGCATTAACCGCGGAGCGTTCCGCGGCGCGCGTCCCCTCTTTATAGGTTCCTTAATAATCAAAACCTTCGCGGAAGTACGGGGAGTTTCGGCGGATGCTACCACAACGCCCCGGGCAAGTCAAGGCATTTAGCCCGGAGGCGTTTAGACGCCGGGAAGCCTTTGAAGGTTGAACACACGTAGGCCCCGGCGTTATTTTTCCGTTACACCTAAATGACGCGAAAAACAGAAAACGCGGCGCGCCGGAACTGGAAAGGGAAGTTATCGACCGGCGTTATTGAGGAGTTTTTAAAAAAAACGTTATCTTATCGTCACCGACGGCCCTTTCGTCGGATATGACGAAACAACAACCCGGCGATATATCTTCTTTCTTGAATACCCTCGTTAAAACAACCGAACCGGCGCCCGCGCCCGGCCAACCTTCAATCAACTCAAGTACCCCCGGGACTAAACCGGACCGATACGGAGGATCAACGAATATAATGTCGTACGGTCTTTCGGGCCGTACATGAGCCAAATACTCTCGAACGTCCTCCTCGTAAACCCTGATAAGGTCGTCGGTACCCAGCTTTCGCGAGTTTCGGTATATATAATCTACCAGAGTACGGTTTTTCTCCACCATTGTCGCCTCCGCCGCGCCCCGGCTGAGCGCTTCGAACGAAAAAGAACCCGCGCCCGCGAAAAGGTCCGCGATCCTAGCGCCGACGACGGCTTCGCCGAGGATATCGAAAACAGTTCGCTTAACGCGAGCCCCGAGAGGCCGTACTTCAAGAGTATCCGGCGTTTCGACGTTACGTCCGGCCAGTTCACCGCCGAGGATCTTGAAACTCATACGGGTTAAATACCTGCGAAAAGCCTGTCGCCCAGAACTTGAGGGAGGCCGGCGTCGTATATCTTCTGCGCCGCCCCTTCCACGTCGTACTCGACCCGCCGGAACTCCAAGGTATCGGCGTCCATATCCCAGATTACATAACACGCCCTCGGGTCCCGGTCCCGCGGCTGGCCTACGCTCCCGGCGTTTACTACGTACCTGACGTCAGGTTCAAGATTAATACGTTCGCCCCACTCGGGGTTTATCGTGCCCGTTTCGTAGTACACGACCGGATCGTGGGTATGTCCGACGAAGAACAACCGGCCGGTTACGTGGTCCATTGCGTTAACGGCTTCGTGTCGGGAGAGTATATAGTCGAAGGTTTCAGGACGGTAAGGCGACGCGTGTACAAAAAGGGCGTCGCCGTATCTCACTTCGAGGGGTCTCGCTACGAGAAAAGACATCGTTTCGGCGGACAGCACCGTACGCTGCCACAGTACGGCCTTGACGGCCTCGTACCTCATACACGTAAGGATCTCTTCGCCGAACGCGCCCATGTCGTGGTTGCCCATCACGGCGCATATCAGGGCGTCGCGAAAAGGTCCGACGGTATCGAATAACTCGATCGGCGCCGCGTCCGTCGGCGCTTCGTCGCCGCCCATTACCATAACGGTCTGCGTACACGCTTCAGGGTCGGCGCCGTAGCCTACTATATCACCCAACACGGTCATCTTCTCGGCGCCCGTCTCGGCCGTATCACTTAAAACAGCCGTAAAGGCTTCGGCGTTGGCGTGGATGTCGGAAATAACCGCGACCCTCATTCCGAATCGCCTTCGACGTTTTCCCTCATAATCCGGTCCAATACACCGTTGATGAAACCGTACGACTTCTCGGTCGAACCGTACTTCTTAGCTATCTCAATGGCTTCGTTCAACGTTACTTTCGGGGGAACGTCTTCTACGAAGAGAAGCTCCGCGGTTGCAACCCGCAGGATATTCCGGTCGACGCGGGCGATCCGGTCGAAATCCCAATTACGGGCCGCCGTAGCGATAATCTTATCGATTTCACCGGCATGCTCTTCGTAGGTCTTCACGAGGGAAGACGTGAAAAGTTCGACATCGGACTCGGCCCGGTACTCGTCCCAGAAGCGTATTTTTACCGCCTCCGGGTCGCCGCCGCCGACCTCGATCTGATATAACAATTGGACCGCCAGTTCCCTGGCCGTACGCCTCTTACCCATACAAAATTATCGGATTAATCGCGACTCTATAGTTGCGAGTAAAGGTTGGCCATCTCCAGGGCCGCCAACGCCGCATCCCGGCCTTTATTGCCGCCCTTACTCCCGGACCGTTCGATCGCTTGTTCGATAGTATCGGTGGTAAGGACGCCGAAGACCACCGGAACCGCCGCCGTAAGAGCCGTCTGGGCGACGCCCTTGGCCACTTCGGCTGCTATGTACTCGAAGTGGGGCGTGTTCCCCCGGATTACGGTCCCCAGGCAGATAACGCCGTCGTACGCGCCCGACTCGGCCAGGCGCTTGGCGGCCGACGGTATCTCGAAAGAACCCGGTACGTAAACGACCGTAATGTCCCCGTCGGCCACTTCCTGGCGGACCAGCGTATCCATAGCGCCCTCCAGCAAGCGGTTTGTGACGAACTCGTTGGTGCGGCTGAGTACTAGGGCGAACTTCCGGCCTTTTCCGCTCAGCGCGCCTTTTACCTCTTTGGCCATCTATGCCCTCCGCTTATATCCTGCTCAATACAGGGCTCCGCTATTCGTCGAGGCTCAGTATATGCCCGAGTTTTTCCTTCTTGGTCCTCATATAATCCTTCATGCGGTCGTGGTAGCCTTGCTCGACGGGCACGCGTTCGACTATCTTCAATCCGTACGCCTCAAGCCCGACCATCTTCGTCGGGTTGTTGGTAATCAATCGTATCGTCGTCAGTCCAAGGTCTGCGAGTATCTGAGCACCCACGCCGTAGTGCCGCTGGTCCGGCGCGAAACCTAGCTTGACGTTCGCCTCGACGGTGTCGTATCCCTGGTCTTGCAGGTTGTAAGCCTTAATCTTGTTCAACAGACCTATGCCCCGGCCCTCCTGCCGCATATACAGGAGAACGCCCTCGCCCTCCTCGGCGATACGGTGCAAAGCATACTCTATCTGGTCGCCGCAGTCGCACCGGAGCGAGTGGAAGACGTCCCCGGTCAGGCACTGTGAGTGAACCCGGACCAGAACGTTCTCCTTGCCCCGGACATCGCCCATAACCAGCGCGATATGGTGTTCGTCCGGCTGGGTCTCGGTCGAATAGACGTTCATCGTGAACGTGCCGTATACGGTCGGCAGGGTAGTGTCCAGGACCATCTTAACGTGGCTCTCGTGGGTGTATCGATATTCGATAATGTCCTTTATCGTAACCACCTTCAGCTTGAAACGCTCCGCCACCTTCGTAAGCTGGTCCATCCGCGCCATCGTGCCGTCTTCGTTCAGTATCTCGCAAAGGACCCCTACCGGCTCCAACCCTGCCATACGTACGAGGTCCACAGTGGCTTCGGTATGGCCCGCCCTCGTCAACACGCCGTTGTCCTGGGCCACGAGCGGGAAGATGTGCCCCGGTCGGGCCAAATCGTCCGGCTTCGACGCAGGGTCCGCCAGCACCCCGACGGTCTTCGCCCGGTCCTCCGCCGAGATGCCCGTAGTCGTTCCCTTAACGGCGTCGACCGACATCGTGAAAGGCGTCCCCATCAGGCTGCCGTTGTTGGGCAGGGGTTCCAGGTCGAGGGCCCGCGCCCGGTCCCGGGCTATCGGGACGCAGACCAATCCCCGGCCGTGCTTCGCCAGAAAATTAATAGACTCGGACGTCGCCTTCTCGGCGGCCATTATAAAATCGCCCTCGTTCTCACGGTTCTCGTCGTCGGTGCAAATTAAAATGCCGCCGCCTCGGAATATCTCCACCGCTTCGGGGACCGTCGCGAACGGGTTATATCCTTCGTTCATAATTTACCTCATATATACCCGTGTTCGGCAAGAAACGCTTCGTTTATATCGGATACGCCCCCGCCGACAAACTTCTTAACGTATTTGGCGATAATATCTACTTCCAGGTTCACCTCGTCGCCGGGGCGGACCTTTCCCAGATTCGTGTTCTCGAGCGTATGCGGTATCAGCGCGACCCGGAACGACCCTGCGTCCAGGCCTGCGATAGTCAAGCTTACGCCGTCTACGGCGATTGAACCTTTAACGACGCAATAAGCGAGTATAGTTTCCGGGTCGGCTTCAACCTGCAACCCGCCGCGGCTTACCTCCGTTATAGTACCGGTTCCGTCGACGTGCCCCTGTACCATATGCCCGCCTATCGGCCGGCCTAAACGGGCGGCCCGCTCCAGATTCGCTGGCGAGCCCGGCCGCAGGCGCACCAACGTGGTCAAAGCCGCCGTTTCCGCCGAGACGTCGGCCTCGAAGCCGTCGGCCGATAATCCGGTTACCGTCAGACAGACGCCGTTGACAGCGACGCTGTCCCCGATTTCCGTGCCGTCGAGGACGCGTCCGCAGCGGGCTTTCAATTTACCGCCGGCGTATCTATCGAGAGTTCCGACTTCTTCTATTATACCGGTAAACACGCGAAAACACAAACCCCCGGTTAATCGGGGAACAACCCGTCGACGTCTGTAATATAGCCGGTAACGAAGAAATCGCCGCCGACCTGTTCAAACGTCACTTCCAATACCTCAATTGCGTCGGCCGCCGTCTCCACTCCCAAACCGGCTGCGGGCGTCTTCGCTTCTGTACCGCCATAAAGCTTCGGCGCGATGACCGCGATTACCTTATCCGCCGCACGGGCGTCGAATAACCCGCCTGTTATTTCGGACCCGCCCTCGATAAGGACGCTCGCGACTTCGCGTTCGCCCAACGCCTTTAACATATCGACGAGGTCCACCCATCCATCGCTTTCGCCGACCGTTATGACCTCTACGCCGGCCTTAATTAAACTACCGCGTTTGTCGTCCGGTACGCGGGCGGTCGTAACTACCCACGTTGCCGGCGGCGTATCGAACACCTTCGCGTCCTGCGGAAGGTTACAATCCGACGTAACTATGACACGGATGGGCCCGGTAGCCGCGTCCTCCCCGGTTAATCGTACGGTAAGTCTGGGGTCGTCCCGCCTAACCGTCCCGGCACCGACGAGGACCGCCGAATGCTCGCCCCGTATCTCGTGCGCCCTCTCTCTCGCCGCTTCGCCGGTAATCCAGTACGAGTCGCCGGTCCGGGTCGCGGTTTTCCCGTCGAGGGTCGCCGCGTACTTGACGGTAATCCACGGGAGCCCCGTAGTAATGTACTTCGCGTACGCTTCTACGAGTCGACGGCAATCGTCCTGCAGCACGTTTACGGTTACGTCGATACCGGCGTTCCGTAGCTCCATCGCGCCGCCGCCAGCAACCTTCGGGTTCGGGTCCAAGGTTCCGCAGACGACTCGTTTAATGCCGGCAGCGATTATCGCTTCGGTACACGCCGGCGTACGCCCGGCGAAGTTACACGGTTCGAGCGTTACGTAAAGGTCCGCGCCGTCGGCGTCGGCCCCGGCCTCCTCCAACGCTAACTTCTCCGCGTGGGGACACCCCGCACCTTCGTGCCACCCCTTCGCGATTGCCGTCCCGTTTTTCGCGACAACGGTACCGACGGCCGGGTTTGGTCCCGTTTTACCCACGTACGGTCGGGCCAGCTCGACAGCCAGGCCCATAGCTTCGCGGTCAAAAGACTCCGACGCCGGTTCGCCGCCCGGAGCCACTGTTTACTCTATTCCCCCCTCGGCCGGGGGCGCGCCCAAGTGGCCGTACCGCGCGGCGGTATCGACTTTGTCAATCGGCGGAAGCTCATGCATGTCGCAGAACTTGGTGGGCGCCGTTCCGGTAATAAAGGTTTCGCTATAAGCGTTCGTACATTTCGACGTTGCTAGCAAACCCGATTCCGGACAGATGACGGCCGACGTAAGGTCCTTCACGTCGCCGGTCTTGAAACTCGTTTCCTCTTCTCCTTCGGTGGCGGCGCCCATAAATTTAGACCATATCGGTACGGCGTAGTATTCGCCGGTCGCCCGGATACTCAGGCTTTCATGGTCGTCCCGGCCGACCCATACGCCACAGGCCAAGTCGCTGGGGACGAATCCCACGAACCACGTGTCGGCGCCTTCCTCGGTCGTGCCCGTTTTCCCGGCGCCTTTGCCGGTGAAACCGTACCGCCGGGCGACCGCAGCCGTGCCGTGGCTGATGACGCCTTCCATCAGATTGACCATTACGGCGCAGGTTTCGGGCGGAAGGACGACCTCCGAATCCACCGGGAACTCCTCAATCGTGTTACCGTACCGGTCCTCAATCTTAGTGATGGCCCGCGGTTCTACCTGTTCGCCGAAGTTGGCCAGGGTCCCGAAGGCACTGGTCATATCGAGTACGGTTACGTCGGACGTACCCAGCGCTAGCGAATACACGGGTACCAACTCGGATTTGATACCCATCTTATGTGCGTAATCCACGACTGTCTCGACGCCCACCTGATCGATAACCTTGGCCGCGACTATGTTTATGGATTGTTCGATGGCGTGGCGAATGGTCATCTCGCCGGAAGTCGAGTAGCTGTAGTTATGGGGCGCCCAGACGACGCCGTCGGCCTGGATGCGGAACGGCGCGTCTACGATTACGTCCGCGGGCGTGAATCCGTTGTCCATCGCGGCGGTATAGACGAATACCTTGAACGCGGAACCGGGTTGCCGTCTCGATTGGACGGATCTATTAAACTGGGATTCGTTAAAGTCGGCGCCGCCGACCATCGCGACTATATCACCTGTGCTCGGTTGAACAGCGATTAGGGAAGCTTGGATAAAAGGCCGCTCCTCATAAAAAAGCGTACACTTCCGTTCCTTCTTATCTATTCCGGTAATTTTAACCGATATCTCCTCGCCGACTTTGATTTTCTCCTCCGGCTCGAACGGGAACGTCCATTCTGCCGGCGATATGTCCACGATCCCCGTAATACCGCCGCCCAAGTCGCACTCGGCGTACGCTTCGGTCATATCGATTACCTTGACGAAGCGGATCTGCCCTCGTTCGAGTTTCTCAAGTTTAAGGTTCGGGTCGTACTTGGACGCGGCCAGCGGGACTACCTTGTCGAGCCGGTCCAACCCCCACATAACCGCGTCGTCGGCCATCTTCTGGAGACGAAGGTCGAGGGTCGTGTGGACCTGCAAACCGCCGCGGAAGACTTTTTCGGAACCGTAACGCTTAACCAAGACCTTACGCACGTACTCGGCGAAGTACGGCGCTTTGCTCGGTTCCCGCTCGAAGGGCGCCGTCTTGATCGGCGTGTTCCGGGCGGTCTCGTATTGTTCCTCCGTTATATGCCCAAGCTCCCACATCTTATATAGAACCGTATCGCGGCGTTCCTTCGCGGCGACCGGGTGTACGTACGGCGAAAAACCGCTGGGGTTCCGCGGAAGCCCGGCGAGGACGGCGGCTTCCTCCAGAGTGAGGTCCTTCGCGTGCTTGTCGAAATAAACGCGGGCGGCCGCTTCAGCACCGTACGCGTTATGCCCGTAGTAGGTTTGGTTCAGGTAGAAGTATAGAACCTCGTCCTTCGTATACTGCCGCTCGATCTCCATCGCGAGCAACGCTTCCCGGGCCTTGCGGCCGAAGGTTCGCTCACGGGTCAGAAAAAGGTCACGAGCAAGCTGTTGGGTTATGGTCGAGCCGCCCTGAACAGGCTTCATCGCTTTCAGGTTCACCCACGCGGCGCGGAGTATCGCTTTGGCATCCACGCCGTTGTGTCTATAGAACCGCTCGTCCTCAATCGATATCGTCGCGTCGATTAGGTGCTGGGGGAACCCGCTCAACGGGGTGATGTAGCGGCGCTCGACCTGGAACTGGGTGATCAGCTCGCCGTTACGGTCGTAAACCTTCGTCGGAAGGCTCGGTTCGTAGTGTTCCAGCGTCGCCGCGTCCGGAAGGTTATCGCTGAAGACGTTTATCATCCCGAAGGCTACGCCGGCACATACGAGGGTTAGCCAGTAAACTGCCTGACCTACCGCCTTTACTACGTTCCGGAACCCGATTCTGGGGAAACGCCGCCGCACACGGCGACGGCGCCCGGGCCGCACGCCCAGGTCCCTCTCCAACTCGCGAAGGTCTTTGTCTATCTTATCGCCCATTGGCAACTATCTCCGAAACGTCACTATATTGGCAATTTTACTTGTCGTTATGGTTAAGCGATATGGTATCACAGCCGCCCGCGGAAATCAACGGAAATTGCCGAAAACCGTTTCGTTGCGACACGGGCCCCCTAAAAAACGGCCGGGCTTCCCGCCCGACCGTCGTTCGAAGCATAAGAAACCGTTTTAGATAAAAAGCGTCTAACCTAACCCTAACGCCTTTAACAAATCTTCTACGGCCACGCCAGGCGTCTGGGTCCCGGTCTCCTCGTAGAAGGCTTCTATCGCGCGGGCGACAGCGGCCGCGTTAAAAGCAATACCGGCCAGCCGCCTTTCAAGTTCCCCCAGGGCGTCCTTCGGCGTACATGTGAAGTCGCCGGTTATCGAAACGCTCTCCAATCTATCCTCGACCACCTCGGCGAAGACCGAAATCAGGCCTCCCGGTGCCTTGTGGGTTCCATCGACGAAACGGACGCCCTCGCGGACGCGTATCTCCCGCGTCGACGACTTCCGTATCTTCCTGAACAGGAACTCGTCGCCGGTCATCCGCTCCTCGAGTTCGGCCATCTTTGCGGTCAACTCGTCGTCGAGGTCGGTCGGCTCGAGCGGCCCAAGGGTTTCCTCGAAGTTCTTAATCAGGAACTCGGCAACCTCTTCTCGAGGCGGTTTGGTCCCCGTCTCTTTAAGAACCGTCGTCAGGTTCTCCTCCATCGTTTTGTGTATCTTATCGCGGAATTTCTCGTCGGGTACCCGGAGGATTCGGGCCATAGTCCCGTAATCGAAGTCGAGGAGAATCCCACCGACGAAGACTATGCAGTCGCCGACGTCGCCGCCGCCCTCGCCGGCGATTTTGAGGCCCTCGGCGGTGACTATATCGTTTATCGGCCGGAACTTCGTTTCTATCCCCAAATCCCGATAGGTCGCGACGGCCGGCTCGGTAAACCGACGGTAAAGGGCGCCAATATCCCTGGGGACCAGCGGGTTGTCCCGACCCAGAACCACTTGGTAAAAGACTTGGTCCCCGTCGAGCAGGGTCGCGCCGCCGCCGATTTCCCGGCGCATTACCGAAATGCCGGCTTCGCGGCAATAATCCAGGTCGACGACCTCCGCCGCGTCCTGGAAATATCCCACGCTGACGAGCGTTTCGCCGGGCGAGACGATTATCAGCGCCTCGCGACCTAGATACGCCATCGCGTGGAAGACCACCATCGAAGCCTGACCCGGCAGGGCGCCGGGGTTGTAAACCCGCATCGAGTTTCCTCCTGGGTTTGTATTTATTTTACTGCGGCGGGGTCAAACCCCGCCGCTTTTAATTCTAAATCATACTTACGGCCCCACCTCACCGCTTTCCAGACGTGGTCCATCATATTATGGACGTTGAGGTTTACGGCTAGGTCGTTACGAACTCGCGGCCGTCGTCGTGGCAGATAAGCTGGAGGACGTGACGTCCGGACATCAGCACCATCGCCAGCCCCCCGCCCGGCATTACCCACTGGCCCGCCATCCAGAAGTTCGCCAGGCCGGGCAGCGTTTTCGGCATTTGCATCGTTGGCGTTCGGGAGGTGATCCGCCAGCCCTCGTACGCTCCCCGCCAGTTGCCGGTAATGCGCTCGAACGTTGCCGGCGTCGCGACGTCGGTGGCCTCCACCTTATTCTTTATTCCGGGGAAGCGCCGCTCAAGGTCGTCGAGGACGGCGGAGGCGACCCGGTCCTTCTCCTCGCGGTAGCGGTCGCGGTCCTCCTCGCGCAGTTTATTCCAATAGTCGTAATTCGATTCGAGGAAAACGAACATCGCCGTCTTGCCCGGTGGCGCGACCGTCGGGT
>CP070755.1:1182216-1203917 GCA_020348885.1 Candidatus Coatesiibacteriota bacterium | reverse complement strand
ATAAAACCCTAACGTTACACCTAATACTTTTCGCCCGCTAGGTACGATAAAATCCCCCAAACCCCGCCCCAGAATCCAAAGGCCATCTCGAAAGGCATAATAAGCATACCGTAAAGCACCTGAAAAACCCCGCCGCGGGCGAGATAGACCTGCCACTCGAAGTTGAAGAGGTAGAGGAAGAGTAGGTGTACGACGAAGCCGACGGCCGCCGGTTCCGGGGCAAAGAAGTATACCGCGAGCCACGCGGGTAGCGCCGCCGCCAGCGGCATCGAGAGGATATAGCCCGTCGGGACGCTGGAACGATTGCCCTGGCCCGAACCCAGACGTAGCATTAACCGCGCCAACTCGGCGCCCCGACGAAACGCCAGGCGGAGAACCTGACCCGTCGTGTACCGTTTCCGGTGCTCGACCTCCAGTTCCTTTGCGACTATTATCCGAGCGCCGACGCGGGCCAACTCCCGGCCGAAGGCCGTATCCTCGACGCTGGGGCCTCTGTAATTCTCGTCGAAGCCGCCCGTACGTTCGAAAACACTCCGCCGTATCGCCGCGGCGGACGTATAGAACAACGCTACCGGCCCGTCGAGGCGTTCGTACGTATATCGCATCCACAAGTTTTTATATGTGCTGGCCCAATCGGCGTACCCCATTTCGGTGGATTGGAGCGCGACGACTCCGTCCACGTTACCGACGAAGTAAGTTACTAGTCGCCCGAAAAAGTCGGGCCGTACTATGACGTCGGCGTCGATGAAGCAGATAATACTGCCCTTGGCCGCGGCGGCGCCGGTGTTCCGGGCGGACGCAGGGCCTTTAAAACCGGGGCGGTTAGGGATAACTTTAACGCTCGCGTACTTGGAGGCCGCGAAGGCGTCTTCGTTCAAGCCGTCGTCCACGACGATGACTTCGCCGGGGCCGGGGTCCGCCGCTTCGACGGCTTCGAGCACCAGGCCGAGCAGCGGTGCCGACCCTGCCGCAGGGATTACGACCGATATGCGTTTTGGTTCGACTGCCATGACACGGATTCGACGGGAAAATATCACGGTGGGAGAGGAGCGTCAAGGTTTTACATGTCTCGGCGTCCGCGCGAGGGCGGAACATCAGTTAGATCCGATACGAACGAAGTAAGCCGCGATTTAAAACCGCGGCCGAGTTTATTTAATCGCTATCCTGCGTCGTTTCTTAATGATATCTCTCGAAGTCCGACGGGCGGAGCCGGTCCAGCTCTTCCTCGGTTATGGGGACGCCGGCGGTCCGGAGTATCTCATCGCGTTCGGCGGTCGGGCGCCGGTCCGCGTACGCCCGCAGAAGCGTCTCCGCTTCCAACGCGTCGGCGGCGGCCCGGCGGTGTTCTTTCCGGTAGAGCCGGTGTGCGAACCAGAACCCGGCTATCAGGAGGACGCCGGTGAACGCCGGCCATATCGGGAACCGGCCGAAGCGGCTCGCGACCACGTACGCGATTATCGCGGTGACGAGGAACACGTAGCCGGCCTTGAACACTTTACCGGCGCCGGCCATTCGCTTTGCCCGGCCGGCGGCCGAACGGTACCGTTCGATTAGCGTTTCGACGCTGTGGGTTTCCATATGCGGGTTCGGGTCGTTGGATTCGTTGGCTGCAACGGTTGCTTATACCATTCTACACCGCGAGTTCGGCGCCGTCAACCGAAAACCCCTTGACAATGAGTCGTTTTCCGTGAATACTGTAAAGGGGTCGAGATTCGGCCGGGCGAGAGTAACCGTTCTGGGAGGTTATATGTTCAAATACGTTATCGTAGTTGTATTGGTCGCCGCGACCGCCGCCGGCGCGGCACGGTTCTCTTACGGCGTGGGCGTATCGTTGTACCGTCCGCCGGAAGATAACGCCTCGTGGGCGCCGTTGATAAACGGGTACGTTACGTACTGGTGGGCGCCCCAGGTCAACTCGACCCTCTTGGTCGGGTATTCCTGGTATAACGCCGACATCGGGAACCGAACCGACGTGAAGTTCAATTATATGCCGATTACCCTTTATACGGCGTATCACTTCGTCCGTAACAAACAGCTAGACCCGTTCGCCGGTATGGGGGTCGTGTACAGCCGCAAGTGGTGGGACGGCGGGAAGGACGACAACGTCGGCTTCGCCGGGCTGGTGGGCGTTAACTACTATCCGAGCGAGCACTTCGGAGCGGGCGTCGCCTTCGAGTACGTGGTTCCCGATGCGGGTGATTTCGACAGCGCTTACCCCGCCATAACGTTCAACATCGGCGGCGTCAGCTTCTGATGGCGTTCGTCCGGTACAAGGGCCCGTATGCGTATCTCGTGGTGAACGATCGTGTTCGCGAGGGCGGCCGGTCGCGGGTGCGCCAGAAGGTTCTATGCTACCTCGGCCGCGACCCGGAGATAACGGACGAAGTAATCGCGGAGGTGGAGCGGCGCTATCCGGACGTTGAGATAGATTGGGACGCTCTTGCCGGAGAACTCACCGGCGCTGCGGGTTTTCCGGAGGAAGAGGACGAAGACTGGATGGTGTGGGGCTGATTTCCTAAAGGTATTCAAACGGACCGGAGGGGAGTATGCTGAAAACGTTGATATTCGCCGTTGCTTTAGCGGCAGCCGTCGCGGCCGCGACCGAGGTAGAGACGTCGCCGGAAGCGGCTGCCGAGTTTGAGAAGGGCGTCACGGCTGTGAACGCGGGTAAGCTGGATGACGCGATAGCGCACTTCGAGAAAAGCCTGGATTACGACCCGAAGCTGACGGTGGCGTACGAGTGGATCGCGTACATCAAGATGCAGCAGAGCGACACCGAGGGCGCGATAGCCGAGTACGAGAAGATAGTCCAGGCGACGCCCACCGCCGAAGCGCGGACGACGCTGGGACTGGCGTACATCAATGTCGGCCGGTACGACGACGCTATCACGGTTTTGAAGAAAGCCACGTCCGCGGACCCGAGTCTTGGCACCGCATGGAACAACCTGGCGCTTGCTTACCTTCGTAAAGGGATGTTGGACGAAGCCGAAAGCGCCGCGGAAAAGGCGGTCGCCCTCGACCCTGACAACGGCCAAGCTCGCTCGAACCTCGGGTCCGTCTATATCAGGCGCGGTCTCTACGACGAGGCCTGGGACGAGTTCGAGACGGCCAGGGAGCGTACGCCCGACGATCCCAACCCGTACTATGGTATTGCGGAAGTCGCGAGATACAGGGGCGAGGAAAAACTCGCCGGCGACAACTACCTCAAGTACCTCGAACTCGGCGGTCAGGAACAGAGTAAAAGGCAGCGGGCCATCGACTGGCTCTGGGACCACGGCCGCGGCGCGGAGATTCCCAAGTAAATGGCGGACCGCCGCAAGAAGGGCGCACCGTACGACGTCGTCGTCGGGCGCCACAGCGTACTTGCCGCTCGTGAGGCCGGTACCCGTGCCGTCCGCAGCGTGCTTATCGACAGGGACGCCCGGGGCGTCGTCGTAGACGACATCCGCGCGACCGCCGAAGCCCTGAACGTCCTCGTGAACGCGGTTTCCGGCCGCGATATCGATAAGTTGGCCCGGGGCGTAGCTCACCAGGGCGTGGCCGCGTACGCCGACAAACTCCCGAAACCCGAGTCGGACGACCTGGTAGCGAGCGCCGAGGACGGGCGCCCCGTCGTCATACTTGACCATATCGAAGACCCCCACAACGTCGGCGCGATACTAAGAACCTGCGGCGCGTTGCGGGCCGCCGGTGTGGTTTTGGCGGAGCGCCGCGCCGCAGGGATAACGCCGGCGGTAGTTAAAGCCGCGGCGGGCGCGTTGGAATACGTACCGGTGCTTACCGTCCCGAATATTACTGCGGCGATTTCGAAGTTACGTTCGGCGGGGTTGTGGATATACGCTTTTGACGCCGACGGCGAAGCGACGATGGGTACGTTCGAGTTCGCCGTGCCCTGCGCGGTTGTTGCAGGTGGCGAGGCGTCGGGCGTAAGTAAACGCGTTCGGGACGCTTGCGACGCGGTGGTGGCGATACCGCTGGCGCCGGAGGTTCCGTCTTTGAACGCGTCCGTCGCCGCGGCGGTAGGATTATACGAGTTCAGGCGGCAACATCCTTTGGGAGCAACATTTGATTAACCGTACTTTGTTAACGGGTTAGGTTATTGACCGGTTCGTTTTAGGACCGGTTCGTTTTTCGGGGTTCTTATGCGCGTTTTATTAATAGGGCTTGAACCTTATTTCGCCGCGATTGGCATCCGTTATCTATCTTCTTATTTAAGGAAAGAAGGCCACGACCCTTATATCGTTATCTCTCCGAAACCGAGACCTACGTTTAAGCGACCGTTTCTGGAGACCGAGAGTGAGAAAAACGCCCTAGTCACGTTCGCGCGCGAACTCGACGTGAGGGTAATCGGTATTAGTTTGATGACTCACCACTTCGCCCGGGCGAGTGCGCTTACCCGGGCATTTAAAGGTAAACTTCCGGTTCCTGTTATATGGGGCGGTGTTCATCCTACTTCGGTCCCGGCCGAATGCGCCGCCGAAGCCGATTTCGTATGTATAGGCGAAGGTGAAATCGCGCTGGCCGAGTTCGTGTCGAATCTTGAAAGCGGCCGGGACGTATTAAAAACGCCCGGTTTTGCGTATATGGACAACGGCAAGGTGGTTCGGAACGAACTCCCGTTTATAATAGGGAACCTGGACGATGTACCTATCATCGAATTAGATCCGGACCGTATGTTTTTCCTGGAAGGCGGCCGGGTAGTTCCGCTGACGGCGGAGCTTTACCGTAAATACTCTACTTACGACGGAACGTGGTACCGCTTGACGACGTGCAGGGGATGCCCTTACAAATGCACATACTGCGCCGTCCCGGTGCAAAAGATTCGGCGGCGTAGCGTTACGAACGTAATGGAGGAAATAACGCTCGTTAAAGAATTATATCCGTTCACGGAAGTGCTTAATATCCAGGACGATTCGTTTATCCTCGGCGACGATGAATGGTTACGGGATTTCTCGGAACGATTGCGGTCCGAATTCGGTTTGGAGTTTATGTGCAGAGTAGTGCCGAGGTACGTAACGGAAGGACGCGTAAAAACGCTTTATGAAGGCGGTTTGAGGTACGTTTCGATGGGCCTCGAATCGGGAAGCGACCGTATCAATCGGGAGGTATACGGTCGTCCGGAGACCGCCGCCGGCTTCTTGAAGGCCGACCGGATATTCGGGGATTACGATGTTTATAAAGCGTACGACGTAATCGTTGACAATCCATACGAAACGGAAGCGGAAACGCTCGAGACCGTCCGCACGCTTGCGATGGCCGGGAAACCTTTTATACTGGGCGTTTATTCGCTTACGCCTTATCCGGGAACGCCGTTCTATGACCGCGTTAAACGCGACGGCAAGCTAGGTTCGATGACCGACGCTTACGAAAGCCCGTTTCAGGTTACGCAGCCGGGCCGGTACCGTACGTCCGGCTACCTTATTAAACTTATATACTGTACTATTTTATTCCCCCGTTGGTTGGTTTTGTATTTAGCCAACCGCGCCGATAGGCGGTGGACCCTCGGCTTTATAGACCGGCTGTTTAATCTACACCAACGCTATATTGGGGAGTTATTCGCGTTGAAACAAGCTGCGCCCGTTTTATTCGCCACCGTCGCGAAAGCTGTCAGGCGTATGTTTAGATAACGGACTCTTGTCGCGGGGAACCGTACATGAATCATAGAAAGCCGGAAAAATACGTATTGAATAACGGCTCCGACGGTGTTATCATATAAACGGTCGTTGATATATGGATTTCTGCGAAACCTTTAAAGCTCTGGGCGACCCGGTTCGAGTCGAGATACTGAAACTCCTTAAAGAGAAACCCCGGACTGTAAGCGAGTTGGTCGATAACTTCGACGTAAGCCAGCCGGCGATTTCGCATCACCTGGCGGTGTTAAAGTCGGTGGGCCTCGTTACGTCGAAACGCGACGGCCGAGTCGTGTACTACTCGTTGGACCTGAAGTGTATTACGGCGGTTTGCGAATTTATGCACCGATATCTCGAAATCGGGGCTTCCGAGGGTTGATTTAATCCGTAAAAAAGGGATCTATAAAAGGCGACGTCGGGACGGTACCCGGCGCCGCCGGTTTTCTTAAACGGCTTTTATATCCTTATCGTCTAAATAACGTACTTCATACTACGGAGGTCCGGCGATGAGGACAGCGAAGGTATTTATTTGTACGTTTTGTGTTCTGACGTTCCTCTCTTCCGCCCACGCCATGTGGGCGCCGTCGGTACGGGGTTTGGTCGTCGGCGCGGGGTTCGGGTTCGCGTCGGGCCCCGTCGGCGAGTCCGGCGGGGACGATTTCGCCGGGTTGGGCGGCTATATCTTCGTAGGGCGAGAGTTGGGCGGGTTGGTTACGCTCGGGGGGAAGTTCGAGGGTTACGTTTACGACGACGCGCGTTACGATTACCCCTATGATAACCGCGTGGACCGGGCCGTGTATGAGGTGGCCGTATCGTCGCGTTTTTACCCCGTTGGTTTCTTCGGGTTACGCCCGTATGTCGGCGGCGACGCGGGCGTTTATATCATAATGAACCGAGACGAAGCGGCTGTCGAGGATTTTAGCAAGCGAATCGAACCGGGAATTACGGGCCGTACGGGGCTGGAGGTGTTTATCGTGAACTCGCTGGCTGTGGACTTCGGCGTAAGTTACAGTATGGACGCCGCCGAAAGGGAACGGTTGAACGTGACGACAGGATACGTCGGAGCAGTCTTGTATTTCTAGTATTTTCCTGTACTTACGTAACTACCTTTTAGGGTTTCCAGTAGCGTCGGGCATCGGAGAAAATATTACGGTGCCCTTCATTTTTTTCTTGACACGCCCGGATTGTTCTGCTATATATATTGAGGAGTTTGAATATATGGATATGTACGCGATATTCAAAGCGATCGGTGACCCGGTAAGACTGGACATACTAAAACTTCTCGCCGAGGGTCCAAAATCGGTAGGGGCGATAGTCGATGCCTTTGACCTGGCGCAACCGACTATATCCCATCATCTAGGAATACTTAAATCGGCCGGTTTGGTTACGACGAAAAAGGAGAACCGGTCGATAATTTATTCGCTCAATTCGGGATGCGTCGCGGATACGTGCTGTTGTTTTATGGACGACGTGGGGGTTGACCCGTCGGAAGGAAAAAAGAACGAATAGGTTTTTTTTGATAGTTATATTGACGTATTTATATATTTATAAATCGCGTATTATCGATAGCAGGCACCACGTCAATAAGGAGGTAGCATGATTACAGTACACCCGCTCCCGAGTTTTAAGAGGAAAAGGTCAAAAAGAGTATATAGAGGAGGTGATTTCAATGCCCAAGGAGACACTCAGCGTCAACGTCGTCGAGGAGAAAGGCGAGTACCGCATAACCATCAAGGGCGAGAAGGCTGCCGATCTTGTTAAGAAGTTCCTTGACAATTGTTGCTGTACGCCAACGGCGGTAGTGAAGTGTGAAACGTCCGACGAAGGTACTTGCTAGACCGGGCCACGACGGCTACGGGCGGCTTCGGCCGCCCGTCTTTTTGTGTTGGATAAACGATTGCATAACAAACTGGATTGGGGTATAATCCTATTGCGTTACTGAAAACGGCTCGTTTTTACGTCCGTCAGCCCCATTGTTACTACCTATGGGAACGGGTATAAAAAGAGGGGATAAATCGGAAGAGCCCGAACCGGTTTACGCGCGCGACCGGATAGAGTTACCCCGGCGTAGATTGAATCTTACGTGGTTAAGCGGCGTCGCTATTGGCCTTCTGGCGTTGGGCGCCGCGTTCTTCTTTGCCGGGTCGGCGGCCGGGTGGTTCGGCTCCGACGAGGCGCCGCCGCTGGTCTCGATTGAGATACCGCGGGAAGGCGCCAAATACGAAGGTTCGATAACCGTTACGGCGTCCGTATCGGACGATGACCGCATATCCGCCGTCGTGATTCTCCTCGACGGCGTGGACTATACCCCGGAGCTCGATTTAAAAAAGAAGCGGCGCCTGCTTAACTTTAAGCTGAAGCTCGACACGGCCCTTCTTGCCGACGGTAAACACACGCTCGAAGTTAACGCAGGGGATAAAAAAGGCAACGAAGGTTCAGCCGGCGTCGAATTCTACACCGATAATACGCCTACCGTCGTTGAACTGGCGTTCGAGCCGGCGCGGGTTGACCAGGGGAGGATTCTCCAGGTCTGGTTATCGTCCAACGAAAAGTTGTATAACCTCAAGGGCGAGCTGTGGGAGCAGGAATTCCCGTTCTATGAAGCTGCAGGCGAGTATCTCTCTATAATGACCGTCAGGGCGTCCTGCCCACCGGGCGAGTACCCGGTAGCCGTTCGCGGCATAGACGCGAACGACGAGGAAGTGGAGTTTGACGGAACCGTCGTCGTTAAGGACGGCGGTTATATTACCGAGTATATAACCATAAGTACCGGTAAGCAGGAGGAGTTGTACGACCCGGCCGTAGAGGAGCGAAAACAAAGGGAAGCGTCGAAGGTCCGTTCCGCTATTATGAATTGGACCGACGAACAACTCTGGGCCGGGGAGTTTATCGTCCCCGTCGAAGGCAAGTTCACTTCGCCCTTCGGGACTCACCGGACGTTCAACACCGGCGCTACTGAGCGGCACCTGGGAACCGACATCGCGGCCAAGGAGGGTACGCCGATACGGGCCGGTAACCGCGGAAAGGTAGTTTTGGCGGAACACCTAATAATGCGGGGTAAGTGCGTGATTATCGACCACGGTCGTGGCGTGATCACCTGCCATAATCATATGTCGGATATCGTAGTAGGCGCGGGAGACATAGTCGAGAAGGGGCAGGTAATTGGTTTTATCGGGTCCACGGGTTTAGCGACCGGGTCACATCTGCACTGGGAAATGCGCGTCTTTCGCTGGGTTACGGATCCGATGGAGTGGACTGAGAACGCGTACACGTACCGGACGCAGGAAGAAGAAGCGGCTGCAGCCGCCGAGGTCGAAATCGCGTACGAGGAGATGCTGGCGGCGCCCGTGCCGGAATGGGACCCGGATAGGGATTTAACCGTTGAAGTGGACGATAACGAAAACGTCGAAGGTTCCGACGAAACCGGTTCTACCGCCGACGGCCAATGACTAGGGTTCCGCAGGGCGCAGAAATCGGGTTTTTTTATCCAGCAGGATAATCGATAGTTTTGGAATTAGAAACGTACAAAACGTTGTTCGAGAAGTCGCCGGTGCCGACGTTGTACGTCGTGTCGAAAAAGGTGGAAGCGGCTAACCGGGCGGCGGTCAAGTTGTTCAAGCGTTTGGGTTCGGACGACTTGGTTGGTGCCGCTTTCGGCAAATTGTGGCCGAAGGGCACGAAGGCGTCGGGCAAACCGAGTTTAACCGAATTAAAAGCTTTAAGAAGGGGCGAATATGGCTTAACGCTGCCCGACGGCGTCGAGCTTGAAGTCGAAGTAACGCCAGTAGGAAGTAAGCGACCGGCGCGTCGTATCGTTACGATAGAGGATGTTACCGGACCGAAGTTGTCGGCGGAATCCCTTGAAGAAGCGCTGGGTAAGTATAGGACGATATTCGAGTTTTCGCCCGAAGCGATAGTACTCCTCGATAGAACTGGGAACGTATTGGATTTAAACGATAGGGTTTACGACTGGTTAGGGTATAAACCGGATGAGATTAAAGGGAAGAACATAACCGAGCTTACTTTCATACCTGCGAAAACCAAGCTTAAATTAACCGCAGTGTTAGCCCGGCGCCTACTTGGAAAAGAAATCTCGCCTTACGAGGCCGAGTTTGTCGATATAAACGGCGAAACCCGAGTTGGGAGGATTCGGGCCGCTTTGATCCGCGACGAAAGGGGAAAGATAACCGCCGATTTGGCTATGATAACCGACGTTACCGAACGCGCACGTACCGAGGAAGCGCTACGGCGGAGCGAGGAAGAGCTTATAGCGTCGCGAGAGTATACGAGAAACATCATCAGCAGTTCGCCCGATATGATCGTATCGGTTGATAACGACAGGCGAATCGTAGAGTTCAACGAAGCTGCGGAAAAAGCTTTCGGTTATAGCAAAGAGGAGGTTTTCGGTAAGCACTCCGATATGCTGTACGCCGATCTCGAGGAAAGTAAAAGGGTAAGCGAAACGATTCGAAAAACCGGCAGATACATCGGTGAAATAACCAACGTCCGGAAGAACGGCGAGACGTTTCCGTCAAGGCTTTCAGCGTCACTATTACGGGACTCCAAGGGGGAAATCGTCGGCGTCGTGGGCGTCTCTCGCGATATAACGATTGAAAAGAAAATAACGGAAGCTTTGAAGGAAAGCCAACAGCGGTTCGCGGCGCTCGTAGAAGCGGCGTTGGAAGGGATTGTAATTGTCGATGCGGAAGAAAATATTATTTATACGAACACCGCTTTCGCAGAAACGCTGGGGTATTCGATCGAAGAAATAATCGAGATGAATATATCTCAGCTCGTATCCGCCGAGCAACTCGAAGCGATTTTAGAGGAAACCGAGAAAAGGAAGCGCGGCGAAACGTCGACATACGAGGTCGAGTTTATCCACCGCGGCGGGTCGCCCGTGTACTTCATGATCTCGGTATCGCCTATGTTCGGACGTGACGGCGATTACGAAGGGTCGTACGCCGTCTTTCTCGATATTACAGAGCGTAAAAAGACTGAAGAGGAGAAGGAAAAACTCCACGTTGAGGTAGTCACCGCGATGAACGAGCGCCAGGCGTTATTCGACGGCGTAGATGTCCTCCTCTGGTCTGTACGGGAACGAGATGACGGTCGTCTTTACTATGAACAGGCTAACGCGGCGTTCGCTGCAGTCGAAGGAAAAACGCCGGATTATTATGTAGGAAAAGCCGTGGACGAACTCCACTCGCCCGAAGAATGTGAGAGGATATGGAACTCATACGAATGGGCTAAACTCGGCGAGTTGCGTATTTACGAGACTCAATTCGGAGAAGGGGCGGATATAAGGTACTTTACGATACGGATAATCCCCTTGCGGGAACCGGGCGGTACAATTCGTAGCTTCATAGCTTCAGGGATGGACATTACCGACCGCATACACGCTGAAGAAGCTCTGAGGGAAAGCGAAGAACGTTACCGGGAGTTCACCGAGGAAGCGATAGTAGGTGTTTATATTTACCGGGACGGCAGGTTCCATTTCGTGAATAACGAGATGGAGGCGATAACCGGTTATTCGACTGATGAACTATTAGAAATTAGCACCGACGAACTCGTCAGCCCCGAAGACAGGGAACGAATGGCGGAGAGGGAAAAATCGCGTAAAAAGGGCGACGAGTTACCGGCTCGTTACTCGATGAGGATTAGACGTAAGGACGGGGAGCCTGCTGTACTAATGGTGGGTTCCAGACCCATCCAATATGACGGCAAGACGGCGTACTTGGGCAACTGTATCGATATTACCGAAAGGGTAAGGGCCGAAGAAGCTTCGGAACGAGAACACTCCGCATTCAAGATAATAGCGGAAGCGGCGGTTGATGCCGTCGACACGATAGATCTAAGCCGGCGCGTACTAACGGGGTTAGTGGACGCGCTCGGGTTCGACGCGGGGACTTTCCGATTGTCCGATTACGAAGAGGGGAAACGCTTCCTCAGGTTAATAGCGTCTTTTGGGTTAAAAACCAACGAAAAAGAACTGTCGGGAGTCACTCAGTGTTTTGATGATCCGCGCTACGTCGCCGCGTTCGTGGCTCGTTCCGGTAAACCGATAATCGCTCCGGACGTATCGAGCGAGGGGTTATTGAAACCTTTTGAATCTCGATTGGGTAAATTTAAAGAAAAATCCCTTATATCCTGGCCGGTTTTGAAAACCGATGGAGACGTCTTGGGGGTATTGCACCTTTGGTCCAGGAAAGGTATAGATATCTCCGAAGGCGACCGGGCTTTCTTCGAAAGGCTGGTCGGCATGTTTGCGTCGGTCCTGGAACGCAAACAGGCGGAGGAAGCGCTGACGGAATCGGAGAAACGCATACGTCAATTTGCAGAAACGGTTCCCGACTTACTGTACAAATGGAATCAGCGCGAGTGCGATTACGATTTTTTGTCGCCGGCGTTCGAAAAAATGACCGGTTATTCACTTGAGGAAATCTACGCAGACCCCTGCGATTTCCAACAGAAGTTAATCCATCCGGACGATGTGATAAGGGTTATGAAGATTGTGAACGATTATGCGGCCGGAGGTCCCAAGGATGACCCCTTAGTGGTAGAAACCCGGTTGGTGCGCGCCGACGGCGAGGTTATTTGGGTACGCGATTCTATGGTTTACGAGTGGGAAGACGAGCGTTTATCCAGGGTCATAGGCGTGATGTCGGACATCACCGACCGAAAACACGCCGAGGAAGCGTTGAGCAAGAGCGAGAGAGAGAAGTCGGCGATTTTGGAGAATATGGCCGAATTCGTCGTGTATATGGATAAGGAATTGAGCGTAATTTGGGCGAATAAAACCGTGGCCGATACGTTGGGGGCCACGCCGGACGTTTTAACGGGGCGTAAATGTTACGAGATGTGGTTCGGTCGCGACCGCGCATGCGAAGATTGCCACGCTTTAACCGTTTTCGAAACGGGCGAACGCGTGAAGCGGGAACGCAAGTTATCCGATGGTAGAGTATTTAACATAACGTGCGACCCGGTTCGGAACGATTCGGGCGAAATAGCCGGCGTAGTTGAAGTATCGTCGGACATAACTGAACGGAAGCGGAACGAGAAGGCGTTACGGGATACATTAGCGAAGTTACAGAAAAGTTTGTACGCAACCGTGTCGGCGATTTCCAAAATCGTAGAGACGCGCGACCCGTACACGTCGGGGCACCAGACAAGGGTTGCGAAGCTGGCGCGTTCGATAGCTGAAGAAATGGGCCTTTCGGACAGACGTATCGAACTGATATATATGGCTGCTCTCGTGCATGATATCGGGAAAATATCGGTGCCTCAGGAGATACTCAGTAAGCCGACTGAACTAACCGAGTTAGAAATGAATATAATTAGGACGCATCCCGAAGTAGGTTGCAAGATATTAAGAAACATAGAGTTCCCGTGGCCCATTACGGACGTGGTTATACAACACCACGAGCGGTTGGACGGTTCTGGCTACCCGCAGGGTCTACAAAGCGAAGATATTATGCTGGAAACCCGGATTTTGAGCGTGGCGGATGTAGTCGAGGCGATGTCTTCTCACCGCCCGTACCGGCCCGAGCTTGGGATAGATAAGGCGATCAAGGAGATAGAAGAAAACAAAGGTAAGTTGTATGATACTGAAGCCGTAAACGTTTGCGTAGGCCTTTTAAGAAATGGTGGGTTTAAGTTCGACGGAACCCAATAACGCGTTTACGAGTACGCGGAGACGGAAGGCTTTGAACACAGAAGAGTACAAAACGTTGTTCGAGAAGTCGCCGATACCGGCTTTATACGTGGTATCGAAGAGGGTAGAAGCGGCTAACGAGGCGGCGGCCAAGTTGTTCAAGCGATTGGGTTTAGGCGACCCGGAGGGGGTCGATTTCGGCAAGTTATGGCCGAAGGGTACGAAGGCGTCGGGTAAACGCGGTTTAACCGAACTGAAAGGTCTGAAACGGGGCGAGTACGGGATAACGCTACCGGACGATACGACATTGGCCGTCGAAATAAGGCCGTTCTCCCGTAAGAAACCGATCCGAACTATCGTAACGTTGGAGGACGTTACTGAACGCAAACGGGCCGAGGAGGAGCTGCGTAGGCACCACGGCCATCTTGAGGAACTGGTAGAAGAACGGACCGCCGAACTGAAAAAAGTCAACGCGGGCCTTGAAGCCGAAATAACCGAGCGCGAGCAGGTAGAGGAGGAACTGAGTAAAAGCGAGACGGAGAAATCTGCGATTTTAGAAAATATGTCCGAATACGTCGTTTATACTGATAAGGAAATGACGGTAATATGGGCGAACAGAGCCGTAGCCGATTGGTTGAAGTCCGCGCCGGACGATTTAACGGGGCGTAAATGTTACGAGATATGGTTCGGCCGCGACCGAGTATGCGACGGTTGTCACGCTTTGACCGTTTTCGAGAAAGGCAAACGCGTTAAGTGCGAGCGTAAGCTATCCGACGGCAGTATATGGGATATAATGTGCGAGCCGGTTCGCGACGATTCGGGCGCGATAATAGGCGCAGTCGAAGTCTCGTCGGACGTAACCGAGCGCAGGCAGGCAGAAGAGGAACTGCGTAGGCACCGCGACCACCTTGAGGAGTTGGTGCATGAGCGTACCAACGAGCTTGAAGCTGAAATAATCGAGCGCAAACGGTCCGAAGAAGCGCTCCGCGAAAGTGAAGAAAAATACCGTAACCTTATCGAACGCTCCAACGACGCCGTCGCGATTATCCAAGACGGAGTTATCAAGTTCGCCAACGAACGGGTGACCGATATATTCGGATATTCGGTCGATGAGTTAATCGGTAAAGATTTTATCGATTACATACATCCCGACGAAGAGGCTAAACTGACCGATATTTATGAACGCCGTATGTCCGGTAAGGAGGCGCCTTCGATATACGAAATGGTTTTGAAAAACAGGGAAGGTGAATCCGTACACGTGGAAATCAATGCCGGTATAGTCCAGTACGAGGGTAAGCCGGCTGATTTCGCTTTTGTGAGGGATATAACGGAAAGAAAGACGGCTGAAGAAGCGTTGCGGGCGAGCGAAGAAAAGTACCGGACCCTAATCGAAAACGCCGGTGCGCCGGTCACGTATCTTAATCTGGATGGTACTGTTCTATTGGTAAATACGGTCGGAGCCAGGAATCTCGGCGGGACCCCCGATGACTTTGTAGGGAAGTCGATATATGAGCTCCTCCCCGATATGGCTGATAAAGTCAAGGATAGGGTACGTCAGGTAGTCGAATCAGAAGCCGGCTGCGGGTTCGAAGATTTGGTAGAACTTCCTTCGGGCAGTCATTGGTTTTATTCGAACCATCAACCCGTGAAAGACGCCGGCGGCGAAGTATTCGCCGTACAGATAGTTTCCCAGGATATTACCGAACGTAAACGCGCCGAAGAAGCGTTGCGGGAGAGCGAAAAGCGGTACGCGCTTACGACGGAAGCGGCTCGCGTCGGCGTCTGGGATTGGGACCTGGCCACCGACGATATCTACGTGGATCCAAAATTGAAAGCCATGCTCGGGTACGAAGACGACGAGATCACGAATCGCCTCGACGATTGGGGCCGACACATCCACCCCGACGACGCCGACCGCTGTTTCGCCGAGGCCCAGGCCCACCTCCGTGGCGAAAAGCCGCTCTACGAATGCGAACATCGTATGCTGACCAAGGACGGTGAGGTGGTGTGGTTCCTGGCCCGGGGAACCGCGCTTTTGGACGAGAACGGTGAACCGTACCGCGTCGTCGGGACCGACACCGATATTACCGAACGCAAGCGCGCCGAAGAAGCGCTGCGGGAGAGCGAAGAAAAATACCGCAACCTAATCGAAAGATCTAACGACGCTGTCGCTATTATCCAGGACGGCAAGATTCGATTCGCCAACGAACGGGTAACCGGTATGGTCGGATACCCTGTCGAGGAGTTAATCGGCAAAGATTTTATCGATTACATACATCCCGACGACGTGGCTAAGTTGACCGATATCTATGAGCGCCGTATGGCCGGTAAGGCTGTTCCTTCGATATACGAGACCGTTTTGAAAAACAGGGAAGGTGAACCCGTACACGTAGAAATCAACGCCGGTGTAATCCAATACGAGGGAAAACCAGCGGATTTCGCTTTTGTTAGGGACATAACGGAAAGGAAAGCTACCGAGGAGGCGTTGACCCAATCGGAATCTAAGTATCACGACTTGTATAACAACGCCCCGGTCCCTTATTTTACGGTCGATATAAAAGGACGGATAATACGGGCGAAAAAAGCTGCGGAGTATTTTACGGGCTATCGACTCGAAGAACTAATAGAGAAGAAGGTGTCGGACCTATACGCTGGCGAGTCGAGAGCGAAAGCGAAACGATTATTTAATAAGTTCAAACGTGGGGAATCTTGGGATAATGAAGAGATGGTATATTTGAGAAAGGACGGGCAAAAAGCATACGGTTCTCTTTCCGTAAGCCCGGTTGTAGATGAAGACGGTAGAATTATAGAAAGTCGATCGGTAATTATTGACATTACCGATACGAAAAAGATCGAACTGGAGAGAAACGTCGTAGCCGACGTGAACCAGGTTCTGGCGGCGTCACTAGATACGTTTACTACCGTTTCCGAGGTTTTTAATGTCCTGAACCGCTTATTCGATTTCGACAGGATGAGTATCGCAGTACTGTCGGACGACCGCGAGACGTTCCGCGTTTTCGAGGCCATCGAGAAAGGAGAATCCACGCCTAAGACCTACGAAACCGGCACCGTACTCCCCGCTGTCGGGACGGGATTAAGCGAATGCGCTTCGACGCGGGGTATATTAATCGTCGATGATCTAAAAAACTCCGAGTTCGTCGAAACCAAGGAACTGTTTAAGGTCGGCTTGCGCGCCGTTGTTTTGTTGCCGCTCATTATAGGCGAAAAGGTCTTGGGGACGTGGAACATCGGTAGTAAACGGGAAGGGGCGTTCAGGGACGTACCTTCGGGGACGCTGGAGGAACTATCCTCTGATATAGCTCTTTGGTTGGAAGCGCGGTTAACGTACGAAAAGGTCGCAAGTTCCGAGGAGCAATACAGGACGCTTCAAACGAACGTACCGGTGGGCGTCTTCCGTACGACGGCCGAGCCGGGTGGACGTTTGATATCGCTCAATCCAGCGTTGGCCAGGATGTTCGGTTACGAGTCGCCCGAGGATATGCACGACATTAGGGTGTCCGATCTATATTTGAACCCGAAGGACCGTGAGAAGTTCATAGAGACGATTTCGTCCGCCGGCGCTATTACCGATTATGAGGTGGAGTTTAAACGGACCGACGGCTCGTCGTTCTGGGGGTCTTTAAGCGCCCAGGCCGTCGTAGGAACCGGCGGCGACGTTACTTACTTAGACGGTATTTTAGAAGATATTACCGAACGGAAAGAAACCGAGTTGGCGTTGGCCGATTCGGAGATGCGGTACAGAGCATTATACGAGACGACGCGCGCGCTTTCCGTTTACGCCGACGTGGACGAAGTTCTAACATCTATCGGCGAACAAGCGGCGATATTATTCGGTTCATATGATTGTGCGATATATACGATCTAACGGGAAGCCGGCGTCCTAAAACCCAGGTTCTCGGACGCGACGAGGTTCCGGGACGAGATATTGTCTTTCGAGATACCGATAGGAGTGGGGATTGTAGGTTACGTAGCGGAGACCGGCGAGGGAATAATCGCCAACTACGACGATAAAAACGTCGGCGTAACTATTCCGGGAACCGATGGCGAAGAAGAGGAGAACGAATCGGCGCTCGCGGTTCCGTTAAAAGTGAAAGACCGGGTAGCCGGCGTAATAATCCTGACCAGGCTTGACGGGAAGTTCTCCCCCGAAGATCTTGATGCGTTATACGCTTTTTCGGCCCAGGCCGCCGTCGCAGTAGAACGGGCTGAACTGTTGGAGGAGATACGTACTTCCGAGGAGACATACAGGACAACTTTCGAGAGTGCAGGTACTGCGATAGTTCTGCTTGAAGAGGATACAACAATATCTTTCGCGAACAAAGGTTTCGAAGTGTTATCCAGTTACCCGCGGGAAGAGGTTGAGAACAAGAAGAGCTGGACCGAGTTCGTGGCGCCTTACGAACTGGAACGGATGAAAGGGTACCACGAGGACAGAAGACGCCCAGACGGCGAAGCGCCGTCCGAGTATGAGTTCGACTTCCTAAGGCGGGACGGTTCCGTTCGGCGCGTATTCCTTTCTATCGCGATGGTCCCCGGGACGAAACAAAGCGTCGCGTCGCTAATAGACATCACTGAACTAAGGCGCGCTGAGGAGCGCTACCGGACTACCGTTGAGAGTACCGGTACCGCTATGACCGTATTCGACGAGGAAGGGCTCATACTTTTCGTTAATAAGGAGGTGGAGAAACTGGCCGGGGTTCCGAGGGAAGAGCTGGAAGGTAAAGCTTATTGGCCGGATTTTGTTGACCCTGAAGACGTTCCGAAGTTGCGCGCATACGAATCGGAACTGCTCCAAGGCCGAGAAGTACCGCCGCAAATAGAGTTTCGTATTGTAAGGCCGGACGGCGATACGAGACACTGTATTTTGAACGCGGCTCTTCTCCCGGGAACGAGAAACATAGTGGTATCCGTTTTAGATATTACTGACCGTAAACACGCCGAGGAAGCGGTCGATCGGGAAAGGCGGGCTTTCGCCGTTGTGGCGGAAGCCGCCGCCGAAGGCAAGGATATACGCGATATGTGCGAGCGTGTTTTGGTTGGTCTTATCGATACGCTAGATTTCGATATAGGTTCCGTACGGTTGTATAACAAGGAGAAAGAACGGCTCGAAAGGACGGCGGTTGTAGGTATTACCGTGGATGGAGATAAGCTCGCGCCGCCGCAGTGGTTAGACGATGAACATTATATAGGTGCTTCGATAGCGAGAACGAGAAAGGGAGTATTTGCGCCGGATATTGCGGTTCACGAGTTATCGAGTACACACCGTGGTCGCGTCGACGAATTGGATATTAAGGGGCTGGTCGGTTACCCGCTTATAGGCGCCGACGGACGCCTTATCGGTACTATGGAGTTGGCGGCCCATAAAGTTTTAGGATTGGGTAAGGACGAGAACGAGATAATACGAACGGTCGTGGAGATGTTAACGGTCTCGATAGAAAGGCGATTAGCCGAAGAAGCCGTCGCCGAATCGGAAGAGAAATACCGGGCTTTGTTTGAGCAAGCTGGCGACGCTGTGTATCTCGAAACGCTCGAAGGGAAAATACTCGAAGCCAACGACCAGGCGTGTGATATGTTGGGATACACGAAGGACGAACTACTAGGTATGTCCGTCGCCGACTTAACGCCGCCGGAGATACGCGAAGTCCTACCGGACGTCGCTAAAGAACTTTCCGAGAGCGGCGCCATTCAAATGGAAGCGGTGAACGTAAAAAAAGACGGTAGTTTCATCCCGGTGGAACTGAACGCCCGGCTGATAACCGTAGCCGGGCGCCCGTTGGTGTTTGCTATAGTCCGCGATATATCGGTCCACATGGATTTGGTACAGGGTTTGAAAAAACAGGCCAACGAACTCCTGGACCTGAAACGGGCGAAAGATACGCTGACCGACCTCGTGGTCCACGATATAAAGAACATTTCATCCAGTATGCTAGTCTGGCTTGAATTACTCCAGGACGGCGTTTTCGGGCCTATGAGTAACGAACAAGACGATACTATTGCGAGGGTAATAGACAACAACATGCAGCTTTTCGACCTTAGCCAGGAACTTCTGGACGTCGCCCGGTCAGAAGAGGGCGAGATAAAATTACGTAAGAGCCCATTTCTACTAGACGTATCGGTGGCCGAGTTGGTGGAATACTACCGCCCGACGGCCGAAAAACAGAGTAAAATCCTCGATTTAATCGTTAAAGACGAACCAGTTCTCGTAAACGCAGACGAAGAACGCATAAGACGTGTTATCTCCAACCTGGTTACAAACGCCATCAAGTTCGTCGAACCGAACGAGGGCGAAGTTCAGGTATACGTCAGTAAGGATGAAATTAACAGTATGGGGGTCGTCCGGGTAGCCGACAACGGGCGCGGGATCCCCGAGGAGTTCCAGGATATAATATTCGAGAAATTCAGGCAAGTTGAACTCCGCGACGCCGGGTTCAAACGGGGCACCGGTCTTGGGTTAACGTTCTGTAAGATGGTCGTGTCCGAGCACGGCGGCGAAATGTGGGTCGAAAGCGACGGCGACGAAGGTAGTACGTTCGTCTTCACGCTGCCTTTATACAAGTAGCGGGCGGCATGGGATTGCCGCCCAAAAGAGTGTCTATACGATTAGTACGAATTCCATCGGCGCGGGTAAACCGCGCCGCTTCGTTACGTGGAATAATACTTACGGTTCTACCAACGCGCCGTACAATTCCGTACGCCTGTCATCTATGAGATGATTCCGGGGCGTTGCCATCTTGTCGTCGGCGTCGGTCGGGTCGATACTCACCGTCCAACAACCCTCATCTGTTTCGCCGGCCTGTAATAGATACTCTCCTTTAGGGCTTACGATAACGCTCGCGCCCGTGAACTCCAACGTTTCGTCCGGTACACGATCCTCGGTTCCCGTACGGTTAGCGACCGCGACGAAGACGCGGTTTTCGACGGCACGCGTAACCGCAGCCGCCTGGCAGTACGGTAGTACCAGATTGGCCATATGTAAGACTATCTGGGCGCCCCGGACGGCGAGGATGCGCGTCGTCTCCGGGTAGATCCAATCGAAACATATCATCATGCCGACCCGGGCGAAGCCGATGTCGTACACCCGGAACATGTCTTCGTCGTTAACGTCGTATATCTCTTTCTCCCGGTCGAACAGGTGGGTTTTACGATATAGGGCGACGAACCCGTCGGGGCCGACCAGTACCGCCGAATTGTAGAGGTTGTCGCTGGATTTCTCCGCAAGCCCGCCGGCGACGTAACAGCCGCGGCCGCGGCAGAAGCTTTCCAGCGCGTCCGTCGTCGGACCGCCGGGGAGCTCCTCGGCGTACGACGCCGCTTCCGGCCTGTCTTTGAACTGATACCCGGTCGAGAATAGTTCGGGAAGGATATAAACGTCGGCTTCGACTGCGCCGGCAAGTCCCAGCGCGACCCGTAGGTTTTTTTCGACCTTCCCGAACTCGGGGTCGAACTGTACGATTCCTAATCGCATCCCGGTCACTCCCCTGAGCGTGTAATCGCTTGATTTAGGGGCGGTTTTAACATAAAATCCGCTCGGACTCTACCTTAAACGCTGGAGGATATCGCCTTGTACGATTTTGAGACCGACGGCCACTTCGAGGAGCTTGCGCACCTTACAACCCGCGACCGCGAAGCGATGGTCGACGTATCGGGTTGGACGCCCGAGGACGACGGGCGGGTAATGTTGTGGTTTGACAGGCGCCAGTACTTCTGCCGTGTTTACAAGAGCGTCCTCGTGGCCGAGGTAAAACCCGACGGTTCCGAGGAGGCGATTTACCACGATATGCTTCCCGATTTCCTCCCAGTCGAAGACGGCAAGCGTTACCACGTGTGGATCATGGCCGAGGATAAAACGCCCCGGGCTGACGGAACCCTGCGGGTCCGCTGGGCCGGGTCCGGCCAGGGCCACGTGAAGCTCCATAAGCGTGTTACCTCCGACGGAGATGAAGTCCCGGCCAAGGAAAAGAAAAAACGTTCGCTACTGTCGCGATTAACTAAGTAACGGGCTACTCCGCAAGGGAGGATTTATGTATCGATACGTCGTATTGATTTTATCTCTTACGTTGTCCGCCGGCGGGCCCGCTGCTACGGCGAGCGGTACGTACGAGTACGATTCCGAGTGGGGCGGTAATGGTTCCGGCAACGGGGAATTCAACTACCCGCGGGCTATCGCGATGGACGGCTCCGGCAACTTCTACGTCTGCGACAGTGAAAATCATCTGATACAGAAGTTCGACCACAACGGCAATTTCATCAAACAGTGGGGCGGCTACGGGACCGGCAACGGGCAGTTCGACGTCCCACAGGGTATTGACGTTCACGGAAACAACGTGGTCGTATCCGACCGGAACAATAGCCGCGTACAGGTGTTCAATTTGAACGGCGATTTCGTCCGTAAGTGG
>CP070755.1:1177247-1182116 GCA_020348885.1 Candidatus Coatesiibacteriota bacterium | reverse complement strand
GGCCGTCGTTGAACTACGACCTACCGGTGACTCCCACGGCCTTCGGTCGGGGATGTTCGTCGAGGTAGGAATCCCGATGGAGCGTTCCGAGAACGCGCTGGTGGTCCCGAATCGAGCGATACGCCGCGAGTCGGAAGGCATCGCGGTTTACGTCGCCGAAAACAGGGTCGTGGCCCGGCGCCCGGTAGAAACGGGCATATCCACGGAAACCGAAGTAGAAATAGTCAACGGGATTTCGCCGGACGACGACGTCATAGTCTTCGCCAATAAAGACCTCCGCGACGGTATAAAAATCTCGAAAGCCGATAAATACCAACCTTAAAATAATTAATTTTATATGAGTCTCGCCAGATTCGTAATCAAGTATCCGGTCTTCCTGACGATGCAGGTCCTCGCAGTAGTCGTGCTGGGTTTCTTCGCCTGGAGCAGCCTGGGCGTCGACCTGATGCCGGACGTCGAGTTTCCGTTCGTCGTCATACAGACCGTATACCCGGGCGCCGGCGCCTCGGAGATAGAAACCGACGTTACCGACCCCATCGAGGAAGCCGTCTCGGGGGTCGAGGGCATCAAGGAGATGCAGAGCATCTCGGGCGAGGGGTACAGCCTGATATTTATAGAATTCGAGCTCGACATCGACCCCCGCGAAGCCGAGAGCGACGTACGCTCCAAGATGGCCCGCGTCACGCCCGACCTTCCCGAAGGAATCGAAACGCCGGTCGCCGCTCTGTACGACCCGTTTGAAGAACCTATACTCATCTACGGTATGCGCGGCCCCGCCGACGAAGAGGAATTACGGCGCCTGGCCGAAGACGTTTTGAAACCGCAGCTCGAGCGTATCCCGGGGGTCGCGGCGGTCGAGACCGAAGGCGGTTACGAACGCGAGGTCAAAATCGAATGCGACCCGCTCGCGATGGCCGCTTACGGCGTCACGGTCGAGGACATATCCCAAGCGCTCGTAATCGAAAACTTGGACATACCGGCCGGGTCCGTCCGCACCGACGGCCGCGAGGAGAAACTGCGGGTATTCGGCAAACTCAGGACCGCCGCCGACATCGAATCGATTGTCGTATCCTCGGGCGAAGATGGCACCGTACACCTTCGGGACGTCGCCCGCGTAGACCTAAACGCTCACAAAGAAAGGGACACTCTAACCAAACTTAACGGCGCCGAGGCCGTTTCGTTCTCGGTCGCCCGGGCGTCGGGCGCGAACGTCGTCGACGTCGCCGAGTCGGTTAGAGAAGAGGTCGAGGTCATAAAGGGCGCGCTACCGGAAGGCACCGAAGTCGTCCTGATAAACGACGACTCGGAGTTCATCGAGGACGCCGTCGGCGACACGATGCACGAGCTCTACTTCGCGTTTTTCTTCGCCGCCGCCGTGATACTCATCTTCCTCGGCAACATACGCACAACCATCATATCGGCCTTCGCCGTCCCGATGTCGATTCTCTTCGCCTTCATCGTGATGCAAGCCCTCGGTTACACGATGAACATTATAACGCTCCTATCCCTCTCCCTCGCCGTGGGCATCCTCATAGACGACGCGATAGTCGTCCGCGAAAATATTTACCGCCACTGGGAAGAGGGCGAGCCCCTCGACGTGGCCGCGGTCAAGGGGACGAACGAGGTGGCGCTGGCGGTCCTCGCGACCACGTTCACGATTTGTGCCGTCTTCGTTCCCATCGCCAACATGGGCGGCCTGGTCGGGCGGTTCTTCACCGCGTTCGGTGTAACCATTACCGTCGCCGTATTATATTCCCTGTGGGACGCGATGACGATGGCGCCTATGATGTCGGCGAAGTTCCTTCCGGGGATGGACGTCGCCGGCAAGAAGAACTGGTTCGAGAGGATATTCGAGCCCCTTAACCGGCAGTTCGTTCATCTGGCCGAATGGTACCGGGGCGCGCTGGGTTGGGCGCTTAACCACAGGGTACTGGTTATCCTGGTCGCCGCCGTATTATTCGCAGCGAGTCTAGGGATGATTTACGTTACCAGTAAAGAGTTTATGCCGGTTTCGGACGAAGGGATATTCTGGATAAACGTCGAGACGCCGCTGGACTCGTCGTTGTCCCACACCGAAAAAATAACCGCCGAGGTGGACGACTATTTAAGGACGTTACCGGAGGTTACGACTACGTTTGCGACCGTCGGCGTTGACGGGACGCCGAACAAGTCTTCGATCCTCGTGAAACTCGTGGAGCCGGGCGAAAGGGACATATCGTCTCAGAAGCTAGTGGAGGAACTACGCGGCCACTTCGCCGACTACGCCCGTGCCCAACTCGTATTTCTGGAAACGCACATGGGCCCGCCGGGCCAGCCAATAGAGGTCGTCGTTCAAGGCCCCGAGTTCGATAAACTTGAGGAGTTGTCCGACGACCTGGCCGACGCGATGTCCAGAATGGGAGGTACCCGCGAGGTTACGACGACCTTAAAGCCTGGCCGTCCCGAGTTGCGGGTCGTACCCGACCGGGCGATGTGCCGGGAGATGGGCGTCCCGATAGCGTCGGTCGCGATGACGCTTCGAAGCCTGGTCGAGGGCGACGACGTAATCAAGTTCACCGAAGACGGCGAGGATTACGACGTCCGGGTCATGATACCGCGGGAGAACATCAGGTCGATAGACGACGTCGAGGGCATATACGTCCGGAACTTCGACGGCGACATGATACCGCTTTCTGTCCTAGTCGAAGTCGAGGAAGCCTACAGCCCCATAGAGATTAACCACGTCGACCGCGCGAGGACCATTTCGGTCTCCTGCGGTAACGCGGAAGGTACGACCACCGGCGATATAGAAGGTAAAATCGGGAAATATAAGGAGGAAAACCCACCGCCGGAGGGTTACGCGTATAAAAAGGGCTGGGGCGAGGAAATGATGGGGACGATGTTCTCCGAAATGCTCAAGGCCCTCTTCCTGGCGTTAATATTCGTATACCTCGTCCTCGCGTCCCAGTTCAACTCGTTCGTCCACCCGTTCACGATTATGGCAGCCCTGCCCCTCTCGGTCGTGGGGGCGTTCGCGGCGCTCTTCCTCACCGGGACGACGTTGAACATCATGACGATGATCGGGCTAATCCTCTTGATGGGTATCGTCAACAAAAACGCGATATTGTTGGTGGACTTCACGCTGAAGAAGATCCAGCAGGGGATGGGCGTGCGAGACGCCCTACTCGCCGCGGGCCCCGTCAGGATGCGCCCGATCCTGATGACATCGGCCGCGATGATTATGGGTATGCTGCCGGTAGCGATCGGCCTGGGCAAAGGCGCCGAGATGCGCTCGCCAATGGCGATCGCGGTAATCGGCGGGCTGATAACGTCGACGGTCCTAACCCTCGTCGTCGTGCCCGTCGTCTTCACCTACTTCGAGAGTATGCGCCGTTGGTTCAAGCGTCGGCGCGTGCGGCGCGAGGAGCCGGGCAGCGGGTTTGAGTAGCCCTCCTTCTACAGTTATATTGTAAGAGTGATAGCCTTATGGCGTTTCATGATTCGTAAAAACAGCCTATTATCCCCTTCCCTTCCCGCCCGATACCCGTTATAATTCTCCATAACGATGTGTAACACTCGCGCCGTTACCTATACTAATGATACGGTGCCCCAACGTCTTGACCTTTATTCATAAACTACTCTCGGGGAAGTACCTGCTGGACCCGGCCGCGTTCCCGGTCCTGGTCATAGGTATGTTTATGCTCGTTATGCTCAACACCGGGCGGCGCCACGAGTACGCCGAGGACGCGTATTTCGCGCCGGCGGGCGGCGACTATCACGAGACCAACCTCCCGGTCCACAGCATCGGCCGTGTCTATGACCTCCGGGTCAAGTACTATGACAACAAGCAGTATAAAGGTCCGCCGGTAATAATCGTCCACGGAATGGGGACCACCGACAGCTACCTCTGGCGGATGAAAGGCTCCGTCGAGGTCTTTAACGGGTTCGTTTACTACGAAGAGCGCTATGTCGAAACGATCGGCCTGGCCCAAGGCCTAGTAGACCTCGGCTACGACGTGGTTACCTACACCTATCCAGATTCCCGGTATCGGCCCCTCGAGTACCAGGCGTACGACCTCCACCGCATCATCGATTGGACCAAAGGCAGGTTCGTGAAAGATTCGGTAATACTGATAGGGCACAGTATAGGCGGGTTAATCTGCCGGTACTACCTGGTCTCCGGCCAAACGGGGCTCCCTAACCACCGTTTCAAAGAACCGCCGGAACGCAATTACAAGTGGCAGCATCAGTACGACGTTTCCGGGTACGAAATCTCGCATATGGGCTACGGCGGCGACGTGGATAAGTGCGTCCTCTTCGCGACTCCCAACTTCGGTAGCCTGGCCGCCGGCGGAGAGGACTACGGCAGCTCTGCGCTGTACCAACTGACCGAAGGCTCCGAGTTCCTCGAGTGGATAGAGCTTGGCCGGGAAGTCGCGAAGACCGACGACGTCCCGGACCCGGAGTATTACGTCTTCGCCGGAACGCGCTTCGAAGATTACATGGGCCAGGAGCCGCTGGACTTCGGCGACGGGATAGTGCCGGTCGAGAGCGCCGTCGGGACTTTCGAGGAAGACCCGGAGACGGCACCCAACGTCTTCGTCTATCCGTTAGACCATTTCGAACTGGTGATGGACGGCGGCGTATTGGCGAAATTGGACACGGTACTTCTCAACCTCGCCGGTTCCCGGGTGCAGTAAACCGACCGTCCCGCCTTAAATATCTCCCGAAACAGGCGACGCTTCAAATCGACCGACGGTAGCAGCGGCGGCTTACGGGGCGGGGTTTTACCAAGGCCGTTAATCGAATTTACGCTCGGTACGGTTTTTTATCGTCGCCACATCGATTCGTAAAAAGGTAATACCGGGATTACCGTTAGGAGGGCGGATT
>CP070755.1:1155011-1177147 GCA_020348885.1 Candidatus Coatesiibacteriota bacterium | reverse complement strand
TGACCGGGACAACGCCGACGAAACGTGGATAGTTTATTTCGACAAGACCGATGAGTCGGCGTCGTATTACGCGTATAACAGGAACACGAATGAAGCGACGTTCCTCTTTGACACCCGGCCGGAGCTTAACGATTACACGCTGGCGACGGTGGAGCCGATCGAGTTCGAGGCCCGCGACGGACTGGCGGTCCATGGCTACGCGACCTTCCCGCCGGGTGAAAGGCGTGAGAACCTGCCGACGGTCCTGTACGTCCACGGCGGCCCGTGGGATCGGGATCTGTGGTGGTTCGAACCGTTCGTCCAGGCCCTCGCGAACCGGGGGTACCTGGTACTTCAGGTAAACTTCCGGGGGTCCACCGGCTACGGTAAGGACTTCGTAAACGCCGGGAACAAAGAGTGGGGCGGCAAGATGCAGGACGACCTGACCGACGCCGTCGAATGGGCCGTCGGGCGGGGCTGGGCGGACCCGGATAAAGTGGCGATTATGGGCGCGTCGTACGGCGGGTACGCGGCGCTGGCCGGCGCGACTTTTACACCGGACTTATATGCGTGCGCCGTCTCGGCGATGGGCCCGAGTAATCTGGTTACGTTCATCGAGACGATACCGCCGTACTGGGCACCGATAATCCCGATGTACAACGAGCGTATCGGGAACGTCGAAACCGAGCGGGAGTTCCTGGAGTCCCGGTCGCCCATATTTTACGTGGACGAGATAAAAATACCGATGCTCCTTTCTTACAGCGCCAACGACCCGAGGGTCAAACTTTCGGAAGGCGAACAGATTGTGGCCGTGATGGAGGAGAAGGGCATCGACTACGGGTTCATCGTCTTCGACGACGAGTGCCACGGGTTCCAGCAACCCCACAATATGATAAGGTTCGCCGCCGAGACCGAGAAGTTCCTGGCCGAGCACCTCGGCGGAAGGTATATGGAGTATGAGGAGTAGGAGCCGCGGTTAGCAGTTTAATCGCGCGTGTCCGCGGCGGCCGGTACAAACAATAAAAAACAGGCGGGACGATAGTCCCGCCTTCGTCGCTCTCTTTTCCGCGGGTTACCTGAACGCCGCTTTTACCTGCCCAAGCGACGCCGACTCGACGGCCGTCGGCGTGTAATCGAGTTCCAGGGTCGGATTAAAAGCGATACTCTCCTTCGAGTATATATAGAAACCAGCGAAATCGGGATCGTTTTTGTATATCTGGAAGCCGTAGTTATCGTAGGTTCCGTCAACGATACCCTGTACGAAATCCGTAACGTAAACTTCCCACCAATCGAGCTCCCCCGGCGCTGGTAAGCCGAGAGAAGGTCCGTCGAATCCGGGTTTGTTGTCCCAGGTTACCGTATCCTCGTCCCAGTCGGCATCGTTCCTGACGACGTAAATCTCGTCCGTCGGAAAATCGCCCCAGGAGTCGTAAACCCTTAAACGGATATAAGCGCTGTTGATAGTCGCGTCGGCGTAACCTGAAAGGTCGAACTTTATCAGGGTGTTTAAACGACCGCCGCGTAAAGCAGTATAACCAACGAGTAAATATGAGAGGCCACCGTAATTTGAAGTTGGACTTATTTCACTAACACACGCGTCGTCGGTCGGGGGAAGTGACACTGTGTCAGCGCTCGCCGCGAAAGGAGCGATAATACCCAGAGCGACTATGAGATTTAGGTATTTTCTCATTGGCGTTCCTCCTAACGAAAACGTCGAAGTTCGTACGTAACCGTACTTCAACCGGGACGAATCGTCAAGTAGAATCGGACTTGAAACCGCCGTTTATTGGCAAAAATAAATGGACACGTAATTACCCGTTTCGGCGTCGTCGGTACCAACGGCCGTTTATTTAGACGCTCCCGCTCTGGTTCCCCGGTTTGCGGCCAACGTTGCCCTTGTAAACCCCTGACTGCCTTGCTATCATCCGCCAAAGGAATCGGTTATTAAGGGTGCTTTAATATACTGGTCGGTAATCATAGGTATCATCGCGGCCGCGGTCGTCGCGGTAACGCTCCAGCTCGGCGACCCCCTGGTTACCGATGAACCCCAGTTCGTGGACGTGGCCGCGAGTATCGCCGCGACGGGAAAGCCGCTCGGTTATTCCCACGGCGTGTTGAAGCCGATACTCTCCCACCCGACCCTCTATCATACGCTCCTCGCGGTTCCAGTCTCGATATGGGGTGAGGCGCCAGCGGCCGGCCGTAGCCTGGGCGTCGTCTGCTTCGCCGGCGCGGCGTTGTTCGTATTCCTCACGGTTAGACGGTTGACGACGACGCGGTGGCCGCCGGTCCTGGCGCTGGCCCTTTTCGTCCTCCACCCGCTGGCCGTGAACTCGGCCTTGCTCGTCGAGATAGATACGACGCTTTTAGTACTCTTTGCTACAGTTTTCTTCTACTGGCTCGTCCGGCTCGATTTCCAGTTGTCCTTGAAAACCTCTTCGGTGTTGGGCGCGTTCTTCGGCGTCTGCCTGCTCGCGAAGCTGACCACGCCGCCGCTCTTCCTTGTGGCTTTGGCCGTTTACTACGCGGTGAACCGGGACTGGACCAATCTGAAATGGGTGCCCCTCGTTGTGTTCGTAAGCGCCGCCGTCTTCGCCGTCGTTTACTTCCCATATACGCTGGCGCTGGGGCTTCCCTGGTACAAGCCGTTCGTCCACCCGTTTTCGCGCGCCGCGGACGTGGCCGGCGCGTCTTACCTGGTAACCCTCGCCAAGCGCGCAGTCCGCATCATGTTGTGGGTCGGGCTTCCCTTGATACTGGCCTGGGGCGCGGCGGTTTGGGCCAGGCGTCGGGACTGGTTCGGCGGGCGACTGGCGCCGGTCGATTACGCGGCCGTCCTGGGCGTAATGATATTTATCGGTTACTGGCTTGTCGGCGGCGACGGCTACGGCTTCGTCAAGTATCACGCGCCCCTGGTCCCGCTGCTGGCCATATTCCTCGCTGTCCATTTCGGGCCGGCGGTCGCCCGCGAACGGGCGAGGTCGCTGGTTTTTATACTCGGCTTGGCGTTCGCTTTCTACCTGCTCGCGGCTAGGGATTCGCTTTACTATCCGTACGCCGCGCGCGAGCTTACAGAGGTCCGAGGCGTATCCCCGGGCGCCGTCCGAACCGCGTTACTCCTTACAGGGGGAACATACCTGTTCCCGATTTTAAGCTTCGGGCTTATCGCAAGGGCCGGGCGCCGGGCGATGGTCGTGTTCCTGGTGGGGCTGGCCGCCGGGCCGGCACTGATAGTAAACCAGTTATATAAGCCGTATAGCCACAGGTATAACTACGGCGAGGCCGGTCTGGAGGACGCCATAGGGACGGTCGATAGTTATCCGGAAGACGCCGCGGTGGTCGTCCCCCTGGACGTGGCCTTCGGCGACGATTACAGGCACCCTCACAAGACCGCCGAATCCGTACTTGGAGACAGGGACGAGCTATTGGCGGCGATTTCCGCCGCGGACACGGCGCTCGTTATTTTCCGGGACTCGTACTACCTCCACGGGCCGTGGCGAGGGAATATAAAGGACCCCGGAGTCCGTACGGTTCTGAGAACCGACTTCGAGAGGGTACGGTCCGGTTCGTTCGAGTATTACGTCAGGGAGACCGGCGGCGCCGTCGTGGAGTGAGACCGTTGATCAAAACCCGACCGCAGGATATTTACGGGTAAGACGATAGCGGTTTTATGATATACTCGCAGAAACACGGTACGATATATCCGCAGGGAGACGGTTTAATGGAGAGAATAGAGCTCGATTCGAAAGTTTCCGCCGTAACGGTTTACGCCGACCGGGCGATGGTCACCCGAACCGCGAAGGCCGAACTCGACGTTGGCGACGCCGAGGTGGTCGTTTCGGGGTTACCGGCCGCGCTGGACGAGTACTCGTTTCGGGTCGGCGGTTCCGGTATCGCTATAATAAAGGTGATGAGCGTGGAGCTGGCGCGGGAGTACCGGGGCGCGCCGCCGGACAAGGAACGCACCCGCGTCTGGAAAGCGATCCAGAAAACCGAGGACGAGAAGCGAGTTTTGGAGACCGAGCAGGCGTTTCTCGCCGACAAGATTACTTTCCTGAGGAAAACCGCTAAAGCCGGGCACGACGACCTTTCCAAGACTCTAGCCCGCAAACGCATCAACGTGGACGAGGGCAAAAAAATAATCGATTTCTTCTTCAGCGGGATCGATAAGCTGAACAAGCAGGTCGAGAAGAACCACCTGAAGCTCAGGGAGCTCGACGAAAAGCTGGATAAGTTACGCCGGGAGTGGGAGAAGCTGGAGAGCCCGCGGTTGATGGAAGGCAAGTCGGCGGTCGTCCGGGCCGAGGTGAGCCGCGGCGGTGCCTTCGATATGGAACTCACGTACGTGGTTTACGGCGCCGGATGGGAAAGCGGTTACGATATAAGGATGGATACGGAAGCGAACAAGCTTCAATTGGACTATCGTGCTGGTGTGGTACAACAGACCGGTGAAGACTGGGAAGGCGTTACGCTAAGGTTGAGCACCGCCAACCCCGGCCTGGGGGCGAACCCGCCGGAGCTTTCGCCCGCGTACGTGGACTTCTTCTATCCGGTAGTCTCGGCCGGCGTACCGGCCGCGGTGCCGAAAGCGGAGAAGGAAGCCGAGGGTGTCGAGGAGTTGGACGAGTTCGCGGGCGAGGTACAGGCGGTCGCGGGCGACGTGGTTCCGGAGCCGGCGGCGGCCGAGGTGGCGAAGAGCGAGGTTACGGGCGAAGGCCCGTCGGTTACCTACGTAGTCCCCGGAAGTCCGTCCATCCCGTCCGACGGAAACCCCCATATCGTCGCTATCTCCGAAGAAGAGTTCGACGGGGCGATTGACTACGTCTTGGTCCCCGAGTACGCGGAGTCGGCGTACATCCGGGCGAAAGCGACCAACGAGTCCGAGTTGGTATTGCTGCCGGGCGCTACAAATGTATATCGGGACGACGACTTCGTCGGCAGGGGCGTACTCGAGCTGGTAAACCCGGGCGCCGAGTTCGAGTGCTACCTCGGCGCCGACGAGCGGATATAAGGGGAATATGAGGTAGCCCGGTTGGACGACGATTCAGCCGGTATAATCGGGAACTCCCGGCGCCTTACCCGTACGGTTACGGTTAAGGTGAAGTCAGATATGGACGAGGAAGCGCCGGTGGTGGTGAAGGCGCGGCGGCCCGTCCCGCAAAATAAGGACATAAAGCTGAAGTCCCTCAAGGTCAAACCCAAAGCCGCGGAGGAGAACGCCGACGGTACTATAGAGTGGCGCGCCAAGTTCAAACCGAACGGCGAACAGTGGTTCAAGATGGATTACGAATTGGAGTATCCGGTAGATAGGGAGATAACGGGCGTATAATATGACAGGAACTAGACAGCACGTCCTTGTGTTGGACTTCGGTAGCCAGTACACGCAGCTCATAGCCCGGAAGGTGCGGGAGCTGGGCGTTTACGCCGAGATAGTCGCGTACGACTGCCCGGTGGACGAGATACGCGCGCGGGCGCCCGTCGCGTTGATACTTTCGGGCGGCCCGAGTTCCATTTATGCCGACGGCGTACCTCGCGCCGACCGGGAGGTTTTCGAGCTTGGGATTCCCGTACTCGGGCTATGCTACGGGCTCCAGAATATCGTCTATTCGTTGGGAGGTCGCGTTAATCCGTCGACAGAACGCGAATATGGCCCCGCTTTTATTAAGATAATTGAGAAGAAACCTTTGTTCGGCGGCGTTGCCGACGGTTCCCGCGTCTGGATGAGCCACGGCGACAGGGTCGACGAGCTGCCCGACGGTCTCGTTGCGCTGGCGATGACCGAGGCGTCGCCTTACGCAGCGATAGGGGACAGAAAAAGGCGCATCTACGGGCTTCAATTTCATCCGGAGGTCGCTCACACCGAGTACGGGAAGCAGATACTGGCGAACTTCGTACTCGGCGTGGCGGAGGCCGGCGCGGACTGGACGATGGGCGCGTTCGTCGCCGAGCAGGTCGAAAGTATTCGCGACCGGGTGGGCGACGACGGTGTCGTGCTGGGTCTTTCCGGCGGCGTGGACTCGGGGGTGCTGGCGGTATTGCTTCATAAAGCCCTCGGCGGTCGGTTCCACGCGGTCTTCGTGGACCACGGTCTACTCCGGCTGGGAGAGGCTGAGGAAGTCGTTGCGACCTTCAGGGACGAACTGGGTATGGACATCCGCCCTGTGGATGCCGGGGAGTTATTCTTGTCCCGGTTGGAAGGTATCGAAGACCCGGAGGAAAAGCGGAGAATAATAGGTCGTACGTTCATAGAAGTATTTGCGGGCGAAGCAAAGAAGCTCGCAAAGAAAGAAACGATAAAGTTTTTGGCTCAGGGGACCCTGTACCCGGACCGAATCGAGAGTCGGGGCATTAAGGGGCCGTCGGACACGATAAAGACGCACCACAACGTCGGGGGATTGCCGGACGAGTTGCCCTTCGAGCTGCTGGAGCCGTTCGGTGAGCTTTTTAAGGACGAAGTGCGGCAAGTAGGGCGTGAGTTGGGTGTTCCGGAGAGGGTTATCGGGCGCCACCCGTTCCCGGGACCGGGGTTGGCGGTTCGGTGCCTTGGCGAAGTGACACCGGAGAAGTTGGAGATGCTCAGGCGCGCCGACGCTATCGCCGTCGAGGAGATACGAGCCGCCGGCGTTTACGACGATATAGCCCAGGCGCTCGTGGTGTTGTTGCCCGTAAAGTCGGTAGGCGTAATGGGCGACGAGCGGACTTACGAGTACACGGCGGCCCTCCGCTGCGTGACGACCGACGATTTTATGACGGCGGACTGGTACAGGATGGACCCTGACCTACTGGCGCGGATAAGCACCCGGGTGGTGGGCGAGGTTCGGGGAATAAACCGGCTGGTTTATGACATCACGTCGAAGCCGCCGGCGACGGTGGAGTGGGAGTAACCTATTTATGGTGAACCGGGTTGACGAGTTCCGGTTGTAGACCCTCACGCGCGGGGCGATCGGGCGTATTTAGACTGACGTATAAACTGCTAAATTGACAGGATTTTTTTGTTGATTTTTCTATGGGGGATGTTATTATTCGGTGAAATCGGCCCGATGGGCCGACGGTTACGAAAAGACGTATAGATTCGGTTATCGATTAAATATTTACCTGCATAGGAGGTAGCTAGGATGACAAACGGACTTTCGATGGAAAAACCGCTCGAGCCTAAGTGGCTATTCTACATCCTGTCGTTCCTTATCTGGCCGGTCGGTATAATCCTTGGCATCATCTATATGAGGAAGACCGACCCGGACTGCAAGTCTTTCGGCAAGATGTGCTTGATTCTGGGTATTATCCCGATAGTACTCTGGTGCATCTGCATCATCTTCTGGGTCGGCTGCGGCGCGGTAGGTACGGCCGTATCGTGATAATCGGCCGTCGGCCGTCGCGCGAGCGAGATATCGGCCTGAAAGTGTTTAAGTAAGGTAGCGGCCTTTCAGGTCGTCTATAAATTTCGTACCGCGCCCGTGGAAACCCGGGCGCGGTACGTTAGGTGCTACGAAACGAGGTGGTGGTATGACCAACGGCGATAAACCTCTCGAGCCTAGATGGCTGTTTTACATCATATCTTTCCTTATACCTATAGCCGGGATCATCATCGGCGCCATATACATGAGCAAACCGGACCCGGAATGTAAGCAGTTCGGCAAGAACTGCCTAATAGCGGCGATAGCTTATTTCGTCGTAATTTGCTGCTGCGTAATCCTCTATCTGCTATTCTACTTCGTTTTATTCGGCCTTATCTTCGGCGCCGCGGCAGCGGGTGCTTAGAACAACCCGTATTCCGGTCTGTATCGCTTAATGAACCTACACGTTTAGGAGGTAAGGACGATGGCAAACGGCGAAAAACCGCTCGAGCCTAAGTGGTTGTTCTACATAATATCGTTTATTATCCCGATAGCAGGGTTGATAATCGGCATCATCTACCTGACCAAGGACGACCCGGAATGTAAGGCTTTCGGGAGGAACTGCATTATAGCTGCGGTCCTATTCGTAATCGCTTGCTGCGTCTGCTTCATGCTCTACTTCCTGGGTGTCTTTGGCTGCGTGGGCTGCGGTATGCTGTCGACCGCGGGTTCGTATTAAACCGAAAGGAGTAAAAACAGCCGCCGGCGTTATCCGGCAGCTTTTTCGTTCTTGAGGAATCCCCTCTACGTTATCGTACTATTTACCCGGCCAGGTGGTTGTTTCCGGTTTCTCCGCCGGTATGGTATATATTTCGATGGTGTTTCCCATAGGGTCAATCGCCGTAAAGCCCCAGTAGCTATCCATACGCCACTCGGGCGCGTTTTTTAAAACGCGCGCGCCGCTGCCCAAGACGCGTTCCACTGTTTCGGCGAATTCGTATTCCGGAACTTCGATCGCCCACGACGTCCCTTCGAGCGTTCCTCCTTCGTACCCCGGTTGGTCGGCCCAATCTCCCGGCGGCGCTAACTCGTTTTCCGCCCGGAAGAACATCATCTGGAACCCCTCGCATTGATAGACCAGATACCCCTGTTCTTCGTCGAAGGCCGCTTCTTTTAATCCGACTACGTCCGAGTAGAAAACCTGCATCGCCGCCGGATCGTTGCAGTGGTTGAACACGAATCGGATGTTCGTTTTCGGCGTATCGATTTTATCGTTCATATCGCTCCCTTCGGCCGGACTTGCGAGGAAGAAACCCGCCGACAGAAAAATGGCCGCGCTTCCGAGTAGGACTCGAACGTAATGAACCCGCCCGGCTTTTCGCGGTGGCGTACCGCGCGAAAAACATGTCTCAGGTTCTAATATACCACATCCGTCCACCGACGCGACGCGTAATCGACGATATTTTGGCGTCTGCGGCATATCAACTTTTTATGCTGTTATATATGCGAATGACGTTACGTCTATAGAAAATACGTAGATGTTAATTACTACTTAAATACTCCTTAACTTCGGTATCGCTCATTAATACGAGGTTAATTGTCTCGAGTATCGCCGGTACGATACTAGAGAAGAGTAGGCTTGTTACCCCCAGAACCGATATCCCATAAGGTGGCGTTCGAATATCAGGACGTTCTGCTAATAATTTCGCCCCGTATATTATTTCGGAGGTACCCACTATACCGCAATATAACGCTGGTGTTATTGTGAAAATTACACCTACTATGACGAAGCATAACCCTACGACAAGCCAACCTACGGCGTTTAATAGATTATATATCCCGGCTATTAACATCATTATCGCTATGGTTTTTAAAGCGGCCGGTTTTCCCCCTTTAACGGCGTCGGGCTCGTATACCGTTATGGACAGTTCGTCGGCGGGGAGTTTGGTTACGTGCGCGGTTCCGCAGTAGGGGCAGGTGGTCGCGGTCGCACCGGATTCACGGCGGAGTGGCGCGCCACAGGATTTGCAACTCAGTTCCGTTGTTCCGTATCCGGCCATGTCGGGGCGATTATAACCCGGTTGCAAGAAGTGTCAATATAATAAAGGGTGAGCCGTGTTTGTTCCTTGGTGCAAAGGTATAGTCGTTTAAATTAAGATGTAAGCGCCGTAGACTAAAAGCGGCTTCCTTAAATAAAAACGGGTATTCGGGTTAGGTTTTGAGGGGGGCCTATTATAATATGACTAATACACTTATGTATATAGATAGGCAATGGTAAGAATTAAGGTATTCAATGTTAAGAAGAAGGCATTCAACGAAGAGGCTAAAATTATTCGCTTTCTTAATAGCTGCGGTAACTCTGATATCCATATTTGGGGCTTATGACTACGCCGATCAGCGGGATTCCAACGGGGGCATTGACGGACAATTCCGTTCCCCCGCGCGACTGGATTTAGGTCCGTACGGCCACGTTTTTGTCGCCGGTTAAAGCAACGAGCGTATTCAGTACTTTACGGATACGGGCGGGTTCAAAAATAAAAGACTGATTACCGCTTAAACGGCCAGGGTTTTCGGTAACAATCTGGCGCATAGCATATTTACCTCCCGGTGGCAATGCCGTTATAATATTATGTATAAATGATCCCTCTAAGCGTACGTCCCGGCTTTTAAACGCGTTCGCGATAAATGATATTTGCCCGCGCTTCAGTAAAAAAGGCGGGTTTTTTACCCGCCTTTGTAATGCGAGAAATCGCTTCGGCTACCGGCTGACGAGGGCTTTCTTCACGGCCGTGTAGTTGGGCGTCACCATTCTGTAGATGTAGAGCCCGTCGGCGAGGCCAGACACGTCGAACGGAACCGAATAGATGCCGGGCTCTACGACTTCGTCGAAGAGGGTCGCGACACAGCGTCCGCTGAGAGTGAACACTTCGAGCGTTACCCGTTCGGTCCGGGGTACGGCGAAGTCGATGTACGTGGTCCCGGTCGTCGGGTTCGGATAACTCTGGGCAAGATGGTAGGTTAAGGGTACGCTTTCTTCCGTACTAACGGTTTTAACCCCTACCTCTTTGGCGCTCGTTATAAAGACGGCTTCGAGTTTGTATTCGTAAGTGTTATTTTTTTCCACGTTGTCGTCAACGTAGCAGTACGGCGAATCGCCGGTAATGAGCGCATCGTTAAGTTGGAACCAACCACCTTCGTCGTTTTCGAAAACGTTTAGGCCGACGGTTTTAACGTTCGGCATAGAAAGCGCCGCGGCGGTCGCGTCCGCTTCTCTGCGGTATAAGTTGAAGCCTAAGACTTCGGGGTCTTTGTCCCAATCCCATTGGACCGTGACGGCGCCTTCGCAATAAAAAACGAGGAAGTTAAAAACTGATACTTCGTGTAAATCGCTGAACGGTTCGTCGCGTCCTATGTAAACGTCGTCCACGTCCCAACCGTAACCCTGGTTATATTCGTCCGTTATCATCTTGAAGCGGACTTGGACAAGACCCTCGTAGGAACTTATATCGATAATTTCGTGGACCCAGCCGTCACTTAAGACCAAAAAAAGTTCGAATAACGTTTCCCATCCTGTCCCGGCGTCAATCGCTATTTCGATCCTATCTCCTCCCACTAGCCCGTACTTATGCCAGAAAGTAATCTGCCCATTGCCTTCTCCCGGCGGTAAGAACACCAGCCGCGTAAATAGGTTGGCGTCCATACTGGGGTTGTAACCTCCGGCTCCTCCGTCGCCGCAACGCCAGGCGTGCGAGGGCGAGTGGTGTGTCCAGTCGGATAGGTGCCATTGTCCGTTCTCGCCGCCGTGGGTCCAATCGCCTTCGCCACTTTCCATGTCGTCGGCTAACCCGGGCGAAGACGTATCAACGAGGTAAACGTTAAACCTACGTTCGTCGTATATATCGCCGTCGGCGGTAGCCGTAACGATAAGCTCGGTCTCGGTGACGGGTGGTATTTCGACGTCGATCAAGAACTGGAGTGGCGTTTCATTGGTGTTGAACCCGTGGGCCGGAATGTCCGGTAACGAGACCGTTCCGTTAGTTATCGTGACGTAATCATTGTCGGTGGTTAGCGTTAGTTCGACTCCAGTAGCGACGGCGCCGCCCATGTTAAAAACGGTCGCGTACGCGGATATTTCTTCATTCGGTTCGAACCAATCGTCGCCGTCGCCGCCGGGTCCCGTGTCTTCGTATATGATTTCGACGATATTCAAATGCGGGCCGAAATCACCGCATAGGTCTACTGTATCGCCGACCCCGCTCGTATCTTCGTATTGAGGATCGTCGTGGGGGTATTTGTGGTTCAAAGCCCAATCAAAAGCTTCGTCCATCTGGCAGTACCAATCGTCGTCTTCGTCGGCGTCGACCGGGCCCGTGCGATAGAACGACGTCGGGATATCCGGTATAGAGTATTCGTCGGGGTCGTAGAAGTTCACTGCGGCGGTCCATTCGTAAACGAACTGGTCGAAGTGAGGGAACGTATCGCCGGCATAAGATGCGTCGTCATATGGCGCGGCAGTCGCTATAACCACGTTATCCAAGCCGGCGAGGTCGTCTATGAAACCACCGGCGTAACACTGTTCCATACAGAACAGCTTAACCGTACTCGTCGGGAAGTCTTCTATGTACGATGCGAAAGCGGAATCGCTTAGAGTATCCCAGTTCCATAGGTTTAGGTAAGTGTCGCGGCCGTCGCTGTACCCGCCGTGGTCGGTTGTGAAGATAAATACGGTATCGTCTTCGCTAACGTTATCGACGAGGTACTGCAGTCGGTCGGTTACCGTATCGTATGTGGCGTCCAAATGGTAGTCGTCCGCGCCGTCGCCGTCGAGGTCGAGGGGCGAACTGGTACCGTCGGAACGGTCCACGCCCGGGTCGTCGCCATCGGACATACAGACGACGATTTCGGACGGGTCGTAACCGTAGTAGTGCTTCAGGGCACAGTAGATGAAAGCGATGTCGCCCCAGTATCTTATGAAGTTATTCGCCGGGCTTACGCCGCCGGATATAAGAAGGGCATATACATCGCCGCCCGTTCTATCGCCCTCCGTATAGGAACGGCGATGACCGAACATTTCGGTTTGTTTCCGCTGGATCATCTTACGGACGTCGTCGTACGACGGCTGTTCGTACGGCGTCGGGTCCGTCACCTCGACCATCATCGTAAAGACTTCGTCCCGCGGCGTCGTCATGTCGTAAACCGTTACTTCGCCGTCGGCGGCCCCGACGAAAACCCACTGACACGGGTGTTCCCAGTTAGCGAGGGGATAGGGGTCAATAAGGAATAGGTAGCCGTCGGTCGGCGCGATAATCGAGTCGTGCCACGCTTCAATCATCGTTCCTTCTTCGGATATTTCTTCTAAGCCGAAGACCCTTGTCCCTTCGTAGATACCGAATAGGACGTCGTCCAGGACGATATCGGTCGCTTTTCCGAAACTCAACGCGTTTACGCCCACAGCGGCTGTTAATAGGATTATCGTTGTCGTTTTATAAACCACTGGCGTTTAGTAACGTTAATGTTGATTTCGTTACGGCTGTTCGCTAACGGTACACCAGTATTTTAGCAGGTTTTGTTTTCGTTTCAAAGTAAGTATAGGATTATCCCTCGATAAAATACGCGCCCATTTCACGAGAGTAATAACAAACGCTCCTAACGTTACGGCGGTCTCTTAATCGGACGTAACCAGTATCATCGTCGTAACGGGCGTACGTAAAACTAATAGGCGGGTAATCCGGAATAAAAAAGGCGGGTTTCACCCGCCTTTTTTATCACTAGATATCCCTTCGCTTACCGGCTGACAAGAGCCTTCTTTACGGCTGTGTAGTTGGGCGTCGCCATCCTGTAGATGTAAAGCCCGTCGGCCAGGGCCGATACGTCGAACGGGACCGAGTAGATGCCGGGGTCTACGATTTCGTCGAAGAGGGTCGCGACGCAGCGACCGCTTAGCGTGTACACCTTGAGCGTCACGCGTTCGGTCCGGGGTACGGCGAAGTCGATGCACGCGGTTCCCGTCGTCGGGTTCGGATAGCACTGGGCGAGGCGGTAGGTCAGGGGTACGTCGCCTTCCCCGGTGTTCACGGTCCGGGTGCCAACGTCTTCGGCTCCCGTAATTACGACTGCCTCAAGTTTGTACTCGTAGGTTAAGTCCTCTCCGACCGCGTCGTCGATAGAGCGGTAAGGTGAGACGCCGGTAATGAGCGCGTCGTTCAGTTGGAACCATCCGCCGTTGTCTGATTTAGCGGCGGTCGGGCCGGCTGATTTGACGTTCGTAACGTCCGGCACCGATAGAGCCGCGGCGATAACGTCCGTTTCCCGGCGATACAGGTTGAAGCCTACGAGTTCGATGCATTCGTCGCAACTCCACTGAACGGTAACGGCGCCGTCGTCGTAGTAGGCCAGGAAGTTATAGACGGGTATATCGGTGTAGGGGTCGTCGCAGCCGATGTAAACGTCGTCCACGTCCCAGCCATAGAGTTCGCCGGTCGCGTTCGTGGTCATCCTGAAGCGGAACTGTACAATGCCCTCGTACGCGCTTACGTCGATGACCTCGCGGGCCCATCCGTCGCTCGAACCGCCCAGGTCGGTCAAAGTTTCCCAATCGCCGGTACCGGGATCAATCTGTACTTTTATGCGGTCGGCGCCGGTCAAACCGTACTTGTGCCAGAACGTCATCTCACCTTCGCCTTTTCCGGGCGGCAGATAAAGTAGTCGCGTGAAGAGATTGGCGATCATATCGGCGTTGTAGCCTTCGGCCCCTCCGTCGCCGCACCGCCACGCGTGCGACGGGCTGTGGTAAGTCCAATCGGACAGGTGCCATTGTTCGTTCTCTCCGCCGTGGGTCCAATCGCCTTCGCCGCTCTCCATGTCGTCGGCCAACCCGGGAGACGACGTATCAATAACGTAAACGTTAAAATCGGTGTCGTCGGATATACCGCCGTCTGCCGTCACCGTTACCTGGAAGGCTACGTCGCAGACCGGCGGGACGTCATCGTCCACGGTAAACACAAGGGGCGTGGAGTTGGTTTCCGAGTCGCCGGCGGGAATGTTCGGCAGCGTTACCGTTCCCGTCGTAATCGTTATATAAGAGCTGTCGGACGTGAGTTCTAACTCCACGCCGGTGGCCGTTTCGCCGCCCGTGTTCTCGACGGTCGCGAATACGCTTATCTCCTCGCCGGGTTCGTAAAGTCCGTCGCCGTCGCCGCCGGGCGGGTCGTCGTTGTGGGTTACGTCGGTGATGCTAAGGCGCGGGCCGAAATCGCCGAACAGGTCAACAGCGTCGCCGATACCGCTGGTATCTTCGTACTGGGGGTCGTCCTGAGGGTACTTATGGTCCAAAGCCCAGTCGAACGCTTCGTCCATCTGGCAGTACCCGTCGTCGTCTTCGTCGGCGTCGACCGGGCCGTTACGATAAAACGAAGTCGGAATGTCCGGTATTGGGTAATCATCGTGGTCGTAGAAGTTCACCGCGGCGGTCCACTCGTACGCGAATTGGTCGAAGTACGGGTATGTGTCGCCGGCGTAAGAGAGTTTGTTGTACGGAACCGCTGTCGCGATTACGACGTTGTCCAGACTCTGAAGGTTATCGATAAAACCGCCGGAATAGCACTGTTCCATACTGAACAGTTTAATCGTGCTGGCCGGAAAGTCGTCGATGTACGACGCGAAGGTCGAGTCGGTGAGGGTTTCGTAGTTCCATAGGTTGAGGTAGGTGTTATATCCGCCATTTGACCCGCCGTGGTCGGTGGTGAATATGAACACGGTATCGCCGGCCGCGACGTTATCCGAGAGGTACTGAAGTTGGGCTGTTACCGTAGCGTAGGTCGCGTCCAGATAGTAGTCGTCTACATCGTCGCCGTCGAGGTCGAGGGGTGAACTGGTCCCGTTGGAACGGTCTACAGCCGGGTCGTCGCCGTCGGACATACATATAACGATTTCGGAATCGCTGTAACCGTAGTAGTGCTTTAGGGTGCAAAATATATAAGCGATATCGCCCCAGTACCTGATGTGATTGCTGCCGGTGCTGGCGCCGCCGGATATAAGAAGTGCATAGCGGTCACCGCGGGTTTCGGCGGCCGGCGTGTCGTATCTCCTCGGGCCGAAGGCCTCTTCCAGTTTGAGGTCGATCATCTTCCGAACGTCGTCGTACGACGGTTGTTCGTACGGCGTCGGGTCCGTTACTTCGGTCATATCCAAGAGCACGTCGTCTAGCGGCGGCGTCGTCATATCGTAAATCGTCACTTCGCCGTCGGCGGCCCCGACGAAAACCCACTGACACGGGTGCTCCCAGTTGGCGAGAGGATAGGGGTCAATAAGGAAGAGGTAACCGTCGGTCGGCGCGATAATCGAGCCGTGCCTCGCTTCGATCATCGTTCCTTCTTCGGTTATTTCTTCCAGGCCGAAGACCCTGGTCCCTTCGTAGAAGCCGAACAGGACGTCGTCCAAAACTATTTCGGTCGCTTCGTTGAAGCCGACCGCAGCGCCCGCGCATACGGCCGCCGTTAAAAAACCTATTAGTACCGCTCTCTTCATCTCTATGCCCTTTCGAGGATTTGGTAGTTGAATTACGGGGGGTTCGTAACATTATTCCCTTAATAGTAGCATATTATTCGCCGGTTTCAAGGTTATTCGCCGGTTTTAAAGAAAGAAAGACGACTCCGCGCTTTATTATAACAATCCCAGCCCGTCTGCGAGAGAGGGGTACCGGAGGTTGGGAACCAGTTCGGCTTTCATTCTGGACGTATCGGACCAATACGAGACCATACCGATTTTAACGAAGTCGCGGGTTAGGGGTGCGGCGGTTCCGAATATGGTTGCGTAAGCTTCTACGCAAAACGCCCCTACGTAAAAAGCCCATTTCGGCGCGCGCCAGGGTTTCCGGTAACCCCAATAGCCGGCCGCCGTATCCAAGAATTCCTGTAGCGTAGTCGGCTCGTCGTCGCCCAGGTTATATACGCCGCGCGCGTTTTCGTTTTCTATCGCCGCTATGACGCAATCCAGGAAATCTGGGAGCGAGAGTAGATGAATCCAGGTAGGTTCTCGCCAGACGCCGAGAAGCCGCCTCTTGAAGAGCCACCGGGCCGCTTCGACCATTAATACGCCTCGGGCGTATATCGCCCCCGGGCGGAGGGCGACGGCGGCGGTTTCCGTCCCGTTACAGGTGTCGAATATAAACCTTTCGGCGGCCAGTCGGGTCTTCGCGTGGACCGATTCCGGTTTCCCGTCGAGGCGACCCGTCGCCGGGTTCTCGGGCGTGGTTTCACCTTCAACGTGAGGGAAGCTTATTAAAATGAGTTTTCTTACTCCGGCTTCGAGTGCCACAGCGGTCAGGTTTTCGACGTATTCGACGTTGGTCTTCGGTAGGAAACGTTCCGGCCGGGGACGGAACAACACGCCGGCGAAGTGCACGATACAATCCGCCGTTGCGCAAGGCTTGGCCAGTGTCGCCGGGTCGGCCAAATCCGCTCCGTAAACTGATACGTTATCGCATCGGGATACGTCGAAAGATAATGGTTTACGGTGGATTAGTAGCTTAAGCCGGTGGGGCCCGTCTATCATCCGGCGGGCAAGGAACGACCCGAGGTTACCGGCGGCGCCGGTTATCAGGACTTCCATTACGGATTAACCTATTTAATAACCGCGAGCTTCCCGGTCGTCGTTCTGGCGTCGCTCGTTACGCGCCAGATATAAACCCCCGACGCTATGTGGCCACCACGTAACGCGGTCAGGTTCCAGAACACAGTTTCGTTTTGAGCGGTCGTTTCAAAAACGATTTCGCCGGTGATAGTATAGACTTGTATCGTTGACGGCGCCGTAAGCCTGTCGAAAGTTACCCCGGTGTCGCCGGTGAGCAAACGGACCGGGTTCGGATATGCTATAGGTTTAAGCACTTCGTCGGGGCCGTCGCCGTCTTCGTAGTACCGCGCAAGATGGGCGACGGTAGCCGCCGCGGCCCGGGCGTTCCAGGTGTTCAGCTCAATCGTTAACTTATCTACGGTGTCTTCCGTCGTGTGGTAATAGGGATAATCGATGATGCCGCCAACCCCTTCTTCACCCTCGATTAGGAATATGGCAGCATACCCGGCGTCCCAAAAAGACGAGTGGTCCGACCCCGTGGCTTCATCGTCAACGAAATGGTCGAAAGTTAACCCGGTTTTATATAAGTCATGGCATGACAGGTAATAGTCGCCGAGCCAAGTAGAAACCTGGTTTGAAAAGAGGGACGTATCGTCGTTTTCGTCTTCGGCGTATGCGACCATATCCAGGTTCACCACCGCGATTACCGTTTCGCCGTTAGTGGCCAACTTATCGGCGTAATGCCGGCTTCCCAATAACCCCTGCTCTTCGCCGGCGAAACATACGAATTCTATCGTCCGTTCGGTCGGTAGGTCCGAGAGCGCGTTGGCTGCGGCTAATACGGCGGCGGTCCCGCTCGCGTTGTCGTCGGCGCCGGGGGCCTCATTGTACGGGTCGTCGGAGATAGAATCGTAATGGGCGCAGACTATTACTATTTCGTCGGGATTGGTTTCGCCTTGTTTTTCACCAATGACGTTCGTCCATTTATCGTCGAAGTTATCGGCCAGTTCGACAAAACCGTCGTTACCGGTTGTTTTGAGTATCGAGTTGTCGCCTACGACGTACCCGATATCGGCATCTATAAATGACATGCCGGAATACCAGAAGTCCCCCGGCGTAGCTAAATAATCCCAGGATGAACCGCCGTCGGTTGTCTTTAGAACCGTACCGTCCGAACCGCAAACGAACCCGATATCTTTGTTTATAAATTCGACGTCGTAAAGATAAGCGTCGGTAACAACGCTTACGGGTTCCCACGTGCTCCCGCCGTTATCCGTGTATAGGACCGTCCCTTCCCACCCGACGGCCCACGCTTCATACGCATCCAACGCTTCTATGCCATACAGCCTTGTGTCCGTTCCGCTTTCTTGAGATAACCACGTAACGCCCTTGTCGACCGTTTTAAGGATCGTTCCGCCGCGGCCGACGGCCCAGGCGACGGTGTCCGTACCATAGGATATATCGTAGAGCCGTTCCGCCGCGGGGCTCGACGCAAAGTCCCAGGTTTCGCCGCCGTCGCTCGTATATAAAACCGTGCCGCGATCGCAGACTACGCATCCGTTCTCATAATCGGCGAAGTCGATGCCGAATATCCAATCGGATACGGGCGATTGTACCGCTGTCCAGTTTCCGCCGTCCACCGTACGGAGGACCGTTCCGCCGGAACCGACGGCGAAGCCCGCGAATTCGTCTAGCATAGATATCGACCAGAGCCGTTCTTTCGTCCCGGTGATTGCAGTGTTCCACGTCGTCCCGCCGTCGGCGGTGTAAAAGATTTTACCGTCGCTTCCCGAAATCCAACAGTTTTCGCCGTCTCCGGCGGCCGAGGCGTCATCTACTCCCGAACCGAAGAAGATGTCCAGCGTTACCGATAAGCCGCAACTACCTAACGTTTCCGCGAGCCATTCCGCGGCGAGTATACAATCGTCGGTATAAGAATAACGGGTACCGAAGTCTTGTAGAGAGTTTAGGTGGTTCATGATTTCGCCGTCGCCGATGCCGGTTATCGCCGCCGCGATTTCCTCGTTGTACTCGGGTGGCGGTTCAGCGAAGGACAACTCGGGCGTACGCTTTACCGGTAATAAGCGTTTTACCTCGTAGAGAACGGCGTCCCGCCGGAAGCGGTCTGCGTCCGCAGGTTCGACGCGAACTAAAACGTGCCCGGGTTCCGGTTCGGCGAGTACGCGGGCCGATTCTATAGCTGCGTAGGGCGCGGAAAATGCCGTGAAGTATATAGCAGTTTCCGGGTCGACGTCGAGTATAACATAGCCGTCGAAGTCCCTGGTTCGTTTCTCGATGCACAGGTAAAGGTGGCCGCCGTTAAACCCTCCAAGGTACCAGACGCCGCGGTCATCTGGTTCGACGAAGTCGTCGGCGTAAACAAGGTAATCGCCCGGCAGCGGGGAAGCATATGCCTGGATAGCGTGAAAAAAGACCGGAAGTACCAGGGCCGTTATTAATGTGGGGCGCATTTCGGTTTCGGTTGTTCGCGAGCAGATGTTAATCGGACTAATCTTTAGCACCGGGCGGGGTGTAAGTCAAGGAAATAGGCGTAAAAACGGCCTGGGGAATTTGAACCGTCCGATAAAAACGCTTGCTTTCGGTCCCGAATTGGGTTATAATAACCCGTAAATCGGGATTTCCCTTCCTTGTTTTTCCCAAACAAACCCGCGAAAATATGGTTTTATACGTTTCGGGACTCAAGAAGAAGACCGGCCCCGAACTGTTGGAGATGGCCGCCGGTTTGGGGCTGGCTGGCGTATCGAGCTTGCGGAAACAGCAGCTGATATACAGGATAATCGAAGCCCATACCCACGAGAACGGCGTCATCTACGGCGAAGGCGTGCTGGAAATACTACCAGACGGTTACGGTTTCCTGCGGTCCGGCGGTTATAGCTATCTCCCCAGCCCGGACGATATTTATGTCAGCCCGTCGCAGATAAAGCGGTTCGACCTTCGCATAGGCGATACGGTCGCCGGGCAGATACGCGCGCCGAAAGACACCGAGAAATACTTCGCTCTTCTGAAGATAGAAACCGTCAACGGTATCGACCCGGAGATAATCGAGCATCGAACCCTTTTCGACAACCTCACGCCTTTATATCCGGACGAGCGAATCCACCTGGAGATGGACAACGGCAATCTTACTCTGCGGGTCCTGGATTTGATAACGCCCGTAGGGAAGGGGCAACGCGGGTTGATAGTTTCGCCGCCGCGGGCCGGAAAGACGACGATACTCCAGGACATTGCCCACGCGGTAACAGCGAACCACCCAGAAGTAGTGTTACTCGTTTTATTAATAGACGAGCGGCCTGAAGAAGTGACCGATATGGAGAGGTCCGTCGAAGGCGAAGTCATATCGAGTACCTTCGACGAACCGGCCGACCGGCACGTCCAAGTGGCTGAGATGGTTATCGCTAAGGCGAAACGTACCGTCGAAACGGGGAAGGACGTAATTATACTTTTAGACAGTATCACGCGTCTGGCGAGGGCATACAACACGGTAACGCCTCACTCGGGCCGCGTATTAACGGGCGGCGTGGACGCTTCGGCTCTCCAAAAACCAAAGCGGTTCTTCGGCGCCGCGCGCAACATCGAGAGCGGCGGTTCCCTTTCGATAATTGCGACGGCCCTCATCGAGACCGGGTCTCGTATGGACGAGGTCATCTTCGAGGAGTTTAAAGGTACAGGCAACACGGAGATTATTCTCGACCGGCGGCTCGTGGACCGGCGCACGTGGCCGACTATAGACGTGAGCCGGTCGGGTACGCGCAAGGAGGAACTCCTTCTCTCCGAAGAAGAGTTGAATAAGGTTACGCTGGTCAGAAAAGCGCTGGCGGACCTTGACGTCGTCGGCGCGACGGAGATGCTCTTGGAGAAAATGAAGAAGACGAAAACGAACGAAGAATTCCTGGCTCGGTTGAGCGAACTTTGATCGTATTTAAAAACATAAACCCGGGGCTTTTACCGCCCCGGGTTATCTTTGTTATTCGCGTTTACTCCGGTTCGGTTTCCGGTTCTATATAGTCGGTGGCGTTAACCTCGACTTTTATCTTACTAACCTGGCCGCCGCGGTCGGCGATGTTGTATTTGGATACGAACTTAAGGTCTTCGTGAACTTCGCCTGGTTCGACCATGTGGTCCATCGGGAATTCATGGGATTCCAATATTAGATCGTCGGCGGTAACTAACTTCAAAACGAGGGTGCCGGTCCACGCGTACTCGCTCCGGTTTTCGGCCCTGAGGTGCCATTCGTATTCGCCGCCCACGGCGTCGATACGTATCGGCTCCACGTAGTAATGGGTCGAAACTATTACGCTTACGAAGTCCGCCCCACCGAGTGGCGGCTTTTCGTCACCCGCGCCGCATCCGAAGTAAGCGACCGCCAATATCGATACTACGACAGCCGCGATTCTTGTTTTCATTGACGTTCCTTTATCCCGATTAAAATTCCTTTTATATCTATCGTCCGGAACTCGCTTTAAGTTCCTTCCGGCGCCGCCGCGGGAGGCGGCGCGGCGGGTGGGCTGGAGCGTCCGGGTTCGGCCTCGTTCGCTTTCGCGGTTAACGCGGCAATATGTTGTTTTATTTTTCCCCGTTCCGCCGGCGTTACCGCTAATCCGGCCGCCTCTTCAAGGCTCTTTATGGCTTCGGCGTACCTTTCGGCTTTCTCTAAAATCCTTGAAAGGCTGTAACGTAGTTGGATGTCGCCGGGGTTTAGCGAAACGGCGGTACGTAGTTCTTCCTCTGCTTCCGCCATGCGCCCGTCGCGCATGTATGCCAAACCCAGGTAATGCCTAGTCCGTTCGTTTTCGCTTTCGATTTCCCGCGCCCCTTCCAGGACTTCTATCGCTTCGGTGTTCCGGTCGCCTTTGATATAGAAAAATCCTATCTCGTTGAGGATTTGCGTATTGCGGGGGTTGAACTCGAGGGCGTGTTTGTATTGCTTCTCAGCTTGGACATTTTCGCCGTGTTCAGTTAAATATCTGGCCAGCGCCAACCTTGACGGTATGAAACTCGGGTCCGAGGCCAGCGACTTCTCTAGAAAATCTACATAACCGGACTCTTCGACGGTTTCGGCGGTATATTTACTTATAAGCGCTAGGTTATACCAGGACCGGGCCGAGTTGGGGTACAATCGGACAGCTTCGAGCAAACGGGTTTCCGCGCGTTTGAAGAGGTCCTTATCGCGGCCGCCGGAGAGGAATACGAACGCTTCGCCCATAATGTTTTGCGACTCGTACAGTTCAGGAT
>CP070755.1:1141829-1154911 GCA_020348885.1 Candidatus Coatesiibacteriota bacterium | reverse complement strand
GATGTTTCCGCTTGAAGGGTATCTTATACCTATTGAAGGGCATCTCATACCGCGGGTAGTCGGGGCCGCTATGTTAATCCTGGCGGTACTCGTTTTCTTTACGATACTGTTCCGGAAGGTGCGGCTGCTGTTCCTGGGGCGGCCTGAAAGCCGTTTCGACCAGATGCGGCGGCGATTCCGCGACTTCTTCACGATGGTCGCCGGGCAAAGCCGGGTCGTCCGCGAACCGACGTCCGGGCTGGGGCACGCGTTGATTTTCTGGGGACTCATCGCCTTCATCATAAAGAACGTGCCCATAGTTCTTTCGCCTTTCTGGCCCGGCATTCAAGTGCCTTACTTCACCGATAGTGGCTGGTTCGTCCTGCTGTTCGATATAATAATCCTGCTGGGCTTCGTCGCGCTGGCGTACGCCGTCGTGTGGCACTTCTTCTTCAAACCGAAAAGGGGGATAACCCGCGGGTTCAAACCGGACTTCATCCTGTTCGCCGCCGGCGTAATGGGTACGCACGTCGCTATCGACGGGTGGTTAATCGCCACCGGCGCTTACGGTGGATTGGGCGCATGGATGCCGCTAGGCCTTATAGCCGCCACGGTTTATGAGGCTTTGGGCCTCGCCGGGACGCAGATAGGGTATTACCTCTTCGCGGCGGCCTGGTGGGTTCACGTCGCGATGGTGCTGGCGTTCTTCGCCCTGGCGCCGACGAAGAAACACCTCCATATGATGTTCTGTCCTCCCAACGAGTTCTTCCACAACCTGAAGCCCGCCGGTTCGGTCCGTGACCAGGATGTGGAAAACGAGCAGATAAGGCACTTCGGCTACACGAGGATGGACGAGCTTACGTGGAAGGGCCTTCTGGACGCCCTCGCGTGCGTCGAATGCGGCCGCTGCCAGGAGAACTGCCCGGCGTACAACACCGACAAACCGCTTTCACCGAAAGAGGTCATCCAGGGGCTCCAGGAGGTTTTGGTTAGCGACGGGAAACGGCTCAGGAAGCTGAAAGGTTATTACGACGAGGAGAACCTCGAGTCGCTGGTGGACCGGACGGAAGGGCTGAGCTATGATTCTATCTGGTCGTGTACCAACTGCGGCGCGTGCGTGGAAAATTGCCCGATTTCGATAGAACATGTCGACAAGATACTGGGCATCAGACGCGCGATGGTCCTTAACGAGGGCCGGATACCCCACGAGATCGGCGCTACGATTACCGGCGTCGAGCGACGGAACAACCCGTGGAACCTCCCGGAGAACGAGCGTCTCGACTGGGCGAAGGGGCTCGAGGTGCCGACGGTGGCCGACAAGCCCGGCGCCGAGTATCTGTACTGGGTAGGCTGCATCAGCTCCTACGACGAGCGGAGCACGAAGGTCGCTCGCGCGTTCGCGACGCTTATGAACAAAGCCGGCGTCGATTACGCGGTATTGGGTACCGAGGAGGGGTGTTGCGCCGAGTCGTTCAGGCGGATAGGTTCCGAAGACCTCTTCAAGGAGAAAAACGCGGCGAACATCGAGAAGTTTCGCGAGTACGACGTGAAGAAGCTCGTAACCAGCTGTCCCCACTGTTACAACACGTTCAAGGTCGATTACCCCGATTTAGGGTTCGAGTTCGACGAAGTGATACACCATACCGATATGCTCGCCGGTTTCATCGCCGACGGACGGCTCAAACCGGAGAAACCCGTCGATATGGCGATTACGTTCCACGATAGTTGTTTCCTGGGTAGGTTCAACGATATTTACGAGACGCCCAGAGACATCGTCCGGGCGATTCCCGGCGCGACCTTGTTGGAGATGGACAAGAACTACTCGAAATCGTTCTGCTGCGGCGCCGGCGGCGGCCGGATGTGGATGGAGGAGGACATAGGTAAACGTATCAACCTGGACCGGGTCCAGCAGGCGCTCGCGACGGACCCGGACTGCATCGCCGCGGGTTGCGCTTATTGCATGAACATGTTCGACGATGCGTTGAAGGAGGAAGGCGCCGAGGAAGCGGTCAAGTTCATGGACGTGGCTGAACTACTAGCCGAATCAGCACAATAACTACGCATCGCCGATGTTCCGGGCGCCCGACGGGCGCCCGTTTTCATTTCGCAAGCGGGTAGCGACACAAATGCCCGTGTGCTATACTTACGCGGTTAATTGTATATCACGATGGGAGGCGGTTTGGTTAAATTAGCGTTGGTATTATGTATCGTCGTCGCCGTGGCGCCCGTAGCCGCCGAGGAAGAACTGATAGACATATCCGATACGTACATGGGTATTGTCGAGGGTCGGTGTACCGACGTAAACTCGGCGAACGTGATAACGATAAAGGACCTGGGCGAGGTCGCGCTTATCGGCGTCCGGGAGGTGTCTCCCGGCGACGACGGTTATTATGACGCAGTTAGATTCCTCGAAAAACGGCTGCTCGACCGGGACGTTCAGATAGAGGTTTGTCCCAACCTACCGATGAACGAGAAAGGGCAAGTCCGGGCCGTCATATATTACACGGGCGGCGATACTTGGTTGAACGTCGCTATTGAGCTTATCGAGGAGGGGCTGGCCCGGGTGGCCCTGGTCCCGACGTGCCACGTCGATACGAAGGCGTATCTTGAATACGAGAAAAAAGCGAAGAAGGCGCGCCGGGGTATCTGGGAGGACTGGGAAGAATAGCCGGCTCGTACCGGCGTGTTATGGACGCCCACGAGTTCAGGGAACGGATGAAGGAAATCGCGCGGGGGAGCGCTCGCGGACGTCGAACCCGCCGCGGGAGAAGAGACCGGACCGCGCCCTTATGCGAGGTGTGGCCTGTTACCCGGGCCGACGGGTTTACGACCGCGGAGCCGCCGTGGCCCGAACACTTACCGGAACCGGTTACCGAAGGCTTGCCATTCGAGAGTGCTCTCGTCGTGGACATCGAAGCGATGGGATTACGGGACCTTCCCGTATTCTTGGTCGGTTTCGCCGAAGTAACGTCCGACGGCGTAAGACTCGAACAATATATCGCCGAACACCCGAACGAGGAACCGGCCCTTCTCGAGGCGACGGTACGGCGGTTGGCGGCCGCGGACCCGAACGTTTCTTATAACGGCCGCGCATACGATTTTCCATTTCTCTCGGCCCGCTGTACCTACTGTCGGGTGGGATGGCCGGAGGATATCCGCCATGTGGACGTGCTTCACGCCGTACGCAGGCATCTGAGCGCGGCACTTCCCGACTGCCGCTTGTCGACCGTAGAGGCGGCGCTGGCGGGGGTTGACCGACGCCGTGACGTGGGTTCCGATTCGGTTCCCGAGTTGTATAAGCGTTACGTCGCCGACGGGAACGGTCGCGTACTAGTACCGGTCCTGGAACATAACCTTGTGGATACGGCGGCGACGGCTTTAATATACCTCGAGTTGGCCCGCCGTTTCCCAGAGGAGTTCGAGAGATTCGGCGACGTATCGGTCGATAACCAAGGAGATTTATTCGGCGGTACGGCGAATTAGACGTCCGCTGAAGTGGGGAGAACGCTGATGGATAAACAGAAACTTACGTTGACCGCCGGTTTGTTGTCGGCGGCGCTGGGTATCAAGCTAATAGCCAACGTGGTTTACTCGTTAACGTACTTGTTCACCGGCGCCGGCGACCTCTTCGGCGGGGATTACAGTATCTACGTGGGCGCGACGGCCCGACTTATCGTTTACCCGGCGTGGTACGCGTTCGCGTTGACTCTCTTGGTACTCCTCGTCGTCGCGGCGGCGGCCTCGGCGGCCCGCGGCGGCCGGGCCGCGTACTTCTGGTTGGCGGCCGTCGACGGGTTCGTCGTAATCTCGGCGGTCATCGCGGTAGTCGGTACGATTATTACTTTCGCCGTGGGCGCGCTGGCAGGCGGGACTATGTCACTTCTACCGATGCTGCCCCATCTGTTGGACGGGTTGGCCGGTTTGTTCTCTCTGGGGATCGCTCTCGTACCGACGTATCTTTTAATCGCGTACTTCCGCAAAGCGATACCGAAGAAAATAACGGGCGACACGGTTTCGCCCGTAAACGAATAATATGCGTTTCTTTCTCTGTGCAGTGTTAATTACGACCGCCGCGTCGTCGGGAACTATAGACGACGCGCTTTCGCAGCGGCTGTCGGAAATCCCGCCGGACGAGATGGTACCGATAGTAGTAACGATGTCCGACCGGTACCCGCCGGAGCGGCTTTTTTTGTTGGCGAGCGGACTGTCGAAGGACGACGCCAGGGCGACCGTCATAAACGAGCTTAAAAACCACGCTGCGTCCGCTCAGGCAGATTTACTCAGTACGCTCGCGCTATTGGAAATCGAAGGAGCCGTCGCCGACGTCGTGAGTATATGGGCGGCGAACGTCGTCAGCCTGCGCGCAACGGGCGACGCTGTATCAATACTCGCGGCCAGAGACGACGTACGTTCGGTACGTTGGGACAGGGAATGGCCCCTCGAAAGGTTGTTGGACGTCGATGAACCGGGGCGTCCCGTCGCGCCGTCTCGGGGTCTCGGGTGGCACATAACCCACATAAACGCCGACGACGTCTGGGACGAGGGATATAAAGGCGAAGGCGTTCTCGCCTGCGTCGTCGATACGGGCGTCAATTATAATCACGCCGACCTTACGGACCATATGTGGGACGGCGGGTCGGAGTACCCGAACCACGGTTGGAACTTCTCCGGGTCTGGGCCGGGCGACGCCGATACTATGGACTATAACGGCCACGGTACCCACGTCGCCGGCGTATTGGCCGGCGACGGTTCCGCCGGGACGGCGACCGGCGTCGCGCCGGACGCGACGGTAATGATAGCGGTAATAACGAACGAATCGGACGCGTGGGAGGGGTGGCAGTTCGCCCTGGAGCAGGGGGCCGATATATGTAATCTATCATGGGGTTGGAGCGCCGAACTGGAACCCGATTACGCGACCTGGCGTTCCCTCGCCGACGCGGCGTTGGCCGCTGGAATGCTCCACTTCAAATCCGCGGGGAACCTGGGCGACGACATAGACGATTACCCGGCCCCGTGGAACGTAACGTGCCCGGGAATGGTCCCGCCGCCGAGGCTTCACGAGGACCAGACGCTGGAAGGCGGGCTTTCGAGCCTCTTGGCGATAGGTAACACCGACAGCGACGACGAAATACGCCACAGCTCCAGCCGAGGCCCTTGTACGTGGGAAGACATCCAACCGTACGACGATTACCATTATGACCCGGAGATGGGTCTGTTAAAGCCCGATTTCACGGCGCCCGGTACATACGTCGTGACTTGTTCCCATACGGATAACGAGGGGTATTATATATCGACCGGGACGTCCATCGCGGCGCCTTGCGCCGCCGGCGCCGCCGCGCTGTTGTTGTCCTGGGACCCGGAATTGACGCCGGCGGCGCTGGCCGAAGCGCTCGACGAAGGCGCCGTTGACCTGGGCGACCCGGGTTTCGACAATAATTACGGCGTCGGACGCGTGGACCCTTACGCCAGCTTAAGCGCGCTGACGGACGTTTACTTGGAGTTTTTCCGGGGCGACAGGACCGCCCGGGGAGTAGTCTTGAACTGGGGCGTAAACGGTGTTAACGCCGGCTCGTTCAGTCTTTACAGGGAAACGCGACCGACGGACCGTCGGCCGGCGAACGTGCGTAACGGAAGGGTACTCGTGAACGACGTTCCGATAACGGGCGAAAACCCATTCGAGTATCTGGACGCCACAGCACCAGGGACTAAACTGGATTATTGGTTGGAGTATATCGGTCCGTCGGGCCGGAGTAGCCTTTATGGCCCGGCGGAGGTCGGCGCGTCGGAACCGGAATCGTATATCCTTACTCTTAAACAGAACCGACCTAACCCGGTCAAGGCCGTTACCACTTTCGAGTTTACCCTTCCTACGGGGTGCGATAACGGCGAGTTAGTCGTGTACGATATCGCCGGTCGGCGCGTAGCGACGGTTTTCGAAGGCTCGGGCGCCGGGCCGTTTACGGTCGTGTGGGTGCCCGCCAGCGGTGACGGACGGCGGTTACCTTCCGGGTTATACGTGGCCGTATTGTTTGGCGACGGCGAGACCGTGGCCAGGAAGGTTGTCGTGGAGTAGGTAACCGCCCGTCGGTATTCACTTGAATACGGTTCCGGTTTGATATATAATCGTTAAGGTCGTGATTCCGATAAAAGGAGGACTATGAAGAAACTCATCGTGGGGTTAATATTAATAACGGTCATCCCCGCTGGCGCGGCTTTCGACCGGATAGTCCTGGGCGAACTGATAACCTCGGTCCTTTGAGCGGGTTGTCCGGCCGCAGAAGCGGAACTACATCAGGTTCTCGAGAACCACCCCGACCATTTGGTGGTAATTGAGTTACATCAGGACGAAGCGCCGTCGTGTCCCGAGTCGATAGCCCGGGCTTTGTTCTATGGAACTACTGATCAACCGACGCTCATTTTCGACGGCGACGTACGGCCCGAGACGACCGGTTTCGAAAGCATTTACAATGTTTACGCCGGAATACCGATGCCTCTTTATATCGGTATCCACGTAACGAAGACGGGAAATAACTTTGACCTTACCGCAACCGTTACGCGGGACGGCGACGTACCCGCTTCGGGATTAAAGATATATTGCGCCGTAACCGAGACTTTCCAATACGACGGGCGGACCCTCTATAACGTGTTGAGGGATATGTATCCGGTGGAGGGTACAGACTTTTCTATTAACGACGGACAGACCAAGGACGTTAACTTTAGCGGGACCCTCGACGGGTCTTGGAACGTGAACAACCTCGAGTGGGCCGTATGGGTACAGGACCCGGACCCGGACAACCCGGATTTACAGGTCGTTTACGGCGCGAACAAAGCCGCCGGGATGGCAATCGGTATTGAACCGACTTCCATCGGTAAAATTAAAGCGGCCTTCAACTAATACTACGACGTTGAACCCTGAAGCGAACCGCCGCGGACGCGGCGGTTTATTATTTCGGTGAAACGATATACGTATTCGCGGTTTACCGCGCGCCGGCACGTTCGTCCAATTTGACCGGGGGTTCCAGTTTCGTTACCTTTCGGTAAACCGGCAGGAACCGGGCGAACCCGGTCGCAGCTAACTCGAGGGCGCCCGAACCGACGAAGACGAGGCCGGTGCCGATTAAGTCAGCCAGGTACCCGAAAACGCCCATACTCACCATCGTGAGGGGATCGAACATAACCGAGAAGACGCCCATCGCCCTGCCCATCTTGTCTTCCGGTATGTACTCCTGGAGGAGTGTCATAATAGTTACGCTAAATACCGTACCGATTATCCCGAAGACCGCGAACAACCCCAGCGCCGCGTAGTATGAAGTGTTTATCCCCAGAACTATTACGATAATCGAGTCGAGGAATAACAGGTTGATGATAATCGAGATTCGGGAGAACCGCTGGCCGATTAACCCGTACAGAAACCCGCCTACGATACCGCCGACGCCGAGAGCCGATATCAGATAACCAAAGGCCACCTCGCCTTTCCCCAGGACTTCCTTGGTCAAGACCACGAAGAGCGGGTTCAAACCGGACGTAACGAGTACCAGCGCCGCGAACGTGAATATGATATACCGCATCATCGGGTCGCCCATCATGAACCGGAGACCTTCGACGAACTCACCGAAGTAAGACGTTTTTTTAGGGGTTTCGGCTTCGAGTTCGCCGGAGACCGTCTCGCGCGGTCCGGGTTTCCTGATTAGGAGTATCATGAACGCTGAGAAGAGGAACGTGAACGAGTTGATAACGAAGGCGGGCGTCGTCCCCCAATAGCCGACGATAAGGCCGCCGGCTGCAGGGCCGATAATCGCGACCACGTTCATCGTCGTTACGTTTAGCGAATTGGCGGTGAGGAGGTCTTTCTTCGGCACTATCTGCGGAATGATGGAGAATACACTCGGGAAGAAAGCTGCGTTGGCCGCGCCGATAAGGAACGCCAGAGCGTATATCTGCCAGATGTTTTGAGCGAACGGAAAGAGTATAACCAGAGCGAAGCGAGCGACATCAGACGCGATTATCAGCTTCCGTTTATCCATCCGGTCGGCTAATACACCCATGACCGGCGATAGTAAGAAGTTCGGAATCGACATTATTATCATCAGCAGACCCAGATTGAGTGCTTTGCCGGTCAGGTTGTAGGTGTAAACCATCAGGGCTATGAAGTGGATACGGTTGCCTATGTTGGAGATGATGCTACCCCACCAGAGGTAGAAGTAGTCCCTATTGCGCAGGACCACGCCGTAGTTCTTAAAACCGCTGAACGGCGAAGAACGTTCGGTCGTTTCTTCGGGGATTTGGGGGTCTTCTGACGCCATCGGGTAAGGTTCGACGGGGGTTTATACTAAACTATACGTTCGAGGCACATTATAGTTTCTATATAAGTACGTTCTAGCCGAATTCGTTACTGTTGCGGCCGCTGGTATCTCTTTGTTTACGACTAGTCGGTCGCCAACCAGAGTACGCCGAAGCGCGTAACCTCCACCGCCGCAGGCATTATCCGGTACTCCTCGATATCGTCGGCGTAGTCGAGGTACTTCAAGTCGATATCGGCCGCGCGTTCTATAATTTCGGCTTCCATCTCGTCTATCTGGGCCGAGTATTTCTCGATGAGTTCGCGACTCGAAGTTATCTCCGCTTCGTATTTCTTCTTTTTACCTTTCTCCTTCGATACTCTCCCGATACCGCGGATTATGTCTTTACTCGAAACCCGCTTGCTGGAACCGCCGAAGAGTAGGCCGATAACGCCGCCGGCGATAGGCGCGACGGCTTCAACCGTCCCGCCTTTTTTCATCCCTTCGGCCTTCGCTATGTCGCCTTCTTCCTTCGCGATTTTTTCCTGCAGCTTCGTTAGTTTCGGCCCCAGTTTACCCCGTAGTTTATCGACTTCTTCCGACGCCAGCTGTTCGGCGAGTTCCTCGCATTTAACCTCGAATTCTTCTTTGCCTTCGCCCGGGCTGCTGACGGCCCCCAGCTTCGTGTTCCGCAAGAGGACGAGCGGTACTTCCGCTTCAACGTATGCTCCGAAAACTCCTCTGGTCGCCTCGGCGGCCCGGGCGTCGGCGACCGCAGGGCTGACCGAAACCAGCCCGCTCGTCGGAGTCCCGGCTACGACGTCGGCCGGGTCAACACCCTGGGCAGGGTTGTCCCATATTGGTTCGACGACCGACGAACCCGCTTCGACGATACGTACGACCGGTTGGGTATAGTCGCTCCGTCCGACGTCGAGTTTATACGTTGCATCGGCAACGGCGTATATATATGGTGCGAAGCTCCCCCGATTCCCCTGGGATTTAAGGTAATATTGGTCCACGTCCGTCGGCGCTTGGGCCGGCGCCGGCGCTTCCGCTGTTACCGACGGCGTTTCGTTGGCCGGTTTCGCTTCGGTCGTCTCGGCGGTTTCGCCGGCTACGAGTTTTCGTACCTCGTCCCTGGTCAGCGGGCCGCGGAGGTACGACATCGCCCACCGCGTGTGGAAAACGCGCGGTCGGTCGTCGTGGGCGTTGTGCATGATGAATACGCGGCTATCGAGGGTGCTAATCGCTTTGTCGAGCCATTCCCGGCTAAGGCCCGCGTCGTCCAGCGTCAAACCTTCCATCCCTTCAAGTACCTTATCCTTATCCCGCTGGGTGAAGAGTTTGCCGACGAACCAGGTACCGCAGTTTGTAAGCGCTTTATAATCGATGTCGCCCGGGTTCTGCGTCGTAAGAAGGGAACCCAGGCCGAACGCGCGGCCCTGTTTCAGGAGCGTGGTCAAAGGCCCTTTCGACGGCGGGTTATACGGATAACTAGGGAGGTAACCGTATATCTCGTCAAGGTAGAATAGCATCGAGAGGTCGGCGGCGCCCGGTTGCTGCCGCACCCACCCGACCAGTTCCTGCGCGAGGAGGGCGATGAAGAACATCCGCTCCGAGTCGTCCAGATGCGCGAGATAGAAAACCGAGACAGCCGGTTTCCTCGCTGTCGAATCTATTTCGCCCCGTACGGCGACGCGGTTTATCTCGTCGAAGTCCAGGCCAACGTCGCCCGCCGTCCAGTACTTGAAAGTCGGCGACGCGAGCATATTATTCACGGCCAGGGCCAGCTTTTTGCGGTCCTTTTCGGCGAAGACTTCGTCGGTCGGCAGAGCGCCGAGGCGATCGAACGGCGGGTTCTGAACGTCGTGTATCAACCCCTCGAAGGTTATGTCTTTTTTCTCGCGCCATCGGTACTCGAAAACGTTGGAAAGAAAAACGTGTTCCGTACTTTTTACTGGGTCCGGGTCGAAGCCGATCAACCCCAGGACGGCTGATACGGTCGTAGCGATTTTATCGTGAAGCGTTTCCCCGTCCGTTTCCCAATCGAGCGCAGGGCAGCGGAAACTACTCATGATATTGATAGAAAGACCCGCGTCGGAACCGGGGGTATAGAGTCTGAACTCCACTGTATCGTGCAATCGTTTTATCCGAACTCCGTCGATGCCGGAAGCGGCCAGGCCTTTTCGCCAGAGTTCGGCCCTGTCGGCGCCGTATTCTTCGATGGTCATGCCCTTTTTCGCGGCTTCGGCCGGCGGAACCCACCGGGCGAAACTGGCGTCGTCCAACTCCGGGAACGCTAGGAGCAGGTTAGATATATCGCCTTTCAGGTCTATCGCGACTATAGGTATACCCTGGAGCGCCGCTTCCTCCGCGACGCATATACATAACCCCGTTTTGCCCGACCCGGTCATGCCGATGCAGAACCCGTGAGTCGTAAGGTCCGCCGATTTATATAGAACCTCCGGCCCGACTGTCTCGCCTTTTTCCAGGTCGTGTTCTTTGCCGAGGTAAAACTTGCCTTTTTCGTCGATATCCGCCATAACGCCCGGCCTCCACCGCGGAATATAACACCCGTTGTACGGGCGGGCAAGCGGATTTACCTTGCGCGCGGCGGGCGGCGGCGGTAATATCGGTCCACGGCGTATGGAAGTATCCGAAGGATATATTGAAGCCCTCGAGTTCCTCGACGGTCTCGTAAACTACGAGAAAGGCGAGCGATTCCCGAAGTACGATACGCGGGCGTACGACCTGGAGAAGTTCGCCGAAGCGTTACGCGCGTTGGGCGACCCCCATAGATCGTACCCGGTAATCCATATAGCCGGCAGCAAGGGTAAAGGCTCGACGGCTTATATGCTCTCGGAGGTACTGCGGGCCGCCGGATACAAGGTCGGGATGTTCACGTCGCCTCACCTCCGGTCGGTACGAGAACGTATCCAGGTGGACGGCGCGCTTATCCCGCCCCGGGACTTCGGCGACGCCGTCGCGATTGTGAAGGACGCATTCGGCGAACCGGAGCCTAAGTTTAGGACTTATTTCGAGACGATTACCGCCGCGGCGTTTCTGTACTTCGCGTGGCACACCGTTGACGTCGCCGTAGTCGAGGTCGGCCTCGGCGGGCGATTGGACGCGACTAACGTGGTTGACCCGGCCGTTTCGGTAATAACGTCCCTCGATTTGGAGCATACGCATGTACTGGGCGATACTCTCGCGGATATTGCGCGCGAACAGGCCGGGATTATCAAGCCGGGGCGTCCGGCGGTCTCCGCGCCTCAGGACAGAGTGGGTATGGGCGTACTACATGAACGGGCTGCCGATGTCGGGGTGCCGCTGTACGTAGTGGGCGAGGACTGCGCCGTGGAGTTCGACGGCCGGACGATGACCTACTTCGGGGTGACCGGGGCGAAGTCAGGTATTGTCCCGGCGATACCCGCGACCGTCCAAAGAACTAACGCGGCGACGGCGTTGTTGGCTTTGGAGCAGCTTATCGAGTTCGACGTCCCGGAGACGGCTGTACGTTCGGGTATGGCGAACGCGGCGGCACCGGCCCGTTGCCAGGTTATTCCTGGGAAACCGGTTATGGTACTTGACACGGCCTGTACCGCTACGGCGGCCGAAAACCTGCTTGAAACCGTCCGGGGGATACGCGGCTCACGGTTGGTCGCTCTGTGCGGCTTTTCTTTGGATAAAGACGTTGAAGGTGTGGCGGAAGCGATAGGGCCGGACGCGTACGCCGTCGTGGCGGCCTCGGCGGACGTCCCCCGAGCAATGCCTGTGGGTGAGGTACTGGGGCATTTCGTCGGGTTGTGCGAGCGGCTCGAACCTGGGGTAACGCCGGCCGACGGATTGGTAAAAGCCCGGCGGCTCGCCGGCCGAAACGGATTGGTAGCGATAACCGGCTCTTTTTACCTCGCCGGCGAAATCCTAGAGCAGTTGGAAGGAGCGATACCTTGATTATACTTACCGGCGACGGACTTAAAGACCGATTGGGGGACCCGAACGACCCATTGGTCGAGCCTTATCGCCCGGAGCAGGTACAGCCGAACGGCGTGGAGTTGACTCTGGCGTCGGTTTCGGCGTTCATCGGGCCGCCGGGCCGTCTAGGGTTCGATAACGCCGATAGACGTTTACCCGAGTACGAGGAAATCCCGTTCGACGCCGGCGGGTGGGTGCGACTCGAACCCGGCGCGTATGTGGTTACTTACGCCGAAACTGTACGTATTCACGACGACCTTTTCGCGATTGCGCGCCCGCGCTCGAGTTTACTTCGTATGGGCGCCGCGGTATATACGGCTCTCTGGGACACCGGATACTACGGACAGAGCCGGAGTCTACTCAGCGTGATGAACCCGGCGGGAATCGAGCTGGAGAAAGGCGCCCGCCTGATACAATTAGTCTTCTTCAAGCTGGGGAGCAGGCTCGAAAAGGGGTACGAAGGTAAGTATAGGGGCGAGAACTAGCAAACGGGTTTGAGCCGGTCGACAAGAAAACGGCGCGGACAAGCCGCGCCGCTTCGTGTTTCTTTTACAATTATTGAAGGACGAGACTACTAGTCTCGTCCACATTTCATCAGTTCACAACCACCATCTTCCTCGCCGCGCTGTAACTACCCGCGTCCAGCTTATACACGTAAACGCCCGGCGCCATTTCTGATATCTCAGCTTTATGTTCGCCGGCGGTCAGCGTTTCGTCCACGAGCGTCGTCACCTTCCGTCCGCTGATGTCGTAAACCGTTAGCGTAACGTCCGCTACCTCCGGCAGGTCGAAGGCGATAGTTGCCGTCCCTTTAGCCGGGTTCGGGCGGGATTGGTAGAGGGCGTAAGT
>CP070755.1:1134001-1141729 GCA_020348885.1 Candidatus Coatesiibacteriota bacterium | reverse complement strand
CGATAGACGGATCGTCCCGGTACGAGTGTATCACCCTGATAATCTCCCTGCTCGAGTCTATCGGCCCTGTTACTTCGAGAATCGCGACTTTCTTGCCTATCGGGACGTACGGCTTTAGTAGCGGGTAAATCGCAAGCGCCGCCATCACGACGGCGAACACCAGAACGGCCACTACAAGAAACGCGCCGATTCCGCCGAAAATCCATCGTTTTTTGACCATATGAAACCTCTTCGTTCGTTCGCCGTCCTCGCCCTTTCCTTTCGACCTCGATTGCGGACGGCTCGTTTAACCTGGTCCGTCAGTATCCCCTCAACTCGCGCAGGTGCCGCTCCGCTACGACGGCGAACAACCCGACGTCTTCCTCTTCCAGCGCACGTTTCCAGAGTTTAATCGCCCGGCCGGGAGCGCCCACTTTCTCGTTCAGGTAAGCGATTAACATCATCCGCCGGGCGTCCGCGTACGGCTCTTCGGCCCCCTCGAGAAGTCCAATTGCTTCTTCGTAGCGGCCTTGCTCAAGGACTATCAGCGCTAAATTGTACCTTGCGATGTCCTCTTCCGAAGACTTCGTGCCCAAGAGTTTTCTATATTCGACGGCTGCGTCCTCGATCAACCCGGTTTCGTGGTAAACGACCGCGAGATTCAGGCGCGCGGGATAGTACTCGGGGTCGTCTTCCAGGGCCGCCAGATAGAAGGCCGGCGCGTAGCCGAGGTCGTCGCCGGCGTACCGGGCGCCCTTCTCGTCGTACTCGGCCAGGACGCCCAGATTGTAAAGCGGTTCGGTTCGATTATATCCGGCCGCTATAATCTCGAGATACGCGGCAACGGCTTCTCCCCTATCGCCGCCAAGAGAAAGCCGGACGGCTTCGTCCAGCGCTTCGAGGAACTCCTCGCGGGTTTGCGGCTTTTCAGTCGGTTCTATTCCCGTCGAAATCGCCGAAGTTGCTTCGGCGATAGGCGAGATTTCGTCGGCTTCCTCGACGGTTATTTCTTCAGCGTACCCCCCCCACATAGTGAAGAGTAAACAAGCGTATCCCACGATTATCGCGTTACGCCGCAAAATTACTCGGTCAACCCGACTATATCGTCAATGGACTTGGAGATGTTCCGCTGGTACTTGTGCCTTGAACTCCTTGTCTCCTTTACGTCTCCTGTGGCCGTTTCGATGAAGTTAACCGTTACGGTATAGTATTTGTCGTCCTTGGTTATCTTCCCCGTTACGACGTACTTGGAGCCGGCGGTTTCCGCCGCGCCGACGGCTTCGGATTTCGATATATTAGCGCCGGCCTTTTTCCCTATTGATTCCATCAACTTAATCTGTTTATCTTCAGAAATCACCTTATAGTCGCCGACGTAAGTGAGGGCAGTCATTAGCATCTTTGCGGTCGATTCCGAGAGGTACGTCTTGGCGCCGCCGGCGGTTTCGAAGTTACATACCAGCACTGTCGGTTTTTTCGTCTCGGCGACCGCGCCGGTCGCCAGAACCAGCGAGACAAGCACGACTATATATAAACGCATAACTCTCCCTTCCCGGTTGTTATCCGTTTCCGGTATCTCCGAAGAATCCTTTATACAGGTCAATACGCTCTGACATGGTCCGGAGACTCCCCAGAACCATATTGGCTTCGGTTCGCTGTATCGTTCGGGCGTAGTCTGACATATTGGCGTCCAGGTCCGTTTGCGCGTCTAGAAAGTCACGTACGTGTATCTCGTGCCGGAGCATTCGCCGGATTGACCTGGCGAAAGAGTACATCGTCTCGACGTGGTCGACGAACGCACGCTCCTGATACGTGATATCGTCGGGCGGGTTGACGTTGTTCCCGCCTACCGACATCCGGGCGCAATACCGGGCCCGCTCGAATACGGACACCATGTCGTCAAGTTCTTTCATGAAACGGTCCAGATCGTTCTCCGCGCCGTTTTCGTATCTTGCGAGTATTTTGACCAACAAACCGGCCCCGCGGTTAAACTCGTTGTCCCGGATTTTCGCGAACAACATCCTATTACGAAGTAGAACCTCTTGGTTGAGGTCCGTTTTCGCGGTCATTGCCGCTTTCGACATTGTACCGGTTAACTTCATCGGGATTGGTGCGATGTTTCCAGACCGTAGTCGCGGATATATTCCGCTTCTGTACCGTACATCAAAGCGCAACCAATGGTTTTATCGCCGAGTCGCCTTCCCTCTACTTCCGTAAAGACCATAAAAAGCTCGGCGATGTTTAATATCGGTATTAATAAAAACAGGTTCCTTACGAACGATTGTATCGGGTTAGCCGGCCGTGCGTCGTATCCGTGGACGACTTTAAGCCCCATTACTCGCTTTCCAATACTGGCCCCGCCGAAACCGTCGCGGAAAAAGAAGTACAACAACGCGACGGCACCGAAAGCGATGTAGGCGGCCGCTCGATAAGTTTCCTGTTCAGGGCCGGGCGCCAGCGGGTTCATACCGGATACAGTCATCACAATCAAAACGGCCAGAAAAGCGACGGAGATAAAACCGATGTCTATTACCTGAGCTACTAGCCGCTTTATAGGCGAGGGCCTGGTCGGTTCGAAGGTTTTAACTTCCTCTCGTTCGATTACGACCGGTTTCTCTTTTACCGGTTCGCGTTTAACGGCGGGACGTTCTTTCCGTTCCGGTATAACCTCTGCGGTAGGCGCCGCAGGCGGGGTTTCGACCGGGACCGGTTCCGGAGCCGCCGTTCGTTCCGGCGGTATTTCGATTATGTCTCCCGGTTCCGTCGGGATAATCTGCGTACCCGCGGAAACCGGGCTTACCGGCGTTTCGGGAACGATTGGCGGCCCGGCGGCTGGCGGCGGCGGTTCGACCGGCGCTTGTGTTACCGTTATAAGCGGCGGTTCCTCGGTTCGTATCGCGGGTTCCGGGAACGGCGGCGCTCCTTCGGACGCGGTCGTGACGACCGTATCAGGCGGCGGTTCGGTAAGCGGCGGTCCCCCCGGCGCGCTTACCGGCGTGGCGGTTTTAGGTGCGAAGATTCCTGGTTCGAGCGCCGGTTCCGGTTCGACACTTTCCGTAACGGCCGCTCCCTTAAAAAAACCGGAGAAGTCCGTTGATTCGTTTAACGTAACCCATTGTTTAGCGTCGGGGTTCCAAAGATGGTCTTCCGGCGTTAGTTCGCCGACGTTTATTAGACGGATTACTTCGGTAAAAGGTATCGGGCCGATGCGCACGCCGCCCTTCGCGACGTGGTACGTCGCAGTGGGGGTCGCGTGCCCGATGAAATGGCTTTCGAAAACGGGATGGAGGCGGGCCTCGATCCACCTGGATTTGACTTCGTCCCATACGAAGTGATTGCTCCGAAAACGCCCTTTTTCGATTTCCCGGAGTATCATATTATACGGAAACGGCCCTCCGGTTTTACCGTCGACGTTAATAATAAATTCGTCCCCCGGCCCCGGTTCGCCGAAGTATTTCGCGATGTCGGGGAAATCCCTGATTATCGTCCATTCGTTACCCGCGGCGTCCCAGACCTGGTCTAACAGGGTCAGCGTCCCCTGCTCTATCATCCGCTGGACTTCGTCGATCTCGAGAGGGCCTTTACGGGTTCCTCTAACGTGCAAGAAATACGGCATACTTACCTCCGCCTCGCGGGCGACTACCGGCAGTTTTACCGTTTCAATTAAATTGCGCCCGAGAGGGATCGAACCTCCGACCGACGGATTAGGAATCCGTTGCTCTGTCCGCTGAGCTACGGGCGCTTACGCTTATTCTTATTATACACAGCCCCGTAAGTCTTTGCAACGTTTAATTTTCCGGCGTTCTCTCGTCCGCGGGTTGTGGGTGGTTATTGACAGTATTGACGCCCAAAACGCGGACCGTCCAGCCCGCGTTATAAGGTTTTCGTGCACGATTGTCAATCCGGTTCCTACCTCTTCCTCCCCATCACCTCTTCCACAGCCCCTTTGCCGTAGGGCCCCGGCCCGTGCGGCCGTTGTATCAACAGCGGTATCGGGATGAGCGCGTAAGATACTGGTACTATCAACACTAATACTATTAACGGCGCTCGCGCGCCTTTCCGGGGTAGACCCCCCGCTTTTTACTCCGTTTTATCTCGAACCGTGTTTATATCGTAATAACCCGTTTCCGCTGTACTCCGGGAAGCGTGTTATACCTACCCCTGATATTCGTACGCGCCTATGTCGTACGCGGCGCCCTGGGGTCGCGAGTTCCCGTCGTAGTCTTTATTCGGCGCGCCGTCTGAAGAGCCCGCGTCAATTGCGGGCGATCCGCCCTGTAAATGGAAATCCCGAGACGCCTGATCTACGAAATTGGGGTCACCTTCGACGAAGTCGGTGCCCCGCGTTTCGCCGGTGTATCCGCGGAAGCCGTCGATTAGATTGTGGTCCACCGTAATCTCGCTCAGAACGCCTTTCTCTATCGCAATTTGGAACGACAGGTTATCGGAGCAGATGTTGTTCCGAATAACGACGTCCTTCGCGTCGTTATTGTCGATAACCACGCCGCCGCCCCATCCGTTACTCCCGTTGTTGTAAAACGTGTTGTTGATTATTAGGACATCTTCGATAGGATGCGTGGTTACGCCCGTTTCGCCGTAGTCGTAGATACCGATACCGCAGTCGTCGTTATCGTACACTAGGTTGTTGTAAACTTCGATATCGTGTAAGCGGCCGCCGGCCTCGGCCGCGAGAGTGAACCCATCGCCGGCGCAGTCGTGAACCTTGTTGCGGTACGCTTCGATATTACCCGTGTCCTTATCCCAGGCGTCGATATAAATGCCCAGCCTGTTCACTTCGTAAACGTGGTTCCCGTAAATCTTCCCGTTTTTCGAGCCGTCTTTGGCGTCTATACCTTCACCGCCGATACTCCCCGGGCCGCCGTCGTGAACGCGATTGTTCTTAATCTCGAATCCGTTCGTCCCGGCGACGGTGATGCACTCTTGTTCGCCGTCGTTACACGCGAGTACGACCTCGTTGCCGTCCAACGTTATATTATTACTGTCCCAGACCGCGATCCCGGACGACACCGTATTGTACGTGTAGTTTTTCTCGATAGTGACGTAACTCGAGTTGTCCACGAGTATTCCGACGTTATTATCGTTGGGGCCGGCGTTCGTTATCCTCAAACCGGAGACCTTTATATAACTCCTACCCGAAACATCGAACAACCCGCCCCAGTCGTTGGGTAGGTTTATACCGGTTCCGTCTACGGTTACGACGGCACCGTCGTACGCCGCGTAGGTTATATAGTTCCCGGCGGTCCCCGATTTTTGGGGTATTACCCTCTCGTTGTAAGTCCCGGCCTTGATGTAAGCCGTGTCGCCTGCGACCAGCGTATTGGCTGCTTTCGTAATAGTCCGCCAAGGCTGCGCTTCCGTACCGGGGTTATTGTCGTCGCCGTCGGTCGCGACGTAGTAAACGTTGCCGGGGCCAGGCCCCGTACCCCCGTCGCCGTCACAGGCATACAACGCCGTTAACAACGCCGTCGTTAGCGTTGTAACCGCTAGTAAGATTAACGCTTTCCTCATCGTCCCTCTTCCCTCGCTTAGTCGTTGGGTTCCTCTTCGACGTTTCCGAACGACCTTTCCTCCCACAGCGGGATCGTGGTCTTCTCGAATACGACGTATATCATCGCGAACGATTCGACCGGTTCGCCGTCCTCGAGGGCCGGTTTGAACTTCCACCGGCGGGCCGCCGCCAGAGCCGCCTCGTCGAAACCGGCGCCGCCGGAGTTGAAAACGTACGCCTTTGTGACGTCCCCGTTTTCGTCTATCTCGACCCGGATTATAACCTTTACGTCCAGGCCCTCGTCGTACCGCTCCGGCGGATATTCAGGCTCCACCTCCTCTATCACCTCAGGGGGAACCCACGGTTGTACGATGACCGCCGGTTCGTCGAACTCTACGATTTCGTCCCCGCCGGGGCCCTCTTCTTCAGCCGCTACCGGCAATACAAACGCGGCAGCCACGAACGCCGTGGCTGTCAAAACCCTACGCGACATCACGCGATTCTATATCCCGCCGAGAATGAACGGGACCTCTTTGCCGCCGAAGAAGACGATCTTGGCGTTAGCCGACATCGATACGTGGTCGGCCACCTCCAGGCTCTTCCATTTTAAAAGGTCCGCCGTCAGCGACTCGGCCACCGTCAACTGAAAGTCCCTGATGCCCGACGCCTCGATACGCTTCCGCTGGGCCTCCTTTTCCTCCTGGAGTAGGACGTACTCCATCCGTTCGGCTTCCTGCTCGGCTTCTTTCTTTCGGTCTATCGCCTCGGTAACCCGCGGCGGCAGCTTCACGTTCCGGAGGTTGACCGTAACGCAGCGGACGCCGTTTTTGGCGAGCAGCGTATCGGCGAGTTTTTCAATATCCAGGCCGACCTGCGCGCGCCTTTCGCTGTACATCTCCGCCGCGCTGTAACTTGCCGATACATCACGGATAGCGCGCCTTACTTCCGGCCGAACGTAGTCCTTCTCGAATTGCACCGGACCGCTGTAAACCTTATTCGCGATTATCCACGACGCTTTATCGGGGATGATCTTGTACTGGACGCTGAGGTCCAACTTGAGGGTCATACCCTCGTTGGAGAGCACGTCGATGGAGTCGTCGCCGTAAACTTGCCCCTCCTCGGCGACGATGCTCATCGTGTAAACTTGCTCCTTAACCGAAATGAGCGTTACGTTCGCCAGCGGGTTCTTCACGTGGAAGCCGTTGGGAAGCTCGGAATCATAGACCTTACCGAAGAATATCAACACGCCCACGTTCCCCGGCGGAACCACGACCGTCATAGCCAGCCCCACAAAGAGCACGGCCATCAGGATACCGACCACGCCGCCGACCCTGAGCCCGGCCGATTTGGCGGGAACCGACGCGGCCAGCACTACCGCCCCGCCGACCCCCACGAACAAACCTAGGAAAAACAGGAAAGGATCCATAATCGCTCCTTTTTAATCGTTAAACCGCTTTTTTATCCCCTTTGTTATCAGCACATAAACGCCGTTAAATATATAAACTACCTTAATGTTCGATTCCCGGGTTATCGCCGCTCCGCACCGCGCCGCTTCAGTTCCGCGGCGATGAGTTCCTCTAGCCCGCCGCCGAGAACCCCTTCGACGTTGGACGTTTCATAATCGGTCCTGTGGTCCTTGACCATCCGGTACGGATGGAGCACGTAAGAGCGTATCTGGTTGCCCCAGGCGATGTCCTTCTTCTCGCCCTTCAACTCCTCGATGCGCTCCCGCTGCTTCTCCCGCTCCAACTCGTACAGGCGCGACCGTAGTATCGTTATAGCGCGGGCCCGGTTCAGGTGCTGGGACCGCTCGGCCTGGCAGGTCGCGACGATGCCCGTCGGGACGTGGGTGATGCGTACGGCCGAGTCGGTTACGTTTACGTGCTGTCCCCCCGGCCCGCCGGCCCGGAAAGTATCGACGCGAAGGTCCTTCTCTTCGATGACGACCTCCACTTCCTCCGGGACTTTCGGCCAGACCGTAACCTGGACGAACGACGTGTGTCTCTTCCTGGTTATATCAAAGGGCGATATGCGGACGAGCCTGTGCACGCCCGTCTCGCAGCTCAGGTAACCGTATGCGTACGGTCCCTCGACCACGGCCGTCGCCTGGCGTACGCCCGCCTCCTCGAAGTACTCAACGTCGGCGACGGTGTAGTCGTATCCTTCGTCCTCGGCCCAGCGGGTGTACATCCGCAGTAGCATCTCGGCGAAGTCGGCGGCGTCGGCCCCGCCGGCGCCGGACT
>CP070755.1:1123382-1133901 GCA_020348885.1 Candidatus Coatesiibacteriota bacterium | reverse complement strand
CAGGCGAAATCGGGTTGGCTGAGGCCGGTCTAGACTCGTTGGGCGGGCGCGTTGAGTTACCGTCCGACGCTAAAAGGACGGCCGAGGAAAGACACCTCCGACCGGAGCCACGCGTTGAACTCGGTAAACGTTTGCGCGAATCCGGACTGGTACGTGCGTGCATAGACACGTCGGATAGTTTAGCGATATCCTTCTATCATATAGCGACGGTCCAAAACCTCGGCGCGGACGTCGACGGCGGGAACTTACCTATTTCTAAGGCGGCGTCGAAAGCAGCCGCGCGACTCGGTTTGGACGTCTACGAGTACGCCCTCGACGGTGGGGAGGACTTCGAGTTATTGTTCGCCGTCGCGCCGGAAGACGCAGATAGCGCCACGAGTATAATAAAAGAAACCGGCTGCCGCGGGTCGGTCATCGGGACGATAACGGAACCGGGAAAAGGCGTAACACTATCGGTAAACGGTGGAAAGAAACCGATCCCGCCAAAAGGGTTTAACCATTTCTGACCGTGGGAGGGCTTTCGGCAGATGAACGACTCCGGGGATTATAAAACCGGTAGAGACGTTGCCGCCGTTTATTGGCTGTACGGTCTTCTTCGCGGCCTTCTGTCCGCGTACTTCTCGGAACCGCGGCTGCCCGAGGACGAAAACGTTAAGAAGGCGTACTCGTTATTGGTGGCGGCTATTAAAGAAGGTATATCGAGACGTGGGATGGAACCGGTTCGAGCCGCTTGTTATATACCGTTTAAGACCATATACACGCATCCCGGGGTTTCACCGGACGAATGGAACGGCGTACACCGGCCGAGGGTGGACGACGCTTACGGTAGAATCGAGTCGCTTTATTTCGCCGCCGGCGCGTTACCCTTGGACGAGTTGGACGAAATCGAAGATCTGGCCAACGGCGTAGAAAAAACCCTAAAAAAATACCGGAAGGAAAAGGAGAAAATCAAAAAAAAGCGGGCAGGAGAACTGGTGGAAGCATTGGGGGGAGCACTCACCGAAACCGGGCGGGCGACGGGTAGCGAGGCTGAACGTACGCCCCGCGTAATGAAAGACGAAGACGCACGCACGCCGCTGATAAAGAAGATTGTCATCGGGGTAATCATCGGCGTCATCGCCACCGTAATCGGGCGCCTTATCGTCTATTTTTTGGTCGGCGGGTAAGCTTTTCCGCCGATTCTAATAAAGCGTTTTTATCGATATCCTAGTTATTTTCCAACCGAGTTCTCAGAAACTCTTCAGAACTAATATGATGCTTAGGTGAGTAAGGAGAATAGGATGATAGGGCTGTTGACGTAGGCCCGTTTTCCCCTTGAAAACGCCCGCCTTTTATGTTATCAATACGGCCCTTTTCGTAGGGAAAGAATAAAGCGGGCGCGTGAGTACTCCCGCGGTTCCGTTAAGGCGTTTCGACGCGCCTACGTAAAAGTTGGAACACGTGTACGTTCCCGAGCCGACGACGGGGTCGGGAACGAACGGGGTTGTGTGTCCATTAAATCCTTTTAACGCAGGGTAACTATTTTGGACAAGCAAGCTTTCAAGAAGGGTTTGATACGGTTCGTCACCCAGGTAGGCGCCGGTTTCGTCGCGATCCTTATAGGTTATTTCGTAATGGTTAAAGGTTTCGGCGGTTGCGCCGGTGCCGAGCGCCCGGACGCGGTGGTACCTGACGTTATCGGGTACAGCGTCGAAGAAGCCGAAGCGCTTATAGCCGAGCGGAACCTGAAGATGGAGAACGCCGGCGAGGCGAAAGAGTCGAGTTTTGAGGCCGGTTATATCGTATCGCAAGAACCGGAACCGGGCGTAACCGTCAAAGAAGGGCGCACCGTAAAAGTCCGGGTCAGCGGTGGCCTGGGTAAAATACATATGCCCAATCTCGTCGGTAACACGCTTCGCCAGGCCGAGCGAATAATATCGCGCAACGGACTCGTGCTGGGCGAGGTAACCGAGGTCCACGACGATGCGGTCCCCGCCGACCACATAATCGAGCAAAACCCCGAACCCCATAAAAAGGTCAAACGGGGCACGAAGGTCAGCCTGATGGTGAGTCTGGGTTCGGAGGAAGCGACTATATTGATGCCGGTAAACCTGGTCGGTATGACGGTGGACGAGGCGGCCAGCGCCCTGCGCGAGTACGAACTGGCCGTCGGGAACGTCTCGAGCGAACCGTCGACGTTGGTGCCGGAAGGGCGTATCATACGCCAGTCGCCGGAACTGGGCGAGAACGTCAAGAAGGGTGACGCTATAAACATAGTGATTTCGAGCGGACCGCCGGGCGTCCCACCCGAAGGAGGTTTCTAGCGGTGGCGGAACTCGCGCCGTCCATCCTTTCGGCCGATTTCGGTCGCGCCGCGGAGGCAATCGCATTATGTCGGGAAACCGGGTTACGTTACGTCCATCTGGACGTTATGGACGGCCGGTTCGTACCCGAAATCACGTTCGGGTCGAAGATGACGGCGGATTTACGGGCGGCGGCTGGCGGGATGGAAATGATAGCTCATTTGATGGTCGCGGAGCCTGAACGTCAAGTGAACTCGTTTTGCGAAGCCGGGGCGGATTACGTGGAAGTGCACGTAGAAGCCACCGCTCACGCCCACAGGGCCGTACAAGCGGCTCGGGGTGCGGGGAAGAAAGGCGGAATCGCTTTGAACCCGCAGACGCCGGTTGCAGCCGTCGAACCGATTCTGGGGGACATCGATATACTGTTGTTGATGTCGGTTAACCCGGGCTGGGGCGGCCAGTCGTTCATCGAACCGGTTTACGCGAAAATCGGGAACGCCAGGCGGACGATAGACGACGCGGGATTGTCGGGTAAGTGCTTACTCGAGGTCGACGGCGGGGTTAAACCCGAGAACGCGGCTCGCGTCGCGGAAGCTGGAGCCGATATCGTCGTGGCCGGAAGCGCCGTTTTCGGTACGGCGGATCCGCGGGCCGCGATAGAGGAGTTAAAAGGACTGATCCAGTAGGGAACTTACGTTACCGGTAACGCTTGAACTTGGTTCAGTAAATAGGGCCGTTCAGCAGGAGGTAAGACTTGGCCGTAAGCATAAGATTAATGAGGATGGGTTCAAAGAAAAAACCTTTCTACCGGATCGTAGTCGCCGACAAGCGGGCGAAGCGCGACGGCCGGTTTATTGAAAAAATAGGGCATTACGACCCGCGTAAAGACCCGCCTGAGGCGGTACTGGACGAGGAACGGGCTTTGTACTGGCTCGGCGTTGGCGCGCAGCCGTCGGATACCGTCAGGAATATATTTTCCAAGGCCGGGGTAATGGAAAAGTTCGCTAAAACCGGCGCGAAGGCCGGTAAATAACATGACGACGCAGGTGTCCGCTTGCGCCGATTTGAACGGTTCGACGACGCTTATTAATCGAGTTCAGGATTATATCGGGAACGTAGAACCAAAACCGGAAACCGGGAGGATACCAAATGAAGGATTTAATCGAGTACATCGCCAAGCACCTGGTAGAGAATCCGGACGCGGTCGAGGTCAACGAGATAGAGGGTGAGAAGACCCTTATTATCGAACTCGGCGTAGCGCCCGAGGATATCGGCCGGATCATCGGTAAGAACGGGCGTACGGCGCGGGCCCTGCGAACCATCCTGAACGCGGTCGCTATGAAGCAGGACAGGCGCGCCGTTCTGGAGATTCTCGAGTAGTCGTTTAACCGGTGAACGAAGACATATCGCTAGTCGTCGTCGCGCGTATAAGACGTCCCCACGGGGTTAAAGGGGAAGTGATGTGCGACGACGTTACGGGCGGCATATTAGATTTCGAGCCGGGAACCGAAGGTTTCCTGAGGTTCGAAAGCGGCGACAAACCGGTCATTATTGAAGGTTTTCGCCGCACTCCCAAGGGCGTTCTATACAAGCTGTCGGGTATAGACGACCGTTCCGCGGCCGAAGGCGTTAAAGGCGCAGACATATTAATGCCGGTCGAAACGTTACCGGACCTCGACGAGGACGAGTTTTACGAGTACGAACTTGAAGGGTTGCCGGTTTACGACGACGACGGGAATTCGATAGGGCGAGTAACCGGTTTCATCGAGACCGCCGGGAACGACGTACTGGTAATAGATAGAGACGGAAGCGAGTATTTAGTCCCGCTGGCCCGGGCACACGTCGTTTCGGTTTTGCGCGGCGACCGCATCGTAATCCGGGACATCCCGTGGGAATGACCCGATGGAGATAGACGTCGTAACCATATTCCCCGGGTTTTTCGACGCGTCGTTAGGTTTCGGAGTCCTGGGGCGCGCCGTCGAGAACGGGCTTGTTAAAGTGCGGGCCCACGACCTTCGGGACTACGCCGACGGTGAGTATAAAGGAGTTGACGACTATCCTTTCGGCGGTGGCGTCGGTATGGTCATGAAGCCCGAACCGTTCTTCCGATGCGTAGAAGCGATAGAAACGGAATACGGACGAGGGCATAGGGTTTACCTTACGCCACAGGGGCGGCCGTTGACCCAGGGCCGTGTCCAGGAGCTGGCCGGGTTGAGCCGCCTGATAATACTCTGCGGTCGTTATAAGGGGGTTGACGAACGGGTTCGGCTCGGGCTGGTTGACGAGGAGATATCGGTAGGGGATTTCGTTCTCAGCGGTGGGGAGGCGGCCGCGCTCGCCCTTATCGATTCGATAGCCCGTCTTCAGCAGGGAGCGTTGGGCGACGAGGACAGCGCCGCGACGGACAGTTTTACGACGGGGTTACTCGACCACCCGCACTACACGAGGCCCCAGGAGTTTTTGGGGATGCGGGTGCCGGACGTGTTGCTTTCGGGTGATCACGCGGCGATTGAAAAGTGGCGCCGGGAACAGGCGCTGGAGCGGACCAAACGACTAAGGCCGGATTTGTTGTTCCGGGAGGAAGAAAACGAAACGACCTGACGGTTAGTACGAGGTTTGGTTAATTAATATACGGATTGGAGAAGACAGCGTTATATCTGGCCCTCGTTCACTACCCGACGTACAACCGCTACGGCGAAACCGTAGCGACCTGTATAACGCCCCTGGATTTACACGACTTGGGCCGAATAGGGTTGACTTACGGGGTTAAACGACTATATCTGACCAATCCGTTTGAATCACAAAAATCGCTAATAGGCGAGGTGATTCGTCACTGGGCCGAGGGCGTCGGCGGCGAACACCGACCCCACCGGAAACAAGCTGTCGGTATAGCCGAGTTAGTGGATTCGTTGAGCGACGCTTACGAAGACGTCGCGGAACGAGAAGGCGCCGAACCGTTCGTGGTAGGGACTACGGCGAGGTGGGAACGCGAAACCGTTCCCGCCGAAGGACTCCTCGACAAGGCCGGTGGGAAACCCGTGCTGTTGGTCTTCGGGACGGGTTATGGGTTGACGGAAGATATACTGATGGCCGTCGACGCGGTTTTGGAGCCGATACGGGGGCCCGGGGATTTTTACCATTTACCTGTAAGGTCGGCGGTTGCGATATACGTCGATAGGATTTTCAATAGACGCGTTTAATCAGGTCGGAGTAATAGGTTTATAAAGATTTAAACGCCGGCGCTACGGCCAGCGGTATCAGAACCGGGAGTAAACCGAAATGCGACAGTTAGTAAAGGAACTGGAAAAAGACCAGCTTCGGTCTAGAATCCCCGACTTCAACGTCGGCGATACGGTACGCGTGAGCGTACAGATAATAGAAGGTCAGAAGACCCGTGTACAGGACTTCGAGGGTACCGTTATCGCGCGTAAGCATAAAGGCGTGAGAGAGACCTTTACCGTCCGAAAGATATCATCGGGCGTAGGCGTCGAGCGGATATTCCCCCTCCATTCGCCCAGGATAGTGGGTATAAAGGTGATACGGAAAGGCGACGTACGCCGCGCTAAACTGTACTACCTTAGAAAGAGGGTCGGCAAAAAAGCCCGCATACGCGAGCGGGTTATGACCGCTGAGGAGTTGAAAGCCGCCAGAGAGGCTGGAGCGGTCTTAGGCGTGGAAACCGCGGTCGTAGAGGGAGTCGAGGAGCCGGTTGAAGAAAGTGAACCGGCGGACGCCGGGAAACCGGAAGCCGAAACGGAAGTAACGGAAAAAACCGAGGAAGTCGCCGCCGCGGAGGAAGTCGAAGAACCGGTTGCGGAGGGTGAACCGGCAGAATTCGAGGAGCCCGAAACCGAGGGGGAAACGGCCGAGTCTGCCGAGAAAGCGGCCGCGGAAGAAGATGGAGAAGCGAAGGTTGAGCCTGGAGCGGAAGTACAAGTCGAACCCGAGGAGAAGGACGAAGAAGTAAAAGGAGAAGAAGCGGAAGAAGACACGCCGAAAGACGTTTGATTCCCGGCGTTTGTATATACAATTCGGATTAACGAACGTTTTGGTTCGCCGGTTTAAGGGGGGTAATATTGGCGGTAGACCGCGCGACTAGTTATGTTGAGCCTTCGTTGCTCGACGTCTCGGATATGGTGGGGACTTATTCCGGAGGCGTCGGAAACGAAGGTTTTTTTTACGTCGCTGGCGTCGATGAAGCGGGGCGGGGAGCGTTGGCCGGGCCGGTTGTGGCGGCGGCCGTGGTGTTGCGGGAAGACGTCGAAATACCCGGTTTAGCGGACTCAAAATCGTTGACGGCCTTGCATCGCGCGGAATTATGTAGTATAATCCTGGAAGAAGCGGCGGCTGTCGGTGTCGGAATCGCTTCCGTCGGCGTCGTTGACGCCGAAAACGTACTAAACGCCGCGCTTCTGGCGATGGCTAGGGCCGTCGAAAGGACGGAGATAATACCGCGGTACGTCCTAGTTGACGGTAACAAGAAAATACCTACGCTCGTGCCGCAGACTCCGATAGTGGGCGGCGACGGGAAGGTGGCCTCCATATCCGCCGCGTCAATAGTCGCGAAAGTGCGCCGCGACGCTATGATGGAACGGCTCGCTGTGGCTTACCCGCGTTACGGTTTCGAGAAGCATAAGGGGTATGCGACGGCGCGTCATAAAGAAGCGCTTAAACGTTACGGACCGACGCCCCACCATCGTTATACGTTTCGACCGGTGAGGGAGTGTATGTACGTGGTATCCTCTTAAACGGTTTGTATATGGGCAACGACCAACACGAAAACTCGGAAAAACAACGCTGGAACAAGTACCAAGAGTTTTTCGAAATGGGGCAGAAAGCCCTGGATGAGGGCGAGCCGGAGTTCGCCGTTCTGTTCTTTGAGCAGGCTTTATCGATGACGGACGGAGACGCGGAATGCCTCCATTTCATAGGACTAGCGTATCATAGGGCCTACCGATACGATAAAGCCGAAGAGTATTATTGGAAGTCCGTGCTGCAAGCGCCTTTACTCGCGTCCGGGTGGTCTAACCTAGCCCGCCTTAAATTCGACCTGACCCTGTACAACGAAGCGGTTATGCTTTACCAGCGGTCCCTCGAGATACGACCGGCGCGGCCCGACGTCTGGCGGGCGTTGGGCGAAAGTTACGAAGCTTTGGGACGAATAAAAGACGCGAAAGATTGCTTCCAGGTTTCGTACGAAATGGACCCGGAAGACAGAGTGAGCGCTTACTGCCTAGCCTGTATTTACGCGAAACTCGGAGACGTGGATAGTTCGGTGGAGCTTCTAACCGGCCTTATCCACGATCCGTTTTTTCTTATATCGGCCCGACAGGAGGACGTGTTCAACGAAACGCCTTGTAGCGATAAATTTCGGGACCTTTTATGGGCGGATAAAAACGTCATCTAGTCGATGGCTGAAGACGGGAAAAAGGCTAGAGGGGAACGCGGCGAAGACGCCGCGGTGGCTTTTTTAAAAGTGAACGGTTACGAGATACTAGCGCGTAACTACAGGACTCGTTCGGGGGAAATAGATATTGTCGCCCGCGACGGTGACTGCTTCGTTTTCGCCGAAGTGAAATCGGCTACGCAAGGCGCGCCCGACCCGCGTTTAAACTTCACCGCCCGGAAGTTCGCCCGGGTCTGCAAAGCGGCGTTTGCTTACCTTAGTAGGGAGACCGAAGAGTTTGATCCGGCTTATCGCTTCGACCTCATGGCCGTATATTTTGACGGCGACAATACCCGCGTAAAACACTATCCTGGCGTAGCGGTGGACGACTACGAATAGATTATAATATTCCGCTTCGTTTTCGGCCGACGGTACGCGGGGACTTCCCAGATTTATCTATCGTCCTATATTTTCGGTTATATTTAAGTCGGGTTTCGATAAAACCTCGTAAAAACACTTGCAATTAGCCGTAGATGTAGGTATAATGCATATTCCCCGACCGACCCTAAGAGGTAGGTTTTTTAAGGATAAAGTCTGTGAATAAAGTAACAAAGTAGCTGTATCCAAGAAAGGAAGGAAGCAATGGCGAAGTTGAAAGACCCTTGGTGGAAGTCAGATTGGCCTATCAAGGTTAAACCGGAACCACCGGAGTACAAAAAGGAACATCCGCTCGTTGACGTTGACGAACCGAACCTTTACCGGGATATGTTCCCTTATTCGGAAGTTCCCCGGTTCGCACTCGACGGCGAGACGGTACCGCTCGCGCCGGCCGAGGACATATGGGTAACCGATACCACATTCCGTGACGGGCAGCAAGCCAGGCCGCCGTACGAGGTCGACGACGTCGTACACATCTATGATCTGATGCATAGGTTGGGCGGTCCGAACGGCGTAATCCGGCAAAGCGAGTTCTTCCTGTACAGCGACAAGGACCGTGACGCGCTAACCCAGTGCCAGGAACGCGGCTATCGGTATCCCGAGATAACGGGCTGGATTCGCGCCGTCCCCGCGGACTTCGAGCTCGTGAAACAGGTAGGGCTTGAGGAGACGGGAATTCTAACGTCTATTTCCGACTACCATGTTTTTATGAAGTTCAAGAAAAGCCGGGCCCAGGTTCTCGAGGACTTTATGAAGGTAATAGGCGCAGCGGCGGAAGCAGGACTTAAAGCGATACGCTGTCACTTCGAGGACATCACCCGGGCTGACTTCTGGGGTTCCGTCGTTCCGTTCGCCGAACGCTTGATGCGTTTCAGCGAAGATACGGGTATGAAGATTAAACTGCGCCTGTGTGACACGATGGGCTACGGCCTTCCCTGGCCGGAAGCGGCCCTGCCGCGTAGTGTCCCGAAGATGGTTTATTACCTGAGAACCGAACTGGACATCCCCCATGACCAACTCGAGTTCCACGGGCACAACGACTTCCACAAGGTCCACACGAACCCCGTGGCCGCCTGGCTTTACGGATGCGCCGCGGCCAACGGTTCGTTGCTGGGTATAGGCGAACGCACGGGCAACTCGCCCCTCGAGGCGCTGTGCGTCGAGTACGCGTGTCTCAAGGGTACGACCGACGGTATGGACCTGACGGCGATCAGGGAAATAGTCGCCCGGTTCCGTCAGATGGGTTGGCCCGTCCCGTCGAACTACCCGTTCGCGGGAACCGAATTTAACGTTACCCGGGCCGGTATCCACGCCGACGGCGTCATCAAGAACGAGGAAATCTACAATATCTTCGACACCGGCGGAATCCTCGGGCGCCCGCTGGGTATATCGGTAACGGACAAGTCGGGCGTCGCCGGTATAGCCCTTTGGATTAACCAGTACCTAGGGCTGGAAGGCGACAAACAGATAGACAAACGTCACCCGGGCGTTTTGGAAATCGCGAAATGGGTGGACGAACAGTACGGCGAACGCCGTACGACGGCCATATCCAGCGACGAGATGTTGGAGCAGGCCAAAGCCCATTTACCCGAGTTTTTCTCGGACAACTAAGACGCACGGCGATAACTGAGACGTACGGCGTCGAACCTGCTGTAACCGCGCGTATATAGACACGCGGCGACGGGGGGTTATGGCTTCGGAACGGGACATTGGCGCCGCGGGCGCCTATTATCGGCTTTTCGTATACGGTACCTTACAGAACCCGTACTACCTTTCGCTTATCATCGGCCGCAAGGCCGACGTGGTACCCGCGGCGCTTCAAAGTTACGAAAAGGTCGTCTCCAACCTGTCGTTTCCATATGTCGTTCCGAAAGACGGTTCGGCGGTCGTCGGCGGACTGGTCGACGGCTTGAGCGACGCCGAACTTGAGCGGGCCGACCGGTACGAAGACGAGGGGCGTTTGTACGTTAGGAACCTCGTTACCGTAACGCTGAACGGCGAATCGGTCGAGGCCTTCACGTACGTCGCCGGCCCGGAACTCCTGGCCGAAAGAATACCGGACGGGTTGGCCGTCGGCGACCGCGTAACCGAGTTCCTTCGCGAGTTCATAGAAGAAAGCGTTGAAGGGGACAAAACCGAACCGGACGTCGTAGCCAAGTTGACCCTCCGGGCCAAGCGGGAATTGCTGGGCGGCGCGATGGAAGACCTACTCCGGGAGATGCACGACCGCCCGACGATGCCTCGTGTCCTCGTGAAGCAAACCCTGTCCGACGGCGTCCCGTCGCTGGCTCCCGCCACTATGCCCCGCGATATCTTGCTGCGCTTGCCGCTTGGTCGTGCCCGCCCTGCAGTTTCGGGCGTGAGTGCCCAGCTGGATGTTGCCGCGGAGGCTGCTTACGGTCGCCAGGGGTTT
>CP070755.1:1110795-1123282 GCA_020348885.1 Candidatus Coatesiibacteriota bacterium | reverse complement strand
TCGGCTTCTGCCGCTCCCACTCCTCCAGCACGTGGGCGAGGAGGCCGGGGAGCCGCGCCATTATGAAAAACGCGTTCGCTATCTCCGGCTCGAAGCCGAGTTCGAGAAGCACCGCGCCGATGGCGCCGTCCACGTTGAGCGGCAGGTCCTTGCCCGATTGTACTGTTAATTGCGCTTCCAGCGCCCGGGTCATCTCCGTGTAAGTACCACCGACGCCGGTATCATCGGCTAACTCGAACAACCGTACCGCCCGCGGGTCACGCGTATGGAACCGATGCCCGAAACCGGCGAGCCGCTTTTTTTGCCCCAGGCGGTCGGCGACCAGTTCGGCGGCGGCCTCGTCCGCCGTAACGTCCTTCTCGTCTTTAAGCGCGACGGCCTCGCGTATAGTCCGCATACAGTTCTCGACGGCGCCGCCGTGGTGCCGGTTGATGCTTAGTATACCGGCGGCCAGAGCCGCGTTGACGGGAGCGCCGGTGGAAGCGGCGGTGATGGCCGCCAGGCACGACGGCGGCGTGACGCCGTGGTCGACCGACGAGACGAGTATAGCGTCGAGCATTCGGCCCTGTTCGGCCGTAGGTAGTTCGCCCTTGACGGCGAGCCACGCCGCCTCGGCGTACGAACAGCGCCCCATCAGCTCCTCGACCGGATAACCCCGCAACCGTATCTCATTCGGGGCGATATGCGTTACCGCGGTCTTCCATTTGTCGGGGGACATAGGTTCTCCGTTTTATCCGCCTTCGACTTCCGTTAGTTTCTCTTCGTCTATCGGGATTCCTATTTCGCTGAAAAACTCGATTAACTCGTCACGTATCGTATCCCGGGCCGACCTGTATGCGGCCATAATCCCTGCCTCCGTACCCTGAACGCTGTACGGGTCGGCGACCGGCCAGTGGAGCCTTTCGCCGGAGCCGGTCCACGTCGGGCACATCGCTTCGGCGTGGCCGCAAAGGGTTATTACGTAGTCGAACGGCTGGCCGACGTACGTCTCCAAAGGGTCCGAGGCCTGTCCCGAGATATCCACGCCGATTTCTCCCATGACGGTGTGCGTCCGCTCCACAATGCCGATGGGATTGGTCCCGGCCGAATATGCGTCCACAGCGCTTCCGCCGAGGAACCGGGCGAGCCCCTCGGCCATCTGGCTGCGGCACGAGTTGCCTGTGCAGACGAAGAGTATGGTAACGGGTTCGTTCATCGGCCCTTCTGACCCCCGCCGGCCGCGATGCCGGCCTCCCGGAGTACGCGTACGGTTTCGTCGGGTATCCGGTCGTACTCGTCCACGACAGTCGCCCCGGCCTCTCTCAGAGCACGAACCTTGCCCTCGTACGTCCCCCGTTTCCCCTCGACGATGGCGCCGGCGTGGCTGAAACGCGTTCCCTCCTTGGCCGCCTTCCCTCCGACGAAGGCGACGAGAGGTTTGGTGAACCGGCCGTCGGCGATTAGCTCGGCGACCTCTTCTTCCTGCGTCCCGCCTATCTCGCCGAACATCACGACGGCCTCGGTCGCCGGGTCGTCCTCGAACATCAGCATCACGTCCGGGTGCCGCGTCCCCACGACCGTGTCGCCCCCCACGTGGATTATCGTGGTCTGACCGACGCCCGCTTTGTTCAGGTAGTAGGCGAGGCTCGAGGTGATACCGCCGGACCGGCTCGAGACGCCCACCGGCCCGGGCCGGAACCATTTCTTGGCTGATTCGGCGCGGCCGCCGAGCATCCCCATCACGGCCTTATCGACCGATAGGACGCCGAGGGTGTTCGGCCCGACGAAGCGGGCGCCGTTGGCCTTGGCCGCCGCGGTTATTTCCATTACGTCGTAAATAGGGACCCGGTCCGGTACGAGTACCGCCAGCTTTACCCCCGAATCGAACGCCTCGAGAGCCGCGTCTTTTACGAGGGGTGCCGGGACGAAGACGGCGGTAGCATCTACTTCGCCGACCTCTTCTATCGCCGCCGCGACGGTATCGAACACCGGAACGCCCTCGACCTCTTCGCCGCCGCGGCCGGGGGTCACGCCGGCGACCACATCGGTACCGTAGCCCTTCATCAAGGCCGTTCGGGCGCGGCCTTCTCTGCCGGTGATGCCCTGGATTACGGTCTTCTTTTTTTCGTCGATCAATATAGCCATTTCAGGTAATTATACGTATTCACCGCCGGAACCCGCTCTATCGCTAGTAAAAACCGGGAAAGCCCCGTAGTCGGCGCGGTTAATTCGTAACGGACTCGACGGTCATATTATCACCTAAACCTACGCCATCGATGAAGAAAAGGACAAACGCGGAGATAAGTGACGCGATAGGGGATAATATGATTTTATCTCCGCCGCCGGCCCGTTTCACTAAGCTTACGTTTAACCCTCTATAATTGGAAGCGAAATACGTTTTTACCGGCTTTAGGCCGGCCCGCCTGAATGTTGAATGTAGCGTCGTTTTGTCGAAATGATAATAGTGCGAAGGGACCGACCAATAGTACCAATCGGCGCCAAATAAACGGGCCATTAAACCGCCGGCGTTGGGGACCGTCGCGATAATCCTCGCCGAGAGCGTCGCCAGCTTCGCAGCTTCCTTAAGGGCTTTTATGGGTTCGGCCGTATGTTCTAGCGAATGGTGGAAAGTAATCACGTCGAACTTCTCGCCTGCGGGAAAGGCTTCCGATAATTCCTCAGCTCTCACTTTTCTGATGTCTAACCCCGCATCGAGCCCTTTCTCCACCGCTACGTTCGACGGGTCCGTTCCCACGGCGTCCCAACCGAGATCGCGAGCGTATTTTACGAAATCGCCGGCCCCTGAGCCGACGTCGAGCAGACGACCGGGCGAACCGCAACGTGGCGTTCTGTAATACACCTTTTTCAGGATAGGGCTGAATATTCTTATTATCGTACGCAGCCAGAAGCTCCGTCTGAAATCGTATCCGTACAGCTCCGATAAAACGCTTTTAGTCAAACTGCTGAACTGCCGCTCCTCGATGAACTCGAAAGCGTAATATCGGTCGCCGTAAACGGCATCCAGACAGGCTTCGGAAATCGCCGGCGATGTCCTCATTGTCCCGCATCCGGAACACCGTACCACGCGACGTGGCATACGGTCATCGGTTTGACCGGGGCTGAATTTGAGTACCGTTTTATAATCGCGGCAACCGCAAATACTGCATGCGTCTTCTCCGTTATTAAATTCTGTTACTTTGTTTACCAAATCGACCTTTTCGCTTTTTTGGGACTTATAATCGGGCTTTCAGGTATTCGGCTAAACCTGGAATTGGTAGGTGGATTTTCCCGCCGCCGTCCCCCCTCGCATAGCACTCGACTTCGCACGCCAGACATTCAGTACATTTGCCCTTGGCCGCGTCTTCCAGCGGGATGTTAAGACGGGGACAGCCGTCGTCGTCGAGCTCGAGTATACCGGGGACGCAGGTTTCAATACATACCTTGGTATCGCATTCCCCGCACCTGCCGTAATCGTACGAGACCGTACCGCCCGTTATGGTACCGAAGGAATAGTCGGCGTCGTGAGGTTCCTCCGGCAGACGTTCGTGCGTTTTCGCGTAATCCCACGCGTCGACGAGCTCCCGCAGCCGCCGGGCACAGAAGCCGGCCGGGTCGTCTTTCTTGTACCCCTCCACCGGCGCAGGTAAGCTTTGAGTATATCCGGTCAGTATTTCGACCGCCAGATCTTCGCGGTTTCCGCCGAGTCGAATCACGGCGGGGATGTCGAGCCACGCCTCCCTGAAGGCCTTGACGAGCCCCCGGGCCGAGTGGAACTGCTCCTGGCTGGCGACGCCGGACCCCGACCCGAAGTACCCGTCGATCGGGCCCTGGGCCAGAATAATCTTGGCCGCCCGATAGACCTTCGACGCCGGCGGATTTCCAGACGTGTCGCAGAAGTTCGCGAGCTTGAAGCCCTCGGCGAGTACGGCGTCCATGGACATCATCGAGCCACCGCCGCCGGCCCCGTGGAAACCGACGTAGCCGTCGCCCCTCGAGTATCCTTGCTCCAGTTGTACGAAATAGAAGGTGCCCCGGTAGTCGTCCTTCTCGACGTTGTACGCGATTAAATCGAGCTCGGTCGGCGGCCGGTCGAACTCGCGGGCCACCTCTATGCCGAGCTCAGGGTGACGATATACCGCGTAGTCGTCTATCGTAATCCGGCAGTCGGCGGCCACGACCTCGCCTGCGCCGGTTACTACCAGCGGGTTTATCTCCGCCGCTCTGGCCTCGCAGCGGCGGGCCGTCTCCCAGAGGTGGACCAGCGCGCGGCCGACCTTCGCCAAGGTTTTCCCGGTAAGTCCCGCTTCCCGCGCGGCGTTCACGCCGTCGTACGGTCGCAGGCCCCTGTTAACGTCTATGTGGCGGCGCACTACTTTATCCGGGTTAGCGGCGGCGATCTCCTCGATACCGGTCCCGCCGACACCGGCGAAGATAAGGAGCGGTTGCCCGGCGGCGTCATCCACAATCACGCCGGCGTACATCTCGGACGCGATTTCGAGTTTCTCCTCGACGAGGAGCTCGGCGACGGCCTGACCCTTGACGTCGGCGCCCAGCATCTCGGCGGCGACCGTCGCCGCTTCGTCCGGCGTATCGGCGAAGCGTATACCGCCGGCCGCGGCCCGGCCGGTTACGAAGACTTGGGCCTTGAGGACGACGGGACCGTCGACCGCTTTGGCCCGGGCTCGGGCTTCGTCGGGCGTGCGGGCCACGCCGCCCCGGGGAACGGCGAACCCGGCTTCCAGCAATAGCTCCTTACCCTGATATTCGTACAGACGGGCCATAAACTACCGCATACTCCAACCCCCCGGAAACGGTTGCGGAATATAGCATAAGCGAACATTACCGGCAAGAACGAAACGTTTTACGGGTTGTGGTAATCTCTTCCCCCCTTGACTTTCCCCCCTTTTTCGGCTATAGTCCAATAACTGAACGGTCAGTATAGTTACCGACCGGTCGGTCAGTTTGTACCGAACGGCGGCGAAGGAGGAGCTATGACTGAGCGTAAACCGGGTAAGAAATTGACGAGGCGCGAACGCGAACGCGAAACGCGGCGTGCCGAGATAATCGCGGCCGCCCGGAAGGTCTTCGCCGCCAAAGGGTACGACGCCGCGACCTTGGACGAAATAGCCGCAGAAGCCGAGTTCGCCAAAGGGACCCTCTACGGGTACTTCGACGGGAAGCGGGACCTGTTCCTGAAGATGGTTGAGGAGGGTTTCGACGAGGTCGCCGACGTATTCGGCGAAGCCCTCGCGTCCGCCGACGACTTCGATGGCGGTATTCGGGCGCTCATCGCCGCCGAGTTGGACTACATAAACGAGCACCGGGATTTCTTCGACATTATGATGTCGTACCGAACCGCCGACCCGGAGCACGTCAGGCGGCTCCGGGAGCTGATGATACAAAAGCTGATCGAACTCGGCGACGTCGTAGGCGGATATATACAGCAAGCCATCGACGCCGGCGAAGTAAAAGACTACGGCGCGCGCTTCCTTGCCGTCCGGTTAATCACTATGGCCCACGACTTCGCGATTAGCGTGCTGGGCGGGTACGTGGACTATACCCTGGAAGAGGGGACGGACATAGTCATCGACCTCTTCTTCAACGGCGTCCGGGTCGGGAAGAAGTAATAGCGGAGAGGAATAATGAAAACTTCGAAAGTATTGTCGTTCGCGTGTCTGATAACTATGACGACCGTGGGCGCCGTTGAGCTGAGCGTAGAGGACGCCGTCGATCGCGCGCTCTCCGTGAACCGTGGTTACGAGGCGACGCGGGTCCGGACCGAGGGATACAGGGACACTCTTATTGCCGCGCGGGGCGCGTTCGTCCCGAAGTTCGACCTTTCGGCTAACGCGATGAAGGTATTCGGGCTCGCCAATATAGAGATACCGGGCGAACCCTTCGGGATGGAAGAGAACATCGAATTTCCTATGGGTTTCGACGAGTCGGCGGAGGTGGGCGTTACCCTGACCCAACCGATATATCTGGCCGGGTACGAATGGGCCGGGTTGAACCTGGCTCATCGCTTAATCGACCTGGGAGTAGAGGAGGAGCGGGGCGCCCGCGAACGCGTTATATATGATACGGTTAGTCTCTACTATGGGCTCCTTCTGGCCAAGGAGCGGCTGCGTGTAGCCGAGACGGGCCTGGCCGTCGCGACGAGCCATTACCTTTCAACCGAGGACCGGTACGACGCCGGGTTGGTATCGGAGTATGACGTGCTTCGCGCCCGGGTTGAGGTGAGTAACCTCGAGACCGAACGTGACCGTGCCGGCGATTACGTTGACGCCGCGACTCGCGCCCTTCGGAACCAAATTCTGCTCGACGAAGACGAAGCGATGGTCCTCACCGATCGGATGGAGTTTGAGTTGGAGTTGTTCGACCTGGACCAAGCGCTGGTGGATGCGGCCGAACGCCGGACCGAGCTTCTCCAATTCGATCGAAACATCGAGGTTTCGGACGCGTACACCGATCTGGAGAAAACCAGTGACAACCCGACGATACTCTTTATGGCCGGCGCGAAGCTGTATGCCAACGCGTTGTCGCTGGACAAGGACGAGTGGGACGACCAGTATAACGTGATGTTGAACCTGTCGTGGCCGATATGGGACGGGCTCGTTACCCACGGGAAGGTTAAACAAAAGGAGTCGATAACCGACGCGCTCAGGATAGAGAGGGATGCCGCCGCCGACGGTATCGAATTGGAGGTAAAGGGGATATTCGACGCTCTCTTAACGGCGGAGAAAGCCGTGCGGACCAGCGAAGAGACGGTGGCGATGGCCGAGCGTGGGTTGGAGATAGCACAAGCCCGATACGATTACGGTTTAATGTCGAATCTCGAGGTGATGGACGCCCAGTCGGCGTTGACCGAAGCGCGGTTTGGGTATTACGCCGCACTGTACGACTATAATATCGCAAAACTCGATATGCTCCGGGCGACCGGGCGAATAGAGGAAGCATACGGGTATTAAACACGGGACGTAAAAGACCCCGTGATAGAATGGGCGGCCGTACGGCCGCCTTTACGCTTCATCTTTCAGACGTCGGTTTTTTGCTGATACGGCTACCGTTTCGCCAACTCCTCCGCCTTTGCCAATATGTCCCGTGCGGCGAAGGGTCGGCCCAGTCCTTTTGCCGCTTCCGTCATCCGCTCCAGGAGGTCCCTGTCGCAATAGAGCGCCTCGACCGCCGGCGCTACGTCCTGCCAACGCCGGACGCGGATTGCCGCGCCGCACTGCTCCAGGGTCATCGCGTTCCAGCGTTCTTGCCCGTCGACTAGGTCCATCGCGACCATGGGCGTACCACACGCCAACGCTTCACTGGTAGTCATCCCGCCCGTCTTGGATACGATTAGGTCGACGGCTCGCATCATATCGGGCATGTAGGTGATGAAACCCTGGACGGCCGTCGGCAGCTTGAAGTCCCGGGTCGCGAACCAGTCGCATAGGTCGTTATTACGGCCGCAGACCGTTATCTGCTGGGCGTCTATGTCTAGTTTACCGACGTCCGTCGCCACTTCCCGAACCGGGCCTACGCCGGCGCCTCCGGAGAGTATCAAGACTGTGAATTTGTCCGGGTCGAGGCCGAGCTCGTCTAGGAGTATCCGACCCTCGCCCGATTCTTCGAAGTCCGGACGGATGGGGATACCTGTTACCTCGACAGGGCAACGTACGCCGGCGCTCTCGTAGAGAGGGACCAGCGTGTCGGCCGCCAGGAAAAGCCCGTCGGGGTCGTCTTGGACCCAGTACTGGTGAAAGGTAAAGTCGGTAACCACTTCGAAGAAGGGCGGCACGTCGGCGCCGTCGTCCCGCATCGCGATGAGGACCTCTATAGGATAGAAATGGGTCGCGATTATTATATCGAAATCTTTATCGGCTAAATACTCCTCCGTCACCTTTCGGAATATCGCTAGGTCGATCCATCGCTGGAGTCGCCCGCGGAACCCGCGCCCCGGGAAGTTCCATAAGCGGAACATCAAGCCCCAGAACCAAGGGGCGTTGTCCACTATCCAGAGGTATCCGCCGCGAAAGAATTTCGTCCAGAACGGCCCGGCCAGCTCGAGTATGTCGGCTTCCTCGTACTCCCAGTCGGGGAAGTGCTTCTCCAGAGCCTTGATAAGGGCCTTGGCGGCGGTCCTATGCCCTTCGCCGACTGACGCGTGAAAGAAGAGGACGTTCATAATCCGCGTTAATCCTCCACTATCTCGTACTCGTGCTTTACCTCGCACGTCTTCTTAAGCATCGCCGAAGCGGAACAGTATTTATCCTGAGAGAGGGATATCGCTTCTTCCACGTGTTTCGGTTTCAAGCCGGTCCCGTAGAAGACGTACTTTATCCTTATTTCGGTAAAGACCTTGGGGTGTTCGCCGGCCCGGTCGCCTTCGATATGGATGTCTAAACCGTCGAGAGGCGCGCGTTTTTTCGTAAGGATGGATATAACGTCCATACCGGTGCACCCGCCAAGGCCGATTAGGAAAAGCTCGAGCGGGCGTACGGCGGCTTCGCTTCCGCCGAGTTTCTTCGGCCCGTCCATAGTCACCCAGACGTTGGACCCGGCCTTCCCCACCATCGTTAGACCGTCTACCTGTTTAATAGTTACTTTCACAAAATCTCCCAAAAAAGGGTCGCTTTCGACGCGTCCGTATATTATATTGAACCGTTTTTCGCGATAATAGCAAAGAACCGACCGAAGGCAAATTAAAAAGGACCTTACTATGGCAGGGTATAAGCGCCCCGATGGCCGCGCGGCCGACGCGCTCCGAACGGTTACGTTAACCCGCAGTTACCTGAAGTACCCCGAGGGAAGTTGTCAAATCGAGATGGGCGATACGAGGGTTATATGCACCGCCAGCGTCGAAACCGGCGTCCCGAAGTGGATGGAGGGCGCGGGCGCCGGGTGGGTCACGGCGGAGTACGCTATGCTCCCTCGGGCGACCGAGGAGCGGACGTCTAGGAGCGGGCGCCGGCCGTTGCCTGACTCGAGGGCGTTGGAAATACAGCGGCTCGTCGGGCGGGCTTTGCGGGCGGTAACGGACCTTGACAGCTTCGGAGACCACCGGATTGTAATAGATTGCGACGTAGTCCAAGCCGACGGTGGGACCCGCACCGCCGCGATAACCGGCGGTTTTGCGGCGCTCTATGACGCGCTTCTAAAGACCAATATACGCGATTCGAACGGGAACGTACCGCTGCGCGAGGGACTTGCGGCCGTCTCGGTCGGTATCGTGAACGGAGAACAATTGTTGGACCTCTGTTACGTCGAAGACTCCCGGGCCGACGTGGATATGAACGTCGCGGCGACGGAATCCGGCCGAGTAGTCGAGGTCCAGGCTACTGGCGAGTCCCGGCCGTTCGGCGTGAAAGAGTTGGAGTCCCTGGTCGAGCTGGCGTTGCAGGGCACTAATCTATTGAACCGGCTGGTAAAGCAGCTGTTCGAGAGGGACCTGGAGGTGATTCGGACCGACTAATAGCGGTTTATGGCCGAATTCGCGTTCAAGATAGACGCCGTCTCCAGCGGCGGGCGAGCCGGGCGTTTGACTACGCCCCGCGGCGTCGTATCGACGCCGGCCTTTATGCCGGTGGCGAGCCGGGGCGCCGTCCGCGCGGTGGCGCCGGACGAGTTGGCAGCGACCGGGACGCGGATACTGGTCGCCAACACGTATCATCTACACTTGCGGCCGGGCGAGGACGCGGTGGCGGCGTTGGGCGGGCTTCATCGGTTCATGGGCTGGCCGGGCGCGGTATTGACCGATAGCGGCGGATTTCAGGTCCACAGCTTAGGGGAACTGCGGAGTATAGACGACGACGGCGTTACGTTCAAGAACTACATAAACGGCGCGGAAATTCGATTGACGCCCGAGGTAGCGGTGCATATTCAGGAGAAACTAGGTGCAGATTTGATTATGCAACTCGATTATTGTACCTCTTACCCTACGCCCAGGGAGGAGGCCGAACGAGCTGTAGAAATAACTACGCGGTGGGCCGATCGAAGCATGAAAGCCCAAAAGCGTGGTGACCAACGTCTGCTGGCCATCGTCCAGGGTGCGCTTTACGAGGATCTGCGCGAGGAGAGCGCCGCCGGCCTTGTGGCGATGGACTTCTTCGGGTTTGCGGTAGGCGGGCTTTCGGTGGGCGAGGACTCGGAGAAGATGCTAGCGGCCGCCGACTTCACAGCGGGGTTATTACCGGAACAGAAACTCCGCTATCTGATGGGCGTCGGGCGGCCCCAGGATCTCCCGGCGGCGGTCGCGTGCGGGTACGACCTGTTCGATTGCGTCGTCCCGACACGAGAAGGGCGCCACGGTTCGGTCTTGACGCGAAACGGTAGGTTGAACATCCAGCGGGCCGAGTACGGACTGGACGAAGGACCGCCGGAGCCGGAGTGCGACTGTTATACGTGCACTCATTACTCGAGGGGTTACCTACGTCATTTGTATCTCGCGGGCGAAGGCCTCGCCGACCGCCTCATTTCGATACATAATATCACGTTTACCCAACGTTTGATGGCCGACATGCGAACGGCGATAATCGAGGATAGGTTGGACGCGTTTATAACCGATTTCGCGGAAGCGTACATCGGCGCGGCGAGTTGACGGTCGGCTGAAACGCTGTTACAATTAAACCGCTGGTACTACTAAACGAAGAGGAAAGGTGTTGGGGAACCGATGCGAAAAGCGTCGGCGGTACTGTTAGCGATAGGGGTGCTTGTTTCGGCGGCCGCGGCCGACGTATGGGTCGCGTACGAGGGCGGGATAAACCTGTACGGCGACGACGGCGAACGGATACTCGAAGTGCCCCGTTATAGAAACCCGGCGTCCCTCGCGTTGGACGCCGAACGCGGACGTCTGTGGTTCGTGGAGCAGTACGACTATAGCGTCGTCTGTATAGACACGGTATCAGGGAAAGAATTGTACCGGCTCGAGGACATTGTCCATCCGCGACCGACGGTTGCGCCGGATACTTACTCTTCCACCGAAGCGGAAACACCGCCCGGGCTGGCGATCGTCGGGGGTAACGGGAACTTATGGGTAGCCGACCTTTACGCCCACCAGGTGGCGTTACTCGACGAAGATGGGACTGAATTATGGCGTACGAGCGACTTCCACGAACCGTACGCGGTCGCGTCTGCGCCCGACGGTTCCGTTTGGGTAGTAGGCGGTATCAGCGACGTTTTCCATCTATCCCCCGACGGCGACGTATTACACAAGAGGAAAAAGGGCCTCGATGAACCTCGGGGCGTGGCGGTCGACGCCGGCCGCGAGCTGGTCTGGATAACCGAGTACGGTAACGGCCGCGTTATCGCCGTGGATTACGAAGGGAACCTGCGGCGGAAGGTCGCCGTCGAGCTCCCCTGGAGTATCGTCGTAGACCAGGATAACGGGGACGTCTGGGTGGCATCCACGTACGATAAGGTGTATTTAATTGCGTCGAGCGGCGATGTGGAGTTGACGGTGGACCGTTTCGAGACACCGGCGGACGTGGCGGTCGCGCCGGGGTTGGACGTCTGGGTCGCCGACCGCGGGGATGACCGTGTAACGCTGTTGAGCGCCGACGGTGAAAGGCTCTTGAACATTGACGGCGTTCGTAAGCCTGTGAGTTTGGCGGTCGAACGGTAACGTCGTTAGTAATACGGTTCGAACTCGACCCACAAACTAAAACGGCGGGGTTTTGTCCCTGCCGCCGTTAAATGTCCCGTGGGCGGAAAGCCCGCCGTTCCCCGGTCTTCTCACCAAACCCATTCCACGTAATACTGGGTCCCCGGCTTCAGGTTGGTGATGCGCCAGACGAGGCTGTCGCCTTCTTCGGCGAGGGCCGCGTCCACCTTCGGGCCGCCTTCGTCCTTCGAGTATGCTTTATGGGACGCGGGTTTGCGGTCTTCGGGGAAGCGGACGCCGAACGTGAAATCCCTGGTCGGGTAATCGCCGACGAACATAAAGGACACCTCGTCGTCGACGAACGCATCGAACATATTGTAGGAGATAGAACGGGTAACTTCCTTCCCCTTCGGTAGCGGCGGTTTGAAGACCGTCTTGATGATGTAGTACTTGCCGATGGTCATTCGTTCGCCCACTTCGCCGACGGACAGTTCGAAATCGTCTATGGTCCCCTTGGTGAAGGTGTTGCGGTCCCGGATGTCCACTAGGTCCTCCTTTACAGGGACGAGGGTTTGGGTCCGGGTGAAACGCGCGAGTTTACCGGTACCGTCTTTAATCTCGATATCGATATTTCCTTTAACGACTTTCAAGCCCGGTTTAGTCCAGGTCATTACGGTCCATACCAATGCGATTAGCGCGACTACGCCCACGGCCGCGCCGACGATGGCGTTATATATCCCCGCCACTATCGCGGCCGCGAGTACGGCGGCGAAAACGATTAGTTTTATATATCTGGCCATTCGTTGCGCTCCTTTGAACGGTTTTAGGGATGATATGAACTGGAAGCGCTTTTGTCAATAGGATTATCCCTTGACGGTATATATTAACCGCGATCCAAAGGCGGGGATTCAAAACTAC
>CP070755.1:1104812-1110695 GCA_020348885.1 Candidatus Coatesiibacteriota bacterium | reverse complement strand
TATGCGGGACGTAAACCCGCTCCGGTTACCGCAACCGGGGCTTTTTTATGTTAAGCGCTCCTTATCGTCCCGATTAACCCCTTGAAATGTAACGTTATTAGTGTTAATTTCCCGTCGTTTCAACCGGGAGGAACGCGATTTGAAGGTTTTTACGCTATTCGCCGGGGTTTTTTCCGTGGCCGCCGGCGCATTACCCGTAAATTACGATATAACCGTAACGAGCGATCGGGCCGTTTGCGAGGAGACGGCGGAAACGGCACGGGCGTTCCGCTTGCCGGAGTCGTCGCAGGCTGTGACCGAGTGTAACGTTACGGTTGGACCGTCGGAGGTAATCGCCGACGGATACCGGATAACGTTCAACACGTTTTCGCAGAACCTGTATATGGGCGAGACTACTTTCGCCGACGAGGAGAACCTATCGAAGTCCCTACCCGGTAAATGGGTCGAGTTTACGTTGGCCGGGCTCGCGGCCGGTGAGTTGACCCGAGACCCGAACCTCGCCGTAGAAAGCGGGTACGTCGGCTACGGCCTGGTGGCCTTTATGCTATTATATGAAGGTGGCGCCGGGGACGCGACCGGCGAACAGGTGTTCTCCGTCGTCGAGAGGACGCTGCCAAACGGGAACGCCGTAAAAACGGCCGTAAGTTTCGAGCCGGCGGAGGCGGATATTGGCGAAAACTTCGCCGTAACGGTAGAGCAGGAGTTAACCCAGGACACGGGTTTGAGTAAGATGACGGGTTCGGCCGTTATATCGGGAATAGTCCGCAGGGTTTGCGGCGACGACGGCCTGGCCGACTGCGCTCTGGCGGAGCTGACCGGGACCCGCGAAAGGGATTTTACTATCGCAGGGAAAGACGCGGTATTGAAAGAGGAGATTAGCTTTACCGTTGACGCCCTGCGCGAAGGTTCTCTCGGGCCGTCCGAGTGGGCGGAGTAAAGCGGCGTCGGAAACGACAGCGCAAGTAAGCGCCATCGTCGAGAAGGGGTATACGAAGGAAGAACGTGTAACGTTTCATAGACGGTTTTACGAATAAATACCCAAGGAGGACCATAGATGAGAAGGGGATTTGTAATAGCGGCGGGCGGTTTGGCCGCGCTTTCGCTTATCGTCGGTTGCGGCGGCGGCGAGACCGAGACCTATAAGCTAGGCGTCGTAGGACCGTTCACCGGCGACGGCGCTCAGTTCGGCGAAATGATACGGATGGGCGTCGAGATGAAAGCTCACGAAATCAACGACGCCGGCGGTATTAACGGGGTAATGCTCGAGTTGGAACTCCAGGATGATAAGGGTGACCCGAAGGAGGCCGCCAACGTGGCGCAGAAACTCGGTTCCGACCCGGACGTCCTCGCGGTCATCGGGCACTTCAACAGTTCCTGTTCGCTGGCGGGTAAAGAGGTTTACAACCAGATGAACGTCCTCCAGCTCAGCCCCGGTTCGACCAACGTAACGGTCTGCGAAGGCGGGGACTGGACTTTCCGCAACGTTTATCGCGACGACTACCAGGGTTATTTTATCGCCGACTACATAAAGGACGTTCTCGGGTACGAGAAGGTGGCTGTGTTCTTCGACAACGACGACTACGGCATCGGGCTCAAGGAAGCGTTCCGCGAACGGGCCGACGAGATAGGTCTCGAGGTCGTAGCCGAGGAGGCGTACGTCCGCGATACCCAGGAGTACACGCCCCAGCTTACTCAGATTCGGGCGAAGGAACCCGACATTATATTCATAAGCGGGTTGTACGCCAACGCGGCGATGATTCTAACCCAGGCCAAGAACCTCGATATCCAGACGCCCTTCATCGGCGGCGACGGGTTGTTGTCTAGCGACCTTATCAAGAACGCCGGGAGCGCCGCCGACGGTACGATAATCACGTGTCCGTTCCTTCCGACGATAGAGGACGAGAAGACCCGCGAGTTCGTCGAGGCGTTCGAGAAGAAGTACAACGAAAAGCCCGACGCGTGGGCGGCGCTTTCGTATGACGCCGTCGGTATCGTCGCCGAAGCCATCGCCGAGGTCGGGACCGACCGTACGGCCATCCGAGACTACGTAGCGTCCCTTAACAGCCCGGAGAACGCTTACGACGGCGTTACCGGGATGACTTATTTCGACGCGAACGGCGATGTCATGAAACCGCTCGTGGTAGCCGTCGTCCGCGACGGAGAGTTCTACCCGGCCGAGCACCAGGTCGATTCGCTCGCCGAAGCCGAACCGACCGAGGAGACGGCCGAAGCTGAAACAGAAGAAGAAACGCCGGAAGGCGAATCGTAGAGACAACGGCCGGAAGCGTTTCGTGGTTAACCCGTAGTAATCGTAACCTCGGGAAGTAATGGTATGCGCACGGGGATTTCCCTTATCGTAACGTTATTGTCGGTATCGTGCGCCGTCGCTAACGGCGCCGAAGACTACCTCGCCGAGTTCTACTTCGACGGCGACCCGGTTAAATTCGCCGAGTTAAGCGTCCAACCGTATGTATTGACCGACGGTGGTTTCGTTGGATCGGTGGGCGCCAACTACTCGAAGGAGCTTGCGGCCCGGGGTATAAGGTTCACGGTGCTGGATGAGGATACCGAGGGTAAGTACTACTGGGTAACCGAGACCGTGGAACGCCCGGGGTTCGCCGCCGCCGGAATCACCTCGGCCGGCGCGGAGTTATATTCGACTTACGAGCGTAACGCGAGACCCGCGCCCGGCGCGTACCCTATAGGGCCGACGGTCGTGGATTTCCGCGCGTTGGAGCGCCCGGGCGCGCGCGTTTCAATCGAGTACAACGACGAGGTGGCCGGCATCGTTGCGGCGGTAACCGAGGGCGAGTTAATGGAGTACGATACCGACCTGGTTGACTTCGTTACGCGGTACTCTTATACGGAAGAACTGAAGGAGGCGGCCGATTATATCGAGGGCCGGCTCGGGTCCTGGGGTTATACAGTAACACGGGACCGGTATTTCGGCGACAATCTGGAAGCCGTTTCAGCCGTTGACTCAAACATCGTATGGGCGGCGGGTAGTGGCGCCGCCGTATTCCGGACGACCGACGGCGGGGCGTTCTGGTCGCCCACGGTTTTTCCGCCGGGGTCCGATTTGTACTCGATAGTGGCCGTAAGCCCGACGGTAGCCGCTTGCGGCGGAAAAGGCGGGACCGTTTATTCGACCGCTGACGGCGGAGTTATCTGGTCAGAAACGGGAATCGGCGGTTACGTGAAATCGATGCGCTCGTGCCCTAACGGGTACTGGGCGGTTAATACTATTGGTAGGATTTACAACTCGCCTGACGGGTTGAATTGGTCCGAAGCGGCGTACATCGGGGACGAGAGGATTCACGATGTAGATTTCGATTCGGACGGAAACGGCGTTATCGTGGGGTGGAAAGGTTATACGGCTTACTCCGACGACGGCGGCGTTACTTGGCACGAGGTCTCGACCGTTGCCCCGGACCGTATCTCGGCGGTGGCGTTCGCCGATACGGGGACGGTTGTCGCGGCGGGCGAGGGCGGTTACGTAGCGCGGAGTACCGACGGCGGCGCGACCTGGACGACGATAGACCTGGGGACCGAGATATACTTCAAGTCCATAGCGTTCCCGACGCCGGAAACCGGGTACCTGGCTGGCGACGCCGGTAACTTCTACGTGAGCGACGACGGCGGTGTAACCTGGACGGCCGTCGACGATACGCCTTTCATAAGCTTCGAGGACATGGCGGTCGCCGGGCCGGGTGTGATATGGTTGGCTCCCAAGTCCGGCGGGTCTCTGTTCCACACCGACGGCGCCGACGCGTGGATCGATCAGGCCGAGAACGCGGACATCGCGTCGACGTCGGTGTGGGATAACCTGACGGCCGTGCTACCCGGTTCGGGGAACGCGGACGCCGTTCTTCTCACGGCTCACTACGACAGCACGTCCAACGACCACGAGTTATCCATGACGTGGGCGCCCGGCGCCGACGATAATGCCACCGGCGTCTCGGCTTTATTGGCCGCGGCGCACCATATGGCAGGGCACACATTCGCGAGCGACGTTTACTTCGTGTTTTTCTCCGGCGAGGAAAACCAGCCTGGTCTTCGGGGTTCTTCGCATTACGCTCCCGAAGTTAAGTACGAGGGTTTGGATATCCTTGGCGTAATAAACGTGGACTCTATCGGGTGGACCGATAATGAGGGACCGGACCTTGATATAAAGATGAACGGCCAGTCGTTGTGGCTTTCGTCGTTATATCAAATGGCCGGTTCTCTTTACGTCCCGTCGGTCGATACGGTCAGAATAAGGGACGACGAGTTCTACAGGAGTGACCACGCTCCGTTCTGGCGATTAGGTTACCCCGCCGTTTTAGTAATAGAATTCGAAATAAGCCTTTTTATAAATACTAAAGACGATACGCAAGAGAAGATAACGCCGGCGTTCTTTACGGCGAACGCGAAGACAGTAGTAGCCGCGGCGGCGTCTCTGGCCGGCCCGGGTGGCGGCCACCAGACGCCCGACACGCTTGCCGACGTGGTGGTGTACCCGAACCCGTATTCGCCGAACCGTGACAAAGGGAACTCCGGTCTGGTTTTCGAAGGGCTGCCCGACGGCTCAACGGTCGAGATGTACAACGTGGCGGGCGAGAAGGTCTTCGAGGCCGGCGGGCCTTCGTCCGGCGTCCTGGTCGTTTATCCAAACGCGGGAGCCGGCGAGAACGTGGCGAGCGGCGTTTATATTTATCGCGTGTCGGCTCCCGGCGGCGCTACGGCCGTCGGTAAGGTCGCGATTGTGAAGTAAAGAAAGGTTTCTCGTTTGGTTCTAGAGTGGCTCAAAGCGATACGCCGGTTGTTCTGGCGCCATAAACGCATCATCGTTCGGTTAACGGTAATCGGCGTCGTCGCGATGTTAGTAGGGACCGTACTCTTCTACGTCATCGAGAACCCGGCCCACGGCGAAGACGTAAGCTGGTGGGAGTCTTTCTGGTCGGTATTCTTCACGATAATCTCAGCCGACTTCGTGGACATTACGCCCACCACAGCCCTGGGCAGGGTCCTGATTACTCTGTTGGTTTTATTCGGTATCGGCTTCGTCGGATTGGTCACGGCGAGTATTGCATCGATTCTAGTAGTTGATGAACTGAGGGTAGGTAAAGGTATGAAAAGAGTAAAGTTGAAGGACCACGTCGTAATCTGCGGGTGGAATTACAACGCCGAGGCGATACTACGGGAGATTTTCGCCGCGTCGAAAGGGATGCCCCACGTCATCTTAGTCGCGGACCTGGAGGAGACGCCTCTCGCCGACGAAGATTTCTTCTTCCACTACGTACGGGGCGATATTACCGAGGAGACGACACTTAAGCGCGCGAGTATTGAGGACGCCAGAACCGCCATAGTCCTCGCCGACACGTCCGGCGGCCGCCCGTACGACGAAGCAGACTCTAGGACTATTCTCGCGGTGCTGTCTATCGAGACGTTGAACCCGGACGTATACACCTGTGCCGAGTTGGTTCACGCGAAGAACGCGGTCCACCTGGAGCGGGTGAACGTGGACGAGATAATACTTTCGGGCGAATACGGTGGAAAAATGTTGGCCCACGCGGCGATGAGCCACGGCATCTCTAAGGTAGTGTCGCACCTCTTGACCGCCGACGAAGGCCACGAGATGTATAAGGTAGCCGTACCCAAATCGATGGCCGATAAGCCGTTCGACGATTTACTTGCTTTTATGAGGAAAGAGTATCGCGCGCTCCCGTTCGCCGTGCTGCGGGACGAAGAAGAGTACATAAACCCGCCTCTGGATTTCGTGATTAAAGCGAACGATGCGGTAGTCGTAATCGCCGAGGATATGCCCAAAATCAAAGATTAAACCGTGTCGGTTCGGCGGTTGCCGAATATGAGTAGAAACGGCCGTGCTCTGCGGCCGTTTAT
>CP070755.1:1067567-1104712 GCA_020348885.1 Candidatus Coatesiibacteriota bacterium | reverse complement strand
TTCTTGCGGGAAAAGTTCGGGAAGACCTGGGAAAGCAGGGCCGCGCATACACCTGCGTTCATCCCCTGGCTAAAAGGTAATGAGAGACCGGTTGTTCGCTTCTCGGTTCGAAACGTATTATCCAACGAGAACAACGTATTCATCAATATCGTCCTGGCGTACGTGTTTTTGGAGATACTGGAAGGGTTGTTAACGGAGCACAGGTTCGAATTAGATTTACCCTGGATAATCGCGCTTTGTACGGCGTCTATAATCTGGGTCGTACTTAGGTCGTTGAAAAAGGGTACGCACGTCTTAGACGCATAGCGGTGTCGGTCGATACGTTTACTTCCGGCCGGTCGCTTTTCGGTTTGCGAGGGTCGCATAGGTAAGTTATAGTGTTCATAATTATAAAAGTCATATAGGTCTTTCCCAACGACAGTAAAGGGGTTTTGATAATGGCCGATACCTACGAACTCGAGAAGAGGGGAATCAAAACGTCCGGAGAAATCTACCGTAATCTTCCCGTAGCGGTGCTAATGGAACGCGCTTTGGCCGCCGGCGAGGGTTTCCTGGCCGCCAACGGCGCGCTCGTCACCCGGACCGGCGAGCGGACCGGTCGTTCGCCTAACGACCGCTATACCGTCAAAGAACCGACCACCGAAGGCGATATCTGGTGGGGCCCGGTCAACGTTCCCACGACGCAGGAGACATTTGACGATATGTGGGCTCTGGCGGTTGAATACCAGAAGGATCGGGACCTATATGTCTTCGACGGGCACTCCGGCGCCGATGAACGCTACGAGCTTCCCGTCCGCGTCGTCTCGGACAAGGCGTGGCACGGGCTATTCGGACAGACGTTGTTCAGGCGCCCGTCCCCCGAGAAGCTCGCCGCTTTCGAGCCGGACGACGCATATACGGTCTTCGACGCGTCGGACCTGATGGTAACCGACTACGAGAAACGGGATTTACGCTCGGGGGTCTTCGTCGGATTGGACATAGCGGGGAAGCGCGTTGTCATCATCGGCTCCGGATACGCCGGCGAGATAAAGAAGTCCATCTTCACCATAATGAACTTCATCTTACCGACCAAAAGCGTATGCCCGATGCACTGTTCCGCCAACGTAGGCGCCGACGGCGATTCGGCCCTTTTCTTCGGCCTGTCCGGTACCGGCAAGACAACCCTTTCAGCCGACCCGAATCGTCGGCTTATAGGCGACGACCAAACCGGCTGGTCCGACGACGGTATCTTCAACTTCGAAGGCGGTTGCTACGCGAAGGTCATAAACCTGGACCCGGAACTGGAACCCCAGATATACGACGCCATCAGGTTCGGTTCAGTCCTGGAGAACGTAATCGTTGACGAGGCGACCCGGGAGATAGACTACGCCGCAGACGACATCACCGAGAACACGCGGGCGACGTATCCGGTCGAGTACATCCCTCGCTGCATTGTCGAGGGGGTTGGCGACCACCCGCGGAACGTCTTCTTTCTGGCCGCCGACGCGTTCGGGATACTACCGCCCATCGCGAAACTGACGAAGGAACTCGCGATGTACCACTTCCTCTCGGGCTACACGGCGAAGCTGGCCGGGACCGAGGCGGGGATAGACGAGCCCCAGGCCACGTTCAGCACTTGCTTCGGCGCGCCCTTTATGCCGCGGCACCCGACGGTCTACGCCGAGATGCTGGGCGAACGGCTGGTTAAACACGATACGAACTGCTGGCTGGTCAACACAGGTTGGTCCGGCGGGCCGTACGGAGTGGGCTCGCGGATGCGTATCGACATCACACGCGCGCTTCTAACGGCGGCTCTCGAAGGGAATCTGGACAAAGTGGAGTTCACGCCGGACCCGGTCTTCAATGTGCTGGTACCGGACGAATGCCCGGACGTACCGAAAGATGTATTAACGCCCAAGAACACTTGGGACGACAAGGACGCGTACGACGCGAAGGCCAAAGAGCTCGCGGCGATGTTCGTTGAGAACTTTAAAGCTTACGAAGACATGGCGAGCGAGGAAGTACGGGCGGTCGCGCCGAAGGCTTAAACGACGGACGAGTTTGTTTCGTAGCGTCGTTTAACGTGATGGTATTTATTATCGTAGGCGGGTTTCTTTTCGGTTTTTCCTTGGCGGGTGCCCGTCGGTCATCCGGGTGTGGGCGGCTAATCGGCCGTCTAAGTTTGTATCTAGCGAAGAGACGTTTGGAAAGCGTATAACCTGTTTATTGTAAACGGGAGCCGTTTATGGCGGGCTTGGTACCTCTTCCGGGTAACGAGGGGACTTTTGATGAAGCGCTGCGAACCTGCGAGGAGATCGCAGCGAAAGACCGTTCGAACCTCTACGTAGTCAGCCAGTTCATCCGCGACCGGTGCCGGTATGAGGCCTTTACGGCGATGTACTCGGTGATGCGCGTAATCGACGACCTCGTCGACGACGTACCAAACGTCGGCGCCCTTTCCGCCGGCGAGCGTGCCCGGATGGAAGAAGAACTGGAGCGTTGGCAGGGCAGGATTGAAGCCGCCTACGCGGGGAATCCCGGGCCGGAACCGTCGGACATTGCGCTGGCATCCGCCCTGGCGGCCTTTCCGGTTCCTCGTTCGACCTGGTCGAATTTCATCTCCGCGATGCGTTACGACCTTCGGTACGACCGGTTCGAGACGTGGGACAGCTTTCTGGAATACGCGGAAGGCGCGACGGCGGCACCGACTACGATATATATTTACTTGCTGTGCGCACAGCCGGTAGACGGGACGAGCGAAGGGAACGTACGTTACGAAGTGGCGGAATCGGGGGACGGGTTTGATTGCGTGTCCTGTGGTCGGGAACTCGGAATATTCGCTTACCTAGCCCACATCCTGAGGGACGTCGTGAAAGACCTGCAGATAGGCGAGACGGGTCGAATCTACATCCCCGCGTCCGACCTTGCCGACGCGGGGTTATCCGAGGACGAGTTCCGCTCGCTGGTCCGGTCGGGGTCGTCCGACCGGCTCTGGGACGAGCTGGTCACGTCGGTGGTCCAAAGGGCTCGTCGCTTTGAACGAGCTGGCGTTTCGAGGGCCCGCTCCCGCTTCCCCGCTATGGAACCGGACTGCCGGTTCATCCTGGCTTTGATTATCGGTCTGTATCAGGATATTCTCGCCAGGATCGAAGCTGATCCAGCGTCGGTATTGAGTAACGAGTCGGCGTCGAACGAGGAGGACTTACCCGCGCTGGTACGCCGCGCGGCCGAAGAAGCCGCGTATATCCCTCCGGGGTATGAAGATTTATACTGAGCCTATTATACTTAAACTAATGTAGCCGGGTTGACAAGTAAGGTTTTCTCTATAACCTCTAGTTAACGTTCGGATAAGGCTGTACCTATGTTCGAGGAAGCTACCGAAGCGCTCAAAGCGAAGGACCCGGTACTGCGCGAAATAATCGAGACGGTGGGGCCGCTCGAACTGGAGCCGGAAGGCGACGCTTTTAGGTCCCTGGCCGAGGCCATCATCTACCAGCAGCTTTCCGGGAAAGCCGCGGGGACGATACTCGAGCGTTTCAAGGCGATATACGCCGGTAAGGAGTTCCCCGCGCCTGGCGACATCTTGGAAACGCCCGGCGAACGGCTGCGCGAGGCCGGGGTTTCGAAACAAAAAAGCGGTTACCTCAAGGATCTATCGCAAAAGTTCAGCGAAGGTACGATTACCCCCGAGAAGTTCCCGGAGATGAGCGACGAAGAGGTTATCGAGCATCTTACTCAAGTGAAGGGGATCGGCACGTGGACCGCCGAGATGTTTCTGATATTTCAACTCGGCCGCCCCAACGTCTTTCCCATCGACGATATGGGGTTCAGGAATGCTATCACGAAAAACTACGGGATAGAAGACTTCTCGCCGTCGGGCGAAATGGACGCTCTTCGGGAATCGTGGGAGCCGTACTGCACCGCCGCTACTCTTTATATGTGGCGGAGCTTGGCTGAATAAATGCGGGGGGAGTCGCTCCGAAGGTTTAATGAACCGTTTACCGTAAGCTTTTTTGCTTGCTGCCACCGGGACATCGCGGTTATTATGTTGCGCTGTCGGGGTTTAGCTTTGTTGATACGTATGGGGACGGGGAACGCTATCAAAACGAATGAACGAAAGGGGATGACGTTTATATGAACGCGGAACCGGAAACGACGGACCGACGTAGGAAACAAGGACATTTACACGATATATACTGGGCGGGCGTGTTAATCTGGGCTGGCCTGGTCTTTATGGCTGAAAGTATGGGTTACCTACCGCAAATCGGTTACGCCGGCGCCTGGAGTTGGGTTTTCTTCGGAGCCGGATTGTACGGTCTTTTGGGGGCGCTCTGGCGCGAATTTTCGGTTAGGTACGCGCGTCCTAAGGTCGGCGACTACGTTTGGGCGGGAGTTTTAATACTCATCGGCTTAGGCGGCTTGGCTCCCGTGAGCCAGAAGTTAACTTGGCCGTTAGTACTGTTGCTTATAGGTTTCGCGCTTCTGGCCAGTTTCCTGTTTAAGCGAAAATAAACGCCATCATCCGTTCGTAATTATATTGAAATACTGGAGTTCCGCGGCGCAACCGTGCGCAGTGGGGTTCCGGTTAATTTTTACGTAAGAAATGCCGGGTAGTTCAAGTAACGCGAGGACGTGCGTAACAAACGCACGTCTGTTTCTACTTAAGGGGAACGGAGGTCGGTCTGATGTATATAAAGAACAGAGCGAAAATCTTAGTTATTTTTTTATCGTTATCTGCGACGCCTGCGTTCGCCGCGTCCTTGAGCGTGACCATATACGGCGCCGGAGCGGTCCCCCTGGGCGGCCTCGGTTCGTCCGAGGCCGGGCATTTCGACTTTCTGATAGAGGATAATCCGTACGGACCCCATGACTTTGTAGATATTATGGGTTTCACGTTGAACGGCACGAACGCCGGTATCTCGCCGGGCATAGGGGGGAAGGTCGGGTTCGGCGTCGAGCCGTGGCTCGATATCGAGACCGGGTTTACTTACCACTTCGCGCGCAGCGGCGGCGCGCCCGCGAGCGAGGACGTAAAGGAGATAAGAACGGGTATAGGCGTTTTCTCTTTGGGGGCGAACTTCAAACGCGGGTTCGGAAGCGTAGGCGCGTACTTCGGCGGCGGCGCCGGTTGTTACTTCCAGACGCTGGAACTGTACGCATCCGGGACCGGCCGCTCTGGTTTCGTTTACTCGGACGTCTATACTCTGGATAAAACGATGGGCGTGAGTAGCCTCGGGTTATATTTCGGCGGCGGACTCGAGATACCGCTGTCGGGGAGGACGTTTCTTGACGTCGGGTCCCGGGCCCACTGGGTGCTGAACGGGGGGGATTATTCTATAGAGATACATGAGGAGTACGGATACGACCCGTACTACTCCCACGAGTACGTCTTCGACACGCCGGTCCACAAGACTTACAACGATTTCTTCGTGGAGGTTTTGGTGGGGTTTGGGTGGGGGGTGATATAACGCTTTTTATAAATCTCCGCTTTCGAATTCTCTTCGTTCAAATACCCCAGCGCGTATAATTCGACTACGTTCCTCGGCTTCTTCGCTCATCTCGGCGGCCCGCCTGGTCCATTCGTCGTTGATATTATTGGCGCCGGCGGTTTTTAGCGCGTCGGCGTAGAAAGCTCGCGCCTGGTCGTACAAGGGGAAAGCCTGTTCTTCCAACGAGTGAACGTAGTTCCTGTGCATGTCCTCCAATAGAATCCGGTCGTCGTCGCCCGGCCGTAGATATATCCATTTTTCGGGGGCGATTTCCGGCGGCGGTTCAGCGTTACATAACGCTTCGGCGAAAGAGTAGTTCACGTCGCCCATACGCACTTCTGCCGCTACGGTCCATTCCGGTACGTCTAAATCGACGCAATACCGGTAATAATCGACCAGCCGTTTCGACAACTCTAGACGTTTACTAAGGTTGGTTTCGAGCGTTTTTGGGGGCATAACCAGCCGTATTCGATCGTAATTTTCGAAGTTCGCTTCCGCGATCTCAAAGGCGGATTCGGCTGCATACCCGGATAACTCTTCGATATCCGAGCCGTATTCTTGGCTAGCTTCTTTGAATAACTCGACGCACTCCGCATACGCTTCTAATGCGGCGGCGTTATAGCCCGCTTCTTCTAGCTCTTTGGCGTTGAAATACGCGGTTTCGATACTTTTAGCGTATTCGTTGGCTTCGCGTGACCCAGACCCGTTTTCGGTGGACGTCGCGGCAGCGGGAACGAGTACATATAGGATTAAGAAATAAACGGTTTTGCGGATTATTCGCTTCATAGGTTTACCTCTAAATAAGACGAACAGTAACTTCATCGCCCAACGCCAACCCGAGCGCCTCCTCCGCGCTCCCGCCGTTTACGGCGATTTCGAGGCGCCCCATCGAATTTATTAAGGCGAGTGCCTCGGCCGGCGGTACTTCTGCATAGTATTTCCGTAACGGTCCGACGTCCCTTCCGGCCGCCTTTACCGTGTAGATTACGTCGGTTCCCAGATCGTCGGCTTTTATAGACGTTACGCAGTTCCCGAAGCGGTCTACGTAGATGATTTCACCCTTGATTTCGTCGTCGGAGACCTCGGCTTTTAGCCAATCTAACCTCACAAGGTTGTCCAGGAGTTCCCCGAGGGAAGATATATCGGCGCCCGCGGCCAGCCGGGCCGACGCCAGCGCAAAGACGTCCCGACCGTGGAACGTGGTCGAGACGTCGGGACCCGGCTTGGGAAGGGCGTACGCTGCGGCGCCGGGTGCGTCCAGAAACGGCGTGAACAGGCCGTTGTCCGGCCCTATGAAGTTGTACCCACCCGACGCCAGCGCCAGACCGCGCCGCTCGGACCCGACGCCCGGGTCCACCACCGCCAGGTGGATTGCCCCGGCGGGAAAGTGGGGGACTGTCGCCTCGAGTATCAACGCGCCGCGTATGACGTCGCCGGGCGGTATCTCGTGGGTTATATCCACGAGTCGGGCGTCCGGGCAACCAGCCAGTACGACCGCCTTCATACACGCGACGTAACCGTCGGCGGTCCCGAAGTCGCTTGTCAAGGTGATTATCGGGATATCGCCGGCCATCCTATATATCTACCAGTTCATATACGTCGTACGCCGGTTCTTCGTACGGGTGCGCGGCCTTCATCGCCGCCACCACGACTTCGGCCACCTCGGCCGGGACGACCATCTCCAGGCGCCACTCGGGTACTCGCTCCAGTCGCCCGGCGGCGCCGACGGCCGGGTCCGCGCCCTCGCCGCCTAAGAACGTTCCCGTTCCCGGAGACGCGAACGAGCAGTAGGTGTAGTTACCGATTACGCCGGCGCCGGCCTCCGCCATGGCCGCCCGGACCGCGTCCAGGTTCTCGTTCGGTACGAACACGACGATTTTGTAATCGGCCATACGCGTCCTCCGTTACGAAAGTACCACTGCGAAGCCGGGCTGTCAAGCGCCCCAACGCCCCGATAGTATTGACTTTACGAAAGCCGGTTGTTACAATCCGCCGATGTCGCCGCCGGCCAAAAAGAGGCTGGCCGTATTAGCTTTGCTTGCGGCTTTCATACTTTCGTTTTCGCCGGGCCGCACTCTGACTGTGGACGGCAAATCGCTGCGGTTCGCTGGAGATTATCTTACCGAAAGCGATGCCGAGTGGCTCTGTGGCCGTATAGACTACTACTTCGAGCAGGGGAACTACGACAAGGCGGGGGAATTGATAAAGACGCTGGAGTCATGCGTCCCGCCTGACTTCGATACGCGGGCGAAGTGCCTCCGCGCTCGCTATATTTTTTCCGCCGAAAGCCACAGTCGGGGCTACCTGGAGTTCCGCGGTCTTTACGAGGCCGAGGTGGCCGCGTTCAAAGAGGCGGGTTTGGTCAAACCCGACGCCGAATCCAGCGGCCGTTTCGTGCAGATTTCCGAGACGATTATCGACATAATAAGGACGCCCTTGCGTACCGGCTACGGCGCCGACGTTTCGGGCTTACCCAGGTACGCGTCGCCGACGCTTCACACCGGCGTCGCCGACACGCATGCGTGGGTTTATGACCTGCGCTGGTCGGTGAACTTCGTGTACCTGATAAACAAATACGACCCCGGACGGTATAGTACAGCCCGGGATACGCTGAAGAAGGTTATAAACGAAAAGCGAAATTACATCGCGTACTACAAGGACCACTCGCTACCCAAGTCCACCAAGGACCGGGCGGCGGATGAGATTGTGGGGAGCGTGACGGCCCGGGGGGCTAAAATGCTGCCGGGCGCTATCGGACGTGAGATACACAGATCGTACAACTTCGAGGGTTTCAAACTTTGCTTACCCCGCCAGATATCGATAAGGGATTTGGCGTCTTTCGCCGTCTCGGTAACGACCGTGGAGGAACCTGAGAAGGTTAAAATAATCACATACACCGAAGACGGGTACGTAGGGTATGTGGGTGAGGCTACGTGCAAGGCCGAAGCCCAGGCTTCGGTACGGGACGTTCTGGCGTACTTCCACCTCGACCCGTACGCGTGGCACCCGTATTTAGGTAAGGTTTCGGGCGAACCCGATAAAAAACCCGCCGAAGAGCAGGAGGAAGGAACGGAAGCGGCGGACGGCGCCGAAACGCCGACGGGGGACGAAACGACATTAATGAGGATGACCGACGAGATACCCGAGTAAAGTTGAACCGATACACGAGGCAACTATGCGTAATTTACTGATAATAGGCCTATTAGCGGTCGGCGCTATACCAGCTTGTTCTACTCTCGATGTTGCGGCGGTCGGCGAGCTCGTCGAAACGCATCTGGCCGGAGACGATCGCTGGACCGAACCGATGGTAAAGGTCTCGGCCGAACTAGCCGTCGGCGACGACGGTTATCTGGCGGCGGTTACGGTTACCGAAGAATGGATATCTGACCTCCTACTTTTGTACGTCGTCCACGAGGGCGGTCGATATAAATTAGCCGACGTTAAAGACGACCTCCCTTCGACGATGCTTTCAGAAACCCAGATAACCCTGTCGGCGGTCGAGGAGTTCGCGGAACCGCTTTACGTCCTGGAGTTCGGCGAGGAATCGTACGGCAGCGGTTTCGGCGGCGAGTACGACTTCTACGACGCGTTCTATTTGGACGACGGGGGATTGAAGCACGCTCTACGGGACGCGACACGGGTCATCGACGTGGGCTACTCCCGGTGGTACGGCGGCTTCGATTCGACCGCGTGGCAGGACGGGTACTATCACGAGGAGAGAAACAAGATAACCTGGGACGACCTCGACGGCGACGGCCGGCCTGAAGCTTTGGTCCTCCGTAAATCCCGGAAAGACCCGGATGAGGAGTACGCGTTCTCGGGCGCGCATCTGTATTCGGTAAATGGTACTGCCGACGCGTGGGGCCAGGGCTTTTTATACGACGAGGAACTACTCTACAAAGAGGTTACGGACAGTAGCTTCGATTCGGCGCTGGAAGCCAGGGGCGACGACGTCGCTTATACGATATTATACGAGAAGCGACTGTGGTACGACGGCGACGTTCCCGCCGCCCTGGAGATGCTGGGGAGGGTGAAGTCACTCACCGACGACGCCGAGGTGGCGGCCGGTTGCGACGTTATCGCGGCTAAAATATCGAGGTACGCGGACGACCCGCCGGAAGCCGTCCGTCTGTTTTACGCTCAGGAATACGACCGGGTGCGGGAGAATTACCCGGGTACCGGCGTATGGACTGAGGTACATTTTCTCTCTTTCGACGCCGGCGACTGTCTCTGGTGCGTCGAGAACTTCCCGGACGACCCCCGTTGGGCCGAGCGGGTACAATGGTACGTATATGGCGCGCTTATAGGCGACGAGGGGCCCGATTTGAAGACCGCCGAAAGGTACGTGAAGGAACTGCTGAAAGGCGACTGGGAGCCCGAGGAGAAAGCGCAGACCTGTGTTTATCTTGCCGACGGGTACATTCAGGAGGGGGACTTTAAGAAAGCCCGAAAGTACTATGAGACCGCGTACGACGTAGACCCGACCGGCGCGTTCGGCGACTACGCCGCCAGCAGGATGGTCGAGTACTACGACCCGGTCGCCGACGCGGAGAAGCGCCTCGAGTGGATGCTCAAGACCGTCCGGTGGGATACGTTCGGTTGGTGGCGCGGCGACGTCGAGGACGAGTTAGAGAATATCGTGAGGGTGACGGACAACGGCGCGGCGATTCCTATAAACGAGTTGATTATAGACGGTGAGAACCCGACGGTATGGTTCGACGCCGGGGACTTCGACGGCGACGGCGCGTTGGAGTTGGAAGCGACGGCCCTCTTCCGGGACGCGGGGCGCCGGCGGCTTTACGTCTTCGAGCGTGAAAAAGACGCGTTCAAGCAGGTTTACGACGACGAGCACGGTTTCGTGGGTGTCGTAACCGTCGAAGAGGTCTTTGCCGGGCGCCCGGCGATAATCTACGGGGCCGAGACCGTCGAAGGCGGCTTTATTACCCGGTCGCGTCGTATATTAAGTTACATCGACGGCGAGTACCATATAATCGGCGACATCGCTACGGCGGAGACCGACGCGGCGACCGGCGAGGTTATCTGGTCCGGCGAGTTACGCTTCGAGCCGGACGAGAAGGAACCCAGGGCGTACGTCGAGGTGGTCGATTATACGGGGACGGAGCGGTTGGTGGTGGAGACTAAAGGGGTTTATGAGTATAATGGAGGGGGGCGAAGGTTCGTTGAGGTAAGCGAGTAACTTTGCCGTTTGGTACGGTTATTACGGACGCGTTAAAGTAAAGGCCGGTCTTCGGACCGGCCCGAAACGTAATAAACCTACCCGGGCGGGTAGGCCTTCGTCGCGCAAATCCGGGTCTCTCTACTTAAACGTTGCCTTGATTTCGCCCAGGGACGCCGGTGCGATCGACGCATAGTCCGGTTTTATACACCAGATATCCGTGTTGCCGCTGCGGCTCGACATGAACGCGATAGTCGTGCCGTCGGGCGACCAGGAAGGCCACCCATCGTAATCCGGGTCCGTAGTAACCTGCGTAGCCGTACCACCGCCGGCGGGTACGGTCCAGATATCCCAGTTACCGCTGCGGGCCGAGGTGAATGCGATCGTCGTGCCGTCGGGCGACCAGGAAGCGTCATAATCCTCGGCCGGGTCCGTCGTTATCTGGGTAGCGGTCCCGCCGCCGGCGGGTATGGTCCAGATATCCCAGTTGCCGCTCCGGTCCGATTCGAAAGCTATCGTAGTCCCGTCGGGTGACCAGGAAGGGAAGCCGTCGTCGGCTGTGTCCGTCGTTATTTGAGTAGGGGTCCCGCCGCCGGCGGGTATGGTCCAGACGTCGTCGTTGCCGCTACGGGTGGAGCTGAACGCGATCGTCGTGCCGTCGGGCGACCACGAGGGGGACCAATCCCAGGCCGGATCCGTGGTTATTTGGGTACATGCTCCGCCGCCGGCGGGTATGGTCCAGATATCGAAGTTGCCGCTGCGGGTGGAGCTGAACGCGATCGTCGTGCCGTCCGGCGACCACGAAGCAGACCCATCGGCGGCCGTATCCGTCGTTACCTGCGTAGGTGTCCCGCCGCCGGCGGGTATGGTCCAGATGTCGAGGTTGCCACTGCGGCTCGACATGAACGCGATCGTCGTACCGTCGGGCGACCAGGAAGGTTCATTATCTCCGGCCGGGTCCGTGGTAACCTGCCAGAGCCAGTCGGTAGCGACCGTCGCGGTTGCGGACGCGCAGACGACCGCTAAAATAGCTAACAGGCGTTTAGCGTTAACGTCCGAAAACATAGTCCCTCCTTTTAAAAAACCGCGTTTCGGTTTGCATATTTTATAATCTAAACGTTTAGTTATGTATAAATATAACACTCCTGTGGTTCCTGCTCAAGTTTATTAACGCTTAGCCCGATAGTCCTTGACGGGTAGATAAAGCGTGGTTATAATCCCGTACGACGCTTCAAAGGTCCTTTATCCGAAACGGGGTGATTGATATGCGAAACGTTTTAATAATTATACTCTCCGTAGGAGCCGTAACCGCCCACGCTACTGAGTTCGTCCCGGACGAGCTCATAGCCGAAGACCCCGGGCCGGCGGTTTACGAGTACGACTCGCGCTACGGCGGCCGCACCGGCGCGTACGATCCGTTGGAGGTCTTCGCCGACGCTGCGTACTTCATCTCGACTATGCAGGTGACGGACCCCGGCGACGACTACGGCGGGATTCGCGAAGGCGAACACCCTATTCATCAGGACATCATCCAGACCGACAATACTTCCGAGTCCGTATGGGTATGGTCCCGCTATCGCCAGCTGACCGACGACGACCAGTACGACGAGTACACCGACAGGTCCTGGACGTACATTTTGAACCACCCCGCGTACGAAGAGGAAGGTTGGGATACCGGTTCCAAGTACTACCGGGTCTATAACTGCGGCTGGGCGACCCGCTGCGAGCGGATGTACAGGGAAGTAACCGGCGACGATACCTACAAATGGTACGGTATCGCGTCCGCCGAGTTCTTTCTCGACAACCCGATAGACTTGAATTCGTTGAATGACGGCTATTGTACGGCCTGGGCCGTTGGCAACGTTTACGAATACGCCGAGGATATAGGCGACGACGCGATGAAAGCGCAGGCCCTGGCCCGGGCCGAGGAAGTAAAGACGTGGGCCGAATCGAACCCCGAGTCCACGATAGGTTTCCATTCCTGGGCTATGTCCGGCGGCGCGACCGTCTGGGGGTTGGACCGTTCGTACTTCCAGGCGTACCCGGGCGAGCGTGAAGAGTGGATGACGACGTACGCGGCGTACCTGCCCGATACGGTCGATACGATCTACGGGTGGGATAACGCGTGGAAGGGTTGGTTCGCGTGGGGGCACTGGTCCGCGTTCGACGGCGGAGCCGGCGCCGTCTATTGGGACAAGTTCGAGACGCTGGCCGACTTCCTTGCCGCCGAGGACGGCGACTCCGACGGCGGCATACCCGCCAACGACGACGACTCTGATGACTACGACCAGTCCTGGGTTACGAGTTACCTTGCGATGATGTGTATGAACGTGCTCATAGAGAACACCGTCGGCGTGGAATTGACGTCGTTTACGGCGGAGCCCGTAGGCGCAAAAGCGGTGGACGTGGAGTGGGAAACCGCGTACGAGACTGACCTGGCCGGGTTCAACCTGTACCGGTCCGCCGGCGCCGCGAGGGAGCGGCTTAACGGCGGTTTAATCGTCGGCGCGTCGCCTTATCGTTACGCCGACGGGGACGTGGAACCGGGCGGCGTTTACGACTACTGGCTCGAGGCCGTGGAAGTCTCGGGCGCGTCCGAGGCGTACGGGCCGGTCCGGGCGACGGTTCCGGAGACGGCCGGCGTATACAGCCTGGCGCCGGTCCGCCCGAACCCGAGCGGCGGGACCGTTACGTTCCGGTTCACGACCGGCGAAGCCGGCCGGGTGACGCTTTCTGTGTACGACATAGCCGGGCGCCTGGTCGCGACGGTGTACGACGGTCCGGCCGAAGCGGGGGAAACTGCCCTAACGGCGGACCTAGCGCTCGTGCCGGGTGTTTATGTCTACGAGTTGAGGGCCGGCGGTTTCAAGGAAGCCAGGAAGATGGTTATCGTAGAGGCCGGTTTTTAGGTCGGCCCGACGGCGGTAACGGTTTCCAATAGCCTTCGGGTACCGGTAGGTGACCGCTAACCTGCGGGAAAAGACTTGAAAACGGCCGCTCGGGCGTGTATAATACGGTAGCCGGGCAGGGGTATTGTTGGTAGAGAACCCGCCGGTAAATTTCGGGGCGTAGCGCAGTCTGGTAGCGCACCTCGTTCGGGACGAGGGGGTCGGAGGTTCAAATCCTCTCGCCCCGAAGTTAAAAAGGGGACCCCTGGGCGGGTCCCTTTTATTACCGCGTTGCTTTAGCGAAAGGGTACCATGGCCGTACGTAAAGAAGTAACCGTTCAACACGGCTTCTCGCAAGAAGAGATAACCGACGCCGTTAAAGCGACGCTTCTTCTACTAGGAGGGTGCGAGGAACGCTCCCCTCTTATTTTCGAATCGGATATTTGCGTAACTTTGTTAGAATGGCCCGGCTTTCGGCTTACGGTCGACGTTACGCGGGAGAATATAATCAAAATAGCCAGCGAATCGAAGGTCCCGTGGGCACTCGTCGACTCAGGTGTAAACCGTGAGAAGATAAAAAAATTTATAGACTCCCTAAAACACACGTTTTTGATAAGTGGGTTGGCGAAATCGAAACCGGAAGCCTATTCTTCGTTCATGTCTGATAAAAGCACCCATATCAAAAGTCGTTCTTTTTCCGAAATCTTTCTTCCCTTTATTCTTATAATTGTTCTTACTGTGGCTGTTATATTAATCCTAGCGGTGGGAGTAATATTTGTATTAATTGTAGTGTTATTATTCCTCGGTGTCTTATTATCGGCGGCGTAGATATATTAAATATACTGGCCATTAGGCGGCCGCAAGGCCGCCTTTTTTATGGTGAGCGTTATATAACGGAAAAAATCGTAAGCAGTACCTGACTATTCTAATTACGTGTGCGGTTTTAGCTTGACTCGACCGTAAGAACGCTATATTATTTTGTAGTTACCTCAGCTTGTAGGGGGCCGGGAGAGAGAGAACGTTCTTTCAATCAACCTGAGGAGGAAAGGAAATGAGAAACGTACTGTTGGTTTTAGCGGTATTGGCGGTAGCGGCGCCTGCCGTGGCCGTTCGGACCGAGACGATCCTGCAGCAATCCGACGATACGATGGAGATATCTTGGTCTATGAATAACTGGTCGTGGGCTCAGTGGTTCGACGCACCGGCCGACTGCCACGTCGTCAGCGCTTCGTTCTATTGTGATGGGTCCGGAACTAAAGACGTAGGGGTGTGGGATGACTCCGCCGATAGGCCCGGGACCCTACTGGGTTCGGTCTCCCATGCTTTTTCGGGCGCTTGGGCCTGGTCGCCCTACGTGGACCTTACGGGCGAAGGGATAACGCTTTCCAGCGGCGATAAGTTCTGGGTGGGTATCGTTTACAGCGCCGGAAGCTATCCTTATTTGGGGTTGGATACTACCAGCCCGAACCACGGGATTGCTTACTCGTTCGACGGTAGTTCCTGGTACTTTATTTCGTCCTGGGACCTGATGGTCCGGGTCAAAATCGACGACGACATGGACCCGCCGTACGTTGACGAGCAGGACCCGGCCGACACTACTTGGGCTCAACCCGACACCGACATAGTCTTCCACTGCAAGGACGACGACAAGGGCGTTGACAGCGGGACAATCGACTTCTCCGCCGACGACGGCACCAGGGCCGACGTACCGGGTGTTTTAGACATTGACGACAGCGACCCGAACGACGTGGTATGCACTTTCACTCCCGACAGCGACCTGCCCGAGGGCGAGACGATAACCTGTACCGTAGACGAACTTCTCGCCGACGGTCTGGGCAACGAGATGGGCTCGGACGCGGTCTGGTCCTTCGGTGTTGACGGTACGCCTCCCACGATTACCCAGGAGTATCCGACAGGCGGCCGGAGCGAAGGCGGCGCAACGGCAAAGCGCGTAGTTTCAGGTAACCCGTCCGACCGTGCCGCAAAAGCGACCGTTTACGACGGCGAAACCAGGACCGTTGACCCGGGTACCAACATCGGCTGGCACATCGAGGACAACGCCTCCGGCTGCTTGTTCGCGGACTGCGTCTATACGGTCCAGGTGGGCGGCGGCGACGTATCTGTTGCCGAAAACATCACCGACGACGGGACGACCGACGTAACGGTCGAGCTGGACCCTGATTCGGACTTCAACCCGGGCGACGTGGTCGACGTTTCGGTACAGGCGACAGACATCGCGGGTAACACGATGGACGCGGCGTACGAATGGTCGTTCACGGTAGGCTACTCCAGCGTAAAAGAAGCGTCCCTGGGCGAGATTAAAGCAGGGTATCACTAACGGTATAGATACGTAAGACTATAAGGCGGCCGGGGGGCCGCCCTTTTTTAGGCCCGGTTCGGGCCCCGTTATGTTATTATTAGTTAAACGAAAACGCAAAGGGGGTGAGTATATGTACGGATGGGATATCGCGCTGGGTCTGGAGCTCTTGGCGGTAGTATTCGGCTTTATCTTGTGGTTCAAGGCCGCGAGAGCCGAGGGCGGCCCGCGGAAGCTGGCAAAGGTCGTCGCGATCGTCGTAATTATCCTCGCTGTGCTCCTCGCGGCGTGTACGGTCACGCGGGCGTTTATGTACGCTTGCGGCGAGAAGCCGGGACCGTACGGAACCGGCTATAAATGTTTCAAGATGATGCACGGCGGCTTCGAAGAGGGCAAATGTCCATCTTGCGGCATGGTTCACGGCAAAAGCCACGGCCCGGGCATGGAGATGATGGGTATGCCGCCATGCCCGTACGTAGAGGAACCGGCGCCGGAAGAACCGGAGACCGAGTAACGAGGTTGAATATTCGAAGAGGCTTGGGCCTGTCCTTCTTTTATTACTTTCGATAATCCGTGAATTAAGACGACGGCAGCGTTTTTGATATATTTATAGTAGAGTGCCGACGTGGGTCGTAGAATGCGAAACCGCTTACTACCTTAAGAAGCGAAAAGCCTGACCACAGGCTCCGCCTTTACCATAAAGAGGGCCGGAAAAATGGGGTCGGGCTCCAGCTCGGAGTCGGTGCGGATAAACCGCGCCGTTACCGTTTTTCTTATTTTTTACGACAGCTGGGTAGATTCGGCCGTATCGATTTGTGGGGAGTTGTTTTTTATAAAAAAACACGAGAGCCGTACGCCTTTTACTATCGGGCGTCGGGACCTCTCGTTATACTCGCTTAATGGGCCCGTTAAGCGATGGATGGTTGAGCAACCGTGCTGCCGGTAACTTCTCCTATGATGTTCATGGCTCTGGCCAACCTGGTCAGGCCGATTCCGCCGCCGAACCTTGGGAACATATCGAGAGAAAGGTAGTCGTCCAGCTCGCGCATTACCCTCTCTTTGCCGAACAGCTCAAACAGTCTTTCGGCGTACCGGCCGCCGCTGACCGAATAAAAATTCTTCCTCATCCCGTCGGCGTCGCAGCTTCGTTGGGCGCTCCCGATGGTTTCGATACCGTGGAGTATGACGTCGACTTTACTGAAGAGCCCGTCGGGTAGCTCGTGCATATTCCAGAAAGGGTCGCTCCGGGACGGGAATTCTTTGATTATTACCTCGTCGCCGTAGTCCCTCTGCAACGCCGTCTCTTCGTCGGCCCCGATTCTCTCGACGCCGTAGGTTCTACACACGTCCTCGTACTCAAGGATTATGGGCGGTGAAAAGCCGGTCCGTACCAACAACTCCCTTTCCAATTCGATCAGATCGTTAACATCGCCCTGTGACTCGAACTCAAACATAGGGAATATCAGGTCGTGGCGGCCGGGTATCGGATTGGGCTCGTTTCGGTACGACGTGCTTATGCAGAACACGCCCGGCCACCCGGGATTCTCCAAAAGCTCGCGTTCGAGCCACATCTGCCCGGTCTGCGGTAGCGGCCATTCCTCGCCGGAGAACTCGAACATACTTATAGTGTCCGGGTCTTCGCAAGCCGCGAGTATCGATAATCTTGGTTGGACCGGTACTTCGACGTAACCTCTCGCCGCGAAAAAAGCCCGTAAACCGCCGACCGCTTCGTGATACGCTTTCGTGTCTTTCATAGTATCTCGTCCTCCTTTTTTAAAGAAAGGCTCCCCGGAGGGAGCCGTTAAAATCGGGCAAAAAAATTACTCCGGTTAACGGAGTTGTAGTCGAAACTAAAAAGATACCCCCGCCGGCACGGGGGTTCGCACGTCTTTTAAGTCGCGTCTCTTTTTTATTCCCAGCGAACATCTGGAATTACGTTAAATATCCGTCGATCGCTTTCGGATCAACTTTCGATGTCCCTGGGACGTCAAGATAACAATAAAAAGGATATATGTCAAGAGGAAAATATTAGCATAATTAATAGCTATCGGGGTTATCGAAGTATCGGTCCAGCCGGCCGATTTGGCCGGGAACGCGACGGCCGCGCCTTATGAGCGGTCGTTCACCGTAGGTTACACGAACGTGGAAGAGGCGTCCCTGGGCGAGATTAAGGCGGGGTATCACTAGAAGGGCCGGCTGGAGAAACGACGAACTTGCATACCGGGTCGCCCCGGCCGATGGCCTGCTCGAGTTTCACCTCGACCGGCCCCCTGAAGACCTCCTCGAAGACCGCTTTTACCCAACCTCTGGAGCAGTCACAGAATACCGGCGACTGTTCGACCAAACCGCCCAAAACTAAAGGGCAACCGCAATCTTCGCATATCGAGTAAACGATGTCGCCGTCTCTTACCCACGTCCCGCACCAAAAGCCGTCGACGCGTTTGATTTCGTCCAAAAACTCGTCGATTTCCTTGACGCCGTTCCGGATTGTTTTCGCCGTTTCTATGCTCCCGTAGGTGAGGGCGCAGGCCCGACCGCAATACTCCATGACGCGCGCTTTTGTTTCGTCGTCCGTTTCGGCGTCCAAACCCGCTATAAGGGCCGCGGCCCATTCCGTAAACAGTTTCCTTATGTCCACCTATCGGGTTCCTTTCTCGGCGTTCGCCGAGAAGATATTACGCCGCTTAATCCTCGGCGTCGCTCTCGGACGTTATTTGCTCGCCGAGGCGGTAGAAAGAGAAGTCACCGGCTATCGTCCAAGCGAAAAGCCCCGCCCTTCGCATATCGACAATATCGTCCTTGACGAGGTCGGCGTTCGCATAGGATTTAATTACCTTACCGACGATGCCTTCGTTGGGGTCGTAATCGAGAATATCGGTGACGCGGCACTCCATGTTGAGCGGGCACTCGCGTATCATAGGGGCGGTTTCCAATTCTCCATAGAACGTTTCGAAAAGGATCGATTTGTCGGTATCCCGCCCCGACTTGCTGCCGCATATGTTTACCTCGTCGATGAGGTCTTCGGACGGGACGTTAACACTGAACGTTTTATTCTCCTGGATACCGACGCGGGTGTAGCGTTTTTTGTAGAGGCTGAAGAAAACGTGGTTCCCGAAGTCGAAAGGCGAGATGTAACCGATTACGCAGTAGTTCGGCCGTTCGTCGATTAGCGTACCGAGGAGTACGATAGGTAGCGGGCTCAGTATATTCCCGTCGAACTCTTGTTTCATCGCGTCTCCTTATACCGTCGGGTCAATATATCCTTATATCCTTTAAGCGGGTTTTACGCGAAGTAAGGTTACTCCGCAGGTTTAACCAACTCAAGGAAATCGGGGTCGTCGTAGTAAGCCTCGAAGTCGGCGTCGGTTTGAGCCGACGCCGCGAGCTCCGGGGCCATGTCTATCGCCTGCGCGAGATCGGTGAGCATTTCGTCCTTCCTACCCGAAAGGCTCTTCAGGCACGCCCGATTGTACCACGCCACGGCGATTTCCGGGTTCTGTACGAGGATTTTATCGTACAAACCCATAGCGCCTTCGAAATCTCCCATCGCCGTGAGAGCCGCGCTCTTGCCGAACCAAACGCCGGTGAGTTCGGCCGGCGGAAGTACGTCCAGGTCTATTGCGTTATCGAAGTTTTCGGACGCTTCGGCCGGGCGCCCGAGGTTCAGGAGCGTCCAGGCTTTAATGACGTACGCGTATACGAACTCCGGGTCCAACTCCAGCCCTTTATCAACCTGGGCCAATGCTTCGTCGAAACGCTCAAGACCGAGATACGACCAGCCTTTGTTCGTCAACGCGTGGACGTGGTCGGGGTCGTCCGCCAGTACCTTTTCCAGGTACTCGAGCGCTTCCTCGTAGTAACCCTGGGCGTTCCGGACGGAACTCTTGTGGACCCATACGTCTATCATATCGGGGTCGTATTCGAGGGCCTTTTCGAAGCTCCACATCGCTTCGTTGTACCTCTGTTGGTAGTTGAAAGCGCGCCCCTTTCCGTCCCAGGCCGCCGCGTATTCCGGGTCCAACTCGAGGGCTTTTTCGAAGCATTCCAAGGCTTCGTCGTATTTTCCTTCGTAGAAATAGTCCAACCCTTGCTCGTTTAGTTCCTCGGCCTCCGATAAAGCCCCTGCAGTTAGGGCGCTCACGGTAAAAACCGAAACGGCTAGAATAAGAATACGTTTCATAATAAACTCCTTCCGGGGATTATATAGGTTAAGCACACGGGTTACGGAACGGGGCGTTTTGAAAAGCCCATATTAACTTAAGTAGAAAAACCGAAATAAACGTTACGCCGGACGGTTTCACGTAAACCTCGCCCGTGGAGGAAGCGACCCCGGGCGAGATTAAGGCCGGGTATCGCTAAACGCATCCTAAACTGAAAAACGGGCGGCCGCAAGGCCGCCTTTTTTTCGGGTTGTCGGTACGAAACGTTTGACAGTCCCTGTCATCTGTAGTAGAATACGTAAGATGCATCGGAAACAGTAACGCCAAACCATAGAAGGAGGAAAAGGAAATGAGAAACGTATTACTAGTTCTAATGGCCGTGGCTCTCGCCATACCGGCGGCCGCCGTCGAGTACGAGATAACGACGGACGGCGTGAGGTCGGTAGTCGAGAACGTCCCGTCGTCACTGGCGGACGTGTACCGGGTGTTTGAATCGCGGACGGAAACCGAGATGTCGCACGATAACGGTACTAATTACTGGAGCCATTACGGTCTTAAGGGGCAGGCTTCTACCTACACGGCGCCGTCTGATTGCCACCTGGCTACGCTGAAGTACTATTTGAAAAGCTCGGGCCACACATATTACCACGATTGCTACGGCGATTCCGGCGGGACGCCGAACCATAACGATTCCTATTTCTCGGCCCCTATCGAATACACGCCGAGCACCACGGGTTGGAACGAGATAGACGTGGCCTACGAAGGCGTAACGTTCTCCGACGGCGAAGTATTCCATCCGTTCATGGACGACCTTAACGTAGCCGGCACGAGCGACGACCAAGGCATTATCAGCGGCGGCAGCGGCGGTCCGGAGGGTAGCAACTGGTGGCAATTTACCACCAACAACTGGAGCGCGTACCACGTGCTATTCGGCGCCGCTTTAGTCCGCGTTATTATCGACGACGATATGGACCCGCCGTACGTCGACGAGCAGGACCCGGCCGACGGCGGCTGGGCTCAGCCTGACACCGACATAGTCTTCCACTGCAAAGACGACGATAAGGGAATTAACGTCGATACCGTAGGGTTTACCGCAGAAGACGAGTCGCGAGGCGAAATATCAGGGTCCCTCGAGATTGACTACGAGGACATCAACGACGTGGTATGCACCTTCACTCCTGACAGCGACCTGCCAGAGGGCGATACGATAACCTGCACCGTACCGGGTACGCTGGCCGACGGCCTGGGCAACGAGATGGGGGCCGACGAAGTCTGGTCCTTCGGCATCGACTCTACTCCGCCTACAATTACGCAGGAGTACCCAACCGGCGGCAGGACCGGAGGTTACGTACCTGCTACCCGCGCGGCTATCGGCGGTGGTACGGGTGTTGCGAAAGCGACCGTCTCCGACGGCGGAACCAGAACCGCGGGCCCGGATACCAACATCGGCTGGCACATAGAGGACAACGCGGCCGGGTGTCTGTTCGCCGACTGCGTATATTCGGTTCAGGTGGGTGGCGTGGATGTTCCTGTCGCAGAGAACATAACTGATGACGGGACTACCGACGTGACTGTTGATCTCGACCCGGTCAGCGACTTCAACCCGGGCGACGTGGTGGACGTTTCGGTACAGGCGACCGATATGGCAGGTAATACGATGCCCGAGCCGTACGAGTGGTCGTTCACCGTCGGTTACGTGAGTGTGGAAGACGCGTCTCTGGGCACGATAAAAGCCGGGTATCACTAAACGCATCTGGACCCGAATCAACGGGCGGCCGAAAGGCCGCCTTTTTTCAGGTTGTCGAAACGAAACGTTTGACAAATCCCACCGACTATCATATTATCCTAAAGATGTATCGGAAACCGTAATATCAAACTATCAAAGGAGGAAAGTATATGAGAAACATATTATTGGTTCTAGGGGTCGCGGTTTTGGCCATTCCGGTAGCCGCGAAGGAAATAGAGCTGGGGCCGTACCTCATCGAAGACGTCGGCGGGGGCTCGGGGATTTACGCGCCGTACGACGGGGCCCAAACCCGGGTCGAACACGACCTGATAAACGACGACGGAAGTAGGCAATACCTTTGGAGCGGCCCATCGGGGTTCGGCGATTCGTTCGATATAACGTTTGATTGCTGGCTCGTCGAAATGAGCATATTCGCGTATTCTTACGGCCAGACCCATGACGTAGTGTTGAACTGTTATGGTTGGAACGGAACCTACAACCGGCCCGACGAAACCGACAGCTACTTCGGCGGCGACGTTACGTTCCCGGGTTCGGGGCCGTACGATAACGAATGGGCCGTCTTCGACGTGTTGGACGAGCACGCGTTCTTCGCCAACGGCGACCGGATCACTCTTTTCAGCTACGGGGGGAGCTACCCCTGGTACTGCCCCGAAGATGGGAACTCGGGAGCACCTCAATATTCAGGCTGGATGTGGTTCGGCGGGAGTAGTTGGACCGATTTCTCGGCTTATGGCTACGGCGCTATGATGATTCGCGGCGTCGTTAACGACGACGCGGACCCGCCGTACGTCGACGGTCAGGACCCGGCCGACGGCGGTTGGGCCGCGCCCGACACCGACATAGTCTTCCACTGCAAGGACGACGACTACGGCGTCGACAGCGCGACTATAGATTTCTCCGCCGACGACGGGACTAGGGCCGACGTTTCGGGTTCGCTCGATATCGACGACAGCGACCCCAACGACGTGGTCTGTACCTTCACCCCCGACAGCGACCTGCCCGAAGGCGAGACGATAACGTGTACCGTGGCCGGGACCCTGGCCGATGGCCTCACGAACGAGATGGGGGCCGACGAAGTCTGGTCCTTTGGCGTGGACGCGACGCCGCCCACGATTACGCAGGAATACCCGACCGGCGGCAGGACCGGAGGTTACGTACCTGCTACCCGCGTCGCGATCGGTGGCGGGACGGGTGTTGCGAAAGCGACTGTCTCCGATGGCGGAACCAGGACCGCGGGCCCGGATACCAACATCGGTTGGCACATCGAGGACAACGCGGCCGGGTGCCTGTTCGCCGACTGCGTATATTCGGTTCAGGTGGGTGGCGTAGATGTACCTGTCGCAGAGAACATAACTGATGACGGGACTACCGACGTAACTGTTGACCTCGACCCGGTCAGCGATTTCAACCCGGGCGACGTGGTGGACGTTTCGGTACAGGCGACCGACATAGCGGGCAATACGATGGCGTCGCCGTACGAGTGGTCGTTCACCGTGGGTTACGTAAGCGTGGACGAGGCGTCTCTGGGCGAGATTAAGGCCGGGTATCACTAAACACTGGTTGAGTAAGCGCGGGAAGGCGGCCGAGAGGCCGCCTTTTTTACGGGGCCGTCGTTTAATAAGGCTTGACCGTTTTTGTCGCCTTTCGTAAAATAAACAAAACGTAGAGTAAATGGTCTATCGAACCGATAAGGGAGGTAAGGGATATGAGAAACGTGTTGTTGTTGGTGGCCGTGTTGGCGGTGGCGACACCCGCGTTGGCCGGTCGGGAGGAACAAATTCTACAACAGTCCGACGATACGATGGAAACCTACTGGTCGCTGGATTATGCCGGTCGCGCTCAGTGGTTCGAAGCGCCGGTTGACTGCCACGTCATCAACGCTTCGTTTTATGTCTATGGGGACGGGAACAAAGCCGTAGGTGTATGGGAGAACGACGATTCGGGGTATTACAATTTACCCGGGACCTTACTGGGTTATGAATGGTTTGATTTTGGGGGCGATTTTTGGCACTGGTCACCGTATGTGGACCTTACCGGCGAAGAGATAACGGTAACCGGCGGCGATAAGTTCTGGGTAGGTATCCAGTACTACTCAGGTTACGAACCTTATATAGGACTGGATACTACGAGCCCGTACCACGGCGTAGCGTATACTTACGACGGTACAAACTGGACTTCGTATTACTATTACGATATGTTGGTCCGCGTTAAAATAGACGACGATATGGACGGCCCGTACGTCGACGGCCAGGACCCGGCCGACGGAGGTTGGGCTGTACCTGAAACGTCGATATTCTTCCACTGCAAGGACGACGATAAGGGTGTGAAAAGCGGAAGTATCGACTTCTCCGCGGACGACGGCACACGAGCTGAAATACCCGGTTCCCTTTACATCGACGACAGCAATCCCAACGACGTGATCTGTATATTTGAACCCGACAGCGACTTGCCCGAAGGCGCTACGATAACCTGTACCGTAGCGGGGACTTTGGCCGACGGACTGGGTAATGAGATGGGGGCAGACGAAGTCTGGTCGTTCACCGTTGGGTACTCGAGCGTGGAAGAAGCGTCCCTGGGCGAGATTAAGGCAGGGTATCACTAAACGTATCGGGATATGAATAAACGGGCGGCCGAAAGGCCGCCTTTTTGTTCTGGATTTCTTCGGCGCTTTGTTATATCATTAAAGGTGAAAAGTATGTCGGAACGCGAAGCCCAGATCGGCGTCTGCGGCGCCGCGGCCGCCGAAGGTGAACTGTACGATAAAGCTTACCGGGTCGGGCGTCTCATAGCGGCCCGGGGCTGGACGGTGGTCTGCGGTGGCCTCGGCGGTGTTATGGAAGCCGCGAGCAAGGGCGCGTCCGAAGTCGGCGGCGTTGTTATCGGTGTAGTCCCCGCTTACGAAAAAAGCTCGGCGAATCCGTACGTAACCTATACGATCGCGACCGGTATGGGGCACGCCCGTAATGTAATAATAGCGGCATCGGCGGACGCGGTCATAGCCGTTGGCGGAGGGTACGGTACCCTGTCGGAACTGGCGCTCGCGACGAAACTCGGGCGGCCGGTCGTCGCGCTGGACGCGCCGGTGGACATACCGGGCGTGGTTACCGCCGCTTCGCCGGAAGACGCCGTGGCGTTCGCCGCCGAAGCGCTGGGGGCGAACCGGTGAGCGAAGCCGAAGAACGCCTGGTACGTTTGACGGTAACGGTCGGCGGCCGCGTTCAGGGGGTGGGGTTTCGATATTACGTTATCGAGAAGACCCGGGGTTATAATATTACCGGGTACGTCAAGAACCTTCGCGACGGCCGGGTGAAGGCGGTAATCGAGGGCCCTTTAAGCGAAGTGCAGGCCGTCGGTACGATAGTGAAGCTAGGCCCGCCTTACGCGCGGGTTATAGACTCGGAGGAGTTATACGGAGATTATACCGGAGAATTCAACGTGTTCGGAGTCAAGTTCTGACTCCCCAAAGGGTTCCGATAGGAGAGAGAAAAATGAAAACGGCGATTTCGGTATTGGTTTTAATAACCGTTTACCCGGTAGTAACGTATGCTTACGGCCTATCCGATTACGAGGACGTTACGCGGCTGCGGCTAGTGGGCGAACCGGACTACAAAACTGTCGAGGAGGTCAACGCCCGATGGGCCGACGGGCGCCCGTTCGCGATGGAGACCGTTTACGAGTCGTCGAGGGACACGGGGAAATACTACCTGATAATATGCAACGGCGACCTTTTTTCCGAGATATCGTCGAGTTTGTTGGGCGATTACGTATCGGCACTTGAGTATGAAGGGTTCGCGGTTACGGTAACGGCTACGGCCGATGTAGATATGCGGGCCAGCGACGTTGCTTTGCGTAACCAACTGGTCGACTTCTATGAGGAGAACGGATACTTCCACGCGCTCCTGGTCGGCGACCTCCCGGTCCCTTTCTATGAGATGGACGTTTGGGACTACGAATACTTCCCCATAGACCTCTTTTATATGGACTTGGACGGCGAATGGGTGGACGAGGACGACGACGGCGTGTGGGACGAACACTACTACGGCGACGGCGACTGGTTCGCCGACATCCCCGTCGGCCGTTGGACGGCGAGCCCGCTGATTTACGACGGCCATACCGAGGTGGGGTTAATCGAAAACTATATCGCGAAAAACCTCGCGTACAGAGCCGGGGACAACCCCTGTCAGGAAAGGGCCCTCTGCTATGTGGACGACGACTGGTCTTACTGGGGTCACGACTGGACCGTTACCATGATGTATGCATATGACGACGTAACAGGAGTATACGACCCCTACGCTACGTACGCCGAGGATTACGAGGACCGGCTTGACGACGATTACGAGTTCATACAGGTCTGCGCCCATAGTAACTGGCTTCTACACCAGTTCCAGTTGGGCGAAACGTACGATAACACCCATTTCTACGAGGTTTACGACATTAAACCGAAGGCCCTTTTCTATAACCTGTTCGCCTGCTCGAACGCCCGGTACACTGAGACCAACTATATGGCCGGCTGGTATGCGTTTATGGACGACGACTGCGGTCTCGCTGCGATTGGGTCTACGAAGACCGGCTCAATGCTGAACTTCGAGGACTTCTACGGCCCGCTCGGGTCCAATCTCAGCATCGGCGAAGCTTTCCGCTACTGGATGGAATGCTGGGCCGACGCCGGCGGCGACTCGAGGCCCTGGCACTACGGGATGGCTCTCATAGGCGACCCGACGTTGTACATAAGCCAGTTCGTCGATATAGAAATAGCAGCGTTCGACGCGATACAGAAAGGCGAAGTTGTGGCCGTCCGTTGGGAATACGCGGCCGACGAAGACTTTATCGGGTTCAACCTTTACCGGACCGAGAAAGTCGATATTAAGGGCGTGGGTGTAACGCCCGCGTCTGTCAAGTTGAACGACGAACTTATCGTCGGAAGGAGCCCGTTGGTTTACGCGGACGACGCGGTCGCGCCGGGAGTTACGTACGAGTACACGCTCGAAGCGGTGCGGAACGGACCGGCGGTCGCGGAAGCGATGACCGAAATAACGGTCGAACCTTCGGAGAAGGGGTCTTTCTACCTGGCCGCGCCTTATCCGAACCCGGCCCTAGCGGACGTCTGTTTCGAGTACTCGGTGCCCGAGAACTTACAGGCCGAACTCGTCGTGTATGACCTCAAGGGCCGAAGCGTCAGGGTGCTCGAAACGGAACCGGAAGCCGGGAGCGCGGTTTGGAACCTGCACGACGCGGCGGGGCGACGGGTAGCGCCGGGCGTTTACGTCGCGCGGCTTTCGGCGGGCGGCGAAAACGCCGTAAAGAAGGTAGTGGTATTGGAGTAATAATAGCGGGGGATTGTGTTAATAACCGGACGAAGCGGGGTTTATGCGCTATAGTTTAAGGCATAACCTACGCGGGGAGAAGGATGCCGAATAAACGGCAAAAAAAGACGGCGGCGAAAAAAAGTAAAGCCCGAAAAACCGATTCCGAAGAAGATAAGCCGACGATAAGTGGGGAAGCGGAAGCCGAGGACGCCGAACCGACTGCCGACGCGTCCACCGACGAAACCAAGTCGGAAGAGGACTCGGACGAAGCCGGCGTTAAATCGGTGATAAAGCGCCTGCGCGGCGAAACCGAGAGGAATATAAACCTTATAAGGGTTTATCTGCAAGAGATTTCCCGTATCGATATTTTAACCCGTGAAGAGGAAGTAGAACTCGCGAAAAGAGTGCATGAAGGCGAGGATGAAGCCCGGAATAAGATGATCGCGGCTAACCTCCGGCTCGTCGTGAGCGTCGCCAAACGCTTTATAGGCCGAGGAATGGCGTTTTTAGACCTTATCGAGGAGGGGAACCTCGGGTTGATACGGGCGGTAGAGAAGTTCGATTATAAACGCGGTTTCCGGTTCAGTACGTACGCGACCTGGTGGATACGCCAGACGATAAACAGGGCGATAATGAACCAGGGAAGGACCGTTCGCGTCCCGGTTCATATGATGGACATGATACGCCGTTACTACAATACCGTTCGGAACCTGAGCCACGATCTGGGACGCGAACCCAATGAAGTGGAAGTCGCCGAGGCGATGGACCTGGATGTGGAACACGTCCGGCTTATTACCGAAGCGATACGGCGTCCGATAGAGTTGGACGCGAAGATAAGCGAGGACTCGGACACCAGCTACGCGGACTTCATCGAAAGCGACACGGGGCCGTCGCCGTCAGTTTCCACATACCTCTTATTGAGGTCCGAGAAATTACGGCATCTATTGAACACCTTGCCGACCAGGGAAAAAGCGGTAATCGAGATGAGGTTCGGGCTGGGCGGCAAGGAACCGAGGACGCTGAAAGAGACCGGCGAGAAGCTGGGCGTAACCCGGGAGCGGATACGCCAGATAGAGCAAGAGGCTTTGAAGCGCCTGAAAGCCAAAGCCGAAAGCGAAGACGATTTCTACGACCTGCTTTACGAAAACATCGAGGAAGAGTAGGAAAGGGGCGCCGTTGGTGGAGGAAAGGTTGAAATCGTTGATCCGGGACGTGCCGGACTTCCCTAAAGAGGGGATAATTTTCAAAGATATTACGACGCTTTTGAAGGACGACGGCGGTTTTCGCGACGCTGTCGAGGCGCTCCACGATATATACCGCGATGTCGACATAGACGCGGTGGCGTCGGTGGAAGCCCGGGGGTTCATCGTAGGCGCGCCGTTGGCGTATTTATTAGGCGCCGGGTTCGTACCGATACGAAAGCCCGGGAAACTCCCGGCCGAAGTACACGAGGAGGAATACGAGCTGGAGTACGGGACCGACCGGCTCCAGGTCCACCGGGACGCGTTCGACGGCGCGAAACGTGTGCTGATAGCCGATGACCTGCTCGCGACCGGCGGGACGGCCCTAGCGACCGCGAAACTGGTGGAGAGGTGCGGCGCCGAAGTAGTCAGCTTCGGCTTCATTATAGAGCTGGAGTTCCTGAACGGACGAGAAAAAATCGCCGACTATGATATAGTTTCGTTGATTAAGTACTAATCCAAACGCCTGTTGACGGAAGCGGCGGGTGTTAACCCGCCGCGTTTTATTCCCGGCCGAGTTGAATCTTTAGCCCTCTATACGTAGTATCGTACCCGGTTTTTCTAATCTTTCTTCGCCGACTCCCAAATAGCGACTACGCCGCCGGCCGTGTCCTGGAAGATCGCGAACCAGCCGTAGTCGGCGACCTCGGTTTTAGGCTTGATTATCGAACCGCCGGCCGCCTCTATTTCGCCGGCCTTCGCGTCTATACTCTCGACCATGATGTAAACGAGGCAGCATCCCTCTTCGCACGTACACGGTTCCTTTACGGGGTTGAACCCGCCGTCGGGGCCTTCCGGCGCCTCCCACATCGCGTAGTTCATTTCTTCTTCGATAGTTACCTTCCAACCGAAGAGTTTCTCGTAGAACTCTTTAGACTTCGCGAAATCGGTAGACGGTATTTCTACGTGGCAGATGTTATACATTTCCTCGTCCTTTCCTTTCGTTTATAGAGCGAGTTTAACGACCTTAACGAATAATACTCAACTGATGTTGTGTTGTCAAGCGTTTTTTTACCGCGAGACCGGATATTTTAGTCCACGTACCCCAAGCCCTTTTCGCCCAATCCCGTCGGGTGTAGTATTCGCCGCTACCGACTATGTCCGCCGTTTTCGCCGGCCCGCGCGCGGTTTTCCTACTCCTTCTTCGTCGGTTCCCAAATAGCGGCTACGCCGCCCGCAGTGTCCTGGAAGATCGCGAACCAGCCGTAGTCGGCGACCTCGGTCTTGGGCTTGATTATCTTTCCGCCGGCCCTTTCGATTTCGCCGGCCTTTACCTCAACGCTTTCGACCAGGATGTAAACAAGACAGCACCCTTCTCCGCACGTACACGGTTTTTTCACGGGATTGAAACCGCCGTTCGGGCCCTCGGGTGCCTCCCATGCGGCGTAATTCATTCCTTCTAGGATAGTAACCTTCCAGTCGAAAAGCTTTTCGTAAAAACCTTTCGACTTCGCGAAGTCGGTCGAGGGGATTTCGACGTAGCATATATCGTGCATTTTCAATCCCTTCCGCCTGAATGCTTAAGAGGATACTTTGAGTTTATTATATCGATAAAACTTTATATACGTTGAGTTACTGAGGGGATTCTATCCACTAATGGGCCGGTTTAATCCACGTACCCCAGCCCCTTCAGGTCCACCTCGGTCGGTTTCGGCATTATACCTTCTTTCTGCGCTTTACGCAGGGCGTCGTTGCCTGCTTTCCATTTAATCAACGATTCCCGTAAGCGTTCGGCCGTTTCGTCGTAGGGCAGGGGAGCGGTTTCGCGGGGGTCGTCCGAAAGGCTATAGTATTCGCCGTCGGCGCCGCCGGACGCCGTTTCTTCCTCGGTGAGGATGAGCTTCGCGTCACCGAAAACGGCCCCGTAGAGATAATCGTCGGTTTGAACCCAGGATCCGAAAAGGATTATTCCGTCGGGCGGCTCGTAAGCGTTCTCGCTGAACAAGGACCAACCCTGTATAGACGCCGGCGCGTCGAACCCTACGTAATCGAGTATGGTGGACGCCAGGTTAAGCAAGTTAACCGGTCGCGATACGACAGTAGTTCTACTTGCCTTATCCGTTTCGGGTAATTTAATGAAAAACGGTACTAGCATTACTTCCTGATAAATCGTTTTGCCGTGCTCACCGATTAAGCCGTGTTCGTTTAACTCCTCGCCGTGGTCGCTGGTGAAAATAATTAACGCGGGACGTGGATTATGTTCAATAGCGTCGATCAACGTTATAACCTCGTCGTCGAGGGCGCGGACCTCGGCGGTATATAGTTCTTCGATTATGTCGAGGTTTTCCTCTGTGGCGTTATCGAAATCGAAGCAGAACTGGGCGTCTTCCGCGTAACTCCGGTATTCTTCTTTAACGTATTGCGGTTCGGGATGGTATGGCCAATGGGGATCCATATAGTGAAACCAGGAAAACTTCGGCCGCGTCGAGTCCTTTTCTATTACCGCTAAAGCGTTTTCCGTTATTGCCCGGTTGACCTCGCCGGCCGGCCGCAGGTCGTTGATATCCCGAGTCAGCGTGTTAAGCATATCGGTGTCGTAAAAGCGAAGCGCGACCAACAAAGGCGAATAACTCCACAACCAATGGTGTTCGAACCCCCGGTGGAGACCGCGCGGCCGGTCCAGCACCGGGTTACCTGTGAAGAAGTAGGTATCGTATCCGTTCTCGTACATAACTTCTGCCAGGGTCGGTTGCGCGTTACCGAGGGCCATTCCGCCGACCATACATACGTCGGGGTATTGGCCCGTCGCGAAAGAACCGAAAGTGGGTGCCGTCCACGACGACGGCGCGTACGCATTCTCGTAAATTATACAGTTTTCCCGCGCGTATTCGGTTAACCGCGGCATTACTTCCGGTTTGAAGCGGTCCGCACGGCACGCGTCTATCGTGATGACGTAAACGTCCGGCAGTTCGGCGGGTACTGGCCGGGACGCGGCGGTTCCGACTTCGATGGCCTGGCAGACGGCGAACGCCCCGGCGGCGAAAACGGCGTAAGCGGTGAAGAACCGGCGCCAACGTGGTCTTTTTAACGCGGTAACGAGAAGCGGGAACAGAAGCGTACCGGTCACCGTCATTATAACGTAGCCCGGAAAAAGGTTGTCCTCAAGGTACGGTTCGAGCTTGTTGGCGAAAACCTCGAAGTAATGCCAGACGCCCATATCGCTCTTGAACAGGAAGAAGATGTTCGCTGCGGCGCCGGCGAACACCACGGCGAAGACGCCCGTCGTGAACGCGACGTTCCAATCGGCACGGGCTCGGAAAACCCGGGATACGGCCTTTACACCAACGATCGTTAAAACGAGGATAATCGAAGCGACCAGCGCGTAGAAGATGGCCCGGTCGTTTACCGACGATAAGAAATAGGGGTTTCGATATGTCCCGACGGCGGGCCAGTACCGGTTCGTAACCGCTTCAACGAACCCCCAGGTGAAACCGAGAGCCGCCGCGGTCAAGGCAGCGTATGCCGCCCTTTTTATCAACTCCCACGTTTTCCGGCCGGTGCTCACTTCACGTATCCCAACGCCCGGAAGTCGTCCTTGGATATTACTTCGGATTCGCCCGACTCCTGGGCTTCTAGTACGACGGAATTCGTTTCGACCCATTCGATTAACGCGCGCCGGAGCCGTTCGGACGTTTCGTTGAAGGGTAACGGGTTCAGCTCGCCGGGATCGGCGGGCAGGTCGTAGTATTCGCCGCCGGCCTCCAGTTCGCTTTTCCGTGCGATAAACTTCATGTCGCCTTCGACGGCCGCGTACGTGCGTCCGCCTGTATGCATCAACGAACCGTAAAACGTGATGTCCGGTGCATCATCCGGATTATCGAAAAGAGAGCCAACTTGCACGGTCGCTGGTACGTGGAGCCCGAGTAATTCGAGAATGGTCGGCGCTATCGACGCGGCGTTAACGTTTCGCTTTCCGATACGTGGGCCGCCTCTCGGAGTTCCGGAAGGGAGCTTTATAAACAGAGGAACGCGCATTACTTCCTCGTACGCGGTTTTTCCGTGCCTGAAATTCCCGTGGTCGTAGAACTCTTCGCCGTGATCGCTAGTGAAAATGATTATCGGGTCGCCGGTCGATTCTATCAGGTCGATTAACGGAGGGATTTCGTCGTCGAGCATACGAACTTCGCCCCTGTAGAGTTCTTTTAGGGCGGGTACGTTTTCGGGTTTATAGACGTCGTCCGAAAGGCAGAACTCGGGGTTTTCGGCGTATTTCTTATATTCATCCGAAATGTACTTTGGGCTCGGGTAATAAGGCGAGTGCGGGTCTAGATAGTGGACCCATACGAACCTGGGGCGCTTACCGTCTTTTTCGATAACATCGTACGCTCTTTCGGATATCGCTTCGTTAATGACCCCGGGGCCGGTTTTAATATTGTATCCTCTAGTAATGTAATATACCAGGCCTGTTTCATAGAAGCGGGTTTTATGGAGTAAGGGCGACATTTCCCAGTAGAAAAAGAACCGAAAACCGCGCGGGAGACCGCGCGCCGGCCTCATAACCGGGTTGCCTGTTAGTAAGTATGTATCGTACCCGTTACGGTACAGTATTTCGGCCAGTGTGGGTACCTCGCGGACCAGGGTAAAGCCGCCGCGGGTGCATGAGTCCGGATACTGCCCGGTAAACATACTCGCGAACGATGGCGTCGTCCAAGACGTGGGTGATCGCGCGTTTTCGAAGATTACGCAGTTTTTCCGCGCGTACTTGGTCAGCCGGGGCGCCGTTTCACCGTCGAAATAGTCGGCCCTGCATGCGTCCACTGATATAACGTATACGTCTGGTAAGTGCGACGGGACCGGCCGACTCGCGCTTTTATACACGGCGGTCCCCTGGAGGATTATTAATAGAGCTGCTCCCGCAGCGCTGACCGAATACGTGATCGGTTTCGTAAAACGGCGGGTCCGCGTTTTTACGAAAACGAACACCAGCAGTAAGCCGAAGACGTTAAAAAGCGTGGAGAAGAGTATTAAGTCCCACGCCGCCCTGTTCAGGGCTATAGAGCTAAAAACGTTAATACCGTGGAAGATTTGCTTAAAGGAGAGGGCCAGCCAAAAAAGATTAACGGACACCGCCGCCGTAGTTCCCAACAACACGGGGAAAGCCAAGATGTGTCCGGAGCCGATGTTTTTCTTAGACGAAAACTGCGCTACAAACGACCCGGCCGTCCCGAACACGAATACCAATAGGGTTATAATCGTATAGAAGAATGCTCGGTCGTTTATCGACTCGAGAAGGTAAAATGCCCGCGGCGTTCCTACGACCGGTCTATAATAATTCAACAGCGCTTCGGCGGCGCCCCAGAAGAAACCTATCGCTAATACGGAAACCGCGAACGCGGCGGCGAATACCATCGTTCGGCGCATATCAGTTCGGTTGGCCGCTCGTGAAGTAACGTATCAGTTTCTCGATTACGTCCCGAATCTCGTGCCTGTGCGCGATTACGTCCAAGAACCCGTGGTCACGCTGGAACTCGGCGCGCTGGAAACCCGGTGGGAGCTCCTGGTGTATCGTCTCCCGGATAACCCGCGGGCCGGCGAACCCCATCAACGCCCCCGGTTCGCCCACAAGCACGTCGCCGACGGCCGCGAACGACGCCATTACGCCCGCGGTGGTAGGGTCGGAGATGAGTACGATATAGGGCAGGCGCGCTTCGGCCAACTCTGCCCTTGCCGCGTTGGTTTTCCCGAGTTGCATGAGTGAAACGATACCCTCCTGCATCCTAGCGCCACCGGAAGCCGCGGCGGCGACGACCGGCGCACCTATCTCGAGGCCTCGTTTAAACGTCCGGGCGATTACCTCGCCGACGACCGAGCCCATCGAACCGCCGATGAACCCGAAGTCCATCGCAGCCAGGCTTACGGCGATACCGTCTATCTCGGCGTTGCCGGCCAGTATCGCGTCCTTAAGCCCGGTCTTTTCCTGCATGGCCGCTATACGTTGCGTATAGGGCTTACTGTCCACGAACTCCAGGACGTCGTACGGCGCGACGTCCGTATCGCGTTCCTCGAACGTCCCCTCGTCCGCGAGCATAGCGACCCGTGCCCGGGCCGGCATGGGGTAGTGGTAATCGCAGAGCGGGCAGACCAGCAGGTTCTTCTCCAACTCCGGGCCGAAAACCGTCTCGCTGCAGTTCTTGCATTTAATCCAGACGCCGCCCGGTATCTTACCTGTTTTCTGTTTTTCCGCCGCGTGGCCGCTCGTTTCATCTGCCATAGGGTATCTCCATATTTATCAGGAGGATAGCTATCATAGGTTAAAAAAGTCCTTTATCTTGTCCAGGACGCTTTCTTCATCCTCTTCCGCTTCGGTGGCCGCGGGCGTCGGTTCTTCCGGCTCCGCCCCCTCGGCGACCGCTATCCGGCGTTTTTCGATTATCTCAACCAGTTTGTTGACGACCGTCGGGTCCTTTTTGATTATACCCTCGAAAGCGTTCTTCCCGATAACGACGGTTTCGGTATCCACGAGGGCTTTAATCGTCGCCGTTCTCGGTTCGCCTGTCAAGAGAGCCATCTCGCCGAAGAGGTAGCCCGGGCCCCGTTCCTTCGAGAAAACCGTCCGTCCGCCGTCCTCTACGGTTAATTTGACGCGGCCGGTTTCGACTATGAAGAGCTCTTCGCCCGGGTCGCCTTGCCTTATGATAGTTTCCCCGACGCCGTACACCCGGATTTCCGCGGCGGCGGCCAACGACTCGAGTTCCTTCTTGTTCAAGGGCGAGAATATATCCACGCCTTCGAGCACAGCGAACGCCCGCGCGCGCCGTTCCGCCGTTTCTTTTTCAGCTTCGGCCTCCCGGTCCACTTCGGTCATCTCGACGGTCCGAATCGGGAACGGTATCTGGATACCCGCCCGCTTGAAGTGGTACCAGACGTTGGTCTTTACGTTATCTTCTATTACCCTGTAATCTTTATAATCCCCGATCCAGAACCTGAGCCTATACGTTATCGCGAAATCGCCGTAATCCGAAAGGCGGCACGTTGGTGCGGGCTTTTCCCGGACGCCATCGGCCGCCCGAGCCGCACCGAGAAGAACGCTTATAGCCTTATTGGGCGGCGTACGGTAGTCTACGCCGACGGTCATGGCTCGTTGTACTAACTTCGTAGGGACCGAGAAATTATATATCTCTGATTTCGCGATGTTCGAGTTCGGAATGGTTATATAGTTATTTTCAAAAGTCCTTATCGTAGTCGAACGCCAGTTCACTTCGACGACTACGCCTTCTTGGCCGGCCAGTTCGACCCAGTGTCCTACTTCAAAGGGTTTACCTATCTGGAGCGCGATACCGGCGATGAGATTACTCAGAACCTCTTGCATCGCGAAACCGATGACCGCCGCGACGACTGTACTCGTCGCGACCAGGGCCGTCGGTTCGAAATTTAGGAACGCCTTAAGCGCGAAGAGGACTACAAGGACGAGTAGAACCAGGCGGACTACGTCTCTGATGATTACCGGGAACTCGAACTTATCGTCGGTTCGGACTTTGCGCCCTATGAACACGTCCTCGAGGACCCGGATTAATAGAAATACGCCGAAGATGAATACGAGGCCGTTTATGACGTTAACAGCTATGTGGGCCGGGTCGGCTTTCATTACTGCGATGAAGACGCGGGCCGCCCCGAAGAGTAAGAATAAGGTCGTCGTTATCGTAACCTTATGAACCCGCAGGAGTTTGAAGAGAAGTGCGAACAGAAGGCGCCCGACGACGAAAACGGCCGCGGCGCTTCCGGCGGCGATTAGTAACCGCAGCCAGCCCGTGTAGCCTACTACCGCGTTTACGATGTCTTCGATGCCGGTCATATTACCCTATCGGCGTAATGCGTTTACCCACTATTAACTTGACTTGACCGCCCGCCGCCGTTATAATGCCCGCGCGTCGGGCGATTAGCTCAGATTGGCTAGAGCGCTTGCTTGACATGCAAGAGGTCACAGGTTCAAGTCCTGTATCGCCCAAAAACCCGCCGCGAGGCGGGTATTTATATTAGCAGAGGTAGGAGGGTAATACCAGCGTTTATATTCGACGGTTACGTTAAATGGGTTGAGTGTTTACTTGCGGCAATAATCTAATCCCTCCGGTCGCGAATTCGTTATTGTTCGTCCCATCCTTCGTAAAAACCGTTATAAATTTCCTCCACGTCGCCGGGGACCAACTTCTCTTCCTCGACTATCCGTATCAGGAAATCCCGAAATACTTCGCCCCGTTCGTTGTAGTTTTCTTGTTTCATTATACTGTACAACGCCGCGGCGAGGACATGCATCCCGTCGTCGTTTTTCTTCCAGCGGTCGCGCGGGTCGTAATCCGGGAAGAACTTCTCGTTGATAATCATATCCAACGCCTGGACGCAATCCTCTTCTACGTAACCTTCGAAAGTGTTGTAACCGAACGACGGATCGTGGTTCTCCACCTTGTCCATAACGAACGCGTCTTCCTTGAACCGCTCCATCGCCGTACGCATTTCTTCGTCGCCTTCCCAGTCGTAAGGTGGGTGCATCAGTTCGTGGACCGCCGTCATTGGGTAATTCTCCGCAGGATAGCCCTGGTCCGACAGGTAACGCATCCCCGTAACCCTGATGCCGTGGGGTTTGACGAAGTAGAGAATGTAAACGGTTATCTCGTTAGACGCTATAGGAAACCCGAGATACTCCTCCACCGCCGGGACGATATTGTACGTTCCCAGTTCCGTTTCGACTTCCGCTATACGCTTTTCTAATACCGGTTTGATTTCGCTCGCCCAGTATTCCTCGAAACGCAGGTCGTCCCGGAGGAACTTCAGCGCGACTTTAAGGTCGCCCCGTACAGAATCGTACGTCTGCCAACTTTCCTCGGTGTAGTACTCGGATTGCATCAGG
>CP070755.1:1064838-1067467 GCA_020348885.1 Candidatus Coatesiibacteriota bacterium | reverse complement strand
GGCGCGGGCGCCGGGAAGTCGGTTACGTAGTCGCCGCCGTAGTCGAAGCAGTATATGGTTTCCTCCGGTTGCTTGATCATCCACCAATATTCGCCGTCGAAGGTAAGGCCGGTGGTGTCCGACGGTAAATCGAACTGCGCTATCGGGTTGTCTGCCCCCTCGCGAAGTATATACAAATTACCCTCGTGGGTAGCGAAGTACGTCATCTGGCCGGTCGGGTAAACCGCAACGGCCGTGAATAGCAACGTTACTATCAAAATTACGTTGAATTTTCTCATTTCGTTCATCTCCTCACGATTTCATTCGTTTCGATTGTTTCGATTGTTTTGTTACTTTACATACTACACAATTCAGAAGATAAAGTCAAGGTTTAATTGAACGCAAGCGGCCCAGGATGGCGGACCGTCGCGACGTCACGCTCGGTCGGGTCCGGGAAGTACGGGTCTTCCATATGCTCAGGGTCGGGATAAGGCGGCCAGTTGCAGAACCGGTCCGAGACGGCGAAGTACCGTACCCCCGTGTAAGGGCATACGAAGGTCCCGAAGTCGAGGAAGTCGGTCTCCTCGGTGTATTTCGGCGAGTACCACTGGCGCCCGGTCCTATTGCCCACGTAGTCGTATATCAGCCCGCGGGGCAGTTCGTTATCCAGGTGGAACGAGTGGAACGCGTCGAGAGACGTTAGGGTTTGCAGGGTGTTGCGTACATGGTGGAGTTTCATATTGAGGTGGAGAATTTCGTCGTACAGGTCTTGCGACGGTATCGTGTATTCTATCGGGACTCCCGGGTTCCCCGGGTCGTACGCGAGTAGCGTATAGTCGTCGGCCCAGAAATTCCCGTAGTTGTCCATTAAATCATAACCTTGATGGTTGTATAATCCATAGTATATAAGACCTCTTGCGCCATACGTTAAAGCCATATTTACGGGCGCGCGTACTTCGCGGGGCGACTTCGACCGATGAGCGTTCGGCGCACCGCCGTTATACGTCTCCGCGCTGGGTAAAAACCAGAAAGGTACATCGTATTCTAACGAACATTCCCTCGCCCGCAACAACCGCCGTTCCAAAGCGGGTATGCCGTAAGGTATATAAACGCCGGTTCCCGAATCGTACCATTCCCAACCATTGTACATCTGGGGGGAGTTAGCCAGGTTACCTCTACGAATGTGGTACGTCCGGCCGCACAGCACCTTCTCCCCCATATGGCAGACGGCCCAGGAGTAGAAGTTATCGATACCATCTATCGGTTCCGTCTCGGTCCGGTCGTGGATGTGGTTCATCGGTATCATATCCGGGTCGTTTTCGGCGTAGAAGTCGATCATCGCCTTACTACGGAGGAAATCGTACTGGAAAGGTTCGTCATCGAGGTCCAGTTGGGCTATCGGTAAACCTCGGTATAGATTAAAAACGTTAGGGAAAGGCGGGTCGTGGTTCTCGTAATCGCTGATTAGCTCGTCTTCGTAGCAAGCAATTATTGCTTCGTAATCGCTCTGATTACACGGGTTGGGTAATGGAGGGTCCGGTTCTTGACCACCGCACGTTCCCGAATCACAATCTATAGTATAATACGGGTCGGGCGCATGCATAGTCCAAAACCATAACTTGTAAATTACGAGATACGGTCTTATTCCTATTTCCGAAAACGCTTCTATAGCCTCGAAATCCGCCTCGTTATTATCAGGTATTCCATTATCGTTTACGTCGAAAGGTATGTAAGGTATAGACTCAGCGTTGCCGCGGCGGCTAATTCTTAAACGAGCGTAATCAAGTCTAAGGTCGGCCATAGGAGAATAATCAGGCGGGTCCCATTCGTCTATATTTCCGGAGCCGGTATCGTAGTCGTAGTATAACCTGGCGTCGCCCGTATGATAAATAGAAGGCCAACAACCTATTGGGAATAGGTATTTCTCGATCCAAGGTAGGGTAGCAGCCCCCGCGTTAACCGACATCGTTAGAAGTATCGCGACGATTATCGAGCGCTTACTCATGATGATTACCTCCTTTGGAAAAAGGCTTTAATATTACCGAAAGACTTTAACCCGATAAACGTTTCAGACCATACGCCAGAGGTCAAACCTTCGTAAGCTACGAGAGATAAGTAAACCCCCGTGTATTCACCAGTGTAAGCGTCGAACTGACCGGTAATCGCGTAGTCCGTGAAATCCTCGTGTAACGAAACCCATAAGTATTCGTCGTCGTTTGATATACTATAGGTATCGCCTTCGTAGTAACCTTCGGGAGGTATCAGTTCTAGGGTTCTTACTAACGAACCGGATTTCGTATAGAAGTTAACTCTCAAGTTTGGTGTTTCCCAAAGCGTGGCTATGTAATTTTGAAAAAGAGTTAGACCGGCAAAACCATAAGCGCTGAAGTCATCGTAAGGTCCCGTTGAGCCGTCGATAGTCATTTGGTAAATGCGAACGTTATCTCGCCCGCCCGAATAGCAACTTATCCAAAGATATTCGCCATCCCACGCCAATCCCATGGGGTTCGGCGCGGGCGCCGGGAAGTCGGTTACGTAGTCGCCGCCGTAGTCGAAGCAGTATATGGTTTCCTCCGGTTGCTTGATCATCCACCAATATTCGCCGTCGAAGGTAAGGCCGGTGGTGTCCGACGGTAAATCGAACTGCGCT
>CP070755.1:1061907-1064738 GCA_020348885.1 Candidatus Coatesiibacteriota bacterium | reverse complement strand
GGCCGTCGGGACCCGCGGCTACTCGTACCACCGGCCGACCGGGAAGCGAACTAAAAAGGTCGAACGCGACGAAGGGGCGTAAAGCCCCTTTATTTTTTGTCGTCGTTTTGGTAGTATCCGTTTGTAATAGCTTATGGCGACGCCGAGAATACTCCAGCGTAATATCGCCGCGCAGACCGGATTAAAAACGTAATTAGCGAAAGGAGTGAGTACCAATGAAGTGTATCATTGCTGGAGCCGTCGTTGCGTTTCTCGCGGTAACGGCGTCGGCGGAAGAGGCGGAAACGACCGTCTTATTCGAGGACGATTTCGAGGAAGGGTCGCTTTCCGAAAGCTGGAAAGTCTTGCGGGAAGGCGAATACAGAGTCGAGAACGGCGTATTGCGTATAGGCGTGGGCGAAGGCAACGGCAACGAGCTGAACACGTGCCTCGAGTTATCGGATTCCGACGATTGGACCTCTTACCGTGTTACCGGACGGTTCAAAATGGATAATACCGGAGAGAACGGACCGGTGATTTTCCACGTACACCGGGAAGGCCACCAACAGCAGTGCGTCCTGTTGGCCGGAAACGAGAAACCGAAGATCATCGAAATTACGTCGGCGAACTTTATACGGCCCGAAGTTGAAGAAGAGGCAAAGGAATCCTGGTCCGACGTTTTCGGCACCGTCGGAGCCATTGCTACAGCACAGAATAAGTTCGCATATCATATGAACGTAAAGGACGAAGCCGGTCACTGGTCGCTATTGGATACCGCGGGGGATAAGTACGCCGAAGGCACCTGGTACGACTTCGAACTCGACGTGGACGAGTTCTCGATAACGTTCAAGTTAAACGGCGAGCAGATACTGCATTCATCTCTTTTATCCAGGACGGGCGGGACGTTCGCTTTTGGCGTCGCCGACGACACCGTACTTGAGCTGGACGATATACGAATCGAGTCTTTGTAGCCGGATTACTATTAGAATAAAGAAACCGGGGATTTCTTCGGTAGTATCCGTTTATCAATAGCTTATGGCGAAGCCGAGACTACTTCAGGGTAACAGGGCCATAGCGCTGGGCGCTCTGGACGCCGGGTGCGATTTTTTCGCCGGGTACCCGATTACTCCGTCCACGGAAATCGCCGAGATTCTGGCGGCGGAGCTGCCCAAACGAGACGGCCGGTTCATCCAGATGGAGGACGAGATCGCGTCCCTGGGCGCGGTCATCGGCGCGTCCATCGCCGGGTCCAAGGCGATGACGGCCACCAGCGGCCCGGGGTTCTCGCTGATGCAGGAGAACCTGGGGTACGCGTACATGACCGAGATACCCTGCGTTCTCGTAAACGTGATGCGCGGCGGCCCCAGCACGGGGCTGCCCACCCTTCCGGCGCAGGGCGACGTGATGCAGGCCCGGTGGGGGACCCACGGCGACCACCAGGCGATAGTCCTCTGCCCGTCCGGCGTCCTCGAGTGCTACGAGATTACGGTCCGCGCGTTCAACCTGTCGGAGAAGTACCGGATGCCGGTCATCGTCCTGGCCGACGAGGTGGTCGCACACATGCGCGAGGTTGTCACCCTCCCCGACGAGATCGAGGTCTTCGACCGGGAAGTCCCGGACGTGCCGTACGAATGGTACAAGCCGTACGACGAGGACCCGTCCGGCGTCGCGCCGCTGGCGGCCTTCGGCACCGGTTACCGTTTTCACATCACCGGTTTGACCCACGACAGAAAGGGCTTTTCGACCGCCAAGCCCGAAGAAATCGAGGAATGTATCCGGCGCATTACCGACAAGGTGGAGAAACACCGCCGGGACATCATAGAAGTAGAACGTTACTACTTGAAGGACGCCGACGTGGCCGTGATAGCGTACGGGATAACGGCCCGGTCCGCGCTGGCGGCCGTGCGCCAGGCCCGGGACGAGGGCTACAGGGCCGGGATGGTCAAGCTGAAGACGATATGGCCTTTCCCGGACAAACTCCTGAGTAAGGCCGCCGAGAAAACGCCCGTCTTCGTCGTTCCCGAGTTGAACACCGGACAGGTGGTGCTTCGCGTAGCGCGGCTGGTCCTCTGCGCCGACGAGGTCGTCCCGATAAACCGCTTCGACGGCCAGCTCATCACGCCCGAAGCGATACTCGACGTCATAAAAGGGCATGCAAAGAAGCGCCGGGCGCCCCGCAAAAAGCCCGGGAAAGCGAAGAAGAAGGCGACAAAAAAATGACCGACAAGCCCGAGAAGCTGAACCCGCAGGAGATAATGCACGAGTATCTTCGGCGCGACAAGGCGTTTCCCCACCTCTGGTGCGCCGGCTGCGGAATCGGTATCGCGATGGGCGTGCTTATCCGGGCGATATACAAGAAGAAGATAGACCGCGACCGTATAGCTATGGTCTCCGGGATAGGGTGCTCGTCGAGGATGCCGATATACCTGGACTTCAATACGCTTCACACGACTCACGGTCGGGCGCTCGCGTTCGCCACCGGAATTAAGTTCGCCCGGCCTGAACTCGAGGTTATCGTGGTTACCGGCGACGGCGACGTGGCCGCGATAGGTGGAAACCACCTGATACACGCGTGTCGCCGCAACCTTAATATGACCGTAATCTGCATAAACAACAATATCTACGGGATGACCGGCGGCCAGGTTTCGCCCACCACGCCCCTGGGCCGCCGGGCGACGACCGCGCCGTACGGGAGCGCTTCCACCGCGTTTGACCTGTGTAAGCTGGCCGAAGCGGCGGGCGCGCCGTTCGTCGCCCGCGGCACGACGGTAAACCCGGCGACCCTCGAGCGGTTGTTGTTAAAGGCGTTTGAGAAGAACGGCTTCTCGTTCATAGACGTCTGGTCCCAGTGC
>CP070755.1:1056114-1061807 GCA_020348885.1 Candidatus Coatesiibacteriota bacterium | reverse complement strand
GTCCTCTTTGAACGAGGTTTCTTCGGAACAGGATATCCCGACCCGTTCGTCGAATACGAGGACTTCTTCTATATTCCGCCCGAGGACTTAGGCGATTCCGATTACATCGAAGCGGAAGTCTGGTTGTCCTTGACGTACCCCGAGAATACCGCCTCGTTCGACGACGTCTTTATCGAGAAAGTATCCGAACGTCAGGACGTCAATCCGGTGACGGTGATACCCCAGCCCCAGGCCGTCGTGGACCTCGGCTTCGATACCGAACCTATTAAAGCGTCGAGCCCCAACGCGTGGAAGATATACCATACTTACATGCAGTCTTCGCCGCCAGGGAAGTGGCAGTCGGTTTGCGAACGGTTGTCCGAGGACCTGGACTACGAGTTCGACATAGGGTCGCTGGACGTTAATAGTTTGACCTCGTCGTGGACCCGCCCGGCCATCGTCGTCGGCGACGTCGACAAGGGCGACACGACATTCGACGCGATACTCGAAGACCTCGGCGGCGTGAGCGATTACGTTACCGGCAACGACGAGGGCTACGAGATGTTCGTGGCCCGGGACCTGATAGTAATCGCCGCGACGGAGCCGGCCGGCGCGTTCTACGGGACCCAGACGCTTATTCATTACTTGAAGGAAGTCCCTACCCGATACGACCCCGAAGAACACCTCGCGAACCGCGTCGGTTATGTTCCCTGCGGGCACATCTACGACTGGCCGGATATGCCGCTTCGAGGGACGATGGTCTCTCCTTTCCTGCACGTATCCGTGACCGATTACGCCGATTTCGTAGCGAAAAAGGGGAAGCTGGACCTCAGTAAGTGGAAAATGTACAGGGATTGGATACGTTTTCTCGCGAGTATGAAAGTGAACGCCCTCTGTGTCCAAACGATGTACACCGCCATCGAGTACACGTCCGACAGGCCGGGTAACTTCCCTTCGGGTTACGGGAGCGGCGGTACGATATCCAACCACGAGGAGTTTCGGTGGATTTACGACACGTGCCGCGAGAACTTCATAGAACCTGTACCGTGGTTCGGCGATATGGGCAGCGCCGCCGTCCAGATGCTCCCGTTCATACCGAACTCCGTGGAGGGCCGTTTCATAGGCAAAATCGTTAACGGCGGCGGGGGCCTTACTCAGAATACGCCTGAGCCGAAGGGGCCGGAAGAAATAGATATAAGCGACGGAGAATGGCACGACTTTCCGAACCCGTTCGTAATAGAAAGAAACTTCGACGAGTTCGGCGGCGGCTTTTTCAAGGTTGAGAAGTACGTTAACGAAGAATGGGTTCCGGCGACCGGTTTGCTGTGGAACCAGCAGGGCGCGGCCGACTATAGTTGGGAATATATCCCGATATGGTTCGAACCGGACGACAAGCACCCGGCGCTGCAGGTGCCCAACCCGGAAGACCCGCGATGGCCGTCTAACGACGACGATGTCGAAAACGACAGGAACCTCCGGATAAAGGCCAGGGATTTCGAAGGGTCGGTTCGGGTCTTTTACAGCCACGTATTCGTAGACGAAGACTGGAAGCACAAACAGGCGTTCTGCGCGAAGGACCCCGACGTCGAGGCGCTCGTCGAGGATACCATCGACGGTATATTCGACTACCTCGCGCCCATAAAGTACTTCCACATAAACCACAACATGATACAGAGGATGAGGACCTGCCCCGGGTGCTACGACGCGCCTGCTATGATGGTCGGCGGCAAGACGGTGACGCCGTGCGGGAACCTGTTCGGCTCGAGCCTTGCCATGCACTACGACGCCATAACCGACGCGGCGAACGAGTATCAGCCCGGCCTGCTTCCCCTGGTCTTTATATGGGGCGACTGCTTTATATGGAACAACGTGGCCATAACCTTCGCGCCCAACCCGGAGAAATACCGCCCTATGTACGGTTACGACCCCGACGATGACGGCGTGGACGTCAATACCATCGGGTTGGATTCGGCCCGGTGGTTGATGCAGGGCAGGGACCGTACGGTCGTTCACCCCTGGGAGTACTCCATTAATATGATGAACGTCGACGGCGAGGAAGACGTGGTGCCCAAGTGGACGATGACCCGGTACGCCAGGGAGGTCGTCGAGGGGGTACCGATGGTCGAATATAAAGGGTACGAACCGCCGTACGACGAGTATCCCCAGTTCAGGCTCCTCGGGTGCCCGGCGGCGTTCCCGGAGCGGTTCATCAACTACGGCCAGGGGCCGAGTAAACAAACGATGTTCTACATGGGCTTCGCCGGCGCGTACGTTGCGCTGCAGTTGTTGAATGAGATGCCCGTTGACGACGAAGTGATAAACAAATCGACCGGATTTGACGACTCGGGAGAGGAATCGATACTGAAGACGAAACAGGCGATCGATGGTTCGCTCTGGCGCCACGTCCCCGGATACACCGACGAATGGCCTATTCCCGGAGGTCAGACCGAACAAGAGGACTGGTACTACGTGGAGCGCGGGCTGGGTACTTTCCCCGGCGGTTACCTCAAATCGGGCAAAACCGTGGACGACATAGATTACGCCAGGTTCCGCGTTCACTTCGACAGCCTCGTTTACGATTCTCCGGCGGATAACCCGTCAAACCCGATACTGTTTGAACCGGGCGCCGGCGGCCGCTTCTGGTGCGACGATGCGAAATTCTACTACCAACTCTTCGAGGAGGGTAACTGGGTAGACCACGAATACGAAGCTTTTACGAATTCGCATTTCCACGATACGGGCGACGGGCAACCTTTCGACTCGTGGGAAATGGGCTCGTATAAGGGCACCTGCGAGGCCGTCGAGGCGATGGACGACCGGGTTTACCGCGAGGCCGAGACCGGCCCCGGCGGCAAGTCGTGCCGCTACGATAGGTTCAAGGTCCTCGAGAACGAGAACTACTACACCCGCTTGACCCAGGAGATGGAGGACTTCGGCGACGATTTTACAGGCGAATGGGGGAATACACGATTCAAACTCGGTTTGCACGTACGGGCCAAGTACGTGGACACTTATCGCCTTGCCGGCGTGTGGCAGTGGCAGTATATACTGGACCGTTACGACTACCTGAAATCCGCCCCGGACCGGGAGAACGCGCTGGGGATAATCACTTACGCGGTGGGTAACCCGTTCTATAACCGTCCGAACAACTTACCGGAAAACCCGGGTGGTTGGCCCGACGGCGACGCCCTGGAGGACTGGGATTTCAATAAACGCCACGAGGTCTACAAGTACGTGAACGGCCGGGCCGCCGACGCGGCGACGGCCGAGTGGTGCTGGTCCCTCAACAAACCGAGGAAGTGGGACGACCCGGATACGGACGATACCGACGAGGGGATATACGACACGCCGAAGCTGGATAATCTGTCGTACTGCCCGTACTACATACACCAGCGGGAGAGGACCTGGTTCGAGAAGAAGTAGATGTGCTATAATGAGGGGGCCGGGCGCGGGACCCGGCCCCTTAAGAAGGAGACAGGTTATGTTATACAAACCAATAATAACGGGTCTAGCATTCTTAATGTCTTTACCCGCTTCGGGTGCGCCGAAGAACATAGCCAGGGTCGACTTGAACGGCGACGTAATATTCGACCGGTATATCGGTTTATCGTACGACGTAAGGGAAGTCGAGATTTCCGAGTTAGACGGTTCTATATACGTTTCAGATTCGTCCAGCCCAGGGTTCGGTAAGTTAACGGAAAACGGTTATTGGGTGGGAGGTTTTGATGTACCTTTGTTTGACACTACTTTTGGTTTCGATATAGATAATAATGACTACCTTTGGATAGCGGGTTTTGAATATATAGACCGTGGGTTATATAAATACACGTCGTCGGGGGGTTACGTAGATGGCTTGGAGGATTTCTCGCCTACTGAAGCGGACTTGAACGGTATAGGTTATACCTGGGCTGCGGACCCTCTCGTAGGTTCAGATACGAACGGGATACATAAAATAAGAAATAGCGATTTCGCTAGGGTAAGATACGTTGAAGGTTATAAACCTTACGGGACTACGTACGATAATATCTCGAAATGGTATTGGATATATAATTACGAGGGTAGCGGGAACTGGTCGTTAGTAAAATTCGACGACGATGGTAATGAACTATTTACTATTAATGCTTTCTCTGGTTATAGGGACCTCCAAGCGAGTCCAATAGACGGCGGTTGCTGGTTCATAGGGGATGGTCAAAATCTGTTTAAAGTAAATGCATTCGGAGCCGTTATCCTACGGGATAGTACCTTCAGCGAAATCGCGGCTATCGACGTGAACGAGAGCGACGGGTCCGTGTGGGTGGCGTCCAACGTCCCGAAGCGGCTGGTCCACCTGGATAAAGACGGGAACCGGCAGTTGTACAAGGAATGGCCCGGCGGCGACTTCGCCCATCTGGCGGTGGACCAGCGGAACGGGACCTGCATCGTTATATACGAGGAGTATAAGTCCGGCCGCGGCGACGTGAACATCCAACCGGCCAGCGTGGGGGAGATAAAGGCGATGTACGCTGAATAACCCGGCGCGCGCCCGACGCTTCCGCGGGCGAGCGGTGTTTTTATGAAAAACATACTGTTTATTACAATGGCGTTAACCGTAGCGGTTTACTCGTTCGGAGCGACCAAGAGGATTGCTAGGGTTGACGTGGATGGGGATATTATATTCGATAGAGACGCGGGTTTTTCGCCCGACGTGTTGGAAGTTGAAATATCGGAAGTAGACGGGTATATATATGTTTCTACGGACTATAGCGGCGGATTCGGGAGGTTCGACGAGAACGGGTACTACGACACGGGGTTTGATCTGCAGGATATGCATTCTACGTACGGTTTCGACGTAAATCACATCAACCGTTTATGGATAACCGGTAACGAAGTGATCGGCGATTATGGTTTATACGAATATACGAGCGACGGCGATTATATGAACGGGATCGAGGATTTTAACCCGAATGATACGGTATACGAAGACGAGTACGATGAAGTTTGGGCTATAGCTGCTAACGTTATTCAAGAGGGTGTTCATAAATTCACTGATTCGGGTTCGAGGTTATTCTACAAACCTGGATACTTACCGTATGCTTCGTTAGCTGCCGACGTTCCGAGCGGAGCCGCGTGGTTCCAGAATCTTAGCGGCGGCATTAGGGAATTAGTAAAAATGAGAAGTAACGGAGATGAAGAATTTAGGTTACGTAATTTCGAGTTCCCGAGGGACCCTCAAACCTGTTCGTTAGACGGAAGTTGTTGGTTATTCGAGCATTATTCCGGCGATTTGATTAAATTGAATTCCGCCGGCGCAATTATATTCCGTGACTCGTCGTTCAGCGACATCGCGGCGATCGACGTGAACGAGAGCGACGGGTCCGTGTGGGTGGCGTCCAACGTGCCGAAGCGGCTGGTCCGTCTGGACAAAGACGGGAACCGGCAGTTGTACAAGGAGTGGCCCGGCGGCGACTTCGCCCACCTGGCCGTGGACCAGCGTAACGGAACGTGTATCGTCGTATACGAGGAGTACCGGTCCGGCGCCGGCGTAAACATCCAACCGGCCAGCGTGGGGGAGATAAAGGCGATGTACGCGGAGTAGACGGTAGAGTCTAGGAGATAGAAGTTAGGAAGAACCCGCCGCGTAGCCGGCGGGTAATTAGTATAGGAAACGGCCCAGCGAAGCGGCCACGGCCGAGTGGTGCTGGTCCCTGAACAAGCCGAGGAAGTGGGACGACCCG
>CP070755.1:1051635-1056014 GCA_020348885.1 Candidatus Coatesiibacteriota bacterium | reverse complement strand
CACACGGACCTGAGCGAAAACGAATTCCTTCAGGGTCGTAACGCCACAGCCGAGAACCTGGCCGAGTTAATCTACAAAGCCCTGGCGGCGCGGTTCGCGGACGCGCCGGCGGAAGTCCGCTCCGTTACCGTTTACGAGTCGGCCCGTTACGGCGCGACGTACCATGAATAGCGCCGAAGCGAAATCCCGCGCGTCGGTCATCCTTCTGTCAGGCGGCCTCGACTCGGCCGTGAACCTGGCCGAAGCCGCCGCGCGAACGGAACCGGCCCTGGCTCTGACTTTCGACTACGGTCAGCGGGCGGCGCCCCGCGAGGTAAAGGCCGCCGCGGCCGTGGCGAAGCATTACGGCGTACGCCACAACGTAATCGAATTACCGTGGTTCGCCGAGTTACTCCCGCCAGCCGTCGCCGTCGGAGGGCCGGCTGACGCGGACGTAAACGACGAATCAGTCTGGGTCCCCAATCGAAACGGCGTATTCGTCGCCGTCGGCGCGGCCCACGCCGAAGCTCTTGGCGCGTCGCTGCTCGTCACCGGCTTCAACGCCGAGGAGGCAACGGCGTTCCCGGATAACTCGGCTGAGTATATAAACGCGGCTAATCGGGCGTTGGAATACTCCACGAAGAGAACGGTGGAGCTGTTCTCCTTCACGGCGGAGATGACGAAGGCCGACATCGTCCGGCGGGCCGTTGAATTGAACGTACCCTTAGATATGGTTTATTCGTGCTACAGGGGTCGTAAGCTGATGTGCGGCGTCTGCCCGTCTTGCCGCCGGACGGTAGCCGCGATGGCCGACGCGGGCGTGCTACGCAAATACGAGAGCCTTTTCGAAACGATTCCGGAAGGCGTTTGGTGACCGAACGTATAAAAACCTATTTCCACGAGGGTGAACTCGCATACACCGAACTTTATTCCCACTTCGCCTATAAAAATTTCGGCGTCGCCGGCGATTCGATCGTATCGTTCGTCGGGCCCTGCGATGTTTCGGGCGATGACCTCGTAGATTTGGAGGACAAAGCCGCCGGAACGTATATAAAAGCGGCGAAGATGCTCCACTTCGTCGTAGAGCATTTCGCGATGGGCCTTCTGACGGCCGTACGGCACCAGAGGTTACTCTGCGCGGTCCTTTACGAATACTTAACCGGCCGGTCGCCCGAACCCGAGTTGAAACGCGATGGCGACGATATCTACGCAGGTGAAGGGAAACTTACGGTCTCCATCGCGACGGTTTCGCCGGTCTCGGCGCTCGTACACCTGGGGGTAAATATCGACGCGACGGGCGCGCCGGTCAAGACGGCCGACCTTTCAGTGTTTAAGGGCGTTACGCCGGAAGAAGTCGCCGTTGGCGTGATGGAGCGCTACGTCGCCGAAGTCGACGGTATTCGCGCCGCGGCGGCAAAGGTCCGCCCCGTGGATTGACCGCGTTTATATTGAAAAACGCCGCTTAAGAGTATATAATTACGTTAGCTATGTTGAAGGGCTACATAGACGAGGTTTTCGTCAGCCTTCAGGGCGAAGGGATTTTCATGGGGACGCCGATGGTCTTCGCCCGCTTCGGTGGTTGTAACGTCGGTTGTCTCTACTGCGATACCCCCAGGGCCCGGGACAGGACGTCCCAGTTCATAATAGACACGGGAACACCCAAGGCGGTCGCGAACCCGGTAACCGATTCGGCGCTTTTCGTCGAGCTTAAGCAGCCGTTGGAGAAGTACAAATACCTGGCGGTAACCGGTGGCGAACCTCTCGAGCAACCGGCGTTTCTCCATCTACTCCTGGAACGGCTCCAGGACGTCCATTGTAAGGTACTTCTGGAGTCCAGCGGTTTTTACCCCGACGAACTGGGCGAAGTGATAGAGTACCTGGACGTAGTTTCGGTCGACTTGAAGACGCCTTCGTTCACCGGCAAACCCTTCAACGCGGACCTACACTGGCGTTTCCTCGACAAGGCCTTAGAGAAAGCCGCTTATTGTAAAATCATCGTGATGAATAACACTACCCAGGACGAGATAAAGGAAGCAGCGCAGTTCATCGCCGGGACGGCGCCGGATATACCGCTGGTACTCCAACCGTCGTTCGACGAAACGCGCCCGCCGTCGAACCAACAGATATTGTATTTAATGGAAACGGCCGCGGCGCTGTCCGACTATATCGAAGACGTCCGGGTCATACCGCAGTTGCATAGATACATGGGGATAAAATAGACGGTTTCAAAACAGCCTTCACCGTACCACTCACCTACTCCTCTTCACTCATTACCAGCAAGTACAGTAACGCGTCCTCGCCGTCGCGATAGTACCTTTTCCTTACGCCTAGCCTTACGAAACCGTATTTCTCGTACAGGTTTATCGCCGCATTGTTCGACGGGCGGACTTCGAGGTATACCTCGCGCGCGCCGGCCCCCTGGGCCGCCGCCAGCGCGTTTTCCAAAAGCGCTTTCCCCAGACCTTTACGCCGGTGTTCCGGCGCCACGCATATATTTAGCAGATGTCCCTCGCCGGCGTAAACCCAGATATCGTAGTACCCCAACACCTCGTCGTTTTCGCCGCCGGCGACGCGGAAGAACGCCTTCGGGTTCGTCAACTCATGCCTGAACGACGCCTCAGTCCACGGCGCCGGGAACGAGACGTTCTCTATCTCGACTATTGCTCGGATATCCTCTTCGCTCGTTGGTCTTATATCAAACTTCATACCTGTCCGGTGGTGAGGTAAACCGGTTTGAGTATCTCCGGGTCATCGGCGCCGTCGGCCGCGTAGCGTTCGGCCGCGAGCCGCGCCAATGGGAGGGGGTCGGGCGGCGTCTCGAGAACGCCCGGCCCCGAAACACCGCCGTCGCGCAACACCTTCTCGACGAAACCCGCGTCCGGCCCGTATACGGTAACCGTTTCCTCTAATATACTCACGAGTTCCCCAAACAGCGCGACGCCCGGTTCCGGCCGCGCCGACGGCTCCCGATATACGGCATAATACGCTCTTTCGGCGCGCGCGTCGGAGACGCCGGCGGCAGGGAAGTGAAGCGGCGTGAGCGCCGACGCCATCACATCGAACGTTGGAACCGCTTTGACCGCGCATCCGGTCGCGAGGTACCATCCCTTGACGGCGGCGAATCCGACCCGCAATCCGGTGAACGACCCGGGGCCGGACGAACACGCCACCAACTCGACGGCAGCGGGCGACCAGCCAGCTTCGCCCAATAGCTCCTCAACAGCGGGAAAGAGTCCGGCCGACAGACGACCCTTAATCCCTGCGGCGCGAACGTACGACGCGCCGGTCTCGGTATCGAGCAGGGCCACACCGCCCCTCGCAAGAGCCGTCTCCAGAGCCAATACCTTCATCGAAGTTCGTCGAACTCCCTCTTGTAGCGCTTGAACAACGGCTCGTACACCAAATAAATCTCCCGGGTTTCCTCGTCTATTATCTTCATGTTTATATCCACCGTATAATCCAACGACCGTCGGAACGCCCGCGGCAGCCGGTCGGCCCACTCGACGATTACCGACCGGGTTCCGTCGAAGTATTCTTCGATACCGAGGGCGTCGAACTTCTCCGGGTCCATCAGGTAAAGGTCCACGTGGACGAGCTTGTCGCCGTGCTCGCGGACGAACGTGTAAGCCGGGCTGGTCACGGCGCCGCGGGCGCCCATCCCCTCGGCGATGCCCTTTGTCAACGTCGTCTTCCCGGCCCCCAACTCGCCGGTAAGCAGGAACACGGTTCCGACCGGGAACTTCTTACCGAGAGCCCGACCGATGTCCAGGGTCTCCTCGTCTGAGAATACGGTTAATTTTATCTCCGGCAAATCGGCGTCTCCGCGCTGCTATCCGGTCCTAACCAAGCTTAGTAAGGCTTTTCGCCCCGCGTTAAAGAACCCCACGTAGTCCCGATAATCGGGATAAGTCCACTCGACCGGTTCGAAGGTCCCGGACCGGTACAGGAACAACAAGTAACCGTAAACGCCTCGTGCGAGATATACCGCCGCCGGAAGCGCCTTGTACGTCGCCGCGACGACGGCGTTCTCGCTTATGTACCCCGGGTCGATATTTATACGCCGTCGTCCGCCCGCGGCAAACTCCCCCTCCAACTCGTTGGCCTTCAACTTCAACTCGACCAGCTCGTCCGGTTCGACGAACGCCGTACCCAAAGCCCAGTACCGTTTCAACCCCGCGCCCATCTCCGGTTCGTAGTAGCCGGTATATCCGAACGGGAACGGCCCGGCCGGTTCGTCCAATGCGAACAGGGCCGACGATACACGTTCGACGACGGCCGAAACGTCGGCTTCCGGCGATGTCAGAAACCCGACGAACGGTAATACGTTTCTCGGCGGTCCCGGCTCGGCCATAATCCACCTTACTATACGATAAATAAACGCCGGGTTAAAGACCCGGCTT
>CP070755.1:1048758-1051535 GCA_020348885.1 Candidatus Coatesiibacteriota bacterium | reverse complement strand
GGACGTCGAGCCCGCCGTCGCCGTAGATGTAGTATATGACGCCGGGCGCGCCGTAGGTTATGGAAAAGTCTGTGGAAAAATCCACGTCCTCCTTCAGCAGCCGCCGGAGCGCGTCGGAGGCTTTCGGGTCGTTCGCCAGATAATCGCTGACCGTCGAAAGGGGGACCCACTCGCCTGCGTCGTTCTCGACTTCAAAAGTCCCGTCCGACAGCGCGCGTATTTGATTGCGCTCTATGTTCAGGTCCTTTACCGAGTCTACCGGGACGGGACCGTAGCCCGACGTGTTTACCCACCAGTCGGACCTGTGGTAATAGTAAAGGGATATATAAACCGGCGCGCCCCGGCGGTACCCGCAGCTTGAGTAGAAAGTACCGCTCCATCGTCCCGTCCGGTACTCGAGATAACTCGAATTCGATTGGTTTTCGACGTACTCGTCGTCGAGCAGGCCCGAAACGAGTTCCTCCGCGAGGGCCGAGTCGCGCAGTACTACCTCTTCATATCCGATGCGGGCCGTAGGGTTTATCCAGAAGACGTACCACCCGCCCGCTACGCCAACGGCCGTGATAACCAGCGATATCGCGCAGGCGCCCGCCAACAACCACCGCGCGTTACGTCCTTCTCTCAACCCGCAAAAGAGCGCGCCGACGATAATTACAACCCACATTAAAGCCCCGATCAGGGTCAAGAACGATTTTACGGCGAATTCGGAAGGGACCAGCGCCGGGATGAAACCGACGCCCGTCGCTACACCCGCTAGGACGAGTACCGCGGCGAGCGATAGGATGATATAGATTCCCGTATATATCTTCAAAATAATGCCCTGACGTTTAGGTTTGCGTTGTCGGCCGGAGGGTTTTCATCCGGAATAGCACAAAGACGCGTGCCGCGTTAGTTTTTATCGGGATACGGCGAAAGCCGGTGCGATTTAACGCAAACGTCCCGCACGGGTTATTCATTCTAAAGTGATTATACGTTGTAATCCCCAAATTCCGCCGGGTCCCAATTGTAATCATAACCCTCGGGGTAGATGCCGGCGATGAGGTCGAGCAGCCGCGAAAGCCTTTCCCGTTCGGCCAGGACGTCGAGCCTGCTGCCGCCGTGGATGTAGTACGTGACGCGGGGCGCGCCGTAGTCTATGGAAAAATCCACGTCCTCTTTCAGCAACCGCCGGAGCGAGTCCGAAGCTTTCGGGTCGTTCGCGAGATAACCGCTGACCTTCGACAGGGGAACCCACTCGCCAGCGTCGTCTTCCACTTCAAGGTCCCCGTCCGGGCCCACGCGCATCTGGTACGGGTTTATGTTCACGTACTTGACCGACGCGACCGGGACGGGGAAGTACCCCGAAGCCGATACGGTCCAGACTAACCCGGGGCAATGGCTTACGTAAAGGTTAATCGGCGCACCCCGGCGGTAACCGTAGCTCGAGTAGCTCGCCCCGTACCAGAGCCCTATCCTGTAATCGAAGTAGCCGGCTTCGGAGCAGTCTTCGTCGTATGCTTCGTCGAGCAGGCCCGAGACAAGTTCCTTCGCGAAAGAGGAATCGCCGAGTACTACGTCTTCGTATTCGGCCCGGGCTATCGGGTTTACCCAGAAGATATACCATCCCCCGACTACGGACGCCGCGGTTAATATTAAAGATGTCGCGCCCGAGCCGACCGATACCCAGAGCGTGTTTCCTTCGCCGCCGAGGACGCCGCCGATACCGCCCACCAGGATTATAACGCTTACTACCCCCGCCGTTATAGTCACGGTGAATTTTATCGTGAACTCGTACGGAACCAAAGGCGGGATGAAGCCTATCGCCGTAACGAATCCGGCCAATATCAAAGCCGCTACCAGCGAGAGAACCGTATAAATTACCGTATATATCTTCATAATATTACCCGTTACAAACATTACACATTTACCCGAAATAGCCAATAATTAAACGATAATCTGAAACCGGGCTTTCCGTCCGCGTTATTCGTTCCAAGTGTAATCCCCGAATTCCGCCGGGTCCCAATCGTAATCATAGTCCGCAGGGTAGAAGCCGGCGATGAGGTCGAGCAATCGGGAAAGCCGTTCCCGCTCGGCCAGTACGTCGAACCGGTTGTCGAAGATGAGGTAATTGACGCCGGGCGCGCCGTTGTCTATGGAAAAGACTATGGAAAAATCCACGTCCTCCTTCAGCATCCCCCGGAGCGAGTCCGAAGCTTTCGGGTCGTTCGCCAGATAATCGTTGACCGTCGAAAGGGGGACGCACTCGCCGTCGTCGTTCTCGACTTCAAAAGTCCCGTTCGGCAGCGGGCGTATTTGATTGAGCGCTATGTTCAGATCCTCTACCGAATCTACCGGGACGGGGCTGTAACCGGACGCGTTTACGAACCAGCCGAACCCGGGGTAATGGTCAAGGTATATATAAACCGGCGCGCCCCGGCGGTACCCGCGGCTTGAATAGAAAGTACCGCGCCATTGTCCCGTCCGGTACTCGAGGTAACCCGAATTCGATTGGTTTTCGACGTACTCGTCGTCGAGCAGGCCCGAAACGAGTTCCTCCGCGAGGACCGAGTCGCCGAGTACTACCACTTCATATCCGATGCGGGCCGTAGGGTTTATCCAGAAGACGTACCACCCGCCCGCTACGCCGGCGGCAGTAATAACCAGCGATATCGCGCCGGCGCCCGCCAACAACCACCGCGCTTTACGTCCTTCACTCAACCCGCAAAAGAGCGCGCCGACGATAATTATAACCCACACCAAGGCCGAGATTAGGGTCAAGAAAGATTTTATGGCGATTT
>CP070755.1:1030618-1048658 GCA_020348885.1 Candidatus Coatesiibacteriota bacterium | reverse complement strand
TGGGAGATATTGTGGTACTATGAATTTTTTTGGGACCACATATTTACAGCTATTGTCTTTCTTCATTTGTTAGGAATTGTTCTCATTCTTGTAATAAAAAGTATTTGTAACGCGGTTATGCATGATTGGAAAAAGCCAGTCCCTAGGACCTCTTTCTTCTGGATCTGTATAATAGCTGCGGCGATGATCGTTGTAACCGCCGTTATAGCCATAGGGTTCGTTTGGGACGCAAGGTCGAGAATCGGTATCGAGCGCGAATCGCCAGGGGCGCCCAACGTCCTTATTATAACTATTGACGCCCTTCGAGAAGACTACGTTTCTTACCCGGGATACGATTTCGTCGAAACGCCTAACATCGACGCTTTCGCATCGAAGGCGATTTTATATTCCGATTGCCACTCGAATTCGCCTTGGACGATTCCTTCGATGTTCACGATGCTTACGTCACGGTACCCGTCTACCCACGGCGCCCATTTTACGGTACGGGGGAGCGACGAACTTATTACCCTCGCAGAGGTACTCCGGATGAACGGATACGAAACGGAGGCGTACGTCGCGAATACGGTATTGGACGGCGAGCTTGGTTTTGACCGCGGGTTCTCCCGATACGTCAGATTTGAAGATATCCCACATTTGATGTGGTTATCTAAGAGTAGCGTGTATTTTATTATGGAAAGTTTCCGTGACCATATGGCGCAGTGGGGACATCTACAAACGACGCCCTGGCTGACTCGAATACTATGTAACGCCCTCAAGAAAGAGCGGAGACGCCCGTTTTTCATCTGGGCGCACTACTTCGACCCCCATCTACCTCTTACCCCGCCGGAACGGTACATTTGGGGGGACAGGTCGTCTAAAGAGGAAGCCTTAAGTTTTATCGATAACCATCCGCGGAATATCACCCCGGAGTATAAAGGTATTGCTGTCCCCCTTTACGGTTCCGAGGTCCTTTACGTGGACGACTATCTCGCCCGGGTTTTCGGGGTATTGGAGGATGAGTACCTTTTCGAGAATACTCTAATCATTATTTCGGCGGACCACGGCGAAGAACACTTCGACCACGGCTATTACGGGCACGGCGAAACGCACTATGAAGAAGTTCTTGCCGTACCTATGTTACTATATACTCCCGATTTACCGCCGGGGCGATGCGACTATCCCGTTTCCCTTATCGACGTAATGCCTACCATCCTTGAGTACGTAGGTACGGAAGCCGTCGAGGGAGGGAAAGGTCGGAATATGCTCGATTATTTAAACAAAGAGCCCATAATTCCGGACGACACGGTAGTCTATGCTGAAGGTACGATTAGCGACCTATCTACGAGGTCCGTGTATATATATCCCTATATCTTGATACGCGAAGGCGACGATCCGTTCGAATATGAAATGGAAGACGTACGGTTGGCCCGCGGCCCGGGGGATATATTAGAAGACCCTGACGAAGCGTTGTTCGAAAAGTACCGAAAAACCCTGGATGATTTAGCGGTTTCGGCGGCGGACGAAGCCGAGTCCGTAGGCGGTAGACGTGAAATACCCCTTAGCGAAGGTCGCCGGGAGCAATTGAAAAACCTGGGGTACTTCCAATAGACCGGGCGGAGGATGGGCCGACTGGTAGCGGACCCCGCCGACGGAACGGCGATTACCACGGCTCAACTTCTTGGTAAAGTGATACGGTCTGTACGGCCGAGCGCGTCTCGAGTTCGGAAGCAGATTTAACCCGCGTCGGGAAACCGGCACGGGTTTTTTATATCGACTTGTTTGCCGGTTTATAATCTGTTATTATTCTATGAAGATGAGAGGTCGATTCCTTCGCTTTCGTAGATGGAGGGTGTTATGGCCCGACGTAAGCTGGATGATCGAATCCGGGACGACTTCGGCGAGTTCAAAGGCGTGGTTTTCGAAAAAACCCGTCTAGAACTCGGTAAACGGCCGGATGGTACGCCGATCGTTTACGAATTCGACCTCGTCTCGCGCGATAGGAAGATTATCGGCGTAATCAAGACCAACCGCCTTCGTCTTTCGACGCGTCCGAAGAAAGCGTACGGCAGCGTTTATAGCGTCCTCGGCGCGGTTCTTTACCTCCATAAATACCCCGAAGCAAAAGAACGATACGTTATACTGAGCGACCGCGAGATGTACGAAGAGGTAGTCAACCGGTTGGGCGATACTTGCAAAGACATCGAGATACTGTATTGGGGCGATATTAAAAAGGGTTCTTAAGGACTGTGTTCGATTCTACTAAGTTATTCATAATATCACTATTCCTCTTGGTCGCTTGCGGCGGTCCCGACAGTACCGAAAGCGGAAACGGCGAAGTCGGTTACGTATTCGTATTACCAAAAAAGATTAACTTTAGGCAAGAACCGAACGAGAACTCGCCTTTGGTTCCGTCTCGCCCGGTCCTTTACTACGGCCAGTTCGGCGAAGTACTCGGTACGACCGGAGAATGGGTAAATATCAAATGCCAATTCGGCGAGGAGGGTTGGGTACTTACCGAGAGCGACGGCGTCGAGTGTGCAAAATGGGTCGGACTCGATTTTTTCGAAGCCCGGCTGACGGCCGCCGAAGCGGTAGAGACCGCCGACGATAAAGCCAAAGAATGGGTCGCGGAACCGTATGTCGTTGGGATGCTCGCGCCGCTCGAGGACTTCGGCGGCCGTTATTTCGAGTGGGTCGTTATCTATCGTACCCCGGAAGCCCCCGTCCACGCCGACGACGCGTTTATGGCCGTAACAGTGAAGAATGCCGAGGCCGATATCGACGGCGCCGTGTGGTCCGCGGAAACTGAAACGCCGACGTTCATTAACGTCGAGACTGGAGAGCATATAGGTTACGGCTTATTTAACGACGAAGACGCTGACGGCCGCGCGTCGCTATCCTTCGTTGATTCGGACGAACTTTTCAAGAACGATCTACCGGAGGCCGTACTTGGATTGCCGCCGGTCGCCGACGGTTACCCGACCGAATACTTCGGCGAAGAACCGGTTGCGTTCCTGGTGCTCGCACGCGATACCTGGCGGGTCGCTTACTACGACGACGAGTACCCTGTGGGTTTTACTATTACGGTTGGTTGCGGTACGGGGGTTATCAAAGAAACCCGTTACATATACGAAAAATAGGGCCGACGCCCACGTCAGCCCGTATGTCGTTAAAGCTTTGCGACCTTCCCGTTTCGGGAAGGCCGTATTGATTTTCGTCAGAACAGCCCCATCTCCTCGTTTATTACGTTCCAATCTAGCTTGGCCCGGCTTAAAGCGTCGTCGGCAAGCGGGCGGAAATAGTCGGTAAACCAGTATTCGCCATCCTTCGCCATCGTTATCTTGACGTCGATCCAGTTGTTCTCGAAAGCCGTCGTGTTCTCGTCGACTTCCTCGGTCGCCGTTATCTCGAACCCGGCCGCTTTGAGCTCGTCGTCTACGGTTACGGCGTAATCGCTTTCCTCGCATAATACCGCGAAGAACTCCTGAACACCGCCTGCGAGGACGAGCGGCCCGAAATCGCGGTCGGTAAGATAGCCCTCGCGAGTTTCCTCTTCCATATTCTCGAATATCATATCGCGGGCGCTTTTATATTCGTCCCAAGCCAGGTTCAGGGTTTCTTTCGTCCCGGCGTCGCACGCCAAGTAAACGTTTTCGAAGTTCCCGTCGGCCCAGTTAGTCATAAGGTATGTATACGCCGTTTCAGCGTCTTTCAGGTCGCCCGGCGTTTCCGGCGGGATAACTTCTTCCGGTAACGTTTCATCTACCGCTTCCTCGCCGCCGCATCCTATTAACGCTATCGCCAGAGCGACTAAGGCGGCGAAGGTTATAAGGTTTCTCATCCTATCCACTCCTTAAGTTTCCAGGTTCAGCGTTTTTAATACGCCCAGGTTGAACTGTTAATCATCTAAATCCGTTTGATTTACACGGTATCGTTACCCCGATAATAACATACCTCTACTCATTAATACTTTCACGGTTTTTACGCTTTTGAGTCCCGCCGAACCGGCTTCATCCAGGATTAGTTCGAATTGCGGACTCGAAACGTGGAACGTCGGTTCGATTATTAAAAGACGCGCTTCCGGTTTGAGGAGTGCCGCGACCTGGTTGAAGAACGCTTTACGGTTCGGTACTTCGTGTACCATGTAGAAAGCGAGGGCGAAGTCCACCTTCTCACCGGCTAATCCGATATTATCGGGTTCGCATTTATGGAACGTTATTCTGTCTACGATCCCTTTATTCGCTGCGAATCCCCGCGTTATATTCAGCATCTCGGTTTGGACGTCCGCGGCGATTACCCGCCCGTTTTCGCCGACCATATCGGCCAGAGCGACCGTGAAGTACCCGCCGCCGCAACCGAGGTCGACCACGGTATCGCCGGGGTTTACGTAATCGCCGAAAATCCTCGCGGGGTCCTGAACCAGTTTACGGAGCCGCGTGTTTAGCCACCGTACCGCCGAAGGCGGGCAGACGTCCCCCATCGGTTCCTCGGTCACCCGGGCCTCCGGTTACTTATTCTTCCCGCGGAAATCTTCCATTAAATCGACGACGGCTTTGACCGATTCGATTGCCGTCGCGTTGTACATGCTGATCCGGATGCCGCCGACGGACCGGTGGCCTTTGACGCCGCCCAAACCCTCTTTCGCCGCTTCGGCGACGAACTGCTTTTCCATTTCCTCGGTCGGCAGGTTGAACGTCGCGTTCATGCGGGACCGGCTGTCTACTTCCGCGTGTCCCTTATAGAAGTTGCCCATCTCGTCGATGGCGCCGTAGATTAAGTCGGCCTTTTTCTGCGCGCGGGCGTTCATCTCGGCGAGACCGCCCTCGTCCTTGACCCACTCGAGGAAGAGCTTGAGGATGTATATGTTCCAGCACGGCGGCGTATTGAAAAGGCTGTTTTTCCCGGCATGGGTTCTATATTGGGTCATCGTCGGAATGTCTTCCGCGCCGGCTTCGATAAGTTCGTCGCTGACGACGACCGCCGTAACGCCGGACGGGCCGAGGTTCTTCTGAGCGCCGGCGTATATCAACCCGAACTTCGAGACGTCGACGGGCCTACTCATTATGTCCGACGACATGTCGCAAATCAGGGGAACGTTACCCGTTTCGGGTACGTAGTGGAACTCGGTTCCGAATATAGTGTTGTTGGACGTATAATGGACGTACTTCGCGTCGGCCGTCAGTTTCAAACCCTCCTGTTTCGGTATGAAGTTGAAGTTCGTCTCCTCGCTGGTACCGGCGATGTTGACGGTCCCGTAAAGCCCGGCTTCCTTAATCGCTTTCTTGGACCACGAGCCGGTGTTGACGTAGTCCGCCGTCCCGCCGCCGAGGAAGTTCATCGGTATGAAGTAGAACTGGGTACTGGCGCCGCCCCCGAGAAACAGAACGTGGTAACTCTCGGGTACGCCCAAGAGGTCTTTCATCAGCAAGCCGGCGTCGTTTATTATCTCGTCGAACTCGGCCGAACGGTGGCTGACTTCCATTACGCTCATCCCGGTGCCTTTATAGTCGAACATCTCGGCCGCCGCCTTTTCAAGGACCGGCAACGGTAGTGCGCAGGGCCCGGGATTGAAGTTGTGTATCCGGTGAACCATCTCAATTACCTCACTTTCGCGACCGGCGAAGCCGGTTGCTTATTCCTTATCCGGGTAGTACTCCTCCAACAGCTCGACGATAATATCGCCTATTCGGTCCATGTTCTCTTTGGTGCTCGCGCCCAGATGCGGCAACATAACGACGTTATCTACGCCGATGAACGGATTGGTTTCCGGCGGGTCGCTGTACCACACGTCGGTCGCGAACCCGGCCAGCTTCCCGCTTTTGAGAGCTTCGACTACGTCCTCCTCGACGACGCACTTACCGCGGCCGGAGTTGACGATTCGGGCCCCGTCTTTCATCTTCGCGATGAAGTCTTTGTTAACCATTCCTTTGGTTTCATCCGTGAGCGGCATATGGAGAGATACGTAGTCGGACTCGGCCAGGAGCGTGTCCACGTCAACCAGTTCGAACTCGGACTCGGTCAGATACGGGTCGTAAGCGAGTACCTTCATCCCGAATGCCTCGGCCCGCTTACCGAACTCGGTACCGATTCGGCCGGCGCCCAATAAGCCCAGGGTTTTACCGTAAAGCTCCGTACGCTTTAGTTCCTTCTTAATCCAGTCACCGGTTTCCATACTGTTGTGGCCCCGGATTAAGTGGTTGGGCATCGCGAGCATCAGTGCGAAAGCGACTTCCGCCACTGCGATACTCGAGGCGGCTGCGGTGTTGTGGACGTTAACCCCCTTTTCCTTGGCGTACTCCCGGTCGATGTTGTCCAGCCCGACTCCGCCACGGATGATAAGTTTCATCGCTTTGGCTTCGTCGAGCCACTCCTTCGTACACTTGGTCTTCGAGCGGACCAGCGCTACCTCGGCTTCCGGTAAACGCGACTTATCGTCGGTAACCTCGCCGAAACGCGCCAGACGGTCCGGTAGATCCGGCGCGAACGCATCTGATATCAGTATCAACATTTCGGGTTCCCTTCCTTCGTTTCGTTAAAAAACCTTATCTAGTAGTCAACCGGTTATGACAACATATGTACGATTAAACCGCTTTTCAACTTTGGTTCGAACCACGTGGATTTGGGCGGCAGGATTTTCCCCGCGTCGGCCACCGCCATCAATTGTTCCACCGACATCGGATGGACGGCGAACGCGACGGCGTATCCTTCCTCGTCGCACCGCTTTTCTAGTTCCTCCAGTCCGCGGACGCCGCCTACGAAGTCTATTCGCTTATCGGTTCTGAGGTCCTCTATTCCCAATATCGGTGCGATTAGGTTGTTCTGCAGTATCGCCGAGTCGAGACTTCCGACCGGGTCGTCTTCGTCGAACGTCCTTGGTTTCGCGATGACCCGGTACCATTTACCGTCGAGGTACATACCGAAGTGGTGAAGCGCCTCCGGCTTGTACGGTACTTCGCCGTCGTGCGGTAATACCTCGAATTTACCTTCAATTGCTTCGACGAACTCGTCGGAGGAAAGGTCGTTCAGGTCCTGTACGACCCTATTGTAGTCCATTATGTTAAGTTTGTCGTGGGGAAAGAGTACCGTAAGGAAGAAGTTGTATTCCTCGTCGCCCGTATGGCCCGGGTTAGCGTCTCGGCGCCATGTGCGTACCACCGCGCCCGACGCGGTTCTATGGTGGCCGTCGGCCACGTAAACATTTCGCATCCCGGCGAATTCGGCGACGATGGCGTCGATTAGTTCCTTATCTTCGACCACCCAGAATTCGTTACGGACGCCGTCGTAGGAAACGAAGTCGTACTCCGGCGGGCCGGCCGTCGCTTCGGCGGCCAACTCGTCGAGCCGCTCCCGCGCGCGATATAGAAAAAATACCGGGCCGGCGTTGGCGTCGAGAGCCGAAACGTGACGTGACCGGTCCAACTCCTTATCCTCCCGAGTAAGCTCGTGTTTCAGTATCGTTCCTGCGTCGTAATCGTCGGCGGAACAACAGCAAACTAGCCCGAGTTGGCTCCGTCCCTCGAACGTTAACTTATAGAAATATAGGTTTTCTGCGTCGTCCTGAACGAGTATCTCGTCGTTAATGAGCCTTTTAAAGTTTTCGACGGCTTCCGCGTAGACTTTATCGTCGTAGGGATCGATGCCGGGCTCCAGGTCTATCTCGGGTTTGACGACGTGAAGGAAACTCAAGTCGTTGCCGGCGGCCAGTTTTTCGGCTTCTTCCGAGTTTACAACGTCGTAGGGAGGCGAAGCGACCTGTGCGGCGTATTCTTTCTTGGGTCTGAGCCCTTTGAACGGCCGTACAGTTACCATTAAATCACCCGTTTTGTTAGTTCCTTAGGACTACAAATATAAGTTATATATTTATGCAAATATGTGGTAAGCGCGACCGATTAATATATAGGACGGTCGGCCCGAAGTCAAGGGATTTCGAATACCCGGATACGTAAACTGAAACGGCGGGGGTTGCCCCCGCCGCACTTGAAGGCTCGCAGGAAAGATCCCGAGGTCCGTTTTACTTAATAAATTTGCCCTTAACCCACTCGAGTTGGTCGATGCCGAACTGGGCGTCGTCCTTCTTTTCGGGGTAGTTGTTCACCTGAGCCTCGAACGCGGCGATAGCATCCTCGTAACGGGTTTTACCCGCCTCGTCGCCGAGCGCCCACTCGGCCAGACCGACGTATCCCGCACCGAGTATCACTACGAAATTGCCCTCGGGCGAGATTTCGGACGAAACACCCTCTGCTTTCTCGTATTCGACCGCGTAATCGAACGATTTCTTGAAGTCCGCCAGGGCGTTTTCTTTGTCGCCCAGAGATAGCTCGTGCATACCCTTGGCCCAATACGCGATCGAGAACGGGAACGGCCCCTTGCCCAACTCCTCGCGCCAGTGGACGCATTCCTCGGCCGCTTTTAGCCCGGCCTCGAAATGGCGCTTCTCGCGGGGCGTCTCGTCGCCGGGCCAGCACTCGGCCAGATCCGCCGACAGGTTATACGAGAGGACGTTCGCGAAGTCCTTCAACCGGGCGGCTTCGTCCGGGTCCGCCGCTGCTTCGGATTGCCGAAGCCCCTCGGCGATGCCGGCGTTAACTATCTCGACGTAGCCGTCGAAACTCTTACCCTCCCACTCGTTACCGTAGAAAGCGCGTTGGGCAAAGGAGTAGAGCTTCCGGCGCTCCTCGTCCTCGAATCCGTTTATAAACTCGACCACGGCGTCGGTCCCGCCGGATTCCATAGCCGTCTTCATCTCGTCCCAGTGGATTTCCGGGAACTCTTTTTCTTCCGGCATTTCGTCTCCTTGCGCGCCGATCGAAAGCGGCGATAATAACGTTAAAATCAGGCAGGTAGCGAAAACGGCTTTCATAGTTTCACCTCTAATGGGTTACCGATATAAACCCTTAACCCTCGCTAGCCTCGCCGGCTCGCCGGCCGAACCGGACTAAAAGGTCATACGCGACCGGTTAAGTTTAGGTATAAGGATACGGGTGAAGCGGCCGCTGGGACCGCTTGATTATCGTATCCCCATTAAATATATGGTAATCGTTCCCTGGGTTAAGGATACGACTAGGGCTGCCGCGAGGATAAACAACGAGACCGGGGCCCTGAACTCCTGGCGACCTCTCGAGATAAAGTACGTATGGACCGTGAACGCGAAAACCCCGGCGACGCACAGAATCAACGAGAATATCAGGCCGGAGTATCGGCCGTCGTGAACCAGTATCATCCCGTATAGGATAGGTGGTATTGCGATGAGGTGTACGACGAGGAAGACAGCGATACCGCCCGGTAGTTTGAAGAGGTTCCACTCGCGCCAGTACGCCGAATCGATTTCGTGATTGATTAAGAGCACCGCGTTGGCGAAATAGAGCCAGAACAGTAAGTCCCACATAAAAGCCATTGGTATCCCCCGAGGTCTAATCGAACGCCGGCACCCCGCGTTAGTTCCGACGAAAAACGAAGCCAAACCCCCAGGGCGTTTCTCACATAAACGACGACTTTACCCGACCCAGGCTCGCCGGTTCGACGGGCGTGTCGGTCTCTAGGGTCAGGCGGAAGCGGTTAAGTTTGGTCGCCAGGTTCCCGGTTTCGCCGCCGTAGTATTTAGTTAGAAGTAAACGGTCGGCTCCCGAGTCGAAGCACCACATATCCACCGATTCTTCGTTATCGTCCTGCCAGCGGATTTCGATTATAAGGTTTTGTTCGCCGTCGTACCCGAACGGACCGAAGCCCGGGACGACCCACCAACCCTCTTCAGGCGCGGTTATATTGAGCGGGTCCGCGGTCGCGACGAGAACCGGCATATTCCCGCCGTAGTTATCGTTGAAGTTCTCGGTCAGTTCGGAAAGCGGCGTGTGGCATAACCGCATCTCGAAGTCGAAAAACAGACAGTTCGAGTACGGTCCGTTGGTAACGTCGTACGCCACTTCGGTAATCGCGCCGGCCAGGTTTATTTCGGACGCGAGTACAAGTTCCTGTACCCGGTACGAAACGCCTCAAGACCCGCAGTACGGGCTGTTAATAACCAACTCCCGGTCGCCGACAATAACCTCGTCGGCCGTACTAAACGTAGCCGCGTTGAGAACCACTACAGCCAATAATATCCTCATGATAGGAACCCCCTTAACCTGTGTCCAAACCACATTCCGAGACTGTATCGGCGCGGGTGACCGTAACATAGTTTAACATAATCGACTAGAATAGGTAAGAGCTTAGGACGTTAGTTTGGTTTGCCTGCGTGAGGTATTAGCGGTAAACGAACTAATGAACCACCGGACCTTTCGCGTTTAGGTTCCTCCGGTTTTTTGCTGTTAGGGCCGTCAGCGGTATAACCAAACCAGCATTATTATCAGACCGATAAGCGTACCTATTATCCCGAGACACAGCCCACCGATAACTGCAAAACCGATCGCGTGGAAAAAGAACGAAAAGGCCGTCACTCCGCCGAAGTAGAAACCGAACCCGTAGTCCTTCCGGTGAGCCAGTACGCCCACGGTAGTCGCCGCCGCGAGCCAGAATAGCACGTCGACGGCCAGCAGACAGAAAAAGACTATCGCGGTTGTTTCTGTCGACGCGTCCATGCCGTAACCGCCGATAAAGAGACAGCCGCTATTATTAAAGTCCTCAATTTTCTACTTCCTGCCGTTTAGTGCAGGTATTTTTCGGATGAGGTTCTTATAGGATACGGTATAAGTAGTTTATCATAGGCGGGAGAAGTAAACAACTGGGCTTTCCCGTAGGTCGGCTTGACTTCGGATAGCGTATAAGGTATAATTATGACTATATTGGTTATATATATTAGGTGGAAAATACGTTTTTGGAGACGATAATGCCGTTAGTTCACGGCGACGAATACCAGGGGGCTAAATGAGAAAGAATGGATTGGCGATAACGGCGGCGCTGTTTACAGCCGTTTTGGCGTTGTTCTCGGGATGCGAGAGTTTCGAAGGAACCGGGCCACCGCCGGCCGACGGTTGCCCCGGCGACTCGATAGTGGGCGACCCCCACGACACGAAACCGAAGCTTCCGAACGTAGTTCACGTACAGGACGTAGGTGATTTCGGGTTCAACCCGGCCGACGTCGCGACGGTCCGACCGGACATCTTCAACCAGGGGTACTTTTCGCTCTTCGATTTGCTGGTTCATCTGGACGAACGGGGCGACATAAACCTCGCTTATCACTTCGATGAAGATATGGACACGCACGTAATCGACAGCTTGAACGGCGAACCTAGCTGGTGGTATCAGGTTTGGTACGACGGCGGCTGGCCAGAACAGTCGGTACACCGAATCGACTATTACCCGGTAAAGGACAAGATGCACATCTCGTTCCAAAAGGTGGAAGAGGACTATCTGGACCAGCGCTACGATATCTGGCGGACCGAGGTGGAGCGACGCCGGGCCAACGACCGGGCGATAATCGTCCCGGAGGTTCGGATCCGACATTTTACGGACGAGTGGAAGTTCCACGACGTGGAGGTTACGCCCCATAACCTGCGGTACGATATGTTCAGGGAGGGCGTCATTACGGCCGCCGACGTGATAATGTCGCTGGGCGACGCCGGCGATATAACCTACTCGATGCTCTGGTACGAGAACATCGGCGACGCCGAGATAAAGAACTACTACGTGGAATGCATCAACGATTTTAAGCACTCGGGGATGTGCGGCTTCGTTTACGAATTGGGGGAGGAGGACGACCCGGCTGGGAACCACATACACGTAACGCCCGACATCCGGGTCCTGATGAGCCCGGAGTACGTTTACTTCTTCTGGATCGAACTGGGACCGTGTGAATAAGCGGTAATAGTACGTTGGAGGAAACGGCGCGGGTAACCGCGCCGCGTTTTTAATTATTCCATAACATCTCTACGTTAACCGTCCTACTCACCGCCAAGAGAACGGTACGCCCCGTCTCGAACTCCGCCCCGATATATCGGCGTAACTTACGCCGTATCACCTATCAGCTTAAGTTTTTACGTGCGTTGAGTATTACGTAATTTCGTATCGTTTCGGGTATAGCTAATCGCTTCGCTTTTTTACTTTTCCGGCACCTCCCGTGTCAAAATTCCGAGAAGTAAACGAACGCCTTCCGGCGTTTCCTCGTTTTCGTTTGACACTCTCGCCGGCGGGTGGTAGTATATTTCAACGCACGTTCAACCGGTTTTACCGGGGGGTTCTATGCGGTCCGTAGTCGTTTTCGCGGCGGTGGTTTTTTTAATTGCCTTGGCCGTTTCAGCGTCGGCCGGCGGCAAGGCGAGCTTCACCGACTACTATTATTCGGCCAAGACGCTAATCGGCGAGTTGAACGCGTTGGCCGCCGAGGTAAACCGCGCCGGGTTGGAAAAGGGCATCTCGGCCGAGAAAGCCGAAGATTTTACCGCCCATTTGGTAAAAGCTCGCGAGGGATTCTCCTCGCTAATCACGAGTTCCGAGGAGACCAACGAACTCAACGAGAGTTATATTACGTATATAGACCGGATGCTTATTTGCGTGAGTACAGCGGTTGATTACGGCGAGAACCCGAGCCCGGAGAAGCGTAAAGAGATATTAGAGGCCCTCGCGGCGGCCGACGATACGAAGGACGACGCAGACTCCCGGCTGTCGTCGAATAAAACGAAGTACGGGGTAAAATAAGGGTAACGTCCTTACGCGTTTTCGTACGTATATAGAGTCCGAACCGTAACCGCCGGCGCGAGCCGGTTTTAGTACGATACCGGTGGTGTGATATGAAAGTTATATACTCATTCGGGTTGGCTTTGGCCGTAGCCGCCGGAGCCGTCGTGGTCGAGATACCGGTGGAGACGCCGCCGGACATAGACCCGTCGATTTACAAGCGAATAGCAGTCGTCCCGTTCGCCACCAATTGGGACGCGATACCGGCCGGCGAACTTGCCGCGAAGGCCGTACGCGAACAAATCGAGGAGAAGGACGCTTTTCTCGTCGAAGACGACGAGACCGTCCAATCGACCATAGACGCGATGGACTTCGACCCGGCAGTCCGCTCCTCCTGTATAGAGGTTGGAAAGGCGCTGGGCGTCGACGCGGTCCTGACGGGCGAGGTCGAGTTTTACTCGTCCCAGTATTCGCCCGAGGGATATCCGCGGAACGAGCTATATACGGCCGAACACGAGAGGGCGCCGTTCATCGATTTCGGGCCCCACTTCACAACTAAGTACCTGGATAAGGACATGGTTTTTGACCTCGTACTAACCGTAAAGGTGATTGACGTCGAAACGGGGCGCCTGATACGGCGGCGGGAATTGGACGAGAGCACCAAAGAGACATACGACTACGACGAGTTCCCGCTCGATATGAAGGTGCAGCGCGATATTTTCGATGAGCTTCTCGAAGTCGCGGCCGGCGAGTATGCCGTTACGATAGAAAGCCGGGACGTCTTTAAAGAGAGATATATGGCCGATTTATAACCCCGGTAAGCGGACGAGAGAGGGTTAGATATGTTAAAACCGTTGAGGTTGGGCTTAATATGCTTCGTTATAACCGCCGTAGCCGCGTCCGGCTACGGTTTCGGTAAGTCGGTAATTAAAAACGAGCGGATGAAGTGGCGGGTACTTGAGACCGAACACTTCAATATTTATTTCTACGAGGAGGAGGCTTTCCTGGCGGACTACGCAGCCGAAGAGGCGGAGCTGACGTACGCCCGCGTCTCGGACGATTTGGGAGTCGAGTTGAGCCGCCGCATCCCGATTATTATTTATATGTCCGCCAGACACTTCGAGCAGAACACGATAATGCCTATTCAGGGTGAGGGCATCGGCGGTTTCGCCGAACCGCTCAGGCGACGGGTCATCCTGCCGTTCAATGGGTCCCAGCGGCAGTTCGAGGATACGCTCACCCACGAGATAACCCACCAGATGACTTTCGAGGAGCTTTATCCGACGGCCGGGTCGTTGTTCGGCGCTCTTGCGCCGCCGGATTGGTTTATGGAGGGTTTGCCGGAACACGTTGCCGACGATTGGAACCCCGAAGGCGAGATGGTTCTTCGGGACGCGGTGATGTACGATTACCTACCTACCCTGGAAGAGATGGACGACTTCTACTATTTACCGTCGGTTTACCTGGGATATAAATGCGGCCATTCCCTGTGCGATTACATAGCCGAGACTTACGGCGAGGAAGCGCTGGCGGACCTTCTCAGGACTTTCGCCCGCTCGAAACTGCGGAAGACGGACGACGCTTTGGACGACGTGCTGGGTGTGAAGGGCGACGAGTTGACCGAGGACTGGCACGTATATCTAAAACGTCAGTTCTGGCCCCAGATAGAGGAGAAGCACCAGACCAAGGAGTTCGCAGAGTTAATCTCCCCCCGGGACGACAGGGCCGACAAGATAGCTTACTTCAAGCCGAAATGTTCGCCGTCCGGCGATATGCTCGCCTGTCTGACGGTTAAAGACCGGTTTATTGACATCTTTCTGATGAACGCCGAGACCGGGGAGAAGTTCGAGAATATAACGAAAGGATACACCCTTAGCGAGTACGACTACCTGATGTACCTGGAGAACGGCCTCAGCTGGTCGCCCGACGGGAACTTCGTTACCTTCGTCGCGAAGAAGGACACCTTCGACCAACTCTATATACTGAACGTGCTTAACGGGAAAGTCGCGACCCGCTTCAACCCGAAGTTCGAGGACGTGGTCGCGCCGGCCTATTCGCCGGACGGCCGGTACATCGCGTTCGCGGCCCAGGAGTTGGACCGGAAAGATATATATCTTTACGAAACGGCGACGGGTACGGTTCGCAGGGTCACCGACGACCCGTACGCAGACGGGTACCCGACCTGGTCGCCCGACGGCGAATATATCTACTACGCGAGCGAGCGGGAGTCGTTCAACAACGTCTTCCGAGTCCGGCCCGACGGGTCCGATATGGAACAGCTTACCTTTGGTGGGAGTGACAATACCGCGCCCGACGTATCGCCCGACGGTTCGACGCTCCTGTTTACGTCAAACCGGTACGACGGTATTTATAACATATTCGCAATGGATCTGGAGACGCGGGGGGTTGGGCGCTACACCGACGTGATCGGCTCGGTTATGGACGCGTCCTGGTCGCCCGACGGCGGCAAAATAGCCTTTACCGCGTACGAGGACCAGACCTACTCGGTCTATACGATGGACGCGCCTGACGCTTCTTTGGATTCGCCCGCGGTTGAGCGCCCCGCCGAGGGCGATTACGTATACGAAACCGCGGTCGGGAAGGTTTACTCCGAACCGATTGAAACGGCCGACGTTCTGTCGGAGGGGCCGATTACCTTCGAGGGCGACGACTACTTTTACGAGTTGTCGAGCGAAGGCGTCGAGGTGCTCGGCCCGGCCCCGAAGGACGAACCGACCGACGAACCCGGGTGGGACGAGTCGTACGTCGAGACGGCCCGGGAACTCGCCGCCGAAGACGTCCTGGAGCGGAGCCGCAAGTACGGTTTAAACTGGGGCGCCGATTACGTTTATACCACCTTTGAGTTCACTACCGGCGGCGAGTTCCGCAACTATTCGGTGGTAGGTATCTCTGACATCCTCGGCGCTCACCGTATGGACATAATGTTCGACCTCGTCTCGGTCTCCAGCTACGAGGACCTGAACGGCGCGCTGTACTATTATTACCTGACGCGGCGCCCGACTTACGTCTTCGGCGGCTCGAGTTGGCGTTATTACGGATACGCCAGTGAACGCTCGTACTACGAAAGGCAGAGTGGTGCCTTCGGGTCGGTTTACTACCCGTTCACGTATCGTACGCGCGCAGAGCTGACCCTGTTCGGTTACTATCAGCAACGACGGTACTCCCGTTACGTTGATAGGCCGGATATTCCGGATAGTAACAATAACCTGTTGGGGGCCGAAGTCGGTCTCGTCCGGGATACGTGCCAATGGTACTATTTCTATCCGACGGCCGGGTCAAGAATGCGTTATTCACTGGAGCAGACCATCGCCGTAAGTGCGAGTTCCCTTCGTTATACCCGGCACACCGCCGACGTCAGGCGTTACATCCGTATAAGCGACCGCAACAACCTGGCGTTCCGGGTCGTTGCCGGGTACAACCACGGCCGGGACCCCCAACCGTATTTTCTGGGCGGTGGCCTATCCCTCCGAGGTTATAAATACAACGCGCTTTACGGTACGAAAATGTTTCTCGCTAACTTCGAGTACCGGTTCCCTCTCATTGATTTCATAGTAACGCCGATACCCGGGTTGATCATCGGCGGCTTCCGCGGCGTCTTCTTCACCGACTTCGGTACGGCCTGGTCCGACTGGGACGAGGCCAGCGCTTACCCGGAGGACCACCAGTGGTACGTTACGAAGGAGGATACGAGGTATAAAAACTTTAAGCTTTGGAGTACCGACGGAGGGTTCCACTTGGTCCACGCTAAAATGTCCTTCGGCTTGGGGCTAAGGTGGTGGTTCGGCTACTTCGACATGATGTTCGACTGGGCGTGGCGGACCGACCTCCGGGAAGTCGACGGGCCCGCCGAGTTCCACTTCACGCTGGGGTATCCGTACTGACCTAGTCCGTAAGGCCTTTAAGTCAGTTTGAGAATGGCGTCTTATATGTATAAGTCGATACAGATATTGGTTTTTATCGTTTGTACGTTTTTCGCGGTTGCCACGACGTGTGCCGTAGCGCCGGACGACGCCACTTTGATCTACCGTGCCGCAATAGGCGGTTTAACTACGCCCAATATCGAGAGCGATAAAGGCGCGGCGATAATATGGGCTACGTCCGCCGACTTCTCTTACGCCCGTTTCGAGGTCGGGTACAGTTTCTTTTCGGAACGGGATATGTTACACGAAACGTCGTTTTCGTCGGTGTTGGTTGACCACCATTGGATATACGGCGGCTTCAGGTTTCTAGACCGTCCGGCTTGGGGTTGTTACGCCCGGGCTTCGTTCAATATCGACAATCCCCGGTACGGTCTTTTCGGCTACGGGGGTTTAAGCGACCATTATTATCCCGGTTTTTCCGCAGGAATCAGCTTTAACCCGTCGGAAAGAACGGGTATTTCTATAAAGGCCGGTTATACTCGTACGTTGAAACCTGTTTTCGAAGACGGCCCGATGATCGGGACCAACGCGTTTATAGACACCGCGTCGGTAATCATTAATCCGTCGTTTGAGTATTGGATATTATCGTTTTTAGGCGTCGGATTCGGGTCCGATATATATTACGATTTCGGCGGCTTTACGGCGTACGGCGAGAACGACGATAAATGGCCGTCGGCAATCCGTTTGACTTTTATGGGCGGCGTAGCCGTGGATCTCACTAAGGTCGCCCGCCTGGGCGGTTAACCCATTCGTTCTCGAGGCCATTCGGTAACAAATAGGTTATTTACTTTCCCCTTGATTTTCCCCGAACCTATGATAGAAATACCCGCGGCGGGTGGTCTCGCTCGCCGCTCTATTTAACCACGCGGTTATGGACGACGTCGCGACGGCCGGTTATATAAACATCGACCGGACCCTCTGCGGGTCCTGCGGCGGTTGTGTGGCGGTCTGCCTGCCGGCGCCGCCGGCGCTTCTGCTGCACGAGCTTACGTTGACGTTTTACCCGGACCGCTGCGTCGAGTGCGACGCCTGCGTACCGGTATGCCCGATAGGGGCGTTGAGCGCGGTTGGGTAACGATCTTGCGTAGGCGCTTGATATCTAGTATAATACCGGCGTTATACAGGAGAGGTGCCGGAGTGGTCGAACGGGGCGGTCTCGAAAACCGTTGTGCCTTCGGGTACCCAGGGTTCGAATCCCTGCCTCTCCGAAGTTTTTATAATTAATCTTTTTCGGCGGAGGGGTGTCCGAGCGGCTTAAGGAGCACGCCTGGAGAGCGTGTGGGTCTTCTGGGCCTCGTGGGTTCGAATCCCACCCCCTCCGCTGGCTCAGAGGTTGATCTCGTCTCGTGATCACTTTGGATACAATCGTAAGCTTTATGGTAGGCGCTGCAGTGGCCATATTTGCGGAACCTGTTAGACAGTGGCTGTTGAGGCCGAAACTGCGTCTTGAATTTCAAGGTGGTCCAGACTATTTCACGTACACCCCGGAGGGTTCCGGCGAAGAACGGCAC
>CP070755.1:1006455-1030518 GCA_020348885.1 Candidatus Coatesiibacteriota bacterium | reverse complement strand
CGGCACGTTTGGCCAGGGCCCTGGGGTCTCTGCTGAACCGTTCGGCGGTTTCGGCCTCGTGGAGGTCGCATATGAGCGATAGACAGGGTTCGTCCCAGAAGAGGTCGAGCTGGGCCGTAATCGGGTCCGGCACCAAGGTCATGTCGCCGGCCTCGACGGTCTTGTAGCCCGGGTTCTGGCTCCCGTCGAATCCGACGCCCTTCTCGAAGAGCCGGTCCGAGAGGTATGACGCCGGGACGGTAACGTGGTGCCAGCGTCCTATCAGGTCCACGAACTTCAAATCGACGCTCACGACGGCATTGTCGCGGGCGTACTTTATTATGTCCTCGCCTGTTTTCGCTTCTACTTTCAAGGGTTTGGCCGCGCGTTCGGCCGGTAATGAAATGTAACGTTATAACGTGTTTTAGTAGAGGAGAATATACCAGCGGCGGCGGGGGCGTGCAAGGCTTTTTTAGGTAATGAATATAGGCACGGATCGCGTCGTTTACTTGCTACGAAGTGATTAACTATAATCGGCACGGTTTGCCCGCGCCGGTTAAGATATACTATTTCGCTTTTACGACCGCCTGTACGTTAAATCACCCTGCCCTTCCACATCACGATAACCAGGACCGCGCCGGAAGCGAGGACCGCGGCGCCGGTCGCGATAAGTGCGGTCTGTACGTCGTATATATCGACAAGTGCACCTATAGCCGGCGAAGTTACCGCGAACATCAACCGGCTAATCAGGTTTCGGATACTCATCACCGTTGCCCGTTTGTCGGACCATACGAGCCGGTTCAAGTAGTCGTTGAGGACCGGCGCCGAGAACCCGCGGACGAACTGCGCGAGTAGAATGAACAAGAACGAAAGCGGCGCGATTATGAACGCCGAGAGCAGGGCCGACGCGCCTAATGCCAGCGGCAGAACCAAAACCGACAGCCGTCTCCCTATCCAACGTTCCAGCGGTTCAGCGAACTTACTCGACGCGGCGGCGACGAGGTTGTACAGACCGAATATGACGCCGAAGTAGAACAGGGGTATCCCGCACGCCTCGAAGTACGGTTGATAGAGCCAGAAATAAACGATCCCCATGCCCATCAACATCGCGCCCAGTAAAATAAGCCAGCGGACTTCCCGGTTTTTGTACAGGGCGAAGCGGTGTATCTTATAGAAATAGTAGAGCCGGCCGCGGGGGTGTCCGCCTTTCTCCCTGGGCGGTTCGCGCAGCAGGACGGCCGCCGGTATCAACAAGACAAAGAGGGCGGCGGTCGCGTAAAAAGGTAACCGTAGGTGGACGGTGGCCAGAAAACCGCCGGCCGTTGTCGTGACGACGCTGGCGACGAGCATCAGCGAATACGCGTTCCCCTCGATACGTTTATATTTACCGGCCCGGTCTTGCGCAACGAGGGTATCGTAGAGCATCGCCGTATCGCTGCCGGAAATCAACGACCCGGCGGTCGCCCAGAATATTTCGGCTATCGCGAAGTTCCAGAAGGCTGTCCCGACGCTGTATATCGCGGCGCCGACGACGAGCAGGACGGACCCGAGGACCAACGTAACTTTTCGGCCCGCGAGGTCCGCGAGGAAGCCCGACGGTACCTCGAGCACTATTAACCCGACGGCGAATATCGTTTGTAGGACCATAACCTCGGTCATCGACAGGCCGTTCGCGTTCAGGAAGACGACGATGACCGGCGCGAAGAACACGACGTTATGAAGCATTCTGAACACGTAGAGCAAGGGTACGTTTCTATTAAGTACTTTTCGGTCCATATATCTCACCGCCTTTAGGCGTTGCGGGTTTTAATGTGTATATAAGGAACGGGCGGCACGCGCCGCCCGTCCGTCGTTCGCGCATATTACCTTTCCTACCGCTACTGGCCCCGCTCTGCCCACTTCTCCTTCATCATTTCGCCGCGTTCGTGCCATTTCTCCTTCATCAGGTCGCCTTCCCACTCGGAGATAGGCTCTTTCGGGGCCGTGGGGGAGATTAGTCCGCCGATCCAATCGCGGTACTTCCGGATCGTTTTTTTATGGGTTTTAGCGTCGGTCCCCTTAGGGTCAAGCCCCGTACCTTCCATTATGTACGTATCGAGGGTTGTTTTGATGTTGCCCAGGTCCTTGGTGGCCGAGTCGCATTTCGCCAGGTTCGTGCTTCCCGCGGTGAACGACGGCCTTAACACGTCCAGTAGGGAAATACTTTTATCGAGGGTTATCGAGCAGTAAACGTTATCCCAGCCAAGAGTGTCTTCGGCCGCGCCGAGGACGTCATATAACTGTACGAGGACGTCGGTTTTGGTAGGTTCGTAAACCGGTGCTACCGGTATTACGACGGTTTCGGTTTCTTCGGTTGTGGTTTCGGTCGGTTCTTCTACCGCTATCTCGGTGAACTTACCTTCCTCTTCTTCGTCACCGCCGCCGCAGGCGATTCCCAGGAAGAACACCGCGGCCGCGACCATCGATAAGATGATTACTTTACGCCTCGTTCTACTCCTTTCAAACTGAAGTTGGATTAAATAACCGCGTTATTTGTTCTTTTGAGTCCGCGATTATATATCCGTTCTTGGCCGATGTCAAATACAAATATACCCGTTTTTACGATTGCCCGGCCCTTTTGAACGTTTGGACGTGTCCCGAGTTGTACCGGTTTAACGGCAGAGAACCGGGTTATTCCTCGCCGGAACGGCTAATCAGACGGTCAACATATTCCGATTTTATAAACGGTCTTGCGTTTTCCCTCAGACCGTGAATTTGATAGAGCTGTACCGGTTCGGACTTCCCCTTCACCCGCTCCGGCGGTAGCGGCGTCGCGTAGACGTACTTGTTTACTTCGTCGTGCGTAGATTCGCTTATCAGTACCTGTCCGCGGCCGGTCTTCACCTCGATACGCTGAGCCAGGTTTACGTTGTCGCCGATTACCGTATATTCCATCTTCTTCTCGGAACCGATGTTACCCGCGACCGCTTCGCCGGTATTAATCCCGATTCCCGCGTACAGCGGGTCTTTACCCGATTTCGCCCTTTCCGTGTTAAATTGCTTCAGAGCGGTTTGCATTTCCAGTGCAGCGATGCAGGCTTTGACCGCCGAATGGTTCTGGTCCAGCGGCGCGTTCCAATATGCCATTATCCCGTCGCCCAGAAACTTATCCAACGCGCCTTCGTAAAGGAAGATGATATCGATCATTACCGCGAAATACTCGTTAAGCGTCGAGACGACTTCCGTCGGTTCGGCCCGCTCCGATAGTTCGGTAAAACCCTCGATATCGCTGAACAGGACGGTTACTATGCGCTTTTCGCCGGCGAGTTTGATTTCTGCCCGGTTCTCCAGTATCTGGTCGGCCACCTGTTTCGTTACGTAACGCTTGAAAGTCGACTTGATGAACTCGCGGTCTTTCAATCCGTCGGCCATCAGGTTGTAATTGAACGCGAGTTTACCGAACTCGTCGCGGCGGCTAACGGGGAGACGGAAGTCGAAATCGCCGTCGTGAACTTTCGACATCCCCCTCACCAACCTCGCGACCGGACGGGTCCAACCGAATGAAATAGCGATCGATATTACGAGACCGAGTATTATCAGTACCACGGATATCGCGACCGCGGAAATGACCGACCGGCGCGCGACCGCGTTCAACCCCGCTACCGAATACCCGACGCTGAGCATATACTTCGCGCGGGTCGTCCCAGGTTCGGTTACGTAAACGCTTACGTGGTCCAGGTTCGGCGCTTTGATTCTGTAGTAGTCCTTGGGCTTCAACGGTGACCCGTCGCCGGCGACGGCGGCGAACCCGGGGTTGTGGGACGAATAGACTACCTCTTCCTGTCCGCGTAAAACCAGTACGTACACAACGTCCAGGTTATACTCCGAGTCCCCGGACCTGAGCGCGTACGTGTTCTCCACCCACTCGGCGAAGTCGTTTTCGTCCAGCGTGGTGAACGCGCGTTGAATGAGGGCGGTCGTTATGTTCTTTCGTACGTTTAGCTCTTCGTTTACGTTTTTCATCTCGCGACTTACGTTTACGTAAGTCGTGGCCGCGATACCGAGGAGTAACAATACCTCGATAATCAGGGTTAATTTAATCGCCAGCGTATTGTAAAACCGTCGGGGCATAACGACTTTTCCGGATAACTCCGGCGCCGCGTTTCGTTCCATTATAACTTTCGTTGGCATAGTGTCAAGCGGCTTTTCGGCGGCCGTTACCGCCCGAACCGCCTTTATCTGGACAATAGGCGAGCGATGTGGTAATTTATCTGGGCCGGTCGGAGAGGCCGAAAGATCGGCCCCGGAAGTTTATAAGAAACGTATGTTTAACCTTACACGGCAGGAACAGCTAATCGTATTATTGCTAACGACCGGATTAATAATCGGTTCGATCGTATTGATCGTACGGGGGCGGCCGGCGCCGGCGGCCGGCGAGCCACTGGACTTCACCGTCGAGCTGCCGGCTGGCGACGGAGTGAAGCTGGAGAACGTAATCGGATTAAAAACCGACCGGCTGGTTCCCGATAAGATGAATATCAATACCGCGACTGCTCACGAACTCGAGTCGCTTCCCGGAATTGGCCCCGTCCTGGCGGGTCGTATCGTCGAATACAGGGAAGAAAACGGACGTTTCAACGATACGAGGGAGATCTTGGAAGTGAGCGGTATCGGCGAACGCAAATACGGCGATATCGAAGGACTCATAACGGTGGAGTAAAACTTAGACCGGGATTTTATCAACGCAGGGGTTCTATGGCGTCGAAAAAAACCTCGGGTAAAAAAGTACCCCAAACGACCGTTTACAGGATGTCTTTATATTACCGGGCGCTAAAGCAGATGCTCGGTAACGGGATTACGACTACTTCGTCCGCCGCCCTCTCGGAAGCGGTCGGGTTCACCGACGCCCAGATACGGAAAGACCTCGCGTACTTCGGGCAGTTCGGCGTTCCCGGCCGCGGTTACGAAGTAGAAAACCTGCTCGAGGCCATAGCCAGCGTTTTAGGGATAAACCGGCGTTGGAAAGTAGCTCTGGTGGGCGTCGGGCACCTTGGATACGCGCTGTTGGCTTATAAAGGATTCAAGGACCAGGGGTTTGATATTTGTTGCGCTTTCGACAACGACCCGGATAAAATCGGCAAAACCTGGGAAGGCGTACCCATCCACGACGTCGCCGAAGCCGTGGACGTACTCCGGGAAAGCCGAATCGAGTTGGGCGTAATCGCGATACCGGAAGCTGCGGCCCAGAACGCTCTCGATATGCTGGTCGCGGGCGGCGTGAAGTCGATACTGACGTTCGCGCCCGGGCGCTTACACGTCCCGCCCGACGTTCGGGTTCGCCGTGTGGACCTGGCGATGGAACTCGAGTGGCTCAGTTATCACGCTACGTCCATAGCGTAGAAAAGGCTGATATGAGACTATTACCGCTGGTACTGCTTTCGCTTACGTTAACGGTTTCGGCGCTTTCGGAAGAGGGGCCGACCATCGACGACCTTCCGGGCGGTTCGCCCATCGGCGCCGAAATAAGCGAGCTTGCTACTAAACTTTCGATGGCGGAGGCGCTTATCCGCGCCGGAAACCCGGACAAAGCCCTGGACGTTATCGCCGAGGTCGAGGCGCTGGACACGTTCGGATCGTACTCGACCGAGTGTCTATACTACCGTGGTTTCGCGTACAATCAGATGGGCGACCTGGACGCGTCCGAGACGTTTTACCTGGAAGCTCTCGAAAGCTCGCCCGACAATACGGTCCTTATGCTCGGATTGGCCAAGACCTACCTGGATGCCGAGAGGTACGACGACGCCGAACAAACCTTCGCCGACGTACTCGCGAATAAGCCCGAAGAACCGACCGCGTTGACCGGTTTGGGTTATCTAGCGATATTGGCCGGCGACGCGGCCGGCGCGCGGGACTATCTGGATCGCGCCGTCGAGGCGGACCCGGACGGCGCGACCGCGTACGGTTACCTCGGCCTGGTCCTGATGCAGGAGGGAGATTACGCCGGAGCCCAGGCGCGTCTGGAGAAGGCCGTCGCGCTTGACCCGGCGAACGTTACCGCCAACTATAACCTGGCGTCGATATACTTTATGAACGAGGACTACGCGTCGGCCGCGGAACACTACTATACGGTAGTGAGCCAGGTTCCCGACGACCACGAGTCGCGCTACTACCTGGCCCTCTGCTTCGAGGCGTTGGGCTTGTACGCCGACGCGTACGAGCACGTCCGGGCTATAATCGACGGCGGCGGTACGGTCCCGGGCGTTATCGAGCTGGAGATGCGGTTGCGGGGGAAGGTTGGGGGCGGGGAGTAGTCCGTTCAGCGGTTCCCGAAACGAAGAGCGGTCAAATGACCGCTTTCTCTTATGCGATTCCCCTTGATACTCCTTGTCCCTTCTAATATATTTGAACCCCTTTTCGGAGTCTGTTATAATCATAACTGATTTTGGCAGGTATAGCTTTTGTTCGAGCGCGAAACGGACATCTTGGTTCTTGGCGTCGGCAACGTTATCGTCCGCGACGACGGCGTCGGCGTTTACGTCGCGCGGGAGTTAGCCGGACGCGTTCCGCCCGGCGCGGCGGACGTCGAGGAGACCGACGTCGCCGGCGTGGAGTTGATAGACATCCTGGCCGGGTACGAGAAAGCGTTGATAATAGACGCGATAAAGACCGACGGCGGCATCCCCGGGACCGTTTACCGCCTGACGCTGGGCGACTTCGAGCGGACCGTACATCTTGCCAATATCCACGGTATCAATCTACCGACGGCTGTTAAAATCGGGCGCGGCCTCGAGGTCCCCATGCCCGAAGAGGTAATCATACTGGCCGTCGAGGTCGAGAACATCACCGAGTTCGGCGAGACGATGACCGATGCGGTCGCCGCGGCGGTCCCAACTACCGTCGAGATGGCTTTGAACGAACTGGCCCATTGGGGCGTGGACGTGTAATTTTGGTTAAGCAAGCCGTCGATTCGGAAGTGATACGGGTAAGCGCCAGGGTCCGAGGCGTCGTCCAGGGCGTCGGGTTCCGGCCGTTCGTCTATCGCCTGGCGGTGAGTCGTGGACTCATCGGCTTCGTTCATAACGACGGTCGTGGGGTCGTGCTCGAGTTCGAGGGGCCACACGATTCGGTCGTGGCGGCTCTCAAAGCGCTCGAGACCGAGGCGCCGCCGGCTGCGCGGGTCGAGGCCATCGAGTGGGTCGAAGTGACGGCGACCGGAGGCCGTACGTTCGAGATAGCCGACAGCGCCGACGAAGCCCGCGTCGAGACCCTCGTCTCGCCCGATATCGCGATCTGCGAGGACTGCCTGCGCGAGATGGCCGACCCGGGAGATCGGCGACATCGTTATCCGTTCATCAACTGTACCAACTGCGGCCCTCGCTTCACTATTATAACCGGCGTACCGTACGACCGACCCCGGACGACCATGGCCGGGTTCGCGATGTGTCCCGACTGCGCCGCCGAGTATGGGGACCCGGCGGACCGGCGGTTCCACGCCCAGCCTGTCGCGTGCCCGGTCTGCGGCCCCCGAGTTGAGTTACGTGGCCCCGGCGGCGAATCCGTCCCGTGTGAAGACCCCGTCAGCGAGGTTCGGCTGTTGCTCAAAGCCGGTTCGATGGTCGCCGTCAAGGGGCTGGGCGGGTACCACATGGCCTGCGACGCCCGGAACTCTAACGCCGTTCAAGTGCTGAGGGACCGCAAGACCAGGGAGGATAAACCGTTTGCCCTGATGGCGGCGGACATCGAAACCGTCGAACGGTTCTGCGAAATAAGCGGGGAAGAGCGTGAGCTGTTGTTGTCGCCGAAGCGGCCCATAGTGCTCTTTCGGAAAAAGGGCGACGAGCTGCCGGAAGCGATAGCGCCGAACAACCGTTACCTGGGCTTCATGCTGCCGTACTCGCCGCTCCACCGCCTACTTTTCGGCGGCGGGCTCGACGTTCTGGTAATGACCAGCGGCAACAGGGCCGACGAGCCTATAGCGTACTGGGACGAGGACGCATACGAGCAACTCGCCGGGATTGCCGATTACTTCTTGACCCACGACCGGCCGATATACCGGCGCGTGGACGACTCGGTTACGCGCGTTTTCCGCGGCGGGGAAATGCTAATACGCAGGAGCCGGGGTTGCGTCCCGACGCCCGTTCCGCTGCCGAAGGAGTACGGCGAGAACGCCCTGGGTTGCGGGGCCGAAGTCAAGAACACGTTCTGTGTTACGAAGGGCGATCGGGCCTTCGTCTCTCACCACATAGGCGATTTGATAAACCCGGCCGCCGTCGCCGCGTTCGAAGAGGGCGTAGAGCATTTCAAAGAGCTGTTCGACGCAGAGCCGACCGTGGTCGCGTACGATATGCATCCGGACTACTTCGCTACCCAATACGCCGAAAAGCTGACCGGCGTTTCGAAGGTCCCTGTTCAACATCACCACGCCCATATAGCGGCGGTCCTGGGGGAACACGGCTTCGAAGGACCCGTAATAGGAGTGGCGTGGGACGGCGCCGGTTACGGTCCCGACGGAACCGTCTGGGGCGGCGAAATCCTGTTGGCGGAACGATCGAGCTACGAGCGGCTCGGGCGTTTTCGCCGGGTCCCCTTGGCTGGCGGTGACGCCGCGGTGAGAGAGCCGTGGCGGGCGGCGCTGGGGTACCTCACGGAAACCTTTGGTTTTCAATCGGGCACGTTTGATAGTATTTTACCCGGCATCTCCGGCGAGATTCGCGAAGCTGTGGTCGCGATGTTGGATAAGCGGTTCAACGTCGTCGAAAGCTCGTCGGCCGGGCGCCTGTTCGATTGCGTTGCGTCGTTACTCGGTTTCAGCGGCGGGGTGAATTACGAGGGACAAGCGGCCGTCGAGCTGGAACAGCGCGCGGATCCGCGCGAGACGCGACATTACCCGTTTACGGTAACCGACGGCGAGCCGTTCGAGATAGACTGGCGCCCGGCCGTCGCGGCCGTCGCCGAAGATATTAGAGCGGGAACCGATAGGACCGTAATATCGGCGAGGTTTCACAATACGGCCGCGAGGATGGTCGCGGCCGCCGCCGAACGGGCGCGGGAAATTACAGGGCTGTCGTCGGTCGCCCTTTCCGGTGGCGTTTTCCAGAATATAACCCTCTTGGACCGGACGCTCCCGCTTCTCGAACGCGCCAGGTTCGACGTGTTGCTACATAAATACCTTCCGCCTAACGACGGGTGTATCAGCTACGGGCAGGTCGTCGCCGCCCTTGCGAGTTTATAGGAGACCGAAATGTGTTTGGGTATCCCGATGCAAATAAAAGAGATATTGGACGATAACCTCGGAAGGGCCACCCTGGGCGACGTGGAGTACACCTGCGACTTGTCCCTTATAGAGGACCCGAAGGTAGGCGAGTACGTCATCCTCCACGCGGGATACGCCATCGAACGGCTCGACGAGAAGGAGGCGCTGGAGACATTGGCGATGTTTGCTGAAATCGAGGCAGCCGCGGCCGACGGGGGCGAATGAAATACCTCGACGAATACCGCGACGGCGCGAAGGTTCGGGCTCTCGCACTGGCCGTCTCCGACGCAGTGGACCCGGGGTGCGATTATACCTTTATGGAGGTATGCGGCACCCACACGATGAACATCGCCCGCTACGGCATCAAGAAGATGCTGCCCGATAACGTCCGGCTGGTTTCCGGTCCGGGGTGCCCGGTGTGCGTAACGCCCCAGGAGTATGTGGACCGGGCCGTCGCCCTGGCTCGGCTCGACGACGTAACCGTCGCGACCTTCGGCGATATGATGCGCGTTCCCGGGACGAGCGCGAGCCTGACCGATGCGAAAGCCGAAGGCGCCGACGTACGCGTTGTTTTCTCGCCCAACGACGCGGTCGACTTCGCGGCGGCGGAGCCGGACAGCCATGTCGTTTTTCTCGGCGTCGGCTTCGAGACAACCGCGCCTACGGTCGCTGGCGCTCTTTCGCGGGTCGTCGAACGGGGGTTGGCCAACTTCTTCGTGTTGAGCGCCCACAAGCTGATACCGCCGGCGATGGCGGTTCTTTGCGAAAGCGAAGACCTGGCGCTCGACGGGTTTATCTGCCCGGCCCACGTCAGCGCCGTAATCGGCTCCGGCGCGTACAAGCCGTTGGTGGAGGAGTACAGTATCGCCTGCGCCGTTACGGGTTTCGAACCGCTGGATATTTTACGTGGTATTCAACTCCTCGTGGAGCAGGTGAACGACGGTAAGGCCCGGGTGGATAACGAATATTCCCGGGTCGTTAAACCCGAGGGCAACCGGCGCGCGCAGGATGTAATCGAAGACGTTTTCGAACCCGCCGATACCGAGTGGCGTGGCCTAGGGACCCTTCCCGCCAGCGGATTAAGTTTGAAGGAACGGTTCGCGCGTTACGACGCGTTTACTATCGAATGTACTGTGGAGGAGACTCGGGTTGATAAGAGGTGCATTTGCGGCCGCGTACTGGCCGGCGCGGCGGAACCGCCCGAATGCCCTCTTTTCGCTGGCGTTTGCGACCCGGAGCATCCCGTCGGCGCGTGTATGGTCTCAAGCGAGGGAACCTGCGCCGCATACTTTAAGTACGAACAATAAATGGATTCCGACGAAGTAATCAAGATGGGGCATGGGGCCGGCGGCCGCTTGATGCGACGGCTTATAGCCGACGTATTCGCCGGAGCTTTCGGTACCCCCGAGTTGGCTGCGTTGGACGATTCGGCGTTGGTGTCGGCCGACGGCGACAGACTCGCGTTTACGACCGACTCGTACGTTGTTCGGCCCCTTTTTTTCCCCGGCGGCGACATAGGCAAGCTGGCCGTGTGTGGAACCGTTAACGATCTGGCCGTTACCGGCGCCCGGCCCGTTTATTTGACGTGCAGCTTTATAATCGAAGAGGGCTTTCCAGTCGTCGACCTGAAACGGGTGGTCTCGTCTATGGCCGCGGCGGCCTGCGAAGCGGGCGTTTCGGTCGTGGCTGGCGATACGAAGGTGGTGGAGCGAGGCGCCGCCGACGGCCTATTCGTCACGACGTCGGGCATCGGCATCTTCCCAGATGGACGAAAACCGGCAAGGCGGCCGGTGAAACCCGGCGACGCCGTATTAATCAACGGGGCGCCGGCGGTTCACGGGATCGCGGTCGTTCTGGCGCGCGAGGAGTTCAATTTGGCCGCGGCGGTCGAGAGCGACTGCGCGCCCTTGAACGGGCTTATCGACGACGTGCTGGCGGTAGCGCCAAATATCGCTTTTATGCGGGACGCGACCCGCGGCGGCGTCGCCGCGGTGCTTAACGAAATCGCCGCGGCGGAAGGCGTCGTTATAGAGATAGACGAGGTTTCGGTTCCCCGGGACGATACCGTCGAGAGCGTCTGCGAACTACTCGGTTACGACCCGTTCTATATCGCTAACGAGGGTAAGGTTATAATTATTTGCCCTGCGGAAGAAGCGGAATCGGCCATGGAGGCGATAAAACGGCACGAGTATGGTAAAGACGCGGCGATAATCGGACGCGTCGAGGAAGGTACGTCGAGGGTTATAATGGAAACAGCCGTCGGCGGAGCGCGAATCCTCGATATGCCGCTGGCCGAACAACTCCCGAGGATATGCTGAAGTGCACGAGCTGTCGGTAACGCAAAGCATAGTGGATTCGGTGTTGGGGGAGATGAACGCGCGCGGCCTGGAGCGGGTCGGCGCGGTTCATCTGAAACTCGGACGTATGACCACGTTCGTACCGGATTGCGTGAAGTTCTACTATGACGCGTTGACGGCGGATACAGCCTTAGCCGGTTCAGAACTGATTATCGAAGAGGTAAACGTTACAGGGTGTTGTAATAACTGCGGCGCCGAGTTGGAGTTCGAAGAGCCTTTTTTTATATGCCCCGAATGCGGGTCGGTGGATATAGAGGTATTGACCGGGCGCGAAATACTGATAAACGCGCTGGAAGTACCTGACGAAGGAGATATCCGAGTTGGAAATAAAGGTCGTTAAAAAAGCGCTTGCCGCCGGCGAAGCCGTAGCCGACGAGATACGCGGAAAACTGGCCGAGAACGACGTCTACATGGTGACCTTCATGGGTTCGCCCGGGTCCGGAAAGACGGCTGTAATAGAACGGTTACTCGAAACGGGACTTGACGGGTTTCGGGCCGCAGTGGTCGAGGGCGACATCGCGACGACAGCCGACGCCGAGCGGCTCGCGCGGTTCGATATACCTATAGTCCAGGTCAATACGGAACCTTTCGGCGGCGATTGCCACATGCCGCCAAACCTGCTCTCCAGCGGACTAGAGGATTTGGACCTTTCGACCCTCGATTTAGTAATCGTCGAAAACGTCGGGAATCTTGTATGTCCAGCCGAATTCGATATTGGCGAAAACTTAAAAGTTGTGGTACTATCTATAGCCGAGGGCGAGGATAAACCGCTCAAGTACCCGCTTATTTTCCGGGAGTCGGGGCTATGCGTCGTTAGTAAAAGCGACCTCGCCGGAGCGCTGGACTTCGATATTGACCGGCTTCGAACGAACATATCGAGGGTAAACGGTACTATTCCGGTAATCGAGACATCGGCCCGGACCGAGACGGGGATAGACGAACTAGAGGGTTTTTTAATAGCGAGGATACGCGAAACTTAAACTCATACACGTAACGTCGTTTGATAGTATCGTCGGAGGGGTCTACTATGGCCCGTAAAACAAAAGAAGTAGCGGAAGTCAGGTACTACCATTCGGTAGGCACTATCAAGGAGAAGTGCGAGAGTTGAACTCATTGCGTCCGCGTCTGTCCGACGGAAGCGATACGGGTTCCGTCCGGGTACCCGGAGATAGACCAGGAACGGTGCATCGATTGCGGTGCGTGTATACGCGTCTGCCCGATGAACGCGATGCGCGCGTACTCGGACCCGCTCGACGCGTTGAAAAACTTTAAATATAACGTGGCCATCCCCGCGAGTGTATTGGCCGGCCAGTTCAAGTCCACTGTCCCCTACGAAAAGGTACTTTCCGGTTTAATGGCCCTCGGGTTCGACGAGGTCGTGGAAGCCGGGCTCGGCGCCAAGCTGGTCGGGATGGCCCTCGCCGAACAATTGAAGAATCCCGACCGGCCGAGGCCGTTGATATCGTCGTATTGCCCGGCCATTATACGCCTGATACAGGTCCGGTTCGCGTCCTTGGTAGATCATATACTCCGCGTCGAGACGCCGATGGACGCCGTAGCGCGCGTAATAAATAAAACGAGGTCGAAGGAACTCGGCCTCGATATAAACGGCATCGGCGTCTTCTATATAACGCCTTGTCCCGCGAAAGTAACGGCTGTCAAGCAGCCGGTGGCCGTCAAGTTGAACTATATTAGCGGCGCTATAGCGGTCCGGGACGTTTACGATAGGATAATGGCGACTCTTGACAGGGTGGAGGAGGTACCGAGTATCGCGAAACCAAGCGGTCTAAGGTCCAGCCCGAGTCTCGCGGCCGAACTACCGGACGGCGCGGCCGTTGGCCGGCACCTCGAGGCCGACGGGCTCGAAGACGTAATCCGTATCTTGGAGCGCATTGAGCACGAGGACCTGGAGGAGTACGACTTCGTCGAGCTGTACGCGTGTACGGGAGGGTGCGTAGGCGGCATACTCAACCCGGAGGAGCCGTTTATCGCAAAAGAGCGTCTAGGGTTACTCGCCGAGAAGAAGGCCGACGAGGTTTTCGAGTACAGCGCGCTCGGTATATCGGAATCGGACGCGTTAAAACTGGTGGAGAACGGGGAGCTTTTCCTGAAAGAGCCGGTGGCGCCGCGGCCGATTCTCAAGCTGGGTACCGATATGGCCGAGACCATCGCCGTAATGGAGGACATAGGCAAGATACAGGAGAGGTTACCCGGGATAGACTGCTGCGCTTGCGGGTGCCCGTCTGGTCCGGCGCTGGCCGAGGATATAGCCCTCGGCGACGCCGATATACTACAATGCACTTTCATGCTACGCGATAGGATTAAGGAATTGACCGAAGAGATGGTTGACCTGTCCGGCGCCCTTCCGCCCACTATGAAGAAGAAGGGCGGACGCGGGAAGTAGGGAGAGGATTTCTACAATGAAGGTTAAAGACCTGGTGAAGAAAGCCGACCTGAGTGTGTTGGTCGAAGGCGACCTCGATGTGGACGTGGAAGGTGCGTATGTATCCGACCTGTTGAGCGACGTCATGGCCAACACCGAGGCCGGCGGCGTCTGGATTACGATACAGACCCATACCAATATAGTCGCTATAGCCACGCTAAACGAGCTCGCGGCGATAGTGATCTCGTCCGGGAAGGAGCCGGCCGACGAAACCCTGGAGCGCGCGAGGGAGGAAGGCGTGAACGTCCTGGGCTCAGCGGATCCTTCCTTCGAGGTCGCCGGCAAGTTGTATAAACTGGGTATCAAAGGTTAACCGCGGTGCCGGTTTTCCGGGCGGACCTCCACGTACATACGGTCCTATCGCCCTGCGGCGACATGGAACAGTCGCCCAGGGCGGTCGTTAAAGCGGCAAAGAACAAGGGTATAACCCTTCTGGGAATCGCCGACCATAACGCGAGCGAGAACGTTCCGGCTTGCGTCGAAGCCGCCCGGCGCGCCGGCAGCGTTACTGTAATCCCGGCCGTCGAAGTCGCGTCCGTTGAAGAAGTACATATCCTGGGTCTGTTCCCAAATCCTGCGGACCTGGGCGCGATGCAGGGTAAAATCCACCAGCGCCTCGGCGACGATAAAAACGTTCCGGAGAAGTTCGGGTACCAGGTAATTGTGGACCACCGGGATAACGTGTTGGGGTTCAACGACCGCTTTCTTCTGGCCGCGACCGATATGGACGTGGATACGGCGGTAAGGTATATACGCGAATACGGCGGGTTCGCCGTTGCGGCCCACGTCGACCGCCCGGCTTTCAGCATGACAAGCCAACTCGGATTCGTTCCGCCCGCGCCGACGTTTGACGCTATCGAGGTCAGCCGCTTCGCCGACCCGGGCGAATACGTCGATCTGGGCTACGCTGTGATACGATCGAGCGACGCGCACCTCCCCGGCGAAGTTGGCGCCGCTTACACCGAACTGGAGCTGGAGGAACCGACTTACGATGAACTTATTATGGCGCTACGGGGTGAAGGCGGGCGTAAGGTCGTCGGATACAGCCCGACGATAAAGGTCATGGCCTGATGGAAGAGCTGGCGCTTCACATTCTGGACATCGCGCAGAACTCGATACGGGCCGGTGCCCGGAATATACGGGTAACCGTGGAGGAGGACGCGGAAGCGGACACCATTACGATAGTCATCACTGACGACGGCTCCGGTATGGGCGAGGAGACGGTAAAAAGACTTTTGGACCCGTTCTTTACGACGCGGGATACAAGGTCCGTAGGCCTGGGGATACCGCTTTTCGCGCAGACCGCCGAGACGTGCGGCGGAAACGTGGGGATAGATTCCGAGCTTGGGTGCGGGACGACGGTCACCGCCCGCTTCCAGTTAAACCATATCGATAGGCCGCCGATAGGCGACATGGCGGCGACGGTTTGGGCGCTTATTACCTTGAACCCGAAGGTCGAGTTCAAGTACCGCCACGCACGCGACGGCGCCGAGTTCGCCGTGGATACCGCTGAGATTAAAAACTTCCTTGGCGTGCGGAAACTTAACTCGCCCCGGATGGCCAGGTACTTGAAGGAGTACCTCTCCGACGGCGAGGAGCGTCTGGCCGACGGTTAAAAGGACTGAACAGGAAGGCGATATACCGTGAAGCTGGAGGATTTGAAGAAAGCGGTTGACGGCGACCGTGGGGTCGAGTTGGAGGAGGGCGACGCGCGTTATACCGTCGCCGTCGCAATGGGGACGTGCGGCGTTTCCGCCGGCGCCCGCGAAATACTCGCGGCGTTGATGGACGAGCTGGCGGCCCGTGATATAGTCGACGTTATCGTTACCCAAACCGGTTGTATGGGGATGTGCGACCGCGAACCGATGTTCGAAGTCCGGGCCGAGGGGGCGGAGCCGGTCGTATACGGCGATATGACGCCGGAGAAGACGCGAGAAGTCGTCGCCGAACATCTGGCCGGCGGAACGCCCATAGAAGAGTATACGGTCTAATAAGTAACGCAGGGGATGATAATGAAGGTTAACGTAGGGATAGTAGATAGGGTGATAAGGTCCTTCGTCGGTATCGCCGCGGCCGTGGTCGCGGTATATTTGGACAGCATTTGGTCTCTTATACCGGCCATAATCGCGGTTATAGCCCTGGTGACCGCGATTTCCGCGCGCTGTGGGTTATATACCTTGTTTGGAATAAATACCCGTAAGGTGAAGTAAAGACTACGGACGGATAATCGGCGAGGACCGGGGTGAAAGGTATAGCGTAAATGACCGACGTGCAAAAGCCCAGGCTATATATGCTCAGCACTTGTGTCTGGTGCCGGAAGACCAAGAGATTGCTTGATGAGCTGGGCGTAGATTACGAGAAGTACGTAATGGACCAGCTTCCGGTCGAGGAGAAAAAGGTCCGGACGGCCGAGGTCCGGGAGGCCACCGGCCGGACGGCGTTTCCGACGATTCTGTACGGCGGCGGCGTGATAGTCGGCTATAACGTTTCGGAAATAAAAAAGGCGTTTGGGAAATGAAAGCAAACGCTCGAGGATTATACGAGGAACTGAAAACCGAGGCCGAAACCGGCGGTTACCACCTGAACCCGGACGAGAGTTTTACGCTGGAGCTGGTCGAGGGGCTGGTTACGAACCTGGACCGCTACGGCTACCTGGCCTGTCCTTGCCGACTGGCGGACGGCGAACGGCTCGCGGATCTTGACATCATCTGCCCTTGTGACTACCGGGACGCTGACCTCGCCGAGTACGGTACCTGCTACTGCGGGTTATACGTGAGCGGGGATAAGCTTACTGGCGAACCGGCCGAGCCAATACCCGAACGACGGCCGGAAGCCCCGACGGAACGGCCCCAGTACAAAACGCGGGCCGTCGAAAAAAACGGCGTAGGCGTATGGCGGTGCCGTGTGTGTGGGTACTTATGTGCCCGACCCGAACCGCCGTCCAAATGCCCGATATGTAAAGCCGATAAAGACAGGTTCGAGCCGTTTGAGTTTGCCTGACGCGTAGGTTGAGACGGATGCGAGAAAACGCGGTTTAGGCCGCGCTTTTTGCGTTCATCGAGAGTTACGGGGATTAAACCGCTAAAGCCCACCATAATACCACCGCCGCAGTCCCAAGCGGGACCGCCAGGGCTTCGGTCAACCGGGGGGTCATATTGTCGGTCGCCGTCGCGACGACGGCGGCGCAGATGGACGTCGACAGGAACTTGGCGGAACCCATCTTCGTCGTTGGCATTAACGCGCTCGATGCGATGAACGTTGCAAGGAACATCGTAACCGTCCCCTCGAACGATTTGGTCTTCCCGAAAACTTGGTACTTGTACCGCCCGAAGAAACGGTCGATTACGTCCGCCGCGCCGCCGCCCCAACCAGCGGCAAGTAATGATACCGCCGCTACGAACTTACAGTCCGGTACCCAATACCAGAACGCGAAAACGAGTACGGTCGCCGAGAAAGGGAACAATACTGGCCAGGCGTCCCGTTTTCCCGTTTCCGAACTCGGCGCCAGAAAGACCGGCGGTCGTTTAAACCGGGGGACGGCGAAAACGTTAAGTAAGAAGAATAGGGTCGGGACCGCCGCCGCGACGAACGCGTTTCCTATCCCGAAGTAAACGAAAAATATCCACCCCGTACTAGCGATCCTGGCGGTTTGGAACGCGTTGTATCGGTTGGTAAGCCCGAACCTGGAAACCAGTTCGCCCGCCGCGAGGCAAACGAGAATATAGATAAAAGATGCGGCGGCGATTATCAGGTCGTTGAGCATAATGAGAAAAGGCGACTTATCGCCGTTTACCTATTCGTTTACGGCGGGACCTTCACGTACGATATCGTCGTTTTTGCCCCGTTCGCCGTCCGGGCCGACGGCGGTCAACCGGTAACCGTCGTCGGTTAGTTCGTACGTTATCGGATTGCCGGACGTGTCCCGGACTTCGTCCTCTGCGTAGAGTCCGTCAGGTAGATATGGGCCTAGCCAACCGCCGGCGCCGGCCGGTTCGTCTCGAAGGACGAGCAGGCCTTCTTCGTCGGTCGGATATCGGCCCACGTCGTCGCGGAAAGATTCCAACGCTTTCCCGATTTCCCGTAGTTCCATTTCCGTAACCGAGTCGTTGTAGAAACTGAACATACCGGCCGTCAGGTTCGGCGCGAACCACAGGGCCGACGCGACAAGAGAGACTAATAGTAATACCGGCACGAGTATTGCTGGCCGTAGCTTTTGGCGTTGTACGGCCTTCACGGTTTTTTCTTCGTACGCGGGTTTATGTTCGGAGCAGTATATCCGCCCGGATACGAGTTCCGCGCATTCGGCGCAAACGACCGCCCCGCATATAACGCAGACGCCGACGCCTGACCGGCCCGGGTGCGCGGCGCACTCGTAAGACGTAATTTCGTCGAACTCCTTCACTGGGAGGATATTAGTTAACCGGCGATGTAATGTCAAAGGGTATTTAACCTGGTGTGGGATGTCGACGAGGGACCGTGACCCATAACGTGGAGTCGGTCGCGTGTTCCGGCCGGACGCCGTTTCTCGAACGCGGGGTGTTAGAAGGGGTATAGCGGGAAAGGAAAATCTAACTTCCCCACAAAGCTAGTCTTTAACTAATCAACCGTTACCAAGTAAACTCGTAGGTTACCGCCGTAGGTGCGTTTTTCGGCGGCGATAATTCCTTTACCGTCGGGCGTCCAACCGCTGCCGAAAACATCGAATTCCAATTTATTACTGCGAAACACTAATATATACTCTTCTTTTACGAGGTCGAAATACCATATTTCGCCGCCTACGTACTTAATCTTCTTCCCGTCGGGCGACCACCCATCGCAAATTCCGCCGGGCTCGAGCTCTTTATATTTCCCGGTATACGGTTCGTAAATCCTGAAAAGATATGACGTGGTCTTCGACCAGTAGTCCGACAAACCGCTGAAAAACTTGTCGATAGCAGGATTACCGCTAGCTCCCGGCTTTTCCTTGACGGCCACGGCGCGCGTTTCTACGGTAACGACGTTGGACCGAAACGAACGGTCCAAAGATAAAACAAAACTAGACCGCCTACGTTCGGGGTCGTCGAAACCAATCAGTTCCTTTAACCGCGCTAAATTAAACGCGTCGGTAAAGGCGTTGCTTCCCGGCGGACCGAGGTCGCTATAATCGGCGGAACAGGCGATAAGTTTCCCGTTAGGCGATAAATACGCCGCTTCCAAAGACGATATATTTTCGACCTTCGTTAAAGTATCGACCGCCAGCGTGTTGATATTGACGGTCTTTACGTACCAACCGTCCTCTAAGGAAACGATCAACACGGTCTCATTATCTACCCAATGGTAAGGTCGAGGACCTATCCCTTTATTGTATATACACCGAGGTTCGTCGCCGGAAACGGGTATAACGTATATACCATCCCAGTTAATATATGCGACGTTCTTCTTATCCGGCGATAGCTTTGGGTCCCCCAGTACGTAACCTGTACCCGATATGATTAGTTCAGGTACGTCGTCCGCCCTATTAACGATCCATATCTGATGTTCTTCCGTTTCGTAGTCGTATCCGCGTATAAGGTACGTCTTCCCGTCGGACGAAACGTCGCCCAAACGGGGCGTAGGGACCACGCCGTCACTCAGTTCATAAATCAACTCGGCGGTACCGTACTCGTCCCCGGGCCCGGTTACGCCGTCGCAGCCTACGAAAAGAACCACGCCGGCGGCCAATAAGACGGCCGTCGCTAACAAACTATTACGTTTCATACGCCCCCCTTTAGTAAATAACCGCTTTCTTTACGATCCTCTCTTCGCCTGCTTCGACCGTAACTATATATACGCCGGCTCCGACCCTGGCCCCGCCGCGGTCCGTCAGGTTCCAGTTTAAAGCGCAGCATTATAATCGTACCATTAACGGTTGTAACCGTTACAGTTATCTCTAACGGCAAAATCGTTGATATCCTTTCAATATGGTCTATTACTCGGCCCGTATTATTCCATCAATCGGCCAACCAAGTACGGTTTTATATACTATAATATTATCCCGTCCCGATTGTAAATCTCATGTTAAACGCTCCCTCAATTAAACGTATCCTATGTATATACGTACGTCGTATCCTGTCGGGAACAACCGGGTGAGAACACCCTTCCGCAATACGTTCTTGACTACGAACCTTCGTGCCGCTATACTCGTGCCGTGGCCGTTATCCGTCGGATTACTAGACCGTTACGCCACGGACTCGTCTTGGCGTTTCTTTATTTTTTCGCCGTCTGGGCGAACGTTACGCCGCGCGGTTTGAACCTTTGGTTCTGGGGTCGTATAGCGCGTTTTATATCCCGGTTCTTCCGTCATGACAGGGCCATCGCCGTTGAGAACGTAACGTACGTTCTGGGAATTGACGAGGGAAACGCGCGAAAGGTTTTCGCCGGCACTTTCGAGAATTTCGCGAAGAATTTAGTCGATCTGGCGTACGTCGCCGGCCCGATAAGGAGGTCTCCCGCTTCGTTAATTAAAATATCGCCCGACGATTTCGCGATTATCGAGGGAACGATGGACGCCGGGAAAGGCGTTATCGGTATTACCGGCCACCTGTCCAACTGGGAACTTTTCGGCGGTTACGTCGCGTCCCGGCTGGGCGGTATCCACGTTATTGCGAGGGAAGCTTACGACCGGCATACGGACCGTTTACTACGGTACTTGCGGGGCCGGATGGGCGTTACGTCTATATACACCGACGAGCCCGCTTCGGTAGGCGCTTCGGTCGTCCGCGGCGGCGGTTTCCTCGGTACGTTGGCCGACTTGAACGTCAGCGGATTGCCGGTCGTTACCGTGGAGTTTTTCGGACGCCCGGCCGCGACGCCGATAGGGCCGGCCCTTCTTGCCCGCCGCACGGGCGCTCCCTTAATCCCCATGTGCATAGTCAGGAAACCGGACGATTCGTATCGGATTTACTTGAGCGAACCTGTAGCGTCCGCGGATACGGGCGATGTACGAAGTGACCTTGCCGCCGATACGCAGGCGTGGTCAACCGTGTTGGAAGGTTGGATACGGCGTTACCCGGAGCAATGGATATGGCTCCACGACCGTTGGTCGGTTGATGGTGCGAACTCTGGTAAATGAAATTGACCGGATTTGCGCGATTAATCGCTTCAGTATATCGGCGATTAACTTGACCGTTATAAGGCCGTGTGCTAATATTTAACAGATTGAAAACAGGGAATTAAAGGGTTTTAAATAGGGCTTTTTCGCCGTTGACAACCAACACGATTCGGAGATATACGTGGTATCTCGAATTAAGATGATAATCGCCGTCGCGGTCTTCTTGAGTACCGTAACGTGCGCGGGCGGGTTTACCGAGAAATTCTACGTTCTCCTCGACCAGGAGTTGGGCCAGCCCATCGAAAGTTCCCCGGCCGTCGGCGATATAAACGGCGATGGAAGGGCCGAAATCGTCGTAGGATGTAAAGACGGGCGCGTTTACGCCGTGTCAGGGAGCGGCTCGAACTTGAGCGGGTGGCCGGTCTCGACGGGAGACGCCAAACAAGCGTCGCCCGCCATAGGCGATATTGACGGCGACGGCCGCTCCGAGGTCGTTATCGGCTCCGACGACGGCAAGATATACGCGTTCGAAAGTAACGGGAGTACCGTTCCCGGTTGGCCCGTCGTCACCGGTTCGATAGTACGTTCGACTCCCGCTATTACCGACATAGACGGCGACGGGACGGACGACGTCGTGGTGGGTTCCGACGACGGCAACGTATACGCCCTTAACGGTAGCGGCCGCAACCTGATCGGATGGCCGGTAGCTTTGGGCGGCGGCGTCCAATCCTCGCCGGCGGTCGCCGACGTGGATAACGACGACGAACTGGAAATCGTCGTTGGCGCCGACGACGGCAATGTATATCTGATAGATAACAACGGCAGCATCGTCCCCGGCTGGCCTGTGGAGACCCGGTATTTCGTGCGTTCGTCGCCGGCTATCGGCGATATAGATAACGACGGCTCCCTCGAGGTCGTAGTGGGTTCGGACGATTTCAACGTTTACGCGTGGAACGCCAACGGCAGCTTGGTTCCGGGTTGGCCGGTCGTTACCGATTATAAAATCTCTATCGCGAGCCCAGCTCTCGTCGACCTGAACGGCGATAAGAAGTTGGACGTAATCGTCGGTTCCGGCGACAACGTACTGTACGCATGGGACGGTCAGGGCGAAGAGCTGTCCGGTTTCCCGGTAACGACCACGGGCCGACTTTATAACTCTTCGCCGGCCGTAGCCGACATAGACGGCGACGGCGGGATGGACATCGTCGTGGGTAGCGAGGATATGAACCTGTATATCTTCGACGCTTATGGCGGTCAGCACTCCGAGTCGCCGTATATGATGGCCGGCCCTATCCATTCATCACCGGCGTTGGGCGACGTTGACGGCGACGGGATTCTGGAGATGGCCGTTGCGACGATGAGCGGCGACTTGGTTTGCTTTGACTTGCGCGGCAGCGCGACCCTCGCGCGGCATACGAACTGGCCTCAGTTCCACCATTCCCGTTGGAAGACCGGCGCGTATGGATACGCCGGCGGCATCAGTTTTATCCCCGAAGCGACTATGTCGAGACTGAGCGACCCCAAGCTAACTGACGAGTTTGCCGACGACATCACGGTCGAGTTCGATGTGCGCGACCCACAAGGGAATCTCATAGATATTAAATGCCTGTACTCCGACGACTGGGGGCATACGTGGCGGGAAGCGACCGTCTCCGGCGCGACGAGCGGGCTTCGCGGAGGATTCCATACGATAACGTGGCGTTCCGGCGACGACCTTAAGGGGCCTATGGAACTCAGCGGCGAAATGAACCCGGAAAAACTGGCCGACGAGTGGCGGGAGTATCGGGAACAGAAAGACGTTATGTTCAAGATAGTCCCCGAGAACCCGTTTACTACCGGTAAAGCCGCCGAGTCGAACTTAATGCATATAGATAACAACAGACCGCCGAGGGTGAACGTCAAACCTCTCGAGGAAGAGCAGTCCGAAGACGTTTACGTAGATTACGAAATACTGGACGAAGAACACGACTTGGTTTCGCTGACGGCCCAATATAGCCTGGACGGCGGGGCTACGTGGAACGAGGCGACCATAGACGGTACGGTTCAGGACATCAGGGCCGAGCGTTACGAAGGTTCGCTTGCCTGGGTGTCTGATACGGATATGCCCCACTTGGATATCGAAACCGTAATTTTCAAGCTGGTACCTCAGGATAACGACCCGGGATTCGAGGGTACCGTTGAACCCGTTCACGTTGACAACAACGCCGTCGCCGAAGTCGTACTTACGGAGATATTGGAGGAAGTGGGGGGCGACATCTCCGTCGAATATGACATCCTGGACGACGAGGGCGATACCCTGAACCTGGCTTGCGAGTTCTCGTTGGACGCCGGCGAGACCTGGTCGCCCGCGACGGTTACGGGCGCCGACGGGATAACGCCATCGTCGTATAAAAACCGCGTGACATGGGATTCGCGAACCGATACGTTGGGCGTAGACACGACCGCGGCCCAGTTCAGGATAACGCCCGTCGACAACGACGAGGGGCGCGCCGATGAGACGGCCAACTTCCACCTGGACAACAACGATTTGCCGGCGGTATCGATTTTCGAAACACCCGGCGAGCAATCCGGACCCATCGAAATCTCCTATATGATAACCGATCCAGAAGGCGACCCGGTTACGATTACTCCCGAGTATTACGACCCTGACCGGGCCGAGTGGAGAGTGGCGACTGTTGCCGGGATGACGAGCGACATTCCCGCTTCCGCCTACGGTGGACACTTGGTCTGGGACTCGACGGTCGACATGCTCGGATACGACATCGCTGACGCGAAGTTCCGCGTCACGCCCGCCGACAACGACGTAGGCGAGCCTTCGGAAGGTCCGCCGATATACGTCGATAACAACTCCGTCCCCGGCGTTCTACTTACCGACTTCACGACCGAACAGAGCGGTGACGTAACCGTCCATTATACTTTGACCGACCTGGAACGCGATACGTTGTACGTCGCGGCCGAGTACTCTACCGACGGCGGTTCCACT
>CP070755.1:1003290-1006355 GCA_020348885.1 Candidatus Coatesiibacteriota bacterium | reverse complement strand
CGACCACACTTACGACGTGTTGAAGTACGACATGGAGGTCGATGTGGATACGTCCGGCGAGACGCTGGACTGCAACTGTGTCGTCAAGCTCGAGTTCACCGAAAACGGCGTTACCGAAATCGGGCTCCAGCTTCACGAAAACATGACCTTGTCGAACGTACGAATAAAGAGCGGCCCGACGCTGGCCTATACCCACACCGACGACGTGGTGGATATAACCCTCGATAAAACGTACAACTCGGGCGACGTCGTCCAACTCGAGTTCGACTACTCGGGCCACCCGTCCGAAGGCGTTTACTTCCAATCCAACGGGGTCGTCCACTCGGTCTCCTGGCCCGATTACGCTTATTACTGGTTCCCGTGCTACGACCACCCGGGCGACAAGGCCGATGAGGGCTGCGAAATCGAGATAAACGTACCGGTCGGTTGGGGCGCCGCGATGGTGGGCCGGAAGTTGACCACGTACCGGTATCGGTTCTTCGACCCGATATGTACGTATAATATCGCGTGGAACACGAAAGACGATTACGAAGTTTATACGCAGACGAGCCTGACGCCCGGTTGTCCGTACTTGAAGTACACCCTGTATCCCGAGGATATGGGCGATGCGCCGACGGCCTTCGCGAACATGCCCGAGGCCGTAGACTTCTTCGCCGATACGTATGGCGATTGGCCGTACGAGGATACCAAGTTCGGTATGGCCGCGTGTCCCCTAGGCGGCGGGATGGAACACCCAACCTGCATATCCATCGGTCATAACTATATCCCGGGAAGTACGGCCTATGAGTGGCTTTACGTACACGAAGCGGCGCATATGTGGTTCGGCGACAGCGTCGGTCTGGCCGACTGGCGGGACTTCTGGCTCTCCGAAGGTTTCGCCACCTACTCCGACGCCCTGTGGAAGGAAGAGCACTACGGGCAAGAGGACTTCCACGACCGTATGGAATCGTTCAAGACAGCGTACTTCTCCGAGGACGTAACCAACCGGTTCCCGATGTACGACCCGGAGGTTATGCTGAGCGCCACCGTTTACGAGAAGGGCGCGTGGGTACTCCATATGCTCCGGCACCTTTACGATACCGACGCCGACTTTTTCGCGATGGTGGAGGACTACTACGCGACGTACGCCCATTCGACGACGATAACCGACGACCTGCAGGCGAAAGCGGAAAGTCATTACGGTTCGAGCCTCGACTGGTTTTTCGACGAGTGGGTTTACATGGCCGGATACCCCGAGTACGAGTACGACTGGGCCGAGACCCGGGCGGGAGGCCGAACCGCCGTAAACTTAAATCTCCATCAAGTTCAGGAGCTCGATGACGAGACGCCGGTATTCGAGATGCCGATAGACTTCCTTGTCACGACGACCGACGGCGAGGACCTTATTACCGTCTGGAACGACCAGCAGAACCAAACCTTCGACGTATCGTTGGCCGTCGGAGGAGCGATAACGGACGTCGAATTGGACCCCGGTTTCTGGTTGCTGTGTAAAGCCAAAAATACTACCGATATTGAAGTAACATCGTTCGAAGCCGGGAGCGTCCATACTGGAATCGAACTGACGTGGGACTGCGACGACGAAACGGCCGTCGGTTTCAACCTGTATCGCTCGGCGGCCGGCGAAACCGCCGCTCCGCGCAAGAAGCTTAACTCGAGTACGGTAATCGGGGAATCGCCCTATAGCTATCTCGACGCCGGCGTATCCGAGGGCGTAACTTACAGTTACTGGCTCGAAGCGCTGGACGCCGGCGGCTCGACCGAGACCCTCGGGCCGGTCGAGTGCATTTGGAACGAAGCCTTACCCACAACTTACGCTCTCTACCAGTCCAGGCCGAACCCGGCCCGGGGTACAGCGACTATCGCCTTCGACCTGCCCGAGGTCGCCGCAGTGACGTTAACCGTTTACGACGTGGCGGGGCGTAAGGTCTCGACCGTCGTGAACGAAACCCTGGCGGCCGGCGAACACGAGCGGACTATCTCGGGCCTGGCGCCGGGGGTGTACGTGTATAAAATGGAAGCCGGGAGCTACGAAGCTATGAAGAAGATGGTAGTTCAGTAAGCCCGTACTTATAACGCTAAAGGCGGCGGATACTAATTATCCCGGGGAGGGCAACGTTAAATGAGGAGATTACCGGAAAGATATATCGTAATCGCGACGGTACTGGGGTTACTGTTATCTTCCAACGGTTGCGAACTGGCCGTCGGCCCGTACGGCGACCTTGAGGATAAAGTCGAACCCGTCCTAAAGTTCAACGAAAACCAAAGCATTTCTCGAATTAGGGTCGCCACTGACGAATCGAAGCTTTTCTTCGCATCTTTTGGAACCGGCCATTCGGACACGCCGCCCGGAATCCGCGTTTATAACTTGATTACGGACGAGGTTACGCTGATATACGAAACCGGTTGGGACCATTACCCCAGCGAGTTTTTCGTGTCTCCCGACGAGAGCGAAATTCTTTTTCTTGACGGGGGTAACGGCGGTTATTACCTTTTACCGACCGGCGGCGGCGAACCCGAATGGTTATCGTTGGCGCCCGGAACGGTCCAATCGTGGCTCTACGACGGCAACCTGTTGATGACCAACGTAACCGAAGGCGCCGCCGGAGACAATATGTACGAGGTTTCAGCGTTCGTGTACGATTTCACAACCAGCGAAATAAACACTTTATGTAATTTCGTCGTGGAATCTCAACCCGAGTGGCCCTTGCGCATAGTTAAACTCTCTGCGAATTCCGATTTATCGGTCGCTTTTTTCGAGTTAATCTATATGCGTTTCGCTGTAAGGCAAAAGGAAGCGATATTGTACGACCTTACGAACGGCTCGTACGAATACTTCCCGCTGCCGGAACGGGCCGAGGCCTTCGGCGCTCTTTCGCCAAACGGAACCAGGATACTATCGGGCAACAGAGTGGGGTCATCTGCGGACGATATCGGATATATTGGCGTATCCGACCGATGGTACTACCGGGTAACAAACGCGCTCTTGAGAGACACGGCGGCCGTATGGAACGCGAAAGGCGATCGAATATATTTCGTACGTGACGACCCGGAGTTCTACGAAATGG
>CP070755.1:1000683-1003190 GCA_020348885.1 Candidatus Coatesiibacteriota bacterium | reverse complement strand
TTAAGGTGCTGGTGGACGAGGATGCGGCGGCGGGGACGTATGTGAAGGACGTTAACGCGAACGACCTTGCGAGCGGCGTATACCTGTACCGTATGGAAGCCGGCGGCTACAGTGCCGTCAAGAAGATGGTCGTTACGCGGTAAACCTTCAAGAATCGAGGAATAGAAACCGGCCTTAAGGCCGGTTTTTTTGCGTTACACGTGCGTAACTTATCCCGTCTATGTAATACTAAAAGGTAAATAGCGTAATAAATGATTTCAAACGGGGGTGTACGAAAAAAGCCCATACCGGAAGGGGGAACTAATAATGGGGAAGAAAGTTACGAGGTTAGCGGTCGTTTTAACGTTGGCGGCTTGTACGGTTGTATCGGCGTTCGCCGAAATACTCCCGGCCGGACGGACGACGCTGGGGAAGATAGACGCCGCCGTGGAGGGCGGCGAGCTTCCCTACGACTACGCGGTAACTTACAAGTATCTGTCGTTATTCGAGGATACAGAGGACCTGGTTCCGGCCCGGTACCGCGGCGAAAGGCCCGGTTCGGCGCCGATAGTATCTGGTACGACGATAATCCTCGAATTGAGTCAAGCGTTTGATACGTTGCGCCCCGAGTTGAAAGCCCTGTTGGAGGAACAATGCGGTATCGCCGGCGGGTGCGACGGCGGGTTATACGGGGTGAACGGCTACCGTATTATCGGTAACGGCGACAGCAACTACGGCGGTTACGGGATATTTACTTACGATACGCCGGAGGGCAATTTCAAAGTGCATTGGGTCGAGGAAGGGCCCGACGCTTTGGAAGATACCGCCGATTCCAACGACAACGGCATACCCGATATCGTCGAGTGGTACGGCGAGGACTTCGAGCTGGTTTTCGGCCTGGCAACGGGAGTAGATAAGTACGGTTTCCATAGTAAAGGTAGCTATTGGATGGTGGGCGCGCCGGGTTACGAGGACTATATGCCGCTCAGGGATTACTACCCGGATCTAAACGGAGGTTGGCCCGATTACGGAGGAGGAGACTCCGAATACGGGATCGACTTCGGCGGCGACGACCGGTGGGATATTTACATTATTAATATAGATTCAGGCTGCGCCCTTTACGCCGACCAACCGTTCCCGTTTACGCTCTGGTATGACTATACCGGTTATTTCGCCGTTCCCGGCGAATACTACGGCGAACACCTGGACCCGGAGAGCGGCGGCGGTTGGAACACGACGGTTTTAACCGCTCACCAGTTCGCCCACCTGATGCAGTTTATGCACGACGCGATGGAGTCCAGCCCGAGTTCGAGGGGGGCGCCCCGGTGGTATCTCGAAGCGTCGGCCGGTTACTTCGAGTACTGGTGTTTCGGCCTTCTCGACGCTTTCATAGCTTGGGCTTCGCAGTACCTGGAAAATCCGCTTGTCTCTATCGAGGACCCCGACGACGGCGGGTACAGGTCGAATATACTTAATATGTTCCTCGAAGATTGGTCCGAGAGAGGGCCTATCGGGGATAATATAGACCCGAACAAGATAGTGCCCGAGGTCTGGCGCGCTTTAACCGGGCCCGGCGACCCGTGGTACACCGGCGACCTGAATACGAACCGGGAAACGAAGGAAGCGATAAGTTTCCTCATAGACGAATACGATACCGATGAAGTTTATGTCGAAGGTCGCGCCTTCAAGGATACGTACGGGATTTTCACGAAGTGGAACTGGTTCGCCGGGGACCGCGACGACGGTAACCATTACGTTTACGGTCCGGAACTTTCTACCGTTGTTCCGTCGCGGACCCACGGCGCGTATCCGGTGGAAGAACCGAGCGGCGTCCCGTTCCTGATAGACCATCTGGGTTCCTCATACTTCCTGTTCGAAAATCTTCCCGTGTGGGGCGCCGGTGTCCTGACCTACGAGGCTTCAGGATATAACCCCGATAACTCAAGGGACTGGGCCGGGCACATATGCGTGTTCAAAGACGGCGTTTGGCAAAACCTCGAGGGCGACGCGGGCGAGTGGTCCGATATGCTTTCTCCCAAGGACGTGGGTATTATCCAGGTTCCGAACCCCGGCCCGTATGAATCGTTCGTTTTCTGCCTTGCGAACACTTCGTATACCGGCTACGACCTCGACTACGCCTACTACTTCTCGGAAACGACGGACTTGCAGCCGCCGTCCGTAAAGATGGCGCCGATAAGGACCGACACGAATCCAGATTACGTCGAGGTGTTAATCGGTTCGGACGAGGAGCTGTTCGGCGTACCCGTCGTATACGGGACTTATACGGCGGAGGGTGAAGACGGCACCAAGGTCGAGGTCGAAATGACCGACGAGGGCGGCGACGGTACGTCGTTTAACGGAACTGTCGTACTACCTATTGGCTTTACCGGTACGGGCGTCGTCGAATACGCCGCGGCCGACCTCGGGGGCAACATCGTAAGCGGCTCGAAGAGCTTCTCGGCCGGGACTTTGTCGGCCGGCGGCGGGACCGTTGGTGCCGAAGGCGCCTATCTCCGCGCGCCTACGGG
>CP070755.1:995039-1000583 GCA_020348885.1 Candidatus Coatesiibacteriota bacterium | reverse complement strand
GGTTATGCGGGCGCCGCCGAACAACGTTATATCGAACGAGTTGGCCCGGTCAGAGACCGCCGGGATACTGTATTCGTGTAGATTAAAAAATTTACCCGCCAACCGCCCACCGATATAGAGACGTTCGCTTAGAGGGAAAGAGTATCGCGCTTTTAGCCAGAAATCACCCAACCCGCCCGTCGAACCGGACGCCGTCTCGTTACTGACTATCGTCGCCTGGACCCCCGCTTCAAAGCCGGGCAGGAAACTGTATCCGAAACCGAACGGGATAAAAACATACCACCAATCCTGTTCCAAGTAATCGTGGGTATTTCCCTCGTTGTCGTAATACTCCCCGGTATCGTTGAGGTAATAGACGCCACTGGTGAAGTATAAACCGGTAGGCGTCATCCGTAGCGTTTCGTCGGGCGTATTCAGGGAATCGAACGGGAAAAAGTACGGATAAGCCGCAGCATTGATAGAGAACAAAACGGCGCATATAGTTATTGCGAGTAAGCGTCTCATACTCTGATTATCGTTATAACCGCGTTCGATGTCAAGTGTTATCCAGGTTTTATTATCGTGACGGCGTTTTCTGAAACCGTTTTCGGCCGGATATGTATCAATCAATAGAGGTATTAATATATCTCATATCAATATCAATTATCATCACTTTTTACTTGACTATTACCTCTAATTATGCTAATTAGTCAATAAGCACCTGAATGGAGGTCCGATATGGCGGATACGAGATTACCCGGTAGTTGTCCTTTTTGCGGCGGATCCGTCGTCGTAACCGACTTCGCCTGCCGGGACTGCGGCGCGACGGTAAACGGGTTATTCGACCCGTGTCCTTTCTGCGCGCTGGACGCGGACCAGCGCCGGTTCCTGATGAGCTTCGTCAGGTGCCGGGGCAATATCAAGGAAGTAGAAAAGGACCTCGGCATCAGTTACCCGACGGTACGCGCGCGCCTCGACGCCGTGGCGAAAAACCTCGGTTTCGGGCCGGCTCCCGACCGGGGAGCCCGCGCCGACGTGCTCGCGATGCTCGAACGGGGCGAGATAACGGCCGACGAAGCCGCCGAGATGTTGAAAGGGAGCTGACGTTTATATACTTTTAAAATGGGCGTTAGGTATTGGTGGTAATACGCTAGGCCGAAAACCGAACTAGTATCCGCTGGTAGGGACCCCGTGCCGTATTTCGTAAATCTTCTAATAGGTGTGTGTGGAAAATGAGAATAGTGGGAGTAGCTTTATTGGCGACGATGCCCTTGAACGTTTTCGCAACCGAAGAGGATATCGTTCGCGCGGCACGCGTGACTGTGCCCCCGGTCCTCGACGGGGTCGTAACGCCCGAGGAATACCCGGTGGAGCCGGTTACCGAATTTACCGAATGGCGCCCTGAGACGGGCGTTCCGCCCGAAAACAAGACCGAAGTTTATGTCGTTTACGATGAGGTCGCGTTGTACGTCGGGTGGGTATGTTTTGAGAAGAACATAGACGGGCTGGTAGCGTCAAGGATGGTTCGCGATTCATACCTAAACGACGACGATTGTATCAATCTGATGGTCGACGCGAATAACGATAAAGAGTCGAGTTACGATTTTATGGTCAACTGCCGCGGGTGTATTTACGATGGAACCGTCGCTAAAGACGGCGACGTCGGCGGTTCCGCCTGGGACGGGGTTTGGGATGCTAAAACGTCTATCGCGGAGGACCGCTGGTACTGCGAAATGTGTATCCCGTGGGAGAACTTCGTATATTCGGCTGATACCGAGACGATGGGGATTCAATTTTTTCGCGACGGTATGGCGACCCGCGAGGATACGTATTGGGCGGGAGAGGGCAATAACTTCAGCCGCGTGTCGACGTTCGGTACGCTCGTGGGGCTGGAAGGGCTCCAGTCGCCGAAGCGCTTTTCGTTTCTACCTTATGGTACGCTTCGCGGAGAACAGTATCCGAACGAAAAGGATTTCATATACGACGGCGGCGTCGACGTTGGTTTCAAAGGCGGGAAGGCGTTCAATGTAAACGTTACCGTGAACCCGGATTACGCGCAAATAGAAGCGGACTCCGAGGAAATCAACCTTGAGCCGTCAGACATATATTTAACCGAAAAACGTCCGTACTTCACTGAGGCGAACACGACGTTCGCGAGCGATTTCAACTTATTATATACGCGTAAGATGACCGACGTATTGGCCGGCGGTAAGGTTACCGGGACCGCGGGGCCCGTAACCTACGGAGTGCTCGACGTTCAGCTCGAAAGCGACGACCCACGTTTCCCGGACGACAACGTGTCGGCGACCCGCGTAAAAACAGTTATTTACGAAGCGTCATATATCGGCGGAATGGCCGTAACCCGTATAGGCCGAGGTGCTATATCTCGCGACGGGGATCTGTCGGACTATAATGTTGTTGGTTACGTAGACGCCAACTTAACGTTTCCATATGACTTCGGGTTAAGTGTCGCGGCGGCGAAATCTAAAACGGATTGGAAACCTGTGGCTGAACCTGGGACGTCGGGTAAAGATTATTCGTATATAGGAAACCTATTGTACAACCCGAACCCGACTACCAACGTAACTCTCAATTATATTGAACAAGCGGAGAATTATCAGGCAGATATGAGTTTCGACCAACTATATCACCGGAATAGAAGGTCGGTCGGCGTAAACGTCGTTAAAGGCTTCCAGATTAATAAGGGACCCGTCCGCGAAATAGAGTTTAGCGAGCTCTTCCTCCATTGGTGGCGATTGGATACCGGCGCTTCAATACGTAATTATTGGTGTTCCCACGGAAGCGTGACGTTTAACAATAACTCTTTTACCGGCGTTTATTTGGATTGGGGTTACGACGGGCGTTTTTATGGTTACGGCGTCCCGACCTACGATATCAAAGCCGCGGGCGTTTACGTCGGGAGCGGGACGTTGAGTTGGGGTAGGTTGTTTTTCGAGTACTGGCGCGGCGAAAATTACGGCGCCCGGTATAACGATTTCTACACCGAATTCAGCCTGACGCTGTTCTCGAAACTCCAATTCGGGTTGAACGCGGAGGTGGTCGACCAGATTTACGGCGCGGGCGAGCCCGGCTACGGTACGGAAGCGGACGACGCGTTCATGGTCGTTAACGCCAAGATAGTGAATAGAATAACGGACGACCTCTATTGGCGGGCTATACTCCAGGGTAATTCCGAGTTCGACGTCTATTTAGCGAGCGGGTTGTTGAGTTGGACGTATTTACCAGGGAGTACCCTATACGTTGCGTTTGAAGAACGGAGGGATAACTCTACGGGGAGTATGGACCTGCTCGACCGGCGTCTGTTCGTGAAAATGTCGTATTTAATTTCGATATAGAGGGTTTCAATCTCAACTCATAGGAGGTAAACCGTGGTTGACGATGAGAGGATCGAGATACTCAAGCGCGTCGAAGCCGGCGAGATAACCGCCGCCCAGGCCGAGGAGTTGTTGGACGCGCTGGAAGAGGAACCTGAGGACGAACCCGAGCGCGAAGGCGAAGAATTTACCGATATCACCGAATGGTCGCCCGACGGACCGATAACGGAGTTGAAAATCGACAATTTCGTGGGCAAAACCGAAGTCCGCGCCGGCGAGGAGACGCTGGTCGTCGCAACGGTTCGCGTACGGGCGAGAGACGCCGAGACCGCCAAGGAGTTCTTCGATAAGGTGAACCTGACTTTCGACGAAAAGAAAGGGAAGGCCCGGATAAAAGCCGACGTCACCAAAGGCGTCCTCGACATCTTCCGGGTTCGGAAGGTAGCCGTGGACTTCGATGTGACGATGCCGGCGGATGTGGCGCTCAAGACGGCGCTGGGCAACGGCTCCATCGAAACCGAGGGTATAGAGACGGTAGCTGGCAATATAGGCAACGGCAAGGTCGTGACCGACGGCGCCGACGTTAATCTGAACATCGGCAACGGCAAGGTACACAGCGACGGCGCCCGCAAGCTTGAGCTCGATATAGGCAACGGCAAATTGTACGTCGGCGGTGCCGAAGTCTTGGAAGTCTTTAAAGCCAATTTCGGAAACGGCAAGTTAAAACTCGACGCGGGGCGGCTGAACGAGAACGCCGACTACGAATTAAAATTCGGTAATGGGAAGCTATCGTTCGAGTTCGCCGCGAAACCGACGAACTGCGAAATAAAGATAATCGCGCCGGCGGCGAACGTCGTCGGCGACTTGCCGTTTGGGAGGAAAGGTGGTACATGGACGTACGAGGACGGCGAACCCAAAGCCCGTGTAAAGATAAAAGCCGCGCACGCCAAAGTGGAGATCGCGGTAAAAGAGGAGGCTTAATGGCGAAAGACGAGAGGATGAAGATATTGAATATGCTGGCCGAGGGTAAAATTTCGGCCGAGGAAGCGGCCCGGCTGCTGGACGCGGTGGGAGAGACTGACCAGGCCGCCGCCGCAGATAAGAGCCGGAGACTCCGTATCACCGTTTACGAGGGTGATATGGAAAAACCGAAAACGAAGCTTTCGATACCACTCAGCGTCGCGCGGTGGGCTACGAAGTTCATTCCCAAGAACGCGCAGGCGAAGATCGACGAGCACGAAATAGACCTGGAAGAAATCGAGGAACTCATCGAAACCGGCGAGCCGCAGGAGCTAATCCACGTCGAGGAGGAGAACAAGCGGGTAATCATCAAGATCGAGTAGAGGTAGCCGTCGGGTTCATTCGGAGGGCGGCTTGCGGTTTTTCAAGCCCTTACTACCTACGTAGCGTTAACCCCCGTTTAATACGGGGGTTGGCGTTGTTAAGGCGTCTAATGGGTCAGTATATATCGCCGGCTAAATAGGTAACGACGCCCCACACGCCTCCCCAGAACCCAAACGCCATCTCGAACGGCATGACTACCAAACCATATAACACTTGGAAAATCCCGCTGCGGGCCAAGTACACCTGCCATTCGAAGTTGAAGAGGTAGAGGAAGAGCACGTGCACGACGAAACCGACCGCCGCCGATTCCGCCGAGAAAAAATAAACGGCTAGCCAAACGGGTAAAGTTGCCGCCAGCGGCATCGAGAGGATATAGCCGGTGGGAACGCTGGAGCGGTTACCCTTTCCGGAGCCAAGCCGCAGTATCAACCGGGCCAGCTCGACGCCGCGGTTAAACGCCAGCCGGAGAACCTGGCCCGTCGTGTACCGTTTCCGGTGCTCGACTTCCAGTTCCTTCGCGACGATTATCCGGGCGCCGACGCGGGCTAGCTCCCGGCCGAAGGCCGTATCCTCTACGCTTGGGCGTCTGTAGTTCTCGTCGAAGCCGCCCGTACGTTCGAAAACGTCCCGCCGTATCGCCGCGGCGGACGTATAGAATAGCGCTCCCGGTCCGTCGAGACGTTCGTACGTGTATCTCATCCAGAGGTTTTTATACGAGCTGGCCCAATCAACGTACTCCATTCCGATGGATTGGAGCGCGATTGCGCCGTCAACGTTGTCGACGAAGTAAGTTGCCAGTCGTCCGAAGAAGTCGGGCCGTACTATGACGTCGGCGTCGATGAAGCAGATAATACTGCCCTTGGCCGCGGCGGCGCCGGTGTTCCGG
>CP070755.1:990983-994939 GCA_020348885.1 Candidatus Coatesiibacteriota bacterium | reverse complement strand
GTATAAGCATCAACGACGAGTCGGGCGCTACCCCGCAGTCGATACCTGCGGTACCGACAGCACCTACCAGACCGCCGTTCATCGGTCCCCGAGCCTGGTGTAGCGGAGTATCCCCCTCCCACAACCACGGGTCGTTGTCGTCGCCCTCCTCGTCTTGGAAAGCGAAGTCCCAGCCGAACGTGTCGTCAATATACCCGTTATCGTCGTCGTCTACGCCGTTATCGGGTATCTCGTCCTCGTTTACCCATAGATGGTCCCTCAAGTCGTGATGGGTATATCGATATCCGGTACAGACGACAGCTACTACGATGTCCTCGCCGGTAAAGTTATACGGGGTATCCCAGATTGTAGGGGCACCTATTTTTTCGACGCCCCAGCCGATGCCGCGGCCTTTACCGGAAGTCGCGCCGAGGTCGTCCATATTGAAAAACGAACCTTCGTGGGCCTCGCAGATATGGAGCGCCGCTGTATCGTTTCGCGAAATCAGCCCGGCGGCGGCCGACGGCGTAACCTCCGCGACTACCGTGTTGGTTATCCAGTGGGGCCGTATGTAGCCGACCTCGCCCCGGGCTTGCAGTTCCTCTAAATACTCGACCAACGGCGCCTGCGATTCCTCGGCGACTCGTTTATAGAGTGCTACGAACTCGGCCCGCCTTTCGTCCCGGTCGAGCCACTTCGGTATACGGGCTTTCTCGGCGTCGGTCACCTGCCGTTCAAGGAATATGGATACCGTAATTAACCCCCCATCGTCACCCTCGGCGATAACCTCGTCAAGGCGTTCCTCGACGTACGGAGCCGCCGAAGCGAATACCGCGACCGTTAGTAGTATTAATACCGGACGCATAGTGTTACCTCCTCCTCATCGTATGGAATCGTTAGGAACCTTTTACGGCACCGTCATCATCTTCCTCGCGGCCGAGTACCCGCCGGCCGTCAGCCGGTGCACACACATTTCCGGTGGTAGGGCGGATAGGATAAGTTATTTGAACACCGCTTTAACCTCGCCCAGGGACGCCGGCGCGACGGACGTGTTCTCCTCCAGTTGCATGACGTTATCTACGTAAACGTCGTAAGGGCTGTCGAGGCCCGCTATCGCTATTTTCCCCGACGGAATTATGTACACGCTTTCGCTATGGGAGCCGATTTTCTCGTCGTCGAAATAAACCTGGAAGTTGACCGGATCTTCGTCGTGGACGTAATATTTCAGGTTATGCCATTCTTCGACGGGAATCGGTTCGTCCAGGGTCGTTTCCCACAGGTCTGTATGGTTCCCGGGAACCCAGTATTGTACGACGATACGCGGTTCGTCTCGGCAAGGCCTAATACCCAGTACGTAGGAAACGGTCCCGGCCGCCCGTGCAAAAATACTTACTTTGGGATCGCCGCCGTCGTCCGCTAAATAGAAATCGAATGAAGCTCCAAAATCCGCCATAGAATCTGACTCGTCCCACTGGTGTATCCAGTAATAAGTTTCGCCACCCACGTAAGTTGCGACTTTCTCGTCTCCGCCTAAGTCAAGACAATATATCGGGTTTCCGAATTGGGTCCAGGGCCCTACTACCGCGATATCGTCGCCGTCGTCGTAGGACTGAAAGTCATCCATATGGATGTAGCTCCAAGCCGCCGTCGCAGCGAAGAGCGCTGCGGTCGTTAAAAGCGTTACCCGTTTCATCTTTGAACTCCCGCGTTTAAAGGTTAAACGACGTTAGTAACCTTCAGCGCGACAATTATATAGGTACATCAGAACCGTGTCAAGTATAAAAAAACCGGTATAAATATCGGATGTTTTATTCGATATCGTTTGAATACGTTGTTTCGATTTTTTCATTCGAAATCGTTTGAATCAGTCGTTTCGGTCGTTTTAAGGAGAAAATGGAAAACGGCTGCCGTTTCGGCGACCGTCGGGTTTTTTTCTCGTCGATGATTAATGAATCTCTACGTTGTTAAAGACGCCTACTTGTTCTCAAGGCACCCTTTCACGTTATCCTCGGTCGGTACGTTCCCCCGGCTTACGATTATCGGGTTTATCCTCAGTGCCCCTTGGTTAACGTAATTCCGACTTAAACAACCTTGCTTGCTTTATCGCACCACCACCATCTTCCTCACGGCCGAATACGCACCGGCCGTGAGCCTGTAGACGTACATCCCCGGCGGCAGGGCGTCGTCTTACTCCGCGTACAGGGCTTTGACAGCACCGAAGGACCTCGTTTCTATGTTCACGTAGCCGGTGGTGAAGTCCCAGATTTCCGTAGCCGAGTTGCCGGCCATGTCGTAAGTAGTAGTCTCGACCGTGTACGTCTCGCCTCCAAGCCAGAGGTAGTCGGCTTCGAAAACAACGATTACGTCGTATAGGTCGCTGTCGTCTATGTTTACGTCGCCATCTACGAGGTCGTAACCACTGTCCCGGACCTCGAACGTGGATTCGTCAACGTCGATACGCGTGTTCTCATCGGGGTCGCCGGCGTTCCAGTGACAACCGGCGGTGTTCTCGGTCGGCGGTACGCCGCTCGGCCAGTCTTCGTCGTGGGGATACGTGTCGGTAATATACGGGTCCTCCTCGTCTATACCTATCCATATCTCGTTGTCTTCTGACCAATCAGTTAAGTGGAGCATGGGCGGTATCCCTATATCCAAATACCCGACTACGAAGTCCAAGTAGAAAGTGCCCAGTTGGTCGTCGGTGAGAACGCCGAAATCGGCGCTATATTCATCTCCTTCTTGCGCGATATAGCTATCGTCAGTCCTAAAACCCCACCAAACGTAGCCTTCCGGCGCCGGGTGGCCATATTCTATAGACCCAGTTACACCTTCATCGTAAATCATGTTCCCCTCGCTATCGGGGCCTGTATATACGACGTCGGTCGGTTCCCAGCCTACCGGTATTAAAATCCCCAGTATGCCGCCACCGCCGGGTTCGCCTTCAACGTCGGATAAATGAGTGTCGATAGTGACGTGGAACGAGCTGTACTGGTATGCCGTGCCGGGCATTGTAACTTCGTCGATCAGGATAGTAACGCAGCCCGCGACGATGAACAACGCCGCCAGCACCGCTATACCAATAATATATTTACGCATAACCGTGCCCTCCCTAGGTTTAGTGTTTACTGTTATTGGTTTACCGCAGCACCACCATCTTCCTAGCGGCCGAGAACTCGCTGGCCGTAAACCGGTAAACATACATCCCCGACGGTAAGGCGGGGGAGTAGGTTATGTCGTGAGTACCCGCCGGGTAATAAGCGTCCGCGACGGTCTCAACCTTGCGGCCCGTAACATCGTATAACTCTAGAGTAACGATGCACGACTCGGGCAAATCAAAGGCGAAAACTGTGGTTCCCGCGGTCGGGTTAGGGCGGTTTTGGTGGAGGGCAAAAGCCCGCGGGATATCGGCCCCGGCGGTACCGTAAACCGGTCCGTATATCTCGCTCGAGCCGCCGTGGTCCAACACCTCCAGGTAGTAACCGTACGTTACCCCTTCCTCCACGTAGGCGTCGTAATACTTGTAAGGGCTCTTGCCGGTTATCAACTCGGCGTTGACCGGTTCGCCTTCTCCTTCGGCCGATACGGCTCTTTTCTCGGCTTTGACGAATCGATAGAGGTTGAACCCGGCGAGTTCAGTATCGTCGGCGGACCAGTAGACGAGTATCCCGTCGCCGGTCGGTTTCGCGCCGAACCCGTAAACGGTTACGTCCACGAACCCGACCTCCAGCTCGAAGCGCCGTTCGTCGCACCAGGTGTATCCGCCGTCGTTGTCTATCGCTTTGACCTTCCAGTAGTAGGTCCCCTTGTTCAAACTTACGGTCGTGCTCGTACCAGGGATATCTTCGTAGTCGGTGTAAGTCCTGAAGTTGGATTCTTCGGAGATGCGGAGCGTGTATGAGTCAATTGTACCGTCCGGGTCCGTCGTGCTTTCCCAGGTGAACTCGACGTCGCCGGGAGGTACCAGTTCGCCGTCGCCG
>CP070755.1:949260-990883 GCA_020348885.1 Candidatus Coatesiibacteriota bacterium | reverse complement strand
CTAACGGGCAACGTCAGCCTGAACGAAGGCGAGCCGTTCGTCCATTGCCACCTGACGGTCGCGGACCGCGACGGTAACGCTTTCGGCGGGCACTGTCTGCCCGGCTGCGAAATCTTCGTCTGCGAGCTGGCTATTATCGAACTTATAGGCGACCCGCCGATTCGCGAGCCAAAGGACGAGTGTGGCGGTCTCGCGGTATGGCCTCGGTAGGGTTAACACGAACGGTTACCGATTAATATAAAAGGCGGCTCCCGCGCCGCCTTTTCTCCTTTATTCCTAAGGGTTTACACCCCACTAACCGGGGCGTTCCAACTGCTTCCGCGTCAGGCCTTCCAATCTTCTTTTTACTTCAAGGTAGTTAATATCGATGGAATAGACGCGGCGCAACTCGTCCAGGGCCGCTTCGACGTTTCCGACCGCTTCGTACGCGGTAGCCAAGTTGTAGGACAGGCCGACGACCTCGTCCTCGGTTAACCCGGGCGTTTCCAACCCGCGCTCGAACTCCTTTACGGCGACCTCGGGCATACCCGTTTCTAAAAAAGACAAACCTAACAAGTTACACGCCCGTACCCGTAGCGCCGGGTCGCGGCTCGCCTCCTGGAGGTACCCGATACCCGCCTCGGTCAACCCCATCTCGAGATATATCAAACCCAAATCGTAGTTCACCTGCGGGTCGGCCTCGCCGCCGCCGAACTCCTTTTCCGGGTCGAAACCGAGTAAATCGTGGGCCGTACGAACCGGCTTGTCCGGCGGAAAGGCCGTCTTCGTCTCGGCGGCTACGGCGTCCGTTTCCAGGCTTTTGGGTCCCTCCCCCACTTTTTCGGCCGGCAGTCCTTCGACTGGTCCCGGTTTGCTTTCGGCGGGACGTTCGGCCGGCCTCTCCGTCCGAGGTATTACCGAGACGAACTGCACCGAATCGCCCACGTACTTACGCGCCGTTTCGTCACCCGGAGCCAGATTCATTATCGCGGCGTAGATATTAAGAGCCCTTTCCCTGGTACCCTGGTCGAGACATACGCGGGCCCTCATATGCATATACCCCACGACGCGTTCGTCGTCGCCCAGTTCACGATATATATCGACGAGTTTTTTTAACACGGCAAGGTTGTCAGGGACGTATTCCAGCGCCAACCGGTAAACCTCCGCCACGGCCGCCGTATCGCCCCGACGTTCGTGTACCTCGGCGGCGCGCATCAACATATCGACGGCTTCCGCTATCGAGTTGCGGTTTCGGTATATATTCGCGAGGGCCAGCATCGCGTCGGTATCGTCGGGACGGTCGTGGATAACCTCCATAAGCAGCGAAACCGCGTGGGCCGATATGCCCAGGTCTTCGTACAATCGGGCCAGGTCGTAAATCAACGACGTCTGGTCAGGAAGCTTAGCCACGGCCCGACGCAGCGTTTCCAACGCGTCGTCGGGCTTGCCCTGCGCCGCCAAATCCTCGGCCGCCGACTTATAGACCTCGGCCGCTTTCTCGTTCCGGCCGTTCAATATGTAAAGTCCTGCCAGGCGTTTGCGGCCTTCTATGTCCAGATAGCCGTAATTATCCACCTTCAGCAAGCAAGTAATCGCTTCGGAATATCGGCCGGCGGCGGCGCACTCTTCCGCGTACGCTTTGTACTCGGCGCAAGCGGTCGCGACGCGGCCGGCCGCCTCGTACTCCAACGCCCGATCGAACCCGGACTTCGGGGCCGGCCCTGCGCCTTCGTATTCACTCGAATATGTAGGCCGCCTTAACATTGGCTATATAATAACGAAACCGCCTTCGTCCCGGCGGCCGACCACTATCGGATAACGGTCAAGGCTTGCCGCCGCCGGCAAATCCGAGACGAAACCGATATCCTCAAGGTATCGTCCATGATCGGCCCGATCCAGTAACACCCCTTCAATATCCTCGTAATCGCGTTCAAACAAATCGGCGGCTATACCCGAGCAATCGTCCAGAACGGGATTATAATCCCTCAAGGAACAAATTATACCGCCGGCGCAAATAATGTCCTCCCTCGCGGGGCGGCCCTCTTTCCCACTACAACAAAGCAGTACCGTACCCCGGCGGTCGAGGATAAACTCGGCGGTCGCTCCCAGATTAACGAACCCGGCCGCTAACAACGTGGGAGCGGACGACATAACCTCAATCGCCGCCGCGCCGTTCGACGTAGTCAAAACCAACGTTTTTCCGGCGACGACTTCCGCTGTATATTCCATCGGCGAGTTCCCCAAATCAAAGCCGTCAACCGGAAAACCGCCGCGCTCGCCGCCTAACAACACGGGAACGCCGGCGGCCCTCATCTCGTCGCGCCGCTCGAAAGCCAGTTCGACGTCGGCTACCGGGTAAACGACGGCCGCACCCGCCGCCAGCGCCGCTACCATTGTGGTCGTCGCGCGGAGAACGTCGATTACGACGCAAGCCGCCGTATCGTCGAGCGGTACAGGCGGCTCCTCCGCGTAAGTAAACAGGGTATATATTCCTAATTGTTTAGCCTTCGTCGCGACCGACCCCCGATGTTTAAACGACGCCCCGCCCCAACGCGTTTTCTACCGCGCGTCGTACGGCCGAACGCAGGTTATCCTGCTCACTCCGCGCACCCGCCAAACCGAAAATACGACAAAGGTACCACGCCGCTACCACCTCGGCGATTCGCACGGCCGGGGAACCGGGAAACGCCGTCCGGCACTCGGCCACTTCGCCTATGAATTCCCAGAGTTCTTCTTCGCCGACTTCGTCAACAAGACAGAACGAAAGCGCTACGGATAAAACCGATAGCGGAAACCCCTCGCTCACGCCGGACGGCGCCTCAAGTATTGCCCGTTCTGTTTCGTTCAGGAGCTTTCTCGTTATATCCAATGCTTCTGCGAAACCGGATGTCCCGTCGCTGGATAGAACGGCCGAAATGATCCTTTCATCGATAACACCCGTCTTAAACCCTTCAATAGCGGTATGTGCACGGGCGGTCTGCCCGCCGGCGACTTCGGCGCCGGCCGGTACATCGGATTTCTTGGCCAGGTTGCGGTACTTCAACCCCTCGAGGAAATATACGTTCTCCCTCCGACGTCGCGTCGGCTCGGACTCGTAAACCCGGCGAGCCGTATCTATAGCCTCGTCGATGCGTTCGAGGAACTTCGAGATGTCGCCTTGCCGATACGCGACCAGCGCGAGGTCCTTGTTCATCTCGATTAAGTCCTCGTGAGCGGATACGGTAAACGAGCCGTCGCTGCGGTTTCGTTGTTTGTTCGCGGCGACGCGCCTGTATTCCGCCGCTTTCGTCAACGTATCGTCGGTACCCTGCTGCTCTAAATCTTTCGCGAGAAGCTGATAATAACGCGCCGCCAGAGCCTGTTTAATGCTATCCTCGAACGGCCGCCCCGCTACGTTCCCCGTGAAGAAGGCGATATAACCTTCCGTATCGCCCCGATCCCAGAATCTTTCCAGGCGCGACGAGTAATACTGGATTTCGATACGCCTGCCCAAATCCTCTATCGGTATATGGTCTTCCAACAGCCCGACCTTGTCCGTCATAACGGTGAAGAAATCCTCGAAGCTTTGTTCCTCGCCATACTCGTCGGCTACGTCGAAAGCCGTGAGTTTCAGGAACTCGCCGACGCATTTTTCTATGTAGTCCTTCTTCCAATTCTTCTCTACCGGGTCCAGTAAGTACAACTTAACAGCTTCGGCGAAAGCCCTTTTGGCACCCCCGTAATCCTGTCCTTTCTTGAGTTTATGTCCGTAGAAATAACAGAAATTGGCCAGGCTTAGAACGTACTTATAATCGCCGTTCCGAAATTGAAGCTTAGACGCAACGAGGAAGTGCCGCGGGTCCTCGGTCGTTGCAGCCCTGTCCTGTAACTCAGATACCTGGGTTTTAAGATCGGTTACCGGTATCTCCTCGGTATCGTCGAACAGCTCCCGCAGCCAATCGGCCAGTTCCACCGACACCGCGCCCTCGCGGCGGTACGGCGCCGCCGCCCGAACGGTTTCCGATATCACGTCGATAGCACCGTCTATACGCTTTACCGCTTCCGCGTCGGCCGAATTCTCAATACGTTCGATGACGGACCGCGCTTTTTTAAGAACCGATATCATCTCCTCGTCCGAAACCGTCCTGATAAAACCGGCCGGCGAAATCGAATTCAACTTGGGTAACAGAATATCGTACGGGAAGCGAACCGAACCGTCCTGCGCTCCGACGATGTATCTGTAGTCCCCTTCGACGTCTTTTACGAAACGGCCGGCGTTAATATCCCTGTAAGCGGAACCGGACGCTATATCGCCGAAGAAACCCGACGCGACGAGTTCCTTGTTACCGGAAAGGTAGCAGAATAAAATTAGGTCCAGACCGTTCTCATGGGGTTTGATGAAACGGCGCCAGATATCCCGGTGGCAGAAATAATGATACTCAGAATAAAGCTCGGAGAAATAACAACAAAAAAAGCCTTCTTCGCACTTCTTTTTTTCGTCCTCGGTTATAAGGCAGGCGGAATTAGCGAACGGATCGATACAACGTCCTCTATATCCGGTATCACTCGGGCTGGTAATAATAATTAAACTCGAACAGTTTCCGTTAATTAACACAGAACTCACCCCTCGATTAACCATCTTCGATAGATTTACCTAGAAGGTTTACGTCCTATTAAGTCTTATCACCACCTCCGTGTAAACCCCGTCGCCGATAGGATATTCTAACCAAACTCGCCGTTAAACTCGTCCAGAAACGCGGTCGTCGGGCCGCCCTTTTTGAAAAGTTCCGACTGGACGATAGCCAGGTGTAACGGTATCGTAGTCGGTACGCCCTCGATAACCGTCTCGCTTAGTGCTCGTTTCATCCTCTCGCACGCTTCGCTCCGCGTCGGCGCCCAGACAATAAGCTTGGCCAGAAGGGAGTCGTACTCTCTGGGTACAACGTACCCCGCGTAAACGTGGCTGTCGACGCGCACGCCAGTCCCGCCCGGCGGAAGATACGCGGTTATCTCGCCAGGCGCCGGCCTGAAGTCGTGCTTCGGGTCCTCGGCGTTGATCCGGCATTCGATAGAGTGCCCGTCCAACTCCACGTCGAGGCCGCGCAGGTCCTCTCCGGCTGCGACACGCAGCTGTTGCTCAATAATGTCTATCCCCGAAACCATCTCGGAAACCGGATGCTCTACCTGAACCCTAGCGTTCATCTCGATAAAGTACGACTTCCCTCCGTCGTCCACCAAAAACTCTACCGTCCCGGCAGACCGGTATTCCACGGCGCGAGCACCCGCCAGGGCCGATTTGAAAATCCTATCACGGGTTTTACGCGGGAGGTTACTCGCCGGCGATTCCTCCACCAGCTTCTGGTGACGCCTTTGAATCGAACAGTCCCTCTCGCCCAGGACTACGACGCCGCCCCGGCCGTCGCCTATTATCTGTACTTCTATGTGCCTCGGGTTATCGATTACCTTCTCGATATAAACCTCAGGGTTCCCGAAAGCCGCTTCCGCTTCGACCTGCGCCGCCGTAAAAGCCTTTGGCAAAGACGCGTCGGTGTGAGCGATTCGCATCCCGCGGCCGCCGCCGCCGGCCGAAGCCTTGACCATAACCGGGTACCCGATTTCTCTAGCTACCCCTATCGCGTCGTCTTCGTTCTTAACTGGACCGTCACTCCCCGGGACCAGCGGTACGCCCGCTTTACCCATCAACTCCCGGGCCAGAGACTTATCTCCCATCTTCGCTATAACGTCGTAAGTAGGCCCTATAAAAGCGATGTTGGACGCTTCGCACGCTTCAGCGAAATACGGGTTCTCCGCCAGGAAACCGTATCCGGGGTGGACGGCTTCGGCGTCGGTCACTTCCGCCGCAGCGATTATTCTGGGGACGTTCAAGTAAGATTTACCCGCCGGCGGCGGCCCAATACAAACCGCTTTATCCGCCATACGGACGGCCAGCGAATCGGCGTCGGCTTCGCTGTAAACCACGACGGTTTCGACGCCCAACTCCCGGCACGTACGTATTACCCTTACGGCGATTTCGCCCCGGTTCGCTATCAGGATCCTATCGAACAAGCGAGTACTCCACGCCCCCGGTTAACCCGGTTTTATCGTCATTAACGCCTGGCCGTATTCCACCGGCTCGGCGTTCGATATCTTAATTTTACGTATCGTTCCGTTATATTCGCTTTCGATTTCGTTCATTATCTTCATAGCTTCGATAATACAAATAACGGCGCCCTTTTCCACGTACTGCCCCTCCTCCACGTACGGTTCCGCGTCGGGGGAAGCCGCCCGGTAGAACGTACCGACCATCGGCGAAGTTACCTCCACAAGCCCCAACTCTTCCTCCTCCGCGGCCGCCGCTTCCTCCGCGACTGGCGCCGAAACAGCGGGGCCGGCCGCCTGCGCAGGAACGGTCCCGACGACAGAACCGATCGCCGCACCGCGCGACACCCGGACTTTCCTGAACAGCGTACTTACCTCGATTTCGAAGAGGTCGTTCTCCTCCAGGATATCCACGAGCCGGCGTATAAAATTTATATCCAAGGCAACCTACCCCACTTTCTTAAATGCCGGCGACGTGTTCGCCGGACTATAATCCACCAGTATAGTATATGTTACGACCCACGTACCCGCAACCGAAAATTCGCGGCATTCCTAAGCGCTTACGCGTTCAACGTACTCCCCGGTCCGGGTATCCACTTTTATAACGTCGCCCTCCGACACAAAAAAGGGGACCTGGACTACAGCTCCCGTCTCCAGCGTCGCCGGTTTCGAACCGCCGCTGGCCGTGTCCCCGCGGACGTCGGGGTCGGTTTTAGTAATTTCCAGCTCCACGAAAATCGGAAGCGTTATACTGACCGGGTCGCCCTCGTACCCGGCGATATTTATACTCTCTGACTCTTTCAGAAACTTAACCGTGTCCCCCAGCTGGTCGGCGCTCAAGGTGAATTGTTCGAAGCTTTCCTCGTCCATAAAATGGAAGTCGTCGCCCTCGCGGTATAAGTATTGGGCCGGCCGTTCGTCCAATATTATCCGCTTGACCTTCTCGCCGGTTCGGAGCTTCCCGTCGAAGGTCGCGCCGGTGCGTACGTTCCGGAAGGTCATCCGCATAAACGCAGGCCCTTTGCCCGGTTTTACGTGTTGTTGTTTAACGACCTGGAGTAGTTCGCCGTCCATCTCTATTATCATCCCCGGTCGTAAATCGGTCGTACTAATCACAGTTTACCACGTCTCCTTTACCAATCCCGCTTTCCTTAAAGCAACTCGGGCGCAACGCACACCCATAAAGTTAATACGCCGAGCACGGCGATTTGAACCGCGGCGTTTCGCACGCCGAGTTCGACGCCGTGGCGTAAATAACCGCCGTGCGACGGGAAAACCTTGGAGCGTTTCGGTAAGACTTTAAGCGATATCAGGAGGTTATCGACGTCGGGGAGCGCGGCACCCAATATCCCGAACAGTACGACCGTCCGCCATCCGCTTATCCACGAGAGCAAAACTCCCGCGGTGGCCGCCAGTACCACTTCCAGCCACACCCGCTCCGAATCGTAGTGGGACACGGCGTCGCTCACCACGTGGGTAGCCGCGCCGAGGAAGAAGGCAGCTACGGGATTACCGGCGGCGATACCGACAGCCGCGCCCAGCGCCGTATGGGTATAAACCGACATAACTATTCCAAGTATCGTACTATTTCATTTAGTCCGCGGCGCGACGACCCGCCGTCTTCGGCCGGCCATCCTACCGGTATCAGCGCTACGGGAACCTCGCCCGAGCGGCACGCCAGGGTTTTCGCGACCGCTTCGTCGTCGAACGCACCGACCCAACAAGTCCCGAGGCCCATGCCGTACGCCGCTAGTAATACGTTCTGCACAGCCGCGGCCGTATCCTGTATCGAGTACAGGAGGCGACCCCTGTCGCCATAGCGCTTCGCGCTCTCCTCGGGAACAGCCAACACGCCAATAACTACGGGCGCTTCGGCCACGAACCTCTGGCCGTATGAATCGGCCGCTAACTGTTTTTTAACGTCGCCGTTTGCCACGACGACGAACCGCCAAGGTTGCATATTACCGCCCGACGGCGCCCACCGCGCGGCCTCGAGCAGCTTCTCGATTTGACCCTCTTCCAAAGGTTCGTCGAGAAACCGCCGTATGGAACGGCGCCCCAGTATCGCTTCTAAAACGTCCATCAAAGCTCGCCTTTCTCCTCCAACTCCCGCTTTTGCCGCTCCAGTTCCGCGATAGCTTCGGCTCGTATCCTCTTGCGCTCGTCGTCCAGATCCGCAGGCGGTTCGCCCTCCATCGCCCGCATTAATCCGACGGGCGTCTGCTCGAGTGTCTGCCCCAGGGGGTTGTCCCGGCAGTTCTCCTCGACCCAATCGACGTCGACCCCGGGCGAGCGGCCCAGAACGTCGACGTTGCCGTAGTCGCCGGCGTCGATTATCGCGGTCTCGCAGCCGGTAACGTCCCGCACAGCGGTAGCTACTTCGTCGCCGTTTTCCGGCCCGTAAACCACCAAGCGTATCTGCGGCTCGAAAGTCAGTATCCTCGATCCGTCTATCTCGGCGACGCCATGGCCGGCGATTTTATAGAAAACGCCCCGAACACCGAACGGCCGTGTTACGGCGGCGGCCGCGGCGGCTAACAGTATACGCGGAAGCCCTACAAGGTCTATCGCCGCTTGCATTTTCTCCGGAAGCCCGATCGCGCCGATTCCGTATTGTGGCTTCGTTACAAAACGCCAGAGCAGGTTTGCCCAGAACCCAACCTTCACGTCGTCGAAGGAAACGGTACGCCCCTGGCAAATCGATACGACCTTAGACGATACGATAATGACATCGCCCTCTTGTCTGTGCGGTTTGGAGTACCTGTCCACGACCTCTGCGATTTCATCGCCGTAGGTTATCACGTGGGTCTTGATGGGTATTTTTTTAACGTACGACAAGGAGTACCCCTAAAAATTAAAGGGTTCCCGTAGTCCTCTTGCCGAGTAAACGGAAACCCTGGGCCGATACATTATTCATATTATCGATAAACGTAGCGGATGTGGCTCTAAAGAGCCGCTTGGCCGCCCGTCATTTGCTTTTCCATTTCCTTTTCCTTATCGGCGGCGGCTATCTTCTTTTCTTTCTCGGCCTTACGGCGTTCTTCTCGGGCCTTCTCGAGTTCATAGTACCCTTTGGTTTTTTCGATGAACTCGAGTATCACGGCGGACGCACCGTCGCCCCGGCGAGGGTAACCGCGTACGATACGCACGTAGCCGCCGGTCCGGTCCTGGAACATAGGCGCAATCTCTTGATACAACTTACGGATTACTGAACGGTCTTTTATTATCCTATTCGCGAGCCGCCGGGAATGAACAGTATCCGTTCTCGCCCTGGATACAAGCCGGTCGATTATCGGCTTCACGGCTTTCGCCTTCGCGGCGGTCGTCTTAATCTGCTCGTGCACGATAAGCGACGAAACCAGGTTACGCAACGTCGCATCGCGGTGCGAAGGCGTCCTGCCGAGTTTCCCTTTTCGTTTTACGTGTCTCATTTCAAGCCCCGTGTTACAAAACCGGTTCGCGTCCCACTAAACCCGTACCGTCCCTCGTCGGTTCTATTCCCCATCGTCGAGCCAGCTGAGGTCCATACCGAGGGACAAACCCATCTCTTCCAGCACTTCCTTTATTTCGTTCAATGACTTACGGCCGAAGTTACGGTACTTAAGCATTTCCTGGTCAGTTTTTTGGACCAGGTCGCCTATCGTCTTAATCTCCCCGGTCTCGAGGCAGTTGACCGCCCGGACCGAAAGTTCCAGTTCGTCTACGCCCCGGTTCAGAATCTCTTTGAGACGCTCTCGTTCACCGTCGATTATTTCGGTTTCTATCTCCGGCGCGGTCTCGAAATCTATGAATATCTCGAAATGCTCCTTCAGGATTTCGGCCGACGACGACAAGGCTTCGTTAGGCGTTATACTGCCGTCGGTCCAAATCTCGAGGATTAATTTGTCGTAATCGGTCCTTTGCCCGACGCGCGTATCCTCGACCGTATATCTAACTTTGCGAACTGGCGTGAAGACCGCGTCCAAAGGGATTACGCCGACGGGTTGCTCCTCGTCTCTCAAACGCTCCACGGGCACGTAACCGCGACCGCGCTTCACTTCCATTTCCATTTTCAAACGTCCGCTGTCGGCGAGGGTCGCGATCTTCTGGTCGGGGTTTACGACCGTAACGTCGGCGTCGGCGATTATATCCTGGCCAGTAACTTCGCCTTCGCCCTCGACCTCTAGCAGAAGCTTCCTCGGCTTGTCACTCTCCAGCCGAACGACGAGTTCCTTTAAATTCATCAATATCTCGGTCGTATCTTCGACTATGTTCGGGATTGTCGAATATTCGTGTAACACGTCCTCTATCTTAACGGAGGTGATAGCAGAACCCTCGATAGAGCTAAGGAGTACGCGCCGGAGTGCGTTCCCGACCGTAAGACCGAAACCTTGCTCGAACGGTTCGACGACGTACTTGCCGTACGTCTCCGTTACGCTCTCTTCGTCGAAGTTGACCTTACGCGGCCGCTTGAGACCCGTCCACTTCATATACGTTACGGCCCTCCTCGTAAAGACGTACGACTACGTTATATGAAAATGCCCTATACCCGCGAGTAATACTCGACGACCAATTGCTCCTCAACCGGCAGCGTTACCTGGTCCCTCGACGGCTCGGCGACTATCTTACCCTCGGTCTGCTTGGCGTCGAAACTGATCCACTCGGGCATAAGGCGCGACGCGTTCCACTCCAGAGAGTACTTTACCGCATCGAAACCTTTCGCTTTCTCCGCCAGAGTTATTACGTCGTCTATCTTCACCTGGTGCGAAGGGATATTGGCGCGTTTGCCGTTCACGAGAACGTGTCCGTGGGAAACGAGCTGCCGCGCGCCGCTGCGGGACATCGCCAGCCCCATCCGGTACACGGTATTATCCAAGCGCATCTCCAACATACGGATAAGGTTCTCACCCGTTACCCCTTTTTGCCGCGCAGCTTTTTTGAAATAGTTTCTGAACTGGGTTTCCAGGATACCGTAAATCCTGCGTAGTTTTTGTTTTTCGCGAAGACGTATCGAAAAGTCCGACGCCTTCATCCGTCGCCGGCCGCGCCCCAATCCGTGTTGCCCCGGCGGGTAGTTCCGCGGGCTCACGGCTTTATCTATCGGGCATTTACCGCGAGTGTAACAGCGTTCGCCTTTCAAGAACAGCTTTACGCCTTCGCGGCGACACAACTTGCATCTGGCGTCCTTATACCTTGCCATAACTTTCCTTTAATCCCAAGTCGGTTATACGCGGCGTCTTTTTCTCTGACGGCAACCGTTATGGGGGATTTTCGTCCGGTCTCTTATACCTTTTATTTTTAGCCGCGAAGCCTGTATCTGGCGTACGGCAGATTCCCGGCCCGGCCCCGGGCCTATACCGTGGACCTCGACCGTGGTCAACCCCATATCGACCGCTTTACGGATGGCGTTCTCCGCCGCTATCGACGCGGCGTACGGCGTCGACTTCCGCGAACCTTTATAACCAACCGACCCGCCTGTAGCCCACGCTATAACGTTCCCGTCAAGGTCGGTAATCGTTATAATCGTATTATTGAACGTAGAAGATATATACACTACGCCCTCGTTGACGGAGCGTTTAACTTTCTTCGTTGTTTTTTTACGTACGGCCAAAAAGTATTACCTCCTCGGTACTACTTCTTCTTCCTGCGACCCACGGTCTTCTTCGGCCCTTTGCGCGTCCGCGCGTTGGTCCGGGTCCGTTGTCCCTGCACCGGCAACCCGCGCTTGTGCCGCAATCCGCGGTAACTGTTTATCGCGATTAAGCGCTTGACGTTCTCCGCTATCTCGGCCCTTAACGCCCCTTCGACGCGGTAATCTTCCTCGATAAGAGAACGCAGGTTCTGAATCTCGGCCTCGGTCAAATCGCTCACCCGCGTATCCGGGTTGATTCCCGTTTTCTCAAGCAGTTTTTCAGCCCGGGTCCGGCCGATACCGAAGATATATGTCAATCCTATCTCCACCCGTTTATTACGGGGTAAATCTACGCCTGCAATACGTGCCACTTGCGCCCTCCCTGTTCTATCCCTGGCGCTGTTTATGCTTAGGGTTCTCGCAAATCACCCGAACGACGCCCTTACGCCGGATAATCTTGCATTTATTACACATCTTTTTAACGCTAGCCCTGACTTTCATATCGATCCCCGGATCGAAGGGTCCGCCGTACCTCCTATTTATAGCGCCAAGTTATTCTTCCCCGGTCCGGGTCGTACGGCGTAATTTCTACTTTCACCCGGTCGCCCGGCAATATACGGACGAAATGCATCCTCATCTTACCGCAGATATGAGCCAGTACCACGTGCCCGTTATCCAACTCCACCCGGAACATAGCGTTCGGTAGAGGTTCGATTACCGTTCCCTCGACCTGTATCTTACGTTCTTTGGTCAAACGGCCTCCACCGTGTACGGGGCACCGACCGTCTGTTCGAAATAAAGCGCCATGAACTCTTCCCAACCTATCGTCAGTACCTCCGGCTCGTTCTTCCCCACAACAACCGTATGCTCGAAGTGTACCGCCGGGGCCCCGTCGCGCGTTACGACCGTCCAGTTGTCACCCAAGACGGTTACTCGCCAATCGCCGGTCATAAGCATAGGTTCCAGCGCGAGGGTCATCCCGGCTTTCAACCGCGGCCCTTTTCCGGCGGGGCCGAAGTTCGGTATTTGCGGCTCCTCGTGCAAGTTCGAACCTATCCCGTGCCCGACGAAATCCCTGACTACGTTATATCCGGCGGATTCGGCGCCGGTCTGAATAGTGTTGGATATATCGCCGAGTCTGTTACCTTCCAGCGCCTTCTTAATCGCTTCGTCAAGGCAGAACTTACCGCGCTTCAATAACGCGTCGGTTTCCGGTTCCGCATCGCCGACCGGCATCGTAAACGCCGCGTCACCGAAGTATCCGTTGTACTCGACGCCCACGTCTATACCAACTATATCTCCTTCGGCCAGCGAACGACGTTCGGACGGTATCCCGTGTACCACTTCTTCGTTCACCGAGACGCACGTCGCGGCCGGGAAACCCCTGTAACCGAGGAACGCCGGCCTGCAACCCCGGCTTTCGACGGTCTTCCTTACTTCCCGGTTTAGCGCGGCCGTCGTTACGCCCGGCTCTAATATATCGTGGGCGGCTTTAAGCGCCGCGACAACCACTTCCGACGCTTTCGCCATCTTATCTAGTTCCGCCCGCGATTTAACAGTGATCATCGGCGAACCCGCGGTCGTACCCCTTCAGTACCTCGGCGGCTCTGGTGAAAACTTCGTCCACCGTTCCTTTCCCGTCTATCTCGGCTAGTAAGCCGCGGGATTTGTAGAACTTTATCAACGGTTCGGTTTCTTCTTTATACACGCCCAGGCGCCGGCGAACCGTTTCCTCCCTGTCATCTTCCCGCTGTATAAGTTCCGCACCGCAGACGCCGCAGTCCTTACCGTTCGGCGGCGGGTCGTTCTCTATATGATATATCGTCCCGTCTTCGGGGCAGATGCGTCTTCCCGATAACCGCCGAACGAGGGTATCGTCGTCCACGTTCACGTAAAGCACCCCGTCCAGCGTGAGCCCTTCTAGCGTCTCCAGAAACTCGGCTTGCGCCACGTTTCTCGGGTACCCGTCGAGTAGAAACTCACCCTCTTCGTAAAGCCGTTCTTTAACTACGTCGGCCAACAGCTCCGACGGGACCAGCTCCCCGGCGTTCACGTAACCTTCGGCCTGACGGCCCAGTTCGGTGCCGCCGGCGATGGCCGCCCGCAACATATCGCCGGTCGAAAGATGGGCTACGCCGAAGTATTCGGCCAGCCGTTCGGCCTGCGTCCCTTTTCCCGCGCCGGGGGGACCTAACAGCACCACTCGCATAGACCACGAGGCGCGCTAGACCCGGCCCCGAATCCTGCCTTTCGTAACGAACCCGTCGTAGTGCCGCATAAGCAAGTGCGACTCTACCTGCCGCATCGTGTCCAGCGCGACGCCCACTACTATTAACAACCCGGTACCGCCGAAGTAGAACGGTATGTTCATGAACCTGATGAGTATCGACGGCAATACGTCCACCGCCGCGAGGAATAAAGCGCCCGCGAGCGTAATCCGGGTCAATATACGGTCTATGAACTCGGCGGTCTTTTTACCCGGGCGTATCCCCGGAATGTACCCGCCGTACTTCTTCATATTCTCGGCCATGTCGACCGGGTTAAGGACGACGGCCGTATAAAAGTACGTGAAGAATACGATTAGTATCACGTCTAGTACTATATATCCGATTTCGCCGGGCAGTAGGTACGCCGCTATCTGTTCGACGATACCGCCCTTGCCGCCGACGAACGTCAGTATCGTTTGCGGGAACATTATTATCGAGCTGGCGAAGATGACCGGGATAACGCCCGCCGTGTTCACCCGGAGCGGTATATGGGTCGCTTGGCCGCCATAAACCTTTCGGCCCTTGATTCGTTTAGCGTATTGCACCTTGATTCGTCGCTGGCCCGCCTGCATGAAGACAATTGCCATTACCACGGCGATCATTATCAATATCAATACTATGAATACCCCTATATGCATCTCGCCGTGTATCAGGTTATTTAATACCTTTATAGTTCCTCCGGGCATCGCGGCGATGATTCCGGCGAATATAATAAGCGATATCCCGTTCCCGATGCCAAATTCGGTTATCTTCTCCCCCAACCACATTATGAACGCGGTTCCGGCGGTCATCGTCAGTATAGTTAACAAGCGGAAGCCCCAACCCGGGTCCGGAACGACAGGTATCCCACCGGGTGCAAGCGTTTCCAACCAAAGGCTGATACTCATAGACTGAATAACCGATAGTACAACCGTACCGTATCGAGTGTACTGGGTAATCTTTTTCCGGCCGGTATCACCCTCTTTCGATAGTTTCTCCAGGTACGGGATAACCGTTACGAGTAACTGGAAGATAATCGAGCTGGAGATGTAGGGCATTATCCCCAGAGCGAAGATAGTTGCCCGTTTCATGTTGCCGCCGGAGAACAGGTCGAACAGGCCGAACAGGGTGCCTTTCTGAGCTTCGAAGAACGCGGTCAGGGCGGCGCCGTCGACGCCGGGCGTCGGTACGTGGCGGCCGATTCTGTAAACCAGTATCAAAGCCAGGGTTATTAGAACCCGGCGCCTGAGCTCCGGTATCTTGAAGATGTTGCGTAGGTTGACGAAGAAGCTTTTCAGTATCTCGAACAATTATACCACCTCGGCCTTGCCGCCGGCGGCTTTCACCTTCGCGGTCGCCGATTTCGAGAACTGGTTCGCCCGAACCGTCAACGCGACGTTAAGCTCGCCGTCGCCGAGTATCTTCAGCCTTGTAATACCTTTTCCCTTTACGATACCCTTTTCCTTCAAAACGGCCAGGTCGACTGTGCCTTCGAGGCCGTCCAAACGGCCGACGTTAACGACCGCGGTTGCCTTCTTCTCGCGGTTAAAGACGCTCGTAAAGCCCTTGGCCGGGAGGCGCCTGTGGAGCGGCATCTGTCCACCCTCGAAACCGCGGCGTACACCGCCGCCGGAACGGGCGTTCTGGCCTTTATGTCCGCGGCCGCAGGTTTTACCCTTCCCGGAACCGGGGCCGCGCCCGAGGCGCTTACGCCTCTTCTTTGACCCCGGTCTGGGCGATCACTCCCCTAATTCCACCTGAAACCTCCAACGCCACGCGAAAACGCTATTCGTTTTCTTCTTCCGCTTCTTCTTCTATTTCTTCCGCCGACACATCGTCCGGCGCAGCGGATTCGGCGGCGGTCGTTTCCGTTTCGGGTTCTTCGCCGGCCCGCCGCTTTTTCCGGCGGCGCCGGACGCTTACCTTCACGTCTTCCTTTTTCTCGGCTTTCTCAGCCCGTTTAACTCCCAAGCCTTTCCGTATCGCGGCTTCGTCGGGATGTTTCAACTCTTCCAGGGCTTTCAACGTAGCCTTGATAACGTTGTGCGGGTTGTTCGACCTGAAGGACTTGGTCAATATATTATGTACGCCGGCTAGCTCTAGGACGGCGCGCATAGCGCTCCCGGCGATAACCCCCGTACCGGGCGACGCCGGTTTTATCATTACCCTGGCCCCCCCGTACTTGGTAACGACCTCATGCGGAATAGTCCCGTCTATTATCGGGATTTCCATTAAGTTTTTCTTCGCGAGTTCGACGCCCTTATTTACGGCTAGCGCTACTTCGTTGGCTTTCCCAAGACCGTATCCTACGCTTCCGGCGCCATCGCCCACGACGACTAGCGCGTTGAAACCGAACCGGCGTCCGCCTTTAACGACTTTCGCGACCCTGTTTATCGCGACGACTCGCTCCTGTAGTCCACTGTCTTCGACGAAACTATCCTGTGCCATTACCGTCCCTCGATTAGAACTTCAGTCCCGTTTCCCTCGCGCTTTCGGCGAGGGCTTTCACCCTGCCGTGGTACTTATATCCGCCCCGATCGAAAACGACCGTTTTGATATTTTGACCCAGCGCTTTCTTGCCTAGCTCTTCACCTACGGTTTTCGCTCCGTCGACGTTTCCGCCGGCGACCTTCCCCTTTAGGTTCGGGTCCAGGCTAGAAGCCGCGCAAATGGTTTTCCCCGAGTCGTCGTCCACCAACTGAGCGTAGACATGCCGAAGGCTACGGAAGACTACGAGCCGCGGGCGTTCCCCCGTTCCACGGATTTTTTTACGTACGCGCCGGTGGCGCTTCGTTCGACCGCTTGTTTTCTTATCCTTGTGCATAATTGCCGTTCGGTTACATTCCTATACCGACGGTTTTCGCGACTTTACGCCGCACCCGCTCGCCCTTATACCGGATACCCTTACCTTTGTACGGCTCCGGCGGGCGGAACCCGCGGATTACCGCCGCGACCTGCCCGACCAATTCTTTATCTATACCTTTAACAATCAACGTCGTCGGCGACGTAACCTCGACTTTTATACCATCGGGGGGGTTATAATTAATAGGGTGCCAGAAACCGACCGAAAACTTCATACCGTCGCCAGCCTGTTCGGCTTTATAACCGACCCCTACGATTTCCAGCTCCTTCGAAAAACCTTCGGAGACGCCCACGACCATGTTTTTGAGCAGGCTTCTCGACAAGCCGTGGAGCGACCGGGCGAACTTGGTCTCATCGCGCGGGTGTACAGTAATTACGTTTCCGTCGGTCTTAACCTCAATTACACGGTGTACAACCCTGGAAAGTTCGCCCAGCGGCCCTTTAACGTGGACGGTCTGGCCGTCCACGTTCGCTTTTACTTGCTCGGGTATCTCTATCGGTAATTTGCCTATTCGGGACATCTATTCAACCTTCAAACCGCGCCGGACCGCGTACTTACCACACCTTGCAGATTACTTCTCCGCCGATACCGCGCTTGCGGGCTTCGGCGTCGGTCATCATCCCCTGGGAAGTCGAAATTATCGCGACGCCGATACCGCCCAGCACCCGAGGGATTTGCTCTTTGTCGACGTAAACGCGAAGGCCCGGCCTACTTACCCTTTGGAGGTCCGTAAGGAACTTTTCCTTGTCTTCTCCGTATTTCAGATATATACGGACGACGTCGCCGGGTTCCTGCTCCAGTACGCGATAGCCCTCGATAAAACCCTCTTCTTTTAAGATTTGACAGAGGGACTCTTTCATCGTGGAAAAAGGCACGTCGGTTTTATCGTAACCGGCGCGGTTCGCGTTCCGAATTCTGGTCAATAAATCGGCTATCGGGTCTGTCATCGTCATATCTTCGTTCCTTAAAAACCGGGATTATAAGTAACTTCGTTTAGTATTCCGGCCGCGCGCGAAACACTCCCGAGAGTCAACCGGCGGCCGTCTCCGCCGCTACCAACTCGCTTTGATAACGCCCGGTATCTCGCCTCTCAAGGCCAGCTCGCGGAAACAAATCCTGCACATATCGAACTTCCGCATATACGCCCTGGAGCGCCCACACAGCGGGCACCTGTTGTACTTCCGGACCTTGAACTTGGGTTTCCGCTTGGCTTTGGCTATAAGCGATTTCTTCGCCATCGTTCGGATTTCTCTTCTATGCCGCCGCCGGCTCGGCGAAGGGCATACCAAAATATGTCAATAGCGCGTGGGCTTCTTCGTCAGTCCGCGCGTCCGTTACGATAGTTACGTTCATCCCGGTTATCTTTACGACCTTATCATAGTCGATTTCGGGAAAGATTATCTGCTCGGTTATACCTAGGGTATAGTTCCCGTGACCGTCGAACCCGTCGGGGTTTACGCCCCGGAAATCGCGGATTCGCGGGAGAGCGAACGATATCAACCGGTCAAGGAACTCGTACATCCGGTCACGCCGCAGGGTAACCCGAACCGCCGCCGGCATGCCCTCGCGTATCTTGAAACCGGCGACCGAACGCTTCGCCCGGGTAACGACCGGCTTCTGACCCGTAATCAGACCTACCTCCACCGCCGCGGCGTCGAACACCTTCACGTCGTCATGAAATCGACCCAACCCCTGGTTCACCGATATTTTCAAAACGCGAGGAACCTGATGTGGGTTTTTATACCCAAAATCGGACATCATCGCCGGTACGATTTCCTCCCGGAATTTGGTTTTCAATCTCGGTTCTACCATAAATCCCGTTCGCTTGACCTAGCTCCCTATTCTACGATTTCGCCGCACTTTTTGCATGACCGCACTTTCGAGCCGTCGGCAAGGATTATATGCCCTACCCGTGTCGGTTGCTTACACTTCGGACACACCAGCATCGCATTGGACAGGTCCACCGACGCTTCCAGTTCGTGAATCCCACCCTTGCGGTCTTCTCGAGTCCTACGGGCGTGCTTCTTCACGAAGTTAACGCCCTCGACCAATACGCGGTTTTTTTCAGGGAAAACGGCGATAACGCGCCCTCGTTCCCCGGCGTCCTTACCCGTTATTATTAACACCGTGTCGCCGGTTTTGATGCCCGCTTTCCGCTTATTTTTTTTCTTTTGTTTCACCGCCACCGTGCTTCACCGCCGACCTGGCGTTATAATACTTCGGGTGCTAGCGATACGATTTTCATATATCTTTTCTCGCGCAATTCCCGCGCGACCGGCCCGAAAATCCGCGTACCTTCCGGGTCGCCCGTCTCGTTTATCACGACGCACGCGTTATCGTCGAACCGTATGTAGGAACCGTCGTCGCGCCGCATCTCTTTTTTTGTGCGTACGATTACCGCCCGGACGACCTGCCCTTTCTTAACGGCGCCGCGGGGAACGGCGTCTTTAATAGTCGCGATTATAGTATCTCCTACCTCGCCGTATTTCTTCTGACCGGAGCCGGATATGACCTGGATGCAGGACGCTCTCTTTGCCCCGGAGTTATCGGTAACAATTAATCTGGAAGTTGGTCCTATCATCGTGATCCGGCTTTCGGTTCGTGAGTACGATTCTCCGCAAAAAGCGTTATTTAGCCTTCTCCACTATCTCGATCAGGCACCAGCGTTTTCTTTTAGACAACGGACGCGTCTCGGCGATTCTGACCGTATCCCCTACGCTGCATTCGTTGTTCTCGTCGTGTACTACAAACTTCTTCCGAACCCTGGCGGCTTTTTTATACTTGGTCATTTTAACGGCGGTTTGAACCTCCACCACAGCGGACTTCTCCATCGCCGCACTTACGACTTCACCCGTAAAGGTTTTCCTTGTTCCCCGTTCGGTTTTCTGTTGACTTCCTACGGTCATCAACGCTTACTACTCCTTTTTATTACGCTTCGGTTAGGCTTTTACCGGCCGCCGTTTTCTCGTTCAGTACCGTTAAAATCCGGGCGATTTGCCGCCGCAGCCGCCGGCTTTTATTGTTATCTTCGATTTGCCGGGTCGCTATCTTCGACCTGGTATCGTACAGGTCGGCCTTAAGCTCCCGGACCATCACCGTAAGCTCCTCGACCGTTTTGTTCCGTAACTCGGCGGCTTTCGGCGTATCGCTCGGCATTAAGCTTCCTCTCGATATACGAACTTCGTCTTTATCGGTAGCTTATGGGCCGCGCGCCGCATGGCCTCGCGCGCGACGTCCAACGGTACACCTTCGAGCTCGAAAAGCATCCGCCCGGGCCGAACGACCGTCACCCAAAACTCGGGCGCGCCTTTACCCTTACCCATACGAACCTCGAGCGGTTTTTTCGATACCGGCTTGTCCGGAAACACACGTATCCAGAGTTTTCCCGTCCGCTTGACGTGCCGGGTAATAGCGACGCGAGCAGATTCGATCTGGTTCCCGGTGAGCCACGCGGCTTCCCGGGCTTGCAGGCCGTAAGACCCGAAATCGAGCGTGTTGCCACGCCGCGCTTTCCCGCGCCGGCGCCCGCGCTGCTGTTTGCGGTACTTCGTTCTTTTCGGCATTAACATAGGAAAACCTTTTTATACGTTCGCCGGCCGCCTTAGTTTCCCGGTCTGCGTTTCTTCGACCTGCCGCGGCGTCCCCGTTTCTTCCTCTGGGCCGCGGGTTCCTGGAAGTCGCCGCCCTTAATCTGCTCCGGTAACACCTCGTCGTGGAATATCCAAACCTTTACGCCGACAACGCCGTAAATCGTGAACGCCTCGGCCAGACCGTAGTCTATATCGGCGCGGAGCACTTGCAGGGGAACGCGCCCTTCGGCGTAATGCTCCGTCCTGGCCATTTCGCGGCCGCCTATACGCCCTTTTATCTGGACCTTACAACCCTTCGCGCCCAGCTTCATCACGGTCGCCAGGGCTTTTTTCATAGCCCGGCGGAAACCCATACGGCGTTCGAGTTGGGAGGCGATATTCTCGGCTACCAACTGAGCGTCCAACTCGGCGTTTGGTATTTCTCTGATTTCGATATCGACTTCGGACTCGACGAGACTCTGAAGCTTATCCCTCAGTTCTTTTATAAGCACGCCCTTGGTCCCGATTATTACCCCCGGACGGCCCGTGTAAATACACACGAGGGCTTTTTCACCGGTACGTTCCACCTCGACCTTCGATATCGCGGCGTTCTTCAAGTTACTCTTTATATAACGCCTTAACTTCAGATCCTCGTGAAGGAACTTGGTATAGTTATCCTTCGAATACCAGCGGGACTTCCAAGTCTTCGAGTACCCAAGTCGGAAACCCAACGGATGAGTTTTTTGGCCCATAAATTACACCTTGCGTTTGCCCGGTTCGCTTACTGTTCCGGCCGTTTCTGTACGGTCTTGCGTTTCCCCTTACGCTCTTCGGTAAGTTTCTTCCTGCTCTTCTTGCGCGGGCGCCTCGGTTGTTTCGGCGCTCCGGGCTTCGCCTCCACCGCATCCTCTTCTGTTTCGACGCGCTCTTTTTTCCTTCTGCGGAAGAAACTCGTACGGTGCTCTTTCTTCTTTCCCAGCTCGTCGTCAGCCAACTCGCGCTCCGCGAGGACCACCGTCACGTGGGACATACGGCGCCGCTTCCTATTGGCGCGCCCGTACGCCCGATAGCTAATGCGTTTCAACGTCGGGCCGGTATCGACCGTCAGGGTTTTTACGTATAGCCGGTCCACGTCTGGTTTTTCTCCGCCTTCTACGTGTTCGGCGTTCGCCAGAGCGGACGCGACGGTCTTGTATATAATCTTCGCCGCTTTTTGGGGCATGAACATCAACATCTCGAGGGCGTCCTGAACGTCCAGCCCCCGGACGTTATCGGCGACGAGCCGAGCCTTCACCGGCGAAATACGTTCCCACTTTTGGACGGCCCTGAACTCCATATATGCTTACCGTTTGTTTCGGTCAGTTAAAACCCGGGATTAACTGCTTTATTACTTCATTTTCAGGGCTTTTCCGGCGGGCCCGCCGTGGCTCCTGAATATCCGCGTAGGCGCGAACTCGCCCAGCTTATGTCCCACCATGTCCTCGGTAATGTAAACGGGTATGAATTTACGCCCGTTGTGCACGGCTATGGTTTGGCCCACAAACTCCGGCGGTATAGTTGACCGGCGCGCCCACGTGCGGACAACCTTCTTCTCGCCGGTACGCGACAGGGCCAACACCTTTTCCAGCAACTTCGCGTCTACGTACGGGCCTTTTTTCGTCGAACGGGCCAAAACTACCCCCTACATAAAACGGCTAACGCTTTCTCCGCGTCCTCCGCCTCGATACGATAAGCCGGTCGGAAGCTTTCTTCTTGCGCGTCCGCCGCCCCTTGGTCTGCCAGCCCCAGGGCGACGTCGGGTGGTTTCCGCCCTTAGACTTCCCTTCGCCGCCACCGTGGGGATGGTCGTTGGGGTTCATCGCGACGCCGCGGACCTTGGGCCGACGCCCGCGGTGGCGGGCCGCGCCCGCTTTCCCTAACACTATGTTGGCGTGCTCGGAGTTACCGACCTCGCCCAGAGCCGCCCGGCAGTCGAGGTGCACCAACCGTATCTCCGACGACGGCATCCTGACATGTGCGTAGTCGCCTTCCTTGGCCATCAGGATAACACTCGTCCCGGCGGACCTGGCCACCTGGGCACCTTTCCCCGGCTTTAATTCCAAGTTGTGTATTATCGAACCAACCGGTATCTCCCGCAGTTTGAATACGTTACCGCGTTTTAATTCCGCACCGGTTCCACTTTTTACCGCTTCGCCGACCTTCAAACCTTCGGGCGCGATTATGTAACGTTTATCACCGTCGGCGTAAACGACGAGGGCTATCCGCGCCGAGCGGTTCGGGTCGTACTCTATCGACGCGACGCGGCCCGGAACGCCGTCGTTGTCGCGTCTGAAGTCGACGACGCGGACCTTACGCTTGGTACCACCGCCACGGCGCCGCATCGTTATACGGCCCTTGCTATTCCGTCCGGAACTGCGCCTTTTCGGTTTAGTCAGACGTTTCTCGGGCTTCTTCTTCGTTATTTCCTCGAAACCCGAAACGCTTCTAAAGCGCGAACCCGGCGACGTCGGTTTGAATTTCCTTACACCCATTTATCCAACTACTCGAAATACTCTATCGAGTCGCCCTCTTTAAGGGTTACTATGGCTTTCTTCCAACTCGAGCGACGTCCCTGTATCCATCCTATTCTGCGCTTCTTCGCATGCTGATTCATAACGGCGACTTTCGTAACCGTTACGTTATATATTGATTCGATTGCTTCTTTGATCTCGATTTTGTTCGCGCCTTTTTGAACGGCGAACGCGTACTTACCCGAGTCGTCTTTTAAAAACTCCATCTTCTCCGTCAGAAGCGGCTTCAATACTATGTCGTGGGGGTCTTTCAATCCTTGAACGCCTCCCCGAGCATCTCGGCGGCTCCACGCGTCAGGACGAGGAAATCGTGATAAAGTAAATCGTAAACGTTAACGCTTCCAGCGTATACGGCTTTGGCATCGGGGATATTGGCCACGGATTTAGCGAAGTAACCGTTTTTCTCGTCCATTACGAACAAGGTTTTCGAGCCCGTTATATCCAGGTTCTCAATTACACCCAGCGCGGCTTTCGTCTTATATTCCGAAAAATCTATTTTATCCAGTACTTTTAGCCGGTCGTTCTTAACCTTGTCCGAAAGACAGGACCTCAAAGCTAACCGGCGTATTTTCGCGGGTATTCTTTTCCTGTAGTTGCGGTCGGCCGTCGGGCCAAAGATAACGCCGCCGCCGCGATATTGCCCGGCCCGGATTGTTCCCTGGCGCGCGCGGCCGGTTCCTTTTTGCCGGTACGGCTTGGCGCCGCCGCCGCGGACGGCGGAACGGTTCTTCGTACTGGCCGAAGCAGGCCGCTTCGCTGCGAGTTGAGCGACCAGAACCTCGTGTACGAGGTCTTCCCTCGCCTCGACGCCGAAGACCCGGTCTTCGAGGTTCATCGTTCCAACTTCGTCGCCGGATTGGTTGTAAACTTTAACCTTCATTGCAAAACGCGCCGCGGTACGCTAAACCGCCACTTTTACGCTGGGCCGCACGATTAACTTCGACCCGTTAGCGCCCGGCACCGAGCCCTTCACCAGAATTACTTCATTATCTTCGTCTATGCTAACGACTTCCAAGTTCTGTATCGTAACCTTTTGGGCGCCATAGTGCCCCGGCATCCGCTTCCCCTTGAAAACCTTGGAAGGCGTAGCGCTCGAGCCGGCGGACCCGGGGCGCCGGTGGGATTTAGACCCGTGGCTCATAGGCCCCCGGTGGAACTTATGCCTTTTTATGACCCCCGCGAAACCACGGCCTTTGGATACGCCCGTAACGTCAACGTACGGAACCCCGGCTAACACAGCGCACGTAACGGCGTCGCCCGTTTTATATTCCGAAACGTCGTCCATCCGAAATTCGCAGAGCCACCGCGTAGGGCCTAGCCCGGCCTTCTCCAGATGCCCCATCTCGGGTTTACTCAGGCGGCTCCGCTTCTTGTCGTTCTCGCGGGGCGCCTTCGCGTCGCCGTAAGCGAGTTGAAGCGCGGTATATCCGTCGGTCTCGTCGGTTTTTACCTGGCCGACGTAGTTCGGCTTCAGCTCGATAACTGTTACAGGTACAAGCTTACCCTCGTCGTCGAAGACCTGGGTCATACCCAACTTCGTTCCGATCATACCCAAAGCCATCGTTACACCCACGCCGCCGTTTAGAGTTTCATCTCAGCTTCCACGCCCGCCGGCAACTGCAAGCGCGTTAAAGCGTCGATAGTATCGGCCGAATGCTCTTCTATCTCGATTAACCGGGTATGCGTCCGCATTTCGAACTGTTCCCGGCTCTTCTTGTCCACGAAAGGCGACCGATTGACCGTGTACCTGCTTATCTTCGTGGGCAACGGAATCGGGCCAATTACGCGCGCGCCGGTTCGCTCGATTGTACTACATATCTCCTTAACCGACCGGTCGAGGACCCGGTGGTCGTACGCGTGAAGTTTTATCCTGATCTTACTGTCGGTCATTTAAACCTTAGCCTACTCTTTTATTCCGGTAACGACGCCGGCACCTACCGTACGTCCGCCCTCTCGTATCGCGAACCTGAGCTCCTTCTCCATCGCGATCGGCGTTATCAGCTCCACATCCATGTTCACGTTGTCACCCGGCATCACCATCTCTACGCCCGACGGAAGCTCTATGCTCCCCGTCACGTCCGTCGTACGGAAATAAAACTGCGGCCGGTATCCCGTGAAGAACGGCTTGTGCCGCCCGCCTTCCTCCTTCGTCAACACGTACACCTCACCCTTGAACCTCGTGTGAGGCGTTATCGACCCGGGCTTCGCCAGCACCATACCCCGCTCTATGTCCTCCCGTTCCACGCCCCGCAACAGCACGCCGATATTGTCGCCGGCTCGCCCCTCGTCCAGGATCTTCCGGAACATCTCCACTCCGGTCACGACCTTCGTATCGATCGCGTCCCGAAGACCCACTATGTCGACCTCTTCCTGTACCTTCACTACCCCGCGCTCCACTCTTCCCGTCGCGACGGTCCCTCTCCCGGTTATCGAGAACACGTCCTCCACCGGCATCAGGAACGGCTTGTCCACGTCACGCTCAGGCTCCGGGATGTACTCGTCCATCGCCGCCAAAACCTCGTGCACGCACTTCGTCTCTTCCGCGTCCCACTCGCCGCTCTCCATGGCTTTAAGCGCCGAACCCTTCACCACCGGTACGTCGTCTCCCGGAAACTCGTACTGGTTGAGTAAATCTCTTACCTCCAGCTCCACCAGCTCCAACAGCTCCGGATCGTCCACCATGTCCGTCTTGTTGAGGAACACTATTATGTACGGCACGCCAACCTGCCGCGCCAGCAGTATGTGCTCCCTCGTCTGCGGCATCGGTCCGTCCGCCGCACTCACAACCAGCACCGCCCCGTCCATCTGCGCCGCCCCCGTTATCATGTTCTTCACGTAGTCCGCGTGCCCGGGACAGTCAACGTGGGCGTAGTGCCGGTTCTCCGTCTCGTACTCCACGTGGGCCGTCGCGATCGTTATCCCCCGCTCCTTCTCCTCCGGCGCCTTGTCTATCGACCAGAAGTCCAGGTACTCCGCCATCCCCTTATGCGCCAGCACCCTCGTTATCGCGCTCGTCAGCGTCGTCTTACCGTGGTCCACGTGCCCTATCGTCCCCACGTTTACGTGCGGCTTCGTCCTCTCAAACTTAGCCTTGGACATTTCTATTCCCTCCCGTTAAAGGTACACGGTGGTAATCGTAAGATTAATGAATAGAGTTAGTTACGACGTCCCGTTAAAAGGGGGTCAAAGAAGATACACCCCCTTATTAGGGTCGCGAACCCGCGACCCCACCTAAAAACCCGAAAATGAGCGCAATATATAGCATATACGCCGTTAAAAGTAAAGAGTTTTTTACCCCTAAACCCCCGTAAAAACGCGGTATTCGACGGTTTTAGATAACCCCGTTACCCGCCGAAATCGGGTACGAAACCGCGCGTCCGTTTCAGTATTTCGTCACTTATGTTCTTAGGTATATTATCGTAGCGTAAAAACTCCATTGTGTAGGTGGCACGCCCTTGGGTAAGTGCTCGGATAGCCGACGCGTAACCAAACATATCCGATAGCGGTACCACTGCCGAAATTACCTTGGCGTCGGCCCGATGTTCCATACCCCCTACGTCGCCCCGACGGGCGTTCAGGTCGTTCAACACGTCCCCGGCGTATCCCTCCGGCAGAACGACTTCAAGCGACATATAAGGTTCTAAAAGCACCGGTTTGGCTTTCTCCACGGCCTCGTTGAACGCCATTTGCGCGGCCACCCGAAACGTCATATCGGTCGAGTCCACCGGGCGGCTTTCTGCTTCGACCAACGCGATACCGACATCGGTAACCGGGAAACCCGAAAGGGGTCCCGCGTCGACCGCCGTTTCGGCTCCCTTCTCTACCGCGCGTACGAACTCGTCCGGAATCGCCTTCGGTTCCAACCGGTTCTCAAATGAAAACCGCGCGCCCCGAGCCAAAGGTACTACTTCCAGCGTCACCGACGCAAACTGACCTTTCGTCCCCATCTTCTTGTCGAAAACCGCTTTACCCAACCCGGACGTCGTAACGGTTTCTTTATACGCGACCTGGGGTTTACCTATGTTGGCTTCGACGCCGAATTCGCGGACCATCCGGTTCGTCAGTATTTCCAGGTGTAGTTCGCCCATCCCTTCGATTAAAAGCTGACCCGTGTTCGGGTCATTTCGAACCTTGAACGTCGGATCCTCTTCGGCCAGCTTCGCGAGGGACTCGTCCAGTTTCGATTCGTCCGCGGTCGTCTTCGGTTCTATCGCCACCGAAAGCACCGGCTCGGGGAAATCCATCGCCTCCAGGACGACGGGGTGTTTCTCGTCGCACAACGTATCGCCGGTCTTCGTGTCGCGCAACCCGACTACGCCTACGATATCGCCGGCGAACACAGACCCGATTTCATCCCGGTCGTTTGCGTGCATCTGGAGCAGTCTGTTGATCCTCTCCCGCTTGCCGGACGTCGTATTATAGACCGAGCCGCCGACCTTCAACTGCCCGGAATAGACCCGTAAATACGTCAACCGCCCGACGTATTTATCGGTCGCGATTTTGAAAGCCAGTGAAGAAAAAGGCTCTTCGTCGTCCGGGCTGCGGAGCGCCTTTTTTTCGGTCTTCGGGTTGAACCCCGTTATCGGCGGGAGTTCCGCCGGCGAAGGCAAGTACTCCACTATAGAATCGATCAACGGTTGGATGCCTATGTTCCGAAGCGCCGAGCCGCAAAATACCGGTATAAAACCGTCGTTTACGGTTATCCGCCGAACGGCCGCCTGGAGAGCTTCATTAGTTACGGGACGCCCGTCGACGTAAAGCTCACAAATCTCCTCGTCTATCTCGGCGACCGCTTCGATTAATCTCTCGCGGGCGGCGGTTATGTCCTCTACCGAAACCAAATGTTCGGGTACGCTATATATCGGTATCTTATCGAAGTTCTTCCCCAGCGAATCGGCGTCAAAAATCAAAGCTTCGGTCTTGACCAAATCCACGACGCCCTCGAACTTATCGGCCTCACCAATGGGGAGCTGAATCGGAACGGCGTTGGCGCCCAACTTCTCCCTTAAATCCTTGATAACCCTGTCGAAATCGGCGCCCACCCGGTCCATCTTATTCACGAACGCCACCCTCGGAACGTTGTACCTGTCGGCCTGCCGCCAGACGGTTTCCGTTTGCGGCTCCACTCCCCCCACGGCACAGAAGACGACGACGGCGCCGTCCAACACGCGTAAAGACCGCTCCACTTCCACCGTAAAATCGACGTGGCCGGGCGTATCTATAATATTTATGCGGTGGTCGTTCCACGAGACCGTCGTTGCCGCCGCCGTGATAGTAATCCCCCGTTCCCGCTCGAGTTCCATCCAGTCCATCTCGGCGGCGCCTTCGTCCACTTCGCCTATCTTGTACGTCTTATCGGTATAGTAGAGTATTCGCTCGGTGGTCGTAGTCTTCCCGGCGTCGATGTGGGCGGCTATACCGACGTTACGTATTCGCTCTATAGGTACTGTTCTCGACACGACTGTCGCGTTTTCGGCATACGATAAACCATCCCCGCGCCCGGGGATGGTTTGGTAAACCGTAAAACCAATACCCGGCTACGGCGGTCTAACCGAAAGCGTTTTTTCCATTACATAACAGCTCATTATTAACCGACGTACGACCGGGGAATCAACCCCGATAAAGATACTTACCAACGATAGTGAGCGAACGCTTTATTGGCTTCGGCCATTCGATGGGTATCTTCCTTTTTCTTGATGGTCGCGCCGGTATTATTAGCGGCGTCGATTAACTCGGCCGCGAGTTTATCAATCAACGTTTTCTCGTGCCTTTTTCGCGTGAACATTATCAGCCATCGTATCGCCAGCGCCGTTCGTCTGCGCTGCGGGACTTCAATAGGTATCTGGTAAGTCGAACCGCCTACGCGCCTGGGTTTTACCTCCAGAACGGGTTTTACGTTACTAATAGCTCGATTGAACACGGCGGACGGGTCTTCGCCTGTACGCTCGCGAATTCGTTCCATAGCTTTATAGAATATATCCTCGGCGACCGACCGTTTCCCCTTCAACATTAAAGCGTTTACGAAACGGGTCACCAGCGTAGAGTTGTACTGGGGGTCGGGTTCCCAATTTCTCTTCGGTACGGCTCTTCCGCGGGGCATCGTTCCTCCCGGTTATCTTCGAACGGACGGCGCCAAAAAGCCGCCCGGCGGTTGCGGTTACTTCTTCGGACGTTTAACGCCGTACTTGGAACGTCCCTGGTTGCGATCGGCAACGCCCAACGCGTCCAACGTACCGCGTATAATATGGTATCGTACACCCGGTATGTCTTTCACACGGCCGCCGCGGACCAGAACGATCGAATGTTCCTGTAAATTGTGGCCGACGCCGGGTATATACGCCGTAACCTCGATGCCGGACGTGAGCCTTACACTGGCGACTTTCCGGAGCGCTGAGTTCGGTTTTTTAGGCGTCACCGTCCAGACGCGCGTACAAACGCCGCGGCGCTGGGGACAGTTCTTCAGCGCGGGCGATTTAGACGTTTTCTTCGCCCGTTTACGCCCTTTACGGACTAACTGGTTTACTGTAGGCATTATACCCTCCGTACGGGGAATTTCGGTGTTCCGTTCGCGCTCTTTGTGAAGGTCACGGCCCGTTTTTCCGACAATCGTTATACCGCCTCGGCGGCTTCGACTTCTACTTCCTCCACGTCGGATATTTCGATATCAGACATTTTATAAATCCCGGATCCTGCGGGGATTAAGTGTCCCATTATCACGTTTTCCTTCAAACCCCGCAGCTCGTCTCGGCGCCCCGAGAACGCGGCCTCGGTAAGGACGTGGGTCGTCTTCTGGAACGACGCCGCGCTGATGAACGAATCTGTCGATAACGCCGCGTCGGTAATCCCCTGGAGTATCGGCTTGGCGGTCGCAGGCGTCTTGCCTTCGCGTATCATCTCTTCGTTTACCTCGCGGAAATGGTACTTGTCCACCGTTTTACTAGGCAGGAAATCGGTGTCACCGACCGTCTCGATCCGGACCTTCCGGAGCATTTTCCGTACGATACACTCGAGATGCTTATCGCTGATATTCACGCCCTGGAGCCGGTAAACCTCCTGGATTTCGTTAACGAGGAACTTCTGGACTTCTTTTTCACCTTTAACGTCCAGGATGTCGCGAGGGTCGATATTCCCGTCGCAAAGGGGTTGCCCGGCGGTAACCTCGTCGCCGGTATGTACCTTCAGGTGTTTCCCCCGGGGAATGCTGTACTCCATCTCTTGGTGTTCGCCTCTGACGACGATTTGCCTTTTCCCCTTTTTCGTCCCTGCAATCTCCACTAAACCGTCGATTTCCGATATGACCGCTGGGTTCTTCGGATGCCGGGCTTCGAATAGTTCCGCGACCCGCGGAAGCCCGCCGGTAATATCCCTGGTCTTACCAATTTCCCTCGGTATCTTAACGAGTTGTTGGCCCGGTACGACTTTATCGCCTTCGTAAACGGTCAAGTAAGCGCCGTAGGGTATCGGGTATTCGACCTGTTTATTCCGCCCGGCTTCGACTATTAGGTGCGGATCCAGATCCCGGCGCCGGCTGCCGACCACGACCCGCTGTATCTTCGACTGGGCGTCGACCTCTTCCCGAAGCGTTATCCCTTCGATTACATCTCGAAACGCGACCTTTCCTTTTACATCGGACAATATCGGTTCCGAATACGGATCCCACTCGTATATATCACCGCCAGCTTCGAGTTTCTGACCTTTTTTCACCAACAATACGGCTCCGTAAGGAACCTGATAGGTCATCGTTACACGCCCTTCGATATCCTTAATCGAGAGTTCCGCGTTACGGCTTATTACTACGTTCGTTCCTTTTTCCCGTTCGGCGACTCGGAGATGGTTAAAATCCACTTTCCCGGCGACTTTTGCCTGAATAACCGACTGCTCTACGATACGGCTCGCGGTTCCGCCGACGTGAAACGTCCGTAGGGTAAGCTGAGTCCCCGGTTCGCCTATTGACTGCGCGGCTATAACGCCCACCGCTTCGCCTACGTCCACCATCTTCCCAAGGGCGAGGTTCCGCCCGTAGCACTTGGCGCAGACGCCGCGTTTCGCTTCGCACGTCAGTACGGATCTTATCCGTACTGACTTCACGTGGGAGTCTTCGATTTTCTCGGCGAGTTCCTCGGTAATCTCAGTATTGGCCTCGACCAAAACCTCGTCCGTAATAGGATCGACGACGTCCTCGAGAGCGACGCGACCCAGCACGCGGTCTTTCAGCGGTTCTATGACCTCCTCGCCTTCCTTGATAGCCATCGTTTCCAACCCAAGAAGCGTATGGCAGTCGTCTGTCGTGACTATAAGGTCGTGGGCCACATCGACGAGGCGCCGCGTAAGGTAACCCGCATCCGCCGTCTTCAAGGCCGTATCGGCCAAGCCTTTTCGTCCGCCGTGGGTGGAAATGAAGTACTCGAGCACCGAAAGCCCTTCCCGGAAGTTGGACAGTATTGGCTGTTCGATAATCTCGCCCACCTGGCCGGTTATCTTCTTCTGGGGTTTGGCCATTAACCCACGAATCCCCGCCAACTGCCGTATCTGGGTCCGAGAACCCCGCGCGCCGGAGTCGGCCATCATAAAAACCGGGTTGAACCCGTCCTGGTCTTCGCCCAATTGCGTAAACACCATTTCGCCGAGTGTATCGGTCGTACGGGTCCACGCGTCTATAACCATGTTGTAACGTTCACCGAAGGTTATCGCTTCGTCCTGGTAAACCTTCTCGATCTTGGAAACCTCTTCCCTCGTTTCGTCAATCAGCGTTTTTTTCTCGGTCGGGATCAAAAGGTCGTCAACGCCGAACGTAACCCCCGTAAGAGTAGCGTACTTAAAACCGAGGTTTTTAATCTCGTCGAGAACACGGACGGTCTCGGCGTTTCCGTAGCGTTTATATATGTCGGCGACTACCTTGGCGACCTCGTTTCTATCTAACGTCTCGTTTACGTAAGGATAATCCGCCGGTAAAACGTCGTTGAATATAAGGCGGCCTATCGTAGTTTCGATGGTCTCTCCGTTTACCCGTACTTTCACGTTGGCATAACGCCCTACCTCGCCGAGGCTGTATGCCAATAACGCTTCGTCCTGGTTCGCGAAAAATTTACCTTCGCCCTTTTCGCCCGGCTTGGGTTTCGTCAACGCATAACAACCCAGAACGATATCCTGTGACGGGACAGCCAGAGGGCCGCCGTGGGCCGGCGAAAGTATATTGCGCGTGCTGAACAGCAGCATTTTCGCTTCCAGCTGCGCTTCCACCGAAATCGGAACGTGTACGGCCATCTGGTCTCCGTCGAAGTCGGCATTGAACGCCGTACAGACTAGAGGATGTACTCTAATCGCGGACCCTTCGACCAGTACCGGCAGGAACGACTGGATACCCAATCTATGGAGAGTAGGCGCCCGGTTCAATAACACCGGATGGTCCTGTATGACCTCCTCGAGGATGTCCCATATCTCGGGTTTGACTTGTTCGACGAGCCTTTTCGCACTCTTAATGGTGTGGACGAAACCCTGTTCCTCCAATTTCTGGATTATGAACGGCTTGAACAACTCCAACGCCATCTTCTTCGGTAACCCACACTGGTGTAGTTTCAATTCCGGTCCCACGACGATCACCGCGCGGCCCGAGTAGTCGACGCGCTTCCCGAGTAGGTTCTGCCGAAAGCGCCCGAGCTTACCTTTAAGGTTATCCGACAACGACTTGAGGGGCCGGTTGTTCATCCCCCGGACCACGTAACCACGGCGCCCGTTGTCTAGCAGGGCGTCCACCGCCTCCTGAAGCATACGCTTCTCGTTACAAAGGATAACGTCCGGCGCCTTCAGTTCTATGAGTTTGCGTAGCCTGTTGTTTCTATTGATCACCGTCCGGTATAAATCGTTCAAGTCGCTCGTCGCAAAGCGGCCGCCGTCGAGGGGAACCAACGGCCGGAGGTCCGGCGGGAGAACCGGTAAAACGTCGAGTATCATCCATTCCGGCCGGTTCCCGGATGTCCTCATGGCTTCGACGATAGATAACCGCCTGATAATCTGCTTTTTCTTTTGCTTCGAGCCGGTCTCTTCCAGCTCGACCTTCAATTCCGCCGAAAGAGCGTCAAGATCCAAACCGGCAAGAAGCTCGCGGACGGCTGGCGCGCCCATCTCGGCGTGGAACTCGCCCGGAAAACGGCCCATTACGTCGCGGTACTCTTCCTCGGTTAATACCTGACCCTTCGCCAATCCTGTCTCTTCGAGGCCCGGGTCGACAACCAGATAAGCCGCGTAGTAGAGCACCCTTTCCATATCCTTGGCGCGTAAGCCCAGTAGCGTCGCGATGTAGCTGGGCGTACCCTTCACGAACCAGATATGAGCACACGGCGTTATGAGTTTGATGTGCCCCATACGTTCCCGGCGCACACGACTCTCGGTAACTTCGACGCCGCACCGGTCGCAGACGACGTTCCGGTTCTTAATGCGCTTATACTTACCGCACGAACATTCCCAGTCCTTGGTCGGCCCGAATATACGTTCGCAGAAAAGGCCGTCGCGTTCCGGGCGGAACGTACGGTAATTTATCGTCTCAGCTTTCTTTACCTCGCCGTGGGACCATGTAAGAACCTTCTCCGGCGACGCGATGCCTATCGTAACGGCCGAAAAATCCTTTTTCTTCCTTCTATCCGTATCGTAATAACCCCAGATCAAAGTCGCACCGTCCTTACGGGTTCCCCCGTCTTTATTTAATATCCGTTCTCCGGCAAATCCGTCATAACTCCCCGTAGTCCAGCTTGTTACACCTCCTCCGGCGTTATATCGAGGCATAAAGCCCTCAACTCGCGCACCAGAACGTTGAACGATTCGGGTGTTTCGGCTTCCGGTATATTACGGCCCTTTACTATCGCTTCGTACATTCTGGCCCGTCCGATTACATCGTCGGACTTCACCGTCAACATCTCTTGTAAGGTATAAGCGGCGCCGTACGCTTCGAGGGCCCAGACTTCCATCTCGCCAAAGCGTTGCCCGCCGAATTGGCCTTTCCCGCCCAACGGCTGTTGGGTAACCAAGCTGTACGGCCCGACCGAACGGGCGTGTATCTTGTCGTCGGCCAGGTGTAACAACTTCATCAAATATATATGCCCTATCGTAACGGGCGCGGCGAAAGGTTCCCCGGTCCGCCCGTCGAACAGCATTACCTTACCGGAAGCATCATATCCGGCTTCCTCCAGATAATCCTTTATCTGCTCTTCCATGGCGCCGTCGAAAATCGGAGATTCGAAATAAAGCCCTAATTTATTGGCGGCCAAGCCCAAGTGAGTTTCCAGGATTTGCCCGACGTTCAAACGGCTCGGGACGCCTAGGGGGTTGAGGACGATATCCACCGGCGTACCGTCTTTAGTAAAAGGCATATCTTCCGTCGGGAGTATTTTCGCGACGACACCTTTGTTCCCATGCCGCCCGGCCATTTTATCGCCGATAGTCAATCGCCTTTTCCTGGCCACGTAAACCTTGACCATCATTAAAACGCCCGGTGGAAGGTCGTCGCCCTTCCTTATACGGTCTATTTCCTTATCTATATTACTGGACGTTTCGTGGGCGTAATCGACGTAACGACCTACTACCTTCGCGACGTTTCGGCCTACCACCCCACGGAATTCCACGCGTTTTTCTATCGTCGGTTCCAGTACCTTCTTCAGCTTCGATTTCGTAATCTTCGACCCTTTACCGGCCAATACTTCGCCCGACAACTCGTCGGTCAAGTCGTAATTAAAAGTCTGTCCGCTCAGCAATTTGGTTAACTGGGCTTCGCATATCTCCCGGGCCGCTTCGATTTTTTCGTTTTTCTCTTTCTCGAGCACGTTTATAGCCCTAGTTTCCTTCGCCCTCGTCCTCGAATCAACGCGCTCCCTTTCCTTACGGCTGAATACTTTTACGTCAACGACTATTCCACTCATCCCCGGCGGGGCTTTCAACGACGCGTCCCGGACTTCCCCCGCTTTTTCGCCGAAGATGGCCCTGAGCAACTTCTCTTCGGGCGTGAGTTCGGTTTCGCCTTTCGGTACTACCTTGCCAACCATAATGTCGCCGGCCCGGACTTCGGCGCCCACCCATATAATCCCTTCGTCGTCCAAGTTCTTAAGCGCGTCGGCGCCTACGTTAGGGATGTCCCGCGTAATCTCCTCGCGCCCCAACTTCGTTTCACGGCACTCAATTTCGAACTCCTCGATGTGAATCGAAGTAAAGTCGTCATTTTCCACGAGTCGCCGCGAGACGAGTACCGCGTCCTCGAAGTTGTATCCCATCCACGGCATAAACGCGACGAGGACATTCCGGCCTAGAGCGAGTTCGCCCCCGCACGTCGCCGGCCCGTCGGCGATTATTTGGCCCGCTTTAACTTTATCGCCTTTCCTTACAATCGGGCGTTGATTGAACGCAGTGTCCTGGTTAGTCCGCTGGTATTTCTTCAATTTGTAAACATCAGGTTCGAACCACCCATAAGCGGCGTCTTCTTTTGCCGTATCGGGCCGGATGACCGCCTCGTCGGCGGTCACCTTCTCCACCTCGCCCGAAGCTTCGGCGATTACCATAACACCACTGTCCCGAGCCACACGCTCCTCGGTTCCCGTCGCGATTAAAGGCGTTTCGGTGGTTACCAGCGGCACCGCCTGACGCTGCATGTTCGAACCCATCAGCGCCCGATTTGCGTCGTCGTGCTCCAGGAACGGTATGAGCGAAGCCGAAACAGACACGAGCTGCCGGGGCGAAATATCCATGTAATCTACCCGCTCCGGTGGCACCAAAAAGAACTCTCCCCTCTCACGGACATACACTTCGTCCCGTTCGAACCGGCCTCTCTTGTCCAGCGGCGCGTTCGCCTGGGCGATTACGTATTCGTCCTCCTCGTCGGCGTCCAGGTAAACGATTTCGTCGGTAACCTTACCCTTTTTTACCTTTCTGTAAGGCGTCTCTATAAACCCGAACTTGTTAACGCGTCCATACGTAGCCAGGCTGTTTAGCAAACCTATATTCGGCCCTTCAGGCGTCTCAATCGGACACAACCGGCCGTAATGGGTATAATGTACGTCGCGAACCTCGAAGTTCACGCGCTCCCTACTCAAACCGCCAGGGCCCACGGCCGAAAGTTTGCGTTTATGGGTAAGCTCCGCCAACGGGTTTATCTGATCCAGGAACTGGCTAAGCTGGCTGGAACCGAAGAACTCGCGTATAGCGCTCATCAAGGGTTTGGCGTTTATCAGGTCGCGGGGCATACATTCGTCGATATCGAGAATCGACATGCGCTCCCTGATTACCCGTTCCATCCTCGTGAGACCGACGAAAAAGCGGTACTCGAGGAGTTCGCCCACGGCCCTAACCCGGCGGTTGCCGAGATGGTCGATGTCGTCGGTATCGCCTTCTATCGAGTGGAGTTTGAGAATATAACGAACGGCTTCGACTACGTCTTCCTTGTGAAGCGTTCGGTCTTCCAGGTCGAATTCCAGGCCGAACCGTTTGTTCAATTTTAGCCGCCCGACGCGGCTAAGGTCGTAGCGCCTCGGGTTCAAGAATAAATTCTCGAAGTAATTTTCGGCCGTTTCGATACTGGACAAGTCGCCCGGCCTGAGTTCGCTATAAATCCTTATTAACGCATCTTCCCTCGTCTTTACCTTACTCTCGTCGTCTTTCTGTAGGGTCGGTACGAGCGACGAAGCTTCGATGCCGTCGGTATCCTTAAAGACGTTTACCTTCTTGACATCGTTATCCTTCAACACGTCAAGGTGAGCTTCCTCCAATTGCGTGAAACGTTTAAACAACGTCGTCTCCACGCCGTCGGACGACACGACGACCGGCTCGGTTAAGTATCGGCCGACGACATCCTTGGTCGGCCCGGCTTTTTCCGTGTCCAGATACAATTCGCCTATCTCGCGGGCGTCGCCATAACCGAACGCCCGTATGAGGACCGTAACCGGTGTTTTCGGGCGACGGCTCGTACGGTCCACCGAAAAATTCAGGTTACCGTTGGTGTCGAAACCTATTTCCAACCAGGAGCCGCGGTGCGGGATAATCGAAGCGGAATAGAGTATCTGGCCGCTCGAATGGGTAATCTCTTTAGTAACGTAACCCGGCGATCGGTGCAGCTGGTTTACCACCACGCGCTCGGCGCCGTTGATGATAAACGATCCTCGCTCGGTCATTACGGGTACTTCGCCAAGGTAAAGCTCTTCCTCGAGTATGTTCTTTACCTTCGGTTCGACGTCTTCGGATTCCCGTTCCCGTACGATCAACCTGAACCTGGCCCGCAGCGGAACCGCGTAAGTTAGACCCTTCACCTTGCATTCGGCGATAGTAAATTTCGGAAGCCCCACCGTATAATCCACGAACTCGATAAAGGAATCATCGTTGAAGTCGTAAATCGGGAAAGTATTCTGGAAGACGTACTCCAGACCTTCCTCCCGCCGCTTCTGGGGAAGCTCCTCGTGCTGGAAGAACTCCGCGTATGATTTCTTCTGTATATCGAGTAGATTCGGCAGGTCGATCGGATCAGGGATCCGCGAAAAATTTATCCGTTCCACCGTCAACGTCCCACACCTCCACGGGGTTTACCGACACCGCGTAAACGGCGCAAAAAAGGGATTGACGACATGCCGCCAGCCATCCCTTTTTACGACAACCCCATCCATTCTATTTAGGTTACTCTGATTCGCCAATAGCCCGAGATAAAGTGAAGTTACTCAACGGCGATGGTAGCGCCCTGCTCTTCGATTTTCGCTTTTGCCGCGTCCGCGTCAGCTTTCGATAGCCCTTCCGCGACGGTGACCGGCGCGCCTTCGACCAGTTCCTTGGCTTCCTTCAAACCCAGGCTAGTTACTTCACGAACCGCTTTGATAACCTTAACCTTCTGGTCGCCCACGTCCTTCAAGACGACGTTAAACTCGGACTTCTCCTCGGCCGCGGTTTCCCCGCCAGCGGGAGCGCCGACCGCGGCTACCGGCGCCACCGGCGCGGCCGCGGTTACGCCGAACTCGTCCTCGACCGCCTTGACGAAGTCGGAAAGCTCTAGAACCGTCATCTCTTTAATGACGTCTATTAGCTCGTCTGTAGTCATCTTTGCCACTTCTACTTCCTCCTGGTACTGGATATACGACGTTTCTTAAGTATATGACGTTAGTTATTCTTTTTCGGTTCCACTATCCTTTTCAATCCCGTCAACTTCTTCGGTCCCGCTAACCTCTTCGCTTTCGCCAGTTTTTTCGGGTCCGCCGGCGTCTTCCGTCACTACAGTTTTTTCGGTTCCCGAACCTTCGTCAGTTTCGCCAGCTTCTTCAGTCGCGCCGGCTTCTTCCGCCCCTGTAGATTCTTCGGCTTCTACAGCTTCCTCGATTCCCGAATCCTCTTTGGGCACGCTATCCTTTGTGGTTCCGGTAGATTCACTTGTCTCGCCGGTTTTTTCTGTCTCGCCTTTTGTTTCACCCACGGCGTTTAGTACTTTTATGAAGGCCCTTAAGATCCCGGCGGTTACGTTCGCCAGATTCGAAATCGGCGAGTTCAAAGACGAAACGAACTTCGCGAGTAGTTCTTCCCGAGGCGGCGTTTTCGCCAGCGATTTGATATCCGCGGGCGCCAAAGTTACGGCGCCCATGATCCCGCCTTTAACGATAAACGACGGGAACTCCTTCCGGAAGTCTTCGACCACCTTGGAAGCCGCTACGGGTTCTTCGTCGGTAAACACCAGCCCTGTGGCGCCGTCAAGGAACTCGTCGGGTACTTCGATTTCCGTTTCGTTTAAAGCCCGGCTTATCAACGTCCGCTTGGAAACGAAATAGCGGAGTTCCTTCTCTCTCATCTCGCGGCGGAGACCGGTCATACCGTCGACGTTCACGCCGCGGAAGTCGGTAAAGATTACGCCGCCGGCCCGGCCGAACTCTTCGACCAGTATAGACAAGGCGTTCTTTTTCTGTTCCAACGTAAGAGCCATATTTCGCTCCAGGAGACGGCCGCAATTATCCAGCGACCATCAACTGCACTTCCTGCCGGTTTATCCTGATACCCGGGCCGTGGGTCGTGCTAATCGTCAAACGTTTCAGATACGTACCTTTCGCCGACGCGGGCCTGTTTTTTACGACGGATTCTATCGCGGCGGCGGCGTTTTCGAAAAGTTCTTTCGCGTCGAAGCTAACGCGACCCACGGGAATATGGACGTTACCGCCTTTGTCCACCTTATAATCGACCTTGCCCTTTTTTATCTGGTCGACCGCCGGACCCACGTCGAACGTAACGGTACCGGTCTTCGGGCTGGGCATCAAGCCGTGGGGCCCCAAAACCTTCCCGAGTTTCCCGACCTCTTTCATCACGTCGGGCGTCGCGACGACGGCGTCAAACTCGATCCAACCTTTCTGGACCTTTTCCGCGTACTCCTCGAGGCCGACGTAATCGGCGCCGGCGGCTTCGGCTTCTTTCACCTTTTCGCCTTTGGCGAACACGAGTACTACCGGAGTCTTCCCGGTTCCGTGGGGCAGACTGACCGAACCCCGAACCATCTGGTCGGCGTGCTTGGGGTCCACGCCGAGACGGAACGCCAGATCTACCGATTCATCGAACCCGGCGTACGCACATTCTTTCGTCAACCGACAAGCGTCGTCCAAACCGTATTCCATGGAACGGTCGATTTTTAACCTGGATTCTTTATATTTCTTTCCCGCCATCTCTAACTCCGCCGTAACGCCGTACGGACGTATTTGTTTATACTACGTCGATCCCCATGCTCCGGGCCGTACCCTCAATAATTTTTACAGCCGCTTCGACCGACGACGCGTTCAAGTCCGGCATCTTAAGTTCGGCTATCTCTTTCACTTTGGCCATCGTTACGGTACCGACCTTCTCCCTGTTAGGTTCGGGCGAGCCCTTCGCCAGATTCGCGGCTTTCTTCAATAACACCGCCGCCGGCGGCGTCTTCGTTATGAAAGTGAAACTCTTATCCTTATATACCGTAATCACCACGGGCAGAATTAGACCGGCCTGGTCCTTGGTCGCTTCATTGAACTGATTACAGAATTGCATTATGTTCAACCCGTGCTGCCCGAGGGCCGGCCCGACCGGCGGCGCCGGATTTGCCTGGCCCGCCGGGACCTGCAACTTAATAATACCCGTAACCTTTTTCGCCATAACTACACCAGTCCGTTACCGTTTACTTACCGGGTTTTGTCCACTTCTGAAAGTTCGAGTTCCGCCGACGTGGCGCGTCCGAAGACCGTAACCAATACCTTTATCTTCTGGCGTTCCGGGTATACGTCTTCGACGACGGCCGTGAACCCCGCGAACGGCCCGCTGGTTATCTTAACCGATTCCCCCGGTTCGAAGTCCACCACGTACTCGACCCGGGGTTTGCGGCCTTCTATCTGGTCTAGCGTAATTCGGACCTCTTCCGGGCTCAACGGCACCGGAAACGTACCGGTCTTTACGAAACCGGTAACGCCCGGCGTTCCCCGGACCAACGACCAGGTCTTTTCGTTTATTACCATCCTTACCATTATATAGCCGGGGAAAAAAACCTTTCGCGAAGTCTTCTTCCCTTTCTTCGTAGTTTTAGTAACTTCCTCGGTAGGTACGAGAACCTCTTCGAAGCAATCTTGCAAGTCGCTGTCCTGGATCGATTTCAAAATACTAGTTTTTACTTTTTCTTCGTGCCCAGTGAGCGTATGCACCACGTACCAATGTAAATCGGGCCGGCCCGGGTCGGCCACTCGTAGTTCTATTAACCGCTCCAGTTCCTCCGGTTGTAGTTGCTCGTCCGTTTCGGTTTCCCCTTCGACCGTCGAAGCTTCGGCTATGCTCGCTTCTTCGTCGGCGACGGCGATTATCGGGTCGTCCGTCCCCGGTTCAGTATCGACCGCGGTACGAGCGGTGACCGGCGCGTCGTCGGTTTCAGCGAGAGTCTCTTCACCCTCCGGTAGGACCCTTTCGTTATGTTCGAGTTCTTTTTCCACAGACGATTGGCCTTTAAACCGCGCTACAATAATATGACTACCAGACGCTCGAGGATTTTATCCCATATACCTATTACGACCGCGAATAGTATCGACGTAATTATTACGACGACCGTTGAACTGACGAGCTCGACCCACGTAGGCCACGTTACTTTCTTTAGTTCGGCGCGAACCTCCATTAAAAACGTCCATAGCCTTTTCATATCGGTCTCCGCGTCTAATCCGGTTTAATACGGCGGCCGTCTACGTTTATCACACCCGGCCACGTTACCGGGCCTATTAATTTCAGGGCCAGAGGGAATCGAACCCCCAACCGCTTGATTTGGAGTCAAGTGCTCTGCCTAGTTGAGCTATGGCCCTTATTTATAATCGCCTTACAACAGCCGCGGCTAAAGGTATAGGTTCTAAGGTTATACCGCTGTTACGCGGTTTTACACTCCTTATGTCCGGTGTGGCGTCGGCACCTAGGGCAGTACTTGTTCAACGTCAGCTTGTCCGGGTGTTTTTCCCGGTTCTTGTAGGTGACGTAGTTCCGTTCGTTACATTCGGAACATTCCAAACCGATAATTATGTTTTTGCCCTTCTTTGCCATTTCCGGGCCGGCCTACTCTTTTATTCCGGTAACGACGCCGGCACCTACCGTACGTCCGCCCTCCCGTATCGCGAACCTGAGCTCCTTCTCCATCGCGATCGGCGTTATCAGCTCCACGTCCATGTTCACGTTGTCACCCGGCTTGACCATCTCCACGCCCGACGGAAGCTCTATACTCC
>CP070755.1:937105-949160 GCA_020348885.1 Candidatus Coatesiibacteriota bacterium | reverse complement strand
GGCGAGTTTTAAGAACGAAGCGGGCCATGGTGGCCCGCTTCGCGTTAAACCCCTTTGTGTTTCGGGGGTTGGTTTTACTTTTCCGTGCTGTAAACGACCCGACGGTTTTGGGCTCTGCCTTCTTCGGTGGAGTTGTCGGCTATCGGTTTCGTCGAGCCGTAGTAAACTATGGATATCCTGTTCGCGTCGATGCCATGTTTATTGACGTGGTAGTCCTTCACGAACATCGCCCGGCCTTCCGAGAGTTTCATCTCGAAGTCGGGGCGTCCCGTGTCGGCGGCGTGTCCGGTAAGGGTTATGTGTACGTCCGGAGCTTCCTTGAGCTTCGCGCCGGCCTGGTCCATAACCGTGTAATAGCCGTCCAGCGGTTCCGTCGAATCCGGGTAGAACCTGATGACGCCGTCGAACTTCGGTGGTTCCGGTACCGGTACTTCGTCCGGGCAACCGTCTTCGTCTTCGTAGTCGTTGAAAGTCTCGGCGTCGTTCGGGCAGCGGTCGTCTACGTCGAGTATGCCGTCGCCGTCGTTGTCAGGGTCGGGGCAACCGTCGGAATCCTGGAATCCGTCGAAGTCTTCCGGGTCGTCGGGGCAGTTATCCACGTCGTCGGTAATGCCGTCGCCGTCCCGGTCCCCGGGACCGGTCGGAAGCGGGAAGAACGAATCGGCCGTGAACGCCAGATAGATTTCACGGTTCGCGTTTTTACCCATTATAGGGTAGAGTAAGGTGAAGTTCAGGGTGTGGTTGTCGCTCAACGTAAACGCCGGTTTGGCGCCCAACGTGAGCCCGTAGCCAGCGTTGTCCATTCCGGTATCGCCTTGTTTGGTTTCGGTATGGTAACCGAAACCGACGGGTACGTACATAGTGAAACTCGAAGCCACGGTAAAGCCCGGTTCGAAGTATGAATATATCTTGATACCGGGTTGACGTTCGGGGTCATAATCCGTGTCCTTGAATCCGTAGCGGAAACCGGCCGAACCGTTCAGTTTGAACATGGAGTCGCCGTACATGGCGAAAACCATGCCGGCGTCGAGATCTCCCCAGCCGTCGCCCAGTCCCAGGTGGCTATTGCCGCCCTGAAGCTTCCCGGCGATACGCGGTCCGACATAAAAACTCTCGCCCGGTTGGAAGAGCGCGCGGCCTTTAATCCACACGTCGCCCATTCCGAACTCGCTTACGTCGATACCGTTGGTGGTTTTTAACCTGATGAGCTCTAACGTCGCGGCGACTTCCAGCTTGCCGTTGAACGTATAGCCCAGGTCCACCGGGAAACCGAGTGCGTAACTGTTATAGACGTCGTCCAGTGTTTCGTCTTCGCCGAACCAGGTGTTGAGCATCCCGTAGTAGAAGAACCCGCCGTTGATGTGGATAGCGTTGGACGGCATCGGCAGCCCGCCACGGTCTTTTACGATAAGTCCGTCACAAGGGAAGTGGCCGGGCCACGTATAAGCGTACGCGCCGGTAGCGCAAGCGAGAACGATTGCTAATACCAATGTTTTCCTCATTCTTCTCCTCCTTTTCCTTTTGTAGTAAAACCAAACCGACAAATTATAAGATATATATCGGAGTTGTCAACTCATATTTCCCGCCTTTTCGGTTCGATTTCGTATGGTAATCGAAACGGTACCGGTAAACGGTACCGCCTTTGTTATTATTTTTAACGACGTTATAACCGACGGCTTACGTTCTCCTTAGAGGTAAATTAGCTTAAAACTCGAATCCCAGCGTAACCGTGTGCCCCGCGCCGTCGGCGAAATCCTCCTGGGCGTACGCGTAATCAAGAGCGAAGCAGCCCCAGGGCAGCGGATAGGTAACGGTCCCACCGAGCGCCGGTTCGCCGGCGTCGTACCCGGCACGGACGGCGAGCCTTTTATCAAGCCAGAACTCGCCGCCGAGATGAAAACGAGCGTCCTGGCTGAAGCCTTTCTCTAATTCGGCGGTCGCCATTAACCGTTGCCACGGCCGGAAGTAACCGCCGAAAGAAATAGCCATCTCAACGTCTTCGTTACGCCTTGATTCGCCGGTATCTACGTTGTACCACTTGAGTTTACTGAAGATATCGGTCACCTTGAAAGCCAATCCGACAGTTTTGGTGGGTAAAGACGAAAGAGCTACGTCGAACCCGGCGCCGGTCGCGCCCGTGTCCGCCAGCCTTAACCAGTAGAACCGTCCGGCCGCGCCCAACCGAAGGTAGTCCCCGAGGAGCGGCCGCCCGAAGCCGAAGACGAATAAGTTCTGGTGGTTGGTCAATAGCTCCGTTGGGTTACCGTCGTAGTCGTAACCCATTATGGGTCCCGCGCCTGCGTTCACCCATCCGAAGCCGGCCCCGGCGCCCGCTATCAACGGCCGCGCGAACGAGACGGTAACGACCCGCCGGTCCAACAACAGGTGCCGGTATGTACTCGATATGTTGTTCCGGTTCACGTCCGACAGGTTGGAGGGGTTCCATAGGACGGCGGACGCGCCGTTAGCCGGCGCGGTATAAGCGCCGCCAAGACCTTGAGCCCGCGCTTCTAACGCGACCAACCGGAACGCCGCGGCGTAACCGCCGTCGTTTTCGGCGTGCGAAACAGTTCCCATAAGGAATGCCGCCGTCAACGTAATTATTATACGTATTCTAATCATAGCTGTACTCTTTCCGTTGGGATGGATGCCCGTTCGGTTTTAACCAGAGACGATGAACTTGCCGGTCGCGGCTATCTCGCCGCCGACGCGGATTATATAAAGGTAAACGCCGTTGGCCGCGACCCGGCCGTCTTCGGTCTCACCCCGCCAGTACTCGTCGATACGGTCGCTGTGGGGGCGCTTTTCGCCGTTAACGACGGTCTTGACGAGGCGCCCCGCGTAGTCCCGTATCTCGACCGTTACGACCTCATCGCGGTCCAGCGCGTACCGAATGGTAAGTGGACCGCCGTCCGGCGTGTATGGATTAGGGAACGCGATGGCCTCCGGCAGGTCGGATGGTTTCGTCCTCGGACGGTAGTCTATCAACTCCCACGTTTCGGCGCCGTCCTCGGAAAGCCAAAGCCCAGCGCCCGTTCCGGCCCAAACCCGATTCTCGTTTTCGGCGAATACCGCGTAAACCTGGTTGGCGGGTGAGTCGTAATCGTCAGGGTCCATAAAGGAGAAGTCCCAATTCGCGCCGTTATCCTCGGTCCACGAGACGCCCGAGAGGGTTCCGGCGAATACGGTCCCGCCGCCGTTGGTTATCGCGTACGACGTATCGTCGCTCAAGCCATCCTGGGTGGTATAGTTACGCCATGTGGCGCCAGCGTCGTCGGATGTTACGACGCCCTGACCGAAACCGTACGGGTCCGGCGGCGCGACGCCGACCCAAACAGCCGGCGGTAAATCGCGGGTAACCGTAACGGCGGCAAACAGCATATCCTCCGGTAAGCCTTCGTCATAGCCGTAGTACGTCCAGGTGTCGCCGCCGTCTTCGGATTTAAAAACGCCGGTTTTAAGATCGCCGGTACCGGTTATTTCCGTCGCGGCCCAGATAACGGCACCTTCGGCGGCCACCGAGTAGAAGTGGGTCGCCGGGTACCCCTCGCGGTCCGGCGGTGTCAGTAGTTCCCACGTTTGACCGTTGTCGGTCGTCCGCCCCAGACCGCCGTTCCACAGCGCGACCCATATATCGCCGTCGTGGCCGAGTACGTCCCAGGCCAGTTCGAGATGCCCGTCGGCGGGGAGTCCGTCGTCTTTGCCGAATACGGTCCAGGTCTCGCCGCCGTCGGCGCTGTGGCAGAGACCCAGACCGTTGTAGCCGGATTCGGTCGTCTCTATAATAGAAACCCAGACGTCGTCGCCGTCGGCCCACACGGCGACGCACTGTTCGCCGGGAAGGCCGTGTTCGGTCCCGAAGGACCTCCAGGTCGAGCCGCCGTCGCGGGAGACGCCCAGGCGACGAGAGGTCGCGACCCAGACGGCGCCGGCGTCGTCCACCCATATATCGTTGATGACGTCCGACAGGGTAAAAGCGGACACACCACCGCTTATCGCGGCCGGTTTAGCTCCCGTGTCGTACGCGGTGGGTACTGCAGGTCCGACGGCTGAAACGGAGGTCGCCGATAAAACCGTTAATACTAAAAGGACGCGCATTTAAACTCCTTACTCTATTCGTCTGGGTTCGATATTTCGGCCCGGCGTTGGTGTTTTAACTTGTTGTACCTACTGACGGCCGCCCAGACGACTCCGTACGATAATATCGCGAGTGCCGCAGCCAGGGTCAAGTTGCCGGCCATATATACGTAAGTCGAATACGACAGCGAACGGAAAATCGCGCCGCTGCGCACGGCCGCTAGAACCAGGTGGTAGTCGGCACCCGTGATAAGGGCTCCGATAAACGCCGAAACTGTCCAGAACGGTACGGTCGTTATGGGGTTCATAATCAACGAACCCAGTATCGCGGCGGCTTTGTTAATCCTGAATATCAGGCTAAGCAGCACCGCGACGGGTACGCCTAAACCGAAACTCGGTACTATCCCCAGAACGACACCCACGGCGAAACCTGTCGCTACTTGATGAGGCGTCGCGTCGATACGTACGAGGTGTACGTATATAAGTTTAGCAAGACGCCCAGGCGTTGCGGCAGATTCTTGGGCGCGGCCGTCTTCGGGCGCCGGAGCCAGTGGACCCGCGGTATCCCATGGCCTAATATCTTGGTCTTTTTCGGCAAAGTTCTGTTACACGTCGAGTTAAATGCGGCGCGGCCAAAACCGAGGTATTAAACTTAAATCACGAGTAGCGGGTTCCCACGGTTTCCCGCGGTTACGCCGGGAACAAGCCGAAGTATTCGTCTTCTTCTTTCCTAATCCGCTTTATTATGCCGCGGGCAAACTTATACGCTTCCATCGCGAAGAGGGGTATCGACGATATAGCGATCATCAGAAGCCAATCGTTAACGCTTAGAGGTACCGTTTTGAATACTTCCTGGCAGAACGGTACGTAAATTATCGCAACGTGAATTAGGAATAGGCTTATGAAAGAGAGTACTAACCAGGGGTTACTAAAAAACCCTACGGCGAATATAGACCGCGTTTGGCTACGGCAGTTGAACGCGTGGAATTTTTGGCTGAGCATCATAACCGAGAAAGCCATTGTACGGGCGAGAGCCAGGTCTTTGCCCAGGACGTACAACATCAGAACGAAAGCCCCGACCGAGATGATACCTATAATAAAGCCTTGTACGAAAATAAGCGTAATCTCGCGTCGGTCGAAGAGGAACGCGTGCCGCGGCCGCGGCGGTTTATTAAGTAAACCTACTTCGGGCGGGTCCACGCCCAGGGCCAGGGCCGGCGGGCCGTCGGTCGCCAGGTTTATCCAGAGTATCTGGATGGGCAAAAGAGGTAGAGGTAGCCCGCCGATGGTCGCGAGTAGCATTACGAGTAGTTCGCCGGCGTTGCAGCTCAGAAGGAAGTGGATAAATTTCTTGAGATTGGCGAAGATAGCCCGGCCTTCCTCGACGGCGGCGACGATGGTCGCGAAATTATCGTCGGTCAAGATCATGTCCGACGCCTCTTTTGAGACGTCGGTCCCGGCGATACCCATCGCGACGCCGATATCGGCCTCTTTCAGCGCCGGCGCGTCGTTTACGCCGTCACCCGTCATAGCGACTACGGCGCCGCGTTTCTTAAACGCCCTGACGATTCTCAGTTTGTGGAACGGCGTGACTCTGGCGAAAACGTCTGTGTCGACCACCATATCGGCCAAACGTTCGTCGGAGATGGCGTCCATCTCCCGGCCCGAGAGTATACGGCCGTCGTCTCCGGCGAGTATGCCGACTTCCTCGGCTATGGCCGCGGCCGTCGCGCGATGGTCACCCGTTATCATTATCGGGCGGATTCCGGCTACGTTGCACTTCTCGACCGCGTCGTAAACCTCGGGCCGCGGTGGATCTGCGATCGCCAGAAACCCCGCGAAGGTCATTTCTTCTTCAATGTCCTGCGTGACCTCGGTACCCGCGTCGAGGCGCCTCGACGCCACGGCCAGTACCCTGAGCCCCCGCTTCGCCATATCGGCGTTTACCCTCGCGAGTTCGTCAGCGACGACGGCGATGCCGACGATACCGTCCGGCATTTCCGCCGAAGTAGATCTTTCGATTATAACCTCCGGCGCGCCTTTCATAATCGCGAATAGCGAACCCGAGGCGTCATCGTAGACGGCGGTCATTCTCTTACGGCTAGAGTCGAACGGTACCTCGTCCACGAAGCCGATTCCCGTTTTCATCGCCGCGGGGTCCAGACCCGACGAAAGGGCCGCTTCGATTATCGCGTTTTCCGTCGGGTTCGTTTTCGCCGTTTCCAGGGATACGTCGTCTCGCTCGTACGTTTTAATGAAATTGGCCGTACAGAGTAATGCGCGTGAGAGTAACCCGCGTACTTCTTTATCGGTGCCGTCGGCGACGTCGTAAAGTTTCCCGCTGACGTACGCGCCGACTAGACGCATCTCGTTACGGGTTAGCGTACCGGTTTTGTCGGAACAGATGACGGTGGTGGACCCTAAAGTTTCGACGGAACTTAGGCGTCGGACTACTGCGTGCCGTTTTACCATCCGCTGAACGCCTAAGGCGAGGGCTATGGTCACTACCGCCGGTAAACCCTCCGGTATCGCGGCGACGGCCAGGCTTACCGACGTGAGAAACATTTCGTTCGGCGGTACGTTACGGAGAAGCCCCAGTCCGAATATAACGGCGCATATCGCCAGGCACGCCCAGAGTAGGACTTTCCCGAGTTTACGGAGCCGTTCTTGAAGCGGCGTATCCTCTAACGCTACTTCGGAGACCATCGTCGCGATGCGGCCGAGTTCGGTTCTCATTCCCGTCGCGACGGCTATGCCGGTTCCCCGGCCGTAAGTTACGACAGTTCCCGTGAACGCGGCGTTCACCCGGTCGCCTAACGGAGTATTATCGCCCAGAACGGCTTCGGCGTTCTTCTGAACAGGTTCCGATTCGCCCGTAAGGGCGGCTTCGTCGGCCTCAAGGCTGTGCTCTTCGACGAGGCGCAGGTCGCACGGTATCCGGTCGCCGGCACCGACTATTACGAGGTCGCCCGGCACTATCATCGATGAATCTACGAGTATCTCCCTACCGTCTCGGATAACCGTAGCTTTCGGTGCCGCCAACTCGCGGAGTGCCTTGAGGGATCGCTCGGCCCTGTACTCCTGAACGAACCCGAGAATGCCGTTGAGGAGTACTATCGCTAGGATAGCGAGCGAATCGAGGAATTCGCCGAGAAAAGCGGATACGATACACGCGGCAATCAATATAAGTACGAGTAATTCCGTGAACTGCCCAAGAAGGATGGACATGGGTCGCCGTCCGCCGGTAGTCTCGAGGACGTTGCGGCCGTACTCCTTCAGGCGTGCGGCCGCTTCGGCGTCGGTAAGGCCCGACGTCGCCGAAGTACGGTACCGCTTCACTACTTCGTCCAGCTCTCTCGCGTGAACGTCTCCCGCATCCATCGTTATCGAGTTACTTTCTTTATCCGCTGTCATCGCGTTTTACCGGGAGCGTCGAACTCATAACGACGATGGCCGCGCCGAGGACCGCCGCCAGGAGCAGGCCCGTTCGGGCGAACCCGAAGAGCGGTATAATCAAGACGCTGACGGCGACCGCGCCGACCGCACTTCCGAGTAAGTCGACGCCATATAACAACCCGGCCGCGTCGGGACGTCCCGTCCCTTCCAGCAGGCGGACCGCCGCCGGGAATTGCAACCCGCCGGCCAGCCCGGCCGAACCCGCCAGCGTAAGGAACAAGACGTGTATCAACATATCCGGCAGCAGAACGCCCCATTTACCTACGAGGTAAAACACCGGCGTAAGGCCTATTGCCAGAACCGCCGTAAACCCAAGAATATTAACGATGTTCTGGCGGTCGTCAAGTGGTTTTTTCGCGGCGCGTGCGCCGTAATACCAACTTCCGCCGGCGAGACCGGCCATGAACGCCGCGACCACCAACGCCACTTCCAGGTAAGACGAACCGAAGACCGATTGGAACCCCAAGATTATCAGTATCTCAAGCGATATCTCGGCGGCACCCTGGACGGTTACGGCCATAACCGCCGCCCGGCGCGTCCAATCCGGAGTGCGCTTTTTTACCAGTAGCCAAAACCCTGTGAGTATCGCGGCTCCGACAACGAGGTGCCATAGACGTAGGCCGCACGCTATAATGAGTAGGTCCTTCTCCCAGCCGTCGGCTTTAGCGGCCCAGAGTGTTGTTGCGAAGTAGTAAGAAGTGGGATTGAAGTCCCGGTTAAGCGCCCCCGGTTCGGCTAACAGTTCTCTAAGGTCGGCCCGGCGATCCGGCGTGATTATCGTACCGATTACGCCCGGCACCGACGTTATCGTGCGGATGGTCGCCGTGTCTTTTGCATCCCCGGGTTCCTCGATGCCGCCCGGCGCCGCGGTTTCGCCGAAGACCTCTTCGGCGACGACCGAAGCCGGTTCCGTCGTGTCGGCGTAAATGCGGGCGCCCCGGTAGTATTCGTTCACGATACCGCGTTCCGCAAGGGCGATGTCGAAGAAACCGGCGTCGGTCTCCAACTCGACCCCGTCGGACGCGAGGAATACTATCCGGTTGATGGGAACGGCAGCCGTTTCATCGAATACTTTGCCCAAGGTCGTATATACGGACCTGAGATAATCGGTTTCTTCGGCGGTGTAATAGTTCTGTGCCGAACCCGTCGCGAAGCCGATAACGCCGCCGTCGGCCAGGAGCCCCCGAACGTCCCCGAAAAACTCCGCCGTGTAGAAACGGTTGACGGCGGCCGTCGCCGGGTCCGGCGCCGCGAGGATGATTACGTCGTACTTTTCGCGCACCGTCGCCGCCCGTTTCGCCCACCGGCGCGCGTCGGTGTTCGCGAACTCGACCTTCGGGTCGGCGAGGGGGTTATAGCCGAAATGTTCGGCAGCGAACACGGGTAGAGTGCTATCGAGTTCTACGTACGTAATTTTTTCGACGGTATCGTACTTGCCTATTTCGTCGAGGGAGCCCGAAAGCCCCCCGCCGACCAGCGCGACACGCCGGGGGGCGGGATGTTGAAGCATCACGAAGTGGACCGACTCCTCGGATCTTTGCGTGTCGGGGTAGGTCGCGACTAGTAACCCGTTCTGGAACAGGGAGTGTTGGCCGCTTCGGTCCACGGCGACGACGGCGCCGTAAGCCGATCGGGCGTCGCCCAGTACGTCGTAGCCGGGGAATGCGCGATCGTACCAGAGGGCGCTTTTTATATAAGGTATAAACGCGGCTACCAATATCGCCGCCAAAGTTAAGACCGTGGTGGCCGCATACCCCATCGCTTTGGCTTTTTTGTGCGTCAGGGCTAACGCTACGGTCCCGGCGGCGCCCAAGGCGGCGATCGCGACGCCGGTGGCCAAAGGCCCCAGTATCGTACCGAGGAGGAAGCTTAAAGCGATACCTCCGACGGCGGAGCCGAGGGCTTCACCCGCATACGCGCGCCGGGCCGTATCCGACGTCGCGCCGGCGACGAAGACGAACCCGGCTCCCGCGAGGAACGGCAAAGGCGCCAGGGCCGCCAGCAAGGACGGTAACGCGCGGCCGACTGAGATGATTTCGCCGGGCGCGACACCCAGCCAACTCCTGCCGCCCCATATAAGGTACAAAGCCAGAAGATAGGCGGCGGGGGACAGGACGAACACCGCGATGAGGGGAACCGGGCTTTTCCAGCCCGTCCCGCCGAAGACCAGGCTCCCGACGCCGGCGGCGACCAGCCACACCGCCAGCGTCAGGCCGAACGCCAGCTCGCTTCCGCCGACCAGCCCCAGGACTTCCCGGAGCAGAACGACCTGTCCGGCGATTGCGACCGCGCCTAAAAAGAAGGCCGCCGCCGCGGTCCCGAGTCTTTCCCGTTTTTCGACGTCAAATGCCATCGGACGGCGTTTACACGAACGCCCAAGCGAGCCGTTCCAGGAGGTCAACGGCGATGATTCGGAAGAAGTGAATGGCTACGAGGGCGATTAACGGCGATATGTCCAACCCGCCCAGGTTCAACCCGAGGCGGCGTACGAGCAAGTCCCGGACCGGGTTAAGTACGGGATCGGTAATACCGTATATAAAGCGGACCAACGGATTGTCGGGGTTCGGCCGGAACCAGGACATCAACGCCCGGACGATGATAACTATCGAGTAAATCCAGAGGATTTTATCAATCGCTAAAGCCAGTAATATGAATACGTTGGACATTTTATCTTCAAGCGGCGGTTAAAGTTAAAAACGGCTCATCTCGCCCAGTTTAGCGAGGCGCTCCTCGACATCTTCCAGCGTAATGCTCGCCAGCCGCTCGACCGAGACACCCTCGACTGTGAAGGACGCGGCAGCCGCGCCGTACGCGACGGCCCGGCAAAGGTTGGCCGGCGAAACGTCGTCGGTGCGTGCCAGCCAGCCCATGAAACCGCCGGCGAAGCTGTCGCCGGCGCCCGTCGGGTCGGCGACGAAGGTCAGCGGGAACGCGGGTATAACGAAGTAGAAGTCACGGCCCACGAGGACCGCGCCGTGTTCACCCTTCTTAACGACCGCGTACTCCGGGCCGAGTTCGACCAGTTGGTGGAGCGCGTTAATGAGGTTGTTCTCGCCGGTCAGCATCTTCGCCTCGGCGTCGTTCATCACCAGGGCGTTTACTCGGTTCACTACGGCCAACAGCTCGTTCCGGGTCCTGGTTATCCAGTAGTTCATCGTGTCCAGGGCCGCGAGTCGCGGGCCGTTCATTTGTTCCAGTACGCTCAATTGAAGGGTCGGGTTTATATTCGCGAGAAAGACGTACTCGGCGTCGCGCGCGTCGTCAGGTATCTCCGGGTCGAAGTCGGCGAAGACGCCCAATTCGGTATTCTCGGTTATGGCCGCGTTCAGGTCGTCTTCGTATCGGCCGGCCCAGCGGAACGTACGGCCGGGCTTCGTCGCGATGCCCGTTGTGTCTATCCCCCGGGACTGCAACATCTCCAGCGCCTCCGGCGGGAAGTCTTCGCCGACGACGGCCACTATAGAGACCGGCGCGAAAAGGCTCGCGGCAATAGAGAAGTACGTGGCGGACCCGCCGACGACCTCCTCACAGCGGCCGCCGGGGCAGTTGATAGTGTCTAGGGCTATCGAACCGACTACAAGAACGCGCGGCTTATCTGACATAAGCGTAACCCGAATCGATCCAAAGGTACAAGGCGCGGGAGTATATCACACGGGTAAAGGGAAATCAATCGGAAGCGAAGTGCGGTTAACGTTTGAAGCCCCGTCCTTTAGGGCGGGGTCCGTTCAACGGCGTAGCCTATAACCGTGTTTTCAAGCGGGGCGGGACGTATTACCCAATATCCATCCCGAACACGGCCCTTATGGGCGAGGGGTTGGGGTGTATCGTCGGGAGGGTCGTAATCGGGTGAACGCGGCCTTTCAGGAGGGACGCGCGGACCAGGCCGGCGGCGCCGTACTTCTCGTTGACGCCGTCTACCGCTTCGACCAGGCGGTCGCGGCGCTGCTCGAACAGCCCCTGGGGCCGGGCGTGGCGTATCAGCATCGAGACCGAGACGCCCAGAAGGCGGACGCCTTTATGCGTTACGTCGCAGGGCAACAGCGGCCACCCGGCCTCGAAGACGTCCAGGCCGTCGTCTATGAACCGGCTCAGGCGGTGGGACCTCCCCATGGTGAAGAAGTCCGGATAGCGGCAGTACGCCGAGATGCAGCGGCCCGAGTAGTTCCCCTTGCGCATCCGGCGCCCGACACGCTCGCAGAGCATCAGGAAGACGCGCCGGATTTCCTCCTCGTCGTATATATCGTGCACCAACGTCGTGGAGTGGCCGACCGACTTCGCGTCCTCGATGCGGTCGTAGGGGACGACGGGGCGCCGGTCCACGCCCCGGGCCATATCACTCAGGACCTCGCCTATGATTCCGAACCGGGCCTTGAGCCGGCGCCGGGGGACCCGTGCCAGGCGCCCGCATGTCCACGCCCCCAGGCGCCGCAGGTGCGTCTCCATCCGGGAGCCGATGCCGGCGAGTTCCGTAACCGGCAAGTCCTCGAGTACGTCGGCGACCACCGACGGTTTCAGGACCGTC
>CP070755.1:902163-937005 GCA_020348885.1 Candidatus Coatesiibacteriota bacterium | reverse complement strand
GCCGTCGCGGCGTACGGGATAGGGACGCGGATTACGATGTTAATGTTGATGCCCGGTTTCGCGTTCGCGATTTCGGCGGCGATACTTGTCGGGCGTAATCTGGGGGCTGGGAAACCAGCCCGGGCTGAGCGTTCGGCCTGGTCTACGGCGTTCATCTATCTGGGCGTTCTGGCGGCGTTGGTAATCGCTTTGACGGCGGCGCCAAAGTTCTGGGTGGGGATTTTCGACGACGCCCCGTCGGTGGTGGATTTAGGGGCGCTTTTCGTTTACATCGTGGCTCCGTCGTTTTTATTACTCCCGTTCGGAATGGTGCTGGGTCGTTCGATGTCAGGCGCTGGCGTGTCCTTTCCTCCGATGGTCGTTACCGTCAGCGTTCTCTTGGGGGTCCGGATACCGCTCGCGTTTATACTGGCGAATTTCGCAGGGCTGGGGGCCGTCGGCGTCTTCTGGGCCGTGGCGATACCCACGGTGATGGAAGGAATCGTTATGATGTTTCTATTCCGAACCGGTATATGGAAGCATAAGAAGCTTTAACCCGGGCTCCGCCCGGGGTTTTTCGTAGTTTTTTCGGCCTTAATTATAGTGAGGAGGTGATGTAACTCTGTGATATGAAAGGGCTAAAGGTCGGTAGTACCTATTTCGCTTGATATAAAAAGAAACATCTGATATATTCTAACAAAAGGGGGATTGTCTTATGACGGGCGAACGCCCCGAAGTCGCCGTGACTTTCGACGACGTATTATTGAAGCCGAGGTACTCGGACATATTGCCGTCGGAGGTGTCGGTCGAAAGTAAGTTCAGCCGTAATATCGAAGTAAATATCCCGCTCGCGTCGGCGGCGATGGACACGGTAACCGAACACGCCCTGGCCATCGCTATTGCCCAGGAAGGCGGTATCGGCGTCATCCACCGGAATATTACGCCCGAGGAGCAGGCTGACGAAGTACGGAAAGTGAAGCGGTCCGAGTCAGGTATGATAGTGGACCCGATAACGCTCCCGCCGGACCGACCGATCGCCGACGCGCTGGCGATTATGGCCGAGTATCGAATATCCGGCGTACCCATTACCGACGGCGGTAAGCTGGTAGGTATCCTGACCAACAGGGACCTACGCTTCGAGCAGAACGTGAAGCGGCTGATACACGAGGTTATGACGCCGGCGCCGTTGATAACGGCGCCCGAGGGTACGTCGCTGGAGAAGGCGAAGGAGATACTGCAGAAGAACAAAATCGAGAAGCTCCCGGTCGTGGACGACGCCGGCAACTTGGTCGGCCTCATCACGTACAAGGACATAATGAAGGCGATAAAGTACCCGAGCGCCTCCAAGGACGCGATGGGGCGCCTTCGTGTCTCCGCGGCTGTAGGCGTGGGCGACGAGCAGGTCGTGCGGGCCGACGCTCTGGTCGACGCCGGCGTCGACGCCTTGGTGATAGACACTGCCCACGGTTACACGAAAGCGGTCATCGAGACGACCAGGAAGATGGTAAAAGAGTTCCCCGACGTGGATATCGTCGCCGGAAACGTCGCCGGAGCCGACGGGTGCCGGGCTTTAATCGACGCCGGCGCCGACGGCGTGAAGGTAGGCGTCGGGCCGGGGTCCACCTGTACTACGAGGGTCGTGTCGGGCGCGGGCGTGCCGCAGGTTACCGCCATCGAAGCTGCGGCCGAGGCGGCGCACGTGAACGACGTACCGATAATCGCCGACGGCGGCGTTAAGTACTCGGGCGACATAGTAAAGGCGTTGGCCGCGGGTGCCTCCACGGTGATGATTGGGTCGCTCTTCGCCGGGACGGAAGAATCGCCGGGGGAGTCGATCCTTTATGAAGGCCGCTCTTATAAAGTTTACCGCGGGATGGGGAGCGTCGGCGCCATGAGGTCCGGCCGGAGCCGGGACCGTTATTTTCGGAGCCCCGAAACTGAGACGGGTAAATTGGTCCCGGAGGGCATCGAGGGCCGCGTGCCGTACCGGGGTCCGCTCTCGAGTGTCGTCTATCAGCTAATCGGCGGCGTCCGTAGCGGTATGGGTTACGTCGGCGCGAAGGACATCCCGACGCTCTGGGATACGGCCGAGTTCATCCGCGTGTCGAGCGCGGGGCTGGTCGAGTCCCACCCCCACGATATAGAGATAACCAAGGAGGCACCGAACTACGAAATTAGGGGCCCGAAAAAGTAAGTTAGTAAGGACGGAGAAGTGATATGCCGCAGGGTTTAATAATAGCGGCTCAGGTCTTGGGGATCCCTTTTCTCGCCGGGATAAACCTGTACTTGACGGTTCTCGTCCTCGGGTTAGTCGCCAGGTTCGCCGGTGTCCTGAGTTCCCAGTTCGACCCGTTCGCCGCGTGGCCGGTGATAATAGTCGCCGGTGTACTGACGATAGTCGAGGTTATCGCCGACAAGGTCCCGGCGGTGGACCACGCGTGGGACGCCGTCCATACGTTCATACGGGTTCCGGCCGGGATGGTTGTCGCCGGGATAATAGCGTCCGGGAACGAACCGTACTGGGTGGTTATCGCGGTTCTCGTCGGCGGCGCGGTATCGTTTACGTCCCATTCGGCGAAAACCACCCTCAGGGTAACCAGCACAAAGACGACGGCCGCCCACGCCAACGCGGCGATTAGTTGGGGCGAGGACATATTCGTCGTAATAGGTTCTTTATTGGCCGCATTCAGCCCGATAATACTCGCGATAATAGTCCTGATCGCGCTTTTCCTCATCTATTTCTTCGGCCCGAAAATTTTACGGGGCGTCAAGATAACTTTAATGCTATTCTACAATTGGGTCGCCCATATATACGTCAAGGTACGGCGCTTCATTCAACGAGATTGGGAACCGCTGCCGGACCCGCTGCCGCTGCCACGTAAGCTCGAGAAAACTGTCGAGAACGACCCACCCCTTTTCGCCGCCTGGGTTATAATAGGCCGGGTCTTGCGGCGCCGCCTGGGTTGGGTGTTCGTCTGGCCGGACCGGTTGATGTTGGTGCGTAAAGGTTTCTTCCGCAAACGGACGAAAACGTATAAGTGGGACGAAGTGGAGGTTGCCGATTTCGAGAGCGGCTGGTTCAGCGACCGAATTTACCTGACGGCCAAGGGTAAAGATTATATAATCGTTTTCTTCAAGGGGCGTACGCCGTGTTGCGAGGACGTGTTCGCCGAGATTAATCGGAACATTACGACCGCGAGCTAACGGCCTAGAGGCCGCCGATTTAAAACCCTTTCCGTTGGATAAACGTATATATTATAAGGGGATTCTCGTTTTTTGAGCTAAACCGTAACGTTAACGAAAGCGTCTTATTTACGAGCGCCAACGGGCGCGTAAAGGAAATAAACCATAGTGGCGGGTTCTGCGTCTAAAGAGCGGAGTAAGCAGAGGCTTACTCGCGACGAGGAAGCGGCGCTTATCCAGCGTACGCTCGCGGGAGATGACGACGCTTTCGCAGAAATTGTCAAGGCTTTCAACGAACGCCTGTACGCGCTCGCAGTCGGCGTATTGCGGAACGGAACGGCCGCCGAGGATGTCGTTCAGGAGAGCTTTATCAAAGCGTATCGGAACCTGGCGAAGTTCCGGCAGGAATCTTCGATTTACACATGGCTTTACAGAATTACCGTGAACACCGCGCATAACTACATACGGAAAAACGTGCGGAACGGCGCTGTTGATATGGAGGAAGTCGCGCCGATAATCGCCGACCCGTCGCCCAACCCGGTACAGACGGCCGCCGGCAACGAACTGGCCGAAGCAGTCGCCGAGGTGGTAAAGACGTTGCCCGAAAGGCAACGTCAGGTTTTCGAGTTGCACTTTTTCGAGCATCTGACACACCGGGAAATCGGTGAAATGCTCGAGATAACCGAAGGAGCGGTGAAGGCCAATTATTTCCATGCGATAAAAAAGATGCAGAAGGCCCTTTCGCCGTTTCTGGTAGAATATGAGGTTTAATATGGGAGAACGCGTTTATAAATGTGACGAAGTATTGATGTTACTCGGCGAGCTCGTACTCGATATTATCGCCGACGAAGATCGGGAGGTCGTCGAGCGGCACCTCACCGAGTGCCGGTTTTGCGCCGCCGAGTTGGAAGGGCTTCGCGCGCTCTACGGCGCGATGGAGCCTTTCGAACTCGCTCGACCTGACCAGGGCTTTGAGCGACGTGTCGTCGCGGGTATACGGCGGGCGATAAAAGCCGATAGGGAAGTAACCGCCGCGCCGCCCGAAGAGGAACGGCAGACCTGGTGGCGGATTCCCGGGCTGGTTCCGGGGCTGGCCGTCGCGACTGCGGCCGGGTTGACGGTCGTCGTCTTCTTCGCGATGGTCCCGTTCTTCGGCGGGTTGCTCAAGACGACCGGCGAATCCGAACCGTCGCTTCTGACGGCCGGTGAGACCACCCATACGAGGGACTTCGTTCCGGAGGAGGTACCGTTAACGTCTGTACCGGAAACGTCCGGAGAGAACGAAGCGACCGCCGAGGAACGGGGAGAGGTTTCCGGTGTCCGTCCGTCCGGGCCGCGTGACCTCGCCCGCGAGGGGCGTGTACCGACGGCCGAGGACTATTGGGTCGGCGAGATGGCCGAACGGGAAACGGCTTTAACTACCGTCGCCGCCGACGAGGAATTCGTTGACTTCGACGACGAATACCTGAAAGCGGCCGACAAGGAGGACGTGTTCCAGCGGCGTCTCGCGGCGTACTGGGCGGCCAGGCGCGGTGTCCGAAGCGGTACGGGCGCGCCCTCCGGTTACGTAGCCGGCGTCAACGGCGGTGGACGTCCGCCGGACGGTTGGAAAGACCCGAGGGTCGAAGTCGACCTGTCGGATATCGAGGGTGGCGACGAAGCGGTCATCGAATATACAACGTTCGACGACGGCGTTACCGTTTATTTCGTATACGAGGCGCCGCCCGGGACTCAGGATGAGGTTATCGACGACCTTCTTAAAGCCGACGAGGGCGCGTCTGGCGGCGGTCGCTAGGCCGCATTTGGCTCGGATGGGTACGAACGTAGTCTATAAGGAACGTCTCTTGGACGTGGGAACGGAGGCGATAATATATGCGGAAGGTTTATAAGATAATACTTATATCCGTGTTGCTGGTCGCTGCTACCGTGGTCGCCGATACGGACGACGAAGAGGTTTACGCCGCGAAGGAAGCCTACCGGCAGGAGCAGGTACACGACGCGCTGAACACGGTCAAGGAGAACCAGCTGCTCGATATACTTTACCTGACGCCGGACGAGGAAGGCGAGTTCCTGGATATTTACCGGGAACTCGAGGATTTGCGATTGGAATATCGCAAAGAGAAAATCGCAATAATCGACGAACTCCAGGAAAACCTGGCCGTCGGCGACATCGCCGCGGTGGCCGGTACACTTAACACTCTGGAGGAAAACGACGACGCGGGGGCGAGCGATGTTAAGAACCTGAGGTCGGAGATGCGGGAACTCCTTCAAGACGAACAGTACGGCAAGTTCATAGTGTTCGAAGCCAACTTCGAAAAGAAACTCATGCGGCTCGTCATGGACAATCGGCCGGGTGAGCTGGAAGAAGTTTATGAAGAAGGAGGCTTCCCGGCGGGCGGCGCGCCGGCCAGCGAAGCCGCGAACCATTAAAAAAGCCGGATATGAACCCGGCTTCATATGAACATCAGAAAAGGTGTGAAACGAGGCGGCCCGTGGGCCGCCTTTTGCGTTAATCGCAGGGTGTTAGCAGAGTGCGTCCATCGTACGTACGATATTGTAGGATCTACGGGCGCGGCTGTTCTCTTTCGCGTGCGTTCCCCGCGTTCCCGCCTAGAATATCCCGACGGATATCCCGGTCTCAATATTTAATCCTGAAAATTCTATATCCGTATATTCGGATTCGCCGTTCTGGTGGTCGTACGTATCCAGTATCTTCGTGAAATGCCTTTCATAACTCGTCTTTATAAAAAACGTAGATGCGTGGCGTAACGGTACGTCAATCCCTCCGCCGATAGACACGGCGAACGCCAGGTCTGGGTCGGGGATTTCGTACAAGCCGTATTCGATAATAGCGTAATCGTACCATACCGCGCCCGCGCCGCCGGATACGTACGGCGATACCCGGGACCTGAACAACGGGTATTCAACTCGCGCGCCGAGCCCGTGGCATCTCCACCCGGAAACCGGGGTCACTTCCGGTATATAATCTATATCTTCGTCGTGCCTGTTCCGGCTATAATCCGCGAACGTATATTCCAGGTTTAATCGTACCGGCCCTAACGCTTGCTCGAAGCCGGCGAAAAAACCGAGATACGAGGCGATATCGTCTTGCGGTCCGACCGCGAGTTGATAACCGCTGTTTATACTAAAACCTCCCGCGACGATAGGGGCGGTAACTACTAACGTGAGTAATATACCCTTTATCATAACAGCTCCTCGTCGTTCGTTAATTGGGGGCCGTTTATTATAAACGAAACCTCGCTACTCTTAAGGTACTCTACCACGTAAAATATAAAAACCCCGAGTTAAAACTGGAGTTATTAGTGTATACAAGGATTTTTTAGTTACACCCTTTCTTCTAACCAAGTTGTGTCACCATACGCTTATACGGCTAATTGCAGCGTTTCTTTCCGCCGACGCTTCCCTGCCCCTTCGTTATAATCGCGCCGATGAGCGCCGCGGTTCCGACAGTAGTATTTATATTTTCCGGGTCTTTCTGCGTCGTTTCGCCGGTCTTTGGGCAGGAGGGCGAAGAGCCGGGAACGGCGGACCGAACGGCGGACAAATAAAAAAAGCCGGATATGAACCCGGCTTGACCTATGGGGCCCTGAGGGCCCTTTATTCTTTATACACGGTTTTATCCAACTCTGTAACCATCGGGTTGCCGGCGAGGAAACCCTTCAGGTTATCCGCGAAAATCTTACCGACGTGGTCCCAGTAGTCCGGAGTGGCGCCGGCGATGTGCGGCGTCATTATTACGTTCCCCAGGCTGAAGAACGGGCTGTCCGACGGTAGCGGTTCGGTCTCGAACACGTCCAACCCCGCCCCGGCGATCCACCCCTTGCTGAGGGCTTCTATGAGTATAGGTTCGTCTATTAACCGGCCGCGACCTACGTTCACGAGGAACGCAGTTTGTTTCATCGCCCGGATTTCGTCTATACCGATTATCCGCTCAGTTTTACTCGTAAACGGAACGCTAAGGACGACGAAGTCGGATTGTTCGAGTAGTTTCGGCAGTTGGTTTTCCGCGTAAACCCTATCCACGTTCTCGTCCTTGATTTCGCTTATGTCGTAACCTATCACGCGCATACCGAACGCGCGCCCGAGTTTCGCGACCGATTTGCCGATTTTCCCCAGGCCGACTATTCCCAGCGTTTTACCGTTCAGCTCATAAACGGCGTACGCGGCAACGCGCCTGTTCCAACGCCGTTCGAACTGGTTACGCATCGATATGTGTATCGCCCTCGTATAGGTCAGGATGAGCGCAAAGACGTGTTCGGCGACGGGTACGTGATGAAACCCCATGGAGTTGGTCAAACGGATATCGCTGTCCAATAGCTCCGGGTACATCAACTCTCCCACTCCTACCAACCCGAGATGTAGCCATTTGAGATGCTTGGCTTTGGCTAATAACTCCGGCGCGAGGCCCCAGGCGATTAACACGTCCGTTTCGGGCATCAGGGCTTCCAGGTGGCGCGGGCCTTCGGAGCGTACCAGCACGTATTCGGAGTCGGGAACGTCGCTCGCGGCGAGTTTATCCTGTATCTTTACGTACGGTTCGTCGTCGTGGCTCAGCGCGACTACGATCTGCAGCGGTTCTCCCATAACAATGTCTCCTCATCGGCGGTTCATCCGCCGACAGGTTACTTCGTCAACGTCCAGAGATAATCGAAGTGTTCCAAATACGCGGCCGCTACGTCGGCGTCTTCGATAATAACCAGGTCGGTCATAGGCGACGCCCCGGCGTCGTCCTCGAAGGGATACCCGCCGACGATTACCATCTTTTCGTCGATAATCGCGAAACGGTCGTAGAGCCGAAAGTTGCTTCTGTCTAGCATAACTTCGACGCCGCCGTCGCGAAGGTAATCGCTTATGGACGCGCCTTTGAGGAGGTTCTTCCGATCACCGTCGACGATAACGTAAACCTCCTTACCGTATTTGGCCGCGTAAATTAACGCTTCGACCAACGTATAGTCGGTGAACCGGTCCATCGCGACCTTCACCTCGTACTCGGCGCCGTATATCGCGTTGACGTAATAATCGCGAACGGACCCTTCGGACCCGAAGTGGGTTTCGATTTCCGCGCCTGCGAGCGGGGCCGCCGTCGTTATTATAGTAGCTAGAAGAAAGAGTATTTTAATGTCGGTCATACGCGGACTCCATCCTTCGGAGTATAACAAGGCGGCCTTTGGTTGACAAGGGAAATCCGCGGGGTAGGCGAAGTGTTGACGTTACCGTTTTCTTGTGCTACTATCCGCGCCCATTTCAGGTGTTCGGCGGTTGCATCGATGGGCAACCGGTACTCGGTAATGTCTCCAGGAGTATGAAATGACTACTGTTGCTAAACTTACGATAGGTCAGCGTTTTGGCGTATGGCTGCAACTGGTGCGGCTCCCCTTTCTCGCCAACGTAGTCGCGCCGTTCGTTTTGGGGTCGATACTGGCCTGGCGCCTCGCGGGCGTTTTCGATACCGTAAATTTTATCCTCGGTGCCCTCGCGACGGCGCTAATTGCCGCGACGGCCAACACGATGGGCGAAGTCTTCGACGTGGAGGGCGACGCTTTCGGTGAGAAAACCCGTAATAAATTCTCTGGTGGGACGCTCCTCGTTCACCGGGGCGTCGTAACGAAGGCGGAGGTCTTCGCCGGCGGCGTAACCCTCGCGGCGACGGCCGCGGTTCTCGGCCTGGTAATCTGCTTCGTCCGCGGCGCCGGGTGGATTCCATTGGCCCTTGGCGCCTTCGGCATAATCTCGGGTTTCTTCTATTCCACGCGGCCGGTGGCGTGGGGTTCCCGGGGAATCGGCGAGGTGTTGATAGCGATATGCTACGGTTGGTTGGCGGTCGCGGTCGCGTATTATATCCAGGTGGGGAGTTTCGTATCGGCGGTCCATTGGCTTTCGCTGCCGGTAAGCCTTTCCATTCTGGGCGTTATATATATAAACCAGTTCCCCGATTATCCCGCCGATAAGGCCTTCGGACGCAGCAATTGGGTGGTTCGTCTCGGGTTGGTCCGGTCGGCCCCGGTTTATGGCGTAATATCGCTACTCACCGCCGCGGCCCTCCCCGTCGCCGTCTGGCGAAGCGGCCTTACTCCGTGGGCTTACCTTCTGGTTTTCCCCGTGTTTGTATTAGCCCTACTTAATAGTTTCTTGATAGCCGTGAAAGGTGCTTGGCGGGACCACGCGGCGTTGGAAAAGGTGTGTGGTAACCAGGTATTAACTAACTTGGGGATTTCCGTTTTATTAACGCTCGCGGTTATTCTCTTCTATTAGTAATGACGTATAATCGTAAGACCGGCGGTCCGCGACCGCCGGTCGTTTTGTTTAGCTAATGATTAACTTACCGTCAACGTCTTAGAACCCGTAGCCGCCCATAGACGACATAATTACGCAGAACGCGCAACAGGCGAAAATAGAGCAGACTATCACGACTATGAATATGACCGCGGTAATCGGCTTACGGTAGTCGCGGAAAGGTTTCTCGGTTGTTTCCGCCGGTTTCTTTTTTGGTTCCGATTTGGACGGTTCGGGTTTCGACGGCTTTTCGGTTTCGGGGGCCGGTGTTTCCTCCAACTTCCGGTCCGGTTCAGGCAGTTCGTCCGGCGCTTCGCTTTCGGCCAACTCGGCCGGTTTATCGGTTTCGGGTTCGGTCGGTTCCGGTTCAACCGGCCCGGACTCCGGTTCGGGCGGTTCCGGAGCAAACGGTTTTTCTTCCGGTGGCGTAGCGGATTCGTCCGGTGCTTTATCGTCTCCGCCGCCGACGGTTGCGCCACAGTTTATGCAGAAGCTCGCTCCTTCTGGTACGTCACTTCCACATTTAGGGCATTTCATACGTCCCTCCGTTATTATTCCTTATCGGGGTTTTCTTCCTCGCCGACGATGGTAAAGGTATCGGATTTAATCGTTTCCTGGCATTGCTGACCGTACTCCTCGAAGTCCTGCCACGACACTATAGGCGCTTCCGGGTTCGCGATTACGTTCACCACGGCGCGGAATCCGTTTCCGGTGTTTTTCTCTTCGGAGCCGTCGAAGTCGGACAACGAGCACGTTAACGAGCGGGAGTCCAAAGGCGCCAGCTCGAAAAAAAGTAGCCTTTTGTCGTAGTAAGTAATATCTTGTACCCGTTGGAGCGGGCGCCAGTATTCGCCGTCGAATACCTCGAGGTAGTTGTCCGGCGGGTAGAAATAACCGAACGGATAGCTTGAGAAAGTCGGTATAAGGTAGACCGGGTCGGCGCTTATATTGGTTACTACTACCTCGACGGTCTCACCCACGCCGAACTCGGATTTCGCCGGACGTACAGAAACGGGGTCCCCGCCGCCCGCCCAGGAGTTCGACGCAATTGACGATATCGTGGTAAGCGTGAGTACGATTAGGCAAACGTTCATATGTAACGTCTTTCCTTCGGTAGCTATATTACGGGTGTTTTGCAGAAGGCGCAAGCGAAAAACCGGCGGCTACTTCGTCTTAACTATCGGTTATCCGGTTCCGGCCAATAAGGCGTATAATCGGCAAACGCCCGCTCCAGAGTCAGGTCTTCGTCCACGTTTTCGATTTCGTCGAATGCTCCCGGGATGAAGTCCATTATGTCGCCGGCGATAACCGAGCGTTCGCCCAGTTCGGCCGCGGCTATGTCGCCAGCCAGCCCGTGGACGTACGTGCCGGCTAACGCCGCTTCGAAGGGTTCTAATCCGGCCGCGAGGAACGCCAGGACGATACCCGAGAGCACGTCGCCCGAACCAGCCGTAGCCATCCCTGGATTCCCGGTCGGGTTGAGGAACGTAGGTTTTCCGGGTCCTGTTACCACGCTGAGATATCCTTTTAGAATCACGTTTAACCCGGTCTCTTCCGCCAACCGGCGCGCCCACCCGACCCTGTCGGCTTCGATTTCGGCGATGTCCGTACCGTAAAGCCCGGCCGTCTCGCCCGGGTGCGGCGATATTACGCCTTTCTTGACGCTCTTCAAGCCGTTTAACCCGAGTACGTTAATCCCGTCGGCGTCTATAAGCGTCGGTAAGCCTATGCTACTCACGACGGCGGCCAACAACTCGGTAGGGCCGTCGCCCCGGCCGATACCGGGCCCGGCGCAAAACGCATCCACGTCCGCGGCGTCGGCCAACACCGCGTCCCGGGCTGCCGGCGCGAACATCCCATCGGCGTCGGGCAAGACTTTCGCGACGGTCTCTACCGCGGTCGAATTGAACGGCGCGTCGATGCACTTCGGGATACCGGCGTAAACCAACCCGGCTCCTGCCCGCAGTGCGCTCTGTGCCGCCAGCACCGCTGCGCCGGCCATCCCTTGGGAACCGGCGAGTAGGTACGCGCGTCCGGCCGAGCCTTTATGGGCGTTCAACTCCAGGACCGGAAGCAAGTCCCTGATTTCGTCGACGCGGGTTAACCTGACTAAGAAACCATAGCTTTCGCCGTCGGGTGAGTACGGAAGCTCGCGCAAGAGCTTGTAGGGAAAGCCTATGTCGGCCACGTGTATCGCGCCAACGTACGCCCGGCCCGGGAAGTGGAGAAGGCCGGACTTGGGCAGTCCCATCGTTACCGTTTCGTCGGCTATTACCGCGGAACCCGGAACCGCACCTGTCGCAGAGTCTATACCGGAGGGAGCGTCCACCGCCACTACCGGGGTTTCCGAATCCGCGAGTATTTCGACAGTCGACGCCATAGGTTCTCGGAGACCGCCGGTCGCGCCGGTACCCAATAGGGCGTCGATCGCGACGTCTGCCGAAGAAAGCGATTGGTACAACCGTTCGTCGTTACCGTCGTACTCTCGAATTCGTACACTTGTACCGTCGAGTCGTTCGTAGTTCGTACGGGCGTCGCCGGACAGTCGGCCCGGTTCGGCGAACAGGATTATTTCGACGGAAACCCCGTGTTCGTTCACGTATCGAGCGGCTACTAAGCCGTCGCCGCCGTTGTTCCCCGGGCCGGCGAGGATGACGACCGACGCCGGTTCGTAATCGGCGATCACGTCGGCCACGGCTCGTCCTGCGTTCTCCATCAGGTCCAGCGACGGAACCCCTAGCTCGTTTATCACCTTATCGTCCACGAGACGCATCTGCGCCGGCGTAACGACTTTCATATTATCACCGCTTGCGATTATAAAGGCGGGGGGACGGGCGGTCAAGGTATATAAAGCCTGCGGGCCGTACGGATTATTAGTGACTTGACGCTTTCGTTATCGTATATTATACACCGTTAGACTTCCCGCGCGAGGAACAGCTTGAAGACGTTATCGGCTTTCGTATTTTTTATCGTTACGTCGGTGGCCTCGTTAGCTTTTTGGGGGTACGAGGAGTTTGTCCCCAACGGTGCCGTCAACAGTTGTAATACGTGCCACTACTCGGGTGCGTTCGCGGACGACTTTCGCGAGGCCGGCGGTCAGTGGACCGCGGCCCTCGCGGCCCTCGACAGTAACGGCGACGGCGCGTCCAACGGCGCCGAACTGGGCGACCCGTTCGGCTCGTGGGCCGTCGGCCGGCCGGACCCCGGCGACCCGTTCCGGGTTACGAACCCGGACGACGGGGAGGATTAACGCGCGGTCCGTATCTAGTCCGGTTTCGAGTAACGGTTTAACCGACCTGAACTCATCGGACGTTTTCGTTAATACCGATAGGTTACTAGATGAGTGATAACGGAGGGCTAAACGATATTGCGTTCGACCGGCCCGAGGCGGCTGTACCAATTAACCAGGTAGGCGTTCGGGGCCTCCGTATGCCGGTGGAAGTGCTCGATAGGGCGTGGGGCCGCCAACACACCATCGCGACTGTAGACATGTTCGTGGACTTACCGGGGCAATTCCGCGGAACACATATGAGCCGTTTTGTCGAGATACTGAACGTATACAGACACAATATAAACTATATGTCGCTGGCGAAGGTGCTCCGGGATATGCGGGCCCGGTTTGACGCGAAAAGCGCCCACGTAACCGTTGAATTCCCGTACTACGTCGAGAAAGCCGCGCCCGTCTCAGGCGAGAAGTCGCCGTACGAGGTAAAGGCACGGTTCATCGGCGACCTAGACGGCGGATACGCTTTTGGCTTAGGTGTCGCAGTGCCCGTAATGAACCTGTGTCCCTGTTCTAAGGAGATATCGGAGGCCGGCGCCCACAACCAGCGGGGCGACGTCTACGTTGAGGTTATGGGCCGTAAGCTGATATGGATAGAGGAGATAATCGACTGGGTTGAGTCGGCGTCGTCGGCTCCCCTTTACGCCCTTCTAAAACGAGAGGACGAGAAAGCGGTTACAGAGCTTGCTTATGAAAACCCGCGGTTCGTCGAGGATGTCGTCCGCGGCGTCGCGGCTATTTTGGACGAAGAACCGCGGGCGCGAGCGTATAAAGTCGAGTGTACCAACTTCGAGTCCATTCACCAACACGACGCATTCGCGCGGATAGAAAGGGTAAAATAACGGGATATACCGAAGGGAATTAATGGAGGTCGTATGACTAGATGCTATATAACCGTCGTTCTCGTCGCGACGCTCGCGGCGTTCGTCGGTTGCACGAAGGAAGAAGAAGTCGAAGGGCCGTTTGCGACGCCCGAGACCACGATGGCCACGTATATTCAGGCAATGCGCGACGGCGACTTCGAGATGGCGTTCGAGTGTTATTCGGAGAACTCCACCAAATCTGTCGCCGATGACGTGGGCGGACTACCAGAAGATGAGATAAAGATATGGTTTATTAAGAGCCTGAAGGACAACCGGGAGCCGTACGTAAAAGCGAATCCCGAAAACCTGACCGTGAAGATGCTCACCGCCGAGGCGACCTACGAACTGGACGGCGTACCCTATACCCAGTTCCTGATTAACGAAGACGGCGAGTGGAAGATTACCACAAACTTGGGCGAATAGGTTCTTGAACCGATGGAGCCGCTCGTTTACCTGACCTGTTGCCTGGCCGCTCTGGCGTACGCCGGCGCGGCTTTATCCTACCCTGCTGGCGGTGAAACGGCCGAAACCGAAACGGTAATCGAACGGCCGCTCGGTTTCGTAAGTCCGGAGACCGGCCGCTTGGTGGTCCCTGATAACGAGCAGGGGCGGATGCTCGCCACCGGCGATCGATTCCGAGGATTATGCTTCGTCTTCCCGGTCGAGGGAGCGACGTTTCACTCGATTGAGTACACCGAGACCTACGGTCTGACCGACTTCCGTAACACGTGGCGCCGGAACCACTTCGGGACCGATATATACGCGCCCGGCGGTACTCCGGTTCTCGCCGCCCGTGCGGGCGTCGTGACGGTCGCGTCTTTTTGCCCACGGCCCGGCCCCGGTTATAAGGTCGCCGTTTACCACGGCCGGGGCGTCTATACTTACTACATACATATGGAGTCCATCGACGTCCAAGTCGGACGGTGGGTGGAGCCCGGCGACCCGATAGCTGCCGTAGGCGCCACGGGCAACGCCGAGGGGACGCCGACGCACCTCCACTTCGAACTCGACTTCGGCGTCGAGGCCCAATCCCGCCCTCGATGGCTCGTCAAGTACGTATGCGACGGGCTCCGACCGGGAGTACCGTTGACCAGGGGGGTGGAGCCGCTGGCGTATATATGTGAACATGAGGTCCGCCTGCGTCCGCCCCGGGGGTTGTACTTACTACGCGATTAGTATTATATGAAACGTTTATTTCCGGCTGTTTTAAGCATTATCCTTTCGGTGAACGTTTTGGGGGCCGATTGGATCAACGTCATTTCGAGAACCGACGTAAGCGATATTCTCGCGTTAGACTACTGGATATGGATCTCTTACCGCGGCGGCGGGGTCGTACGGTACGATTTTCCGACGGGGTCGTACGACACGTTAACGACCGCCGAAGGTCTCGGCCACAACTACGCTACCGGGCTGGCGGCCGACGACGATTACGTTTATATCGCGACCCGGAACGGCCTGTCGAAGTACGACAGGTTCGACGGTACTCTTGAACACGTTATCCGTATGTGGGGATACGCGTATAACGATTGTACGGGCGTCGCCGCCGACGAACGGTACGTATGGGTTTCTACGCTGGAAGGCGCGCGGCGATTTGACAAGGAGTTCGGCGAACCGGTAGAATCGCCCATAACCTGGAAGTCGAGCAGACCCCTCAGCCGCCAACTCGACGATGGCTGGACGCCGTACGTTAACCCCGGCCAAACCCTCCTCGACGACGTTTACGGCGTTAACTTCGGACGCCGATTGGTTTACTGGGGCGGGTACGACAAGATTCTCGTTTTCGACCCGGTTTTGGATTTATGGCAGACCCTTCACGTCGCTTCGCGCGGATACCGGTTCATCCGTAAGATAATCGAGCGGGGCGACTCGATCGAGATATATACGTCGGGAGGCGCCGGTGTCCTACACCCTGCTTCGGGGATGGTAAAGCCGTTCCACCCGCGGCTCGCGGGAGTTGACGTAAACGACGGGCTACACTTCGCGGGGTACCACTACGTGGCCGCGGCTGACGGTTTGTACGTACGGCGCGACGACGGTGAGCCGTTTGTTTTCCCCGTCGGGACCGGTCTCGACTGGGAATCGGAAAAGGACGCAAAGAAGCGGAAGCCGTCGCCGCTGTGGCGGGTAACCGAGTCTTTCAGCGGCGCGCCGGTAAACTGCCTGGAGCCTTTCGGCGAGACGGTTCTGGTCGGGACTACCGACGGCGTTTTCGTCTTCGACCCTACGTCCGGCGACGCGCGTCCGTTACCTATATCGAAAGGACTCGCCGGCCCTGCGGTCTATGCCGTACTTGACGCCGGCGATTACCTGTGGGCCGCAACCAACGACGGGTTGTCGTTGATCGACGTCGACGGTTTTTCCGTCCGGAACTACAGGAACCCGGCGGGTAGTGATTGGGACCAACTCCGGGACCTCGCGTATCTCGGCGGTAAGGTTTTCGTGGCGGCGGAACCGGGGGCTGCCCTCTTTGACCCGTTACGCGAGACGTGGTTGACCTTCGGCGTCACCGAAAACGGGTTCGGGGGGAGCGGCGTCTGTTGCGCCGTTTTCGACGAGCGCCCGTTCCTGGGGACCTCCGTGGGTTTAATAGAACTGGACGGCACGCTGAAACCGGTCTGGCGGTACACGACGGCCGACGGTCTCCCCTCTTCCGACGTCGTTGACCTGGCGTCGGACGATACGGGTTTGTATGTCGCGACCCGATGGGGCGGCTTGGCTAAAATAGCGGGCGACGGTTCTACGACTTACGTGGATATCGATAACGGGTTATCATCACCCCGACTCCTTTCGCTGACTGCCGCCGAGGGTGTCGTTTACGTAGGGGCGTACGACCAGGGTATAGATATACTTACGCCCGATCTGGAAGTGATAGGCCACATCACCCGAACCGACGGCCTCAGCCATACCGACGTTCGGGCGGAGGCAGTTAACGACGGATACCTCTGGGTCGCTATTAGGGACGTTGGTATAAACGCGATAGACCTCGACGGCGAGGGGGAGGTCGAGCGATACTACGCCCGCTACGGCCTGGGCGACGAGCACTGCCGCGGGATAACGCCGCTGGCGCCGGTCGGCGGCCGGACCCGGCTCGCGTTTGCGACCGCCGGCGGCGTCTCGATTCTCGAGTATGACGGCGAACCGCCCGATTTCACGGTCGGAGACCCTGACGCTGGGTATAAATAATACTAACGGAGGCGGTGATGGCTTATTTACAGCTTTACATATATCGCGTCCCGAAGAACGGTGTTAAAGAGTTCCTCGAGATATCGTCAAGAGCGCGGACGATTTACGAAAAACACGGCGCCAGCGGAGAAGAAATCTTTCGACTGGCCGACGGCGCTCAGAGGTATGGCCTAACGGGGGTTTCCGACGTTGTTCCAACGAGCGGGAACGAAGAACTTTGGGTCGGTTTAAACTTCTACGAAAGCTCCAAACGTTGTGAAGAAATAATGGCCGCCGTCGACGAGGAACCCGAAATCACCGAATTGTTCAAACGCGCCGTCAACCTTATCGGCTCGGCCGACCGCGTAATCCGCGGCGAGTTTGACGAAATCGATTATTGACGGCGGACTGCGTTCCGTCTCGTAACAAGCAACGATTCAATTGGACGTATTCGATTGGATAAAAAAGAACTTGAACCCGCGGGTTTGCGATTCCGCCGAGTTTATCTACGACGAGATGGACTCGCAGTCGGAGCGATGCCTTCCGATAATCTACCGACCGTTCGATACGACTTCACGAGGCGATTGGCGGGAACGGGGTTTTACTTTCGACTACCTCTATTCGACGGGCAGCGGGCGTTTGTTGGACTTCGGCCCGGGCGACGGCTGGCCGTCGTTGAACGTTGCGCCGTTCGCGGGCGAGGTAGTGGGCGTCGACGCGTCGAAACGCCGGGTCGAAGCGTGCGAAGAGAACGCCGAACGGCTGGGGATTGAGAACGCGGCGTTCGTACACGTTCCCCACTCGACCCGGTTACCTTTTCCGGACGGTCACTTCGACGGCGCTATGGCCGCGTCGTCGGTGGAGCAGACGCCGGATCCCCTGTTCGCGCTCGAGGAAATCTATCGGGTTATACGACCAGGCGGGCGACTGAGGGTGTGGTACGAGGCCCTCGCCAGATACCGCGACGGGAGGGAACGGGAAGTCTGGGTCAGGTCAGTCGGCGGCGAAACGGCGCAGCTCATACTCACGGACCGTCATATAGACGAGGAGCGGGCCGACCAGTTCAATCTGGTCTTTGACGTGTCCGCCCAGCACCTAAATAAAACGATAACCGGCGGTACCGGCGAGATTACATTAGACGACGTAACGCCGGAAGCGTTAGAGGAGGTCGCGCCTAGGATAACCGACGTACGCGCGTGTCCTCTGCGCCACCCGTCCGGGAGGACCCTCGCTGCGTGGTTGGCAGACGTCGGGTTTCGGGAAGTGTTGCCGACCGAAAGCGGCGCCGACGCGGCCGGTTCGCTTTTTGACCAACTCGCTCCTCAAGACCGACCGAGCGATTTGGAGGGCGTCGACGCGTTGGTGAAACCGGTCGTAGAGAAGGCGATTGAGACGCCCGCGGCGATAGAGGGCGACCCGATGATTACGGCGATGAAATAACCGTAAGGGTCGCGGGGGAGATTAGTAGAGGGGGCGGAAGATGACGAATGAACGGGATTTCGTCGGTTTTCCAAGGGAATGCGTAGAATTCTTCGAGGGGCTGGCCGAGAATAACGACAAGGTCTGGTTCGAGAAGCACAAGGCCGATTTCGAGGACTACGTTATGGCGCCGGCCCGTTCTTTCGTAGTCTCGATGGGGGAACGATTGCGGGAAATCACGCCCGAGATCGTCGCCGACCCGAGGGTGAATAAGTCTATCTTCCGCATTTACCGGGACACGCGCTTCAGCAAGGATAAAAGCCCTTATAAAACCCACCTGGGGTTATGGTTCTGGGAGGGCGTCGGCCCGAGGATGGAGAACTCCGGTTTTTACTTCCACTTGGAGCCGCCCGGCTTGTTCCTCGGCGTCGGGGTTTATATCTTTCCGAAACACCTACTGGAAGAGTACCGTAAATCGGTCGTCCATCCGGTTTACGGTCCGGCGTTGGTCTGGGCTATAGACGAGGTATCTGGTAAAGGGTATAACGTCGGTCGGAAGCACTACAAGAAGACGCCCAAGGGATTTGACCCCGACCACGAGAACGCTGAGCTGCTTCTTTATAACGGGCTGACGGCCGGCGTCGAGTTAGCGGTTCCCGACGAGATTTACGAACCACGCATAATCGACTACTGTCTCGACAGGTTCAAGGATATGTTACCCATTCACCGTTGGCTCGTGGAGATGACGGCGAGGGCGAAGTGAAGGCCGTCGGCGTAGACGGATGTCGGGCGGGCTGGTTCGCGGTTGTTCTGAGCGCTGAACGGTCGGAAACGGCCGTTTATTCGACTATAAAAGAACTTTGGGCGGAAAACAACGACGCGGATTTGATTTTAGTAGATATCCCGATCGGTTTACGCACCGAGGGTCCCGACGAACGTTTATGCGACGTCGAAGCGAGGAAGTTACTCGGGTGGCCGCGTAGGTGCAGCGTGTTCCCGGCGCCTTGCCACGCCGCTGTTTACGAGGATATTTACGAAGACGCGTCGCGGGTAAATAAAAAACTTACGGGCAGGAAGTTATCCCTACAGAGTTACCATATAAGCCGTAAAATCAGAGAGGTCGACAAGCTTTTGGCTGAAGACCCGGCGGCCCGCCGCGTCATTCGAGAAACTCACCCCGAGGTTTGTTTTTGGGCCTTCGCTGGCGGGCCGATGAAATATCCGAAGCGGAAGACCATTGGGTTCCGGGAACGTATGGCAACACTCAGGTCTTTTTTCTCGAAAGCGGTCGAAATAGTAGAGGAAGCTTTACGGTCGTACCGCCGCCGGGACGTAGGCCGCGACGATATCTTGGACGCTCTGGTGGCCGCGGTCGCCGTGGTTAGGGGCGCCGAAGGGTTGGCTTCGATACCGGACGAACCTGAATTCGATTCGGCGGGGTTGCCTATGGAGATAGTCTATCCGAGGTGCAGGAGGTAAGGTAAATGCCCGGCATATTCATAATGGCGGTCGTTACTACTGTCTTCAGCGCCGGTTTAATCGGCGGGTTCGTATATTGGCGGGCCCGGAAAAGCGAATACGCTGCGGTAACGACGGCGATCCTTTTCCACATCCCGATGTATTGGATAGCGTTCTACCTCGTGCGGCTTACGTTTCACGGTTGGTTCGAGACGGCGATGGACGCCGAATCGGGTTGGTTCGTATTCCTGACCACGTTCTACGCGCCTCTGACCGAGGAACCGGCGAAGTGGGTACTCTTGCTTCTCCCGTGGTTCCGGAAGCAGATTACCGAGAAGAACTTCGTAAGAATCGCGATGGCGATAGGGCTGGGCTTCGGCCTCGGCGAAATCTGGATGATAGCCGAACGGGTGTTCGCCAGCCCCGACTTCGTCGATTACCCCTGGTACTATTACGTGGGTTTTTTAAACGAACGCTTTATGGTGTGTATTGCCCACGGCGCCTTCGCGGCGGTTATGTTGAGGTACATACGGAAAAACATCGCCGTCGGGATGCTGGGCGCAGCGGCGCTTCACTACTTCGCGAACTTACCGATTTATCTCGCTTGGATCGACCTCTTCAAGTTGGGCAAGACGACGTGGACTATTATCCTGGTGGTATATTTTTATGCGTTCATCGTTGCCATGGTATTGACGCTCACCCGTTTCGCCGTAGGGTCGTTCAAGTTCGGACGCTGGATCTACGGAACCGACGTATGCCCCGACTGCGGCAAAGAATACGACAAGCCCGTTTTCTTGGCGGCGAACCTGATGTGGAAACGGTACGAGCGATGTCCCCACTGCGGCAAGTGGCATATGATGCGGGGTTACGGTAAAAAGGTTACGAAGAACGGCGAGGCAAAAGAAGATAAGGACGATAAGTTGGAAGGTGGAGCCGAGTAACGGAAGGCTTATAATGAACAAAGAGGGTTTTGAGTTAGTTGAACGTGAACCGACGGTTAATGAATACCAACGTTTCAGGCGAGCGGTCGGTTGGTCGGAAGTTGCCGGCGAAGGTGTTGAAGTCGGATTAAAGAACGCCTTATATTACGTCGTGCTTTTCCACGATAAAAAGACTATCGGTTGCGGCCGCGTTGTCGGCGACGGCGGGATATATTTTTACGTTCAAGATATCATCGTTCTCCCAGAATACCAGGGTTTGGGTCTGGGTCGGTCGATTATGGATAAAGTCATGGATTACTTAAGGCGAAGAGCGAAAGCGGGTGCCTTTATCGGCTTGATGGCGGCGGAAGGTGTGGCCCCGTTCTACGAACGATACGGTTTCGAAGTACGACCCGACGACGCCCCCGGAATGGCGATGAGGTGGGAAGGATGAGACCGCCGTATGCTACTTGAACTGAAGGACGGGATAATCTACGGCCCGATAAACTCGAGGCGACTGGGGAAGTCACTCGGTATCAACCTTATGCCGGGGCGGTTTAAGCTTTGTTCGTTCGACTGCGTTTATTGTCATTTCGGGCGGACCGACGAGTTATCGGTCGATATGCGCGAATACGTAAACGACTTACCGGATTCGGACGAGGTCGTGAGGGCCGTCGAGGGAGCGTTAAAATCGTCGCTTGAGTTCGGTTACGTGACCTTTTCCGGCAACGGCGAGCCTACCCTCCATCCAGATTTCCCGGAACTGGTCGATGAAGTCGTAGAATTGAGGGACACGTATAGGCCCGACGCCAAAGTCGCACTGTTGTCCAATTCTACAGCGTTGGCACGGACCGGCGTACGGGAAGCGGTGCGTAAAATCGACGCCCCGGTATTCAAACTCGACGCCGGTACCGAACGCACGTTCCGTGCGATAAATAGGCCGGCTAGGCGCGTTGACTTCTACGATATTGTTGAGCGTCTCTCATCGCTTGACGGTATCCGTGTGCAGTCCGTTCTGGTGGACGGCGCGCCGTCGAACATCAGCGCCGGGGAACTGGAGAGTTATTTCGATCTAGTCTCTCTTATACAGCCTGTAGAGGTACACATATATTCCATCGACAGGCCCGTTCCCGACACGGGGATTTCGCTCGTACCGCCGGAAAGGCTCGAGGATATTGCGCGAGCGGGTCGCGAGGCGACGGGCGTACCTTTCGTGGCGTTTTATAAGTAACAGCCAGCTGTACTGACGGCTTTTCCCCGTATGAGCGAAGGACTCGATATAGTAAACGCACATCGTCGGGAGGTTCTCGATGTCGTCCGGGAACTTTTTACCGAGTACGTGAAATCACTAGGTTTCAACCTCGACTTCCAGGATTACGAACGGGAGTACGCGGAACTCCCCGGCGAATATGCGCCGCCGGATGGTTGTTTGTTGCTGGCCTATATCGATTCAGCGGTCGCCGGTTGCGTCGCGTTAAGGGAGTTCGGCGACCGCGTCTGCGAGATGAAACGGTTGTACGTCCGGCCCGAGTTCCGTGGAAAGGGCGTGGGCAAAGCACTCGCAGCCGCCGTAATCGACGCGGCCAGGGAACTCGGCTATAAAAAGATGATGTTGGATACCGTACCATCTATGGTGGAGGCGATAGCGCTATATAAGTCCCTGGGCTTCGAGGAGTGTGAACCGTATCGCTATAACCCGGTCGAAGGCGCAGTCTTCATGGAACTTGCTTTCGATTGACCTTTTTTACCGCTTAATGATAAGTCCGGTTGGGCGAAAACCTGTCATAATGGACACGGGCGAATTCGATTGACACCGGCTCCGATTTCGAGTATTATATTATCAAACAAGCCGGCCCCATTGTCCGGCTGTTGCTGTTAATGGGGTTCGAAGGAGAATCGGAAGGGCATCCCCCTGATGGATAGGGAGCCTATAATCGAAATCGGTGAAACGGTGATCGGCCTTGAGAAAGGCGACATAACCAACGCCAAAGTGGACGCTATCGTCAACCCGGCGAACGTGAACCTGGTCCTGGGCGTGGGCGTGGCCGGTGTCATCGCCAAGAAAGGCGGTTCCACGATACAACGCGAGTGCGACGATTACGCGCCCTTGGAACCGGGCGACGCGGCCCGGACTCGGGCCGGGCTCCTACCGGCTAAGTTCGTAATCCACGCGGTCGTACTCGATGCTGATGGTAACGCGAGCGTCGGCCTTATATCGGAGGCGACCCGGAGCGCCTTGACCCGAGCCGAAGAAATAGGTTTGAAACGTATAGCGTTCCCTGCGATGGGTACCGGTGTGGGGAAGTTACCTTACGGCGATTCGGCGGACGCGATGTTGACGGCGACGTTGGACTATCTCGAAACTCGTGATGTCGTCCGCTTACTCGAAATTACGTTCGTCCTTTACGACGACGACGCGTACGGGGCTTTCAGGGGAGCCTTACAGAAACGTCTATAAAAGGGGTTTCTATGTTTTCGAGAATCGCGGTTGTGGTGGTCGTTTTTATCGTTTTAGCGTCGGCGGCGTTGTCCGCCGATATAGTTATCGACGGCCATTTATACACGTCGCTGAGGGGCGACGGCATCGACGGTTCCGGCGCTACAGCTACCGACCCTAAAGGCGGCGTAACCGGCGACGGGACGCCTCGCTATATGTGGCGGTATGAGGCCGACATCGGTTTAACGGCGAACATCGACGAAGAGACTTCCGCGCGTCTCGTCGTAACCCTCGATGACGGGAAAAAACCTCATCTGTACCGTTATTCGCTGGCGCAGACGGCCGGCGGCGATTATACGTTGGTCGAGAAAAGCGTAGATACCCCCGTTTACGCGTCCCTCGAGGATATAAGTTTAACCAAGTTGAACGCGTTCGGCTTGGGCGACCTTACCGTGGGCGGTTTCGACGTACGCTACGGTAGCGGTGGTTATTTTAACGACTTCACCAACGATATCGACTCCAATTCCTACGTAGCCCACCTCGACCCTTACGGCGGCCGGTTGTCTCGCGGGTTCGGTCCGATCGCTTCCGAGATAGCCGGGGGGATAGGCGCCGGGGGCGAGACCTTGTTCGCGACAAAAGAAACGATTTTGGGTTTCGACATATTCTTCGCCACCGAGGGGCGCGCTTATAACGTGCGTTCTCTCTGGGACCAGCATTATGTGAATGCTATGCCGGGTTACTGGCGCGGTTTTTACCGACAGGCCGAAATACTGTACCCGGATGTCGAAAGCGACGTCGAGTCGTTCGGCGATACTATGCATTTCGGCGTGGACCGAGCGGGGGCGTTTTCGATTATCGATTATTACTTCGTGTTCAGCTATCACAGGTACAAGGACAGCGCCGACCTCGACCCAACGGCGCCCACCGGTGGTAGTTTAATCCAGGTTCACCCGGACGTCGGCGTCCAGATAATCCAGTCGAGGTTGTGGGCGCGCGGCGCATTGATATACCAATATTGGAGCTCGAACAACCCCAACGCGTGGGGGACCGGTAAGAATAAAAACTCCGACCTTTTACTGTGGGGTGAGCCGCAGTTCTATTTACGGAGCGATATGTTCGTCGGTTGCGGATTCGCGTTCCAACAACCAGATTTATCGACGGTCGATATTATCGCGGGCCCTGCCCAAGCGGAAGTCCCGATGAACGTGACGGTTACTCCTCATTTAATGTATTCGCCGGCCGAGTTCACTAAGATAGACCTGACCTTCGATTACCGGATGTGGCACAACGCTTATGATTTAACTGATACCGGCATTAAAGAGAACACCGAAAAAGCGGTAACCTTCGATATTGAAGTAATCTTCTAGCGGTGTAAAACGGAGAGGATAGGCGCGAAGGGTTTGACGGGTATAAACCGCGATATATATTTAATGGCCGCGTTGTGGGTGGTTCTGTCTTTGGTCTCGCCCGCTACGTCGGCCCCGTACATACCGGGTTGGCCGGCCGAGGTCGGCGCGGTACACTTCTCTTCGCCGGCGGTGGCCGATATTGACGGCGACGGGAAACGCGAGGTCGCGGTAGCGACGTGGGATGACCGTTTATACCTGCTAACGTCCGATGGTAGAATATCGGGAGGATTCCCGGTCGGTACGCCGAAGACAGCCGGTGAAGGCGAAGAGAATTCTCCGGTTCTCGCAGACATCGACGACGACGGCTTATTGGACATAGTATTCCTTTCGAACGAGGGGAAACTCGTAGCGCTATCCGCCGACGGGAAGCCGTTACCGGGTTGGCCTAAGACATTGGACGGTACGTCCGATAAAGCATCGCCCGTAGTCCAGAATCTTACGAGCTATAGAGGGTTGGAGGTCGTAGCGGCCGTCGAAACGGCGTCCGGCGTTACGGTTTACGCGTTTCACGGCGACGGCACGCCTATTAAAGGTTGGCCTATCGACCTCGAGGGCGCCAGGTCGCCTTCTCTGTCGGTCGGCGACTTCGACGGCGATAATACGGCCGATGTAATCGTTTCGGCCGGTAGTAACGTTTACGCTTTTTATTATAACGGCAAACGAATCGACGGATGGCCCGTTACCGTCGGGTCGGCCAAGATAAGCGCGTTGACCATCGCCGATATCGACGGCAACGGCGGCGAAACAATACTCTTCGGTACGTCCGACGGTTCCGGGTATGCGGTTGACGGAAGGGGCCGCGTCCGCGCTGGGTGGCCGGTAAAACTTTGCAGCGGTACGATAACTGCGGCTCCCGCCCCGGCGGATATCGACGGCGACGGATCAGTCGAAATCATCTTCGTCGTCGGAGGGGCACATCTTACTTCGAGTACCGTATTCGCCGTCGACGCGAGGGGCTACGAAATCGACGGGTTTCCGCTTAAAGTAAACGAAACTGTAGCCGCGGCGCCCATCGCGGCCGACGTAGACGGCGACGGGCTTCCAGAAGTAATCGTCGCGACGGGCTGCGGTAAGATATGGGCGTTCGGGGCCGGCGGCGAAACCGCGTACGGGTTCCCGCTGAGCGTATCCGGCGGTAAGATTACGGCGACTCCTACGGCGACAGACTTGGACGACGACGGCGGGATAGATCTGGTTATAGCGACCGACGGCGGTACCGTCGAAGCGATAAGTATGGGTGCGCCGTACAACACCGACTCGTGCCCGTGGCCTACATATGGCGGGAACCACTGGCGTAGCGGGAAATACCACGCTAGGGAAACGAACGTTCTCGACTTCGATGTGCGGGCGAAATCCGATTCCCTGTTGGTTTCGTGGGAAAGCTCGCCTTCGTCGGAGCGCACCGCGTGGCGGGTTTTGCGCGCGCCGAAAGACGACGGACTCCCCGGTGAGTACGTTAAACTCGCCGAAATGTCCCAAGAAATCTCGGGGAGATATTCTTACGAAGATAAAGAAATAGAAGGCGGAGAAACATATTATTACGTTGTCCAGGAGGTAATGACCGACGGAAGTGCCGTGGAGTACGGGCCGAAGATAGTAACGGCCCCGAGGGCTTCGGCGTCGCCTGTGTCCGTTACGAAGATACTGAACGCGTATCCCAATCCGTTTAGTTCCTCCATTAACGTTCCGATACAAATAGGCGAGGACGCAGGCGATATCGGGTATACGGTTAAGGTTTTCGATTTATCCGGTAAAGTCGTACGGACTCTTGCGTCGGATTACGCCCAACCGGGTGAGTACTCGGTCGAATGGAACGCGGAAGATGACGGCGGGAACGCCGTTGCGGACGGCATTTACGTTATAAGGTTGAGTACGGACGATAAACGTATCGTATTTTCCAGGTCTATAATCTTAACCCGCGACGGGTAGTAGTTTATCCGAGTTGTTTCGGTTAAAGAGTTACCCGCCGGAAAGGCGGTTTTTTTTTATATGCGGTCGGGGATTATTGCGCCGTAACCGGCCAACCGGGCCGCCAAAGCGCTTGCTATCAATAGAATTAATACAAAGACCGCCATTACGTCTAGAACCGAACTCCGCGGCGGGTCGTGGGGTACCGGCCGCTTCGACGGCGCGAAGCCGCGGAGCTCCAACCCTATCGCCATCTGGTCGGAGCCCCTTAGGTTCAAGAGGACTACTGGAACGATTAAAGGAAGGTACAGCTTCATCCGGCGGACGAGCCCGCCGGAGAAAGCGACTCCTCGCGCTTTCTGCGATTCGACGACCCGCGCCGTAGTCTCGGCGACGACTGGTAGCAACCTGAACGCTAACGATAGGGTGAAACTTATCGCCGACGGAGCTTTCATCGACCTTAAACCGGCGGCGAATTCTTCGGGGCTTGTAGTGGAAGCGAAGCATAGCGCGACGACGACCGTCCCCGCTATCCGCAGCCCCATAGCGGCGGCGTAAGCCGTGCCGTGGATTGTAACGACGTACGGGCCCAACGAAAACCACGTCACGCCCGATTTGATAAACGGCGGCCATATAATCAGGCTAGCGATGAAAAATACAACCAGGAGGGGAACAGCTTTAATCAATTGCCGGCCGATACGGCAAGGGATAACGGCGAATATTACCGCCGCCGCGAATACGGCCGATAAGTATATCGGGTCGTTGAATACGAGTAACAAAACCAGCCCGCCGAGAAGCCAGAGTATCTTCGTTAACGGGTGTAACCTTCGTATGTTTTTACTCAATGCTTCCCCCGAATGTTTCCTCAAATTCGTAGTTCGTAAGACAAGGGTAGCCGGTTTCAGCCGTAATTTTCGTCACGAGCGGCGGTTCGATTCCCAGTTCATAGGACTTCGCACTCCAAGCCATTACGTCCCTGGTAGAGCCGTCCATCACGATGGCACCGTCCCTCATAATTACCGACCTGGGGACGTACTCCGCGACCAGCGGCATCGAATGGGTAACGATTATTATAGTTATCCCCTTTCTGTTCAAGTCCCGTAAAAGCTCCATTACCGACCTCACTTCTTCGAAATCGAGGCCGGTCGTCGGTTCGTCGAGTATGATTATTTTAGGTTCCACCGCGAGTACCGACGCGAGAGCCGTGCGCTGCCGGTCGCCTTTCGTCAGAGCGAACGGGTCGTCGGTTCTTCTCTCCGCCATCCCAACGGTTTCCAAGGCCGCCCGCGTCCGGGCCTTGAGTTCGTCGCCTTTAATCCCTATGTTCCTCGGCCCAAAGGCTACTTCGTCGAAAACGCTTTCTGAGAATATCTGGTGGTCCGGGTTCTGGAACAGATACCCGACGTAGCGTGCCAATTCGAGTTGGGGGATTTCGGTTGTATCTCTACCGAACAAACGTAGATCCCCCGAAGTGGGCGTAATTATCCCGGCCACGCACTTCGCCAGAGTCGTTTTTCCGCTCCCGTTTTGCCCCAGTACGGCTACTATCTCGCCAGCGTTTACGGTTAACCTTACTCCCGCTAGTGCGTCGGCCCCGCCGGGATACGAATATGTAAGGCCGTCGGTCTGGATAACCGGGGAATGCGATACCCTGCAGGCTTCGGTTGTAAGGGCTTCGAAAACGTTTTTATCGCCCTTGATGTCTCTCCTCAGTCGCCAATCCCCCGCGTGTTCGTCGCAAACCCGTAAAAAGGGTAAAGGCTGGACACCCGCTTTCGAGCAGATTCTCGCGTCGGTTAGGATTTCGGCCGGCTTGCCCTTTGTCAAGACGCGGCCGCCGGTTAGTAGTAAGAGTTCGTCGGCGGTAAGAGTGGCTTCGGCTTCGGTTTCCACCGACACGACCGTACGTCCGTTTTTGACGAGGTCGACCGCGAGCGACGCGACGTCGCTTTTGCCCTTCGGGTCTAAGTCGGACGTTGCTTCATCGAAGAGAAGCAGTTTCGCGTCCACCGCAAGGGCGGCGGCGACCGCCAACCGTTGTTTCTCGCCGCCGCTCAATTGGTTTACCTTCCGTTCGCCGAAACCGTCGAGGCCGCAGGTTCGTAAGCTTTCCGAAACCCGAGCACGAGTTTCCGCGGGCGAGAAGCCAAGGTACTCGGGCCCTAGGGCTACTTCGTCGTTCGCTTCGGTCGAGAATAAAGAGGCCTCGAAATCCTGGAAAACGAGTGCTACTTTTCCTGCGATGTCCGACGGTAGTAATCCGTCCAGTGGTTCGCCGAAAAGGAGACGGTTCCCTTCGAGGGAACCTTTCTTCCTTTCAGGGATAACGGCGGATAACGCGTACAGAACGGTAGTTTTCCCGACGCCGGAACGGCCCATTACAGAGAGGTACCGGCCCTTACCTAATTCCAGGTTGACGGATTTGACGGCGGGTTCGGTAGCGCCTTTGTAGGTAAAGGCCAGGTTACTGATAGAGAACGCGGCGGGCATCGGTCAACGGTAAGATAAGGCTATTCGTCTTCTTCTATCAGATATGGATAAGTATCCAGCGCTTTCGAATAGGCTTCGAAGGCTTCTTCGTATTTCATAGCGGCTCTTACGAGCGCTACATCGTCGTTGTCGCTCGCGTACTCGAGAAGTCCGTCCACGGACTCGCCGGCTTTGACTGCGCCCTCTTCGAGCCCGGCGGTGCAAAGCGTATATTCGTCCGGGATTTTCTCCCACTCCGATATTTTGTTGTAAACGCTATCGAAATCGCTTCGCAAGGTTCTTAGTTCACCTTCGTATTCGCTAATATCGCCCCCGACGGCTTGCTCGATAATCGCGCCGAGGTCGTCCATAGCGGCGCCCAACGCTTCGGTCTGTATCGAGAATTCCTCCGCGTATAATCCCGGGTCTTCGTCGATGAACGCGAGCGCCGGTACGGCCAGCGCGATAGTAATACAAATCATGGTAGTCCGCATCTCTATCACCTTGCTTGAATACGTTGGGCCGTTAGTCCTTGATTTTAACCGCAGTATAATGTATAATGCGCCCGATTTCGGGGCAGTAGCTCAGTCGGAAGAGCGCATCCCTCGCACGGATGAGGCCGTCGGTTCGAATCCGATCTGCTCCAATCGCGAGAACCGTTAGGGGTTCTTTTCGATTTACTAAATAATTATAGCATCCCATATCCTCGTTTACCAGGTATTCTCCAACCGGCAAACCTTTAATATTCTACGCGTATATAAAGAAAAGGCCGCCGTTTCGGCGGCCTTCGTTAGCTTCACCGTCGGCGCTAGTTCTCGACTACCATCTTCTTGGCCGCCGAGTAATCGCCGGCCTTGATACGATAAATGTAGACGCCGGCCGGTAGTTCGGCTTCGATAGCGATTTCGTGGTACCCCGCACCGAAGTGGTCGTTAAGTACATCGGTCACTTTCCGTCCGTTTACGTCGTAAAGGGTCAATTCCACGTCGCAACCCTCCGGCAACGCGAACGTGACGATAGACGTCCCATGGACGACCGGGTTCGGCGCGTTCTGGTAAAGCGCGAACGCCGCAGGTTTCGACTCGCCGGGCGTTATCGTAAGGCTTACGTTTTCGGTTTTGCCCGAAACCGTTATAGCCTCCAACGTATATCTGTAAGTTATATCGAGTTCAACAGCGCCGTCGGCGTACTCGTACGGCGGTTCGCCCGTTATCTGTTCGTCGTTTAACTTATCGCCGAAACCGCTACGAGAAGCTCCACCGTCGCTTTCGACAGCCCTGTAAAGGTTGAAGCCGGCGTATTCGCCGTTCGGGTCTTCCCAGGTTACGAACACTGCTCCCGGGTGTCTGTAAGTCAGCGCGAGATTAAGGTCTTCGACGCCGGTATCGTCCGGATCGTACGTAAGGAAGTCCACCGCCGCCGTAAGGTCGCGGACGTAGTAACCAGTGTACCATTTAACGTAGCAAAAAGCGCGGAATTCGTTTTCGCCCGGCGTCATCGGGAACGTATCGAACGTATAGTCCTCTTCTCCGCTGTCGAACGTCCCGTCGGAAGGCGTGGCGTTGTTCGCGGCGCTGGGTGGATTCTGTTTCCATTTAACTACGTTTATGTAACCGATATGGATGTCGTTGCCGTTCCCGTAAGGGTTTTCGTTCGGGAAGGTCTGAACCTGGGTCGTTCCCGTGTAAGTTACGACCGAGTCTTCCGTCGGGTCAGGTAAGTACTCGTCTAGCCAGGTTTCGGGTTCTACGTCGAGGATGTTCTGTAGTCCGTTGTCGTCGTCGTCGAGCCAACCACACATCTCGTCGGTATATTGGCAATTGTCGTGGCTGTTCCAGGCCTGGAACTGGAGTGAAGAGCCGTTCATAATGCAAGGTATACTGCCTTGCCAGTTCCCGTTGTACGCGTTAAGATAACCGGAGTATGCGACCCAGGGTGAACCGGGGTACTCGTCCAGCGCATAGACTATGTGTCCCGTCTCGTGGGCGCATACGACGTCCATATTACCGATGCCCCAGTAGTCGTTGTCGTATGTCATTACCTGGTAAGGGCCGCCAAGGTACGCGTACGCGAAGTAGCCGTCGGGGAACATACCGTTTGCGTCGTTGTAACTATCGACGATAAATATCAGGAACGTCCAATCGGTCCCGTCGTTGTCCCTGTTGTCGTTGCAGAAATCGTAACATTGGTTCCAGTGTGACCCTCCGGTGTAGCCGAGGTCGTCGAGGCAATCACTTATCCAATCGTCGTGTTGACTAATCGTCGTATTTATCGGTTCATAAGTCGTACTGGCTGTTACGTCGTGCAAGACGAAGGTCAGGTCGTCCTCTGGGTACGTCTCGGCCCACCAGTTTAGCGCCAGCGTAACTTCGTTTATACACGTGTTTTTCCTCGCCTGGGTCCAGTTCTCGCCGCTGCCGGTACTTTCCGGGAAGATTATTTGGGCCGATACATCGCCCATCATATATTCGCTGGTATCCGTCGTAGTTCCCCCGTACGGCGGACTCTCGGCCCGTCCTAGGTCGTTTATGGTCTCTCTAACTCCGTCGGGAACGAAGAACAGGGAATCTTTATGTACATTCGGCGGGGGTTCGCCTTTCGGCGCCGCGTCGTCGAAGTACACGTAATTATACGCGCCGACGGCCGTTTCGCCTTTGGGGTACTGGTTGTATAACATCGTATCGGCTATGCGGTTCGTATGAACGCCGACGACGTAGTCCCTTGACGATAGCGCTTGCGGTTCGTTATCGTTAGGGTCGACGAACAGGAAGTTCGGCGGGAAGACGACGCGAGTTTTGTAACCGTCTTCCGCCAGTTTATCGACCGCCGCCCACATCTCGTCGGTCGTTTCGGCGTTGACAACTACCAAAGCGGGCGGATCTTGTTGGGGCTGCGCCGACGCGGCGAAAGCCGATAACAATGCTACAACTATTAAAAATACGGACGTACTCCTCATTCCTTCTCCTTTCTATGACGCGATGAAAACCGGTTTGTCCGTTTCGTCGTTGTAGAACGTATTGTTACTATACTATACTCGTTTAGTCAAGTCAATTCGCTCTTACCTTCGCGGCGGTAAACGGACGCTTCCGTTTTAAGTTTGACACTCGAAGTAAGCGCGTCTATAATCCCCGTCGTTACTCAAGGTAAGTCGCGCTACGTTATGACATAAACTCGTTCCTTCGTTCCGACAGGTTAAAGGAAGGGAGATTATGTACAAGACCGGCGTAAGGTCGTACGTTTGGTTCGTTCTCGCCGAAGCGTTTATAACGATAGCGCTGGGCGCGGCCATCCTGATAATGGGTTTGACGCCCGGGCTTTTCGCCCTTGCGGTCGTTATTCTCGTTATCCTCGAGGGAATAGTCTCGGTGGCGGCGCGCCGGTGGTGGATAATACTCCTGATTTGCGCGGCCGTGGTCGCGTCGCTGGTGCTAATCGCGAAGGACCCGGTTCACTTCTTCTTATACGTTCTGCTTTTCGTCGTCACTTTTAATACCATTATCGCGGTGGACGCGTTCACCGACCGCAATTGGACCAAAGTCGGTATTTACCTTTTCCTTAACCTGATGTTCATTTCGGCGTTTCTCGTCTTCCCTCTTTACATCGACCTGATGATTGGCTGGTACGTTCTGGTTTTCGGTTTCGTGCGTTTGTTGGAATTCTACCTGTTCAACGTGCTTTCGTGGTACAGCGATTAATGGTGTTCCCGGTGTTTTCGTATCAATCGGCTTCCGCTTTAAAAGCCGTTAAGTTTGAGCTTATTGGCGTGTCCGTTCCCAGTTTACCTTGACTACTCAACCCCGGTTGAGTATATTTTTATACTCTTTCTAATCTATGGAGAAAAGCGAAAAGAACGTTATACGGGGAACCCTTATCCTGGCGGCCGTACTTTTCGTTTGGGCCGTTTTCCTAATCGCCGACATCGAGGGCGCTTTCGGGTACCCGTGGACAGCGGCGCCTTTTTCCTGGCGGGCCTATACGGTAGGCGAAGCGACGTTGTTTCTACTCTCGGCTCTGCTCCTGCCGTTCAAACGGGGGACTGGGCGGTGGTTCGCTTTACCAGCGCTAACGGCCGCGGTAGGCCTCCACGGATACGCGTTAGTAACGTCGCCGGGAGCGCCAATGGTGGCGGGACGTTCACTCGGGTTGGTGGGTTCGGTAGCCGCTATAGTGGTAGGTATCGTCGGGATAGTTTTTCTGTTCGCCGTCGCGCCCCGATACGAACGGCGGCGTTTTAAGTCGTTCTACGACGGGACCTTTGAATAACCGCGCTTAAATCCTTGTACGGCAGTCGGACGAAAGAACGTTTGACCGAAATATACCGCCGGCTCGAAGCCGCGTTCGGCGACCCGGGGTGGTGGCCGGGTGAGTCGCCCTTCGAGATCGCCGTCGGCGCGGTCCTCACCCAGAACACGTCCTGGCGCAACGTCGAGAAGGCGATTGGGCGGCTCAAGGATGCGGAGCTGCTTTCGCCGGAAGCCCTGCGAAACGTGACGGCCGAAGAGCTGGCCGGCTATATCGTTTCCGCCGGTTACTACAACGTAAAAGCGCGGCGCCTGAAGTCGCTGATGGAGTTCCTCTGGGCCGAGTGCGGCGGCCGGGTCGAGGCCTTGGCCGATATGCCCGTTGCCGAAGCCCGCGGTAAGTTACTTTCCGTGAACGGCGTAGGGCCGGAGACGGCCGATAGCATACTTCTATATGCCGCGGGCATACCGACCTTCGCCGTAGACGCGTATACCCACCGAATACTCGGCCGCCACGGACTGGCGCAGGAGGAAGCCGGTTACGACGAAGTAAAGGCCGTTTTCGAGGATAATCTGGAGCCGGATACCGTTATGTTCAACAAGTTCCACGCGCTACTCGTTAAGTGCGGGCATCTCTATTGTAAGCCGAAGCCGAAGTGCGAAGGTTGCCCATTGGAGGGACTTCTACCGACATAACAATATATGACGATCGAGCGTTTCATAGACGAATTGATAGCTTCCCGGCCCGACGCCGTCGCCCACGTCGAGCACGTCGAAGGGAGGGAGGCCGTTTATGGCGAATTGGGGATGCCTTTACCCGAGCCGATAGCGTCGGCCCTGGCCCATACGGGCGTATCCCGGCTTTTCAGCCACCAGGCCGACGCGATTTCGTACGCCCGCGACGGTTCGAACGTACTGCAAGTAACGCCGACGGCCAGCGGTAAAACGATAGGGTTCCTTGCACCTGTTCTCGAGGCGATGCTCGACGACGACGGCACGTCGGCCCTTTTCCTGTATCCCACCAAAGCGCTGAGCCAGGACCAGCTCCGCAACCTGAACCGCTTGCTCGAACTTTCGCCGCCGCTGGGTCGCCGGGTGAGTCCGGGCGTTTACGACGGCGATACGCCGGTTCACCTTCGGCGTAAAATCCGCGGCGAGGCCAACGCGGTCATAACCAACCCGGATATGCTTCACGCCGGGATATTGCCCCATCACGCGGGTTGGGCCCGGTTCTTGGCCGGGTTGAAATATGTGGTTATCGACGAACTGCACGCGTACCGGGGCATCTTCGGGAGTAACGTCGCGAACGTACTCAGGCGCTTGGAACGCGTCCTGACCCACTACGGCGCCGCGCCGCAGTACCTCATGGCTTCCGCAACGGTGGCCAACCCGGGCGACCACGCCGAGAAACTGGTCGGGGCGCCCGTCGAGGTCGTAGGCGAAAGCGGTTCGCCCAGGGGCGAACGGTATTTCGTGCTCCTCAACCCGCCGTTCGTGGACCGCGAGCTGGGGCGGCGCCGCAGCGCAAACGTGGAAGCGACTTCGGTGATGGCCGAACTGGTCCGCGACGGCGTACAGACGATAACATTCGCCCGTTCCCGTGTCGTCGCCGAACTAATCTATCGATACGCCGCCGAGGAACTTGGACCCCGGCTCGGTAAGCTACTCAGCCCTTACCGTGGCGGTTACCTGCCCGAGGAACGGCGGGCAATCGAAAAGAGGCTGTTCGCAGGCGAGCTGATGGGCGTTACGTCCACGAACGCGCTGGAGCTGGGGATCGACATCGGCGGCCTGGACGCGGCGATACTGGTCGG
>CP070755.1:897906-902063 GCA_020348885.1 Candidatus Coatesiibacteriota bacterium | reverse complement strand
GCGGTACCGCCGGAGGAAGAGCCGTGGGGCGTCGAGGGCGAGGAGATAGAGGAGGCGTTCGACTGGTAAGCGACGAGGTAAACCTTCTGGTAATCGGAACCCGGCACCCGTATGACGGAACCGACGGGCTCTGGCATGCGCTCCGTATCGCGACCTTCGCGTACGATGCCGGAATGGAAGTGAAGCTGTTCCTGATGAGCGACGCGGTTTATCTCGCCCACGAGTCGGTCGACGACACCAGCGGCGATTTCAAGCTGACGGAATTACTTGCGAAAGCGGTGGAGCAGGGTTCGGAAGTGGCGGCTTGCGGCACATGCAGCGGAATGCGCGGCTTGGGCGAGGGCGACCTGCGGCCCGGCGTCGCCGAGGGTACGATTGGCGTATTAATGAACTGGACTATCTGGGCCGATAAGATAATAACTTACTGACCGTTGGGCCGACGATGATACGTTTCGACGAAGTAACCAAGGTTTACGACGACCGGATCGCGGCCCTCGACGACGTGAACGTTCACGTCAAGAAGGGCGAGTTCGCGTTCCTTACGGGCCCGTCGGGCGCGGGGAAGACGACGTTCCTCAAGATGATATACGCGGCGGAGCGCCCGACGTCCGGAACGGTTACGGTGGCGGGACACGACATCGGGCGGATGCGTCGGCGTCAGGTCCCGTACCTGCGGCGCCGGATAGGTGTCGTCTTCCAGGACTTCCGGCTCCTCGGCGACCGTCCCGTCCTGGAGAACGTGATGCTCCCGATGACCATCCTGGGGCTTTCGCCGGCGGAGCGCCGCCGCCGTGCCCTCCAGGTGCTCAGCGTCGTCGGGCTGGGCCAGCGGAAGGACGACCGGCCGGACGAGCTTTCCGGCGGCGAACAGCAGCGCGTCGCCATCGCCCGGGCCATTGCCCTGGACCCGGTGGTGCTTCTGGCCGACGAGCCGACCGGCAACCTGGACCCGACGCTGACCGAACACATAATGAAACTATTCCGGGCTATTAACGCCCGCGGGACGTCGGTCATCGTCGCGACCCACGACTACGAAGTCGTACGCCGGACCGAGGCGCGGGTAATCAAGATAATCAGGGGCCGGGTCGAGGCCGGGGAGGCCGCGCGGTGAAGAACTTGCGGTTTTTTGTACGCGAAGCGTTCGGCGGGTTTTTCCGCGGCGGCATAATGACCGCGGCGGCCGTCCTCTCCATCGCCATATCGATGCTGGTAATCGGCATCTTCGCCCTGGCGTACGTCAACCTGAAGGCCGTTTACGACGACCTGCAGGCCCAAGTCGTCATAGACGCGTATCTGACGGACGAGGCCGTGGCGGCCGACACGGTTTCGGGAATCGAGGGCCACCTGACGAAACTCCCGGGCGTGGCGGGCGTCGAGTACATATCGAAAGAGGACGCGATGGAGGAGTTCGTCGGGATATTCCCGGCCGAGCGCGAACTCCTCGATTACGCCGCCGGCGAGCCCCTTCCCGCGTCGTTCCGTATAACCGTGGACGAGACGCACAAGGAGCCGGGGTCTCTGGCGGCGCTGGCCGAGAAGATAGGCGCCGTCGACGGCGTCGAGGACGTGGTCTGGGGCCGGGAGTGGGTCAAGAACCTGGCGAGTACGGTCCGGCTGGTGCGGACCGCCGGCATCGTCATAGGCGCGATACTGGCGGCCGCGGCCGTGCTGGTGGTGATTAGCACCGTCGGGTTGGCCGTTTACGCGCGGCGGGAGCAGATAGGGGTTATGAAGATAGTGGGCGCCACCGACGCGTTCGTGAACGCGCCGTTCATCTTCGAGGGGGCGCTGTTGGGTCTTGTGGGCGGCGGGCTGGCCCTGGGCGCGCTGTACGGCGCGTACGCGGCGCTGGCCGGCGAGGGGGCCGGCGTCCTGTTCCTACCGTGGGAATACGTCCTGGCGTTCCTGGGCGTCGCGGTGTTCCTGGGCGTCGTCGGCGCGTACATTTCGGTGAAGAGGTTTTTGAGGGTGTAGCGAGACAAACATAGCGATTAAAACGGTAGCGCCGGGGTTTTGTCCCGGCGTCGTTTCGTTTGTTTGAATTAGATATCGATTGTATTTAATGATTTGAGCTGTTTTAATATAACTTGTCTTTTTTGTTCGATTTTACTTGACATACTACCATATTTATAGTACATTCGATGTGTACTGGCTATATAAGCATCGTTTTGATGAACGTTTTGAAATCGTCTAACTATTTTAACGGAATTATAGTCAAGGAGCGCCCAAATGGGAGGGGTCCCGAAAGATAACGAAAATCACGTTCTTCTGTCCGATATCGGAAGTACTACCACCAAGGTTCTTCTAATTGATGTGGGGAACCACGCTCGCTTCGTGGCCGACGCGGAAGTGCCGACGACGGTCGAGAAACCGGACGAGGACGTCTGTATAGGATTTATTACCGCGTGCGGAGCTCTCGAGAAAAAGACCGGTATACCCATCGTCAGCGGTGACGGTGATATTAAGCTTCCGTACTTCACTACCAGTTCGGCCGGCGGCGGGCTCCAAATGCTCGTTATAGGTCTCACGATCGTCGATACTGCGCGGTCCGCCGAGAAGGCGGCTCTTGGCGCCGGCGGCGTAATATTGAAGACGATAGCCGTAGACGACGGCCTGCATCCGGTGGAGAGAATGCGGGTAACCGCCGAACTACATCCGGACATGATATTGATGGCCGGCGGCATCGACGGTGGGAACGTAGCTTCCGTCGTAAGGTTGGCGGAAATACTATCCCTCTCCAATCCCGTTCCGAAGTTCAGTTCGACTGCGGAAATCCCGCTGGTTTTCTGCGGTAATAAAGACGCCAGGGAATTCATTGCTAAAATACTCGCCGATAAATTCGAAATGAGCGTAATAGCGAATATTCGGCCGACCCTGGGCAAAGAAAACATCGGGCCGGCAAAGGAGAAAATCCACGAGCTTTTTATGGAAAACGTAATGGAACGGGCCCCGGGTTACGACGAACTGAAGAAGTGGGTTACGGGCGGAATAATACCGACGCCGGCGGGCGTGGAGAAAATCGTTGAGCTTTACACCGACTCGTCCGGCGAAAAAGCCCTGGTCGTAGATATAGGCGGCGCCACGACCGATATATTCACGAACGCAGGCGGGGAGTTCCGTCGTACGGTAGCGGCCAACGTGGGTACGAGCTATTCGGTCTCCAATATCCTGGCCGAAACCGGTATCGAGAACATAATGAAGCATTTGCCCGCAGATTTTTCCGAAGAAGACGTACGGAATTACGTAGCCAACAAGACGTTAAATCCGACTTACGTACCGGAACATAAATGGGAAAAAGCCGTCGAGCGGGCCACCGCGATCGAGGGTTTACGGCTGGCCTGGGGGCAACACAGGCGGCTCCATTTTAAGAAGAAGCTGCGGGCTTTTTTAGGCATAAGGGGTGTTGGCGTATATTCGGCGGATTTCGCGCTGGTCGGCGGGGTGAAGCGGGCGGAATCGTTTAAGGTCTCGGACATAGACCTCATCATCGGCGCGGGCGGAGTCCTTTCCCATACGGATACGAAAAACGAAGCTCTTTGGATGCTCGCAGAAGGTTTTTTACCGGAAGGGATAACCAAGCTCGCCGTGGACGGTACTTTTAAAAGCCCGCACATGGGCGTCCTGGCCGGACACGACCCGGCGACGGCTCTCGAGTTATTCAACGGCGAGTGCCTCGAGGATATAGGATACGTCATAGCCCCGGTAGGTACGATAAAGCGCTGGCGAAACGCTTTAAAGGTCGTAGTAAAAGAGAACGGCTCCGAGAAGGTGCATCGCTTGAAGGGCGGCGACTTCCTTTTTCTGGAACACGGGGGAGATATGGAGATAACGACCGCGCCCTTTGTATCGTTGGAGAACGCCGAGGGGCCGCACGGGGTAACGGCCGGCCGCCGGACCAGAATGACGATGGACCTTCCGGTCCTGTTTGACTGCCGGGGGCGAGGCGAAAAAATGATTGCAGGGGTGTTGGCTGACTCGGGGATAAGCGCTTTTTCATCGGTACGCGAACGTATCGAGTCGGCCGTCCGCGAGACTACTCCCGATATATACGAAGGCGAATATCGAATCGAGAGGAGACTACCGTATGAGGGCGAGATACTTATCGGAGTAGGGGACCGCGTTGAACCCAATACAATCGTGGGACGGAACAGATACGG
>CP070755.1:894770-897806 GCA_020348885.1 Candidatus Coatesiibacteriota bacterium | reverse complement strand
GTACATAGACGGCCGGGAGAAGTACAAGAGATAAAGGAACGGACTCAGCCGACTAACCGACCACCCGACAGATGACGGACCGCGAGGACCGAAATACTATCGACCGGCGGGATTTCCTGAAGCTCGGGTTGGCCGCCGGCGCTTTTGCGCTGGTGGGCGGCGCGGTACCCCGCGTCGTCTTCGCCGACGAGCTCGACCTGGATACGCTACGGGGCGTGAAGACGCTGTTGCGTCCGCACGACGTAGCGGTTGCGCCCGACGGCACGATATACGTCGCCAACTCGGGGATGTACGGCGTCGTACGCGTATCCGACGGCGACGCGTACGTCCTGGGCGCCGGGCCGGGAACCGGCGAAGGTCAGCTCAACTTCCCCCGGGGCGTCTGCGCGGCCCCCGACGGGTCGATTTACGTCGCCGATACCAACAACGCGCGACTGCAAGTATTCGACGGGGACGGCAGCTTAATCCGCGTAATAGGACGCCCCGGTTACCTTGACGGCGAGTTTCTGCGGCCCCGGGGTCTGGACGTCCGCGGCAGGCTTTTAGCCGTTGCCGATAACCGCAACCACCGCGTACAGATACTCGACCTGGACCGCGAACGGCTCGACCGCCAACCGGTGGCCGTCGCGCTGGCGGGAGGCCACGGCGAAAACGCGGGGCGGATGAAACTCCCGGCCGACGTAGCCTTCGACGCCGATGGGGACGTGCACGCGATCGTCAAGATATTGAACGTCGTAAAGGTTTACGGGACCGACGGGGCGTTCAAACGCGCGTACGGCGCGGGCGACGGCTTGAACGGCCCGGAAGGTATCTGTCGGGGAGAAGGACGTACGCTATACGTCGCCGACACGGGAAATGGGCGGGTTCTCGAATACAACGTCAACGGCGAACATATACGTGAAATGAAACCTAAGACCGAAATGGTCAATCCGACGGGGCTCGCGTACTACGACGGGACGCTCCTCGCGGCGGACCCGTCGGCGAACGCCGTGCACGTGATACGGGTATAAATATGTCCGACGCGGTTTACAACATCGTCTATATAGCTTCGGCGGCCGTCCTGCTGGCGGGCATGGCCGCCGTCGAGATATACCGCTGGCGCCGCGGCGTCCCCGGTCGGATAATCGACCTCGAAATCGATAAAATCGCCTTCGGGTTGGGCGGCGCGCGGGCCGCCGTCGAGCTCGAATCGGGTGAAACGATTGACGCGACGGTCCCCGGGTGCGTCCAGTGTCTCGGGCGTCTGCGGCCGGGCGACCGGGTCCGCGTAAACGAAACCCGCGACGGATACGTCGTAGGGCTGCCGTACGGACTAGCCCGCGGTAAGAAAAAAATGCAAACGTGTACTCGGGGAACGGGCGATGGCGGGCGACAGTAGAGTAATCTTATTACCTCACATAGAGCCGGAGCGCATTTGTACCGCGGCGGCCCGGCTCTCGACCAAGCCCGGGACGTGTACCGAGATACTCGACGCCGTGGACCCGGCGGACCCGGGCGATACGATAAAGAACGTCGTTAAACTCGGGCATACGTCCGTCGTCGAGCACGCTTGCTTCACCGTCGCGTTCGAGAACGTTTCGGCCTTCGTCGAACAGTTCGTAATCGAGTTTCGGTTGGGGTCGTACACGGTCAAGTCCAGACGTTACGTGGACTTCGGCGAAGCCGGATACGTAGTTCCTTTCTTTAGCATAGAAGATACAGAGCAGGAGCACCTGGACTTCGCAGGCGCGGAGGAAGAGCCGGAGCGGTTTTACGTGATGCCCGAATTGGCGTACGCGCGCCACGGCGGGGCTTTCTACCGTAAGTATGTGGACCATATGAACTTCCTTTTCGGCGAATACCGACATCTGGTCGCGTCGGGAGTACCGAACGAGGACGCCCGGTTCCTCTTGCCGTACAGCTTCAAGAGCAACTTCTTCTGCACTATGAACGCCCGGGAGTTGGGGCACTTCTTGAAGGCGGCGCTGTACGGTCGTGGCCGGAAGTATCGGGAAGTGAATACACTTGCGAAAGACTTGAAGGGCCAACTCGAAGCCGCGGCTCCTCGGATATTCGGTGACGTGAAGAAACCGAAAAGCGACGATAAGGACGAAGAGAAGCTATCAGTTTATCTCGGTAAACGGTTCGCATCCGAACGGCCTGCTTATCGGAAAGCCCACGTCGAAATGTTGTCGTATACACTAAAGCCTGAGCGGGTAGTCGCGACGGCCGCAGCGGTGAAACGTACGCAAGTACCGACGCCGTCTATAAAAAAAGGGCTTAACAGATACGCTACGAATAAGTTAATCGAAGCGGTACTGACGAGTAAACGGCCGAGGGAGCTGGAGCAGGTCAACTTCACGTTTCGTATTAGCAATATATCGCTGCCGACGCTGACCCACGTGGCCCGGCACCGGATGCAGTCGTTGGTAGTTCCCGACTTCACCGAGGTCGGCAGAAATCGGAGCTACGTCTATCCGGGGACGATAAAGGCCGATAAAAAACTCTACCGTCGCTACAGGAACGCGATTCGGCGCCACCGCCACTTCTACCAAGAGACGGTCGAACCGAACCTGCCGCCGGAGGAGCGGATATACACGTACATCAGCGGTAATACGATAGACGTCGTAACAACTATGAACGCTCGAGAACTGCTTTTCTTCTTCTCACTCCGGACGTGCGAGCGGGCCCAGTGGGAGGTTAGGGACGCCGCGAAGGGAATGCTGAGGAAGGTCAAACGGCTCGCGCCCAACGTCTTTGCGAAGGCCGGCCCTAACTGCTATACGCTGGGTTACTGTACCGAGGGTAAAATGAACTGCGGTCGGATGGAAGAAGTGGTGGCCGAGTTCGCTAAACTATAGAGACGACCGCCGAAATCTCCGATCGCGGAGAGACACTTTGCTCGAAACCATAATCGGATACGGTACTCTAATCATTTTCGTAGGCGCGCTTGCGCTGACCCTCTTCCGGAAGATTAATCTACCGGTCCAGACGGTCCTGATGCTCATCGCCCTCTTCAACGTCGTCGTGGCCGTCGTCTTCCGCAGCTTCGGTGAG
>CP070755.1:890854-894670 GCA_020348885.1 Candidatus Coatesiibacteriota bacterium | reverse complement strand
GTGCGAACCAGAAAGGGGAACGGTATGGGGAGTAAAGTCCGTGAACACGGGTGCGCCGGCTTTGGGTATTTCGTGGGCTTCGTCGGCGCGGTGGTATATTATATCGCCCACGCGCCGTCGTTCTGGTGGGGCGTACTCGGGGTCTTGAAGGCCATAGTCTGGCCGGCTTTTCTGGTTTACGAAATAATGAAGTTCCTCGCGATGTAACGCCCCGCGGAGACAAAGAGAAGACGGCGTTCATCACCGGTAAAGCGTACAACGGCAACCTTCACGCTGCCGCCGCCGAATAACTATACGGCGGGGCTTCCGAGCGCCCCGGCGTAAAAAGAGGGACTTCCTAAAATACCCCTTGACTCTCCCCTTGCGGGAGGGTTTATAGTATGGGCGCAGGCTTGCAGAGTTGTCCGCGCGCGGGAGATAAACGTGTTTAAAATCGGAGAGTTCTCGAAGCTCAGCAAGGTCTCGGTTCGGGCGCTGAGGCACTACGACCGGCTCCGGCTTCTCGAGCCGGCGGACGTGGACCGCTGGACCGGGTACCGCTCCTACTCGGCGTCCCAGCTTCCCCGGCTCAACCGCATCGTGGGCCTCAAGGAGATGGGCTTTTCGTTGGACGAGGTGGCGGCGCTGTTGGACAACGACCTCACCGTCGAGGAGATGCGGGGGATGCTCAAGGCGAAGCGCGCCGAGTTGAACGACAGAGTCCGCGACGAGAAGGGGCGCCTGGCCCGGGTCGAGGCCCGGCTGAGGTTGAGAGAACAGGAGGGCAAGGATATGCCGGAAGAAGTAGTAGTAAAGAAAGTGAAGACCGTACGGGCGGCGACGCTGCGAGACATCATACCGTCGTACCCGGAGCAGGGGCATCTCTGGGAGGAGCTGATGTCCCACCTCAAGAGCCACGACGCCAAGTACACGGGACCGTGCTTCACGATGTACCACGACGAGTGCTACAAGGAGAGCGACGTTGACGCCGAGGTCGGTCAGCCGGTCGCAAGCGACGTCCCGGAGACGGACCGTATAAAGATGCGCGACGTCCCCGGCGCCGAGCAGATGGCGTGCCTTATACACAAAGGCCCGTACGACGGGCTGAACGCCGCGTACCAGGTGCTGACGAAGTGGATAGACGATAACGGGTACCGTATCGTCGGCCCGGACCGGGAGGTTTACCTCGCGGGCTGCGCCTCCACCGACGACCCGAACGAGTACGTGACCGAGATACAGTTCCCTGTCGAGAAGTCGTAGCGCCTGCGGGCGGCCGGAAACGCCGTTTTTCTCGCCGCCCCCACAATCACGCGCCATAATGACGGCGAATTACGTCAAAAAGCGTCATTATGGCGCGTATTCTTATATACCGGGGACGCCGTATCCTTCGTAACTGATTGATAATAAAGTAATTACTGCTATGGCACAGTCTTTGCAAAATAATAAGGTAATAGCAAAAAGGGCGGTAAGTTTTTCTCTATAAAAGTACGTATTTCCGGAGGGTCTGAGAAAGGAGAAGGTGCTAAAGATGGCCGGAAAGAAACCGAAGGTGCGTCCACTCGGCGACCGCGTACTCGTTAAACGGTTCGAGGAAGAAGAGGTCGTCAAGGGCGGGATAATTATCCCTGACACGGCCCAGGAGAAACCTCAAAAGGGCGAAATAGTGGCCGTGGGCAAGGGCCGCGTGAACGACGACGGCGAAGTGATGCCGCTCGAGGTTAAGAAGGGCGACAGGGTCCTGTTCGGTAAATACGCCGGGAACGAGGTTACGATAGACGACGTCGAGTATATGATTATGCGCGAAGACGACATCCTGGCGATAATCGAGGAATAATTAATAACGTCGTAAAAGAACTCTACGGAGGATAGGGATATATGGCGAAACAATTGGAATTCGGAAGCGAGGCCCGGAACGCTATCCAGCGCGGCGTGGCCCAACTGGCCAAGGCCGTCAAGGTTACGCTCGGGCCCAAGGGGCGGAACGCGGTCCTCGACCGCAAATTCGGAAGCCCCACCATCACCAAAGACGGCGTAACCGTCGCGAAGGAAATCGAGCTGGACGACCCCTACGAAAACATGGGCGCCCAGATGGTCCGCGAGGTCGCGTCCAAGACCAGCGACGAAGCAGGAGACGGCACCACCACCGCGACCGTCCTGGCCGAGGCGATATACAACGAGGGTCTCAAACTCATTGCCGCGGGCGCGAATCCGATGGCGATAAAGCGCGGCATCGACAAGGCCGTCGAGAAGGTCGTCGAGACCATCGAGGGTATGAGCGACGAGGTTACCGAGTCTTCGGAAATAGCTTCGGTCGGTACCATCTCGGCCAACAACGACCCGTCGATCGGGAATTTAATCGCCGAGGCGATGGAGAAGGTCGGCAAGGACGGGGTCATCACCGTCGAAGAAGCGAAGGGCATGGAGACGACCCTTGAGGTCGTCGAGGGTATGGAGTTCGACCGGGGTTACCTCTCGCCGTATTTCATAACCGACGCCGAGAAGATGGAGTGCGAGCTCGAGGAGCCGTACATACTCATATTCGAGAAGAAGATAAGCGCGCTCCAGAACCTCTTGCCGCTTCTACAGAACATCAGCCAGATGGGCAAACCGCTCCTGGTAATCGCCGAGGACGTGGAGGGCGAGGCCCTCGCGACGCTGGTCGTCAATAAGATTCGCGGTATACTCAAGTGCGCCGCGGTAAAGGCGCCGGGCTTCGGCGAACGCCGCAAGGCAATGCTGGGCGACATAGCCGTCCTGACCGGCGGCCGGGCGATTACAGAGGACCTGGGTATCAAGCTAGAGAATATCACCGTCGAGGACCTGGGAACCGCGAAGCGGGTCAAGATAGACAAGGACAACACTACCATCGTCAGCGGCGGCGGCAAGGAATCCGACATCCTGGGCCGCATCAAGCAGATAAAGTCCCAGATAGAGACCACCACGTCCGACTACGACCGGGAGAAGCTGCAGGAACGGCTCGCGAAGCTGGCCGGCGGCGTCGCGGTCATCAACGTCGGCGCGGCCACCGAGACCGAGATGAAAGAGAAGAAGGCCCGTGTCGAGGACGCGCTCCACGCGACCCGCGCGGCCGTCGAGGAGGGCGTCGTGGCCGGCGGAGGCGTGGTGTTCCTGCGTGCCATCTCGTCGCTCGAAAAGTTAAAGGTCCACGACGAGGAGAAGGCCGGCGTTGACATCGTGCGGAAGGCCCTCGAATCGCCGATCCGCCAGATCGCCCAAAACGCCGGTGCCGAGGGGTCCCTCGTAGTCCAGAAGGTCAAGGAGATGGAAGGTAACATGGGCTACAACGCGGCTGAGGACAAGTACGAGGACCTGATAAAGGCCGGTATCCCCGACCCGACCAAGGTCGTGCGGTTGGCGCTCCAGAACGCCGCGTCGATTTCCGGTCTTATGCTGACCACCGAGACTCTCGTTACCGAGAAACCGGAGGAGGAGAAGGCTCCGCCGATGCCGCCGGGCGGTATGGGCGGTATGTACTAAGCGAACCTCCCCTTTAGTACGAGGCCGACCTGCGGGTCGGCCTTTTTATATTCCTGTTGCAATGCCGTGACGCGTAGGCTATATTAAAAAAACTTATTCCGAACGAGCAGGTTCCGAGAGATACCGAAATTACTCCCGCAAACTTGACGAAAGGAAAGATGAAGCGTGAAAAAGAGATTACTGGTCTTAACAGTTATCCTGGGGGTCGCCGTAAGCTTCTACTCGTGTAGCGACTCTACCGGCCCCGGCAACGGCGGAGGGACCGCGAACACGCCGTCCAGCGTCGTGGCTTCGCTGGAGCAGGCGATAAACAACCTGAACGATACTACTTACCGCGCT
>CP070755.1:871775-890754 GCA_020348885.1 Candidatus Coatesiibacteriota bacterium | reverse complement strand
GTTGAATCAGCTGGACGGCGCCGAAATAGAAATCGGCGACCGTACCGTTACGCTCGAATTCTCCGAATACGTCATCGAAGAAGTGCGACCGGGCCTACGCCAGCAGTTCCTAGCCGTCATAACGAACCCTAACATCGCTTATATCCTGCTTATCCTGGGCTTCTACGGGTTGATATTCGAGTTGTCGAACCCCGGGGCCATCCTCCCCGGAATCGCCGGCGGCATTTGTATTATCCTGGCGCTGTACGGGCTCGCGACCTTGCCGGTCAACTACGCCGGAATCGCCCTCATCCTCTTCGCACTGCTGTTGTTTATCGCCGAAGTTAAGGTTACGAGCCACGGTATGTTAACGATCGGGGGCGCTTTATCTATGTTACTCGGTTCTATTATCCTGATAGATACGCCCGTGGACTACCTCCGGGTGAGTTTTTCGGTGATTATCCCGGCGGTCGTTACTACGATATTGTTTTTCCTATTAGCCGTCGGACTCGGTATCCGCGCCCAGCGACGCAAACCGACGACCGGTGACCGGGGGATGGTAGGCGCCCGAGGCCGGGCTGAGACGCCCGTCGGGCCGTCGGGCGGCCGCGTCTTCGTCCACGGCGAGTACTGGTCCGCGATCGCCGACGAAGAAGTGGCGCAGGGCGCCGAAGTGGAAGTTATCGAAGCGAAGGGGTTGTCGGTTAAAATTAAACAGGTGTGAGGTACGAGATATGAGGAAAGCCAAGTTTCCCATGAAGACCGTTACGTTCGCGATCGATAAGAACCTGTTCAACAAGTTGGAGCGGTTTTCCGGCCGCGTACTCCTCTCCAGAGGGATGCTCCTAAACTCGGCCATCAACAACTTTCTAAAAATGACCGACGCGGAACGTAAACGCGTCATCAAGAAATACGTTCAAAACCGTAAAAGATAAGGTACATAATTGCTTTAACCCGAAACGCCTCGATGAAAACGCCCGTATCCACCCCCGCGTCAGAATACATCCCCCTTAACGGTAAAGATTACGTGGGTATTCCATTAATAAACGGGACTTATCGAAAGGAGGAGTTCCAATGAGAGGGTTTAATCCAACGCTTTCTTTGCTATTTTGCGTTTTATTATTTCCTTCGTTGTGTACCGCCCAGTTTGACGACTCGGCAGGGATTACCGACGGTTGTACGACTATCCTGGTAACGGCCGGCGCTACCGCCGACGGCTCGTTAATGGTTACTCATTCGGACGATAACGAGTTGATGGACCAACGGATTATCTACGTTCCGGCCGCCGACCATGAACCTGGGTCCCAAAGACCGGTTTACTGCTCCGCTTGCGCTCTGGGCGAGGTTAAAGAGTACAACGCATTTTTCTACCCGCGCCTTGTTGCGCCCGAACGGGCTCCCGGGTACGACACACCCGAATACGCCGAGTATATACCCCTCGGCTACATCCCTCAAGTGCCGCATACGTATGCGTATATCGACGGCTCTTACGGTATTATGAACGAGCGCCAGTTGATGATCGGCGAATGTACTAACGGCGCGAAAATTCAACCCGGTCCCGAACCGGGGAAGCGGATATTTTACAGCAGCGAACTCTCGCGAGTCGCCCTTGAACGTTGTACTACGGCCCGGGAAGCTGTCGTGCTAATGGGCGAGCTAATCGACGAGTACGGGTATTACGGTACCGGCGAAACGTTACTCGTTGGCGACCCGTACGAGGGCTGGGTCTTCGAGATGTGCGGCGACGATATCGAAGGCGTCGGCGGGCTGTGGGTCGCGAAAAAGGTTCCCGACGGCGAGCTTTTCGTGGCGGCCAACGAGTTCAGGATTCGGGAAGTAAACCCGGAAGACCCCGATATTATTTACTGCGAGAACCTGTTCAGTTCAGCCGAGGCCCACGGTTGGTGGAAGCCGTCGGACGGTCCTCTCGATTGGCTCGAGACGGTAAGCCTGGGCGAAGGTCTTCACCCGTACGCTACATTACGCCGGGTATGGCGTGTGTTGTCGCTGGCTGCGCCGTCGTTGGACCTCGATCCGTGGGTCGAGGACGGCTACACGAAAGAGTATCCATTCTCCGTTAAACCGGACAAGCCCCTGACGGTCCGGGACGTGATGGCCCTTCACCGGGACCACTTCGAAGGGACCGAATTCGATTTGACGAAGGGTCTCGCCGCCGGACCGTTTGGTTGTCCGGCGCGGCACCGGGGCCCCTACGACAGCGAGGGCGACGTCGCTAAACCTACCCGTAAGCTCGAAGGAGCTTGGGAACGGCCGCTGTCGGTCGAGTTCTGCGGGTTTTTATACGTCAACCAGGCTCGAGACTGGCTCCCGGACCCTATCGGCGGCATATGCTGGATGGGGATGGACAAGCCCACCGAAACGTGCTTCGTCCCGTTCTACTGCGGCGTAACGTCGCTGCCGAGCGTGTACGAGGTAACCAATACCGATAAGTTCGATAGAGCGAGCGCGTGGTGGGCGTTCAACTTCGTCGCCAACTGGGCGGAGTTGTAGTACGGCTATATGATGGAAGACATCGTAGCGAAGCGGGACCCTATCGAACTCGAAGAGTTGGAGCAGGTGGAGGTTAACGACGCCAAAGCCCTGGAACTTTACGAGGTCTCGCCGGACGCGGCCCGGGAGTACCTTACCGAATACTGTACGGGCAACGCAGAGAAGGTCGTCCGGGATTGGTGGGCCTTCGCTGACGAGTTAATCGCGAAGTACGACGATGTGTACGTTAGCATGCCCGACGATAGGGCGCACGAGATCGGTTACCCGAAATGGTGGCGTGACGAAGTCGGCTACCCCGACGGACCTACCACCTACGCGGAGCCTTAAATAACCCTTAAAGCTAGAATAGAAGCCGCCCGAGTAAGGCGGCTTCTATATTTTACGTTGACAAGGGTTGCGGGTTGCTATAGCATTCCGATATGAATCTCCGGAACCGAGCGTAATTGTGTTTTCCGGTAACTTCAGAGGTTTAGACGCTATAATCCCCGAAAGGAGAAACGGTTATGAGGGGACTAAATACGGTAATCGTTCTTTGTTTTCTTCTCGCGGCGGTCGGCGCCACCGCGCAGTTCGACGAGATGCCCGGCATGACCGACGGCTGTACGACCATTCTGGTAACTTCGGGAGCTACCGCCGACGGCTCGTTAATGGTTACTCATTCGGACGATAACGAGCTGATGGACCAGCGCATCGTCTATGTCCCGGCGAAGGACCACGAACCCGGGTCTCAGAGACCGGTTTACTGCTCCGCTTGCGCGATGGGCGAGTTCAAGGAGTACAACTCTTTTTCCTACCCGCGTCTTGTAGCGCCCGAACGGGCACCCGGATACGATACGCCCGAATACGCCGAGTATATACCCCTTGGCTACATCCCTCAGGTGCCTCATACGTATGCGTATATCGACGGTTCGTACGGGATAATAAACGAACACCAGGTTATGATAGGAGAGTGCACCGACGCCGCCAAGATTCAGCCGAAACCCGAGCCTGGTAAGCGTATCTTCTACTCGAGCGAGCTTTCGCGCGTCGCTCTGGAGCGCTGTATTACGGCCCGGGAAGCCGTCGAGCTTATGGGCGAGCTAATCGACGAGTACGGTTACTACGGGACCGGAGAGACGCTGTTGGTAGGCGACCCGTCCGACGGCTGGGTCTTCGAGATGTGCGGCGACGATATCGAAGGCGTCGGCGGCCTATGGGTTGCGAAACGCGTTCCTGACGGCGAGCTTTTCGTCGCGGCGAACGAGTTTAGGATACGTGAAGTAATAACAGACGACCCGGAAAATATGCTGTACTCGGAGAACCTATTTAGTTCCGCCGAAGCCCACGGCTGGTGGAAGCCATCCGACGGGCCGCTCGACTGGCTCGAGACGGTTAGCTTAGGCGAGTATAACCACCCGTACTATTCTCTACGCCGGGTCTGGCGTGTACTGTCGTTGGCTGCGCCGTCGCTGGAGCTCGACCCGTGGGTGGAAGACGGCTACACAAAAACGTTTCCGTTTTCGGTCAAGCCGGATGAATCTCTGACGGTCCGCGACGTGATGGCGCTCCACCGGGATCATTACGAGGGAACCGAATTCGATCTTTCGAAAGGGCTGGCCGCCGGGCCGTTCGGCCACCCGAACCGTTACTACGGCCCGTATGACGGTTCCGGCGACGTTAACGACCCGAATCGAAAACTCGAGGGGGCGTGGGAGCGTCCGCTGTCGGTGGAATACTGCGGTTTTACGTATGTGAACCAGGGACGGGACTGGTTGCCCGACCCGATCGGCGGTATCTGTTGGATGGGGATGGATAAACCCACCGAAACCTGTTTCGTCCCGTTCTACTGCGGCGTTACGTCGCTACCGAGCGTGTACGAGGTATGTAACACCGACAAGTTCGACCGGGAGAGCGCGTGGTGGGCTTTTAACTTCGTCGCCAACTGGGCTATTTTGAAATACAGCTATATGAGTAAGGACATAGTCGCGAAGCGGGACCCCATTGAGCTCGAGGAGCTGAAGCAGGTGGAGGTTAATGACGCCAAAGCCTTGGAACTTTACGCGAGTTCGCCGGACGCGGCTCGCGAGTACCTTACCGAGTACTGCACGAACAACGCGGAGAAGGTCGTTCGGGACTGGTGGGCTTTCGGCGATGAGCTTATCGCGAAGTACGACGACGGTTACGTCAGCATGCCCGGCGATAGAGCGCACGAGGTTGGTTACCCTGAATGGTGGCGCGACGAAGTCGGTTATCCCGGTGGGCCTGTCACCTACGAAAAGCCGGAGTAGGAAAGCCGGTAAAAACGGTGTTTTTCGCCGATTGCCGGCGTAGCAACCGTAGAAAAAAACGTTACACCCAACGCTTTTTTTACTGGACAGGGCGTAACGTATCTGGTATAAAGGTTACGGATAAGACGTAGGAATGAACCGGCCCCCGGAGGTCACCGATAAACCCTTCGCTTCGATTGCAAAGCCATAATACCGATATTTAATTGCAAAAACGCGAAGGGAATCGAATTGAGGGCCGGGAACAGAGGTTCGAATCAGAGTAACGTAAACTTTACGCCCGCACGGTTTAGGGCTGTGGGGGGGTTCGTTTATATATAACCCGCGTGGCGGTGTTTCCGCCGGGGCGGGTTTTTATTTTAGGAAGCAGGAACAGTTCACAAGGAGGTACTCCGCAGTCGCTCCGAAGGTCTCTATGTCCCGCGAAACGCAAATACGCAGTAATACCACAATCGGTTATCGAATATCGGGGGCGCCGACAACGCACCCGGTGCCATCGGCGGGACGGCTTAACGCGGCGTTTGCCGCGTCGGGCTTCGCGAGAGCGGAAGGAGCGAACGATGGAGCGGAACGAGAACGAACTTCTCAAGGGGCTGCGGAACGGCGACGAGGAAGCGGCTAAAGCGTTTTTCGGGCGGTACGCCGACAAAGTATATCGGATGATGTACTTCTCAACGTCGTCGGAGACCGACGCCGAGGAGTTAACCCGAGAAACGTTTCTCGCTTTCTACCAATCGTTGGAAAGGTTCAAAGGGAAATGTAAGAGCTCAACGTGGCTTTACAGCATCGCGAAGAACGTCCTCAAGAGCTATTATAGCAAGAAACGCAAGCGCCCGACCGTCTCTTTTGACGACGACACTCGCGAGGAACTCTACCATTATCTACTCGGTATACCGTCGGACGTGGCGCCGCCGGACGAGTTGGTCGCGCGGAAAGAGACCGCCGAGGTTATACGAGCGGTTTTAGACCGACTGCCGGAGAGTTACCGAACCGTCTTGGTTCACCGTTATATAAACGGCGATTCGAGCCGGGAAACCGCGAAATCCATGGAAAAGACCGAGGGCAACGTCCGGGTTCTGCTCCATCGGGCGTCGAAAGCGTTCGCCAGAGAACTGGCGAAACTCGAGGAAATGGCCGGCGAACGGTTAGTCCACAGGGTTGCGAGTTAGGCCGACTTCCGCTTACATTAAAGAGGAGAGCGAGTATATTCCCCGCCCGCGCGAGGAAAGCGCCGGGCGGTCTTCTTATGGAAACGTCCGGTCGCCGGAAAAAACGCTTGATTTATCGCGAATCCTGAATATAATACGATTATCCGATGGTAAAAACGGAATTCGTAAAACAGCGGTTTACCGAGTTAGGAATGAGGAGAACGTCGATGGCTGAGAATCTGGTCGAAGTAACCGACGCTAACTGGGAAGACGAAGTTATAAACTCGGACATCCCGGTTCTGGTGGACTTCTGGGCAACGTGGTGCGTACCATGTAAGATGGTCGCGCCGATTGTCGAAGAACTGTCCGACGAATACGCCGGTAAACTCAAGGTCGGCAAACTAAACGTAGACGACAACCCTTCTACCGCCGCTAAGTACGGCATCCGTAACATCCCAACCGTACTTTTGATAAAGAACGGCGACGTCGCCGAAAAGGTCGTTGGGGCAGTCGGGAAGGATAAACTCACCGAAGCAGTCAACTCGGTTCTATAGTTGAGAGCGACGGCGCGATTTAGTAGGACTGGGGCCGAGAAGGCCCTTTTATCGTGGGGGTTGTAATGGAACCGATAATATTTGCGTATATTACTCTAATATCAGGGTTTATCGCGTTACTCTTCGGTTTGGCTCAGTTCAAGCCGTCGAAGCCCGCGAAACTCTTCCATAAAGTATTCGGCTACCTGACGCTTATCCTCGTACTCTTTATCTATGTCTTTATGCTCGGCAAATTATTCGCCGGTGGATACTCGATGACCGGTTTCACAACCTGGCACGTCGCTTTGGGCGTTCTGTTGGTCCCGATACTCGTCGCCAAATGGCTTGTAGTCCGTCCGTACCGGGCGATGTTGAAACTCGCGCCGGCGCTGGGGTTGACGGCGTTCGCGCTCCTGTTCGCTGCGGTAAACCTCGGCGCCCTTTCGCGATACGCCGTACCGTCGACGGTTCCGTCTTCGGTCGAGGACGTGGCGTCCGCGTACTTCGTCGAACACGTACTTATAGGCGCGAAGTGTACGCGGTGCCACGGCATCGACGTAGTAATCGAAGCTGAAAAAACGGCGGAAGAATGGGACGAGACGGTTAAGCGTATGCAAGCGAAGGACCCAAGTTGGATAAGCGACGAAGAGGCCGCCGAAATAATAACCGCCCTCGCAAACGCGCCGCTCGAATAGGACGGCGCCGTGACTAACTCAACCCGCCGATCAACTCTACTAAATCGCTTGCCAGCGGCGACACGAAACACATCCGTTCGCCCGTGGCCGGATGATCGAAGGACAGGGAATGGGCGTGGAGCGCGGGCCGCGAAATCAAGTCCATCGGACCGCAATACGTCTCGTCGCCCAGGATAGGGTACCCGATGTACGAGAGGTGTACCCGTATCTGATGGGTCCTTCCGGTCCGGAGGCGGAGGCGGAGAAGCGCCGCTTCCTTAAATATCCGTTCCATCGTGTACTCCGTCAACGCTTCTTTCGGCGCCAACGGGCTTACGGCGAACTTCGTCGGGTCCGAAGCGGAACGCCCGATCGGCGCGTCTATCAACCCGGACTGTTGTACCGGTACCCCCGATACTGCTGCGGCGTAAACGCGTCCGGTCGTCCGCTCGCTGAATTGACGGACGAGAAACCGGTGAGCTAACTCGGTCCGGGCGACGACGAGTACCCCCGACGTGCCCCGGTCGAGCCGGTGGACTATCCCCGGTCGGAAAGGCGCGCCGACGGGCGCAAGCGGCCCGTATCCGTACAACAACGCGTTTACGAGGGTCCCTGTCGTTTCCGCTTGGGTAGGGTGAGTCAACATCCCGGCCGGCTTCTCGACGACGATTACGTGTTCGTCTTCGTAATAGACCATCAGCGGGATATCCTCCGGCTCGACCGTCTCGACGTCCGCGTCCGGGTAACCGCCGGACACGATTTCGCCCTTATGTAGCCGATAAGAAGGTTTACAAAACTCGCCGTCGACGGTAACGAACCCGTCTTCGACGAGTATTTTAGCGCGGCTCCGGGACAGGTCCGGTAACCGACGGCTCAGGTAATAATCGAGCCGCTCTCCGGCTTCGTCGGCGCTCACGGCGAATTGGAAGGTATTAGTCACCGGGGGATGATAACAGAAACGATGGAAAGCCGCAACGTAAGGAAAGCGGCGTCCGTTGGGGACGCCGGTTCAGAAAGCAAGTTACCGGAATGGCTAATCTTTCCTAAACTTTCGATACAACGGGACGAAAACGAGCGAAGCCACCCCCAAGAAGAAGGGTATCCCGCCCCATACCGCTTGCGTCGGACCGCAGACGACGCCAAGGGCGATGGCCAGACTGATGCCCAGGGCCGTAAATAAAAGACCGACGCGTAGAGCGCCCATAGCCGAGTCTCGAGCCGAGTCTCGACGATTGATGGGCTCGACAGGCAGTTCTTGCCCTCTCTCTATCGCTAACATCCGTTCCTCGTGTTTGAGCGCGTTAATCCGAAACCGGGCGATTATCGCGACGATGATTACGGCCGCGATGCTAAGGCAGAAAATAGCCGATAACGCTATCCCCCCGACAGCCCCCGCGAGAGGAACCACGTCGTCTTCGACTCCCGCCGCTCCGGCGGCCACAGGTGCTAAGGCCGCGAGTATACTCAACATCTTCAAGTTCAAATGCATTTTATAACCTCCGTTTTCGACCGGTAGTTAAATTCGAGTTTCCTCATATACGACTGCGGACTCGTCGGCGATGTTTCAAAAAAAACCACGGCTCTCATTTTTCTGTTATTATTTGAAACATCGAAACCCGCTTCCCGGTCAAAGTAACGGACGGTCCAATTGCCGGTAAAAGACGAAAAAAAGCTCATCGAAGGGTGCAAAGCCGGCGAACAGGAAGCCTGGCGGGAGTTGGTCGAGACGTACCGGGACATGGTCTTCGCCGTGGCGCGGCGGGTGGCCGGCCCGTCCGCAGAGGACGCGGCCCAGGAGACCTTCTTCCGCGTGTTCAAGAGCCTGGGAAACTTCCGCGGCGAAAGCAAGTTCTCCACGTGGGTCTATCGGGTCGCGTATAATACTTCTTTGGATATCGTATCGAAACGGGGAATAGTAACCGAAAACCCGGACGGTTTCGAACAACCGTACGGGGGTCCCGGGCCGGATGATCTGACGATAAGCGCCGAATATTCGGAAGCGGTCAAAACGGCCCTGGCGGGAATTAGGCCGGAGTATAGAACCGTACTCGAGCTATATTACCTGCTCGGTAAATCGTACAAAGAAACCGCCGAAATAACAAACATGCCGATAGGTACGGTCAAAACCCACCTGCACCGCGCGAAAAAGGATATGTTGAAAACCCTTCGACGGAGTGGCGTCGCCGGGTTTCATTAACGGGAGGGTCAAATGAATAAATGCGATGAATTTATGGAGATATTAGTTCTGGGCGAGGACGCGACGCCCGAGGAAAAGACCGCCGCCGAAGCCCACGCCGCGGAGTGCGCCGAATGCGCAGCCTTGGTTAACGCGTTCGCTCAGGCCGAAGGCGAACTAGCGACGGTATCGGAAGCGCCGAACGGATTCGCGGACCGGGTAATGGACCAGTTGCCTTTACCGGAACCGGCGCGCCGCGAATCGTGGACGCCGATGTGGGTTATATCGGGCGCCGCTTATGCGTTCGCGGCCGTATTCGGGGGTTTGGTCATATGGCTGGCGTTCAGCGACCCTTCGGTTATATCCGGAGCCGTCAACGATTTAACCGCTTTTGCCGCTTCTCCGGGCGCGATAGGTTATTCAGCTTTCGGGACGATAACCGGCGTATCGGCCGCGGTAGTGGCGGTAGCAGGGTACTTCGCGTATAATCTCGTTTTATCGGCTGAGTAGGTAAAAAAGATCCGCAAGTAAAAAAGCCCCGCGCGAGCGGGGCTCTCTTAATCACCGTTCTATTTTAAGCCCTCACCACGTTCTCGCCGTCCCACCCTAAACTTCTAGTTACCCCCCGCGTATCGACGAACAATTCGGCGTTTTCTAGCACCATTCGGTAGTCCACGCCCGTATGGTCGGTGACGAGGACCACGGCATCCTGGGCCTCGACGGCCTCGGGCGTAAGTTCCGCCGACTCGAGGTCAAACGTATACTTCCTGGTAGGCGGTACGGCCGGAACGTACGGGTCGTGGTAACATACTTCGACGCCGGCCTTCAACAGCCGGTCGATTACCGGTAGCGCCGGCGACTCGCGCATATCTTCCACGTCTGCCTTGTACGTAATCCCGAGGACCATAACTCTGGAGCCTTTCAAAGGTTTCCCCCGGGCGTTGAGGGCCGCCCCTGTTCGCTCCACGACGTACTGGGGCATCAACCAGTTAAGCTCGCCGGCCAGCTCGACGAAGCGGACGCCCTGCTCGTAGTCCCGGGCTTTCCAACTAAGGTAGAACGGGTCCAGCGGGATACAGTGCCCGCCGACCCCGGGCCCGGGCCAGAAGGGTTGATAGCCGTACGGTTTAGTAGCGGCCGCTTCGATGATCTCGAATACGTCGAGGCCCATTTTATGGCAGAGTATCTTCAGTTCGTTCACCAACGCGATGTTTACGGCCCGGTAAGTGTTCTCGAGGAGTTTGGACATCTCGGCCGCTTCGGCGCTGGAGACGGGAACGACGTCGATTACTACAGGGCGGTAGAACTCGGCGCAAAGCTTCGTCGCGTTCTCGTCTATACCGCCTACGACCTTAGGGATTTTCGCGATAGGATACTCTTTATTGCCGGGGTCCACGCGTTCGGACGAAAACGCCAACCAGAAGTCGGCGCCGTGCTTCATCCCGGACGCTTCGAGGAGTGGCAGTACCAACTCCCTCGTCGCCCCCGGGTAGACGGTGGACTCGACGATTATCAACTGCCCGGGGCGTATGTGTTCGGCGATGGTTTCGGCGGTAGCCGACAGATACGACATATCCGGTTCGCGCTGTGGCGTTAGCGGCGTGGGGACGCATATAACCAGAACGTCCGTTCCCGCCAACCGGGACATATCGGCGGTAGCATTGAAAAGGCCCGAACCGGCCGCCGCTTTCAGTTCGTCTTCGCCGACGTCGCCGATGTAGCTTTCGCCGGCGGTTAATTTCTCGACTTTAACCGGGTCCGTGTCGAATCCGACGACCCGATACCCGGCGGCGACGTACGCCATCGCGAGCGGGAAGCCTACGTACCCGAGGCCGATTACGCTGGCGGACGCTGAGCGGTCTTCGATTTTCCCGAGGAGTTCGTCTTTTGACATTTTCAACCGGTCCTTTATCCCTCGAATAATATGGAAGCGGAGCTGCCGGGTCAAGCGGTTTATAACGGCGGCGGTACGAATGGCGGCTACACTACCAGAAAAAAATCTGAACAACGTGTAACATTTTAAGCTTCCCCGATACTGTTACGTAGTATCACAGGCGGGGAAACCCCGATACTATGTTAGTAGAAACGGTAATAAGGAGGTACGTATGGACTTCGGTGGTCGTCCGGGCGGCCCGGGCGGGAACGACGAGTTCGACCCTAAGAGTATCTACGCCAGGCTCACGTCGTACAGCACGAACAACAAGGGCTTAAGAAGCGCTTACAACAAGAAGCTGGAGATGTGTCTACGCTCGGTGGCTGAGTTCGTCAGGTTAGATCCTGACATCCGAAGGGAAATATCCGACGAAATATCTTTCGTCGTCGGATGAAGGCCGTAAACCGGTCGGATTAATCGCATCATATCTATCGGAATTAACCGAAAAAGGCGCTGCGAAGGCGCCTTTTTTATTGACATGATACCGGGTGCCGTATATATTGTTTTGTTGGACGTCCGTTATTAACAGTAAACACGTCTCTAAGGAGGGACCATGGCAAAAAGACTCGCGATTGCGCTTATGGCGTTTTCCCTGACAGCGGCATTATTCGTCGGTTGCGGTGACGGGGACACCGGCCCGGGTACGATAGACGGGATACAGGGGACGGTTACCTATAAGGACGGTACTACTCCCGTTGCAGGCGCGACCGTCACGGCGACGTCAACGGTGATGGAAGCGACTTTTACGACGACCTCGGGTAGCGACGGAAGCTTCAAGTTCTCGAGCGTACCCGACGACGACTATACGGTTACCGCGGTTAAGGGTGCCTTCCGCGCTCAGGGGAACATAACAGTCTCGGACGGTAAAACCACCGCCGCGATGACGTTGGCCCTCGACATCGACGAATCGAAGGTCGGGGTCGTACCGGGGTCGTATGATGATATAGGGGCAATACTTACCGATTTGGGATACGGGTTTACTACCCTTACCGACGCCAATCTTGCCGACTCGAGTAACCTCGATCCGATAGAGCTGCTATTTCTGAATTGCGGAAGTGACACTTCTTGGGCCGCCGACGCGACCGTACAGGCGAACCTGAAAAACTACGTGAACGACGGCGGATATTTATATGCGTCCGATTGGGACTACCTGTACGTCGAATACTGCTGGCCCTCCGCAATAGACTTCTACGGCGACGACCTTGTGGGACCTTATATAGGTAACGCGCCGCAGACTATAACCGCCGACGTTGTAAACTCGGGTTTGGCGGGGTATCTGGGAAAGGACGAGGCGTCTATCTACTTCGACCTCCCCGCATGGATCGTTATCGACAACGTAGCGACGTCGACGGACATCCTCGTAAGTGGGGATTTTAACACCTACGTTGGCAATCTAAACGACAAACCGTTGATGGTATCTTTCGAGCACGGGAGCGGCATCGTTGCTTATACCTGTTTCCATAACGAAGCCCAGATAACCGACGATGCGCGAAAGCTACTCCTCTACTTCATCTCCCTCACGCCTAGTTAGTAATCGACGGATTAAAGACGACAAGGCCGGGTATAGCGCCCGGCTTTTCGCGTTGGTCGCGCCGCGGGATCTAAGATACCTTTCGACTACCTACCGTAAACATAATCGCCGATCCGTCGCATCCACTCGACTTCATCGTCGGCCATCGGCCCTTTCGCGACTTCGGCAAGGTTTTTTTCCAACTGCGCGGACGTCGACGGTCCGGTTATCGCTAAGTCAACGGACGCGTTAGTGAGAACGTAACGGTAGCAGTCGCCGGCAGTCGGGCGCTCCTCGTCCCCAGGTATTCGGATCGACTTAACCAGGGACATACGTCTGGTAGCGTTGAAAGCGACTATACCGGGTCGTTCGTCCGGAAGCTCCGAGAATAGGTCTTCCTCGGCGCCCCGGTTCGCGGCGTTGTATCTGACGTGGAATAAGTCGAACCTGCCGTCTTTGGCCGCAGCGGGAAATACAAACCTGTTATGGCCGGAAAGCCCGAGATACCGAAAAGTTTCCAGACTCGCGCAGCGTTTCGGCCCGGTCGAGGGTCCGCGGCCTCGGCGATTTATTATACCAACCGAGTAGTAGCACGTCGGCGTAGTCCAGCCCGAGTTTCGTTAACCCGCGGGTCAGGCTCTTCTCCAGTCCGCGCGGGTTCCGCCTGAAAACCTGTATCACGACTATTAGTTTGTCCCGGGCGCGCCGAGCGGCAATGTTGCGTATGGCCGCCGCCATTTGAGGATGGCGCAGGGCGCCCCAGTAGAAGTAGCTGCACCCCGCGTCGAAAGCGGCTTCGAGCGCGTCGGCCGGCGCGCCGTAAGACGCGCCTATACCGATACGCCCGACATATAAATCGGTTCCGCCGAGCCGTACACGTTCCTTTAACCAACCGGACATAACCGAGGGCGTAGGGATCAAAGCCTGTTACGATTATAGGTTATCGCGGTGTTTATAGCAACTAAAATATAAAAGTAACCGATGCGAAATATTTATTATAACATAATCGAGGAAATATGATATAGACTTACGGGTCTTGTAGGGGGCTCCGAATAAATTAATAATTGTTGTATACGTTGAATCGATTGTCTAAGGCGTTTACGTGCGATTTACGTTGAAATCCACTCGGAAGCTGCCGAAATCAAGAAGTGGCTTATACCTCTTCCGTTCGCGTACGCTCGTATAAAAAAGCAAGTGGGAAGTGGCGTTTCGATTAGCCGAGTCGTTGGTTGGAGCTCTATGAGTCGACTCCGGTTCGTTCGGTAGTAATTTCGCGTTTGCCGAATATGTCAAACAACCCCAAAGGCAAAGCGGCCAACGCGCCGAAAATGATAAAGACATCGGCCAAGTTGAAGGCGAGGTTCCGTATTAGAGGCAGGCCAATCGATATAAAATCGGTTACCATCCCGTCGGCGAGTTTGTCGACGACGTTTCCGACGGCGCCGCCGAAGATTGAACATTCGGCGCTTACGAGCCAATACGATGGGGAGGAAAAGATATGCATAAATAAAAGGTAAACCAGGATTATTACGCCAGCTGTGAAAAAGATGGAGAAGTAGTCGTCGAAAATCCCGAGTATTTTACCGGGGTTCGTGTAGTTCGCGACGTTTATAAGGCCGGAGAATAATTCCAACCTGAGCCCGGGCGGCAGGGCCGCGCGGACGACCGTTTTCGTAATCAGGTCGACGGATGCGAGCCCGCCTATGAAAACGAGACTTAAATAGCGGAAACGTTTAACAACTAGCATATTGAACCGAATCGAAAGGTCAGAAGCGTTTATTTCCCTTCGTCCGACTGAACCGGGGGCTCGTTTCCGTTGGAACCCGGTTCTCCCGCTGTGGATACACGCGCCCCGTCCGGGCATTCACGTTTGCGTTTGCGCCATTCGCGTATTTCGCTTACCGCCGTGGTTATGAAAAGCCCGGCCGCGCCGATAGATATCGCCGCGTCGGCGACGTTGAAAACGTACCAGTGCCAGGTGCCGAAGTGTACGTCGATAAAATCGACGACCTGGCCGTAGTGAAGTCGATCAACCAGGTTCCCCAGCGCGCCGCCCATTATCGCGACAGCTGATAACTTCGCCCAGAGTTTACCTTCGAGCTTGAAGTATAGATACCCCAACAATGCCAACGCGGCTATCGAAAGTACGAGGAACAATACAGGTTTATCCGGGAACAAGCTGAACGCGCCACCGGTGTTTCGGGAATATACTAGGTTGATTATGCCGTCGATAACAGGTACCCTATCGCCGAAACGAACGTATCGAACCACCAGGTATTTCGTTACCTGGTCTGCGACGAGTATCGCCAACATTAAAACGGAAAACCGTAAATGCCTTTTCAGCTTCATCGTTAACCTTCTACCGGGTCTTTATATGGAACACAATATCGCGTTTAGGGATGACTTCCAACCGGGCCGCGGGTTTTTCGTTGCTTCGTTCCTTGCACACGCCTTACGTCTCTGCGTCGATTCTCTCCAATCCTCCGGTAATCGCGACGGTCGCTTACGTCTCTCCGATCAATAAGCCCGCCGGTCGTTCGCTTTCGATGTCGTCGCCCGATACGTCGTCGGGATGTGTCACGTACACCAACGTACCGCACGGCGCCTGTTTTTGTTTTTAGCCTATGCCCGCTTCGCGGAATATCTCTATATGTTACTGCTTCTCAACCAGGTTGCCTTGAAGCGACTCGCGAAAACGCTCGCTAAAGTTGCCGAAAGGGCTTCATGGTAATAACGCTCTGCGTTCCTGAAATCTCTCAGGAACGCGTATACATTCCCGAGGACCGTATATACCCTCGGTAGTTCTCTTGGCGCGCCGAAATTTTTTGCTAGTTCCAACGCGTTCTCGAAGATTTCCTCAGCACTTTCGAAGCTTCCCTTGCCGTACTTTACGGTGCCGAGTACCGCCAGTGCCGCCGCTTTTCGCCGTTCGTCGCCCGATTTTTCGGTGAAAGTAAGAGCTTTCTCTACCGGTTCTTCAGCTTTGGAGGTTTTGCCTTGGTCGACGAAGAACGCCGCGTATAACGTAAACGCTTCCGAAATCCGGCCGTCGTCGTTTAATGTCTCGGCAACCTCTAATAGTTCTTCGAGGTTTCTCTCCCGAACTTCCCGAGTGCCACGTAACCCGTGCTTCCGTATGCGCCTTGCGAGCAGATCGAATTTCTCTTTTAGTTCGGAAGCGTTATCCATCGGTATATTTTAACGAATCGACTACGCCCACGCACCTGGCGCACAGGTCCGGATACTCGTCGTTTTCACCTACGGTCGTCGAGCGTTTCCAGCACCTTTCGCACTTTTCGCCTTCGGCGGGTTCGACGACTACACCGACGCCGGGTTCGTTCTCGCTTACGTAGGTCCCTTCCGGCGGCTTGCCTTTCTCTAGTTTCGCGCCGGACGTTATAAAGTACGTAGAAAACTCTTCGGCGAAACTCAAAAGTATATCGTACAATTCGCCCTCGGAATATAACGTAATGGTGGCTTCCAGCGGGTGGCCGATTACTTTCTCTTCGCGGGCCAGTTCCATCGCCTTCAAGGCGGCCTCGCGAACCGATAGGAATCGTTCGAACTTTTCCTCCATTTCGTCAGGTTCTTTCGGCACGTCAAACTCGTCCCACAGGGTCACGTGAACGCTCTCCGGGTCGTCGGCCTGTTTCGGCAACTCCCGCCATATCTCCTCGGCCGTGAAGGGTACTATAGGCGCGAGGACTTTCGCTAGATTACGGGCTATGTAATAGAACACGGTTTGGGTCGCCCGACGCCTCCGGTCTTCGGGTCCCTCGGCGTACAAACGGTCCTTCATTACATCCAAGTAGAACGGGCTGAGGTCCACGGCGCAAAAGTTGTGGATCTTATGATACACAACGTGAAATTCGTACTTGTTGTAGGCTTCGTAACCTTCGTTTACCGTTCTCGCCAACCGACGGTATGCGTAACGGTCGACGTCCGTCCATTCGTTCTCCGGTACCGTGTGTACTATCGGGTCGAAGTCGGATAGGTTCCCGAGTAGGAAACGGGCCGTGTTCCGGACGCGTCTGTAAGACTCGCTCACTTGTTTGAGTAAGTCGAAGCTGACTTTAATGTCGGTTCGGTAGTCCTCGCTCGCGACCCACAGGCGCAGGATATCGGCGCCGTACTCGTCTATTATATCCTGCGGCGGTATAGCGTTCCCCGCCGACTTGTGCATAGCTTTCCCCTCGTCATCCAGTATGAAACCGTGGGTCAGTACCGTCCTGTACGGCGCCCCGCCCATGACGGCCAAGGCAACCAAAAGCGAAAGCTGGAACCAGCCGCGGTGTTGGTCCGAGCCCTCCAAATACATATCCGACGGCCAGCGATGTCTGGGCCACTTGCCCTGGTAGAGCACCGCCAGGTGGCTCGAGCCCGATTCGAACCAAACGTCCAGAACGTCGAACGATTTGGCGAACGTCGAACCGCCGCACTCGGCGCAGACAGTGCCTTCGGTCAATTCGTCGAGAGGAACCGTGTACCAGTATTCGATACCTTCTTCCGCCACTTTATCGACGATCTTACCCAGGAAATCGTCAGGGTAGTAAGCCTTACCGCATTTGTTGCAATAAAGAGCCGTTATGGGCACGCCCCAGTATCGCTGCCTACTGATGCACCAGTCTGGGCGGCTTTCGAGCATCCCGTGGATACGTTGCTGGCCCCAACGCGGGACCCACTCGACATCCCTTACCGCCAGCAAGGCTTCCTTCCGTAAATCCCGGACGTTTACGTCAACGAACCACTGGTCCGTTGCCCTAAATATCAAGGGCGACCCGCAGCGCCAACAGTGGGGATACGAGTGCTCTGATTCTTCGTAATGTAATAGAACGCCCTTCTCCCTCAGCATCTCAACTATTACCGGGTCTGCTTCGTGGACGTGCATCCCTTCGTATTCGGGGACTTCGGAAGTGAAACGGCCGCGGTTATCCAAAGGCGAAAGTATCGGCAATCCTTTTTCCTGGCCGACTAAGAAATCTTCGGCGCCGTGGCCCGGCGCCGTATGGACGACGCCGGTCCCCTGTTCGAGGTTAACTATGTCCGCGGTAATAACGGGCGATTCCCGGTCGATGAACGGGTGGCTCAGCACGACTCCCTCAAGTTCCGCGCCGGTGAATCGCCCTACGCGTTCGTGTTCTTTTACACTGATCTGTTCGAGTACAATAGGCGCGAGCAGGGCTGCCATAACGTAAACGCCGTCGGGCGTCTCGTAAGCGTCGTACTCGAAGCCGGCGCCCACACAGCACGCCAGGTTGGCGGGCAAAGTCCAGGGCGTCGTCGTCCAGACCAAGAAGTAGACGTCGCGCTTCGCCCGCAAATCGTCCAACCCGTCTATCACCTTGAACCGCAAGGTGATACTGGGCGATTCTATGTCTTTATATTCCAGTTCGGCGTCGGCCAGGGCCGTCTCGCAATAGGTGCACCAATGTACCGGTTTCAAACCCCGGTAAATACGCCCGTCGGCGGCCATCTTCCGGAACGCGCCCAAGACCGTTGCCTCATACGCCGGTTGCATCGTGAAATAAGGGTCGTACCAATCGCCGAAAACCCCGAGACGTATGAAATCGACGCGCTGTTTTTCTATGAATTCCTCGGCGAACGCGTGGCAACGGCGCCGAACCTCCTCGGCCGGTATATCTTCGCCGGCGGCCTTTATGGCCTTTACTATTTCGTGTTCTATCGGCTGGCCGTGGCAATCCCAACCTGGCACGTAGGGTGCGTCGAAACCTTCCATCGTCTTGGCTTTAACGACGAAGTCTTTCAGGACCTTGTTCAAAGCGTGGCCCATATGGATTATCCCGTTGGCATATGGCGGACCATCGTGAAGTATGTACAACTCCGCGTCGGCGCGGGCTTCGCGGATGCGCTCGTAGATACCGATTCGGTCCCAGAACGATAAGAACTCGGGTTCCCGAGCGGCCAGGTCGGCCTTCATAGGGAAAGACGTTTTCGGAAGGTTCAAAGTGGGGCGCCAGTCCGCCATAGTAATTCCTCCTTACCCATCTTCCGGCGGGCTAAATAGCCGGGAAGTCTAACCATTAGCGATACCGAAGTCAAGGTCAAAGCCCGTAAATACCTCACGAAAAACGGGCCTGTAGCGGCCCGTTTCGACGACGTGGGTATCCTCGGGCCGCTAAGTGTTACCGATAATTATGACGAAGGTGTTCATACGCTCGCTTAATATACCATAAACACCCGCGCGGGTCAAATATAAAATCGGCGTTTTCCTTCTACGTAGAATACCCCGC
>CP070755.1:868669-871675 GCA_020348885.1 Candidatus Coatesiibacteriota bacterium | reverse complement strand
GGTAACGGTTTTAGCGGCCATAGGGTTCTTCACCGCGACTGCGGCCTCCGGTTATCTCCATCTCGAGGACTTCGAATCGTTCGACGACGGCGACGATATCGCGACGTCGCCCGATTGGACCAACTGGACGCCGTCCAACGAGATATGCTGCTATGAATTCGTCCGCGACAAAGCAGCCAGCCCATACACATCCGAAGATACCGAATGCTTCTACCTCTGGGAAGCGTCGGATTCGGCCCTGGACTACGGCGTATTTACGGATTTTATGGCCCTCGACGCGACGAGCGATGAAACTATTGGCGTATGCGCACGAATGAACGGCGAGTACCCCACGGATTACGAGGTGTACTTCGCAGTCTGTCGGCCTTTCGCTGATTCCGGGTACTGGTCCTTCGTAGGATTGGGGTATAAAAACGAGGACGGTATGGTCGTACTCGCAGAAGAATACTACACATTTACGATTGTTGACTCGTTCGAATGGCATGAAATCGGTTTCCAAGTCTACGGCGACGGCCCGGTTTACTTCGACGTTTACCTCGACGGTGAATCGCAAATTACTCACACGGAGGACGAACACGTTATTAGCGCGGGGCACGGCGGGCTCTATTATCATTTCATTGAGGAAGAGGAAATAATCTGCTTCGACAACGTGACCCAGGAGGAAGCGGACACTTCCATTACGCCGGCGTCCCTGGGCGAAGTTAAGGCGACGTTCAGATAAAACCGGCCTCCTGCAACGGTTATTAACACTAAAACAATATCCTTAACCTACGTAATCCGAAACCCCGCCTTTCGGCGGGGTTTATTCGTAAAAAAAACCTGTAAACGCCCGTTCAAAAAGAACCGTTATGACGCCGGTCGCGTTTATTTATTCAAGTTGTATTTAACCTTCCGCCATCCTTTTGAGGGTCTCGTTCATTTGACGGAAACCGGCAAGCGTCGTTTCGTATAAACTCTTCCCCACAAAAGGAACCAGTAAGCCAGAAAATTTCTCGGCCTGTATAAATTTTACGCGGTTATCCCCCGTCGGTTCTATCCGGAAAAAATGGACGCTGGTGAAGACACCCGGCGCCCATAAGCGCCTCCGCCAGCGCAGCTCACGCCCCGGTTCGACGGCGGTGACTATCGGGCGGAACGTCATCTCACGCCCGCCGGGCGGTTGTATCGCCACCTCAACGCGGGCGCCCGCTTTCGGTTCGCCCTTTACGTATCGTATAAACCGGTTCCACTCCGGGTAGGCTTCAAAGGTAGTCAGCAGGCGCCAAACGCTCTCGGGCGACGCATTTATCTCGACAGTATCCTTAATACTTTTCCAGAACATCTTTCCCTTCGCGTTGCGGCCGGGGTTAACAATACCTCGCAACGTCGAGCGCTTATTCTCCGGTTCCTGCGTACCTAAACAGACGTCTTATACGGGTTTGCTTGCAACCGTGAGCTTCGAATATACGAAGCACCGGCTCGTTGAGTACGTCCGTCGAACCAAAGTAGCGGGTCGCGCCGGCCCGGGCCAGGTTCTCGAGACCCCGGGCGTGAAGCACCTTGCCGTGACCCCTTCCGCGGAGAGCCGGGACCACCCCGAAGTAGAACAACGAACCTTCGTCCGGTACTTCGGGATACAACTGTGGTAAAACGAGCCCGGCGACCGTACCCTCGTAATACGCCAACTTCCACGCATTCGGGGCAAAAGCCGCACCGGCGTACTCGACCATCGCGTCGAAGTCGGAGCCTGGCTCGCCGGCGTCCCGGTTCGGGTTCCCTACATATATGCAGCTCAACGTTTCCACAAAAGCGTCCCTACCAACCTCGGCGAACGTGACGTAATCGAACGGGTCGTCGTACGGCGAACGGTATCCGGTGACGTCCCTTTCGACGAACGCCTTTTCGATATAAACCGTATAGCCTACATCTCGTAACAACCGTTCCAACCCGGCTTCGCCGACTTTTCCGCCCGTCATCGCTTCGACGGCTCCTTCGCTAAAAGCACCCCGGGCGTATTCGATTAGCGGCCGGCCAACGGCGCCGTAATCGACCCCCTCTTCCACCACTACCGAATCTATTAAATACAACTCGCTATGTATTACGCGGCCCAGCAGTTTCCCTAATATACGGTCGCCGTCCGTCGCCACTATGAAACATCTCGGGTCGTCGGGGTGGGCGGCGCGATATTCGCTAAACCTTTTAACAAGTTCATCTACCTCGCCGGGTGGCGCACCGCAAACGGCCCAGAACCGTTCCTCGCCGGGTCGTAAAAGGCGTATTTCGATATGCCCGATATCCGCCATCTAGTTTCCGATTATAGAAGTGTTAATCTCTTGCCCCCGGACTCAATTCGCAGTAATCGCACAACTCTTTTTTACTTAAACGACGCTTTTATCTCACCGAACGAAACCGGTTCAATAGAATCGTGGCCGACCAGTACGAACTTCTGGACCCGGTGGTTCCATTCATCCACGACGAAAACGTCGCCGGACCCGTCTATCACGACGTCGTGGGGATATTGGAACTGGCCCTGTCCGGACCCCTCGGACCCGAACATCGTGACGAACGCGCCGCCGAGCCTAAACTTCTGGACCCGGTGGTTCCATTCGTCGATGACGAAAATGTACTGCCCGCCTCCGTACTCGAGGCTGTAGGGTCTGTCGAACTGGCCCTGGCCGCCGCCGTAGCTACCCCATTCGGTGATATAATTACCGTCGGCGTCAAACTTCTGTACCCGGTTGTTGTCGGCGTCGCCGCAGTAAACGTTACCGGACGCGTCGGTAGCGACGCCGGTAACGTAGTTGAATTGACCCTGGCCCGAACCGTTGCCGCCCCATTCGAACTGGTAGTTGCCCTGCATGTTAAAGACTTGAATTCGGTGGTTCCAGCTGTCGGCCACGTAAACCAGGTCGTTCGGCCCGACGGCGAGATTCCGCGGTTCCTGGAACTGACCCTGGCCGGAGCCGTAACTACCCCACTTACGGACGAAATCGCCGTTCAAATTGAACACCTGTACGCGGCTATTGT
>CP070755.1:861219-868569 GCA_020348885.1 Candidatus Coatesiibacteriota bacterium | reverse complement strand
CGTCGGGGTATTCGTAGTTTTCGTCGCCGGGGCTTATCTTCGTTTTGACCTTGGAGCCGTCGGTCGGAACCGTGAAGATATCGAAATGTATCGCGTCACGCTCGCAGGAGAAAAGTATTTTAGAGCCGTCGGGCCACGCGGTATTATTCAGCTCGTAAGGTATGTCCTCGGTCAACTGCAGCGGCGGCGACCCGCTGAAAACCGGGCCAGTGTCGCAATCCCGGGCGAACGCTACGTTCGCCGAAATAACGACTACTAATAGATAGATACTTATTTTGACCATCCGCTTCCTCCCTGGTTTACGTTTTAACGCTGACAACGTCTATACGTTTATATGTTCGTAAGTGAGTAATAACGGGACTCCGTTACGTACGTTACACGTAACGGCGCGCGAATCGCCGAGGATCGCTCATACGTCACTAAAAATGGAACACCGTTTCCCCCTTGCCTTACAGGAGCGCTTATAGTATCCTACCTGCCCTGATTAGTTTATCCGCGTGCGTACATTATCTCCAAGAAAGGAAAGGTTTAGAGTATGCCGGATATAAAGAAGATACTGGTTACGGGCGCCGTCGGGCAGATAGGGTCCGAGTTAACGCTGGCGCTCCGGGAGAAGTACGGCGCCGACAACGTAGTCGCGATGTGGCGTAAAACCGAGCCGTCGGAGGTTCTCAAAGAATCGGGACCGCTGGTTAAAGGCGACGTGGTAGACGCCAACGCCTTCGCCGGGGTATGCGACGAGTACGACATAGACACGGTAGTACACATGGCGGCCATTCTATCGGCCACCGGCGAACAGAACCCGATGCTTTGTTGGGACGTTAACATGAACGGGACTATAAACGTCCTCGAGGTGGCCAGAGAACGGGAGATGACGCAAGTACTCATCCCAAGCTCGATAGCGGCTTTCGGCCCGGAGACGCCTCGCGTTAATACGCCCCAGGAAACGGTACTGAAACCGAGGACGATGTACGGTATCACCAAGGTGGCGGGCGAGCTGGTGAGCGACTATTATTTTTACAAGTACGGCCTAGACGTCCGCGGGCTTCGGTACCCGGGCATCATCTCGGCCGAGACGCTGCCCGGCGGCGGGACCACCGACTATGCGGTCGAGATATACTACAAAGCCGTCGAGGAAGGCAAATATAACTGCTTCGTCCGGGAGGACACGGTCCTGCCGATGATGTACATGCCCGACTGCCTGAAGGCGACCATGGACCTGATGGAGGCCGACGTCGCGAAGCTTAAGCACCACTCGGACTTCAACGTCGGCTCGATGAGTTTCTCCGCCGGCGAGCTGGCGGCGGCGATAAAGAAACATATTCCCGAGTTCGAATGTACGTACGAACCGGACTTCCGGCAGGCGATTGCCGACTCGTGGCCGCAGTCTATAGACGACGGCGCGGCCCGAGAGGAGTGGGGCTGGGCGCCGGCGTACGACCTGGATAGTATGACCAAGGATATGCTCGAGAAACTCGAGGCTCGTCACAAAGAGGGTAAATTGTACGGATAGTGGTCAAAGACTTAAAACTTATAACCGCCCCCCAAAGGGCGGTTTTCGTTTACAATTAGCGTGGTTTATCATAATCTAAATATAATATAACACCACGGGAGGTTATCGATGAGTAGGTATATTTCGGTCATATCGCTAATAGGATTATTATTTATATCGGTTAGCTGCGGCGGGGATAGTCCCCGAGCAGAAAGGGGCGAAGCGACGGAAACGCCGTCCCCGACCGTAGCCGCCGAATACCGTTGGGAGGCGGAGGGCAATTTCGTTACCGACGTCACCACGTCGCCACACGGCTTTGCCGTTTTCCAATGGACTACGTTCGAAAACGAACCGTCCCTGGGTCGGGTGACGGTAGTTAAAAACGCGGGCGAACCTTTCATCGCGGAAGGTCTACGAACGGCGGCGTTAAACGGGGACTGGTCCAAGATCGCGATAGGCCGCGAAATACCAGTGGACGTACCACACGAACCGGGAGGCGAATTAGTCAACGAAACGGAAAGGGTCGCGCGGGAAATCGGCGTTCCGGAGGAGGAGGTTCGCGCCGCCATGTATGCCGACGGCTTCAGAGCGGTCGGACGCGTTTCGCAGCCGTTTATCGTAGACCTGGAAACGGGGGCGGAAACGCCGCTCGCCGTCGCCGGCGGCGACTTCCTGTATTGGTTGAACGACGACGAGTTGATCATAGGACGCGAAACTTCCGGGTACCGGGCCGCACCGTGCGGTTCTATGGAGGCGATAAAATACGACGTGCGCAGCGGCGAGCGGGAAACGTTTCCGTCGGAAGACCTGCGGCCGCTTTTGAACGAAAGGTGCGCCGTGGGGGTAACGGGAACGACTTCGATCTACCGGTGGAGAGAGAACGCCGAGGAGCTGGGTTACCTTCCCCCCTACACCTCCAAAGAGTGGCGCATCCTGCCGGGGGCGTGTATTGCCGACCTTGAGGAGTCGGCACCGCCCGTCGCCGTACCGTCGCGCGGGGGCCAATTCGAGAACGTTGAAGAGGCGGTATATTGGGTGCCGGCGGCCGGCGGGCCTTCGGTTAGGGTCGTGGGCGGTAACGCGCTCGCGGCGAGCGACGACGGCGTTTGGCTGTTCGTAAGAAGCGAGCGAGAGTTTTCGCCGCGTTACTATACGGTCGACGGGGTTCGGGTTCGAGAGACCTACGTTACGATCGAAGGGTTTTACGTATTCCGCTTAGCGTGGCAATAAGGCCGCGGCGCGGTACGTCGCGCAACGAAACGATTCGCGGGAAAGGGAGTTATCATGAACAAAATCGTTTACGTCACCCTGGCGGCTGTGGCGCTATGGGGCGCGTACGCGAACGCCCACGCGGCGTCCCCCGTCGTAGCCGGCGACTACGACTTATGGAACCCGGCGGGGTTGATGTTCCTTACCGCGGTCATAACGTCGCCGAACGGCCTTGCCGTCTTCCATTGGGGGATGTTCGAAAGCGAGGCGAATCTCCCCCGCTTGGCCGTAATGAAAAACGCCGGCGAACCCCTCGTGGTGTTTGGTATAGCTACCGCCTCGTTAAATAGAGACTGGTCCAAGATCGCCGTAGGCCGTGTATTACGCGTATCCGGAGCGTACGAGGGTGAACGGGAATTCGCCGACGACGTCGAAAAGGTCGCGCGGGAAATCGGCGTACAGCCGGAGGAGGCCGCCGCCGCTACTTACGGGGACGGCTTCAAAGGCGAATTATGGGTTTCGCGCCCGGTTATCGTCGACTTGGAAACGGGGGCGGAGACGCCGCTTGCGGTCGCGGGCGGCGACTTCTTATATTGGTTGGACGACGACGAGTTGGTCATCGGAAGCGAAACCTCGGGCGGCAAGTGCGTAGGGTTCGGTTCGGTGGAGGCGATAAAGTACGACGTACGCAACGGCGAGCGGGAGGCGTTCCCGTCGGAAGACCTGCGTCCGCTTTTGAACGAGCGGTGTACGGCCCTATACGCCTATGCGCAACCGGGCAGCCTCAACCCGCCCTACTTCTCCAAGGATTGGCGGTCGTTGCAGCCGGCGTGTTGCGGTTGGTATTATAAACTTGAACGGGACGAACTGGAGAAGCCGGCGCCGCCCGTCGCCGTACCGTCACGCGGGGGGCAATTCGAAAACGACGAAGGGGCGATATATTGGATAACGGCGGCCGGCGGGCCGGCGGTTAAGGTCGCCGCCGGCGAAGCGCTTGCGGCGAGCGACGACGGCGTTTGGCTTTTCGTAGTCCGTTTTGACGATACACACGACTCCCCTTGGCCTGAGCGGTTTTACGGATTACGCTTAACGTGGCGATAAGGCCGCGGCGCGGCGCCGGACGCAACGAAACGATTCGCGGGAAAGGGAGTTGTCATGGGTAAAACAATTTACGTCGGCCTGGCGGCCTTGGCGGTATGGGGCGCGTGCGCGAACGCCCACGCGGCGTCGCCCGTCGTAGTCGCAGAATACGGTTTATGTTCACCGACTAGCCATTTCGCAGCCGACGTTACCACGTCGCCGGACGGCGTTGCCGTTTTCCAATGGGATATATTCGACACGGGGGTCCGTCGCGGCGCCGTGGCGGTAGTAAAGAGCGCCGACGAACCCTACGTCGCGTACGGCGTAACTACGGCGGCGTTGAATAGAGACTGGTCCAAGATCGCCCTAAGCCACGAGTTGCTGGTATCCGACCTGCGCTACGCTGATACGGCATCCGTCGACGACATCGAAAAGGTCGCGCGGGAAATCGGCGTACAACGGGAGGAGGTCATCGCCGCCCTCTACGACGACGGGATGGTCGGCTTCTTACTGGTCGCGCAGCCCGTTATAGTCGACCTGGAAACGAGGGTAGAAACGCCGCTTGCGGTCGCGGGGAGCGACTTCTTATATTGGTTGAACGACGACGAGTTGGTTATCGGACGCATGAGCTCGGGGGTTGCTTGGGGGGTCTGTTGTGGTTTTATGGAGCCGATAAAGTACGACGTACGCACCGGCGAGCGGGAAACGTTCGCGTTCGAAGACCTTGCACCGCTTTTTGGCGAGCGGTGCACGGAGTGGTGGGCGAAAAGTTCGCCGCGGCCTGATAACCTCCGCCGCCCCTTCACCTCCAAGGATTGGCGGCCGTTGGGCGCGGAGATTGTTTGGTATTGGCAATATGAAGAGGAATTGGACGAACCCGAAGAGTTGGCGCCGCCGGTCGTCGTACCGTCCCGCGGGGGGCAATTTGAGAACGACGACTGGGCGGTATTTTGGGTGCCGGCGGCCGGCGGACCGGCGGTTTGGGTCACCGCCGGCAACGTGCTCGCGGCGAGCGACGACGGCGATTGGCTATTCGTAATTCGTTTTGACGATATACACGACCCCCCTTGGCCCGACGAGTTTTTCGGATTACGCTTAGAGTGGCAATAAGGCCGCGGCGCGGTACGGCGCCGGGCGCAACGAAACGATTCGCGGGACAGGGAGTTATCATGAACAAAATTATTTACGTCACCCTGGCGGCCTTGGCGCTATGGGGCGCGGGCGCGAACGCCCACGCCGCGTCCCCCGTCGTAGCGGCCGAATACGACTTATTGGGGCCGTTTGGGAATTCCTTTTTCGACGTCACGACGTCGGCGAACGGCCTCGCCGTTTTCCGGTGGGATACGTTCGAACACGAACCGTTTCCGGGCGTCGTGGCGGTAATGAAAAACGCGGGCGAGCCTTTCGTCGCGTCTGATTTAATAACAGTGGCGTTAAATAGCGATTGGTCCAAGATCGCCGTAAGTTGGGTGTACCATATAACCGGCGCAGCCGGGCCCGAAGAAGAATACGCCGACGACGTCGAAAAGGTAGCGCGCGAAATCGGCGTACGACCGGAGGAGGTTGACGCGGCTAGCTACGGCGACGGCTTCAAAGGCGACTCATGGGTTTCGCGCCCGGTTATCGTCGACCTGGAAACGGGGGCGGAAACGCCGCTCGCCATCGCGGGCGGCGACTTCTTGTATTGGTTGAACGACGACGAGTTGGTCATCGGACGCGAAACGTCCGGGTTACGGTGCGAAGCGTTAGGTACGATGGAGGCGATAAAGTACGACTTACGCACCGGCGAGAGCGAGACGTTCGCGTCGGAAGACCTTCCGCCGCTTTTGAACGAGCGGTGTACGGTCCCTATCCGTAACGCGCAGCGGGGCCGCCTCAACCCGCCTTACACCTCCAAGGATTGGGGGACATTGCCGGCGGCGTGTATTTACGGACTGGACGAGCCGGCGCCGCCCGTAGCTGTACCGTCACGCGGGGGTCAATTAGAAAGCGACGAAGGGGCGATATATTGGGTGCCGGCGGCCGGCGGACATCCGGTTAAGGTCGCGGCCGGCAACGCTTTGGCGGCGAGCGATGACGGCGTTTGGTTATTCGTAAGAAGCGAACCAGAACCCCTATGGGATTGGTTTACGGTCGAAGGGTTTTACGCGTTACGCTTGGAGTGGCAATGAGGCGGCCCGGCGCGGCGCCGGGCGCAAAAGCCCGGCTTTTAAAACGCGCCTTTCTTTACAGAGAATCCCCGGACCCTATTCGTGCTCTTCGCGTAGTTCAGCGGCCATCTCGTTTATCTCAACCAGATCCTGCCCCATCAAGCTCCAACCGCGGCAAAGCGCGTAGTCCGGGTTCGCGTGGAAAGTTCCGTGGATCGCGCGCATTCGATGGTTGAGATACATCTCGGACAGCGTCCGTTCGATAGGAGTCGCCGCGTCGTGGTACGCGAGGAGGTCCGGGAACGCGTACGCGTAGGTATCGGGTACTTCCAAGATGCCGTCCCGGTATAGGCCGTCGACGGTGTTTATCGCTTCGGCCATCAAGCGGTCGGTTTTCCGGATCTTATCGTCGCCCTTTTCGAGCTCCGCTTCCGCGAAATCCGACGAGTGGCAGTCACCGCACGTATCGAGCATCTTATCACGTTCTCGTTGCCAGTCCTCTTCTGTGAATCTGGCTATGTCGGCGTTTTTTACCGATTCTAGAACGTCGGTGGGGTTTCCTTCCGGGTCGAGGATGCCGAGGCCCTGGAGTATTGTGGTCTGGTCCTGCGCCCAAGTCTCGTCTTCGGGTAGGGGGAAACGCACGGCCAGGTAACTCCAGCTGCTACGGACTTCATGGTCGCCGCCGCCCATATGGCAGGTCTGGCAGGTAGGCGCCGACGACGACTCCGGCAGTATGCCGTTCTGCTTCAAGAGGTAACGTACGCCGTGTTTGGACGACGAGTACATCTCCCACTGGGGGTAGCCCGACCCTGTATGGCAGGTCCGGCAGGCTTGCGGTTCCCGAGCTTCGGCGGTAGAGAATAAATGCCGCGTATGGCACTCGTCACACGAGGCGACGCCGAAACCGGCGCCGCCGGCTTTAAGCGACGCTATCTCGTCTTCGGTTTTCAGCCCTATCTTGTGGCAGCCGCCGCAGCCTTTCATATCTTCGGCGGGGTCCGCCGGCTCCAAGTGCACAGATGACAACGCGTGCATAGCTGTCCAGGCTAAGGCGTGTTTCCCGCTCTTGAACTGTTCGACCGGGGCGCTGTGGCATTCGGTGCAAGTGTCCGGCGTCGGGATCCCGGCTTTCGCCGCGTCGGCCGCCGAAGTATGGCCGTCGCCGTGACAGGTGTAGCAATCGAGGCCCAGTTGCCCGTGGCGGCTCAGGTCCCAATCGGTAACGATACCGGGCGTGACGTTCTCGTGGCAATCCACGCAGTTCGAGACCCCCGCGCCCAGGGTAACGGACGGCAAGACGGCGATAATAATAAGTAATCTACCCCTCACAGGTTATCTCCTTCCGTCTCCGGTATATATAATAAACGGGTAATTATGAGCCAGTGTGCCACAAACCAACCGTTTAATCAAAGTTAT
>CP070755.1:856659-861119 GCA_020348885.1 Candidatus Coatesiibacteriota bacterium | reverse complement strand
AGCGGGTTTATCACCCGCCCCAGGAGCGCGTCGCCAGCCGGTACCTGGAGAATACGGCCGGTGCATCGGGCTTCGTCGCCCTCCTTGAGCTTCGAATCGTCGCCCAGGACGACCAGCCCGACCATTGACTCTTCGAGGTTAAAGACGATACCGTAAACCTCGCCGCCCAGGAGTATCATCTCCGAGTACATCGCCTCTGAGAGCCCGAAGACCTGGGCGATACCGTCGCCGACCTTGACGATTCGGCCAACGGTGGCCAGTTCCAACTCATGCTCGAACGCAAGTATCTGGTCCTTCAGTATCGCGCTAATCTCGTCGGAATTAAGTTTCATCCGTGTTTCCTTTGCACCGCTTGTACCGGCCGTACTTGAAGGTACGGCCGTATATTATCCGCGCGCTAGTTCCCGGCGTACGTCGCCAAGTTTCGCCGCCAGCGTGCTGTCGACAACCCTATCGCCTATAACCAGACGTACTCCGCCGACGATACCCGGATCGACTACGTTCTCCAAACGGACGTTCTTGCCCGTCAAGCGCGCCACCTGCAACTCGAAAGCGTCCAGCAAGGTTCCGTTCAACGATACGGCCGAGATGACTTCGGCGGCCACGGCGTTCCTCGCTTCGTTTAGAAGCTCCTCGAAGTCGATTAAGATATCGTCCAGTACGTTAACCCGCTTCTTCGTAATAAGCAGGTTTACGAAGTCCCGGACCTCAGGACACGTTTGGACGCGGGCGGCGAGTTCCAGCTTCCGGTTTTCCCCGATTTCGGGGTGAAGCATTACCGCGCGAAACTCCGGGTTGTCGCGAAGAAGCTCGGCCCATAACTCCAGGTCGCCCATGGCCGCTTGATCCGCTTTAACGTCGTCCAAAAGGTCGAACAACGCTTTAGCGTACCGCGTCGTTATTGTGGTCGAAGCCATTAGGGTACTCTAACCTACTTCTTCCTCAAACGGTTCCATCGCTTCGACTTCCTCAAGGAACTTGTAGGCCAGTTCGCGTTCCCTCTCGTCGGTGCGGGTTTCGTCCAGTACGCGCCGCGCTATCATCACGGCCAGGTCGGCGACCTCGCCCCGGAGCTCGGTCTTCACGTCCCGGACCTCTTCAGCGATGGTCTCCTCGCCCCGCTCTATTATCCTGTCGGCTTCCCGCTCCGCGTCGGCGACGAGTTGCGCGCGCCGCTCGTCGGCTTCCTCGTGGGCTTTACGGACGATGTCGGCGACGTCCCGCTCCACCTCGGCCATCTTATCGGCGTACCGTTCCCGCAATTTTTCCGCTTCGGACCGCGCCAGCTCGCCTTCGGCCAGGTCGTCTTCGATTTTCCGTTGACGAGCCTCGAGCACGCCCACGATACGCCTGGCCGCCAACAGGTAGAACAGCACCGCGAAGATACTGAAAGCGGCGAGTTGATACAAGAACAACGCCGGGTCGAATTCGATCATATGTCGCCCCTCGGGCCTCCGGCGGCTTAGCCGAACAGGCCCTTCAACGGGTTAACGAACATTATTATCAAGCCCAAAACGAGAGTATATATAGCGAGCGTCTCCATGAATACGATCGCGAGAAGCATCTGAATCATCAACTTACCGGACGCTTCCGGCTGCCGCGCCGTACCGTCGAGCGCCGCGTTGGCGGCCCGGGCTTGCCCCAGAGCCGCGCCGAAGGCCGCGATCGCCATCGCGAAAACCGCGGCTATGGCGGCGTATGCGAACCCTTTCGCGCCAGCTATGGCCAGCTCGTCGGACGTTTCGCTTACCTCGACGTCCAACTCCTCGTGCTCGCCGGCCGCGAGGGCCGTCCCGGCGAACGCGAATAATAACCCGAACGCGAACGCTAAGATAATCGCTTTGTTCATTTGGGAAAACTCCTTCCGTATTCGGTAAAACCGGTTAACCTAAAACCGTATATATTGCCCTCTAACTCCCTGATATTTATAGCTATACGTTAATGCTCATGTTCGCCCCAGGCGGCCGCCGCGCCGAAATATATTATCGGCAGAACGGCGAATATGAACGCCTGCAAGAAGCTCGTTACGCAAGCCAACACGTAAACCAACGGCAACGCGACGAGTATCAACGGTTTCACGAACCACGCCAGACCCGATATCTTATATAACACCATTATGAAGATGTCCTCGCCCATAATGTTGCCGAATAGACGCAGGGTGAGGGAAACAGGCCGGAAGAACTCGCCGATGCTTTCCAACACGAAGAACAAAGGTCCGATGGCGAGAACGGGGCCCATCTTATGGCGAAGGAAACCGCCCAATCCCATCTCCCGAATGCCTACGTAGAAGGTTACCACGAAGACTATTATCGCCATAGGGAGGTTGATATTGATGTTTGTGGTCGGCGCCACCATCCCCGGGACGATACCCATTAGATTCGCCGTTAATATATAGAAGAACAGGGCGGCTATGAGGGGATAGTACCTGGAGCCGCCTTTCCCGATTACGTCCTCCATCAACCCCATACCGTACTCGAACACCATCTCGACGGCGAGTTGGACCTTGTTGGGGATACGTTTCCTCAAGCGGCTCGCGATAAGCGTGAAGACTACCAGAACGAAGACCATCGCGATGAGCGAATAGGTCATCACCATCGCGCTGTGGTGGGACAACCCCGGAAGGGGCAGGCCGAACTCGAGGCCGGTCTTCAGTTCTTCCAACGGGTAAGTCCCCTTCCGTTAAGGCGGTTAGCGGTAAGCCAGCGATATTGATCCCATGAGAAGCGGCCCCGCCGTCGCCTCGCCCAACGCGCCCAACGCCGCCGCGACCGCAAACCCCGGAAGGAACACGAAAATCGCCACGAGGGCCGCCGGAACGATCAGCAGGTGCAACAGGAACAACAGCCCCACCACGATCTTCTTGCGTCCGTTGGCGGCGAAAAAGTATATCCCGAGGGCGATTAGCGCCCAGAAGTTAAACGCCACCACCGCGGCGCCAGCCAGTGCCGACGCCCCCGCGGCCGGCGAAAAAAACGCGCCGATTATCCCTATCACCGCCGCAAGGGCGAAAAGCCCCCCGACGAAGTACTTACGCCAGACGGGGGTTTTCAAAACTTCTTCCCCAGGCGGATTATTTCAATTACCACACGATAGAACCCGGCCGTAGACCCGAGGGCCGTTATACCGAGCATTAACCAGGGGGACGTACCGAACTTTTTATCCAACCAGTAGCCGACGAAAAAAGAGCCGACCACCGACGCGATAAGGAGCCACCCCAGGCTCAACGCCAATCCGGCGAACGTAAGCGCCCGGTACTGGGCAGACCGGCCGCCTTTTTCGCCTTTGTCGCGGGTTTCTTTATCGGGCACTTTCCCCTTGGTAAACCGTAAGCCCGGGCGTAAACGGAACGCCCGGAATTTGGCCGGAATATAACATCCAGAGTAACGTATTGCAAGGCAAATTTGGGTATCGGTCGGCCCGAAAACTCGTAAGAACCCGTTGACGTTGAGCTAATACCCGGTATAATGTTTACGGGTACCTTTTTACGATAATTTGCTTTACCGTTCAAGGGGAGGCGAGGAAGATGAAGGAAACGATAGTAATCATCCTGGCTGTTTTCCTCGTCGGAACGTACGCGTACGGGTATATTGCGCTGGAGGACTTCCAGTCGTACGCGGACGGCGACGATATAGCCGAGACCGAGGCCTGGACCAACGTGGTACCGCCTAACCGAATCCGCTGCGTTGACGTGGGTGGCGGCGAAAAGGCCGCCGCTTTCCACCCCGAAGGCGGCGAGGTTTGGGGATACGTCTGGGAAGCGTCAGAATCGGTGCTGGACTACGGCATCTTCGCCGATTTCGAGTACGGCGCCGACGCCGACGAGCCGTCGTTCGGCCTTTGCGCCCGGTGCGTCGGCGACGAGACCGACTTCGACTTCTACGGGCTAGCCGTCAGCCCGGCAGACCCCGCGCACCTGACCTTAGCTTACTTTTACGAGGACGACGTCGAAATACTGTGGGTAACCTATCTCGACGCCCCCATCGCGCCGGGCGAGCGGCACAACGCCGGGTTCTATATTTCCGGAGACGGCCCGGTAAACTTCCACATCTACTTCGACGGAGTTAAAGTAGGCTCCTTCGTCGACGACTATTACGAGCTTCCCGCCGGGCCGGCCGGTCTCGCCGCGTACGAGATTTTCGACGCGGCCGACGTTTACGTGGACAACGTAACGCAAATGGAACCGAACGTCCGCGTCGAGCCGGTTTCCTTCGGTTCGGTCAAAACGTCGTTCCGGTGACCCGGTTTCACCGGGTTACGTAATTCATGTTAAACGGGAAATAAACGCAGTAAAACTGATGCAAACAAACGAATATCGGCTTATAGTGTAACGAAATTCCGTGTTTTCTTACCAAAAAATATACCAATTCGTAAATATACGCTTGACTTATTCTATTCCTTAACGCATAATGGCGGCGAAACGAGCGGAGGAGGCTGTTTTAATGAAAACAGTAATATTTATT
>CP070755.1:853779-856559 GCA_020348885.1 Candidatus Coatesiibacteriota bacterium | reverse complement strand
CTCCTTTCGTGGTTAATACATTTTAACCGATTATTCGGTGCGTTTTCGCACCAACTCCTCGAGCGCCTCAACTTTCGGGTTCGCCCCTTCGCGTTCGGCGAGCTTGGAGAGGAAGTAGTTGCGGCGCCCCCGGTCCGAGAACTCTATCCGAAAACTCCTTATCCAGAAGAGGGGGAAGTAGTATCCGCGTTTCACGGCCAGGACGTCTTCGACCGGGATATCCTGTTTACGCCAGAGCCGCATCATCTCGATGTGCCCGTCGGCCAACCGCCAGCGCGGGTAGAACCACATAAAGAGCGCTATATCTACGTAGAGCATCACCGCAAAGAAGAACGCGTACGACCGGCCCGGCTCCGGCGCGAAGGTCAACGCCAACGAGAACCCGACGAACAACAACGTAAACGGGAGTATCCTTATTTCCGAGAGTTTGGGCCGTGGTCTCATATCAGATAAGTCAAACCGTACATGGCGGCGCCCGCGCCCACCGGAATCGTCGCGTTGTCTATGTTGCCGGTCCCGAACAACTCGAAGAGTGTCCCGGCGGCGGCGCCTACTAACGCTAATGGCCACGGTAACAGAAACAACCCCACGGCCGCCGACAAGACGAAACACGAGGCGGTTCCCTCGAGGGTCTTGGGCCCGAGGAGCTTCACGCGCCCGAATTTCCGTCCTATCACTTCGGCGGCCGTGTCGCCTACGGCGAGGTAAACGAGGGCCGTACACGCCAGTTCTTTAGGAAACAACAATACGCAGACGAAGACGCCGGACAGGAAGTAAAGGGAGCCGTGGGGCCCCTTTATCTCCTCGTCTCGAAGCAGAAGACCGAAGACGAAGGTGAACGCGCGCTGGACCGTCCGTAGCGTAAACCTTAGTATCTCAACGATGACGAGTAAGATGAGCGCGACGCCGACTATCCAGAGGATAGTTTCTCGCGCGAGCCACCCTGGCCAATAAACGACGGGGATGATTATTCCCAGTAAATGCCAGATTTTTCGAGCGATGTTCACGGCGGCGCGTATTGTAACGAAACGGCCGGAGATGTCAAGTGCGGAGGTACGAAACCGGCGGTTAATGCGGTGTCGGTAAAACTCAAGTGCGGGCCGCCGTTTAGGTCATGTCCGCTCGAAGGTAACCTTTAGTTCGCCCGTAGGCGGTACGGTAAGGGTTCTGTCGCGTTTATCGCCCGCGGACCAACCGTCGCGTATTACTACGGACGTGCCTGGCGCGCCGGATAGAATCGCGTCCACTGATTCGCCTCGCTTCGTTAGAGACGTGCCGAAAGCGGCCCAATTCCTCCGCTGTTCGACCGCTTCGGCGTGGGTCAGGAAGCAGGCGCCGTCGGAGGCGGCCTGGGCCAGTATCGCTTCGAGTACTTCGGCCCATTCCGGGTACTGCCCGCCGGGGAACGCGCGGTAATGCCACAGGACCGAGAAAAGCCCGCCGACCGTTTTGACCTTGTATTGGAGTTCAAGCGCGGTTTTCGTCGCTTCGTCGGTGTTGAACCTCAGATGTTGGAATAGGGTACCGTCCATCAACGTCGTCGGGACTTCGTAAACACCGGCGGTCGTACCGTCGTCGGAGAGGGCCGCGAACGGCAGGCAATGCATCCGCCGGAAGCCTACGTCGTCGAAGTACCCGAGGGACGCGTCATACTCCAACCCCGCATCTCCTGCCCAGAGCCACAGGCGCCCGGGCGCGGTTCGAAGATAGTGCCCCCGGACGCCCTTTACTTCGGCGCCGACGGCATCCGATAAAGCGGAAACTTCCTCCGCCAACTGATATGGACCGTCGCAATAATAACTGGAGTGTAATCCTACTTCGGCGCCAGTAGCGGCGATATCGTCCAACAGCGTGTGTACCTGTTCAAGCGAGTAGTTAAAGTCGAGTCCGCCGCGCCGAACCGCGCCGATGAAAAACGTCGATTTAGCTCCATACTTCGCTTCCAGGTTAACGATACTGTCAAGCGTATCGTACGACCTTTCCCGGCTGATGAAATCCCATACGGGCGGTTTCTTGGACCGGGCCAGGCTGCCTACCACTGATTTGAGCCGTTCCCGCCGATTGTAGTTCGTCAATTGGTCCACGTCGTGGGATACGACCACCGCATACGGTGCGCCGCCGGGCCACCGGGCCACCCGGACCGGCGGAACGCCGGCGGCGGCGCAGGCCGTTTCGTACGCTTCGACAAGGATATCTACGTAGTAGGTTACTATGGGTCCTTTCGAGGCTTCGTAGTACCAACGCGGCATATCCCCGCGCCGGACCCGGCCGTGTTTGTCGCGGGCCGCGGCTGTTTCCTCATCGACGCCGGCGAGTAAATGGTACGCCGCCAACGGAAGGTCGAAGCCGATTCTAACGGTGGTTTGGTCCGCTATAAAAAGGTCGGGGGCGCCGCCGGTCTCTTCGCGTGACGGATATAATATGGGAAAAGTATTGCCGTCTATTTCCGAATAATGAATATCCGGTAACATTAACTCGGGTAAGGAGGGGATTAATATCGACGCGTCGCTCGCGCCGGTCGGCGCCGACTCGTTGCCGTAAACCAGTTCGACGCTCGCGTCTTTACCGGAAAGGGGGATGCCGGCCGCGGCGCAGAGTTCGCGGAGAATACCCTCGGCCGTAGGAAGGCCGAGCGGGGATTCAGTTGCTTTTATCCGTAGCAAAACTTATCGGCGTGTTAATGACGCGACGGCTTTTACGAGGACGTTGGCGGAACGCGTTACGACGTGGTACTGTTTAAGGTCGCCGCCGAAGCTTTCCTTAAAACGGGCGATTTCGGG
>CP070755.1:847884-853679 GCA_020348885.1 Candidatus Coatesiibacteriota bacterium | reverse complement strand
TTTCGGGTACGTTTACGCCCACCATATCGACCTTGTATCCGGCGGCCGTCAGGTCGCGCAGTTCCCGCCAGAGCAGGTAAGCGCCTATCGGCCCGCGGCCTCGTTCGCCGGCGGCCGCCAGCAGGTCGTACGCCACGCCGGAGCCCCGGATGACGAAGCGGCCCGCGATCGGTTCGCCGCTTTCCCCCAGAACGTAATAGAAGTTCGACGATTCACCGAAGACGTCCGGCAAGGCCGAGACGCCGGCGGCGTCCATCGGCGGGGTTGTACGTCTGCGTCTGAAAGTATCGGCGTACATCGCGACGAACGGCCCGGGGTCGGCGGACGAGACGAACTCGACGCCCTCGCATTGTTTAATCTTGTTCCGCACCTTGCCGGAAAGGGAAGCGAGGTAAGCGTCCGGGTCGTCGAAAGATATAATCGTCGTATAGCGGGGTGAGGCCGACCAGCCGGACCATGCGAACGGTCGTACGTCTATTATCGACGGGTGCAGGCTCATCCGTACGCGCTTGTATTTCTCGGCGACGGCGGACGCCAGGGCGGAACATACCTTGTTCACCCTCGCCGGGGCTTTTTCCGAGTCATACTGGTTCCGGTGTACGACCGGTCCCCAATACGGCGTAATCGGCGGGATTTCGGCGACTTTCCCTATGAACCGGCGCTGCGTTTCCCACACCGGTACGTACCCAGCGATATACCAGTTTCGGCCGGCGGTGAGAACGTAAATCCGCCCGCGGACGTAATGGGACAAGAACTCGAACCACTTCGGCCCCGCAAACGGCGTATACTGGGGCGAGCCGGCGAACGCGGCTATCAAACCTGCCGCGTCTGTCCAACTATGCTCGGTTATGTCGATTTCGCGTTTCTTCACGCGGATATATTCCGTTGTTCGGTAATCAACGAAACGGATTTAACCGTTCGCTTTCGCCAATTCGACCGCCAGCTTCGCGAGTTTTTCCAGACTCGTCAAACTGATACGTTCGTCGGTCGTGTGGGGGTTTTCCATTCCGCAACCGAGTACGATGCTTTCGATACCGTGGACGTTGAAGATGTTCGCGTCGGAACCGCCGCCGCCGGGAATGAAAGCCGTCTCCAGCCCGAGCCGGTCGCATACGTTAGCGAATCGCGTGACGACGGGCGCGTCGTAGGGTATCGCGTATCGTTTATACGCCGGTCCCCAGTTGATTTCGGCCGAACCGCCGAAACGCTCGGCCGCTTCTTCCAGCCGCTTCGTGATATGCTCCACTTGGGCGGCCAACTTCTCGTCGTCGTGGGACCGGACTTCGCCTTTGACGGTAGCTTCGGCCGGGACGATATTGACGGCTTTACCGCCTTCGATTTCGCCTATGTTGGCGGTGGTCTCGTGGTCGATGCGTCCTAGCCTCATCTCCGCAATGGCCGCCGACGCGATTTGCACAGCACTGACGCCCTTCTCCGGTTCGATCCCCGCGTGGGCGGCTCGCCCGTGTATGACGGCTGTCAGGATGTCGCTGGAAGGTGCGGAAGTAACCGCGTGGCCCGGAGGTTCGCTTGTATCGAACACGTACCCGGTTTTCGACTCGAGAAGCGAATAATCGAGATGCTTCGCGCCGAGTAAGCCCACTTCCTCGCTGACCGTGAAAAGGACCTCGACGGGACGCCGCTTGTCGGCCGAATCGGCGACTTCCAGGAACTCGAGAAACGCCGCTATGGCGCATTTATTATCCGCGCCGAGTATGGTATCGCCGGCGCTTACCACGTAGCCGCTTCTAATCTTCGGTTCCACGCCGTCGCATGGCCCTACCGTATCCATGTGGGCGGCTAAGAGTACCGGCGCGCCGTCGCCCGGCACACGGACCAGGATATTGCCGGCGTCTCCGCCCACCTGCTCGGCGGTTCCGTCCTCGATTAACTTGTGTCTTCCGCCGATGCGTTCAATTACGTAATCGGCGACCGGGCGTTCTTTACCGCTGGGGCTGGGGACGCGAACCAGATCCAGGAAAGTATCCCGTAGGCGTTTTTTATCGACATCGATTAGCATATTCGTTCCGTAGCGTTTTGACCGGTGCCGTTCCCGTAATTCTAAATCCGGCGGGTCGAAACCCGCCGTTAACGCTCCGCCGGTGAACCTCCGCCGGGTAAATCCGGCGGTTTCCAACTGCTAATAGGTTGCCGTTTCAACGTATCGGGTTAATAGATATTCACCCAGTACGCCAGGGCGACGGGGTCGTTGATATCCGTAATTTCTCGCAATAGGCCGCCGGCGTTGTCGTAGATTAATATCTTATCGCCGGTCTGGTCGCCGATGTAGATGACGCCTGTACTTGGCTCGACCCATACCGACGCCGGCCCGTCGGCGTCTTCGATTATCAGGTTCGCGACCTCACCGTAGGCATTGTCGCCGGTCGTCGCCGACGAAAAGCGGGCGACTACACCCAGGGCGGCGTCGGCTACGTATATGTCGCCGGTAACGGAATCTACAAACACGGAACCGGGATTGTCGAAACCGGTTAATGTAGCCGCGACGCCGCCGTTATTCCTGACAGCGGTTACGGTGCCTGCGCCGACGTCCCCCACCCAGCATCCACCGGACGCGTCGCCGGCGACGGCTCGCGGGTTTTCGAAGCCGGTAACCCGTAGCGTTTCGATGGCGTTCGTATTTACGTCGCCGGAAACGTCGGCCGGCAAGCGGACCACAACCCCGTTCATCTCGTCGGCCACCCAGCAGTCGCCGCTTGTCGGATCGAGAGACACGGACCAGGGGAAATTATACCCGGATACTACCGCTTCCGTATCGCCGTCGGCGTTAAACTTCACCACTCGGTCGTGATTACGGTCCGCCACCCAGCAGGAACCGTCGTTCTGGTTCACGTCTAAACCCGTCGGTTGCTTTAGGAAGGACTCATAGCCTTCGACGTACGATTGGAACAACAAGCCGCCGCCGTAGTTATATTTACGGACGTAGTTGCCGTAGTAATCGCATATCCAGGCGCTTCCGTCGGCGGCGTACACGTCCACGGACATCGGCTTGGGGAAACCGGTTTGTTCGAATACTCTGCCCCCGGCGTCGTCGAAAACGACGATACGCTGGTTGTACTGGTCTAGTACCCACAGCAGGTTCACTTCAGGTAAAGGCGGGTTACCGGTACGTTCCCAGTCGCTCGTACACCCAAGAAGTAACACTAATGCGATTACGAAAGCGGTGATTATATAAAAGCGTACCATGGTAATATACCTCGTGGTTTCGGTAATACGGTTAATCAGTTCTGTCGAAATAAAGCGCCGTCGCGGCCGGTCCTTCCAACGGTCCGTACTCGAGTACGACTTCACCAGTATCGGCGTCATATTCTACAACCCGGTTTTCGCCTGTTTCGGTAATGAAGACGTGCCCCCGGTCCCGGTCGACCGATATATGAGCAGGGTCTAAGATATCGTCTACGAAAACGTCACCGATGACTTTCAAAGATTCGGTTCCGGTAACTTCCGCGTCTATCGCGAAGACCGCGCCGTGGAAGGCGTCAGTTACAAGAAGGACGTCGCCTACGGGCGAGGGGGCTATCGATGTCGGCGCTCCGAAATCGGTTACGGTCGCGATTACGGCTCCGTCGGACCTAACGCGTACAAGTTCGCCTTTCCCGATGTCGAGAACCCAGCAGCCGCCGTCGTCGGCAGCTTTGACGACTCGCGGCGTGTCGAAACCGACTACAGTGATATCGGCGTCGGCAATATTGGCCTCGCCGGCAAGGTCGCCGTCGAATAAGTAGATGGAGTCGCTCCCTTCGTCGGTAATCCAGCAGTCGCCGGAGCTTTCTACGACCGATACGGATCGGGGTAAAATAAACCCGATTATCGTCCCGACAATATCGCCGTTCTCGGCGAAACGAACCACCCGCTTATGGGTGTAGTCGGCTACCCAAACAGACCCGTCGTCCTGGTTTACCGCCAAAGACGTGGGCTGGCGTAGCGTCGGCTCTTCGTCGCCGGGCCGTACGGTTTGGAAAAGCTTATTGCCGTCGCGGTCGAACTTGGTCAACGTGTCGGCGTAGTAGTCGATGACCCACGTGCTCCCGTCGGCGCGATAAACATCAACGCCGTTGGGTTGTATAAACTCGGGGAAACCGCCGACTTCGTATAGGAGCGTCCCGTCGAGTTCGTAAACTAATACCTGTGACGCGGGTTGGTCTACGACCCAAAGCCGGTCGCCGCTTGTATCTATTTCGTTTCCGGGGCCGGTTACCTCGTCGCAACCTAATAACAATACGACTACTATTATGGCCGAAATAAATGCCCTTCTCATATTTAACCCTTTCGTCGCCTGTTAACGTATACGTATTAATCAGTATCCGGCGACGACGTAACGTTACGGTCGTATTAGATTAACCCTCGTTGACGGGTAATTCCTCACCCGTAACCGGGTCGACGGTCGTTACCGTTCTCGTCGTTGCGTCCACGTAATATATACGGACGGTTGAGTAGTGAGTTCCCTCGTCGGTCATTGCTTTAATACACCAACGGCCGTTTTCGTCGGCGGGTGTCCCCGTAACCATAAGGACCAACCGCGCTTCGGGGTTCTCCGTTTTGAATTCAGCCAGTTAGGACACGTTCCAGACGAGGTCGAGAGCCGTATCTTCGTTTATAGCGTATTCATCGGAAGGGCCCGCCGGCGTCCGGCCGGCGGCCGTTTCGTTTGCCGATTTGGCGGTAAAGGGAAGGCTAAATACTCCGATAACGGCGAGAATAACGCCTAACCTCATTCGAAACGGTCCCATTATTATTCGCTTTCCGCGTATAATTCCGGGTTCGCGTCGAACGTGGCCTTGCAGCCCGGCGCGCAGAAGTAGTAAGTTTTGCCTTCGTATTCGGTGGTATATCGAGCGGTCGCTTCGTCCACTTCCATCTTGCATATAGGGTCTATCGCCATCGATACCTCCGTTCGTATAATCAAAACATAGGGGTAAGGGAGTGTCAAGGTAATTCGGGGGGAACGTTCTATTCGGTAAGTAAAGCAAGGGGCGACTGGTAATCTGCCGGCGTACGTTCTTCACAATATATCTACGCCGGGCGGGGTTTTTCGTTTTATACGTTGACAATTTGCCGGGATTCGTTAAAATATTTCGTAAAGAGGACGCTCTATACGTAACGTCGACTTATACGGAGATGATAGGAACCGAGTTATTCTTCCTATATTGTATAGACACTTCAGGTTAAATCCGGTTTTATTAGGGTAAAGCCTACTAGTTTCTATCGATCTTTCGATTGCCAATTACAATTGTAGTAGAACGCTTACGAATCAGTTGTCACTTATAGGTTTGGAAAGGAGAAGGATATGTCGAAACTTATCGCGATTCTGGTCGTTCTTTGTGTCGTTAGCACAGCGTCGGGTATAGGCGTAGGTGTAGCGGGTCACTACAACATCAGTATACCCACCCGCGATTTAACCGATTACTATGGAACGAGTTTTTTAGGGTTCGACTTGGGCGTCGAGATAGCGGTTTTCCGCAAGTACTTAATTGTATCCGCCGGTTTTGGTTTCCAATCGTTCGAAAATAAAGAATACGGGCACGAGGGCGAAAGAGTCTCCGTTACTCCCGTATCTTTAGGGTTCGAGTACCCGCTCGCTTTGGGCCGAACGGTCGTCTGTTTTGGAGCGGGAGGCGCGTTATTTTTCGAACACACGGAAACGGGGGTGGGGGGGTTCCCAAGCTTATGGGTGGGCACCGATATATATTATACGGTAACCCCGGATATCGATTTAGGCGCAGGGGTCAAGTACCATTTCGAGCGTTCGGGTGTTGGCGCCGGCATGATATGTATAC
>CP070755.1:845054-847784 GCA_020348885.1 Candidatus Coatesiibacteriota bacterium | reverse complement strand
CCTATCGAGTAAGCCGCTTCGCCGGCCGCGTATATCCCCCAGTATATCGGCTGGTCGAAAGAAAAGCTCCCGACTATGACCTCCCGTTTGCGTTCGCCCACGGGCGGCTGTCCCTCGATTCCGCCGGCGTCGAAACCGCCCTGGTGAGCCGTGGCCAGGTTCGCCGCTAAATGGCGGTACGGGTTTTCGCCGAGTACGAACACGGCGCGGGCCGCCCCGGCGAACGTCTCGTATTGCCCGTCGGCGACCGTCGACGTACGCGCGAGGAATATCCTGTGGTAATACCAACTCCGTTCCCAGCGCCAGCGGGCGCCGGCGAGTTCGTCGTCCACCTCTTCCCACTCCATCGTAAGTGGGGTCTGAGTATCCCGGAAATGCCCGAAGGTCAAGTTATGCCCGCCCTTATCGTAGATACCCCTGACGCGTAGATACGCCGACGGGCCGGAGCCGTGAACGTAGTCCAGTGAACCCGACGATTCCTCGTTCCCGAACTCGTACAGGAACTTCGGCCCTATCTGGATGAGAATATCGTCATTAGGGCGTATGTCTAAATATAAGATGAAGTCGGTCTGGAAGTAGGTGCGCTCGTCCGGTTTCGCCAGGCGTACCGACGAGTACTCCGCGTTGTCGAAGATACCGCGGAACTGTCCCGAGAGCCCGAGGAGACCGTCGAAGTAGGTTACGTCTTCCAACGGGCGTCCACCTCCACCCGAATCGGAAGCCGCCGACGGGGACGCGGCAGAACATAGAAGTAATACCGCGATGGCCGCCCGCTTCACTTACCCTCCGCGTCCGTTTCGAGTTCTTCTTCGCCCGGCGGTAGAGCTTCCGCGTCTTCTGGCTCTTCAAGCGCGGCGAACCCTTCAGCGCCCTCGAGGGCGAGGGTCTTTTGCAATTCCGCGTCGGCGCTCGCCAGCGCGGCCCGGAGCTCGTTGGCCGCCGCCAGCGCTTCCGCATTTCTCTTCTCCGCAAGCGCCAAATCGGTTTGGACGCTAGTCATCGATAAAGCGAGTAACCCGTGCTGGAAGGTCTTCAGTTTCCCCAGTATTTCCTCGGCCTGGGCCGCCGCGGTTTTGGCCGTTTCGTCGGCGCCCTTGACGCCCGCTTTGACTAACTCGCTACCTTTACCTTCGGCTTCGTATAGTCTCACTACGGCGCCGGCGAAAGTTCCTATATCGGTTTCGTCCACGTTCAAACGAGCGCGGATGTCCTGCGGTAGCGCCAGAATCTGCCGTTCGATATCCCGCGCGTACTCCAACGCCAAGTGGGCTTTCCGGCGCCGCCGGTACGGTAACCGGCGGACCGCTTCGACCGTTCCCGGCGGTAGCGCTTTGTTTCTCTCCCGTTGGTACGCCCAGAAGGCCGCGCCAGCGTAGAAAGCTGCGCCCACGGCGGTTACGGGCGCGAAAAAGACCGCGAAGGGCAAGCTGATGATAAAAACCGGCAGCCCGATCGGGCGTAGGAATACTTTCCACCAATTAATCAAACCTTATCACCCGCCCGGGCGTTCGCTATTTTAACGTTTCCTCTTCGTCGGACGGTTCCGGCAGAGATTCGATATCGGACTCCTCGGGCGGCTCCGGCAACATTGTTGCTTCGGCGCTCTCCAGCTCCGGGACAGACATACCGAGGGATGCTTTGAGCGCGAGCAGTTCGTGCTCTACGTCGCCGCCGGTCTCGAGCGCCTGGAACTCCTTTTCCAGGTCGGCAGTGGTTTCGAGCGCTAGCATGTCTTCCGCGGCTTCCGCGTCGGCTTCCAGGGCTTCGACTTTCTCCTCCAGCCTTGCGAACGCTTCGAAGGCGCTGCGGTCGTCCACCGACGACAACATGGTGGTAATCGATTTCTGGGCTTCGGCCCGCTTCTTCCGGGCGATGATGAGCGGTTTCTTCCTGTTGGCCTCATCTATCTTCCGGTCAAGCTCGACCAGGCTACGCTTCAACCGCTCTACCATCGTTGATTGCTTTTCGAGTTGCCCGAGGTAGGTCATAGCGAGTTGTTCACGCTCCTGCTTGCGCGCCAGCGCCTCCCGCGCGAGGTCTTCGCGCCCCTGTTTCAGCGCCAGGACAGCTTTTCGGTGCCATTCCTCGGCAGCGCGTCTCTCCTTCGCGTATTTCTTGTTGAGTATCTTTTCGTCGGCGATGGCGGTTTGGACCTGCCTGTACGCCTCGCGATAGTGCTTCCGCATGTCCCGCAATATCTGGTCGAGTACGAGTTCCGGGTCTTCGGCGTCGGACAACAGCGCGTTTATGTTTGACTTCAGCAGAGTCGAAATCCTCTCAAGTATGCCCATTTTTCCTCCTTTATTTTACGCCGAATTCCTTCAGGCGAGGCTTTATGGTCGACAGGGCGAATCCGAACGAATCTATGGATGCTTGCAAATCTTCGGGGCTTATATATGACGCCTCGAGTGATTCGACGAGTAGAATTTCTTCGCCGTCGATTCCGAAGGAACCGTGGACCATGTCGCGGGCGTTGGTCTCCAGAAGCAGTTTGTAAAGGCCGGCGTTTTCCTTTTTCGGCAACGGCGCCACGTTCGCTCGTAAAATCAGGAGCGGCGGCGTCAGGTTGAGTATCAGGTTGCCGACCCCCGACTCCTCCGATGCGTCTACTTTCCAGAGGCCAGGACCGAGTATTTCGTAGTCGTGCCCCAGCTCGTCCAGTATTATCTCTATGTCTCTTTCGGTGAGCAATGTTACCACCTCCGTGGTCGTGCTTGGCCGGTTATTTCT
>CP070755.1:825546-844954 GCA_020348885.1 Candidatus Coatesiibacteriota bacterium | reverse complement strand
GATCCGTCCGGTACAATCGAAGTGGGGGTGGGCGTTGACCTTGTTAGGTTGGCCGTGGGTCGCCCACCTAGTATGGCCTATCCCTATTATACCTTCGAGGTGCGCGGACGAGAGTGCTTCCCGGAGGAACTTTATTTTACCGGGTTCCTTACAGACCTCGATACCGCCTTCGTTTAGGACGGCGACGCCGGCCGAATCGTAACCCCGGTACGAGAGGTCGTCGAGGCGTTCGATCAAAAACGGAACGGCTTCTTTTTTTCCGATGTATCCGACTATTCCGCACATAAATTTCTCCTCATAAGACCGAGACCGCGGCCGACAAGTTTATTCGGCGGCCCCTTCCGAAATCCGTACGTAAAGTCCGTGGAACTCCGGTCCGAGGTTAGAGAACAACTTTTCTCTACCGGCCGGGTCCGCGTCCATGGCTTCGTAGACGGCTTTTCCTATCTCGTCGAAGGATTCGGTGTTGTGGCGCCGGGCTGCGGAGAGGGCTTCGCTGAAGTAACCGAGCCGCTCTTCGCCGCGGCCTAGGGACCCGAGCTTAACCAACATTTTCGCGATATGGTAACTGCTGCCCATCTGTCTAAAAAGCGCCAGGCTGTTCTTGAAATGTACTACCGCGTCGTGGTCCGAGCCTTTAACGACGGCGACGGTCCCCAGGTCTCCGAAAATCTGCGCTACCCGGTACTTGTCGCCGTTTTCCTCGAACGTAACCAGAGCTTCCTGATGAAGCGCTTCGGCCCTGTCGTACATCGCGACCGCTTCTTCGGGATTCCCGGCGGCGTCCAGTTGGGCGCCTCGGACCTGACAACATAGTCCCAGCCTGTTTTTCGCGACGGCCGTTTCGGCCGCGTCGGCGCCTACGGCGATGGCTTCTTCGCAAAGGGCCTCGGCTAGGCCGAGAGTTTTAGCGGCTTGCTTGTCGTCGCCGGCCGCGTATGCCAGTTCCGCTTCCAGGCGGTACGTAATTGAAAGGTTCGACAGAGTGCAAGCGAGCCAAGCGCCGGCGTCTTTCCCGTCGTCGTCGGCCGTCACCATCGCCGTCAAGGTTTTTTGCGCCGCTTCGTACTCGGTTTTAGCGGAGGCGAAATCGCCCTTCAGGCGGAGTACCGTACCGGCGCTTGTGTGAACTACCGCGCCGCCGAGTTCCCCGTCGGTTCCGGCGAAAACTTCGCCGGCTTCGCGGTAGTATTTCAACGCGTCATCCCAAAGGCCCCGGTGCCGACAAACGTTCCCCCGGTCTAGTAGGACGTATCCGACGTCCCGGCGGCTTTCTTCGCCGGTAGTATCGTATAATTCGGCGGCCGCCGCGTAGAACCCGTCTGCCCGCGCGAGCCGGCCTTCGAAACGGGCCAGGTGCCCGAGCATCCTGTTGACGCGGGCCCTCAGAAGCCTACCGGAGCAAACTTGTCCGTCGCGTTCGTATGAACGCATCTTAGTCGCGAGCCTTTCCAGAACCCGTTCCGCGGCTCCCAACTTATTATTACGGTACAGCGATTCGGCTTCCAGATAATCGGCCCACAGCGCTACGCTGAGGGGGTGGCCGCCGAGGGTGAGTAATTCTTCGACCGGCTGATCGGCCAATCCTTTGGCGCGGGCATATTCCTTCACGTCGGTTTCGGTAAGCGCGGGAACGGTAAACGATATCGATATTACGTTTTCGCCGAATTGGCCGGACCGCGGCGGCCGCTCAACCGAAAGTACGAAGACGACGTCCCGTCCCGGGACGCCGGTTTCGCTTAGCCCGCCTAATAGTTCCCGGAACCAATATTCGGCTAAAGGCCCGAGCCTGTCGTAATCATCGACGAAAACTACGGCTTTAGGAGATTCCCGAACGAAAAGCCCGAAGCCTGATAGGAATTCGCCGGTGAGTAGACGTTCCATGTCCTTGTAAATGTACTTTTCGGCGTACGTCAACTCGTCGGCCGGAGCCGGCGAGCGTCGGGATTCTCCGGGTACCGGCGAGACCGGAACGCCGAAGGGGTCGTTGAAACGGCTTTGCAACTTGCCCTCGATGGCCGAACACTGGGCGTACATCTCGTCGAAACCGATGTACGAGCCGGGCGACCCTGGAAACCGTTCCCGAAGTTCTAATAATAATTCTCGGTAGCCGGCGACTCGCGCGCCGTCGAGGTAAACGTAACGCGCGTTCGCTTCCCGGCACTTCGGTATCAAGCGGTTGCGGATGAGGAAAGTACGGCCTGAGCCGGTAATTCCTTCGAGTACGATTACGCCGACGTTTCCTCGATCGAGTTCATCCGCGAATCCGTTTATTATATCTTCGCGGCCGACGAATACCGTTGGGCTCTCGTCGACCTGCTCCGGTAGGTACATAGCGAGGAGCTCCGCGACTTCGACGTCGAGAGCGTCGGCCAGGCTAAGAAGGGTCTTGGACGACGGAGACTTATGGTCGCGCTCGAGTTGGGAGATATAGCTCGCGTCGACGCCCGCCCGGTCGGCGAGTTCCCGTTGGGTAAACCCGCGGGCGGCCCTTTTACCTCGTAAAATCCTGCCGAACGTTATTTCGCCGTTAACTCGCAAAGCCCTTATTTAATTGCCTTACCGAACCGGTTGTGGTATAATTCCACGTTAAGTATCGGGTAAAGGGTATTTTGTTGACCAAAGATGACTAACGCCTTTTTGCTTACTTTAGGTTATGTTAGCATAAGATTGACTATAAGTCAAGCGATAAATGAAGTTCGTTGGGATTTTATCGGTTCTGGAAGTTAACGACGTTTTAGGCGACACAGACGCGGAAGTTACTGATATTTATTACGATTCGCGGGCCGTCCGGCCGGGCGGGGTATTTGTAGCGTATCGCGGCGCTCGGTCCGACGGCCACGATTTTATCGTCGACGCGGTCGAAAAAGGCGCCAACGCCCTAATCGTCGAAGACGTAAGTTGCGTACCCGACGGCGTTTCGGTGGCCGTTGTACCCGACGGCCGGCGTGCGATGGCACTCGCGGCCACGCGTTTATTCGATAATCCGTCGGCGTCGCTCCGCATGGTGGGCGTTACCGGTACCGACGGAAAGACGACGACGGCCTGGCTAGTCAAGTATATTTTAACCTCGGCCGGTTTGGAGACGGCCCTTTTTTCGACCGTCGGCGTCTTCGTCGGCGGTGAAGAACGTCCACCGAAGCTGACGACGAGTGAAGCGCCGGACCTCCAGCGGGACTTGCGCCGGGCCGCCGACGGCGGAACCGACGCGGCGGTCGTCGAATGCTCGAGCCACGGGTTGTACTTCGATAGAATAACCGGAACCGAGTTCGACGTCGCCGTCTTTACGAACCTGAGTCACGACCATTTAGACCTCCACGGCAACGCTGATAGCTACTTCGCGACGAAGCGCCGGCTCTTCGACATGCTTAAACCGGGCGGCGCCGCTGTTGTCAATATAGACGACGAGTACGGACGCCGGCTTATCGACGGGTTGGCCGCAAAGTGTTTGACTTTCTCCGGCCAAGGGCAAGAAGGGGACTTCGTGTTTTGTAACTTGATCCCCGGCGGGGGATTGAATTTCGACCTGGATGGCCCCGGCGGTACTGCTGCGGTGTCCTTACCGTTCGCTGGGACGTACAACGCGTACAACGCGGTCGCGGCGATAGCGGCGGCTTACGCGTTGGGAGTTCCGTGGACCGATGGGGCCGCCGCGCTTGCGGACGCGCCTTACGTCCCCGGTCGGTTCGAGACTATCGAGGCCGACGGGTTAACCGTCGTAATAGACTACGCGCACGCGCCGCAAGCGATGGTCAACGTCCTCGAAGAAGTCCGGGCGACTTACCCGGACGCAAACGTAGTCGTCGTGTTCGGTTGCCCCGGCGAGAGGGACCGTGAGAAACGGCCCGTGATGGGCGGTATCGCGTCGCGGTATGGCGACTTCCTAGTCGTGACCAACGACGACCCGTTCTACGAGGACCCGGCCGTTATCGCCGACGAAGTCGTGGCGGGGATACCCGAAGGGACCGAGTTCGTCATAGAACTTGATAGGGCCGCCGCCATCGGAATAGGGTTGGACGAAGCCCGCAAACGCGAAGCGGCCGCCGTAGTAATATTAGGTAAAGGTCACGAGACGGTACAGAAGATCGGCGGTAGGGAGATCCCGTATAACGACCGTGAAACGGTACTAAAACTACTCGAAATCGGCGATGGATAAACTTGAATCCGAAATGATAGACGAAATGGCGGCGAACGCCCGCGAATACCCGGTCGATGGGAACGTCGTCATAGAAGCTTCCGATTTACGCAAGTCCTTCGGGCCACTCGTTGTTCTCGACGGGACCGACATAAAAATCGCCGAGGGCGAGACGCGGGTCGTCATCGGGCGAAGCGGTTGCGGAAAAAGCGTTTTTCTGAAACACGTTATAGGGCTTCTGAAACCCGACGCGGGAAAAGTAATCGTCTTCGGCGAGGACGTGCCGTCTTTGAAGACCAACGAAATTTATAAGTTGCGCGAGAGGTTCGGGATGGTTTTTCAGAGTTCGGCCCTTTTCGACTCGTTGTCGGTCGGTTACAACGTTGGCTTCTTCCTTTACGAATATTCGGATCTACCCAGGTCTGAGATAGATGATCGGGTGAGGGAAGCACTCCGAAAGGTCGGGATGGAGAGCGTCGAAAAGAAACGCCCGGCCGAGCTTTCCGGCGGTATGAAGAAACGCGTCGGGTTCGCGCGGGCGATACTCCACGAACCGGATATAATTCTTTACGACGAACCGACCACCGGACTAGACCCGATAACCGCCGACGTGATAAACGAGCTTATATGTTACTTTGACGAGGAATTGGACGTAACGAGCATAGTCGTTACCCACGATATGGTCAGCGCTTATAAGGTCGGCGATACGATTTCGATGATGTACGCCGGGAAAGTCATACAAACAGGTACGCCGGACGAGATAAAAGGGACCGACAACGCGTTCGTCCGGCAGTTCATAGAAGGGCTTTCGGAAGGCCCCATAGACGTCATAGGCGGTACGGGATGAGTAACGAGGTAAAAGTCGGGGTTTTGGTCTTCGCCGCGTTGGTGCTTCTTACGATTCTGGTTTTCGGCGTGGGCGAAATCCGTATATTCGAACGCGGTATGGAATACCGTGTGGTCTTCAATTCGGTGGCGGGGTTGAACGAGGGTTCTTCCGTCAGGCTCGGCGGCGTGAAGGTCGGCCACGTCCGAAATATCGACTTCACCGAGTACAAAGACAAGCGGATGGTCGAGGTGGTGGTCGTTATAAAGGAAAGCGTACCTATCCGCGAGGGCGATAAGTTTAAGATTACGATGTTGGGGTTACTCGGCGAAAATTACGTCGAAATAATGCCTGGAATGGTTACGGAGAACGAGGTTAAACCCGGGTCGTTAATCGAGGGTGAAACCGTCGTCGCGATGGATCAGATGTTCGAGGACGTACAAGCCGGTCTGGGCCGCGTGAACGAAATGCTGGACGACGAGACCGTCGAGAACATCAAGAAGACCGTAGCCCATACCGAAGCCGTTTCCGGGGATTTGGAGTACGTTATCGATACGTCGAAAGGCGACATAATCGCGACGATGCGTAACCTGAACTCCACAAGCGTGCGGTTGGAGCGCCTCGTAGCCAGGAACGAGGCCAGCATCAACGCGACGATGGACAACGTTACGGTGATAAGCGAGAACGCCGTGGGCGTATCCGAAGACCTCGAGACGATAACCGGGCGCCTCGAGCGGGGCGAGGGCACCGCCGGGAAACTGTTAACGGACGAGGCTCTATATAACGAGGTGCTCGACACGACGACGGAAGCGAAAGGGTTAATACAGGATATAAAAGAACGCCCCACGAGATATATAAAACTTTCGATTTTCTAGATCGAAAGAGAAACGAACGTGACCCCTGTTAAAGGCTTGGGGTCTAGGAGGAAATTTGACAAAGGAAGTAGTATCGATAGAAATAGGCGGACGACCGTTGGAGTTTGAGGTCGGCTATACCGCCAAGCAAGCCGGCGGCGCCGCGACGGTAAGATACGGCGATACCGTAGTGTTGGTTACGGCTTGTAACAGCGAAGAGGAACGAGAACAAGACTGGTTCCCCCTCTTCGTTGAGTACCGGGAAAAGACGTCGGCGGCCGGTAAAATCCCGGGTGGGTTCTTTAAACGCGAAGGCCGCCCGACCGAAAAGGAAACCTTAACGGCGCGGCTCATAGACCGGCCGGCAAGGCCGCTTTTCGACGATCATATCAGGTACGAGGTGCAGGTTTACGCCCAGGTTTTCTCGGCAGACGACGAGAACGAGCCGGACGTAATGGCGATAAACGGCGCGTCGCTCGCTCTTTCGCTCTTCCCTATACCGTGGAACGGGCCCGTCGGCGCTGTACGAATTGGTTACATTGATGGTTCGTACGTAGTCAATCCGCTGATAGGCGATATGGAGCGTAGCGATCTCGACCTCGTCGTCGCCGGTACGGAGAACGCGATAACGATGGTCGAGGGCGACGCGAGAGAAGTTGGGGAAGGCGTTTTATTGGGCGCGCTCGATGTCGCGGGTGTCGAAATCCGCAAGATAATCGGCGCGCAGGAGGAGATGGTACGGCGGCTCGGTTCGGTAAAAAGAGACGTCGAATCGACTGATAAATACGAGGAACTGAAAGCCGAAGCCGCGCCCCTTATTAAGAATACCCTCCCGGGTGTTCTGGATATCCAGGACAAGACCGAAAGGAACGACGCCAGGCGCGAAATTTTGGACAAGGTGTTCGCGAGGCTGATAGACGAAGGCGACCCCGAGACGCGGGATAAAGAGCGGGCGATAATAAGTTACTTTTTCGATTTAGAGATAGAAGAAGTACGGCGGATGGCGTTGGAGGATCGGCGCCGGCAGGACGGCCGGGTTTTCGACGAGATACGCAACGTTACGGTCGAGGTGTCGGTGCTCCCCAGAACCCACGGTTCGGCGTTATTCACCCGCGGTCAAACCCAGGCGTTGGTTACTACGACACTTGGTACCGTTTCGGACGAGCAGAGAATTGAAGGGCTCGTCGAGGAGACGACCAAGACGTTTATGCTCCATTACAACTTCCCACCATTCTCGGTGGGCGAGGTGCGACCGATACGCGGCCCGAGCCGCCGGGATATAGGCCACGGCGCTTTGGCTGAACGGTCTTTCAGGTATGTCTTACCCGAAGAGGACGAGTTCCCGTACACGATAAGGATGGTCTCGGACATCCTGGAGTCCAACGGCTCCAGTTCGATGGCCACGGTTTGCGGCGCGAGCCTCGCGTTGATGGACGCCGGTGTACCCACGAAAGCGTCGGTGGCCGGGGTCGCGATGGGGTTAATCCTGGACGAGGGAACCGGCAAGTACGCGGTATTGACCGACATCCAGGGCATGGAGGACCACTACGGTGACATGGACTTCAAGGTCGCCGGAACCCGCAAGGGAATAACCGCGTTTCAGATGGACCTGAAAGTAGGAGGCGTTACCCTCGAGATTATGCGCGAGGCTTTGGAGCAGGCGCGGCGAGGACGTATCGCGATACTGGATAAGATGGACGCCGTACTCGCCGAACCGCGGCCGGATCTGTCGCCGTATGCACCTAGGGTAATAACGTTTATGATACCCGTCGAGAAGATAGGGACGGTTATCGGCCCCGGCGGTAAAATGGTAAGGAAGATAATAGCCGAGACGGGCGTTACTATCGACATCGAGGACGACGGCCGCGTTACTATAGGGTCGGTGGACCCGGAGCAAGGCTTACGCGCACGGGAGCAAGTGGAAATGCTCGTCGAGGAGGCCGAAGTAGGTAAGGTTTACACAGGTACCGTTACCCGGTTGATGAAGTCCGGCGCGTTCGTCGAAATACTACCGGGGACAGAGGGCCTTATCCACATATCCAAGCTGGATCATTATCACGTAAACAAGGTCGAAGACGTTCTGAAGGTCGGCGACGAAGTTAAGGTAAAGGTAATCGAAATTGACGACCTGGGTCGCGTGAATCTGAGCCGAAAAGCGTGTATCCCGCGGTCGGAGGGTCAACCGGACGACAAGCGTAAAGGCAAAGATGGCAGTGATCGCAATAGAGGTAAGAGACGCCGTTAACAGGGCCGTTCTGAGCAACGGGCTCCGGGTCATATGGGAGAAGATGCCGGCCGTACGTTCCGTCGCGGTCGGCGTCTGGTTCGACGTGGGCGTCGTCAACGAGACACCGGCGACTAACGGCGTAAGCCACCTTCTCGAACATCTTGTCTTTCGGGGAACCGAGACGCGGGATTCTGTCGAGATTTCGCGGGCGATGGACGAGGTCGGCGGCGTTCTCGACGGGTTCACGGACCACGAGAACACGATGTACTACGCACGGGTTCTGGACGAGCACATCGAACTCGCCCTCGACTTACTTTCCGATATAACGATAAACGCTCGGTTGGCGCCCGACGACGTGGAGAAGGAAAAGCGTGTCGTCAAGGAGGAAATCCGGGCTTATGAGGATTCGCCGTCCGACCGTATCCACGACGTAATCGGCGCGAACCTCTTTCCGGACAACCTTCTCGGGATGCCCGTGTTGGGCACGACCGGAACCGTGTCCGCACTATCCCGGGACGCAGTTACCGATTACCGCGACGCGGGGTATAACGCAGGTCGGGCGTTGCTTTGCGCCGCAGGGCACATCGAAGGCGACGAGTTAGTCGGATTGGCCGAGAAGTACTTCGGGCGTATGAGCGCCGACGGGACGGGAGGCCGCCCCCGCGCTACCGCGAGGAATGCCGTTCCCCGGTCGCTCGTGAAGGATACCGAACAGCTGCATTTATGTATAGGTGCCCGGAGTATACCGTACGGCCATTCAGACCGGTACGTGGCGGCCGTTTTGACGACGGCCCTCGGAGGAAACGCGTCGAGCCGCCTGTTCGAGAAGATTCGAGACCGTTACGGACTGGCGTATTCGGTTTATTGCTACGGCCAAGGTTACAGGGACGCCGGCGTGATGGTAGTTTATATAGGAACCGCGCCAGAAACGGCGGTTGAAGCTAGAGACCACGCCCTGGCCGAAGTTGACGACGTCGCGAAGAACGGACTGGCGCCCGAAGAGCTTTCTCGGGCGAAGGAGTGCTTAAAAGGTAACCTGATGCTTGCGTTGGAAGGTACCGCCGCCCGGGTGAGCCGGCTTGCGAAACAAGAGTTATTCCTGGGGCGCCAGGTTTCGTTGGAGGAGACCTGCGCCGGCGTGGACGCCGTTACAGGCGACGACGTAACGCGTTTGGCGACCGACGTATTCGGCGAAGGGTTAACGGTTACGGCGATAGGGCCTAACGCTGAAGAAGTGTGCGATATTTAAGCCCGATTGATCGGGTGCTGTAGCTCGTAAGATAGGATGCGGAAATCTTTTTTACGGAGGCACTGGCTTGCGTTCGCGATAACTTTCGGCGCGGCGATAATCATTATCATAACGATATTCGCGAAACGCGAATCGGACGCCGAGCGAGCCCGTAAAAAGCTAATTTGGGGTGACGAGGCGATGGCATCGTTTCATTACGAGGAAGCTATCGACTTCTACGAGAAAGCCGTCGAGTTGGATCCCGATCTAATCCAGGCGCGTTATAACCTTGCCATCGCGTACGAATCGGTCGATAAAGAGAGAGCCATCGAGCTGTGGGAGGAATACGTCGCGCTCGCGTCCGACGACCCATCGCAATCGCGGTGGATTGAGCAGGCGGAGGAGCACCTGAGGAGGTTGCGGGCCGAACCTTTGATGGAGGCCGGCTACGCAGCGATGGAAGAGGGGGATCTAGATACAGCTTTATCAAAGTTCGAGGAAGCTTTGGTGGTGGACGATTCGGTATTGGACGTTTACTATCGGATGGCGCAGATATATACTGAACAGGGTAAGTATGAGGAAGCGGCGGAGAGCTATACTAAAGCATTGGAACTCGCGCCGTACTCCCTTAAGTACCGATATGAGTTGGCGCTGGTCTATGAGGAGTTCGACCGCGTCAAGGCCGTCGAGACCTGGGAAGATTTCGTCGAACGGGCTGAAGGCTCGAGGTCGATAGAACGCGAAAAGGTAGTCGAGGGGAAAAAACGCCTTACCCGGTTACGCGGCGGAGGTTAGCGTATTAAAGGGAACATTATAACAACGGCGTTGGTTATATTCGCTTACGGCGCGTCCGCGGCCGTGCTCTCCTACGACGAACTGCTGGCGGAGGCGGTCGTGAAGTACGAAGAGGGCGATACTGTCGCGGCCGGGGAACTGTTGGGGCAGATTATCCAAGAGTATCCCGACGACCCGGCCGCCAACTACTACCTGGCCGGGATATTGAATGACCGAGGTTTATATGAAGCGGCTCTGGACAGCTATAAAAAAGCCGCAAAAAGCGCGGAGTTCAGCGACGCGCTTTTCAACGTCGGTTACCTGTCGTACGAGTTGGGAGACCCTGATACGGCGCTGGAGTACTACGATAGGTACCTTGAGTACCGGCCGGGCGATTCGGCGGCTCTCTACAACAAGGGTATTATTTACTCGAGCCTGGGGAACGACGAGTACGCGGCCAAGTGTTACGAAGGCGCCATCGACAGCGATCCGTACAATGTCGACGCGCTGCATAACCTGGCAGTAATATATTACGATACCTACGAATACGAACGGGCGGTTCATTATTGGAACCGATTGTTGGAATTGGACGGAGAAGACGTTGACGCGTTATACGGCCGCGGGTTAGCCCTTTACGAGTTGGACGAATACGATGATGCCATCGAATCGATTACCCGCGGGGCTGAACTCGCACCGGACGACGGCCGGTTCCCGTATCAACTCGGGAACATCCATTATTCGCTGAACGAGTTGGATGGCGCCTTGGCCGGTTTCGCCGAGGCTTATCGTTTGGATTACGCGGCGGACGAGGACGCTTATTACCTCGGTTTCATATACAGTGACTTGCATAAGTACAACCTCGCGTTGAAATACTTCGCGCGAGCCGCCGAACTGAACCGAAACTACGCTATCGTTCATGTCGAGATGGCCCGCATCTACCGGGCGATGGGCAAGAACGCATCGGCCTTGGAAGAGTTACGCAAGGCCGAGGAAAAAAACTACGCCGACGAGGTCGAGCTTGCGTATGAGTTTGGGATGACGTACAAGGCTCTGGGCTTGTTCGAGAACGCGGCTGATTACTTCGCCGACGCGGTGCGTTTGGACGGTTCGCTCCTCGAAGCCCACTATCGGCTCGCCGAAGCGTACGAGGGTTTCGACGAAGCGAAAGCTTTAAGGCAATGGAGACGGTATGTGGAGTTGGCGGACGGGCACCCGGGCGAAAAGTATTCCGTAAAAGAAGCTCGTTCGCGGATCGCCGATTTGGGAAGTAAAGACGCGCGGGACTGAGAACGGAGCGGGTGGTATGGTTCTAAAGCGGTACATAATCCATTTCGCCGAGGTGATTACGATCGTTTTCATTTCCGTCGCGGCGGTCGGTTGCCCGCGGCTCATCGGCGGCGAGGAACACGAGAAGAAACAGGCCGTGAAAAAGCTTTTCGATTCGGCGTACACCCATTACGACGCGGGTAACTACGAAGCTGCCGTAGCGGATTACGAGGAAATTATAGAAATAGCGCCTAACTTCGCCGAGACGTATTATCACCTGGGCGATTGTTATAATAAAATGGAACGGTACGAGGATTCGTACGTTAGCTACGCGAAGGCTTCGGACCTCGCGCCCGAGGAATACGAGTACGCGTTCAACGCCGGCGCCGCCGGCGCGCAGATCGAATACTTCGCCGGGGCCGTTGGCTATTTTGCGCGAGCCGCCGAGCTGCGGCCGGACGATGCTGAAGCGTATAAGTATCTGGGAGCCGTCGAACGGCAATCCGGTATGTACGTGGAGTCCGAGGAGGCTCTTTCGAGAGCTTTGGAACTGAAGCCGTACGATGGGTTCGCGTTATATAACCTAGCGTTGCTGTACGAGGAAGCGTACCCGGCGCAGGCGCCGGCGGTTTGGCAGGCGCTTTTAGAAGAAGGGCACGGCTGCGAATCCGACTGGTTGGATGAGGCGAGAACTAGATTAGGCGCGGAATAAAGCGACGAGGCCGCCGTACGTTACGATAAAAATACGTTCCGGTTGGCAAAAAAGTCGGGTTTTCCGCTTGATACCACAGGCTAATAGCCATAACGCGGTTACGTTTTTTTTATTGACAATTTCTACCCGATGTCGTAGATTCCAAAGGGTACTAAGAGGGTAATCGCGCTAATTTAGTGCTATAGAAAGGAGATATCAAATTGGCTGTTTCAAAAGCTGACATCGTCGACGCGGTAGCCGCCAGTTGCGACATTACGAAAGCGAAAGCCGGCTGCGCCGTCAACGCCGTTTTCGATTGTATAGTCGAATCGCTTAAAAAGGACGAAAAGGTGACCGTTGTGGGCTTCGGTACGTTCGAAGCCAGGATGAGTAAAGCCCGCATGGGGCGCGACCCGCGGACCGGGGCTTCGATCCACATCCCCGCGAAGAAGGTCCCGAAGTTTAAAGCCGGGAAGACCCTCAAAGACGAGCTGGCCGCCGCGCCTCCCACGCCGGAGCCGCCTACTACGCCCGAAGAACCTACGCCCGAAGAACCTACACCCGGCCCGACGATTTACTAGCGGCGGAACCTTTTCCTTATTAGTAACGCGAATAACCGCCCGATGTTCGGCGGCTAAAGGAGTTTTGCGCCGGGGAACAGACTCGCGCGATAGCGTGGGTCTTTTTTATTTACCCGCGCTTTACGATAAACCGCGTTTTCACCCGTTTTGATCGGTCCTCAGGAAAGGCGCCGTCTGTACTTTTCCGTAAAACTTTTCTCCCGCATATGCCCCGGCGGCTTTTGACCGTTCTACGTATAACCGTTCGTCGGTCAAGAGTTTTATTATTTCTTCGGCGAACGGTTCGGCGTTTAAACGAACGGCTACGCCGGAACTTTCGTCGCCCGGCGTTCCTTCGGCCCCGATCGGCGTCGCTACAATGGGTAAACCGAAAGCCATCGCGTTAACCGCCGCGAAGTTTACTCCGCCGCCGGACCAGTGTGGGAACGCGGCAACCGCGGCCCCCGTGAATACGCCGTTTAATTCTCCGACGTTTATATGTAGCCATGTTCCGTTCGACAGTCGCTCCAGGTAAACTCCGGCTCCTTTACCGTAGATAGCCAAGATAGCGTCAGGGACTCTCGAAAGCACTTTCGGCATTACGAACCCAGCCAACCACTTAACGGCCGTCGCGTCGTGCCGCCCGAAGTTATCGGTAGCGTAAAGAACCTCCCGGGAAGCGAATCCGCCGCCACCCGCGGTCCGCGGCTTATCGACCGGCGGAGGTACCACGTCGAGTGGTCGCGTATGGTGTCGCCGCAGTTCGGCGGCCACCGCCGGCGACGAACAAACGACCGCGTCCGTACGCGCGAGAGCTTTCAACTCGTAAACCTTCCGGCGTCCGCCGCGAACCGTTCGAGCGGTACTTAGAAGGGGGTTATCGGTCTCGTCCGCGAACCTTTCGTTGAAAAGCCACTCGATTTCGAAGGCGTAGTAAACCGCTTTCGCGGCCAGTTTCTGGACAGTGGGATAGAGGAACCACTGGTCGAAGATGACGGCGTCCGGTTTGATTTCGTGAACGTAGTAAGCGACTTCTTCGCGGAAATCGCGGGGGTTATACCGCCAGACATCGGTCGGTGAGAGAGAGAAGACCGACGCGGCCGTCGTCGCGGCGCGGCGCAATAACGCCCCTGCGCTAGCGCCTATGTCTTCCCGCCCGGTCGTGCGTATCCGAACGCCGGCGTCCGTAATGGCGTTTACTGTTTTGAGAGCGGGTTCCTTGTCTATTAGGGCCGCTAGATGGACTTCGGTATTAACCGTGAGACCGGATAGAACGTTATAAATTGCTCCGCCGCGACCGGCTCTCGACGGTTCCGGGATACCGTGTCTTATCCATAGTATTTTCGCCATTCGGGAAATTACCCCTGGGTGAGTTCCAACATCGCGGTCGCTTCGGTTCCCGGCGCTGTTTCCGGCGCGGTTACTACGGCCAATTCCCAGTATGTTCGGGCTTCGTTTAGGTCACCGAAATCAAACGCCAGGTACCCTAACGACAAATAGCACCCGGCCAGCCCTTCGGCGTCGGAGCGTTCCGTCCGGAACAACTCGGCGGCTTTTTCGAAGTCGGTTTTCGCCGCCAGCCCGTCCACGATCAGGTAATCGGTTTCTCTGGCGGAGCGGCCTCGCCAGAGTAGCGCGTATGGTTCGCCCGGGTTGGCGGCGATGTAGTTGCCCAGCGCCCCTAGTCCCCGTCTGGCCCGTGTTACTTTAATGAGAGAAAACCCGGACCGAGCGGCTTTCAAAGCCCACAGGCGCCCGAGAGCTGCGTCGGCTAACGGCGGTGCGTCGTCTGCGTTCTTCAACGTTTCAATGGCTTCGTCGAGCCCGTCGCCGCGTTCAGCTGCCGCAACCATAGTGATAATGTCGTTTTCGGAATAACCAGCGAACGTGGATACCGCGGTTAGTACGACGACGGTAATTAAGGTAAATCCGTTCATGGTTGCGTTACGCGCGTGTCCGCGCGATCTGCGGTTTCGTCCGCTTCCCGCCTGGTCAACGCGACGGCTATGGCCGCGAGACCGTATATGAGTATCATAATCTCAAAGTCGCCGAAAGTATACTCGAATAGGCCTTCGACGAGGAAGCCCGACATAATGCCGACGCCGGCCAGGCCGATTACGTACGTTTTGCTTCCGGGCGGCCCGCGGCGGTAAGCGCGGACGAATATTACGAATAAAGCCCCTACGAGGGCGAGGAAAGCGGCCAACCCGACGATGCCCCGTTCCACGACGGCCTGAAGGTAGTTATTATGGGCATGCGGTATTTCGGACTCTATTGAACCGGGGTCTTTGTAGCGGTCGTACGTATATCGGGCGTTGTGAAGGCCTATTCCAAAGACGGGATAATCCCCGGCTATTCGGACGTACGTTTTCCAGATACCCAAGCGGGATTCGCCGTCCGGGTCGGTCGGTTCGGCGTGTTCGAAAGCCGCGCCGACCCGTACTAAACTCGCGGCTCTATCGGTGATTTCTCTGGGCGCAATTAACAACGCGACGACGATAACCGCGGGAATCGCCCACAACAAACGCCGTTCGGCGATAACCGCGATTACGACGAACGCGACGCCAAAACCTAGCCAAGCCGAGCGTACGAGAGACACGGCGAGGCCGCCTAGCATTATCGCGAAAGCCGACGCCGACGCGATTCGCGCCCAAAGGCGTATTTTCGCTTTTACTAAAGCAACCAGCGTCAGGGAACATACGGCCGCCATAACGCCGCCGTACGTCATATAGAACATCCGTCCTCCCGGACGGTTGGTCAGTACGTGGACGCCGTGTAAAACCCGGTCGCAGAACTGGTATATCGCGTATCCGGAGTTGGCCGTTGCGGCCGCCACGAGCATGATAAACATAGCGGCTACGACTCGCTTATCGCGTCTGTAGAGAGAAAACGCGACCGCGTAGAACGCGAGAGGCGCCGTGTACCGATAGACCCAGGAGAAGCTCCTGCTCATGAATTCGGCCCCGCCGGCGTAATACGAGGCGAAGCTGGACGCGACCGCCGACGCGTAAACGGCCAGAAGCGGGATGTCGAGAGCCGTTCTATAAGCCGGGTTTCGCCGAGTTAAATCGGCCCATAGAACCAAGGGAAGGAGTACGAAAGGGAAGACTGACCAGTTCGTGAAGCTGATGGAGAAGGCGGTACCGGCGGCGAAGACGCACAAACCGGCGACCTGTACTTTATCCAGGCCGGTCGCCAGGTAATCGTAAACCCGGTCGACGGTACGGCGCCGGGTACCGTTGATAGTGGCAGGCGAAATCAAATGGATAATAACGCGTTCGTTACGATACTACCGTCGTTGTTACAACCCTTTTTCTATCGGTCGGTCCTGCATGTGTTTACGAAAGTCCTTACCCGCCATATATACCGTTTTACACATTTCGAAGAGCCGCGATCTGAGCCTGTGCCCTATTCGGTCTTCGAGGGTTTGCGCTTTAGCCGACGACGCGGTGTCCGGGAAGTTGGTCGTGGCGACGAGGATGCGGCCGTATTTATACCGGCTGTTAATCACGTTGGAAAGCATGTCGAGGGCCCAGTCGCTTATCTTCATGGAACCGAGGTCGTCTATAAATAACACCTCTGCCTCCCGGAGAGGGCGAAGCAGCGACTCTTCCGAGGTATCAGGATCATTGAACGAATTGCGGATAGATAGGAGTACGTCCGAAAAATCGACGAACAAGCACCTCGCTTTCGCGTCCTTGATTAGCTTGTTGGCTATTCCGGCGGCGAGGTGGGTCTTCCCGACGCCCGGCGGTCCGCTGAATAGAAGGCCGATGCTTACGTTCGGGTATAGAGCCGCGAACTCTTCGGCGACCTTTTTTGAACGGCCCAGCGACGCGTCCGCGCCCTTTATTATCTTGAAACTCCCCAGGGTGCAATGCCTGTAGTGGTCGGGGACGCCGGCGGCCGACAACGGGTCGGAGTGTATTAATCCGCGCATACAATCGCAGGGGCGGGCGTATCCGGCGCCGCCGCCGGGCGCCGGTTCGACGATTACGCCGGTTCCCAGGCACTCGGGACAGACCCCGGTTTCCGGTTCGGCCGGCTCGTCGCCGTCGACGACGATTTCTTTTTCTCGGTCGGTCATATCTCCAGCACTCCCCGGGCGCCGAAGCGTCGCAGGACGGCGGCCCGAACCGTCGCGTCGACGGTAGCTTCGAACTCGGCGGGTTTCATCCTCTTTTCGTACTCGTCCAGGTTGTCTCGTACTTGTTCGTCGAACGCGTCCAGTTCGCCCGACGGAATTGCGGCAATCAAATCGTCGGCCAGGCCGTCCTCGATGATGGCGAGCTCCTCGACGACCGCCGCCGGCGAATCGAACCCGCCTTCCGTTACCGCTTCCAATACGCCGTTCAGGCGTTTCGAAGCCCGCAGGAACGCCTCGTCCGCGTTCAGGTGTTTTCCTCGCAGGTCGTCGAGGGTGAAGAGGGCCGCTTCGAGGGCCGGGCGGAGTTCTTCGCCCGACGACGTGGGGCGCGGTATAACGCGAGTACCCAGTAGTTCTACTTCGGCGACTATAAAACGCCGGCAGCCGCGGACGCTCCTTACTTCACCAAACGCTTCGACGGCCCGGTCGATTCCCCGCGCCACGGCCGATACCGGGACGCCGGCCCGTTCCCATTCGAGCAGGAGTGCCAGGTCCGCCGGCGAGACGAAGGTACCGCGGCCCCGCTTCTCGACGAAGTACGCGGTAACTCTTTCCAGGTATTCGTTCTCGATTGTCTTCGTTTCCACTATTCCGTTTCGCCTTCTTCGTCGGTTTCGTTGCCGTCCCCTTCGGCCCCCGCCGCCGGTAGCGGTGGCGGAATAGGCGGTAACGGGTCCGGCGGCGCCGGGGCTTCGGGCGGGGCCGGCGTAACGTCTTTCGCTTCGACGGTTGCTTCGTACTCGCCGGCCGGTTCTTTCGCGGTAATGCGACCGATGAACCACAACATCTCGCCGACGAAGAACAAGCCCAGCCCTACCGGAAGCGTAATATACCATTCGTAGAAGAAGAAATCTACGGTACGGACGAAAAACAGCAACCCGGCGAACACGAGGGTTAATAACAACCCATCGGCTAGCGACGCCGGTTCATCCTCTCCCGTTTTTAACGCAAAGTACTCGGTAAAAAACCCCCCGTAGAACCTGAACAACCGCCGCCGTTCGCCCACGACGATTTCGGCCGCTATGAGTAAGACGACGACCGTCGCAAACAGGAACGGCGCCCAGCCGAGTATCGTCAATATCCCTTCGCCGAGGCCGACCGCGGCGGCGACGAAGAACAAAGCCGCCAGGGGCGCTACCCACGAACCTGTCCTTTTGCGCATATAAGCCAAAGCGAGCCCCACCGGCAAGTGTAAGACCGCGAACGACACCCAGAGGGGCAATCCACCCGGCCCGACCCCGTAGTCGGCAAGCGGAAGGCCGGCGCAAAAACCGAAGACGATACCGGTAATCAGCGTTCCGGTCCGCCCGCCGAAGAGACGTTCGGCGAACCCCTGTATATATCCGAAGAAGAAGGCCCCGGCCGCCAGGGCCAAGACGAGTATCCTCGCGAAGCCGAATAACCCCAGCGGTGATTCGTCTCCGACCGCGATTTCTTCGATAGGAATGCCCCGGGCCCAGAGTCCTATCGAGAGAAGTATCCGATATGCGATAATCAACGCGGCGGCCAAGAAACCGAGATAAACCGACTTGAACGGCCCGGAACTCCCGCGGCGGAAGAAGATACGCCACGGCTTCGGCCCGGGGAGAAGCCTGACGATCCACAGCCACGCGACGACCGCGGCCAGCATCAACGCGGCGCCCGCCAACCCCGCCGCCCAGCGCGAATCGGCCAGAGACGACCCGAGGGGGCTTATCAACACGATGGCCGCCAGGGCTTCAAAAATAAAAGCCGCGGTGTAGAAACCGCCCGGCGTTTTCGGGATCACGCTCATACTTTGGTCTTGCCGTACCGCCCGGCTCCTTTTTTCTTCCGGCGTTTGATTATCTTCGCCAACGGGTCGCCGCTTGATTTAATGGCGCGGATCCGGTCGCGGATAACGGCCGCTTTTTCGAACTCCAGCTCCTCAGCGGCCCGGCGCATCTCGTACTCGAGTAGGGCCGTCAACGCCGCCGGGTCTATATCTTCCTCTAGCGCTTCGGCGGCTACCTTTTCCTCGAATTCTTCTGCATCCGCCACTGCCGTCGTCGCCATTATCGCTTCGGCCGACTTCACGATGGACTTCGGGACGATGCCGTGCTCCTCGTTGTACTCGAGTTGGAGCGCGCGGCGCCTGGTCGTTTCGTTCAACGCCCGTTTGATGCTGCCCGTTACCCGGTCGGCGTAAAGGATTACCGTTCCGCCGACGTTTCGGGCGGCCCGCCCGGCCGTCTGGATTATCGAGCGCTCGTCCCGCAGGAAACCCTCTTTGTCCGCGTCGAGTATAGCGACCAGCGTAACCTCCGGTAAGTCCAACCCTTCGCGGAGAAGGTTGATGCCGACCAGCACGTCGAATTCGCCCAGGCGCAGGCCGCGGAGTATCTCCATCCGTTCGATGGCGCCGATTTCCGACTGCATATATCGGACGCGGATGTCTAGAGATGCCAGATAATCGGCCAGGTCTTCGGCCATACGCTTGGTAAGGGTGGTCGCCAGTACCCGTTCGTTTCGTTCGACGCGTTTTCGAATCTCGCCCAGCAGGTCGTCCACTTGGCCTTCGGCGGGCCGCACTACCACCGGCGGGTCCACCAGCCCGGTCGGTCTGATTATCTGCTCTACGACCCTGGCCGAGTGTTCCCTTTCGTATTGGCCGGGCGTGGCCGACGTGAAGACGGCCCGGGGGACAAGTTCGACGAATTCCTCGAAGAAGAGCGGCCGGTT
>CP070755.1:821647-825446 GCA_020348885.1 Candidatus Coatesiibacteriota bacterium | reverse complement strand
CAACATAGCATATCCCGTATGGTATGTCAAGAAAAAAATATCATATATTTTAAATGAATCCTAAAGGCTTTAGCCATATATCAGTTATTATTCCGTATCAGACTCGTTATTTCCGTAGATATCCCCTTTATAAATCGTACGGCGGCGAACCCGCACATTCGGCAATCTGGATTAGAAACGCCGTGGCGTCGAAATCGATAGCGCGGAAATAGTTAGGGGTTAACATAAGTATGCTGGCGGTTAAATACTTTATAGGCGGTGGGGAAATACCTGAGTAATGTTCTGTAACGGGGAATGCTAGCGATATGTATACGGTTGCTCCTCTTGAGAACGCGGTTTAGCGGGAAGGCCGCAACGACGGCGTAATAAAACCTTGAGGTATAGCCTTTTTACGGCTAAAATACATCGTAATAACAAGGTGGTATTGAAGGGAGTAGGCCATGGTAGAAGACCGGTATCCGCTACCCGACGAGATAGCGGACGACTACGAGGAAGCCGAAGGACTACGGTTGAAAGGCGCTTACGGCGACGCCAGAGCGATCGTCGAGGGTCTCCTCGAGCGATACCCGGAGCATCCTAAGTTATGGAACTGCCTGGGTAGTATTTATTTTTCGGAAGGGAACTACGAAAAAGCGGAAGAACTATTCCAAAAAACGCTCTACTTCGCGCCCCATAATCCGAAAGTTTATAATAATTTGAGCCGAACGTACCGGAACCTCGGCGAAACGGAAAAATCAGCGGAATACGCGCGCCGGGCGATTAGGCTCGAACCGAAGTCGCCGAGGTCGTGGAACACGCTGGGTTTGTTTTACGTCGATAAAGGCGAATTGGAAATCGCCGTGGATTATTTCATAGCGGCGTGTTATTGCGAAGAGGATGAACTGGAAGCGGCTTTCAACGCCGCGTGTGCGCTATGCCAACTTGGCGAAACCGAAGACGCCCTCCGTTTTCTCGAGAAGTCTTTAAAGCACGAGTTTTTCTTGAATTACGCGCTAAAAGACGAGACCCTGGACCCTCTCCGCGGGCACCCGGATTTCGAGCGTCTTATTTCCGAAGCGACTGAACGGTTTGGAGAACCCTAGGTCGAGTAGTTATATCTCTGTAAGGTTTTATGGCGATCACCGCCGAAACGAGCGTAGAAGAGCTCCTTGAACGTTATCCGTGGGCCAACGCTGTGTTGATACAGCTCGGCCTCCCGTGCGTTCACTGCGGTGAACCGTTTTGGGGGACTTTGGGTGAACTCGTCGAAAATTACGGTCGTGATATCGACGAAATCCTCGCGGCGTTGAATGAAGAACGCGGTATTTGCGATAAATAGTAGCGCTGACTAATTCCGCATGGCACAAACCGCTTGACACCTTCTATTATATTGGTTATATTTTATTAACGTGGGCCCATAGCTCAGTCCGGCAGAGCCACCGGCTCATAACCGGTCGGTCGCAGGTTCGAATCCTGCTGGGCCCAATGTTGTGCCGCCAGGGAACGGCGGCCTCGATTTACATTGTTTCGTTCGTTTCGATTGTATTTTTTAGAAATAAGCTGTTTTTTAGCTTGACACCCGTCCGGTTAGTTGGTAGAATCCCGTTACTTATTCGGTGAGGGGCTATATCGATTGGGGATAAGCGCTAAATTAGGTTTTGCGGTTCGTCGCCTTCGTAAAAAGCACGTATCTTTGGTAATATCCAGGGGTACCGCGCAGTCCGTTACCGTAAAATTCTCTTTATTCCGGCTTTACGTTGTGGCCGGGTTTTTCTTATGCGTTGCTCTCGTCCTCGGCTTCGTAAGCGTGGAGTACGCCGGCAGAGCCAGCGACGAAACCCGTCTGAAACGCTTTATAGCCGATACCGAGCGGCAAGAAAAGTATCTCGCGCAGTTGGACGCCCGCCGGAAATCGCTTCAGAACGACGTACTTACCCAGGCCCGGTTCGACGATAGTATCCGCCTGGTCCACGACCTCGATAAGATAGATAAGGACGTACGCGAAGCAGGCGTCGGCGGTCCTCTAGGCAACGTCGCGCACCTGATGAAAATCGGCCGCGACGAGAAGGTCGACCGACTTGAGTTGGCTATCCGCCAGGCGGAACTTCAGAAGCAAAGCTACGAAGAGATACTGAAGACCGCCGAGCGGGAGAAGCACATCCTCGATCATACCCCGTCAATAAAACCTACGATAGGTCCGGGGGTTTCCGGCTTCGGTTGGCGCCGGAACCCCATATTCGGCGGTGTCCAGTTCCACAAGGGGTTGGATATCGCGACTCCCACGGGTTCGCCGGTTGTCGCGCCCGCCGACGGCGTCGTCAAGTTCTCCGGGATGAAAGGCGGCTACGGCTACGTCGTTTTCTTGGACCACGGATACGGCTTCGAAACGAGATACGCCCATTGTTCGGCGATATTGGTAACCGAAGGCCAGAGCGTCAAACGGGGAGACCTTATCGCCCTGGTAGGTAGTACCGGCTGGTCGATAGGGCCGCATCTCCATTACGAAGTCCTGGTTAATCACATCCATGTGGACCCGACCAGGTACATTCTACCGGACTACATGGTTGATTAAACCTTTTCTGATGTAAAATCGATAACCCGGCGGAAAGCCGGGCTTTTTTCTGGTAAGTTTTTAGCTTTGGTCATCGGTACATACCTTTAATCGTGCCGAAAGACGCTGGTTCAATATTCAGGTTGCTTGAGCCGTTATCGACGACGGCCCAAAGGCTTAAATCGCCTTCGAAGTCGTCGGAGAAATCGAAGGGGTCGCCGGCCGTCAATATGTTGACCTCGAAATACTCCGATCCCCCGGTCCAGTTATAGCTTGCGACGAAGTAGAGCGTAACGTCTGTATCGTCGCAGACCATTTCCGGGCAGTACAGGCTCGCGTCGTAAGGGCCTTCGCCTTCACAAGCGGCGCAGGGAGAGTCCGGTACGTACGGGAATTCGAGTTGTTCCCACTCGCCCGGTTGCCCGTGTGGGTCCTGCCACCAGCCTTGGGGCATCCAGATATCAAAGGTCTCGGTCGGCAACAAGTCGCTATCGGAATCGTAGACCCATACGTCGTCGACGAGAATCCACCACGGCCAGGTAACGTCGTAATAGTAGTGGAATTCGAAGTAAAACGTATCGTCCACGTCGAGGTAACTAGAACAGTCGACGGTAACTTCTTCGCCCGGGCCGAACGGGTCGTGGTCTTCGGTCCAGGTCAAGATGTTGGTGCTATAAAGTACCGAGCCTTCGACGGCGAAGTCGTTGACCCGCGCGCCTTCGTCGGTCCCGGATTCGTCCGAAACCCACCTGAAGCGGACGAAAACCTCGTCTTCGGTCGACCAGTCGCCCCAATCGCCGTTTATAAGGTCGTACGACCTGTGTTCGTAGCCGGACGTATCCGCGTCGAAGTCCTCTATAGTCGTCCAGGACGTGTCGTCGAGGTCCCTGATTTGGAATAGACAGTGGTCGTCGGACGATTCGTTCGTGAGTTTGATATCGAAATCGACGGTTAACTCGGTCAAACCGGTAAAGTCGAAAGCTTCGTCGTTCCGGACGCGGCAGTCGTCGCCGTAACCGTACTGGTCTTGCCCTTCGAGAACGCAGGCTAGAACGTTATCGCCGCCGTCGTCGATAATCTGCCAGTAGGCGTTGGTCGGCGGTGTGTACATCGGTTTAGTCGTCTTTTCGGTTAAAGCGGACGTCGATAAACCGTAGAGAATTATAGTCAACAATACTATGTACTTCGCCGTAATATTACCCTCCTTTCCCGTACCAACGCATAATACGCCTACGCGAATCTAATATCAAGTATTCTTACGTGTAAACT
>CP070755.1:811796-821547 GCA_020348885.1 Candidatus Coatesiibacteriota bacterium | reverse complement strand
TGGCTAAAGAGTACGCCGGAAGCGGTCCCGTACGCCGGAGACTACATACGACTCATAGTTAAAACGGTCGTTTTTAATCAGATCGAAGGACGGGTAAGAAGGGATTTCGCCGGCGTAGTGCAGGTGGACGATAAATACTACGAGAGATCGGTTTCGTCGCTGGTCGCGCTTTCCTACGTAGCCGATAATATCGGTACGCTTACGCAGATGGCCGAATCGCTGGATATATACGACTACGACCCCGACTTGGAGTACGTGGACTACACGGTCGGCGCCATATTTCTTGCGGATGGATTGTACGATAAGGAAAAAATCCAACCTTACGTGGAGCGCGTCCGCGACGGCCGGAGCCCGGGCGCGGTGCCCCTGGGTGGCGAGGTAGAGTTCAGCAACGCGGGGTACAAGACCGTGGGCGCAGGTGCAGGTGAAGACGCCGAGTTCGACTGCTTCTTCTACTTCGACGACTTCGACCTGATCAACCGCATGTGGAAGCTGGGTGGACACATAGACAACCATAAGTTCATAACGCCCGACCGGGGCCGTGTCCGGGGGTTCCTTGAGTTTTCTTTCGGCCGCTACAAGATACTGGGCGACCTGTCAAAACCGACGACCAAAGACCCGTGGATGCTCTCGGAGTTGGCCAACGCGGCCGTCGCTTTCGCAGAGATACGACCCCATAGTTTCCATATTTCGCTTCAGATAATGGGTTCGCGTCCGTTCGAACCGTTGGAAGGTGTCGAACCGCTCATCTGCATATTGTTACTCGGCGGCGACATCAACCCCGACGACGGCGGGATCTGGCGCGAAAAACGGCTCTTCCAAAGGGAAACCTACAGCCAGTACGAGGGATTCTCGTTCTCGCGTTTCAACGAGCACAAAAACCGGCCCGGCGATCCGAATCCGACGAAGGTGGTCGAATTCACGTTCCCGCGGCTTTTTCACGAACACTCTTACGTTGACCTGATAATGGCTTTAAAGGGTTATCAGCTAGCGTATAATCCCGCGCCGCTGGTTCCATATGAAGGTTGCGAGTACGCCGAACACAATAGAGAATTGGAGGACGCCCTTTTCGATTGGGCCGCCGAGCCGACGGCGTTACCGGATTCTGCGATAGCCGCTTTCGTCGGAAAGGTCGAACAGGGACTGGATTATGAGACCAGGGTCTTCGCCGGCCACGACCCTAAGTTTACGGCGTACTGGGTCGGCGAGATAGAGAAAAAACTCCTAAACTACAACGAGTTTGTCCGCTTGGGCGGCAGGGAATGGCTTCGGGAAATGTAAATACGGACGACCTTCTCGGTTCGTTTCTCGGCGAGAGTGAAGAGCGAATAATAAACGAGACGACCCGGCGTCTGCGCGAGTCCGATAGCGAACATTACCGCGACCTGGAGACTATAGACCTGCGCCCACGTATGGCGGCGCTTTACGGCGCTTTTAAGGGTTCGGTACTCGCGAACGATCCAACGGCCGTCCGGGAGTTCATGGCCGAGGTGGGGCTTAAAAGGCTACGCCAGGGGTACGACCTCGGCGAGCTTCAATTCGCAGTCAACACGATGGACGCCGTTATATGGGAAACGGCACGGGAAGAATTCGCGGAGGTCGGCGCCGGGGCGTTTGAAGCTCTGAACAGATTAAGCGACGTCGTCGGGTGGGCCAAAGATCGTCTCGCGCTCGTATGCCTTGACGAAACCCTCGCGACAGAAGCCAAGCTGCGGCGCCTCGACGATATATTCAATGAGTATCTGGAGAAACGCAGCGAAGTTTAAGCGTTGCTATTCGTTTAGGAGACCGGCCTATGAAGTGCTTGGAATGTAAGGCCGAGATAGAAAAAGATTTCGATTACTGCCCGTATTGCGGCGCGCCCCGCGAGTACTACGACTGGCGGAACCTGATGCGGGTAGCGTACGAGTTGGAGCGGTCGGGCGACTTTGACGGCGCCGTAGAGCACTACTGGCGCGCCGCCGAGGATAAGCCCGACGAGCCCGAAGTCCATATGCGCCTGGGCGAGCTTTATTTCCATCGGGGCGAACTCCCGGAGGCGATCAAGTCCTTTGGACTCGCGCTCAAGACCGCCAAAGAATGCGCGATGTGCCACTACTACATCGGGCTTTGCTACTACCGCTTAGTACGCATTGACGAAGCTATAGAATCCTTCAAGAAAGCCCTTGAAACCGAACCAGAGTTGGATCTGGCGTACTACTGGCTCGGAATAGCGTACTACCATAAAGGGAAGCTGGCCGAAGCCATCGAGATGTATGAAAAGTTGTTGGAGAAAGAACCGGACTACTACATAGCGTACTATCACATGGGCGTGGCCGCGTCGAGACTCGGGCAACACGATAAAACGATACTCTGTTTCGAGAAGGTACTCGAGCAGAACCCGACCAGCCCGACCGCGCTGTCGCTTTTGGGCGAAGCGTACGTCCGCGTGGGCGAAACGACGAAAGGCGCCGGTTATCTACGTCAGGCCGTCGAGTTGGATCCGGACGATAGTAAATCCCAATCGTTGTTGGCATTAATTTATGAAGAATAGACGGAGGACACTGTGGCGGAAACGTTGGTTGATAAGATTCTCAAGTCCCACATAGTAGAAGGCGATCCGATACCCGGCGAACGGGTCGCGATTAGGATAGACCAGACGCTGACCCAGGATGCCACCGGAACGATGGCGTACCTGCAACTCGAGGCGATGGGCGCGCCCGACGTAAAGACGGACGTCTCGGTGAGTTACGTAGACCATAACACGCTCCAGAGCGGCTTTGAGAACGCCGACGACCACGTATACCTGAAGGATATCGCTGAGAAGCTGGGTATCTACTATTCCCGGGCCGGGAACGGTATCTGCCATCAGGTCCATTTGGAACGCTTCGGCGCGCCCGGGAAGACGCTTCTCGGGTCCGACAGTCACACGCCGACGGGCGGCGGTATAGGGATGTTCGCCTTGGGCGCCGGCGGCCTGGACGTGGCGGTCGCGATGGCGGGCGGACCGTTCTGGCTCACGTATCCGCGGATCGTAGGCGTCCGCCTGAACGGCGAACTCGGGCCCTGGGTTTCCGCTAAAGACGTTATATTGACGCTGCTCGCCGAGCTTACGACGAAGGGCAACGTCGGGACCGTTATTGAGTACTTCGGCCCCGGCGTTGAGACGCTGTCGGTCCCCGAGCGCGCGACGATTACCAATATGGGGGCCGAGTTGGGTGTAACGACGTCGGTATTCCCGTCGGACGAGGTTACGAAGGGTTTTCTGGAGGCCCAAGAACGCGGGGACGTCTGGGTGCCGCTCTCGGCCGACGACGGCGCCGAGTACGACCGTGTAATCGAACTCGACCTGAGCGAGGTCGTACCGATGGCTGCGGCGCCCCACAGTCCGGACACCGTTTCGCCGGTAGCCGAGTTGGCAGGGATGGCCGTGGACCAGGTTTGTATCGGTTCCTCTACGAACTCATCGTACATGGATCTAGCGATTGTTGCCGAGATACTGAAGGGCGAGACGGTCCACCCGAACGTGAGTTTCGCGGTGGCGCCCGGCTCGCGGCAAGTACTTCAGATGATTTCCGCTGACGGACACGTGGCCGACTTCATAGCGGCCGGCGCGCGTCTGGTAGAGTCGGCCTGCGGGTTCTGTATCGGCGCGGGGCAGGCGCCCAAGACCGACGCCGTGTCGCTTCGGACCAATAACCGTAACTTCTACGGCCGGTCCGGGACGCCGTCGGCCAACGTTTACCTAGTCAGCCCGGAAACGGCGGCCGCAGCGGCGATAACCGGCGAAATAACGGACCCGCGGGAACTGGGCAAGGACTACCCGGTTATAGAACAACCGGAACGGTTCATCGTTGACGACAGCATGATTATTCACGTTCACAATCCGGGGGCGGAGGTACGCCGTGGGCCGAACATAGGTACGCCGCCGGAGAACGACCCGCTACCGGAGCCGCTGACGGGCGAAGTGATGCTCAAGGTCGGCGATAAAATAACCACTGACCATATTATGCCGGCCGGCCCGCGGATAAAATACAGATCGAATATCGATACGTACTCGAACTTCGTTTTCGAGGGCGTTGACCCGGACTTCGCCGAGAAGGCTAAGACGAAGAAAGCCGTGGGCGCCTACAGCTTCGTGGTCGGCGGCGAAAGCTACGGCCAGGGGTCCAGCCGGGAGCACGCGGCGATGTGCCCGATGCATATCGGCGTTAAGGCCGTCTTCGCGAAATCGCTGGAGCGAATCCACACGGCCAACCTGGTCAACTTCGGCATCCTGCCGCTGACGTTCCTTGACCCGGCCGGCTACGACCAGGTCAACCCGGGCGACGATTTGGAAATACCTACCGACGACGCGAGCTTCGCGGTCGGGAAACCTATAACGGTTACGAATAAAACTAAAGAAACCACGTTCGACGTGGACCACAATCTTGACGCGCGGCAAATAGCGATAGTTCGCGCGGGCGGACTGTTAAACTACACGAGGGGGTAAAGGGAGAGAATATGTTCGACAAAGTTATCGTACCGGACGGCGAAAAGATAACGGTTGAAGGCGACGAACTCAAGATACCGGATAACCCCGTCGTCGCGTTCATCGAGGGCGACGGGATAGGACCGGATATCTGGTCGGCCACGCAGCGCGTACTGGACGCGTCCGTCGAGAAGACCTACGACGGCGCCAAACGCATAGCCTGGATGGAGATATCCGCCGGCGATAAAGCCCAGGAAGTTTACGGCGAAGGCGTCGTAATGCCCGACGATACGCTGAAAGCCATACCGGAGTTCGTCGTCGCGATAAAAGGCCCGCTGACCACGCCCATCGGAGGCGGGTTCCGGAGTTTGAACGTAACGATGCGGCAGAAACTCGACCTGTACGCGTGCGTCCGCCCGGTACGCTGGATTCCCGGCGTGCCCAGCCCGGTGAAACACCCGGAGAAACTCAACGTCGTAATCTTCCGCGAGAACACCGAGGACGTTTACGCGGGAATCGAATGGCGCGAGGGGACAGACGACGCCGTAAAAATCATCGATTTTGTGAACTCGGAGATGGGGAAGAACGTCCGCGGCGACTCGGGCGTGGGCATAAAGCCGATAAGCATAACCGGCACCAAGAACATAGCCCGAAAGGCAATAAAATACGCGATTCAGCGGGGTTTACCCAGCGTAACCTTTATGCACAAGGGTAATATAATGAAGTTCACCGAGGGCGCGTTCAAGGACTGGGGCTACGAGCTTGCGGCGGAAGAGTTCGGCGACGAGACGTTACCGGAGTCCGAACTTTGGGAAAAGTACGACGGGAAAGCGCCCGAAGGGAAGATAGTCGTCAAAGACCGCATCGCCGACTCGATGTTCCAACAGATACTTCTGCGGCCCGACGAGTACCACGTGATAGTTACGCCGAACTTAAACGGCGACTATATCTCCGACGCGGCCGCCGCCCAGGTAGGCGGTCTGGGAATGGCGCCGGGCGCGAACATGGGCGACTTCGTAGCGCTCTTCGAGGCGACCCACGGAACCGCGCCCAAGTACTCCGGTCTCGACAAGGTCAACCCGTCGTCGCTGATGCTCTCGGGCGTTATGATGCTAGAATACCTCGGGTGGCAGGAGGCCGCCGACGCGGTCATCGACGGTATTAGCAAGACCATCCAACAAAAGCACGTAACCTACGACCTGGAACGGCAGATGGAAGGCGCTACTAAAGTAAAGACCAGCGAGTACGCGACAAAGATAATCGAGAATATTTAATCGAAATGGAAGTAAAGCAGAGAAAGCCCCGCCAACGGCGGGGTTTTTTTCTGCGTTTTTCCAGGCTTGACTATATTGGTAGCCTATATTACAGTGTACTTGAAGGGGTGAGGATTATGTACGTGTTAAGTAATCGGTGGATATATTATTGGTTTTCGGCCGGCATAATCGCTGTCTTCGCGATACCTTCTTTTTCAGCGGCGGATAACCAAGACGTCCCGAGCGATGTAGGGTGTACGACCGTACTACCGGACGAATTCCGGCGGCCTATCGTATGCATCGGTACGAACCTCGCGACCCTTGGCGGCTCTCCGGAATCGGTAGAAAAGGACGACAGTGGGAAATCGGGTAAAGCTTTTTCCAACGGTGAAGACGAACACGAATGGCAGCTAATAGACATATACTACGGTAACGAGACTATCCGGGTAGGGGAGTCGTTCGCCGTCTACTTCGACCGGGACAGCGAATCCCTATTAGAAGAGCCGATGGAGGATCCGCTTTCGAGTGCTGTTCACCAAGCAATCAACCGTGCGCCTGAATGGTTACAAGGCGCGCTCTATGTCAACTTCGAGAAAATCCACGAAAATTTCCGGGATGATTTGGCGCAGGCGATCCTCTCGGCAAGCGACCCGTACGTCGACGAAGTAGCTTTCCAGATAGCGCACATATCCTATACGAAAATACCGATGATAGATCCTGGTTTATTTGAAGTTAATGCTGAACACCTTTACGCCAACGACGACTACCTCAACTACGCGAATATCGTCGACTACGGCGGTCCAGATTACTATTCCACCGTCGAATATCGCGTCCTCGATAATGGAACACCCACGTGGATCGAAGCGCCCAGAGATATCTACTACTGGTACATAGTCCACCCCAAATGCAGCGATGAATCCCCGATGATGGGCGGTTCCGTCTATAATGAATTCTGGCGCGAGTTCCTTTTCGATTATACCCACCCGGATTACCTGGACCGCGAGCTGTACGACCTTCTGTCGGCGACCCAGTACGTCTGGGACAGAGAGGAACACGACTACGAGGGCGGCAGACCCTTTACTGACGACGACACGGCGGTCGACGTAGTAGGTAACTGGGTAGCCCACCATGTCCCCCACCGGGCCGCGTCGCCGAGGCCTATTCAGCCCAATCAAATTATCACTGACCACAACGGCAACTGCGGCGAGCTACAGGACTTGCTTTGCGCCGGAGCGAGAACCGCCCTCATTCCGTGTATATCGGCTATGGATATTTGCGAGGACCACGTCTGGTGCGAATTCTGGGACGAGGAGTGGCACCCGTACCAGGTAAGTTGGGGAGCTCCGATCGGCGACCCGCCGGCCCCCGGGCCCACGCACGTAGACAACTACGGTATCTGCTACGACCCGGACCAAGGCGGAGGTAAAGAAGTCTCAGGTATTTGGGATTGGAGAAACGACGAGTATAACTACCAAGTGATAGACCGTTACTCCGAGTATTGTACTTTAACGGTAACGGTCAAAGACGGGCAAGGAAACCTCGTGGACGGGGCTTACGTTAGAGTGGCGACCGAAAGCTTATACGGCGGTCTTTCGTGGACGGCTTGGGACACTACCGATTCTACGGGTAAAGCTTATTTTGTCCTTGGCGACGACGACCCGGGCGTAGGACCGGCCGAAGGCCGGGACTACTACCTTCGGGTTGATAGTGGGGAGTTGGACGGTTACTATCCAGACGGCGGGAGCGGTACAGAACTCGTTATCGACGACGCCGTCGCGGGCGGTACGTACAACCTTGAAATAGAACTACTAGGCGGCAGTACTATGCCGCAGATTCCAGTTTTCGAAGCCGGTTATCCGTCGGACCCGGTCGCGGAGTTCAAGGTCGAAGTGGACTACGCGGTCCCCGGCGAGTACAAGTTCGGCGATAACGCTTACGCGACGTATTATAACTACTTCGACGAACACGGGAACCTCGAGTTCTTTATAAACGACGAAGTAAACTACGAAAGCTTCGTTAACGGCGATGCTTTCGAAGCTTTTTCAATCAAGGAAGATTCGGACGAAGGCGTCGTTTCCTTCGTGCTTCCCACGAATGAGAAATGGCACATGGTTTTCTCAAACGTCGACCAGGTGAATTGTTACCAACCCACGGACGTGACGGTACGGCTCTACATAGACCAGAACGCGCTGGATATCGAACTGAAAGATTTCTTCGCGTACATCGTAGCGGATGGAGTGGAGGTTTACTGGGATACCGTTCGTTCAGGAAAGGATCTGGAAGGTTGGAACCTTTATCGTCGAGTGGTAAAACCGGCGTCGGCGTCGGAAACCACGGATACTGCGCAATCTAGAATAACGGTTTCCTCGAATCGCCTTGGGACCGGCAAGGCTTTTCCGGGTACGATAGCTTCGCTTTCGGATTGGTCGAAGTTGAACCACGAACTTATTACTGGAGACCCGCCGCACATTTTCCTTGATACCGGAGTAGCCGAAGACGAGGATTACGAATATAAATTGGAAGCTGTGCTAAAGGATACGGTTAACGTCTTCGGTCCCGTAACAGTCGACGCGGACGGCGGGGCGCTTCCGATCGGATTTTCCCTAACCCAAAACTACCCGAATCCCTTTGCCGATACTACGACGGTCCAATACGGCGTTCCGTCCGGCGTTTACGTGCGGCTTAAATTATACAACGTCGCCGGCCAGTTGGTAAAAACCTTTGTGGATAACTACGCCGAGGCCGGATACCATCAGGTAACGTGGGACGGCCGAGACGCGGCCGGAACCCCGCTTCCCAGCGGCGTTTATTTTTACAGATTAGAAGCAGGTGACTTCAACGCCGTTAAAAAGCTGGTAATATGCCGATAAGGGGTAAATAAAGAGATAAAAGGCAACGTGACCGGGAGATCAAATATGGGTAGATATATCAAAGTAGCGTTGACCGGTGCCGCTGTACTATCATTCCTAACAGTCTATTGCGGCGACGAGGGAGAAGTTACCCGGTTTTACGAATTTGTATTTGCCTGGGGAAACGAAGGTTCGGGAGACGGCCAGTTTAAAAACCCGCGGGGTATAGCAATAGACGGACAGAACAATATATACGTCGCCGACGTAGAAAACGACAGAGTTCAAGTATTCGATAACGCGGGTGGATTCCTGAGAAGTTGGGGGACTGAAGGCACGCACGACGGCGAGTTCCTGGGGCCGAATGATATCGGAATAGACAGCAACAACGACGTTTATGTCCTTGACACTTTCAATAACCGCGTTCAGGTATTCGACAGCGACGGTAACTTCTTGAGGAGCTGGGGAACTAAAGGTCCCGGCGACGGCGAATTCAACCGACCGTTCGGAATAGCGGTGGATAGCCAGAACAGGGTTATAGTCGCCGATAGGTACAACCACCGCGTTCAAGTATTAGATGCTAATGGCAACTTTCTATTGGATTGGGGTACGCAGGGAGACGGGGACGGCGAGTTCGATAACCCGGTCGGCGTTGCTACTGATACATCCGATAATATTTACGTCACCGACCTGAACAACTGTAGAGTCCAAATGTTTGATCCCAACGGCGTTTTCGTAACGTCGTGGGGTGGGTTAGGTTCCGGCGACGGCCAATTTAATTACCCCCAAGATGTTATAGTAACGGCGGAAGGGAACGTCTTGGTCGCGGATACGAACAACGATCGGGTCCAACAGTTCGACACTCAGACTGCCTTCGAGCTTAAATTCGGGGGCGAAGGAACCGCCGACGGCGAATTTAACCAACCTCAAGGTGTAGCCGTCGACGCCGACGGTTACGTGTACGTAGTGGATTCCTCAAACCACCGCGTGCAGGTGTTCGAATATAAATAAACACGTACGACCTCGAGCGCCAGATGGAAGGGGCCACCACGGCCAAGACAAGCGAGTACGCGACGAGGATTATCGAGAACCTTTAATCGACAAGAATGTTACTTAAAACCCCGCGACCGGCGGGGTTTTTCGTATTTCTGCGGGATTATGGCTGCCGGGTAAAATATATAATCACTTGCCCTCGTGATTTC
>CP070755.1:782837-811696 GCA_020348885.1 Candidatus Coatesiibacteriota bacterium | reverse complement strand
GGGTCTCGAGTGCAGTAATCCGCTTACCCGTTTATAAACCTTTCTCGGTAAGTAAAAAAAGCCGGGGCGATTATGTCCCGGTTTACACGTAACTCTTAGTTAGCCCTTAAAACGCCGACCCAGCCCCAGACAGGCCGAAGTCCACGAGTTCGAGCACGGCCGACCCGTGAGCCGACCACGCGACGCCCGTAACTGGGACTTCGTCCGACGCATAAACGGTACCGGTTCCTGAACCGTTTAACGACAAGACGTACTCCTCACAAATAAGGTCTTTCCCGCTCAAAGCCTCGTACTCGACGCCGTCTCTGGTCTCCATCAGGACGGCCCCAGGGCCGCCGCCGAACAGCTTTTGTATAGACACGGCCGACGGGTCGGTCGCCTCGTATAAGGACACTTCGTACGGGGTTAAAGCACCATCGCGACGCCTGATTTCGATCGCGCCCGGCGGGACGTCTCCTTCGGCCCGAAAGAAGTCGCCGAGGGCCAACTCGGGCGTCAACACGCGCGTCGCCCGCGCGTAACCACCGGTTTCGTACAGGATCTCGAGCCAGAAGAAGTCGCCGCCGCCCCTTTCCTCGGACCCGGTAACGGCTACCGTTATCGCCGCCGGTTTGCCGCCACCGACCGAGTACTCGTATCGGGCCCAGTGGCCCTGCGCCCAGCCGTCTGCCGAGTAGCTCGGCACACCTCCGACGTACCCGCGTTCGGGCTCACCCGGGCCGCATCCCAAAGACGATAAGGCAAAAACTAAAGCCGGAAGTCCTGGGACTACAGCTTTTATATAACGGTATAGGAAACGCCTTCGGGCCTTAATATACATTGAGGACACCGATTTTCACCACCGCGTATATCGCGTACGTAAGGGCACTTATCAAAGCCGCCGCCGGTACGGTTAATATCCACGCGACAACGATAGAACGGGCGACGCCCCAGCGCACGGCAGAAAACTTCCTCGTCGAACCGACGCCCATTATAGCGGTCGAGATTACGTGGGTCGTACTGATGGGCATCCCCAGGAACGAGTTAACGCCTATCACCACCGCGGCGGCGGTCTCGGCCGAGAAGCCGTGGACCGGCTCGAGCTTCACGACCCTGCTGCCCATCGTCCTGATAACCCGCCAACCGCCTATCGCCGTCCCGAGTCCCATCGCCAGGCCGCACGCGAGGATGACCAGCTTCGGGACTTCGAACGTGGCGATAAACCCACCGATAAACAAGGCCGCCGTTATAACGCCCATAGCGTTCTGGGTATCGTTCATACCGTGAGTAAAGGCCATGAACGCCGCGGAGAGTATCTGCGTCGTTCGGAAAAACTTATTGGCGCCCGACGGCGTCGCCCGCTTCGCCGCCCACAGCATCGCCACCATTATTACGTATCCCGCCGCAAACCCCGCGATCGGCGAGATTATCATCGCCAAGAACACCTTTATCAATCCCTGGGGTTTAAGGACTTCGGGGCCGGCCGCTATAAGTGCCGCGCCCATAAGGCCGCCGACGAGCGAGTGAGTAATGCTTATAGGGATACCGTATTTCGTGCATACGGCCGTCCATATCGTGGCGCCAAGCAAAGCGAAGACCACCACGTCCATCCCGATCGCGCTCGGGTCCACGATACCTTTGCCCATCGTTTTCGCCACGGCTGTGGTAACGAACGCGCCGAATACGTTAAAGCCGCCGGCCATAAGCACGGCGGCCCACGGCGGAAGCGCCCGCGTCGAGACTGTCGTCGCGATCGCGTTGGCGCAGTCGTTTACGCCATTGAAGAAATCGTAAATGAGGGCGATGATTACGACGACGGAGGTGAGGAAAAGCGTACCTAAGACCATATGCCGTTATCCGTTTTTGACTATTATTCCGTCGATGATGTTGGCCACGTCTTCCTGCCTGTCGGTCGTAGCTTCCAACTGTTCATAGATTTCCTTGTATTTCAATATGCTTATCGCGTCGCCGTTGCTATCGAAAAGACCGGCAAGCGCGTACCTTACGACTCGGTCGGCTTCCTCTTCCAACGCCCGGATATTTATGAGCCTCTTCTTAGCTTCGCTGAAGTTACGAAGAGACCGTACCGCCGCGAGCATCTCCTCGCATCCTTTATATATAATCTCACTCAGGTGGCGCGATTCCGGCGTAACCTCCGAAATGCTATACAAGAAGGTTTTGTGCGCCGCGACCTCCAAATAGTCCAAGACCTCGTCAATCCCGCACGCGAGTTGATGGATATCGCCCCTGTCGAACGGCGTAATAAAACTCATGTTCAACTTCTCTATTATCTTATGGGTAACCCTGTCGGCGCGAACTTCCGCTTCTTTAATCACCCTAGTCTTCTCCTCGACGTCCTCGAACTTGTCGAAAAGGTCGTACAGCAACGCGCCCGCCTCGGCCACGATTTCCGCCTGTTCCTCGAACATATCGTAGAACCGCTCTTCGCGCGGTATTATCCTCAATCTCAATGCCACTTTCCGCTTCCCCCTTTACCGTTATATCTTGATATGTCCGGCCTTACCCTCGACTTCCAACTCGCGAAGCCTTTTCCGGACCCGGTCCTTCAACAGTTTCCGTTTAAGACGGCTTAGATGGTCGGCGAAAAGCACGCCGTTAAGGTGGTCTACTTCGTGGAGTATCGCGCGCGCGAGAAGCCCATCAGCTTCCATATTCTTCGCCTCGCCGCCCAAGTCGACGTACTCGACGGTTACCGCTGCCGGTCGAGTAACACTGTCTGCGACCGAAAGGAAGCTGAGACAACCTTCCTCGTCGGTCATCACTTCGTCCGATTCGAATGTAATTATGGGATTAACGAGTACCTCGTCGCCGGCCGGCGGAAGAATCGAGCGGTGGACGACGATGAACCGCTCTAACCGCCCTACCTGGGGCGCGGCAAGCCCGGCGCCCCGGAGCGCCTCCATGAAACCGTACATCCGTTCGCAGTACTCGACCAGGTACCGGTCGACGGTCTCGACTTTCGCCGACGTTTCCCGGAGGAGCGGGTCGTCCATATAGCACAGCTTCAGGTCGGCCATAGATTAAAACGACGGTGCGAAACGTAACACTACGGAACCGGCGGGTCAAGGGTTATCCGTATACTCAGAATAACCCCGTTTCGGTGATATGGAGAGCGTTACGCCGTTTCGTTATTTATTTCAATTTGACGCGTTTTTTGCTTGACCACCATTACCAGTTAGTATATATTACACATAGTAAAAGGTACGGGGAAATCCATTAACTTTTAACTAAGATAAAGGAGGAACTACATGCGCGCGTCGAATTACTTGAATTATATGATAGCAACTATTTTTCTACTTCCAGCGGTTACCGCCTACGGTTACTTCGATACTTACACTATAGACTCACACTTGTATAGTTCGGGTAATAGTCACTCTATAGACGTAGATTCATACGGTAACGTACACGTCGCGTATAGGGACGCATGGAGACCAGGAGAACCGGGTGACCTTAAGTACGCTTTCTGGGACGGAAGCGAATGGGAAATAACCGCCGTCCATACCGATAACAACGCGGGCGGTTATTGTTCGATAAAAGTAGATTCAAACGGTAACCCACACATCGCTTACCTTGAGGTTATTAACTGGGAGCCTAACCACATAAGATACGCCAGTTACTCGGAACCTTTCGGGTGGGAAATAGAATCGGTTTATTCGACCGACGTAAGCGGCGCTTTAAAATGTATATCTTTAGACCTAAGCACTAGTAACCAACCGCGTATTTCTTTCAACAACGACGTTAACCTTATGTGTGCGGTAGGGTATCCCATTTGCAAATCCAGTACGAACAGCCGGGTAGAATCGGGCGACCGGTTACACTCTTGGGTCGTTGAGGTAGTAGATACGAGTAGCTACCCTTCTAACAATCCAACTTCTATAGCTCTCGATTCTCTTAATAACCCGCATATAACTTACGGTCACGTTAAACCAAACGGCGACTCCGAATTGAGATTAGCTTCTAAGACAGCATACCAATTGCCATGGAGGATTGAAACGGTCCTAACGGATTCAATGTGGGACGCCGGTCAATCTAGTTCGCTAGCCATTGATCCGAACGATAAACCCCATATAGCGTGCGTATATAGATCTATTAATTATTATTTAACTTACTTATACTCCGATGATCCAGTATGGGCCCCGTCGCACGATTGGGAAATAAGTTTCCCTGTAGGTAATGCTACGATTTTCAGCCCCTCTTTAGCGGTAGATTCGAACTCTGACCCGCATATATCCTATTTCACGGAAGACGCTTCGCCTCCAATGGTAAAATACGTTAAGTGGGATGGCGATTCATGGGTTAACTGCATCGTAGACGTAAACGCGTGGAGTAGCCTTATAAGTCAGCCAGATATAGCTTTGAACTCGGACGGCGACCCCAATATAACTTATAATTTCAAATACGATAACGACGACGCTTGTTTAAAATACGCTGCTTGGGCGTCGTCTTCGAATAACACCGATAGCAACGTCGGGGTAAAATACGAAACAAGCGGATTTAACCGACTATATAATACCCCTAACCCGGTAAACGGTTCGGTAACGTTTAATTTTACGTTACCCGAAACTACCGAAGTTGACCTGAGTATTTACGACTTGTCGGGTCGGAAAGTAACTACGGTCGCCGACGAGGTAAAGGAAGCCGGCGACCACGCGGTCGTCTTCGACGGATATCTAACCCCCGGTGTATATATCTACAAACTCGCGACGCCAGAATCGAATGCCGTAAAAAAGATGGTCGTTATCGAATAACGCGACTACTAACACTAACATGGGTAGAAGCCCCCGGCCGGGGGCTTTTTTCTTCGGGCTAGACGACGTATATACGGTAATAAACCTAACCTTAACCCTTGACACAAGCGCCCCCATCGTGTAGAATGTTAATAGCGTAAAAGCGAAAAAATTAGTCGGAACTAGACCCGGCTCAAACGGGAGGGTGCGTTATGCATAAAGGTATATTATGGTATATAGTCTCGCTGGCGGTCGTAGCGTCGGCCTTGGCAGCCTCGCCCACGGCGATTACGTCGACTCCAGCCGCGACGAAACCCGTCGCGAAGACCCCCGCCGAAGCGTCGACCGTCGTCGCGGCGCCCGGCGGGTTCGTACTCGGCTCCCCCGGTTCCGACCTACCCAAGGGTTGGTACAAAGCAGAAGGCGCAAACTGCTATCTGATATATTCCGACTATGGTATCTACGGCGGGATAGGCTTCACCGAGGATTACGGTTTTCATTACAACCTGGACGTTTACACGGACCCAGAGCACTACAACGGCTACTATTCGTGGACCGACAGCCCGTCTCTCTATGACTATGAGGTTATGGTCTATACGGCAACGTGTACGCCCAACCCCGTTTCGCTTCCCGGCGGCGCGTCGAGTATCGTCATCGAATACGCGGCCAAGTGGGATATAGAGAAATACTCCGATGGCTGCGAGTTGGTTTACGCCACCGAAACACCCGACGACGACAATAAGGAAATCTGGCAGAATCTGTTCGCGACGTCCACCCAACCGGGCACAGGTTTACGGGGGCAACCTGAGACAGACAACTGGTATTACTCGGGAAACTCCCTGGACTGGGTCGCCGGCGAAACCGCCGACATAACTTCCCTGAAGGGCCAGGACGTTTACCTGGGGTTCGTTTTTCGGTCCGACCAGTCCAACATCGACGGCCCGGAGGACGGTATATATATAGACGATTTCCGGGTTATCGCCAACGGAACCGACGTCATCTACGAAAACGAGTTCGAACAAAGCACTTCGTATAGCGAACTGTGGGATACGTTCCGCTATAAATACGACGACCAGTATTACATATACGGCACCGAGGATTGGGGCTTCAGCGAAGCAATGCCGGCGGACATAAACTTCCTTCGCGCCGGCGAGTTCGTGGTCGGTAATTCCACGGCGTACGTCGCGGACCCGTACGAAGGTTACCCGGGCGGCCAACCCGACTGGACCGTCGAAAGGGCGTACACTGAAGGCGGGCACCAGGTAGTCGTATTCTCCAACAGCGATACGGTGCGGATAGGAGACCCGGAGTTCGAGGTCTCGGCCCACGTTTACCCGCAGGAAGACTTCGTAATCGTCGATTGCTACGTGAAGAGCCTGCGCCAGGGGATGACCTCGAATATTTACGGCGGCGTGGCTGCATGGCTCCAGGTACTACACAACCCGTATGAGACGTTCAATGATGACGTGGTAACCTACGATTCGTCCCGGGACATGGCCATATACAAAGACCCCGGCGGTGAAAACGACCCGCTGGTGGGTTTCGCGTATTTGACGCCCGACGTGGACTCCAGCTCCGTTAACTTTAAAAAGACGCTCAACTTCACAGACGACGCCATGATTTATACGCTCCTATCCAACGGCGAACACGACTTCAACGGCGTGGACTCGGAAGAGAGTTATTGGGTCGTCGTCGTAGGGAAAGGGCCGTACGCCCTGACCAGATGCCAGACCTTCAGGTACACCTTCGCGTTTATCGGCGCCGACGACATCGGCGAACTCGAAGATAGTTATGACGACTTCGTTGAACCGTTTTCACACATAATCGACGACCAGACGCCGGTAAATATACAGGAGAAGTCGCTCGGCGCGATAAAATCGATGTTCCGTTAGACCGGTATCCGGTCCACAGGGTAAAGGAACAAGCAGGGGTGGTACTAATGCTTAAAACGCTCACGTTCGCCGCGGTATTTATGATATCGGGAACGGCCGCGTTCGCCGTATCGGACGAAATAGTAGAGTCGTTTCCGATAGCCGGTAGTGTACCCTACGGTCTCGCGTACGACGGGTCTTACTTCTACATTACCGAGTACGTTGACCAGGCCGTGCTGGTCGTGGACCCGTCCAACGGTACGATACTGAATACGCTACCTCTCAACCCGGCGCCGCCGGCCTATACGTTTTTAGTGGGCGTCGCTTACGACGGGACCTCGCTCAGGATAGTAACCACAGGGGCGAATAAACGGCTTTACCAGGTTAACCCGGCGAACGGAGACGTCCTGTCGTGGGTTAATCTACCGGAGCCGTTCTTCGGCGCCGACGGCAACCCCACCGGCGCGACCTGGGACGGTACGTACGTTTACATCTCGAACAACACTGAGGGTCATACTTACGTGGGCGCCGTCGACCCAACAACGGGAGACCTTCACGGCGATTATTGGGTATCGTACGCGAAGCGCCCGGACGGTATAGCCTACACACAACACGACGGCAGCGACTACCTCTTCAACGTCGGTAACATGGACGCGTGGACCTACCTCTACGACACCGACGGCACGCTTTACGGGGGCGAAGAATTCAAGCTGAACGTACCAGGTACGTCATGGGGCGGCGGTCTTACTTTCGCCGGAACAGATACGGACCTCTGGATGTTTTCCTCATTCATGGGGACGTTATACCATCTTTCGATCGATTGGTCCGGCGACGAGTTCGTGAATATAAAACCCGCGTCCTTCGGGCAAATTAAATCGCTGTACCGCTAGAACGATGACCGAGTACCTTATCGGCCCGGACCGGCTCGGGCTCGTAATACAAACGGGGGGCGACTTCGTCGATATATTCGCGAAAGATATATATAACGGCTCCCCGGTTTCAGAAAAAAACAAACGCGAGAAACGGAGGTTAACGCTACTAATAGAAACGGGGACGCAGGAAAGCCCCTTTCGAAAGTTTGAAAACCCGAACGGTTTAATCGGCGGTATCGAGTATAGATTTGACGGAACCCGCGTACGTTTCGAAAGTACGGCATTATACGGCGAAATCGACTTCCTTTCCGGATACGGCGAAGTAACGGTAACGAACGTACAATCAACGGACCTCGATACGCTCTTAAGACAGGTGGTCTTCCGCCTGGGCGCGGAAACAAACTTATTGATGCTTCACTCGGTTTGTTGGGTTCTCGGAGGATATGCGTTCCTCTCGTGCGGGCCGGCCGAAAGCGGGAAGAGCACAATCGGCAGAATGTTGAAAGATGCTTTGCCGGTATTATCCGACGAGTTCAACTTCGTCGAGTGCTGTACCGACGGCGCGCGGGTCTTACGGTCTCCGGTAAGGGCCATTGAACCGATAAAAGACCTCGACGAGAGTTACCCGGTCCGGGCGATACTCTTTCACAAGAAAAACGACCGGCCGTACGTACGCCCGATTTGCTCGGCCGACGCGTTGAGAGAACTGGAAAAAAACGTATTCGCGGGCGCCTTCGCGACGATAGATATCAAAGTGGCCGCGTTCGAACGCGCGTCGGAAATAGCGGAAAACGCCGCTGTTTTCGAGATCGGCGTGACGCTGGAAAAACGGGGCATACTGAGAAACATCGGTAAAATCGAAAGGCACCTGGAGGGTATCGTATGACGGCTAAAAAAGCTTATGAAAAACCGGTCGTCGAGAGTAACCAAGTGTTTTCCCTCACGTCAACCCAGTGCGATGTCTTATATACTATACCGGATCCTTGCGGTCCGGGTGTGATGTGGGGAGACGCGTGTGAGTTCCAGAGGAAATCACCGAACTCCGTAACCTGCACACAACCGCTGCTTAAACCGATTTTCAAGTCGTAAAACGCGAATTGAGTTCGTACTGAACGATATATCATGCTCGGTAAGCCGTCGGAACTCATAAATAAAGACATTTACCTAGATTTATAAACCGCTTCACCGGTAGGATGGTAGTACATGACTAAGAAACAAGCTTACGGGAAACCGACCGTCGTAAGTAATCGAGTGTTTTCCCTTACGTCGAACGGTTGCGACGTTTTTTACGGTATACCCGACCCATGCGGAAGTAATATGATGTGGGGCACAAGTTCGGGGATTTGCCAATTCATAAGGAAATCGCCCGATCCCGATACGTGTCTGGAACCGCCGATTAACCCGATTTTCAAGTCCTGATATGGACATTGAACTCCTTAAAGGCGATTTGGTAGCCCGGCGGGTCGGCGACGAGTACTTCCTCCTGACCACCGGCGACGCTATGCTTCACAATATAAGGGAATCGGGCGTCTTTATATTTGAAGCGATAGAGAAGGGCGCAGGCCGCGACGAGATACTCGACGGGCTGGTCGAGGAGTTTAACGTCGAAAAAGAGGTTGCGGCCGCGGACCTAGACGCGTTCCTTCGAGAGCTCGAGGAGAAGGGGATAATAACCCTCGACTAAAGGCCGGCCGATAGCCGGTTTTTTCGATATTATGATAGAAGACCTCCACCATAGAATGGCCTGCCTTTCGTACGAGGAGACCCGACCGATGTCCATGATGGTCGAGCTCACGTACCGGTGCAACCAGGCCTGCCGCCATTGCTACATCCGGGGAATGGACACTTCCCAGGAGCTTCCGGTCGAACGTTTCGCCGATATATTCTCCGAAGCGGCGGACGAGGGAATAATGTTCGCGGCGCTCTCCGGTGGCGAGTTCATGCTCCGACCCGACTGGCGCGCCGTAGCCGACCGAATTAAGTCGCTGAAGCTGGGTCTGCGCCTTTTCACCAATCTCACTCACGTGGACGACGAGACGGCGGACTATATCGCGGACCTCGGACCTGTGTTCATCGAGACGACCATGTTCTCCGGAGACCCGGCGGTCCACGACGCTTTCGTTCGGCTGCCGGGGGCTTTCGACGCCACAGTCGCGGCGGTAAAGCGGCTCCGCGCCCGGGGCATCCCGGTACAGCTCAAACACGAGGTCTCCGAGGATACGTGGCCGACCTTCGAAAGCCTCGCGAAACTCGCCGACGACCTCGGGACCGTGTTCGCTCACACTATCTACATCGGGCCCAACCTGGTGGGGCGCCCCGACCCGTACGAAGTGCGCCCGTCGGACGAGACGGTCCGCGCCTACTTCGAGTGGAAGTATAACGGCGCGAAAAAACCGCGTAACGTGGTCGAAAAAGACGTCTGCGGCGACGAGTCCGCCGAAAGGCGCCGGATGGGCCGGGTCGTAACGTGCATGACGGGCCGCAACAGCGCTATAATCGGTCCCGACGGGACCATGTATGCATGCGCCCTTCTACGCGTCCCGTTCGGGAACGTGGCGGACGCGCCCTTCGGCGAGGTCTGGCGGAGCGAAGCCGCCGAACGGTTCCGCGGTTACGAGAACCAGCGGGCCCCCGAATGCGAAAACTGCGAATACGATGCGATTTGCCAACGGTGCCCCGGATACAGCCTACTCGAGGACGGCGGCATAGAACGGCGGTCGATCGAACACTGCCGCATCGCGGGAATCGAAGCCGAGGTAATAGAGAAATTGACGGGCGTAAAAGTAAGCTGAAACGGTTCTTATTCGACGCTAAACCGGACGGTTTTCTATTGCCGTCCGTTTCGGTTTTATATATAATCCTGCCCACCTACAAACGGGCGATATAGAAGTACCCGGGAGGAACGCCGATGCCTTTGGATTACCTTTTGACGGAAGAGCAGCTGGAGATTCGCGATCTCTGCCGCGATATCGCGAAGAAGTCGGTCCTGCCGGTCGCCGAACATTACGACCGTTCCGACGAGTTCCCGTGGGAGATAATGGAGGTCTTCGCTAAAGCGGACCTGTTCCGAATCTTCATCCCCGAAGAGTACGAAGGGCTGGGGCTGGGCGTAACGGAGCTGTGTATCGCGACCGAGGAGTTGAGCCGCGCCTGCAGCGGCATTACCCTCGGCCTAGCCGGGACGGCCCTCGGAACCGAACCCATATTGGTTATGGGCAACGACGAACAGAAGGCCGAGTATCTCCCGCGAATCGCGAACGGGGCCTTGGCGGCCTTTTCGTTGACGGAAGCCGACTCCGGGTCGGACGCCGCCGGCATTCGGACCAAGGCCGTAAAAGACGGCGATTACTACGTACTCAACGGCACCAAACAATGGGTAACGAACGGCGGCGAGGCCGAAATATACACCGTCATAGTCAGCACGAATCCCGAACGCGGCGCGCGCGGCCTGTCCGCGTTCATAATAGAGAAGGGGACGCCGGGTTTCGAGTTCGGGAAAAAAGAAGACAAGATGGGTATTCGGGCGTCGGCGACCAGGGAACTCGTCTTCACCGACTGTAAAGTCCCGGCGAAAAACCGGCTGGGTAAAGAAGGTACCGGCTTCATTACCGTAATGCGGACATTCGATCACACCCGGCCCGGCGTCGCGGCGCAGGCCGTCGGCATCGCGCAGGGCGCGTTCGACTGGGCACTCATATATTCGAAAGAACGGCGCCAGTTCGGCCAGCCTATCAGCGCCTTCCAGGGAATCCAATTCAAGCTCGCCGATATGTCCACGAAGATCGAGGCCGCCCGGGCGCTCACCTACTCGGTCGCAAGGATGGTTGACGCCGGCGTGAAGGATACGACCCGCTACAGCGCCCAGGCCAAAGTGTTCGCCTCAGACGTAGCGATGGAAGTAACGACCGACGCCATACAGATATTGGGCGGATACGGTTACATGCGGGAGTTCCCCGTCGAGAAATACTTCCGGGACGCCAAGATAACGCAGATTTACGAGGGGACCAACGAAATACAAAGGATGATAATCGGACGCGACCTCATTCGGACCGCCGGTGAAGAAGTCTATTTCGAATAGCCGTCCATAACGGAAACATAACGCCTCCACGCTGACCCTAAAATAAAATTATGCGCGACCTCGGTAGGCGTATATCCATCGGGTTTACCGCCGGCGTATTGGCCGGCCTCGTCGATTTATACGTAGGGTTCGTAATAGGCCCAAACTTCGTAGTGGTAAAACATTACCAGTTATTAATATTTATTATTTTCCTATCGCTAACTCCGTACGTCGTCGCCGGCCTATCAGCAGGCTTCGCGTACCACCTAATCAAACTAATTCCGTTCTTTAGGAAACGCGCTCTTTTCCGGCAAGCATCCGCGACCGTCATCGCGCTAACCCCGGTTTTGTTGGTTTCGCTTAAATTGTTATGGTTGACGAAAGCCCACCGCCTAGTTTTCGGTTCATGGCCCTCGCTCATCAACGTATTATTAGCCCTCTTATTGTTCGGGCCCGTCGTCTTCGGTTTATACAAAATATCGGCGATCGTAGATAACGCCGTCAAACGGTTGGGGGTCCCGCTACGTAGCGTACTAAATACCGTATTAGCCGTTCTACTCGTTATACCGGCCGTTATTACTTCGTATTTTACGGTCCGCGATCTATTTGCGCGAAAAGAACAACCGCTGGTCTGTTTCTTACTAATCGACACCCTTCGGGCCGACCACTGCTCTTGTTACGGATACGAGCGTAAAACGACCCCCCAGATCGACTCAATAGCCGACGGCGGTACGATGTTCGATAACTGCCAGTCCCAAGCACCTTGGACCAAACCGTCGGTGGCCACGATATTCACGGGTTTACCGGCGGCCGGACACAACGTCGAAAGGGTGTTCGACTCTCTACCGAAAGAAGCCATAACGGTCGCCGAAGTATTGCGGTCGAACGGGTATACAACTCTCGCCTATTCGGCGAACTACCATATCACGCCCCAATTCGATTTCGACCAAGGTTTCGACTACTTCGCCACGACGGAAACGCCGCCGACCTTCTTCAACGGCACTCTGGGCGTTCAGGTGTATAATAGAGCGTTCTTCCGGCATTACACCGGCAAAAGCCCCGAACCCGCGCTTTACACGGTCCGCCGGGTTTCGTTTATACTGCGTTATCTAAATGACGACCCTATATTCCTGTATATGCATTTTATGGAACCGCACGAACCTTACACGCCGTCTCGACGCTTCAAAGACGCGTTCGGTCCGCCCATCGATTCGGTTAAACTAAGCCCGGACCGCGTACATATGGAAGTCGAATTCATCGCCGACCCGGAAGTTACGCTGGACCTTACCGAATCGGAAGTACAAGAGTTAATCCGCCGATACGACTGCGAGATACTTCAATGCGACTACGCCGTCGGAGAACTCATAAACGGACTGAAGCGTGAAGGCCTTCTCGATGACTCCCTCGTCGTAATAACGGCGGACCACGGCGAAGAGTTTATGGAGCACGGGTTTCTTTACCACGCCCGGGCCCTCTATCGCGAATCGATACACGTCCCCTTAATAATAGTAAACAGTAGGGAAAACAACCCCACGCCGCGAGTGTCCGAACCGGTCGCCCTCGCCGACCTTACGCCCACCATATACGACTGGGCAGGCGTCTCGCCGCCGCCGGAAGTCGCGCCCGATTTTTACGGTATCAGCCTCGTCCCGGCTATGGAAGGCGACCGTCTCTCCCCGGACCGCCTTCTCATATCCGAGATTAACAGGGACGTCTATTCCGGAAACGTTTGGAATCCGTCGGAAGTCGGCGCGCCGGTAGGATACCTGACCGCTGAATCTATAATGGGACCCGATTACAAATTGATACGCGACCATAATAGGGACCGCGACTTCGCCTTCGACCTAAAACACGACTTGCACGAACAACGGCCGCTTTTAGAAAAACCGGACGAGTACTCCGAACTGGAGAAGGCGTTGGATGAGACAATCGAGTACTACGAAGAAAAAAGCCTGGAATCCGAAACCGGCGTGATCGACGAAGAATCCTGGCGGAAGATGAGGGATATGGGTTACGTCAGATAGGCGGAGATTCCCCGGAACGCCCGGTCAGATTTTTTTAGTTCTCCGCGGAAAAAAACTTGACTTTTAAAAACCCGACCTATATACTCGCCGTTCCAAGACCTTATTGACAGTCCCAAGGCGGGAAGCAAAGACCGCCTTAATTTCGGATTAAAGCTTGTGATTTTTTTCCCAATCTGGAGGCGCTATGGAAGCGGGCTCGGACGTAATATGGAAAACTACGCCTGACCTGGGTTTTCTCGATGAGGTCATGGCGATACCCGGCGGTGAGGACGTAATCACCTGCATCCAGTGCGGCAACTGCAGCGGGAGTTGCCCTACAAGCCGCGATATGGACTACAGCCCGCGCCAGGTTTTCGCCCTAACCCGCGCCGGCTATAGGGACGTAGTATTAGGCAGCAAGGCCATTTGGCTTTGCTGTTCTTGTTATAACTGCACGGCACGGTGCCCCAAGGAAATCAAGATTACCGACATCCTGTACAAGATGAAACAACTCGCGATGAGGTACGGGTATAAAAACCCCGAAACCAAGAAGGCCCGGACGCTGGCGAAAGAGTTTACCGACACGGTCCGGAAATACGGGCGTAACCACGAGATGACCCTCTTGCGTAACTACATGCTCAAGACCGACCCGTTCGGCGCCGTCGGCCAGGCGCCCCTCGGCATGCGGCTATTCTCGAAAGGCCGACTCAGCCTTTTCCCGAAGAAGAACAAGGGCGTCAAAGAGGTCCGAAAAATCCTGGACCACATAGAGAAAGGGAGGGGATAACCATGACGGCCTATCCCTATTACCCCGGCTGTTCCCTGGACGAAACGGCGAAGCCTTACGCGAAGTCCATCGAAGCGACGGCGAAAGCCCTGGGCGTCGACTTACAGGAACTAAAGGATTGGAACTGCTGCGGCGCGACGGCCTACATGTCGTACGAACAAATAAAGGCGTTCGCCGTCGGGGCGCGCAACCTGGCCCTCGCCGAATCCATAGGCGACCAGGTCGTTACGGCCTGTAACGCTTGCTTCTCGGTTCTCCATAAGGTCAACAAGTACACCGGCGAAGACAAAGAACTGGCCGCGACGGTAAACGACGCGCTGGCCGCGGCCGGACTCCAATACGACGGCGGCGTAAAAGTGCGGCACCTGCTCCAGGTTTACCACGAAGACGTGGACGAAATACTCCTTCTCGAAAAGCTGAAAGCCGATATGTCGGCGGTTAAGCTGGCGCCCTACTACGGATGCTTGTTAACCAGGCCCAGAAACGAAATCGACAACTACGACCAGCCGATGATCCTGGACGATTACCTGAGCAAGTTCGGCGCGTACGTCGTCGACTACCCGGTAAAGACCAAATGCTGCGGCGGGACCCTCATCACGACCAAGCCCGAGACAGCCTACCGGATGAACCAACTCCTACTGGAGGAAGCGAAACAAAAAGAAGCCGACGCGATCGTGTGTATCTGCCCCCTTTGCCAGTTCAACGTGGATAACTATCAAAAGCAGATCGGCGAACGCTACGACGCCGAATACGAAATCCCTGTCGTCTACTTCACCCAGATAGTGGGCCTTGCGATGGGGATGAGTGCGAAGGAGTTGGCGCTCGATAAGCACGCCGTAAAGGCCGACCGGCTGCTCGACAAAATAATGGTTACGACCGCGTAACGCGGAGGTAATTATGGCTGACGAACCGAAAATAGGCGTATACATCTGCCACTGCGGCCACAATATCCTGGGGACCGTCGACGTCCCGGCGGTGGTCGAGTACGCCAGGAGTTTACCGAACGTCGCGAAAGCCGAAGAGTTCCAGTTCATGTGCTCCGACCCGGGCCAGGATTTCATCAAGAACGACATAGAAGAGTTCGGCCTCAACCGGATAGTCGTAGCGTCCTGCTCGCCCTTAATGCATGAGCGAACGTTCCGGCGCGCCGTGGCCGAGGCCGGGATGAACCCGTACCTGTTCGACATGGCCAACATCCGCGAGCAGGTATCGTGGGTTCATACCGACAAGGCCGAAGCGACCGCCAAAGCGAAGGCCTTGGTCGCCGGCGCCGTCTACCGGGTCGCCGAGCAAGAAGAGCTCTTCCCGGAGGAAGTGCCGGTTACGCCGGCGGTCCTCGTCGTGGGAGCCGGTATAACCGGTATCCAGGCGGCCCTGGACTGCGCCGATGCGGGGAAGAAGGTCTATCTCGTCGAGAAAAAAGATTCGGTCGGCGGGCACATGGCCCTCTTCGATAAAACCTTCCCGACGCTGGACTGCGCGGCCTGTATCCTGACGCCGAAGATGGTGGACGTAGGTATCCATCCGAACATAGAACTCCACACTTACTCCGAAGTCGAAAAAGTCGACGGTTACATAGGCAACTTCACCGCTACTATTCGGAAGAAAGCCCGTCATGTGGATTTAGAACTCTGCAACGCGTGCGGCGACTGTATAGAAGCGTGCCCGGCGATTATATACCCGGACCTCAAAGTCGTCGAAGTGGACAACCGCGTGGTCAAGGCGAAGAAACTGGCCGAAGCCAAGAAGCCGGTGGCGCGGGCTTTATAATTCGCGCACGGCGAAGAAAGTTTTAGGAGGTTTTAGGATGGCAGTGGCAACCGTCACGGACCTGGGAAAATACGAAGCGGCTCGACTTATTATCGACCAGTATATAGCCGGCGAAAAGACGCTCATCGGGATGTTACTCGATATCCAAGAAGAGTTTAACTTCCTCCCGCAGACAGTGATGACGGCTATAGCCGAAGAGACAGGAATCCCTTTAGCGCACCTTTATGGCCTTGCTACTTTCTACGACGGGTTTTCGTTAAACGCCCAAGGCCGGAACCATATAAAATGTTGTACGGGTACAGCGTGCGTCGTCCGTGGTTCCCGCGCAATCCTCACCGAATTAATTCTCGATATGGGTATAAACCCCGGCGAAGTTACCGACGATGACGCTTTTTCCCTGGAAGCCGTCCACTGTTTCGGCGCGTGCGCCCACGGCCCGATATTAGTTACGGGCGAAGAATACCACGGATACGTTACGTCGGCAAAAGCGCGCGAGATAATCGGGAAGTTGCGAAAAGCCGATGAAGAAGCGGGTAAATAAGGTACCCGGCGGTGAATACCCCGAAAAGCCGCTTAAGGCGCGTTTCGTTCGAAGGTGATGATATATGAAGATTACCGGCTTAAAGGACCTCGATAACCTGAAAAAAACAGGTTCAGAGACTCTATACCCTGAAAAACCCAGGATATTAGTCGGTGCGGCCACTTGCGGCATCGCCAAAGGAGCGTTGGAAGTCCTTCTAGACCTCGCTCACAAGGCTCAGCAAGAGGGTATGGATGTAGAGGTCGCGCGTACCGGTTGTTTAGGCTTCTGCCAGATGGAACCGCTCGTGGACGTTTGGATACCCGGCGAACCGCGAGTAGTTTACGGTAATATTAGCACCGGTGACACAGAGGAACTGATCGAAGCCGTAAAACAAGGCCGCGTAGTCGAAGAGCGGTCGTTGTTCCGTATTGAGGGCGAATACCTGGTCCTAAAAGACGAGGAAATCAAATATAAAATAGGAAGTACGAACGGTAAGTACGACGCCGTACCGGTTATCGACGAGGTCGGGTTTTATAAGGGCCAGTTCAAGATAGCGACCCAGAACTGCGGTTATATTAAACCCACTTCTCTGGAAGAGTACGTCGCCCGCGGGGGTCTATATCCGCTGTTAAAAGTTTTAACCAAGATGAAGCCGGAGGAAGTAATTGACGCCGTTACGAAGTCCGGCTTGCGCGGACGCGGCGGCGCCGGCTTCCCGACCGGCCGTAAATGGCAGTTCGTAACGGACGCGGCCGGCGACGTAAAATACGTTGTCTGTAACGCCGAAGAAGGCGACCCGGGCGCTTATATGGACCGGGACATCGTCGAGGGCGATCCGTATTCGGTCCTCGAAAGCATGATTATCTGCGCGTACGCCGTCGGCAATATTCGAGAAGGTTACGTCTACCTGCGTCACGCGTATCCCCACGCCCATTTCACGATGGAAGAAGCAATAGACACGTTGCGCGAGTACGGCGTTTTGGGGAAAGACGTTATGGGTACAGGGCTTGATTTCGATATACATATAGCTCAAGACCCGGGCTCTTTCGTCTGCGGTGAGGAGACGGCACTTCTTAACGCGATGGAGGGTAAACGAGGCACCGCGAGGTTACGGCCCCCGTACCCCGCGACTAAAGGCTTGTTCGGCAAACCTACGGTCGTCAATAACGTTGAAACCTGGGCCAATATCCCGGCCATAATCGAGCGCGGCCCGGAATGGTATAGTTCCATCGGTACGGACCGGAGTAAAGGGACCAAGGTTTTCTCTCTCGCCGGTAAAATCAAAAATACCGGACTGGTGGAAGTGCCGATGGGCGTCCCGCTATGGAACATAATATTCGATATGGGCGGCGGCGTACAGCGATTGCGAAAGTTCAAAGGCGTACAGATAGGCAGTCCGTTAGGCGGCTGCGTACCCGGTCGACAACTCGGCCTGGAAGTGGACTACGACCAGCTGACCGAAGCCGGCGCGATGATGGGCTCCGGCGGTATGATCGTAATGGACGAGCATACCTGCATGGTCGACATGGCCAAGTTCTTCATGACGTTCACGCGGGACGAATCCTGCGGAAGGTGCACGCCCTGCCGAGAGGGCATCCCCCGTTTGCTCGAGATACTCGACCGTATAACTTCAGGCGAAGGGACGATGGAAGACCTTGACCTGCTCGAAGAACTAGGTCAGTTTATCGCGGAGAACTCGTTGTGCGGCCTCGGGCAGACGGCACCCAATCCGTTGTTATCGTCGTTAATGTACTTCCGTGACGAGTACGAAGCCCACATTAAATACAAACGTTGTCCCGGCGCGGTCTGCGACGACATTATTTCGTCGCCGTGCCACCACGTATGCCCCGTAAACATGGAAGCGTCGAGTTACATAGCTTACATTGCCGAGGGGAAATTCGACAAAGCGCTGGAAGTAATATATCAAGCCTCGCCTTTCGCCGGCGTGTGCGGCCGCGTGTGCCACCACCCGTGCGAATTTAGATGCACATCGGGCGACTCGGGCGACCCGATTTCGATCCGGGCACTTAAACGCTTCGCATCGGAGAAAGGCCGGAACGGCTACAGGCCGCCCAAGAGTTCGGGTAAAAACGGGAAGGTCGCGGTCATCGGCTCCGGGCCGGCGGGGCTAAGCTGCGCCTGGGACCTGGCGCTACTCGGTTACCAGGTCACAGTCTTCGAGGCGCTACCGGCGGCCGGCGGGATGCTCTATACCGGTATTCCTGAGTACCGCCTACCGAGAGACGTACTTAACGCCGAGATAGACCTCGTGCGGAAGGCCGGTGTGGAAATTAAGACGAACACGGCCGTCGGTAAAGACGTATCTTTCGACGATTTACGAAAAGAATACAAAGCCATATTCGTCGCCACCGGCGCTCACAAAGGGTTAAAGCTCATGATAGACGGCGAAGAGTCCGAAGGCGTGAAGGACGCCGTCGAGTTCCTACGGGAGTTCAACGTCGACGGGAAAGCCGACGTCGGCAAGAAGGTCGGCGTCATCGGCGGCGGAAACGCGGCCGTGGACGCGGCCAGGACCGCCCTACGCACCGGCGCCGACGAGGTAACTATTCTCTACCGTCGGACTAAGACCGAGATGCCCGCCGACGAACTAGAAATCAAAGCGGCCATCGAAGAGGGCGTTAAGATAGAGTTCCTCGTCGCCCCGACGAAGGTAATCGCCGAGAACGGGCGCATCAAAGCTCTCGAGTGCGTACGGATGGAGCTGGGCGAAGTAGACGCCGACGGGCGTCGGCGCCCGGTCCCGAAAGAAGGCACCGAATTCGCCGTCGAACTGGATACGCTACTCCCGGCGATAAGCCAGGAACCCGACATCTCGTTCCTCCCCGGGGCCGACGACTTCAACGTAAGCAAGTGGAACACCATCGGAGTCGACGCCGAAACCCTCGCGACGAACGTACCGGGCGTTTTCGCCGGCGGCGACGTCGTGACAGGGCCGTATACGGTCGCCGACGCCATGGGCGCGGGTAAAAAAGCGGCCCGCTCCATACATAAGTACCTGCAAGGTGAGGATATGACGCCGGTCTACGAGGTAACTAAACCGGCTTTCAGGGTGGAACCCGTACAACTCACGCCCGAGGAAGCGGAGACGCTGGTCTCCGGGCCCGATATACCGTGCGTCGCCGCAACCGAACGGATAAAGAACACGAATGAAGTCGAGTTAACGTTAGACGCGACCGCCGCGGTAAACGAAGCTAAGAGGTGCCTCAGATGCGACTGGCACCTCGGCGAAGGCGGTTAGTTAGGGTAAAAAGCAGGAGAACGCGATGGTTAAGTTAACGATTGACGGTCAGCCGGTAGAGGTCGAAGACGGAACTACCGTCTATAATGCGGCGAAGGAACTGGAGATAGAGATTCCGACGCTCTGTTACTCGGACTATCTCGAACCGTACGCCGGCTGCCGGCTCTGTACCGTCAAAATCGAAGACGGGAACGGCGGATACCTTGCTACCTCTTGTAGCCTGGAAGCGACCGACGGGATGGCCGTCGTAACCGACGACGAGGACGTACGCCACGCCCGGAAGATGGTGCTGGAACTTCTCTTGGCGAAATGTCCGACGGTAGAAACACTTCAGGAGTTGGGCGCCGAGTACGGGATCGATAAGTCGCGGTTCGAGCCGCCGCCGAAGCCGGAACCGGAAGGCGAAGAAGACGAAGGCGTAATCGAAGCCAAGGAAGACCGCTGTATTCTTTGCGGACTTTGCACGCGTATCTGCGAGCAAAGGGTCGAGGCGTACGCGATTTCGATGGCCGAACGTGGCGGGGATAGCTTCGTTACACCGCCGTACGAACAACCTTCGCCCGATTGCATCGCGTGCGGAGCGTGTGCCAGTATCTGCCCGACCGGCTCGGCCAAGGTCTATGACAGGTTCAACCGCGAGATTATCCATCCGGAGCTGACACTCGCGTCGAACAGCGCCGTTCGGTTCGCGACGAAACAGGCGGTCCCGAACGTGCCAACCGTCCACCACGAGGACTGCATCCACTTCCACCAGATGGAAAACGGCGATGGCCTGGACGCGTGCCGTATCTGCGAGGAAGCCTGCCCTAAAGAATGCATCGACCTCGATTCGGAGGACGAACTGGTCGAAGCGGAAGTGGGAGCGATTATCGTAGCTACCGGTTTCGAGACCTTCGACCCGACGCCGATTAAGGAGTACGGCTACGGGCGCTTACCGAACGTCATCACCAGCCTCGAGTTCGAGCTAATGTGCCGGGCCGACGGTATGACCGAAGGCAACGTGTACATGGAGAACGGCGAAAAACCGGGCTCCATCGCGATAATCCACTGCGTCGGCTCCCGGGACAGAAACTACCATACCTACTGTTCCCGCGTATGCTGCATGTACTCGCTCAAGTTCGCCCATCTCATAAAGGAGAAAAGCGAGGCCGACGTATTCCAGTTCTATATAGACATGCGTTCGCCGGGCAAGGACTACGAAGAGTTCTACGATAGGCTACTAGAAGAAGGCGTCATCTTCGTTCGCGGTCGGGGCGCCGAGGTAACCGATATCGCCGAACGGCCCGAGGAAGACGGTAAACTAATCGTCCAATGCGAGGACACGCTGGTCGGTTCGTTCAGGCGTATCCCCGTCGACATGGTCGTCCTGTCCGTGGCGCTTTCGCCAGCGGCGGACGCCGACGCCACGCGCCGCGTCTTCTCCATCGGCTGCGGCGGCGAAGGCTTCTTCAAGGAGCGGCACCCGAAGCTCGCGCCCGTAAGCACGACGACCGACGGCGTATTCATCTCCGGCGCGTGCCAGGGCCCGAAGGACATCCCGGACTCGGTCGCCCAGGGTTCGGCGGCGGCGGCCCAAGCGCTCTCGTTGATAGACCGGGGCAAGGTGGAAATCGAACCGATTACCGCGTCCATCGACGAAGACGTCTGTTCGGGCTGTAAGCTATGTATCAGCCTCTGCCCGTACACGGCGATAGAGTTCGACGAGGAAAAGGAAATATCCGTGGTAAACACGGTGCTCTGTAAAGGCTGCGGGACGTGCGCCGGCGCTTGTCCGTCGGGCGCGGCCAACCAGCGGCACTTCAAGGATAAGCAACTACTGTCTCAGATCGAGGGGGTACTTGCATAATGACCGAATTTGAACCCAAACTTATCGGATTTCTCTGTACGTGGTGTACGTACACCGGCGCCGACCTGGCGGGCACTTCCCGTATCAAGTACGAGCCGAACCTGATCCCGATACGGGTAATGTGCACCGGGCGCGTCGATCCCCAGTTCGTCCTGAAGGCCTTCCGGCAGGGAGCCGACGGCGTTCTGGTCGGCGGTTGACACCCCGGCGACTGCCATTACCAGGAAGGTAATTACAAGGCGATGCGAAGGATTTCCCTCTTGAAGAAGGTGCTGGGTCAATTCGGGATAGACCCCAGACGGGTTCGGCTCGAGTTCGTAAGCGCATCCGAAGGCGCGAAGTACGCCGAAGTCGTGAACGAGTTTACCGAAGAAATCAGGGCGTTGGGGCCGCTCAGCCTGGAACACCCGGCGGACGTGAAAAGCCCCGCCCACGCCGAGGAGGTAGTCAATGTCTAATAACGACAAGGCCAAGTTCGCCTTCTACTGGGCGTCGTCCTGCGGCGGTTGTGAAATAGCCGTCGTGGATATAGACGCGGTGATACTGGACGTGGCCGCTCTCGGCGACATCGTCTTCTGGCCTTGCGCCACCGACTTCAAGTACAAGGACGTCGAGGGCTACGACGACGGCTTTATAGACATCACCTTCTTTAACGGCGCCATCCGAAACGACCACGAAGAGCACGTCGCGAAACTCCTGCGGCAGAAGTCGAAGGTAATGATAGCGTTCGGAGCGTGCTCCGGCCTAGGCGGCATCCCCGGTCTCGGGAACTTCTATACGACCGAAGAACTCTTCCAACAGGCGTTCGAACACTCGCCCAGCACCGTTAACCCGGACAACGTACGACCCCAACCTTCCTACGACGTACCGGAAGGTACTGTAACTATCCCCGCGATTCTCGACTCCGTACGCGCCCTCGACCAGGTCGTACAGGTGGAATATTACATACCCGGATGCCCGCCGCAGCCCCAGTGGATCGCCGCGGCGGTGACGGCATACGCCGAAGGCAAACTCCCGCCCCCCGGCGCGGTTATCGCCGGCGAATCGACGGTCTGCGACGAATGCCCGCGGGAGAAGAGCGACGAGAAGTCGATAACCGAGATTAAACGCATACATTTGGTCGAGAACGACCCGGAAAAATGCCTGCTCGAGCAGGGCATAATGTGCTGCGGTCCCGCGACCCGAAGCGGCTGCGAAGCCGCGTGCGTCGTGGCGGGCCAGGCCTGCCGCGGCTGCTTCGGCCCCACCGACGAAGTGGTGGACATGGGCGCGAAGCTCGTATCGTCTATCGCCTCGATAGCAGTGCCTGAAACCCAGGAGGAAATCGACGCCTTAATGGCGCAAGTGGACGACCCGGCGGGTTACTTCTACCGCTTCAGCCTGCCGACCTCTATGCTCTTCAGGTCAATCCACGATATGACGGAGGGTCAGTAAGTAATGGAAAAAATAATGATCGACCCGATAACCCGGCTCGAGGGCCACGGCAAGATAGCCATCTTCCTCGACGACGGCGGCAACGTCGCCGAGTCGTATCTCCAGATTCCCGAATTCCGGGGGTTCGAGAAGTTTTGCCAAGGGCGCCCGGTGGAGGAAGTGCCGAGGATAGTCCCGCGCATCTGCGGCGTTTGACCGCTCGTACACCACTTCGCAGGTGCGAAGGCAGTTGACAACGTTTATAACGTCGAACTGAGCCCGACCGGCGATAAGCTACGCCGTCTAATATATAATTCGTACTTTTACTACGACCATATGCTCCACTTCTACTACCTGGCGGCGCCCGACTTCGTGGTGGGGCCGGACGCGCCGGCGGCCGAGCGCAACATATTGGGCGTCATCGGCAAAGTGGGGCTCGAGGTTGGCAAAACGGTAATAGACCGCCGGGCGAAGGCCATCGACGTGTTGAAGTACTTCGGCGGCAAGCGGACCCACCCGATTATCGCGCTCCCCGGCGGCGTATCCCGTCAGCTCGAGGAAGAGTACCGCCAGACGATGGTGGAGCAGGCCGAAGAAGGGGTCGAGTTTACCAAGTTCACCTTACAGATATTCGAAGACGTCGTACTGAAGAACGAAGCATATCTCGACCTGGTTCTCTCAGAGGTATACGGCGGCCAGGAGACCTATTATATCGGTACGGTAACCGACGACAACAAGGTGGACTTCTACGACGGCTTCACCAGAATCGTAGGCCCCGACGGCAAAGAATTCGCCAAATATGAACCGAAGGACTACCTGAACTACCTGGCCGAACACGTCGAACCGTGGACCTATCTCAAGACGACGTACCTGAAGGACGTCGGCTGGAAGGGCTTCGTTACCGGCAAGGACAGCGGTATCTACCGCGGCGGGCCCCTCGGACGTCTGAACGCCGCCGACGGGATGCAGACGCCGCTGGCCCAGGCCGAGTACGAGAAGTTCTACGACACCCTGGGCGGAAAGCCGGTCCACGCGACCCTGGCGTATCACTGGGCCCGCCTCGTCGAGATGATGCAGGGCGCCGAACTATGGCTAGAGTTCACGAAGGACGAAAGCACCACCGCCCCCGACGTTCGCAATATCCCCGAACCGCTCACAGGCCCGGGCGAGGGCGTCGGCACCATCGAAGCGGCCCGCGGTCACCTCATCCACCATTATTGGACCGACGAGAACGGGATTACGACCGACGTGAACTTAATCGTCGCGACGACCCACAACTACGCCGGCATCAACATCGCCTGCCGGAACGCGGCCAAGGCGCTTATAAAGGACGGGCAAGTAAACGACGGGCTGTTGAACATGGTGGAGATGGCCTTCCGGGCGTACGACCCGTGCTTCGCCTGCGCGACTCATTCGCTTCCCGGCCAGATGCCCTTGGAGGCCGTCATCTACGAGGCCGACGGGTCCGTGTATAAAAAGTTAAGTAAGTAAGCGTACGGATATAAACGAACGGGCGGGCTTCGAAGCCCGCCCTTTAAGATGGTTTTCGGGTCATAACCGATACACGTCCGCCAACTCCACCCTCGCCCCCTCCAAACAACTCTTTACACCGTCGGCGTCCTCCCAAGCGAACCGCAGCGCTATCCCGCAGTCGCTCGAAAACTCCCGAGGCGTCGGTATCAGCTTACAATCGTATCCGGCTTTCCGCGCCACCTTCTCGGCCCGGATCGCCGACGACGTGGTATGGAAGAGCACGACGCCATAATCGCTCACGATTTTAGTACCCGTTTTACCGCCCCCAACGTATATTCGATATCGTCTTCCGTCGTGAATATACCCGGCGCGAACCGTACGGTACCTTCCGGGAAGGTCCCGAGCGTACGGTGGGCCGCAGGCGCGCAGTGAAGCCCCACGCGGCAAAGGACACCGAACTCCTCGTCCAATCGCCGGCCCACGTCGGAACCCGAAACGCCGTCGGCGTTGAACGAGACGACGGCGGTCCTTTCGGTCGCGTCCGGAGGTCCGTAAACCGTTACGCCGGGAATGTCGTTCAATCCACCGACGAGCTTACGAGTCAACTCTAGCTCGTGCGCCCTTACTTCCTCCAACCCGCGTTCCTCGATGAAGTCCAGCCCGGCTTTCAACCCGGCGATGCCTACCGCGTTAACCGTCCCGGCCTCGTACTTATCAGGGAGTACGCCGGGTTGTTCTTCCGACTCGGACCGGCTGCCGGTCCCGCCGTGGACCAGCGGCTCGAGTTCATCAGCGTCGACGTTTTCGCCCAGGACCAGGCCGCCAGTTCCGGCGGCGCTGAGTAGGGCTTTGTGCCCGGTGAACGCGAGGAAGTCGATTCCCGTCGCCTTCACGTCGATGGGTAATACGCCGGCCGTCTGGGCCGCGTCCACGAGGATCAACGCCCCGGCTCCCCGGGCGATGCGGGCAACCTCCCCTACCGGTAATATGGTACCGTTTACGTTACTCGCATGATTGACGACGACCAGTCGCGTACCGCGAACGACCGCGTCTTCCATACTGCCGAGGTCGAGGGAACCGTCGGAGCCGCACCCCACTACCGTAAGTTCCACGCCCTCTTCCTCGAGAGCGCGAAGCGGCCGCATCACGGCGTTGTGTTCAATACCGGTGGTTACGACCGTATCGCCAGGTTTCAAGAGTCCCTTCAAGACCACGTTTATCGCATGGGTCGCGTTATGGGCGAAAATCACCCGCATCGGGTCGGGGGCGTTGAAGAACTCGGCCAGCGCTTCCCGCGCGTCGTAGACGACCCGCCCCGCCGATATCGATAAGCGGTGACCGGAGCGGCCGGGATTTCCCCCGGTCCGCTCCAGGAAATCGGACATCGCACGCATTACTTCCGGCGGCTTCGGCCACGAGGTCGCCGCGTTGTCCAAGTATACTACTTTTTCAGCGATAGTCTATAACCTCCGCCGGGGAGTTCTTCTACGGTAACCTCCCAGCCTCTGTCGCGGCCGACCCTCTCGACGTTGTCCCGCGCCGTCCCCGCGTCGACCATTACCTCGACCTTTCCGCCGGTCATATCTTTGAGCGCGTTCTTGGTTTTTATCGCCGGTTCGGGACACGACAGACCGCGTAGGTCCAAAGTCTTCTCTTCGCTCATAGGAAACCTCCTAAACCTCCGTTCGTTCGCGCATCGTCAGGCCGACGATTATACAAAACACGAGGCCGGCGATGACCATGGCAGGTCCGAACGCCCCGGGCCCTTTCGGCGAACTGGCGGCGGAAAAAGTGTGAGATACTGCGGCGCCGGCCAACATCCCGAGGAAGAATAGCCCGGCGTCGCCGTCGCCTTCGCCGGCGAGGAAGACCTGGCGGCCCGGACATCCGCCGGCGAGGGTGAACGCGAGCCCGGCCAGTACCATACCGCCGAAGTTCCACAGTACGTCGGTGTGGGCCACCGGTTGCCCCTCGAAACCGGCGCGGAACTGGCCGAGTATCAGGTTGGTGACGAAAGCCGCGGCGATGAACACCAGTATCCCGTTAAACAGATGGGTATCGCGCATCATCACGAGGTCCCGGACGGCGCCGACGGTACAGAAGCGGCTCCGCTGGGCGAGGAAACCGACCAGTAAACCGACGCCCAGGGAGAGGAGCAGGGGCGCGTACATACTCCCCGGCCCTTCGGCGGAGAAGAATATCGGGCCGGCCGGGTTCCCGTCGGCGTCGCGGCCGAACCGGGGTGCGAATATTAAAAATAACAACAGCACGACGGCAAGAACTGGAACGACCCAGCCGAGGGCTTTGGGCGCGGGGCGGTTCCGGCCGAGGCTGAAACCGATTTTTAAGAAGACTATCCCGATGAGGATGCCGACGATAAGGCCGATTATACCCGGTATCGCGTTCCAGTCCCCGCCGCCCAGACGGAGATAAGCGCGCCAAGGGCATCCCAGGAAGACCAGCGCGCCTATCATCGCGAACATACCGAGGAAGAAACGCACGATCGGCGAAGAGCCGGTCCTAGGTTTGAACTCGCGGAAAATCAGGGCCGCGGCGAACGAGCCGAGGATGAAGCCGATAATCTCCGGCCGGATGTACTGGACGACGCCGGCCCGGTGGAGCCCCAGGGCGCCGGCTATATCGCGCGTGAAGCACGCTACGCATATTCCCATGTTGCCGGGGTTGCCGTACTTCACTAGGACCGGCGCGAGAACGCCGACGGCCAACCCGGTTATTATAGGTCCCCAGCGGGATATGAAAAACCGTTTGATGAACGACATATTTTCTCCGTTTGGCTGAATAAGCGGTTAGGAGTTAAATCGTACACAGATGATTACGTCGGAAACGGTCGACCGGCGAACCCCTGTTTCGGCTGAGAACGTAGTAGTTATTATTGGGCAGCGTAGTTCAAACCCGATGCGGAGGGGTACGCGGTCCGACTCCGGCGTTTACCCGTTCGTGGGCGCCGGCCCTTTCCGGGCGGCGTGGCCGACCGGTTCACTCGGCGGTCCGGCCCGTCGGACGACGTCAGGTCTTGCCTTTTCGCCAGAGGAACAGCATCGCGCACCCCCTTCGGAAGGTGGGCAAAATCCTAACAAAAGAAGTCAGGATGTCAAGACCAAAAAACGGGTTTGATTCTCTCGTCGGGGCAATATATCTAGGCATTAGACGAAGGAAAACCCCCGGGGGATCTCGGGGGTTATTGGGCGTTACAGGACTTGAACCTGTGACCTCCTGCTTGTAAGGGAGACCAGACTACCGTTGTCTCGCCTCCTCTCGGGAAGCGGGAGGAGCTTGCCTCGCTCCCGTGCGTATGATACATTCCGGGTAAAATAGGCTTTATCGTTACGTGAAGGAGGCGGCGGTAGACTTGACCGGGGTAACGTACTGCGGCTTATATTGGGGCTTGTGAGTAGGAGGGGGCGGCCTGGGTAGGGGCTGCGAGGAACGCTGCAGGCAATCAAGGATGCGATTGTGTTTGGTCTTGGCGCACATTTCTAAAGTAAGAGTTCGACCAATGCCTAACAAAACATTTCTCGTTATGCAACTATCGCCGTAAAAGGACGTATTGTAAGTTATTGTTTAAAAAGAGTACAACTGGAGTATATTATGGGTTAAAAAAGGAAGGTTGCAAAAATGAAAGCGATTGTATGCACAAAATACGGACCACCGGAAGTTCTGCAACTCAAAGAGGTAGAAAAACCCACTCCGAAGGACAATGAAGTACTGATAAGAATACACGCAACCACAGTAAGATCAGGGGACTGTAGAATTCGAAGTTCCACACACCCTCTCTGGTACTGGCTCCCCGCGCGAATAATGTTTGGTCTCATAAAACCAAGAAAAACTATACCAGGGGATGAGCTAGCCGGGGAAATTGAATCAATAGGCAAAGACGTAACACTATTTAAGAAAGGTGACCAGGTTTTTGGAAATATTTGGGTGATTAGTTTTGGTGGTGCTAATGCTGAATATAAATGTCTACCTGAAGACTGGGTAGAAATAAAACCGGCCAATATGACATATGAGGAAGCTGCTGCCGTTCCTGTTGGGGGGCTGACAGCGCTGCATTTTCTAAAGAAAGGAGATATTCAGAGCGGACAGAAAGTCCTTATCTTTGGCGCTTCTGGAAGTGTAGGTACTTATGCTGTGCAGCTCGCCAAATACTTTGGGGCGGAAGTTACCGGCGTATGCAGTACCACGAATATAGAACTGGTGAAATCTCTGGGAGCCGATAAGGTAATTGATTACACTAAAG
>CP070755.1:774282-782737 GCA_020348885.1 Candidatus Coatesiibacteriota bacterium | reverse complement strand
TTAAGTTCCGGATTATAAGCGCGTCGAAATACGAGGGTCTGATGTTTTCGGTGGAGATGCCGCTTTCTGAATCCGCTATTGCCCGGGCGAAGTACCCGGCGGCCTTGTCCGGTTCGGACCGGACGTACGTGAGTCCAAGGCCGACCCGGGCCAGCGTATCCGCGTCGTACCCGCGGTCGTCGAACCGGACGTCGTCATCGTAGATGGGGTCGTATATTTTAAGGACCGTCCTGGTCGGTACATCGCCGTATGTCAGGGCGGCTTCGTAGTGGGCCCTGGCCGTATCCGTATCGCCCTTCTGGAAGTACGCGTACCCGAGGAGCAGCTCGGCGGCGGGCGCGAAAGCGAAGTATGGCTCGTCGGACGTACTCGACCAGGAAAGGCCGGTACGATAAAAATACGCGCCCGGGAAGCGGGCCGTCGCCGTTGGGAGAACTCGTATCGCGGCGTCGGGGTCGCCGTATTCGACCGCCGTCGAAGCAAAATCATACGCCTCTCCCGGGTGCATCAAACCGACGAGGGCGCCGAAGACCCAACCGGTCGCGCCGCCGGCCGTCCGCACTTCGTACCAGTAATCGGGAAAGTCGAATCCTTCTACCGTTTCGGTTTCCTCGGTACGCGCCAGTACCGTCAATACGTCGCCGCCCGATACGGTCCCGACGACCTTCGCGTCGGTGGACGGAAGCTCCCGGACGTTGACCTTGCCGCCGGCGACGGCGCCCTCCAGCGGCCGTATCTCGAGGCCGGCGCCGGCTTTGAAGTATCCGCAGTCGTAGTGTTCGTACGAACAGATGCGGTCAACGTAATACCAGTCGGTCGTAGTGCTGCGGGTTTCGTAAGGGTGCACGATGATGGTATCGCCCGCGTAGAGAAAGACCTTATCTTCCATGTAGGTACTCGAGTACGCCGGCGCGTCGTCGGCGAGGGCCACGGCCAACTTGAGTTCGACCTTGTTCACCCTTATAGCATGGGAACTCGCGGCGGCCAGGATGGATACCGCGAAAACGATAACCCGCGCGGCGGTACCGCTATGACTCCTCATATTTAAACCCCCTACTTATGTTCTGATTTGCGTCAATTTCGGAGCTAAAACTCGCCTTTGAACCAGTACTCCTCTTGATATATATCCGGGTGCCCGGCCATCCTTTCGGTGAGGAAACCATATAACTCTTCGTATAAGGGGCCGAAATCCCCGCTAACCAGGTCGCCGGCCCGGTAGTAACGCTCGGCCCTGTCGTATTGCTTGGAGGCGCCGGCGGCGTCGCCCGCCTTCTCCAGCGCCATTCCGGCCAGATAATACGCGATAAAACCGATACGCTTGTCGTCGCTCGCTTTCGCTACCTCGCTGCAATAAGCGCTAAAATCCCGGTTTTCGCCCAGGCGCGCCCGGATGTTCATGACGTGCCACAGGGCCCGCGCCGGTATGTCCGTATAGCCGAAGCGCTTCATATACATATAAGCCCCCGGGTAATCTTCGACTACCCGCTCGTATAATACGACGGCTTCGCTGCTATTCCCACCTTTTTCGAGCGCTTCGCCGTAGTCGAGAAGGAAGTAACCGGGCGCGAAATCGTACGAACAACGAGACGAAATGAGCGTGCCCATGTTATCCATGAACTTGCGGTTTACCGCCCCGGTCTCGTACATCCCGATAAGGTTATGGATAATGTCCCTGTCGAAGTAGGCGGGCGTGATGACGTCGTTGGAGATACCGCTTTCCGAGTCGGAGATGGCGCGGGCGAAATATTCCGCTGCCTTTTCCGGGTCGGACCGCGCGTACGTTATGCCGAGGCCGACGCGGGCTAGGGTAGCTGCGCCGTATCCGCAATCTCTATGAGCGTACGTCCCGGGGTCTGCATGATACGAATCGAACACCGCCCGGGCCGGTTTTTCGCCGTAGGTCAAAGCGGCGTTGTAATAGGAGCGCGACGCCTCCACGTCGCCCTTTCGGTAATATGCGTATCCGGCCACCAGGTTGAAGGTAGGCGCGAACCCGAAACTCGGTTCGTCGTATATGTACGACCGGCGGTAGAAGTCGGAGTCCGGAAAACGCTCGTAGGCCGCGCCGATGACGCGTAACGCGGCGTCCGGGTCGTTCTGCCTACAAAGGGTCAAGGCGAAATCGTATGCTTCGCTGGGTTCTAATAACCCTAACAAAGCGCCGTATATCCAGCCGGTTACACCTTCCGGAGTCCTCACCCGGTACCAATAATGGGAGCCGTCGAATCCCTCCAATTCCTCTTGTTCCTTGGTTCGCGCGAGGACGGTTACGATACTGCCGCCGTTTAAAGTCGTTTCCACCTTCGCGCCGGTGGAGGGGTACTCGCGGACGTTCACTTTGACGGCGGCGACGACGCCCTCCAGGGGCATTATCTCGAACTCCGGACAGGGTTTGAGGTAATCGCGGCCGTAGGGTCGGTAGGTATTGAAGTTGTGGATTTCGTCGATACGATACCAGTTAACGATAGCGTCGCCGGTTTCTTCAGGGTGTATTATTACCGTATCGCGGGCGTTGAGAAACGCTTTATCCTGCGACGAAATACTCCAGTACAAGGGCGCGCCGTCGGCGAGGGCCACGGCTAGCTTGAGCTCAACCTGGTTCACCCGCACAGCGTACGAACTCGCGGCGGCCAGGATGGATATCGCGAAAACGATAACCCGCGCGGCCGTGCTCCCATGATTCCTCATATCGTATCTCCCGGTGAAGGTCCGGGTTCTCGCTAATCTTCGACCTCAATACCGTTGAACAGGTCTTCCTCCTCGTCGGTGTCCGCGCGCCCCGCCCTTCTATCTAGAAGGAGACCGTACAGGTCGTCGTAATAGAAGCCGAAATCGCCGTCGCCCAGGCCGCCGGCCCCGTAGTGACGCTCGGCCCTATCGTATCGCTCGGACGCGCCGGAAGCGTCGCCGGCCTTCTCCAGCGCTATGCCGGCCAGATAGTACGCGATAAAACCGATACGCTTGTCGTCGTTTGCCCGCGCTACCCGGTCGCAATAGGCGTCGAAATCCGGGTTTTCGCCCAGTCGCGTCCGGATACGCATAATACGCCAGAGGGCCGTGCCCGGGATGTCCAGGTAACAGTAGCCGCAGTCCCAGCTTAAATAAGCCCGGGGGTAATCTTCGACTATCCGTCGGTATAAAACGACGGCTTCGCTGCTATCCCCGCCTTTTTCGAGGGCCTCGCCGTACTCGAGAAGGAAGTACGACGGCGCCAGATCGCGCGAGCATTGCGACGGAAGGAGCGCGCCCAAGGCCTGCATGCACTCGTCGCTTATCTCCCCTAACTCGTACGTCTCTATCAAATTATAAATCAGGTACGGCGCGTCGTAACACCCGTACCAGACGCCGCCGGCGGTCTCGCTCTTCGCGACGGCGCGGGCGAAGTACCCGGCCGCTTTCTCCGGGTCGGACCGTACGTAGGTCAGGCCGAGACCGACCCCGGCCAGGATGGCCGCGCCGTATTCCAGGTATTCGTACCTCGGTTCTCTGGTATAAGATTCGGGTACTTTTATCGTTCCCCGCGCTATTTTATCACCGTAGGCCGAAGCGGCGTCGTAATAGGAACGCGCCGCCTCCATGTCGCCCTTCAGGTAATACGCGTACCCGGCCATCAAGTTGAAGGTGGGCGCGAACTCGACGTCGCCGGTTATTCCCCGGTAGTAGTAAACGTCGGAATCCGGGAAACGCTCGTAGGTCGGCTCCAGGACGCTTATCGCAGCGCCCGGGTCGTCCCGTTCGAACGCTTCCATGGAGAAATCGAACGCCTCGCTCGGCTGCAATATCCCCAACAACGCGCCGAATATCCAGCCGGTTACGTCCTCCGCAGTCCTCACCCGGTACCAATAATTGGAATAGAATCCTTCTACTTTCTTTTGGTCCTCCGTCCGGGCGAGGACGGTTACGACGCTGCCGCCGCTCAGCGTAGTTTTCACCTTCGCGTCGGTGGAAGGGTACTCGCGGACGTTTACCTTACCGGCGACGACGACGCCCTCCAGGGGCCGTATATCGAGTTTCGGCCCGGCCTTGAGGTACTCATAAAGGGCGTAGTACTTGTACGAACAGGTGCCGTCAGCGCGGTACCAGTCGCCGCTCGCGCCGCCGCTTTCGCAGGGGTTTACAATCGCCGTATCACCGGCGTTGAGAAATACCTTATCCTGCGCTGAAGCGTCCTCGTACGCCGGCGTATCGTCTGCGAGGGCCACTGCCAGACGTAGCTCAACCTTATCCGCTTTTATCGCGTGAGAACTCACGACGGCCATGAGACATACCGCCGAAACGATAAAAACGGTAAAGCGGGACATGGTGACCTCCCCTGAGGGTTAGTAAACTTTATACCGTTACTCGCGATTTTAACAGGGGACGGGACGCCGTTCAACGGTTTTTTACATACGCGGTAATATGCCGTGGAATATCCTTGAAATCGGCTTTGTTATCGAGTAACATATCGGTGTTCGTATGTTTATTGCCGACGTTAAGATGTTCCACGGTAGGACCGGAATGAAAACCGCGCTCGTTTTACTTGTTATATTTATAACTTGTGTTTCCGCATTTTCCGTAGAGGTCGAGGATCCGCCTTTCGAGGCGACGTTGGGCGCCTCCTACAACGGGACCGGTGGGAATACGAGTACCCACAGTCTTGGCGTCGACGGTTCCGCCCTCCGCCGCTTTACCCGCGTCCACGTGGATTGGGGCGGCAATTATCTAACGGCCAGATCCGACGGCGACACGGCGGCCGAGAGCATGGGTGCTTTCGGCGGCGTCAAAGTCTTCGTTATGGGCAGCCGTTTGTACGCCCTGTACCGAGGCGTGTGGGAACGTAATACGTTCGCCGGGCTGGAGCACCGCATCTCGAACCTCGGCGGGCTGGGCGCCGTCGTCGCGAAGAGCGCTGGGTTAACCCTGAACGCGGAGACGGGCGTCAACTACATATACGAGAAGTACCCTATACCTACCGGGGAGGTTCCCGATGGTAGTACCTTGCCCACGTCGGAGACCTTCCCGTCGTTCCACGCGGGGGCCGAGTACGTTATCAATCTCCACGAGTTGGCCGAAGTTACGGCGTACTTCGGGTACGACATGAGTATGAAGAACGCGGAGGACCAACTACTGAGCGCCGGCGGCGGCGTGAGCGTCTTCGTGGCTGATTGGCTGGCCGTCGGCGCGTCCGAGGCGGTCGCCTGGGACAACACGCCTCAACCGGGCTACGAGAAGTACGACCTGACGAGTAAGCTGGTCGTTACGCTGAGGTATCAGTAGGAGAGAAAAAACCCCGGGGAAACCCCAGGGCACTTGAAGTACACCACGTACCTCCGCGGGCAGTTTAATCCGAGTACTTGTCCGCACCATTCGCACGGTTCGCCGAGCTTCATTTAAAATACGTTTTAAGCCTGCCCAGGGACGTAGGCTCAACGCTTACTTCGTCGTAATCCATTATCCAGATGTCGTAGTTCCCGGTCCTGTTCGAATCGAAGGCGATTTTCGTCCCGTCGGGGGAGAAACAGCCGCTCATTTCGGACGCCGGGTGGTCGGTTACCTGCACCGCGGTACCGCCGGTTACCGGTATCAACCAGATGTCCCGGTTCCCGGACCGGTCGGACGAGAATATTATCATGGAGCTGTCGGGTGACCAGTTGGGTACTCTATCGTCGGCCGGGTCGGTCGTTATTTGGGTAGGCGTTCCGCCGGTCGCCGGAACGGTCCATATATCGTAGTTGCCCGACGCGTCCGATTCGAACGCCACGGTCGTACCGTCGGGCGACCAGTACGGGAAGCTATCTACCGCCGTACCGAAAGTAAGCTGAGTAGCCGGGCCGCCCGCCACCGGCGCCTTCCATATGTCCCAATCGCCGCTCAGGTTCGATACGAACGCGATTTCCGTACCGTCCGGCGACCAGGTCGGCGTACCCTCCTCGGTCGGATACGATATTATCTGCTCCAACGTCCCGCCTATCACGGTTATCGACCATACGTCGTAGTCGCCGTCCCACAAAGTTTCGAAGGCGACTTTCGACGAGTCCGGCGACCAGGCCGGGCAGTATTCGGGCCCCTCTTCGAAGGTCAATTGGGTGGGCGTTCCGCCCGCCGCCGGAACCGTCCAGATGGCGTAATCGCCGGCGTAGTAACATTCGAAACAAATCGCGGCGCCGTCGCGCGACCAGTCCGGGTCGTACTGGCTCCACGGGTCAAAGGTCAACTGCGTCAATACCGCCGACGCCGATACGGCTAAAGATAACGATAGCACGATGTAACCTGTCGTCTTCATAGTCCCCCTGTCGTTGGTTATAAAGTCGTCGGGTTATTCGTAATCACAGGGGGTAAATTCGTTACAGACCGGGCGACGCAACGTTGGACTCGTAAACCGTAAATGGGGGGGTCGAACGGGCTTCCGCTATCTCCCCTCGTTCGTTTTGATAATACGCTGAACCTTTGCGTTATCCACGTATATCTACCGGTGGGAAACGAAGCTTCCTACCACGACGGCTATCCACGTCCGCGAGTCCATCAGTTTTTTTAGGTTAGATACCGGAGCTTCGTCCGCATAGAATCGTAAGGACAGACCCTTACGGTCTGTCCCTATACTTAGGCGGCTATACTTGGAAAGCGAGCCTATTTCGCCGCTTCCCGCGTTCCCTGCGCCGTTATCCCAGCTCCTTGATTATCTCCTCGACTTCTTTGTAACCCTCGCCGTAGAATTTCTCCTCGTCGGGCGCAAGTTCCCGCAATAGCCGAAGGAACTCGCCGGCGTGTACCCGCTCCTCGTCGGCTATGTCCTTGAGTACCGCTTGCGCCAGCTTATTATCGGTGGACTCGGCGAGTTGCATGTAAAGCTGTACCGCCTCGTACTCGGCGCCCACCATGAACCGCACAGCCCTGACCAGTTCCGCGTCGGTCAGTTTCCGGTCGGCGGCCAGCCCCGCGAACGGATTTCCGAAGTCCGGCATCTTTACTCCTTCCCGTTAGAACTCGAGCGTTTTCTTTTTAATTTCCGGCCCAGGGAGTTCAGTTTTCTTTCTCTGCCATTCCAGGAATTCGGTGCTGTAGTAATGGATGCTAACCAGGATTTCACCGCCTTCGCCGCGGGCCTTCAAGTAAACCGACGAAGCGTCCGATACCCAGCTTCGCTGGTACTCGACGACCCCGTCGGCCAGGGCTTTCCCGGGCTTGCCCTCGTACTCCGGCTCGAGACTCCGGTCCGTCCATTCGGTAATCCGGTCACCCTCGCCGAATTCAGCCGCGAGCGCTTCACCGAAGTCGTTGAACGCGTCGACGTATTTCTCGGGATTAGTGTAACTCTCGTTCAGGCCATAGTCGGCGCCGTTGAGTCCGAAGTCCGGGTCGAAGTAATAGACGACGAGTACGTCGTGCCCGCCGAACGTACTTAAATACGCGACGTAGTCGCCGCCGGTTTCCTGGAGCTTGGCGCGTTCACCGGCCCGGACGTCGGTCATTGTCGCGCCCCAGTCGAGACCGCGGAAGTCGGCTGCGGAGCCTGCGTTCATTTTCGTTAAAAGAAGAACGGCGAGAAATACTAATGATGGGCGGTTGTACATTAGCGTCCCCTCCTTTTCGGACGGCCGAACGACCTTATCCGCGCTTTAACATCACCGCCCGCCCGGTCGCGCCAGGACGCTGGCATGCGCCGCGGCCCGGTAGAAGTAGTTGGTGTTGTAAGCCCAGAGAGCCGTAATCAACGAACCGGTTCGGCGCCACGTACGGAAGAAGCGGCGGACGATATTCTTGCGGGAATAAACCGCACGAATACCGCGCTTGAACTCCTCTATATAAACTGCCGGGTCCATTTTATCGAGTTCGAAGACAAGATCTGTCATCCCGTAGCGCTTCCAATCGTCGGGGAAGTTCGTGAAGAGGAGTCGGCCCGTTTCTTTCAGACGTTTAAACAGCCGTGTCCCCGGCAGCGGCGTAAGGTGGGTTATCTGTACGATGTCTATGGACGCGTTAATAATGTAGTCGAACTTCCGGCGGATACTCTCCACGGTTTCGCCGTCGTTGCCGAAGATGAACGCGCCCAGGACGTTCATACTGTATTTGTGTATCTTGTCGAATACGTCGGTATAGTTGGCGCGGACGTTAATCGGCTTGCCCATACCCGACAGTTCAGCGGGGTCGTCGGTTTCGATGCCCAGGAAGATGGTCCTGCAGCCGGCCCGGCGCATCCAGTAAAGCACGTTCTCGTCGTCGGCGACGTTCAGCCCGCTCTGGCAGAGCCATTCTTTGCCCAGTTTTAGCTCGTCCATCCGTTTGAATATCTCCACGGCGCGGCGCGCCGACTTCTTGCCGTAACCGACGAGGTTATCGTCCACGATAAACATATACGCAGGTTCTATCTCGCGCATCTCATCGATGACGTCGGCGGGCGGGCGCTGGCGGAATACCCGGCCGTTGAAAGCCGTAACCGAGCAGAACTCACAGTCCATCGGGCAGCCGCGGGAGGTCT
>CP070755.1:770802-774182 GCA_020348885.1 Candidatus Coatesiibacteriota bacterium | reverse complement strand
GCCAAGCGGCTCGGCGCCGACGTTACGATCGTATATCGGCGAACCCGGGCCGAGATGCCCGCCGACGCGGCCGAGGTGGACGCGGCCTTGGACGAGGGCGTCGCGCTGGAGTATCTGGCGGCGCCGGTAGAGGTACTCGGCGACGGGACCCGCGTTACCGGGATGAGCTGCATCAAGATGGAGTTGGGCGAACCGGACGCGTCGGGGCGCCGGCGCCCGGTACCGATAGAGGGCTCCGAGTACGACGCCGAGTTCGACATGATTATCCCGGCCATCAGCCAGGAGCCGGCGTCGGCCTTCATAGAGAACATCCCGGACATTGAGCTCTCGAAGTGGAAGAGTATAGAGATAGACGAGGGGACCGGCGCCACCGGCAAGCGGGGGGTATACGCCGGCGGCGACGCCGTGACCGGCCCGGGGATGGTAACCGACGCAATGGGCCAGGGGCGCCGGGCCGCCTGGGGCATCTGCGAGTACCTGGGAATAGAGCCGGTAATCCCTCGGCCGTCGGGTTTGCCCGAGACCGACCGCGATGAGGTACCGAAAGACGAGTACGACCCTGCTCCCCGCTCGGCGATGCCCCACGTGGACATGAAAGCCAGAGTAACCGGCTTCGACGAGGTGGAACTCGGTCTGACCGAAGAGCAGGCGCAGGCCGAGGCGCTCAGGTGCCTTAGCTGCGGTATATGCTCCGAGTGTCTCGAGTGCGTAACCGCCTGCAAACCGGAAGCGATACGCCACTTCGACGCTGAGGAGGTCCTAGAGATACCGGTAGGCGCCGTAGTCCTGTCCGGCGGTTACGAGCCGTTCGACGCGCGCCTCAAGAGCGAGTACGGCTACGGCCGCGTCCCCGACGTGGTCACGTCGATGGAGTTCGAGCGGATGCTCTCGGCCAGCGGGCCCTTCGGCGGGCACCTGCAGCGCGCGAGCGACGGTGAAGAACCGGTCCGCGTCGCGTGGCTCCAATGCGTCGGCTCCCGCGACACCAAGGTCGGCCGCGATTATTGCTCCAGCGTCTGCTGTATGTACGCGACAAAGCAGGCGGTCATCGCGAAAGAGCACTCGGCCAAGGTCGAACCGACCATATTCTTTATAGACATGCGGTCCTACGGCAAGGAGTTCGACAAGTACATAGAGCGGGCCGAGACCCAGTACGGCGTCCGCTATGTCCGCTGCCGCGTCGATAAGGTCGACCGCGACGACGGCCAGCTCGTCGTGAAATACGAAGCCGAGACCGGCGAGTTCCAGCGCGAGCGCTTTGACGTCGTCGTTCTCAGCCTGGGTTTGGGCGCCGACGCCGAGACGACGGCCCTGTTGAACGAGTTGGGCGTAGAGACCGACGGATACGGATTCACCGCGCCGCCGGGCTTCGAACCGACGTCGACGTCACGGTCCGGTGTCTTCGCGGCGGGCGTCCTCGCCGGGCCGAAGGACATCCCCGAGTCGGTGACCGAGGCGAGCGCCGCGGCGTCGGCCGCCGGTGCCGTCATCGCCGAGTCGCGCGGTACTATGCTCGAGGCCCCGGTCTTCCCCGACGAGCGGAGTATTGCCGGCGAGCCGCCGCGGGTGGGCGTTTTCATCTGCCACTGCGGTATCAACATAGGCGGGACGGTGGACGTCCCGGCGGTAGTCGAGTACGCCGAGACCCTGCCGTACGTGGTTTATAACGAGCAGAACCTGTTCACTTGCTCCCAGGATACCCAGAAGTTAATAACGGAAAAGATAGCTGAGCATAACCTGAACAGGGTCGTCGTGGCGTCCTGTACGCCGAGGACCCACGAGCCTCTCTTCCGGGAAACCCTCAGGGAGGCCGGGCTCAACCCGTACCTCTTCGAGATGGCCAACATCCGGGAACACTGCTCCTGGGTCCACATGGATAGGCCCGACGAGGCCACCGAGAAGGCCAAAGAGCTCGTCAAGATGGCCGTCGCCAGGGCCGTGGGCCTGGAGCCGCTGTCGGATATCGAATTACCCGTAACCCAGTCGGCGCTGGTAGTCGGGGGGGGCGTAGCCGGGATGACCGCGGCCCTCTCCCTCGCCGACCAGGGATTCCCGACGGCGTTGGTGGAGCGCGAGAAGGAACTCGGCGGCAACGTCCGCTTTATCCATTATACCCTCGAAGGTAGGGATACGCAGCCTCTTCTTGCGGAACTTGAGGAGAAGGTACGTAACCACAAGAACATACAGTTGTTTACGGATTCGGAAGCGTCTTCGATAAACGGCTTCGTAGGCAACTTCGTCGCTACGATAAAATCCGCCGACGGGACCGAGACCGAGGTCGAAGCCGGTGCCATCGTGGTCGCGACCGGCGCCGCTGAGGCTGAGCACGACGAATACGGCTTGAGTGCCAGCGACCGGGTGATGACGCAACGGGAACTCGAACAGGGTTTGGCCGCCGGGGAGATACCCCACGGTGCTAAGCGTATAGCGATGGTCCACTGTGTCGGTTCCCGGGACGACGAACACCCGTACTGCTCGCGGACGTGCTGCATCGAAACGGTCAAGAACGCGTTAAAAATAAAGGAACTGAATCCCGAAGCCGAGGTCCTCTGCCTGTACAGGGACCTGAGGACCTACGGGTTGGCCGAGGACTACTACCGGAAAGCCCGGGAGGCGGGCGTACTCTTCGTCCGGTTCGACCCGGACCGCAAACCGGTCGTGAAGCCCGACGGCGACGGTCTAACCGTGACCTTCTACGACTTCATCCTGGGCGAAGAGGTCGAGATGGACGTGGACCTCGTGGCTCTGGCCGAGGGCGCCTGGCCCGACGTGGAGGGTAATAAACGCCTGGCGGAGATGCTGAAGGTCCCGCTGACCGTCGACGGATTCTTCTTGGAAGCGCACATGAAGCTCCGGCCCGTGGATTTCGCCACCGAGGGCGTATATTTATGCGGCCTGGCCCACGGCCCGAAGACCATCGAGGAGTCGATTTCGCAGGCCCAGGCGGCGGCCGCCCGCGCCGCGACGGTATTAGCACGGGATACGGTAACCGCCGAGGGCCGCGTCGCCCGGGTGGACGAGCGGCTGTGTATCGGCTGCGGGATCTGCGAGTCGCTCTGCCCGTACGTCGCCATCGAGGTGGACCTGGCGAAGGGATTGGCCGTGGTCAACGAGGGCCTATGCAAGGGCTGCGGGTCGTGTGCGGCGGCCTGCTGGTCGGCGGCGATAGACGTGGCCGGCGTCTCGAACGAGCAGTTACTCGACGCGATAACGGCGTTGTAGAAGGTTTGTTATTATGGAAGAGCTTTCGAAAAGAGGAAAAGACGAATTAAGGATAAATCTATTAAAGGCTGCGTACGAAGCCCATATGGAAATACCGGAAAGACCCTTCGATATTTGGCAGTCCGTTTTAGCTGCTAAGTGGAGTATTCCGCCTGAGG
>CP070755.1:766482-770702 GCA_020348885.1 Candidatus Coatesiibacteriota bacterium | reverse complement strand
GGTCGTACCCAGCTTCACCCGCCATTCCCGCTTGAGTTTGGGGATAATCCCGCTGTCCAGGCCCCGCGCCCCGCTCGCCTGTAAGCCGTGATTGGGCCAGGCACGCGGGTAGGGTGAGGAGCCGTCGCTGATGACGATGTCGGGTAACTCTTTGGCCCGTTTCGCGCCGGGCAGCCTGAAAACGACCCACCCGCGTTCCTTCTTCTTGACCGGGTGCATCCGCCGCCACAGGTCGTCCGGCAGGTAAACTTTAATCCCGCAGAACTCGCACGGTAGTACCCTTTCGGTCCCGTCCACTATCAACGCGCCGCCGCACTGGGGACAGGTGAACGCGATAGGTTCGGAGGCCGGGGCCTGCTCCTCGCCGCCCTCTCTCATATCGGCCGCTATAAGGATGGTGCCCGGCGAAAAGGCTTTGTTGAGCCAATCGGGCCCGGGCCGTACGTCGATAACGTTGCCGCATTTTTCGCAGGTGTGTTTGTACGGTTCGGTCGTCGTTTCGTCCACGTCGAAGTGGGTTTTACATTCGTAACAGTAGGGAGTGAAACAGGCGGTGAGTAGGGAGGTGTTGAACATCCCGAAAATGGTCGATTCGCTACCTTCGCCCTCTTTGGCGCCCTTACGCAATTCGTCGAACAATTCGCGTAAGATATCGGTCCAGAATTCATTGGGGATATCGGTATCGGACAGGCACTGGTCGCAATGTGCGATTTCGATGGGGCCGTTGAGCGGCATAGGGTTGTCGCACTTGGGGCATCTAATGCTGCATTCGATGATTCCGCTGAGCATTCCGGGTCCTCCGGGAACGTTTTTCGTATAAGTGCATAATACGATTACACGGTGAAGTTATCATGAAGAACGCGGCCGGTCAAAAGGAAACCGGCGGTAAACCGCCGGTGGTTTTTCAATCCCTACGCAACGATGTTCCGGTCAGAAATAGATACTCGGGGCGACCTGGGCGTATGCGACGTACGGGGGGGCGTAATCGCCCGTGTTAATGGTTATTGCGTAGTTGCCCCTAACCGCGCCTGCTTTCGCCGTCATCCCGAAGTGTTTGGCGAAAGCCCAGCCGAACTCCCCCTCGATAGTTTGTTCCAGGTAGAAGTCGCGAGCGTTGTTTTCGCTTACGGGGAATTCGGCCGCGATGCGATAACGTATATCCAGGTACTTTGTACCGGAGACGGCTTTAACGCCGAAAGCTACAGGGAACCTGAAGTAGTCGCGCTTGGTCTGTCCGGGGGGCGCCGCCAGGATAGGGATACGTTTTTCAGTGTGGTTGTACCCGAGACCGGGCGAGGCGTAGATGCGAACCGGCGCCTTTGAAAAGTAGTAGGGGGCGTTTACGTCGGCGTATATTGCTACCGAGTTGCTACTTCCCGGGAAAATTAGCGCTCGCATATCGAGGGCGACGGCCCAGTTAGAGAACGCGAGTTCGTAATTGACATTGCTAACGTACCCTCTGTTGTTATAAAACGAGTAGTAGTAATACCCGCCCCATTGACTCTGGAAGCGTTTTTCTGTATGGAACTGTGTCAACCCTAGTTGAATGTCTAACGTGGAAGCGGCGCCCGCGGCGGTAACAAGTAATAACGTAATTACGATTGTTTTCGAGAACATAGTGCTTTTCCTCCCCTCTTCGTGAATAAAGGTTATTAATGGTTCTGTTTATTTAGTAGAACCGTGTAAATAAACGTTACGTTATTATCGCGATAATTAACGTTAAAAAAACCGGGCTTTCCGCCCGGCGTTCACCTATCAAGTATAGGTAATTTTGCTTTATTCGTTTTTCTTTTTCCCTGTTACCGGAACTAGAAGTATATACTGGGACCGATTTCCACGAACGGGACGTACGCGGAAGCGTCTTCGCCCGAGTTGATTGTCGTCGCGTAGTTGCCTTTGACTGCACCCGCTTTCCCGGTCATTCCGAAATGCTTGGAGAAAGCCCAACCGAACTCGCCCTCAATAGCTTGTTCGAGGTAGAAGTCGCGCGCTTCGTCGAAGTAATGATCGCCCAAGTCGCCCATCGGGACTTCGGGCGCGATACGATAACAAATATCCAGGTATTTATTACCGGAGACGGCTTTGACGCCGAAGGTTACAGGGAACCTGAAGTAGTCCCGTTTGGACCTTCCGGCCGGTCCTACCCAGGTGGGCATACGCTTTTCGGTGTGGTTGTATCCGAGCCCCGGGGCCACGTAAACGCGAACTGGCGCCTTTGAAAAGTAGAAGCGACCTTGTAAGTCGGCGATTACCGCGACCGAGTTCTCTTCCCCCGGTAAGATTAACGTCCGTAAATCGAAATTGGCGGACCAGTCGTTGAACGCGATTTCGTACCCGATATCGCTTACGTAAGCTCGTTTGTTATTGGACGCGTCGTAGTCGCCCCAATCCCAACCTCCATATGGTAGCGCGTAAATCTGCGCTAACCCGAGTCGAATATCTACCGTGGAAGCGGCGCTCGCGGTGGTAACGAGTATTAAGAAAATAACAACTGTTTTCGAGAACATAAAGCTCTTCCTCCCCTCTTCGTGAACAAAGGTTATCGATAGTTTTGTATATTTAGTAAAACCCCGTAACCAAGCGTTACATTATTATGGCGGTAATTTACTTTGCAGAACCGGGCTTCCCGCGCGGCGTTCGTTTTATCAAGTATAACAAGTCGTATCGCTCGGGTCCCAATCGAACTTGGCGCCCGGCGGGTAGATGTCGGCAATGTAGTCGAGTATGACCGATAGCCGTTCTTTTTCGGCCCGGACATCCGGCTCGCCGGGCATAGTGTAGTAAACGTACGGCGCGCCGTTGTTAATCGAGAACTCCGTATCCGATTCCAGCAACCATCTGAACGCGTTGGAAGCCTTCGGGTCGTTCGCGAGATAACCGCTGACCGTCGAAAGGGAAACCCACTCGCCGGCGTCGCCGCCTTCCAATTCAAGGGTCCCGTCCGGCCCCACCCGCATCTGGTATGGGTTTATGTTCAGGTACTTGACCGACGGGACGGGAACCGGGAAGTAGCCCGACGCCGAGACGCTCCAGTCGGAACCGGCGTAACGGCTTACGTATAAATTGACCGGTGCGCCCCGCCGGTAACCGTAGCTTGAATAGCTTACGCCGTACCAGAGACCCATCCGGTATTCGAAGTAACCGGCTTCGGAACTACCTGCGTCGTGAGCATCGTCGAGTTGGCCCGAAACGAGTTCCTTCGCGAAAGAGGAACCACCGACGATTTCGCTTTCGTATTCGGCCCGCGCTATCGGGTTTATCCAGAAGATATACCATCCCCCAATCACGGACGCCGCGGTTAATATTAACGAAATCGCGCACGCGCCGACCGATACCCAGCGCGTGTTACCTTCGCCGCCGAGGACGCCGCCGACACCGCCTACCAGGATTATAACGCTTACTACCCCCGCCGTTATAATCACGATGAACTTTATCGCGAACTCGTACGGAACCAGCGGCGGGATGAAGCCCGCGACCGTAGCGACTCCGACCAGTATCAAAGCCGCCATCAGCGAGAGAAACGTATAGATTCCCGTATATATCTTCAAAATGTTACCCCGACGATTGGGTTTGGGTTGTCGGCCGAAGCGTTTTCGTCCAGAATAGCGCAAGGACGCGTGCGGCGTTAGTTTTTATTGAGATGCGGCAAAGGCCGGCGCGGTTTAACGTACACGTTCCGCCCGCGTTATTCATCGTAAAGTGATTGTAAATTGTAATCCCCAAATTCCGCCGGGTCCCAATTGTAATCATAGCCCGCGGGGTAGATGCCGGCGATGAGGTCGAGCAGTCGGGAAAGCCGTTCCCGTACGGCCTGGACGTCGAGCCCGCCGTCGCCGTAGATGTAGTATATGACGCCGGGCGCGCCGTAGTCTATGGAAAAATCCACAGAAAAATCTACGTCCTCCTTCAACAACCCCCGGAGCGAGTCCGAAGCTTTCGGGTCGTTCGCCAGATAATCGCTGATAGTCGAAAGGGGAACCCACTCGCCGTCATCGTTCTCGACTTCAAGAGTCCCGTCCGACAGCACGCGTATTTGATTGCGCTCTATGTTCAGGTCCTTTACCGAGTCTACCGGGACGGGACCGTACCCCGACGTGTTTACCCACCAGTCGGACCCGTGGTAATAGTAAAGGCATATATAAACCGGCGCGCCCCGGCGGTACCCGCAGCTTGAGTAGAAAGTACCGCTCCATCGTCCCGTCCGGTACTCGAGATAACTC
>CP070755.1:747733-766382 GCA_020348885.1 Candidatus Coatesiibacteriota bacterium | reverse complement strand
TCGGCGAGATGACGATAGAAGCCCTCATCGAGGATAGGAAAGCCTTCGCAGAGAGAGTCGTAAAGTACGCTGCCGACGACCTCGAAAAGCTAGGTCTGGAAATAGATGTATTCACCATCCAGGAAGTAGGCGACAGAGAATTCGAAGATGGACGCGAGAGCTACTTGGACGCTCTGGAAATGAAGAGGACTGCTCAGGTAGTATCTGAATCCAGGAAAGCCCGTGCCGTAGCCGAAGCTGAAGCTAGGACGGTAGAAGCTGCGCAGAGATTGGCTGCCGAGAAAGCGGAGAAAGAAGCCGGCATTGGCATCGCCGAGGCACAGAAGGAACTGGATGTAAACTCCGCCAAGTTCCGCGCTTTGTCCGAAGCCGAGGCCAATAGGGCCAATCAGGCAGGTCCACTGGCGGAAGCGGAAGCCAAGAAAGCCGTCGAAGCGGAGCGTAAAGAGCTGGCCATGATTACCAGAGACAAGGTCGAAGAGGAGCTCAAGTATCAGGAGATAGCTCCCGCGGAGGCTAAAGCTACAGCTGCGGTGGCTGTTGCCGAGGGGGATAAGAACGCAACTATAGCCCGCGCTGAGGGTGACGCTACCAGGATACAAGTTACAGCCGAAGCCGAAGCTAAGGGTAACGCTGCCAAGATGCGCGAGGTAAAGATAGCCGAAGCCGACGGCGTTAAGGCCAATAAACTTGCCGAAGCTGCAGGTATCGAGGCAGCCCTGGAGGCTGAAGCCACGGGTAAGGATAAGTTGGCGGATGCCTTCGCCAAGCTAGACGATACAGGAAAGCTCCTGCTTATCCTGGACCAAGCTCCGGAGATAGTAAAGGCGTTCGCTCCCGTAGTCGGTGCGATGAACGAGCCCCTTAAGTCCATCAACGACGTTACCGTAATCGGAAGTGGAGAAGCTGGAGATTTCTTTGGAAATCTCGCAACCCAACTTCCTATGGGTATCCTGAAGGCAATCCTGAACTCTGGCGCACTAGTATCCGCTATGAAGGATAACCCTAATGCCGCTGCATTTGTAGAACTCCTTGAAGGGGTGAAAGAGCAGCTGGATAAAAAAAGCGAATAAAGTAGGTAGGCCGTGGGCTCGTTAGCGAGCGGTTTTCCTATGCATGCTAAGTGGGATTCAGGATCGGGTTCGGCTTCCGCGCGGTCTAATGGAAGGTAGGAGGATTATTATACACTCCAAGGCGTATAATATATCCTCTTCTGTATAGATGGATTAAAAATATATGAGGATATACGATGAAGGTACCACGTGGATCAAGGAATACTTCATTCTATATTACGAACCCCCCTTCGTATGTCGGGTGCGTAAGGATATTAAACCGCCAAGAGCCGTATGTCAACAGGTTTGTTAGTCCATTCCGCCGGGCGGCCCCGCCGAAAAACGAACACCCGATATAACTTGACAGTCGAAAACGGTTAAGGTATATTCTAGCCGAACGACGGGCGCCCGTGGCTCAATTGGATAGAGCAACGGACTACGGATCCGTAGGCTGGGGGTTCGAATCCCTCCGGGCGCGTAATTTCGCCTAAAAACCATTACCTCGGCGCTGGGAGAGGAGAAATGAGAAAAAACGGCTTCATTTTAACCTCCGCGCTTTTAACGGCCGTTTTTTTGGTTATTACCGTCGGATGCACCGAAGACGGAACCACGCCGCCTGACGAACAGATACCGACTTACCTGCCCAATACGGACGAGAGTTATTGGATTTATACGTACCAGCGGTATCAGAATAACGTTCCCCTGGGCGACCCGTTCTCGGTTACCTATACTTTCGACGGTTCGACGGTCATTGGCAACGAGGCCGTACAGAACTTCGTAAGGGCCGTAGACGGCGAACTGCCGTATCAGGTTTTCCTTGTCCAGGACAACGAGACGAACACTTACAAGATGTTCGGGCGCGAGTACTACGACGGGACGCGTGGTATGACCGACTCGGTTTATTTCGATCCGGTATGGTTCTGGGCCGAATATCCCTTTTCGGTCGGTACCAGTTGGCAAGTCGTAAATGTTACGGGAATCTCGCCGCTGGCGATTGGGTTGCCCGCCGATATAGACAACGACGGTCACGACGATACGGTGGACGTGGAGGTTAACTGCTCGACGGTTGTGAAGGGAGACGTAACCACTGAAATCGGTATATTTACCGACGCGTACAAAATCCGGCGCAATTTATACGTTACCTACTACTTAACCCAGGGCGGCGAAAGTAAAATCGATTTCGAGCAGTACTTCTGGTTCAAGCCGGAAAAGGGAACCGTCAAGATGTCCGGTGACGAAATCGGATACCCGAACGGTCCGCATTATACTTTCGAATCGTCCCTCAGCAAGTACGATATTAAACCGCTGCCGCAGTAGGGAGTATAACAAAGGGAATATCGGGGCCGTTACGCGGCCCCTTTGTTGCAGATATGCGAGAAGTCTTATTAATATCCTACTTCTTTCCGCCGGCCGGCGGCGGCGGAGTTATAAGAGCGTTGAAACTGGCGAAATACCTGCCGGAGTTCGGGTATACGCCCGTCGTGTTGGCGGCCGACAACCCGCGTAAAACCGATAGCGACCCGGTGCTTCTAGAGCAGATACCGCCGTGCGTCCGCGTGTTTCGCGTTCCTGTCGCCGACCCGTTCGCCGGGGTAGCGAGTTTATATAAGACTTTCAAGAACCACGAACGCGGAAACCGCGGGAGCCGCGAACGGAAGAATACGGGTGAATCGTTCGGCACGCGATTAAAACGGTTTTTTTCGTTCCCGGACCCGCAATTCCGTTTTCTCCGGCCGGCACTTTCGGCGTTTTTTCGGATTCCCGATGTTTACCGTTTGACGGCTGTCATAAATACGGCCCCTCCATATACCGGCCATATGCTGGGCGCGCGTTTGTCGCGAATCACCCGCTTACCTCTGGTACTCGACTACAGAGACGCCTGGACTTACAACCCGTTCGGCGGCGCGCCCACCGCCTTCCACGCTGTCGGGTGGAGACTCGCGGAACAGCGCGTTTTATCGGCCGCATCGGCGGTCGTAACCGTAACCGATACGATGGCTGACGACTATCGCCGCCGTTTCAGGTTGGACGCGCCAGTTATTACGATTCCCAACGGTTATGACGAAGACGATTTCGAAGGCGTTGTTCCCGAACGTCGAGGTAAATTCACCGTAGTTTATGCCGGTACGTTCTACGCCGGGAGGGACCCGTTTACGTTCCTTGACGGGGTTCGCCTGGCTATCGCGTCCGGGGTTTTCGGCGCCGACGATATAGAGATAAGGTTCATCGGCGCGGCGTCCGACGACGTATTGGCCGCCGTAAAAGCGTCCGGGCTACCGGTCGTTATGCGAACTTGCGTTCCTCACCGGGATGCTGTCTCGGAGATAGTTTCGGCTCACGCGTCTCTTTTGATTATCGGCGACGGGCCGGCCATGGGAACGACGCTGACCGGGAAGATATTCGAGTACTTACGGGCCGGGCGCCCTGTTATAGCGATGGTCCCGCCGGGCGGCGAAGCGGCTCGGTTAATCGTGGAGACCGACGGTGGTTACGTCGTCTCTCCGGACGACGCCGACGGCGTAGCGGCTGTTTTAACCGAACTCTACGGACGGTATAAACAGGGAGAGCTTAACGAACCGGGAACCCCGAATTCGGTGTTAAAACGATACGACCGCCGGGAAATCGCCCGGGCTTACGCTGAATTATTGGACTCGTTAATCGGTGATTAGTGGGTAACGCCAACCTAAAAAAGCTTTTGGTAAACGCGTATTACTTCCCGCCCATCGGCGGCGGCGGTGTTCAGCGTACCGTCAAGTTCGCAAAATACCTTCCCGAATTCGGCTGGGATCCGACGATACTTACGGTCAAGGACATAGCTTATCGCTCCTATGACCCGACGCCGTTAGACGAAATACCGGAAGTACGAGTCGTAAGAACCGGGTCCTTTGATCCTTTCCGGCTGGGTTACTTGGCGTCGAAGGGAATAGGTCGGTCTAACCGGAAGCGCGACGAAATCGAGGTTCTTCGGTCGTTCGGGGAACTCGAAGCGCGCGAGGAGAAGCGAAAATCCGGGACGAAATCCGGATACGGTTGTTTCGCAGCCGCGAGTAAGTACTTCTTTGTACCGGACGTTCAGGTCGCGTGGGCGCCGTTCGCTCTATACAAAGCCTTGCGGGTATGCCGCCGGGACAACATAAAGGCCGTTTACACGACGTCGCCGCCGGAGTCGGCTCACTTCGTAGGTTCGGTGATAAAAAGGCTGACCGGGTTACCTTGGGTCGCCGATTTCAGAGACGTCTGGGGGAACCTTTTTTGGCGTAAACAGCTGCCGTCGCTTCACCGGACGGTAAACGCGAAACTCGAAAGGTGGGTACTCGGTTACGCCGACGGCCTCGTATTCAACACCGAGCCTACGTTTAAACGAATGCGTTCAATAATAGGGCCGGTTAAACCCGCCGTAAATATCCCCAACGGCTTCGATCCGCCGGATTTCGACGAAGACCCGGTAGAACGTTCGAGGAACGAGTTCATAATCGTGCATTTCGGGAACTTCGGCACGGGCTTGACGGCAGTCGATATCCTCCGTGCGTTTGCCGCCGCCGGCGAGAAGAGCGACGCCTTTAAAGAAGCGGCGAGGTTGTATCTGATCGGCGTAAATACCGACGACGACGTAATGGAAGCAAAAAACCTCGGTATAGGCGGCAAAGTCGTTTTTGCGGGTTACTTATCCCACCGGGAAGGCCTGCGTTTCTGTAAGGCGGCCGACCTCCTCTTACTAATAATGGGGCCTGCCTTCGAACCCGAGAGGGTCCCGGGTAAGTTATACGAATATATGGGCGCGGGCAGGCCGGTTCTGGCCGCGGTACCGGAGGGCGAAGCAGCCCGGTTCGTGCGTGCCGTTTACGGCGAGGAATCGGTCACGGGACCAGATGACGTTAGTGGAGTCGCCCGTCGATTCGTAAGAGCGTTCGAGAATTGGCGTAAAGGTGAAGCTGCCGTGGCGCCGGAGCCGGCGTTAATATCCCGGTTTTACCGGCGTCGATTAACGTCGCAGCTAGGCGTGTTACTGGACGGTTTGGTAAAAAAAACGCCCGGAGTGTAACGTTATCAGTTACGGGATTACTGTAAGTACGTATTACCGGCCTTTTTGTTTTGGCGGCTGTCTACACAACCCGGCCCGGAAATCGTTCGGCCGAGACCTACCGACGAACAGGAGCACTAACAGAACCCAACGTTTCGATACCCTGTTCATTCAACCGGAATTAAATAATCGGCATTACGAGTTCGTTGACTGTGTCAACGATAATCGGTAAGTACGGCGGTCAAGTATGTATTGCGCCCTTACCCGAAGTATGGTAATTTCGTCCGATTTTTACTTTCACGATACCGCGTCCTGCGGGAGATAGTTCAGCGGAGGGAAGATACTGATGTTCCGTGCGATGATATTGCTTTCGGTGGCGATTGTAGCGACCGTTTCGCCTTTTGCCTTGGATGCCGACTTGACGAGAAAGGATAAGTCGGCGGTTACCGACGATACCGCGACTAACGCCGCCGATGTGACCGACGGGTTGACCTCTCGCGACCTCGGCGCGGTCGAAAAGGTAGGGCCGGGTGCCGTGAGAGAAACGCCGCCGGAAACGACAGAGGTTACCCTTATATCGGCTACTGATTCGTCGACCGTATTCGAGGTCGAGTTCGGCGATTCGACCGTCTCGGAGGTGGAGGTCGCTGGGCGGTCGTTCTCCCGGTATCACGTGGCAGGTTGTTCGGCTGCCGGCGAAACGGGTGCGCCGGAACTCCTTAGGAGGAATGTTTGGATCGCCGTTCCCGTCGGTTCGGACGTTACGGTTGCTGTAGAGGACATTGATTATTATATGGTTAGAGACATTGCCCTTTGCCCGCGGCCGGGCGAGAAGGTCGTTAAGAGAAGCGGATACGAAGCTATAGTCGAAGATTTCGTTTACGACGATTCGTCATACGGAATAGGAACTTACCCTATAAAAGCCGCCGAGATAGTAGGAAGTTCGATAGTCCGAGGTTTACGCTTGATCCGCGTTGGCGCGTACGCGTACTCTTACGAGACGGCCGAACGTACTTTGCGGGTTTACAGTAAAATTCACGTCAAGGTTATTCACTCTGGCGGGCGGAGACGAGCGGGCATTATAGAAGAAGGTTTCGACGCGGACGACTCGTTCGAAAAAGCTCTCTCGCGGACCGTATTAAACTATTCGGTCGCTTCGCTATGGCCGCGGACCGGCAGTGAAACGCAAAACAACGGCGAAATCTGGGCCGGTCGGTGGCCGCACGCATACAAGGTAATTATAGAAAACACGGGTTTTTATCGTCTTTCGTACGAGTATCTTACGGATTTCGGCTTCGATACTTCTATAGACCCGCGGAACCTTCGCTTGTACGCGGGGACCGGCGAAATGTTGCCGACGAATTTGGATGACCCGGTTATGGGCATCGAGGAGCTCCCGATGATAGTAGCCGGCGAAGGAGACGGGAGTTTCGACGACGGTGATTACGTTGAATTCTTCGCCCACAACACCCATTTCTTCGAAGACACGGGTAACCAGTTCGTCTTGGAAAGACATAAATACTCCAACTACAACGTTTATTGGCTCGTAGTGGGCGACGAACCCGGTTTACGCTATACCCAGAAAGACGGGACGCCGTCGAACCCAAACATAGAAACGGTCGACGCTTACCCCTGGCGTTCGTATTTCGAAGAGGAAAGGTTATACGAGGGCAGTAACTCAAAAATAGACGAAGGCGAGGAGACATGGTTCTGGTTTTCAGTCGCGCCCGGTAGCGACCACAGAGAGAGCTTTAGCATCCGGGGATTGGACGACGTTGCGGCGAACATAACCACGCTTTTTAAGTTTTTATTACGTAGTGCGCCCGGGTCGAATGCCCCGCATTATACGAGGATATACGCTAATAAGAAGGACGAAGAGCACTTGCTATGGGAAAGGGATTCGTGGCCTATCGATACTCAAATCGAAGAGGAAGTCGTCGTTGACGACCCGGGCATATTCAATGACGGCGGGAATAATTTGATAGTCGAGGAACTACAGGGTATCGGCGGTAACCATCCGATATATTTCAGCCACTTCGAGCTGGAATACCCAAGGTACTACAAAGCGTATAACGACTACTTGAGGTTTTCCAATCCGCCCGACCACCACGGCGATATGTTGTTCGAGATAGACGGGTTTTCCGGGTCCGATTTGTACGTTTACGACGTTACCGGCGGCCGGATTATTACAGGTTTCGAAACTATCGAAGATGCAGGTACATATACAGTCCGATTCGAAGACGAAGTCCTGGACGGGCGTACGTGGTTCGTCGCGTGCGACGCTGGAGCCAAGCTTGAACCGGCGGACCTTTATAGGGACGAGCCGTCGTCGTTACGTGTCGCCAAGGCCGAGGACTTGTTAATAATTACCAACAGGAAGTTCTTCGACAACGTTCAGCCCCTTGCTAACTTGCGCCGGAACCAGGGACTGTCAACGGGCGTGTATAAGGTTACGGACGTGTACGACGAGTTTTCCGCTGGTGTCTTCGACCCCGTCGCGATACGGAACTTCGTAAAAGCGCGTTACGACGACCTTTCGACGAGACCCGAATTCGTAATACTCGTAGGCGACGCCAGCTACGATTATAAGGATAATTACGGATATTACGATAAGGAATACCGGGATTTCGGCGGGAACTTGCTTCCGACTATGCTTCTATATACTATCCCGAACGGCGACAGCGCCAGCGACAACTTCTTCGTCTGCGTCGAAGGCGACGACCTGCAAGCGGACGCGTTTATAGCTCGTTTGCCGGCTCGTTTCGAGGAACAGGTCTCGAATATGGTCGATAAGATAGTCGCGTACGACCGGTCAATGGATTTCGGAACGTGGAGAACGAGGACGCTTTTAGTAGCAGATAATAACGACAAGGTGGAGGGCGGCGGTGGCCATTTTACGAGAGACTACGAAGAATATTTAATCCCGCCGTACGTTCCGCCTGGTTTGGGCATCGATAAGATGTATATAGAATGGATGAACAGGGGACATCCCGGGTTCGATTATGACCCCAGGTTCGACCGTATGGACCTTGTGCGAGCCGAGATGACGCCGGACCTGGTCGCGAATTTCGACCGTTTATTGGTCCAGTACTCGGGCCACGGCGGTCCCCAGATATGGGCCCACGAAGACCTGTTCGTCCATGCGGTAAGGAACCATTACGACGTCGACGACCTTGTTAACTATAACCGCTACCCGATAGTCAAGGAAATGTCTTGTACTAACAGCTACTTCGACGATATACCGTTGATGTCGGACCTTACGAGCAACGAATGTATAAACGAGTATTTGATGCACCCCGCCGGCCGCGGCGCCGTCGCGACGACCGGGTCTTCTCGACTCGGGACCGAAGGGTCCCAGGCCGATTATCTTGAAGGTTTCTATTTGAACTTGTTCCCCGGCCAGGAGTTACCCGACGAGCCCATAACTCTGGGCGAAGCTTTCTGGGGCGGTAAGATGTACTCGGACAGCACGCGGTTATGGGTTATTTATACGCTTATGGGCGACCCGTCGATGCGGATCGCCGTACCGCGTCCCGATGTTACCGACGTTTCGGCCATCCCTAACCCCGTTCAACGCGGTGGGGTACTGGACGTTACCGGTTCGGTGCCCGGTGTGGCGAACGGTATCGTGGAGGTTTCTTTATACGACAGGCCGTATTACTTTACCGGCGAAGATTCCCAAGTCGGCGACGTTCATCGTGAAAGGCTGTTGTCGCGGGCCGTCGGCGAAATTAACGCCGGTCGGTTCGACGTTGAGATTCCGGTCCCCGTAACAGCGGGCTGGGGATACGATCCCGACGGCGGAGTTAGCGATATAGACGACGCGTTGATACGCGTTTACGCGTACGACCCCGGTAACTACGCGGATTATGTACTGCCCGAAGACTACGAAATAAGCGTTCACGGCGAAGCCGACTCCGAAGATACGACCGGCCCCTCTGTCGATATATATTTCGACGACTACGGCTTCAGGTCCGGGGACCCAGTAACGGGGAATCCGGAGATGATTATATCTATCAGCGACCCGTCGGGTGTCATGGTTTCGTCCTATACGGAAGATGTGGACGTGGACTTCAGGCCGATTGCTTATTCGGTGGATTCGACGTTAAATTCTTCGAACGACGGTACGGACATCACTAAGTACTTCAAACCTGCCGTTGGCGATTATAGGTCCGGCGAGATCAGGAAGAAAATCGCGCTGACCGAAGGAGACCACACGATTTACGTAAGGGCTTACGATAACTTGAAAAACGAAACGATAGGTTCGGTGGAAGTGCGGGTCGCCGGCGCCCTAGCGCTTTCGAACGTTTACAATTGCCCGAACCCGTTCGCCGGCGCCGGGACTTACTTCACCTTCGTCAACAGTTCGCATTTGGATAGCGCCGTCGTAAAAATTTACACCGTCACCGGCAAGCTTATCAGGAAGTTGGAAACCCGCGGCCTGGCACCGGGTTACAACGAATTGTACTGGGACGGCCGCGACCGCGACGGCGATGAGATAGCCAACGGCGTCTATTTCTATAAAGTAGTCGCCCGGTCGGGGACGGACAAGTGCGAGATTAAGCAGAAGTTAATCAAAATGAAATAGCTTAATCAACCCCACGAAGGGGACGGCGATGTTAAAAAGACCGGTTATTTTAGTATACGCCGCGATGTTGGCCATATCGGCGTCGGCGGCCGATAAGTACGCCGGCGAGTTCCTCAACTACGGCGTTGGCGCCCGTGCCCTGGGAATGGGCGGTGCGTTCTCCGCCGTCGCGGACGATTCGACCGCCGCCTATTGGAACCCGGCGGGACTCGCGACCCTCGAACAGAACGAAGTGAGTTTCATGCACGCTTACGCGTTCGGCGGTCTAGCGAACTACGATACTATCTTCGGCTGCTATCGGGCCGGGAAATACGGGACGTTCGGTGGCGGTTTGTTGCGGCTGGGCGTACAGGACATCGTGATAACCGAATGGGACGATCCGGACGCGGAAGACAGGCGCCCGATCGTCAGGCGCGAGGTCAACTGGAGCGATAACGGCTATTTTGTATCGTACGGGCGCCCGGTTTGGAAGAAAATTAGCCTGGGCGGCAACTTCGTGTATATACGGCAGGGGACGGCGGACGTGGGTACGTCGTCCGGGCAGGTAGTCGCCCTGGGCGTTCTCGCGGGACCGTATGGTCCGTTCAAGTTCGGCGTTCACGCCCAGAACATCGTCGGCCGAATCGAGTGGTCCACCGGTACGACCGAGACTATTCCGTTCAACCTGAAATTCGGGACTTCGTACTCGCAAGCGATAACGGCGGCCGACAGCGAATTAACGTTGGCCTTTGACGGCGATATGAAAAACGCGGGGTACGACGTCGGCGCCGGCTTTAACGCCGGTAATTTGAGCCTGGACATCCACGGCGGCGCCGAGTGGTGGTATAGGCGGGTCGTGGCCCTCCGCTTCGGCGTCGAGAAGCGGCAGGAAGAACGTACCGATATCTCCGGCGGCGCGGGTCTACGCATCGCGGCGGCCGGGATGGCTTTCGGTGTCGATTATGCGTACATGGGTGACCCCGGTATCGGTAGTACGCATCGCGTTTCCGCGTCGGTGGGTTTTTAATCGCCGATTTCGCCGATATATGCTATAATACGTCCGGTGGTGATTTGCGATGTTCGGTTCGATAGGCGTTCCCGAGATACTCCTTATTCTCCTTGTAATCCTAATTCTGTTCGGTGCCCGGCGGCTGCCCGAGATAGGTAAAGGCCTCGGTAAGGGCATTCGCGAGTTCAAAAAGGCTTCGCGAGAAATTACCGACGAGATTACCCGCGATAACGAAGAGAAGGAAAAATAGGGTGGCGGCTTAATTCGACTTTGATATAATCGCAGGAACGGCGTTTTCGTCGTTCCTGCTTTTTTACTTAAAGGGAACGATGTTAGAGGTTGGGTTCGATATACGCCCGTTGCAGACCGCCCACAGGTTCCGGGGGATAGGGCGGTATACGGCGGAGTTGTATTCGGCGTTATCAGAAGGGGAAGGTGACATAAACCTCCGCTTTCTCGGTCTGGCCGGCGCGCCGGAGCCGTCGCTCCCCGACGGAGCGAGTTTCACCGGGGTAAAACTCCCGGACGACCACGACCGATATCGGTCGGTCATATTCGACTTGATACAAACGCCCCGTGCCGTCCGGGCAATGGACGTAGCGGTCGTGCATTATAATATGCAAGTGGTGCCGCCGTGGTCGCCGAAACGGTTCGTTTTGACCGTTCACGATTGTATATCGGCTGTCTTCCCGGGCCGGTCGTTACTATTGAGGGAGAAAGTTTTCTTCAATATACAGGCCGCCGCCGCGCGGCGGGCCGCGGCCGTTATAACCGTTTCTAACTCGTCGGCGCGCGATATCGTCAGGTATATGGGCGTTCCGCCCGACAAAATCCGCGTTATCTACGAAGCGTGTTCGTCCCAATATAAACCCGATGCTCGCTGCGGTGGATTAAACGAACGAGTTAACCTTCCCGACGAATATTTGTTGTACGTTGGAGCGACCGATTACCGTAAAAACCTCAGCGGTTTGTTGGAAATATATGGACGATACTGCGAGCAGTCCCGGGCGCCGCTACCCCTTGTGCTTACGGGGAACCCGGAATATTACCGAAACGTCCGTTTTACATGGCCGGAAGGTACCCACGGCGGTATCGTTGGTGGCGAAGTAGCCTATACCGGTTTTTTATCCGAGGAAATGATGCCGGCCCTGTATTGCGGCGCCCGGGTCTTCCTGTTCCCGTCGCTATACGAAGGGTTCGGGTTGCCGCCGCTGGAGGCCATGGCGTGCGGTACCCCCGTAATCGCGTACGATAATTCGTCGGTCTCGGAGGTCGTGGGTCGGTGGGGCTCCCTCGTGCCGACCGGCGAAGCCGGCGCGTTCGTGGCCGAAATGATACGAATAACGGAGAACGACCGATTGAGAAGCGAGCTCAGCGACGCGGGGTTGGAACGGGCCGGTCATTTCTCCTGGTCGAAGGCCGCCGGCGAAACGGCGGAGGTTTATAGGGAGGCCGCTCGGTGCGCGTAGCCGTTTACCATAACCTGCCGTCAGGCGGCGCGAAGCGCTTTCTTCACGATTTGATGGCCGCGTTGTCTCCAGACGTGGAGTTCCACCTTTTCGTGCCGGCGTCGGCGGACCGGGACTTCTATCCGCTTACACCTTACGTCGCGTCGGAAACGGTTTACCCGTTCAAGCTAAAGACCGTGAGTGACTACGTCGGTCCTTTGTGGCGCCCTTTTGACGTCGAGCGACTCCGGCGCTTGTGGCGATTGGCCGGGCGCGTCGCCCGCGATATTGACGCGGGCGGCTTCGGCGCGGTACTCGTTGACCACTGCAGGGTCGAGCAGTCCCCGTCGCTTTTGAGGTTCGCGAAGACCCCCACGGTTTACTACTCCCAGGAGGTACACCGCAGGTTGTTCGAGCACCCGCGGTTGACGCGCCCGGACTATGGTTTTCGAAACCGGTTGGGCGCTTTTTTAAACCTCCCGTCGGATACGCTGGCGAGAGGGAGAGACAGGAAGAACGCCGCGGCCGCCGATTGTATCGTTGCGAACTCGTACCATACCCGCGAAGCGTTAATAAAGACGTACGGCGTTTTCCCGGAGGTAATTTATCCGGGTGTGGATCTGTCCCGGTTTCCGTCGACGGCTCTTCCGACGGGCGAACGAGATAACGCCGTACTGTCCGTCGGCGTCCTCGCGCCGTTCAAGGGGCACCGTTTTATACTCGAATCTCTCGGCGAAATCCCGGAATCGGTGCGGCCGGAACTGCGGGTGGTCTATAATCGGGACTTCCCGGGCGAATCGGGTTATATGGAAACACGGGCCGCGGAGCTGGGCGTTTCCCTCAAACTGTTGCCTATGCTTACCGAAGAAGGTATAGTAAAGGAGTATCAGCGGTGTAGGTTAGTGGCCCTGGCCCAGGTGGTCGAGCCGTTCGGGCTCGTGCCCCTCGAGGCGATGGCGTGCGGCACGCCGGTCGTCGCCGTGAAGGAGGGCGGCTTCCGGGAGACCGTGGCCGACGGCGTGGTCGGTAGGTTGGTCGACCGGGATACCGAAAAGTTCGGCGAAGCCGTGGCGCGTCTTCTGACCGACGACTCTCTCTGGGCCGGGATGGTCGCCAACTGCCGTTCGTACGTCGAGGAGGGCTGGACGGTCGAAATATCGGCGGCCAGGTTCCTCGAGGTTTTCGAGCGGGCCGCGAAGAGGTAACCATGGAGCTTCTCGCAGTCGACATAGGTAACACCCAGGTGGTCTGCGGTCTTTTCGACGAGGGAAACCTGCTTTTCAGCTTTCGGCTCTCCACTTGCGGCGAACGGACCGCCGACGAGTACGGTCTATTCATGGCTAGTTTGATCGAATCGAGGGCGGGCCGCGAGATCGGGACGGCGGATTCTATCGTCTGCAGCGTCGTGCCGCCGCTGACGGATAAAATCGAGACGGCCCTGGTACGTTATTTCGGCCGGAGGCCGACCGTCGTGGGGCCGGACTACTCCCGGCTCGGTATAAACGTCGCTTACGACCGGCCGGAAGACGTGGGCGCGGACCGGGTCGTGGACGCCCTCGCCGCCCGCGAGACGTTCGGCGCGCCCGTAATTATAGTCGACTTCGGGACCGCTACTACCCTCGACCTGGTGAACGGCAACGGAGATTACGTCGGCGGGGCGATAATGCCGGGCCTCGGTCGTGCGGCGAAGACCCTTACCGAGTCGGCGGCCCGGCTCGTGCCCGTCGAGTTCGAAGCGCCCGCGTCGGCAGTCGGGAAAAACACGACCGATTCGATACGGTCCGGATTGATATACGGGACCGCCGCGGCCGTCGACGGTATGATCGAAAAGTTCCGGGAGGAGGTAGGCGAGAGGTGCCCCGTGGTCGCGACCGGCGGGTTGGCCAGGTACGTGGTCGAATGTTCCGAATATATCGAGGTAACGGATCCGGATCTGACGTTGAAAGGTTTGTCGTACGCTTATAATAAGATGAACAGATAGGTCGGGGGCTGGACTGGAGGGACGCACTATGAGTAAGGTTTACGCATCGGTGTCGGTTGCCCTTTTCGTCGCGCTTGTCGGGGTAATGGTCGGTTGTGGCGGCGGCGACGAGGGCGAAACCGGTGGGGAGGTCGACGCGGCGTACAAACCCCCGCCGGTAGAGTACGTGGTCGGCAGCGTCGACATTGACGAGGAAGCTAAGGAGCCGTCGGTTACGCTCAGGATAGCCGTTGCGCCGGGAACGACGAAAAAAGATATTAAGCGGCTCTTTAACTATTTCGATAAGCACAAGTACCCCGAGTACGACATTATCTGGGTGGACGTGTACTTCGACGTGGAGAGCGCCGAGATCGGCGGGACCGAAGATACTTCGCTTGTTGCTACCCTGCGTATAAATAGGCCGAACTTCCACGAGGAGCGGTACGTGGACGAGATGCTGGGTGCCGTAGACGAGGATCCGTACCGGATAACGTCCGATACCGAAGAAACGATATACCTCGGGTCCCGGAGTCGAATGTTCGATTCGATGAAGCAGGCCGAGACCTTACTCAACCTGATGGACGAACGTCCCGGACACGCTATCTACAAAGTTACCTGGGACGGACCTGAACACTGCGAGTTGACATACAGCCTCCGGCAGAAGATGTTAGTACGATACTACGAGGGCCGTTCCAAGGAGACCTGGATGGACATGACCGTCGACGAAATCGAGTTCGCGACCCGGGGCGGCGGCTTCGGCGGCAAGCGAAAACACGGCGAAAACTATACCTTTATAAGGCTAAGCCCCGAAGACGAGGAAACCGAGGAGCCGAGTTAATCTCTGCGGAAAACGACAACAGGGTCGGCATTACGACGATGTTACCGATAGAAGTGATACTGGGCGCGGGTTCGCGCCCGGTTGACTTAAATAACCTTTTCATCGGCGGTGCGGACCCGGGCGAAGGAGTCCGGCGGGCCGAGCGTGCCGGCTTCCCGCGCAACTGCTGCAGTTGGACCAAAGGGATTTTCGATATCGTAATTTCGCACGGAATCAAAAAGGTCGTCGGCGTAACCGGCGGCGATTGCAGTAACACGATCGCCCTGATGGAGACGCTGGAGGACGCCGGCGTCGAGGTGATACCTTTCGCCTTTCCACACGCGCCGGACCGGGACGAGCTTACCCGCGAAGTGGAACGCCTCGCGGGGCGATTGGGCTACGCGATGGGCGCCGCCCACGACCAGTACGAAGCCCTCGCGGCGGTTAGGCAAGACCTGGCGGAAATCGATAGGCTGACGTGGGAGGAGAATAGAATTACCGGTTCCGAAAACCACGACTACCTGCTGGCGGCCAGCGACATGGGCGGAGGCGATGCGGACGGTTTCGCCGAGAGGGTGGACGGCTTTTTAACCGAGGCAAAAGCCCGAAAGCCGTCGCCGCCGGAGACGCGGCTGGGGCTTCTGGGCGTTCCTCCCGTCTTCTCGGGCCTGTTCGATTTCCTGACCGAGCGGGGCGCCGGAATCGTTTACGACGAGATACCGAGGCAGTTCGCGATGGTCTCCGGCGCCCCCGACCTGATTTCCGCGTACGCGGAATATACTTACCCTTACGGGGTCTGGGCACGACTCAAAGACATCAAGAAGGAAGTGAAAAAAAGGGGGATAGTGGGCGTCATCAACTACGTCCAGAGCTTTTGCTACCGCCACATCGAGGATGCGCTCATAAGGCGGCATCTGGACGTACCGGTGCTGACCCTGGAGGGCGACCGACCGGGGCCGCTGTCGGCGCAGGCTGGGCTACGGTTGGAGTGTTTTCTGGAGATGCTTGGGCGGCGGCGGTCACGTTTATAACCCGGAATCGCTTTTCCGTTTGAGGAAATACCTACGGCTACGCTATCCGGTTCCGCCGAGTTTCGCCGATAACTCGTCGGGGCGAGCTTAAAACGGGTAGCCCCGACTACATAACTATCCTTATGCTCCCGTCCCAGTCGCCGCGTTCCCACACGCCGGGGATGGGCTCGCCGCAACCGGCGCATTTCCCGTCAACGATATCGTAGTCGGTTATGAGGAAGCCGAAACGCCCCACGAGTAAGCGGCCGCAGCCGGGGCAGTAGGTGTTGTTGCCCTCGTGCCCCGGTACGTTCCCCACGTACGGGAAACGTACCCCCGCCTCGAGCGCCGTTTCTCTGGCCTTTGTGAGCGTCTCCACGGAGGTCGGCGGCAGGTTCTCGAGCTGATACGTCGGCGTGAACCGGGAGAAGTGGAGGGGGACGTCCGGGCCCAAGTTGTCGAGTACCCAACGGATTAAGCCTTCGACCATCTCCGGCGAATCGTTAAGCGTCGGGACGAGCAGGTTGGTCACCTCGAGCCAGAGGCCCATCTCCTGCATAATCGTCAAAGCGCGCTGGACCGGCTTGATTCGCCCGCCGCAGACCTCCCGGTAGAAATCGTCGGTAATCGCCTTGAAATCGACGTTGGCGGCATCGGCCGCCTCGCACAGCTCCCGCAGGGGTTTTTCCTCGACGTAACCGGCGGTGACCAGGACGTTCCGGAGGCCTTCCTTACGGGCCAGCCGGCAGGTGTCAACCGTATACTCGAAAAAGACTATCGGTTCCGAGTACGTATACGCTATGGATTTACACCCGGCGGCCAGCGCCCCGGCTACGGTTTGCCCCGGGTCGAGGTCGACGTTGCGGGTCTTTTCCGGCGGCGTCTGGCTGATGCCCCAGTTCTGGCAGTACTTGCAGTGGAGATTGCACCCGGCGGTGGCCACCGAATAGATGGACGTATCGGGCAAGAAATGAAAGAGAGGTTTCTTTTCCATCGGGTCTACGTGGACGGTGCACGGCTTCCCGTAGACCAGCGTCTTCAACCGCCCCTCGACGTTAATCCGGACGCGGCAGTCGCCCCGCTGGTAGTTCTCCAATACGCAACGGGTCGGGCAGAGGGTGCATTCTATAATCGCCGACATATGGTTAGTGTCCTTTGTTTTTTATTTCGTTTTATTAAACAGCGTATAGGCCGCGCGGACGTATCGACCGCCGAAACGGTTTTTTCGGCGAAGACGAGATGAGGATAGGGAACAGTTTAATTCACGTGCCAGAAAAAAACCTCGAAAAGCCAGCTTATCACGAGGTTGACGATTAAAACGGGATATAATAACCGCGTGTTTTCTCTGAGCTGAAACCCGGCGCCGATTACGAAAAGAGGTATCATGAAGTTCCAAACGCGCTCGGTTTCTCCAAGTGTCATCCCTGATAGGTTATACAAAACGAAACTAACAGTAACCGCCGATATAAAAATATAACCCCCGTCGGGTTTTCGTCCGGTTCGGGTCTTGCGGAATTGGTTTTTTATGAATAATACAACGGTAGGTGGCCCCAGCAGGAAACCGAAAGCTATTAAGTTCCCGGCGACCCATTCGATATATGAACGGTGTTCGCCTACGTACGGTCTCGCCTTGAAGAACGTTAACTTAATCCAATACAGGACGTTCCACCCTGCGCTGAACCACTTTTCGGCGGTACGTAATTGGTGTCGGAATACGGTTATTACGTCGTATCCGAACGCGAGATATAGAAATATAAAAAAGAGTGCCGATGTCGCGAAGGTTATCGATACGTTCGCGAACGTCTCGCTTAAGGTAACCGTTTTCAAACGATTATTCGTCGAATATGATGTGTTCGAATCGCTTTCGAACGTGTCCCGTTTTTTGTCCCCGTTTTTGGGTTTTTTAACCAGGTAAACGACCGACCAGACGATGATCAATAGGGCTAAGAAGACCAGCTGGTACGAAAAAAAGAAGCCTATCGCCAGGGCAACGCCGGTTAAAACGGCGTATACCGGCATCCGCCGGTTTAAGAGTAGAGCTGAGAAATAGAGAATTAACGTACCTATAAAACAGTAAACCGCGTCGAAACCCGAACCGTACAGGATTAAACTCGGCGCGGCGATATATAACATCGCCGCGAAATCGGCCGTTTCCCTGCCGTAAATTTCTTCGGCGGATTTCCACGTTAATACCGCGCCCGCGCTGGCGATAAGGGCGTTCACGACTGCGATTAACCTCCAGTTTGGGCCTAAAAGTTTTATAAAAGGATATAAATAGACGAAAGTGCCAGGTGGGTGTACCGTTGTATGTCCCCTTAAACCTTTAACGTTGAGATGATAATCGCGCAGGAAGTTCCCATGCTCGTATAGTTTTAACGCGTCGGTTCGGTATTCCCCGAGCGCGCGGAAATATATCTCGTGTAAACCGCCGTCGGCCGAATTTACGGCTACCGTGAGCAGAACGAAAAAAGAGGCCAAGAACATTACTTTGCCCGCCGTGGGGAACCTTAAAAATGGTTTAATGGATAGGAAGAAGCCGATGAAGACGAAGGCCGGTAATAAGATGTACACGTTTATTCTTATATCGATTAACGAAAAGAAAGGTGATATGACCAAGTCGGGCGTCACAGGTAAAAATAAAATCCGTAAGAACACGGAGAATACAGTGAGGAAGCAGAACGCAGCTACCTGTACCCAGAAGTTCCCTGCGATTTCCTTAATCCGTTCCATCGTTTCCGTCGGTTTTGGTGCCCGGTTTTCCGTCG
>CP070755.1:742128-747633 GCA_020348885.1 Candidatus Coatesiibacteriota bacterium | reverse complement strand
CATCGGGGACTGCTACGCTGGAGGCGGCGATCGTCGGTACGCCGACGGTCATCGTGTATCGGGTCAATCCGATAACCTGGGAGATAGGGCGGCGGCTCGCCCGCGTCAAGTATTTGGGTCTGCCGAACATTATAGCCGGGCGGGAGATAGTCCCGGAGCTTTTGCAGAACGACGCTCGGCCCGAAGCCGTCGCGAAAGCCGCCTTGAAGCTGTTGACTGACGAAGGCGCCCGGGCCGAACATATATCGGAACTGGCACGAGTAAAAGACGCCCTGCGATACGCCGGCGTTGCCGCCGACGCCACGGCCGCCAAGAGAGCGGCCCGGTTAATAATGGATGTTGCCGCCCCATAGTAATTCTGATACCGCCGGATTTATCCGGCGGTGCTTAACCCGCGTAGCGTCGAACGCCGACTTTAGTCGGCGGAACGTAACGCCGGTTTTACGGGTCGATTAAAACGACGCTGTAAATCAAACAATGCCCGACCCCACACCGAAAAAAGGGCCCGCGCGACGCCTGCTGGCGTACCTGATACGCTACTGGCAATTTCTGCTGCTCGGGAGTATCGCCAGCGCCCTGGCGTCCGGCTTCGAGGCATCCCTGCCGGTCATCATCGGCCAGGTCATCGACATCCTCGCCGGCAAGAAGGACGGGCTCGTCTTCAACCTGTTCTTGTTGGGGTTGGAGAAGCCCCGGCTCGCGGTCGTCAACTTCCTGCCCATATGGATATTCTTCGTGATAGTGATGTCCGGAATCTTCGCTTTCTTCCGGTCCTACCTTATATCGTACACGGGTCAAAGGGTCGTCCTTGCGATCAGGAATAGGGTCTTCGGGCGCCTGGTCCACCTCCCGCTCAGGTACTACGACGTGCGCCAGAGCGGCGAGGTGGTCTCTCGCGTGACCAACGACGTTCACGTCCTCCAGGAGTCGGCCAATTCGCTGAAGGACGTACTCCACGCTATTACGACTCTGGCCGTCGTGCTTTCAATAATGTTCTTCCGAAGCTGGAAGCTCACGCTGCTCGTTATAATATCTTTCCCGGCCCTGGGGATAATAATCAACGCGTTGGGGGCCAAAAGCCGCCGGGCCGGTCGGGAGATACAGACGAAGATAGCAGGGTTGACCGCCTTCCTGACCGAGAACCTGGCGTCGATAAAACTCATTAAATCGTTCCGCCGGGAGGACTTCGAGGTCGGGCGCTTCAAAAAGAAAAACCTGGAGGCTTTCCGCGCCTGGATGTACGGCGTTAAAGTGGAGGCGATACTACGGCCGATGATGGAGGTAGTAAGCGGCCTGGGGATCGCCGGGTTTTTCTGGTACGGGTGCCATCTCGTCTTGTCCGGCCGGATGACCACCGGGAGCCTGCTCGAGTTCACCGGCTTAATCGTGATTATGTACCAGCCGATAAAGACCGTCGGGCGCGTGAACGTGCTCATCCAGAAGGCGCTGGCGGCCGCCGCCCGGGTCTTCGAGGTCGCCGACGAACCGTCGGAGCGGGAACTCCGCGGCGAAGGTACTTACAGGGGTCGGATCGAGGGTTCGGTCGTCTTCGACGACGTATCGTTTTCGTACGACAGCGTAAACTACGTGCTCGACGCGGTTTCTGTTGAGGCGGCCCCCGGAGAGGTGACGGCCGTGGTCGGTCCGTCGGGCGCCGGGAAGAGTACCCTGGTCTCGTTGATACCGCGTTTCTACGAGCCGTCGAAGGGGTGCTTACTCGTCGACGGTCGTGATGTAAAAGAGTATGACCTCGATGCGCTGCGGGACCAGATTAGCCTGGTACCGCAGGAGACGCTTCTATTCGCCGATACGGTTTACAATAATATCTTATACGGTCGGTTGGACGCGGACGCAGAGGATGTATACGATGCCGCCCTGGCCGCCAACGCGGACGAGTTTATACGCCGATTCCCCGAAGGCTACGAAACGTATATAGGGGAAAGGGGCGTGCAAATATCCGGCGGTCAACGGCAGCGGCTCTCTATCGCTCGCGCCGTACTCCGGGACCCGCGGATACTGATACTCGACGAGGCCACATCCAGTTTGGACGCCGAATCGGAGCGGCTCATACAGACCGCGTTGGATAGGCTGATGGTCGGGCGAACCACTTTCGTAATCGCGCACCGGCTTTCGACGGTACGCCGGGCCGACCGGATAGTCGTTTTGGAAGGCGGCCGGGTCGCCGAAATCGGCGCCCACGAGGAGCTGGTGCTGAACGCCGGGGCGTATAAAAGATTGTTGGAAGCGCAACTTACGGGTTAATATAACCCTTCAGGTAAGATATTCTAACTATTGGTAAATAAAGGGGATATATACGGTAAGGATAATGGTAAGCGGCGGCCCCTTTTTGGGGTCGCGTTCTGGGTAGCGTTCGTTATTTATAACCTGGCGGTTCATTGCCTGTTCCTGTTACTATGGGCGCCGGCCCTGTTCTTTCGTAATTTCAGGTACCGGTTCTTTTCGCGGCTCGGGTTCGGCTTGCCGCGTCTCGACGGGTGTATTATAGTCCACGCGGCGTCTGCTGGCGAAACCCTCGCCGCCAGGAAGTTCGTCGCTCTGTTGCGGGAGCGGTTTCCGGGTGTTCCGGTCGTCGTAACGACGGTTACTACCACCGGCGCGAAGGCGGTCGAGAAGGTAAACGCCGATTACAACCTGGGGTTGCCGTACGACCTACTCCCGCCGGTGTGCCTTGCACTAAGGCGGCTTAACCCCGTTATTTTGATACTGATCGAAAGCGACTACTGGCCGAACCTGCTTTTCGCCGCGTTACGCCGCGGCGTCCCCGTCGCCGTAGTAAACGGTTGGTTGACGGAGAAAGCGGCGAGTCGGTACCGGGTCGCCGGGTGGTTGTTCAGGCCGTTGCTTGCCGGTATCGCCGCGTTCGCGGTTTCGGATGAGGAGTACGTACCGAGGTTCGAATCCCTCGGCGTTGGCGGCGACTCCGTTGAGGTCACCGGGAATATCAAGTACGATAATCTGGTCATGGAACCGAACCCCGGGCTGGTTTCCGAAGCCCACTCACGGCTCGGGATAAACGATAGGCTCGACCTGTTAATAGCCGGCAGCACACACGACGGCGAAGAGGAATTGATTACCAGAGCGTATCTGGCGGCCCGGGACGTCCGCCCGTCGCTCAAGTTACTCATTGCGCCGCGGTACCCGGAAAGAGCGGCGGGCGTCGCCGATTTACTGTCACGGTTCGATATATTGGCGGCGACTTACTCGAGCGGCGCCACGTGCGACGCGCTCGTTTTGGATACTATGGGGGACCTGGCCTGTTTGTATGCGGCCGGGGCCGTCGCGGTCGTCGGCGGGTCCTTCGTACCTCGCGGCGGGCAGAACGTCGTCGAACCGGCGTATGCGGGCTGCGCCGTCTTGTACGGCCCTAATATGTTTCACTTCCCTTACGAGGTTCGGTTACTGGACGGGGACGGCGGGACGGCCGTAGCCGACGGAGACGAATTGACCCGGGTACTGAGCCGGTTTTATCGGAAGCCGGATACGCTTGAGGCGGAAATGTCGAAAGCGCGGGCCGTTACCGCTGGTCTTATCGGCGGGAGCGCCCGGGCAATGGACTTCGTTATGAAGCGGTGGGGGATAGAATAACATGAGCCCGGCCAGTTCGTACGAGCCGTTCTACCGGCGCCTGACCGAAGGCCCCGTTCGCTGCTTACTCTGGCCCTTCGGGCGTGTGTGGGGTCTTGTGGCGGCGGTCAGACGGTGGGCGTACTCGAGCGACGGTCCCTTGGAGCCGAAGCGATTACCCGTACCGGTTATCAGCGTCGGTAACGTCGCGATGGGGGGGACCGGGAAGTCGTCGTTCGTAGTATATCTCGTGCGATTGATTCAAACGACCGGGCGGTCCGTCGCGATACTCAGCCGCGGTTACGGGAGAGCGTCCGGTGGTACGGTAGTAGTGTCGAAACCCGGTTCGGGCTTGCTGGTGCCGCCGGAGGCGAGCGGTGACGAGCCGGCGATGTTCGGGCGAGCTCTTCCCGACGTTTTTATCGTAGTCGGTTCGGACAGGTATTCCGCGGGTCTGGTAGCCGTCGAAGAGGGGGCCGAGGTCGTCGTGCTGGACGACGGGTTCCAGCATGTTCAACTGGCGCGGGACCTCGACGTAGTACTTGTGGATACGAGCGGCCCGCCGGAATGGCCGTTCCCGGCCGGATTGGCGAGGGAAGATGTTGACGCATTGTTTTACGCAAACGTCGTATGCTTTTCGAAAGCCAACATAGGCAAGTATATGGACGTGTGGGTTGAAGTCGTCGATAAGTACGCTCGCAACGCCGTGAAGTTGACGGCAGGACACTATCCGACGGATGTCCGGGACTTGGGTGACGACCGTCCGTTGAGCCTGGCCGAAATAGGGGGCAAACGCGTACTGGCTCTGGCAGGCGTGGGGGATTTCGGCGGTTTTATATCCACGCTGGAGGAGGTCGGCGCCGTCGTCGCGGTTCGGCGCCCGTTCCCCGACCACCATCTCTACTCGAAAGGCGAGTTGGAGGCAACCGAGAGATCGGCGTTCGCCGCGGATTGTGTCGCGATAGTAACGACCGCGAAAGACGAAGCGCGGATCGGCGAATGGAAGTCCAGGGTCCCCGTTTACGTGCTGGATGTCATAACCGAGGTTACCGCTGGAGAACCCGAATTGGAAGGCGCGCTCCTCCGGGTCCTCGGCGATACGCTCCACAGGTAGTACGGCGTTATGCTCAGGAAGCTGAAACACCTGATAGAGTTCGTACTCGTGTTGGAAGCGATGTTCTGGGTTAACTTGTTGCCCCGGGGCGCGGCCGCCGCCTTCGGCCGGACCGTCGGCCGGGCCGGTTATCGGCTCTGGGGGTTCAGGCGCCGGGTCGCGAAAGCCAATCTTCGTTATTGCTTCCCGGATAAGGACGAAGCGTGGGTGGACGCAACGGCGCGGCGATCGTTCCAGGCTTTCGGTCAAGCGATTGTGGAACTAGCGCGGTTCCCTCGGTACACTCGCGCGAACGTCAACGGTTGGTTGCGAATAGAAAACGATAAGTGTCTGGGTGACGCCCTGGCGGCGGGTCGGGGCGTTTTACTTTTAACGGGGCATTTCGGTTCTTTCGAGTTGGGCGGCGCCGCGGTCGCGTTAAACGGTTATCCCGTTACGTTCCTCGCGCGGCCACAAAGTAACGAATACGTCGAGAAAACCCTCGGCTGGTTGCGGCGCCGGGTCGGCGTGGAAGTTATCGGAACCGGCCCGTCGGCGGCAAAGGATATACTAAAAAAACTCGCGAAGAACGAGGTAATCGGCGTCGTGTTCGACCAGGATGCAGGCGAAGACGGCGTGGTTGTCGAATTTTTCGGGCGCCCGGCGTCGGCGTTCCGCGGCCCCGCCGTGTTGGCGCTGAGAACCGGCGCGGCGTTTTGCTGCGGGCGTGCGATAAACGACGACGGGTCGCGGCACAGGATAATAATGGAGGAAGCGGCGTTTCCGGCCCCTCGCGGCGGGAGCGAAGAAGAAGACGTCAGATACTG
>CP070755.1:724881-742028 GCA_020348885.1 Candidatus Coatesiibacteriota bacterium | reverse complement strand
ATAGGCGGCGGGAAGACACCCGGCTTCTTTTACGTTCTGGCGTACTGCCCCGGGTGCGAAGAGTTTCGTACGGCGGAGGAATTGGAGGAAGACGGAATCGAAGGGGAGTGCGGCGTTTGCGGCGAAGCCCTGGAACCTTGCGACGGCGAAGACTGGGTCCGGTTCGAGGAAGACGATTGGGTTTATAAATGCCCTAAATGCGGCGAGTTCGCCGTCGAAGAACAACGCGTCGGGCTCTGGGACTAAACGGAGGCAAACTGTGAGTCCGTTGTTTATACTAGCGTTATCGGCACTCGTTATCCTGGCTCCGTTGACGGCGCTTGCCGCTGAGACGGAAACCGAAGAACCGTCGGCTCCACCCGACGAACAAGCTGAGTTAAGCGTAAAGACCGACCCACCGGGCGCCGTCGTCGCTGTGGACTCGATGTACATCGGCGCCTCGCCCGCTTACGGTCTGGTTTTACCGGCCGTCGAATACTCTGTCGGCGTTTACCTGGACGGCTGTATCCCGCTGGAGAGTGTGGTCGTTCTGAAAAGCGGCGAAAAGATCGAAATGGAGTTCGTCCTTTCGCGCGGGCCTGAAAGCGGGTGGTTTAGCATAGCCAACTTCCTGGAGGGCGTTGCTATCATTAGCGGCGCGATAGCCCTTACTATTGCTATTGGACTTAGTACGGCCGATTGGGGGTAGGGTCTTCGAGAGGGGGACGCTTTATGAGATTTAAAATCGTTACGGTTTTATGTTTCGCCTTTGTAACGGCCGTCCACGGAAGCATGCCGACAATAACCGTACGTACCATACCGGAAACCTTATCCATTTCCGTCGGTGGCGACTACGTCGGCATCGGCGAAGCCGTCTTCTTCGGCCCTTTCGACGATTACCTGGAAGTCGAGGTCGAGGGTAAAGGATACGAAACGACGACGAGGTACATAGACCCGCCTACGGCCGACGGCGAACACGTCATAACGGTAATTTCGCCGCCCGAGGATAAAGGTTTTAGTTGGGCCTCCTTCGGTCTCGGAATCGGTAGCGGCGCCGGGTTGTTTTTCCTGGTGTTATACCTTGCGGTGGATTAGTATCAAACGGATATACGCGCTTCGTATAAAATCGTAAACTGGGGTTATTGTTTTGAGGTTACCTATTACTATATTGTTTTGTACGGCTTTTATAAGCGCGTCAGTAACCGCGGCCGCCGTTACTACCCCCACCATAACCGTTTATACGGAACCGCCCGAGCTCGAGATATGGGTTGAAGGCGAGTATTTGGGCGTAGGCGAGGTTGACCTCTTCGGCCCCTTCGACGATTACGTCGAGATTACGGTTAAGGGGGAGGGGTATGAGGATACCGCTAAGGTTATACGAAGCCCCGATATGGACGAGGGGAACTTAGTTGTCGTTATAGTCGCGGAAAAGAAGAGAGGAGCCAGCGGGCGTTCGCTTGGGCTGGGTTTCGCGACCGGTTTAGCGATTTTAGGTTTGTTGTGGCTCGGGGGATAATTAGCGAATAGTTTAAGGAAGGCCGAATGTACCGTATAGTGTTGGCGGTTTTGGTAGCGTTTACGCCGACTCTGGTTTTAGCGGCGGAAACGGAAAAAGCCGAGGAACCTGCGACGTTGAACGTCGTAACGGTACCGGGTTACGTTGAAATTAAAGTGAATTCGGAAACGATAGGGTTCGCGCCGATACGCGACTTCGCCTTACCGTCGGGTGAACACGTGATAAGCGCGTCTTTCAACGAAACAGAACCTATCGAGAAAACCGTATTCCTCGTACCGGGAGTTACGACCGACGTTTGGTTTTACTCCGCTGACGGAACGGGTGACGGGTGGTTTAGGGGGCGGGACTACTTGATCGGCATCGGCCTTTTCGGCATAGCGTTAGGTTTAGGGCTCGTAATAGGTTTTAATGTAGTTGAAATGCAATAGGGTTTTGATGTAAGTATGAGGGTACCGATTACTATAGTAATTTGCGCGAACATTATCGGTGCGCCGGCAACAGCGGCCGCCGCGGCCGCCCCCACCATAACCGTCTATACCGAACCGCCCGAGCTTGAAATATGGGTGGACGGTGAATACCTCGGGGCGGGCGACGCCGTTCTCTCCGGCCCCTTCGACGATTACGTCGAGGTTACGGTTAAGGGGAAGGGGTATAAGGAAACGACCGAGGTAATAGACCCGCCGACGGAGGGGGGCGAAGACGTTATTTTAATAATAACCGGTGTCCCGTACAATTTCAGCGTTCTTTCGCTTATTCTAGGGACGTTAACGACTTTCACCGTAGTAGGGGCTTTCGTTGCCATAGGCGCGTTATCTAATTAGGGGTATTTATGGAAAAGGCGATTAGTTTACTCCTATCGGTTATACTCGCTTTAACGTCGGTATTAGCGATTGCCGACGAAACGGAAATCGCCGAAGCTCCAGCGACCGTTTCGATAATTACGGAACCGTCCGGGGCCGAAGTACGCGTCGGTTCGGAGGTCGTAGGCGAGTCGCCGATAAAGGGATTGGAACTTACTCCGGGGCAACACCTAATTATTACGACTATCGCGGGATTTGGCCAAGTCGAAAAAACGGTATCAATAAAGGGCGGGTCGAATACTTTGTTAAGAATAACCATCGAAGAGGAAAAGCGGGAGGGCGTTTTTAACAGCGGTGACTATTGGTTGGGCGTAGGAGTTGGAGGGATTATAATAATCGTCGGAGTCCCGTTGGCACTCCTAATAGCTCTTAATACTTCAGATATGGGTTAGCGGTAAAGGAAAACCGTTGTGAAACTTACGATACTGCTTACTTTGTTGTCTTATATAGCCTCGGCAATCGTACCCCTAGTGGCCGCCGCGACCGCCCCCACTATAACCGTCTATACGGAACCGCCGGAGTTGGGGATATGGGTGGACGGCGAGCGTTTAGGCGTGGGCGAGGTAGTCCTCTTCGGCCCCTTCGACGATTACGTCGAGGTTACGGTTAAGGGGAAGGGATACGAGGAAAAAACTCAGGTCGTAGACCCGCCGACGGAAGAGGGCGAGGACGTCGTTATTATAATGATAGGCGAGAAGACCAGGGCGTTTAGCTGGGCGTCGATGGGCATAGGAGCCGGGATCGCTTTAGGGATTTTAGGGTTATTATTGGTAGCCGGTGATTAACCGGCTGTCAAAGGGGGTTCGATTGCATCGTATAATGTTGGCGACGTTGGTAGCGTTTACGCCGACGTTAGTTCTGGCGGCCGAAGTCGAGGAAACCGAGAGTACCGCGTACCTTAACGTAAATACGGTCCCCGACGGCATCGAGATCGTGGTGGATAATGAAATAGTCGGCTTAACCCCGATATCCCGGATGACCTTTCCGGCTGGCAAGTATAGCGTCGGCGCGTTGTTCCACGGTTGGGAACGGGTCGAGAAAGACGTAACCCTAGAGGCCGGTACCACGACCGACGTACGTTTTTATTCCGTGGGAGAAGATGAAAAGGGTTGGTTCAGCGAACGGGACGCGTTAATCGGGTTCGCGGCGGTTTGGGGTATTGCGGGTATCTCTTTTTTAATTTGGTTTACGACGGCGCTTGGGGATATTGAATAAACTACGAAACCGTAATGCGTTAAGTTCGATACTCGGGAACATCACTACCGCTTACCCCATAGGACGAAACCGGTAACACCCGCCGCCGCCACACCTATTAGTATAACCAAATCTACCACGTTGAATTTGTTCCTTTGTTCTTCCAACCGCGGCTCGAGTTGGAAGTACAGGTCGTTGGTCCCCGCGCTTATTTCCACTTCGTACTTCTGGGGCGCGTAGTCCCGATAAGTGAACTCGAACTCGTGTGCGCCCAGCGATAACTCCAACCCCTTAACAGGCGTGAAGCCCATAGCTTCGCCGTCCACGGCCGCTTTCGCCTTCAGGTCCGCGTAAACCGAGACGAGCGCGTCACCGCCTGAGAGTTCATCTTCGGCGAAAGCGAACGCCGCGGCGGTCAACGCGACGGCGACCGCTAGAATTACCGCCGTAGTTTTCCCGAATTCTCCGTTTTTCAGTCGTTGCATCCGGCCTTCTCTGGTTATTTATACTTGCCCACGATTACGATGGCGGCTATCCCACCTGCTATCGCGCCGACGAATATCCATTTGCCGGTCGTGCCGAGGGCGCCCAACCCCTTTTCAGGTTCGACGTTCAGGAAGACCGTGACGGTCCGGTTATCGTCCGGAACATCCAGCGCGAAGTCCGGGCCGCCGGCCAGGCTCAGGGTCATCTCGCCGGGCCGGCAATCCTCGATTAACAGGGGCGTCGTCCCGAGGAGCTTGACGCCGGCGTAAACCTCGGCGCCGCCGTCCTCGGACAGGACCCTCAAATCGGCGCTGGCCGCCGGCATTACCGACAGACATATCAGGGAAACGATAGCGGTTAAGGAGATTGGTTTCTTCCAGGACATAGCGCGATTATAGACGAGTTTTTTCGGTATGGCAATAAAGTAATTCAATAAGTGTAACGTGGAAATCATTCGGCCCATTCCCGGACCATCGCTAGCTCTTTCGGCCACATCGTCTCGCCGTTGGGCGTCTCTAGGCATATCGGGAGGTTCCGCTCCCGGACGAACGGATGATTGACGAAGCGCTTCAATCCTTCGGCGCCGATGGTTCCTTCGCCCAGGTTCGCGTGCCGGTCCACCCCGCGGCCCGCCGGTTTGGCCGAGTCGTTCAAATGTATGAATCCGACCGCATCTCGGCCGATACCCTCGTCGAGTTCCGCGAGCGCCCGGTTGAAACCGGACGTGTCCGCCGAAATATCGTACCCCATCGCGTGGCTGTGGCAGGTATCGTAACAGACCCCGACATACCCCTTCACGTCGTCGCCGACGGCCTCGTATACGCGATTGAGTTCAGTGAAGAGCGTCCCCACTTGGTTCGACTTCCCGGCGGAACCTTCCATTAGTATCTTCCGGGGTATTTCCGTTACCCGCAGAGCGCGCGTTATGGCGTCGGCGGCCCGGACGATGCCGAAGTCGAGACCGGCGCCCTTGTGGCTGCCCATGTGGGTAACCAATCCGGCGGCGCCGAGAAGTACCGTACGCCGCAATCCTTCGGCGAGCGCCGCGATCGACTTTTCCCACAACTCGTCGTCGGGCGACGAAATGTTCGGAAGATACGACAGGTGTATGTAAAACTTACTGAGCCCGCGTTCGTTCAACAGTTCGCGGAAACGGGCGACGTCGGCGTCGATCAATTCCTTGGCTTTCCAACTCCTCGGGTTCGACGGGAACATCTGGAAGGTCGTGCATCCCAAATCGGCGGCCCGGTCGACGGCCTTCCATATGTGACCGGCGATCGAAACGTGGACACCCAACAGCAGGCTTTTTCGCATACGGTAAAACCCGTTCCGCGGGAGTATTAAAAAAGCCGCCCCGAAGAAGGCGGCTATGGTTTCCTCTTCGTAAATTTACTCGGTTCCGGCCGGTGCGTCCGCCGGTTCCTCGGCCGGCGTCTCCGGTAGAGCTTCTTTAATCGACCTCTTCGGGCCTTTCGTCGGTTTTTTTGCTTTCTCTTCGGTCGTCGCTTCCTCCATTACCGATTCGCCCCGGTCAACGGCCGAAATTTTAGCGAGAACCAAGCAGGTCAACATGAATATTATTGCCGCGCCGGTGGTCGCTTTGGCCAGGAAGTCGCCCGCCCCTCGGCCGCCGAAGAAGGATTCACTGGCGGCGCCGCCGCCGCCGAAGACGCCCGACAATCCGACCCCTTTGCCGGTCTGGAGCAGGACGACGACTACCAAAGTTATCGATACTACGACATGGAAACCTATTACTATCCAATATATCATCGATTGTTACCCTTCGTCGTTCCGGTTGTTTCTCCCCGTCGAACGGGGCGATACCTATAGCATATTTAGTTAACGGAAGTCAAGCGGTTTCGCGGTTACCTTATTCGTTAGGCTCGTAACATCGCTGAAACCTCACAACGGTGTTACTCCTGTATCTCTCGCAAGTACGCCAGTATTTGGTCTTGTTCCTTTTCGCTTAAACCGAAGTCGGGCATTACCGAGTTTGGGTTGTTGGCTTTAGGGTCTTTTATCTGTTTACGTGCTCGAACTTCCCCGATTTCGACGATGACCGTGTCCAACGTCGGGGCTTTGTCGGCGCCTTCGCCCCTTATGACGTGGCAATCGCGGCACCCGTATTTTTCTACGAGTTTTTCGCCTTCCGCCGCCGCGCCGATGAATTCGCTCCCGCCGCCGCATCCAATGGTAACGGCCAACAAAACTACCGCCGTGGTACCGATAAACGTTAAAACGCGCACACACCCTCCTCCCGGTTAACTAACCGTCGAAGTGGATTATCGGCAAAAAAGTTCCGGCTTTTAAGCTGGCACCTCCCACCAGAACGCCGTCTATTTCGCGCTCGGCCATCAATTCGCCGACGTTGTCCGGCTTCACACTTCCGCCGTAGAGTATGCGGAGGTTTTTCGCGACGTCGACGCCGAATATGTCCGTCAGGTTAAGCCGGATGCTTTTATGAGCCTCGGAAGCGATTTCCGGCGTCGCCGTGCGTCCCGTTCCGATGGCCCATATGGGTTCGTAAGCTACCGCCAGGTTACCGGCGTCGTCTTCCGACAAGCCCTCGGTACCTACTTCTATTTGCCTTTTCAGTACGTCGTCCCAGGACTGCCCGATTTCGAAGTTTAACTTCACTTTTGTTTTGGGCGTTACGGACGCTTCGAACTCGTAGGCTGACGAACTGTTTTCGCGTTCGCTCAGAGTTTCGCCGACGCAAAGTATCGGTTTCAAACCGGCTGCGAGGGCGGCTTTTACTTTCCTGTTTATCAATCCGTCGTGTTCGGCGAAGTGGTTGCGGCGCTCGCTATGTCCGATAATCACGTACTCGACGCCCGCGTCCGACAGCATCGCCGCCGCAATCTCGCCCGTGTAAGGGCCTTCCGTTTCGTAGTAGAAGTTCTGCGCCCCGAGTTTGATAGGCGCGTCGCCGATAGCTTCCCGCACGTCGCTCAGCGCGGTGAAAGGCGGGCAAACGAGAACCTCTCTGTTGTCCAGGTTCTCGAGCCCTTTCTTTAAGTCCTCTATAAGTTCGACGGCTTCGGCGCGCGTCTTGAACATTTTCCAGTTACCGGCGATAAGAGCGGTTCTCGGCATCGGTTTTCCTCCGCAAGTTACTAACCTATCTGTATTATATACCCGAAATCCTTAGGAATCAAGGATATAATCGAAACGACTTATCTATCGAAAAAGGCGGGATTTTGTCCCGCCGATTAAATTTCCGTAATAAACGCCTGTTTTACCTGACGACTACGAACTTCCTTGCCGCCGCGTCGGTCTCCGTTGTCAATCTATAAACGTAAACACCGGGCGCCAGCGAGACTTCATAAGGAACGTTGTATTCGCCGGCTTCCAGGCGTTCGTCGAATACCGTCGCGATCTTCCGCCCGGCCATATCGTAAACCGCGAGTTCGGCCTTCGTCGGTTTCGGTAGCGCGAAGCGGAAGTTTGTAACGCCGCGAGCCGGGTTGGGCGCGTTCTGCGCCAGCGCGAACTCGGTCGGTAAAGCCGGGCCCGCTTCGGCCGTCGTCGGGCCGAAGGTTTCGGTCGCCCCGCTGAAATCGACGGCTTCGAGCATGTACGAGTACGTTTCGCCGGAGATTAAACCTTTATCCTCGTAAACGTACGGCGATTCACCGGTTATCAGTTCGGCGTTGATTTTGACCGGTTCCGTCTTCTTTTCGGCGCGCGCCCTATACAGGTTGAAGCCGGCGACGTCGTACGAGTCTCGCACGGCCCACGAAAGTTCAATGCCGCCGGTTACGCTTTCGGCCTCGAAATAGTCTAGTGTCACAGGCGTGGAATCGACGACGGTACATAACAACCAGCCGTACTTATCGAAGTATAACTCGTTCACTGTGTCCGAGAACTCCAGGTTATATTGCTCGTTGTCGTCCTGTACCCATACCGTTATCGTCTCCTCGCCGGACGGCGTATCGGCCGTCAAGTCCACGTACGTCCGGAACACCGGCGTCAGCGGATCGAGGTCTTGTATCTGCCGTATTACTACGAAAACCTGGCTTCGTTCCCTTCGGTCGACGGTCCAACTATACTCGAACTCCGGGTAACCCGCTAAATAAACCCATTCGTCGAAGAACCAATCAAGGTCTTCACCAGTATAGGCCTCCATATCGTCTATCAGTTCCGCCGTCACGGCGGTATCGTACTCGTGTTGCCCGCCGTAGTAGCGTAACCCGCCGAAGAAGTCGTCGTCGCCCAAAAGGTGGCGAAGCATGTGAAGGATCCATGCCCCTTTCTCGTAAACGGTAGCGCTCCACATATAATCGGGGTCGTATATCGGGAACCGATACTCTTCGTCCTCGTCGAAATATTGTTGTTTGAACGATTGCATACGGTTATAAAACGCATCCCAACCCTGGCTGTATTCATGGAACAACGCGTCCGAGTAGGTTGCGAAACCTTCGTTAAGCCAAATGTCGGCCCACGTCCCACAGGTGACCCAGTCCCCCCACCACTGGTGGGCCAATTCGTGGGCTATTATCCAATCGTCTTCCGGCGCAGGGTGGGACCAGTAGTCGTCAATGGTTGTACAGGTCTGGTGTTCCATCGCTCCGCCCATCGGCGCCATCGCCATCCCGTACTTCTCGTCCTTAAACGGGTATTCGCCGTATAACTCTTTGAAGCACGTTAACATCAAGGGCGTGTTGGCGTACGCGTCCATTGCGTCGTCGAGAAGCGAAGGGTAAACGAAATAGTCGATCGGCATCTGTTCCCACGAGTCGGAGAACGTAGCGTAGTCGGATATCGCGACGCTTATCAGATACGTCGCTATCGGGTAAGTACCTACCCAGTGGTAGGTTCTTTTGCCTGGTATCGGCGTCGTAACGTTCTCAAGTAAACCGACGGACGCGACGATAAAGTCGGAATCGACGGTTATGAAAAGCTCACATCCGTCTTCCGCTTTATCGCTGGGATGGTCGTAGCACGGGTACCAATGGTCCGAATCGCTCGGTTCGACCGACGTGAAGATGGCTTCCGGCGCGAAATACATGCCGTAGGCCGGGGGGCCGGCGTAATCCACCTCCACGTCGGCGGGCGTACCGTCGTCGAGTGCAGGCGCCAATTCGACTGTCAATAAGCCGCTGGAGTGATTAAAAGATGCCGACGAACCGTTCACCCGTACGGCCCCCACGTAGAACTCGTACCCAAGGTCGAACACCATCTCTTCCGTTCCGTCGGCGGTAATCACCGTCTCTATCGTCGTGGTGCCGTCAACCGTCTCGTCGTTGTCGTCGATTTCTATGTCGATGACGTACCTCTTCACATCGAAGTCGTGGGGGCGCCCTTCGTCAACCATCAGCGCATGGTCTATATCGCCTTTATAAAACGGCGCCAGAGCGCTTTCGAATGGCGGATAAAGCGAAACGTCAACCGGCGGTTTGTAAACCGACGCGGACGCGGCGACGACTGTTATTATCAAACCTACGTATATAGTTTTCATCTCCTACGCGACTCCTTCGGTTGCCTGTCGTTGTCTTCGTTCACGCGTTTTATAGATACCAGAATATGACTGTTAATGCAAGGTTTATAGGTAGAAAAACGTTACGCCGCCGGTTCGTTAAGGAGTAAGCGGTTTAGGTATGCCTTCGCCGCACGGGACCGCCGACTGACACTTCCCGCAGTGGGCGTACATGGTCCCGTAAATTTCTCGCGCGATGTAATCGCAATACTCCTCGCAAGCGCAGAGGTTGTGTCCACGCGGGTCGAGGGCGTTCGCGGGGCACCGCTCCGCGCAAGCGCTGCACGAACCGTGAACCGTCGCGGTAATAAAGGCAATGATCGTACGGACCTTCGAACGGACGTACGCCGGGGTCGAGAACCAGAGACGTTACGACGCTACCCAGGCGACCGGCGCATCCCGCGTCGGTTATCTCCCGGAGTTCCAACTCTTTTTAAGGTGATATAATGGGCTTGTCCGGCAAGGCGAAAAACCACGTACGATGGTATTTGACGCGATTATCCGGTTGCTTTTTCCGCGTGAATAACGTATATTCATGGCCGATGGACGAACCGCGCCATTTCCGACAGGACCTGTTCGAAATACATCTGAAGAAGCTGGTCGGGAGTTCGGACGGCGTAGAAGCCGCGTTTCTCGTAAACGCCGAAGGCTTCACGATGGCTTCGGCCGGTACCGCGTTCGGCGAAGACGAGACCGCCGCGCTGTCTGCCCTCGCCGGCGACGCTTTGAAGCGCGCCCGTAAATCCTTCGGGTTCGGCGGTGCCGACGAGGTAATTTTCACGAACCCGGGCCGGCGCTATATTGTTTGTAAGGAGTTCGAACACGCCGGCGAAACGACCGGCTGTTATCTACTCGTCGTCGTTACCTCCGAAGCGTCGTACGACGCCGTAGCGATTACCGCGGCCGTTGCGAACATTAACGACGCCCTGGAAGATTTTTACTGATAGAGACGCCGGAAGATACTTTCACCTGTTAAGCCGTTACAAATAGTAAAACCCACGGAACGCCGTCTGTGACGGTGTTTTTTAGTAGCGGATTTGATTTTTACTCCGATAATTGATATATTTTGATTCAAAATGATCGAGCCTCGTGGAATATAACGTGGTATATAGGATACTCTCGATACGTAAGGGTCGTCAAAATCTTTCAAGGCGATTAAAAGACGGGGAAGGGTGAAATTACTTGGGTTCTAGTCTAGTATAAAACCGGGTATTGGCTTTTTGTGTTCAAGGAGGTAACTAAAGATGGCTGTATCGAGAACCGAAGCGATGCTGAGTATTTTGAAAGACTTGCAAGCTTCGACGGCCGACATCGAGGCGACGGCTGTCGTATCGGTCGACGGTTTGATAATGGCAAGTTCGCTTCCGGCCGACATTGAAGAGGACCGGGTCGCGGCTATGTCCGCGGCGATGCTTTCGCTGGGTGACAGAACGGCCCAGGAACTCGGCCGTGGCGAACTTGAGCAGGTCTTTATCAACGGCGCCGAAGTTTAAGTGATACTGATGATCGCCGGGACCGACGCGGTCCTTACGGCGATGGCCAGGGGCGACGCCAAGCTGGGCCTTATCTTCCTCGATATGAGGCGGACCGCTGACGAGATAGGGAAAGTAATTTAGTTAAAAGGGAATATCTTAAAGAAAACCTATCCGAGCGCCGAGCCCCGGTCGATAAGTTAGCCGTTAAGGCGGGCGGCCGGGCGGTTCAACCGAGTATCGTACCGGGGCCGGCGCCGTAACGCGCGAGGACCGACGGTGAAATATCCCAAGATAGTCGTTACGGGGCATTTCAACTCCGGCAAGACCGAGTTGATACGCACCGTAAGCGAAATCCCGATAGTTACCACGGAAACGAAGAGAACCGACGGGCGAATTGGCGAGAAGGCGACGACAACCGTTGTGATGGACTTCGGGCGCGTTACCGTCGATATGGAAACTATCGTATATCTGTTCGGTACGCCGGGGCAGGACCGCTTCGATTTCATGTGGGAAATACTGTCGAAGGATATGTTGGGTTTCGTCGTGATGGCGGACAGTACTAACCCGAACGGCATATCCGAGACCGAGAAAATAATCTCATATTTTAAAGAGATATCGGACGTACCGTATTTAATCGTCGCGAATAAACAGGACCTCGCCAACGCGTTGTCGCCCGAGGAGATGAGGGAAGCGCTGGGATTGACCAGCGAAGACCGGGTGGTTCCGTGCGTCGCGACCAACCCGTTCCAGGCGTCGGCCGTCATCCGGGCGATTTTGGAGGAAATAGTCTAGGCTTTTCGGGGTATGTACTTTTACGTAAACGAACCGGACGCGAAACGGGAAAACACGAGCGGTCTTCCGCGGTTCGTAACGAATGCCCCCTTGGGGGTATTTCACGTTTATGGATCGTGTAAAACCGTTTCGGCCGCGTTAACGGGTGGTTCCGCTTTCGAAAAGAATATAATTAAAGGAGGATCGAAATGACGCCCAGGCGAGCCGACGTACTGGTGGGGTGGAAGGAGATAGCGGCGTATTTGGGATGCTCTGTCGCGACGGCCGCCCGGCGCGAACGCGACGGGTTGCCGGTCTTCCGCTCCGGCGGGCAAATCCGCGCGTTCCCCGGCGACCTGGACAAGTGGCTCAAAGCCCTCCGGGCCGACGAACTCAATTCGCCCACGGCGGCCGAGAGCGTTGAGGAAGTCGAGGTTACTAAAGATATTTCGGCTATCCTTGCAACGCTCCTGAAAGGCGATAGCCAGGAACGGTTCGCCGTGATCCGCCTTGGTAAGGACGTAGCCGAGTTCGAACATATCGAAGTCCAGTTAAAATCGGCGGAGGAGAAGTACAGAGAGCTTGTGGAGGCTATACCCGAATGGGTTTGGGAGATGAATGCGGAAGGCGAGTACGTTTACTCCAGCCCGCAGGTGGCCGATATTCTCGGTTACGAACCCGAAGATGTTAAAGGCTTCAAACCAAGCGAGTTTCTGACACACCCCGACGACGCCGGCGAATGCGGGCCCGCGCTCGAAGCGCTGACGGGGCAAAAAGAAATCGTACATGGTTTATTGTGCCGTTTTATCCACCGCGAAGGTTCGGTCCGATATATCGAAACAAGCGCGAACCCGGTGTTTGACGTATCCGGAAACATATCCGGCGTTCGGGGCGTAAGCCGGGATGTTACCGAGAAAGTCCGTCTCCAGACCGAAATCGCAGAGACTCGAAGGTATCTGGAAAACGTACTACGCGGTTCTATGGACGCGATAATTACCACTGATATGGACGGGCGGGTAAAGGTCTGGAACCGGGGTGCCGAAGCTACTTACGGATACTCCGAAAACGAAGCCCTGGGTAAAAGCGTGGACAGGCTTACGGACCCGCCGGGATGGTCGAGGAAGTTCAAGGACCTGTTCGGTATTATCGAAGCCCGGGGCGGATGGTACGCGGAAGAGCCGGTGGAAAGGCGCCGGAAAGACGGTACGACGTTTTACGCGTCGGCGTCTTATTCCATCGTTTACGGAGCCGACGGCAAACCGGTAGGTGTCTGCGGTATCACCAGGGACATCACCGACAGGTTGAACGCCGAGAGGTTTACGCGGGAGGCGCTGTCGCGTTTCGAATCGGTGCTTGAAAACGTACCGAACGTAGCGGTCCAGGGTTTCGGTCGCGACGGGACGGTCCAGCATTGGAACCGTGCGGCGGAACGCATTTTCGGTTGCCCTGCTGAAGAAACCGTGGGCGCCGACGTAGGTCGATTACCTTCTCTACCGGCGAAAGAACGCGGCGGTTTCACGAAAGAACTCGAGCGGATTTTCGCGACCGGTGAACCCAACGAACCCAACGAGTTTTCGTTCGACGGTCGGGAAGGTGAACGCCGCTGGGTATATTCGCAGATGTTTCCGGTAATGGTGGACGGGAAAGTCGACGAGGTTTTCCGAATATCTGTGGATGTTACCGAACGTATAAACGCGGAGGAAGCGCTCCGCGAAAGTGAGCGAGATAAGTCAATAATCCTCGCTAATATGTCCGAATGCCTTGTCTATATGAATGACGATTTGGAGGTCGTTTGGGCGAACAAAGCGGCGGGTGATTGGGTCGGGTCGGCGCCCGGGGATTTGATCGGGCGTAAATGCCACGAGATATGGTTCGGGGAAGACGAAATCTGTAAGGATTGCCACGTTTTGACGGTTTTTAAGAACGGCAAACCGGTCGAAAGAGAGTATACTTGGCCCGATGGGAGTATTTGGAATATAAGGAGCGACCCGGTCCGCGACGATTCCGGTCGAATAATAGGAGCCATCGAGCTATCGTCCGACGTTACCGAACGTAAAGCGGCAGAAGCGCTGGCCGCTGTTCACAGGGACCTCGGCAAAGAATTGAGCGGCGAAACTGATATGAACAGGACGTTAGCCAAATGCGTCGACGCAGCGATAAACGCGTCGGGGATGGATTCCGGCGGAGTGTATCTTATAAAACCGGGAACCGGGGAGATGGACCTCGTTTATTCGGTGGGCCTCGGGCCCGGTTTTGTTGAGAGCGTGTCGCATTACGGTCCGGAATCGCCGAACACGAAGATGGCGATAGCCGGTAAACCCGTTTACGCGCTTTATTCCGCCGTAGGAATCCCCCTCAACGAAGCCGACGAACGCGAGGGTCTGCGGGCGGTAGCGGTTATCCCGATAAAACACGAGAACGACGTATTGGGTTGTCTGAACGTCGGGTCTCACTCCTTGAAGAATATACCGGAAAGTATTCGCGAAGCGCTAGAAGCCATAGCGGCGCAGGCCGCCGTAGTAATCTCGCGTATTAAAGCCGAGGAAGCCTTGGCCGAATCTGAAGAAAAGTATAAAACCGCGGTCGAGAGTATGGACGAAGGCGCCGGCTTCGTGGACCCCGGTGAGGTTTTAACGTTCGTTAACAGGGCGTTCGCCGAAAACCTCGGTTACACCGTCGAAGAGTTAACCGGTAAAAGCCTGAAGTATATAACGACCGGTAAAGGCTACAAAAAAATACTTAAAGAGACGGAAAAAAGGCGGGCGGGCGGGCGGTCGAAGTACGTAATCGAGATGAAGCACCGCGACGGGCGCCGGTTGGACTTTCTCGTTTCGGCGATGCCTTTGTTCGCTGACGACGGGACCTACGCCGGTGCCGCCGCGACGGTTTCGCGGCTCCCGGAAATTGGCCGTAACGTAAGGTAGTATACGTTGCCTTCTAATAAACCGCCCTTGCTAATAAACGGATATAAACCCGATTATGCTCGCGTTAATACTCGCGTATCGCTTTAATCCGTGATATGGAACTTGAATGAAAGATTGTACGGGACCGGCGGCCGCACCGCCGGACGGTTATAATAAATGCTGACGCTAGAAGGGAAAATAGAGGATTTCTCGATAGGCGAGATTATCCAGGTCATCGCGATGGGGCGCAAAACCGGTACCCTCGTTATCGACGGCGCCCGGGAACAGATTTCTATTTATTTCAAGGACGGGAAAGCTGTTTACGCTAACCCGGTTTACCAGCGGGAACATCTCGGGAACATCTTGGTTAAACACGGCGTCATAACTCGCGATGACGTAAACGATGCTCTGGACCTTCAAAAGGAATTGAACGATCGCGGCGAACGGGTACGAATCGGGCCGATCCTGGTTTCGATGGGAGTTCTTACGAACGAGGTGTTATCGAAATACGTAACCGCCCAGATAAAGGAATCCATATACACGATAATGGCCGAAAAGAGTGGGTCGTTCAAATTCTCGTCGGACATTGACATGTCCTCTCGGGATATCGTGATCGAGCTGGACGTCGAGGAGACGATACTCGAGGGAACACGCTTAATCGACGCGTGGGCGATAATCAAAGATAAGCTAGTTGACTTCGACGATGTTTATGCTATAAATGCCAATCCTGCCGATGTTGGTTCCATTCAGTTGACTATCGACGAATGGAAGATACTTACTCTATTGGACGGCCAGCGCTCGATAAACGACGTAATAGAAATCGCTAAGCTGAGTAGGTTCGAAGTATGCAAAACAATTTATAATTTCGTCCAACTCAAGTTAGTAAAGAAGTTAGATCGCGAATCTATTAATGGAGTACCCATAGAAACCAAGCGTATATCAAACCCTAAACCGAAGAGGGGTATCGTCCGCCGGCTTATGGACCGAATCCGGAGAATATAGAACGGCCGGAGGTTTTACTTGACTACTGTCAAGATGCTGATAACCGGCGACGTTGGGTCCGGCAAAACGGAGTTCATCCGAACAATCAGCGAAATCGACCCTGTTTCTACCGAAGCCAAGGTAACGGACGATCTTGCCGACCTGAAGCTGGAGACGACGGTCGCGATGGATTTCGGCCGTATTACGGTGGACGACGATCTCGTCCTGCATCTATACGGTACGCCCGGGCAGATACGTTTCGACTTTATGTGGGAAATCCTCTCGACGGGGATACTCGGCTACATCGTGATGGTGGATTCGACCCGGCCTCAGACGTGTCCTGCGACCCGCCGAGTTATCGACTTCTTCGAAGTTATATCCGATGTCCCGTACATCGTAGTCGCGAACAAGCAGGACGTGGATAACGCTTTCTCCGCCGACGATGTTCGACATATCCTCTCCCTTGACGAAGGCGTCCCGGTCTTACCGTGCAGCGCCCTGGATAAGGAAGACGTTAAGGAGGTTTTACTCACGCTGTTCGAACGTATTCTCGCTGGCGTTGGGTAGGATCGGCGGTCCTACGTCCTACGGCGCCCGTAAAATGAGACGAAACGACGGGCGTTTTTTTTATACTCGGGCGCCGCCGCTGATTATGTACTCCTTATACATACAGTCGAGTAAGAGTATATCGGGGATAATTACGTTTTTTACTTGGTACTTGCGTATCGATATATTTTATGTTAAAAACCCTCATAAATCGCCGGGACCGACTTTAGTTTTGAATCCGTAAGGCTATACCTGTGCCAGCGCTCGAGGGTAAAATAGAAGAATTCTCGACTAGCGAGGTCATCCAGATCGTCGCGATGGCTAGGAAGACGGGTACGCTAACGATCGAAGGCGTACGAGAACAGATATCCATTTGTTTTATGGACGGGAAAGCGGTTTACGCCAATTCGATTCAACATCGGGAACGCCTCGGCGATATTCTAGTCAGGCGTGGCCTCGTTAAACGCGCCGTAATTAACGAAGCACTGGCCCGCCAGCGCGGATTCAAAGGCCGGGGCGAGCAGGTGCGTATAGGGACTATTCTCGTTTCTATGGGTGTTCTTACAGCGGGGGAATTGTCGGAACGTGTAGCCGAGCAGATTAGAGAATCGATCTACCTGATAATGGCGGAGAAAAGCGGGATTTTCAGGTTTACGCCGGAACTGAACGTACCGCCAGAGGACATAGTAACCGGGATCAATATCGAGAAAACGATACTTGAGGGAACGCGGCTGGTAGACGAATGGAAGATGATTAGAGAAAAAATCCCGGACTTCGACGATGTCTACGTCTTCAACGCGGAATTATCAGACCGCGGTCCGGTACGGTTGACGATAGATGAATGGACAATACTAAGTCTGTTGGACGGCCGGCGATCTATTAACGACGTTATAGAGTTAGCCGAACTTGATAAACTCGAAGTGTGCAAGATAATTTTCGACTTCATCTGCTTCGGTT
>CP070755.1:717606-724781 GCA_020348885.1 Candidatus Coatesiibacteriota bacterium | reverse complement strand
ATAAACCAGGGGGTAGGCCTGTACTACTAGTAGATGTAGGCATTTATCTTCGACCATCAGCCGTCTCCGTGTGGCTTTCGGGCGAACGTACCATTTCGTTTTAGCTAGGTCAAGCAGATTAAAATTTCTACGTCTAGGATTTTAAGATTGTCTAAGTGGAGTGGATAATTAACCAACGGGAAATACGCCAAAGGATATAAATAACGAAAGCGATGGATCTTTCCACGCCGCCGTCCGCTCCCACTTCGGCGACCGTTTGGTTTCGATGGTACCGCTGCCCGGCGGCCGTTACGACGACGTTTTTATTATCGCTAGGGGCGTAACGAACGACGACCGGGTCGCAGCGGCCGACGCCGCCCGCCGGGCATTGGCCGAGGGGGCGCCGGTCGGTTACGTCCTGATAGACGAAGCGGACGCTCCCGCCATCGCGGCGGAGCCGGCTTTGCTGGCGGCGGCGGGGGAGGGGTTGCCTGAGGATGCTAAAACGATCGGCCGGCAACTGGCGGCGATGTTACACAGGGCCGAGGGGTGTTTGGCCGCCGCCCGGGCCGAGGTCAAAGCCGGGCGCGTTTGGTCCGCCGTCCTCGCGGCGGCGGGCGCCGTCGAACACGCTATCGAGGCGGCGGTTCTCGCGAAAGGGGAAGCGCCGGTGTCGCCGAAGGAAACCGTTTCACGGTTTTATAAACTGTATATCGAATCGGCGATTTTCGAAGCCGATTACGCCGATTGGCTCGCGAAGCTGATAGCGGACCGGGCCGTCGCCGAGCGGACGTATCTCCTGACGGTCGCGCCTAAGGACATGGCCGCCGACGTGGAGCGGGCGACCGAAATCGTGATGAGTATAAAGGTACACCTGGCCGGCGAAGGGTTCCTGCCGACCGAACGCGTCGGGTAAATAACTACGTTTAGTCGACAGGTGCCCCGGCCCTTCAACGGCCGGTTTTTTCGGAACGCGAATCCGGTAAATCGAGTTTGACAATCAGCCGGTGCCTATTATAATGAAGCCGTGGAGTATCCGCTCGACGAGCTGGCGGCCCGGGTCGTCGAGGTGCCCGACGAGACGGGCGTGTACATATTCAAAGCCGACGGCGTCCCGGTTTACGTCGGGAAGGCTGCGTCACTTAGGAAGCGGCTTTCGTCGTACGTGAACCCGCCGGCCGGCGTGGACCCGAAGACGCTGGCGATGCTCGAGGCCGCCGATTCGGTCGAGGTCATCTTCACCCGTACCGAGGCCGAAGCCCTTCTCCTCGAAGCCAACTTAATCGCTCGGTACGACCCCAAGTACAATATAGCGTTACACGGCTTCCCGTACGTAAAGGTTACGAAGGAGACGTATCCGCTCGTGGCCGTAACCCGGGAGACGCCGGTTAAGAACGCCCGGTTCTTGGGGCCGTTCACTGACGCGACCAACCTCCGCCGCAACGTCTATCTCGTCAACCGGGCCTTCGGGCTGCGGACCTGCCATTACGACCTGGACCGACGCCCGCCGGCCCGGGCGTGCCTCGACTACGAGATGGGGCTTTGTGTCGCGCCGTGCGTCGGCGCCGTAGCGACAACCGAATACGGCGAGTTGGTGGGCGACGCGGTCCGTTTCATCCTGGGTAAACGGACCGCTATATTCCGCGACATCGAAAGCAGGATGAAAAAGGCTTCCGGCGACCTCCGCTTCGAGGACGCGGGTAAACTCCGGGATATGCTCCAGGCTTTGCGGGAGGTGGCGCGTGGTCAGGTCGCCGTAACCCCGAAAAAGGTCGACCGGGACGCGATCGTTTACGAAGCGGCCGACGAAAAGGTGTACTACGTCGCGTTAAGGGTCCGCGAGGGCCAACTCGTCGACAGGTTCACCGCCGTCGCCGTGGCGCCGGCCGGAGACCCGCTGGAGGAATTCTTTTTGAGCCATTACGGCGACGAAAGCGATATACCGCCGGTAATAATCGTAGGCCGTAAAATCGACGGTAAAGAAAGCGTCGAGGAGTACTTGACGGGTTTGCGGGGCGGGCCGGTGTCTATCGAGAAACCATCCAGAGGTTGGACCGCGCGGCTGCTCGACACCGCGAGGAAGAACTTGCGTTTCTTCGTCGAGTCGCGGACTCTGGCGGCGGCGCGCCGGGGCGATTTCGATAAGACTCTTGAGGAACTGGCGAAAGCCTGCGGCGTGCCGGGCGGCACCGTTGGGACCATAGAGATGGTGGACGTGTCCAACATCGGCCCGACCGCGGTGGTCGGCAGCCTCGTTACGTTCGACGGCGGCGTACCCGACAAATCCCGCTACCGCCGATACCGAATCAAAACGGTCCGGGGGCAGGACGACGTCGGCGCTATTTCGGAAATCGTGAAGAGGCGTTTCGCCCGGGTCCGGTCGGAGGAGGATGAGGCGCCGGACCTGTTCGTCGTCGACGGCGGCAAAGGTCAACTTTCTGCGGCGGACGAGGCTCTCGCCGGGTTGGGGTTCGACAATCAACCGGCCGCGGCGTTGGCGAAGGGTGACCCGGACGCGCTTTACGTTCGCGGGCGTTCGAAGCCGGCCCGGGTTTCGGAACGCGTTCTTTTAATACTGGGCAGGATACGAGACGAGGCGCATCGTTTCGCGGTCGCGTACCATCGGAAAATGAGGGGCCGTCGAACTACCAAATCGATATTGGACGACGTCCCGGGCGTGGGGCCTAAGCGGAAGCGGGCGCTCCTACGACATTTCGGGAGCGTCGAGACGCTGGCTCGGGTAACCGTCGATGAACTCGCGGCCGTGGCGGGGATGAACCGCCCGGCAGCCGAGGCGGTCTTCGCGCGGCTTCACGGTGTTTCGGGGGAGGACGGCGATGAGTAGGAATAGGTTGTTCGTCGGCGCCGTTATCGTGGCCGTCGCCGCGGCGGTCGCGCTGGGGGCGGCGATGTGGTTCCGCTTGTTCGTACCGAGATTCGTAACGAACGCCGTCAACGATTACTTCGCGGACGTCGGTACCGTCGGGAGCGTCGAGGTTTACGTATGGGGCGACGTTGTATTGAATGATATCGAGATACCGGCGAAGCCGGGGCGCCGCCTGAGCGGTCACGTGGACGTCGCGAGGGTACGACTATCGCTATTCTACTTGATGGTCGGTACCTTCAACGAGCGGGCGATTCGGGATATAGGTATAAACGGGTTCGAGTTGGTTATACACCGTCCGGTGAAAAAGGGCGGGGTCGAAACCGGAGAGGTACGGCCGGGGAAACCGACGGCCTCCGAGTCCCCCGTTTCCGCGTTTAGGGCACCGGATACGACGGTACTAACAGCGGTTGTTCCGAAGGAACCGCCCGCCGATTTGGAAGAGGAATACGAGGAGAAAGTCCCGCCGCCGCCCTCGCCGGAGGTCGGGAAGACGGTCTCGCCCGACGTGGGGGTGTTTTCGGGGAGCGAGTACTCGTTCGACTGCGGTTTTTCGGCGTCCGAGGGCGAGATTTACGTCCAGCGCGGTGGGGACAAGCTGTTGTTATTGACGGACGTCTCGTGCGACGGCCACATCGACGGCGGCGTGTTGTCGTTCGATTTAATCGCTGTACCCGCCGACGGTACTTCCTTCCAGGCCGAGGGCGAAGTGGCGGTGGACGTGACCACCGGCGCGGCGACGTACTCGGTACGGGGTCTCAACCTATCGGTCCTGTTGAGCGCGTTCGGTCGTCCTGCGTGGCTCGCGTCGGCGTCAGGATTAGTCGAAATGTGGGGCGATTACGCGTGGGCTCCCGGTTACGAGCCCCGGCACGAGGCCGACGGGCGACTCGAGGACGGTAAACTCGACCTTTCCGGCAAACGATTGGCTACGGAGTTGACGGACGTTGACGCGGATTTCGAGGTGTATAGCGACCGCATCGACGTGCCGTCGGGGGGACGCTTCACGGCGGTGGACGCCCGCTGGTGGGTGGAGGGTACGATGAGCGCCCGGTACATGGATTTGAAGTTCGAGTCGGAGCGGATGCCGCTGCAGAACGTGGTCGATATGGTCGTCGGCGGGGGAGTGGTTCGGTATCCCGGCGAAGGATACGCGACCATACGGCTTGCCGGACCCGCCGCCGACCCCGCGGTGTACGTGAAGGTACGGCGGTAGGCCGTTTAAAAATCGGGAAAAGGTTGTTGAAAAACCGAGGGAATAGTAATATAATAGAGTAACCGATAGAAGTTTACTCCTACTAACTTAGGGAGGTGTTTGATATGCGCGTTATATTCGTAGCTTTAGCGTACGTATTATTGTTAGGGTCCGCGGCTTACGCGACCGTGGTTGAGTTGGTACCGGACAGTTGTTGCGAAGACAGCGATATTTTCGTACCGTCGCGGGCGGAACACGAGTTGTTTTGGGACGACGGTTCTCACTGCGGGTATTACCACGGCAGTCCCGATTACCGTGCCACGACTTTTACCGCGCCTTACAATTGTAAGGTAACGGCGATTAAGATAAAGTGGTACGGGGACGCGGGGATTATCCGTACAGCCGAATTCGATATATACTGCGACGACGGGGACGAACCGGGGACCGGGCTACTCTCGGCTCACTTTACCGATAACTTCTACTCCGCTTGTTGAAGCGGCGTATGGGTCAGGCATGACCTACCCGGTACCGAGGAACTGATACTCCCGGAAGGGGCGGTATTTCACCCCTGGTGGTACGCCGATTGTGACGGTTGGGGACCGCTACTCGACGACCGTAAAGCCAACGGTACGTGCTTCAGTAGCAGCAACGACATAAGCTGGTCCGACAATTCATTGTATACGCATATGGCCAGGGTTTTCGTGGACGATGCGGTTACGAACGGAGAACCCCCGTATATAGACCAACAGGACCCGGGCGACGGGGACATAGGCGTGAGTTCAGATACCGACATCGTATGGCACGTCAACGACGATATCGGGATACCCCTGGGCGACTGGGAGGATTACGTAGACTTTACCGTAGAGATAGCGCGTACCGACGTATCCGGGGCGATAACCGTATCGGGAACGGACCCCGGATATGACCTTACATTTACTTTCGACCCGGACGACCCGCTTCCGTACGGCGCGACTATTGAAGTGACGGTCGACGCCGAGGATACGTTCGGGAATACTTGCCAAGAGTCGTGGTCGTTCACCGTCGAAAACGATCCCGAGACCAACGTAGCCCCTGCTTCGATCGGAGTTATAAAAGCCGGGTTCGTGGAATAAAGGGATATAGTACCCTTTAGCGGTATAAAAGGCGGCCGGCACGCCGCCTTTTTTGCTTACCGCCGACCCCGCGGTGTACGTGAAGGTACGGAGGTAGTAATCGGATATTTAACCGGTGCTTGCTATGGGCGGGTTTTAAGCCCGCCGTTTTCATTCGAGTACTAGGTAAAAAACTCCTTGACACGCCGGAGCGGATGTGCTATATATTATTGAGACTCATTATCATTAAGGTATTTTTATGCCCGGAGGATTTGGAAGATGGCGTCGTAGGTTCAGAGAGCGCGGGTTCCGCGTTACCGGCCCCAGGCTTTTGGTGCTCGACGTTTTGGCGGCGGCTAAAAAACACCTGACCGCCAAGGAGATATATACGCGGGTAGTCGAGCGGGACCCGGCCGTCGGCGCGGCGACCATATACAGAACCCTCGACGTATTGGTTTCGATGGGGCTGGTAGCCCGCAACGATTTCGGAGAAGGTTTTTATAGATACGAGTTAATCCGCGGCGACGAAGATGCAGACCACGTGCATTTGGTTTGTATAAATTGCGGTCGAACGTCCAACATAGAGAGAGAAGGCGAATTAACTAACCGTATAGACGGTTTAACCGGCGTCCTTTCTGCCGAACACGGTTTCGAAGTCGACGGTCATCGCTTGAACTTTTTCGGCACCTGTCCGATATGCAGGAAGGAACGCGATTAACTTACGAGTAACGATAAGAGAGGAGTTATAAAATGCCTGGAGGAGATAGAACCGGACCGGCGGGCGCCGGACCGATGACCGGCCGAGGACTCGGGTGCTGCGCCGGCAACGCGGCGCCTGGCTACGCGTACGGGCGCGGCGGTTTCGGCGGTGGTGGATACGGCGGCGGGTTTCGCCGCGCGCCGGGAACCGGGGGCCGGGGCCGCGGGCGTATGAACGTGTTCTACGCGACGGGGTTGCCCGGGTACGCGCGGTACGGTTACGGCGTCGTACCAACGGCGGCCGACGAAGCCGTGATGTTAAGGAATCAGTCGGCGGTTCTCGAGCAAGAGTTGCAACTTGTTAAAGAGCGCCTCGGAGTCCTGGAGAAAGAAACAAAAGAAAAAGGTAAGTAACGTAACGCCGGGCCGTTGCGCCTTACGGCGGCCCGGCTTTTGAATGGTTACCGGAAGTGAATAATTAACGCCTAGAGGAAACGGACAGAAACCACCGTCGGGCGGCGGCGGTGGCGGCGGCCGCGGCAGAAAAGGCGGTAACAGGGCCGGCGCAGGGCTAGGCGGTAACTGTATTTGCCCGAAATGCGGCGCTAAAGCACTCCACGAGGCCGGCGTGCCGTGTAATTCGCTGAATTGCCCGAAATGCGGCGCGACTATGACGCGGGAGTAATTACCCTTAGCGGAAGGGCTTTAACGGTTGGATTAAACGGTAATTCGGGTTATCATATCCAAGATGCGGTAAGCGGGAACCGTTTATCCATAATATATTATCGAAGGGAAACCCGATGACGAGATTTGTCGTTTTATTCGCCGCGGTAGCGTCGGCCGTCGGTTGCGCTTCGGAAGCGCCTGAACCCGGCGAGACGACCGATACCCAACCGGCTGAAGAGAAAAGCAACGACACGCCCGGCGGCGTGAACTACTCGATATCCGAGTGGCGTTATACTAACGCGATACGGCCCGGCGGCGAGTTGGAGTTGTACTTACAATGCTACAATAAATCCGACGAACCCGTTGACGGTCCGGCCGTTTTCGGGGATTCGGCGTTATCGCTCATACTTCCCGGCGGTTCGACGGTCGAGCCGGAGGTTAACCCTTTAGGTTTATGGGACGGGCCTGCCAATATCGTGCCGGGCAGCAGCCACGGGGTACTGATAAACATAACGGACCTGTTCGACTTCGGTGAGTTAGGCGATTACGTCGTACGGTGGGACGTCGCCGGCGGGACCGTCGAGTTGGAGTTGTACTTACAATGCTACAATAAATCCGACGAACCCGTTGACGGTCCGGCCGTTTTCGGGGATTCGGCGTT
>CP070755.1:714962-717506 GCA_020348885.1 Candidatus Coatesiibacteriota bacterium | reverse complement strand
CGGACCTGTACGAGCTACCTCTCCGTGTGTCGTTCGACCGCCGCGGCGGGTTCATCTCCGAGGACCACGTTCGGGATTTATTGGAAGTACATAACAAGAAACTGGGTGGTCCGTATTATACGCTTGCGGACGGAGGCGCGTGGGACGTGAAGCTGGTATCAGTCGGGGCCGACGAGCTTGAGCCGGTGCTGGTGGAGAACGCGGCGGGCGGCTGGTACGCGGTGGCGCCCGAACGCGAGGCCTTTTTCTTCGTCGACCCGCGTAACGCCGGTCCGGGCAATCTGGCGCTTGTCAGGGGCGGCGAACTGGGCGATTTCTATCGGTTAACCGGCGCGTTCCTGCGGTCCGTTCTGTTGGCCGGCCGCGGCGCGTTGCCGGCCGCCGTGGAAACGTACGAATTGGAGGACGACGTACGTATAGGAACCGACCTGGACGCGGTCGTAAGGCTCGCGTACGAAGCGGGCCCCGCGGGGCAACTCGGGAAGTACAGGCGCTCGAAGAAGGCGCGCGCAGCGGTACTCATAGGGTTCACGCTCGGTTGGGGCGATACGGTCGCGCCGGGCGTGTCTAACGCTACAGGCGAAGCCCTGCGTTTCCCGACCGATTATACACTCGGGTATTTCGATATAGGCGGCGGGATTACGTATCACGGTATCGCCGGAACGGGCGGCGTCTGGCATGCGGCGATTTGGGCCGAGAAAGCCGAGGAAGAGGCGCCGACCGCCGAGTACATAGTTTATAAGGAGATAAGGCAGGTCAAATCGTTTTTCGGCCGCGGCGGCTTCCGATGGGACGCGGTGGACGAGATGCTCTCGATAACGCCGTACGGCGGATATAGATACCTGAAGCTGGAAGGGTATTTTCACGGCCAGAGAAACGCCGGGCACGTAGATTTGCCGGATACGATAATCGCCGGAACCCGGCGCCTCGATGGGCCGGAGGCCGGATTGAAAGTCGATTGGATTACCGGCGTGGGCGACCTTACAGTTTACCTCGACTACGCCGAGTTCTTCGGCGACTCGCCGCCGGTACACATAGCCGAGGGCGGTATCGGCGCGGCCCGGTGGCACGGCTTTGGGATTTACGCGTTCTGGCGCCAGTTCTGGAACGGTACCCTCGACTACCGCTGCGGCGGTTTGGGGTTCCGGGGGGAGTTTGGATTTTAACGAGGAAGTTAGCTCCTGTGCGGAGGTAATCGAGTAATGCCCGACAGAGTAGAAGGACGGATAGTGCAGGTAATAGGGCCGGTCGTGGACGTCGAATTCGACGGCGGACACCTGCCGGCCATATACAACGCCGTCGAGGTCCCCGTGAACGGGACGATGATAACCACCGAGGTGGCACAGCACCTGGGCGAGAACCAGGTCCGCTGCGTCTCGATGGCGTCCGTTGAAGGCGTCAAACGCGGCGGCCTGGCTTACGATACCGGAGGCCCGATAACCACGCCCGTGGGCGAAGTGACCCTCGGCCGCGTTCTTGACGTAACCGGCGAGCCGATAGACGGGCTCGGGCCGGTGGACGCCAAAGAGCGGCGCCCCATCCACAAGTTCCCGCCGGAACTCGCCGCCCAGGACACCCGGTCCGAGATGTACGAGACCGGCATCAAGGTCATCGATTTGTTGGAGCCGTACTCCAGAGGCGGAAAGACCGGCCTCTTCGGCGGGGCCGGCGTCGGCAAGACCGTCCTGATTATGGAGATGATACACAACCTTGCCACCGAGCACGGCGGCTATTCGGTCTTTTGCGGGGTCGGCGAGCGGACCCGCGAGGGCAACGACCTCTGGCTCGAGATGAAGGAGTCCGGCGTCATCGAGAAGACGGCAATGGTCTTCGGCCAGATGAACGAGCCGCCTGGCGCCCGGCTCCGGGTCGGGCTGACCGGCTTGACCGTCGCCGAGTACTTCCGGGACGTCGAGGGCAAGGACGTGCTCGTCTTCGTAGATAACATCTTCCGGTTCGTCCAGGCCGGGTCCGAGGTCTCGACGCTCCTGGGCCGGATGCCGTCCGCCGTCGGCTACCAGCCGACGCTGGCCAAAGAGATGGGCGACTTGCAGGAGCGTATCACGTCCACGCGGAAGGGCTCGATTACCGCCGTCGAGGCGATCTACGTCCCCGCCGACGACTACACGGACCCGGCGCCGGCCACGACCTTCAGCCACCTCGACGCCGTGACGGCGCTCAGCCGCCAGATAGCGGAGCTGGGCCTTTACCCGGCGGTGGACCCGCTCGAGTCCACGAGCCGCATCCTGGACCCGCGGATTCTCGGCGACCGGCACTACTTCACGGCCCGACGCGTCCAGGAAATTTTGCAACGCTACGTAGAACTACAAGATATAATCGCCATACTAGGTATGGACGAACTCTCCGACGAGGACAAGATAACCGTCGGGCGGGCGCGGCGCCTCCAGCGGTTCCTGAGCCAACCGATGTTCGTGGCCGAGGCGTTCACCGGCCAGGAGGGCCGCTACGTGAAGCTGGCCGACACGATCGCCGGGTTCGAGGCCGTCGTTAACGGCGAGTTCGACCATCTGCCGGAACAGGCCT
>CP070755.1:701345-714862 GCA_020348885.1 Candidatus Coatesiibacteriota bacterium | reverse complement strand
GCTATAAAGCCGAAGGGATAACTATGGCGGATACGGTTGAGAAAAACCTGTGGCGCGAAGTCCTTAAACTCGCCGGTTCAGAAATTGAACAGAAAGAATTCGATACTTGGTTGCAACCTACGCGGCTTGCGTCCGTCGAAGATAGTAATCTTCTGGTCGAAGTTCCCAACGGGTTATATAAGGACTTTATAAACGAACAATACACGTCGATACTAAACGAGAAAGCTTCAATCCTTATGGGGCGGAAAGCTTTCGTGAAAGTAGTTGAGGCGACCTCACAAAGCGAACTGTTTAATCGCGATAGAAAAGGGAAAGAGCAAGCCAGGGGAGGGGAACCCGTCAACCGTGAAACGCCGACCCGCCTTAATCGGGAGTATACTTTCGAGACGTTCGTTATTGGGAAGTCGAACCAATTCTGCGCGGCCGCCGCCCAGGCCGTCGCCGAAAACCCGGGGAAGCGATACAATCCCCTGTTTATTTATGGGAGCGTCGGGCTCGGTAAGACCCACCTCATGCAGGCGATAGGCCACCGCTTAATGAAGAAGGATAAGAGTATAAGGTTTTCGTACCTCTCCGCCGATCAGTTCATGAACGAGATGATTAACGCAATAAAGAACAACCGGCCGGACGCGTTCCGAAGGAAGTACCGAACCGCGGACATTCTACTCGTGGACGACATACAATACATCGCCGGGAAAGAGGGAACCCAGGAGGAGTTCTTTCATACCTTCAACGCCGTCTTCGAAGCGGGAAAACAAATCGTTATTTCCAGCGACCGCGCGCCGAAGGACCTGGCGCCGATCGAGGAGCGGCTCCGAAACAGGTTTGAATGGGGACTCATCGCCGATATACAGGCACCCGATTACGAAACGCGAATGGCAATAATCGGTAAGAAAGCCGAAACGCTCGGCCTGGATTTACCAAGGAACGTAGCGGACATTATCGCCACTAGGATAACCACGAATATACGAGCGATAGAAGGGGCGTTGAGCAAGCTACACGCGCTTATCGCCTTGACCGGCGGGTCGCTTACCGCTGAGACGGTAAATAAGGTCCTCACGGAATTTATACCCGAGGATTCACGACAGCCAACATCTATAGAGAAGATACAAGAGCTCGTCGCAAACTATTATGGTATATCGAAGAGGGATCTAGTCTCTAAATCAAGAAAGGCGCGCCTAGCACACGCCCGGCAGATGGCGATGTACCTATGTAGAACGCACGGCGGGTGTATCCTAGCAGATATTGGCGCCGCCTTTGGTAATAGAGACCATTCTACCGTACTCCACGCCATGAAGAAAATAGAGGAAGGCATTAAGGGCAACGACGGAAAAACCGCTTCTGAGGCCAAAGACCTCGCAAGTAAGATAGAGTTATTCAGTTAACGTTAGTAAGGTGTTTATACACGTGTTAACAAAAGCACGTTACGAACAAACAAATTCCGATTAGGCGTAGATATCCAATAACTACCAACTATATCCAAAACCCATACAACAGCCCATCAACTAACTAACATAGGAGTCGCTAACATACTCACACATAAGGCACGGCAAGCCACTAATAGATACGAACGGCGGAGTTTATTATATGCACATATGCCCCACTATTTATCCACATAATCTCACCATATTAACGCTCTAAATAATAAGTATATACTATTTTATATTAACAACGTTGATATATACTATTAGCGGGCATTAACGTTGGTAAAAGATTTCGACATAGTGGTAGTAGGTGGTGGGCACGCCGGGTTAGAAGCTGTTGCAGCCGGTGCTCGAATGGGGTTGAGTACTTTGTTGGTAACGGACCAAGTGGATAATATATGTTTACTATCGTGTAATCCGGCGATAGGTGGTATAGGGAAGGGCCATTTGGTGAAGGAGCTTTCAGCGCTTGGCGGTTTGATGGGCCGTTTGGCTGATGGCGCAGCTATTATGGGAAAGGTATTAAACAGAAGTAAGGGTCCGGCTGTTAGAGGGACGAGGTTGCAGTGCGAGAGGGCGCTATATAAAAAGTTGGCTGGAGAATTACTCGGAAGCGTAGAAGGCCTTGATATACGAGAAGCTGAGGTAGAAGGTGTAGTAGCTGATGGCGGAGTAGTAACAGGTGTGTCTACGAACGCTGGGTTTGTAGAAGCATCCAAGGTTGTATTGTGTACAGGGACGTTCCTAAATGCGGTATTGCATTATGGTATGAGGACCGAGGTAGGGGGTAGGGCTGGTGGTGGTTCTACGTCCAAAGTATCAGATTCGCTTAAAGGGCTGGGTTTTGAGTTGGGGAGATTGAAGACTGGTACACCGCCGAGGGTGCGGGCTTCCACCGTAGATAAAGACAGGTGTGGAGAACAAACTGGCGACGAGCCGTGCCCTGGTTTCTGTTCGGACGCGTTAAATATAGAGCAGGTACCCTGTTACGTAACTTATACAAACGAAGATACTAAGAAAGCCATCAATAGGGGGTTGGATAGATCGCCGTTGTTTACTGGTAGGATAAAGGGTATCGGACCGAAGTACTGCCCGTCTATTGAGGATAAGGTGGTGAGGTTTCGCGAAAAGGAAAGGCATCAAGTCTTCATCGAGCCTGAGGGCCGTAACGTAGACGAAATGTACTTGAGCGGCCTAGCCACCAGTTTGCCCAAGGATGTGCAGAGGGCGTTTTTAGCTACCATACCGGGCCTTGAGAAGGCCGAGATAACTCAGTACGGTTACGCGGTTGAGTACGACTACGTTAAGCCGTATCAGATAAAACGTACTATGGAGGCAAAGTCGATAGAAGGGTTATACTTGGCGGGCCAAGTAAACGGTACGTCCGGTTACGAGGAAGCGGCGTGCCAGGGGCTGGTCGCCGGAATAAACGCTGCGTTGAGTGTTAGGGGCGAGGAGCCGTTCGTCCCTGGGCGGGACGAGGGGTATATCGGCGTACTTATAGACGACCTGGTTACCCGGGACCATAGCGAGCCTTATCGTATTTTTACGTCTAGGGCAGAACATAGGCTTCTGTTGAGGGAAGACAACGCCGACGACCGTTTTATGGGATACGGGTACAAGTTCGGTTTGATAGATAAAGAAAGGTTCGACGAATTTAAGCGTTTACGGAACGCGACCGACGAAGCCCTGGACAAGCTGCGTAATACCCCGGACCCGGGCGGATCCGGTAAAAAGTTATACGATATACTGAGACGGCCGTCGACAAAGATCCAAGATTTAATGCGTTTACTCGATCGCGGCGAGTATCCGGCGAAAGCTATCGAGAAAGCTGAAATAGAAGCGAAGTACTCGGGTTACGTGAAAAAGCAACGGAAAGAACTCGAGGCGCTGTCCGTATACGAAAGTATTGGTTTACCCGGGGATATTGACTATGCTAATATTGAGGGGTTATCGAATGAGGCCAGGGCTTCGTTGGAACGGGCGCGCCCCGATACGATAAACGAAGCCAGACGGTTACAGGGCGTAAACCCGTCGGACTTATTGATACTAAATAAGAAAGTCCGTGGCCGTTGACGTGGGGACCGACTTAAAAAACGGCGGGACGACCGGTACTATTTCCGAGTATCTGGTGGAGTATTTACCCAGCGAGTACGAAGAAAAGCTGGAGTTCTTTGACGCTCTTTACGAGCTCCACAGCCGTTACAGGGAGACAGGCAGGTTATCGGCGCCGATGGCCCCGGCCGAGTACGCTGAAGAGTTCATACTTGACGCGTGGGCCGGGTTGAAGCTTATAAGTATTCCTAACGCTGCAACTGTAGCGGACGTGGGGAGCGGCGGCGGTTACCCAGGACTGCCGTGGGCTATACTTAGACCCGACCTGAACGTAACTTTGATAGAAGCGAATTCGCGGAAAGCTGAGTACCTCAGATACGTTACAGGCGAACTAAGATTGGATAAGGTAGTAGTTAAGAACACGAGGGCCGAAGACGTAGAAGAACGTTATAAAATAGTCACGGCCAAGGGGCTTGGGTTCGAGGCGCTTCCGTTATTGGAAGGTTTAGTAAAAACGGACGGCCGCGTGGTGGTATTCGCTTTGAGTAGCGTCGATTCGCAGCGGGCGGGAGGCGCTTTAGTTTTAGAAGACGAGTTACGATACGTTTTACCTTATAGGGGAACCGAAAGAGCGGTGGCGGTCTACGCTTTAGGCGACGTTTCACGTGAAACACCGCCGGCGAACTCGGACAACTAGAAGGCGGTCTATTTGCCCGGAACTGTTTTCGTAGTGGCCAATCAGAAAGGCGGCGTTGGGAAGACGACGACTGCGGTCAACCTGGCCGCCGGGTTGGCCGTCGCAGAGAAACGTACGCTACTGGTGGATGCCGATCCTCAGTCCAACGCTACAAGCGGTTTGGGTTTCGATGGCGACCTCGCAAGCGGTTCAACTTACGAACTCATTGCGGGGGCCGCCGACATCCGTGATATTATCTACGATACGAAGATTCCCCGTCTGGCCTTAATCCCTTCACAGCGGAACCTTACCGGCGCTGAAATCGAGTTGGTCAGCGTCCCAGGTAGGGAAATGCTTTTGAAAGAGGCTATCACCCCTGTTGTATCCGAGTTCGACTACGTTATGATCGACTGCCCGCCGTCGCTAGGCCTGTTGACTCTCAACGGCCTCGTGGCCGCCGACGAAGTGATTATACCGATCCAATGCGAATATTACGCTCTTGAGGGCGTATCGGCTTTGGTCGAAACCCTCAACCTCGTTAAGGCGAGGTTGAATCCGTCGCTGCGGATAGCGGGTGTACTTCTGACGATGTACGACACGCGCACGAACCTCGCGAAGCAGGTCGCCGACGAGGTCAAGAAACACTTTAGCGATAGGGTGTATGAAACCGTAATCCCCCGGAACGTCCGCTTAAGCGAAGCTCCGTCGTTCGGGCTGCCCGTTATGATGTACGACATATCGTCCGCCGGCGCCCAGGCTTACGTGGACCTGACCGCGGAGGTACTGAAACGTGACGCCGCGTAGGAAAGCTCTCGGTAAAGGCCTGGACGCGTTAATACCGCCATCGGAAGGTCAGCTGTCGGCGCTGGAAATCCCCATCGCTTCTTTACGACCCAATCCGTTACAACCGCGCGGGGAGTTGGACGAGGCGGGGCTGGAGGAGCTGGCTTCATCGATTAAAGAAAACGGTATCCTTCAACCGATTCTTGTACGCCCCGTCGCGCCCGATAAATACCAGGTCGTAGCGGGTCAACGGAGAGTCGAAGCCGCCCGGCTCGCCGGTTTAACCGCCGTTCCGGCGTACGTTCGCGACGTACCCAACGACAAGCTGTTGACCGTCGCGTTAATCGAGAACCTACAGCGGGAGGATATTAACCCGATAGAGGAAGCAGTTGCTTATAAATACCTCCACGAAGACGAGGGGATGAGCCACGAGGCGATAGCCCGCGCGATAGGGAAACACCGGGCGACGGTTACCAACGCGTTACGGTTACTTAACCTCTCGGAAGCCGTTACAGAGATGTTGAGGAACGGCGAGATTACGTCGGGCCACGCGCGAGCGTTACTACCTCTCCAAAGCCCGTCGCGTCAGTTCGCCTTGGCGGAGCGTATCGTAAAGGAGGGGATGTCGGTCCGGCAAGTGGAGAATATTGTTAGTCCGGCCGCCCCGAAACGCAAATCGAAAAAGCGTAAGCGTGCGCCTTTTCGCGACGACCTCGAGAAGCGGATAGCGGAAACCCTCGCGACGAAGGTGAAAGTTACGGGGTCGAATAAAAAGGGGAGTATTACCCTATATTTCTATAACGCCGACGACCTCGAAAAAATATTGAAGGTATTAGGCGTAAAAAGCTGACGGTAGAACCAACTGTTCCTATCCCCGTTTGCCGACTACCGTTTAATACTCACGTCGCCTGAGTAAAAAGCTTTAATTTCGCTACCTATCCTAACTAACAAAGCCCCGTCGGCAGCGATGTCTTCGGCAATTCCCTTAAAAACTCCGTCGGCTTCGGTGATCTCTATTTGTTCGCCGAGAATAGAGCAAAGTCCCCTATATTCTTCTATGACGGGTAAAGGCCCTTCGTTAATGAACGCCGAGTTCTTTTCGAACAGATTGCGTACCAGCGAACCGGCTACTTCGTTCCTCGATACGTCGCTGCCGGTTTCCAAGTATATCGACGTCGCTTTACCCTGAAGCTCTGGCGTAAAGTCGTCCTTCCTATGGTGAACGTTGATACCTACGCCGACGATATAGACTCCGTCCGCCGGTTTTTTCGATACTAATATCCCGGCGATTTTCCTTTCCCCGGCCAGAACGTCGTTAGGCCACTTGACTCCAGCCTCCGGGACGCTGGCGCCGCGGACGGTTTCACAGACAGCCAACCCACATATTAGCGACATTAGCGAGCTGGGATCCCCCGATATATTCTCGTCCAATATAACCGCTATATACAATCCAAGAGACCGGGTAGATTCCCAGGTCCGGCCGTGGCGCCCGCGCCCGGCTTTTTGCTCTTCGGCGACGATTACAGTGCCGTGACTACGGCCTCGCGCCGCCAGCTCAGCCGCGTCGTCCATAACGGACCCGGTTTCGTCTAGGATGATTATCTCGGCCGGGCAATGTTCGCCCGCCGCAGCGCGGATTCCGCGTTCGTCTAACGGTTCGATATGCTTATTCAACTACTCTACCCCGTTGATTGGTGTTTATTTAGCTCTGCGGCGGTGTTATATTAACTGCGTTTCTGTGGAGGTTTAATATGTCAACCGTTTTTGACGAGTTCTTCGAAGTTGTTAAAACCCTCCGGGCGAAGTGCCCGTGGGACAAGGAACAAACTCACGCTTCGATGCGCAGGTTTCTTATCGAAGAAGCGTACGAAGCCGCCGAAGCGATTGACGTCGGTCACGACGACGCGTTACGGGAGGAATTGGGCGATATCCTCCTCCACGTTTGTTTCCACTCGATTATCGCAGACGAACGCGGCGCTTTCAATATAGAAGACGTAATTCGCGCTGTTTCGGAAAAACTCGTTGATCGCCATCCCCACGTTTTCGGCGATACGGACGTGTCCGGGCCTGTCGAAGTCCTGAAAAACTGGGAAGCTATCAAGACCGCGGAAAAGGGCGAAGGTAAATATCTATTGGACGGCATACCCCGAAGCTTGCCGGCTTTGCTTCGGGCTCACCGCATCCAGGACCGGGTCCGCACGGTGGGCTTCGAGTGGGAGGACGCGTCCGGCGTACTAGATAAAATCTGTGAAGAAGCCGAGGAGCTCCGCTCGGTCGTTAACGCCGGTAACGACGACGCCGTAGAAGCGGAACTCGGCGACCTGCTTTTTTCCATTGTAAACCTTTGCCGTTACTTCGGGGTTGACCCTTCCACGGCCTTAAACCGTACCAACGACGAATTCATCAGGCGCTTCAACGCCGTCGAGGTCGGATTGGCGGAGCGGGGGAAGTCCCTTTCCGAAACCGGTTTGGAAGAGATGGAGGAGATATGGCAGGATAGTAAGTAGCCGGACGGGCTAACCGCGTACTTTTAACGGTACGCCCAAGTCCTCGGCGAACCGCCGGACCACTTCTTCGTCCACCGTCGGATGCCTGACCATACTTACACGAGTTTTAACTATGGCTCGGGCTTTTTGTACGAAATCCAGGACGGCAGGCCAGGCTTTATCTCCGAACTCGGGACGGCATAACTCGTAGTATAACCCCGCGTCGGGCGCGTTTAAGCTTACTGATACTTCGTCTACAAGCCCGGGGAATCCCTTCGTGATATCAGTATCGGTTATTTGAGCGCTTAGCCCGTTGGTGTTCAACCGTATATATCCGCCGGCTTTTTTAATCGCCCGCGCCGCTTCCTTGACCGTTTCCCATCTGATAGTCGGTTCGCCGTAACCGCAAAACACTATTTCGTCGTAACGCGAAGGGTCGCCGACGGCCTCGACGATTTCCGTCGCCGTCGGCTCCGCGCGTAACCTTAAGTCGTACCCCCCTACCCCGTCGGAGAACTCGCGTATGCAAAAAACACATCGGTTCGTGCACCTATTCGTAAGGTTTACGTACAGATTCCCCCCGATTTCATAGATTATCGCCCCGCCGAAGTCCACCGGTATCTGGAATAACTCCCGAGCGGTAAGAGTCGTTTCGGCGTAAACGTCGTCCACGTGGATATCCCGGTCCGCCGCCAGTTTTTCCGCGGTAAACGGTAAGTATGCCGGTTCGTTGCGTTTTCCGCGTTTCGGTACCGGCGCGAGATAAGGCGAATCGGTTTCGATTAACGTTTTTCGGAGGGGCGTAATCTTTGTCCCGCTTTCCGCGTCCGCGGTCATATTGAAGGTAATCGTACCCGAGAATGACACCTGTAAACCGTTATCAATCCCCCACAACGCGAAGTCTTTGTCGCCCGAAAAGCAGTGCAGAACGCCGCTGGCCGTCGGAACTCCGACCAGTTTGATTACGCTCTTGATATCCTCTTCGGCCTTACGCGAATGGATAATGACCGGTAGATCCAGCTCGTGGGCCAGGCCGACGTGCCATCGAAACGCTGCCAACTGGTCTTCCCTGCTCGAGAGGTTATAGTAGTAATCGAGCCCCGTCTCGCCGACGGCCACGACCGTACCGTCGTTCGCTCCCACGCGGGCAATATGTTCGAGCGTGTTCCTCTCCAACTCGAGTAATCTGGCGTCGTGCGGGTGTAGGCCGACGGCGGCGTATATCCCTTCGTGTTCCTTCGCAATTTGTATAGCCCGCTCGCTCGTCGATATGTCGTTCCCCGGGACGACGATAATCCCGACTTGCGCTTCTCTTGCGCGTTTTAAAACGTCGTCCAAGTCGTTTGCAAATGAGTTGTCCGTAAGGTGGGCGTGCGAGTCGCAGAGGATGTAGTCCGGTTCCATTATTGTAGGTCCCAGCCGAACCCGAAAGCATATGAGCGGCCCGGCATTCTGTACTTGGCCATCTCCTCGTACTGTTCGTTTCCTATGTTATTGACGGCGAAATTTACCGAGAAACCTTTAGGTAGTCTATAAGTAGCCTTTCCGTTTACCAGCGTATAAGCTCCCGGCGGACTTTCCGGATATAAGACCACTTCTTCGATTTTACTCCGGTAGCGTATGTCGCAGTGTAGTAAAAGCTTTCGTAATAGCAGCCAGTCGCCCGCGAAGTAGAGTTGATGTTCGGGTTTATAGGGTAGTGTTTCGTTTGCGGCTCCCGGCGTTCGGTCTTTTGCGTTTAAGTACGTGTACCCCCCCTTAACACTGATATCCCAGAATAGTTCCGCGTATGCGTTGAAGTCGATTCCTTGTATTACGGCCACGTCCCGATTATACGGCGTAAGGATGCTTTCCCCGCCGACGAAAAAGTGGTCCCAGCTTATCATATCGTAGTACTTGTGGTGGAAGTACGCGACATCGACGTTTAGCCTTTCGGATATTCCCTGGTTAATACCGACCTCGAAAGCTCTCAGGTGCTCCGCGCCCAGATCCGGGTTCGGCCGGAAAATGTGCCCGCTCGGTACTTCCTTTAAGAACATCTCGGCGAACGTCGGCGCCCTGAACGCCGCGGCGTACGATGTACGTATCGCGGTCCCATCGGTCGGCCTTATCAACAGTCCCACACGTGGGCTTATTTGGTCTTCTACATACGTCCCCAATACTTTTTTATAATCGTAGCGTAAAGCCCCCGTGAGAGTCGTCCGGAACGGCAGATATGTTTCGGACATAATAAAAACCGCGGTCGAACCCGCGCGATGCCGTCCGTAACTCAGGTTTTCGGGCCGGCCGTCTACCCACTCGAGTGACCCTTCGGCGCCTCCGAGGAACCGTTGGCGCCCACCCCAGAGGTGTTCGGCTTGCAATATAACGCCGGCCTGTTCCGATACCGATTTAGTCTCGAAACCTTCCGGCTGCGGGTCGCTTTCCCGGCCGTCTGGGTTATAAGCGGTTCGGGTTTCGTTTCTGTGATAGTATAAATGTCCTTTCGACGTAACCCTTCCCGTTAACGGCAGTTCCGCCGCGATATCGATGTCCCCCCATGTTTTGTATTGCCGGTCGTTGGCGTCTTCCGGCTCTATAGATAACGGTCTCAGCGGGCTTTCCCACGAGTGGGGCCTGCCGTTCTCGCTTTTTCCGCCACTACCGGATATTTCGACCGTCGCGTACCGTTCCTCGTCGGCGTTACCCGCCGGCGAATAGCTGAACTTCCCGAAACCCGTGTAGAATTCACTGTCGTTGTTTTCTTTGTATCCCTCGTCCATTTGTCTCGATACGTGGGCGCTGATGCCTATCTTTCCCATTTTCTTGGCGATGTGTCCCTGAAGGGTATTAAAGTAAATCCTTTTTCCAGTCCAGCGCATCCACGCCGGCGGTTTTTCATAGAAACCAGCTTCCGTCGAGATACCGGCGACCGTTTTATCACCGGGTTTTACGGTTATAACGTTTATAACGCCGCCCATAGCCGTCGTCCCGTAAAGCGGCGACGTGGCACCTTTCACGACTTCGACCCGTTCCACGATACCAACGGGGATTAACGTCCAGTTCGCCGAGCCGACGTCCGGGTTCATGGCCGGGCGCCCGTCCAACAACAACAGAACGCGGTTCCCTGTACCGCCGCCCTGGGATTCGGACGAGCCGCGTATCGAGATGCTTGACGTCGTAATCGGCGACGTGCGGTTTACTTGAACGCCGCTTATACTTTCGATCGCCTGGTCGAACGTACGTACTCCCCTCGATGTAATTTCGTCCGCTTCTACAGCGCCGGTGCTTGCCGGCGTAAACCGCGCCGTTTCTTCTATTCGGTCGGCGGTAACCTGAATCCTAAGCGGCGGGAACATCCGTTTTAACGTGAAGTTTACGTCAGGCGTTTGCCCGGACCTTACTAATACCCCCATCCGTTTCTGTGAAAAGTAACCGGGCAGTTCCGCGTGAACCGTGTATACCCCTGGCGTAAGCCCGAGCAGCGTGACTTCGCCGGCCGCGTCCGTAAAGGCCGTTACCGTTTCGGCGTGAACCGCGGACGCCGACACCTCTACTCCCTGTAGGGGCGCGCCGTCGTTACCAACTACTTTTAAGCGTAATTCGCCGGCCGCCGGTTCTTCGGCGACGGCCGCCGTAGCGCTCGCGAGGACTGTTAACGTTACTAGTATTCCGATTTTTACCAGCGCGTTCTTCATCGTAATTTCTTGGCCTTTTTAACCGACAAGTATATCAGTTCTTGGTCCGTAAATCAAAATTAAACGGCGGTTTCGCTTGATATCAGCGTAACCGGACGGAAACGCCTTCGGGAAACCGCTTTTCCCTTGCGGGTTCGTCGCCGCCTATATATAATCTGCCTGGTTACCCGGGTTAATCGTATGGCTTATTCGAGAGGTAACACATCAGGCAACAAACGTAACCGTCTCATAATCGGCGGTTTATCGCGTTTCGCACTCCTTTACCTTTTACTATTCGCAGTAACTGGCTGCGACGATATACCGGCAGCGATTAATACGCCCGGTTATTACGTGTATTACTTCGGCGAATCGCCGTTCGGATTCTTGGAAGTCACCGAACTGGGTGGACGTTCCGATGCTGGAGGGCGATTAACCCTTTTGAAGTACGAAGGATTTTTTCGGTTGTCCGACGAGGCGGAGCGGGACTATCCTATTAAAATGATCACCGCTTCCCGCGACGACGGGCGGCTTGCCTACGTTTGTTTCGACGACGGCGAAACCGTCGCCGACGTCAGGTATGGCGGGAGTTCCGTCCATTACGCTGTACGCGGCGATAATCGGAACTACTCCCGCGAATACGAGTATATACCTGCCTTTCTCCGCTACCGTAATGTGTATATGCCAATCCCTTTCAGCGAACAGGTTGGATTTTACCCGACCCGGCTACAAGCCCTTAATCTGGAAAACGGAGCGGAGGAAACGGTTTCTTGCCGAACGATAAGCGTTGGACGAATATACTTGGACTTCCGCGGTTACGCCGCGACGTTGGCTGTCGGCGAAGACGGCCGTTTCGAGGGTCTCGTATGCTCCGACAGTGTCGCGATAAAGCGCGAAGAAGACGCGCCCAGTCGTGATTTAACCGCTTTTAATCCCGGTTCCCAAGCCATTGCCTTGCCATTCGTGGTTGAAGACGCGGCGGAAATCGCCATTCCCCTTTCGGTAAATCTATCGCGCCCCTTCGACCCTAACTCCCTGGACGAGTCGTTTAAGGGGGAGTGTTTGGGCGACAGGGCGGTAGGCGAATTCTTTTTTTCGACACCCGCACGGACCGAACGTACGATTGCCGGATTCGACGACGCGCCGGCTGTCAATACGTACGAGTGCCGCGTAAACGGTTCGATTGACGATCTGTACTGTTGCGGTCTCGAGCTTGCCGGCGGTAATCTGTTATATCCGGTTTACTGGCGAGAACCACCGGGCGAAGCGAAAGGAAAAGAGACGCGTATTCTATTGGCGCGCTCGGCCGAGCCCGTCCGGGTGGTCACTTTCGACGTAACAGAAGCGCCGCGCCTTTCGGCTAAAGCCGTACGGTTATTGGGTGAATCCGCGTTTTCGATATCTCCCAAAGAACCCCTCGTTTACGACGTATTCTTCGAGGGCGAGCCGGTCGGCGATTTGGTGGTGGCCGGTTATAGGAGGCGCGGCGACGGTTCTTTGTATTTCCGTACCGCTGGCGACGTTTTTGGGGCCCACGTTATATCTTCGTCTCCTGCGTCGCTCGGAAATAACGACGGAACGGCGTTACGGCCCGCGTCTCTTACGTTGTTCCATCCCGAGGCGTTTCTCGCCATCGGTACCGCGATGGCTGACGGAACGACGGGCCGGTTCCCGCGGAGCTTCTTCGTCCCCGCGCCCGGCGCTAGCGGTTTCGTCCGTGTTGAGTTCTCTTCGGTCGCTTCGTATCCTGTCGGCGCGACGAGCAAGACGTGTTACGTTTACGATTGCGGCGGTACCCGCGTCGCGTTCGACAAAACCGGCGTTCCGGCGCGGATCGAATCCGGCGACTTCGTGTTGGTTTTAACGCACGAGCCGAAACTAATCGCCGCCAGGCCTCGCGGATATGCGAAGCCGTTAATACCCGAAGTTCCCGGAACGCGTGAAGATGCGTCGGCCGAAGCGGAGGTACCCGAATAATGAAAGCCGTTATCCTGGCGGCGGGGAAATCTACGAGAACCTACCCGTTGACGTTAACGCGGCCGAAGCCGCTTTTACCGCTATTTAACAAGCCGTTGTTGGAACGCAATCTAGACGTTTTACGCCCTTACGTCGACGGTTTCGTATTGGTCGTGGGTTACTTCGCCGAAATGGTCCGGGACGTTTTCGGCGATGACTATCGGGGTACGTCCGTCGAGTACGTTATTCAGGCCGAGCAACGAGGGACGGCCGATGCGGTTTTAACCGCCGAACGGGTAGTCGATGCCGACTTCCTTGTGTTGAATGCGGACGACATTTACGCGGCCGAAGACGTTTCGGCCGTCGCCGAATCCTCCGGAAACGCGCTGTTAGGCGTGGAAGTGGACGACCCGGGCCGTTTCGGAGTTCTCGTCAACGATGACGGATACTTGCGCGAGATAGTCGAGAAGCCCGAAGGGTCGGT
>CP070755.1:693352-701245 GCA_020348885.1 Candidatus Coatesiibacteriota bacterium | reverse complement strand
GAAGCATACGTTTTCAAAGGTTCAGCTTTTGCAAGGATGGAAATGTACGATAAAGCCTTCGAATGGTACGATAAAGCGATAGCCGTCAACCCCGGAAAAATCGAAGGTTACAGCTACAAAGGCGATACGCTGATTCAATTGGGCCGGTTTAGCGAAGGAATCGATTATTACGAGACGGCGTTAAAGATAGCTGAAAACAACGCCGGTTTACTTTTTAAGACAGGCAAAGCTTATTTCCTATTATTTCAATACGAAGAAGCCATAAAATATTTCGATAAAGCGATTAAGGCAGACCGGGAATGTTTATATTATTACGATTATAAAGCGACCGCGTTGATGGAGCTGAACCAAAGTGACGAGGCTTTAAAGTGTTACGATAGAGCGATAGAGGTCAACCCCGAATACGTCGACGGTTACAATAGTAAAGCCTTATTATTAGAGGATATGGGGCGGTACGAGGATGCGTTAGAGTGTTACGACGAAATAATTCGGATTAACCCCGAAAACATAGACGCTTACGAAAGTAAATCCTTAATATTGCAAGACATGGGACTATACGACGAAGCGTTGAAATGCTATGATGCAGTCATTAATATCGTTCCTCAATCTCCCGTATCGTATTATAACAAAGGGTGCGTCTTCAAGGAAATGGGACTATACGATGAAGCGATCGAATGGTACGATAGAGCGATAGACGTGGACACTGAATATACGTACGCGCATAATAACAAGGGTGTCGCGTTATATGACCTGGGACGTTATAAAGAGGCGATCGAATGTTACGATAAAGCGATAAAGATCGATCCGGAATATGCGTACGCGTATAATAACAAGGGTAATGCGTTAGAAGCTCTGGAGTTCTACGATAAGGCGATCGAATGTTACGATAAAGCTATAGAGATCGACCCGGGATATGCGAACGCTTACTATGGACGAGGGGCAATACTCTTTCGATTGGGCCGGTACCGAAAAGTAATCGAATGTTACGATACGCTACTGGAATTTAACCCCGAGAACGCTTATGCGTATTATATTCAAGCGTTAGTATTGTATAATTTACAGTTATACGAAGAAGCTTTAACTTGTTACGATCAAGCGTTGGAAGTCGACGACGATTTCTCCGAAGCGTACGTTGGCAAAGGCGACGTACTTCGCGAGTTAGCCCTTTACCGAAAGGCTATTGAGTCTTACGATAAAGCGTTGGGGATGAACGCGAAAAATATTTTAGCTTACTACGGAAAAGGAATTGCGCTCGATGAACTAGGTCAACGCGAAGAGGCCATTAGTTTTTATAAAAAAGCCCTTGAAATTGAAGCCTCGGACGCAGTATCACTTGTACATAAAGGGTACGTGCTAGATGAAATAGGGCGATACGATGAGGCTATTGATTATTACGATAAAGCGTTGGAAATAACCCCCAAGGACGGTTATGTTTATATTATTAAGGGCGGGGCTTTTTACAAACTCGGCCGCTTTGAAAAAGCCGTCGAGTGTTACGGCAAAGCGAAGGTGTTAGGCCAAGAATACGCCTATGCAGACAGATTTAAAGCGATAGTCCTTTACCTTTCGGGCAAACACGCGGAAGCCGTTGAGACGGTACAAGGGCTAATGAAGTTAGAAAACAACGTTAAAGATTATATTGTAAACTATATTTGCGAAAGCGATGTCGGTGTAGAAAGTAAGGATTCGCTACGAAAGGCATTAAAATTTGACAATTATGGGTGGTCTTACCAAGCGATACGGTTTTTTGCCGGGGAAATATCGGAGACGGATTACCTTCGCGAAGCGGGCACCGCTCCGGCACGGTTGTGCGATGCCCATTGTTATATCGGTTACTTTTATAAATATCGAGGGACTGATTCCCTGGCATGTGAGCATTTTAAAAAAGCCGTTGAAAAGGGTAAGGACGAATATTTCGAATACGACCTCGCTGTTTATGAACTCGAAAGGTTAGAAGAATAAAACAGCTTTCATTATAACCCCCAATCGTTTCCCTTACTATACGACGGCAGCCGCTCCCCGGAGCGGCTGTCTGTTTCGTTTATAAAGCGTTATCACTTGACCGCGCACGACCCGAACGTGAACGCGTATATCGAGAGGCCCGGGCCGGTCGGGCGGAGGGACAACTCACCGGAGCCGTACTCGGCCGCGTTCAGTATCCGGTACATCTTCCCGACGGAGACGTCAATCCATGAGCCGTCGGCGTCGACGCTTACGTCCGCTCCGGCGTCTTCCGCAGTCAGGGGTCCGCCGTCGCGATACACGTGAACCCGGACCGTCTCGCCCTCGGGCGCCGCGTCCATCACCGCGTTCACCTCGTTCGCCGAGTAGGGGATGAGTAAGTAGCCGTTTTCGTCTAAACCCTCGCCCTCGTACGTCGACCGCTCCTTGCCTAGGCGCCATAACCCGCTTAGATATACGCGGCCCTCGTCGTGCGTCGCCGGGTCCGTATAGTTGCGCGTTTCCTCCGGATAAACTTCGGCGTTACCGTACTTCGCCCGCAGGTACCCGCAGTAAAGCTCCGGCGTTCGTGGGTAGCAGACGGCGCCGGTCGTATCCTCGGCCCGCACCGGCTCCATAACGGCGGGAAGGTCCGCGTCCGGGTCGAGTTCCCTGATCAACGATTGGATGACCTCTTCGGTTTCGGCGTACGCACCTTCGCCGGCGTGGTCATAGACGATTTTGCCGTCCGGGTTCACTATATACTTCCGCGGCCAGTAGCGGTTGGCGTACGCGGTCCATATCTCGTAATCGTTGTCGAGGACGACCGGGTACTCTATGCCGAATTCCCGGACGGCCCGCGCGACGTTTGCCCGGTCCTTCCCGAACTCGAACTCCGGCGTATGTACGCCGACGATTACGAGCCCCTGGTCGGCGTAGCGGCGGTGCCACTCGGTTATGTACGGCAGAGTACGTATGCAGTTGACGCACGTGTATTCCCAGAAGTCGACGAGGACGATTTTGCCGCGAAGCTCTTCCATCGTCAGCGGCTCCGAATTAATCCACCGCTCGTGGCCGTATGCCGGGAACTCGGGCGCGTTTACGCCGGCGGTACTCCCGTGGTTCATATCGCTCCCTTTACAACCGATGACCGACGCCAGAACCAGAAGGCCGGCGGCGGCTTTCCCCGAATAGGTATTCATACTTGAAGGTTAACATATATGTGTAGATTAGTCAAGTATACGGCGAACGACCGCCGTTGATAACCCTTAACATACCCGGCCGTTTATGCTACACTCGCCGCCGTCCTATTCCCCTATGTTCGAGTACGTTGACTGTAACCTCTGCGGCGCGAACGACTACCGCGTCCTTTACCCGTCTACCATAGACGAAACGTCGGCGGGGGCTTTGTCGTACTTCAGACAGTCCGACCCGAACAACCTGAACTGTCGCATCGTCGTCTGCAACCGCTGCGGCCTCGCGTACTCCAATCCGCGGGAGAAGCAGGAGCTCTTGAACGACGTTTACCGCTCGGTGGAGGACGAAGAGTATCTGAAGCAGCGGTCGTGGAAGGAGGCGAGTTACAGGTGGAACCTGGCCCGCCTCGAGCGCCACGTCGCCGGCGGGCGACTCCTCGATTTCGGCTGCGGCCACGGTTTTTTTCTCTCACTCCTCGGCGACCGGTGGGACGGATACGGCGTTGAGCCGGCCCGTGCGGCCGCCCGGTACGCGTCCGAAATAATAGGCCAGAACGTGTACTGCGGGTTCCTTGACGAGCATAATTTTGATACCGGAACCTTCGACGCGGTTACGATGTTCCACGTTCTGGAGCACGTAGCCAACCCCAAAGGCGAGTTGGGCCGGATTAACGGTTTACTCAAACCGGGCGGATATGTTTACTTGGAAGTGCCGGACCTGGGCAGCGTTCTCAGCCGTTGGCGGAAGCGTCGGTGGTGGTACATAATGCGGTTTCATACGTACTACTTCACGCGGTCGTCGCTCTTGCGGATAGTCCGGGCGGCCGGCTTCGAGCTGGTGGACGTTCACCGGCCGGTCAAGACTTGGTCTGTCGCTTACCTGACGCGTAAGGCGACAGCGTTCGTACCTCGGCTTGCCGTCGCCGAGCGGGTCCTGGCGCCGTCGCGTCTGGGTGCCGTCAACGTCAACGTGAATCTTCGGGACATTTTGGGCGTCATCGCGCGCAAGGAGCGGCCGTCGTATGGCGGTGCCGGTTAAGCGTACTGTGGGCGCGATGAGTTTTTTCAACGCCGCCGCTCTCCTCTTCGGCGCGGTTCAAGCGGTCTTTATCGCCCGTGCCTTCGGCACCGAGCGAGCGTACGATCTATACCTACTCGTCGCCGTAGTTCCCGAAATACTGATAATCTTCACGCAAAACCTTTTCGCTGCTCTGGTGATGCCGTACTTCCATCGCTGGGCCGGGGAGCGGGGCGAACCCGAAGCCTGGCGCGAACTCTGGAACGTAACCAACATAGTAGTCGTCGTTTATATAGCGGCGGCGGCCGTTCTCGTACTCGCGGCCCCGTACGTAGGTGCAGCCGTTATTCCCGGCGCGGACGCCGCCGAAATCGCCGAAGGCGCGTCCATTCTGCGGCTCCTCGCGCCCATCATCGTATCGTCTCTCTGCCTGAGGGTTTTTCTTTCGGTCCATAACGCCCGGGAGTCATTTGTCTTCCCGGCGGCGCTGAACGCGGTCCCGCCGCTTATCATAACTGCGTCAGTTTTAACATTGGCCGCGCGCTTGGGCGTTTACGCGATAGCCGCCGGTGCCCTGGCCGGAAGTGTTGTGCAAGCCGTTTTCCTCTCGATCGCCGTTTTGAAAAAAGGCGCCCGCCACTGGCGCCCGACCCTGAACCCGGCGCGACCGGCGGCCCGAGCGTTCTTCGCCGCGGCCGCGCCCTTGGCGGCCGGCGCCGCCGCCGACCAACTTAATACGTTTGTTGACCGCAATGTAGCCGCCCGCGTCGCCGAGGGCGCCGTATCGTCGTTGAAGTACGGCTTTACGATAATGGGGTTCGCGGCGGCCCTCTTCTCGATACCGCTGGCGCGGGTGAGTTTTATGTACTTCAGCCGCGACGCCGCCGGCAAACGGAAATCGGAAGTGTCTAAAAGGTTGGAACGAACGTTAAGCCAGTTGACCGTTTTCTACGTCCCCGCGTCCGTCGGCCTGTTTATCCTCGCCGAACCGGCGATTGGCTTTCTCTTTCACGGCGGCCGTTTCGACGCGGCGTCGCTGGCCCTGACAGTAGCGGCGACCAGGGCATACGCGGTCGGGTTGCTGTTCTTCGCCGCGTTAAGCATGGTCCGGGCCGCGGCGTACGGCTTGCAGCGGTACTGGTTCTTCTCCGCCGCGGCTGTCGGCGCGGTCGTGTTGACCGTAGGCGCCGACGTCCTTTTCGCGGCCTGGTTCGGCCACTGGGGAATAGCGCTGGCGCGGGGGTTGGTGAACGCCTTATGGGTCTCGTCGGTCCTCGTTTACCTCGGCACCCGCGACGGCGTCCGTTTGAAAAGCTCGACGCTGATAACGTTCGTGAAAGTAGTCGCCGCCGCCGCCGTGATGGGCGTGGTTGTGTGGTGGTTGTACACCTTGGGTTGGGACGCCGGTTTGGGCGGTCGCGTTGGGTATCTGATTAATCTGATTTATCCGACGGCCGCGGGGGTGATATTATACGCCGTACTGGCGATATTGTTGAAGGTGGAACCGGCGCGGGAACTGTTGGTCTCCGTGGTTAACAAGTTCAAGAGGACGGAGGATCGGGTTGAGTAGGAACGCCGGAAAACCGTCGGTTTCGGCCTGCGTCCCGGCCCTGAACGAAGCCGGGAACGTCGGCGCCCTCGTACGGGACCTGGACCGGGTATTGGGCGGCCTCTGCGACGAGTACGAGATAATCGTCATAGACGACGGTTCGACGGACCAGACGTCGGCGGTTTTGAAAGAATTATCGGGCGAACTGCCGGCCCTCCGCGTGATAACCCACCTGAGTAACCTGGGCTACGGTCGGGCGCTCCGCGACGGTTTCGACGCGGCCTACTGCGAGTACGTCTTCTATACCGACGGCGACCGGCAGTTCGACGTCGGCGAGCTGGCCCGTTTCGTCGAGCGTGCCGCGCCCGGGCGCGCCGTGGTCGGTTACCGTTTGGAGCGTTCCGAGGGTACCCTGAGGCAGTTCACGTCCCGGGCGTATAATAAACTGATACAGGTTTTATTCGGGTTGAAGCTTCGGGACATCGACTGTTCCTTCAAGGTATTTCCCGCGGGCGCCGTCCCGTCGCTGGAGTTGAAGTCCGACAGGTTTTTCATAGATACCGAGTTGATGGTCAAGCTAAAGAACGCGGGCGTCGTAATTGAGGAACTTGGCGTCCGCCACCTACCGAGGGAGTACGGCCGCTCGACCGTCTCGGCCCGACACGTATTTACCACCGTGCGAGAGATAATAGAGATGTGGGGAGAACTGCGGCGGAAACGGTAGGCCGCCGGCCGTTCGGTACGGAGATGAAACCCAAAGCGATATTCTTCGACTTGGACAACACGCTCTTGGACCACCGCCGGGCGGCCCGGGAGGCCCTCTCTATTATCCACGAAAAATACGGGTTGGGGGTCCGCGGCGTCGAGCGCGACGACTTCGTCGAGGGATACTTCCGGGTAAACGGCGAGATGTGGTTCGGGCTGGCGGCCGGCGAGACGACCGTCGAACGGCTGAGGGTCGAGCGCTTCGACCGGCTGTTTAAGGAGCTGGGCATCCCGGGCGCCGCCGTCGGCGAGGTCGTCGGTCCCGACTACTTGCAAGTGTACGTCGAGAGGGTCTATCCTTTCGACGGGGCCGAGGAAACCCTGGCGGCGCTGGCCGGCGTCTTCCCGCTTGGTCTGGCGACCAACGGCTTCGCCGACACACAGCGGGAGAAACTCGCGGAGACGGGCTGGGAGAAATACTTCGACTGGGTGGTAATCGCCGGCGAGGTCGGCGTCTTCAAACCGGACCCGGCGTTCTTCCGGCTGCTGGTCGAGAAGGTGGGCGCGGAGCCGGGCGGGGTAATCTTCGTTGGCGATTCGCCGGCCGAGGACATAGTCCCGGCCCGGGGCGCGGGTTTGACGACGGTCTGGCTGCGGACGCCCGGCGCCTGGGACCCGGGCGCCCACTACGCGATAAGCGAGATTGGCGATATTTTGGACGTCCCGCCGGTAGCACGGTGGATGGGAGAATAAACCTGATTACCGAATAGCGGAGAGGTATATTCTATAATAAGGGTTAACCTAAAAGGGAGGTGTCATGAAATACGTAATATCCGTAAGTTTTTTATTACTGGTTATATCCGGATACGCCACAAACACTGTAACCCTACAACCCGACGGCGCGGCTAGTAAAGACACGGTCATCTGGGCAAGCTATCCTGACGATAACTACGGTGATGTCCCGGACATTTGGGCAGGTATGTACCTCGGTCACGGGGATGCGCTAATCGAATTCGAAGGCCTCGATACATACATAGGGGCGACTTTGACATACGCTGAACTAAACCTGTACGTCGGCACGGTATATGATATGGGTTACGAATTCTGGGTGTGCCGGGTCGACGGTACCTGGGACGAGCACACGGTAACATGGAACAACAACCCCGGTCATGAAGGTACGATATACGAGACCTTTGAGACTCCGGCCGGCGATGCGTGGTTGAGCGTTGATGTAACAGCTATCGTGCAAACCTGGCTCGACGAGAGTTTCCCTCACTACGGGTTCTATATCGGTCTCCACAGTGGCGGCTTCGGTTACTTTTTCTTTTGGAGCGGTGAATACACTAGCAACCCGGACCTTCGCCCCTATCTATATTTAGAGTATTCGTACGAAAGTATCGCACCTGCGTCCCTCGGCGCGATAAAGGCCGGGTTTACGGAATAGAACCGTTAGTCAGGGTGTTTACGGACCCGCCTTCGGGCGG
>CP070755.1:687958-693252 GCA_020348885.1 Candidatus Coatesiibacteriota bacterium | reverse complement strand
ATACATACTACACCAATACCTTAGATACGCTTATTGGGACGGGTCGGATTGGGATTGGGAAAGTATCGAGATAGATGCAGGGACGCCTTCTTTATCTATTGACTCGTATGACCAAGTCCATATATCGTACTTTAGCGCAGATTCAGGATTAGTATATACTTATTACGACGGAAACGACTGGCACGATACCGTTCTTGACCCGGCCGGTGGAAAAAGTTCTTTAGTTTTAGGTAATAACGGTTATCCTCATATCGCTTATTACGCGGGTATAGGATACGAGGTTCACCTAGTCTATACGCGATGGGACGGTTCCGATTGGGAATATGATTTAGTAGACTACGGTACGCCGCTTGGATACGGGTTGGCAATAGGGTTGGACCCCGACGGCCGGCCGCATATAGTCTATGACGATTATGAACACGCAGACTTAAAATACGCCTATTGGAACGGTTCTTCTTGGGAACTAGAAATAATAGACGAACAATTGACCGTAGAAGAAGGCGGATTTCCGTCTATCGATATTGACGGCGACGGCCGACCGCACGTTTCCTATATAGATGACGACTCCTCTCTCAAACACTGCCATCGCGAAGCCGGGGATTGGATATTCGAAACCGTAGACGTTGACTGCGGCTTCTACGATACTTCTTTGGTTTTAGATTCGAACGATTACCCGCGTATAGCGTACGCCAAGTCCGGCAACCTTATGTACGCCCGCGGTCTCGAAAACACCCCGCCGTCTTCTTTTGACCTCGCTCAACCGCCCGACGGTGCCGAAGTCCCGGAGCCGGTAACCCTCGACTGGGAGGACTCCACCGACGACGACGGCGATACCATAACCTACGACGTCTGGTACGCCGCGGACCCCTCTTTCGACCGCCACGACGAGGTGAACGAACTTACGGACTCGACGTACACGTTCCCGGAAGGAGTACTAACCGACGGTACGACCTACTACTGGAAGGTACGGGCGTGGGACGGTTGGGACGAGACCTGGTCCGGGCCGGACCCCTACTGGTCGTTCACAGTAGATAACGAGTTAGATATCCCGGTAACGTCCTTCTCGGCCGAGAGCGCCCGGAACGGCATAGAACTTACCTGGGAGTGCGCAGACCCGGACGCGGGCTTCAACCTGTACCGGTCCGCCGAAGCTACCGGCGTACATAATAAACTGCGGGAGATGATAAACGCCGAGCTAATAACCGGCGAATCGCCCTACTCCTACCTCGACTCGGCCGTCGAGAGCGGCGCAACCTACAGCTACTGGCTCGAGGCGTTGGACGTCGGCGGCGCGAGCGAGACCTTCGGCCCGGTATCGTGTACCGCCGGGACGTTCGTCCCGAGTTCGTACGCCCTCTACCAGTCCCGACCGAACCCGGCCCGGGGGACGGCGGTAATCGCCTTCGACCTGCCCGAGGATACCGAGGTAACGCTAACTGTCTACGACCTGAGCGGACGGAAGGTAATGACGTTGGTAAACGAAACCCTTCCCGCCAGCGCCCACGAGCGGTCGGTCGCCGGCCTCGCGCCCGGCGTGTACGTATATCGGCTCGCAGCCGGGGAGTTCGCGGGAGTAAGGAAGATGGTGGTTATGGAATAAGCCCCCGGCTGGAGCCGGGATTTCTAATATCCGCAGGTCAAACGCCGCCCGATAAACCGGGCGGTTTCGTTACGGGTTCGGGTTGCGAAAAGACGTGAAAAGTTACCCCCGATACGTTATAATAGACGCCCTGGTAGTTTTTTAAGAGACAATAATACGGAGAGATAATGCCCAGCGTTCTGGCAAAAGTTTTCGGCACGAAGTACGAACGGGACATCAAGAAGATCCAGCCCCTCGTGGACGAAACGAACCGCATCTACGAGGGACTACGGGACCTTCCCGAGGACGAGTTTCTGGCCCGTACCGACCGATTCCGAGAGGAGTTCCGGGCCGACCGGCGCGAATACCTCGAAGAAGCGCTCCCCGGGCTCCTCGATAACTGGGAAGAGCGGCTCGACGTATATCTGGACACGACCGTCGCCCTGTGGGGCGATATGCTCGAACGGGATATCTCCCGCGAAATCGACGCGGCCGACCGCAAGCTCCGGGCCGAGGAATTCAAGAAACGCGCCTTCGAACGCCGCGAGAAGAAACTGAACGAACTCCTCCCGGACGCCTTCGCCACGGTCAAGGAGGGCGCGCGGCGCCTGCTGGGCGAGAAGTGGGACGTCACCGGACGCGAAGTCGAGTGGGACATGGTCCACTTCGACGTCCAACTTGTCGGCGGCGTGGCGCTTCACCAGGGGCGTATCACCGAGATGGCCACCGGCGAGGGCAAAACCCTGGTCGCAACCCTTCCCATATACCTCAATGGCCTTACCGGCGACGGCGTCCACCTGGTTACCGTAAACGACTACCTCGCCCGCCGTGACGCCGAGTGGATGGGCGGGCTCCTCGAATACCTGGGCATATCCGTAGGATGTATCCAGGGCGGGATGTACCCGAAAGACCGGCGCGAACAATACGCCTGCGACGTAACCTACGGCACCAACAGCGAGTTCGGCTTCGATTACCTCCGCGACAACGGCACCGCGATGCGCCCGGAGGAACAAGTCCAGCGCGGCCACGCGTACGCCATAGTCGACGAGGTGGACAGCGTCCTCATAGACGAAGCGAGGACGCCCCTCATCATATCCGGCCCGTCGCGCCGGGACGAGTCTCACGCGTACGGCGAGTTCAGGCCGCTGGTCGAAAAGCTGGTCCGGCGCCAGAGGGAGATGTCCGGACAGCTCATCGCCGAAGCGGAGCAGTACTTCGACGAAGGCGGCAACGAGGAAGCGATTTACAACCTGCTCAAGGTGAGCAAGGCGACGCCCAAGAACAAGAAGCTACTCAAGATGTTCGAGGACCCGAAACTCAAGAAGTCGGTCCAGCGAGCCGAAATGGAGCTGATGCGGGACAAGAAGATGCATGAGGTCGCCGAGGAGCTCTACTTCGCCCTGGACGAGAAGGGTCACTCGGTCGAGTTGAGCGAGATGGGGCGCCAGGTACTTTCGCCTTCCAACCCGGCCCTCTTCGAACTGCCCGACATAGACGCCCGCCTGAGCGAGATAGACGGCGACGAGAGCCTGGGCGAGCCCGAGAAGGAGCGCCTCCGCAACGAGATCCGGGCCGAGTTCGAGGACAAGAACGAGAAACTCCATAACATTAGCCAGCTCCTACGCGCGTACTTACTCTTCGAGAAGGACGTCGAGTACGTCGTCAAGGAAAACAAGATAGTAATCGTCGACGAGTACACCGGGCGCCTGATGCCCAGCCGGCGATACTCCGACGGGCTCCACCAGGCCCTCGAGGCTAAAGAAGGCGTCGAAATCGAGCGGGAGAACATTACGCTCGCGACTATTACCATCCAGAACTATTTCCGAATGTACGACAAGCTGGCCGGTATGACGGGGACCGCCGAGACCGAGGCCGCCGAGTTCCACGACATATACAAGTTGGACGCGATGGTCATCCCGACCAACGAGCCGGTCCGCCGGGTCGATTACGACGACGTGATATACAGGACCAAACGCGAGAAGTACGCCGCGTTAATCGAGGAAATCGAGCGGATGTACGAGGTCGGCCGCCCAGTACTCGTCGGTACGGTCTCGGTCGAGGTCAGCGAGTTAATCTCGAGGATGCTCAAGACCAAGAAGATACCTCATGAGGTCTTAAACGCCAAGAACCACCAGCGCGAAGCCGAGATAGTCGCGCTGGCGGGGCAGCCCCGGTCCGTAACCATCGCGACCAACATGGCCGGCCGCGGGACCGACATCAAGCTTTCGCCCGAGATAGTCCAGTGCGAGTTATGCGCGATAATAACGCGCAAGGGTGATCCGCCGCCGGACCACCCGGAATGGGCCGGCGAATGCCGGGACGAGGTACCCTGCGGCCTCCACATCGTCGGGACCGAGCGTCACGACGCCCGGCGCATAGATAGGCAACTCCGGGGTCGGTCCGGGCGCCAGGGCGACGCCGGCTCGAGCCGCTTCTTCCTGTCGTTGGAGGATGACCTGATGCGGCTCTTCGGCTCGGAGCGTATCGCCGGGATACTCTCAAAGATGGGTATGAACGAAGGCGAGCCGATAGAGCACGGAATAATAACGAAGAACATCGAGCGGGCCCAGCGTCGGGTCGAGGAAACCCATTTCTCGATGCGTAAACGCGTACTCGAGTACGACGACGTGATGAACAAGCAGCGCGAGATAATCTACGAGATGCGTAACCAGATACTCCACGGCGAAAACTTGCGCGACGATATCTTCGAGATTATCGCGGGCCAAGTCTCGCTGATAGTCCCCGACTACTGCCCCGAGGAGTTGGACCCGGAAGGCTGGGACCTGTTCGGTCTGTCCGAGTGGGTGCGGACTCAGTTCGGTATTCAGATAGATACGATTCATTTCGAGAAGCTCTCGGCGCCTTACGAGGTCGAAGAGCTGATAATGGACGCCGTCGAGGCGTTGTACGACAAGCGCGAGGAGCTTAACGGCCCTGAGTTGATGCGTCAGATAGAGCGCTTCGTGATGCTCTCGACACTGGACGAGAACTGGCAGGAGCACCTGACCGACATCCGGGACCTTCGAGAGGGCATCGGCCTCCGCGCGTACGGCCAGCGGGACCCGCTCATCGAGTACAAGAAGGAAGCCTTCGAGATGTTCAGCGACCTCGTGGAACGCATCGACGAGGAGATAGCGTCGAAGATATTCCGCGTCCACGCGCGGCACGAAACGGCCGCCGCCGAGGGCGCGGTCGCCCGGAAACCGGAGTTGCAGCGTATCATCCGCGAGGGCGAACAGCGCCGCGTCGCTACGAACACGCCGGAAGAGACGACAGTCCAGACGGTCCGGCGTGCCGGCGCGAAAATAGGCCGCAATGACCCCTGTCCCTGCGGCTCCGGCAAGAAGTACAAAAAGTGCTGCGGCAAGAAAAGCGAGTAGCCCCCGCCGTTGGATACCGCCAACGCTACAAACAAGTTCAACTACAACGCCGCCGTCGCCCTCGGCGTCGTTTTGGTTATCGCCGTAGGGATACGAACGTTCTGCTTCTCGGGCGTCGTCGGTTCCGCGGACCTGGCGTATCTAGAAGAAGCGCGTAACATCGCCAACGGAACTCCACTGGTTGAAGCCCACCCGTTCCTCAACAAACCCGGGTTCCTTTACGCCGAAGCGTTAACGTTCAACCTGTTCGGCGCGAACGAGACGGCCCAGCTCGCTTATCCGTTCCTGATGTCGCTGGCAGGCGTCGCCCTCGCGTTCGTCGTCGCCCGGCGTCT
>CP070755.1:682549-687858 GCA_020348885.1 Candidatus Coatesiibacteriota bacterium | reverse complement strand
CATTTGGTAAATGCGAACGTTATCTCGCCCGCCCGAATAGCAACTTATCCAAAGATATTCGCCATCCCACGCCAATCCCATGGGGTTCGGCGCCGGGGCCGGGAAGTCTGTCACGTAGTCGCCGCCGTAGTCGAAGCAGTATATATTCCCCTCGGGTTGTTTGATCATCCACCAGTTTTCGCCGTCGTAGGTAAGGCCTTCGGTCGCGGACGGCAGATCGAACTGCGCGATGGGGTTGTCCGCTCCTTGCCGGAGTACGTACAACGTATCCTCGTGGGTCGCGAAGTACGTCATTTGGCCGGTCGGGTCGGCGGATGCGAAGCTTGCCGTAAGGACCAACGCCGTTATCGTCATCGTAAGCGTTTTCATTTTGGTTAACTCCTCTTATTTTCCTCAGTGATATTATTTTCCGTCTCCGCCTTCGAAGAACGCTTTAATCTTCCCGAAAGCTTCCATCTCGACACCTGTGTAAGACCAAACTCCAGAGGCTAACCCGGTTTCGATACACTCAAGAGCGAACAATTGGTCGCCTAACCATTCACCTGTATATGGATCGCAATTCTTAATATACGGGTCATTCGCTTCAGGTTTAACGTAAACCCATAACGCGTCCCCGTCGTAAGTTAAACTTTTCTCCTCCTCGGAGCTCGAACCTAATTCAATAGAACGTTGAAAAGAACCCGCCATCGTATAGAAATTACATACGTTAGTAAAAGTTAAAGTTGCGATACAGTCTTCGAAAACAGTTAACCCGAGATGTCCGAATGCCGTAAAGGGACCATACGGACCCTGTAAACCTTCAGTATTGACTTGGTATACCTGTACGTCGTCGTATCGTATGTCCAGTAAACAACTTATCCATAAATACTCACCGTCCCAAGCTAACCCCGTGGGGTTAGCCGCCGGCGCCGGGAAGTCGGTTACGTAATCCCCGCCGTAGTCGAAACAGTATATCGTTCCCTCGGGTTGTTTTATCATCCACCAATTTTCGCCGTCGAAAGTAAGGCCATCCGTTTCCGACGGTAAATCGAAAGAAGCGATCGGGTTACTGGCTCCATTACGCAGAACGTACAGAGTATCCCAATAACTAGCGAATAACGTTATATTGCCGGTCGGGTTGGCGGACACAAAGCTCGCCGCAAGGACCAGCGCTATTATCGTTAACGTAAGCATTTTCATTTTGGTTATCTCCTCTTATTCTCCTTCGTCTTCGTTTCCGAAGAACGCCTTAATACGACCGAACGACTCCATATTAATATTAGTCCCGTAAGTATACCCGAACGATAGACCTGGTATACCTATTACTGTTAAAGCGTCGTTAGGGTAATAACCGTAACCTACTAAGTTACCGTCTGTATCATACTCGGCTATACCGTATTCATATTCGCCCATTTCCTCGCTTATGTAACCTAAATAAAGATATACACCATTAGAACCTAGACTCTCACCAAAATAATCCCCTGACGAATCATCTATAAACCTGAACGAACCTACAAATGAACCGTCTTTTTGGTACCTATATCCGAACGTTACGAGGTCATATTGGTACACTTCGACATTTATAGAGAATATATCGTCTTCGCATATAGCTAGGCCGGAATAACCTTCTACGCTAAATGGCGAGTAAGTGCCCGGCGTCCCGTCGAGGTTTAAACAGTAAACAGTCGACGTATATTTGGTATCGAAACACCCTATCCATAAGTAATCTCCATCAAACGCGAGGCTTAACGGATAAGGCGCCGGCGATGGGAAACTCGATACGAAGTCGCCGTTCCGGTCGAAACGGTGGATAGAACCGTCCTTTATCACCCAGTAGTATTCTCCGTCCCAGGTCAGACCGTACGTACGGAAGTCTAGTTCTATGATGTCCAAGATGTCGCCGGTATCGATATCGATAATCGACAAATAGTCTTGGTTGTTGAAATCGTACCACGTCGCAAAGATCGCCGGGTACTCGTGGGTTGCGGCGGCGAGGGTGGCAGTTGTTAAGAGGATTATTAGCGTCGCCTTAGCGTATTTCATTTCTACCTCCCTGTTTCGTTATGTGTAGAGTAAGGTAGGTTTCCGTTGCATATTATAGCACGTAGAAGGCTGTAATCCAGTCTTTGTTTTACATAGATATTGAAATAGCTTATTTCGATTCAAACCGAGTATATAAAATAGAAACAATTGATTTAGGCAAGGCGCGAGTTCCGTTCGGGCCGCGTTATTTCGCAGACGGCTCGCCGCGGAACCGGTCGAACACGCCGGCATGACGGCGTAACGTTTTTTAATGGACACACCCCCCGATTACCGTTACTATGTTACTCCGCCCGGACGGGCGTAAGTCCTTTTTATGGTTAAACGTTTCCGCCCGGCGCTATATCATATAGTTATCCGGAGGGGAGACCGGAGCGCCGCGCTCAATCATAGATGATACCGGAGGTTTAGAGATGAACGTTTTACGAACGACCCTTACGGCTGTGTTCGTCCTTCTGGCGGTCGCCGCGGCGGCCCAGGAGGAAGAGTGGCAGCCGCCCATCGGGCCGGATTATGCGAGCAGTCCGCCGGCCAACGCCGTTGAATGCCTGCGGGACGTACGAACCTACTACAACGAAGGCTCGTACGCCTGGGCTATCACGGCGGGAGAGTACTACGTCGACCACTGGCCCGACGGAATGGACCGGCCCGAAGTCGAGTACACCCTGGCCCTTTGCCGGCTCAACCAGCAGGTGTACGACGGCGTACTCGACAGTCTCGAGTTCGTGATGTCCAAATACTCGACGACGTCCTGGGCGGTCGAGGCCGCAGACGTTTACGTGGACCTGTTCAGCGAGGTTACGACGCCCTGGTACGGTTGGGACTGGAGCTACTGGCTGGCCGAACAGTACGGCGTCGATTATTACTACGACTACGACGACGAGAAGATGCTCAAAGCCCGGAAGAAAGCCCTGAAGAAGGCCGAGAAAGCTTACAAGAGCTATATGAAGGGCAAGACCGGCCGCGAGCGCGAAGCCCTGGCCGACCGGAACGTCTACAACTTCATGATAATGATGCCGTACATCGTCTTCGAGTACTACGATGAACCGGACAAGACGTACGAAGAACGTCTTGATTACCTCAAGGACGTTCTTGACAAAGAGATGAGCCGGGACATGGAGTCGGTGCTCCAGTTCTACGTTGGCGTGCTCGTCGCCCAGTACTATCCGGTGGATTCGGACCTGTGGGACGAGGACGCGGACGCCGACTACTACGTCTGGGAGACCACGATACGTCTCGCAATCGCAGAGGAGCATCTCAGGGGCGTCGCCGAGACGTACGCCGGTTCGTTGGGCGGGCTCGCCGCCCGGGCGGCGCTGGCGCATTACGAAGTAGTTTATCACAACGAACCGGCCAAGGCCGCGACGGCCTTCGACGAGCTGGCGTCGATGATGACCGACGAGGATTACGCCGAATACCTTGAGCAAGTCGCCGAGGACCTGCGGGGCCCGGCGCTGGCCGTAATAGACGTCGTGTCGGACCCGCGGGAGGCGCCGGAACTTACCGTCCGGGTCGCCGCCAAGCTCTACGACGAAGTCGACGTTACCGTCTATCCCGTTGACCCGAAGAAGTACTACGACGTTTACACGAAACTCAACGCCGTCGACATCTACATGAAAGACGGCCGAAAGATGGTAACCGACTCGGAGATGTTCTATACCGAGGGTTTCGGCGAGCGTATTCACGACGAGGACATAGACCGGGTCGTACCGCGGCCGACGGCGGACCTGCCGGGCGTGGGCGCGCCGGTCAAGACGCTGACCGCCGCGACCCGGTATGCGGGCGACTTGCGGGTCTCGGCCTTCGACGTGAACGTTGAGGACCTGGAGCCGGGGCTTTACATAGTAGAGGTTACGGCCGAGGATAACCTGGCCCGGGCGCTCTTCCTGCACACGGAAGCCGCGGCCGTCTATACCACCGACAACTTCTCGGTCTTCTTCGAGCTGGTGGACACCGAGAACGGCGCGCCCGTCTCCATCGACGACTTCACGGCGTTGTCCATCTACTACGAGGAAGACGAGCGCGGTTACAGTCGCGAGAAGACGAAAGTAGTAAAGCTCAAGACGCGGACCGAGGGCGACGGCCTGACGGCGGATTTCGCCGACCTCGAAAAGGATAGCAGGCTGTACCTTATCGCCGAATCGGCCAAAGGCCCGGCCTTCGTCGAGGTTTATACGCCCTACTACGAACCGGATACCGAGGCCGAAATGGGTATCGTCTATACCGACCGGCCGCTGTATCGTCCCGAACAGGTGGTCGGTTACAAGGCGGTACTTCGGAAGGTTGACTACGTCGAGAAGACGCTTTCGCCGTTGGTCGGGCGTACGGTAGACCTGCGGCTCGCGTCGCCCACCGGCGACGACCTCTGGACCGGCGAAGCCACCACCGACGAGTACGGCGCATTCTGGGGAGATATAGAACTACCGCCCGGCGCGCCGTTGGGCTACTACTACCTTTATGCCGACTGGACCGTAGGCGAGGGCGAAGAGGAACGTTATTACAGCGCCTACGGGTACTTCAGCCTGGAAGAGTACGAGAAACCGGAGTACGAACTAACAATCGAACCCGAGAAGGACAGGTATCTTTCGGGCGAGAAAATCCGTATGGTGGCCGAGGGCCGCTACTTCTTCGGCGAGCCTATGGCCGGCGCCGAGGTCTATTACGAAGTCACCCGATCCGGCTACACCGATAAGGACTACGAGTATTCGGTCCTGAAGAAGAAGGGCGACGGCCTTACCGACGAAGACGGCCGGTTCATAATCGAGTTCCCGACCGAGTGGGCCGGTAAGTACGACAACTACTACAACATCTACGTCAAAATAACCGATGTGTCCGAGCACGTAGTCGAGGGCTACGGCTACGCGTACACCTACCTCGCCGACCGCTACGTCAGAATGTACACGGATAAGTACGACTACCACATCGGCGAGGCCGTCAAGGTCAACGTCAGCACGTGGGACTGGTACGACGAGCCGGTCTCGATGCCAGTGGATATTACCTTCTACGAATACCCATGGGACCCGGAAAAGGGCTACGTTATGGGCGACGTGCTCTACTCGGCGACCGTAACTACCGGCGCCGACGGCGCGGCCGAACATATCGTCGAGCTGCCCAACGCCCCCGTCGCCGAGACGGTTTTAATAGAGAGCGTTATTGAGGATACGCACGGGACCGAGGTTTCGGCCTTGGCTACGATTAACTTCGTAGGCGAGGAGGTCGTAACGACCGAGCGCGTCCCCGAGGTCGAGATAACCGTCGGCGAAGACGACTACTACCCGAAGTTGGGCGAT
>CP070755.1:676903-682449 GCA_020348885.1 Candidatus Coatesiibacteriota bacterium | reverse complement strand
AACGTAGTATCAACCAAATGGTAGCGGAGGTTACAGGATAATGGTCCCCGGAAGTTACTTAATTATCGTTAATTACTTTGTCGCCGGCCTTGCGATATTGACGATGGGCGCGTGCGTCATACGGTGTTTTACTCTCCTCTCGAAAGTCCCGGGCGGCGTAATCAGAAAGAGGATAGGATTCCTGTTGGCGCTTTTAGTCTTCTTCTTCTTCGGTTACCTGGCAAGCCCGTTCTTTTATTTCCTGGAACGTTTCGAGTATACAACCTTGGTGGTTTATTTGGTGTTCTTCTTCGGCGCCGTTTTCGTCTTGATATCGATAGGAACGATCGGGGCGCTCCTCCGTTATATCGGTGTTAGTAAACCAGGGGAGTAAATTGACATCGTACTAAAAACCGCTTTTATACCCTTACCCTATATAGTATAGTGAGACCGGCTCATTCGTTAAGCCGGCTTTTTTCATCGATTAATCAGTGGGGTGTTAATCACACCTTTAAAGGTGCGGTGGAGTAGACGCATTTCAGGAACCGGAGGTCCAGATAACCGATGGACCGGGAGATCGAAGAAAGCATATTCACCCCCGACGACATAATGCAACTCGCCGTCGGCTTCCAGCGGAGCCGGATCCTCCTGACCGCATACGAGCTGGGTATCTTTACGGCCCTGGCCGACGGCGCGAAGAAATCGGCGGAGATAGCCGCCGACCTGGGGGCCGACGCCCGGGCGACGGACCGGCTGATGAACGCCCTGTGCGTGATGGGGTTACTGGAGAAGCACGGCGGCTTGTTTTCGAACACGCCGTCGGCCGCCGAACTCCTTGTGGACGGGAAACCGGGGTATATGGCCGGTTTGATGCATACGGTCCATCTGTGGGACACGTGGAGTACGTTAACCGACGCGGTTCGGACCGGCGGGTCCGTCGTTATGGGCCCGGTGAACGAGCGGGGCGATAAGTGGCTTGACGCGTTCATCGCCGCGATGCATTACCGCGGGATGCGGCAGGCGGACGCGATAGTGTCGCTACTCGACCTTGACGACGTCGACCGGGTGCTGGACGTCGGCGGCGGGTCCGGCGCTTTTTCGATAGCGTTCGTACGCGCTAAAGAAGGGCTCCGGGCGACGGTCTTCGATTTGCCCAACGTGATACCTCTCACTATGAAGTACCTGGAGGTCGAAGGTTATGGCGGCAGTATCAATACGGCGGCGGGGGATTACCATACCGACGACCTCGGAACAGATTATGATATGGTTTTGTTTTCGGCTATAATCCACAGCAACTCTCGCGAAGAGAATCGCGTATTGGTAAAGAACGCGGCGAACGCGTTGAACCCGGGTGGTCGGGTGGTTATATCCGACTTCATCGTGGACGAAGACCGGGCGGGGCCGCCGCGAGCGGTCTTCTTCGCGCTCAATATGCTGGTCGCCACCAGGGGTGGAGATACTTATACTGAATCGGAGATTCGGGATATAATGGGTAAGGCCGGTTTAACCGGAATAACCAGGAAAGATACCGACTTCGGTTCGAGTTTGATGATAGGAACCAAAGAAGAATAATTAATGCCTACACGTTGAAAGGAGCTCATTATACCGGTTTTTACTTTAGAAGGGCCTCGGTTGGACGTAGATAAGAAGAGAGAGTTGGCGGACGCTATCGCAGAAGCGGGGGCGCGGGCGTACGGTTTCGAAAGGGATTCTATGATCTTATTAATAAAGGAGAACGAACCGGAGAACGCGGCTCTCGGCGGTACCCTTATCTGCGATCGCGAGTAAAACCCGGCGGGACACGCGATGCCGATAGGTATAGAAACCCGCCGGATTTTTTATTATTATTAAAGCGCCACGTGGGCCGGTTTGTTATTATACGCGGCCGCGGTTTTGGCGCTTGTTCACGTTTTAATATGGGAACGCAAACGCAGTACCGTTGAGCGGGTATCTCCGGCGGCCGGGAGTTCAGCGCCGGTCGGTATATCCGACGGATAACGAACCGGAAAGATATTTAATGGCAGGGAGGAAGCCGAAATGACCGGGATTCGCGTTTTCGTACTGGCGGCTACGTTCTTATTGATCGTACCCGCCGGGGCCGACGGTCCCCAAATACATAAGCTCTGGTCGTACCCGTTGGAGACGTCGATAACCGCCGACGACTTCGTATGCATCTCCGGCGACGGAGAACGTATCGTCGCGGTATCCGAGGATACGAAGCTATATATGCTCGACGCCGATGGGTCTCTAAGGTGGAACTATAATATCTACATGGAAGGGTATTACGGGCCCGGCGACGTCAGCAGCCTTTCGGCGACCGACGATTTATCCAGGATATACGTAACCACCGAGAGTTCGTCGAATCTCTTCATATTAGACGACGGCGGAGACCTCGTCGCGGAAAAACCGCTGGAGGGCGAGCCGATGTGCTGCCGCGTCGCCGGCGACGGCTCGAAACTCTTCGTCGGTTTCGACGACGGGCGCCTGGAGTGCTACAAAACGGGAGATGAGTTAGGGCTGTTATGGACGTTTTTCGAGCCGGTTGAAGCCAGGCCGGGTGAAATCCTCCCCTGGCGGGCCAACGCGATTAATCTAGTCGCCGCGTCCGACGACGGCTCCGTCGTAATCGTGCTTATTGGTAAGCGGCAGTTGGTAATCCTGAACGGAGACGGAGCTGTTCAATACAAATTCCCCGCGGCCGGCGACGTTACTACGGTCGTCGTGAACGGGGCCGGGAGTGTTATAGCCGCGGCTTATATGGCCCCCGATACGGCGAACGGGGAACTTATCTCACTACCTACCGAGCCCGACCCGGGCAAAGCCGTCAAACCGCTTCGGCGTTATCGTTTCGAGCGTTTCGTCAGTTCGGTAGATATAACCGACGACGGGAAGCTTACGTTCGTCGGTCTGGACGCCCTGTCGGACATCAACTTCAAACTCCTGGACGAAAAGGGCGCGACGTTGATATCGCTGGAACTGGGCGCCGCCGTCGATAAACTCGCCGCGAGCGACGACGGGCGCCGTTTCGCGGTCCTGGACGATATAGGCGGCGAGAACCTATCGTATTATGAATATGTACCCGAGGGCGCCGAGCCGGTCGTCGCCGCGCCGGAAGGGACCGAGGAGTTAGAAGCTGGAACCGAAGACCGGGGTGGTGCCGGGGCTGTTCTCGGCGACCTTTACCTGGTTTTCGCGATACTGTCGGCCGTCGTAATAGGTATTTTGATACTTATGAGCGTCGGGAAGAGGGACCGCCGGGTCCTCAGGAACACGAGGCTCGCGGCCGCGGCGACCATCATTATCGGCGTAGGGTCTATAATTCTGGGCTTGAAGCTGGACGACGGGACGGTCGTCGGCGCGGGCGGCGTGTTCTTCTTCGTCGGCGCGGGCCTGGTCGTGTTCTCGATAGTTTATAAGTCCCGGGCCAAGACCGATATGGTGCTAGGCCGGTTCAAGGGCATAATAGAGTCCCGGGGTCAGGTCGAATTGAAGTGGCTCGCGAAGGAGCTCGGAGTCTCGGAAAAGGAACTGGAGAGCCTGATATACGACGCGGTCGCGCAAGGCCAGTTCCGGGGATACATCAACTGGAAGTCCGGCGACTTGTACGCGAAGTCGGCGGGCGAAATAGAGACCAACCGGTGCCCGGTTTGCGGCGCGACGTTGGAGTTCGCCGGCAAGGGCGTCGTGAGTTGCGAGTACTGCGGGACGGAGACGTTCTTGTAGATGATGATTACAACGGGGTCGTATGTTGTCGTGCGGGGTTGGTCGGGTTCACGGTATGAGTAAGGGATTATACGTTAGAGTCGTTTATTAAGCGGTTTTCCTACATCCTGAAAGAAGAAGGGGCTCCCCGTGGGAGCCCCGAGCTCGTATATGCCTAATTAAAAGACGTAATATTCTATCCCCGCGCCTACCGTTAAAAGAGACGGCGGCTTCCATTTTTCTGTGTAATTCGGTACGTCGTAATAATCGCCGGCCGGGCCAGCCTGAACGTAGTATCCGTAATCCGCAGCGAATAGGTAGTTATACCGTACCGGAATCGTTATCGCGGTTTTACTGGAGACGAAAAAATTGATAACGCCGCCGAAGTACACGCCGGGATTGAGAGCGATTATATATTGGCCTTTTTGCAGGTTTTCTCCAAGCCATTCTTCTTCGGGTTCGAATTTCGAGCGCGAAATAACTAGACCAGCGTCTGCGGAGAACTTAACCTCCTTGCTCGAGAAGATTTTTACCCTGTTGCCGGCGTAGAAGTTCATCATGAACCAAGTTATATTATCGGCCGGTTCGTCCCACTCTAAATCCGTCTGTTGGCCGTGGTAATCAACGGTCCCTTTGAACGTTGCTTCTTTGTTTTTATATTGACCGTGCAATTCGAAACCGCCTTCGACGTTCAGGAACGGCCATACCGTTAAAACGCCGCCGGCGCCGAAGTTTAGATGGCCCATCTTGAAGGGTATCCCGGTTTCGGTGTTGATGGTCATCGTGTCGCCCATGTACTGTGCGTCGTGAGCGGTCAAATCGCTTATCGGCAAACCGTAAACGTAATACGCGCCGAACCCGAAACCGATTGCGTAGCATAACGAAGGCAACGTTAGCATTATAACTGTACTAGTTATTATCTGACGCATTATAGATTACCTCCCGAACGAGTTCCGTGCGATTAACGATAGATAAAGAAAGCTTCTGGAGAACCTAATAACTTAACGACGTTATTCCCAAGCAGGATAATAAAGCCGTAGAGTATTGTCAAGTAATATTTCGATGAAATACTACCATAGACGGTTTTTTCTCGACGTAAATGGGGGATAGAGGAGAAAATGAATAACAAGGAGGGTTCGTTTCTAAACGGGGTGTGACCGGTTAAGGTTCGCGAAACGCTTTTTTGGCTTTTTCGATTATTTCCTTAAACTCCGGCATTTCCCGCAGGCCCGCGAAGTCTTCGTCGGCTTCGGCTTTCGCGATACGTTCGGGCGAGTCCAGGCTTTTAGCCAAGTGATTGAGGGCTTCGTTGGTTTCGCCCAACCGGGCGTAGCAACAAGCCGCGTTGTAAGCTGCTTTGGCGTATCCGGGGTCATAGGAGTAAGCGGCCAGAAAGTGGTCGAGAGCGGTTCGGAACTGGCCCTGGACCATGTAGTACATACCGAGCGTATGCCAGGGTACTGCGGAACCTTTCAGTAGTTTTATAGAACGCCTGGCGTATTCAGCGGCTTTCTCCATTTCGCCCGTTACGGAGTACATCAAGCTTAGGTTGTTATAAGCGTAAATGTAATCCGGCGCCGCCGCGATCGCCCGGAAGAAAACCTCCTCCGCTTTTTCGTAGTCTCCTTCCTTCCTGAACGTGGACGCCAAAGCGTTCAACACGCGGGGTTGGTCGGGGTATTTATCCAATATCAAGGAAAGAAGGCGCCGTGCATCGTCGCACCTGGATTCATTGATGGCCGAATACGCTTCCCAGTATATATTTTCTACGTCGTCCGGTAGGGCGTATTTTTCGTCGATTTCTTTTTCCGTTACCATAATCTCGTTTTTAGGTACGGCGTTTTTAGTCCGGCTTAGATAAGTTT
>CP070755.1:666709-676803 GCA_020348885.1 Candidatus Coatesiibacteriota bacterium | reverse complement strand
GTTGGATACGCCGGTCAGGATGCCCAAAAACAACGCTTGCTTGACGCCCAGCAGGTACAGGAACAGGAACGTCACGCCGCCCTCGGCGACGCAGACGACCGTCTGCGCCCGGATGTAGCCGGCCATTATCAGGTCCACCTGGCCGACCGTTTCCTTCACGCGGCCCTGGTACTTTTGCGGTATCCGTTCGAAGACCCACGTCCTGATTCTGTGCATGTCCTTCAATAAGTAGAAGGTAACTATCGGTATCAGGATGATGTTAAGGAGTTGGCCCAGGAGCGAACCGACGCCGAAGATGGCGTCGATGGCGCCTTCGAACAGGGAGGTGAAAAGCCCGCGGGCCCGGTCCGCCAGCCCCTCGGCCACCGGCGCGAGATAAGGCGAGACCTTGAGAGCTTCGTACCGGTCGATGAAGTTCTCTACGGTCTCGGTTATCGTATCGACGTTCGCCGGGAGCTGCTGGACGTACGCGATCGTGTCGGAGACGCCGGCGATGACCTTCGGCGTGATGTACGCGATTGCCCCGCCGATGGCCAGGAAGAAGACGAGCATCAACACGAGGGTCGTAACCGTCCTGTTGACGCCACGGCGTTCGGCCCAATCCACCACCGGCGAAAGCAGGTACGCTATCACGAACGAAACGATGAACGGGAAGAGGAGCCCGGCGACGCGATCGAATATCCACAGGACGCCGAGGGCCGCGAAAAGCAACGCCACGTGGCGCGCCCACTTCTGGCGTATCGCCGCCGCGACGGCGGCGATTAATATCAATAGGATAAACGGGTTGAGTACCTCTTCGATGCCGGCGAGATAGCGCGTTACGAAGACGGTGAGAAGAACCGCGAAGATTACGAGCTTGATGCCCTCTTTTTCAAGGAAGTCTTTCACGGGCGTTAGTTTATAGAAATAAAAATGAGCGGGCGAAGGGATTCGAACCCTCGACGTCAAGCTTGGGAAGCTTGCATTCTACCCCTGAATTACGCCCGCTTATAGCGCGTTCCCGTATCGTCGTATATAAATAACATAGCGGTGGGGGCAAATCAAGGCGATATTAACGCTGAACGCGGGCGGCTTCTCGACTTATCTGAGTATAGTTACGCTCGAAACGTCAAGTATTTACGCGTTTCTTGACCTGATAATACCAACGTGGTAATATGGCTATACTTATCGCGTTCTCGGTTACAACATCGATAAGCGTGAGACGTATAATAACGGTTTGACTATGCGAATTCTGCTAATCGGCCTCGAAGATATCGTAGCGGGAATCGGCGTACGGTATCTTTCCGCGTACTTAAAAAGCCAAGGCCACGAACCCTATATTCTCTTCAGCCCTAAATCGCGCCCTTCCGTGGGACGCCCGAACGAAGAAAGCGAACCGGAACTGGAAACTATCCGCGATTTCGCGTACGAGTTAGCCCCGGACGCGATAGGTATCAGTTTGATGACCCACCATTTCTACAGGGCGGTGGCGCTGTCCGAAACTTTCAGAACCAGGTTGGACGTACCGGTGGTCTGGGGCGGCGCCCACCCTACGTACGTAGGTGAAGAATGCGCAGCCCATGCCGATTATATCGCGATAGGCGAAGCCGAGTCGTCGCTTGCCGAGTTCATGGACCGGCTTTCTCGCGGTGATGGAATCTCCGAGACCGCTGGATTCGGGTACGCTAAGGACGGCGAACTGGCCATTAACCCCCAAACAAAGACGATTACGAACCTCGACGACATACCTTTAATCGATTTAAACGAGGAAACAATCTTCGTCCTGGATGAGGGCGACGTGAAGAACCTGAACGCCGGGCTTTATCGAAAGTATTCGTCTTGGAAAGGTACGTGGTACCGTTTAACGACTACAAGGGGTTGCCCGTACAAATGTGCTTACTGCCCAGGAGGAATACGGAGGAGGATCGACCGTCGGTCCGTAACGAATGTTATGAAGGAAATCGAAAAAGTCGTAGAACAATATCCTTTTACGACGGTTCTGAACGTCCAGGACGATTCGTTTTTTATAGGCGACGACGATTGGCTTGGAGATTTCTCCGTCAGGCTGAAAAGCGATTTCGGGCTAAAATTTATGTGTCGGTTAATGCCTAAATATGTGACCGACGAACGGATCAGTACGCTATACGAAGGGGGACTACGATACATCTCGATGGGACTGCAAACGGGTAGCCGGCGGGTTAACTATGATATTTATAACCGGCGGGAAACGGCCGAAGACTTCCTCGAAGCCGAAAGAATAATTCGGAAATTCGACATTCAAAAAGTTTACGACGTCATCTTCGATAACCCTTACGAGACGGAAGCCGAAAGTCTGGAAACGATAAGGACGATAGCGCAATGTAAAAAACCGTTCTTGGTCTACGGATACTCGCTCACGCCTTATCCCGGGACGGTTTTTTACGATAAAGCCCGCAAAGACGGTTGGCTCAAAAAAATGACGGACCCTTACGAAAGCCCTTTCCTTGTTACGGATGAAAACAAATACCGCAGCCCGCCTTACCTTCGAGAGTTACTCTCGATATCGATGATAACCCCGCGGGGTATCGTCATCTTCCTCGCCGATAGATCGCGAAAACCGTGGGCCCTTTTTGCGATTAAAATCCTCCACGGCGTGTACAAAATTGCGATGAAAACCGCGATACTAATGCGAGCGCGTTCGCCCAGGTTGTTGACTAAAGTCCTTTCGCTCGTGCGGAACTCCTTATCGCTGAAACCGCCGTCCGCCACGGATTGCTAATTCCATACGTACTTCGGACTTACTTCGGTCTATTCGAATCCCTGCGTAGCTATAAAACGACCGGGCGAGCCTTCCAGCTCGCCCCGGGTACGCGCTAACCGATGTCTTTACTTAAGTTTATCCCGCTGTTCCCGAAGGATGTCCGGCGGCAGAGCGATGTACTCGACCTCTTCGACTATCTTCTGACCTTTGTCGCTGAAGGCGAACTCCAGGTAAGCTTTCGTTACGCCTTCGGGTTTACCGTCGGTGTAGTTGTATAAGTATCGACTGATCGGATAAGTCCCGTTTGCTACCGTTTCGTCGGTCGGCTCGACCGGTTCCGCGCCCTTTTCGGTCATGACTCCAAGTACCTTGACGTCGTCGCGCTGGGCGGCGTAGCCCACGCCCACGTACGCGATGCCGCCGACGTCCCTGGCGACGGCGTCGCAAAGGGTCGCGTTACCCTGAAGTTCCTGCGTGTCGGCTCTGTAGTCCGCGTCTTCCAGTACGTGCCCCTTGAAGTAAACGTACGTACCGGAGCTGGACTGGCGACCGTAGCAGACTATCGTCGCGTCCGGACCGCCGAGTTCGTTCCAGTTCTTGATCTTGCCGGTGTAGATGTCCTTAATCTGGTCCAGGGTCAGGGACTCGACCGAATTCTCTGGGTTGACGATTACGGAGATGCCGTCGAGCGCGACTTTGAACTCCACGACTTCGACGCCGTTGGCCTCGCATTCCTCGATTTCCTTGTCCTTGATGGGACGGCTCGAGTTCGCGACGTCGGTCGTGCCGTCTATGAGCGCGGCGATGCCGACGCCTGAACCGCCGCCGGTAATCTGGACTACGGCTTCGGGGTTCTTGGCCATAAATTCCTCGGCCCAACGCTGCGCGAGTAAGAGGAGTGTATCGGAGCCCTTCACTTGGATTTCGCCGGCGATACCCTCAGTTTCGGGTCCCTCGCCTGGACGCCCGCCGCGGCAACCGAAGAAGCCGACCGCCGTTACGACAACCATGGTGAGGACTAGGGCTGTCTTGTGCTTATCCATCTATATTTCCTCCTTGATTTATTGTTCCCGCGTGTTATCCTTTTGTATGGACGAGTGAATAGGTTTATGCCTATTTGCTCGCCTCCATTCTGTACCGACTCGGCTCCGCCGCCACGGAGCCGAGTTTATCATAAAAAAACGGCTCCCACTAAAGGAGCCGGAAAAGGGCAAAAAATAACTCCGTAAAACGGAGCTCCTCGGCGCCTAAATCGCGCTCGCTTTAAGTTGTGGTTCTTTCGTAAGGACAGGTTCATTTCTCTTAAGAATACCCGGTACGAGTAAAATTCGCGCGGTTTATAACAAAGGGCTTCGGGGAAGTCAAGGATTTTTTTAAGGCATCGCTCCGACTAATTTGCTATTATCGGATTGTGGAAAACCACGACTATTGCGAGATGTTCGGCGGTTCGGTCCGGGTTAAGCAGTACCTCGGCGGTTATCGTTTCTCGATAGACTCGGTCTTGTTGGCTTGGTGGAGTCGCTTTGCGCTAGACGACGCCGTCGCCGACGTTGGTACCGGTTGCGGCGTCGTTTCGATTATCCTTGCGGCGGCGCGGGGTTTGTCCAACGTAACTGCCTTCGAGCTACAGCCGGACCTGGCGGCGCTTGCCGGCGAGAACGTTCGGGCGAACGGCCTGGCGGATAGGATTACCGTCGTGGAAGGCGACGTGCGGACGCTGGCCGGCGATTACCGGGGCGCTTTCGAACTGGCGGTCTGTAACCCGCCTTTCAGGGAGCTGGGGTCAGGGCGCTTGAGCGCCGGAGACCAGAAAGCGGTGGCGCGTCACGAACTCGAACTGGCGTTAACCGAACTCGCCGACGTGTCAAAGAAGCTATTGAGACGGGACGGACGGTTGTGCCTTATTTACCCGACCAGACGTACCGCCGGGCTCTTCACGATACTGCCCGCCGCCGGTCTTAAACCAGCGAGAGTCCGTTTCGTCCATCCGCGGGCCGGAGAACCCGCGAACCTGGTTCTCTTCGAAGCGCGGGCCGGATGGGACGGCGAGTTCGTCGTCGAACCGCCGCTGTTTATCTATGACGGGGATAAATATACGGCCGAGGTCGCCGCGATGTACGATCCGCCGGAGCTCGACCCGTAGTCCAAATACAATCTGGTGGGGGAGCTATTTGAAGGTAAAGACGTAGTTGGTTACGTACTCGACGCCTTCAGGTACCTCGTACGCCCCACCGAAAACGCTTACCGTAACTTTATGTTCCTTACCGGGATTCAAACGCCACTCGTAGTAGGTGGCCTCAGGATATCCGAGGAACTCCGGTCCGGCTGAGCCGAAATGCTCCGGCTGCTTGCCGCTCTCGTATCTCTTCTTGTAGTTCGGTTTGAAACCGTGTTCCGGGAACCGCACTTCGACGAAGACGTCGCCGACCTCCAGATACAGGTCCGAGTCGGCCTGCCGCGTTATAATGTGATATCGGGCGTCGTCCTCTTCGTAATAAGATTCTAACCACCAGTGGATACACTCCTCGCCCGTGAAAGGCGCTTCGAGTATATCGGCGCCGTAAACGTGGCACTTAATCTCGTCCTTGCCGTCGAAGAGTAGCGTATAGTCGTCCATCCCGTCGGACAGAGTTTCCATATGCTCCTGCCCGACCACCTCGGCCCCCGGTGGTAATAATCCGCCGTCGTCCCCCTTGGCGGTTACGCCGTTGGTGAAGAGTGCTATTACAAATAAAACCGCCAAGGATAGAGAATCGACGTTAGCGACCATCTTCTCCTCCCGAAAACTCACCCGTCTATTCTGTCAACACTGCGTCGGCCTCGATTTCGACCAGCCAGTCGTCGTCGAGTAGCCGGCTTACTTCGACAAAAGTACAGGCCGGACGCACGTCGCCGAAACGTTCGCCGTGGGCCCGGGCTACCGGCTCCCAGCGGCTTGCGTCGGTCAGGTACACGCGAGTACGGATTACGTTCTCCAGCCGTGCGCCCAACTCGCCCAGGGCCCATTCGATAATATCGAGGCACCGCTTCGCCTGTTTGTACGGGTCGCCTAGCGCAACAGTCTTCCCGTCGGATCCTATCGGCGCCGTCCCGGCGACGGCGATTATGTCCCCGATCCGTCTGGCCCGCGAAAAGCCGGTCGGCCCCTCGTACGGTGAACCGGACGATACGTTTCTTCCTATAACCACGTCACTCCTCGATTTAATCCGATTGAATCGGAATATATACCGGGTAAAACCGCCGGTCAACCGTTTTCGGTTCGATTTACAAAGAATGACCGATATGCTATAATTATATATTATGAAAACGGTCATATTTCCCATAACCGGGATGACCTGCGCGACTTGCGCCGCTACGAACGAGAAGGCGCTGGGCGACCTGGGGTTCGTACAGGACGCGTCGGTCAACCTCGCGGCCGAGAAGGCGACCGTTACCTACGACGACGGCCGCGGCCGTTTCTCCGACATTGTAAACGCTATCGCTTCAGTCGGCTACCTGGTGCCGACCGAGAAGGCGATTTTGGAAGTAACCGATATGACCTGCGCCACCTGCGTCGCGTCGATCGAAGACTTCGTCGGTGCGATGCCAGGGGTAGTAAGCATAAACGTAAACCTTACGTCCGGCGTCGCCAGGGTCGAGTACGTTCCCGAGGTAGTTTCGCTGGCGGAGGTAATCGCGACAGTCAAAGGGCTGGGGTACGGCGTCGAAGTTGAGGAAGGCGTGACGGCTAAACGGCGTAAGCGGAGCGAAGGCATTTGGCGTTTACTCCTTGCCGGCGCTTTCAGCCTACCCCTGTTCGTAGTATCGATGTTCTTAGATTTCCCCGGGAAGGGCTGGGTACTCCTGGGTCTGGCGACGCCGGTCCAGTTAATCGCCGGGTGGACGTTTTATAACAAGGCGTTCAAGGGTCTGACCCACGGGACGCTGGGGATGGACCTACTCGTCGTACTCGGTACGACGACCGCTTACGTGTACAGCGTCTACGTATTGTTCGCCGGCGCCGGCGGCCACTTCTACTTCGACGGCGCCGCGATGATAATCACCCTGGTACTCTTCGGCCGGTGGCTCGAGGCCGGGGCCAAGGGTCGCGCGTCGGCCGCCATCGAGAAACTGCTCGACCTCGCGCCACCTACGGCCCATCGCATAGTCGATGGAGGGACGGAAGACGTCCCCGCCGAAACGGTGGTCCCAGGCGACACCCTACTCGTGAAGCCCGGCGAGCGGTTACCCGTCGACGGCGAGGTCACCGACGGCGTATCGGACGTGAACGAAGCGATGATTTCCGGCGAACCGTTGCCGGTCCGAAAGGCGGAGGGCGATACACTAGTCGGCGGAACCGTCAACGGTTCCGGTACTCTGACGATGCGGGCAACCCACGTGGGGGCCGATACGGTCCTCGCCCGGGTGGTCCGCCTGGTCGAAGAAGCCCAGGGCTCGAAAGCGCCGGTGCAGAAACTCGTCGATAAGGTCGCCGGCGTGTTCGTCCCGTCGGTAATTACGATAGCCGCCGCAACTTTCGTTCTGTGGCTCGTTATCGGCGGCCGCTTCGAACCGGCCGTCTACGCCGCGGTAGCCGTGTTGGTCATCGCCTGTCCCTGCGCCATGGGCCTCGCGACGCCCACGGCCGTTACGGTCGGGACCGGCCGGGGCGCTCAACTGGGCCTTCTGATACGCGACGCCGTAAACCTCGAGGTGTTCGGTCGAGTTTCAGTCGTGGCGTTCGACAAGACCGGCACGATAACGAAGGGAGAACCGGCGGTCGTAGCCCTCGCGCCGGCCGACGGGTCGGGTGCGGAAAAGCTCCTCGCAACCGCAGCGGCCGTAGAAGAGAAGAGCGAACACCCACTCGCGGCCGCTATCGTGGACGCGGCGGAAGAGAAGGGGATAGATATACCTGAAGCCGAAGACGCCACCGCAAAAGCCGGGCGCGGCATCAAAGCCGTCGTAAACGGCCAAGAAGTGACGGTCGGCAGCCTACGGCTGATGGCCGAGGAGGGCGTAGACATCGACCCCATAAACGGTACGATCGCCGAGTGGGAGGGGAAGGGCTACACGGTCGTCGCCGTAGCATCCGACGGGACGGCGGCCGGGCTTATCGCCGTGGCCGACGAACTGAAGGAGAGCGCCGCCGAAGCGGTCGAGGAACTCCGGCGGCTTGGTCTCCGGACGGCTATGCTTACCGGCGACAACGAACGGGCCGCCCGGACAGTCGCCGACACCGTAGGCATCGCCGAGGTGAAGGCCGGACTCCTACCGGCCGATAAACTTACCGCCCTCGCCGAACTCAAGGCAGACGGTGCGCGGGTCGCGATGGTGGGCGACGGGATAAACGACGCGCCGGCCCTGGCGGCGGCCGACGTAGGTATCGCGTTGGGCGCCGGTACCGATGTGGCGATGGAGAGCGCCGGGGTGGTCCTGGTCTCCGGCGACTTGCGGGCCGTGCCGCGGGCGTACCGTCTGAGTAAGAAGACGCTTCGGGTAATAAAGCAGAATCTGTTCTGGGCTTTCTTCTACAACACGGCCGCCATACCGGTCGCGGCGGCGGGACTACTCAACCCGATGATCGCCGCCGCGGCGATGGCCTTCTCGTCGGTGTCGGTGGTAACGAACGCGCTGAGGTTGAGGAGGTTTGAGTAATCGAATAGAGGTAACTACAAGTTTACGGCCGTAAAAAAATCCGCCTTAAAGGCGGATTTTTCATATCTCCCTATACGCTTCGGCCGGGCGCCGCGGCGCCCGTCGTCTCCTCTTGCCCAGCAGTACTATAACGAGGGCTAGGGGGACGCCTAAGAACGAGATAAGCCCGAGTATTATGAACGCATACGCCAGACTTACGTTGTCGGCGAGGAAACCGGCCAGCCCCGTCCCGAAGGAGCCAACGCCGAAGTTTATGGTGAAGGAGATGCCGAAGGCGAGGCCTTTGCGACCGCCGGGCGCCAGGCGGGAGATGAGCGAGTTGGTCAACGGCTGGGTGGTGAAGTGGAACAGCCCGAAGAGGAGCGCCGCCGGGACTAGCCAGAGGCCCGACGTTCCCCCCAAACCGATAAGCATAAAACCGGTTAACGCCATCGCCGCGCTGAGCAAGACTTCCTTTCGTAGTTTCATCGCGAGGAACGCGCCGGCGTACTGACCGACTATTCCTACTAGAAGCGCCACCGTCGTTATTAGGTTCGCGGTGAAAAGCCCGTCTATGACGCTGAGCCTGGTCGGCAGGAAGCTGGTCGCGCCGTTGAACGCGAGTCCGATTATGCCGACGACTATAAATATGACTATCAAACCGGGCAGGCGGGAGCGGCCGTCGTTTTCGACGTCGGCCTCGGCCCTCCGGATATCCTTATCCTGGGACTGTTTCAGCATTAACAGCGGCAGGGACGCAAGGGAGACCGCCAGAACCGCTATCGCCGCGTAAGCGAGATGATACGAGCTTACTTTGGTTATCGTCCCGGCGAGGAGGGGTCCCCCGGCGAGCCCGAACATCCCCCAGATACCGTGATAGGCCATCCCCTTTTCGACGGTGCCGAAGCGCTTGCCGACGAGGCTGAGACCGGCCGGGTGGTAAAACGCGGCGCCGAGGCCGAGGATGCCCATAAACGCGCCGACGGCGTATATATTATGCGTAAAGTACGCGGCCGCCGAGGTACCGGCGGCGCCCACGGCGATGCCGCCCGCAGAGAATGCCATCACCCGCCGCGAACCTATCCGGTCGGCGAGAAGCCCCGACGGGAACGCCAGCAGGCCGAAACTCAAGTAAGAAATGTTGCCGATTATCGAGACGGCGAAGACGCTCACGCCCAGGTCGGCGCGCATCGGTTCGAGGACGGCGGGAAAGACGAGCATGGCCGCGTGGACCAGGGCGTGGGCTATCCCTGTTATAGCGCTGACCTTGAACTCTTCAGGCGTTAGGCGCATTACCGTCAGGAGCGGACGTTTATCCCGCTTTAACCCGTTCTTTCAGCTGGTTAAACCCGTGCTCCCACGCCTTGACGAACCATTGGCGCGCTTCCTCCCACTCGGGCGCGCTGCGCCAGCCCGAGTGGAAGAGGTGGACTTCGGTCTTATCGCCGTCGGGAATGAACGAAACCGCTACGTGGGTCAGCGGGTCCGCCGCGTTCATAAAATCGCGATACTGAGCCGGTCCCCTCCACTCGAAGGCGATGAACTTGCCCGGCTCGACGGCGGTAACCTTACAGCCTATGGTACTGTCGATATCCCGGTTCTCCGGGTTCCAGAATAGTTCGTACTTGCCGCCCACGACCGGCTCGACGTCGGCCTCTTCGGCCAACCAAGTCTCGAGCAGTTCGTTCACGGTGAACGCCTCGAAGGCGCGGGCGGGGCCGCAGTCGAGTACGGTTTTAGAGTAGATAATCTTGTCCAT
>CP070755.1:664019-666609 GCA_020348885.1 Candidatus Coatesiibacteriota bacterium | reverse complement strand
TCGGCAGTAGAGAATAAATGCCGCGTATGGCACTCTTCGCATGAGGCGACGCCGAAACCCGCGCCGCCGGCCTTGAGCGATGCTATTTCGTCTTCGGTTTTTAGTCCGATCTTGTGGCAGCCGCCGCATCCTTTCATATCTTCGGCGGGGGCCGCCGGCTCCAAATGTACCGACGACAAAGCGTGCATAGCGGCCCAGGCGAACGCGTGTTTCCCGCTTTTGAACTGTTCGACCGGAACGCTGTGGCAGTTGGCGCAGGTGTCCGGCGTCGGAATTCCGGCGTTCGCCGCGTCGGTCGCGGAAGTATGGCCGTCGCCGTGGCAAGTGTAACAATCGATGCCCAGTTGTCCGTGGCGGCTCAACTCCCAATCGGTAACGATACCGGGGGTGACGTTCTCGTGGCAATCTACGCAATTCGAGACTCCCGCGCACAGGGTGACGGACGGCAGAACGGCGATAATAATAAGTAATCTACCCCTCACAGGTTATCTCCTTCCGTCTCCGGTATATATAATAAACGGGTAATTATGAGCCAGTGTGCCACAAACCAACCGTTTAATCAAAGTTATTCTATCGTAATTCCAACGTAAACGGAAACGTATATACGAAAACGCCGGCCCCTCGGCCGGCGTTTTAATTAAATTCCAGTAGTTCAGTCGGGTTTACCCCTCCTCCGCTTCGTCGTTATCTTTCCCGGCGAAACGGGCCGCCCAATCCACCTTGGCCGTCGCGACCATCAGTATAGCCAGCACGATAATCGACCCGATAGTGATTATCAATCCGGTGAACCCGAGGACGAACCACGCGTAAGAGAACAACACCAGGAACATCAACTGCGGCGCGGTCCCGTAAGCCAGCGCGAAACGCGGCTTAACGACGAGCATTAAATATATGAATACGAGTAAACACGAGACCAGCGCCGATATCCAGAACGCCAGGTGTACGTTTATATGATTGACCGTATAAGCCATAAGCAGGTGGAACGCGAAGAACGCGCACGCCAGGAAGAAGAAGTGCATCGGGTGAATCTTAAAGTCAGTTTTAACCGTCGAGGCGATGAAAAGGACGGCGAAGAAGAACAGGAGTGTTATAGGCGCGAAGTACGTTATCTTGTACGTCATAGGGCCGGGATTCATGAGCCTGGGCATTTCCACGCCGATGTCGTTCCCGGATATCAAGTTTTTGTATTCCCAGGTCAATTTCCAGCCGTCGTCGGTTCCTTCTTTTAGCGTCGGCGAGATTGTGCCTTCAGGGAAGTCTATGTCTTCGAAGTCGGTAAAGGCTACCAGCTTGAAATCCTTCACGTTGGTTACGCCGTGCCCGAAGAGGTACGTCCAATCCTCCAACCCCTGGGACCGGTACGTGATGACGGCCTCGGTCGTTTCACCCGGCCCCAACGTCGAGTTCGCGGTTATCCCGGCGGACAAATCGCCGGGGACCGTCTGTTCCTCGCCGGCCAACTCAAACTTGAAATCGTCGAAGATGGTGTTTTCGGCCGGGAAGTCGAAGTGGACGAATACCTCGGTTTCCTCGTCGGTCGGATTCTTGACCGCGTACTTGCCCTCGAAGTCCACGGTGTACGTGCTGTACCAGAGTAAGCCCTTTTTCCTGTGTTCCAGGTCCAGCGAGACTTTGATATCCGACCCCGAGATGTCGAAGTACTTTGTTATTTCGACCACTTCGACCTCGGGTTCGCCGGTCTTCTCGTTTATCTTCTTCGCGTAGATGGCCGCCCCGTACTCGTCGTAGCCGATGACCTTCTCGGCGTCGTACACAGGCTCCTCGATCCGCTCGACGTAATAGGCCGACGGCGTGTCCTGGGCATGGTGCTCGCCCCAGAGCTCCGAAACCAACCCCGTACCTACACGGTCCATCGTACTCGTGCGGATGTGTACCGAGCCGCCGAGGATGAACCACGCGACCGCCGTACAGATGAATATAAAGATGACGACGACCAACCGCAGGAAGTTGTTCATACCCTGCTCCTTTCTGTCTTATAGCTTATATTGATAGAGGGAGAGACGGTCGCCGCAGGGGCGTTCCTCCTCATACAAAGGTTTTTCCGGGTGAAGGCCGGTTTTACGTTTAGACCGTATAAACACCGGCGGGTTTAAACCCTCGAAAGCCTTACCAGTCGTATGAATTAGTGCGGTACCGCGGAAAACGTTACACCTGCTCCTCCTTCCCATCTTTCGCGCGACGGACGTAATCCCGTACATGGAGGTAAACGGCGCCAGCGATCAGTGCGCCCGTAATCATAAGTATTAGATACGGGAAGACCCGCGGGAACCGAGCGTAAACGGTCGTTCGGGACCTCGGGTAAACGTCGTCGGTGAGTTGAACCTTCGTGTATATCTTCGATTTACGTACCACGCGGCCGTTGGGCGTAATGAAGCACGTAACGCCCGTGTTGGCGGCTCGGACCAACCACGTCTTGTTCTCCGCCGCCCGGAAGACCGACATCGCGAGATGCTGGTACGGTTCGTTGCTCTTCCCGAACCAGGCTTCGTTGGTGATGTTGACGACGAAGTCGGTGCCGAGCCGGGAATACTGATATACCTCGTCCGGGAATATCGACTCGAAACAGATA
>CP070755.1:613320-663919 GCA_020348885.1 Candidatus Coatesiibacteriota bacterium | reverse complement strand
AAGCGTTCCGCAACCGCGCCCTGATGGAAGAGCTCGAGCGCGGCGCACGCTACCAGCGTATCGCATTCGCGTCGGCCTTCGTCGGGACAGGCGTCGTTATCCTCGCATTCGAGTACTTCTACTGGCGCGAGTACGGCGTCCCCATCGCCGCCGGATACAATTACGCGGCGGCCGCGCTCATCGTTCTCGGCGCCGCCGCCCTCGCCATCGCGCTTTTCAAGAGAAACAGGTGACGCAATGAGATACATTAACACAAAAAAGGCAACCGTTTTAGCGCTTATTTTGTTGTTCGCGTTGGCGCTGTCCGTCGGCTGCGGAAAGGAAAGCTTCTCGAGTAAGTGGCTGAAGACGATGGAGGAGGGAAAAGACGCGGCGACGGAACAGAACAAACCCCTTCTCGTTTACTACTCGGCCGATTGGAACGAACTATCCGAGGAGTTCGAAGACACGGTCTTGACGGACCCGGACGTGCGGACCGAACTCGACGCGTACGTTATGGTTCACATCGATTCGGACGTGGACGCGGACACGCCGGCGTCCTACGGCGTGAGCGCGTATCCCACGTGCATCTTCTACCGGTCCGACGGCGAGGAGATAACGCGGGTTATCGGTCTCGTTCCCCCTGACGAGTTCGCCGAAACGCTCAAGCTGGTAAAGTCCGGCGACCTGGAGACGTTCCGGGAGTTCCTGGCCCGGGAGGGGGGCGCGCCGGGCGATATGGACCTGGCGATGGAGGTGGGGAACGCGTACCTCGACAGAACGAACGTACCGGAGGCGCGGAAGCGTTACGATAAAATACTCCGCAACGACCCGGAGAACGAAACGGGACTGGTTCCCCAGGTGATTCTACAACTCGGGTTCTGCGACCTGATGAGTAACGACCCTAGCGGCGCTATAGACCGGTTCGAACGGGTTCGCGCCGAATACCCGGAGACCGACGAAGCTCGGAAAGCGCTGCTTTACATCGGCGACTGCTACCGGGTGATGGACGACCTCGAAGGCGCGTTGGATACGTACGAACAGGTCGTGGCCGATTATCCGGGAACCGAAGAAGCCGAGACCGCCGAAGACAACATCGGGCAGATGACGGCTTTGGAGGAGACGATCGATTCCCTATTCGGCCGCTCGGGGGAATAGCGGCGGCGCTGTACGAACTAACCAAACATGAAAAAGCGGCGGGCTTTTTGCCCGCCGTTAAACGATAGGAAGATGGCGCGCGTAAACTACGCCGGTTCTTTTATCTCTAATCAACTACTTTGAGGTGGTCGCACCTAACGGTGCGACCCCACACTTCGTTCCCTACTGTACCACCATCTTCTTCGCCGCGCTGAACGCGCCGGCTTCCAGTTTGTACACGTAAACGCCCGGCGCGAGGGCCGAGACCGTACGCTCGTGTTCGCCGGCGGCCAACGTCTCGTTTACGAGCGTCGTTACCTTACGTCCGCTGATATCGTAAACGGTCAGCGTTACTTTCGTTTCCTCCGGCAGGTCGAAGGCGATGGTCGCGGTCCCGGTCGCAGGGTTCGGACGGGATTGATAGAGCGCATAGGTAGTCGGCAGGACGCCGTTCCAGATGCATTCGGCCGGCCCGAAGGTCTCGCTCGCGCCGCCGACGTCTATCGCCTCGAGCCAGTAGCTGTAGGTTACGTCTCTCTCGACGGCAGTGTCGACGTATTCGTACGGCGGTTCGCCCGTTATCAGCTCCGCGTTGAGCTTATCGCGGGACGTTATCGCTTTTGTATCGGTTACCTCAGACTTAACCGAACGGTAGAGATTGAATCCCGCTACCTCTGTTTCCTCGGTCTCGTTCACGGCCCAACTAAGCTCTACTCCGTCGTTCTCGGACGCGGCCTCGAAGTAGTCCAGCGCTATCCCGACGGTGCTAAGGGTAAAGCTCCACGCTTCGCCCGAGTACTGGCTATAGTGACCCGGCGTATCAACGTAGTTAGCGAACACCCGCCAGTAGTAAGTCTCGCCGTTTACCAGGCCCGAACCCTCGTCCAACACGGCCTTGTTCTCCGTCACATCGGCGGTATATACTAGGTTGGTGAAGTCTCCGTCGGACGCTATCTCTACGGTGTAGTCCTCCAGGTTAGCGTCGTAAGGGTCGTTACCTCCTGCGAACGCTCGCTCCCAGTCCAATACCAGCGGGAACCCGCCGGCGTCCTCCCCGTCTTCCGGCGAAAGCAGGTGGAATATAGATTCGTGGACCGTTATGAACTGGGTCTTATCCACTATCAGGTCCTGGGTTATCTTTGAACCCGCGGAACCGGGCCAGATTATACGGACCTCGACGGTCTCGTTTAGTGGAAGCCCGAACTCCACGTTAATCGAGTCGTCTCCGCGGCTGCGGCCAGAACCGACTTCCCGGAACGCAAGTAGCCCCGACTTTGACCCTAAATAACCAGGCTCGTAGGCGTAAATCTTAGCCCCTATACCGGACCCGTTGGAGTAGCCCGGACCGGCGGTCCCGTAACGCCCTACTGGATAAATCGAAAGATAGTCCTCGTCGCTCTCGTCGTTTACGTACAAGTAACTCTGGCCGGAATAAACCCCGGCCGCTAGGTCCAGGTCGCCGTCGAGGCCGTAGTCGGCCCAACATATCGAAAACGCCAAGTATTCTTCGCCCCCGAAAGGTTCCGTCGCCGTAAAGGTACCGTCGCCGTTGTTCACGTATAATTCAACTTTTTCGAAGGCATTCGCAACGGCCAAGTCGAGGTCCCCGTCGTTGTCGAAGTCGCCCCAGGTTAACGAGTGTGTATGTTTCAACGTGCCGAACTCCTCCCGGGCCGTGAAGTTGAGGTCCCCGTCGTTAACGTAAAGGTAGTTCTGCCCGTCGCTTCCGCCATCCGGTATAATTTTATTACCGACGGCCAGGTCTAGGTCCCCGTCGTTATCGAAATCGGCCCACGCTACGGCGTGAGTACCCCCTTCCCCGAACTGAGGTTGGGAAGTAAAGGTCCCGTCGCCGTCATTCACGTAAAGGTAGTTCTGTTCGCCCGGCCAACTGCCGTGCACTCCCACCGCCAGGTCCGGGTCGCCGTCGCCGTCGGCGTCGCCCCACGCAATAACGGGACCTAGAACGTCCGACTCGATCGAATATTGAGCCGTTTCTTCGAATGTCCCGCCGCCGCCGTTCGAATATATATATAAATGGTATTCATCGTCGTAGTCTCCCATTACAAAATCCAAGTCCCCGTCGAGGTCGATGTCGGCGCACACGAGTTCGTAGGGACTTACCGTACTAAGTAAGGGTACCCTCTCGAAGTTGCCGGCCCCGTCGTTTACATATATAAAATTCATCGGCGGCCAGTAATTACAACCCACCACAAGGTCCGGACCGGTGCCGTTGTCGTAGTCGCCCCAGGCCATGCAATAGCTGGACTCACCCTCCATCGGCAGTACGATTTCGATGAAAGTGCCGTCGCCCTGGTTTACGTAAAAACGGTCGTCCTGGCCGTTGGAAGTGGCCTCGGCTAGGTCCGGGTCGCCGTCGAGGTCGAGGTCGCACCAGTTTATAGATTCGGTGCGGTACGCGCCGAAGTGAGGCTCCTCAACGAAACCCGCGAAAGAATATAACGGCCACGCAAAAATTAGAACGAACAATGCCTTTATCATTTCGTTAACCTCCTCCCGTAAAGCGGTTTGGTTACTATGGTTGACATATAAACGAAAGCGAGCTTTTTAATATACTAACACAGATCGTTAATAATCGCAAGCTACGGCGTTTGGATAAGATGCCGGAAACAGTAGCACGGCCCGACTCCCCGGTCGGGCCGCGTACGTTTACGTTACGTTAAAAAGGCGTCCGGTCTCAGCGGTTAAACCGTAGTTCTACTCCTCCTCGAATACGAAGTCGATATCCTCGTACGGGATAAGTGACGAATAGAATATAATGTACCTTTCCACGTCTTTATAACCGGGGTATGATGCTATTCCCTTTATTGTGCAGCCGTCATGCGCGGTTCCCCACGTGTGTTCTATCTCGTATTTGCCGTCTTCGTCGGAAGTGTCGTCACCGAGGAAAACCGGGCTGCCCCCGTGTTGTTCGCACCACCATTCTACGTAAGCGTCTTCCAGCGGTTCTTCGCTCGGCGCGATACACTTCCCTGAAATAGCAATCGCTCTCGAAGCCCCGTAGTCGCTCCCGGTGGTCGCCACCTCGGACGAGCACGAGAGGATACTAACCGCCGCGATTACTAGTACCAAAATCGCCGCCTTTACCAAGTTATTGTTCTTAAACATCCCCACTTACCTCCATTTCTAATAGGTTAATTAATACCCGATATGCAACTATATTACCATCTCAGTATTTTAAAGTCAAGAGTTATTTAAAATAGCCGTTACAGCACACTTAATAATAGTTATCGTTGGCAGCGTGGATACTGCCCGTAAGCTAAGCGTTATTTATTAATGTAATCTCCGCCCATACCGATAATATTCATTCAATACATACGATACAATCGGAACAAACGAAATCATTTCGAACAGCGAAAACTAAATAAAGACGGCGCGGATAAACCGCGCCGTTTCAACTCATAAACTATTGAACCTTTAGGTTAACTCCCCTTCTCCAGTTCGACCGGCGGTTCCGGCTCGTGGAGGATGAAGAACCGGGGGTTAATAGGTTTTCCCTCGTAAACGACCTCGTAGTGGACGTGGGTGGTCGCCGAGTGGCCGGTGCTGCCCATCTTCGCGATGACGTCGCCCCGGCGTACGGGCGTGCCGGCTTGTACCAGGTTGCGCATATTATGAGTGTATCTGGTCGCGTAACCGTTTCCGTGGTCAATCTCCACTACCAGTCCGTAGTGTTCCTCCAGCCCGGCGAAGACGACCACGCCGTCGGCCGTCGCGACTACGTTCGTCCCGCGCTTATTGGTGATGTCGATGCCCTGGTGCATCTCGACGCGGCCGGTGAACGGGGATACGGTGCTGCCGTAGTCCCGCTCGATCCAGCCCCTGGCCGGCGGAATAGACGGGATATAGTTGAGAGCTTCCGGGTCGTCGCCGAACTTCCCGTCCACCACTTTAAGGTTCTTCTCGATGGACGCCAAGCGTTTACTGAGTGTTTTGAGTTCGTCGAAGGTTACGTCGGGCGAAATCGCGTCGTACTCGGTCTCGAGCAAGCCGTTCTCGGGACGGACCTCGTTCAAACGGTGAATCGCGACGATGCGCTCGCGCATCTCGTCAATATCCTCAAGCTCGTCCTCCAGCGTTGTAACGCCTTCCTCCATCGCCTCGACCTTCTCGCTCTGTTCTTTATGCTTTGCCTCATAAAAGGCGAGTTGCGATATATCGATTATGTTCTTGGAGTAACCGTAAACGATATAAACGGACCCGGCAACCACGCCGACCGCCGCCAGCAAGAGGGCGCCGACGACGAGAACGTGGACGTTGAAGTACCGTGTCTTCTCGTTCCCGTGAGGGACGAGTATAACGTCCAAGCCGCGGCCGGCACGTTTCGCCTTCTTTTCTCGAACCTTCGGTATCTTCTCTTTTTTCTTTCTACCGAACACAAAAAACCCTGCCGTTAGAACGCGTAACGCGTATTATATAGGCGGGAACAGGTTTCGTCAAGTTAATTCGAAATAAAACGGCCCCCGGAGGGGCCGTAATCGTTGGAGCGTTTAGGGTAACTACTTGATAACCACCATCTTCCTGGCTGCGACGAAGTCGCCGGCCTCCAAACGGTAAACGTAAACTCCGGCTCCGAGACCGGATACCGTGCAGGTGTGCGCGCTGGCGTCCGTGTCCGTATCTAATACCGTCTTTATCCGACGCCCGGTAAGGTCATATACGGTTATCTTCGCCCGGCAGGTCTCGGGCAGGTCGTAAGCTATAGAGCAGCTACCGCCGTTGGGGTTCGGGACGCTCTGATAGAGGGCGTAGGACGTCGGGACCGCGCCCCGTACGAACGCCATGGACGAAGCGCCGTCGTCGGTTACCGCTTCCGCCGTAGCTACGACCGCGCACGGACCGGTTATCTCGGAATCGTAAACCGCGTCTTTACAATAGACCGAGAACGAGTAGTCAGAAAACGCGCCGGCCGGTACGTTGGGTATCGTGAACTTATCAGTTCCCGGACCGCCGGCAAGGTACTCTTCGGTCCAGCCCTCCGTACCGCCGGGGTAGTAATGTACGATTACCCAATACTCCTCGACGTCGAGCTCGTCGGGACGTACGATGCTAACCCGCTCGGTCGTACCGCCGTCGGGCGGACCGACCGGGATTTGGCTTGAGGGAACGGCGTCGGCTTTCGGTTTATCACCCTCGGCTTTCTTAGTCGGTACGCCGCCCGTCGCGGACGATATACCGCCGGATGATAGGCTAGCTTCCGACACGTCGGACGGCGTCGAGACCTCTACCGCGGACGGGCCGGGCGAAGCCACCGGCGTCGGCTCCACCGTAAGTCCGTTCCAATACTCGGGGTCGTTTATCGAGAGGGTCCATGTGAGGTCGACGGATCCGGTCTTGCCGCAGGTATCCGAATCGGCCGTCAGGTCCGTAGGGGGTGCGGGCGGCGACCCCATCCGTAAAACCGGGTCCCAGTTGTTTTCGTAGTAAACCCCGTAATCGAAGCGTCCGCCTCCTCGTACGTCGTGGCATTTCCTTTTAGAATACAATACGTGAAGGTGGCCGTCGGCGTCTATCGCAAGAGTCGGCGTATAAAAATATGCGAAATGCATTTCATTGTGGACGACCTGGTCTAGTTTCTCAATCAGTTCGACGTCGGTATCCTCCCATGAAACCCCGTACGGTTTATATCTATACTGTAGATACCTATCGCTACCTCCGCTGGTAAGTCCGTTAAAAACGGCATGTACGCCACCGGCGACGTCGGTTTCCAAATAATAAGAACACCCGGAAAAACCGAAGCCGCTAAACGACTCACAAGAATATAAGCTCGTTCTCGTGCTGTATTCGTAGTACTTGGTATCCCCGCCGGAGCCATGATTCAACAAGATGCCCACTGATCTATCCGGGTCGTTTAGTGGCGTAAAACCCCAACCGTTTACTTCTTCATTCGCCGCCTCTACGAACGTCTCACTTAAGTCGTGGAGGGGAGACCAGGAAATACCGGCCGGGCCGCTCATCCCAACCTTCAGATATATACGTTGTTCCTTATCCAAGTATATATCGTCCGGTTCGTTTCCGTCGACTGTGACGCGATTATCCATCCACGTAACGTAAACGTTATCAGCCGAATCTACCTTTACCACCGGGTTACCCCACTGCTCCAACCCGCAATTAACCGCACGTTCGGGCGCTCGTCCCGCGAACCCCTTCTTGTTACCGGTCAGTACGGTCATATCCCGGACCCCGCCGAAAGCGGCGACTTTGCAGTACAGGACGTCCATAAACCCTCGCCCGTATCCGTCGTCGTCGGCGTTATCCAGCCATACTATATGGGCGTTGCCTATAGAATCACAGGCTACGCAGGGTGTTCCGGAATACCCCGTGTGGTCCGTAATACGGACCTCCGTTCCCCAGGTCCACATAGGTTCGCCGCCGGTTATACTAAACGTCGCCTTTTTGTAATATACCTCGTAATTATCCCAATGGTAACCGGCCTCGTCGGAATGCCGACTATCCTCCCAGACCACGTGGAGGTCATTAGAACCGTCCACGGTTATCGACGGGAATTTCCTGAAGTAAGCTATATTATCGTCGGTCAAACACATACTGAAATAACCGTCCGATTCTATCCCGTTCTGGCCCGTAACCTTGGCGTACGAATGATATATTCTGAAATGTCGCGGCGAATCTTCAGGCGGAGCGAAAAATACAGCGTGTACATATATATCTTCGCCCACCTCACAAGCGACTAAATTCGGCGGTCCCTGAACGGCCGTAAAAACGAAATCCCTTTCTTCGTTTCCGTTGCCGCGTGTCGCGTGTTTCGTACCGTCGTAGAATTTGATATCGCCATCATCTTCAAGGTCCCATGAAGCGTAAACGTCCACGACGGATAAAACCGATATTAAAGCCGTTACGAAAACTATTCCGGTTTTCATCGTCGAACCTCCTCCTACGTTAAGGTAAACTTCCGTTGATAGACGCCGTACTTCTCTTCTTACTCTTGTCCGTTACGGTTAGTCCGAAGTACGTGTATATCGAAGGCGTTGTCGGTCTCGTTTGTACCCGTAGTTATATTTAATTAGGTCTGCTTGTACTGTTTTTCCCGTATAGGTCTTCGTCGAAACCTTCGTAAAGACCAGCGTCGCCGGATAATCCCAAGTAATCGGCGCCCCCGTTCTACCAAAATATAAATAAAAATGCCGCCCGCTTTAACGTTCCACCGTCTACATCGGTATCAGTAGTATAGCATATTCCTACGAAGTCGTCGTTTTCTGAGTCCTGTATTAAAGCCGTTTAACCGTCAGGAAAATCATTCGACGTAAATTTTTCCGTTTGGGAAACCGAGACTAGTTCGTCCGCGGCGTATACGTTAAATAGAACGCCGTACCGGCCACCCTAGGACGTAAAACAGCCGCGGTCGTACCGTCCTACGGCGTTGTTCCCTACTACCCACCCGTCATCAGGTCCGGTGAAGCAAACGTTATACTGGTTACCAAAGCCGTCCGACACCGGCGTATTCTCCCGCAACGCGTCGTACCGCGCCGTTACCCCATCGTCGAACGCGGCGCAGAGAAAGGTTACGGAATAGTAGTATATCCACCACACCGACGGATGCTGTCAGGGGTCTTTGATATTTCCTATATAACGTATTTGGGATTTATAAATAGGATTAGAAGGGTCGAGTACTCAATAGCTTTTTTCATCTCGTATATTGGTAGCATAGAATAGGGAAATGTTACAACAAAAAAACGACTCGGTTTTAACTTTTTGTTATGTGCTATATCACAAAAAAGCACCCGTCAATACTACGGCCGCTGCAATCAACTTTACGTATTCCACCGCGTCCTCCTCTGGAAGCCCTATATAACTTTTACGCGTTCATAGCACAAAATTCGATAAACGTCAAAAAACCGGCAAATTTATTCCGAATACCGCGATAGAATATAAACTGAAATCTGTTGCACTTCTCTATTCCAGCACCCCCCGGTACATCCGCTCGGTCTCTTTCACCATCCTATCGACGCCGAACTTCTCGACCGCGGCACGGCGCCCGGCCGCGCCCATCCCCGCGCGCAGCCCTCCTTCCTTTAGTAACGCTAGCAGCTTCTCGCGTACCGCGCCCGCGTTACCCGGCGGGACGACGAAACCGGTCACGCCGTCTTCCACCGCCTCCCGGTTCCCACCGACGTCGGTTACGACGCACGGTAACCCCGATGCCATCGCCTCCAAAACCGCGTTCGAGAACCCCTCGGCCCGGGACGTAAGAGCGAACACATCCATCGCCGAGTAGTACTGTTCTACGTCGGCGACGGACCCGGCGAACCGGACGTACGGGAGTAATCCCGACTCCGCCGCCGTATCCCGGATTACCTCCTCTTCCGGACCGGAACCCACCAGTAACATATAAGCCTTTTCCCCCGCGGTAACGTCGCTGTGTATTCCCGATATCGCCGCAAGAAGCGTAGCATGGTCCTTTATCGCGTGCAAGTTCGCTACCATCCCTACCACCGGTACGTCTTCGGGAATATCAAGCGCGCCGCGTACGGCCCCTTCGTGTTTGGTTTTTCGTGCCGGATTAAAACGTTCTGTATCCACGCCGTTGTATATTAATACGACCTTATCTTCCAGTACGCCCAACCGCCCGAGGGCGACTTCCAGCACGCCCGCCGAGTTAACCATTACCCGATGGGTAAACTTCGCGGCTAACCTTTCGGCGGCTTTAATCGGCGCGGATTTCAGCGGGTCAGTGGAAAGGAGGGACATAATCCGGCACGGAACGCGTTCCGCCGCACCGGCGAACGTACCGAACACGTTGGCTACCGAAAGCTGGCTGTGGAGAACGTCCGGTTCAAACTCGCGAAGGAACTTACGTAGAGACTGCCAGCGGGCTAACCTCGGGCGTCCGGGAAGGTGAGTTACGCGATTCGACAACTCCGGGGGTATTGCGTCCGCCGCGCTTCCGCCGGTCGCGATACGCACGTCGTGGCCGCGGTCGAGTAACCCTCGCGCCAACAGCGCGACCTGGCCCTCGGCGCCGCCGCGGCCCAGTTGACCTATGTATATCGCGATACGTAAGGTTTTACCGCCCGCGGCCATAACAACATCGGCCTATCCGGCCAACCCCCTAAACCACAACTTCAATACACCAATAAACGCCGAAAAAACCTCCCGCAAACTCAGGTTGGACTCTCCGCGGCTCCTGTTCACGAAGACCGTCGGTACCTCGCCGACGGATAGCCCCGCGCGGTGAAGTTGCCAGGCGATATCGCTAAGCACGATATAACCTTTACTGTTGATGGCCTCGAAGTTCAGCTTCTCCAACGCGTCCCGCCTGTAGCACCGATAGCCGTTAGTATAGTCGGTTATCGGGATGCGGAGGAATAACCGAGCGTACCGGTTGGCCCAGCGGCTGAAGAAGGTTCGCGTCGCCGGCCAATCGATTATCTCCGACTCGGGTAAATAACGGGAACCTATAACGAAGTAATACCTCTTTATAGAGTCCAGAAACGCCGGGATCTCAGCCGGGTCGTGGGAGAAATCGGCGTCCATCTCGAAGAGTATTTCGTATCCGTCGGCAAGTCCCAGCGCCAACCCGGCTAGCACGGCCCCACCGCGGCCGTCTTTGGCTTCGCGGTGGATTACGGATACGCGGCCCGGGAACTCCGCGGCCAATGCGTCGGCGATATCGCCCGTTCCATCGGGCGACGAGTCGTCCACGACCAGTACGTCCGGCGCGGCTTCCAACTCCAAAAGCGTTCGTACAAGCCGCTCGATATTATCGGCTTCGTTATACGTCGGTATAACTATCAGTATTTTCAATCGGTTAGCCTAATCCTCTAAACCGCATTATTTAGTATTCTTTCAGGAACTCCGCGAAACTCTTAACGACGAAATCAAGGTCGTCCCGGGATATATTTTGGTGGCAGCCGATATAGAAACCGCGCGAGCCTACGTATTCGGCCGCCGGGAAGTCGCCGGGCGCGTATCCCATCCAGGAGTACGACGGTTGTTGGGTGGGGATAGACCCGAACATCGGCCTGGTCTCGACGCCTCGCTGCTCCAAGAACACCGTCAGTTCGAACCGCTCGAAGGGCGCATCCTCTGTCAGTACGACCGGGTAACACAGCGGGCTTATCTTTTCGTGCTCTTCTTCTTCGAAAAGCTCCAGAAACTTCCTATATGGCGAAAGGGCCTCGTTGAGGTAAAATAGGTTCTCGCGGCGTTTCTCAACTATTTCGTCCATATACTCTACTTGTTCTATACCGAGGGCCGCCTCCATCTCGTTCATCTTGCTGGAGAAGCCGACCCGTTCGAAATGGAAGCGGATGTCGGTGTCGTCGCCGTACTTGTACCTGAGCGGGCAGTAGGCCGATTCGGTGTTGAGTACGCAGATCCGGCAGTCACAGGCCCGGCCGTGGGCCCGCAGGCTCCGCAGCAACCCGGCCAACTCGTCGTCATCCGTTATAACCATACCGCCCTCGCCGGTTGTAAGGATATGAGCTACGTAGAAACTGTATGTACCCATAGCGCCGACGGTTCCGACCAGGCGGTCGCGGTAACGCGCGCCGTGGGCTTCGGCGGCGTCTTCGATTAGCATAAGGTTTTGGGACGACGAGATATCGACGAGTTCGTCCATTGCCGCCGGGCGCCCGAAGTTGTGTACGGCCAGTATCGCGCGCGTTTTAGACGTTAATACTCTTTCCACCGACGCCGGGTCGATATTCCACGTCCGGCGATCTATATCGGCGAAGACAGGAACGAACCCGGCGTGGAGTACGGCGTTCGCCACGGATATGAATGTAAGCGCGGGTACGACGATCTCGTCACCCCTATGAGCGCCGCGGTCGTGAAGGGTCGCGACGGCGACCGCGTCGGCGTCGGTCCCGCTCGAGACGGCCACGCCGTACTTCAGACCGTGGTAAACGGCGAAAGCCTTCTCGAACTCGTCAACGAACTTCCCGCCGGAGATACGCCCCCGGTTCAAAGCGTCCAATACAAGCTTCTTGCCGTGTTCGCCTACCGAAACCGTACCCACCGTGATTTTCCTATCGGATTTTCCCATACTTCCCCTTTTAACGTTTTTAATAGCACATAAACCCTTCTAATATCAAGGCAAACAGGATAACGGACTGTAACTACGTCGCCCGATTTCGGTTGACTGTACCGCCGTTCGTATGGTATTTTCTACGCTAGCTATGGAAGAAAAAGTTATAGCCTATATCGCGCTGGGAAGCAACCTGGGCGACCGGATTAAAAACCTGCGTACCGCTTTGGATTCGCTTTCGTCCAGCGCCGGCGTGTACGAAGCGTATAAGTCGCCGGTGTACGAATCACCGGCGGCCGAAGTCCCCGACCAACCCGATTTTCTTAACCGCGTAGTCGAAGTGGAAACATGGATCGGGCCCCACGAGCTTCTCGCGCGCTGCCAGGAAGTCGAAAAAAAGATGAGACGTAAAAAAACCCGCGAGAAAGGCCCCCGGGTTATCGACGTCGATATCTTACTCTTCGGCGACGCCGTTCTTAACGACAAAGACCTTGTTATCCCCCATCCTGCGTTGACCGAACGCGCGTTTTTCCTTGTGCCGCTTATGGACCTGGCAGGGAACATATTCATACCCGGAACGGGTTTGAGAATATCCGACGCGCTGGCCGAACTCGCGCCTTATAAACTCGAAAAAGTAAACGAGCGTGGCTGGTAAGGAAGAAACCAGGTTGACGATAAGCGACCTGCACGCGAAGAAGGCCGCCGGCGAACCGATAGTATGTCTTACCGCGTACGACTTCCCCGGCGCGTCCATCGTGGACGACGCCGGCGTTGACCTGATACTCGTCGGCGACTCCCTCGGAATGGTCGTACAGGGCCACGAAAACACTCTCAAGGTAACTCTCAGGCAAATTATATACCACACCGAAATAGTGGCGCGAGCGGCGAAGCGGGCGTTCGTCGTCGCCGATATGCCGTTCATGTCATTCCAGGTATCGCGAAAAAAAACCGTCGAAAACGCCGGCCGCGTTATCAAGGAATCGGGCGCCCAGGCCGTCAAACTGGAAGGGGCCGCCGCCGGAACCCTCGACGCGATTCAAACTCTATCCGAAACCGGGATACCGGTGATGGGCCACGTAGGTTATACACCTCAATCCACGAACGTATTCGGGCGAAAAATCGTACGTGGAAAGACGGTCGACAAAGCCCGCGTGCTGATGGGAGAAGCCCTTAGTCTTCAAAACGCGGGTTGTTTCTCTGTAGTTCTGGAGATGGTACCGCAAGAACTGGCGGCAATAATTACCGAATCCTTGGACGTTCCTACTATAGGGATCGGTTCCGGGCCAGCCTGCGACGGGCAAATCCTCGTCTTCCACGACTTGATCGGATACTACACCGGTTATATACCGAAGTTCGTCCGCCGCCTCGTTGACGTAAAGGAAATAATAGGCGGAGCGATAGTAGAATACGTCGGATTGGTACGCGGCGGAGAATACCCGTCGGAAGAAGAGTCGGTGTCCCTGCCGAAAGACGTGCTGGAAGAAATCCGTACGTCGAAAACCGACGGTTGATTTGACGTACGTCGCACGCGATATCGTCGAGACAAGGAGGGCCGTAGCCGAAGCGCGGACCGCCGGTAAAACCGTCGGATTGGTACCGACGATGGGCGCGCTCCACGAGGGGCATCTGTCGCTCGTGCGGGCATCGGCGGCTGACTGCGGTTATACCGTCGTAAGTGTTTTCGTGAACCCGACCCAATTCGGGCCGGGCGAGGACCTCGAGCGATATCCACGCGGACTTGAGAATGACGCGAAACTCGCCGGCGACGCCGGCGCCGAATTGATATTCGCGCCGACCACCGATACGATGTACCCGGCGGGGTACGCGACGTACGTAGAGGTCGAACGCTTAACCGACGGACTTTGCGGCGCCAGACGTCCGGGGCACTTTCGCGGCGTCACGACCGTAGTAACCAAGCTATTCAATATTTGTAAACCGGACGCCGCATACTTCGGCCAGAAAGACGCGCAACAAGCCGTAATAATCAAGCGGATGGTCCGCGACCTGGATTTGGATATAGAAATCCGGGTGCTGCCGACGGTTCGGGAACCCGACGGACTCGCGATGTCGTCGAGGAACGAGTATCTGAGTGCCGAAGAACGGTTGCAGGCGACGTGTCTATACAGGGCGCTTCAAAGGGCGGAAGAACTCTACGCCGAGAGGGTCCGCTCCGTAGGCAGGATAATTGCTGAGATGACGGCCATAGTCGAAGCCGAACGGGACACGCGAATCGACTACATATCGGCGGTGGACGCCGAAGAACTTTCGCCAATTGAGGAAATAACCGCGCCGGCGCTGGTCGCTCTGGCGGTGTTCGTCGGCGAAACGAGATTAATCGACAACGTAGTTTTAGGATGAGCGACGGCGAAAATGCTCAGACGCTTCCTATTATCGAAGATACATCGGGCCGCCGTCACGGATACGAACGCGGACTACGAAGGTAGCCTAACGGTGGACGAGGATTTAATCGACGCCGCAGGAATGGTCGTCGGCGAAATCGTCTATGTTTTTAATATAAACAATGGCGAACGTATCGAGACGTATTTGATCGCCGGCGCCCGTGGTTCGCGGGAGGTAGTCCTGAACGGCGCCGCGGCCCATAAAGGGGCGCCCGGCGATAGGCTCATAATACTAACGTACGCATTAACCGACGGCTCGCCGCCGAACGCGACGGTAATCGTACTCGACGAGAATAACAACGTCGTATCGCGTCGCTGAGCCGACCGCGGTTCCTAAAGTATATCAATGTTAAACAGGGCTAGACGAAACTTCGGGGGGTGCGGCTTCCGGGTAGCCGCGCTATGCGCGGCTTTAATTTTATGCACGGCCCGGAACGCCGGCGGCGGTGAGGAACAGGACTACGCCGCAGCCCTCGGGATGTACGAAAGGGAACTTTATAAGGTATCATACCAGTACTTCCAGGATTTCATCGCGGAATACCCCGAAGGCCGCTACGCCGACAGGGCCCAATTCTATCTGGGCGAATCCTTACGAGAACTCGGTAGTTACCCGGAAGCCGTTCACGAATACCGGCGGTTGACCGCCGATTACCCCGAATCGGTTTGCGTCGGTAAAGCGTTGCTTAAGACCGGAGATTGCTTCCTTGCCCTCGACAACTTCGAGCAGGCCAAAAAATACTACCGTAAAACCGTCGCCCGGGCTTCGGATCGGGGCGACGCGGCCGAAGCATACCTGCGACTCGGCGAGGCGTTCTTCGCCGAAGGCGACTTCGCCGGTGCAGCGAACGTTTACAACGACACGCTGGCCGAGTTCCCGGAGCATCCAGATAAACAACTAATCGAGTACAGACTGGGGCTTAACCACTACCTTAACGGCGACCGGGAAACGGCTCTAAAGTATCTGGAAGGCGTAAAAAGCAGCCCGTCAGCGGGCCCCGCGGCGACGTACGCTACGGCCATCATTTTTCTGGGCGAGGGACGCTACCACGAAGCGTTAGAAGAGTTACAGCGGCTCCAATCGGAAACGGAAGATACTGTCTTTTATAACGATGCGGTCGAATACCACACTGCGTTAGCTTATACAGGTGCGAAAGACTATGGCGTAGCCGCCGAAATAACGCGATGTATCATCGCGAAAGCGCCTGAAAACATACCTCGTGAAAGGTTATACTACGTCCTGGGTTACAACCTGTTTAATGCTGGTTCCTGGGAAGAAGCGCGGGCCGCTCTCGGTGAAACGATAAATGAAGCGCCCGGGGGCGAGTTGGCCGTCGACGCGTCCTTCTTGATATCGCTTTCCTATCTCGAAGAAAATCGGTTGGAAAACGCGAGAGACGGTTTTTCGGCCCTCGCGTCGTCGGGCCAACCGCGGTCGGCGGAGGCGAATTACTGGCTCGGTTGGATAGAATACGAAGAACGTGATTACGCCGGCGCCGCTCGTTACTTCGGCGAGGCGGTCGACGACCCCGACGCTGGAGCGACCGGGCCTACCGCCGCATATTGGGAGGGTTACTGCGAACGTAAACGCGGTGACGCGGCCACGGCCGAAAAAATATTCGTAGCGCTGGCGAAGGAACATCCGGAAAACGAGCTCGCCGACGACGCACTACTCAAAGCCGCCGAAATCGCCTTCGGCGGCGGGCGCAACGAGGCCGGGCGTTCGCGTTTGACGGAGTTAATCACGAGCTACCCCGAAAGCATGTACGTTGAAAAAGCCACGTATTTAATAGCGCACAGCTACGCCGCCCAGATAGACCGGGGCCCGGCTGTCGCTAAACTTAGCGAGTTCCTAAAAACCCACCCCGAAAGCGAATTCGCGCCGAACGCTACTTACGATATAGGAACCGTTCTGTTCGCCGATGGCGATTACGCCTCGGCCTCCGGTTGGTTCGAACGGGTAGGCGTTCTTTATCCCGGTAGCGCCCTGGCCGACGACGCGATGTACCAACTGGGTCAATGCCGTTTCAACGAAGGCGAATACGAAAGGGCCGTGGAAACATACGAATCGCTCGTCAAGTACTACCCCGGTTCGCCCAGAGTGGACGAAGCCCGCTACCAGATTGAACTCTGCAAATACAAACAGGGAGAGTACAATTCCAAGATAGAGGCCGCCGAAGCGTACGTAACGAAATACCCGAAAAGCCGCTTGAATAAAGAGTTGTACCTTCTTCTAGGCCAATCGTACTACAGGAAGGGCACGTACAACCGTTCTCTCGACTACCTGGGCCGAATAGACGACACGGACACCGCCTCCTTCGTAACGGCGCGTAATCTGATGTATGAAATATACAGGCGCCGGGGAAAAAGCGAAGAAGCCACCGGCGTCTTGCGGAGCATCGTGGACTCCCGCGCGCCGAAGAACGACCGGGCCGACGCGTTACTGAAATTGGCGAAGCTATACGAATCCGCCGGCGACGTTAATCGGGCAATCGGCGCGTACGGTGAGTTCGCCGAAATGTTCCCCGACGACGAACGGGTTCCCGAAACGCTCTTAGCGGCCGGTTCCGCGATGCGGGATTCGAAGATGTACACCGAATCCAACGTAATCCTCCTGGAGCTTATCAATAAGTATCCGGCCGCTGAGGAAACCGAAATAGCGGAGCTTTACGCGGCCTTCAACTACCAACGGCTGGGCGACTACGAAAACGCGATCGAATTCCATAAACGGGTTATCGACCACGGCCGGCGGTCTCTGGCCGTTCAATCTTACTACTGGCTCGGCGTTTGCGAACTCGATCTCGGCAACAAAGATGCCGCCGTAGGTTACTTCAACAAAATCATCGCCAATTATCGGGACTTCCCGAAATGGGTAAGGAAGGCCGAAGCGGAAATCGCCAAGATGTAAAGGGTCGAAGTTAAAGAGTTGATGCGGAAAACGTTCACAACAACTCTATTATTCGCCGCAACGACGGCGGCGGCTTTTACACCGACCGGACTCCCCGCCGACGAGATCCACGTTTTCGACCGTTGCGCGGCCGCGGCCACGCCCGCCTTCAGCGATTTCATGGACGCGGCCGAGGGAGCCCTCGACGAGGAAATCAAAAGGATTTTCGAAGGCGGCGAAGGCGTCCTTCTGCGGCCGCCGGCGGACGCCGACGACGGAAGTGGCAACCGCAACTACGCGGAATTTTCGTTCGGAGGCGGTACCGACCGGCTGGAAGCGTACGCGTTTGAGGGTTTTCAGACCGGGCCGGTCGCCTTCGTCGGCGGGTACGAGGAAGACCGTTCCGCAGCCAAGGACGATATATACCGTACCGTACGGCGCGCCGGCGGCGGCTCAGTGATGCTCTCCGACCCGGCCGGGACGATGCTGGGTATCAGCTCCGATTACGTCGGAAAAGACGAAAGGGCCGGGGGTGCAAAAGCCGGAACTATCCCGACGGGGTTCGACAGCGGCGGGATAATGGCCGCGTTCAGAAGTCACTTCTGGGGCACGTCCAAGCTGTCAACTAGAGTTTCCGACACGTACTCCAGGCAAACGCGACAAGGCCCTACGGTTACCGATAACCTGGTGGAAGCGGATACCGATTTCGCGTTTCTGTGGTTGGGCGATAACTCGCTTAGGGGTTCGATAATCCTTCAACAAGAGAACGTAAACGTATCCGGCGGCGGTTCCACCGGAGTCCTCTATACAGGGATACTCGTGGGCAACGACTTCCGCCTAAGCGAAAAAATACGTCTGGGCGCCGGCGTAGGCGGTTTCGTCCTTCGACGCGACGCAACTCTCACGAGGTTATACCCGCGCGGTAGCGTTCACGTCGGCCTGACCAGGCACGTTGGCGTTTTCGCGAAGTACCGCCCGTACGTCCGTCTACCGGCGTTCCGGGAACTGTACTACGAAACCGATTATACGCTGGCCGGCGATTACGTTCCTTATACGGACGCCTACGGCGTAATCGAAATAGGAGTGGTGAACAATATCAGCGACGCTTTAAGCGCCGAAGCGATTTTCTACGAGAAAAGGTTCAGGAGCGATTTCGCGAGGGAAAGCGTCGATAATAGCCTTAAAACCGCCTATTACGACGTGGGGGAATATTATGCTCGGGGGCTCGCGATTAATGCTAAAGCAAACGTTCACCGAATAGTATCCCTGTACGGCGGATACGGCTATGAGAAGATAAAGCCGGCGGGTATAGCGGGCGGACACGTTCCGTACCGTCCTCGGGATACGCTGACCGCCGGGCTCCTCGTCGGCGAACCGGCGGGACACCATTTATCCGCAGGATTGGTTAGAGTCGGCGAACGATACGCGGATTCGGAGGGTACGATAATCCTCCGACCGGCGGTCGTCGCCGACGCGACGTTCAGGCTCCGCCTGTACCGCGGCGTTACCGCTTACCTAAAAGCCGAGAACCTGGGCGACGCGACTTACTACGCGATAGATAACGTACCCGGCCCCGGCCGCACCGTATCGGCCGGGCTGAAATTGGTGATGTAAACCCATGAAAGACGATACGACGTACGAACTGACGCCTCGCGAGATAGTCGCGGAGCTTGATAAGTTTATAATAGGGCAGGACGCGGCCAAGCGTTGCGTCGCTATCGCCTTACGTAACCGGTGGCGCCGGCGACAGGTTCCCGAAGAGTTGGCCGAGGAAATAGCGCCCAAGAATATCATTATGATTGGCCCCACCGGGGTAGGTAAAACCGAAATCGCCCGGCGACTGGCGCGACTTGCCCGCGCGCCCTTCGTTAAAGTCGAAGCTTCCAAGTTCACCGAAGTAGGCTACGTCGGCCGGGACGTGGAGTCGATAATCCGGGACCTGGCCGAAATCGCGTTGAACCAGGTACGGCAGGAGATGACCGACGAGGTCCGAGAACGGGCCGCCGAAGCGGTCGAGGAACGCTTACTCGACATTCTTCTTCCTCCGCCGGGGGCGAAAGCCGCCCCCGAGGCAACGGAGCACCGGGCGATACCGCTGGGACCGATAGGGAAGCCGCGGGACGCGAAACCGGCGAAAGAACCGGACGAAACGGCGGCGGAGAAACCACAAGACGAAAAATACGAACGCGCCCGCAAGATACTGGCCGAGAAGCTCGACGAAGGGGAACTTGAGGACCGGGTCGTCGAGGTCGAGGTGGAAGTCACGATGGCACCGACCATCGAGGTTTTCTCCAGCGCAGGTATAGACGAGATGGACATGAACTTCGGCGACATGTTTCAGAACATTTTCCCCAAACAGACCAAGAAACGAAAAGTCTCGGTGGGAGAGGCCCGGGAAATACTCTTCGAGGAGGAATCGGCCAAGCTTATAGATATGGACAAGGCCGTCAACGTCGCGATGGAACGGCTCGAGCAGTCCGGCATCGTCTTCATAGACGAGCTCGATAAAATCGCCGGCCCCAGGGCCGAAGTCGGGCCGGACGTTAGCCGTGAGGGAGTCCAGCGAGACCTATTACCGATAATCGAAGGGTCCAGCGTTAACACCAAATACGGACTGGTACGGACGGACCACATCCTTTTCATCGCCGCCGGCGCGTTCCACGTTTCGAAACCTTCGGACTTGATACCGGAACTGCAAGGCCGGTTTCCCATCAGGGTGGAGCTTAAGAGCCTTAACGCCGACGACTTCTACCTGATACTTACTGAACCGGAGAATGCGCTCGTAAAACAGTACGAAGAATTGCTCGCGACCGAGGGCGTCGAGTTGAAATTCGCCGACGGCGCGATTCGCGCTATCGCCCGGATATCCGAGGACCTGAACTCCCGGCTCCAGAACATAGGCGCCCGGCGCCTACACACGGTGATGGAGTCGCTTTTGGACGAGATATCCTTCGACGCGCCGGACACCGGCGAGAAGGAGTACGAAATCGACGAAGCTTACGTAGTCGAGAAGTTGGCCGACATCGCTGGCGACGAGGACCTGGCGAGGTATATACTGTAAGGGCGTAATGGAATACGTACGATTAATACCGATCTTTGCGTTATTAGCAATCGCGACAGTTTCTACCTCGTCGGATATAACCGTCGAAGGCGACGTATTAAAGCTTATCGCTGAATATGACTTAACGGACGATACGGTCGAGCGGACCGTAGTTGATGAAGCGGGAATGGCGAAGTTGGAAGGGCAATTCCCGTTTAGGATGGTACATAATAACCTCGATTACTACTATAGAAACGCTATAGTTTATTTCGATTCAAACGGCGATATCGGGAAAGTTATTAGAGACGGAGAAACGTCTTTCGAAGGTCTGTTCCCGATTGGCGAAAACGGGTACTACACCCGGGCGTTCTTAAAAGGGTTTTCTTTAGAGGGACGTAGTTTCGTCTATAAATTATACGACGCCGACGATAACTTAATCACCGAAACACCGTCGTCCGAACGTATCATCACGTCTCCGCTCGAGGGTATTTTTCTATTAGACGGGCAAGGGTTATGGACAGAAGAATATAGGAAGAATAGGGAGAAATACGAACGAGTTAAATGGTTGATTTATAACGTAAAGGGCGAAGTTATAGGGAGGATTTACGAACCGACCGGATATCCGATAGAGGTTTTCGAAAACGGAGTCGGCAGGGTTATCGCGGGCGACGTGGTAAGCGTCAAATTATCAGATTACCCGAACGGGTTACCTAGGGGTACTCGCGTTTTTGATTTAGAAGGTTCGTTATTATTTAATTTGAACGAAACTACGTTAGTTGACCCCTTAAGGAGTAACTACACTGATAGGTTCTTAATCGGTTCCGATAATTATATCTTCCAACTGGGTTTTAAGAGCGAGCTTTCTAGACGGACGGACGAACACCCCGAGGAGATATACGAGGTATACGCTTATAGTATCGCGAATAACAATACTCTGGAAGCTTATGATAGTAACGGGGATTTCCTTTGGGATTACGACCTTAATACGGGCGGAAGTCACGGGGGTTCGTTGTTTATATCAGACAACGAAAAATACCTTTGCTTAATTATTAAAAGCGATAACAAACTAATCGTCTTCGACACATCTACGGGAGATATAGTTCGCGAAATAGAATACCGGGACGGTAAACCACGTAGAGATAACTTCTTATCGGACGACGGTACTCTCATCGTATTAGACGTCGGGACGGGGATATACTTTATTAAACACGAAGAGGTAATCAGTGTATTGGGCGCATTCGGTAGTAGAGGGATATTCGATATCGCTACTACAAAAAACGGGGTTTATATCGTGACCGGCAGCGTAAATAATTTACGATTATATACATTAACCGCTTAACTTTATGCCCGAACCCAACCACCCGGCCGAGTACTGGCGCCCGCTGGACGACGGGCGCGTCGAGTGCGAACTCTGCCCGCACCGATGCCGTATCGCAGACGGCGACGCCGGGATATGTTCGACCCGGACCAACGAAGGCGGCGAACTGTTCGCGACCGAGTACGGCCGTACTTGCTCCCTTGCGATCGACCCAATCGAGAAGAAACCACTCTACCACTTCCACCCCGGCGACGACGTACTCTCGATAGGCGTAAACGGCTGTAATTTTAAATGCCTCGGTTGCCAGAACTTCCACATATCCCGAGAGAAGGCGCCGACCGAGTACGTAGCGCCCGACGCGATGATCGAATTGGCCGTTTCCCGCGGCTCCCCCGGCATTGCGTACACCTACACCGAGCCGCTGATATGGTTCGAGTACATCCGCGACTGTATGAAACTCGGTAACGAGCAAGGCGTATACGGCGTCATCGTCAGCAACGGGTATATCGAAGTCGAGCCGCTGGAAGAGCTCACGACCGTACTCGGCGCCGCCAATATAGACGTCAAATCGATCCGGGACGATTTTTATAAGAAGTACTGCGGCGCGCGCCTGGAACCGGTCCTCCGCACGTGTGGAACGCTTAAAGAAAAAGGCATCCACCTTGAAGTTACGAATCTCCTCATCACCGATATGAACGACTCGGAGGAGGACGTAACCGACCTGGTTACGCGGATAGCGGAGAATCTGGGGCGGGATACGCCGGTCCATTTTTCGCGGTACTTCCCGTACCAGGAGATGGACGCGCCGCCGACTCCCGTCCACCGGATGCTCCGGGCCAAAGAGATTGCCGAGCGGGAGCTTTACTACGTTTACCTGGGTAACGTAGGCGGCGTAGGTGGCGCCGACACGACTTGCCCCGAGTGCGCGAATTTACTGGTCGAAAGGGCCGGTTACAGCACGAAAGTAGTGGGGATAACAGACGACGGGAAATGTAACGACTGCGGCCGGACGGTGGACTTTGTCCTTTAACCCGAAAGTTATCGGTGCGATACTCGCCGCAAGCATCGCCGTAACCGTACTTATTATATTCCTTGCGGGGCCGCGGGAAGACGCGACGGACGCCCTGGTCCATATAACGGCCGAGGGCACCGAATACGCGGTCGTACCGCTGGACGAGGACCGGACGATTAACGTCCCCGGGCCGCTGGGAACCACGGTCGTAGAAATAAGAGACGGCCGCGTCCGCGTGTTGGATTCCCCCTGCCCCAATAAAACGTGCGTTTCCCAGGGTTGGGCCGAAGCGGAGGGCGATACGATAATCTGCCTCCCTAACCGAGTGTCGATAACGGTGAAATGAAAACGAGGTCCGGGACACTAATAAAAGGTGCGAGAGCGGCGTCGCCGGCGGACCGGGTCGAGGCGCTACGCGCCGCGGCGGTGATAGGGCTACTCGTAGCCATCGCGACGGCGGTACACGTAATCGAAGGGCTCGTAATGCTGCCGCTGGGTCCGTTCCGTCTCGGGCTGGCCAACGCAGTGGTCGTCGCAGCTCTATATCAGTTGGGCGCGAAGTACGGCATATTTATCTCGGCGAGCCGGGCGGTCGTGGGGGCCGCGGCTCTGGGGACGCTGTTCTCGCCGGTCTTCCCGATGAACTTCGGCGGGGCGTTGGCGTCGGCGATGGTTATGGCGGGGGTAGTCTTAATAGGCCGCCGGCGGATTGACCCGATTGCCGTATCGCTGGTCGGCGCCGCGGCCCATAACGCGGTCCAACTAGTGTACGTATCGCTCGTAGTCGGAACCGCAGACGTGTTTTACCTGGCGCTTCCGCTCGGCGTATGGACGGCCGTCTCGGGGGTAGTAGTCGGAATTGTAAGCCGCGTACTGATCGACCGTTTTCCGGCGGCTGCGGCTAGAAACAGGAAGGCGTAAAATGGGAAGGATAGCACTAATATCGGTTCTGGTCGTCTTAACGACGGTCGCCGCCGGCTGCGGCGGCGCCGGTTCGCAAGTCACCGTCAAGGACCTCAACGACTTCGCGGTAAGGTGCTCCAAATCCGAAATGTGGGGCGAGGCCGAGTTCCGCCTGCGGAACGCGCTGGCGCTCCAAGCCGACGACGCGCGGCTCCACAACAACCTTGCCGTGGCGCTGGAAGCCCAGGCGAAGCTAGAGGAGGCGTATGCGGAATACAAACGGGCGGTCGCTCTAGACCCTGATAACGACGAGTTCCGCCGCAACCTGGACGAGTTCGTTAACGACCACCGGTGGATGCTCGAAAGCAACGGCGAAGAATAGAAATATAAAACAAAGGCCGGTCATAATATCTCCGTTGATACCGAACGACCGAAGCCGTATAATAACCATATTAGCTGGACGTGAAAACCCAAGCAGAGGTAAAATTTTGATTAACAAATTAAAAACCTTGGTATCGCGCGCCGCGTGCGATTTCGCCGAAGCGCGCTACGAGGAAGGCGTTACGACTTACATCGAGTTCGACAACACAGGTTTGAAAACGGCCAACGTGCACACGTACCGTGGTGGGAACGTCCGCGTACTGGTCGACGGCAACTTCGGCGTAGCTTCGTTCGAGGATATTGACCGGGCCGGCGATTACCTGGAAAAAGCGTTGGACGTGGCCCGCCTGCGCAAAGGCGAACTCGACGGTTTCGGCGCAGGCGAAGTTAACAAAGACGTCATCGTCGTCGAACTGGATGAAGTACCCGCCGACGTCCCGCTGGAGGAAAAGGTCGAAATATTAAGGAGTTATAACGACCTCATGCTCTCGGTACCCGGCATCGAGAACACTCGTATATCATACTTCGATAGGAAGGACCGTAAGGCGATAGTAAACTCCGACGGAACAGAACTCGACATGACGGTGCCGAGGGTAGGCACGGCGTTCGTTCCCATCGCCGTCGAAGGCGATCTTATACAACAGGCCGGACTCAACGTCGGCGGTATAAAACCCTTCGGGATATACAGAAACCGAGAGGAAGATATCGAAGCGATCGCGAAAAAAACCGCCGCGCTTCTCACAGCCGAACCGGTCAAAGGCGGCGTCTATACGGCGATAATAAACCCGGAATTAACCGGTGTCTTCGTCCACGAGGCGTTCGGGCACACCGACGAGGGCGACTACGTTTACAAAGACGAACATATGCGCGGTATTATGAAACTCGGCCGCCGGTTCGCGTCGGAGATAGTCAACTTCGTCGACGACGGTACGCTCTTCGGCGAAGGCGGATACATCCCTTACGACGACGAGGGAACCCGGTCAAAGAAGAACTACCTAATCAAAGAAGGGATACTCGCGGGCCGTATGCACTCCCGCGAAACGGCGACGCTGATGGGCGAACCGCTGACGGGAAACGGACGCGCACTCAACTACAAGTTCGCGCCTATTCCGCGAATGACCAACACGTTCGTCGAGGCTGGCGAAACGTCTTTCGAAAAAATGCTTGAAGCCGCCGGCGACGGGATATACGTCCGCGGCGCACGCGGCGGTACGGGAGGCGAGACGTTTACGTTCACCGCCGAGGACGGGTACTATATCCGCGGCGGTAAGTTGGCCGAACACGTCCGAGATTTAAAGTTACAGGGGAACCTGTTCGAAACGTTGGAGAACATCGAAGCCGTAGGCGACGACCTGTTCATTCCGGACGAAGGCGTCGGCGGATGCGGTAAATGGGGTCAATCGCCGCTTCCCTGCAGTGCCGGCGGGCCCCATATCCTTATAAAAAACGTTCAGATCGGAGGCCGTTAGCCCGTATGATAGAACGAATACTGGAACGCGCGAAAAAAGCCGCCGACGCGGCCGAAGTTTACTACGCTGAGAATGAAGCGACAAGCGTAACCTTCGAAGCCGGGAAACTCAACCGCGCCGACGTAAAAAATTCGGTGCGCGTAATCTTGAGATGCATCGTCGACGGGCGAATCGGATACGCCAGCGCAACAAGCGCCGAAAACGCCGACGAACTCATAGAAAACGCAATGGCGACCGCCGCGTACGGCAAAACCGCCCGGTTCGAGTTTTCGGGCGGCGCACCTTGCCCCGACGTAAAGACCTTCGACGCGCACGTCGCGGCGCTCCCTGTTGAAACTATGGTGGAAAGCGGCGAAGCGGCCGTCGCACGCCTGCTGGAGGCCGAACCGACCCTCAATATAACGGCCGAAATCAAGAAGACGGTCGGCCGCCGTCGCATAATAAACTCGGCCGGAATGGACCGCTCGGAAGACGCGACAGGCTATTTATATATATTAAGTTTCACCCGCGCGCGCGAGGGCGACATATTCGAGCACTGGGGTTACGACGCGTCGGCATCGTTAGACGTAGACGAGGAAGGCATAATCGACCGACTCCTCGATGTCCTCCGCTGGGCGGACGTTACGGTACCCGTAAAGACCGGAAAAACCGACTTAATCGTTTACTTCGCCGAGACACCGGCCGTCCTCCGACCGTTGTTGATAGGCCTGAACGGGGAAAACGTCGCAAGGGGGTCGTCCCCGCTGGTCGGGAAACTCGGCGAAAAAACCCTTGACGAACGCCTCACCGTTTACGACGACCCGACGATAGATTTCGCCAACTCGTCGGCCTGTTTCGACGGCGAGGGAACCGCTAAAAGAAAACTACCCCTTGTCGAAGAAGGCGCCCCCCGGTCGTATCTGTTGGATATGTCGTCGGCCGCCGAGTTGGGCTTGGAACCGACGGGCAACGCGAACCGCGGCGGTTCGGCGCCGACGCCGGGCACTTCCAACGTGGTCGTCTCAGGCGGCGATAAAACCTACGATGAACTCATCGGCGAAATCGATGACGGTATCATCGCGCTCACTCTCACGGGCGCCGGCATGGGGAACGTACTCGGCGGCGAAATCTCGGCGAGTATCTGGACGGGGTTAAAAGTCGAAAACGGCGAGATAGTCGGCCGCGCGAAGAACACCATCTTCAGCGGCAACGTTTACGAGATGTTAAAAGACCGCATTAAGGCAATCAGTTCCGACGTACGGACGGTAGAATCATACGTCGTCCCGGCGGTCGTTATCGCCGACCAGCTTATAACCGGAACGGAATAAACGGATTATTATCGAACGCTAGCCACCCGACGGGTGGCCGTTTCGTATAACGAGCGATGCCCGAGCGAGAACCAAACGTTTACAGGAACGCGGCGCTTCTGCTCGCGACCAACGTTTACAGGGTCGCGTGCAACGCGGCCCTTTTCTTCATTATCGCCCGCGTCCTGGGGAGCACCGAACTCGGGCGTTACCAGTTCGCCCTCTCCTTCGCCGCCCTTTTCGGAATAGCCGTCCATCTCGGCCTGAACGACCTGATAATCCGCCAGGTCGCCGCGGTGAAAAAGAAAGCAAACTACTACTTCACTCACGCTTTCTTCGTCAAATCCGCCGTCGGCGTCGTTGTAACCGCCATAACCGTCGGTGCAATCGTCATAAGCGGTAAACCGCCCGCGACCTGGGAACTCGTTGCCTTGGCGTCAGTTACCCTGAGCATGGTCGCCGGCCTGGATACGATAATAATAGCGTTCTTCTACGCGTTCGAGCGGATGGGGTACGTCCTGGCGCTCGGCGCCGTACGGAGTACTCTATTAGTAGGCTTGGGCTCCGCCGCCGTGTTCGCCGGGACCGGCGCCCGCGGGGTGCTGTGGGTACTCTTGGCCGCTGAAGTCGTTTACTTCGTTCTTGCGTTCATCCTGATGAGAGCGCGGTTGGGCGTCAGGTTCGAACGTTTGAAGCCGTCAGACGTACCCAGGTTCGTTAGAGAAGGCGTTCCCTTCGCTCTCAACGGGGTATTCGTCATCATATACGGCCAGCTACACTACACCCTTCTCGGGTTCTGGGCAGGCGATACGGCTACCGGAGAGTATACCGCCGCGGCCAAACCGGTGAACTTCCTCTCGTTTATCCCGTCCGCCGTAACCCAAGCCCTCTTTCCTTTCCTTTCGAGGAGATACGCTACCTCGCCCGTCGACGTGGCGCGGCCGCTGGGAAAAACTGTACGCTACCTTCTGGCACTCTCGGTCCCCGCGGCGCTCTTCGCGTTACTTCGTGCCGACGAACTCGTATACGCCCTGTTCGGTTCCCAGTACGCGGAATCGATAATCATCCTGCAGATACTGGCGCTCGCCGTACCTATCGTATTCTGTGGATACCCCCTCTGGGCCGCGATGAACGCGGTCCGCCGGGAAAAACAGAACACGGCGGTAACGGGTTCCGCCGTCGCCGTAAACGTCGCCGCAAACGTCGTATTGATACCCTTATTCGGGCCGATAGGCGCGGCGGTCTCCTACGTCGCGACCGAAACCACCCAGAACGTGATACGGACGTTGCTCCTCTACAAGTATATAGGGGGATTCGGGCTGATAAAAAACGCGGCCGCCATAGTCCCGGCGACCCTAGTTTTAATCGTATTGTTGTTACTACCGTTCGATATTAACGTCTTCCTCGAAATCCCCGCGTACGGCGTAATATACGCCGCGGTCATCATCCTGACCCGTGGCGTCTCGTACAAAGAACTGCTGGCAATTATCCGGCGAGATTGAATTTAAACTTAACCGCCGGTTTCCGAAAGAATCTCCTTATAATACCGCCGGCCCAGGGCAACAAGCGGCACCGGGAGGGAGGCTAACATCTCGCCTGACCGGCCATGCGGTTTTCGGCCGTCGCGAGCCGCCGATTCGACCTTGAGCAGAACCCACGCCACCACCGCCGCATCCGGATCGACGGTCGCCAGTTCACGGAGTTTCTCGGCGCCCGGGAACTCGCGCGTCGGCTCGATACAATCGGCCGCCATAACGACGAAATCCATCGACGCGGGGTCCGAGCGCCCGGTAATGTGATAACGGACGGCACTGAGTATCTCCGGGTCGTTAACGTCGAACACTTCGGCGGCCAGAGCCGCGCCGGCAGGCGCGTGTATCAGTGCTTTGTTCGCCAACTCTTCGGCGTCCGGCTCGAACCCGGGCGGGAACGGCAACGCCTTCGCGTCCTCTTGCGACAGGTCTTTGCCGCAGTCGTGAAGCAACCCGGCGGTAAACGCCTTCTCCTCGTCCACCTCGTAGTACGGGGCCAGCCGGGCTGCTTCTTCCGCCGTCGAAACGGAATGGGCGTAACGCTCTTCCGTCAAGAGAGCCGCCAGCTTTTCTTCGCGCGAACCTTCGGCTGGCAGCGTCTCTATTATTTTCGCAACTGCGTTTTTAATCACTTTCGACATAAAGACCTTCTTCGTAAATGAAATCCTCGATAACCTCGGGAACCAGATATCTAATGGAGCGGCCGGCGGCCACGCGTTTACGGATCATCGTGGACGAAACGCCGATAGGCGTAACCTCCAAATACCGGACGGCCCCGGCGTCGGGAAACTCCGCCGACCGGAAGTCGAACCCGGGGCGGGAAACCGCTACGACCCGCGCTTCGTCCAACAACGCCCGATACTCCTTCCACGTTGTCATCTCGGCCAGACCGTCGGCTCCCACAATCACGTAAACCGTCTCGAAATCGTCGCCTTTCAACTCGCGGACGGTGTCTATTGTGAACGACGGCCCGTCGCGGCCGATTTCGATATCGCTCGCGTCGAATCGGTCGTCGCCGGCGGCCGCCAGTTCGACCATACGCAAGCGGAGTTCGGGCGGAGTATCGACCTCCCCCGGTTTGTGCGGCGGCCGCGCCGCCGGGACGAACAAGACGCGTTCCAATGCGAGCGCTTCGCACGCGTCGGACGCCGCGACCAAGTGCCCGATATGCGGCGGGTCGAAAGTACCGCCGAAAACCGCTATTACTTTCCTATCCATAAAAGAAAAGCCCTCGAAGAGGGCCCAGGGATTTTACTCCCCCAACTCCTGCAGGCGTTCCGACGCTTTCTCTCCGTACGTGGTCTCCGGATAGTCGTCGACCAACTTCTCGTATATAAACCGAGCGTTGCTAGAATCGCCCTGTTTCTTATAACACTCCGCTTCGACGTACAAAACCTCCGCTATTATGTCCAAGTCCGAATAGTCCTCCTGTATCGCCTCCAAGTAAACTATCGCCGCTTCGTACTTCCCCGTTTTCTTGTAGAACTTCGCGACGTATAGGTCCTTTTCAGCCATACTCCGGCGGCACTCGTATATCATCCGGGACGCATCGTCCACTAACTCGCTGCCCTCGTACTCCTCGATAAGGGTATAAAACTCGTCAGCCGCTTCCTCTACGTACGTCGGGTCCTTATCGACGCCGAGGGCGGCATCGAAGCGGCACATCCCCAGCATAAATTGGGCGTCGTCGCACCAGGGGCTGGCCGGGTAACGGTTAATCAGCCGGGAGAATTCGGCATACGCGTCGTCGTACAGTTTCTGCCGATAGTAAGTCTCGCCGACGCGATATAAAGCTTCGTCCGCCAATTCGTCGGACCTGGCCTGGATATGCTTGAATATTTCCCTGGCGTCGTCCTCGTCGCCGGACTCCATTTTGGCCATAGCCGTCTCGTATAAGTCGGCTACCGGGATGTTTATAAAATCCTTTTCGCCGCAAGACCCGGCGAACAGAACGGTTAAAACCGAAACCAGCGTAATCGGTAAAATCGCAAACCGTTTCATATCGAAGCCTTAGCCTTACTGCGCCGAAACGGCGAACAAGTATATCAAAGCGCCGGTAATCCCGGTAACGAGAAGCGGTTCGATAAACGGGTTCTTACCCTTTTCGGGCGCTTGGGGTCCAATTTCGGTAATCCGCTCATCGACCAACTTCGAAATTACGCCCTTGGGTACCTCGTTCTCGTAGGAACCCGCGATTTCGCCGGCCCAAACCATTTCGTCGCCGTGGAATATCCGTATATGCGCGATAGTATGACCGACCCTTTTAACCTTCCCTCTGGACGACTTTTCGTTGAGAACCCTGCATTCCAATAGACGGTACTTAACCGAATCGGCGCCGTCGTCCTCACCGCCGCTGACGACGCCAACCTCAGTTTCTCCCAGCGCATCGGCCAAGGCGTCCTCGAAGCGGTTATAAAGTATCGAATATTCCTCATCTATCTCGTCCAGATTCGTAAGCACGTAAGGCCCGCCCATCGTCAAAGATGGCGTACCGACCAACTTGGACGCTGCGTCGTCCATGGACTCGGAAAGAAGCTCTCCGTCGGAAAGATATTCGGCGGGAAGCGCGTAATCTACGCCGCATCCGGCCACGATTACCGTCGCCGCGACGATGGATATTAACGGTATGTACCTATTCCTCAACTTACTCATACGGGAGTTCCTCCTGTATCAGTTCGACGAACTTCCCGGCGAAACGTACCTGCCGTAGCCCGGTTCGTTGGACGAATCCAGGTAGTAATCGCCGTCGCCGTCGTAATCCACGAATAGAAACCACCTAAGTTTTCCATCGATATAATATTCCCAAACTTCGAAAGGTTCCGTCTGCCAGGTAGAACCTTCATAACCCGTTTCGGAAGGTAAACCGCCCGGTTCCCGCGAAACGTCCTCGGGTTCCCCGAACTTGATGTATATGTAACCCATATCCGAATCCGCCCCGGCAAGAAAAGGCGTGGAGAAATGGGCCTCGGCGTAATCGAAACGCTCGTAAAACGCGTCCTTAAACTCGTTCTCCTCCGTCTGCGGGGTCGGGTCGCGACGCTTCCAAAACAACTCGATAAAAATCGGCCTGTCCTCGTCGCTCATCGCGTCGAACGCTTCGAGCTCGCTTTTCGTCGCGACGTACGATATCTCCCGCCTAATACGTTCTGCTTCGGCCTTCGTAAACGGTAGATATTTACTTCTGAATTCGGCGACTTCCTCCGGCGTAACTTCGTGATAATATATGAACTCTTTACTGGTTTCGGCCAACACCGACGCGTCGCCGGCGGCCATTAACCTTATGGCTAACACGTACGGCCCGGCCGGGAAACCGGCGAGGTCAAAGTCGCCGACCTTCGATACGGCGTCGGATGCCGCTTTTAAAACCTCTTTGTTTCTTAAATATACTTTTCCGTTCACTAGTTGTATAGTGTAATGCAAATCGTACACGAACGGCTCACTTTCCGTTCCGCCAAGTCCGTATAACTCGTAATAAACCAGTAACTCACCCTGTCGGTCGCTTATCAGCTTAGTAGGGTTCGGTATCACCTGGTAACCGCTCTTTATAAATTCGCTTTCCATCCCTTCGTCCGCCGCCGCGATCGAAGAAGCCACTTCGAGGTCACTGAAAGCAGGTTCGCCCGTGTCGAACTTGGTTACGATTATGTCCATTTCTCTTACCCTGGACGTTTCCACGTTAAGATCGCCGACGCCGCACGTAAGTACATACTCGCCGGGCGGCGCCGCCAGCGAAACCTGCGCCACGGATAAAGACGCGCCGCGGGTATCGGATTTGGGTAAAACCGCCGTCTTCGAGATTACGTCCCGGTCGATCAACTCGCCGTCGCCGGTCTCCAATTGGGCGCCGACGGTAAACGAGTACACTAAGTTTTCGTTGACTTCCACAGACTCCAACCCGGTCAACGGCACACCGACGTATATCTCCAACTCTGTCGCTGAGCCCGCGTAGAACTGAGAAACGTCCACATAGAAACCGGGCGCGCCCGCCGTCGTTTCGCTTCCATCCCCCGCAAACGAAAACGTAACGCCCGGGACCGTCCCGTAGACGGCAGTCAAAAGGAAAAGCGTTATCGTTACCTTAGCCCGCATTTCCGCGTATGATATAATAAAAGGACACCGTTTTCAACATTTAAGTAAAACGAACCCGCCGGGCGTTACGCGCCCGAGCGAGTTTCGTTACGGGTTCACCCCTCTACGGAATTACGTAAAAGAATCCCGCGAACGTCCGGGATTGCCCGCCTATCGTATATCACCTATCAGAACCGCGAACTTCCCTATCTTAGTCTCGTCGCTGTCGGGTACTTCGACGTGATATATGTATATACCGGACGCGACCTGAACGCCGGATTCGCCGGTAAGGTCCCAAGGTTCGTCTCCGAACTCCGTGTCGTTCCTGCGTATCGTCCTCACGAGGTCTCCGGCGATAGTGTAAATCCTTATCGCACACTCAGCCGGTAGGTTGGTGAAGCAAACGCGGCCCAACCGGATGCCCGTCGGCGTCCATTCGTCCCAGTCGGCGGCGCCCCGATACGGATTCGGGACGACTTTAACGTTCGCCAAATTAGCGGCGGCCGGCGTCGCCGGGACGACGTTAAACGCGTTCTCGTTGCGTCCGCCGATAGACGGTTCGGTTTTTTTGAATCCGAGCACCGGGTCCTCGTCTCCGAAGTCGTAAGCGACCACGGCGTAATAATAACGCATACCGTTGACGACGTCCTCGTCCGCGTACTCGTAAAACCCACCGGCGGCCCTACGTACTGGCGTAGAACTCCCGTTGATACCCTCGTACGCAACCATACGGTCGGCCGGTACAGCCGTTAAGTCGGGTTCCGTTATCGGGTGCCCGTCCGGGTCGTTCGGGTCGTAACCGTCGGGGACCCGTTCGGATTTGGTTTCGTCGGCGCCGGTAACGCGCCAGCCCCAGGGATAGTACGCTCTTCCGTCGGTAGTTTTCTTGTCAACCCATACTATAGGCTCCCAACCGGTATCGTAACCGATATCGCTTCGCCAGACGACGTAGCCGTCGAAGTCCATGATACCGCTCCGCTCGTCCTCCTCGTCTTCCAGGTTTTTACCCACTTCGTACATCGGGTTCCATCGCAGCGTTACTTGTGCATCGCCTTTAATACCCACAAGCCTGGGAGCGTGCGGCGGCCCCGGCACGTACCAGTCGTCCTCGGTTCCGGCTTCGCCGTCAGGGCCCAAAAAATCCGCGTACACCTGGTCGGCGTTCATCCTCAAATCGTTAAGGCCGTCGCCCATTACAACCGCGCACCACCACACCTGGGTACCGTCCTTCTCAAGCGACAGCGGCCCCATCGCAGGACAAACGCGCCAATCGTACGGCGTCGTCTTCTCCTCGTACGTACCGACGTCGGACATATACGCGAACTTCTCCGCATCGGTTTCCGGGTCGTTCAATATATCCCACGAGTGCTGGGACGTAACCCGGTAGTTGTAAGTACTCTCGTCGTTCGGGTCGAACTCGACGAACATAAATCGCAGTCCGACGTACCCGGGGAAGTCGCGCTCCTCGCCGCCGGAGTCGTACGTCGCGACCATCAACCGCGGATAGCCGAACGCACTCGCGCCGTCGGCGTCGAAGTTCACCGCGTCGTTCTCGTCGGGAACGCCGTCGGGGATTCTATCGGTCCAGGGTTGACCCGGCTCCGTAGGGTTGGTCCACTCGTCGGTAAGGTCATTGCCCTCGAAGAGGACCAGGTCGTCGATATAGTCCAGCCCGCCGCCGCAGTCGTTGTCGTACGGGTTGGCCAGGAAGTACTCTTCCAAATATTTACTAGAGTTGTTCCAAACCTTATATTCCAAAATGACCCAGTCGTCGTGTCCCGGAACGCCCCACTGGAACCCGCGCATATACGACTTAACGCCGAAAGGACCGGTATCGCCAGCGTCCGAGTCGTCGCACCAGGTGAAGCAGTCGAGGTCCGAAACCGGGTCCGGCGGGATACCGGCTTCCACGTACGGCAACTCGGACCAGTTAGCATGATTACTCATTAGAATCTGGTTCTCGCACGGCGGAAGGGGGTGCCACTCGTTTTCCGTCAATTGCCACGATGCGATGACGTGGCCGTCCACACCGAACCAGTAGTTACCCGTGTAAACATACCCGTCGCCGGACCCGCTCGGCCATACGCCTTCGTCTACGGCCATAAAATTCCACACTCTCAGCCACAACTCGCCAGCGTCCATGTAACCGCCAAAGGGAGACCGGCCGGCCGTGGTCCCGTAACCTCCGTACTTCACCGCCGACACGGACAGGCCAACGCCCGCGGTTACTATAAATACAAGCATAATTAATCGAATCGTACGCGAAAATGTATTCCGTTCCTTCATACGAACCACCCCTTCTTAACTACCTTCAATAGCCCGGCCCTATAATAGACATAATTACGGCGCGGACGGCGGCGTGTTAAAAGTTACTAAGTTCGCCGCCGAAAGTATATCTTATTTGTTAAATAGCTGGGTATTTGTTACACCGCGCGGCGAAGAACTCAACGCCGGGCATAATAAAACGGCCCCTTCCGGGGCCGTTTTTTAAACGGTAGCAGGGGAACCGTTTAGAAATTCGCGCCCACGGTCAAGCGTAAGGCGTATTCCAGATTACCCATACCCGTGTACGCCGCGTCGACGGATAGGGACGAGAATTTCACCCCGACGCCGCCGGCATACTCGGCTGCGTCGTAGTTGTACTTATAACCGCCGCGCAAAGCTATCATATCCGCGACCCAATATTCTCCGCCGATGTCCAAACGTTCCCTCCCGTCGTTCGGGTGAACGCCCTGGACGGCGAGTATCAGGTTATCGAAAAAGGTATAGGAAAGTCCCAGCCTTACTACTACCGGTAGGCTGAACTTTTCGAACTCTTCCTCCACGCGGTCCTCTGTCTTGTCGCGAGGTAGTTCCAGATAGGTCCCGCCGTACTTAAGCTCGGGACCGAGGTTTTGAAGCGCGATCGACATGTTGAGCGTACGGAACCCGGTCCTGTACTGGGTACCAACGTCGAAACAGACGCCCATCGCGCTCATGTCGTCGATGTTAAGACGAAGAATTTTCGCTGCGCCTCCGACGGAGAAACGGTCCGTTAACGAACGACCCATACCGACGGAAATCGCCATGTCGCTTGAGCTGAACATACGACCGGTACCGTCCGGGTCGTTAACCGTCGTCTCTTCCATTTCACCGTACATCAGGTAATGGACGCCGACGCCGAATGTACCGAAACCGAAACGCTTCGCGTACGCGCCGGATATTACCCTGGTATCCGCGATCCATTCATTGTCGGAAACCGTGATGGAATGGTTCTGGACACCGACCAGACCGGACGGGTTCCAGAAGATGGCTTCCGCGTTCGACGTGACGGTATCATACGCGTCGCCCATCGCGGCCGCACGCGCCCCAACGCCTATCTTCAGGAATTGGGCGCCCGAAGTGCCTTCTTTACCGGCGGCGAAGGCGGGGGAGGCGCATGCTAGTATTAATGCCGTGATTAATATCTTCCGCATCTTTTTCGCCTCCTTTTTAGTTCTGGCCGACTAGGACCGCGAATTTACCTATCGTAGTCTCGTCGCTGCCGGACATTTCAATATGGTAAACGTAAATGCCCGACGCCACCTGAACACCCGCTTCGCCCGTAAGGTCCCAGGGCTCGGCGCCGTATTCGGTGTCGTTCCTCGCTATAGTTTTAACAAGATCGCCGGCAATCGTGTAAATCCTTATCGTACACTCGGCCGGGAGGTTGGTGAAGTAAATACGGCCCAACCGAATGCCCGAAGGCGACCACTCTTCCCAGTCGGCGGAGCCACGGTACGGGTTGGGAACGACCTTCACGTTCGCCAGATTATTCGTTACCGGCATCGTCGGGATAATGTCGAGCGCGTTAGCGTTCTTTCCGCCGATGGCCGGTTCGGTCGTCACATCGGTAACGGGGTCTCTATCGCCGAAATCGTATGCGACGACGGCGTAATAGTACCGCGTGCCGTTAACGACGTCATTATCGACGTACTCGTAGAACTGACCGGCCACCTTCTGTACGGGCGAAGAATCGCCGGTAATGCTTTCGTACGTAACCATCCTATTTTGTGGTACGACGGTCAGGTCAGGTTCCACCGGCGAATGGCCGTCGGGATGTTGCGGGTCGTAGCCGTCGGGTGTACGTTCGCCGGTACGCCAACCCCAGGGGAAATAAGCCCTGGCGTTTGTGGTTAATTTATCCACCCAGATGATCGGTTCCCAACCGATGTCGTAACCGATGTCGCTACGCCAGACCACGTAACCGTCGAAGTCAACTACGCCGGTACTGTTATCCGGTTCGGTTTCCAGGTTCTTGCCGATTTCGTAAGCCGGGTTCCAGCGGAGGGTAACCTGGTCGTCGCCCTTGATACCGACGAGCCTGGGGGCTCTGGGCGGGCTGGGGACGAACCAGTCGTCGTCGGTGCCGGGTGTCCCGTCCGGTCCGAGGAAGTCGGCGTACATCTGGTCCGAGTTCATCCTCATGTCGTTGAGGTCCGCGCCCATCACGACAGCGCACCACCATACCTGGGTTGCGTCCTTGGCTATGTCCAAGGGGCCGCTCGCCGGGCAAACGCGCCAGTCATACGGCGTGGTTATCTCCTCGTACGTATCCACGTCCGCAAGGTAACCGTACTTATGGGCGTCGGTCTCCGGGTCGTTCATAATATCCCACGAGTGCTGGGACCTTACCCGGTAGCTAAAGGTATTCGAGTCCTCAGGGTTGAACTCGACGAACATCATCCTGAGACCTATGTAACCCGGGAAGTCACGCTCCTCGCCGCCCGCGTCGTACATTACAGGCATCAAACGCTGGAAGCCTTCTTCGAGGTTATTGAAGTTCACGTAGTCGTTCTCGTCGGGGATACCGTCAGGTGTGGGATTTGTCCACGGTTGTCCCGCGACGTTAGGGTTGGTCCATAAATCAGTCGAATCATTACCCTCGAAGAGTACCAGGTCGTCGATGTAGTCGAGGCCGCCGCCGCAGTCGTTATCGTACGGATTGGCGAGGAAATAGCCGTTCAGATCCGAACCATGTTGGTTCCAAACCTTGTACTCGAAGACAATCCAGTCGTCGTGGCCGGGGACGCCCCACTGGTACCCGCGCATATACGTCCTCAGGCCTATGGGACCGTTCTCGCCCGCGTCCGAGTCGTCGCACCAGGTGAAGCAATCGAGGTCGGATACGGGGTCTGCGGAGATGCCGGCTTCCACGTACGGCAACTCGGACCAGTTTTCGTTGTTGCTCATCAGAATCTGGTTCTCGCAGGGCGGTAACGGGTGCCACTCGAGTTCGGTTAACTGCCATTCCTGAATTACGTAAATCGTCTCGCCTTCGGCCCAACCGAACCAGTAGTTACCCGTGTACACGTACGAGGCACCTGAGCCTCCGGGCCATTCGCCAGCATGGTCGCCGGACGCGTCGCCGCACCCCATGATGTTCCAGACTTTCAACCAGAGTTGCCCGGCAGTCATATAATCGTACGCCGTGGCGCGTCCGTAAGTGGTGCCGGTGCCGGTGTGTTTATATTTCACGGCCGATACGGTCATCACGGCTGCGCCCAGAATAATAAGGCCGACAGCCAACAGACGCACCGGCCGGAAAAGGTTGTGTCGCCTAATCAAAGTCGTTCACTCCTTTCGGGTCCGCTTTAACAGGCTTATGTTATGGGCGGCCGGCGTTTCCGGCCGCCCTTTGAATACCGTTAGAAGCCTACGCTCAGTCCGACACGCAGCCGCATCGGGTCGCCCCATACCTCGAGGTCGTCGTACGGCCCGTCGGCGTCGCCGTAGAAGTAGTAGAACGGAATCCAGTCCTCGCCAGCACCGTCGCCTTCGTCGGCGCCGAAGTTGTATACGTTCCTGCGGTTCAGGAGGTTCAGCACTTCGCAGTACGCGCTGTATGTCAAGCCCAAGAAGTTTACGTCGTAGTTGACCTTTATGGCCCAATCCATCGTCCACGGCATCCGCTGCGTATTAACTTCGGGCTGCCCGGACCCTTCCTTAGGCTTCGAATACGGCATACCGGAACCGTAAACCAAGGTCGTATTTACGCCGAAGTTATGATTCTCGCGATTCGTTCGATAGTCTAACATCAAGTCGAGTGTATGCGTCTGGTCCCAGTCAAGCAGGTTCTCGCGAATAGGCGCGGTCCAGGTACGGTACGAGTAGTTATAACCCTGGTAGATATCCGAAGCAAGACCCTTGGCCACCGAGAACGTATACCCTACCGAACCCGAGAAGTTTCTAGTCACCCGCTGATCAATCTTGACCTCAAGACCGCGGACGCTCCCGAAATCGGCGTTTATGTACCGGGTGTAATTCTGCCCCGTTTCGTAATTGATACGCTCGGTGTCGAGCAGGTCTTTGATATCCTTGAAGTACGCCGATACGTCGGCTTTAAGCGTATCGGTAAATAAGTGCTCGACGCCTATCTCGTATTGTATCGTCTTCTGCGGGTTAAGGTCAGGATTACCCATCAACGGATACCCGCTCGTATTCAGCTCCAGCTGCGTCGATTCGTACAGGTACGCGTACGGCGGCGTCTGGAAGAAGTGCCCGTAAGAGAAGTGCAGTTTATCCCGATCGGTAATCGGGTAACTTATACCGATACGCGGGCTTACCTGATACGTTTTATCCGCTTTCTTCCGCGGCGTATCTTTATACGTTTCGTAATCCGAATCCAGGTTTATCGGTGTACCGTCGAGCGCGTACCGGAAATCCCATGGGTCGAGCGGGTAATCGGCGTTCGGGTCGAACATATCGAAACGAACGCCTACGTTGATAATCATCCCCGAGTATTCCAGCTTATCCTGGACGTAAGCCGCGTACGAGCGGGGTTCCACGTAGTAAACGTCCGTGTAGATATTGCCCGACGGCGCGTACACTTCGTAGAAGTCCAGGTCGAAGAGCTTAACGTCGCCCCCGCATTTTATCTGGTTCTCGGCCAACCTACCCACGGTTCCGCCTTCGGACCCGCGGGCCATATTGTAGGTGAAGTCGCCCTTGACGTTGTAGTACTGTTGGTACCTGTCTTGATAGAACGGCCAATCGCCGTCGGTGATGAACCATCCGGTCGGGTCGGACTGCGGGTTCGGCGGATCGCGGTAGTAATCGGTCCAGAATTTACCGTCGGTATTACGTAAACGATGCTCCTTGAACATACCGCCGTTTACCTCATAAAACGCGCTGTCCGTAACGTTATGGGTCCACTTACCGCTCAACCTTAACGCGTCCACCATCCGGTGTTCGTAATGCTCGTCAAGGACGTACTGGTATTGGTTATCGAAGTAATCGTGGTCCTCACGGTATTTCCCGGCGCTTAGGCTCATGCGGTAACGGTTCGTCGGTTTAATCGTCAATTTGGCGTTAGCATTCCATTCGGTATCCGGGTTTGGAAGCGGGTAAACGGTCCAATCCCGCTTATAGTCTCCGCCAACGAAGAAGCTCAGGTACGGGTTGACAATCGGACCGCCGAAACTACCGGACACTTTGGAATACTTCGTCTGGCGCGTCCGCGTTTCCCAAGTTACGAGAGGTACGTCCGGATCTTCCAACCCCGTAGCTTCGAGGTACTTATGTGAACTCTTGTCATGTTTACCCGTATATACCTCGTAAACCACGTCCACGTTACCCGTATAAGTGTCGCGGCCTTCCTTCGTACTGATGTTGATGATGCCCGACTGGGCTTCGCCGTACTCGGCGTCCCAACCGGCCTTGATGATACTCATTTCGGCGATAGCGTCGGTCGGTACTTGCATACCGGCGCCGCCGACTATCGGGTTGGTGATGTTGATGCCGTCGACGATATACGCGATTTCGTTCCCGCGGCCGCCGCGGATGTGCAAGTTCAGAGTACTCGCGTCACTGTCCTCGTAAACGATACCGGGCGTACGCGCGAGCATATCGGCGAACTCGTCGACCACCTGTTTATCTATCGCGTCGGAGTCGATGGTATCGGCCGTCATCGTTTCTTTGAACTCTATCAACGGTTTTTCAGACTCGATGACGTGCGTACCGGTAACCTGGGACTGAAGCTGGAAGCTCACGTTTGTCCGGAGGTCGGCGACCACCTTTACGCCGGTTTGAACCATCTCACTATAACCTACGCGCGAAGCCTTGACGTCGAAGTAACCGACTGGTACGCCGTTGACGACGTAATACCCGTCGGCGTTCGTCGTCGCGAACATATTCGCGCCTTTTACGACCACCAGGGCTCCGCTTACGCCTTTACCATTTTCGTCGGTAACCAAACCGGAAATAATCCCCGTATTACCGGCGAAAGCTACGCTAGCGTACAATAGCATAAGCGCCGCGGTAAAGACTATCCGGGCCGAATTCCCTCGTGCTCTCAAAGCGTTTGCCCCCTTTCTACTTCGGCAATTCAATATTGAAGAAATCCCGTTTAACACTTTATCTATCGTTATTGGTTTTATTAAACCCTCTTTTGAACTCGATTCCCCTTACTACCTTTCACCTCCTTTAAAAACCTCGGTCATCAAAGGGTCAATTTACGCTGGCGAAGTTAGCCATGAAGCTTTGTACCAATGCATCCCCCGATTCCCCAGCACCGATACGCCAGGGAACGGCTACTCGACCCCTCCAATTTTCGGGAATCTACCATACGCGAAAATACGTGTCAAGCGAAAAAACCTGTTCGGTGTAACGCTTTAATTCCCTACCTTTAAGACGCGAAACCTCGAGACGAGAACTATCGTGACTGAACGAACCGGTTTCGGTAATCGCCACCCGTTATTATCGGTAACCCGCATATACTGATAGTTACTACCGTTACATCATCGGCCTATTAGTATATATACTACATAAACGCGTCTAAGATTATAGGCGTACACCCTATTGCCAAGTAACAAGACGTAGCGGTGCCTACCTCTCCCCGGAAAACGCCCCGCCCGGAACGTTATTCGCGACGCACGGCTTTTCTTTTAGTACCGAGTAATACCTTTAAGGACGTATCTTGTATTCGGTCGAGATCGCCTTACTATGACGGCAGGTCATACGAAAGAAGCTCCTCCATAACCTCAGAGTCGGGTAAGGGTGTCGGCAAGTCAATAACCGTATAGCTCCGTACGAACCCTACGTACGGTTTGAACCACTGGTACGAAGTCGCGCCCATCGGCCAATCGCCCCACTCCGAACAATAAACCACGAAATCGAAAGTGTACACGACCTTGAAGCAATCGCTGAAAACTCCGGCCCTCACGCTCACGTCTTCCTGGACGATTACGTCCGCGTTTACGGTTACGTCGGCGGAGTCCGGTATGCCGTCGTCGTCTAGGTCGTCGTCCTCGAACCCGGCGAACGGGATTTCAGTAGGTTTGAGACCTTTCGCCGAATAAACGTGCCAACTTGAGCCGACGGTACAAGGATACTTCAACCACGGGACGCCTACCTCGAAATAGAAGGTGTCCTCGACTGAACCATCGACCGCCCTTTCGGTACCCCAGATGTCTACCTGGTTTTTTTCGTCGTCCTTTATAAACGTCCGGTCCAACTCACCCTCGGCGTCGGAGTACGTGGATTCTATTATCTGACAAACAACGCCGTAAACGTCCCTGGTCCCTTTCACGGTCCGCGTCTCGTTCCAGGTCTCCCGGATATTCGAATCCGTAACCTCGTACGTCCACGTCGAACCTTCCTTATTCGGGAAGTAACCCTCATCGCCGACGCCGGGGCTCGTACCACCGTCCCCGCAAGAAACGTATAAGACCGAAGCAGCGACCGATATGTAGATAAACCACAGCGAACTGCGCATACTCGATACCCCTCTCTTTAAAGCATGCGAACTTCTACGAGTAGCGAAAAATAGCATTATTCTGAACGGTCTTCAACACGAACCGTTCAGTTTCTGTTAAATAGACGGTTCAACACTCGGTCCGGGAGGTCCACCATCGTTGGTCGCCCGTGGGGGCATACCGTCGGACTGTCGGTAGCCAGTAAGTCGCGTACCAGAGCCGCCATCTCCTCCGGCTCCAACGGGTACCCTGCCATTACCGCCGCACGGCAAGCTACGCTCCTGAGTAATCGCTCCCGGGCTTGGGGCGCGCCGGGTTTCCCGCCGCGTTCGACGAAGTCGTCCAATACGCCCCGGACGAATTCGCCCGCATCCGACGGTAACAGGTCGGCGGGATGGGACTTCACCGCGTAGGTATCGCCGCCGAAGGCTTCCAGCTCAAAACCGAGTTCGGCGAAGTCGTCGGCCAACGCGTCCAATAATTCCAGCTCGCCCCGGTCCATTGCAAAAGTCACCGGTACTAGCAACCTTTGGCCGACTACCGACCCTACCCCGTATGCCGCTTTCAACCGTTCGTATATCACTCGTTCGTGCGCCGTATGCTGGTCTATAACGACCAACCCCTTGCCCGTATCAGCGATAATGTACTTGTTATACAACTGCCCGAGTATTTTTATCTCGCTCCCCGTTACGGCCGTCACAGCCGGCGCGGCCGGTTGGGCGACGCTTACGCGGGGGCTTCCGTTGCTGAAGCCCATCGACCATTCGCGCGTATTTACGTCGTCGGGTATCCGCACCAAACCGTGGCGCCTGATATAATCCTCGACGGCGTCTCGAACCGCGGGCGATACTCTAAGTGGATACTCCACCCCTTCCGTCTCCGATGTATCTCCGCCGACGAACGCGTCTACGGGAACGACCGGCTTGTATTGAACTATAGCTTCGGTTACGGCCGCCATAATGACACGGTATAACCCGTCCTCGTCGTCGAATCTTACCTCTTCCTTTCGGGGATGTACGTTCACGTCCAAACGTCCCACATCGATATCTAGATACAACACGGCCGTCGGGTAGCGGCCCTTTTCGAGGTGACCGGCATACGCCGTCATTAACCCCTGGAATACCGGGCGGCTTCTGGCCGGGCGACGGTTGACTATCGTATACACCCGCGCCGCTCGGGCCCACGACGTTCCCGGCCGCGAAACGTAACCATATACACGCACCCCGTCTTTTTCGAACTCGAAGGGTAATAAATAATCGAGGCTTTCCCAACCGAGTACCTCACCGACGCGCTCGCGGATACCGGCGTTCCCGGCGCAGGTATATTGGAGGCGCCTTCCCGATGTTAATTTTTACTCCGGTTCCGTTTGAGCCAGCGCGACACGCCGGAACTGCTCCATCGCTTTCCGGCCCTCGGTAGTTTTTCCGCCGGCGAACTTCTCCCGCGCCGGTACGTTCTTGAAAAGGTTTCGGACGGTAACAGTCGTGCCGTCGGGCGCGCCTTCGGGCGTCTGCTCTCCGACTTCCCCGGCGCTAACCACGACTTTAGTACCAAGTAACTCACCCGGCGGCTTGGTAATCAACGTCACGTTAGATACGGCGGCTATCGCCGCGAGCGCCTCGCCCCGAAACCCAAGGGTCGTAATACGGTCCAAGTCGCCGGCTTCCTCTATCTTACTCGTCGTATGGCGGTCGAAAACCAGCGCTACCTCTGCCTCGGTCATACCGCAACCGTCGTCCCGGACGGTTATCTCATCCAACCCGCCGCCCTTGAGAAATACCTCGACTCGAGAGGCACCGGCGTCGAGGCTATTCTCCATCAACTCCTTTACGACGGACCAAGGCCCCTCGACCACCTCGCCGGCCGCGATGAGACGTATTACGTCCTCGGTCAGCTTACGTATCATATCGGGACATCACGCACCGGTTTTTTCATTAGTCATATCCGTTTCGAGCTCGGCCAATCTCTTGTTGTGAACGACGGCACCGGCGATTATGTCAAGCACCGCATGTACTTCGTTAGATACCGATACGTAATCCACACGTTCTCGGATTTCTGCGGCCGCGTTCGCCGGCGCGGTGGAAACGCCGCACTTTTCTAAAAACGGCAAGTCGCCCCAACTGTCACCGATACCCAGAACGTTATCGGGGTAGAAGTCAAAACCGTAATCGTCTCTTAGTACATCGATTAACCAGTCAAAACCGGAACCTTTGTTGATACCGGCGGGCGTAATGTCGACCACCGAAATCGAACGGGTTATATAGAATTTGTCCAGTAACTCGGCGGGGGCTTTTTCCACGGCTGCCATTAGTTCCTCGACGGTCCCGCCGGGGCAGGGCGTCAGGCTTATGGCGTATTTTTTGCCTATAATTCTACCGCACCCCTTCGACTTTATCAGATGTTCCTCGAAGTATTCGTTTAAAATAACCACTGCCCCGTCAGCTTCCGTATCGGCGATGAGGACCGGATGAAATGCGTACTCGTGCCCCAACCCGCCGTCCGACCTATACATCCCGCAGCCGTTCTCGAAGATGCACGGGTGCGGCGCGCCTATAATCCTCGCGAACGCTTCCACGTACCCCATCGGACGTCCGCTTATCAGGACGAGAGGCGGGACGTTGGAATCTTCCGCCGCCCGGTCGTTCCACAGCCTTAACTCCGCCAGCCCGACGGCATCCACCGGTCCCTCCTCGTAACCGGTTAGACAACCGTCTAGATCGGCCACAATAAGCTTTAGCGGATGGCGGTAACCCTCAAGAAATTCCTGCATATATTATTACCTTTTAAACAAATGCTTCGCGAACACCTTGAAGCTTAAAAACGTCCTTAGCCCCTCCGACGGATGTAAAACGCCCTGAAACGCCTTCCTTAAAATATACCGGGGGCGGAGATAAAAGCGGCGCCGGGCGTAGTCGCAGAACTCGACCAGCTCCCGGGCGCTCAACGCTTCGGTCGAGACAACGCAGTTATGAAGCCCCTCGGCCGTAACCCACTCCCGGAAGTCGGACGTGGTCAGGTAACCGTTCTCCTCGGCCCACGCGTACGCCCTGGTCCCAGGGTAAACCATCAATGGAAAAAACTGGGCGGTGTCGGGCGCGAGTTTAATAGCGAAATCGAGTGTGCGTTTCAGGGACTCGCGGGTCTCGCCCGGCGTTCCGGCCATGAAGCAACCATGGACCAGAAGCCCGGCCCGGCGCGCCGCCCGCGCGAACTCGAGCTGCTGTTCCAAGGTCGTACCCTTATTCATCAAATCGAGGACACGCTGGTCGCCGGATTCGTACCCGACGATGATTAACCGGCAGCCGGCCCGGCGCATCGCGACCATCGTTTCGTAATCGAGATTCGCCCGGACGTTGGCGGACCACCGGGTTTTTATACGGCGCTCGATTAGCAGTTCACAAATCTCTTTTACACGCTTCTTGTTGGCGGAGAACGTATCGTCTTCTATTACGACCTCACGGACCTGGGGGAGTTCGCTCGCGATACACTCGAACTCGTCCACCACGTCCCCGGGCGAGCGGAGCCGGTATTTGTTTCCATGAAAGACCTGGGGGTACAAACAGAAGACGCATTTATGTGGACACCCCCGCCCCGTTATCATCGTTATCATCGGGTACCGGGCCGCCGCAAAGAAGTAATCCTCTACGCGGAGGTACTTCTTCACCATTTCGGCAAGGTACGGGCGCCCGTTCAACTCCTCAAGAGGGGATTGCCGGTCGTTCTCTACAACGTTGTCGCGTTGGCGGTAAGCCAGCCCCTTAACCCGTTTCCAATCGTCGTCGGCGGACAACGCGGCGGCAAGTTCGACCAGCGTCCGGTCGTACTCACCAAGGCAAACGGCGTCCACTGCCGGTTCGGATAGCCCGTCGCTCGGGCGCGCCGTAACATGGGTCCCAACCAGCACGGTGAACGGCCGACCGGCCGTTTCCTTTAGCCGAGACGCGAACAGCCCGTCGCTCCCTATCGACGGCGTCGAAGTATTTACGACGATAAGCTCCGGCTCGAAGTCGGCGGCCCGGCGGAGAACGTCATTGTCGTTCAAGCGGGCGGGGGGCGCGTCCACGACGTCTATCTCGTGTCCAGCGCGCTCGAGGGCCGCAGCACCGTAAAGCAGCCAGAACGGGTAATAAACGGTCCCGCTCTTGGTTATCGCCGGGCTACGCGACGTTCTCGAGTATCGCCCGAACTCGGGCAGGAAAGGCGGATTTACCAGTGATATCCTCATTTAGCACAAAGGCGTTTAAAAGGGTATATGACATAGCCGAACGATTCGTAAGCACCGCCGTCGGTCGAACGGACAGTAATAGGAACGTCCGATCGTAAAACGTAATCCGGCAGTTCCGCCGATATTACCCGTACATCGTCCCCGGCGTTGACCTTAAACGAACCCAAAGAACGTCCCGCCGAAGATATTTCAAGGGTCGTCCCTTCCACGGAACGGAAATACCCGGCCAGATACCAGGGGCCGGACTCACCGTCAATATCGGGCGGAAGGTCCAACCGCTCTTCGAAGGTACGATATACGCCGGAATTGAAACCGGCGCCCAGGGTCTCGCGTTCCTGTACGTAACCGGAGACTGTTGCTTCGTTCTTCAATCCGCGGCGAACATCGCCGAAGTACGGGTTCTCGTATCCCGGCGAACGACCCTTTCCTATCATAGTATAAACGAAACCGTTATCTTCCGGCTCGAAAAAAGAAACTTCGTATTCTGGGTTAATTCGCCCTTCGGAACCAGTCGAGACCACCGAATTATTATTCGTTGTTACCACCCGATAGATAGATAACGAGTTGCCCGACGAGAGGTTTACAAGGGCGTCCGGGTACCTATCGGCGACGACGGGAGGGCAAACCGCGACGACTTCGCCGTACTCTCCGGCTTCGGCCAGTAACACCGGTATGCCCCAACGCCCGGCCCGCGCGAAAAGGTCGCTTGGCGCGGCGACGTCGAGGACCGGAACCGGGAGTATCCGGGCGACCTCGTAATCGCCGAAGGTCAAAGCGCCGGCGGCGCCGGCTACGATCTCGGCCGCTTCCGGCGCCCACCGGTCGAGTTCCGCCGCCCGCTCGGCGTCGAGGGTTCTACGGTAGAACAGGTTCCAGTGGGCCATCAGCCCGAGTACCACCATCATTATATAAATAGCCGGCGCCAGTATCTTCCCCAACCATTTAAACGTTAACACGCGGCGATACCCCAGAAGCACCAATCCTACAGTTACCGCTACTACGAAGAGCGGGTAAGCCGCGGCGACGGGCGTTACGATTCCGGCTCCGGTCCCGCCGGCGGCGCCCGCCGCTAACGCGCCGAAGATAACTGTCAAGGCGAACGACGCGACGAACCGTTCGGGCGGGCGCCCGCGATACAACCATGTAACGCCGAATATAAACAACGGCAAAACCATCAGAAGAGTGGTTGCCAGGAAGACGCCGGCGTAGTACCCCTGGAGTAGATTAAGCGAATTGTTGAAAAACGCGTACCAGACGCCAACAACCCTCTCGCCGGTCGTTAAAAGCGGATCGGTTACACCCGGGTTTACGGTTGCCCATATTCCGTCAACGCCGCCGCAGGCGAACCGAAGAACGCCATAGACGACGCCGACGGCAACGGCAATCGTTAATCTGGCCGTTTTCGCGATACCGACTCCCCGGATCCAGAAACCCGCCGCCGGAACGACGAAGTATATCGGGCCGAAAAGAGTCGCCGCAGCGGTGACTACCACCGATGTCCACGATACGGACCCGCGGTCAACGTCCCGGGTCAGAAGGAACGCAGCCCAGACAGCCAGCGCCCCGGCCGCTAATGCCGGCGAGAGCGCAAGGGCGTCGCCGGCAACCTTGCCGTTGGCGACGTACAGAAGCGAAGCCGCCAGCGCCACCTGAACCGATACCAACCGGGACGCCAGTGTGTAAACGCCGGCGGCGGCGCCCAGGTAAATCGCCAAGCCCCAGACGTAAGCGGTAGCGACGGACAGCCAATCGGGCAGGCCGATGGCCCTTATTATAAAGATATCCAAGGCCGCCGGAAGTCCGACCGTCGCCGGAAGGGCGAGAAGCAACCGGATATTCTCCGGGGACCCGACCCCCTCGGCCAGGTACAGCGGCGCGCTGACGGCCGGTTCCGACGCCGCTGCGAACCCGGCGACCGCAACGAAACGAGCGGCGTACATCGTATATACAGCCGCCGCTATAACCAAAACCCAAAAGAGAGCCTGTCCGCGGTACTTCACGTCAGGGAAATCTACTCCTCGCCCGCGATATCGAAAACGGCGCCGGCCTCCAGTCGCCCTTCCTTCATCATCCGTAAGACCCGATTCGCCTCTTCGAGAGGAAAAACCTCGACGGTGGTTTTAATAGATATCTCGCCCGCCAGCGCCAACAATTCTTCCCCGTCGCGTCTCGTGCTGTTGGCCACGGACCGCAGGGTTTTTTCGTGATACAAATGCTTCTCGTAATCGAGTTCAGGTATCGGCGTTATATATATTCCGGCCAACGCGACGGTCCCGCCTTTGTCGAGATGTACCAACGCCACCGGCACGAGCTCGCCGGCGGGCACGAACACAACGGACGCGTGAAGACTTTTCGGCGGCGCGTCGTCGTACGGGCGTCCTGTCCAGACGGCGCCGAGTTCCTCGGCCAGCTTTCGATGGCGTTCGCCCCGGGAGAATACGTAAACCTCGCAATCCCAATGGTTTGCCACCTGTATCGCGACGTGGGCCGAGTTGCCGAAACCGTACATCCCTAGGCGCTGCCCCGGCTGTACAGTACTCAACCTCAACGCCCTGTAGCCGATAATACCGCCGCAGAGGAGAGGCGCCGCCTGGGCGGCGGAAACGCCCTCGGGTACCGGATACGCGAAGTCGGCGGCGACGGTGGTATATTCAGCGTAACCGCCGTCCACCGAGTACCCGGTGAACTTCGCGTTCTCGCAAAGGTTCTTCAGGTCGCGCTCGCAGTAGTCGCATTCGCCGCAGGTCCACGCGAGCCAGGCGGCGCCGACCCGGTCGCCGACCTTGAAACGGGTCACGCCGTCGCCCACTTCCTCTATAGTACCGACGATCTGGTGCCCGGGGACGACCGGGAGCTTGACCGGCGGAAGTTCGCCCTCGACCTGGTGAAGATCCGTGTGGCAAGCGCCGCAGGCCAAAACCTTTATCAACAACTCCCCCGGCTCCGGCTCCGGGACCGGGCCCTCGACGAGTTCGAGCGGCTCGGTTTCGATGGGAGCGGGCGATTTTAATACGACGGCTTTCACACCCTCGCGTTCCTCTCCCAGAACACACCGTCCTCGAACCCCTGGATGGAAACATCAACCTCGGCCAACTCTAACCGTTTCTCGGCCAGAAGGCAGTAGTCCGTATCTATCTCGACGCCGGCGTACCGGCGCCCGAGCTTCTTCGCGGCCACGGCCGTCGTCCCGGAGCCCAGGAACGGGTCGAAGACGAAGTCGCCGGGCCGGGAACTCGCGAGGATTATTTTGGCGAGGAGCTTCTCGGGCTTCTGGGTAGGGTGGTCCGTGTTCTCGGGCATCGACCAGAACGGGACCGTGACGTCGGTCCAGATGTTGGACGGTGCCGTCAACCGGAAGTTCCCGTCGTCGGTCTCCTCCCAGTCCTTTGGTTCTCCGTCCTCCCGGTATGGCGCGATTACGCGCCGCTTGAGCCGAACCGCGTCCGCGTCGAAGTAGTAGTCGTCCCCCGCCGTCGCGAACCAGATGTCCTCGGCACATTTCTTCCAGTTCGTTCGGGCGCCGCGGCCCTTCTCCCGCTCCCATGTGATACGGTTGCGGACAGTCAGGTGCCGGTCGAGTGTTCGGGCCGCCGCCGCCGAGCTTTGCCAGTCGGCGCAGACGTAAACCGACGCCGTCGGCTTGAGCGTCGGCAGAAGCGGAACCAACCAAGATTCGACCCACGCTTCGTAGTCGTCCGACGGCATACGCTTGAACTCCGCGGCGCCGAAGTCCTTCGAGAGGTTATAAGGCGGGTCCACGAAGAGAAGGTCCACGAACGCGTTGGGTAGGTACGGCAATGCGTCGAAGAGGTCCTGGTTGACGATACGGTTCTCGAGGTCGCCTGCCTCTGCGGGCCCGTCGAGCCTGAGGAGCCGGGGCGCGTACCGTTCCCGGTCGCCCGGTTCGAGGACAACGGTGCGATTGCGGGGCGCGCGCGTCTTAACATCGTCGGCCGACACGATAAGGTTATTATACTAAACGGCGCGGGATTTACAAGAATACTTTGAGTGGGGACCACGTTAAAACCCGCCGGGAGGGCGGGAGCGCGTATTCTAAACGGTTACCATTAACTCTAACCTTAATATACAGCCGATTGCCCAAGTAAACGAAAACCCCCAACAGGGGGTCATGAAAAATTAATGGCGGAGGGGGTGGGATTTGAACCCACGAGGCCCAGAAGACCCACACGCTCTCCAGGCGTGCTCCTTAAGCCGCTCGGACACCCCTCCGCCGGATTAAACTTT
>CP070755.1:610301-613220 GCA_020348885.1 Candidatus Coatesiibacteriota bacterium | reverse complement strand
TTAAGGCCGGATAACGGTTACGGATATTCTCCTTGCCTACCGCCTCCCTTTCTGCTATCTTCTTCCCTTCGTTTGACCTAATGAGTACATAAGGAGTTATTAATATGGATAAGGGGTTTACGCTGTGGTTCACCGGCCTGTCCGGCGCCGGGAAAACGACGGTCTCGAGCCGGGTCGCCGAGGAGCTGAAGCGCCGTGGCCACAAGGTCGAGGTGCTCGACGGCGACGTCATCAGGACGAACTTGTCCAAGGGACTTGGGTTCTCCAAGGAGGACCGGGACATAAACATACGCCGGATAGGGTTCGTTTGCCACCTGCTTACGCGAAATGGCATCGTCGCGATTGCGGCCGCTATCTCGCCCTACGCTGAGATACGCCGCGAGAACCGGGAGCTAATAGGCGACTTCGTCGAGGTGTTCGTCTCGTGCCCGCTGGAAAAACTCGTCGAGCGGGACACGAAAGGGCTGTATAAGAAGGCGATAGCTGGCGAGATAGACAACTTCACCGGTGTAAGCGACCCGTACGAGGAGCCGGAGAACGCCGAAATAATACTGGAGACCGAAAAGGAAACCGTTGAGGAGAGCGTCGCGAAGGTACTCCGCGAACTCGAGGAACGGAGTTACACGAAGGCGGCGCCGGATGACGGCTATTCCGAGGAGGACGAGAAGAAGATCCAAGAGCGGCTCGAGGCCCTGGGTTATATGTAAATGCGGTTAATCGACCTCCATACCCATACGACCGCGTCCGACGGCTCTTATACGCCGGCGGAACTCGTAAGTATGGCCGCCGACGCGGGACTGTCGGCCATCGCGATAACCGACCACGATACTGTCGCCGGGAACGCCGAAGCGCTCGAGGCCGGGCCGCCCTGCGGTGTCGAGGTGGTCCCTGGCGTCGAGATATCGGTAAACCACGGCGGACCGTCGTACCACGTACTCGGCTATTTCATCGATTACGAACATGAGCCGCTTTTGTCGAGCCTCGAATCGATACGCCGCTTCCGGGACGAGCGGAACCATAAGATCGTGGCGAAGCTTAATGAACTCGGGATGTCGGTAACGCTTACGGAAATAGACGCCGAGGCCCGGGGCGAAAGCGTCGGGCGGCCCCACGTTGCGGCGGTGCTCCTACGTAAAGGTTACGTCGCCGATACCCAGGAAGCTTTCGACAAGTACCTTGCGAAGGGAAAGCCGGCCTATATCGACCGGGACCGGCTCTCGGCCGCTGACGGGATAGACCTCATCCGTAACGCCGGTGGCGTCGCTGTCTTTGCGCATCCGGGTATCTACGGTTGGGGCGAACCGGGCGACTTACGGCGTACCGTGGCGGAGTTCGCCGAAATGGGCATCGTCGGGTTGGAAGCTTACTACTCGGAACATATGCCCGAAGATGAACGGAGTATATTAGCGCTGGCTGACGAGTTCGGCCTGGTCGTTACCGGCGGAACGGACTTCCACGGGACGGCCAAACCCGAGTTCGAGCTTGGCCGCGGGACGGGGAATCTGGCGGTACCCTACGAGCTTTTGGAAGCCTTGAAAGACCGGTTGGGGAACCGAGTGGAGGCTTAGTTGGAACGAACCGTAAATATACGACCGTACGAGGAGTCGGACGAGGAAACCGTATGTAGGCTTTGGCGTGAGGTGTTCTCCGACGACCCGCCGTGGAACGTCCCGGAAGAGGATATACGGCGAAAGAAAGAGGTGCAACCGGAACTGTTTTTCATAGCCGAGGTCGAAGGTGAAGTCGTCGGTACGGCCGTTACCGGCTACGACGGACACCGGGGGTGGGTTTATTGCGTCGCGGTCGCGCCGGCGTACCGCCGCGAAGGCGTCGGCCGCGCGCTTATGGACCGCGTTGAGCGGGACCTTGCCCAAATAGGTTGCCATAAGCTAAACCTCCAGGTGCGGTCCGGCAATGACGACGCGGTAGAGTTTTACGGAAAACTCGGGTACAATATAGAAGAGCGGGTTAGTATGGGGAAATTGTTGGAAAGGTAGGTTTTGCCGGGTAAAATCCGGTTTAACTATGTTCGCTATGAAAACCTACCGCCGCTACTTTCGGAAAACAAGAACGGGCCGTAAGGCCCGCTTTTTCGCACATCGCTTAATACTAAACCTCTACCTTAAGCAACCCTTTTAACGCGAAACCGCCGGTTACTGATAGGGCGAAGAATACTATTATCCAGGAGAACGCGATTCCGAGTATATAAAGCTGCGGCGGTGGGTAAATTACTTCGATAGACTTAACGCCGGACGCCGATTCGATAGGCGCTTCGCCTGGGAACATTAACTGGTCGTATAACCCCGACGCGCGCCTGGTCGGGATACGTTGGACCGGTCCGGCGCCCACGACGACCTTTTTCGTTACTTCGCCTCCGTTAGCCGTAATTGTAAGCGTCCCGTTACTCTGTCCGTTCGCTCGGACCCGCCAACTCGCTTCCCGAAGGCGTTCGACGCGAACCGGCGGCGTCTCAACAGTAAAGCTGTCGCCGCCGGACAACGCCACGTCCTCGGGTACCCGACCGTCGAAGACCGCCTTGACGACGAACGTATGCCTAGGTTCCATCGGCGCCGCGCCGTAACGCAGGTTGAGCTGTATCATTATGAGGACGACCGGAACGATGATGAACGCGATGGGGACGACCGAGTACTTCAGGTAGGTCAGGTTAGCCTTCAGTATCCCCTTCTGGGCCGCGAACATCAGGGGTAAATCATCCCGGTAGAGCCGTATCTGAAGTAGATAGCCTTTGATGAGGTCTTTGGCGGCCCTAATCTTTTCCTGCCGGGACGTGAGCTTGAATATGAAAAGCATTACAATACCGGCCAGGACCGATACGAACGCCAGGCCCCATATCGGCGGAAGGGTCCTGAAAGGCCACAGGAGTGCGTCGAACAGCCCGGTTATCGCGTAGTTGAAGTA
>CP070755.1:598716-610201 GCA_020348885.1 Candidatus Coatesiibacteriota bacterium | reverse complement strand
GGTGAATCCGACCCCGAACTGGTTTTCCTGGTCGAAAGTAACGTCGCCGTTGTTCACGTAAAGGTAATTCTGTTGGCCGTAATTCCCTACGGCCAAATCCGGGTCGCCGTCGTTATCGTAGTCGCCCCAAACCATCGAATACGTGGCGCCGGCTCCGAATTGGGTTGTCCCCGTAAACGAACCTCCGCCGTCGTTCGAGTAAAGGTAGTTTTGCGATCCGTCGTTTCCCAAGGCGACGTCCAGATCGCCGTCACCGTCGGCGTCACCCCACGCGAGCGTTGAGGTGTTTCCCGCGCCTAACTGGCTATCGGCCGTAAAACCCGCGAAGACCGCCGCCGGTAATAATACAACCGCCGCGAGGAAGATTGATGGAACTCCCGTCATCCCAATACCTCCTTCGTAGGTTCGTAAAACCCGTAATATAAGAAAAACGTACTACCAAAATGAAACCGATATACGCCGAACTCCACGGTTGTCTTTAATACGTACTTTTACCGACGATATCGTTACGCAAACCCGTATTCTCCACCGATTTCAAGAGAAACGAAGCGGGGACTTTATAACCTCGGTTCCGGCGTAGAAACGTAAAGCCCGGCGTAAACGCCGGGCTTTTGAAATTACGAACGTCGTGTTAAATGAGCTATTCTACTATTACCATCTTTCTCGCTGCTTTGAACTCACCCGCCTCCAGCTTATATACGTACACGCCCGGTACCAACCCTGAAACAACCCGCTCATGGGTACCGACAACCAGCGTCTCGTCCACGAGCGTTGTCACCTTCCGTCCGCTGATATCATAGACCGTAAGCGTGACTTCCGCGCCCTCGCGTAAATCGAAGGCTATCGTCGCGGCGCCCGTCGCCGGGTTCGGGCGGGACTGATAGAGTGCGTATGTGATTGGTAAAACCCCGTTCCACGTACATTCGACCGGCCCGAAGGTCTCGCTTGAGCCGCTAACGTCTATGGCTTCCAACCGGTAGGCGTATGTCGTACCTTCTTCGACGACTTCGTCCAGGTATTCGTAAGGCGACTCGCCGGTTATCAGCTCCGCGTTGAGTTTGTCGCGGAACGTTACCGTTTCCCCCTTGCCGGCGCCGGTCGAACGATACAAATTGAAACCGGCTATCTCGTCGGTGCACTCCCAAGAGACTTCGACGCCGTCGCGTACGCTTTCGGCCGAGAAAGACTTTACGTCTATTCCCGAGGTCGGATCGTGAACGGTAAACGACCAGTATTCGTCCGGCCCGCTCCAGGTTTCCTCATAACCGTCGGTAGCGGCGACTTTCCAGTAATAAGTCGCGCCGGCTGTCAGGGTACCGTCCGGGTACGTATAAGCGGAATCGATTAAACCGGTAACGGCATAATAAGTGGCGAATGTGGGGTCGGTCGAGTACCAAAGGTCGTAGGTTACCTGCTGGACGTCTTCGGCGTCTTCCCAGTCCAGCATAACCGGTTCGTTAACCGTCTCGCCGTCGGGGGGTGACAGAAGGTTGAAGGCGGAGGGCGCTGCGTTGCGAAAAGCGTACGCTAACGCGCCGTCGGCGATTGAATAACCTATTACGTCGTCGGCGCCGTCGTCATTAACGTCCCCGGCGCAAAACGGAATGAAATCGGCCCGTAATTCGGTTTTTAGCGGTGAAGTCATCAGATTATCGAACATGTACGCGGTTTTAGCGGCGAAGTCGTAGGCGACGATTTCGTTGGAGTCGTCTCCGTCGAAATCGCCGCTGAGAACCGTGGAATACGCGGTACCTTCGTCGACGGTGGTCGTGCTGACCCCGGCATCGATACTGAGAGTGAGGACGTCGCCGGCCGTCGCGGCTACGACCGCTACGCATATATCGGCGGTAGAGTTGCCGTCCGCGTCGAGTACGGCGACCCCCCTGGAAGCGTTAATGTCATCGTTGATGATATTTATCTCGTACTCGTTCCAGCTTCCGCCGAACCCATCTACGTTTTCGGCGACGTAGAAATGGTCGGGCGCGCCGAAGTTATCGATAAACGTGAGGACGTCCCAATCGTGGTCGCCTTCGACTTCCAGGGACGTAATGGGAGTATGCGCAAAAGTGCCCGCGTGCGCCGTCCAATTCGAACCGTCGCCGGAATTTTCGTACCAGCCGCCGGTGTTTGACTCCTCGTAAATAACGTCGTCGTACCCATCGCGGCTTATATCTACGGTTTCTTTGATGGTGATGTCTGTGTTGATGGAAAACAAGGTCCAGCTATCGCCCAAACCGCCGTTAAGGTACCCGCCTCCGCCGCTGTGTACGATATCCAGATAGTTGGCGCCGTCCAGGTCCGCCGCGTATAAGTAATAATCGTGCCCAACGACGGCGACCTCATACTCTTCCCAGGATTGACCGTATCCCGTCGTCGGTTTATTTTCGAAAAAGTAAATAGTATTTTCGCCGCCGTTTTTCGCTACGGTAATCACATCGTTCCCGCCGTCGTTGTTCATATCGGCTACGGCGGCCGAAAAGGGAGCCGACGAGTAACTAGCGATTATGGAAATCGGATACGGCGCGGCCGAAACACAAAGAACTAAAATCAACCCTATCAATGCTAACCAACGCATAACCGCCCCCTATGCTAAATACTCGGGAAGTTTCTTTCCTCTTGCTGTTAATATAGCTTCTTTTTGATTAGATGTCAAATTATTCTCGCCGACCGCGCGAACTACGAACTGGTGGCGGAGTTAATCGATAAAGGTGATATCGCGCGATGATTAACGCGTATACACGTGAACGTAGACTTCAGACGATTAAGGAAGGGCGCGGGTAAACCGCGTTATTTACCGAAAACGAGTGACCGTTCAAGGTGTAACGCCGCAAATTGCCTTGCATTTGACGTTAGCGCGTATTAATATCTTCATCCGTGTTGGCGAGGGAATCGAGGCGAAGTTGATTGAGGGCGTTACCCGTTAGAACCGCGTTATCGTCGTTATATTCGGTAGTTTTAGTAGCGTTATGCGGCCACGCGTCCGCCGTAACCCCGGGTTTGTTGGACGGAGTGGGCGCGGCGGCCGCCGGCGCCGTCGAGGGTTTCGCCGTAGCCGGCGAATACGCCGAGGCTGGCTGGTTCTCGATGGTTTACGTCGGCGACGAGGATGCGGCCGAGGAGTACTTCGACAGGGCGTTGGCGTTGGACGCCGGCGACGCCGACGCGATTGAAGGAGCCGCGTGGCTCGCCCTTACCCGAGGCGATATGGTCCGGGCGTACGGATTGTGGACCGATTATATCGGCAGATATCCATATAGAGTAGAAGCCGAAGTGTTCGCGCGCCACGTAACCCTTTTCGACGGAACGGTATCAGGATACGTGGACGCGGCGGATGTACTATTGGCCGCGGCGCGAAATACGAAAGCGACTCCCGAGTTTAGTGAAGCGGCTAAACGGACGGCCGTCAATTTGTTGTTGGACGCGGGACGCCGAGCCGAAGCGGAAGAGATATTAAACGCTTCCGGTTACTTGACCGGCTGGGACGTCTGCGGCGTCTTCGGCCGTGCCGGGATGTACGACCTGTTTTACGAGTTCCCGGTGGAAGAAAACCCCGGGTCTGAACCGGACGTTACGTACGGCCGGGACGAATGGGTTCGCTCTGAAAACGACGAATATACTATCGACTTTTACGGCGTACTCGGGTCCAGCGACGGCGTGGCGTACGCGAAGAAGGACATCACCGTCGACGGCGGCCCGGCTTTGCTTGAGGTTACCGGCGACGATTACTTCGTCGTCTCCTACAACGGCGCCGAGGTTCTACGGCATACGCCCGACGGCGATATCGCTCGAACGGTTCACCGGGCGTATCTGGAGTTGCCGCCCGGCCCGGCCCGGTTGTTAATCAAGACCAGACCGAACTACGATAACACGTACGCCGTGGATAACTATTGGGACGTGAGCGTACGCTTGCTAAAACCGGATTCTTACGAACCGCTCGAGGTGCGGCCCGGCGACGGGGGCCGGTCCGATTCCCTCCCGGAAGTTCTCGAAACGAACGCGGAACCGGCGGTGGGGTCGGACGGCGACCTTTACGCGGCTTTGATATTAACCGACGAAGGCGACTACGACGCGGCCGTCGAACGCATAGACCGGGTAGCCGCCACGGCGCCGAAATGCTCGTTATTTCATACCCTCTCTGCATATATTAAATTGGTAAGCGGAACGCCGTTCTGGACGGCCGGCGCCAGATCCCAACTCCGGTTCGCCGAGGTTGAGGACCCGAAGAATATCCTGGCTGTCGAGGAGCTGGGCGTCTTCGCGTCCGCCGAGGGGAAGCGCGATAAAGCGCTGGAGAAGTACGGGGAAGCGCTCGATATTCGCACGGACTACGTAAGCGTGATATGCAGCATCGCCGAGATAACCCGCTACGAGGAATGGGATCCGGCGACGGTACGGATGTGCGAACGGGCGCTGGAACTGAACCCTAAAACCCATCGGGCGCTGAAAGTGCTGGCCGGGTATTATTACGATAACGATAACGTGCCGGCGGCCGCCGAATATTACGAACGTTACCTTCGGTTGAAAGCGCGGGACCGGGACGCGCGACTCCGGCTCGCCGAGGCGTATATATTTCTGGGGCGGCTGGATGAAGCCCGGGGGCAGTATAAGTTGATTTTGGAAGGCGACCCGTACGACGACGGGGCGTATCTGGGTTTGGCCGACACGGCCACTAGGTCGGGGGATCCCGCCGGCGCCATAGAGTACCTAGAAGAGGGGTGTTTGCGGGCCGGTTGGAACGCGGAACTCCACAAAGAACTCGGTCAGGCGTTGATATACGCCGGCGAAGTTGAACGCGGTTACGCGGCGCTTCGCGCGGCGCTCGAGTTGAACCCGTCAGATTGGCAACTAAGGCGCCGGTTGGTCCGGGAAGGCGTCATGGAGCCGGACGCCGTGGACCGAGCGCTGGCGGTCGATATCGGGGAGTATGCGGCGGAGGAATTAGACGCCGATGAATACCCGCTATCTGACTCGGTGATGCTACTCGACCAACTGGCGGTGTATTTGAACCCCGATTACTCTTTCCGGGAAGAAAATCACAACCTGATATGGATACTTAACGACGAGGGCCGGGAACGCTGGGGCGAGATACTTATTATGGACGACCCAGGTACCGAGATACTCGAAGCGAGAACGCACTTGCCCGGCGGCGGTTACTTCGACGCGATTTCGATAAAGAAGAACAACGGCCAAAACATAATCTCGATGGAGGGCGTCCGCCCGGGCTCGGTGCTGGAAGTTAAATACAATCTTAGTATCAACCGGCGTATGGTCTTCGATCTACTCGATTTCTACTCGAATCCGTTTTACTTACAAGAGGTAGCGGAGACGCTCCTCAATACGAGATATGCGTTCGTCGTCTCCGACGACTTGGGACCGGGGAAGAAGCCCAGGTTCGGGAAATACAACGGCGGCATAAAATCGCGGAAGGTTAGGGGCGACGGCCGGACCGCGTACGTCTTTGAGAAGCGGGACAGCCGCGCGGTGAAGATGGAGTTAATGGGGCCGCCGCCGCGTACTTACCTTCCGTACGTTACCGTTTCGACGATACCGGACATGGGTATCGTGGCCGACTGGTACCGCGGGACTATATGGGGTAAGAAGCGGCTGGATGGACGGCTGAGGGCCGAACTCTCGACGGCGGTGGAGGGTGCCGCCGCCGACCGAGAACGGGCTCGGGCGGTTTACAGATACGTCGTGAACACCGTCGAGAGTATGGGCGGTAGCGTCTTCTACCCGGGGGACGTACGGACGGTCGCGTTCCACCGGAACGGTTCGACGGCGGATCGCGCCTTGATGATTTCGGCGATGCTAGACGAACTGGGTATCGAGAACGAACTGGTATTATTGGGCACTTCGGGCGGAAAAGAGGACTGGAGCATCCCGTCGCCGGAACTTTTCGATACGATATTGGTGTACTTGCCGGGTATCGACGGGGGAACCTATCTCGACCCGATGACCGACTCGTTCGCTTTCGGCGATTATTGGAGTAGTTGCTACGGCAAAGAAGCGATTTACTTGAGTGAAAATGGTTACCGTTTCGGCGTAGTGCCCAAGCGCCCTTTCGAAACTGACAGTTTCGTCCTGAAGTTGACGGCGGAACTTGCGGAGAACGGCCGCGCCGAAGTCGTCGGGCGCCGCGAATTCCGCGGGTTGCGGGGCAGTTACCGTCAGGTTTTCCGCAATCCGGAGGACGCCGACCGTAACGTGGAGTTAAACCTGAGCGATATTTTCGAGGCGGCGGTCATCAACGACTACGGTTTCGAAAATCTGGCGGACATGGATGAGGTGTTCGCGATCACCTTCGACGCTGTAGTGCCCACGTTGGGGAAATTGCGGGGCGAAAATATCGTCGTACCGTCGGTACCGTACGATTTTACCCTTGCGTCGGTCTACGTTACGTCCGTGGAGCGTGACCTCCCCCTGCGACTGGAGCGGCCAGAAGCGTATATAGACGAGGTGGAGATAGTGCCGCCGGCCGGCTACTCGGCCGCCGACGTGCCGGCCGACGTCCACCTGAAAGGGCCGTTGTCCGAATACCGGGTCGAGTATAGGCTGGACGGCGGGTCCGTTTTCGTCCGACGGGAACTTTTTCTGGACCGGGGAGACATTTCGCCGTCGGATTACAAGAAATTCGCGACGTTTTGCAAGGAAGTGGACAAGTCGGAACGCCGGGAGATAATCTTTGAGCCGGGGCCTATAGATTAGGAGCTCGGCCGCCGACGGATCTGTATGGGTTATATTATCGCGACATTGGTCCTTGACGCGACTGTCATCTGCGCCGCGTTCGTGTTGGCGTATTACGTCCGTTTCAGCGGCTTTCTTCCGATGTTTTACGGCGCGCCCCGCTTAGAGCCGTATCTCATCCCCCTGCCACTTATCACCATTATCTGGCTCATCATCATCAAGGCGTTCGGGTTGTACGACCGCCGACGACTGCGTTTCTCGTTCGATACGTTCTATTCTGTACTGGGTGCCGCGCTCTTCGGCGCGCTGATAGTCGTCGCCGTCGGGTTCTTCTACCGGGGGTTCTCGTACTCGCGGCTCGTGGTGATTATCGGCGCATTATTTGTATTCTCAGGTCTGTCGCTTAACCGTATCATAATCGCGCAGGTGCGGCTCGTCCTGCTGCGGCTCGGCGTGGGAGAGCGACGATGCCTTATCGTCGGCGCGTCCGCGGCCGCCGCCGACTTGGCGGCGCGCATAAAGGGTTCGTTCGAGACCGAGTATCACCTTATAGGCGTGGTCACCGGCGATAACGGCGCCCGGGCCGTCGAGGACGTCGTCCCGGTCCTGGGCGATCTGGACGGCCTGGACGCGGTAATAGAGCGGGAAAGGATACACGACGTTTTCTTCTGCTCCGAGATACCCCAGGACCGTTTGCTCGAGCTGATGCTCGCCTGCGACTTAAAGGGCGTAGGCGTTCGGATCATTCCGTCGGTGGCCGACCTGATGTCGTCGAAGATATACTCCGAGGAAGCCCTGGGTGTTCCGGTTTTCACACTCCGCCACTTCCGCATATCGGGCTTCAACTGGCTTTTAAAACGGGCGATAGATGTGGTCGTGGCGTTGGGCTGCTTCGTCGTTCTCGCGCCTTTCGTCGCGGCGGTCGCGCTGGCGATTAAACTCACTTCGCCGGGGCCGGTCTTTTACAAACAAATCCGTGTAGGGCTCGACGGACGCCGGTTCACGATGTACAAGTTCCGCTCGATGGTGGAAGGCGCCGAGGAGGAGACGGGACCGATCTTCGCGAAACACGACGACAGCCGGGTGACGGCCGTCGGGCGGTTGTTGCGGCGTACGTCTCTTGACGAGTTGCCCCAGTTGATGAACGTGCTCAAAGGCGAGATGTCGCTGGTGGGACCGCGGCCCGAACGCCCGTACTTCGTCGAGAAGTTCGGAACCGAGATACCCCGGTACCTGGAACGCCACAAGGTACTTTCGGGTATGACCGGATGGGCCCAGGTGAACGGGCTCCGGGGTAACACGTCGATAAGCGAGCGGGTCAAGTACGACATCTTCTACATCGAGAATTGGTCCCTCTTCTTCGACCTGAAGATACTGGTACGGACCTTCTTCAACGTGGTTAGGGGGAAGTAGAAAAACTGATTAAACCTTGCTATCGCCGATAGCCGGCGCCCCAGTTCGTAGTGTCTCGCCGATTAGGAACGACCGTTACCCACCGATTACATTGAGTACGATGCCCGACCGCCAGAAATATACCCGCAACTTCTGCATTATCGCGCATATTGACCACGGGAAATCGACCCTGGCCGACAGGATGCTCGAGATAACCGGGACCGTGGCCGGGCGCCGGATGCGCGAGCAGTTCCTCGATTCGATGGACCTGGAGCGGGAACGCGGCATCACGATAAAGATGCACCCGGTTACGATGAACTACGAGCGCGGCCGCGAGATTTACCGGTTGAACCTCATCGATACCCCCGGGCACGTGGACTTCACGTATGAAGTCTCCCGCTCTCTAGCGGCATGCGAGGGCGCCATATTGGTCGTGGACGCGACCCAGGGCGTCGAGGCCCAGACCGTCGCCAACGCCTACATGGCCGTCGAAAGCGACCTGGTCATAATCGCGGTCGTTAACAAGATAGACCTGGACAGCGCCCAGGTGGAGGTTACGGTGGAGGAGATAGAGGAGACCGTCGGGCTGGATACTGGGGGCGCACTTCTCGTGTCGGCCAAGGACGGGACCGGCGTCGCCGAGATACTCGACGCCGTCGTGGACCTGATACCGCCGCCGGCGGGCGAACCGGACGCGCCGTTGAAAGCGCTCATTTTCGACGCCAAGTACGACTCTCACCGGGGCGTACTTGCGTACGTCCGCGTGGTCGACGGGTCGGTACGTCGGGGAGACAGGGTGGAATTGATGGCGACGGGCGCTCGCTACGAGGTTAACGAGGTCGGCGTCTTCACCCCGACGCTGACGAAGGCCGGGGAGCTCGGGGCCGGCGACGTGGGGTACGTGGCCGCTGGCATCAAGGAGATAAGCGAGGCCCGGGTCGGCGACACGATAACGAGCGCGGCGGACCCGGCGCCCACGCCGCTGCCCGGTTATCGGGAAGTCAAGCCGATGGTCTTCTGCGGGCTTTACCCGGTCGACCCCGACGACTACGAGGTACTGAAGGACGCCCTCGTGAAGCTCGCACTCAACGATAGCTCGTTCACGTATGAGCCGGAGACCAGCGAGGCGTTGGGGTTCGGGTACCGCTGCGGGTTCCTGGGGCTGCTCCACATGTAGGTGGTTCGGGAGCGTCTCGAGCGTGAGTACGAGCTGGAGCTTATCACGACGACGCCGAACGTCGCGTACAGGATTAGAACCCGCGCGGACGAGGAATTATATATCGAGAACCCATCGGCGCTGCCGGACGCGGCTGAGATTACCGAGATAGCCGAGCCATATATGGAGTTGGTGATATTCTCACCGGCCGAGTATCTGGGGCCGTTGTTGGAGCTGTTGAAGCAGCGCCGGGGCGAGCATAAGAAGCTGGAGTTCATAGCCGGCGATCGGGTGATGATCGAATATACTGTCCCGCTCGTGGAGATAATCGTGGATTTCTTCGACAAAATGAAAGCGCTCAGCCGTGGGTACGCGTCGATGGACTACGCTCCGGCGGGATACCGGGCCAGCGACATGGTGAAGCTCGACATACTCCTGAACGAGAAGCCGGTGGACGCGCTCTCGCTGATAATACACAGGGAAAAGGCGTATCAGAAGGGTAGAGCCGTAACGCAGAAGCTCCGCAAGTTGATACCGAAGCAGCTCTTCGAGGTGGTCATACAGGCGGCGGTCGGGTCGCGGGTGATCGCAAGGGAGACTATAAAGCCGCTTCGCAAGAACGTGACGGCCAAGTGCTACGGCGGCGACGTTACGCGGAAGCGGAAACTTCTGGAAAAACAAAAGGCCGGGAAGAAGAAGATGAAGCAGGTGGGAACCGTCGCCGTACCGCAGGAAGCATTCCTGGCGGTGCTGGAGAATGAGTAGTGCCCAATAATTTTATATATAATTAGGCACTACAAACAATATTAGGCTTATAAAAGGAGGTATAATCGTGTTGAGCCCCGCGGATATTATGGTGTGGGGTGGCTGGGGTACCTGGATTGCTACCTTTTTCGGGATAATTATACTATTCCTTATATTAATAGGTATAATCCTGGCGTTTACGGCGGGACGTAAGAAGCCCGACGGCGCCCTGATGAAAACCTGGGCCGTGGTTATCCTGGCCCTCGGTTTCTTGTGCGGGTTGGCCGGATTGATGGGCACCATTACGGGCCTTAGCAACGTGTTCGAAAACATAATGGACGTACCGCCCGGTGAAATGGGATACTGGCTCGCGACGGGCATATACGAAGCCAACTTCAACGTTATCGTCGGTTTCTTCTTCGCATTGGTTTCGCTCTTCGGTTGGGCGTTCGTGAGAACGATATTGCGGAGGGGGTAGCTAAACCGCTTTTAAGCGGCGTGCGTTTTTTAGGTTCTTTTTCGAGGTTACAATCCCCTTAGCTCGTCAACGCGGTCGGAACATTCCTGCGCTTTTTCGGTTTCGCCCAGCGAATTCAGGGCCCAACCTTTACCTTCCCACGCTTCTACAAATTCGGGGTCTATTTCTAGGGCACGGTCGAAGCATTCTATAGCTTCCTCGTATTCGCCTAGACCACCGAGGGCGCCGCCTTTATTTTTCCACGCAAATACGTCTTCCTGGTCCAACTTTAGGGCTCTGTCGAAACACTCTAACGCTTTCTCGTATTCGCCTAGTTTAGCTAAGGATACGCCTTTGTCGTTCTGCGTATTTACGTCATCCGGGTCCTGCTTGAGGGCTTGGTCGTAACACTCTATAGCTTTTTCGTATTCGCCTATGTCACATAGAACACGACCTTTGTTGTACCATGCCTCTGAGCATTTTGTGTCTAGTTCAAGGGCTCGGTTGTAACACTCTATAGCTTCCGTATATTCGCTTAGGTGTCGTAAAGCGATACCTTTGTTGTTCCATGCAGGTACATATTTAGGGTCGATTTCCAGAGCACGGTCGTAGTATTCTATAGCTTCCTCGTTTTCACCAAGGTGTCCTAACGCAAACCCTTTATTGTACCAAGCAAGCGAGTTTTTTGTGTCGAATTCTAAAGCCAGGTCAAAACACTCTATAGCTTCTTCGTATTTGCCTAGTTCAAACAGGATACCGCCTTTGTCGTTCCATGCCGATGCGTATTCCGGGTTCAGTTTCAGGCTTCGGTCGAAACACTCTAACGCTTCTTCGTATTCGGCTAAGCCGCGAAGTATAACGCCTTTAATTAACCACGCGTCTATATATTCTGGGTCCAGATCTAGGACGTGATCGAAGCACTCTAAGGCTTCGTCATGTTTTCCTAAAATACCCAAGAGGAGGCCTTTGTTATACCAACTATCTAAGAATTCCGGGTTAAGCTTAAGGGCTAGATCATAGCACGCACTTGCGCGTTCATAATTACCTTCATT
>CP070755.1:596101-598616 GCA_020348885.1 Candidatus Coatesiibacteriota bacterium | reverse complement strand
CGTTAATCGGGTTCATACTCGGGTCGTGCGCGTTCGCCGCGTTAACGCCGCTTTTCGGGATTCAATTCGCGAACCTGTTGCCGAAGCTGGAAATGACGTGGTCGTTCGTTATACGCTTCACGGCACTCGTCCTTTTGTTAGTGTCGTACTCGTTAACAGCCATGTTCCTCTTCCACAGCCGCGACGCCCTCGAGGAGTTCCGCTACCCCAGCTTCGGTGAAGGTACCCTTTATCTCATAGTCTATGTATACGCCATAGCCACGGGTTCCATTACGGGTTTCGTTTACGAGCCGGTCGTTAAAGCCGTCTCGAAAATCAGGGAGTACGTCAGGCGTAAAAAAAGCGAACGAAGTGCTTCCAATTGATGGTAAACTCTTCCCCTATAAATCCGAAACCGGACACAAAAGGGAGGACCGAAAATGAGAAAGACGGTCGCATTAATAACGATTCTACTATTAACCCTACTGCTACCGTTTTGTAATCCCGCGACAGCCGAAACCGGAATTAGTATCGGCGACCTTATAGCCTACGAATCGGGGAAACCCGCGGACGACGGAGACAACGAATACACGGAAACGACCGAACCCGAAGAGTCAGAAATAACTGAAAAACCTTACGTTACGAAGAAAGACCCTCTTACGTCGTTCCTTTTATCGTTACTCGTACCGGGGGGCGGGCAATTTTACAACGGCGAAACCCTCAAAGGTTTTATAATGTTGACCGGGTTTGCCGTAGGCGTCGGCGTGGGCGTCGAGCTGGACAGCAACGGCCGACACGGGTCGGCGGCCGCCGTTCTCAGTATGACGGCCGGCGTATGGGCCTATTCCATGGCCGACGCCGTCTTATCTTCCCAGAGGATTAACGCCGAACACGGTTTTTCGTTCGCGCCGATGGACGACGGGATAGCGGTAACGTATTCATATAGTTTCTGACGCGATATAGGATAATTAGACGAAAAATCCATGCCGTTATTACCCGAAATCGCACGAGGTCGGAAAGCGTACGAACCTTACAGATCTTCACCGGCACAGCTACAAAACGGGGCCTAACCTCATTAAAACAAAAGGGGAGTTAAATATGAAGTTATTATCGTTAACCGTGATCTTAACGGCGACGGCAGCCGCCGGCATATCGGCGGTCGGTCCGCCGGAACCTCTCGTAACCGAAGGCGCGCCAGCCTACCCCGCCTTCACTCCCGATGGCGTCAAGTTAGCTTTCGCGATGAAAACCGGCGCCGACTACGACATATACGTCGTCGAGGTAGCTACCGGCAAAACGGAACCGCTGGTCACCGGCCCCGGCGACCAGCTCTACCCGAACTTCTATCCCGACGGCAACAATTAGGTTTACTGCTCTGACGAAACCGGGTCCTTCGAGCTTTACGTCTACGATATGGACAACGGAAAATCGACGACGTTAACCAGGAACACCCCGTACGACGTACGTTACCCCGACGTCTCGCCTATCTTCTGGTCGAACGGCTGGAATTGGGACGAGACCACGGACGAAAGTACGCCTATACTCTACAGGAACATCCTATACGAAGCCGACTACGGAACCTACTCGGAGGCATTCAAGGTCGACGACGCCGGCGGCGGCCCGGCTCAATTAACGATGAGCGTCAACACGACCGCCGACGAAATCCCCGAAGGCGAGTATACAGACAGCGACTACGTCGACATTGGCCTTTTCGAGACCCTCGCGCCCGAGTCCCTATCGTACGCTCGTTGGGCCCGGGGCGGGTTCGGTTTTACGGTCGCCGCCGAATCGTCGAGCGGAGCCGACCTGCTCTACCTCGATTGGAACTGGCCGTTCACGATAGAAGAAGTCCTCGGCCCCGATGACGTACGTTTTTGCGTCCCCACGTGGAACTACACCCAGTACTTGTTCATGTTTGCCGACGGTAGCATCGAACTCTACGATACCCGGTCCGACGGATCGTTCGGCGTCGGGTCCGGCGACCCGGGTTGTCCGCCTGCTATATCGCCCGACGGAAAGACCATCGCATACGTCAAAAACGGCGAACTCGTAGTCCAGAAATTGGACAACCCGCTCTCCGAAGTCGCGAACCTCTGGAAGTTCGCCGAAGACTTTACCGGGGGGCAACTCGACAAACTCACGGCCAACGAATTCCTCGTTACGTCCAAGTCCTATCCCAACGTCGTGGACGCGTATTACCAGTATATGCATGACGTCGAAGGGCCCTTCTTCATCACGTCCGACTCGGTCCTCTACCTACTCTATCTGTACTACGACTACCTGCTCCGGTCCGTCGAGGCCGAAAAAATGATACCCCTGGTCAAGGACTTTTGCGCCGCCGGTGTATCAGAGAGCCAGACAGCTTACGATTCGGCGCCGCCCGACGCTAAACCGTACCTTGAGTTTGCCCGCGACTATTGGCTTGTGGCGTCCGGCCTAATAAACCCGGCGGTCCAGGCGACAATGGTACCCGATGCGGTTAGAGCCGAATGGGACAACATCGCGGCGGAATCCGGCTCGCCGGTACTCGCGCCGG
>CP070755.1:583114-596001 GCA_020348885.1 Candidatus Coatesiibacteriota bacterium | reverse complement strand
TCAGGCCGAATAGAGACAAACCAACGTATAACCACTTCATCCTGGATCCCCCCTTTTACTTGATTACCGCCACCTTCCCGGTCGCGTGGTTCCCGTCGCCGTCGACTACCCGGTAGATGTAAACGCCCGAGGCTACCGGGTTGCCCTTGTCGTTGACGAGGGTCCAGAGCATCTCGTTGCCGGTTATGTCGGAGCTTTCTAAGACTCGTTCGCCCGCGATGTTGTAGAGTATCAGCGACGCGTTATCCGGCAGGTTCGCAAAAGTGATCCCCGCGTCTCCCGGCCGCGCCGGGTTCGGGTAGGCGATGATGTCCGCTTCGCCGTCGCCGGAGCGCCGGCCGGTGATGCCGGCGAGGCAGGCGGCCGCGGCTGCCGCTAACCTCACTACTTCCGCGCCGTACGTGAAGTCCAGGTGTTCGGGCAGGTCGTCCGTAGTATGGTACCACGGGTAGAAATGGTCGTTGTCTTGCTATATAATTTCGACCGCTCGGTAACCGTTGTCCCAGAAAGGCATATGGTCGGACCCTCTTGGTTCGTAAAGTTCTGGGCAGATATCCAGAGAAGGGGTATAAACAGCTCCAGCGTCTATTATCGCTTCGAGTAAATCGGTCGAGGGTTCGTTATACTCCACTTTGATATCGTAGACAGGTTCGTCAAGGTAAGCTACCATGTCCATGTTTAATACGGCAACGATATTTTCGCCCTTCTCGGCCATCGCTTCGGCGTACGCTGTGCTGCCGACCAATCCCTCCTCTTCGCCGGAGAATGCGATAAACCGGACCGTCGATTCGTATTCGTACCCGGCCATCGCCTCGGCGGCGGCTATCACGCCGCCGGAGCCGGACGCGTTGTCCTCGGCCCCCGGCGCCAGGTGATAAGGGTCTTCGCTCTTCGAATCGTAGTGGCCGCAGATAATTATTACCTCGTCGGGACTGACGGTGCCTTCGATTTCGGCGATCACGTTTTCCCAGGTCGGGTAAAAAAACTCCGGGTCCGTCATCTTCCACGTATTCCCACCGTCGGCGCTATAGTATAAATCAGAGTCGTGTTGGACGGCCCAACCTTCTTCCTCGCTGACGAAAAAGACCGCGTAGATAGCGCCGGGCGAATCTTCGCATCTTACCCACGATTTACCGCCGTCGTCGGTTCGGCATATCGGAGAGTGTCCACATTTCCATCCTGTTTTATCGTTAAGGAAGAAAACGTCTCTATTGGATGTACCGTATTCGCCCGTCGCTTCGGTCCACGTATAACCGCCGTCTTCGGTGTAATATATCTCATTTTCGCCGATGACCACACCGTTGTTCGGGTTATGGAACCAGATTCTCGTCAAATGTGGAATATCGGGGAAATTATCGGAGAGTTCGTCCCACGTTTCGCCTCGGTCGGTCGAGCGATATAATCGGCTAAAATCGTACGTACTGCATCCAGCCCATATTAAATCATCGTGGTAGAACACGTCGGTTATATCAATCCCGCCCGGTATTCTACCTTTTTCCCAGGTGTCGCCGCCGTCGTCGGTCACGCAATAAAAACCGTCGGAACCGCCCGTTATACCGTTCATCGGGTCGGCGAACGATATGGAGTTTAAGTCTACGTCGTAACCCGATATATCGGATCCGATCCACGTTAATCCGCCGTCTTCCGTTTTCGCGAGATAACCGTCCTCTCCGCAAATAAATCCGGTATTTGCGTCGGTAAAAACGACATCGAGCGCGTCTCCGTTGGCGTCGTACGGCGTCCATTTCCAACCTCCGTCGTCCGTTCGCCAGACGCAACCTTCACCGGATATCCAGCCGTCGAACTTTCCGGACCAGTACATTTCGCTCGGGTCTGCTTCACCGTCGTAGTACCAGACTTGTACGTCTAAATCCGGTATATCGTGGAAAGTCGTTTGGACGTAATCGGTCGCGGCTTCGAAATAAATACTAGGCGTGAAGCGCGTTGGCGTTACGCCCACGCTCAAGGTCTCCACAATCTCCTGGTATCGCTCCGGCGTGATTTTATCGATCATCTCGAAGATAAGCAGGTCGCCGAAGGGCACCTTATCGTCGTAAGTCCTTAGCGGCGGAGCGTCCACCGGTTTTCGAATCGGGGTTTTGTTAACTCGCTTCAGTTCGGCGCCGGCCATGGCGTATTCCATCGCGTCGCCGGCCCGGGCCACAAGGATTTGAGCTTTACCAGGAACTTCTATAATCCGCGTGCCTACTATCTCGGGCAGTTGTCTGTTTCCCGGGTTCCATATAACGTACAGGGTCTCGTAATCGTCGGCAATTATACGGCCTCCGGGTACGGCACCGGCTTGCTCCTCTGAACAGAGTATCAGGCAGAACGACGGATGGGCTTCGACTACCGCCCATCCGTCGTCTAATAGGTCGTACGCTTGCCCCCGTCCATCGTATTTGACCAGGACGAAGACGTCGCCGGCAAGAGCGAACTGCGCCAGGCCTAATAAAGCTAACGTAATGGATAACCACTTCATCCCTAATCCCCCCTTTACTTGATTACCGCCACCTTCCCGATTGCGTGGTTCCCGTCGCCGTCGACTACCCGGTAGATGTAAACGCCCGAGGCTACCGGGTTGCCCTTGTCGTTAATCAACGTCCAGAACGTTTCGTTACCGATTATGCCGGAGCGTTCGAAGACGCGTTCCCCGGCGACGTTGTAAAGCGCGAGCGACGCGTTATCCGGCAGGTTCGTGAACGTGATACCGACGTCGCCGGGCCGGGCCGGGTTCGGGTAGGCGATTATGTCGGTCAATCCCGGGACCGGGCCGTCGGTAATCCCGGCCAGGCAAGCCGCGGTCGCCGCGACGCACCTAACGACCTCGGCGCCGTAGTCGAAATGAAGGTGTTCCGGTAGATCGTCGATCGTATGGTACCACGGGTAGAACTCGACGTTGTCGTGTTCGACCGCGAGTACCGCGCGGTAACCGTTGTCCCAGAAAGACATGTGGTCCGAGCCGCCCAGCCGGTCGGTTACCGGATAGATTTCCATAGTCGGCGAGTATATCGCGGCGGCTTCGGTAAAAGCTTCGAGCAGCCCTTCCGACGGCTCGTTGTACATTATCTGGACGTCGTAAACCGGTTCGTCCATATAGGACACCATGTCCATATTAAGGACGGCTCGAATGTCCTCACCCCGGTCCGCCATCGCTTCGGCGTACGCCCGGCTCCCGATTAAGCCCTCCTCCTCGCCGGAGAACGCGATGAACCGGACCGTCGACGCGAAATCGTACTCGGCCATAACTTCGGCTGCGGCGACGACGCCGCCGGTGCCGGACGCGTTGTCCTCGGCGCCGGGCGCCAGGTTCCATGGGTCCTCGCTTATCGAATCATAGTGGCCGCAAATTATATAAATTTCGTCGGGGTCCACGGTCCCGCGTTTTTCCGCGACAACGTTTTCCCATACGATAGGGTCGGCGTTGGTTATAGCGACGGGCGTCCAGGTGTTCCCGCCGTCGTCGGTTTTCAGGACGGTCGAGCGGTCGCCGACCGCCCATCCAGAATTCTCGTCGGTGAAGTAAACCGATAATATAGTTTCTCCGACGTAAGTAATCTGGGGGGCCCAGGTTAGGCCGCCGTCGTCGGTGCGGTAAATGGAACCGCCGGTCCCCGTAACCCAACCGGTGTCGCCGTTCGCGAAGTACATCCCCACGAGATAGGGGAACGGGCCGCCGGCCGCCGGCTGCCAATTCGCGCCGCCGTCTTCGGTGTAGTAGAGGGCGCCGTTGTGGCCGCAGACGACGCCGTTGTCCGGGTCGTGGAACCAGACTTTACGTAGCCTATCGTTATGGGTAATTCCGTTTGAATGCTCTTCCCACGTCGTTCCACCGTCGGAGGACTTGTAAAGTTTTCCTTCGTACGCGGCAACCCACACCGTATCTTCGTCGTAGTAGAACGCGCCGTTAAGCCCCGGCGCGCCTGGGATGGTGCGGCTTTCCCACGTAAGCCCGCCGTCGCCCGTAATGAAATACGTCGCTTCCTCACCCACGATTAGGCCGTTCAAGCTGTCGTAGAATTCTATTCCCCACAGGGAGACGTTATAATCGCCCGTGTCAATTTCAGACCAGTTGGCGCCGCCGTCCTCAGTCCTGAAAGCGGCGCCTCCCTTTCCCGCCGCGTACCCCACGTCCGCGCTCGTGAACTCGACCTGGAAAAGGTTTCCGGCGCATAAGTTAGCGGCCCACGTCGCGCCGTAGTCTTCGGTGGACCAAACGTATCCCCAATAAGAAGCCATCCACCCGATGCGGTCGTCGAGCCAAAACACGTCCTCGACGTAGTCGTTGTCGTTAAGGTCGTATGTGTAGTCCCAACGTTCGACGTTCTCCAAACCCGCGTCCCAAAACCGGGTTTGTATATAGTTCGTAGATGGAACGATGAGCGGGCTGTGTGAGTACCGAGTCGGCGTTACGCCTACACTCAACGTCTCGACGATGTCCTGATAGCGCTCGGGCGTGATCTTCTCGATCATCGCCCGGACGAACCTGTCTTCCCGGACCGGGCGGAGAGGAGAATCGGGGCCGGGCGGGCGGACGGTCTTATAGCCGACGTACTTTAACTCAGCGCCGGCGGCTGCTAGCGCAAAGACGTCCGCGGCATCGCCGATGACTATGTTCACTTGGCCCGGCGCGGCGACTGAACGAACGCCCTCGGCTTCGGGCAAACTGGTCCCTTTAGGGTACCACGCGAGGTAAACCCTTTCCGGGCCGTCAGCGACGACGACCGCGTCCGGCAACTCCTTTGCTTCTTCCTCCATACACCGGATAAGGCAGAACCGGGGTTGTACCTCTACGACGCGCCAGCCGCCGTCAAGCAGTTTGTACGCATCGGCCGGGTTTTCGTACTCGACCATTATGAGTACGTCGCTTGCCGACGAACCGGCGACGGCGAACATTAGAACGATGATCGGTAGTAAAGCTTTCATATCGGAACCCTCGTTTCCGTATAATCGCCGATATCATATCATAGTAAATCTTGCCCCGTTCGTACATTCGGGTTTACTTTTCGACGACGAGGAATTCGGCGTCTCTTATCCCGTAGAGCCGTACTTCTTCGGGGGTGAGGTTCGATTGCACGTCGGTTTTCTCGGACGATAGCCCTGCGGTTAAACGTTCAGCGTAATCGGCGCCGTAGGTTCGGAGATGCCCCTCTTCGAGGGGATCCGGTTCAGTGTATTCGACCGTTTCAGCCAGATCAGGGTCGTACGGTACTTGGACGACGGCGTGGCCGCCCACCGCCAGTGACCGGTGTATCTCGCGTACGGCGGTTTCGTCGTCTCTCACGTGCTCCAGGACGTGCAGACATATTACGACGGACCAAGTTCCGCTGGCGAAGGGTAATGCGGTTACGTCCCCGATTATGTCGGCGCGCCCCGGACTAATATCGAGAACCGTTAAACGTATCCCGCGCTTTTCGAGGAACGGGTGCAACCCGGGGATAGGGGATATGGATAGTACCGGCCCGGAAACGCCCAGTTTATCGAGAAGCACGGCGAGGGCGCGGTGCCGCCCGAGGGAACCGCAACGGGGGCAGACGGCCCGGCGGCGGCGGTACATTACGCCGGGACTGGTGAACGAGCGGAAATCGAAACCACGCCAACCGCAGACCGGGCACTCGGTGCCGCCGCGTGCGCCTAACAGTTCGCGAACGCGGAACACAGCGGCTTCGATAACCGCCGCCGCCTTGTTCGCCGCGTACTTCGGGTTTTTTATAATTCGGGTTACTAAGCCGTTCACGCTTATGTAGTTGTAACATAAGAGGTTAACGGCGCGAAAGGGAAAACCCCCGCTTTCGCGGGGATTTAGTATCCGACTGTAACGTTCGGTTAAACGACCTCGCTCACGCACTTGGCCTGGGTGAAGAGGAGGAGGTAGTCCCGGCCGCCGGCCTTCGAGTCGGTCCCGGACATATTGAACCCGCCGAAGGGGTGGGCGCCAACTAACGCGCCGGTACACTTGCGGTTGAAGTAAAGGTTCCCCACGTGGGCGTACCACCGCGCGTGTTCCAGGTTCGCCCGGTCCCGGGAGTAAACTGAACCGGTTAGCCCGTATATCGTCCCGTTCGCGACATCTATCGCGTCGTTAAAGTCCGCGGCCTTGATGAACGCTACCACCGGCCCGAATATCTCATCCTGGGCGATGCGGGCGTTACGGTCCACGTCGGCGAATATCGTCGGCTCGATAAAGTAACCGTCGCCGGGCGCTCTGTCGCCGCCGAGGACGAGTTTGCCTTCCGACTTTCCGATTTCAATGTACTCGAGGATTTTATTGTACGCCGGTTCGTCTATGACGGCGCCCATGAAGTTGGCGAAGTCCCGCGGGTCGCCGACGGTTACGTTTTCCTTGGTCAGCGCGACGACCTTTTCGACGACCTCATCGTAAACGTCCTCGGTCACGATGGCCCGGGAGCAGGCCGAGCACTTCTGGCCCTGGAACCCGAAGGCGCTGGACATTACCGCGGCCGCCGCGGCGTCCAGGTCGGCGGTGCCGTCTACGACGATAAAATCCTTGCCTCCCATCTCGGCGATTACCCGCTTCAGCCATATCTGTCCGTCATTTACTTTGGCCGCCCGCTCGTTGATGCGGATACCGACCTCCATAGAGCCGGTGAAGGAGATGAAGCGGGTCGTCGGGTGGTCTACGAGGTAATCGCCCACCTCGGCGCCGGAGCCGGGGACGAAGTTCAGGACGCCCGGCGGGAGTTTAACGTCCTCGAATATCTTATAGACCTGCCACGCTATCGCCGGCGCGGTGGACGCCGGTTTAAGAAGTACCGAGTTACCGGCGACTATCGCCGCCGACGTCATCCCGGCGAGAATCGCGTTCGGGAAGTTCCAGGGCGGGATGACTACGCCCACGCCCAGCGGTATATAGTAGAGTTCGTTATCCTCGCCGGGCAATCGGGTGAGTAATTGCGGCTCGGACAGCCGTATCATCTCCCGGCCGTAGAACTCGAGGAAATCGATCGCTTCGGCGGTGTCGGCGTACGCCTCTATCCAGTTTTTTCCTTCTTCGACTACCATCCAGGCGGAGAGTTCGTACGCCCTGTCGCGCATCAACCGGGCCGCGCTGAAGAGGTAGTTGGCCCGTTCGCGGGGATGAACCCGGCTCCACGTCTCGAAGGCCGCCGAAGCCGCGTCCATCGCCTTCTCGGCCAGCTCGGCACTGCACTTGGAGAAGACGCCCACGACTTCTTCTTTGCTCGACGGGTTTATCGAGGTGATTTTCGCGTCGGTCTTCACCCTATCGCCGCTTATAACCAGCGGGTACTCTTTGCCCATCTCGGATTCGACCTTCGCGAGGGCGTCTTTCATCTTCTTCACTTCGTCGTCGGTCCGGAAAAAGACTATCGGTTCGTTTTTGAACTCGGTAAGCATCGGGATACTCCTTTAACCCTTTTATTATTAGAGCCTTATGGATGCATCTTTCCGTCGTAAGGGGCTGGTATTTTAAGATACGTCCGGGTTGATTTCAAGTGGTAATTAGGAGCGGGTCGTAAAATTTACCTTGATTTTTCCGGGGATAACGGCTATTATCATAAGCTGAGGCGGCCCCGCGTCCTTTCTTTTTTTGGAGGTGAACTACAACGCTCGGCGACCCGGAAGAAGTTTTCCCGGTTCCCCTTTTTCAATCGGATACGACGGCCGTCAGAAGTAGTATTAACGTAAGGTTCGGGAGCTGGAGAGCGGAAGGTTTTACAGCGTTTCGGGAAAAGGTTTACCGGCGTATCCGATTAAGGTCGATTTGCGCCGCGCTCCCGATGGCCGGGCGTAGGCAAATGGCACAAGGAAGAGTCAAGTGGTTTAACGACACAAAGGGTTACGGTTTCATCGAAGTCGAAGGCGGCAGCGATGTATTCGTACACTATACCGCCATAGAGGGCGAAGGTTTTAAGTCCCTGGCCGAAAACCAGTTGGTAGAATTCGATATCGTCGACGGCGATAAAGGACCGCAGGCGTCCAACGTCAGAAGGGTCGAAGAACCGGAATAGAATTTCGTTAAACCCGACGGCCCCTCGCAAGAGGGGCCGTTTTTATATTACTCGGATAAAACGCTCGCGAGTTTTTCCGGAAGCTTGTCGCGTGTCGCAGGCGTTACTTCGTAAATCGCAACGTCGGCGCGCCCTTTAATTGATTCGATAAACTTGTCGCCCCGCTTTGCGATTGTCGCGACGACCGATTTAGGGGCGTCCAAACCCGCGGTTACGACTTCGCGGAATTCCCGTGAGTAGCACTCCATCTTACCGATTTCGTCAATGACGATTAGATTCTTCGATCCTAATGCGCGTTCGATAGCTTTAGCCGCGACGCGTTCTACCCCCTCGACGTTAACGCCGTACTTACCGACCTGGTATTTACTCCTGAACCCGACTTCGGCGAGGATTGCTTCTTCGCCGTCCAATGTTAATATCTTGAACCCCGTACGTTTGTTTCCTTTCCGTATCTCTTCGGTATAGAAACCGCCGGCGTCGAAGCCGGCGAGCGCGAGAAGACGCGTTATTACAGTCGTTTTCCCCGAACCGGGGTAACCGGTTAGGAGTATGTTATTCATAATAAATCCGGGCCCGGCGTGGTATTATACCTAAACGTCTATATACCACCGGCTTTTTAAACGTTACTCTAACGCGCTATCCTTTACGAGAAGGTCGTCTATGAGAACGCAGGTATTTTTACTTAGCGGTTCCTCGCAATACGTACGGAAACCGACTCGGAAATTATACCCTAAGTCGGAACGACGTACTGTATATTCCGCTAGTTCCCATTCATCGTTATTTACCCAATCGGAAAAGAGGTATGTAGCGGGAGCGCCCGAGTTTAAAATGTAGAATTTCAATTTAGGGGTTCGGTCCGGAATCTCGCGTTTATAATAAAAACTTAAATCTAACGATCCGCCGCTATCGTTATAACTATCCGATTTCGGTGATAATAATTCCGCGCCGTAACTAGTGTCGATCATCGTACCGCGAGCCGACGATTCGCCGGTGTGGCTTTGGTCGGATTGGTCCCAGGCGCTCTCGGCCCACCAATCGGCCGGCGGGAACTCGCCTTCGAAACCTTCGTCTATTATAACCCCGTAGTACGTTGTAAAAGACCATAGAGGTCCCTCGCTGATGCGGTGGTCGCCGGGCGAATACGCTCCCCTTTCGGTCGCTATCACTCTCCAGGAATACGTTGTTTCGAAATCCAGCGCGCCAGGACGGTATTCGTTCGAGTCGAGGTTTTCTACGACTAACAGCGGGTCTTTCAAGTTTTCCCCCGTACCGAAATAAACGTCGTAAGTGTACGCCCCGTCGCCCGTTTCGCCGTCCATATGCCAGCTTAATACGGGTTCGATAGGAACGTCCGTCGAACTGTCGCTCGGATCCGGGTCGGAAACGTCGCCTATGTCCGGCGGCGGACCGGTGGGGTGTTCACAGTTCGAATCGGACCAGCCCGCCAGCCAAATTAACGATATAACACATAATAATTTTACGACGGTATCCATATCTTTCCCCTCCTCGATTCCTCGCGTTTTCTTACGGGAGTACTTTGAATCGTGTTCACCCGTAAGTATTATATTACTCATAATAAACCTCCGCGTAGCATTATACCCAAACGTCTATATACCACCGGCTTTTTAACCGTTACTCTAACGCGCTATCCTTTACGAGAACGTCGTCTATAAGAACGCACGCATTTTCGCTTACGGGTTCCTCGTGGTACGTACGGAAAACGAGTTTGAACTTATCAGCTAAATCGGAACGACGTATCGTGTACTCAGCAAGTGTCCAATCATCGGTATCGACCCATCCGGAGAAGAGATATATAGCGGGGGCACCGTGATTCCCGATATAGAATTCCAACATCGGGATGCGGTCCTGCGATTCAGGTTTATAGTAAAAACTGATGTCTAATGACCCGCTACTGTCTTTATAACCGTTAAGTACCGGTGAGAATAGGTTAGCGTTGTTGCTGACGGTGGTAGTCATACCGCGAGCCGACGATTCGCCCGTGTGGCTTTGGTCGGAGAGGTCCCAAACGCTTTCGCCCGCCCAACCCTGTGGCGGGAACTCGCTTTCGAAACTTTCGTTTATTATAACCCCGTCGTAGGTCGTAAAAGACCAGAGCGGACTCTCGTCCGCACGGCCGTAATCGTCGGTCGCTACTATCTTCCAGGAGTATGTCGTTTTGTAATCCAGAGTGCCGGGGTAGTATTTGTTTGTATTTAGGTTTTCGAATACCAACGGCGGGTCTTCCCCGGTTCCGAAGTAAACGTCGTACGTAAATTCGTCGTCATCCATTTCGCCGTCCATGTGCCAACTTAATACGGGTTCGATTGGAACATCCGTCGAGCCGTCGTCCGGAATTGCGTCGGAAACGTCGCCTATATCCGGCGGACCGCTGGGGTGCTCGCAGTTCGAATCGTCAACGACCGCTATCCAGAATAAAGATACTACGCAAAACGTTTTTATACCCGTATCCATATCTTCCCCCTCGTCGGTATCTTGCGTTTTCTTACGGAATTAATTCGAACCGTGTTCGCCGCAATTATTATATAATTCACAATAAATCCCGGCGTAGCATTATACCCAAACGCCTATGTTCCTCCGGTATTCAGCGGTTACTTCAACGCGCTATCCGTTACAAGAACGTCGTCTATCAGAACGCGTGCATCTTCGCTGGTGGGTTCCTCGTGATACGTACGGAAAGCGACCCGGAAGTTGTAACCTAGATCGGAACGAGGTACGGTATACTCCGCCAGTTCCCATCCGTCGTTATTTACCCAATCGGAAAAGAGGTAAATAGCGGGAGCGCCCGAATTAAAAATATAGAATTCCAATTTCGGGGTTCTATCCGGAATCTCGCGTTTGTAGTAAAAACTTAAGTCCAACGACCCTCTACTATCGTGGTGTTTGTCGAATTTCGGTGAGTATAAGTCTGCGTAGGAGGTAATGTCGGTCATCGTACCGCGAGCCGACGATTCGCCGGTATGGTTTTGGTCTGACTGATCCCAGGCGCGATCGGCCGACCAATCCAGCGGCGGGAACTCGCCCTCGAAACCTTCGTATATTATAACCCCGTCGTAAGTCGTAAAGGACCAGAGGGGACCCTCGCTGACACGGCCGTAATCGTCAGTCGCTACAATCTTCCAGGAGTATGTCGTTTCGTAATCCAGAGTACCGGGACAGTATTCGTTTATATCCAGGTTTTCCTTTACCAACGGTGGGTCTTCCAGGTCTTCGCCGGTACCGAAGTATATGTCGTACGTGTAATCGTCGTCATTAATCTCGCCGTCCATATGCCACCTTAAAAAGGGCGCGGTGCAAAAAACCGTTGAACCGTCGCTAGGGTTTGGTTCCGAGGGATAACCCGGATATGGCGGGAAATCAGGGTCGAGGGGACTATCAGGGTACTCGCAATTCGAGTCGCCCGCAGTCGCTATCCAGAATAAAGATACTACGCAAAACGTTTTTACCAGGGAACCCACGTCGGTCTCCTTTTCGCTTCCGCCTTTTTATTATACCGACGACTCCACATTATAATATCATAGGTTAAGCACCTATGCAAGGTCTCGACATTACTTAAATTACGGTCTCCGTATATCGAATACGGTTTGACTTTGGGAGAGAATATTCTTATTCTAGTTGTGGATACGCGTCCTTACGTAATTCCCGAAAGGTACTATATATGCCCATAATCGAATCGTTAAAGTGTCCCAACTGCGGCGCGGCCGTCAAGGGGTCCGGGTTGCTGGTCTGTCCGTACTGCGGGTCCCAGCTTCGGGTCGAGGGCGAGGCTCGGGCCGAAGCCCCGTTCGCGCCCGAGGTCGCCCGTCTCGATAAAGAGGTCCACTTCCGGGCTTTACCGAGTCTGACGGTTACGGCCGAGACGACCGATATACCGTTCAAGCCTGAAATCAGCTATGTGAACCTGCCGGGGGCGCGACTGGACCCGTCGTTGAGAAGCGACGCAGACCGGATACTCTCGCTGGTCGAGATGTGCCAACGGGCCATCAATACCGAGGACCTGGACCTGTATATGTCCACGATCGCTAAAGAAAGCTCGAAGTTCTACGATATGGCCAGGGACGGCGCCGAAGCCCAGTTCGTCACTAGCGATATGAAACGGTTTACGACGAAGGTGGACTTCCTTAGTCTTACGGAGGACGCAGCCGACGTGGCCGTATCCTTCGAAGCGTTTATCTTCCCGTCACAGAAGTCCGATAAGCCGAACGTGATTGTTGTGAACGTTACCCAGCATATGGAGGTTACGTTCGACTGGCGCCTCAAGAAGATAGCCGGGCGGTGGAAGGTAGTCGGCGCCGGATTGAAACGCAAGAAGGTCGTGCTTTCGGGCGTCCAGTGGGTTTTCCTTATCCTGACGGTGGGCGGGCCGGCCGTCGGTATTCTGGTTGGCCTGGGCGTCGCCTGCTGGGCGATTTTCGGCAGTATGTTTATGGCCGCGTATGAAAATATAAGCGGTACGACCGTCGGCGAGCCGGAGACGATAGAGGTGCCCGTAACCGGGGAGGGGCTCCTCGAGGACCGTACGTTCGTCGCCGATGAACCGATAACCGTATACGAGGACCGGGACGCGTCGAGCCCGGTAGAATACGTTATAGCGCCGGGCACCGAATTCGAGGTGAAGAAGGACAAGGAGGGCTGGGCCTGGATATGGGTTGACCGCGAGGGGGCCGTCGGCTGGGCTCCTTCTGTCGAAGTTACCGGGAAGAGCAAGGAGGTCGTAACCGCCGGAGAGGGTAAAACCTCGCCGGACGAGTTCATCGTCGAGAGCGGCCTCGTGATCTACGACGAGCCGGACTTCTCCGCCGACCCGAAGTATGTGATAATGCCGGGGGCGAAGGTTACGGTCGTAAAGAGGAAAGGCGATTGGGCGTACGTGAGGAC
>CP070755.1:527657-583014 GCA_020348885.1 Candidatus Coatesiibacteriota bacterium | reverse complement strand
CGTGGCTTCGGCCGCGTACGGAAGCGCATCGGGTATATCTAGGCCCAGGTTATCGGTAGCGTATTTGTAAAGGGCCGTACATTCCTTATACGCTTCGATCGCGTCGTCGTAATTGTTCAGTTTCTCCTCGGCGCGTCCCTGCCTGAAAGTCGCCTTGACGCGCGGGATGGCGTGCTCCTGATACTCGTCGTTGAACCGGTCGTATGTCCGGGCCGCCTTACCCCAGTTTTCGGTTAACTCGTAACATACGGCCGCCTGGAAAAGGGCAATTTCGCCGAACGGTAGGGCTTCGTCGCCCTCGCCGACCATTATATCTTTAAGTTTCGGGTTTTCGTTAATCTCGAGCCATATCTCGGCGGCCTTTTCGTAGTCGCCGTCGTATTCGTACATCTCGGCAGAACTCTTCCACGCCAGGGCGGCATCTTCCGCCTCGGGATATGCCTTCGCGTATTTCAAGTAAACCCGCCCCGCGTTCTCGTAGTCGTTGGCCTGGTCGAAGGTCTCGGCGGCTTTACCGAGGCTGAGCATCCCTACTTCCGTATCCTGGTTGTCGTCGGCGTTTTGTTCGTAGACTTTCGCCGCGTCGGAGAGGGCCGTTTTTTCTGCGTCGGAAACCGGTTCCCGTTCCAAGTTAACGGCGCCAGTAAAGTCGTCTTTTTCGGCTATGACCAAATCGCCGAGAACGTCCACGTTGTCGGGCAGCGCCGCCGTTTCGACGTAATCAGGGAATCCGTCGCCGTCGATCCCGATTTCCGGACCGATAACGTCAGGTAGTTCGGCTTCGGCTAACATTACGTCCGAACGGCCGATTTTTACCATTAACTCGCCTTCTTTAACGCCACAGTACCCTTTCAACTTCCTGTTGAGTTCGGCCTGTTCGTGCATATTCCGTTCGACGGCGGCGTCGTAGGTGCGCCCCCGTGCGAGCTTCGCGAGTCCGTATTTTTCGATACTCTTTTCGAACTCTAGTTTCGCGAATCCGGGATCGATTTCCTGGTATGCGTCGCCTATTTGTTCGTGGTACTCGGCTTCCCGGTAATAGCTTTTCGCGATATACTCCCAGGATTCCACATAGAGTTTGTCGTAATCTTCGGGTTTGTAACCCTGCAAGCCCTCCGGTTTAAGCGGGTAGTTGTTTACGATGGTTTCGAAGGACGATCTCGCCTTATCGAAGTCCTCGACATAGAAATAAACCTCGCCCCGTTTGGAGAGGACCAAAGGCATTTCCGGGCTCGTTTCGTACAGGTCTATGAACGCATCGCAAGCCCGTACGAGGTTGGCTTCGTCCAGGTTCATACTCTTCGAGGGCATCTTTTCCGGGGGCCGCGTCGTCAGGTCAACGGCCACCGTCGTTTCCACTTCGGTTTCGGCCTCCCCTTCTTCACCCGTTACCTCGGCCAACTCCGCCTGGAATATCTCGTCGAAAGCGACTATGGCGTTGAACATGGCGTCTTTACGCGTAAACCGTTCGGCCCACTTATCTATCTCGAAATGTTCTTCGTCCACGTAACCGAGGGCCGTTTTCTGATATTGGTCGCCGGAGTTCCGCCAATCACCGACGGCATCGTACGACTGGGCCAGATAGAAATTCACGTGATACGATTTCGTGTTCGTGGGGAACGCGGTGATATACTGATTGTAGCGGTTGATGGCTTCCTCGTAGAACTGCTGGTTCTTTTCCTTATCCGGTTCGTTATCGCCTTTCTGGTGGCTGTAAACGGCTATTTCGTACAGGCTCTTCTCCCACCGTTTCAAGGCTTCGTTTTTCGCGTCGAGGTCTTTTTGGCGTTCGTACCAGGCAGACTCGGGCCCATAGTTGTCGACCACCCTGATACGGGTTTCGTAAGCGCCTTCGTGGTCTTCGTTACGGAGATACGCTTCCACCAGCGAGTCGAGAACCGTAGGCGATTTTTCGTAATCGGGGTACTTCGCGAGTAAGGCTTCGTACATATGAGCCGCGGATTTTATCTTATCCTGTTTATAAAGATAAACGTCCCCGAGTTGGTGAAGAACTTCGGGCGAATATGTGCGTTTGTTGGCACCTTCGAAAAGCGAGTTGTAGTTCGATCGCGCTTTGTTAATGGCCGTTTCGTCGTTCGGGTCGGTAGCCCATTCGGTGATGGAGATGGCGGTGAACTCCATCGCTTCGTCGGTTAGTACCGATTCCTGTTGGGATTCTTCGATGAGGGTTGTGAACGCGCCGATAGCGTTTTCGTATTCGAGGCTGCTTTCGCCGATATCCCCCAAGTTGTACCAAACCCACCCGATTTTATACAAAGCCTTGTCGTAGAAATCCGTTTCGGCCGGGACCTTTTCGTAGTAACTTATCGCCTTCCTGTAATGGTCTTTCTCGTACGTATCAAACCAGTACTCGCCTATTCGGAAGTACGCTTCCGGAACGAACTTGGACTCGGGGTAATTTTTGGCGAGATTAAAAAACGTTTCGGCGGCCGCTTCGTACTCGGCCTGGGCTTGCAGACAATATCCCAGGCCGTAGTAGGCTACGTCGGCGAAGGGGTAATCTTTATACTTCAGGGTTATTTGTTGGTACGCGGCAACCGTTTTTTCATAATGTGGTTGGGGTTCGGGTTCGCTGAATATCGTGCCGGTTTCCATCGAAGCTTCGCTTTTCGCCTGCCATTCGTCGAGAACTTCGATGTACTCCTCTTCGGACCGTTCCAGGTACAATTCACCCAGGTTAATCAGGACGTCGGGCGTGTAAGCGCTTATCGGGTAGTTACCGAGGAATTCTTCGTACTTGCGGATAGCTTCGTCCCTTTTTTCCTTCTCTTCGTCGGCCAGTTTCGAAGTCTTTTCGCTCTTTTCCCGGGACATCTCGTCCAGCTCGGCCTGTTTCTTCTCGATTTTCGACCGGAGTTCGGTAATCGCCTTCTCTTCCTTTTCCATAGCTTCGGCCAGTTTATCGCCTCCCCCTTCGTCACCGCAACCGACGAAGAAGACGGTAGTAACAACCGCCGCCGAGGTTACAATAATTACCGCGAATACCGGTCGGACAAGTTTAGTTATTTTACCCATAATCGCCACCGCCTAGCGTCCTGAGCATCAAGACGTACTACCGTTAATCGTCGTTTTTACCGCTTACTTACGTAAGTATAGCGGACAAACCCTGCTTTTGCAAATACCCCGCGTTCCCGCCGCCGCTGATTTTCAACAAAAAAACTCTACCTGCAAACCTGTCTAAGGTCGCCGTAGAGCCTGAACGAACTTGTTTACTACTATTCCAGCATTCGAGGACCGAGTCGCCGGCGGTTTTTCTATTCCGGCGGCGTTTCTCCTTCAATCTCGTCCTCGGGTACTACAGGTTCTTCCTCGGTAACCTCGGTTTCTTCCTCAGAAACCGCAGTTTCTTCATCCGAAACCGTCGTTTCTTCCAAATCGCCGCTCGTGGTCGTAGTCCCGTCTCCTTCGGGTTCGGTTGTTTCCGTTTCCCCTTCCGGAGAAGTTTCTTCAGGCGGCACGCTCTCCCCCGGTTCGCCAGCTTCTCCCGAAGTCGTATCTTCGACCGGTACTGTTTCCGTACCGGGTTCTTCTAACGGTCCGGGTTCTTCCGGCGTTTCGTATTCGTATTCGATAGGCGGTAATTGCTCCGGTATGTCGGAAGTACCCATTCCCTGGTCGGGGATAACGTTGTACTTTTCGATACGGCGCCTGTAAATATCTTCGGGCGTTTCTTCCGCCGTACCCGGTTGTCCGAGCGGCAGTTCCTCGAGTTTTAACTCGTGGACGTGTACCTCTTTTTCGAGACGGCCTATCTCCTCCCTGGCTTTTCCGAGCTTTTCCGATAATTCCAGGTCATAAGCGATAAGCTCTTTTTCTATCTCTTCGCCCTCGCGGAACGAAATCGTCGCGAGGCCGTAATCGGCGCCGAGCATTACGTTGCCGCCCGAGATAGACCGGCCCGTGAACCAAAGTTCAAGTTCGTTCAGGTCCTCGAGAAGTCGGCTGACCTCCTTCTGCTCTTCCCGAATTTCGGCGATAACATCGTCCCTGCCCTGTCGCTTTGCGATGGAATTCAACTCTTGCAGGGCCGTGTTTATCCGCTTTACTTTCTCTATTTCGGTAATAATACCTTCGAGCACTTTTGATACCTGGGGGTCGCCGGCGAAGTCGGCCGCGAGCGAGAAGTTATCGATCACGTACCGGTAAGTTTCGATGGCCTTGTCATAGTCGCCGGTCCCCAGATAGCAGTGCGCCAGCGTCAAGTATGCTTCAGCGTATAGTTCCGAGCCTTCCAGGTTATTTATTATACGCTTCATGTACTTGGACGCGCCCTTGAAGTGCCCATTTACTTCGTCGGGGTCTTCGGTTAGTTCGGTACGTTTTATTTGGCACCAACCAAGCCCGAACTGGGCGTTGTCGTAGTTATGTCCGTCACGGCTGGGGATTCTCCGGAACTCATCTTCGGCTTCGTCGTAACGGCCCATCTGATAGTGGAGCTGTCCTAGAGTTACGCGTGCTTTTCCGACCAATGCACGCCCTACGGCCGATCGTTTCTTAATCTGAATTACTTTGCCCAGTTGGTTCGTCGCTTTATCTACGCCGCCAGCAACGTCCTTGTCCCTCAAACCTTCACGTAGATAACAGAGCGCTATAGTGTATTGCCCGAAACCGTAGTACTCGCTTTCCGAAGACAACATATCCATTACGCCGTTACAAGAGTCGAAGTCGTCAATAGCGTAGAAGGCAAGTCCGCCGAAGTACCTGGCCCCGTCAATGTCGGGCGATTGGGGGTATTTCCGTTCCAACTGTTGATAGTACGCTATGGCCGCGTTGTACCGCTCCATCTTCAAACTGCAAAGTTCGAGCCTGTATAAAGCTCTGGGTTCGAATTCGGAAGTCGCGAAGTTTTTTAAAATCCTATTGAAAGCTTGGGCCGATTCGACGTACATAGACGCCTGGTAGTAAGATTCGCCCATCATAAAAGTAGCCCGGTCGACCTGGGAGAAGCTCGGGTACAAGAGTACGACCTCTTTGAACTTAACGGCCGCGTCAAAGTATTTCTCGTCTTTATACAGGTTCATCGCTCTATTGAACGCGGACGACGCGAGCGATTCGAACTCTTTGAATTTTTTCGTTTGCCGGAGTTGTTCTATATGATCGGTGGAAAGCGCGTCGGCCGAAGCGTACGTTAGGACGCCGGACGCCGCAACGGCTATAACCACATACGTTAATAGGTAAGCGCGTTTGGGTTTCGGACGTTTATCGAGGATCAAACCGTCCCCTTAGCGAGTTCAAATCTTAAACTAATCTCCCAGCAACTCCGCCCGGATTTCTTCCAGACGGCGCTCGAGGGCTTCGCGCCTTTGCCGGGCCGCTTTAAGCCGTTCTTCGGCACGCTTCAGGCGGGACCTTAGCGCCCGTAAACGTTCCGCTTCGGCCCGGCTGTATATCGGCCCACCGGTGAAAGATAAACCTACGCCGAATTTGGGCTGCGAAAACTCGTTACTATAGAACTCCGGTTCGCCGTACCCAGAAATATCAGACCATACCGGGATAACCTTACCACCAAGCCATATCTGTTCGAACTCGGCGGCGTACGGTGTGATCGTGAATCCCCAGGGCAACGTAATCCTGGCCCCCAGGTTAAGGTCGCGGCCGTCCACTTCGGCGATCGCAGTTAATCTGTCCTTGAGGATTTCGTATTCCAGTGCTCCGAAGATACCGTTCCAATGTTTTGATATCCGCCACTCGCCCTGGAAACGTCTGGAACCCACGCCGACGTGTACCGACAGCGGTAACCTAATTATATTTTCCAGGTCTTTACTACCTACTATGTAATACGCGTTATTCTGCTTATCGTCCGGATGGTAGGTTAAAGCTTTTTCGCCGTATGAGTTAACGTTTGCCGGCGCTCCGATGTTCAATACCCCGACGCTTATCGCTGGCCACCGCGCCGATTCCTTCCATACTTGGACTTTTACGTCTCCCGCGAAAGTCTGGGGGTCGTATTCCCTGACACCTAACTGAATTCTATCGAATAATCCGAAGGAGAAGTAAGAATCCAACTCCGCGAGGTTTTTCGTATGGACGTCGTCCACTACGTTACGATATTCACCTAGTTCGTGTTTACAGTAGAAATCGGCGAAGTCCTGGTCCCCGTACGGCAACGCTGTCATAGACACACCTATCGCGAACACGGTGTTGTCCAAGACGTACGCCGACGGCGTATCCAATAGCCCGTTTGCGATATCTACGCCGCCGAACGCGTGTAACGGCATAAAAATCGAATAAACGAATATATGTATGAACTTGCTCTTCATACTACTCGTCGCGTAGCTCCGTCTATTTACTCCCTAATATTATATAAGGCCGACCGGCCGCTGTCAAGGGCATTTCCGATAATTTTTACTAAACTATCCCCCTGTGTTTACTCGGCTATCCTTTCTATTTCGGCTCCCAGCGACCTTAATTTCCCTTCGAGGTCTTCGTAACCTCGGTCGATATGATAAATACGCCTAACGTGGGTCTCACCTTCGGCGGCGAGACCTGCGATTACCAACGCCGCGCCAGCCCTTATATCCGACGCCATGACCGTAGCGCCCGCGTAGTTTTTTACGCCGTCAACGATGGCCGTATTACCTTCGACCCGGATGTCCGCCCCCAACCGAACCAACTCCGGTACCTGATTGAACCTGTCCGGATATATGCCCTCGACGAACACGCTCCGTCCTTCGGCCAACGCGGCCGCCGCCATAAGTTGCGGCTGCAGGTCAGTCGGGAAGCCGGGGTAAGGTTTTGAATGTACTACAACGGGCCTTGCGCGCCCGGAAGATTCGGCCGTAATCGAATCGTTATCCGAGGATATTTCTATACCCATCTCGTACAGGCACTCGAGAAAAGGCGTCAGGTACTCGACATCGGCTCCTCCTACGCGAACCGACCCCCCGGACGCAACGCCGCACACGAGGAGAGTCCCGGCCTCTATCTGGTCCGACATCGGTTCGTACTCTACAGGTTTAAGGTTTTTTACGCCGTTAATCGTAATTTCGTTGGTACCTGCCCCTTCTATTTCGGCTCCCATCGCGATAAGCAAGTCGGCCAGATCCACTGTCTCCGGTTCCCGGGCCGCTTCTTCGATTACCGTGGTACCCTCAGCCAAACACGCGGCCGTCATCAGGTTGGCGGTCGCGCCTCTGCTGGGGCCGGCGGGCCCCGCCAGGTAAACCTTGGCGCCTTTCAGCTTTTTCGCTTCGGCAATTACGTATCCGCCTTCGAGCCGAACATCGGCGCCCAAAGCCTCCATCGCTTTCAGGTGCAAGTCCACCGGGCGAGGCCCAAAGGAGCACCCGCCCGGTAACGATACTTTGGCGTAACCGTACCTAGCGAGTAAGGGACCTAATACGCATATCGACGCGCGCATACGCCGTACGAGGTCGTACGGCGCCGTTTGGTTATCGACTGAAGTGCTGTCTATTGAGAGCGTCCCATCAACGAACCCGACGCCAGCGCCCAGGCTCTCCATTACCGCCGATATCGTGTGAATGTCGGTAATGCCGGGTACGCCGCGGAAGACCGTCGTACCGTCCACGAGAAGCGCCGCAGGTATCATTGGGAGTACAGCGTTTTTTGACCCCTGCGCCCGGACCGTACCTGATAAAGCGCGGCCGCCTTTTATAACGTATTTATCCATCCCGTTGGAGCGTGTACGGTCTTAACCGTCCATAGATGATACGGATACTAACCGACGCGGTACGTCAAGTCAAGTTATATCAACGTACTACGGACACGTGCAACGTTCTCGATATTTCCGGTTGGGTACTCTTTTCGTAATTGACTTGACGCGTTTTTTTTTATCGTGTAAAATACCGGTACGCTGGCCGAAACGTGTTATTCCGTAAGGAGCGAGATATGGTTGATGTAGACCGTTTCTGGAAAGGTTTCGAAGAGGGATACGAAGTGGCGCGGGAAGGTGTGCTTTATGCGGCCGAGTTGGCCGAGGACGCTTCCGTGCGAGCCGGGATTAGGCTAAAGATATTCACGAAGAAACGTCAATTGGAACGTAGTTTCGCGTTGTTGGGTAAAACCGTATACGGTTTACATAAGGAGAAGAAAGACAACGTAATGGCTTCGCCGAAGGTCAAGTCCGGCCTAAAGGAGATAAAAGCTCTCGAAGCCGAGATATTAAAGATGTTGAAAAGGCTTGAGAAAGAAAGTACGGAGAAACCGGCTAAAAAGAGACGCGCTGCTGGGGTCAAGAAGCCAAGAAGGAAAACGACCAAGAAATAAACGATACAGGCTATTACCGCGGGGCGCGCCCAGGTTGTAATGGGTGTAGTTTATGTATAAGTATATCGCGGTTTACATAATACTCGCTAGTTCGATATCTGCATTCGCCGACGACGCCGCTGGCGATTTCGACGAAACTCCGCCGATTCCCGACGGTGGGTACGTAATCGGCGCAGGCGATTTACTTCATATAAAAGTGTTTAACGTCGATAATCTGTCCGGCGAGTACCCGGTCCGTTACGACGGCATCGTCATGTTCCCGTATGTCGGCGAGATAACGGCGGCGGGTGTGCCCTTGGGCGAATTTAACGACGTTTTAAACGACGAGTTGGCACATTACTACTACGATCCCCAGGTAATAGTCGATATAAGTAAATATAGCTCGTGCGAGGTTTATATACTGGGCGAGGTGGCCAAACCGGGCGTTTACACGTTTGACGGCCGCGCGACTATACTCGAAGTCATAGCCGAAGCCGGCGGGTTCGAGCGGACCGCCGCCCGCGCCAGCACTATGCTCGTTCGCGAGGTGGGCGAAGGGCCGACGGTGACGCGTATCGATATGGAGAAGGTTATCGACGAAGGCGTCGTTACGTTGAACGTGCCCGTTCAACGCGGCGATATAATCGTCGTTCCCAAGACTTTTATCGCGAACCTGAACCAGTTCCTAAGCGATATCTCGCCGTCGCTCGCCGTTTACTTACGAGCTAACTCAGTTTACCGGGCCCGGTGGGAAAGGTAATCGGATGGACGCTTCGAACCGGTCTGACCGTTTAGTAGCCGCCGCCGAATCCGGCGGCGGTATCGTCATATTGGCCGGGGCCGGTATGTCCGCCGAAAGCGGTGTTCCGACGTTCCGCGGCGCCGACGGGCTCTGGCGTAATTTCCGGGCCGAAGATTTAGCTACTCCCGGCGCTTTTGCCCGGGACCCGGTTCTGGTGTGGGAGTGGTACGAGTGGCGCAGGGGGCTGGTGGCCGAGTGCGAACCGAACGCCGCCCATTCCGCCGTCACCGAATTAGAGAATCGAGTTACCGGATCGTTCCTTCTAGTTACCCAGAACGTCGACGGGTTACATCGAGTCGCAGGGACGCGTAACTACCGTGAAGTCCACGGGTGTTTGTGGGAGACACGGTGCCTCGGTTGTGGCGACGTCGTGGAACGGCGCGACCACCCCCTCGGCGAACTCCCACCGAAGTGTACTTGCGGCGGGACGCTCCGACCCAACGTCGTATGGTTCGGCGAGAACCTGCCTGAAGCGACTCTCAGTTCGGCGTTCGCCGCCGCCGGGGAGTGTGACGTGATGGTCGTCGCGGGGACGTCGGGCGTGGTCTATCCGATAGCCCATCTACCGCGAATTGCGAAGGACGCCGGCGGGTACGTTATCGAAGTGAACCTGGAACGTACGCCGATAAGTACCCTCGCCGACGAGGTCCACCTCGGCCCGGCCGGCGAAGTACTACCGGATTTGGTGGGGGTTACGTTTTAATCGGCACGGAACTAGCGTAAAAAGCGGGAGCCTACAGCTCCCGCCTCGTTTTATACCTCGCCGGATATTATTCGCCCGGGTCGATATCCCCGGGAATTGAGACGCCCCAGAGTTTCAGCGTCTCGATCAGGTCTTCCTTATACGGGCTGTTCGGTTTGAGCCGGAGGTATTGGATGTAGTCGGCCGCCGCGTTGGTCTTATCCTCGAAGGCTTTGTATATGGAGCCCCGGTTGTAGTACGCCTCGGCGAACTCCGGGTCCTTTTCGACGGCCACGTCGTACTCGCGGATGGCGTCCCGGTACACAGTTTGCCAACTCGCGCTCGTACTCCCGGTTATCCACAGGACGTTCCCTTTATGATAGTACCCCGTCGCGTTCCCGGGCTGTATCTCTATCAACTCGTCGAAATACTTCGCCGCCGTCTTGTAGTCCTCTTGTTTATAGTAGAGATAACCGATTTGGCCGACCGCCGGCGCGAACGCCGGGTCCATCGCGAGCGCTTCTTCGTAATAAGCGAACGCGTCGCTCGTAGCCGTTGGGTCCAGCTTCGTCGTTATGAAGCCCAGGTACGCGGGCGCTTCCGGATATACGTCGGCAAGACCTCTCGCCGTTTCGTACGATAGTTTCGCCGTTTCGTATGCGCCCTCCAGCCGGTTGGCTTCGGCTATTTTCAAGTGGAGTTCGACGAAGTCGGCGTCGACCGCCAGCGCGCGGTCGAACATCGCGATCCGCTCTCCGGTATAATATTTAGCAGAACCTTCGCTGAACCATTTATATGCCTCGAGGGAGCCGGTCGGGTCCTGAAGGAGTATTTTCCCGTCGAAGAGTACGCCGACTGCGCCGAGTATCGCCTTCGCGGTTTCTTCTTCGACGGCGAATATATCCTCTATGTCGCCGGACGCGTCGGCCGAGCCGGCGGCGATCCCTGATAGGCCGTATACCGTCACGGAGATATTTATCGTATCTTCGGTTTTACTGTACTCGCCGCTCACGACGTAATCGGCGCCCTCGCGGCTGGCGGTTTCGGTCAATACGGTTATCGGCGTTTCGGGGCCGAGTTCGACGCCGTGTTTCTTCAGGTCGGCCCGGATATCGGACGAGCTTACGAGGTTTACCGCGTAAGTACGTTCCAACATAAAGTAGAGCATCTCAGGAATACCCGTCGAAAGCCACGGCATGGGCGCTTTTACGTCCACGACGCCGCCGGCGCCGGGCGGCGGCGGTACGTATTCTTCGACTCCTTCGGTCTTGTCCGTAAACGGTTGAAAAACGAGGGTCGGCCGGTAAAGTTCATCCGCTTGCGCCGAAATCGCGGTAATAAACGTTATTACGATAGCTAGACCGATATTAACGGTTGCCCTACTCATCTCGTTCCTCCCGACTTCGAGGTTTTAGTCTACGCAAAAGCACCGGTAGTATAGCATTGCGTCCCCGTAAATCAACATTTATCCACGCCTATCTACGTCTTTTCGACGCGGAAACGGCCGGGCCGGTTAAAATAATAAGGACCCTTCCGGGGTCCTTTGTGTATGGTGGTTGGCTTCTCGGTATCTATATAATCGGAAGACGAACCGGCCGGCGAATAATTTGGCGAAACACGTAATATAAGCAGACGACGGCGGTGAGGGTACCCAGCAAGACACTATGCTCAAGCGCAAGCCGTTCGCCGACGGGACCCGTCAAGTTCAACGCCGTCGTGAAAAGCGTCCAGGTCGTATCGACCAGGGATGTCGCTAACCTTAATAAAGGCGCTACCGCGGCCGTTGCATCAACGATGAACTGTGGGATTGATTTAGCGAACGACCAGAATATCGACCGTAACGCCTCGACGCCGGCGGCGGCGTATATCCCCGCCGTAGCCGCCGTTAGACCCGCGGCCCATCTTAACCATACGGCCGTCGGGCGCGTCCGCTCCGCGGTGCGAGCGCGGCGTACCGATGCCAACACTGCATCGTTGAACCCGCGCGGGACTTCCAACGTAGGTAAGTCGTCGAAGAGTTTCCTGATACCATCGACCAAGTGCATCTCGCCGGCGCAGTCTGCGCACGTCTTCACGTGTTCGTCCAGAGTTTTGCGGGCGTTCTCGCCAAGGTCGCCGTCGAACGCCATGTGTATGAGCTCGACGTACTCGGAGCATTTATTGGTTTTCTTTACCATTTCACTACCGCCTTATTATACGTACGGGCGTAATTTTTGTTTCAATCTCTGCCGGCCGCGGTGTATGCGGACTTTAACGGTACCGAGAGGTAATCCCAGGATTCCCGCGATTTCGTCGTACGAGAATCCCTCCACGTGCCGCAGTACCAGCACTTCTTTATATTCAGTTTCGAGGGATTCGAGGGCCGCGTTGAAAGCTTCGCGTATCTCTTTACGCGACACGAGTTCTTCGGGGGCGAGCGTACGGTCGGCGAATTCGAATTCGCGGGCTTCTCCGTCGTCTTCGATGGTCAGTGAGTACGTTGGCGCGCGTTTCTTCCGTAAATAGTCTATAACGAGGTTGTGTGCGATGCGGTATAACCAGGGGGCAAAACGTTTGGTTTCGTCGAACGTCCCGATCGACAGGAACGCTTTTACGAAGGTCTCTTGCGCCAAGTCTCGGGCGTCTTCTCCTCTTACCAAACGGCGGCAATAGGTATATATAGCCGCGTTGTAACGGTCCAACAACCACGCGTACGCGTCTTCGTCGCCGCGTTTCGCCCGTGCGACTACGGCCTCTTCTTCTTCGGTTCCCTCTACGGATTCGGTCGCCAAGATGACTGTTGATTATCGGTGTTTACCCGGGAAGTTACATTTGAGTATTTTAATCGGTGATTACCCTTTTAGCAAGGCATTTCGACCTTTTTCGGCGTAGGAAACCGCTGTTCGGCCGGTTTTTCCGCGGGTGAAACCCGCCGGTTTTTTCTGTTGACGCGGGTCGTGTTTAGTGTTACGCTTTCTCGGTATTTATAGGTACGTATTTATTGGGATTTACGGGTTACTGGGAGTTTGCCGATCGCGAGGGTAAACCGACGGAACCCGTAAAAAGTAAAAAAAGTAAACCCCAAGGAGGAGAACTATGTCTCGCGTCAAGGTTTTGACGTTGGTTGCCGCGTTGACGGTCTGTTTGCCGGCGGCGGCGTTCGAGGTTCTCGACATGGAGGAGCCGATTAGCGTTGACGGGCAGGTCTTTACTTACATGTTCTACGACCTGACCGAGGACGCCGAGGATTTCCATTTTGAGCTCGGGCGGGCGCGCCTCGACTTTAACGCTATGGCTACCGACGACGTCGGCTTCGAGGTAAGGGTAGAAGCTATGCGGGAGTATAGGTATTACCTTAATATACCCGAGGGCTACCCCGACGAGCCCCCCGCGTTAGGCAGAACGCCCGGCCGTTACACCATCCACGTGCGCCACGCCTTTATGGACGTCGGCGGTCTTATCCCGGACCATCACATTTACGGCGGTATGATCGCGACGCCCTGGAACAACTACGAGAACCACATCTGGGGCTGGCGTATGCTCCGTCCGGTCGCAGTTACCGAACAGGGTTATCTCCCCGTAGCCGATCTGGGTTTGGGTTTCGGCGGTAATTTCCTCGGCGGTAAGCTGGACCATCACCTTACCTTCACCAACGGCGGCGGATACATGAACCTGGAAATGTCGAAGGGTAAAAACATCGATTACCGCTTCAGCGTGATGCCGTTCTCGCCGCATACGGTTATGGGCGGGTTCAGCGCCAACATTCTCCTGCACTACGCCAACGTGATGGACGACCCGCGCGCCGAAGACCTCGCGTACGGCTTCCTGGCCGGTCTCGAACACGATTTCATAAACTTCGGCGCCGGTTACTTCAGGCGTAAGATGGATGTTACGGTGGCCGGTGTTACCCGCGAAGTAGACGACTACTTCATCACCGGTTACGGCTGGGTGAAGCTGCCGAACCACCTGCATATCGTCGGCCGGTTCGACATGGTTGACCCGAACGCCGACGCGGAAAACGACGGCTGGAACGACATTCTGTTCGGTTTCGGTCTCGACTTCGCCGGCGGCCACTGCAAAATTATGCCCAACTTCCGGACGACGATGTACCAAGCCGATGTTACCGATACGAGGGGCTTCTACCTGAACGGCGAGATTAACACGTTCTAAAACCTTATACATTATCAACGAAAAGGCCGGGGCAAGTCTCCGGCCTTTCTCTTAACGTTTGGGATATAACTTTTATTAAGGCGTATCTCTGGGCGAATAATCGGGAATTGCCTTGACACGTTAAATACCGATTGATAACATACCCGCGTTGAGTGGTATGGCACCGCGGGTATCTCTGGTCGCGGAGGGGGACCGGTTCCGAGCGGTAACGCAAGCTCTGGGACTTCTCGCGGACGCGCCGCTGGAAAAAGCCGCGAAAGCCGCGAGAATAGTCGTAAAACCCAACTTCGTTTCGACATATCGTCCCCTTTCGGCAACTCATGTCGATGCGGCCCGCGCTGTTCTAGAGTATATTCTTCCGGCCGCCGGGGGCGAGGTTTTAATCGCCGAGGGTTCGGCCCACGGTAGCACAGAACGGGCTTACGAGGATTACGGTTATCGCGAGTTATGCGACGAGTATGGATTGGAGTTCCGGGACCTCAACTTCGACGACACGCGTCCGTTTTCGGTTTTAGACGACAAACTTAACAAGGTATCGATAAAAGTAGCGCGTACACTTCTGGAAAGCGATTTTCGGATTTCGGTAAGCCCGCCGAAAACCCACGACACGGTGGCTGTGACGTTATCGATTAAGAACGCGGCGATGGGGGCGCCTCAGAAACGGTCCGGTCCGCTTGCGCGTACGTTAAACCGTTTTTGCGGGTCGGCGGTTCGGGACGATAAATGGGCCGTACACCGGGGTTGCGCCGCGACGCATTTAAACTTGTTTTTACTTTCGCGGGTTGCTTTACCTCATCTTGCCGTATTGGACGGACATACCGCTATGGAGGGCAACGGACCTATTTACGGTACTCCGGTCGATTGGGGTATCGCGTTGGCGTCGGAGGACGCTGTCGCCCTTGACTTCACGTGCGCCCGGATGATGGGCGTGGAACCGACGCGCATAGGGTATCTTTATTACTGCGCGAGGGCCGGCCTGGGTAACCCCGACGACATCGAAATGGTCGGCGCGGACCCGGCGAAGCACTCGAGGGAGTTTACGCTTCACGATACGGCCGACGCCCATTTCTGGTGGGACGTTCCCGAGGACGAGTTGGCCGAGCTCGGTTTGTTCTCTTAGAGGATAGGAACGGAGAATATAATATGAAAATCACCCCGCAGGACATACACAATCAGGAGTTCAAACGTTCGCTGCGCGGCTACGATTTGGACGAGGTAGATGCGTTCCTACAGCAGATAGCAGACGAACTTGAGACCGTGGTCTCGGAAAACGGGTATTTGAAAGACCAGGTCAAAGAACTCAATCTTCGTATGGTCGAATACGAGAAGAAGGACGAACTGCTTGAGAAGACCCTCGTCGCGGCGCAACAGGCGACAGAACAGATGAAGGAAACGTCGCGTAGGGAAGTCGAAGCGGCGTCGAAAGCCGCGCAGGCCGAAGCGGCTAAAATCTTGGAGGAAGCCCGGGTCGAGTTAACGGAGACCGGGCAAAGGGTCCGCGATATAAAGAGATATCACTACGATTTCATAATCCAGTATAAAGCGCTTCTTGACCGGCATTACCGGCTTCTCGCTGAAATGGTCAACGAGGCGAAAGTCGATAGGGAGAAAGCTCCAACCGCCGCCGAAATGCCCGCGAAAAAGACGAAACCAGCCGTTCCGGTCGGCGCCGCCGGCGAAACGCCCGAAGCCGAAAAACTTACCATGGAGAAGCCTGGGGAAGCGGCCGGCGACTTAATAACGGTCGAGGTCGAAGACCTTGGCGGCGTGAAAAGCGATACGACGTCGGCTTCCGGCGGGCCCGAAGTCGAGATTATCGGCGAACCTGACGGCTCCTTCGACGCGGAAAGGGCCGCCGACGAGGTGTTCCGGCGCCTGGGCGGTGACGAGGAAAGCGAGCCGATTGGTTCGCCTATCCGTCCGAGTGACGCTGCGGTCTTCGCGCACCGAAGTCGTTTCGTATTCGGGCGGTATGTTGAAGGTACGATTGAAAGCTGCGCCTGTGGACGGCGGCGCGAACGAGGAACTGGTTAAATTCCTTTCGAGATTTTTAAAAGTACCGATAAGTTCGATAGAGATAAAGACCGGACGTACTTCAAAGAATAAGGTAGTATCGGTAGCCGGGTTGGCACCGGCGGACTTGGACGAACGCTTGAGTCCTTTTAAGTAACGGGCTCTCTACGTAACGATCTGAGCGAAGAGCTGGCGCAATTGCCGGCGTCGGAGGAACGGAATGATCGAGATAAGATTCCACGGACGAGGGGGACAGGGAGCCGCGCTGGCGTCCAGTATTATCGCAGAGGCGTTTTTCCGCGAGGGCAAAGAAGTCCAATCGTTCCCTATGTTCGGCGTCGAGCGGCGAGGCGCGCCCGTAGCCGCGTACATACGCGTCGACGATAAACCGATTAGGGTCAAGTGCGAGATAGAGGAACCGAATTACGTTTTGGTGTTGGACCCGACCCTGACCGAGGCCGTGGACGTAACCGCCGGCGTAAAACCAGGCGGTACTATTATAGTCAATACGCCGAAGGAACCGGCGGACGCCGGGCTGGACGGCGACTTCGAGGTCGTTACCGTCGACGGGTCTTCGATAGCCGTCGAGAACGGGCTCGGTTCCCGGCTCGCGCCGATAGTGAATACGACGATGCTGGGAGCGTTAGCAGCGGGCAGCGGCGTGGTCGGGATCGACGCCGTCGCCGACGCAATTTCGACGTACTTCCCGAAGGACGACGGGAAGAACGCCAACGCGGCCCGGCGGGCGTACGAGGTTTTAACCGGGTAGCAGTATGTTATAAGCCCGGAGCCAGAGGGGGTTATCTTATGGAATACTACATTGACCACCGCCCGTCGTATTCGTTGGTTATCGCCCGGCTTTCCGCCGGCGAGAAGATAGTGGCGGAAGCCGGCGCAATGGTCAGTATGAGTGCGAGCATCGAGATCGAGACGAAGGCCCGCGGCGGAATACTCGGGTCTCTCAAGCGGAGCGTTCTCGGCGGCGAGTCGTTTTTTATCAATTTCTATACCGCCCGGGAAGACGGCGTTATAACGCTGGCGCCGTCACTCCCCGGCGACTGCGAAGTAATCGAGATGACCGGGAAAGGGTTGATAATACAGGGAACGTCGTATATCGCCAGCGCCGAAACGGTCGAGATAGACACCAAGTTCGCCGGGTTGAAGGGGTTTATCAGCGGCGAAGGTTTCTTCTTCCTGAAGGCCGCCGGAACCGGCCCGGTTTTCATCAGCTCCTACGGCGCGATACACGAGGTTAACGTCACCCGCGGTAACGACCTGGTCATTGATACGGGGCACATAGTCGCGTTTGAGGATAACCTGACCTGGGACGTGAAGACGGTCGGCGGCATCAAGAGTACTTTTTTATCGGGCGAGGGGCTCGTCTGCCGGTTCGCCGGTGAGGGCAAGGTCTGGCTCCAGACCCGAAGCCCCCAGTCGTTTCTGAACTGGCTGATTCCGAAGCTGCCGATTAAAGATAAGCAATTTGGATGAAAGTGTATAGGGACCGTAAGAGGTGAATATGTCAGACGAAGTTGAAATCCGCGGCGTACGGGATATGCCGGCCATGGCAATGAGCCTGGGCTTGATGACGTACAACAAGACCGGCTCGTGGCGTAATATGACACCGGTGCTCGACCCCGAGAAGTGCAACGGCTGTATGCTCTGCTGGAAGTTCTGCCCGGACGTTTGCGTTTCGGCCGACGACCCGCCGGTAATAGACTACGATTACTGTAAGGGCTGCGGCGTCTGCGCGAACGAATGCCCCGTCGACGCTATAGAGATGATAGAAGGGGCAACGCCCCCCTCAGGAAGGGCCGAAGCCCCGGAACCGGCGGCGACGCCTTAACGGGAAGGAGAAACCACTATGAAACAGGTAGTAACCGGGAACCACACCCTTTCCTACGGCGCCAAGATATGTCGCGCCCAGGTGGTCAGCGCGTACCCGATAACGCCCCAAACCCAGGTGGTGGAGCGTATATCCGAGTTCGTCGCCGATGGCGAGATGGACGCCATCTTTATAAAGGTCGAGAGCGAGCACTCGGCGATGGCCGCGTGTATCGGCGCGTCGGCCGCTGGCGCCCGTACCTTTACGGCCACGTCCGCCCAGGGTCTGGCGTTGATGCACGAGATGCTCCACTGGGCGGCGAACGCGCGGACGCCCGTCGTGATGGGCAACATCAACCGGGGTATGGGCCCGCCGTGGACCATCTGGACCGACCAGATCGACTCGCTCTCCCAGCGGGACACCGGCTGGATGCAGTTCTACTGCGAATCCAACCAGGACGTACTCGACTCGATGATAATCGCGTTCAAGGTGGCCGAGAACGAGAACGTCCTGATGCCGGCGATGATAGTACTCGACAGCTTCGTCCTCAGCCACACCACCGAACCGGTGGACTTCCCGGACCAGGATAAGCTCGACGAGTTTCTTCCGCCGTACAAGGCCAAGTACACCGTCGACCCCGACAACCCCCACACGTTCGGCGGGCTGACCGGCCCGGACCGCTACTACGAGCTCAAGTGGCTCGAGTGCGAGGCCATGGACCGGGCGAAAGAGTTAATCCCGCAAGTCGGCGCCGAGTTCGGCGAATGGTTTGGCCGCCCGCACGTGATGGTTAAGCCGTATCGGTGCGACGACGCCGAAATCGTAATGGTCGTCTCCGGGACCATCGCCAGCACCACCAAGGACGCTATCGACGAACTGCGGGACGAGGGGATGAGTGTCGGGTCGGCCAAAGTATGGACGTTCCGCCCGTTCCCGTCGGAAGCCGTACGCGAGCTCCTGCGGGGCCGAAAGCAAGTAATCGTAATCGACCGCAACGTCAGCTTCGGCCACGAGGGGATATTCTGCACCGAGACGAAGGGCGCGATGTATAACGAAGCCGACCGTCCGTCGATACGCAACTTCATCGCCGGGCTGGGCGGCCGGGACGTCAAGGTCCGGGATATAAAGGAAATGTTCCATCTCGCGCAAAAGGACGATACGCCCGACCCCTACTGGTACGGGTTGAAAACGTGATTATAACCGGACGGTGAAAGGGCCGGGTTAAAACTCGGTTTGGAAGAACCGGACGAAAGTCGCGCCTTGATATAAAGGAGCCTTAATGGCCGAGAAAAAGGAAAAAAAGAAGAAGTTAACGGTCCCCGAGGAAGAGCTGATGTACTCCGGGCACCTGGCGTGCCAGGGCTGCGGCGCCACTATCGCGATGCGCTACGCGCTGAAGGCCCTCGGGCCGAAGACCTCGTTCGCGATTCCGGCGTGTTGCTGGTCGGTTATCGACGGGCCGTTCCCGTACACGTCCCTCGGGATACCCATCTTCCACACGGCCTTCGAAACGGCGGCGGTGATGGCCTCCGGGTTGAAAGCCGGGTTCGACATAATGGGTAAGACCGACGTAACGTCCGTCGCGTGGGGCGGCGACGGCGGAACCACCGACATCGGCATCCAGGCGCTTTCCGGCGCCGCCGAGCGGAACGACGATATTCTCTATATTTGCTACGACAACGAGGCCTATATGAACACCGGCGTCCAGCGCTCGAGCCAGACGCCCTGGGGCGCGTGGACCACGACCACGCCGGCGCGCCACTTCAAGAAGCTGCCCAAGAAAAATATGGTGGACATAATGGCGGCCCACGGAATACCGTACATCGCGACTTCGGCGATGGCCTTTCCCGAGGACATAGTTAAAAAGGTATCGAAGGCCAAAGACATCAAGGGCTGCAAGTACGTACAGATATTGGCGAGCTGTCCGCCCGGCTGGAAAATGGTGCCCGAGAAGTCGATAGAGGTGATACGGCTGGCGGTGAACACGCGGATATGGCCGATGCTCGAGATAGAGGAGGGCGTCTATAATATAACCCGGAAACCGAGGAAAGAAATCCCGGTGGCCGACTACCTGAAACTTCAGGGCCGGTTCCGGCACCTGACCGAGGACCAGGTCAACGAGATACAGGAGATTGTCAACTTCAACTGGCAGCGGCTCCGCTGGCTGGAGGAAAGCACCCAAGAGATGAAGGAGAAGTACGGCCGGGCGACGCTGAGCGTACCGGCGGGGTAGAGTGGAGAAAGATGTAAAAAAGTAACCCCGGGTGCACGCCCGGGGTTTTGATTTCGATAAACCAAGCCGTTTATAGCTTCGAATAAAACCTCCCCCCGTCCCTCTCCTCGACCGCCGCTTCCCCACTTTGTACTAATAACTCCAGCGTCTTTTCGGCGAGTTTGATGTCTATCCCCGCCGTCCGGGCCAAGTCCTCGGCCGTTATCGGGCGCCGTGACATCAGAGACCTGGCGGTCGCCGCCGGGTCCGGCGCCGCGCCCCGGCGCCCGGCGCTCTCGCCGTCGTACGCCGCGATGACCTCGGCCCCCGGGAAGTACTTCTCGGCTATGGCGCACAACTCCGCGTACGGCATCGGCCGGACCGTCGTCTCCGCCGGCGGCCGGACCGCCGTGTTGAGTTGTACCCGGGCCGGACCTATCCGCGCGCCGGCTTCGGCCAGGGCTTTCAACTCCGCCGGCGTGTCGTTAATCCCGGGGACTATGAAGTGTTCCAGCCAGATCTCGCCGGCGAACTCCTTCGCGAACGTAACCAACCCTTCGATGACCGTTTCGATATCAAGCGACGGGTCCGGACGGTTTAGGCGCCGGAACGTTACCGGGTTCGCCGTGTCCAGCGACGGGACTACCAGGTCCGCGGACGCGAGCTCGTCCCGCACGTCCGGGAGGCGAAACAGCGACCCGTTGGTTACTACGACGACGGGGACCCCCGAGTTCGCATTGAGCCACGCGATTATCTCGCCTATGCCCGAGTGGAGGGTCGGTTCGCCGTTTCCGGAGAAGGTTACGTAATCTGCTGCGCCGCCGGGCAACCAATCGCTTAACTCGGCGATAACGTCGGCGGTTGGGACGTACTCGGTCCTCTCGATGGTTTTGTTAGTCGTGCGCCCGGCCTGGCAGTAAATACAGTCGAAGGTACAGACCTTGGCCGGGACCAGGTCCACACCCAGGGACCTGCCGAGGCGCCTCGACGGGACCGGGCCGAAGATGTATTTATAGCCGTCGCTCATTTATGTTCCCGCGCTATCGTTTTCAGTTTCTCGATAAAAATCCGATGGCTCTCAAAGGCTATGTCGCCGGGTACGTCGTCGAAGGCGAAGAACCGGGTTTCGTCGGCGTCGTCGCCGGGCCGCGGTTCGCCGGACCAGGACCTTACGAGGTAACATATATTGATGACGGAACCGTACATCGCAGACGGCTGGTATCGCGCGTCCACGAGTTCCGGCTCGCTTTCGGCGGTCAGGCCGGTCTCTTCCGACAACTCCCGGACGACGGCCGCCTCCGGCGTTTCCATCCAATCCACAAACCCGCCGGGTAGAGCCCATGCGCCCCGCCTAGGTTCGGCGCCCCGGCGTATCAATAAGAGACGTTGTTCCGTGTCGAAAACACACACGGCGACGCTGGGGAGCGGGTTGCGATAGATCCCGCGCCCGCAAGCCCCGCAGACGTGGCGGCCGGTCCGTTCGGCCGGGTCTAGCGCCCCGCCGCAGTAAGGGCAATAGGCGAACTCGCGCATCGGTTTATAACATTACTACCCGACGTTCGATTTTGCAAGCCAAGAGTTCGTCCGTAAATAACCGACTAGCCGCCAGCTCGCTTACGAGGTAAAAATAACCTTGAAAATATATACCAATTCGTGTATAATCCTGCGTTAAAGTCCGAACGACCCATAGGTGGCCGAACGATTTCGGTCTCTTTTTATCGTCGGGGGAAGTTTTATGAAAAGGATGATTTTGGACGCCGAAGTTCGGGAGCCGGGGCCGTCGAGGGCCCGGGCCGGGCGCCGGGAAGGTAAAGTGCCGGCTGTCGTTTACGGCGCCGATAAAGAAAACGTGGCGGTCTTCGTCGACAATCTTACCCTACGGAAGGTCTTACGCGAGGGCGGCGCCCAGGCGTTGATAACCCTGAAGGTCGACGGCGCTCCGGACGACGCCGAAACCCTTACGATTCTGAAAGACGTCCAGTATGACGCCTTCGGCGAAGAAATAACGCACACGGATTTTTACCGCGTAACGCTCGGCAAACCGATTAACGTTACGATTCCGCTGCACGTCGTGGGCGAGTCGCCGGGCGTTCAGGAGGGCGGCATACTGGAGCACATGGTCCGCGAACTCCATATATCCTGCCTACCTAAGGAGATTCCGGACCACGTCGAAATAAGCGTCGATACTCTGGAGCTAAACGAGAACCTTACTATCGGCGACGTTGATCCGCCGCCCGGCGTTACTATTCTCGACGACTCTTCTACGCTGGCGGTACTGGTGAAGCCGAGCCGAATAGCCAGGCTCGCCGAGTTGGAGGAGGAAGCCGCTGCGGCTGCGGCCGCGGCCGAAGCCGAAGAGGCCGAAGAGGGCGAAGAAGCGCCTCCGGCCGAGGAGGGCGAGGCGCCGTCCGAAGAGGGTGCGAAGCCCGCCGAAGAGAAAACCGACGGCGGGTCCGAGTAGGGACCCCGCTACGGTATGTTTCTCGTTGTCGGATTGGGGAACCCCGGGCGTAAGTACCGAGCGACCCGGCACAACGTCGGTTACCGTATCGCCGACGTTTTCTGCAAGCGAAACCGGATACGGACGTGGCGCGGCCGCTTCGACTCCAAGTACGGCGCGGGTACGATAGCGGGCGTACGTTGTGCAGTTATCAAGCCGCGGACGTACATGAACAGGTCGGGCTACGCGGTCGGCGCGGCGGTCGAGAAACTCGATATTCCACCCAACCGAGTTATCGTAATTAGCGACGATATAGATTTACCCGTCGGACGGGTTCGCGTCCGACGTTCCGGGAGTTCGGGGGGGCATAAAGGTCTCGGGTCTATAATAGACGAGTTGGGGACCGAGAGCTTTCCCAGGGTCCGTGTGGGCGTCGGCGACCCGGGTGGAAGCGACCCCGCCGAGTACGTCCTGGCTCCTTTTTCGGAGGACGAGGAAGATATTATGGCCGACGCAATCGCCCACTCCGCCGAAGCCGTCGAAGCAATAATCGCCGGCGGTATCGAACGGGCGATGGCCGAGTTTAACGCGTAAATCGCCGGAGGGTTGCATATGGATATCATACTGCAAGTATTGCTCGCCGTAGTCTTCGGCTTCATCAGCTTCATATCGCCGTGCGTTCTACCGCTGGTTCCCGCGTATCTTTCGTATATCTCGGGCGTTTCGCTGGAAGAGATGCAGAACCCGGACAGGAAACGCAAGGCGATGCTGAAGGTACTTGTTAACTCCCTCTTCTTCGTAGGCGGGTTCACGATAGTATTCGTCGTTCTTGGGATATTGGCTCAACTCTTCGGCGCGGCGGTCGCGACGTACCAAACGGCGATCTGGCGCTTCCTGGGTATCGTCCTCATCGTCTTCGGTTTGCATATGATGGGCGTTATCCAGGTCCCGTTTATGCTGAAGGAGAAGCGATTCGAGGGGCAGAAGGGGTCGCTAGGCGTGGTCGGTAGCCTGATTATCGGTATGGCGTTTGCGTTCGGTTGGACACCGTGCGTGGGGCCGTTCCTCGCGGCGACGCTGGCGTTGGCGGCCGATTCCAAGACGATTTTCAAGGCGGTCTTCTTATTGCTCGTTTACTCGGCCGGTCTCGGCGTACCGTTTATTCTCTCGGGTCTCGCGATAAACGCGTTCTTCTCGGCGTTCTCCCGCATCAAGAAGTTGTTCAGGGTTATCGAGTTGGTGGGCGGCGGGCTACTGACGTTGATGGGTTTCCTGTTCGTTTACGACAAAATCGGATGGCTTTCGACGAAGCTGGGTGCTCTGGCCGAGTTATCCTTCGCCGTAGAGCTATGGTTCGATTCTTTGGTGAAGGGTGAGACGGCGCTGGGCGCCGCCGGCATCTGGGTGGCGGGCCTGATCGCGCTTCTGATACTCGCCGTCTTCGCCCTTATAGTGGTTCTGTTGTTCCGCCGAGGGAAGGCGAAACGGGCGGAAGAAGCCGCTGAATAAATAAGTACATTCGTAATTAAAGAACAGAAGCCCCCGAGAGGGGGCTTTTTTATTGGCGGGGCCGGGGATTCGTAATATAAACTGTGTTTATCGGCCGGTTATTGTACTCGAATCCGCCGATTTTTAGCTTAACCTTTCGTCGATCAGCTCCCTGAGTAGGTCTAGTTTTTCCGTATAGTAAGCCGCCGACTTCTCTTCGTGTCGTTGCTGGCCCCATACCGGTATGTAATAACCGGTTAAAAAGATGTTAGGAATCGTCGCGCCATAGCAACTCCCCTGATACGAGCGTTCGGAGGCTGTTTCATAAGCAGATTCCGGCGTTTGTCGTAAAATGGCTCTGAATTTAACGTCGGGTACGTCGGTTACTCCCTTTTCGTGGAGTATCTTATCGGTCCGTTTAATTCCGTAAACGGGGCATTCGTATATTAAGCCGTATTCGCCGAAGAAATCCTGCATTATTTCGATAACCGACTCCATCTGCATAGGCCACATTTGGTTTTCTCGTTGTTGGCCGTCGAAAATATAGCGTACTCCGTTCGATAAGTTGTAAACCGCCGTTTCTACATCCATCGCCATTTTACATGCTACGCAGGAAAACGCGGATACGTGCGTCCCGAAACGGACGATGTCTCCGAAGTACTTATCATAATATATCCGCCGTAACAACCGGCGTATATCGGTACGATAAACCGCGATTTTATCTTCGCCGTACCGTCTTTTAAGGTTCTCTATTTGGCCGTCGGCGCGTTCAACGTTTTTTATCCCATCATGCGTAACCGATAACAAGTGAACTTTCTGGAACCGTTCCGCGCCGATAGCGGCCGCGAGCGTAGAATCGGACCCGCCGGAAAACTCGACAGTTACTTCGTCTCGTAAATCCATTTAGTTTAACCTTTTCGCGTTAAGTACGTATCGCGCAAACTGGGAACGTATTTAAGAACGACCGTCGCGGCCGGGGTAAGGATGTATCTATTTACCCAGAATCGCGGTTTTAAGGGGCAGAGGATCGCGAATATACCCAAAAGGAAACCGAATAGTAGAAACCCAAACTTTATTATTCTATTCATCCGACTATCTATAGAAATGATATCCTAAACCGGATAGGGCGTATAAACCTAAAGGTGATTTCTTAGTACGGTCGTTATATTAACGTATATAGCGTTAAAACGCAAGCGGGTAACCGTTCATATGGACCGTTTTAGTATAGAAATGTGACACTTTACCGATTGACCGAATATTGTGATATCGTTCCTTATTCCACAAACGACGTCGACTGTACTATACTTTTTAACACCTCCCCGGTCTCGAGGTAATTCCAGGTAGTATACAGAGTTCGTCTACGGTTTTCGTTTACGTTCGAGGAATACCTTGAAGTCCCGAACCGCCGTCGTTATCGTTACCGCCGCTAGCGCCAAAAAATACGGTATAAATACGAACTTATACCGGGGTGACGGGACGAATATCGCGTACGCGGAACCGTAACCTATAAAGAGGAAGAAAACGGGCAAGTACTTCCGTACGTCCCTCGCTTTCAGAATAAGGCCGGCACCACCCAACAAAAATAAGGTCTGCCACGGTACCCAACTCAGCGGGTTTCGTTCGCGGGGGTGATACGGGTCGAACCACCAGAGGTGGGCGACTTTTTTTAAGTCGGTCGCCAGTACTCGGCCGGGGTTCTCTTTAATATATCTTAAGGCGGTTTTACGAAGTATCGCCGACCGTTCGATTTCGGTCGGCGCGTTCTTTATTCGTTCCGTTAACTCCGCAGGCATTTCGTTGTAGAAGATAGACGAACCGCGCCCGGTACGGAGCGAGCCGGTGGCCGCCGGGTTGTTGCCTATCCAAAGTACTTGCCATATACTCGATTTAACTAAGCACGGATGTTGATGCACGTAATAATTTCTGACTGACCACGGTAATATCGTTAAAACAGTCGCCACCATTACGAAAGTGGCTGCCGGTACGTTGCGTTTCCGCCTCCAAATGAACCAAAGCAGCCCCAACGGGAGAAACGCGAAGACGACCGGTTCGTTCAGCGCGTACAGACCAAGGAGGACGCCGGCGGACGCGGCCGCCCGGTAACTCGCCGTCCGCCGAGCGCGGGCGAACGCGCACAGCGCACCGGTTATCAGGGCGAACGAAAAGGTGGTGTGGTGGAGCTGTGTAGCGGAGAACACGAGGGCCGGGTATACGGCGACGCCGGCCGCGGCTAGCAACGCGACACGCTCGTCTTCACCCAACTCGCGGATTACGCAGTAAACTAATAAGCAATTTATACCCCACACAAGGGATTGAAATAATTGTATCGCCAAGAACTTATAGGGTAGCGAATATGCGGCGACGAGGAAATAGACGTAGAACGGTCCTTGAAGCGAAGTCAGTATCGGCTCTTCGTCTTCGTACCAGTTAAAAGAGTAGCCTTTTCCCGTGCGGATATTTTCGGCTATAGCGCCATACTCCCAGGCGTTCGGTTCCACATAATCGCTAACGAAGAAGACGGCAAAGATTCTTAGCGCGACAGCGAAGACGGCGATTGCGAATAACCCTTTAGATACCCGATTCATCCTTTTTCGTATCCTTACGTTTATTCGTCGAGAACCTGGTTATAACGTACCACGCAGTCCCAGCGGCGGCCACTATAATCAACGGTTCTACCGGTAACCGGTACCTAACTCTAACGCAGAATACTATCGCCGCCGCGGCCGTCGAAAGAACAGTCAGGTGGATCAGAGCGAAAAGCCGCCGGTCTCTCAGGAGTAACAAACTTAATAACCAGAGGACTAGAACGGGGCCGTAAAAAACGAGATTGACCCATTTATAGACGACATTGCGTGCCGCGAAATCCGACTGCCTTAACCCGGGGTCGTAGTGGAAAAAGTAGTAGAACCTGGCCGCCCATAGTTTTGCGGTTCGTCCGGGATGCTCCGAGATATAATCGAAGGCTTTCATCCGCAAGTAAGCGTCTTTCGCGGCGTCGTCGCCAGCGCCCTCCGCTTCACGGCATGTCATAATCCTGTCGTCGGTGCCGTAGTTGTTAACCGTAGACGTAGCGTTGTTCCCGAGATATAGTACAAACCCGCTGGTCAAGTCGAAAGGCGTAGGGATTTCGTACGCGAAGTAGTTATACACCGTTCTCGGGACGAACGTAATAACCACCGCCGCCAAGAAAAAACCCGCCGCTAATGCTTTACGGGTCTTCGGTAATTCGAAGCATAGCCAAATCGCGAGCGTTAACGCTGGGATTGCTACCAAGAAGTTCGCCCGCGCGTTTATCGCCAGACCTGCCGCCAACCCCGCCAACGCCGGCAGCGCGACACCTTTACGTTCGGCGGACCATACGATTAACCCGACCGACGTTATAATGCAAAGCGCGTACAGCGTCTCCGGGTAAACGACGTTCGCTAAATATATGAACGGTGGATAAACGGCCGCGAACGCTCCAGCTATTAACCCGGCCGTATGCCCGAAGAGCCGTTGCGCCAGCAGGTACATTACGACGACCGTTAAAGCCGATAGAACGCCGTTTGCCAGGGTAGCAACCGTCAATGAATGCCCGAATAACATATAAACCAGTCCGAGGAAAACCGGGTATAACGGCGGACGTACTAAACCCAAATGTTCGTACGGAATCAACGTAGCTTCCGGGAAAAACGGTACGAACGACGCCCCGAGGAACTCGTTGGCGAAGAGTACAGCCAGCTTGTCGTAGAACTGAACGTCGCCCCAGAGTGGCTCGCCGCGTTTCGCCAGTACGTAAGCCCAGCGTATAAAAAGGGCTACGGAGAAAAGGCCGGTTATGTGAATAACTTCCGGGCGTCGCAGTCTGCCCAGAAAGCCGTCCGATTTACTTTTTATTTCCCTTTGGGACAGCATAAAAAACCGGTAGTAAACCCGTTTATTATACCGTTACAGCTGGGTTCGTTCAACCGTTTTTAATCACGCGAAGAAGTTTTAATTTTATTCTTCGCTTTGGAAGTTTGGTTCGATTCGGTGGTGAAGAACAAAGTCGCCCGGGCGCCGCCCGTATCTGGATGGCGGGTATAATAGCGCTTCTGATGCTCACCGTTTTCGCCCTCACCTTGGCCCTGTTGTTCCGTCGCGGGAAGTCGAGGCGGACGGAAGCGGCCGCTGAATAGGCTACGAATAATTCAAACGCGAATAAGAACCCCCCGAGAGGCTTATATCTGGTCGGCTTTCTTGATGAGTCTACGGAGGTGGGTCTATTCCACAAACCGTGCCGATAACACTATACCTTTTAACGCTTCCTCGATTTCGGGGTATTTTTCGACGACCGTCGTGGGGACGTAGCCTTCTACGAAGAAGAAAGCGCCGCCTTTTTCTATTATCGCCGACACGGCGAATTCCCCTTCACCTTCGAAAACGCCGTAACGCCCGGTGTCGTAATTTAATAGGCGAGCGGTGTTTACCAGAGCCGAGCTTTTTTTCTCAAAGAAGCCTTTAGTTTCTTTTTCGATTTTAACGTGTTCTCGATATACGATATCAGCGTCCCCGCTCGGGTGTTCGCACGGTACCGGAAGGGCGTAAACCCCCGTATAAGGGTCGTAGTCCGGCCCGAGTCCGGTAAGTTCGTAGAAAAATAATATACCTTTAACCGGCAGCTCTGCGTCTCTGGACGCGTCCGGCAGCTTAATCAAGAAAAGGCCCACGTCGGTCTCGGCCGTGACTTCGACGGTCGCGCCGGCCGAAATTGCCATCAATAAAACGATTATGGATGAAACTAATACTATACGTTTCATGAACGCGCCCCCGAGTGATTGTTTCGTCATTTCCACGTTCAGGTTACCATACGTAACGATTATATACAACCGTCGTAAACCGCCGTTACTCCTTTTACCACAACATGCTTTATGCCGATAGCCCTTGCAAAAAACGGTCCTATCCTTTATAATCGCGGCTATTCTCGGGAACGGCGGTGCGGATATTTGTACATAGTTGCTGCGGCCCCTGTCTCATAGGCGTCGCCGAAACGCTTCGTAGAGAAGGTCACGAGATAACGGCTTTCTGGTACAACCCGAACGTAATGCCGTACCGGGAGTATCGGCGCCGCCGGGGCGCGTTCCGCGAAGTATGCGACAGGCTTAATATCAAGCCGGAAGTCGCCGACGAGTACGATCTACCGTTGATACTCGGGCGCGTATTGGCCCCGGCCGAGAAACCGGGTCGTTGCGCCAACTGTTACGGATTACGATTGAACGAAACCGCGCGGCGCGTCGCCGACGGCGGATACGATGCGTTCGCGACGACACTAATGATATCATCCCGCCAGGATTGTGACCTGGTTCGAGGCGCCGCGGCCGCCGCTTCCAACAAACACGGCGTACCGTTCCTGGACCGGGACTTCCGGGACGTAGAAGAGAGTTCCCACGCGGCGGCTCGCGAAATGGGCGTACATATCCAGGGATATTGCGGCTGTATCTACAGCGAAGAAGAGCGATATAGGAAGAAATGAACCGGGCCGAATTATTAACCGAACTCGAGTCGAAAGTGTTCGTCGCCGACGGAGCGATGGGTTCGCTCCTCTCCGCCCGCGGTTTGCCTGCCGGGATGGTCCCCGACTGGTTCAACTTGGAAAACCCGGACGCGGTTCTGATGGCGCACAGAGAATACGTAAAAGCGGGTGCAGGTATAATCTTTACGAACACGTTCTGCGCGTCCCGTCGGCGCTTGGCCGAGTTCGGGCTCGCTGACGACGTCGGGAAGATAAACGAAGCCGGCGTGAAACTCGCGCGGGAACCGGCGGGCGAGCGAACTCTTATCGCCGGCGACATAGGCCCCAGCGGCGAGTACGTACTGCCGGTCGGCTCCCAGACCTTCGGCGACGCGTACGACAACTTTCGGGAACAAGCCGAGGTCCTTGCGAAAGGCAAGGTCGATTTAATCGTCGTCGAGACGATGTCGGACACCCGCGAAATGAAAGCGGCGCTCATGGCCGTCCGGGACGTCTTCGACGGCCCCGTGCTGGCTTCGATGACCTTCAGCGAAGGTGACAGGACGGTAACCGGTACACCGCCGTCGGTGGCGGCGGTCGTTATGGACGCGATGGGCGCCGACATTATCGGCGCCAACTGCTCGGGCGGGCCGGAGGGGCTTACGTCGGTAATCGCCGAGATGGCTTGTTACACGTCGAGGCCGTTGGCGGTGATGCCGAACGCCGGATTGCCCCGGCTCGACGGCGAAGAGACAGTCTGGGATATGGGCCCGAAGGAATTCGGCGAGTTCGGGCCTAAGTTCGCCGAGTTATGCGCGTCGGTAATAGGCGGTTGCTGCGGTACGACGCCCGCCCACATCCGCGAATTGTCGAGGGCCGTCTCCGGATTGGAGCCAGCCTATCACGAGACCAAGGGGCGGACGTTCCTGGCCAGCAGGATGCGGGTCGTCGAGGTGGGCGTCGGAGTAACCGTGATCGGTGAACGGATAAACCCGACGTCCAGGGCCGACCTGACGACCGAAATAACCGAAGGCAAGCTTGAGATAATCAGGACGGAGATCGAAAAACAAACGGCCGCTGGCGCGGACGTTATCGATATAAACGTTGGCGTGCCGGGCGTGGACGAGGTCGAGGCGATGAACTGGGCCGCGTCGTTCGCCGACCGGGCGACGCCCCTGCCCCTTTCGATTGATTCGAGCGACCCGGACGTGCTAGAAGCCGGGCTAAGAACCGCTTCCGGGAAACCGCTGCTCAACTCGATAAGCGGCGAGCCCGAGAAGCTGGAGGCGCTGCTACCGCTAGCGAAACGCTTCGGCGCCGCCTTCGTTGGTCTGACCCTCGACGGCAACGGCATCCCCGATACGGTCGAGGGCCGCCTTAGCATAGCGGAACGTATCGTAGATACCGCTATCAACTCCGGTATTACAGTCGAGAACATATTGATAGACACACTGATGATGACGGCGGCCCAGGCCGACCCGTCGGTTACTCTGGACGCGGTCCGCCTAAGTAGGGATAAACTGGGCGTAAAAACGGTGTTGGGTATATCGAACGTGTCCCACGGCTTGCCGGGCCGAAGCGCTCTCAACGCTGGAACATTACTCGCGGCCGCCGGTAAAGGTTTGGACGCGGCGATCGTTAACCCGTACGACCCCCGGGTCGCCGAGGCGTTGTCAATAATCAGGGTGATACAGGGCGGCGACCCAGGCGCCCGCACGTTCCTTAAAGCGGCTAAAAGCGCCGAACCGAAAGCGGCGCCGGCCGCCGAACTCGCGAAGGTCCCGGGCGATATGTTATACGAAGCCGTTCTACTCGGTTATAGAGACAGAGTCGGCGAACTCGTCGGCCGGTTGTTGGACGACGGGGTCGAACCGGTCGCCGTGAACGACAGGTTTATATTACCGGCTCTGGAGGAGGTCGGGCGCCGGTTCGAGAAGAAAGAGTATTTCTTGCCGGAGGTTATTCTCTCGGCCGAAGCGGTACAGGAAGCGTTTAACGTACTTGAGCCGTTATTCGAGAAGGACGCGAACGCGAAGGTAGGCGGCGTGGTTTTTGCGACGGTCGAAGGAGACGTACACGACATAGGTAAAAATATCGTATCGGCCGTTATGCGGGGCCACGGTTTCGTCGTACGCGACCTGGGCAAGAACGTACCGGCCGATGCGATAGTAGAAGCGGCCGGCGACGCCGACATCGTCGCGCTTTCGGCGCTTATGACGACGACGATGCCGGAAATGGGTAAAGTCGCGGAGAGCCTGTCCGAAGCCGGTATCGAAAAACCGATAATCATCGGCGGGGCAGTCGTTGATGGCGCGTACGCGTCGAAGATAGGGGCGTATTACGCACCCGACGCCGTCGGCGCGGTGAAAATAGCAAAAGAAGTCCTGGGGAAAGCTTAACGAAGTGTAGAAAGGGGGACGGCGTGCGCGTACTGATAACGGGAATAACGGGGTTCGCCGGAAGCCACCTGGCCGACTATTTGCTCGATAACGTTGGCGACGTCGAGGTGTTCGGTACGACCCGGTGGCGGAGCCCGACGGCTAATATCGACCATATACGCGACCGAATCGAGTTCGTCGAAACGGACCTTCGCGACGCCTCCAGCGTGGAGGAGCTTGTTCGAAACTTCAAACCGGAGCGTGTATTCCATCTGGCTGCCCAGAGCTACGTCGTAACCAGTTGGAAGGCACCGACGGAGACAATTACGACGAACATCATCGGGACCGTAAACATCTTCGAGGCCGTACGTCGCGCCGGGATTACGCCCAAAATCCTGGTCGCCTGTTCCAGCGAAGAGTACGGTTACGTCGAACCGGACGAGGTGCCGATTACCGAAGACAACCCGATGAGGCCGCTCAGCCCGTACGGCGTGTCGAAAGTCGGGCAGGATTTACTCGCATACCAATACTTCAAGTCGTTCGGCTTGGACGTGGTTCGGACGAGAGCTTTCAATCACACCGGCCCGAGGCGAGGGCGTGTCTTCGTGTGTTCCGATTTCGCAATTCAGGTGGTCGAAGTCGAGAAGAAACTTCGACCGCCGGAAGTTACCGTCGGGAACCTGGACGCCATCCGGGACTTCACCGACGTACGCGATACGGTCCGTGCTTATTGGCTGGCTCTGGAGAAGGGGAAGAAAGGCGAAGTTTATAATATCGCCAGCGGGACCGGTCACTCGATCGGTGAGATATTGGATAAGTTAGTAGCGATAAGCGGCGTAGACGTGGAAGTCGTCCAGGACCCCGCGCGGCTCAGGCCGTCGGACGTGCCGTTATTGATCGGCGATAATAATAAGTTCCGGGCCGACACCGGTTGGGAGCCTGAGATACATTTCGACCAAACGCTGTCGGACATACTCGACTACTGGAGAGAGCGTATATGAGAATCGCGGTCATGGGGACCGGCTACGTCGGGCTGGTTACCGGCGCGTGTTTCGCTGACCTGGGGAACCACGTTATTTGCGCCGACGTGGATGAAGATAAAATCGGGATGCTGAAAGACGGAGAAATTCCGATTTTCGAGCCGGGTCTTACGGAGATAGTCAGGATAAACGCCAAGATGGGGCGCCTCGAGTTTACGACGGATATCGAGGACGCCGTAAAGGACTCGAAGATAATCTTCGTCGCGGTCGGGACTCCCCAGGGCGCCGACGGCGAAGCCGACCTGAATCAGGTCAAAGCCGTCGCCGAGACCGTCGGGAAAGCGATGGACGGCTACCGGCTCGTCGTGAACAAATCGACGGTTCCCGTGGGGACCGGCGACGTCGTGGGGCAAATCATCGAAGAGTCTCAAACGGAGAACCATCCATTCGACGTCGTGTCCAATCCCGAGTTCCTACGCGAGGGCTCGGCGGTCCACGACTTCATGCACCCGGACCGCGTCGTTGTCGGGTGCTCGAACCAGGCGGCCGGGCAGATGGTCGCGGAGCTTTACGAACCCCTCGACGCGCCGATTATAATAACCGACATCCTGTCGGCCGAGATGATAAAGTACACGTCCAACGCGTTTCTGGCGCTTAAAATCAGTTTTATCAACGAGATTGCGAATATATGCGACGGGGTCGGCGCCGACATAAAGGAGGTCGTCGCCGGCGTCGGGATGGACGGGCGTATCAATCCGGCGTTCTTCGGCGCGGGGATAGGCTTCGGCGGGTCGTGTTTTCCAAAGGACACGCTCGCTTTGATAGACATCGCGGCGAAGGCCGGTTACGATTTCCGTGTCCTCCGGTCGGCGGTCGACGTGAATTACGACCAGCCGAAACGTTTCGTAAAGCGAATGGGCGAAGAACTCGGCGGGTTGAACGGTAAGAAAGTAGCCGTCTGGGGCCTGTCATTCAAACCGAACACCGACGACCTGCGAGAATCGCCTGCTTTGGGAATAGTAAGGTTGTTGAAGGACGAAGGCGCCGACGTCACCGCGTACGACCCTGCCTCCGCCGACGGCGCGAAGGCCGAAATCCCGTGGCTTGTAACCGCCGAAAACCCGTACGACGCGGCGAAGGCGGCGGAAGCACTGGCGGTCGTTACCGATTGGAACATGTTCAAGGAGGTCAATCTCGAGAAGTTGAAAGGGTTGATGGCCCGTCCGTTAATCTTCGACGGGCGTAACATCTACGACCCGGAGAAGGTCCGGGCCGCCGGTTTCGAGTACTACGGCGTCGGTCGGCGGTAGGTGGCCGATAAGCCGAACTGTATATAGGATTGAACGTTCGTTTATTTTAACCAGGGGAGGTAATATACGTGAGAATCACCGTCATTATCGTCGCTATCCTGTCGTTCTCCATCTCGGCCGTGCTTACGAATGCCGACTGGGCCTGGGTGAACAATCTCGGTTCTCCGCCGAATTCCACGGCCTGGGAATTCCAAGGCTCTGTGGATGACGACGGCGATAAATTATTTTTCATCAGGGACGACGGGAAAATTTACGTCACCGAGAAGAACGGCAGCAGCTGGTCAATACCCGTTGCGCTTCCCTCTCAGATCAACAATCCCGGCGCGACCTATCCATTCTGGGACGACGATAATAACCGGCTTTACTTCGTAAGCGGTAGTAACATCTACTACTCGACGTGGCTTGGGGGGAATAATTGGTCCGAGCGAACAAGCGTCGGCTCCGATATCAACACTTCCGATCAGGAACGCGCGCCGGTTGTCGCCGGCGACTATCTCTATTTTAGCCGCGAAGGGATCATCTACGTCGCCTTCAAAAGCGGTAGTACCTGGACAGATTCCCAGGCAACTGGTATCGGCAGTGGGTACGCTTCTTCCTACCATAACGGTTACCTCTACTTCTACGATAACCGTGGTGGAGGACAAGGCGGTACTGACTGTTGGAAAGCCCAGGGTTCAGAAACAAGTTTTAACGCTCCCGTAAATCTTGGTCCGGAGATAAACACTTACGCCAATGACGGAAGCCCCACTTGGACCTCCGACGGGAAATACCTATTCTTCTATTCCAACAGGTCCGGTGGACATGGAGCAGTAGACCTCTATTGGGCCCGCTACACCGAGACCGCAGTAGAGGCTACGTCTCTCGGTCAAGTCAAAGCTCTCTTCCGCTAACAACCTCCGAATCCTAGCCCTTTGCTTAAAAGCGGGGGTTTTTTCTTACCCTTCTTTCTTAAAGGTACAAGAGATAACTGATAATCATTACTTATTACCTATCCCTTTAACCTTCTTACCTGCCGGTAGGCAGGTTACTTGCTTGCCGGAATTGAGTATAGACAAATTATCACTCTTGACCCATTTACTAGAACATGCTAAGCTATTAATATTAGGGCAAGAAAATCAAAACTTCAACATAAACGTTTCAGAGGTACAAAAATGAAAAAGTTAGTGGCAATAACGCTTTTGTTAGCTACTTCGGCTTTTGGCTGGGGAGACCCCCAAAACCTCGGTAACCCTCCTAACGGTACAGCGTGGGACTTCCAAAGCTCCATTGACGGAGCGGGCAACAAGATTTTCTTCGTCAGCACCCGCAACACCATCGGTAAAATCTTCGTTTCCGAGTGTGTCGGCGGAAGTTGGACAATACCCCAGGAACTCCCCTCGCCCATCAACGAGCCCGGTTCCGAACATCCCTTCTGGGACGAGGTTCGCAACGATTTGTATTTTACGTCGGCTGATCATGGTGGATACGGCGGGGCGGACCTGTTCGTCTCTCACTGGAACGGTTCCTCATGGGAAACACCACAGAACTTAGGACCCAACGTAAACACCTCGGCTAAAGAGCATGGCTGTTGCCTTTCCAGCAATGGCAACCGGATCTACTTCGCCCGTGAAGGTATAATCTATACCGCAGAAAAGGTATCCGGAAACTGGGTTAACGTCCAACTGACGGGTGTCGGTGACGGTTCGCCCACCTGCTACCATGACGGTTACCTCTGGTTCGCAAGTAACCGCGTTGGTGGACTCGGGGGAAGCGACATCTGGCGAGCTCAAGGGGAAGGAACAAATTTCTCCACCCCCCAAAATCTTGGCCCCGATGTAAACACCTCCTCTAACGAGGGTTATCCCAGCTGGACCTCGGACGGACGAGCGATGTATTTCGACTCAAACCGTCCCGGTGGCTTTGGAAGCGCGGACCTCTGGCGCGTTTGTTACTACAACGCCGTCACCCCGACCTCTTTTGGCCAGGTAAAGGCGTCGTATAACTAACCCCGAACCATCCGGTTCGGGGCACTGCTTCCAACTTGAAACTAGCATCGCGATTAGCGCGGCTTTCTTCGGACCGCGCCCTTACTCTATCCGCTTCATCCCACCCATGTAAGGTATGAGGGCTTCCGGTATCTTAACCGACCCGTCGGCGTTCTGAAAGTTTTCCAGTATCGCGATAACGCAACGCCCGATCGCGAGACCGGACCCGTTCAGCGTGTGGACCAGCTCGGGTTTGCCCGTTCGCGGGTTGCGCCACCGTGCCTGTAGCCGGCGGGCCTGGAACTCCTCGTAGTTGGTGCAGCTCGATATCTCCCGGTAGGTCTCTTCGCTCGGTATCCATACCTCGACGTCGTAGGTTTTGGCGGCGCCGAAGCCCAGGTCGCCGGCGCAGAGCGTTACTACCCGGTGCGGTAACCCGATTTTACAGAGCAACCGCTCGGCGTCGGCAGTCAGGGACTCGAGTTCGTCGTAAGAGCTTTCGGCGTCGGTGATCTTGACGAGCTCGACTTTGTTGAACTGGTGGACCCGCATCATCCCGCGGGTGTCCCGGCCGTGTGCGCCGGCCTCCCGCCGGAAGCAGGCTGTGTACCCTGCGTACTTGAGAGGTAAGCGTTCGCCGTCTAGTATCTCGCCGGCGTGAAGGTTAGTAATAGGTACCTCGCCGGTCGGGTTAAGCCACAGGTCTTCGCCGTCAACCCCGTACATGTCGAAACCGAACTTGGGGAGCTGGCCGGTTCCCGTCATGGCCGCCGAGTTGACGAGGAACGGGGCGAAGACCTCGGTGTAGCCGGCGGCGGACGCCTCGTCGAGGAAGAAGCTCAATAGGGCCCGCTCGAGCCGGGCGCCGGCGCCTACGGTCATCGCGAACCGGGACCCCGCGACCCGGGCCGCCCGCTCCACGTCCAGGATGCCCAGCATCTCGCCCAGGTCGTAATGGGCCCGCGCCGGGAACCCGAACTTCGGCGGGTCGCCCCAACTGCGGACTAACTCGTTATCCTCGGGCGTCTCGCCCGGCGGCACCGACTCGTGTAGTATATTCGGGACTTCGAGGAGTTTCTCGTGAAGCTCCGCTTCCAGCTCCGAAACACCCGCGCCTAGCTCCTTCACTTCGGCGGCCAGCGCCTTCATCTCGGCGACGGCCTCGGTCGTGTCCTCCCCGGCCTTCTTCGATTCGGCGATGGCTTCGCTCGCCCGGTTCTGCTCGGCCCGCTTCTCGTCGGTCTCGAAGACGAGTTTGCGGCGTTTCTCGGCCAGCGCGAGGATTCCATCCACGTCGGCCTCGGCGCCGCGTTCGGCGAGCATCCGCCGGACGGCGGCCTCGTTTTCCACTATGAACTTTACGTCTAGCACAGGTGGTCGTATGAAATGGGTTATATGCCTATAATAAAAACCGCTCTCGACAAGCGGACGGAGTATAGAATATACGAGTATCTATTTCAAGGCGGTAATCGTTTCTGACATGAACACGGGAAGGGCGTATTTACCTGGCTGGGAAGCTGGTATATACGAACGCCTCGACGCCGCGGAATCGCCGCGGGCCGTTACCCGAACGTTAATTTTGACGAACTACCTGAACGTCGCTTTAATCTCGCCGAGGGACGCGGGTGCGACCGACGTGTGGTCCGGTTTTATAACCCATATGTCGTAGTTGCCGCTGCGGTCCGAGTCAAAGGATATCGCGAACCCGTCGGGCGACCACGCAGGACCCTCATCGTACGCCGGATCTGTGGTTATTTGTGTCGCCAGCCCGCCGGCCGTAGGGATCGTCCAAATGTCGTAATTGCCGCTACGGCCTGAGGTAAACGCTATCGTAGTCCCGTCTGGCGACCACGCAGGATTTATATCGTACGCCGGGTCCGTCGTTATCTGCGTCGCAGTCCCACCGCCAGCAGGAATCGTCCAGATGTCCCAGTTGCCGCTTCGGAAGGAGCCGAAGGCGATACTCGCACCGTCGGGCGACCACGCAGGCCACGCATCGGCCGACGGGTCCGTGGTTATTTGGGTAGCCGCCCCACCAGCCGCAGGAATCCTCCAGATGTCCCCGTTGCCGCCGCGGTCCGACATGAAGGCAAGCGCAGTACCGTCGGGCGACCACGCAGGGTACTTATCTTCGGACGGGTCCGTGGTTATTCGCGTCGCCGCCCCTCCGGCCGCGGGAATCGTCCAGATGTCCCAGTTGCCGCTGCGGTACGAGTTGAAGGCAAGCGTAGTACCGTCGGGCGACCACGCAGGCCACGCATCGGACGACGGGTCCGTGGTTATTTGGGTAACCGCCCCACCGGCCGCAGGAATCGTCCAGATGTCCGCGTTACCGCTACGATTCGATTGGAAGGCAAGCGTAGTACCGTCGGGCGACCACGTAGAGTCGTAATCATCCTCCGGGTCCGTCGTAACCTGCCAGAGCCAGTCGGTCGCGCCGGCGGACGTTACAAAAAAAGCGGTCGCGATAATAACTAGTAAAACGTTAATACGTCTCATAGTTCGTTCCATCCTTGAAGGTAAATATTAACGGTACTTAAAACCTATTACTACGATTATATAGGTCCGCCGCCGTACCGTCAACGGAGGAAATGACGTCCCATAGGACATGGGAAGGAAATCGTAATCCGGACGGGTAATTGGTTTACGAGAGCCTAAGCCCGTTAATTAACTATCTCCCAGAACTCGGCGTCGCCGCGGAAGCCCTCGAAACCGGGTTCGTTCCGGGCCGTCTCCTTCAAAAATTCGTTCGCTTTGACCGCTTTCTTCAGGTACTCGAAGCTGTTCTCCTTTTCCCCTTTCTCGGCATATAAAACCGCCAGCGCGTAAAGGGACGACGACGCTTTTTTGTTATTCTCAACGGCTACCGAATAGGCTTCCAGAGCTTCGTCGGTTTTATACATACGCTCGAGGACGTCGCCTTTCCCCTGCCACCCGCGGTAATCTTCCGGATCGGCCGCGACGGCTTCCTCAAAGGTCGCGAGGGCCGCGTCCAGGTCGCCCGTAACTATCTCGATACGCCCGCGGAGTTCCAGAGCCGTTACGTTGCCGGGTTCTTCTTCCAGTACGCCATCGATTATCTCGACGGCTTTATCATAATCCCTTAAGAGGAAGTACTTGGACGCGTCCGTCAGTTCCGTTTTGTAGTCGGCGCCAAAAGACGTAACGGATGTAAGAGTTATGGCGGATATTAGCGTATAGAAGAACGTAGGTTTCGTGCGTATAACCATTTTCTCAGTACTCCTTGGGTAAGCGTTCGATCTCGTCGTGTCCGTTAATATAGCAGGTTTTGCGCCGGAGTGAAAGGCCTGGCGCGTTTTTTCGATAGCTTGACGTTATAGGAACGCTTTCAAGGCAGCTTTATCCTATAAATTTCTTCGCTGTAACGAAAGTAGTCTTGCTATACGCGCGTTCGTCAAGTATAATCGCTTGTTCCGCGATGTATCGCACGGTACGGTACATTGCGCGGTAATTTACGGTTATGGAAGTTAAAAACGAGAAAACGTGGGACGGGGTACGCCGGAGGCCGGCAGTATACGTACTCTCCGGCCTGGGCGCCGGGTTGGTTGCATCGGCCGTTTTGAAACCACCGCTCGTTCCCGTCGTCGTACTGACGGCCGTGGTTTCGGCGTTCACTATATACTTGTACTTCCGACGAAGCCGCTTTTCCGTTCACGCGGCGGTACTCGCGCTCGCTTTTGCGGGGTGTTTATATTACGCGGCGTGTTCTCGGTACATCGGGAACAAAGACGCGTCATTCCTCCTCGACAGTTATCGTCCGACCTGGGCCACGGTCGAGGGCGTAATCGCTAACGACCCGGAACAAAGGGACGGGCGGACGCTTTTTGACCTACGCGACGAAAGTGTTACTCCCGAGGACGGGGAACTGATTGAAGTAACCGGAAAAACACGCGTCACGATATACGATAACCTACCGCTTCGGTACGGCGACCGGCTTCGGTTAACGGGGAGCCTGGCACGACCAAAGCCGCCGATATACGAAACCGGTTTCGACTACGCGAGATACTTGAGGAGCCGAGGCGTTACGACCGCGTTTACGGTATCGTCCGGTAAGTTCGTATCTGTCGAGGGCCGGGCCGCGACCAATCCGATGTACGATTTTTCGTACGCCGTACGTCGATACGCCGCTGACTCGCTGGACCGGTACGTCAGCGGCGAAGAGGGGCGTCTCGTTAAAGGTATGATGCTCGGGACCCGCGGCGAGATCGACCCGGAGATAGTTTCCGAGTTCACCGACGCCGGCGTAGTCCACATTCTGGCCATCAGCGGCCAGAACGTGAGTCTGATAGCGTTTGTGTTGTTCTTGTTGCTGTCCGGCGCTAACCTCTCGCGCCGCGCGAGCGCCGTCGCCGTCGCGGCGTTCCTTCCTCTGTACACTATTATGACCGGGCTGGACCCGCCGGTCATCCGAGCCACCGTGATGGCGTTGCTGGTCCTCGGGACGGTATTTATAGACAGGGATGTAGATTTAATAAACGTTCTGGCCGCGTCCGCCGTTTTACTACTCGTTTATAACCCACTCTTGATAGGGGACGCGTCATTCCAGTTGTCGTACGCCGCGACTTTTGCTATCGCCTTGTTCTATAAACCTTTCTTCCGGTGGTTCGGTTTTTTACCTCCCCTTCTACGCGAGACCGCGGCGGCGACGTTGGCCGCCCAGATAGGCGTTCTTCCCCTCCAACTCCATCTGTTCTACAGGTTATCGCCGGTCGCCCTGGTTTCCAACCTGTTAATCGTTCCAGCGAGCAGCCTCGCGATAATATTCGGGCTAATCGCGTTGGCAACGGGCGTTATACACCCGGTCCTCGGCGAGATTTACGGCGCTTCGGCGTGGTTCGTAAGCAAAGGTATTATCGTAACCGCCGGCGTTTGTGCTGACGGTCTCGAACCGCTCGGTCGCGTTTGGCCGGACCTCGCTCGATGGCGGCCCTTCGTCGAGTACGGCAACTTGCAGTTCTGGGTAGGCCGCCCGCCGCTGCCGGCGCTTTTGAGTATCGTGGCCGCGATATTATATTTCGCGTTTCGGTCGCCGTGGTGGCGGCGGGTCACGCTGGTTGCTTTCTTAATTATGGTCGCCGCAACGGTCGCCGGCGAGGTTATCCGGCCGGCTCGAGCGCCTTTACGCGTAACGTTTCTGGACGTGGGTAACGGCGACGCCGCTTTTATCGAAACGCCCGACGGGCAATCAATACTCGTCAATGCCGGATACGGGAACGCGGACTACAGCGCCGGCCGCGCACGGATAGAGCCGTTCTTACACGGCCGTGGGATAGACCGGTTGGACGTACTGTGTATAACGTCGGGCGACGCGGGAGCGGCGGGCGGGGCACCTTATATAATCGAAAACGTCCCGATAAGCGAGTTATGGGCCAGCCGTAATTGGGCAGGCGGCGGCTACTACGACCCGATGCCGGCCGTGGAGAATGCGGCCGCCGAAGTAGGCGTAAAAAGGGTAAGCCCCGCGCCCGACGCGGCTTCCTTCGGCGACGCCCGGTTTACGACTTTAGCCAACGACGACTCGACGTCATTATTGTTGACTTACGGGCGGTTTTCACTCTTTTATCCGGGGTTTCGCGACCCGGGGCAATCGCTTACGCTTACCGGTTCGGACGAGTTCTTGGGGGTTACCGTGTTGAAAGCGCTCGGCCGAGGAACCGACGGATACGGGACCAAAGACTTCGCGGCCGTTTTGAACCCTGCCGTCGTAATAATCTCCACGAAACGCGGCGGAAGGCCGGGAAAACCGGACCCCGCGGTCGTACGGGCGTTCGAAAGGGCCGGGTCACGTGTCCTGGTTACAGCGGACCATGGTTCCGTCGTCGTGGAAACCGACGGCGACAACGCCAGTATCCGTACCGCTTTTTAGCGTTTAACCGTTTTCGTTATGTGTAACGGTGAGTAACGAAAAAAACGGCTCGGCGGAAAAAAACCTTTTGAAACGTGTAGCGAAATCGATATAATCGGTACAAATAAACAGGGCCGAAAAAACCTGAATCTAAAACGGAGGTAGGTTTGAAACAGACGGTAGGTTATATAATAGCCCTGATTATAACGACGACACCGATTTCGGCGTCATCGGTTTATTTGGGTCCTGGTGACGGCGGCGCCGCCGATTCGGCGTATAGTGCGACGGGTAATACCGCTGTCGAGCGTCTGACGCCCTTCGGGCGGACAGAAGACAAGGTCAAGATATTCGTTCGGAAGGAGTATCTGGACGACGATGCTCTTAACGCGTACATCGGCCTTGCCCGCGGCGGATACGATATCGCGTCGGAGGCCGCTTTTCGATATTTGGACTACGAGGTTACTATTAACGTCGTCTTCGACATACCGTTCGAGGATAGGGACACCCGCGAAGCGGCGATAGAGGAACTTAGATGGAAACGCGAACGAGCGGCGGTTTGGGCCGACGAGGTATTAGCGAAAGCCCCGCCCGAAGAAGACGCATACGTAATACTCGTCCTCAAAGCCGAGATGCAACACGAACAGGAGATGGAAGAAGCCGTCGAAGAGTTCGAGCGGTTCGCCGAAGCTGCCGCGTCGGCATACGAGTACGGCGGGCCTATACCTGAAAAACCTCTTATCCGTTGCGAAGGGTCGCGTACTACTTTAGAAACCCTCGCCGCGAACTGCCGCGACGATAAACTCCTCGCGTACGCATTGTATTTTTTAGGTTTCATAGCCGAAGAGGAGGGTCGGGTCGACGACGCGGAAGCGTACTATCTGAACGCTGCGACGATGGCCGAAGACCGCAGTTATTACCCGGATATCTGTTTCCGGTTGGGCGAAATGGCGCTTTACGACGGCGACTACAGGAAAGCTATATCGTATTACGAAAGGGTATCCACAGGTTCCGATTATTACAGCTCGGCCCTCTACGGTATTGCGTACGCGAAGTACGCGCTGGCCGGTATCGAAAATGACCCACGGTACGACGGAGAAGTACTCAACATCTACGAAAAACTAGACGAGGAATGTCGGTACACGGCGATAACGGAGCATTGCTCTAGGACGGCGGCCGCTTCACTCGTCGCGCTCGCGGCGTCGGAAAGCGCAAAGCCCGTAAACGCCCACGGCGCCCTCGAGGTTTTCGAGGAACGGTTGGCTGGACGACTGAGCGACCGGTCGGCGGCCACGTTACTCCGGGCCGTCGCTCAAGACTTCGATAAGTCCAAAGGCGACTATGCGGAAGCGATAGTTGTTTACGTGGCTCTCCTGGACAGATACCCGGAATACGAGGATAATCCCAGCGTGATTCGGGAAATATCCCGGGTGTTCAGCGCGGACCCGGACAGGGAAGCTTGGTACCGCCAGTTGTTCCTGGCGCGCTACGGCCGTGATACGGCGTTCTACGACGGGGCCGGCGACGAGATACGCCTCGCCATTGACCGCTACTTAGGCGATTAAACTGGTTAAGTTAGTTATAAAAAAAGCCCCCGAAAGGGGGTTTTTTATATAAAAGGTTATTTTTTATCGGGGGGCGGTTACAGGCTTCGGTTCATCGCCCGGAGCGCCGGGGCCAGGTTCAGGCTTTTTACCTTTAGGGGGCTTAAGCTTCTTCTCACGCGGGTACATTAATATTACTATGAAAGCCGCGAGAACAGCTTCCAGAATCCAGCTCGCTAACCAGGTCGCAATTACGGCGTTGTCCGCCGGAACGCCGACGTACGCGTCCGCCGCCCGCGGCAGGGCGTTAACCAGAACGAGAACCCCGGCGAAAGTCAAAGCCCGGAAAACCGGGTTGGCCGCGAGCCCGTTTTTCACGATACCGTACGCGAACGTTATAAGTAAACCGGCGATTATATCGAATAGGAACGTTAATAAAATCGTTGCCGCAAGGTCGAGCTTCCCGGTGGTTTCGGGCGCGTGAACGACGAACGAGGAAAGAACTTCGACGACGTTTCCCACAACGAAAACGGCAAGCCCTGCGATTAACCCGGTGAAAACTATCCTCGCTATTCGGTTCATTAATACTCCTTGGAGCTCAATCAGACAGACGACGTTTCTTCCGCGCCGGTCGCCAATAATAGACCTACCCGGTCCACGAGTTCCTTTCTCGTGAACGGTTTGGTTATATAATCCGCCGCGCCTTTTTGCGTGGCGTACATCATGTCGCGAACCTCGCCCTTCGCAGTCAGTATGCATACGGGGATTTTTTCCGTCAGTTCGTTCGATTTGAGTAATCCCAGCACTTCCCAACCGTCCATCCCGGGCATCATTATATCGAGTACGATTAAATCCGGCGCGAAGTCAACGACTTTCTCCAACGCTTCTTCGCCGGTGGCGACCGACTCAACCTCGTAACCCTCTTTTTCCAACGAAAGGCTTACCACGAGCCGGACGTTTTCTTCGTCCTCTATAACCATTATCTTCTTCGCCATCGTGTACTCCCGTTCTAACCCGTGACGTACGATTTTAGTTCCGACGGATCCCGCGGCGGCGAGATAAAATAGCCTTGGCCGAGTTCCACGCCCATACCGAGTAAAGTATTATATTCGTTTTCGGTTTCGATTCCTTCGGCTATTATCCGAGCTTCCACCTTGCGCGCCAGATTCTGCAAGGTTGTTAAAAGTTCCTGTTTCACCCGGTCTTTGTCGATGCCGCGGACGAGGCCTATATCGAACTTCAGGAAGTCGGGCCTGAGCGATGCTATGGTGTTAAGGCTGGCGTATCCGGCGCCAGCGTCGTCGATCGCGATACGTACGCCGATTTCCCGGAAATGTTTGATGATTTCCTTGAACTCCACCAACTTCGTTATCGCCGAACGTTCCGTTATTTCCAGAACGACCGATTCAGGTTTTACGCCCTTATCTTGTAAAAGCCCTAAGAATTCGGTATCGTCCCGCCCGATGTCCTCGATCGATCGGGGGTCCGTATTAAGGAACACTTTAATATCGAGCGGCCAACCCCGAGCACCCGATAGAGCCAACCGCCGGCAGAGTCTGTTCAGTTCTACCGAAAGATCGCTCTCTTCGGCCAGGTTGAAAAGCATCTCGGCGTCTTCGAGCCCCGGTACGCCTTCCGTATAACTAAGCGCTTCGAAGCCGAAAGTACGGTTAGCCCGCATTTCAATTATCGGTTGATAACGTACCGATACCCGTTCGTTGGATATAACCTCCCGGAGGAGTTTTTTAAAACGCGTGGATTCGGATTCGGCTTCCTCAAACGTCCGTCGCTTCGCTTCTTCTATCGCGTAATGTATCGAGCTTTCCGGTCGCTCAACCAATACGAGTTTCGCCTGGGAGCAACCGACGTGTATGACGTTTTTCATTTTAATCGGGCCGTGCGAAACGTATGGTTCTTTCGACATGTACTGGAGTAAGCGTTGGCGGAGGAGTTCGATTTCGTCCAGATACTCGGCTGTTTCGCTCCCAGAGCCGGGCGCAATGAAAAAAACGAATTCGGACGTTTCCACGTCCCTTATTAAAAGGAAGTCCTGTCGGCCTAAATAATTTCTTTTAAATTCTGTTAGCAGGGAAGAAGTTTTTTTCAGGAACTCGTCGTAGAACGACCATCCGTACAATTTTTCCAATTCGACGCCGCGGGGGACGTTCACGTACAACAAACAGAGGTTGCCGTGCTTCTCGAGAGCTTCCCGTACTTCGCCGAGTTTACCTGTCAGCGTTGGAAGCCCGGTTACCGAATCCGCCAGGAGGTTCTGGAGGCGGAACCACCAGGTCCTGCCCTCGAAACCGCCATTCCCAGTTTTCACGCCGCTTCCCATTTACGTAATTACATTACGACTATAACAACCCGCAAAACGATCGTCAATAACAAACCGGTTCCCAAACCCGTAAATAGAAGCGTTTGGAGTAAGCCCAGCTTTACTTTAAAACCCACTCGATATAAAACCCGCCGCGGCACATCGCTGTTTAAAAGGCCGTCAGAACGGTTTAATCGTTCTAAAGCCGCAGGATACCTCTACGTTTAACGGTATGATTCAATTATCCGATTTCCCTTGACCTCCGTCGCCGCATATGTTATAAACATTCTGATATGGCAGAACGTTCAGAATATTCAGGCAACAAACCCGGGATTGAAACGCCCGACTCGTACGAGCAAGCCCGCGACGAGTTCATCGCCGCGATGGAGCGAATAACGGTAAGCTTCGGGATGCCGGCCCTCGCCGGGCGGATATTCGGATTACTGGCGATTACGCCGAATCCTATGAGCCTGGACGAGATATCGGAGCGGCTGAGTTCGGCGAAGTCCGGTATAAGCGTGAACATCAGACTTCTCGAGAATCTCGGTATCACAAGAAAGGTGTGGGTTAAAGGCGACCGACGGGGTTACTACGAAGCGGATTTCAGGATAGCCAACCTCTATTACGACTTCTTCAAAAAGGGAATGGAGATGGAGACCATACCCTTTTTCGATACGGCCGGAAAATGCCTTGAGACGTTGGAAGGCGACGTAAACCCGGAAAACGTCCTCGACGCCGAACTGGTGAAGGAACGATTGAGGGAAGAACTGGCTTTGAAAAGACCGCTGTTGGCTTTATTGGAAAAGTACCTATCCGAGTTGAAAGACTTGGCCGTTCAAGAGAAGGGCGAAAAAAATGCGTAGTAAATGGGTAATTGCTTCGGTGGCGTTCGCGTTGTCGGCAGCGATCGGCGCGCCCGCAATCGACGTCGGTGATAACGGATACGAAATAGTCAAGAAGTCGCAAGACCTGGTCCGGGGCGAAACCGCCCACATGACCTGGAAGATGCACATACTCAACCCGGATTACGAACGGACAATGACGATGGAATCGTGGTCGTCCGGCCTGGAGAAATCGTTCATTCTCGTTACGTCGCCGGCCAAGGAGAAGGGGAACACGTACCTGAAAGTCGGCAACAACATCTGGCAGTACGTGAAGAAGGTGGACGAGGAAATGAAGATAATGCCGACTATGATGTATCAGGGTATGCTGGGTTCCGAGTTCACCTACGACGATATGGTTCGCGAAGATTCCTTCGCCGACGATTACGCCGCGAAGGTAGTAATTGAAAAGGATAACGCGTGGGTACTGAAGCTGACGCCCAATAAGGGGACCGGAATAACCTATACGTATCTTCTCTATAAGGTCGAAAAGGACACCTACCTACCGATTTACGTGAAGTACTACGACAAAAAGGGGCTTATCAGGCAACTCGACTACTCTGACGTGGAGACGATGGGCGGACGCGAGATCCCGACCGAGTGGGCTATGACCAACAAGCGTAAAGAGGGCCGCGTTACGACGGTCTGGGTCACGTCGGCCGAGTTCGACGTTTCCCTCGACGACGCTATTTTCACGAAGTCAAACCTCCGAAGGGCCGGTCGGTGAAACGCTTGCCACTCATGCGGACGGCCTGGCGTAACGTCTGGCGTAACAAGCGCCGGAGCGCGATTACAATCGCGGCGCTGGCGGTCGCCGCCGGTTCGACGGTATGGTTTATGGGTTGGGGCGATGGCTTCACCGAGAAGATGGCCGAAGATACCGTCAAAAGCGGCATGGGGCACGTGGTCGTGGAGCCGAAAGGGTTCGAGAAAGACCCGCAAATAAGCGAATACATCGACGACCCGGCGCCGGTTGTTTCATTGATAGAAGGAACCGACGGCGTCGAGACCTGGGCGCCTCGCGTGGAAGCCCGGGGCCTCGCAACCACGCCCGAGAACTCGATGGGCGCCGTCGTATTCGGGGTTGACCCGGCCCGCGAACGACGGGCGTCCGTTTTTCCGAACCGTATCGTTGAAGGAAGTTTCTTCGGATACGGCGATGAGGAGGGCGTAATCATCGGCCATAAGATGGCCGATGTTCTGGGCGTCGAACTGGGCGACCCCGTAGGCGTAATGGTCCAGAGTCTCGATGGCGAGGTAAGGGCCGAAGCGTACGAACTCGTCGGAATAATCCGAACTGGCAACCCGATGTTCGACAACGGTTTCGTCATTCTCCCAATAGCAGCCGCGCAGGAGCTTATCGGTTACGGTTCCGGTTACAATAAAATCGCCATCATCGCCGAATCGGCTGGCGACGCGAGTAAGATAAGGGACGCGATTAACGACCGGCTGCCGCCCGACGACCTGGAAGCGCTGACCTGGTACGAGGTGTCGCCTCAGGCTTACCAATTCTACCAGATGATGCTAGTCTTTATGGGGTTTATGCTGATATTGCTTATCGTCCTGGCCAGCTTCGGCGTAACGAACACGATATTAATGTCCGTACTCGAACGGGTCCACGAGTTCGGCGTGATGGCGGCCGTGGGATTGAGGCCGTTCCAGGTCTTCAGGCTCATCTTTTATGAAGCGTCGGTCCTGTCGTTCATCGGCGTAGTGGTCGGTCTCATCGCCGGCGGTATCCTGACCTGGATTAATTCCATCTACGGCGTCGACCTCGGGTTCTGGGCGTCGGGCGTCCAGATGACCGGGCTGTTGGACCCCGTAATATTCTTCGCGCTTAAACCCTACGCGTTTGTGGTAACGGGAATCGCAGTTTTCTTCATAGGCGTCGTTTCGTCTATCTACCCCGGCATAAAAGCGGCCCGTTTCCGTCCCGTCGAAGCTATGCGGCACGTTTAACGATTACGTTCCCGATGACGTTTGGTGATGTAGATATGGAAACCGTAGTCAAAACCGAAAACTTGCACAAGGTTTACAGTGACGGCCTCGAGGTCGAAGCGTTAAAGGGCGTAAACCTGGATATCGAACGGGGCGATTTTATGACGATCGCCGGTCCGTCGGGTTCCGGAAAGACGACCCTACTCAACTTAATCGGCGGACTTGACGTACCGACGGAAGGGCATGTGTTCGTGGAGGGCCGCGACCTCAGTAAGATGCGTAAGTCGGAACTGGCTGACCTACGCCGAACCCGTCTCGGGTTCGTCTTCCAATCGTTCAACCTGATTCCAGTCTTGACGGCGTTGGAGAACGTAGAGTTCGCCCTCACGCTCCGCGGCGTCGAAGCCGGCGAAAGGCGCGATAAAGCGGTCGAGATATTAAAACGTGTCGGCCTGGACGAGGGTATGATAAACAGGCGCCCGACGGACCTGTCCGGCGGACAACAACAACGCGTCGCTGTCGCCCGGGCGATTGTCGGCGAGCCTGCCCTCGTCCTCGCCGACGAACCGACGGCCAACCTCGACACCGAGAACGCGCTGGGGTTGCTCGATATGATGGCGCGCTTGAACGAAGAGCGGGGCGTGACCTTCCTCTTCTCGACCCACGACCCGCGGGTTATGGACCGGGCGAAACGCCGCGTAACCCTTCGCGACGGCACCGTCGTATCGGACGAACGAGTGAGCCGGGAGAGCTGATATGCCGGGCGTAAAAATACCTTATTTTAAAATCGCTTGGCGTAACCTCTGGCGGAACAAACGGCGTTCGGTACTGACCATAGCCGCCGTCGCCCTGTGCAGTTGGCTTCTACTCTGGATGATGTACTTCGCGTACGGCGGACACGATAACTGGCTCGAGAACTACGTCCGCATCCTGACCGGCCACGTTCAGGTTCACGCCCTGGGTTTTGCCGACGACATGAGCGTTATGAAGCGAATCCGCGACCCGGAACCCGTTTACAGCGTAATCGAAAGCGCCCGGTACGTTCGCGCGTACAGCCCGCGGATAAAGACGTACGCCCTGGCCGCCGCCCACGGCAACTCGGCCGGCGCGTTCATCCTGGCCTTCGACCCGGCCCGGGAACGTACCGTAAGCAACATGCATAAATCGTTGAAGGAAGGCAACTACCTCACGCCCGGCCGCGACGACGAAGTCGTACTCGCGTTCGCCCTTGCAGAGAATCTGGGCGTCGGAATCGGCGACGAGGTTGCGATTATGGTACAGGCCGCCGACGGGTCCATGGGGGCCGATAAATACACCGTAGTCGGCCTGTGCGACCCCGGCATCTCGACGATGAACAACACGCTTATGATGATGAACCTGGCGGCCGCACAGGAGTTACTCGCATACGGGCCGGCGGTCAACGAAATCGTCGTGATGGTGGACGACCCCAACCACGTGAACAGAACCGATAGTGAAATCGAGCGGGGATTGGACCCGGACGAGTACGAGGTTCTCACTTGGGCCGAAGCGGCGCCCGAACTCGAACAGCTAATCGCGTGGGACTGGGCCAGCTTCGTTTTGACGATAATGGTCTTCGGCGTAGTGGCCGCTTTAGGTGTGATGAACACGGTCCTGATGTCGGTCTTTGAGCGGGTCCGGGAGTTCGGCATACTGATGGCGATGGGCATGCGGCCGCGCCAGCTTGCGCGTCTCGTGATGCTGGAGAACGTTATGATGACGCTGGTCGCGATTGCCATAGGGTTCGCTATCGGCTTCGTTAACGCGTGGGTGAACTCGTGGTACGGACTGGACCTCAGCGTGTTCAACATGGGCGAGTCTCTGGCCGATTGGGGAATGGCAAACACGGTGATGTTCGCGAAGATAAACTTGCGCGGGTTCTTGATATCCTTCGCCCTCATTTTCGGGATGTCAACTTCGGCCGCCGTCTATCCCGCCTGGAAGACGGCGCGGATGAAACCGGTGGACGCGTTAAAATTCAGATAAGGTTTCGGGGATGAACAGCGTTCGCTTATTTCAACGATTCTTACTCATTTTCTTAGCGATTCAACCCGTGTTCGTGGCCGCCGCCGAACTCGAGTGGGGCGGATACCTTCGGGACGACTTCACGATTACCGACAGGCGCTACGGCGCCGTCGTGGGAAACCGCCTCGGGAACTACCTGCGCCTCCGCCTCGACCTGGACGCATACGTCACTGATAACGTCTCGGTAACCGCGACGCCCCAATTCATATACCTAGCCGGCGACCGAACCCTCGACCCATATCTGGGAACCCCTCTCGACAGCGAGTACGAGGTTAACCTGTCCCGCGCGCAGGTGGACTTCTTCTGGGACCGGCTCCAGATAACGCTCGGTAAACAACGGTTAAAATTGAGTACCGCGCATTTCTACAGCCCCCTCGACGTCTTCAACCCCCCCGACTACACCGAGCCGAAGAGCGAGCGCGACGGCGTTCTGAGCGCCCGCTCGACGATATACTTCACCGGGTTCTCGGGAGTGCGGCTAATATTCCAACCTGAAGACACCTGGCCCGCGTCGCCCAAGGCCGGTCGTTTGTTCGTAACCTTCTGGAATTTCGACTTCGGCGGCTCGTATCTCGAACCGGGGTACGACAAGGTAAAAACCGTCGGTTTCGACTTCGCCGGTTCGATTCACGACGTCGGGCTATATGGAGAACTGGCTTTCGACTTTAACAGTCCGTCCGGCAGGCAATACCCCCGCGGCACCGTCGGCCTGAACTACGGGTGGCGTGACGGGCCGAACTTCACGCTAGAATACTATCGCGACCAGCGCGGCGCGACGGACCCCAAATCGTACGACATAATCGATTATTTAGAAGGGAAGCGATTAACGCTGGGGCGGGACATGGCCGGCGGATACATTACATACTACCCCCATCCGCTCTGGCTCTTGAGTTTCGCCGCGATGGTGAACGTCCACGACGACAGTTATTACCTGAACCCGTCGCTTACCTGGAGCGTTTACGAGAACGTTGAACTGAAAGTCGAAAGCGATTACTTCCGCGGGCCGGAAATCTCCGAGTTTTACATCCAACACCCTATATACCGGGTACAGGTGATGGCGTGGTTTTAGTCCGCGGTGGTTATTATCTAGATTATAAAACTAACACGGAGGCGTATATCGGCGGAGCGGAAGCCGATGAGTAGATTTTCTAAATTACGCGTATAAAGTGTTAAATAGGTCTACCGTAAATAGACGAATCTCCCCGTATTACGGGTAATACCTATATCGCAACAGAAAATATACACCCCGGGAGTTAAAGATATCCCGTTTTCAGCGAAGTTTACGACGAAGGAACCGGTTTCGCCGGGCTTGTCCAGGGTGTTTGAATAGACCTTCCGGCCTTTTATATCGTAAATCGTCAATTCTACGGCTTCGTGCCCCGGATTACTGTAATCGAAACGTATCTCGCCGCCGGTAACGGGATTAGGGGCGGGTTTAGAGATATGCGGCGTATCTAACGGTTTATCTAATCTCCTTTTTACCTCTTCAATAACGTCTCCACGTAAATCCAGTATAATACTCCCATTAAACACCCCGGCGGCGACGTTTACTGGTAATCTGGGGTAGTAGACGGGGTCAATGGTCCATTCCCAGGGCGGCGAGATATTATCTAATGGGTCGCACATACTCATTTCCGAACAACCCACCGGATACAATAAAGGGCCCAGAGCGCTCCACGTATTCCCGTAAAGGACCTCGTAATAACCGTTACCTCTGTAATCTATTGCGCTGACGTTTACGCCGTACGGACAATCCGAACCGCCATAATCTACCTCTTTTTCCCACCTGCATTCGTATCCGCCCGGTATACCCCAGGTCCACGCCCTTATTATCGGGTCGTTGTTGTCAGGATAAGAACGGTACTCGGGGTATTCGCCGCAGATCACCTCTTCTTTTCCCACGTTAAACTGGTCGTCTTTTAAGATATCAGCGCAGTCTACCCGCATCCCCCCCGTATCCGAGAATATAGGTATATTTCCGAGATCGTGTTCCTTGAGCTCGTCGGTAAATGGATCGTAATAGTAAAATCGAACGTATCTATTTAACGTCGACCCGAACCCCGGGGCGACTACTATTTCGTCGTTATTCATTTCAATATCGTAGTCTGGAAAGGGGTCTTCATATTCATCAATCGTCTTACAATCGGCGTCTCCGCACGCGACGTTCAAACCGCCGTTTACCGTTTCGGACCCGGGCCAATCGTCTTCGATATCGTAAGGCGGGTCGATAATCTGTACGGGGTCCCAATTATTATAGGGGTCGTGGAAAACAGGGAAATCGTAAGCGGTTATCAAACCCGAGTCGTCCTGGTCGGTGGGCCCGGGCGTTACGACGATTTCGTCTACGCCGTCGCCGTCGATATCGCCGGCGGCGATATTCAAACCGTGGGTCAGGTTACCGAACGGCGTCCAGATTTCGCATTTAGGCGTAGGGTTTCCTAAATCCAAGACTTTCAACCAATGCTGGGTGGCTATATTCGGCGCCGGGCCCATAGCCACCGCGATGTCGTCGAAGCCGTCGCCGTTAAAGTCACCGCAGCATAAGTTCATCCCGAATTCGGTAGCGATTTCTTCTCGACTTTTTACGCTTCCAATACACCTTATGTCACGCCTTACGTCGGTCGACGGAAGGTTGCTATCGGCCGGTAAAATCGCATCGGTTCGGTCGTGATAAACGGTGTCATTCGTAACGGGTGTCGATTTACTGGGTGGATAGAAAAGGTCTTCCACTTCCCATACGATATTTTTCGTAACCGGGTCGTACACCCTTAAGTCATAAGGAGCTTCGATCCAAGTATCGATATCGTAATTAAGTAGGTCTCCGCTGTTGAAGTGAGGGGCGCATACCACGTACTTCACGCCTTTTTTTAGACGGTTGACGTACTTCTCGTTAATATACATGTATAGAAGGTCGTCGTCGCCGCTATATCCGGAAGCGGGGTCGCTTTCGAATTCCTGGCTGGGGCTGACCGACGTACCTTCCTTGAAGTGGAGATTCCAGGTTTCGGCCACGAAAAACCGGCTGCCCCGGCTCTGCTTGATCGCCCTGTACCAGTTGCGGGCGAACGCATTACCGTGTTCTCTCGGGAAATAAGGATCTCCGGGATAGCCGAACCCCCTCGCGTCGAAGCCGGGGGTAAACTCTGCCACTTTCCCGGGTTCTTTCGCTTTCGGTTGACCCGGCTCTCCCGGGCCGTAGCAAAATACTGTCGGCCTGGGTAATCCGTAGCACCAGACGAAGGTTTCGTCCCAGTATATTTCCTGTTGTTCTTCGAAAAAACTTTCATACCATCCTGAGGACATTATAAGGTACGGTTCAATATCGTCGAAATTATACGCGAACTTATCTTCCAGGAACGGGAAGAAAGATGGTTCGCAACCCACGACGTTGGGTAATGTGTCAGGTCCAGGTTTAAATATGAATACTATAGGTTCCCCGTCGACGGCGGCCCAATGGGAAGGCGGGACTATCGAGAAATAATCGCGTACGTATTTCGCGAATATCTGGCTGTCAACCTCGGTTTGCGTATACGGACCAGCGGAGAATTCGCCCGATACATTTAAGGGTGCTTCACGTATTTTCAAGGCCCTTTCGATACGGACAGCGGGAGTGTCATAAAGCAAACATAACTTGGGCGGGTTTTTGTTTTCCGAGACCAGTTCCTCCCGCGCTATGACGATGTTCCTTAGACCTATCTGGAAGCCGTCGGGGTCTTCCGGGGACTGGTCAATAAACTGGTCTTTGGTAAACCCCCAGTAGTCTATCATAGCGATATCTATACCGGCGTCTTCCATGTACTGGAGTTCCCTCTTCCAGTACCCGACCTCTTTGTAACTGAAGTCGCTGGGGAACAGGTATTCGGTACAACCTTCTACTTGTATGATGTACGGGGCGCCGCGAAGGGACGGATGCGTAGACATAGCACAACCATCCTCCGTAATATGCCACCCGGTGTTTACGTTGTACCAGTAGATGAGCACAGAACATATCAACATTTCTTCGTCTTCGAAGGATTCTATTTCCGCAGCGAAATCGTCGTAAATCGGCGAGGTATACCCTCCCATACACCTCGAAACGGACACCGACATAACGTACAGTTCCTCGATGTCGGCGCCGGGCGCGGCCGGCGTCGGTACCAACCGAAAATCCGCCACGCCGTATTGCCCGTTCTGGAACTCGACCAAGGGTAAGCAGAAGGTAAGTTTACGCCAACGGCTCTCTAGAGGGAAATCTGGATCATAGACATCACGTGTCGATACTTCGAACATTCTTTCGGTAGGTAAGAAATCTCCTCCAGGGCCGGGAGCATCGTATTCAAGTTTGACGTATAAATCTTCCCCTACATCGTTCTGATTATTTACTATAACGGTAACGAAGACGTCATTACAGTTATAATCGACGTCGTCTATCGTGTACGGTATATAGGTCTCGTCAACGTCGAAGTACATGTAAAGGGAATCGGGTTTTAAATGTACGCAATGACGCCCTTGTATATAATCCTCCTCGACCTCCCCGTCGGCACGTTGTACTTGGTAAAGACCGTACTCTAAAACGTCAGGGTATTCTCTGTTGTAATGTAGTAACACTCTGGTCGCGTCTAAATAGTCTTCCTCTGCCGAAGTTAATGTAACGGCAACGAATGCCACTATTAAAACCGTAAAATAGAAACTGTTATCGTGCGTAGCCATAATCCGACTCTCCCGGTAGTTAGTTAAAGGAAATGATAGTATTCAACGACCATCCAACAGTAGCGTAAGATAATATACGTGTCAAGCAAAAAACTCCTAATCCTTCTTTTTTCGTTACACCCAACCTACGTACACGTTTACCT
>CP070755.1:517887-527557 GCA_020348885.1 Candidatus Coatesiibacteriota bacterium | reverse complement strand
CGCGTTGCGGTTTTATTAGTGACGTTTACCGTCGTTTTCGTATCTGTAGCGAGCGCTACTGATTGGCTCTGGCAGGTTACGACGGACCCGGCGAACGATAATAGTCCTGGGTGGTCGCCGGATGGTACAGCGATCGCGTTTTATTCGGACCATAGCGGAAATTTCGACATTTGGACGATTCCCGTAAGCGGTGGAACACCTACGCAAGTAACTACTGATCCCGGTGAAGATAAATTCCCTGATTGGTCGCCGGACGGTACGACTATCGCGTTTCAATCGGACCGCAACGGGAACCTCGACATATGGACGGTCCCCGCGATCGGCGGGCCTGCGACTCAAATTACCACGGACCCAGGCGGAGATTATTGGCCTTCCTGGTCGCCCGACGGTACGATGATCGCGTTCCACGCGGACCGCAGCGGCAACTGCGATGTCTGGACAATACCCGTAGCCGGCGGGCCGGAGACGCGAATAACGACGGACCCGGACGCTGACGGTTGTCCTGATTGGTCGCCCGACGGCACGACGATCGCGTTCTTTTCGACGCGTAGCGGTAACATCGATATCTGGTGTATAAAACCGGACCACGCGTCGATAGAACCGGTGTCGCTCGGTGGTATTAAAGCGACGTTCCGGTAAAGGTTATTGACGAACAAGGGGGCAGTTAAGATGAAACGCGTTGCGGTTTTATTAGTGACGTTTACCGTCGTTTTCGTATCTGTAGCGAGCGCTACTGATTGGCTCTGGCAGGTTACGACGTACCCGGGAAGCGACGGACTTCCATCGTGGTCGCCCGCCGGCGCGTCAATAGCTTTCACCTCGGGCCGTAGCGGCAACTGGGACATCTGGGCGATAAAACCGGAGTACACGTCCATCGTGCCTGCGTCCCTCGGCGAAATTAAGGTGGTGTTCCGGTAAGTAGTTGAAAGCAACGTTTGAGTAGCGGCGGACTCCAGTCCGCCAGGGGTACGGAATTCTTCGGCATTTTGGAATGGCGTCCTACTTACGCTAAATTAAACTCTCTTACATCGCTATAAACGGCCCCGTCAGGCTTGAGCTCGGACCGCACCAGCGCGAAACTTTGGACGTCGAACGAGCCGAAGTCCCGGCCCTCGTTCGCGGCGACGGTTTGGCCCACCGCTTTGGCCGCCGCGGCGCCTTTCACCCGGGCGACCGTAACGTGGCCCCGGAACGGGCGCCGCTCTACCTCGAAGCCCAGCGGCTCCACCGCACGTTCGGCCCCTTTCGCGAGCTCGGCAAGCTCGTCCCGGCCCTCTTTCACGCCGGCCCAGACTACCCGCGGCCGCTTCACGTCCGGGAACGCGCCGGCGCCACCGACACTCATCGTGAACGAACGCGCTTCTTCGGCGACGGCTTTCAGGGCCTCCTCTATCGACGGTATCAATCCTTCGTCCGTCTCGCCCAGAAACTTGAGTGTGATGTGAACTTTGGACGGTGGCACGAACCGCAGCCCGCGGACCCGGCCCGTTACCGCCCCCGAGAACGACGTGTACAGTTCATCTTTCATTTCGTCCGGCAAGTGTACGGCCACGAACAACCTCATCGGTCTCCTCCCTTGCTGGTATCGACCGAGCCGAGGAAGTCGAAACCGGCTTTCTTGAACGACGATATTATGTGCTCGTTCAGTTCGACCATAATATTCTGGGGGTACCTGAAGTCGAAGAGGAACTGGGCGTTGTTCTTTATCGCCAGCTTCTCCATTTCTTTTTTTATCTTCTCGATGTCGGCCCAACTGGCCGATTGTTCGCCGGCTTCGACCGACTCGACGAAGGCACGCTTGAGGTAGTTATCGAGGTTGTCGTCCAGGTCGCCGTACTTGTCGTCGAACATCTTCCGAACCTCGTCGTCGCTCCCGACGCGATATTTCCCGTAGTGGATTATATCGTCGGTTTTCAGTTTCGGGATATACTTCGGGACCGACTTCGGATACCCGATACACAATACCATCAGCGGTAGTACGTACTCCGGCATCTCGAAATGTTCCCGGACTTCGTCAACCGCCTCTTGTACGGTCCCTATGTAGACTGAGCCTAGCCCCAGACCTTCGGCAAGGATTACGACGTTCTGGGCGGCGCACATTAGATCGGCGTAACTTATCATGAAGTGTAATAGGGACATCTCACCTTTGAACTCGGTGTCCAGCAGGGAGGCCCAACGCTTGAGCCTGTGGAAGTCGATGCAGAATATTAATGACAGGGGCGCTTTCGCGACCCAGGGCTGGCTCCCGAACGTATCGCCAAGTTCCTTCCGGGCCTTCTCGCCGGTTACAGCTATTATCGAAATCGGCTGGATGTTGCCGCCGGTCGGCGCGTTGTTGGCGGCGTCCAGAAGCTTTTGTACGACGTCCTCCGGTATCGGCCGGTCCTCGAAGTTGCGGACCGAACGGCGATTCATCATCAATTGATATAGGTCGGTCATACGATATACGATACTACCTTTCAGCTCACTTCGCGCCCAACGGAACCACACAGAGGAACTTGAACGGTTCGCTACCCGAGTTCTTGAAGTTATGTATTTCGCCGCCCGGGACGAAGACGACGGACCCGGGTTTGAGCAGCGTTTCCCCTTCTTCGCCCGCGACGACTCCCTCGCCGGCCAGCACGTAAACTTCGTGTTCCCAATCGTGGGTGTGGTAGGGCGTATATCCGCCCGGTTCGAGCGTGAATTCCCGCATCGCGAAGTTCGGCGCGCCGGTCTCCTCGGATATTAACCAGCGGATGTAAGCTCCCTCCGCGCCCTCTGTCTCTACTTTCGTTTGGTTGACTTCGCTTAGGTCTTTTACGAACATTTAACCCCTTTCGGCGGTCACGAGACCGTCTTCACCCTTCTTTGGAATCGCCTACGAGAACGCCCAACAGGTCCAACCTTACCAGACCCATCGCTCGGACCGTGGCCCGGCGCCGGATACGCCGCCGGTCGCCTAGGTAGCTGTCCGTAAACGTGAGAGTACCGGCCGAACGGCACAATCCGAAGCAAACTGTCCCGACCGGTTTGGCCGGCGTCCCGCCGCCCGGCCCGGCGACGCCGGTTATCGCCACCGCGTAATCGGCCCCGAATACCCGTCGCGCGCCCTCGGCCATTTCGGCGGCGGTCTCCTCGCTTACGGCGCCATATGTTTCCAGCGTCTCCGGTTTTACGCCGAGCACTTCTACTTTCGCCTCGTTCGAGTAAGTAACCGCCGACCCCAGGAAGTAATCGCTAGAACCGGGAACGTCGGTCAGCACCTTCCCCAGCAGGCCGCCGGTACACGACTCAGCGGCCGCGAGGGTCTTGCCGTTTCCGCGAAGTAACTCCCCTAGAACCCGTCCTATCGGATCGTCGCCTTCGCCGTAAAGTAGATGCTCGAGCTTCCCCCGGAACTCGGCGACGATATGTTCGGTCAGTTCGTTGAAGGTCACTTCGTCGGTGCTCCGACCCGAGAACCGGAGCAGGATTTCGCCGGCGTGCGGGTAGTACCCGAGGGCGATATCGCCGGGTATGGGTATATCGGATACCAGTTCGTATAACCCCGATTCGCTGATACCGGTAATACGGAGCGTACGGGTAAAGACCCCTTCGCCGGTGAGACCTCGTTCCACGAGGAACGGTAGGATGCCCCGGGCGAGGATTACCTCCATCTCGTCAGGGACCCCGGGGAGAAGGAAGCAGACGAAACCGCCGTCTTCCAATATAACGCCCGGCGCGGTCCCTATGGGATTGGCCAGCACTTTCGCGCTGGCCGGGACCATCGCCTGGCCGACGTTTACCTCCGGCATCGGGACCTTCCGGCGGGCGAAATGGCGTTCGATTTCTTCCAACGTTGGACGGTGTAGGACCAACTCCCGACCGAAGTATTTCGCGACCGCGTCGAGGGTTACGTCGTCGGGCGTGGGCCCCAGGCCGCCGGTACAGACCACCAACGCACCGACTGACCTGGCGGTCTCGACGGCTGCGGTAATCTCGCCGGCATCGTCGCCTACGACTAGCTGCCGGGCGGTCTTTATCCCGACCCGCGCGAGTTCCGCCGATATGTACGCAGCGTTGTTGTTGACGACGAAACCGGCGAGCAGTTCGTCGCCTATTGCGATTACGGTGGCTTTCGTCGTTCCCCTGTCGGTTTTATTCATAAGCCGAAGTAGTTTAATATTACGCTTGCTAAGTCGGTGACTTTTTTCGGTTTGCCCAGGCCGGGCGGTGCCAGAAAGACGGCGGGGACCGTTGACGGGTTGACGGTAGCGTGCCCGCCGGTCCAGAACGTATCGTTCGCGGCTATTACCGACGGCCCCGTCAGACCGAGCCTGGATGCTCCGGCGACCTGATACCCCGGCTCGAGGGACACGATCATGTCCGGCCGTGTTTCATCTGTTAATGCCGGGAAGACCTTTTCGCCAGGTTCGACGGCGGCGCAGATCCTTTTGCCTTCGTGCTTCGCGTCCGTCAAACGCTTGGCGATTTCGTCCTTTAACGCGTCGCCGTCTTCTATGACGCCTTGCCCCTCGCGGCCGCGTTGGTTCAGGTAGATAAAACCCGGGCCGCACGAGTACGCCCGGGTCTTCGGCCAGTCCACGCCGTCGAAAGCGCGACCGAAGTAACGCGGGTCGTCGTAAGCGAATACGGGACGCAAATCTTTCGGGTCTTTGTAGAGCGTAAGGTAGCCGTTTTCCTGGAGCCAGGCGTTCGGGTCGAACCAGCTTCCCACCTGCGAGCAACCGTACGCCGAGAGAACGACCACGTCGGCGTTCGCTTGCGCCGCCCGGTCTAGGACGTCGCCCAGGACTTCGTCGGCCAGTTCGTATGCTTTATGCAAAAGGTCGCCGTAAGCGAGGAATACCCCCGGGTCCCTCGGGTCGGCTTCGGCGTAGCGGTAGAAGACGTGTTGTATCTGCTCGATGGAGTCGTCGAAGTGGAAGAAAAGGTTCCACGAATAATCGGCGAGGGCGCCGACCAACTGCTTGCGCCGCTCGGCAAATATACGCAGGAAGTTCTCACCGAAAACGTTCTTCAACATTGCCCCGTCGACGAGCCCGAGCGTGTCGAGTGCGCGCCCGGCGGTACGGTAGGGTTGGTATTTCTCCAGCAGTTCCGAGGCCCAGTCGCCCGGCCGCGACATCCGGTAAACGTCCTCGTCGGGGTAGAAGTTCATCGGCGAGACGTATATCCGGACTTCGGGTTCGGTCGAGATTAGGTAGAACGACGCCGACGCGCGGACCTCGTCGCGGCCGACCGAAAAAGTTATCGGTATGAGGTCGCTTACCACCCCCGAGGTCAAAGATGTGCGCGCGCCGTTTATCAAGACGTCAACTACCTGCGGGTTCTGGACTACGAACTCGAAAGGTAACTCGGCCGGTTCGCCGCCGGCGCCGGGCGGCCCGAACAACGTCCCCCGCCCGTCTTTTTCGGTAAGCTCGAGGACACCGGCGAAACCGCCGAGAAGGGCGTCGTCCCGGTATGCTTCTTTGGAGTTGGTCGAAAGGAAGTGGTAGCGGCCGCCGCCGAGGGTCGCGTCCGGTACGCCCGGCCCGCCAAGGTAGAAGCTGCCCGGTACGTCCGGCGGAGGGACGGCGTACGGGACTCGAAGCGCGACGGTGCGAATCCCGGACAGGGCCGATTTCTCCCAGAAGGCCGGCGCTTTTACCGCGTTCGTAGATTCGTACGCGGCGCCGTCCCACGGCGGCCACCAGCTCCCGCGCCGGTGTTCGATAGGCAAGCGGTATAGCGAGTAGTCTTCGGGCTTACGCGCTACCGACGCGAACGCGCCGTGGTCGTCGGGCGGAAGGCCGGTCGAAAGTGAGACCCAGGCCGTCGAACTCTCGGCGGGATTCGTCGTCTCGAGGCGTTGCATTCCCGATTTCGCGACCAGTTCCGCGAAATTTGGCAAACGCCCGTTCGTCATGAACCGATCTAGTGTTGTAGGATCTAGCCCGTCGAAGGCCAAAACGACAAGCTTCCGGTCGGTTTCTTTATACGTCGGGCCGCCGCACGCGTTCAGCAACAGCGAAGCGCCGCCGGACGACGCTAACGCGCCTGCTGCGGTAGCCCTTATGAAGTCACGCCTTTTCATTTCGTCGTTTTGTCCCGGTATCGACTGCCGTCGCTGGCGTTAAACCCTGCCCGAAGCTCTGGCGAAACGCAACGCTTCCATTATTACGCCGGCCGTGGACGTCCCCAGTCGGTTCGCGCCGGCTTCGATCAAGTTAATAGCCCGTTCGTACCCGCGGATTCCGCCGGCGGCTTTGACGCCGGCCCGTCCGCCTACCGCTTCTTTAAGGAGCCTTACGTCCTTTTTGGTCGCGCCGCCGAAGAACCCCGTCGACGTTTTAACGAAAGCGGCGCCGGCGGACGTGACTATTCCGGCGGCGCGTTGTTTCTGTTCAATAGTCAATAGGTCCGTTTCGATTATCACCTTTACGGGGCGGCCGTCGGCAGCTTTCACTACTTCTTCTATTTCTTTTCCGACGAAATCTTCGTACCCGTGAAGGAACGCCGAGACGTTCATTACCATATCCAGCTCGTCGGCGCCCCGGGCGACCGCGTCGGCGGCTTCGTATACTTTGACAGTGCGGGTGTTCGCGCCGAGAGGGAATCCGACTACGGTTATCACCTTGACCGACGTATCACTGAGTTCCCTGCGGGCGAAGCGAACGTGGGTCGGGTTGACACATACGCCGAAAAAGCGTTCCCGGACTGCTTCGGCGCACACGGCCGATACCCGCTCGCGGGATACGTCGGCGCCTAGGAGCGTACTGTCGATATACCCGGGCAACTCTTTCGGCCAGTCGCGTTGGTCTTCCGGCATAAGTAAACGGCGGTATTATACCGCCGTTTACGGGTCGCTTCAATAACTAACGGGGCGCGGTATAAACCGCGCCGCTTCGTGTTCCTTTTTGTTATTATGGACGAGACGAATAGTCTCGTCTACACTTAATTAGTCTACCACCACCATCTTCTTAGCCGCACTGAAGCTGCCAGCGGATAGCTTATACACATACACGCCCGGCGCGAGGGCAGAAACAGTCCGCTCGTGTTCGCCTGCGGCCATAGTCTCATCCGCGAGCGTTGTTACCTTCCGCCCGCTGATGTCGTAAACCGTTAGCGTAACTTCGGCGACCTCCGGCAAATCAAAGGCTATAGTAGCCGTACCCGTCGCCGGGTTCGGTCTTGATTGGTGGAGCGCGTAGGTAGTCGGTAAGCGCGCGCCGGTCGTCGCGGTAGTAGTACCGAGTGTTACGGTGGTGTTGTTGACGACGGCTTCGAGTTCGTATTCGTACGTAGCGTCGGGTTCGACACCCTCGTCCACGTAGGCGTAAGGGTTCGCGCCAGCTATAAGGGTTTTGTTGACCTTAATCCAACCGTCGGATATCGCTTTCGTCGGGCCGCCGGTTTTCGCGACGCTTTGATTTTCGCGGTTGTTTACCGCTCGGCGATAGAGGTTGAACCCTTCGACGTTCTCGTTCTCCGTTACATTTACATTCCATATGAGAACGACATAACCAGCTTTGGGTTCGGCGGAGAATTGATAGAGAACGACCGGAACTCCCGTATAACCGTACTTTATCGTCCAAATATCGTAATTACCGCCTGCCAACCCTCCTGTGATGCAACAATAACCTTCTTCATCGATTATTATATCTTGTGGAAAAGAATCGTAGTCTTCGTCTAGCAGTATCCATTTTTGATAACCGTTATTGTCGTATTTTATCGTGCACGGCCGCTTTTCGCCGTAACCTACTGACCCTCTTCCGGTAACGTATACGTTATTAGCTTCGTCAATAACAATTCCGACTGGCCAATCATTACCATCATATGGTCCGTTGTAAGTTCTAGTCCAAACTTCGTTGCCGCCGCTATCGTACATAATGGTATAATAATCGTCGAAGTTATCAGGCGTGTTAACTTCCCCAGTTACGCAAACGTTGCCTTGCGAATCACAAGCGATTCCTTTTAATACGTCCTGATTATGGTCAGGACCATCGAAAGTAGCGTCCCATAGTTCATTACCATTACTGTCGTACTTAACCAATCCGAAATCCTCTTGCGTAGATTGCCAAGAAGAGCCACCTACGAAAACATTACCATAAGGGTCAACATCTAAAAAGAACGCTTTCTCGCCGCCGCTTCCGCCGTTAGAGTAAAAAGAAGTCCATTGTCTATTACCGTTGATATCGTATTTTACGGTACAGAATTCCGAAAAATAATACTTGTAATAACCCGTGACGTAAATATTATTATTATCGAATTTAATAGCGTGTCCCGAAGCGTAATCTCCAGACGGATTATATACGTCGATCCATTCTTGACCGCCGCTACTATTATATTTAATCGTACAGATACCCCCCGTAGAACCGGCATATGCTATACCTGTTACGTATACATTCCCGCTCATATCAACGTCAATCCCACGCGCTAGATCATTCTCGTTTCCCGCACCGTTATACCTCGCTACCCATTTTTCATTACCGCTACTGTCATATTTTATAGTGAAGTAGTCCCTACCCTGATAACTTCCGCTTGACGACCATCCCGTAATATAGACATTCGAATCGCTATCGACCACTATACCTTGTACTGAATCGTGGTCGTCCCCTTCGTCGGGACCGTGATAAACCGCGGTCCAAAGTTCATTACCATCTTTATCGTACTTGATAGTAATGCAATCCAAGTTATATGGTTCATCTGAATATTCTATGGAACCCGTTACGTAAACATCGTTATTGATATCGCAAGCTATATAATCACCAACGTCGTGATTAGTTGAATCATATATAGCAACCCATTCTTCCCAAGGCTCCTCAGCTATGCAAATAGTAGAGAAAACCCCGAACGTAATTACTGTTAACCGGAACATAATCCACGCCCTTTCGATTAAGTTCTTCGGTTCAGCTTATATGCATATAGGTCGATATTAAGGTTGGACTATTATATTGTCAAGGCTTTCTTTGCTGATAAGAAGGGATAAGTCGGTTAGGCGCGAAATTAACGGTGCCCGTTTCGTTTACCGTCCAGTCCGGGTTTAGCGAGATACTGACCGATTCATCGGGCTGTGCTTAACCTGTTGAAGGCATAGAACCGCGACTTTAGTCGGGTTGAGAATATCAATAGGTTTGCGTCCCCGGCTGAAGCCGGGGTTCGGTGCTACGCCCATCAAGAACCGCCTGCTGAAGCAGGCGGTATAAAATACAAGCAGGTGGCCGCACCTGAAGGTACGGCCCTACATTTTTACGCCTAAGCTCCTTTCCTCAACGACCACCAGTGGAGGAGTCCGGCGCCGAAACCGTACCAGATTATACCGAAACAGAGAAGCAGATACAGGACGAAGCCTACGTGGAACGGTATCAACCAGAGCAAGTTAACCGCGAATACGAGGATGAGTGCGCCAACGGCCGTCGCGAACAGGGCCGGGTACTTCTTATCCCCGAACATCGGCCTTAGTATAGTGTCGCCCAGGCAGGTGCCGACGAAGACCCAGGACGCGTATAGGAACACCAACGAAATGGTTAAAACCGCAAGCGAACTCGGTATCCCGATTACCGTTACGAATAGTGCGAGTATCAGAACGTCCAGGGCGGTTACGAAGATGAGCCCCGCCAAAGGAGCCTGCCACGGTTTGCTTCGCATCTTCTCCGGTAACGCTTTTAGCCACGCGGGGCGCACGAGCCATATCAGGAAGGCG
>CP070755.1:511891-517787 GCA_020348885.1 Candidatus Coatesiibacteriota bacterium | reverse complement strand
ATTACGTTCCCGCTTTTCCTGGAAGACTTGCGGAACGGCGGTACTAAGCACGTCTATACTTCTGACCAGTTCGCAGACGTACGTACGACGCCTATCCCGGCGTGGGAACTGGTGGACGGTATGGATAAATACATCTCGATGAGCGTTCAGTATTCGCGAGGTTGCCCGTTCGAATGCGATTTCTGCGATATCACCAAACTTTACGGCCGCAAACCGAGAACGAAGACGAAGGAACAAATAATAACGGAGTTGGAATACCTGTACGAACGCGGCTGGCGCGCGGGGGTATTTTTCGTCGACGACAATTTTATAGCTAACAGACGGGAGTTGAAAAACGATATATTACCGGCCATCTCCAAGTGGATGGAGGAGAGAAATCGGCCGTTCTCGTTCGTAACACAAGCGTCAATAGATCTTTCGGACGACGAAGAGCTTATGGGCTTAATGGCGGACGCGGGATTCGACGTCGTGTTCGTCGGCATCGAAACGCCGAACGAAGAAGGCCTTGCCGAATGCAATAAGTTCCAGAACGAGAACCGCGATTTAATAGCCGCCGTGAAAAAGATGAGGAGGTTCGGTTTCCAGGTGCAGGGTGGTTTTATCGTAGGTTTCGACAGCGACCCGCCGTCGATTTTTAAAAAACAGATAGAGTTCATTCAGGAAAGTGGAATCGTGGTTGCGATGGTTGGTTTATTGAACGCCCTCCAAGGGACGAAACTCCACCAACGACTGAAAAGAGAGAACCGTCTGGTCGATGACAGTACCGGCGACAATACGGACTTTTCGATGAACTTCATACCAAAGATGCCGTATGAAACCCTTCTCGACGGATATAAAGACCTTGTGAAGACTATCTATTCGCCGGATTATTACTATAACCGCGTATCGAGGTTTTTAAAGAGTCATATACCGGTAAATAATAAAGCGAACCGTTTTAGTTGGAGTTATTTGAAAGCGTTCCTTAAATCTATTTTCGTGCTGGGAATATTCGGGCAGGAGAGATTTCATTATTGGGGCTTATTTTTCAAGACGCTGTTCGCGCGGCCGCGCCTTTTTCCGCTAGCAATAACCTTTGCTATTTATGGATACCACTTCAGGAAGGTGTTTGAAAGGTATTAAAGGTCGGTGTCGGAGGTTTTTAGGAACGTTATACGCGACTAGTTTTTACGGTCCGTATACCTTCGACGCATCAGGGCAGTAGTTAGAATGAACATACTTCTCGTATCGCCGAAGTATCCCGATTCGTTCTGGAGCTTCAAATACGCGTTGAAATTCGTCCCCGGTAAGGAGACGACGCATCCGCCCCTCGGGCTGTTGACCGTGGCGGCGATGCTGCCGGACGAATGGGATAAAAAGGTCGTCGACCTGAACATAACGCCCTTGAGGGACGACTACCTTGCTTGGGCAGACTACGTCTTTATCAGCGCGATGTACGCCCAGAAAACTTCTGCCGAAGAGGTCATCGACGCGTGCCGGGCGGCCGGCGTGAAGACCGTCGCCGGCGGTCCGTACTTCACCGGCAACGACGACGATTTCGAGCGGGTGGACCACTTGGTGCTGAACGAGGCGGAGATAACCCTGCCCGTTTTTCTTGCCGATTTGGCGAGCGGGCGCGCCAAGCATGTTTACAGGTCCGACGCGTTCGCCGATATGCACGAAACGCCCGTCCCGGCCTACGAACTTATTGATATGGACAAGTACATGTCGATGAGCGTCCAATTCTCCCGGGGTTGCCCGTTCGATTGCGACTTTTGCGACATTACGAAGCTTAACGGCCGCCGCCCGCGGACCAAGACGAAAGAGCAGATTCTGGCCGAACTAGAGAACATATACCGGCTCGGGTGGCGGGCCGGCGTCTTCTTCGTGGACGATAATTTTATCGGAAACAGGCGCGTTTTAAAGAGCGAAATCCTACCTGCGGTGCGGGAGTGGATGGACGAGAGAGACCACCCGTTTTCGTTTGTAACGCAGGTCTCTATCGACCTGGCCGACGACGACGGACTGTTGGATTCGATGTACGGGGCCGGGTTCGACGTGGTCTTCGTCGGCGTCGAAACGCCCAGCGACGAGGGCATATACTAATGCGGCAAGACCCCCAATAAAGGCCGGGACATGGTCGAGGCCGTGAAGAAGATACAGGGTTACGGGTTTCAGGTCCAGGGCGGGTTTATCGTCGGGTTCGACAGCGACGGACCGAATATATTCCAAAGCCAGGTTGATTTCATTCAGGAGAGTAATATCGTCGTCGCTATGGTGGGGTTGCTAAACGCGCTCCACGGTACGAAACTTTACCATCGGCTGAAAAGGGAGAACCGCCTATCGGACGCCAGTTCCGGCGACAACACGGACTTCTCGACCAACATCGTCCCCAAGATGCCGATGGAAAAATTGGAGGAAGGCTACAAATACCTCGTTAAGACAATCTATTCGCCCAGGTACTACTACGGCCGTTTGGCGAGGTATTTAAAGGACCATAAGGTGAAGGTAGACAAAGCGGCCCGGTTCCGTTGGACCCATTTATCGGCGTTCGCGAAATCGGTGTTGCTTTTGGGAATAATAGGGAGAGAAAGGTATCAGTACTGGAAGCTATTTTTCGTGACTTTGTTTGCACGGCCCGGGTCACTCGCGTTGGCGATTACGTTCGCGATATACGGTTATCACTTCCGGAAGGTTTTCGAAAGGTACTAGCCGGTTTTCGATAAGTCGTTACAACAATGGATATAAACGAAAGTATAAAAAAAGAAATAGCTAAGGTATTGGCGTCCGGCGATGCCGAAAAAGCGATCGGATATGAGGCCGGCACGATCCCGCTGGCGTCGCGGCCGGTCTTTATCCGCGGGCCTGAGGACGCCGAACGACTGGTCTGGGAACCGTATCGGTCCGGCGGATTGGCGCGCTACGTCCAACAATACATACGCGACCGGCGGCGGGACCGAGATTTCGACGCGGCGGAAGCCAAGAAGGTGGCGGTCGTCGCGCGCCCCTGCGACGCCCGCGCGATAGTGAACTATATAAAGGAGAAACAATTTACCAGAGACGACATATACGTCGTGGGAGTTAACTGCGAAGGCGTAATCGACAGGAACAAGGTTTACGAACGGGTCGGCCCGTATGACATTAAAGGAGTAGAATTCGCCGACGCAAGCCTTTTGATTTCGCAGCGTTCGGGCGATGAGGTTAAACTGACGCTTGAAGACGTTTTGGCGTCGGCTTGCGCCCGATGCGTACACCGTACGCCGCCCCTGGCCGATATCGTAATAGGAGGGGAAGTAACGGCGCCGGACGTAGACCCGTACGCGGTCGCCGCCGAGCACGAAGCGAAATTGGTGGACGAACGATGGTCCTGGTTCGCCGAGGAGATGGAGAGGTGTATCCGCTGTCGGGCGTGCCGGCAGGCCTGTCCGATGTGCTATTGCGAGACCTGTTTCGCCGACCAGACGAACCCGCCTTGGATAGGTCAAACCGCCCTGACCGTCGACTCGATGGGGTTCCACGTCGGGCGCCTCTTCCACATGGCCGGGCGGTGCGTCGACTGCGGCGCTTGCGAGGCCGCCTGTCCGGTCGATATTCCTCTCACGGTGTTGAATCGGAAGCTGGACAAGCTGGTCTGCGAGCTTTACGGCTACGAGGCCGGGTTAGACGTCGAGGAGAAGGCGCCGTTGAGCACTTACAACCCGGATGACCCGGACGAAGGGTTTATGTAATATGCCGGCGTATAAAATAGGGAAAGGTAAACTGGACGAGTTCCTGGCGGGTATTAAAAAACACTACGCCGTTTACGCGCCGGCGCGCGGCCCGGAGGGGTGGCGTTTCGCGCCCGTTGAGGGGCAGGTTGAATTGGACGGTTATCTACTTACCCGGCTCTCGGCGAAGGAGTTCGTAACGCCCATATACGAGACGTTGATTAGATTCGACGGCCGCACAGGTGAACCGGCGCGGACGGAAAACGAAAAAAGGTTAATTTTCGGTATACGCCCATGCGACGCCCGGGCCGTCCGGCTCTTCGATTCGGTCTTCGCCAACGAGAGTTACGTCGACCCGGCGTATAAGGCCCGGCGTAGCAACACGGTGTCAGTCGTAACGGCGTGTACCGAACCCGCGCCCACGTGCTTCTGTACCAGTACCGGTGGCGGCCCGGTCGACGAGTTCGGCGCCGACGTTATGGCGTACGAGGCTGAAAGCGATTGGGTGTTGAAACCGGTTACGGATAAGGGCGAGGAAGTCCTGAAAGACGCGGGTTTAACCGAGGTTGCCGACGACGAATTGAAAAAAGCGGCGGCGCCCGCCGAAAAAGCTACGGCGGAGATGAAGCCGCTCTGGGACATAACAGAGGCGCAAGTGGCGGTAAAAGACCGGTTCGGCGATGGACTGTGGAAAGAGTTGGCCGACCGGTGTCTGGGCTGCGGCGTCTGTACCTTTGTCTGCCCGAGTTGCTCCTGCTTCGACGTGTCCGACGAGGGCAAGCGCGGCCGCGGGCGCCGGTACCGCTTCTGGGACGGGTGTATGTTCCCGATTTTTACGCTACACGCTTCGGGCCACAACCCGCGGGAGAGTCAAGCGCCGCGGTACCGCCAGCGCGTACTCCACAAGTTCAACTACTTCCCGGAGCGGAACGATGCGCTTAACCTGTGCGTCGGCTGCGGCCGTTGCGTCGTCGATTGCCCGGTCAACATAGATATACGGGAAGCGGTAGCTTTGGCTTTGGGTTAGCGATATGGAACTACCGAAAAACCCAGGATTAACCGAAGCGCCGATGTACCCGGCGGTTGCCACGGTAGAAAGGACGGTCGTTGAGACGGCGGCGGCCGACCTGAAGAGTTTTTATTTAAAACTCGAGAACGGTCGGTGGGATTATCTACCCGGTCAATTCGCCGAGCTGTCGATTTACGGGGAGGGCGAGGCGCCGATAGGGATCGCCAGCTCGCCCACCGAAGGCGACCTCCTGATGTTCACAGTCTTCGAGACCGGGCGCGTCTCTCGGGCCCTCCACCGTACGTCGCCTGGCGAGGTAATCGGGATACGGGGCCCGCTGGGCAATGCCTGGCCGCTGGACGGACTCAAGGGAAAGAACGTCGTCGTAATCGGCGGCGGGTTCGCTTTTACAACTCAGAGGTCGCTGGTCCGTTACATCCTGGATAATCGCGGCGACTACGAGGACCTCGTCGTCGTTTACGGCGCACGGTCGCCGGGCGGACTCCTCTACAAGCCGGAATTGGAAGAATGGAAGAAGTCGGACGCGATGACGCTATATCTCACGGTGGACGCCGCCGGCGACGAGCCGTGGGACGGCCGCGAAGGCTTCGTCCCGACGGTCGTGGGCGAGGAGAAGCCGTCGAGCGACAACGCGGTGGCCCTTGTCTGCGGTCCGCCGATTATGATAAAGTTCACGCTGCCCGTCCTAGACGAGCTGGGCTTCAAACCGGAGCAGGTATACACGTCTTTGGAGATGCGGATGAAGTGCGGCGTCGGGATGTGCGGACGTTGCAATATCGGGCCCAAGTACGTCTGCGTCGACGGGCCGGTCTTCTCCTTCGCCGGGCTGGCGGAGCTGCCGGCGGAGTATTAAAAAAAGAGGGACGTATGGGCAAAGCGCTCGTGATTATAGGAGCTTCCGCGTTATTAGCGTTTAACCTGGCTTGCACGCGGGGCGGCGACGGCGCGAACGAGGGAACTGCCCGCGATGAAAAAGAAACCGGTTTAATGGCCGACAAGGATATCGCCGAACCGATCCCCTCGATTGAAGAGAGCGGACCGAAAGAACCGGACGAGTTGGGGCTCGTACCGGCTACCGAAAACTCGATGGCGTTTAAATATCCTGAATGCGGTTTATACGCGAAGGAATCCGATTTGCCCGATGAAATAACTGAGGAAGTATTATTCAACGATAAGAGTTATT
>CP070755.1:509170-511791 GCA_020348885.1 Candidatus Coatesiibacteriota bacterium | reverse complement strand
GCGGGGTTGCCCCCGCCTACCGGATAAACCTACCGTTACTCAAGGCATTTATCGGAACGCCGCCTTCAACGCGCCGAGACTGACCGGCGAAACCGCGTTCCCCTCGCATAAGTGCAGTTTCGGTTCGAAACCCGGTTTATAGGGCGTAATTTCCGACGGTAGGAACACGCCGACGGCGTCGTAACTCCCCGCTTGTTTAATCAAAACGCCGTAGTTCGCCGTATCCTGCCAGTAATACAGTGCGTCAACTATATTCGCTTCCATCCACGTCGTATCCGATACGGGCCCGAAAGTTACCGTCGCGACCGGCGTCGATTGAAAAGACGGCTGGTTAAACCATCGTACCGTACCCGGGCTCCAGTCCTCGGTTATTATATGGATACCGTAGTCGGCCTCTATCTCGGCATACTCGCACGTAAGATAGAGAACCGCGTCTTCGTATATACCTATGTTCTCTATCTCAAATTTTATAAGTCCCCGGTGCTTGTCGTAGTAGCCGATATCGAAAGCTATCTCATCGCCGTAATTCTCGTACGGTTCGACGGACGAAATCATTGCGTCCAGGCCTTCGCCGGCTTGCGGTTGGAGCCATGTATCGCCGACGCAAACTACGGGTATTAACATCATGCAGAGGATTATCTTTAGCATATGATTCTCCTGATATATACGCTTATACGCGATATATAACGGTCTTATCGTTACTTGCTCACGACCATTTTCCGTACGGCCGTTTCGCCCACGCCCGCGAGCCGGTACAAGTAAATACCGGGGCTGAGTAGCGAAACGTCATATGCGATACTGTTCTCCCCAGCTCCGCTTTCGCCGTCGAATACGGTCGCGACCCGGCGCCCGGCTAAATCGTATATCGAAAGTTCCGTACGCCCGGCTTCCGGTAACGTGAAACTGAACGTCGTCGTACCGGCGGCCGGGTTTGGAGCGTTTTGGGCAAGGGCGAACGGAACCGTCCCGGTTCTAGGAACTCCGTTCCCGCCGCGCGTAGGGTTCAACTCAACGTTTACGATAGTCGGGGTTCCCGCGTTCACGACTATCCCGTTGACGGTCTTGTCGTCGTAACCTTCAGCCGATACGGTTATCGAGTAAGTCCCGGGCATCACCGGCCAGTAATAGTCGCCCTTGGCCGGGTCCGTGAACGCGAACCATTGTATTTCGTAATCATTACAGAAGACCTCAGCGTCCAGTGGCGCGTCCGTGTCGGCGTCGGTAACCACCCCCTGGAAACCATAGTCCAACGGCATCAAGAGGGTTTGGAGTTGCGCGTCGTCGTTCAACTGGCTGTAATATAGTATTTGGCTCGCCGGCGGCGTTTTCGTGTAGCTTACCTCGATAGTGTCGTCCAGGTCGCCGCGTTCGCCCATAGACCAGTCGTTGCAGTCTCCGTTGGTTGTGTACCAGTCGCCGCCGTTGGTTATCTCGTAACCGCAGTCGTCCTGGTAAATCTCGGATAGTTCCATTATGAAGTCGTGGTTCGGCGGTGTTTGATTAGGAGGGTCCCCCGGGGGGTCGCCCATCGCGATATAATTCCATATATAGTTAATATACTCCGCCCCGGAGTGGTGGCTGTGGCTGATGACGAAGGTGTTTTCGTCCGAGAGCGACATGTCCCGAATCGCGCAGGTCTCGGGCTGTGAGAACGGGTACGGGCTTCCGCCGGAACCGTTCCACATATACGAATAGTCCCGGTTCAGGTCCACGCCGCTGACGTTGTAGCGCGTATTATAATGTACGCCGTCAGGATTCATTATCGGAACGACCCATAGTTCCGTCCCCTCCACTAACCTCGTCCAATCGTTATCCGGCGGATTATCGTAATTATCGGCGAGTTCCTGCAGGAAATAGAAAACGACCATATAGGATATCTTCTCGTCGCCGTGGTGCGCGCCGATTATACGGACCTCCGGCTCGACCTCTTCTTCGCCCGGGTTATCGGTTATCTTTATCGCTTTAATCGGGCGGCCTTCGACCGAGGTCCCAACCGTATAAACCTTAGAAACCGTAGATAGCCGGTTATGGATATAATCAAGCGCGAGGTTTGCCTCGGCCGGCGTATAGTAATGGTCGAAGTCGAGGGCCCGGGTCCCGTCGTAAAGCGGCCCGTCGTACGCGCAGTTAGGGATTATCCGGTCCCGGCTGTCGGCCCAGAGTATTTCATAGGTGAACCCGTCGGCCTCCAACTCAGGCAACCGTTCCGGTTCGATATAGACTTCGACGCCTTCGGACGTCGGTTTCCGGCACGTATCGACGTCGTAACCGAGGTCCATGAGCCGGTCGATTTCCGCCCGGGACGTTGCGTGCACGAGTACGACGCTCGATATACGCGGCGCCGCAGCGGAAACCACCGTAGCTGTGATTAATATTAACATCGCTAGCTTCTTCATAAATACCGCCTTAAAGTCAAGAGGGTTTTCATTTATCCTCGTTCTTTGACGTTACAGTTCCCTTATACCATAAAGGGCCGCAAATTGCAAAAGGTACTTACGGCTACCGGGGTTATTCCAGGAAGTACCCGCCGACGCAGACGACGACCCAGAGGCACTCGCCGCCGTCGACCGGATACACGAGATACGCGTCCAGTTCCCGGTACAACTGAGGGCTCTCGTACG
>CP070755.1:496170-509070 GCA_020348885.1 Candidatus Coatesiibacteriota bacterium | reverse complement strand
GTGGAAATAGATACGATTAAGGGCTTGGTCGATGCGGGCGCTATAGTAATTACGGCCGGCGGCGGCGGTATACCCGTTTATTATGAAGAAGACGGACGGCTCGAGGGGATAGACGCGGTGATAGATAAGGACCGGGCGTCGGCGGTCCTGGCGCGGGACCTTGGGGCGCCGCTGTTCGTATTGGCTACGTCGGTTGATAAAGTGTATCTCGATTTCAATAAACCGGAGCAGCGCCCGCTCGATATGGTTACGCTCGAAGAAGCCCGGAGGTACTATGCCGAAGGTCACTTTCCGGCCGGGAGCATGGGCCCGAAGGTCGAAAGCATCATATCGTTTTTGGATGGCGGTGGTCGCCGCGCCGTCGTAACGACGCCGGCGAACGTTCTGGAAGCGTTGCGGGGCGGGACGGGGACGCATTTTGTCCCATAGAGGACTCGGGAGTACGCATTGAAAAAGGCCGGCCTCTTTAGACCGGCTTTTTCGTAAAAAGGTTTATTGCCCTTTAGAACATCGCCTTAATAGCGCCGAAGGATAATGGCGCAATCGTTTCGTACGTCTCGAGGGCGCCCATATCTTCGCCGCCCTCGGCCGCGCCGCGGCACGGCGAGTCGTTCTGGAGACGGTAGTCTCCGCCGCCGGGATTAACATACTTCGGGTCTTTACTAATACACCCGGTACCGGGAGTTGGGGGAGTGCTCTCCCACCCGCCGCCTCAACCTTCGCAGTATTTGCCGTAGTTGCCTTGCCCGTTATTCCACGAGTCAGTGTAGGATATGTTCACGTTTGCGGTATCTTCGTATCCTACGCCGTATCCGTTGTGGTTCGTCGTGATGGAGTTCTTTACGTAAGTCGTCGAGTTATCCCAGACGAGGACGCCGAAGTTCAGGTTATCTATTGTGCAAAAATCGATAGCGGCTTTCGCCCCGGTATCGACGCGGACGCCTTGTCCCGAACCGTTACCGTAGATGACCGTATGGTCTATATCGAGTTCGGTACCGGAACCCGAAGCGGTTATTCTACCGTTGTTATCTAGGTGGATAACCGCTCCATTGCCCTTGATACAAGAGTCTTTGCCCGTGTCTACTGTAAGCTCGCCGGTGTACGTCGTCGCCGGATTAAGTACTAAGTATTTATCGTACCCATTAGCGGGTCCGCAAGCGTCGTACGCGTCCTGGATATCGACTGCCGCGGCTCCGGTAAACGCAAGGGCTATAGTTATCAAAAGGATACTTATGTACTTCATATTTTCGGTTCACCACCTTTCAGTCGTTAAGGTCGTATATACCACCTAACAGAGCTTATGTCAAGTCCTAAACGAAACGTTTCGAGTGGTAAGGACGTTAATCAACGATGGTGTAAAGGCTATATATGATATAATCGATTATGTATATAGATACACCAACCCTTTTCCTACGAACTCCGTTCACACCCTTCGTAAAACTTTAGAATAACGCTTTTATGAACCCTAGTGACGCCGGCGTAACTACGGACTCCTCTTCGTACGGAATCGCGCCTATATCCTCGCCGCCTTCACCCGCTCCTATGCACGGCGAATCTTCTTGCAAACGATAATCGCCGCTGTTCGGGTCGACGTATTTCGGGTCTTCCGAAAAGCACCCTGTCCCTGGGCTTGGGGAGAAACTCTCCCACGTCGCGCCTCAACCTGAGCAATACTCGTAGTAGTTCCCGTGGGCATTACCCCACGCGTCTACGTAAGATATGTACATCGGCGTGTATTCTTCCTTGGCGACGCCGTACTCCGTGTTGTTAGTGACGATTGAGTTCTTGAGGGTGACGTTTGAGGGGCCCCAGGCGTAAACACCGTACATGAAGTAATCGATCGTACAGAAGTTAATGGTCCCGTTTGCGCCACTGAGGTAAGAAATACCCCAACCCGTGCCGTCGCAATAGATTGCCGTATGGTCGATATCCAACTTGGTCCCGGAATTCAGGGCTCTGATGGTTTTTCCCGAGTCTATTTGTATCGTCGCCCCATTACCGGCGATACAGGAATCTTTTCCTGAGTCTACGATTAACCACCCGGTATACGTTTCGTCGGGGTCGAGTTCCAGGTACTTATCGTACCCGTTAGCGGACCCGCAAGCGTCGTACGCTTCCTGGATATCGATTGCGGAAGCGGGGGCCGTGGATATTACAACGACAAAGGTGAGCGTTAAGAGTACGCTTCTCATCTATTATTCACCTCCTTTGTCATATACTAATACATATATACTATAATAACGGTTTCGCGTCAAGGTAAAAACGCACCTCCCTCAGACGTTATAATAGGGTAATTGCCTCATCCTTGTTACCGGCCGGCGAAAGGGTTTTAACGGGTTAGTACTCCCTCCACCTTATCCAATGCCCAGCCGAGTTCGTCTTCCGTGATTACCAGCGGCGGCGCTAGGCGTATAACGTTCTCGTGGGTTTCCTTCGCCAGTACGCCTTCGGCCATCAGTTTTTCGCAGAAACTGCGGGCGCCGCCCGCGTCGTCCTTCAACACGATACCGAACCAGAGCCCTCGACCCCGTACGAAGTCCACGTACGGGCTGTCGATAGTTTGCAGCCGCTCCATCGTCCGGGTACCCAGCTCGGCGGTTCTTTCGCACAACTTTTCGTCCACGATTACCTTGAGCGCTTCGCGGGCCACGGCGCAGGCGAGCGGGTTCCCGCCGAAGGTCGAGCCGTGGTCGCCCGGGTCGAAGACGCCCAACACCTCCCGGGACGAGACGACCGCCGATACCGGGTACATTCCGCCGGCGAGGGCTTTGCCCAGTGTTACGACGTCGGCCCTTACACCGTCATGCTCGGCGGCCAGCATATAGCCGGTACGCCCCAACCCGCTTTGTATCTCGTCGGCGATGAACAATACGTTGTGCTCGCCGCAAAGTTCACGAACGCGAGCCAGATACCCGTCCGGCGGGACGACTACGCCGGCTTCGCCCTGGACGGGTTCCACGAGGAAAGCGACGGTATTCGGCGTTATCGCGGCTTCGAGCGCGTCGGCGTCGCCGTAAGGTATTATTACGAACCCCGGCGTCAGCGGACCGAAGCCGTCTTTATACTGCTCGTCCGACGAGAAGCTTACGATAGTCGTGGTGCGCCCGTGGAAGTTACCTTCGCAGGTGATTATTTCGGCTTGGTCGTCGGGAACACCCTTGACCGTATAACCCCACTTCCGAGCGGCCTTGACCGCCGTCTCGACGGCCTCGGCGCCGGTGTTCATCGGTAGCATCATCTCGTAGCCGAGTAACTCGCAAAGTTCTTTCGCAAAGAGGGGAAGCTGGTCGTTGCGGAACGCCCGGGACGTAAGCGCCAGCTTCGAAGCTTGTTCCGTTAAAGCGCGGACCAGGCGCGGGTGGCAATGTCCCTGGTTGAGGGCCGAGTAAGCCGCGAGGAAATCCATGTACTTGTTGCCTTCCACGTCCCAGACCCATACGCCCTCGCCCCGCTCGAGGACCACGTCCAACGGTTTGTAGTTCTTCGCGTTATACTGTTCCTCCAGGGCGATATACTCGGCCGGTTTCATCTTTGCCTTCTGTTCGGCGGTTTGGACTTTGGACATCGTCGTTACCTCTTATTTCGTTAAAAGTTACTGGTAAAACGGGACTTACTTATAAGAACGGCTTGACGGATGGACTTATGTTTTCGTGTCCGGCAGCCTGTGGCTCCCCTTGGTCCGCAACGTAACTCCGGTCGTATAGAAGTGGTCAAGGACCGCTGTCGCGTGCTTTCGGGACAATCCTACGAGGTCTTTGTACTCGGCGACGCGTATCTCGTCGTGTCCCTTCAGGTACTCTATAAGTTCATTCGCCAAGCGGTCCGCAGTATCGGGATGTATTAGTACGCCTTCGGCCGGGTCTATTACACGGCCCGACGAAACCGCGTACTTGAGCATTGTTTCGAATTCGGGGTTACCGGTGAAGCGTTTCTCCAGTTCGTGGATGTCCATTACCAGAACGTTTTTAACTTCTCGTTCGATACGTTCCAGGGTATCTATTTGAGCCGGCATGAGTTTGACCGTATAGCCGGGGGGTACGTATCCGCCTGCGGTCTTCTCCAACTCTCCCCGCTCGACCAACGTATCCAGCGCCGAACCGACGGCCTCCGGGGCGATATCCAGCTTCAACGCGCCCAGAACCTCGTTGCGGCCGACGGATTCTTTCATCATATCCTGCGCCAATTTACCTTTGACGGTTTCCAAGCAGATGTCCAGCAGGTCGCCGAGCTGTTCGGCCGCCAGGTATTCCTGGCCCAGCTTCACCATAACGCCGACCGAAACCGCGTCGGCGATTACTCTTCGTGCCATTTCCCGCGGTAGACACAGCTCTTTCGCCAACTCTTCTTCCGAGTAGGTTACGCGCGGACCGCGTTTCCGTCGGAAAAGCGCGCCAAGGAGCTTTACGTAATCGCCTTCGGCTTCCTCGATGGCTTTAATCTGTTCGATGACCCAATCCTTGCGCCGGTGACGCGTAGGGTAAAGGTCCAGTATTTTCCCGCCACCGAGAAGCCGTAGGTCCGACGCGTGGCGTACGATATAGCGTTCGTATCTGGTCGTAACGAGGGGGCCGTCGAGTTCCACTTGAGCGAGGTACGACCCGGGTCCTTCGGCCGCGCTTGTTTCCAGGAGAAGCACTAGGCCCATTATCTCCGCGGCGCCGTGATGGAAGCGGACCCGTTCACGGTGCTTTATTACGTGTTTCGGCTCCACGGTCAGCCGTACGTCGAGCCGGTCCGTCGGTACGAGGTAGTTGGGCGCGGCTATCTCGTCGCCGCGGGTTACCTCGTCCTCGTCGGCGCCGGTGATGTTAAGAGCGGCGCGCATGCCGACCGTCGCTTCTTGAACGTCGGTATGTTGGGTCTGGATACCCCGGACGCGGACCGGTTTCGGGGAAGGCATCAGCGCCAACTCGTCTTTGACGCGTACCTTGCCGCTTACGACGGTCCCCGCGACGACGGTCCCGAACCCGCGAAGGGTGAAAACCCGGTCTATCGGCATTCTGAAGGGTCCATCGGACGAAGGCGTCGGAACGTCGGTTAGGCTTTCCCGAAGCGCCGACCGGATTTCGTCCAATCCCCGGCCGTCAACGGCCGATGCCGCGATAATAGGCGCTTCTTCCAGAAAAGTACCGCCGAAGAACTCGCGAAGGTCCTCGGTTACCAACTCTTGCCACTCGTCGTCCACGAGGTCCGTCTTTGTGAGGGCGACGACGCCCCGTTTGCAGCCCATATAGCCCAGGGCCGCCAGATGCTCCCGGGTCTGGGGCATAACGCCTTCGTCGGCGGCCACGACGAAGAGTACCGCGTCTATTCCCGCGATTCCCGCCACCGCGGTCTTAAGGAATTTCTCGTGGCCGGGAACGTCGATGAACCCGGCACCAACGCCGTCGCCCAGGTCCAGATAGGTGAACCCGAGGTCGATAGTAAGCCCCCGTTCCCGCTCTTCCGGGAGTACGTCCGGATCGTAGCCGGTCAGCGCTTTGACCAGGGCGCTCTTCCCGTGGTCAACGTGCCCGGCGGTGCCTATAGTAAAAGGCGTTATTCGTTCGGTGCCGTCCATCGAACGGAAGTTATCAGAAAAGCCGGGGAGTGTCAACGTTTTCGGCGTTCCGGCGACGGAAAACGAAACCCGCCTCGACGGGCGGGGGGTATTTTCGGTTAATAACGTTTATCGAGCTTTTCTACGCGTCTCCCTCCAGTGCGTTCAGCAGTTCCGTCGCAGACGCGGGCCGGAACGCCGGCGACTTTGAGAGAGCAGCCAATAGGGTCGCATTTATATGTTTCGGTATTCCTTTAATCGGTTCAGGTATCTCGTACGCGGCGGCGTAATCTGTCCGGGCATGGGGCGGTTTGCCGGCGAGGAGTTCATAGAAAGTAGCGGCAAGGCTGTAAACGTCGGACCGTCTGTCTATCTGGCGACCCAGCACCTGTTCCGGCGGTGAGTATCCGCTCGAGTAACCGGGTGCTTTACGGTCGCGGGTGGCCCGGGTACCGTACGGCGACGCGAGTCCGAAATCCATCAGCTTGTAACCGCCGCTCCCGACGGCCATTATGTTGCCGGGTTTCAGGTCGAGGTGGAGTATGTTTTCGCCGTGGGCGTGTTCCACCGCGGCGCAGACGTCCCGGGCGACTTCCAGCGTCTCTTCGACGGTGAAAGCGCGGCCCTCATCCGTTTTGTAACGCGCGAGCCGTTCGTCCAGGTCCTCGCCGTCGACGTATTCCATTACGACGAACCAGACGTCACCTTCCCGGTCGAGGTCGTAAACGCGGACGACGGTGGGCGCAGTCAGCTTCTTCGAGTTCATCACTTCGCGTCCGAAGAACTCGACGGGCCACTTCATTCGGACGAAGTCGGGCCGGATGAACTTCAGGGCGACGTCGCCGCGGCCGTCGCGAAGGTCGCGGGCGCGCCAGACGTCGGCCATACCGCCGGAACCGAGGTTCTCGACGAGTTTATATCTATCCGCGACGAGGTCGCCGTCGTTGAACATACCGTTTCGGAGGTTTGATTGAAGGAGGTGTAACCGAAAATCGCCGATACTATAGCACGTCGTTTTAAGAATGCAAGGCCGTCCCGAGAAAAACCGGCGACATAAGGAGTTTTGAGCGAATTAAAGGGATTTTTATCGCGCGCCGGAGGTAGGGGCTGTAACGCGCGGCGGCGGACCGATACTAATGTGGATAGGTTACGGACGTTTCGCTAAATGCCGTAGCGGCGCCGTAGCGGCTTGACGTTGGTTATTTATACTTGTATTATATTATTGGTATCGTTTTAACGATACCGGAAAGGTACTATAGTGGATAAGGAAAAGCGAGACGTTGGCGGGGAGGCAGTGGAACAACCGGCGGTTCGCACGACTATAGTCGGTGGGCGCCCGCCCGGCCCGGGTAAGGGCGTCGGCTCGGTTCCCCGTGGTATCGAGGTACTCGTCAAGAAAGCCGCCGTGGACCCGGAGTTCCGCGCGTTACTGCTGGCCGAGCGCTCGGCCGCGGCCGCCGAAATCGGCCTTGAGTTAAGCGAAGCCGAAGTGGCCATGCTTGACGGCGTACCCGAAATCCAGCTCGATGGTATTATAGCCAACACGATGGTCAACCCGAAGGTCCGGTCGGCGTTCATGGGCCGGGTCGCCGCGGTGATGCTGGCGGCGTTGGGGGTAGCCGCGGTCGATAGTGGGTGCGCGACTACGCTCGGAAATCAACCTGACGACCCGGGTGACGGGCCGCCGATTACCGGCTCCGATGATGTAATGAACCCGGGCGGTGGCGGGGCTTCCGAGGGTATTCGCCCCGACATTCCGGGTCGAGGGTACGGAGCGGTCGATTATGGCGACCAGGCGGCGGATACCGATACCGAGAATAACGAAAGCCCGGTTGAATAAGCTTTACCGTAAGGTTGCCGGTTATTTTAACCGGTCCACCTGTGCAGATTAAACAAAGGAGCGAATAGAAATGACAAACGATATTCCCCGTGGCGTCGAGGTCCTTGTCAAGAAGGCCGCCGTGGACCCGGAGTTCAAGGCGTTACTGATGACCGAACGCTCAGGCGCGGCCGCCGAAATCGGCCTTGAGCTGAACGAAGCCGAAACCGCTATGCTCGACGGTGCGCCCGAAACCCAGCTCGAGTCGATAATCGCAAACACGACGGTCAGCCCGAAAATTCGGCCGGCGTTCGCGGGCCGCGTTGCCGCCGTGATGCTCGCGGCTTTGGGAGTCGGTATAGCTGGCGCCGGGTGTGGGGATGACGACGATGACGGCGGCGTCGGTCCGACTCTGGGCAGCCGGCCGGACGAACCTGATAGACTTTACGAGGAAACCGATTACCCGCCTCAGGCATCTGACGCCGAGACCGAAAACCCGGCCGAATAACGCCGACGCTTCGGATTCGGTTTGACTAAAACAGCAACTGACAAGCGTATCTAAATATTCAGTATAAACGTTAGGCGGGAACGTTTTGCGTAAAGGACCTAATACGGGCAAAAACGGGCGTTACACTTGTTCTACCGAACAACCCGTGGTCCGCACGACCATAGTCGGCGGGCGACCACCAGGACCGGGTAAGGGCGTCGGTTCGGTACCCCGCGGCATCGAGGTGCTGGTCAAAAAAGCTGCCGTGGACCCGGAGTTCCGCGCGTTACTGCTGGCCGAACGTTCGTCCGCGGCCGCCGAGATAGGCCTTGAATTGACCGAAACCGAGGCCGCCATGCTCGACGGCGTACAGGAAGCCCAGCTCGAAACGATTATAGCGAACACGACGGTTAACCCGAAGCTCCGACCGGCGTTCATGGGTCGGGCCGCCGCCGTGATGTTGGCGGCGTTGGGGGTCGGGTTGGCGGGCTGCGGGGATGACGGCGGTACGGACACCGAAGTGAAGGGTATAAGGCCGGACGAGCCGGAGGTTCGGGAGTCGACGGAAAGCGTACCAAACAATAATAACGAAAAACCGAAAACGGACGAGGAGGTAAAACCAGAGTTACGTAAGGATTACCGGACGGCTGACGACGTTATTGAACACCCGAAAAGAACAGGCGGCGGGATTACGGGGATAAGCCCGGATATACCGTACGGGGTTATAACGGAGACGGAAAAACCTCGGGAAAAAATATATAAAGCCTTCGAAGTGATAGCTCCGTCTCCCTACGAGATTTACGGAACAGGGGCTGCGAACGAACTTAGGTCTACCGCCGTCATTGCAAGGGTTGTAAAATGGCATCTTACCGGTATCGAGTACGAATATAAAAAGGAGTTAAAGAACAACGTTGAACTTGGCTCCGGCGAAATCGTGACGGAGTTTACTATTTCACCTGACGGGAACGTTGTATCCGCTTGTATCGTAAGTACAACGATAGGGGCGCCCGAGTTCGAGTCGGCTGTTATTGCGAGGATTTACCTTTGGCTTTTTCCCCCTATCAAGGAAGGCGAAGTTACGGTGATTTATCCGTTCGAATTCGTTATTCTTAACGAATAAGCCGTTAGAACGGGGTTTATGGATACGGTGGAGTATAAAGGTAACAACGAACAACCCGCGGTCCGCACGACCATAGTCGGCGGGCGCCCGCCGGGCCCGGGGAAGGGCGTCGGCTCGGTTCCCCGCGGTATTGAGGTATTGGTTAAGAAAGCCGCCGTGGACCCGGAGTTCCGCGCGATGTTGCTGTCCGAACGTTCGGCCGGGGCCGCCGAAATAGGCCTCGAGTTGAGTGACGCCGAAGCCGCGATGTTGGACGGCGTACCGGAAACCCAACTTGAGCGTATTATTGCTAACACAACAGTAAGCCTGAAACTCCGGCCAGCGTTTATGGGCCGGGCCGCCGTTGTAATGCTGGCGGCGTTGGGGGTCGTAACGGCTAGCGGTTGCGCCTCTACGTTTGGAAGCCAGCCTGACGACCCGGGCGATTGGCCGCCTATTACAGGGCCGGAACCGGAAGACCGTGTAACCGAACCCGACGGCAATGACGAGAGTACGTCCGGCGACCAAAGCGAGGCGACCGCTATCTACGATAGGGCGGCGGGGATTAGACCCGATTTACCACCAATAGAACCGGAGGACGTTGCTAATAACGACGGAGAACCCGTAAATAAACAACCTGAATTACTATCTATATCGGGTGACGGCGAATACGAGATATCTGACGGGAAAGTAATTATCCACTCGACGCCTGATGATCCCGATGCTGCGGAAACCGCCGACGAATAACGGGAAGCGTTAGGTTAGATACGTTAAACCCGCGCCGAACGGACGTATCTAAATAGACGACGGTTACCTTAAATAAGGCTTACTAAGTATAAGCAAAGGACCCATTATGGATAATAACGAACGTACCGGTTACCCGACCGAACAACCCGCGGTCCGAACCACAATCGTAGGCGGGCGGCCGCCGGGCCCGGGGAAGGGCGTCGGCTCGGTCCCCCGTGGTATCGAGGTATTAACCAAGAAAGCCGCTGTGGACGAAGAGTTTAAGGATTTACTTCTTGCCGAACGCTCGGCCGCGGCCGACGCGATAAGTCTCGAGCTGAACGAAGCCGAAGCCGCCATGCTTGACGGCATCCCCGAAGTCCAACTCGAGGGTATTATCGCCAACACCACCGTCAACCCGAAACTCCGGCCCGCGTTCATGGGTCGGGCCGCCGCGGTTATGCTGGCGGCGCTCGGCGTTACCGTCGCCGCGGCGGACGCGTACCCGGAGTACGAAGCGGCGACCGGCGCGCGTCCCGATTACCCCGACGAACCGGAACCGTACAACGTCAGCGCAGACGGGCAGGACGCGGACCAGACCGGCGACGTCGCCGAAGAGGAAGAAGAAGCATACAATCTGACGCGCGGTATCAGTCCCGACTATCCGCCGGAGAAGGGGGAGTAGCCGTGAAGGTCGAAGTCCCCAGGGGCATCGAGGTCCTGGTGAAGAAAGCCGCGGTGGACCCCGACTTCAAGACCGAGTTAATGGAAAGGCGTTCCGGCGCCGCGGACATCATCGGTCTGGAACTGAACGGCGCGGAAGCGGCGATGCTCGACGGTATCCCCGCCGAGCAGTTGAGCGCGTTTATCGCGAACACGAAGGTCGCCCCCAGGTTGCGGCCGGTCTTCCGGGGTTACGCCGCGGCGGCGATGCTGGCCGCCCTGGGCGTGGCCGTCGCCGGGTGTATACCGGCGGCCACCGGCAGCCGCCCCGACGAGCCCGGTCCGACCGAGCCCATCGAGAAAGACACTGGCGACGACGCGACCGGAAGCCAGGCAACGGCCCAACAAACAGACGTTGGTTGGGACGTGGAGACCGGCATCCGACCGGACATACCGGAAGAAGGCGACTGAGATGGCCGACATAACGCTGGTCAACCTTAATATGCTTTTTATGCGCTACGGCGAGGAGATCGAGCGCGAGCTTCACGTTCCCCTCGGGCCCCTCTACCTGACCCGGGCGCTGGAGGACGCCGGTTTCGACGTGGACTTCCGGGACTACCAGACCTGCCCGTCGGACGACCCCTTCGACATGGACGTCTTCCTCTCGTTTCTCGAGGATCCGGCGCCGGTAATCGGCCTGTCCTGCATGGCCAATCTTCTGCCGTTCACGATTCTTGCGATGAAGGCCCTCCGCGAACGGTACCCGGACCGTACCCTCGTGCTCGGCGGCGTAGGTTCAAAATCTGTAGAGGATAAGGTCCTGACCCGCTTCCCCTGGATAGACGTCGTCGCGCGCGGCGAGAGCGAACGGACCGGCCCGGAGCTGCTCGCGGCGCTCGGCAATGGCGGCGACCTCTCGGCGGTTAAGGGCGTCTCGTACCGGTCGAACGGCGCGATACGCCACAACCCGGACCGTGACCGCATAGACGAACTCGACTCGATTCCGTTCCCGGCGTGGGACAAGATAGACCTCGCGCAGTACGCCGGTTACGGGATGATGACGAGCCGTGGGTGTCCGTACCCGTGCACCTTCTGTTCGGTGGCGCCGGTATGGGACCTGGAGAGCTACGCCCGCAGCCCGAAGAACATCGTTGACGAGATGGCCGTCCTCAACGCCGAGGCCGGCGTGGACCTCTTCCTGTTCCAGGACGAGTTCTTCGTCTCCGGGAGAAAGCAGGTAATAGAGTTCTGCCGGGAGCTGGACCGTTCGGGCCTGGACGTGAAGTGGAAGGCCTTCGGCCGCGTCAACCTGACCGACGAGGAGATGATGCGGGCGATGGCCGACTCGGGGTGCCTGGAGCTCCGGTTCGGCATCGAATCCGGATCCGATAAGATACTCGAGCGGATAAAGAAGGGTTTCACCGCCGCCGAGACGCTGGACCTGGTCCCCAAGGCCGTCGAGATATTCCCGCGGTGCGATACGTTCTACGTCTGGGGGTTCCCGTTCGAGACCGTCGACGACTTCTACCAGTCGCTCTTCCAGATGGTCTCGTTCCGGTCGATGGGCGCGCGAATTCTGCCGAGCCTCCTGTCGCTTTTGCCCCAGACCGAGATATACCGCGAGTACGCCGAAAAAACGGAACTCGAGTTCTGCCCGTACCTGTTGCCCGAGTTCGTCTTCACCGGCCACGAGGTTTTCGACTCGGGCGAAGTGAACGTGCCGGAGCGCTACGACGGGTACTTCGGCTTCATAACCGGGAACCCGGACGTCTTCCCGGGCTTCTTCCACGTGGACTTAGAAAATAACATTCTTCCGAAACTGAAGCTCCTGCGGGAGTTCGGGTTCTACCCGTCGCCCGAGGGCGCGGAGGAGGAGCCCGACGCCGAGAGTTGCGGCGCGCACTCGCCCAAGGTCGCGCCCCACGAGCTGGCGACGGGGGCGGAGGTGTAACGGGCAAACGATACGGACAGATATTAACGAAACGGCGCGGAGTTCACCGCGCCGTTTTTCTCGTCCCTTCCCGTTAAACGGATACCCTTCGGACCGTATCGAGAAATGCCATTACGAGCACGAAGTACGAGGTATAGTACTAATTCCCTCAGGGTTTTGTAGGTTCTTCATACCAGAGAGCGAAAGCCATGTCGTCCGTGATATCTTTTTTTTGGTAGAGGGGGTGCCAGTTCGTATTTTTATACCAGAACTCTGACTTCTGGGCCGGGTAGTCGTGCCACTGGTCTTCCGAGAACTGCCAGAACCACTGGGGGTGGTCGAGTGGCGGGCCGAGTATATTGCCTCCGCAGTTCAGTACGATCGAAATCCAGTACGTTTTATCCTCCTCTTGGTAGAAAGGCAGTTCCGGTCCCAATTCGGCCCCGTAATAATAAACCTTTTTACCCGCGTGATATTGCTCCCACTCGTCGGGAAAAACTTCATATTCCGCCAGCGCGTCGCCGACGGGAAGGCTGTAGGGCGGTACTTTGCCGTTGTCGTCGTAAAACCGGATGATAAACGGACAACCACAGTATTCGTAATACGTAGGGGAGACGAAATCGGGATAGAGGTACTC
>CP070755.1:489117-496070 GCA_020348885.1 Candidatus Coatesiibacteriota bacterium | reverse complement strand
AGGTACCCCCGGTTCGCGAGGGCCTGGACGAACGGTTCGAACCACCACAGATCCCGATCCCACGGGCCGCCGTGGACGTACAGGACCGTCGGCAGATCCTCCCGCGCCTTGCCCGGCGGGAACGTCGCGTATCCGTTGATCGTCAGCCCGTCGCGGGCCGTGAACAATATCGGCTCCACTGACGCAAGCGTGTAATCGTTAAGCTCCGGCCGCGTATCGAAGAGGAACGTCGCTTCATTCGTGTTCCTGTTATACGCGTAATACGACGCCGACTCATCGGTCTTGTCGAAATAAACTATCCACGTTTCGTCGGCGTTGTCCCGGTCAAGTACGTCGAAGTCCCCCTCGTCTATGGCGCGTATAATCTCGAAGTCCTCGCGCACATCTTCGTCGAGGGCGACCCATTCTTCTCGGTCCCGATAAATCGCGTAAGCCTCCAGCTCGAACGTGTCCGGGTTCAACATAAAGCCGGAGATGTCGTAAATCGGGTCTTCGGCGATTACCTCGATTTCGTCTGTATGAACGTTTATCTTCGCCAGCCGCGTGGTGTTAGCGTCCCGTGAATCGAAAAGGTACATCCAATCGCCGGATCCGTCGAAGTCGAGGGACGTGCTGTTCATAGCGTCCTCGACGTTCCAAACTATAAGCTCCCGCCAATCGCCCTCGGCGTCGTCGCGGACCCGAAGCACGTAACTTCCGTCGGGCGCCATCACGTTGGCGCCCCGCACGACTTGGTCCGCGTCCAGATCCCACCCGATAACGTCCCCTGGGTTCTCGGCTATCATCTCGACGTCGCCGGTCTCAAGGTCCAGGCTGTAGACGTCGAACAACTCCGGGTCGCGCTTGTTCATCGTTATTATCGACGTGTTCGGGAAGTGTTTATTGTGCTCGTACAGGTCAACTTTCACGCCGTCGAAAGGCGTCAGATCCTCGGTTTCGCCCGTATCTAAATCCACCCGGTAGAGGTGGTCGTTCTCATCGCCGTACTTATCACGCAAGTAAAGGACGTGCTCGTTGTCCTGAGACCACGTGTAGATATATATCGGCCGTTCAGTATCCGTTGTAACGGGACGGTCGTCCTCTTTACCTATAGTTTTGACCCATACGTTGACGACGTCTTCGTAGGGGGCAAGGTACGCGAGCATCGTCCCGTCCGGCGATATCCGGGCCCGGTGTTTAGTAGGGTTTCCGAACAGCACCTTGAGCGGTATTAAATCAGGCTCTTCGTTCGGACCGACGGTTTCCGCGAAGGCTGTTAACACGGAAAACGTAAAGACCGCGATAACCAAAATAGTGGTTATTTTCCCCATGGACTCCTCCTTCGGTTACGGTCGATTATTCATCTGTCATTATAACAAAAACTCCGTAGCGGCTACAGGTTTTTGTCCGGTGGCTTTGCGTGGTTAAATAGGAGCGGTTCTGATATAATATTCGCGAAATGCTTAGACCGACGATTATAGTTTTCGTAATTGTTACGACGTTTTCGGCCGCGCAGTGGGAAACCACCGACGTCCCACCGGGCCGCGCGGTAATCGCCAAATTAAAATACCCCGGCGGCGGGGATTGGTACGCCAACCCGACAAGCCTCCCCAATCTACAAGGTTTCCTCGCCGAGCGGGTTGGACTACCCATGGCCGACATCGGCGACGACGTGGTCGTCGACGTGGCGAGTGACGAACTCTACGACTACCCGCTCCTCCACATGACCGGCCACGGCAACGTCAAGTTCACCGACGGGCAGGTAAAACGGCTCCGCCGGTACTTCGAGCGCGGCGGTTTCCTCCACGTGGACGACAACTACGGTATGGACGAGTATTGGCGCCGGGAAGTCGCGCGGATTTTCCCGGACAGCCCGCTGGTGGAGCTGCCGTTGGACCACGAGATATATCATAACGTCTACGATTTCGCCGACGGCCTGCCCAAGATACACGAGCACCACGGGGGCCCGGCCCGGGGCTACGGCGTTTACTACGAGGGTCGCATGGTCATCTTCTACTCTTACAACACGGACCTGGGCGACGGCTGGGAGGATCCGGACGTCCACAAGGACCCACCCGAAAAGCACGAAGCCGCCCTGAAGATGGGTGCGAATATTTTCGTATACGCTCTAACGCATTGAACCGAAATGATTTCCGTAATCCATAAATGTTTTTTAATCACCGCGCTTTTAACGTCCACGTTATTATACACCGGTTCTGACGCCCGCGTCATTACGTACGTCCACGAGGTCAAGTTCTACGAGTATCGCGACGAATACTATACCGCTGAGCAACTCGACGCGATGGACTTTGCCGGGACGCCCACGTTCCCGGCCGACGCGCGGGAGGAGGAAGTACTCGAGCGTATTAACGAGTACCGGGCGGCCGCCGGGCTCGAGCCGGTACACTACGTCGAGGAGTTGGCGCGGGCCGCGCGGGCCCACGCGAAGTACCTGCAGGCCAACGACCCCCATGGGATATCCACTCACTTCGAGAAACCGGAGAACGAGGAGTTCGTCGGCGAGGAGCCCTGGGACCGGGCTTGCCATTACGGCTATAAATGGGACGACATCGAAGAGGTCATCGCCGTCGGGCACGAGGGCGCCGAGGCGGTGGACAGCTTCATGGCCACCGTCTATCACCGGCTACCGTTCCTGAACCCTGTTGCCCGGGAGCTGGGCCACGGTTACTCGTACGAGGAACACCGGACCGAGACCGAGGACGCGATAATCCTACGCCGGGAGAGGTACACCGTTCTCGAGGTCGGCGTCTTTTACCGCCCGTGGGCCGAGGACCCGCTAGCGGACGTCGAATACGCCGTCTACCCGTTCCCCGGGCAGACCGACGTACCGCTCGAGTCCCTCGGCGAACGACCGGACCCGGTCCCTGGCGAAAGCGAGATCGCCGGTTTCCCGATTACCGTCGAGTTCAACCTGCGGGAACCGGATATGGGGGTGAATACGGCCGTGTTGACCGACTCTTCCGGCGATGAAGTTGACTTCTGGCTATTGACGTATAAGAACGACCCGCATAAACTCCTGCGAAACGCCGTCTGTATCCTCCCGAAGGAGCCGCTCGAGCCCAACGAAACGTACGCCGTAGGAATCGAGTTACGGTTGAACGACGCCGCGACGTTCACGATGGATTGGGAATTCACGACGGCGGAGGAATAAGGTAAAAACCGCCGGTTCTAGAGCCGAAACCTTACCGCCGGTCTTTAATCGTACCGGCGATTGTGTTATATTACCGGTCTCCTGAAAAAAACGCTTGACACTATACAAGAGTTGAGTATAATTACACAGGTTTTCCGTGTAAAATGATATGGTCCCTACCAACCATATATTCATCAAGGGCGCGGCCGAGCACAACCTGAAACGCATAGACGTCAAGATACCGCGGGACAAGTTCATCGTGGTTACGGGCGTGTCCGGCTCCGGCAAATCGTCGCTGGCTTTCGATACCCTTTACGCCGAGGGGCAGCGGCGTTACGTCGAGTCTTTGTCGGCGTACGCACGCCAATTCCTCGGCCAGATGGAGAAGCCTAACGTCGAATACATCGAGGGGCTTTCGCCGGCCATCGCGATAGAACAGAAGTCGGCGTCCCGGAACCCCCGGTCAACGGTCGCGACCGTGACCGAGATACACGACTATCTGCGACTACTTTACGGTCGGGCCGGCGACCCCCACTGTTACAAATGCGGCCGCCCTATAACCAGCCAGGCACCCGAGCAGATGGTGGACGACATACTGACACTACCGGAGGGGATACGGTTCTACCTGATGGCACCTGTCGCCTTGGGCCGAAAAGGGACCTTCGCCGACGAGTTCACGCGGCTCCGGCGGGAAGGTTTCGCCCGCGTCCTGGCCGACGGCATCGAATACGACCTGACCGAAGAGATAACCCTCGAGAAGAACAAGCAGCACGACATATACGCCATCGTCGACCGCCTTGTTATCAACGACGGCCTGCGGCTGCGCCTCGCCGATTCCCTCGAGACGGCGTTGGACCTGGGCGAGGATACGGCAGTTGTCCGAGTATTAGAGAGTGACGACGGCGACCGGATTTATAGCCGGGCGTTCGCTTGCACCGCCTGCTGTATAAGCTATCCTCCCATCGAACCCCGCCTCTTCTCGTTCAACAGCCCCTTCGGGATGTGCCAGACCTGCTCCGGACTCGGGTTCAAACTCGAGGTGGACCTGGACCTGATAATACCTGACGATACCCTGACGTTGCGGGAAGGCGCGGTCCTCCCCTGGAACCGGGGCGACGACTCCTACATCTGGCAGTTCCTGGGTCAATTGGGTGAACAACTCGACTTCGACCTCGACACGCCCTGGCGCGATATTTCAGAAGAAACGCGAAAAATACTCCTCCACGGAAGCGGCGGGCGGAAGTTCAAGTTCCGCTACATCGGAAGGGACATCACTCACGAATACAAATCGTCGGTCGAGGGCGTAGTCCCGCGGCTCTACCGGATGTACAGGGAGACTACCTCCGAGGACCAGCGCGAGTTCTACTATGGGCGCTACTTCTCCAAGCAGCCCTGCGAGGACTGCGGCGGCGCGCGCTTGCGGCCCGAGGCGCTAGCCGTCACCGCTGGCGGAAAAAACATAGCGGAGGTAACGGCCCTTTCCGTCGCGGATGCGGCGGGGTTCTTCGCGTCGGTCGAACTAACGACGACCAAACAGATGATCGCCGAAGAGATACTGAAAGAACTCAAAGCGCGTCTGGGTTTCCTTGAAGCCGTAGGCCTCGGCTATCTTACCCTGGATAGGGCGGCTCCTACGCTTTCCGGCGGCGAAGCCCAGCGGATACGCCTTGCTACGCAAATAGGCTCCGGCTTGATGGGTGTCCTTTATATTCTGGATGAACCGTCCATCGGGTTGCACCAGCGGGACAACAAGAAACTACTCGAAACGCTCAAAGGGCTTCGCGACCTGGGGAACACGGTAATCGTTGTCGAACACGACGAACAGACCATTCGGGCCGCCGACTACGTAATAGACCTGGGGCCGGGGGCGGGGCGAACAGGCGGCGAGGTGGTAGTCGCCGGACCGCCGGAGAAAATCGAGCGGTCGCGAAAGTCCATTACCGGGCGATATCTCGCCGGAAAAGAGAGCATCGAAGTACCAAAGCTCCGGCGGAGTTCTAACGGCGACTACCTTACCGTCCGCGGCTGCCGACACCATAACTTGAAGGGAATAGACGCCTCCTTCCCGCTTGGGACGTTCACGTGTATCACGGGAGTATCCGGATCCGGGAAGTCGTCGCTGGTGGCCGAGACGTTGTACCCGGTACTTACCCGTTACCTCAACCGCACGCCGGTACGTCCCGGCGAGTACAAAGATGTTGATGGACTCGAGCACATCGATAAGGTCATCGAGATCGACCAACAGCCTATTGGGCGTACGCCCAGGTCCAACCCCGCTACTTACACGAAAGTCTTCGACCCGATACGCCAGCTCTTCGGGAACTTGCCCGAGTCGAAAGCGAGGGGTTACAAACCCGGCCGTTTCAGTTTCAACGTCCGCGGCGGTCGGTGCGACGCCTGCGACGGCGACGGTATCATAAAGGTCGAGATGCACTTCCTGCCCGACGTTTACGTCCCCTGCGAGGTCTGCGGCGCGCGCCGTTACAACCGGGAAACGCTTGAGATTAGGTACAAGGGCAAGACCATCGCCGACGTGCTGGACATGAGCGTCGAGGAAGCCCTGGAGTTCTTCGACGCGCACCCGAGGATAAAGCGGATACTGCAGACGCTTTATGACGTGGGGCTCGGGTACATCCGGCTGGGTCAACCGGCCACAACATTATCCGGCGGCGAAGCCCAACGCATTAAACTCAGCCGCGAGCTGGCGAAGCGAAGCACCGGCCGGACGTTTTACGTCCTGGACGAACCGACGACGGGGCTTCACTTCGACGACGTGAAGAAACTACTCACGATACTACACCGCCTGGCGGACGCTGGAAACACAGTCGTGATAATCGAGCATAATCTGGATATAATAAAATCGGCCGATTACGTAATAGACCTCGGGCCAGAAGGCGGCGACGACGGGGGGTACATAATCGCCGAAGGCACGCCAGAAGAGGTTGCTAAAACCAGGGAGAGCTACACGGGGCGTTTTCTGAAGAAGATGCTCGCAGGCGGCGCGGCCGTGAAGAAATAGAGAATCACATGTTTACCGACAGGTTTCAAACGCGGCCCGGCCGCGTTTTTTTCCACCCGCGATTTGCATTTCCGAAATCACGTGCTATACTATCGATTGGTTGCGAAAAGGTCAGTATTTTTGTCAAATAGGGGGTACATATGACGGGAAAAATAACGATAATATGCCTGGCCCTAGCCGCGGCAGCCGCGCACGCCGGTACGGTCGACGTATACGCAGGGTTCGTCAACTTCGGCCGTGGCCCTGTAGAGTTGGACCAGGGTTATTGGGGCTACCGTCTGGATGCAGCCCTAGACACTTCCGGCGAAAAATGGGGTTTCCATACCGATTTCCGCTTACTAAGATTACCGGGCGACATCAGCTCGACGGGGTTGGACTGGGACTTCGCCATCGAATACTACCTGACCAAGACGCCGATCGAAGCTTACGTCGGCCCCAACTTCGGCCTGGGTTACGCGATTAGTCAAAGCATTATCCCGAGCGATAGCCCAGAAAAGGTTAAGCAGAGCCTCGTCCGATTCGGCTTCGCCGTCGGCGCGCGGGTACCGCTGGGCAAGCCGTACTTCACCATAATGTTCACCCTAACGCCGCAGATTACGCTGGACAAGACCAACGACAAGTGGATCGAGCAGAACGGGCTCGTCCCCGGTTTCAACGTATTCCCGGAATTGGCCTTGGAAGGAGAGGTTGGCTACCCGGTCCGGGAACATATAGGCGTCAGCGGCAAGGTAGGTTTCATCGGCGGCAACTTCCTCCTCAAGACCAAGCCGTACGAGAATAACGAATTAGTCCCGTACTTCCAGT
>CP070755.1:486241-489017 GCA_020348885.1 Candidatus Coatesiibacteriota bacterium | reverse complement strand
GTGCGTTGTTGGTGTCGGCGACGTAAACCGACCCGTCGGGGGCCGCGCAGACGCCCTGGGGGAAGTTGAGCTGACCTTCGCCGGTTCCCGGTCCGGCGCCCATGACGTACGCGTCGCCGCCGGATACGCGAACGACGCCGTACATCCCCGAGTTCGAGAGGGATATCGTGCCGTCGGGCGCGACCGCGACGTCGTGAGGCCGCAACAGTGTCTTCACGCCCCTGAGCGTTTCCAAATCCAGCTCGTCGGCGAAGACGACGCGGGGAACCGCGCCGCCTACCAGCGCGAAAGCGCCGGCGGCCAACCCGAGCTTCAGGAAATCCCGCCGGTCGATAGTATTTCGGTCCTCGCGGTCCGTCATCTGTCGGGTGGTTGGTTGGTCGGCTGAGTCCGTTCCTTTATCTCTTGTACTTCTCCCGGCCGTCTATGTACGCGTCGCCGCCTACCGTGTCGTTAACGACGACCACCGGGAAGTTCTCCACCGTTAGTACGCGTATCGCTTCCGGCCCCAGGTCCTCGTACGCGACGACCTCGGCCTTCTTTATCGCCGACGCGATGAGGGCCGCCGCGCCGCCGATGGCGCCCATATATACCGCGCCGTACTTCTTCATCGCTTCTTTCACGGTGTCGTTCCGTTTGCCCTTTCCGATCATTATCTTGTTTCCCCGTTCCATCAGCAAAGGCGCGTACGAGTCCACGCGGCCGGACGTGGTCGGTCCGGCGGAGCCGATGGGTTTGCCGGGGCGTGCCGGCGACGGTCCGACGTAATATATCGCCGAACCCTCCAGGTCTATGGGCAATTCCTCGCCTTTCTCGATGAGTTCGACGAGACGTTTGTGGGCTGCGTCCCGCGCCGTGAACATCCGCCCGTTCAGGAAGACCTCTTCGCCGGCCCGTAGGTCCAGTATAACCTGCGGGTCCTCTACGGGAATTACTACTTCCTTCGCCATTTCTTCTCCTTCGGTTCGGGTCCATCCCGGCGGCTCTTCGGTCCGTGCCGCCGGGCTACAGGGGTTAAAACGGTTACTACATTATACTATTTTAACGTCTTATACGTTTTAAAATAAACCCGGGAAGCCGAAGTCGCCGTGGACGGCGATACCGAACAATATCACCGGGTATTTATTATACAGCGGGTATCCGATTTCGGCGGTGAGGCCGAACCTCTCCCAGTTGACGTCAAAACCGAGTAGTATGCTGTCCTGGAAGACGTTTTCGTCCTCGAAGTCGCGCCAATCGAGTTCACCGCCGCCGAAAACCGTCGAGAGCCGCACGATCTTGGCGCAGCTCGGGCCGTAGAACATCTCGTACCCGAGGTATATCTCGGCGATGCGGCTCGTCGGGTAACCGACCAGAAGCGACAGTTTCGGCGCTATTTTCTTCGCCCCGAAGAAGTAGTTAAGCCAGAGTATCGGCGCGGCGTCGATACCGCGGTTGTGCTTACGCATAAAAGCCCACCACTTGCCGTGGAGCCCGATAGAGTGATACGTGGCGTTAAGCCCGATGTCGAACCGGGAGCCGGCGCCGTACGTAACCATCGCCATCATGAAGCCGTCTTTGTAATCCTGTTGGGCGTTCTCGGCTTTGGTCCGTTCGTCCTTGCTCCAATAAGCAGGAAGGTTGTAACATACTCTGGTGCGGATTTTGCCGGTCCCGATGGCCCGGGGGCTCTGGAACGTCCCGAGGTAGCAGGCCGTCGTTGTAAGTAGCGCCAAGGCCGCGGCGAGGGGGATTAAGCGTTTTACCATCGCAATCGTCCTATTCCTCGTAAAGGCGAAGTTTACGCCGTTATTACAAATCGAAGTACAACACGTACTCGTGGGGGTGCGGGCGCCGGTCTAGGACGCGGACGTCGTGTTCCATCTTGGTTTCTATCCAGGCCTCTAATATATCTTCTGTGAAGACGCCGCCGGCTAGGAGGTAGTCGTAGTCGGTCTCCAAATCGTCGAGTGCCGCTACCAGGGATTTGGGGAGATTCGGTATCTTTTTGCGTTTCCGCGCCGACATCTTGAGCAAGTCCTCGTCGATGGGGTCTCCCGGTTCAATCTTGTTCGCGATGCCGTCGAGCCCGGCCAACAGCATCGCGGCGAACATCAGATACGGGTTGGCGGTGGCGTCGCCGGGGCGGTACTCGATACGCATCTCGCGCTCGCTTACCGCGTACTCCGGGATGCGGACCGTCGCACTCCGGTTCCCGCGGCTGTAGAAGAGCTGGACGGGTGCCTCGTACCCGGGCGTAAGCCGCTTGTAGCTGTTGGTGCTCGGGGTGGCAAAGGCCGCTAGGGACCGGCCGTGTTTGAGTAACCCGCCTATGTAGTAACGGCCGACGTCGCTCAGGCCGGCGGCGCCTTCTTTATCGTAGAAGAGCGATTTGTCGGATCCGCCGAGGTACTGGTGCACGTGCATTCCGTTGCCGGCCTCGCCGAAAATCGGTTTGGGCATAAAGGTAGCAATGTAGCCCGATTGATACGCGGCGTTGCGGACCAGGTACTTAATCCACAGACAGTCGTCGGCGGTCTTCGTCAGGGTGTCGAACAGCACTTCGATCTCGCATTGCCCCGAACCGCCTATTTCGTGATGGTGGTACTTGACCGGGATACCGGACGCCTCGACCAGGCTGACCATTTCGGTCCTCAGGTCGTAGTACTCGTCCAGCGGCGGGATTACGTGATAGCCGGCGCTTCGGTCTAGAGTATAACCCGGCGTAACGACCGCCGCCGAGACATGGCTGCCTTCCTCCTCCTCGGGCGCGTTTACGATGAAGAGACAGCGGTTC
>CP070755.1:479274-486141 GCA_020348885.1 Candidatus Coatesiibacteriota bacterium | reverse complement strand
TCCTGGGCAAACACGCCCGTGCGATGACGTCGAACTTCTGGGGGAAGCTGGGTGGGCCTGTTTGGCTCGTCGTATTAGTAATCGTTAAAGATATACTTATCGTGACCGGCGGCGCCGTCGTCCTGGGCAAACACGCCCGTGCGATGACGTCGAACTTCTGGGGGAAGCTGGCGGCCGCGTCGCTGGTTTTCGCGTTCGTGGCCTTTATGCTCCGTTTCCCGCCGTGGTTCCTTTATACGGCGTATATCGCGTCGACCGTAATCATCTTTATAAGCCTGTACTCGTACGGGTCTAACGTCGTGGAGGTACTACGAAAGGAGCAGCCGGAATAGGAAAACACCTTTACAGTTTGTTCGTCGTAAAGCGCGTTTCCCGGAGCCGAGTGAAAGCCGTTTTATGTAAATATGTAACGGTTAGAATTTCCGGACGGCCCGCCCAAAGTACCGGCGTAAGGTTTAATCGTTTCTTTTAATGCTATAATCGGATATATAAATATAACGGGCGCGACGCCCGCCGCGCAGGAGGCGCGTGATGGCCAAAGGCAATGACGAATGCCAAATCGGAGGCTACGAACTTTTCCAGCGATACGATAAAAACCCTATATTAACGGCCAACAAATGGCCGTACCCTGCCCACGCGGTCTTTAACCCTGGCGCGGCACTCGTCGGCGGCGAGACGTTGCTATTGGTGCGGGTGGAAGACCTGCGCGGTTTCTCGCACCTCACCGCCTCCCGGAGCGTCGACGGCAAGACGAAGTGGCGTGTCGACGCCGAACCGGCCCTCGTCGCCGACGAAGCCCACGACGAGCAACGATTCGGTGTCGAGGACCCGCGCATCGTGTGGCTCGAGCCATTGGGCGAGTATGCCGTCGCATACACGTCTTTTATTCGGGACGAAACCGTGGTCTCACTCGCCACTACGACCGACTTCAAAACCTTTAACCGCTATACCCGCCTCCTCCCGCCGGAGGACAAGGACGCGTCGCTGTTCCCGCGGAAGATAAACGGCCGTTTCGCCCTCATCCACAGGCCCATCATCCGCGGCGAGGGCCACATGTGGATATCGTTTTCGCCCGACCTTAAGTACTGGGGCGACCACCGGTTGTTTTTAACGACGCGTCCCGCTTCCTGGGACGTTCACCGCGTCGGCTTGGGGCCGCCGCCAATCGAGACGGCCGAGGGGTGGCTCGTCATCTACCACGGTGTCCGGCGTACCGCTTCGGGCAGCCTTTACCGTAGCGGCCTTGCCCTCCTCGACCTCGACGAGCCGTGGCGCGTAATACGACGGAGCGAGGACTGGATCTTCGGCCCTCGTACCTATTACGAGATGATCGGCGACGTCCCGGGGGTCGTATTTCCGTGTGGTTTCGTGCTGGATGAGAAAACACGCGAGTTCCGCGTTTACTACGGCGCCGCCGATTCGGTCGTAGCGTTGGCAACCGCCGATTTCGACGAGGTTTTGAATTACGTCATGATTTGCGGAGTTTAAGGTTGTATAAGGTCATTATGTATTCTTCACCGAATTTATATGTAATTTCGACTTTTCCGCCCCGTCTCTGCGGCGTGGCGACCTTTGCGTTCGACCTGGCGTCTGCGATAGCCGGGGGCCGGGGTGAGTTGCTAAGCGAGAACGGTAGCTTATCGATTATCGCCATGGACGAAGGGCGTCGCCGGCGGCAGTATGGTCCCGAGGTACGGGCCGTCGTCCGCGCGTCCCGACTCGAGGACTACGTCGAGGCCGCCGAGTTCATAAACGAATCGTCGGCCGGGGCTGTATCGCTGCAACACGAGTACGGCATCTTTGGCGGCCGCACCGGCCGCTACGTTTTAACCTTACTGGAGCGACTCGAAAAACCGGTTGTAACGACGCTCCACACGGTCCTGGCTGACCCCAAGCCCATGCAACGCGAGGTTGTAATCAAGGTATGTGACCGCTCGGCCGCGGTCGTAGTTCAGGCGCGTAAAGCGGCCGAGTTCCTGACCGGCCTTTACGGTATAAAAGGCGAAAAGGTCCACGTCATCCACCACGGTACGCCTGACGTCCCGTTCGCGGACACGGCGCCTTTTAAAAAGGCCGTCGACGCGGAAAACCGGAAGATCGTCCTGACGTTCGGTCTTATCAGCCCCCATAAGGGTATTCAGGTTGCGATAAAGGCCTTGGCGGACGTACTACCGCAATTCCCCGACTCGTTATACATAATCCTGGGCGCGACGCACCCGATGATAAAAAAGCGGCACGGTGAAAGTTACCGTGCGTCTTTGCAGAAGGCCGCCGACCGCCTCGGCTTGCACGACCACGTCCGTTTCGTCAACAGATTCGTTTCGCTGGACGAACTTATCACGTATCTCAGGGCCGCGGACATATACGTTACGCCCTACCTGAACGAAGACCAGATATCATCCGGGACGTTGGCGTACGCCGTAGCGTGCGGTAAAGCGATAGTCTCGACGCCTTATTGGTACGCACGGGAATTATTGGACGCCGACCGCGGCGTACTGGTGCCGTTCCGCGACTGGCGGACACTGGCCTTTTGGATGACCGAACTCTTGGGGCACGATGGGGCCCGGAAGTACTTCGCCCGGCGGGCGTACAGATACGGCCGGCGGATGATTTGGGCCAAATCCGCGGCGGCGTACGAAAAGTTGTTTCGGGGCGCGACGCGATCGCGTGCCGGCCCGGCGTAGAAAATAATTCCGCTATCGGCTACTCGGGTGATGCCGTCGAACTTTTGGGGGAGCTGGCGGCCGCGCCGTTGGTATTCTCGTTCGTTGTTTTTATGCTCAGGTTTCCGGCTTGGTTCCAATATACGGCGTATATCGCGTCAACCGTGATAATCTTTATAAGCCTGTTCTCGTACGGCTCTAACGTGGTGCGGGCGTTGCGGGAAAGCGGTTAGGTTAGTACGTTCACGTGCGGCCACCTTAAGGTATTATGCTAGATATATAGGGAACGGCGCGGTATATCCGCGCCGGTTTATTCTTGGGCGTGCGAACGTCGAACGACTGGACTTGCTATTTTCGCGGGCTTGTTATATAATAATATAAACGGATATTGAAAATAGGTCATGTAAGGCACGCAATCCGTTTCCCGAGAGGGGGTAATTCGTATGCTTAAGTGGTTATTAACGGCAGTCATCCTTTTTCCGCTCGCCGCTCTTGCCGGTTTCGTAGAAGAACCCCAGTTCGGCGAAAATTCTACCGAATCGATGAACTGGTGCGACTTCGACCTCGACGGCGACCTCGACATAGCTCAAGCGAACTCAAACGGCGACGACAATTATTTTTACGTAAACCAGGGCGACGGTACTTTTACGTTCTGGACCGACGGTGGCGAGTACATGCTTACTTATTCCGCCGCCTGGGGCGACTGCGACAACGACTTCGACCCGGACCTTGCGACCGGATGCTCCAACTTCCCGCCCACGAACTTCATCTACGTAAACGACGGGTCCGGCAACTTTGAAAAAACGCTGGAGCTGGGGATGACCACGACTTACGCGTTGGTATGGGCGGATTTTGACCTCGACGGCGACCTAGACGTAGCTCTAACAGATTTCGACCCCGACGAACAACTATATTTATATTCCAACAACGGCGACGGGACCTTCGAAGAAGCAGCCGTTTTTTCGGTCGGGACTGAGTGGTTATGGCCGTTGGCCTGGGGCGACGCCGACGGTGACGGCGACCCGGACTTGGCGATAGGGTCCAGTGACTGGCGAGAAAAACCGCAGAACTACCTTTACGTCAACAACGGCGACGGGACCTTCACTTCCCAACCGCAGTTTGGTGAAGGGGCGACCTGTTCTCTCTCCTGGGGCGACTTCGACAACGACGGCGACCTGGACATGGCGGTCGGGAACAACGCCAAACCCGACCACGGGGTCGAGGGACAGAACTACCTTTACGTGAACGAAGGGGACCTCAACTTCACGGCCCGTGAAGAGTTCGGGACGTTAAACTCGTCCTTGTCGGTAGCGTGGGCCGACTACGACAACGACGGCGACCTCGACCTAGCCGTAGGGAATACCGGAGAAAAAAACGAGCTGTATATGAACAACGGCGACGGTACTTTTACGGCGACCGAACCGTTCGGTTCAGGCGAAGACCGTTCTTGGTCGATATGTTGGGGCGACTATGACCTCGACGGCGACCTTGACCTGGCCGAGGGAGTCCAATTCTACCAAAGCTACTTATACGTCAACGACGAGAACGACGAGGATTACCTTTCGATTTACCCCGTAGGACGTTACGGGACCGCCGGCCCGGGATACTCCAACGGGTCGGGAATAGGCGCTAAGGTTTACGCCTACGAGCCAGGGTACCTCGGGTCAAAGTCGGGGCTCCTGGCGTTCCGAGAGGTGGGGTCCGGCCGGAGCGGCGGCGACGACTCGATAAACGTGGAGTTCGGGCTTCCCCGGAACGAGACCGTCGAGGTCCGTATAATCTGGCCCGGTTCGGACGGCTCAAAGATCACCCAGGACCTGATAGCCGATAAAACCCAGTTCATAACGGTTCACGAGTCTATATTCCATCTGCTTTCGCCGGAAGACGGCGAGGACGCCGGCGGGTTCCCGCTGGTTCTGGACTGGGAGAAAACGTTCTCAGGAGGAAACGACCCGTACGACGCGAACGTGGAGAACTATACCCTGGAGATAGCGTCCGATGGGGACTTCGCGAACGTGATATACACGGTCGGCTTAACGGACAATAAGGTGGTTCTCGACGAGGGCTGCGGGTTGTCTATAGGCGAGACGTACTACTGGCGCGTGTTCGCCAACTACGTGGATACGCCGGGACATTACAGCCAGTACTCGAGCGAAGCGTGGAGTTTCAACCTCGTCGATATAGAAACCGGCATAGTTCTGGACTACTTCGAGGCGGCGTCCGAGAACGACGGAATCGAAATGAGCTGGGCCGTGAACGAGACCGAGGAGACCGGCGTAGCGGGGTTCAACCTCTACCGTTCGGTCGCGTCCGACGAAGTCGACGCAAAAGCGATAACGTCCCGCGATATACTTAACGCCGAACTGGTAACGGGCGAATCACCGTACGAATACGTAGATACTGGCGTGGAGAGGGACGTAACCTACAGGTACTGGCTGGAAGTTATAGACGTTGGCGGTTCGAGCGAGACCTTCGGGCCGGTCGAGTGCACCTGGAACGGCGCCCTGCCGACAACCTACGCCCTCTATCAATCAAGACCGAATCCGGCTAAAGGAACGGCAACTATCGCTTTCGATTTACCGGAGGTGGCGGACGTTACGCTAACGGTTTACGATATCAGCGGGCGGAAGGTGACGACGCTTGTAAATGAGACCCTCGCCGCCGGCGAACACGCGGCCGAGGTTTCGGTACTTGCGCCGGGCGTTTACGTGTATAAATTGGACGCGGGTAATTACAGCGCCGCGAAGAAGATGGTGGTGGTTAACTGACGAAATGTAGACGAGGCTCCGGAACCTCGTCCACAACAATAATAAGAATACGAAGCGGCGCGGGCATACCGCGCCGTTTTTGATTCCCGCGAACGGTCCGTACTCCTACTCGTCCTTCGCGTAACTCCGTGAGATGTACCTATCGACGTAACCCTCGCTGTAGTAGAGTTTCTTCGCGCCGAAGGGATTGGCGTAATCGACCCATAGACAGATGCGTTCGGCGCCCGCGGCCCGCAGCGTGAGTTGGCCGCCGCGTATCAACGCGCGCCCGAGTCCCTTTCCGCGCCACTCGGGGACCACGGCTATGTCCTCGACGATGCCCCAGGTCAACCCGTCGGCTTCCGGCTCCGGGTTCAGATAGTTCCAGTTCACGCCCACCAGTTCGCCGCCGGTTTCGGCGACGAATACGTTCTCAGGCTGATACCAGTGGGTTTTGAGGTACACCTCGAAATTGTCGAGGGATTCCGGTTCGTGCTCGAAGTGCCCCTCGAACCCCCGGTTGAATACGTCCACCAGTTCGGGCGTCTCCGCGTCCCGTTCGAATTTCCTAATTTTTACGCCTTCCGGCGGGGTTGGTTCCTGCAGGGATACTAGGTCGTTCAGGTCCATCCGCGCGTAATAACGGATAAGCTCGTATCCGTTCCGCTCGGCCGCGTCGGCGAACCACGTCTCTTCGTCGTAGCAACCGGTTCGTATCCGGAGCGGTATGTCGCCGTAGTCTTTCGCTATCTCGGCGATGCGGGCTTCGCACCGTGCGATTAGGTCGTCTATTAATTTACGGTCGTCCTGGAATCGTTCGGCGACGCTAACGTTGAAGAAATGCCTGTTAGCGTCTGGGCTGGTGTTCTTGTTGGCCCGAGCGTATCCGACGGCCGCGGCGCCGTCGAACACCATCAGGATATCTCTCTCCGGCGCCATCCAGGGAAGGGACAGGGCCGTACGTTGGTCGTCCTCGGACTCCACCTGTCCGTGGATGTCGAGTTCGTTTCGTAACCGGAGATACTCGGGGAAGTCGGAGTCGGTATAAGGTTTGATAATCATCTTTATCGTCGCCCTCGTAGTTTTAATTAACTTCGACCCGGCATATCATTTCGTAGAACTCCGGGTCGTCGCGTACGAAATATATTCTATCGCCTTTCGCGTTCCATACGGCCGCCGTGTCTCGCGAGAGGGAGTTCGTTACGTGGTAGTACCATCGGTTGGATACGTCTATATACCCTATGTCTTCCGAAAACGACCCCACTCTGTTGCCCGAGAGAATCCTGGAGCCGTTCGGCGAAAGAGCGCCGAAGGCCTCGGCCCGTTCCGGCAGCGGGAAGTATTCGTACGAGCCGTTCGTAAGGTCGTACAATATCGCTTCCTTTTGCCGTACAGCGAAACGCATATAGATTAACTCGAAAAAAGCGACCGATAAATCGGAATTCGCAGAGAGTTTA
>CP070755.1:475039-479174 GCA_020348885.1 Candidatus Coatesiibacteriota bacterium | reverse complement strand
TCGAGCCCAACGTTTCACCCTCGGCCAGAACCTCTTCGTTGATTTCGACGACGCGTTCCAGAAGCTCGTCTCTCCCGGCCGCGTCCCCCTCCGCGTCGGCGACCCGGGCCCGGACGAATAGGATTACCGAATGCTCGCCCACGTACCCTTCCGCCGCGTCGGCGTCTGTCGCCGCGCCTGCGAAATCGCCGAGTTTCGCGCGTACGATAGCCCGCCCGGCGTACGCTTGCCCGGCGGTGGTCGCGTACCCGGCGTTTACTTCGGCCGCGGGTTCCGAGAGTCCGATAGCTAAGGTAAACGCGTCGACGGCTTCGTCCAAGCGCCCGGTCCGGTACGCGGCTATCCCCAGGTTCAGATGTACGAAGCTCTCCCGTTCGAGTTGTTCGGCCGCTTTCTTTAGCGCCGCGTACGCGTCCTCGAACCGCCCTAGTTCGGCGTATATATACGAGAGCGTGTTATACGCGTCGCCGTAGTCGTCGGCCAACTCGACGGTCCTCTCGGCGTACGGTATCGCGTCCTCGTATTTACCCTCATCGAGAAGGAGTACGGCGACGCCGTGGTTCGCTTTCGGGTCGTCGGGGAATCGCGCGAGGGCGTCGTACAGGACTTCGGCCGCTTTTTCCCGGTCGCCGGCCATGAAGTAAGCTATCCCGGCCGACGCGTACGCGTCGCTAGAAGCGGGGTCGAGTTCGAAGGTCTTTAGATACGCGTTTTTGGATTCCTCGAAGGACCCGAGTTTGAAAAGTACCTCGGCCAACGCGTACCACGCGTCCGTATAGTACGGGTCCATCTCAACGGCGCGGGCGAGTTCGTTCAGAGCCATATCCAGTTTGAATTCGCCCAGCAGGGCCGAGTAGCCCTTTACGTAGTGGGCGTACGAGGTCTCGTCATATGAGAGCGACCGCGTCGCCGCGTCTATCGCCCGCCCGTAGTCGTCCAACATGTGGTACACCGACGCGAGGTTGTTGTACGATTCGGCGCCCGGTTCCTTTTCGACGGCCGTCTCGGCGGCGGCCAGGGCGCCTTCGCCGTCGGCCTGCGCGACGTAGAGATACACCCACGCGTCCCAGAGAGTGCTGCCGCGGGATTCGCCCGATTCGACCAGCGGTTCGAGTAGCTTTTCGGCGGCTTCGTAATCGCCGTCCGCGATTTCGACGCGGGCCAAGTTCACGACCGGGTGATAGTACTCGGGGTCTAGAGAAATCGATTCTCCTAGGTACTTCCTAGCGTTACCCAGGTCGTTTTTGTACAGATACAACGTCCCCAGGTCGTTGCGGACGCGGGCGCTCTCCGGCCACCGGTCGGTAAGTTCCTCGAACGTATCAATAGCGCCGTCGACGTTACCGACCGATAGATAACACGTGAAGAGGTTCGATATGGCCGTATCGTCGTGTTCCAACTGCGCCGCCGAGACGAAGTACGGTATCGCTTTCTCGGCGTCGCCTTCGACGGCCGTGTAATAGTAACCCAGATTGTTCAGGGGCGACGCGTACGCCGCGTCCAGCTCTACCGCCTTCTCGAATTCGGCCCGGGCGCCGTCATAATCGCCCACCTGAAAAAGCATCGTCCCGTAGTCGTTGTGCAGTCGGGCGTCGCCCGGTTCCGCCGCGACCATCTCGGCCAACGCGTCCGCCGCTTTGCCGTATTCGCCGGCGTCTATATACGCGTCGACCTCCGCGTAATCGGCGGCGTCCGTATCCGTTACGGCCACGGTCGCGGCTAAAATTATCAACGATAAAAGTACGCGCATATCGTTCCGAAAGCCTATTAGAACACGCCGGGTATTATCCGCTTCGTCCTCTCGGCGTACTCACGGTAGCCCTCCATATTTTTCAACAATAACCGTTCCTCCCGCCACATCCGTATCAGTATCGCCGGCCACGCGATTATCAGAAGCAACCAGCTGAACCGGCAGCCGAACCAGGCCGGGTGCGCGAGACATATCAAGAATCCGGCGGCGTAGATGGGATGGCGGACGTGTTTGTATATCCCCGTCGTTATCAGGGGGCGGGCCGCCGCCGCTTTGTCCACGAAGGGCGTGTACTGTTTCCCCAGCGCCTTGTTGGCCAAGAACCCGAGGGCCGACGCGCCGGCGTAACAGATTACGCTGAACGCTGTGAAGACGACCGGTACCTTCCACCTGAATATCAAGAACTCGACGATCGGGAAGAAAAACATGAGCGAGTATCCGATAAGGAGCAGGTGATATGTCGGGTCGATGAATAACCGTAGCCACTCGCTCAGGCTCATCCGCGGTTTACCGCGGTTTATCATTACGCGGGCGATTACGAACACAACCACGAAACCGAGCAGGTAGTACGGCCACGGTATCGGCGGGGCGTAGAACATTTCAGGGCTTCACCTCCGCCGGTTTCGGGACGTTCCGCGCTTTTGGCGTCATCAAGCCGATGAGAACCGCGGCGCCCAGGCCGCCCAACGCGCCCTGGAGCATCCCGATTAGTTCGAAGTCGTACAGCGCGTATGAGAGCATCGCGCCGGCCACCGCTCCGGCGACTAGGAAAGCAAGTAATTGTACGTTCCAGCCCCGGTTCAGGCTTACGCTTATGGAGACACTGACCAGCTTCATCAGCACCCAGTTCACGAAGACGATGAAGAGCATCCCGACGAGAAGGAGACCCAGGTCGGTTCCGAAACTTCCGTCGAAGATTTGCAGGTTCATAAACTTCATAAAGAGCGCGGCCAACGGCGCCAGCACCGCCATCGCGACGAAGCTGAACGCGCCCTTCAGGTACCCGGTCTCGGCCCGCAGCGTTCCCTCGGCCATCATCCCGGCGCCGCCCAGCGGGCTCGGCCCGCAGGACGTGGTCGCGTTTATCATGTAGGCGCTCATCACGATCGCGAGCCCCGTCCACGTAATCAGGTTGTACTTAGCAGGGCCGAAGAGGTAGAGTACCGGGACCAGCGCCGCCGTCAATATCCGCGAGCACGAGAGGGGCATAATCGTTTGTATCTGGACGAAGAACGCCAGCATCCCGGCGACACCCAGGACCCGGATATCGGCCAGAGACTTGAGTACGTCGCCCAGCGCGTCGAAGCCGCCGGTTATCGCGAGGGACCCGGCCGCCAGGAAGCCGGCGGCCATCGCCGTGACGGGCATCAGGATTATACCGGCCATCAGGTCTGTTATCTTGAGCCGGGCGACGACCATCATCACGACGCACGCGGCAACCAGGACCGCCTGGACGGGCATCTTCCCGAAGGGCTGGAATATCGAGACGACGAGGGCTACGGCGAATATGATAAGCGTCGCATACCCCTCCCAGGGTGCTTTTACTTCCGGACGTTCGCCGCCTTTCGCTTCCTTGTCCTCGAGCGCCGAATCGGCGGGATAGAGCTTGGTCGTTATCAGCATCAGGAAGAGGGCCATGAACGCCGTTCCGAGGATGAGGGAAAACGATTGGGGCCCCCGGAGGATTCCTTCGGCAGCGGCGGGGAAGTGGCTTCCCAGGAATCCCTCGCCTATCTGGCCGACGCCACCGATGGGGCTGGGGCCGCAGGAGCCGAAGGCGTTGCGGGCGAACGCGCCGATGAGTATGATGAGTTGAGCCTTCGATAGTATCCTCATCTCCTCGGAGCCGAAAGCGAATAGAAGGGGTAGGAGGGCCGCCGCCATAATCCGGCCGCAGGGAAGGCTCGTGATGAGTGGCGACATTATCAGGATGACCAGCGTACCGGGGAGGCCAAGGGGCGTTTTCTCCAGCTTGTTAATAACTACCTTTATCGCTTCGAAGCCGCCGGACGCCTTGAGCGCGCCTGCGATGAAAAGTCCGGCCAACAGCGCTGTAATCGGATGTAGGATGATACCGGACATGAACTCGGCGGGAAGGATCATCACGCCGGCGGATCCCTCACCGAAGCTGCGGAAGACGACGGCCACGACGACGTTGAAGAGGGCGATGAGCATCAGGACCGTCTGAACCGGCAGGTTAATCTTCCGGAAGAGGGTCAACGCCAGCGCGCCGACGAAGATGATTAAGGTCCCGTATACGTTTACGTTTTCGATCAAAGTGTCTCTCCGCGATCGGAGTTTTCGTCGGTCGTGTCTATAGTTTAGCGAACTCGGCCACCACTTCTTCCATCCGACCGCAGTTCATTTTACCCTCTGTACAGTAAC
>CP070755.1:464909-474939 GCA_020348885.1 Candidatus Coatesiibacteriota bacterium | reverse complement strand
GTCGTAGTCGTCGGCGACATTAGTCGTTATTTGGGTAGTTGACCCACCAGCAATAGGAATAGCCCAGATATCCCAATTACCGCTCCTGTCTGACTCAAACGCTATCTCCGTACCGTCGGGTGACCATGAAGGCGACCGATCCCTAGCTGGGTTAGTCGTTATTTGCGTAGAACTACCTCCGTTTGCGGGTATTGTCCAGATGTCGCCGTTGCCGCTTCTGTACGAATGGAACGCGATGGTTGAACCGTCCGGCGACCAGCTAGGGCAATAGTCGTGTGACGGGTCCGTTGTGATTTGCGTACACGTACCTCCGGTAGCCGGAACCGTCCAGATATCAACGTTACCACTACGGTTCGAATAAAACGCTATAGTCGTACCATCAGGGGACCAACAAGGGCAACGGTCAACTCCCTCATCTGTTGTAATCTGCGTACAAGTACCGCCCATCGCAGGAATCGTCCATATATCGGGATTACCACTCCTATCGGAACTAAATGCTATCGTAGAACCGTCCGGTGAAAAACTTGCCCAGTTATCATCGGCAGGGTTTGTAGTAACCTGCCAGAGCCAGTCAGTGGCGCCGGCGGACGTCGCGAAAACCGTTGCAAGTACAGTCATAATAGTTATATACTTCATAATAGCCTTCCTCCTCTGGTTACAATCAACCTTAATAAACCTTGTATAAATCGACTAATACCTACGGCCGAATTTAACGACCGTCGATACAAAAGTCAAGAAAAAATACCAACTCGGCCTGGCGTCGCCAAAATATTGGCCGTTTCCTTGTAAATGCGTTGAATCGATTGTTTCGATTGTTTTTCGCGAAATCGATTGTTTCCAACCCGCGCCGGCCTAAGCTACGGGCGTAAATATATCCCACAACGCCCATATTCCCCCCTGCGAATTCCGCTTGATTTTGCGGGCGAAAAAACCTATAATCTTATGAAAACTAAGGGATAATAAGGCCCGCCGCGGCGCCCGATATGCCAAAGAAAAAAAAGAAACAGAAACCCGCAAACGACGGCGAGAAGCTCTTCGTCGAGAAGGTCAAACGGACCGTCATTGAGGACGAGATGAAGACGTCTTATCTCGACTACTCGATGTCGGTCATCGTCAGCCGGGCGCTGCCGGACGCGTACGACGGCCTGAAACCGGTCCAGCGCCGCATCATCTACGGGATGCACGAGCTGGGCCTTCAGCCGGGGAAAGGTTACCGCAAGGCCGCCCGCGTAGTCGGCGACGTAATGGGCAAGTACCACCCCCACGGCGACCTGGCGATCTACGACACCCTCGTCAGAATGGCCCAGGACTTCTCCCTAAGATACCCGCTGGTTGACGGCCAGGGGAACTTCGGCTCCGTGGACGGCGACGCCGCGGCGGCGATGCGCTACACTGAAGCGCGGATGGCGCCGATTACGATGGCGATGCTCGCCGATATTGAGAAGGAGACGGTGGACTTCGGCCGGAACTTCGACGACACCCTGGACGAACCGCTGACGATGCCGGCGCTGTTACCGAACCTGCTCGTGAACGGCGGCGACGGTATCGCCGTCGGGATGGCGACTAAGATACCGCCGCACAACCTGAACGAAATCGCGGCGGCTATATGCAAGCTCGTAGATAAGCCCGATATGCCCGACGATAAGGTCGCGAAGCTGGTAACGGGGCCGGATTTCCCGACCGGCGGCATTATCGTCGGCCGCGAGGGTATCGACTCGGCGTACAAGACCGGCAGAGGGCGCCTGACGGTTCGGGCGCGGGTGGACTTCGAGGAGCTGAAGAACGGCCGCACGGCGATAATCGTCCACGAGATACCCTACCAGGTGAACAAGACCAAACTCATCAACGACATCGTCGCGATGGTGAAAGCCAAGAAGACCGAGGGTATCGCGGACCTGCGGGACGAGTCGGACCGAGAGGGGATGCGGCTGGTCATCGAACTCCGGCGGACCGCACAACCGCCGCTTGTCCTCAACCAGCTCTATAAGCACACCCAGATGCAAACCACGTACGGCGTGATAATGATCGCGCTGGTAGACGGCGTGCCGCGGACACTGACCCTCAAGCAGGCTTTGCAATGTTACATCGACCACCGCTTCGACGTGGTCGAGCGGCGGACGAAATTCGATCTGAAAGCCGCCGAGGAAAAAGCCCACATACTCGAAGGTCTTAAAATCGCCCTCGATAACCTGGACAAGGTAATAGAAGTAATCCGAAAGTCAAAAGACGTCCCGACGGCCCGGGACCGTCTGATGAAAAACTTCAAGCTTACCGAGGTCCAGGCTCAGGCGATCCTCGACATGCGGCTCGCGCGCCTGACCGGGCTGGAACGGCAAAAAGTCATAGACGAACTGAAGGCGACCAAGAAGCTTATAAAAGAACTCAAGGCGATACTCGCGGACAAGAAACGGATCTATGGGATAATCAAAGACGAGATAACGAAACTGGCCGAGGAATTCGGCGACGTCCGGCGGACCGAGATAGTCCCGGGCGAGGAGGAAGAACTCTCCCTAGAGGACCTCATCGAGGAAAAGGAAGTCGCGATTACCCTGACCCACGAAGGTTACATCAAAAGGACGCCACTGTCGGTTTACAGGACTCAGGGCCGGGGAACCAGGGGCGTGGCCGGCGCCGGCGCCGGCAAGGGCGAGGACTTCGTCGAGCGCCTTTTCGTCGCGAACACCCACCATTACCTGCTATTCTTCACCGACGCCGGGAAGTGCTACTGGCTTAAGGTATATAACATCCCGGAGGGCGGACGGACAGCCCGTGGCCGGAGCGTATCCAACTTGCTCGAGATAGACCGCGAAGAGCATATTACGGCGGTCATCCCCATCGGCGACCTTGCCGCGAAAGAAACCCTTGTGATGGCCACAGCCCGTGGCATAATCAAAAAAACGGCCCTCGAGGCGTTCAGCCGGCCGAAACGAGGCGGGATAATCGCCCTTCACCTGGACAAAGGCGACCGGCTCGTCGACGTTGAGCTCGACCGGCCGAAGGGCGAGATAATGTTGTTTACCGCCGGCGGCCAAGCGCTCCGTTTCAAATCGTCAAAAGTGCGGACGATGGGCCGGACCGCCCGTGGCGTTATCGGCATCAAATTCAAAGCGAAGGATGACCGTGTCGTCGCGATGGCCGTGCCGGAAAAAGGACAGGATATACTCGTAATCACGGAAGGCGGTTCAGGTAAACGAACGCCCCTGAAAGAATACTCGATAAAAGGTCGCGGCGGAATGGGAATCATCACCCTCAAATCGGGGAAAAAGAGGAACCTAATCGTCGGCGCGGCCGCGGTCTCCGGTGACGAGGACATCGTCCTGATAACCACCGAAGGCGTCCTGAACCGGGTCGCTGTATCGGGTATCTCGACGATGGGCCGCGGGACCCAGGGCGTTCGCGTAATGAAACTCCCCAAAGACGTGAAAGTCGCGGCTATCGCGTTTACGCGGGAATAGAAATGGACTTGAGGGTAGGCATAGGATACGATATCCACCGACTGGTCGAGGGTCGGCCGCTAACCATCGGCGGCATTACCGTCCCTTACGAACGCGGGTTAGCCGGCCACTCCGACGGCGACGTGCTATGCCACGCCATCGCGGACGCGCTTCTCGGCGCGGCCGCTCTGGGCGACATCGGTACGCACTTCCCCGATACCGACCCGAAGTACGAAGGCGCCGACAGCGCCGGGCTGCTGGCAAAGGTCGCGAAACTCGTGGGGCAAGAAGGCTTTCAGGTAATAAACGTCGATACGATAATAATCGCCGAGGAACCGAAATTCGCGCCGTACATAGAAGGAATCCGAAGTAGGGTTGCGGCCGTACTTAACATAGAGGTGTCCGCGGTCTCGGTTAAAGCGACGACCAACGAGGGACTCGGCCCGATAGGGGAGGGCGAAGCAATCGCCGCGTGGGCCGTAGTGGCGCTTGCGGAACGTTAGTACGTAACCCGACTCAAACCGTTTTGAACGCGGATTAAACCGACCCACGGTCGGCCTTTGTTTTATATGAACGTATTGACGAACGACCAACAGCGTGGTATTATCTCCGCGAAGATGGGGTGTAACGTTTTACCCCTCCGGTTCTACCTATTACTATACGGTTAAATACGGTTACAGGTGTTTCAACCGTTTAAGGACATATATGAAACGAATATCGATTATAACCTGCACGGCCTTACCGTTATTATGTATATTCGCTTGTAGCGAAAGTGAACTGGAACGGGTTTCGGTGTGGACAGTTATCGCGATACCCGAACTCAAGTTCGGCAAACCGTCTTTGTTCGCCGTGGACGGGCGCCCGGCCGCGGCGCCGTGGGCCGTGGGCGAAAACGGTACTATACTTACGTACGATGACTACCTCTGGGAAGAATACGGTTTAAACGTAACCGAATCGTCAATATACGATATCGACATCTCGTCGGGTTCGAGCGGCTGGGCTGTGGGCGCCGGCGGAACGATGCTCCAGTTCATCAACGGCGATTGGCTCCTTTCGCCTCCGGTCTGCACGGTGGACCTGTACGCCGTCGCCCTCGACGACAACAACGGCGGCTGGGCGGTAGGCGACGCCGGGTGCATCCTGCGCTTCGACGGAACCGAGTGGACGGTGTTCGAACACAACGCGACCAACGTAACGTTGAACGACGTCTCGATAGGCTCCAATGATACGGCCTGGGCGGTAGGCGACGCGGGTACGGTGCTATTCTACGACCGTACGGGCTGGGAATCGATACCATCGCCTACTCCTAATACTTTGTATAGCGTAGCTACGATACCCGCGAACGGCTTAACACCATCCGAAACCTATATTTGCGGCGACGGCGGCGCGTTCTTCGAATTTACGAACTTAACGTGGTACGAAATAGATATAGGGACTACTGCCACGCTTCGCGATATATGCCTTTACGATAATACACGCGGCTTCGTCGTCGGCGAACGGGATTCTCTGTATGAAATGACCTCCGATGGTTGGGTTAAAGTGGATATCGACTTCCCTTTAATAGAAGAACCTATAAGCTTAAAAGACGTCACACTTACGAGCGCGACAGAAGGCTGGGCGGTCGGTAGCAACGGCGTGATACTCCGATACGGTCCCGCTGAAAATTGGCACGGCGACCTAATGAAGGATAAATGGCGCGAGTACGGCGATATAAAGAAGGAAAAACACAATCCGTAAAAACGTAGTATCTCTTAACTCGGGATACTTTTCGTTCGTACGTTCGATAAAAAAAGCCGCCGACCGGCGGCTCTTATTTTTAGTCGGTAAAACTCGACTCACCCTCCCAGATATGCTTTTTGAACTTCCTCGTTCTCAAGTAAATTCGCCGAAGTGTCTTGTAGGACGACTTTACCTGTTTCCATAACGTAACCGCGATGGCTCACATCGAGGGCCATGGCCGCGTTTTGTTCGACCAAAAAAACGGTTATGCCCTCGCTGTTGATGCGATTAATCGTCGCGAAGATATCCTCTACGATTTTCGGCGCGAGCCCGAGAGACGGCTCGTCCAGCAAGAGCAGCCGGGGTTCGGCCATAAGAGACCGGGCGATGGCCAGCATCTGTTGCTCGCCGCCCGAGAGGGTGCCGCCCTTCTGCCCGCGGCGCTCCTTGAGAATCGGGAACAGTTCGAAGACGTGGTCCAAGGTTCCGGTGTCCGCTTTATGTCTGCGGAACGCCCCCATCTCGAGATTCTCCTGGACGGACATCCTGGGGAATATCCGGCGACCTTCCGGAACCTGGACGATTCCCCTCCCGACGATACCGTCGGCGCTCGCGTCCGTCACGTCCTCGCCGTCGAAGTACTTCTTACCCTTTTTGGGTTTGAGAATACCGGAGATAGTCATCAGCGTCGTGGATTTGCCGGCGCCGTTCGCGCCTATAAGGCTGACGATTTCACCTTCGCCTACTTCGACGGTAACACCTTTCAAGGCTTCGATCTGGCCGTAGGAGACGGATACGTCGTCCAACTTGAAGAAGGCACCGTTCTCGTTCGTTTTAACCAATCCTACTCCGGGTGTCCTAAAGGTATTATGTATAATGGCAAGTACTCTTCGTCCAGGTCAAGCAAAGACCGGACAGAGTCGTCGTCGAAAGCCCCTATTGTTACACCGCTCAATCCCAGGGCAAACGCGGCCAATAATATATTCTGGGCCACGTGGCCGGCCTCGAGGGTACAATACCGCTCGGCTCGCCCGCCGTATTTGGCGGCGGTAACCGCGGGTTTCGCGACGATAACGACGACGGCGGGCGCGTCACCTACGGCCGACTGGCCCATCGCCGCGGTCTCCAACTCGTCCCGTAAGTCGGATTCAGATATTACCGCGAGGGTTTCGGTCTCCGGTTCGTACCGGCCTACGCCCGACGCGTCGCAAAGGTATAATGTAATCGGATAGAGAGCGCCGGCCGAAGGAACGGCCTTGTAGCCGCGTACGGGGTCGGTTATACCCTGCCCGGCCCAGAGCAGACGCGCCAGTTCGTCTTCAGTCAACGGCGTGTCGGCGAACGACCGCACCGAACGGCGAGCGGCCATAACGTCGAATATCGGCGGGCCGCCTTCCTCAACGGTTTGCAGGTCGACGGTTTCCGAGCTTGGCGCGTTGCCGGGTGGTTCGCCGCCAGCGCCGTCGTTACCGCAGGTGCACCCGACCGGCCAAGCGACGACGGCAAGTATGAACATTACCGCTGCGTAAGACCGCTTGTTCATCAATGCTCCCTCCCCAGATAAGCCTCGATCACCTTCGGGTCGTTCTGTATCTCTTCGGGCGTCCCGTCTGCGATTTTTACACCGTGGTCGAACACCGCCACCCTCTCACAGACCCCCATTACCATCTTCATATCGTGCTCTATAAGAACGATAGTAACACCGCGCTCGCGGATGTCTTTTAATAACGACATCAACTCTTGTGTTTCGGCTGGGTTCAGGCCAGCCGCTGGCTCGTCCAGCAATAATATCTCCGGGTCGGTAACGAGGGCACGGGCGATCTCCAAGCGCCGTTGGTTCCCATACGGCAGGTTGGCGGCTTTATACTCCTCGAAACCGTCGAGGCCGACGAAGTCTATCGCTTTCTCCGCCCGTTCGCGGATGTTCTTTTCGTCGCGGCGTTTCCGCGGCGTCCCGAAGACAACGTCTATAAAACCGGTTCGCGAAAGGAGGTGCGCCCCGACCTCGACATTTTCCAGCGCCGTCATCTGCGGAAAAAGGTTAATGGACTGGAACGTTCGTTTGAAGCCGAGGGCGGCGATTTTATCGGGACGCAGACTGCCCCTGGGCACTTTCACGAAGCCGAATACGGTGAACGCGCCGGCGACCAAGAGACCGGCCGCTACAGTCGCGAGTAGGGGAAGCCCGGCTTTGTAAACGGCGTATATACCGCTTACCGTTACGACCACGCCGCCTACGGCGTACCAGGGGAGCCACCGCGCCCTCGCCTTCGGTTTCGCGATAATCTTGCCTTTGTATTCGACGGTACCTGCGGTCGGGTCGTAAATACCAGTAACGACGTTGTAGAAAGTCGTTTTCCCCGCGCCGTTCGGCCCGATTACGCCCAATATCTCGCCCCGACGTACCTCCAGGTCGACATCCCGGAGGGCGCGTAGGCCACCGAAATTCTTCGCTAGGTTTCGGATTATAAGCAGCGTCTCGTCCATCGCCACGGTCTTCAGCTATTCGGTTACTCTTTATAATACAACAACCAGGAAAAGCGGTAAAGAGAAAAGGCGAATCCCCGTTTTAATAGTGGCTGAGAGAACCGTCCTTACGGGCCCTGTTTAACGCGTAGCGGAACGCGACGTACCCGGCCGGAAGGCTGAACGCCGCGAACGCGCTTAGGAACAGGAACCCTCCGGACATAGATTCGGGTGTCGCACCGGGTAACAACGCAGTACGCGACAACTCCAAGCCGTGGGTCAAAGGAATAGCGCGCCCGACGGCCCTGAGCCACGACGGCAGGACCTCGACGGGAAAGTAAACGCCGGAAAGGAGGGCCGGCAAGGTGCCGAAGAAAAGGTTAATAGGGTTCCCGCGCTTGACAACCAGGGTAAACGCCGCCGAAATCATACCGATACCCAGGTACGCGACGGCCGTCAACCCGCCGGCCAATATGAAGATGGGTATCCCCGACCAGGTAAAACCGCCTATAATAACGGCGCCCGCCGCCAGATACAATAACGGCCAGATTATCGACGTAATATTCCTCGCGACCGTTGACGCCATGAAGATAACAAAAGGGCCCGCTGGCGTAGTCAACATCGGTTCCAGCGTCCCGATAGCCTGCTCGCTGGATATAGCGCCGGTAAACCCGTAAAGGCCGGCGCCTATGGCCGCGTTCAAGGCCAGCCCGACGACGATAAACGGGAAGTAATCGCCGCCGTACTTCTCGAGATAGGGCGAACCTATGCCCGTAATTAAATCGGCAATGAAGAAGAATATGACCAAGAAAAAAGCAATACGCACGAGAGACAGAACGAACTGGAGTCTGTACGAGAACATCTCTTTTACGTAACGACGGAGGAACGCGAGGATTAAGAGGAAAAAATTACGCATCGTCGCTACCCCGCAGAAGGTCGAGAAATGCTTCCGAGATTTCCCCGCCCTCAACCATCACGTCAACGATATTGAACTTCGCCAACGCGCCGAATGCCGCGCCGAGGACCGCCGACGTAGGCGTCGGGAACGAAACGCGGGTGACGGCGCCGTCGCGTTCGAGATTCGCACCCGGTACCGCCGCGACCGCCGGGGCGACGACTTCCGGTAGGGACTCCACGTAAACGGTGAACCGGGCGCCGGCGGCCGCGTTCAAAAGGGCTTCGGGCGCGCCGTCCGCCACGACCTCCCCGTCGTCAAGAACCACAACCCGGGTCGCTATCTCGCGGGCCACCCAGACTTGATGGGTCGCGATTATAGCGGTTCGGCCGGGGAGAGAAACTACAAGTTCCTTTATGAACCTGGCAAGGTCCAGAGCGCTGGGATAATCGAGGCTCCGGGCTAACTCGTCGACGAGTAGTACGGGCGGGTCCGATAACAACGCCCTTGCGATCGCGAGCCGTTGCTTCATACCGCTGGAGTACGTACGGACCTCGTCGCGCCCGCGGTCCGCGAGGTCGACCACGTTAAGGACTTCGTCAATACGCAACCTGGCAGCTTCGCCCGAAAGGCCCCAAAGGTAAGCAAAGAACCGGAGGTTTTCGTAACCGGACAGGCGCCAGTAGAAACCCCGCTCATCGCCGGCTACAAGGCCGACCGACGAGAATACGCCGGGGTTTGCCCTCGCGTCTCGCCCGCTTATCCGAATCGAACCGGAGTCGGGAGCGACTATACCGCTTATAATCTTAAGGAGAGTCGTCTTCCCGGCGCCGTTCCGACCGAGTAAACATATTATCTCGGCAGCGTCGACATCCAAATCGACGCCGCGAAGCGCGTCGACGGCGCGACGACGCCGGAAGCCCGCGATCTCGCGTACGGACCTACGCAACCGATATCGTTTGGTAACGCGCTCGAGCTTTACGAGGTTCGTATAGACTCCCTAGGTTTAAACCAAGCGTATATTACCACCCGCCCACGTTAACCGTCAAGGGCGGTTTTTCTACCGTTTACCGCTAACCCGTAACACCCTTATTCTGAAAACGATATGGAAAAAATTCAGAAGGGTATCATTTTTCGCTTGCGCTGGCGAAAACCTATGGTATAGTAACGCCGTAACTTAATGAAAATACTGTGGATAACGTGTTAATAATCTCCGGTGAGTTGTGGATAATATACCCTATATTTTGATATTATAGCGGACTAACTTCGGTGAAAACGCGTCAATTTACGTCGTTCAAGGGAAGCAAACCGGATCAACCCGCGTAACTCATTAGCTATCCACTAAATTCGTCAAAAGCGGCGAGTTAGCCTTTTGAAAGAGCGCCAATCGTTAGCGGCACTTAATACCGCCGAGAGGGTAAATTATTCGGATATTGAAACCGCAAATATAGGTCTGAAACCCTATAGTGTTCATAAGTTGTTGGTTTGTTGTTAGTAACTATAAAGCCGAAGGGAT
>CP070755.1:459048-464809 GCA_020348885.1 Candidatus Coatesiibacteriota bacterium | reverse complement strand
TAAGAAAAGCCCCGGCGATTATTACGCATATCGGGTTCGACTTGATTTTTACGAGAATTATCCGTGCGAAAGACATTATTTTATGGGTTGTCCAGATGAACCTTAGTACGTTACATCGGTACTTCCGGTGGGCTCCCGCCGGGGGTTCCTTCCGTCCCTGGTTCACCCTCGGCAGGTTCTTCCTTCTTTTTCGGTATCTTATATAATATAACGGCTTTGACGTCGAAGTTCCGGTCGGCCGGTCGGTCGCCGAAGACGGCCATAGCGGCAACCACGTGCATCCTGTCCACCGGCGCGGTACCCGCCGATAGCTCGACGTTCCGCTTCTCGCCCGGTTTCAGGTCGTCTATAGTTACCTTCGCGTCTTTACCGGGGAAGACGCCGCCGGTCGGCGGGATGCTTACTCCGACCTCCTCGACGGCCTCCACGCCGATGTTTTCGACCGAAACTTCTACCGTTATCCCGCGCCCCGGCCTTATATCCTCGATGCGTACCTTAATCGGAATTGCGCTTTCACGTTCGCGAAGGCGCCCGAAGGCCGCGCCGCCCGCCACGGCATAGTCCTGGCCCCAGTATAACTCGCCCTTACGCGTGTAAATAGCCCGGTCCAGGTCGTGGAAGAACAGCCCCTCGACGGCGCCGTCGTTGTAGAAATCGTTAACGACGAGGTCGTAGCGATTGAACATCTCCACCGGTTGATTAACCCGCTTATCCCATGGATTCTCTAGGAAGTTTTTATCCACGCAAATCCCGGGTACCAGGACGGCCAGGCCCTCGCGTGCGTATTCCGGCCACGACGACATCAGGTAATCGAAATTATTTCGGTCGGCGTCGTATAACATCAAGAGTACCAGGTCCGCGCCCGCGTCGTACATCATCAGCGGGTCCTGCCCGTGCTGATGCCCGTACTCGTACGAGAGCATAAAACAGAAGAAGGGTTTCGTGACTCCGGCTTCTTCTTTGATGAGTTTCAACGTTCGGGCCGCCTTGGACGCGCGCCACCACTGCCATAGCTTGATCATACGCGCGTCCCTGGCCCGTAGCCGCGAAACCAGCCACCACATCCGGCCTTCCAGGGTCCTGTTGTCCCAGTCGGTCGGCGTTTCCAGGTTCAACTCGGTAACGAAATCGTCAACCAACTCGTATCCGCCGAAACCCGTCCGTATGTAGTCTATCCCTACGTAGTCGAAATCGTCGCTCTCGTTCATCTCCCTTAGTAACTCCACTACTTGCGCCCGGCGTTTCTCGTCGTTCAGGGATATGTGGAGCGTATAGAAAAATTTCCCCTCCACCAGGTTACGGCTGAACTTGTAAGGCATCGAGACCTGGGTTTTGCCGTACGGGAGGAAAGCGCCCACCCAGCCGCCGAACTTGATGTCCCGCTTGTGAGCCTCTTTCGCCAGGTCGTGTGCCAGGTCTATATTATGTTGATACCAGGGTTTCTCCATCGTCGGGCCGTATCGTTCCTTGGTGATGCCGGTCAGGTAAAACAACGCGTCGGCACCCATGAACTCGGCCCACGCAGCGAGTTGTTCCCAGCCTATTTCTTTGTTGTACGGGCCGCCGACGGCACGTTCTTTGAACCGAGTGTCCGACTCCAGGTTCACGATACACAACGGCTTCGGCGGCGGTTCGAATTTGCGACCAGCGATACTAAACTCGCAAGAGCTTTCGACGGCTTTGCCGGACATGTCGGCTTTAACACGGGCTTCGTATCGTCCGAGCGGTGGGTTCCACGGAACCGGCCACCGGGCGAAGTATTTGCCGGGGCCGCGTTTCGTGAAGCGGAGTTCGGTTATCCCGCCGACGGTCTCAACCAGCTCACCGTCTTTGTATATCTCGCCTTTAAGTACCGCGTCGTCGCCGCTCGGGAGTTTATCGAGGTCGAACTCGGCGGCTATTTCCACGATATCGTAACGAAGGTACTTCCCCCTGGCCGAATAAACGTGGAACGGCTCGAGCTTTATGGGGCAGACGCCGTATTCGAGGGTTTCGTCGGGCTATTCGCCCTTCCCGCAGGATAGGATTAACGGCGCGGTAGTTATCAGGAGCGAGCCGACTACGAGTCGGCATAATGTCGTTGTCGTTCGCATATCGCTTGTGGTAAGCCGGACGGATTATAGTAGAGGCGCGAACCGGCGGCAACTGTTAATTTACCCAAATCCGTTAATTGACAGGGTGAGGTTTACCCCACGCCGTTTTTTACGCTAATACGGCACCCGTCGAAAGGGTGCGTTTTTTCCTCGAGGATGTAAATAATTCCCCGCGAACCGTATATGACTACGAACGTGAATTAAGTGTAGCGTTTTACTAAGGTACACCACCAATACTTGACGTAAACGCTAATTACGCATATAATATGGTGAACTTATAGGAAGGAATAGCGGCTTTCCCGCAAACCGTTAAAAAGAGGGGGCCGAGGGATGAGAGCGATATATATACTGTTCGCCCTGGCGTTCACGCTACAAACGCAAGCGGACTACGGTATGGAAGAATGGGTCTATATCAAAGACCTGCCGGACGATGACTTCGGTCTCGCATTGGATGTCGAAGCCGATAATCAGGGATACGTTTACGTTACGGGATACTGCGGCCCTGATTCCGATTATTTAGATTATTTTACGTTAAAGCTGGACGACGGCGGGAACGAAATATGGTGCGTCACTTACGACGGTCCCGCCGGCGAGCAAGACCATCCCCACGACCTGGAAGTGGACTCGGACGGTTTTGTGTACGTAACGGGACGCTCCGTAGGCGCGGGAACAGACATGGATTTCTGTACGATCAAATACGACCCGGACGGAAACGAGGAGTGGATACGGAGATACGACGGACCGGTTAACGGTAAGGATTACGGGCGAGAAATCGAAGTTACCGACGCAGAAGAAGTGATAGTAGGCGGATACGTAGAATCGGAGGGTACCGACTGGGACTACTTTATAATCAAATACGACGGCGACGGAAATATAGTATGGACCGCGGAATACGACGGACCGGCCGGGGGAGAAGACTACATTGACGGAATGGCGATCGACGAATATGGGAACATATACGTTACGGGACCGTCCGACGGAATAGGTACGGGTTACGATTACTGTACCGTCAAGTACAGCGCTAACGGAGAAGAGGAATGGGTCGCGAGACACGACGGACCGGCTAGCGGGTACACTGATTTCGATAGACCTACAGCCGGTATAGCTTTGGATGCGGACGGTAATGTTTTCGTTTCCGGCGGCTCGGTAGAGAGTTTTAACATTAATTATTGTACGGTAAAATACGACAACGACGGCAACGAAATATGGGTCGACTACCACGAAGGAAGTCGGGGGTCCGCGGACGGTATCGCTGCGGATGAAAACGGAAACGCTTACGTAACCGGTCAAATATACCCTGGGTTTTCGTGTACCGTTAAATACGACGGCGACGGTAACGTGGTCTGGGCGCAAGAAGGCGATATTAGCGGATCGATTGATATCGCGTTGGACGAATACGGGGCTGTATACTGCTGCGGCGATATAGCGCCACCGAACGACGCTGCCGTCGTGAAGTACGGTTGCGAAACCGGGGACACGCAATGGGTAGTCGAGTACGACGGCCCCGAGAGCTTATGGGACTACCTCTGGTCGATAACGATAGACAACCAGGGCGGAATATTCGTTTGCGGCACGTGCGACGGTTACGAACATGGGCGTCAGTACAATGTATCGCGAAATGACCTGCGATGGGATACATCCATAACCGCTTTACATAACGCTAAGTTAAGTAAAAGAGAAGTATATCTTATCGTCGGGATTCCGTTAGTGATGAAGTATTCACGGACCGTCTCGGTTGAGCTACTCAGGTTCTCGGCCGTACCCCGGGATGAACGTATTACCCTTGAGTGGGAGGTATCGGCGACTGAAAACGAGAACGTCGAAGGGTTCAACCTGTACCGCCGGGAGGTAACCGGCTCTGCCGCTAACCGCGTCGCGAAAGCCGACGGCCCCGCGGAAACGGAGGGCGACGGTTGGACGAAGATTAACGGCGCCCTCATCGCCGGCGCGAACCCATACTCTTACGTTGACGAAGGTGTCGAACCGGACGTTACCTACGAATATAAACTTGAAGCTATCGTCAATAGCGTCGCCAAAACGCTCGGTACCACCACCGCGACGACCGGCGCCGAACTGCCTACGACTTATGCCCTCTACCAGTCCCGCCCGAACCCGACGACAGGGACCGCGACCATCGCCTTCGACTTGCCGGAGGAGGCGCCGGTAACGCTGATCGTCTATGACATTAGCGGACGGAAGGTTGCGGCGCTGGTAAATGAAACGTTGCCCGCTGGCGAACACGCCGCCGAGGTCTCGGGATTGGCGCCCGGCGTGTACGTTTATAAGCTGGACGCGGCCGATTTCACCGCGGCGAGGAAGATGGTGGTACAGTAAGGCCTTACCTTTAGGTGCGGCCGCCTTTAAGTAGACAATTCTATATATAAAGGGACGTGGTTCATCCACCCCAAACGACGCCGTCCAAACCCGCCGTGTGATCGTTTGATATTAAGGCAAGGTTGTGTTAACGTGTAATATTAGGTTGCTCCTATGTATAGGAGCAACCAAAAGGGCTTACGTAACCGGGAGGTGGAAGAGTATGCCACGCTTATTAGTGGTTACGTTCGCGGTTCTCGGTCTTGCCGTGGGCGCCTTCGGTGGCGAGTGGGTTATCGAGACCATTGATGCTACCGGGTCCGTAGGTTTGTACACTTCAATTGCGCTGGAAACTTCGGATAACGCCCATATTTCGTATCGGGACAACACCGGCACCTGCTTGAAATACGCGAAACACGACGGTACGTCTTGGCGAGTGAACGCCGTGGATATAACGGGAGGAGGCGATTCCGCTTTTACGTCGATAGCGGTCGATACGTCGGATAATCCCCATATATCGTATTACGACGGGGGTAATGCCGATTTGAGATACGCCTACAACGATGGTTCGTCCTGGCACATAGAGACCGTAGATACGGAGGGAGACGTAGGGCGGTACTCGTCAATAGGGCTGGACGCCTCGGATAATCCCCATATATCGTATTACGACGAGACGAACTTCGACCTGAAATACGCTTACTACGACGGTTCTAGCTGGCAAATCGAGAGCGTCGATACGGCGGGAACCGTGGGGGATTACACGTCAATAGCTCTGGACCCTTGGGATAACCCCCATATATCGTACCGATACGACAATTACCCTTTAAATTGGAGCTTGAAATACGCCTTTTACGACGGTTCTTCCTGGCAGATCGAGAGTGTAGATTCGGAAGGATTTGTGGGGCGATACACATCGATAGTCTTGGACACGTCGGGTAACCCGCACATATCTTATAACGACGGTTATCTGAACGACGATCTGAAATACGCTTACCACGACGGCTCGTCGTGGCAACTTGAAAGCATTGACACGATGGGGATTGTTGGAATTAACACGTCAATAGCCCTCGACGCCTCGGATATCGCCCACATCTCGTATTATGACGCCACGAACGAAGACCTGAAATACGCTTGCTCCGACGCCCTGATCTGGCGGTTTAAGAGTGTGGATACGGCCGGATACGTGGGACGGTACACGTCAATAGCTTTAGACGTGTCGGGCAATCCGCATATATCGTATTACGATTACACGAACGACGATCTGAAATACGCCTGGTACAACACCCCGCCCGCTGGCTTCGACCTCCTCTCGCCCGGTGACGGCGAGACCGTCGCCGACGCGCCTACCCTCGATT
>CP070755.1:454896-458948 GCA_020348885.1 Candidatus Coatesiibacteriota bacterium | reverse complement strand
GCGTATAATGGAAGCTCGGGGCATAGAGGAAGACGGCGGCCTCGAGGCTCTCGCCGAAGTTCTCGGCTTCCGCATATACTCGTTCATCGACGAGTACGAGACGAAGCTAGACGACGGCGTATTGACGTATAAGATACTTGACTGCTACGCCCAGTCGGCCCGGCGCCGGAAGGGCCTGCCCGACTTCCCGTGCAAGTCGGTCGGGATAGTCGATTTCACGAACTTCGCGAAGACGGTGGACGAGCGTATCGCGGTGAAGTGCTTGGCGTGCCCGCCGGACGAGCTGGCTCCCGACGAGTTCTGCTCTTGGGAGTTTACTATCGAGTAAGCTTTTCGGTTACTACGGCGAAATAAAAGGGGCCTTCCGAAGGCCCCTTCGTTTATTACATTTTCGCCTGTTGGTTCGCTACCGCGTTACTACCATCTTCACGGCCGCGTTGGATTCGCCGGCGGTAATACTCACGATATAAACACCCGAGCTCAGGTTGCCGGTATTGATTTCGATTGAATTCATACCGGCCACGGGGTTGTTCTCCCGGACCTCGGATACTTTACGACCCGCGATGTCGTAAATACGTACCGATACCGGATCGGTACACCCTTCGCCAACTTCGAGGTTGACGGTCGCGTAACCGCCGGTAACCGGGTTGGGCGTAAAGGACTTAACGGCGACCGACTTCGCGGCGAGCGAGTCGTCGGTCGTGGCGCGGCTACCTTCGGGGCCGTCGCCCGGGATCGGGCCGCCTTCGAGCGCTTTGTTAATCGCCGGGAGGCACTGAATACGGCCGTGGCCGTAGTCGTTGTCTTTGCCCGTGTCGCCCAAGTCGAGAGCGGACGTACCCATGCACCACCTTATTTCGTGGTTGGTCATACCGGGGACCGCGTCCAGCATTAGCGCAGCCAGTCCGGCCGTATGGGGCGTCGCCATAGACGTACCGCTCTTGGTTGAATAACCGCCGGTTATACCTCTGACCGACACTATACTTGAGCCGGGGGCCGCGACGTCCGGTTTAATAAGACCCGGCGGATACGGGAAGTCCTCGTAACCGGTAACGTCTTGCCAGGTCACGGGGCCGGGGCTGGAGAAGTAAGAGTAGTTGTCGCTGGAGTCGGTCGCGCCTACGGTTATGACGTGCGGGACGTCGCCGGGCGTGCGTACCGCGTCCGGCGGAGAGTAATATCCCCGTTCGTTCCCCGCGGCGATTACCAGCGTCATTCCGCCGGCGATAATAGTATCGCACGTTTCGCGCCAGGTGGGTCTATCAGGGTCCCAAGCGTGAGACCATCCAAGGCTCATGCTGATTACATGGGCGCCGTTGTCCAGGGCGTAGCCCATCCCGTCCCAGACGTCGGGTTCGTCGCCGTAGCCGCTGTTGGATAATACTTGAACCGCCATGATGTTGGCGCCCGGCGCAACGCCGGTTTCGGTGCCGGCCGAACCGTCGCCGGCTACGGTACCGGCGCAGTGGGAACCGTGGCCGTTCGACCCTCCGCGGACTTCTTTGGTGTTGTTATTGAAGTTCCAACCGTAGTAATCGTCGACGTAGCCGTTGCCGTCGTCATCTACGCCGTTATTGAAGTCGTCGTCGTTGTGCCACATCACGTTGACGAGGTCGGTGTGCAGATAATCGCAACCGGTGTCGAGTACCGCTACGATGGCGCCGTTACCGGTATAACCGGCGTCCCAGGCTTCGTCGGCACCTACTTTTTCGACGCCCCAAGCCAACGCCCGGCCGGGCGTTACGTCCCGGCTTTCGCAAAGTACCATGCGTTCGGCGTCGTACGCGAGCCTTTCAACGTCGTCCCGGAGGGAAAGTTCCTCGATTAAGCCCGGCTTGGCGTTCATCGAAATGACGTTGTTCAACCAGATCGAGCGTACGTCCGTAGCCGAACCGTCCGTTAAAGCGGTGTCGAGGTATTCGAGAATATCTATCTGGGTTTCCTCGGCTTTGGCCTTCAGCGTCGTTACCACGTAGTCGCGCCTGACTTCGCTCGGCGCCCCCTCGAGTACGTACTCGAGTTCCGTGGGCGATACCCGGTCGGCCATAACCAGGTATATCGGGATATATTCGTCGGCGTCGGCCGAAGCCATTTTAGCCCACAGCTCCTGTTCGAGCGTGGCTCCCGTCGAAACGGATACGGCGACCCCGATTAACAACGCCGTTACGATTAGCTTTCTCACGATGTTCCTCCTAATCTATTGGACTTTTTCGCCGTTTCGTTCCGGCGGGGTTATTCGGTAAAACCGGCTTTTATGTATCCCAAGGATTTCGCTTCGATGTTCGTGTACCCGACGTTGAACATCCAGTCCTCGTTAACCGGGCCGTTGCCGGCGTTATCAAACGTTTCGATACTAACGTTGACGGTAGCGCCGTCGCCGAAAGGCGCGTCGGGTTGTAAGTCAAAGGTTACGTCCAACGGGTCGGTTTCGTCAACGTTTTCGGCGGCCCAGGTTACGGGATTGCCGCCGGCCAGCGCATCGTAGGTGGTGGCCGATACGTCGCAGCCGGACGCGTCGTCCTGTACGTGGAACCCTATCCACGTGTCGGCGGGAACGCCACAGGGATGGTCTTCGTTCTTCGGATACGTATCGGTAATCGTCGGCGGAGTGTCATCGCTCGTCCCGTAGAGATTGAACGCGACGTCGTATTCGTCCAGGAATACCTGCCAGCCTTCAGTCCAATCCGGGAACCCGAAGTACTCGCTCACGAAATATACGCTTTCGCCGTTCACGTACTCCTGAGCGGCCAGCCCCGCTTGCGGTGGATAGTCCATCACCAGCTGGATACACAGCCAGTACGTCGTCCCGGCGGTCAGGGAGAACTGGTCTCCCCCGCTTAACGTAACGAGGTATTTGTACATCTCTCCGTCGCCTATCGGGCCGACATACGTTTCGCCGCAATCGGCGTACGGAACGCTCGCGCTCCAGATAGCGCCGGTTCCGGGGTCGCCGTCGGGTCCGTCGTCGTCATTATAGATTTCCAGATTGACCGACGTGAACGACCCGGTTCCACCGTAGTAACCGCCCCACCATTCGACCCCGCTTAGGACGGTGTCCGCGGTAACCGAGAAATCGTCCGCGACCCGGCTGTTGAAGGGAACTGTGGAATCGTCCTGGCTGGAGACTAGTTCGATGCCGGTGGTCAGGCTCTGGTCGTAGATGAGAGCGTCCCTTCCCGCGTCCCCGACGTCGTGATAGGGCGTCAGTAGTTGCGTCGGCCCTGACGAAACTTCGGGTTGAGCCGCGAAGGCAACGGGAACTAACGCCAGGACGACGGAAGTTAATAAAATTCGATTACGCACCTTATACCACTCCTATCGTATTTAGATACCGTGCGGATGACTTTTATTAATACTACGAAGGGCGGGGGCGAAAGAAACATAAAATACCCCCTTTACGCCCTTCTAGGCCTTACTCTGTATATATAACAGGTCGTTCCCAAATTTGCAAGTCTTTTCGGCATATGCCACGCTTCTTTCCCCCGTATACGAAGGCCGTTTCGCGTCCGGTTCCGCTAGCCTCGTTACGCGTGACGAGCCGCCCCGAAGGCCATATAAGACCGGTTGTTGCGGAATTACTCAAATACTTGCAATTCTTACGGGAGCGGTGTACAATCCGTACGTGTCCCGAACGGTACTCATGTTTATAATCTTATTATCAACTATATCGGCCGCCGTCGAAAAGCCGTTGACTGACCCTCTGGACGCGGTTTTGGAAAGAACGCATAATATTTTCTTGGTCGAGGTTACGCTCCTTCACGAAGAGGGGTACGCGAAAGCTGACGTGGAGACGGTCGTAAAAGGCCATTACGAGAACGAGATATGGATCGTCCGCAGGATGCACAACGATGATATGTTCCCGTTTACGCCCGGAAGACGGTACGTGATATTCGCGAAAAGCGTAATGGGCGATACGTACTTGCCGTACTACGACGATTCTTTATACGCCGTGCGACTGGTTGACTTCGAAGACCGGATAGACGTTACGCCCTTCTAGGCCTTACTCTGTATATATAACAGGTCGTTCCCAAATTTGCAAGTCTTTTCGGCAT
>CP070755.1:448288-454796 GCA_020348885.1 Candidatus Coatesiibacteriota bacterium | reverse complement strand
ATATTCTCGTGATGGGTCTCGACGTCGGCCTTGGAATATAACTCATCGCCAAGGCGCCCGGCTTTCTCGGCCCACGTCCCGACCTTGGCTTTGTCCCGCAGGTAAGCCTTATCAAGGGACTCTGGTTTCAAATACTCGCCCGGGCCGATATGGTCCTCGATTTTGTAGTAGTAAATAAACTGCCCCATATCGATAGGGCCTACGGTATCGCCCACGGCGGCGACTTCGACGGCCTCAGCGGCTTTCGGCGGTATGGTACTCAACTTAACGTAGCCCATATTGCCGCCCTTGGTTTTATTGGGTAATATCGAGTGGCCGTGGGCAACCGATTCAAAGTTTTTGCCTTCAGCCAATTCCTTATTAACCTCTTCTACGACTCCCGCGTCCGTAACCGCCAACTCCCGAAGCCAGTACATTTCGGCCGGGGCTTTGTAGTCCCGGTCCTTCACCTTCTCGTAATACTCAAGCGCCCCCTCGTCGTCCGGTTCCGGATTGACGTCGTAAACGTATTTTTGCCAGAACATCTGGATGAGAATGGACTTCTCGGCGGCTACCAGCGCCTTCTCTATTTCCGGGTCTTTATGGAGTTCCCGCTTGAGCGCTTCCTGGTAGATAATCTCGCTCCTGACCCAGTCGTCCATCAATTCTTCTTTAGTAAGGTACGTTGGCGCTTTCTTCAACCGCTGGAGGCGGTCCATCTCGTCCAGGTCGTCAGCGGTTAGCACGCGGTCGTCCACGCGGGCGACTACCTCGTCTTCGGGCACGCCGCCGTACTTGTCGCCCGCGCAGTTAACGCCGCCGATTATTAATAGCGCTACCGTGAAACCCGCAGCTAAATATAAAGTATTCTTCATCTGTCCTCCGAATCACTTCCGGCCTTATGGCTCCCATAAGGCTTTCTCGTTCCACGCGTCGGACGAGTATTTATCGATTAGACCGTCCGCCGTCCTCTCTTCGAACTTCGTCATATCCCCCCGCTTTATTTCGGTTTGAAGCGAAGTAAAAACTTGCCCGACCGCTCCGGCAAAATCGTCCGGGGTCAACCTTCTATTCAGGGCTTCCTCGATGGTTATGGACGAACCAGCGTCCCAGACGTCTAACGGCGCCAACTCCGCCGGCGGTACGCTATTCGCTACCGAACCGTGGTGCATAACCGCGTTCCTCGTCCGGTACTGGGCGCACCCGGCCAGCTTCCGTCCGCCGACGTGTATGTCGAAAGGCGCGAGGGACGCGAAGCATCGTCCGGCGGCCCCTTTCTCCTCCTCTTCCCAAACCTCGCAACCGATACCTAACGTCCGGAGCGCTTCCGCCAGCGGCTCGATTATACTCCGATAGTTCTCGCGCCCCCGGCGCCGTTCCCGGACGACACAGTAAGTAAGGTCCGCGCCGTGGGGTACGATACCACCGCCGGTCAACCGCCTGACGACCGCGAACCGCATTTTACCCGGATACGGTTGCAGACGTCCGAAGGTCGCGGCGGGCCGGTCCCACGCGTAGATTCGCCAGACGGGTTCGCCACGTTCCCGGAACGCTTGGAACAACGCCTCGTCCCGGGCCATGTTTTCGGCCGGCGAATACCCCTCCTCGACGATTAACCTCACTCGTCCTCGACCATCGCCCACGTAAGCACCGGGTTCCGGCTCGCCGTAACTTCGTCCAGCCGGCGTACGGGCGCGCGCGTGGGCGCTTCCTTATAAGCTCCCGGGTCTTCCTTCAACCGGGCCATTATTTCCCTCAGCGCGTCGGCGAACGCGTCCAGCGTCTCCCTCGTCTCGGTCTCAGTCGGTTCGACCATCAACGCTTCGGGAACTATCAAGGGGAAGTAAGTCGTCGGCGGGTGGAACCCGGCATCGATAAGCGCCTTGTCTATCTCCAACGCCGACCCGCGGCCCAGCGCCCCGGACGTCGCGACGAACTCGTGCATGCAGGGCGCGGAGCCGGCCACGTCCATAAACTCGGCCACCCGGGCCCGCAAGTAGTTGGCGTTGAGTACCGCAATGTCCGTTACCTCTTTTAGACCTTCTACGCCTAAACGCCGTATATACGCGTACGCCCGAATTAGAACTCCAACGTTACCGAGGAACGAACGAATACGGCCGATGCTCTCGGGCGCGTCGTAATAAAGCTTATACGTATCGCCTTCTTCAATGACCCGGGGGACGGGTAGATACGGTACGAGCCGCTCGGAGACACCTACCGGACCGGCGCCGGGGCCGCCGCCGCCGTGGGGCGTGCTGAAGGTCTTGTGGAGGTTGAGGTGTACCACGTCGAAGCCCATATCGCCGGGGCGCGCGCGACCCATGACCGCGTTCAGGTTGGCGCCGTCGTAGTAGAGAAGGCCGCCGGCCTCGTGTATTTTTGCGGCTATCGTCAGGATGTCGCGTTCGAAAAGTCCCAGCGTGTTCGGGTTGGTTATCATTATCCCGGCGACCGACTCGTCCAGCGCCACGTCAAGAGCCGCTACGTCGATAAGTCCCTCGGCGGTGGACGCGACGGTCCGCACGTTATAACCGACCATCCGGGCGGAGGCCGGGTTCGTGCCGTGGGCCGAGTCAGGTATCAGAACCGTCGCGCGTTCGGCGCCGCCGTTCGCCTCGTGATAAGCCCGGAAGAGCATCATACCGACCAGCTCGCCGTGGGCGCCGGCGGCCGGCCAGAGGGTGAACGCGTTCATCCCGCATATCTCGCACAGATAGCCCTCAAGTTCGCGGCATAACCGGAGAACGCCCTGAAGCGCGTCCTCGTCGGCGAGCGGGTGGGCGCCGGCGAACCCGGGAAGCGCCGCCGCGGCGTCGCCCAGCTTCGGGTTGTGCTTCATTGTGCAGGAACCGAGCGGATAGAAGCCCGTATCCACGGCGTAGTTCATCTGCGAAAGCCGCGTGTAATGCCGAACGACCTCGCCCTCGGCTCTGTTGGCGACGTTGGGCAGGTCGTCACGAACGTAACCGTCGGGCAGCGCGTCGGCCGGCTCCACGGCCGGGATGTCCGGCGCCGGCGCTTCGAAACGCCCGCCGGAAGGAACTTCGAATATTGTACGGTGTTCCATTACGAACCTTCGTTAACCGTTATCGATTCTGTTTACCGAGCGCCTCCACCAACCTGTCGATATCCCCCTTCGCCCTCTTCTCCGTCACCGCGACCAGCAGGCAATCGGCCATATCGGGGTAGAAACGTCCCAACGGTAGGCCCGGGTCCACGCCGGTCTCCCGGCACCGCGCCCGCAGTTCGGCCGCGTCGCCGGGGCACCGTACGACGAACTCGTTGAATACCGGTCCGGCGAAAACTAGCTCGTACCCGTCCAGAGCTGCGATTCGTTCCCGTGCGTACGCGGCCTTCGACAGGTTGAGCCGCCCGAGCGCTTTCAACCCGCTCTCGCCCATCAGCGACGCGTACACGGCGAAGGCGGTCGCCATAAGCGCGTGGTTGGAACAGATGTTGGACGTGGCTTTCTCGCGGCGTATGTGCTGTTCGCGGGTCTGGAGTACCAGCGCGTACGCCGGGCGCCCGTCGGCGTCGGTCGTCCGGCCCACCAACCTCCCCGGCATCTGCCGAACGTTGTCCATCGTAGTCGCGAAGAAGCCCAGACCCGGGCCGCCGGCGCTTATCGGAATACCGAACGGCTGCCCCTCGCCTACGACGATGTCCGCGCCGAAGTCGCCCGGCGGCGTCAGTACCGTCAGCGCCATCGGGTTGGTGACTACGATGAGGAGCGCGCCCGCCGCGTGGACCGCGTCGGCCAACTCAGCTAACGGTTCACTCACCAACCCGAAGAAGTTGGGATACTGGACGACCAGGCACGCTACGTCGTCGTTCGACGCGCCGGTTACCTCACCTACGTCAACCAGACCGTCGGCGCCGAATGGGACGGAGACCGCACCGGCGTCGGGCAGGTATCTCAGATAAGTATCTATCGTCTCCGCGTACTCGGGATGAACGTTCGCGGCGACCAGGGCTTTCGCGCGGCCTTTCGTAATCCGCATTGCCATCAAGACGGCTTCGGCGACTGCCGTCGCCCCGTCGTACATAGACGCGTTCGCGACGTCCATACCCGTCAACGACACCACGTAGGTCTGGAACTCGAACGTGGCCGTCAGCGTCCCCTGGCTCACCTCGGGTTGATAGGGAGTGTAAGCCGTATAGAACTCGCCCCTGTTGACCAGGCTATGGACGGCGGCCGGGATATAATGGTCGTACGCCCCCGCGCCGACGAAGGAGCAGCACGCGTCGCCGGTCCGGTCCGACAGTTCCGCTAGAAGCCCGTAAACCTCCTGTTCGGACAGGGGTTCAGGCAATTCAAACGCCCGGTCCGACAGTTCCGGCGGAATCGGCGCGAAAAGGTCGTCGACGCTCCCGGCGCCGACGGCTTCCAGCATCTCTTTTTTTACATCGGGGTCAACCGGGATATACGACAACTGAACCTCCGGACGGTAAAGCTAATACCGCTTCCGGCCGGATTCGGAAAGGCGGGCGTTCCGGCCGGTTTTTTCTAATCGCTAAACGAGGTATTCCTTATCGGTCAAGCGTAAGGCTTGTCGGTTAAGCGTAAGGCTCATTCGCCGATGAACGCGCCGTAGGCGGCGGCGTCCATCAGCTTCTCCAGTTCACCCGGGTCGGCGAGCTCCACTTTCGCGAGCCAACCGTCGCCGTACGGGTCCTTATTGATTATCGCCGGGTCCTCGACGGCCGCCTCGTTGACCTCGGTTACCTTCCCTCCTACGGGAAGGTACAGGTCGGAAGCGGCCTTAACCGATTCGATAATCCCGAACTCGCCGTCGGTCGGGACGTCGGTCCCCGGGTCCTTCACTTCCAGATAAACGATATCGCCCAGTTCGTTCTGGGCATGGTCGGTTATCCCTATCGTCGCGACGTTCCCCTCCACCAGCAACCACTCGTGGGTCTCGGAATACGACAGGTTATCCGGGATGTTGACCATCGCGCTGTCTCCTTTATGTTCAACGAATCATTAAGCCCATACCGATGAATAACGTTAACCGAGTAACTTTAAAAACGGGGTATCGCATACTTCGGCCGCGACGCGCTTCTCCCTTATTTCGACGTGCAACTCGGTCCCGATTTCGGTCAACTCGGTCGGGACGTACGCGAGGCCGATGTTCCGATCGACGCTGGGCCCATAGCCGCCGCTGGTTACTAGCCCGACCTTTTTTTCCTTTGCGCCGCTAAAAACGTCGTAGCCGGGGCGCGGTACGCCCTTGTCCGTCATCACGAAACCGACCAATTCGCGTTTTACCCCTACCTCTTTCTGCTTAACCAACGTTTTCTTGCCGACGAAGTCGATAGGTTTCTTCAATTTGACGGTCCAGCCGATTCCGGCTTCGTAAGGCGTCGTCGTCTCATCTATGTCGTTCCCGTAAAGGCAATACTTCATCTCCATACGAAGGGTATCCCGGGCGCCCAGACCGACCGGGACGCCTCCGGCCTCAACCGTTAAATCATACAGCTCGTCCCATACGGGCAAAGCTATGTCGGCGTCAACGTAAACTTCGAAGCCGTCCTCGCCGGTGTAACCGGTCCGCGACAACGTTACCGGCGTTTCGGCAAGTTCGGCGTACATATGGTGATAGTACTCGAGTTCGTTCAAGCGCGCGCCCAGCGCGTCCTCCAATATCGGTTCGGCCAGCGGGCCCTGAACCGCCACCAGCGCCGTTTCCAGGGAACGGTTCTCGACATCCACCGTCTTTGGCAAAAATTTCTTTACGTGCTTCCAATCCTTCTCGATGTTAGCCGCGTTGACCACCATCATATATTCCACGTTGCTGATGCGGTAAACGAGTAAGTCGTCCACGATACCGCCGGCCTCGACGCACATCGGCGTATAGAGAGCTTCGCCTACTTCGAGCTTCGATACGTTGTTGGTGACGAGAGAATCCAACTCGTAGGCGGCGTCGGCCCCGGAGACGAAGAACTCACCCATATGGCTCAGGTCGAAGATACCGGCCGTCTCGCGGACCTTCCGGTGCTCTTCGACGATGCCCGAGTACTGGACCGGCATCGCGAATCCGGCGAACTCGACCATCCTGGCGCCCAGCTCGATATGCTTTTCGTAGAAAGGCGTTTTTATAGTTTTGGACATCTACGGCCTCTGGAGTACTTGGCCAAGAAACACGGATTAGGCAGGACGCATAAACCCTTAATAATCAGACAATTACGGGCCGGATATCGGCAGCCCGAACGAAACGAAATAAACTACCACAGCGCTATTGCGAAGTCAAGGGAATTAAAACCGTCGCGGCGTTCTATAGGGCACGTAGTGCCTAAATAGCCCGACCGCAGTTCTATATCGGGAAAAACGGACGCGTAAACGGCGCGGATAAAGCGCGCCGCTTCCCACGTTTGGATAATACCGCCGGATTCATCGGGCAGTGCTTAACGTACCGAAGACATCGAACCGCGACGTTAGTCGGGGCTGTATATGTACAGTGTAGCTTCCCCGGCTGAAGCCGGGGTTCGACGCTCCGCCCATCAAAAACCGCCTGCTGAAGCAGGCGGT
>CP070755.1:443152-448188 GCA_020348885.1 Candidatus Coatesiibacteriota bacterium | reverse complement strand
GGAAATCGAACTCTTCGTCCCGATCGAGTTCTGGTCGATAACCGGCACTTTCGAAGGCGGTTCCGGAGAATCATTCGACGCCAGGCTCGCCGCCATCGCCGGCGAAAGGCTGATGACGCCCAAGAACACGAAACGCTACAAACGCCGGATCGAGACCGAAGCCGAAGCCGACGAGATACTGCGGCTTGTTCGCGGCGAGAAGACGTATAATGTAACGAGCGTCGAGAAGAAGAGGACGAAGAAATCGCCCAAACCGCCGTTCATCACCAGCACGCTCCAACAGACCGCGTCGTCCCGGTTAAGCTTTACGGGCAGACGTACGATGGCGATAGCCCAACGGCTTTACGAGGGCATCGACCTGGGCGCCGGCGAACGGGTCGGCCTTATCACCTACATGCGTACCGACTCGACCAGGGTAGCCGGCGAGGCCGTTAACGCGGCGCGGGAAAGAATTGCCGCAGACTATGGTTCGAAGTATCTACCGGAAAAACCGCGTTTCTATAAATCGAAGAAAGGCGCCCAGGACGCCCACGAGGCCATACGCCCGACGGGTATGGGCCGCGACCCGGCGTCAATAAAGAAATACCTGAGCCCGGAAGAGTTCAAGTTATATGACATTATATATCGGCGGTTCGTAGCGAGCCAGATGGCCGACGCGGTCTTCGATAACACCACCGTCAAAATAGAGGGCGGCGATTATCTGTTCCGCACGACCGGTTCGGTGATGCTCTTCGACGGCTACCAGGCGGCGTTCCCCGAGGACCGGGCCGACGACGTCATTCTGCCGGACGTGACCGAAGGGGAGGAACCGGCCTTGACGGACGCCGTGAAGAAGCAGCACTTTACGAAACCGCCGCCCAGGTACACCGATGCAACGCTCATAGCGGCGCTCGAGGAGAAGGGCATCGGGCGCCCGAGTACTTACGCGCCCATCGTAACTACGATTATCGAGAGGGATTACGTCGAACGGCGGGAACGCCGGTTTTTTCCGACGGAACTCGGGCGTTTCGTGAACGAACTACTCGTAGGCGCGTTCCCTGACGTCCTGAACGTGGACTTCACGGCGCACATCGAAGAAGACCTGGACGCTATAGCGGACGGGCGAACCGTCTGGCGGGACGTAATCGCCGAGTTCTACGACCGGTTTTCCGACGACCTTTCAACGGCCGAAGGGACGATGGACGCCATCCGGGAGACCATTAACGGCAAACTGAAAATGACCTGCCCGGACTGTGGCGGCAAACTCGTGCTGAAGTTCGGGAAGTCCGGACCGTTCCTGGGCTGCGCCAAGTACCCCGACTGCAAATATACGGCGAACTTTACCCGGACCGACGACGGTTCCGTAGAAATCGAGAAGCCCGAGGAGACCGACGAGACCTGCGACGAGTGCGGCGCGCTTATGGTAATAAAAATCGGGCGTTACGGTAAGTTCCTCGCCTGCTCACGGTATCCCGAGTGTAAATCCACACGCGCTATAGTAAAAAAGTTGGACGCGAAATGCCCCCTCTGCGGCGGGCAGTTGGTCGAGCGGTATTCGAAGAAGGGACGCCGGCGGAAATTCTACGGCTGCGAAAACTACCCCGACTGTAAGTTCGCCAGCCCGACGCTCCCGCTCCCGAAGTCCTGCCCCGACTGCGGAAGCCCTTACATGTTGAAGAACAAACGGGGCGTGTACTGCCCCAATAAGGAATGCCCGTCGCGCGCGTCTAAGAAGGCCGACGGCGGCGATTCCGACGCGAACGATAAATAAACCGTAACTTTCAATTGGCACACGACGGTAACGACCACGGCGAAGTTCACGCTGCCCGCAGCGCCAGGGCACTGACACGGCGTTTAGGCTTTGCGATGGCGCTGACGGGTTTGGTACTCGTCGGCGAAGTTGTCGGCGGAATACTATCCGGCAGCCTGGCCCTTCTTTCAGACGCCGCCCACGTCTTCATGGACCTATTCGCCCTGGGTTTGACGTTGGGCGCGGCGCTCCTTGCGCGGTTGGGACCCGACGACCGCCGGACTTTTGGATGGCACCGGGCCGAAGTGTTCGCCGCGCTCGCCAACAGCCTGTCCCTGTTCGTTATCATTTTCATTATCCTGCGCGAAGCGTACTTCAGGATAAAAGCTCCCACCGAGGTTCACAGCCTTGGGCTCCTGATAGTCGCGTCGGTGGGTCTCGTCGTGAACCTTATTGTCGCGCTAGGTTTACGGGGACACGCCCACGCCGATATTAACATCCGGGGGGCTTTCCTACACGTGTTGGGCGACGCCGGCGCATCGGTCGCCGTCATCGCTGGGGGGGTTATCATCGCGCTAACCGGTTGGAACATAGTCGACCCAATATTGTCAGTCGGTATCGGCCTGTTGTTGTTCTGGGGCGCCGGGCGTCTTTTTCTCGATGCGTTCCATATATTTATAGAAGGGACGCCCCGGGGGATTTCGCCCCGGGCCGTCGCGGAAGCCATAAACGGGATCGACGGAGTCCAGGACGTGCACAACCTCCATATCTGGTCTATCTGTTCCCACATATCGGCGATATCGGTCCATTGCCGGGTTGACAGCGGCCGGGGCCCGGAAGTCACCCACGCCGTCGCCGCTCTCGTCAACGACCGCTTCGGGATATCACATGCGACTGTCCAGACGGAAGAAGCGCCGTGCAAAGATACAAACTTTTACCGGAAGTTGGAGCACTAAACCCGACGAAACCATTGGAGATTACTAATCGAGCAGCGGACGAACGCCGCCTTTTATTTTACTGAAAAACCGCCCGCTTTCCGTTATTATCTTTAATAGCGTCTTATGGTTCAAAAGGCGAAAACATCCGGGTGGGACCTTCGACGCCGGGAGCTGCTCGACGCGGAAAAGAGGACCGGCCCCTCGCCAGCGCCCGGCCCTTACCCAGCCGTCGTCTGTTACCCGAACACTTACCGGGCCGCGATGGCCGGGCTAGGCTTTCAACTGGTATGGGACGAGGCGGCCCGACACCCGTCGTTCACGGCGGAACGGGCTTTCTATTCGTTGTCGGATAAACCGACGGTTAAAGCCGGTATGCCCCGCTCGCTGGAAAGCGGCAAACCGTTCCGTTCCTTTGAAACCGTTTTCTTTTCGATCCAATACGAACTCGACTATCTGAACCTCTACCGTATGCTGGTCGCCGGCGGACTGAACCCGCGGGCGGCCGAACGCCGCGCCGGCGACCCGTTGATAATCATCGGCGGGATAGCGCCGACGGCCAACCCAGAACCGTTGTCGCCGTTCGCCGACGCTTTTTTCCTGGGCGACGGCGAGGCCGCTTTCGGGGACTTACTCGATATATTGGCGTGGACTCGGGGCGCGCCCAAAGCGGAGCGCCTGGCCGAACTACGCGGCATCCCCGGCGTGTACCTCCCGGCGTTGGATGAAGAACCGCCGGCCGCCGTCAGGGCGAAGTCCCTCGACGGTTTTCCGGCTTCGGCGCCGATTATCACGCCCCACGCCGGTTTCGGCGATACGGTCCTGCTAGAGCCGATCCGCGGATGCCCAAGAGAGTGCAGGTTCTGTTTAATAGGCAATGCGGGCGGACCCGTCCGGATCAGGCGGCCCGACGCCCTGTTAGATGAAATATATAAAACGCGGGGTTTGACGAAAAAAGTTTCGCTCATCGGGTCGGCGATTTCCGACCATCCGAGTATAGACGAACTGGTAAACGCGCTGGCCGACGACGGCCGTCTCGTGTCCGTAAGTTCGCTGAACATCAGGTCGGTCACGGAAGACCTGTTGAACGGCATCGCGAAGTCCGGCCAACGATCGCTTACGTTCGCGCCGGAAGCGGCCACCGACCGTATGCGAGCGGCCGTGGGTAAACCTCTTCCCGACGGGCGGCTCGAAGAAGTGTTGGGCACGACGGCGGATGCGGGTTTTCGTTCGGTGAAGCTATACTATTTGGTAGGATTACCGGGCGAAACTGACGCGGACGCGGAAGCCGTCGGCGCCAAATTACGGACCCTGGCCGACGAGTTCCCAGCCCTCCGCCTCGAAGCGTCGGTGAACCCGTTCGTACCGAAACGTTGGACGCCGTGGGCGAAGAAACCGATCGCGACCGTAAAGGTCATACGCTCCCGGTTGGCGTCGGTTCGCCGGGCGATTAAGGGACGCGTACGGGTCTCGACGGAAAGCCCGAACGTAGCGGTCATTCAGGCTTTACTCTCGCTCGGCGACAGGCGTGCCGCCGAATCAATAGCGAGGCGGGCCGGATCGGCGCGGCCTCACTCGCGTCTGACGGGGGAAGAAAAACACTTGTTGGAAGAATTCGGGGAAGGAGAAACCAGATAACGGTTAAGCACTCCCTATAATTCGAACGTAGTACCCGCCGGACACCCGATGACTTCGGCCGTCAGCTCCCGGTCGAAGCGTTTGAGTGCTTCTCCACCGGTACAATGCCCCAGAGCTAAAGTACGAATATCGAAACTATCGAGGGCTCCCGCGGTTTTACCGATTAACTCCGCCCCAGACATCCATAAGTGGAACCCGCCCAATACTATATCGAAAGAACGGCTTCCCGTTAACTTTGCTGCGAATTCGAGGGTGTTTATCGCGCCCGCGTGGGCGCAACCGACGAGCAGCGCCGACGCACGCTCCGCCTTCACGATCAAAGCCTGGTCTTCGGGGACGTCGGCCCGTGGGGATTCGAAAATTGTTTTGCGCGGGATGGGACCCGACGCGATTACGCCGGGGATTACTTCGGTCGGCCCGTCGATGACGTTAACGGCTTCCGGCGGAAACCCTTCAAAAAAGCCCCCCTCTATCCCTTTCGCCACGTACAAAGGCGGCAAGCATAAAGAATAAACGGCATCCAATCCACCGGCGTGGTCGTAGTGGTTGTGGCTGATTACGACGGCCTTCGTCCGGGCGACGTCTATACCCAAAACGCGCGCGGTGGCGGCGAGCGCGCTCGACTGGCCCGTATCGAATATCACGGTCTCACCGCCGCTTTGAACGGCGACCGACAACCCATGTTCCGATGCCAGACCCGTCTCGGCGTCGTTTTCTATGAGGACCGTTAATTT
>CP070755.1:435050-443052 GCA_020348885.1 Candidatus Coatesiibacteriota bacterium | reverse complement strand
GATTATCTCGGCGAAGCTGACGCCCTGGGGGCAGCGTTCTTCGCAGTTGAAGCAGGTAGCACACAACCATATGAACTCCGAGTTTAGGACCTGCTCCCGCATCCCCAGGAGTATCATATGGATAATCTTCCGGGGGCTGTACGTCTCCTCGAACTCGCGCACGGGGCAGGCCGTAGTGCAAGTCCCGCAAGCGAAACAATATCGCAATTCCTCGGCGCCCGGTTCCCTCGCCACCTCGTACTTAAAACCCGGGTCGAGTTTCGTTATCGCCATTCCCTTATCTACCTTATAATAAAGAAATTACAGGTTTGCGTTCAGATTTGCGTTAAGGTGCACGTTAAGATAACGCCGCCGTCGGCTCGAGTACCGACAGCGCTCAGTAAATTAGCGTATATGACCGGTAGTGTCAAGTAAAAACGCCGTTCGGAGGGGATTTCGCAAATTAATTCACAAATCGCCTTTATCGCCCTCGGACGGCGGTGATTACTCATTCCAACCTATGAAGCCGGCCGCCGCTTTCGTATAAGACGGAATCGTATTCCGTTCCAGCCTTAAAAACGACGGACGTAGGGTACCCGTTCTCGTTCCTTTCGACTATAGCCAGGGGTCTACCTTCACTCCCGTCGAACGGATGAAACCAGCCGGGGGCTTCGACGTTACTGATATAACCATCGGGGGTACGCCGCCATTCGACCTTCCCGGCTTCTTCGCCGGGGTAAACGGTCCGTAACACCGGACCGTGGGGCGCCGGTCCCGCGCCCGTGAGTTCGACAGCTTCGGCGAACCCCCGACGTAAAACGTATTTATCGTTTACCGAATCGGGCAAGTTCAGAACGAGCGTCGAGCCGTCGGCCAACTCGGTGTATTCGCCCAACAACGTCCGGGAGAGGTCGCCCGCGTAACTCCAACCGTCGTTTACGACGATCACGGCGGGCAAATTCAACAAAGCCCAGCCGGCGAGTATCCAAGCGGCCCCTTTTCTCCACAGGTAGTACAGGAGTAAAACGACGAATACGAGGGCGAAAACGCCGGGCAAGTAAGCGAACCGTTCCGAGTCGGTCGTGTACAGAGACGACGACATATAGAAGACGGGTATAGCGGCGGCGGCGTACGCCAGTACCGGCCCCGCGATCGTCCTTATAGGCCGTGGCAGACCCCGGCGGCGAAACCCGAGGATGACGCTTACTATTATCCCGACTAAAAGGTACCCATATAAAACTGCGTCCCAAGGGAGCCTGATGCCGAAAAACGGCTGGGACCGTTTGGGCGCCGCGAGAACACAAACTGTGAACTTTAAAGCCCTTTTCACGTATTCGAAGAAATCCGCGTGAGCGAACAGGTAGGTCTTCTTTCCGCTGAGCAACGCGCCCGTTATCGAATAACGTAAGCAAAGGTAGGCGATCAGAAGCCCCACCATAGTAAGGACCAAACCGTAACCTAAATACGTACTCGGTTTTTTACGGTCCCACAACGTATGGTACAAGACTATTTCGAGGGTTAAAACTATGAGAGGCACGGCAATGGCGCTCTCCTTACAGAGCAACGCCAGGGCGTAGAACGGGGCGGCCAGCCAGGCAAAATGGCTAGCCCGGCTTTTAACCGGCCGGAAACGGACGTAAACGATTAACGCGGCTAGAGCGAACAGGGCCGCCGCGACGTCCGCGCGCCCGGAAACCCACGTTACCGCCTCGGTGTGGCGAACGCTCGCTGCAAACGCCAACCCGGCGGCGCCCCCCACCCAAAACGCTTTCCGGCGGTCTCCGCCCGCGGCGCCCAGCAACTCGACGGTCAGTAAAGCGACTAGGAAACTCACGCCCCAATGGAGGAGGAGGTTCACGAGATGATATGGGCGCGGGTTCAGTCCCCAAAAAGAATAATCGAGAGTGTACGTCTGGACGATAAGGGGTCGGTAGTACGCCGGGCGCCCAGTCGTACCGTCCCAGGCGGTTCCGAAGTAGGACAACGACCCTCGACTCGCTTCGGCGATACGTTCGAAGTCGTCGGAGACGAAGTACGCGCTGGCCGTCCCGCCGTAACCTACGCCAATAACGCCGGCGACGATTACGGCAACTAAAAAGTACCACCAGCGGTATAGTTCTTTAATTTCGCGGGCACCCATATACTCGGTAAACTTATAACCGAGCGGTCAACCAAACACAAGTTATAATTACGCTTTGTCCAACGCGCCGGATTGCGAAAAACCCCCGTACGGGGGGATTTTAAATGGTACCGATCCATGACCCGTTACTCTATCGCAACGAATCGTAGGGCGAATTAGGCTATTTTACGACGGCCAATTTAAAAACGTCCGACGCCGTTAATCCCGATAACTCAGCCGTCCAGACGCATATATATACCCCGTTCGCGATTTTCCCGGCGTTGTTCGCCGACAGGTCCCAGAAAACATCGTAAGTGTACGTCGCAGGATCGATATCGAAGTTGTCAGTCTTCCATATCAACTCGCCAGCGACGTTGTACACTTCTATTCTTAATCTATGTAAAGGTTCGTCGAAAACCGCCCTGAAAGAAACGGAGCTATTAGCTGGATTGGGAAACGCGTACGCGTCGAGGAACTTCGGAACGTAATCGAACCCTTCGCCCGGTTCAATCCTATAACGTACGGAATGGGTACCGTCCGGTAGCGCCGGTAAGATTACGTATGAATATCCCTCGCCCTCATTTAATCGGACGGATTGCCCGTCAACCCATACGCGATCGACGTCAAAGTAACTTGAATCCTCAAAAATAATCGTTTCGCCAGATGATACGGCCCCGGTAAACGAGAATGTGTAATCGGTTACGCCTTTCCCGTTTCCGCATCCTATTTGGGCCGAATAATCCTCTAGAGCGCACATCTCTTCGACGAACGGAACGAAATCTTGCGGCAACTCCCACACAGCGTCCGGATATTCGGTTTCAATACGGTCTAGGAAATTATCAAATCGTTCTACTGACTCAGGATATTCGGTTAGCCAAGTCCCCAAAAAATGCCCGCCGAACAAGGTTGGTTTCTTCCTGTCCAGAGTATATTGGATAAACGAAAACGGTCGACCGCCATCCGGCCAGTCATGTTTATAATCGCTCCACCAACTGGTGTTTATACCCCAGACTTCTCCCTCGGGAAAAACGTAATGCGAAAAATGGTGCGTTTCGTAACGCTTGCCGTCGCATAAGAATTTCAATCCGTGAGCAGTGATAGACCTAAGCGTGGAGTACGTGTACTTTAGACCCGGGAACCGTACACAGTAAGTAGATTTACTATTATCCAAACCTGACCCGTTCATATCTTGGGTAATCATATTGTATAAAGCCGTATCCCGTTCCTCGTCATAAAAAATAAATTCGTGCCCGCTAAGGTCTTCAAGGCTGGTCGTATGGTGATACCCGTGATTCCCCAGGGCGACCCTGGACATCCACTCGTACGAAGGGTCATTATCTTCGATCTTTTTGGCCCAAACCTTCCATTCCGAAGGCGCCCAGTCAAGTATACGCGCGGTCGAATGGTAATTCGCCCAAGTCGGATCTGGAACATCGTCCACGTAATAATCCTGGTAATTTTTATGACCGATATAGTCAGTCGTTATCAACCATACGTATTTTACGGCTGGGTGTTCTTCCAGGGTTCGTACGGCTTCCGCTAAAGGCGTATCGTTATCGTTTGAAGCATAGACGAAATTCCACTCGTCCAGTCTTGGCTGCGGCGGCGACGGCAACTCGTCCCATAGAAACATAATCGTCCCATCGGCTCCTTCCCTATGGGGCGAGAAATAAACGGCGGTTCTTGGGTCCGTCGGCGTATCATCGCCGATATCCCCTTCGTAGCGAATTTCCACTTCGCGGTGGAACGTATAACCAGCTGGTAGAACGGAATGGTAGTCAGGTCCCGGAAGGTTCAAAATAGGCTCTTCATGATCAAAAAACACAAAAGTGAAATAACCGCCGGAACCACTCGTATCAGCTACCCTCACGTTAGATTCGAAAGGATTTCTGACGACAAACGTAACGCTACCTGGTTCACCTCTACTAACTAGCCGTTGGTTCAAGAAATAATTACCTCCGGATTTGCCGCCGCCGGACGCATCGAACTCATATAAGAAATCGCGGGCCCCGTTCGTAAATCCTCGCAAACCATCGTAACTCGTTAAATCGAAATCGGCTTCCAATCCATTTGGTAACTCTACTTCCCCATTAGCGGTGAAATCAAACCGTACGTTAAGGCAGTTCCCCTCGAGTCTGTACGTAATTACCGTAGCTAACGGCAACTGGTCGCCGTTTTTAAGTAAGTAATTGGAGTTGAAACGAAGGGTTTTATCGTCTATCTTTTGAAGCGTACCGGGCGCCGGGATATATTCGCCAGCTTGGACTCCCCCATATATTTTTTCGGCGAGGTTAGTAGTGGCGGAAAACTTCTTGAAATATAGTTCCGAAACCTCGCCGGGGCGACCTTCGCTCCCGTCCGCGTCGACTATTATCTTCAACGCGCTATTTTCGATAACGTTTTCGGCGCCGTTGGGAGCGCTTACGCCTTCACTTAAACTGGAGTAGAATGTTACCGAAACAAATAACGACAAAATACATATAGCCTTAATACGTATAACGCTCCTCACCACCTACTGTTACCACGCCCTCCTGCGTAAGGAGTACTATTTAATGCATTAACCTAAAATTACCCATATCTTAGTCGACCATCGTTAGTATATTACGCGAAGGCCATCTAAACGTCAACCTAAAAACTAGTTATAAAAGAATAAACGCCGCGACTACCGCGGCGTGTTATTATACTAAAAATTGTTTATTGGCTACCTTAACGTTCCGTTTTCGTTTACCCCTCCGGTTCGAAGGCGAATTTGAAAAGGCAAGTCGTATCAGATTCAGCCTTGCCGAAGTTCGTTAACTCAAAAGTCTTTTTACAAGCGTCATGTAGAAGAGGCGCGTCTATCGTCGTTTTCTTAATATCTACGTCATCAACGAAGCCGTCGCGCCCGATCTCCGCAGAAACCAACACGTAGCCCCTTATTTCCGGATCCTCTACTAAAGCGGTACCGTACGCGGATAGCACCAGGTTGCGCCTCGGCCTCAGTTTGGCCTCCAGAACTCCGCCGGCGCGGGCCGGGTCGTCGCCCGCCGGCCACGACGGTAAAACCAAAACGTCGAGGCTGACGGACCCGGGCACCATTTCATCCACCCGAGCGCTTATCCTTTCAACGTCCGCCGACGTTTCAGCTATCTCCGCCGCTTCTAACTCATCCGCAAGCGCCCGTTCTTCCGCGAACCGGTTGTTAAGACGGTTTAGTTTCTCGTAAAGCACCTGAACCTCATCGTGAAGATAAAGTACTTCGGTTAGCGTCTCGTTCGCTTTTTCGTACTTCTCGGCCGCGCGCGAAGCGGTTTCTTTCGCTTCCTTCGACGGGCGGTATACACCTATATACCATAAAGGCACCGCTACAACGACTACCGAAAAGACCGCCGCAACCGCCGCGTAAACCGGGACTCGACTTCGGCGCGCGGTCCTTCTCTCTCGTCGCTCTAGACGTTCGCGTACCGACTCCAGCTTTCGTCTTTCGCGGTCAACGGCCGTTTTCCTTTCCAGTATCCCTCGGAGTTCTTCCTCCCGCTCCACGTCGGACCGCTTTATATGTTCGACTTCCTCTTCAAGCTCGGCCAACCTCGCCGTTAGCCTTTCGTTCTCTTCCCTTAACGATGCCAGTTCGTCATCGGTTTTACTCGGCGGAGAAGTACTGAACGCTATTGTTTTAGTTAACCACTTCCGGAAGTTACCGCGTTGCGTACCTCCTTTTTCTTCTTCCAACAACGCGGTGAGTTCGGGTATGTGTTCGGGTTTAAGTAGGACCGATTCGCCGCCGACGATAAGGTAATCGCCCTGGCGAAGCCGTCCCAATCGGATCCATTCGGACAATTGCTCCAAAGCGAATGGACCCGATTTCTCGCCCGACATTTCGACGTATATCTGCAACGACGTGCCCTCGTTCGTATTTCTTCGACAAAGTTACAAAAAACACATCGAAAACGCGAAATCAAAAGCGTTAAACGTTAAAACCGACTAATAACCCAATAAAACGCCAGTAGCGGCGGTCCGAAATCCCGCCCCCGCTTACCGCGGCGCGAACTCGAACTTGTAAGTCAACGTCGTTTCGCCGTCGGCGGCGCCGAACCGTGTCCTTCTCACGGCGGCCACCGCCGCGCTTTCGACGGCCGAGTTATCTACCGTAGAACTTACGACGTGAGCGTTGGTAACCGAACCGCCGGTATCGACCGTAAATTCAACAACGACCTGGCCGGAAATGTCAGGATTTGCGGAAAGTTCGCTGCTGTAAGTCGAACGTAAACCGCCGATGTTCCCGCCTATGGCACTGGTTACGGCGCCCGACGACCTTGTGGGCGTGTTTGCGCCCGGGCCCTGCGCGCGAAGCAAGCCAGCAAGCGTCGTCTTCCCCTTCGTAGTATCCATTGACGGGCCGATATCTTCCACCAGTTCTTCCTTTTCCGCCAACGCTTCGTCGATTTCTTTCTTCAGTTCTTCGACCCTGCCCTCGTCGCCGCGGGCTATGGCGTCGTTATATTCGTCGGTCAGATCCGCGATACGCTGTTCGAGTTCATCGAGTTTCGCCAGCTTGTCGGCAAGTGTATCGGCTTTCTCCGCCGCTTCTTTTCCGGGTAGATACAGAACGAAGTAATAAGCGGGAACCGCCGCCATCAGAACCAGTATGACTACCCCAGCGGCGATTAGGATAGGTACGCGACGCGTCTTCTTCGCGCTCGCCGCCATCTTCCTAACTTCCGCCTCTTCCGATTCCAACCGACGGCGGGTTTCTTCCAACTCGTTCCTCTCGTTTAATATACGGCGGAACTCTTCTTCCCGTTCCTCGTCGGCCTCCCGTAAAGTGCGTTCTTCCTCCTCTATCAGTTTACGCCTTTTCTCGAGCCGGTCCAGCTCTTCTTGAATGCGAGCCCTTTCAGCCTCCACGCCGGTGTAAGAAAGCTGCGTCGCGGGTTTGCCTGACCGTACGGCGTCGATCCAACTCTCGAACGCGCCCAGCGCTTCTCTTTGAAGCCTTTCATCAAACAGGGCTTTCAGGTGGACGACGTTTTCGGCTTTAACCCAGTGGAGGTTACCGTCCGTACGGATGTAATCGTCGACGGTAAAACGGCCCTCGTCCACCCACTCTTTTACTTCTTCCACGGTAATCGGACCGTGTTCCTCCCCGTCGATCTGCAAGTATAATTTCGGAGCTTCGGCCATAAACCCAACTCTTTAGAAACCGTAGTTTACATCAAGTAAAACTTCAACATCGCCGCGAAATCTATCGCAGGCAGCATGCCCTCTTTCAATTGCGCGCTCACGCCGCCGGGCGCCTCCCCGCCGAACATCGAAGAAACGCCGCCCGACAACTCGAGTGAAACGCTGTCCGTCAAGCGGTAGTCCATACCACCGCCGCCATACGCGATAAACCTGTAATCCTCCGTTGCGCCCGTATGCTCGTTACCCTCGGCGTCGAGATAGGGGTACTTAAAGTCGTTTTTAGACAAGCCTGCGGCCCCGTTCACGAAAAGCATAACCGGGTAGAAGTCGAACCGGTACGCCGGCCCGGCCCAAAAGATGATAGATTTATACTCCCCGTTTGCGGAAAAATCGCCTTCTTTCCCGGTATGCTTTATTCTGTACGCGCCCCGTACGTTCACGGAAAACTTCGGAGAAATACAAACCGAGAATTCTCCGGCCCCGACCGCCGAAAGACCGGCCGCGTCGGCGTAGTTGGCTATCGGTAAAGCGAGACCGCCGCCGAAGCCGAAGCCGCATACCATCGCACCGCTATACGCGGGTAGTAACGCGGACGCCAAGGCAACAAACAATGCTTTTTTCATAGTTCTTATCTGCCCCCTGTTGTTTCGCCCCGTTAATTTATTCCACACGGTATAGTACGGAGCAAGTACGTTCACGTTAACTATCCAATATCTGCCTCGTCGTCTTAAAATGGAGTTT
>CP070755.1:413196-434950 GCA_020348885.1 Candidatus Coatesiibacteriota bacterium | reverse complement strand
ACATATCCGAAGAGCGGTTGCTGGCCGAGTTCGGGGCGCTCGCCGAACTGTCCGGGAGGGTCGAACCACCGGCCATCGCGATGTACGACGGTTCGCTCATACTCTGGTATTTACGGAAACAGCCGGAAGGGCGTCGGCGGGATATCGTTTCGGCGGTGACGGCCTGGCTAGGCGTATGTAGAGATAACGGTGTCATCCCGATCGGTTATATCTCGAAACCGGGCGCCCGCGACGTCGTGTACGACCTGGCCCTTCTCGCCTGCGACCGTGAACACGCCCACTGCGAATCCTGCAGGGCGGGCCGCCGGCGGTCCGACGTTCCTTGTCCCGAAATCGTGAAATTGCACGATGCCGACGTTTTCGGTGAAACGTTGGAGCCGGGCCAACGGTCGGCCGTATTCATAAACAGGTTAACGCCGGTACTGGACGAGTACGGCGCCGAGGATAATCGAATAGCTTACTTCTACTTTAACGTGGGAGCCGAGATCGCCAGGGTGGAGTTCCCCCGGTGGGTGTTCGACGAAGGGTTGGTTAGGACCGCACAGTCGCTAATTTTCGACCAGAGCGACAAGGGCGCCGGTTACCCGCGGGTACTGACGTTAGCCCATGAATACGCCCTCGTGGAGCGGAAGGAGGCCGACGCGTTCCTCGGTTTACTTGAGGGCGTGGCCCTGCCGTCGACGGTTTCGCCGAAGGAGTTCGCGAAGCGGCGCCGGCGCGTCTGACCCATTATTCGACCATGTATCCGGCCGCCGCCATGTCGTTCGCCAGCGATTGGTAACCCTGGTCCATCAGGTCGTTCGCCATGTCGATGTCGCCGATGCCGCCGTTGAAGATCCTCGTGTAGTTCATCCGGATGCCTTCAGCGACCCGGGAAACGCCGGTGATGTAGAGATCCATAGCGCTCGAAATGATCCCGTGGGATACGCCGAACCCTTCGGGCAGGGGCATACTATCGAAATCGGCCTTGATTTTTCGTAAGTCGTTGGCGAACGCGTCGATTTCCCAGACCCTTTTTTCGCGTTCCGCTTCGTCCTTCGTCTCGAGCCACTCGAGGTACGGTTGTACTTCCTGAAGCTTGTCGGTGAAACGGTAGGTTACGTCGTTGACCGAGTTCCAGTACTCGGCGATCGGGTCGTCCTGGGCCGTCGCAAAAACCGCGCCGATGATCATAACGCCGGTTATGAGCGGAAAGGTCTTTTTCATATAATCACCTTACGACGTTGTAAAACGCTTCGGGCTTATATTATAGTCTAGCTGAAAACGACGTTAATATCAAGTTCCCATAAGTACCGCGGGGGCCTTACGAATTCGCGGTAAAGCGTAACAGGAGGTATGAGCGTGGACCCAATTTTAATCCTCGTCTTAACCGCCGTATCAATCGGTTTCATCCATACGGTACTCGGGCCGGATCATTACATACCGTTCGTAGCGATGTCGAAGGCCGGCCGGTGGTCGAGATCGAAGACGCTGGGGGTTACGGTACTATGCGGCCTCGGTCACGTACTGAGTTCCGTCGTAATCGGTATGGTCGGCATCGTATTCGGAATAGCTGTAGGTAAACTGAACATATTCGAAGGCGTACGCGGCAGCTTGGCCGCGTGGGCCCTCGTCTCGTTCGGATTAGTATACATGATATGGGGTATAACGACGCTCGTACGGAACAAACGACACGCGCACAGTCACATCCACGCCGACGGGACGGAGCACTCTCACGACCACGTACACGATGGCCGACACGCCCACGTCCACTCGGCCGGCGGAAGCGCGAAATTGACGCCCTGGGTACTGTTCACTGTATTCGTCCTCGGGCCGTGCGAACCGCTTATACCCCTGTTAATGTATCCTGCGCTAAGATCAAGCGTGATGGGCGTCGTTTACGTCACGGCCGCGTTCGCGGCGGCCACTATACTTACGATGACCGTTATCGTCGCTTTGTTGTCATTCGGCTTACAGTTCGTTAGGCTGGGGAGGTTCGAGAGATATTCCCACGCGGCGGCAGGCGGCATTATCGCGCTGTCCGGCTTGGCGGTAATCTTCCTCCCGATATAAAGCGGCGTGAATGACGCGGGGGATAGGATATGATAATTAAAGAGTACGTAGTCGCGGGTAAAAAACGGAAGAGCGAGAAACCCCTCGAGGTAATCTGCCCGTATGACGGTGAACCGGTCGGTAATACGTGGGAAGCGACCGACGATGACGTCGAGGAAGCCGCCGCCCGGGCGGCCGCGGCCGCCGACGGCCTCGCAAGGACGCCGGTCCACGAGCGGCCCGAGGCGTTGCGGAAACTGTCGGCCCTCGTCCGCGAAAACGCCGAATCGCTTTCCGAAATCGTGGCCCTGGAAGCCGGCAAAAACGTCAAGGAGGCGCGGGCCGAGGTCGACCGGGCGGCCTTCACGGCCGAGGTCTCCGCCGACGAGACGAGCCGCCTCGGCGGCGAGGTCGTCCCGATGGATGTTCACCCGGCCGGCGAAGGCCGAATCGGAATAGTCCGCAGATTCCCCCGTGGCCCGGTCCTGGGGATAACCCCCTTCAACTTCCCGATAAACCTGGTGATGCACAAGGTCGCCCCGGCGATAGCTGTGGGCGCGCCGATAGTCATAAAGCCGGCCTCGGCCACCCCGTTGTCGGCGCTGGCACTGGCGGAGCTGGCGTTGGAGGCCGGTGTTCCACTGGAAGCGGTATCGGTACTGCCGATGGCGGGCCCCCGGGCCGAGGCGCTCGTAGGCGACGACCGGTTCGCCGTCCTGACCTTCACGGGGAGTTCGGTCGTAGGCTGGAAGCTTAAAAACATGGCCGGTCGGAAGATGGTATGTATGGAGCTTGGCGGGAACGCCGCGGTTATCGTACACGAAGACGCCGACGTGGACTACGCCGCCGGGCGGTGCGCCGCGGGCGGCTTCGGCGTGATGGGCCAGTCGTGTATCTCGGTCCAGCGTATATACGTCCACGGTGCGATTTACGACGAGTTCGCCGGGAAGCTAGTCGGCGACGCCGAGGGTCGGAAACTCGGACACCCGCTGGACGACGACGCGGACCATGGTTCGTTGATAACAGAGGGCGACGCCGAGCGCGTGGACGCGTGGTTGGCCGAGGCCATGGAAGCAGGCGCGAAGGTCCTTTGCGGCGGAACGCGGGAAGAGACGCGGTACCGCCCAACGGTTATGGAGAACGTGCCAGAGGACGCGAAGATAAGCGCGGCCGAGGTCTTCGCGCCGCTGGTCGTACTCCACCGCTACGACGACTTCGCCGACGCGGTCGCCCGGACCGATGCCGGCGAGTTTGGGCTTCAGGCCGGCGTTTTCGCGAACGATATAGGGTTCGCCTTATACGCACACGAGAACATCCGAGTGGGCGGCGTGGTCGTCGGCGACGTGCCGACGTTCCGCGTCGACAACATGCCTTACGGCGGATCGAAGAAGTCCGGCATCGGCCGCGAAGGGCCGCGCTATGCTGTCGAGGAATACACCGAGCCGAGGTTGTTGGTTATCAATAGGGAAGGGTTAAGTAGCTGAAATTCGATACGTTATATGAAGTAGTTATTACGTAAGATAAAGTACCTATTTCCGCCCCTTCGCTACGTAGACGAATCCGCCGCCGCACGAGAAATATTCGCCGGCTTCGAGTTGTTCTTGAACCAGCGGCCGGATACGGTCGTATATCTCCACCATTTTATCGAACTCCTCGGCCGTCCCGCCGCCAGCTACGTAGTTCTCCCTCGACCTCGATAACCTGTACTCCCGGTGCTCGTCGTCGATGAAGAACTTCCTCATCATCTCGATGCGGTGTTGCTGCTCCGGGCCTTCGTAAGGCGGTTCGAGGTGGAATACCCGGTCGTTCATACGTACGTCTACGTCGGTCAAACCCAACTCCTTCATCATCGCCGGGACTCTGGCCCCGATCGCGTTGTCTCCACGCCCGAGTTCGATACGGCCTTTGTGGGATACTAAAGTTACTTTTACATCCAACAGTTCCTCGTCGATGCTTAAATCGGGTAACGAGCTATAACTCCGCGCGAGAGTCGACGAAACGTTGTCCGGTTCCTTACAGAATACCAGACCGCCGGGTTTTACTACCCGTGCCATCTCGGCAAGGGCGCGTTCCGGTTTCTCCAGGTGCATCAACAGGGTTTGGCACATCGCCACGTCGGCGAACTCGTCCGGGAAAGGTAAATTGTAGCAATCGCCGGCGACAAAATGCGCCTCCCCGCCGTCCGCCCATTCCTCGGCCGCTCGCGCCGCGTCGTCCAGGAGTTCGGGGGATTCGTCCACGCCTATGTATCGGCCGCCGGCGCCGAAGTGCGGCCAATAGGTGTAACCGAGATAACCGAGGCCGCAGCCGACGTCCACGGCGACCATCCCCGGCTCGAGGCCGAACCAGGCCGCCAGTCTTTCAACCGTTTCCTCGGGCCAAAAGTACTTCCTGGGCCCGATGAGTATATCTTTCCAACGGTCCTCGGACCAATCGATTTTACCGCCTTCGCGCGGCATCTAATCACCTTCCACCGTCATGTCAAACTTCCCCGCTTTTTCGTACTCCTCGAGTCGCTCGAACAACCGCCTAATATGGGGTATAGTAATCGAGCCGCCAACGACCAACCCGACGCCCACGGCCTCGATCAGTTCGGCCATGGTAACGCCCTCCTCCATCAGCCGGTCCGTATGGTAGGTGACGCAGTCGTCGCAACGGAGGACCAACGACGCGACCAGCCCGAGTAATTCCTTCGTCTTCGCGTCCAGCGCGCCCGGCCGGTACGTGTTTTGGTCTAGATTGAAGAAGCGGTTCAGGACCTTGTCGCCGGTCGAGAGGATAAGCTCGTTCGCGTAGTCCCGTCGGCGTTTGAACTCATCTAAACTGGTCATACGACCTCCGTCCTATAAACCCCGCCCGAAAGCGCTTATCTCGTCACTCGTCCCCCTGGCCCAGCGCCCGCATCAAGCGGGCTAGACTCCGGGCGAAATGGGTTCCGGGCCAGTATATACGCCCGCATCCCGGGCAACGCGAGAATATGCTCTGGGTCTTGCGGACGTGTGGTGGAAGTTCCTCCAGTACGTCCTCCTTCGCGACCGGCTCGAGAAGGACGTTACATTCGATACACCGCGTCATCGCCCGATGGGTCATCTCCAGGCCGAACTTGGCGGCCACCTCGGCGACCTGCTCCAGAACCCGGTCCGACTTCACAAGGTAGGACCCTATGTCCGGACGCTTCGCCAGGTCCCGGCGCCGGGTCAGCAGCGTCCGTCCGGTTTTAAGCGTCTCCCGGAGTACGTCTGGGCCGGAGGCGTCTTTCAGGTATACGGCGTCGTACCCGAGCGTCCTTAGATACCTGGCCAAGCGCCCGAGGGCCGCATCAAGAATAAACTCCCTGTCGTCGGTCATACGTTTGTTCGGTCGATCGTCCTTCCGCAAAAATAAAAGCCGGTTCTCCCGGCTTATGACGGATAATCCGCGGCCTGCTAAACGGATTTAATCAACCGCGGGAATCTGGCGACGACCGCGTTCCAAATTTCGCCCTTATTCGACCCCTTTTTCACCAGTACGACGAGGGTTACGTCGTACGGGAGGTTCGCGAAGAGGATAGAACCATCGGAATGCTCGACTATCGCCTGGACCAGGCGGGAACCGCCGAGGTCACTAAGCATCTTCCGAAGGTGGAACGCGCCGTCGCGGGCCAACGCCGCCACCTCGTCGGCGTCCACCGCCGGGTCGCCTATGACGTTTTCCAGCGGTAGACCATCGTCGGAGATTAATATGGCCGCTTTTACCGATGATAGCTCTGCCAGTTCAGAAAGTAAATTCTTCGCGCCGTCTAAAACCGGCATCAAATCTCCTCGCGGAGTTTTTTCGATAGCTTCTTCAGCTCGATGCGCCCACGGCCTACGTTACCGTCGGGTTTCATCAGTACGCAAAGGAAATAGTCGTCGGAGAACTGCTCCAGGATTATGTTCATCTTCTCGGTCTCGAGTATTATCCGAGACACGGAGCCGGTTTTCAGGTTCACCGCGACGTCGTTCACGGTCTTCAATACGGTCGTCAGCTCGACTTCCGTCGGCGCCGCGTCAATACCCTGGGCGTACACCACGTTCTCGACGCCGATGCCGTCCATACCACAAAAAAAACCGGCTACCGCCCCGTCAACTCGTTCCAATAGTCTTGTTAATAGACCCTTGAAATCCATAAAACTCCAACCGGTCGGCCTACAAGTCGCGAAGCCTTATCGAGTTTAACCACCCCAGAAACTCACTGTCTTCGCCGAACGGGTCTTCGTCCAACTGTTTGACTTCCCGCGGTATGTACATTTCCGGCTTAACGACGCTTTCGGACGGCGGGGTCGCCGATTCGGAAGGTGGAACCTCAGTTTCTACGTCGGTACCGGCTTCGTCTTCTAAATAGATTATATCGATAACGTTATCCGCCGGTTCCCCGGCTACCGCATCGTCGGCGGGTCCTGCTTCGGTATCGGCCGCGTCGAACACTATTTCGTCGATTCCGGCCGTTCGCGAGGCCGCGGGCGTCCCGCCTAATTCGAACTCGACCATTAGTAACTCGGCGAGGACAGGGTCTATTTCCAGCGTATCGAAGCTGAATACGCCGGCGCTTCCGGCGACGCCGTCGACGGTTAACAAGGTCTCGCCGGCGGTGCTGTAAGACGAGCCGATACGTAGTAGTGCCGGGAAGGAAACTCCCGCCGCGTCGACGGTTCTGGCCACCTCCCGCTGCGCTTCGTGCCAGACGTCGAGGTCGTCTTCCTCCATTAGCCCTTTTACCGACGCTACTTGGTTGACGATAGTCAGGACGGACTCGCCGGTCAGTTCGGTCTCTGCATCGATTAGGCGCCGGATACGTTCGTAAGCTTCAAGCGCCGCCGCGTCGTCGGGATTGTCCTTCAGTAATCGGTTTATTATGGAAGCCGCCTTGTCCAATAAGCCCTGTTCGGCGTAAACCTCGGCCAGAGTAATGGTAGCCAGCCCTTCTTCTTTATCCCGCGTCTCGGCGGGTTCACGTTCCGATTCGGGTTCCACGGCCGGTTCGGGTTCGGTTTCCGCAAGCTGCTCCAGCAGATGGAGTTTATACTGGACGTCGGTGTTTTCGGGCTCTATCTCGAGGATTTTCCGGTAATGTTCGCCCGCTTCATCGTATAATCGGCCGTCGCGGAAAACGTCGCCCAGTAGGTTCAACGCCGCGACGTTGTACGGGTCGAGACCGAGGACACCGGTTATCTCGTCGACTGCGGCTTCGGCGTCGCCCTTCGCCAGATAACACTTACTCAACAAAATCCTCGCGCTAAAATAGTTAGGGAAGTTGCCGGCGCCTTTCGCCAGGACTTCTATCGCCTTATCGAACTCGTATTTGCGAGCGTACAGGCTCCCCAGCACGGCGAAAATAATCGCGCCGGGTTCCTTAGCGAGGATTTCCTCGTACCGTTTGATGCGTTCTTCGTCGCTTGGCGATAACACGACCATGAAACCGCCCGACTATAATGCGTTAGAATAACGTTAGTTGCGCGACGGCAACGGCTTGATTATATACGCGGCCACTTCGGTAGTCAAGGAATAAAACCACTAAACCGGCTCGACGCGCGATAAAATCCCTAAAAATACCTTGACACGGTGGGGTAAATATGTTAGACTAGGCTAACTTCAGAATGGGCGACAAGAAACATAACCTTTCGGAATCCCAAGAAGATTACCTGGAGGCCGTTTACGATCTGATAAGCGAACGGGGCAAAGCCACAGTATCGGAGATTGCCGGGCGGGTGAGCGTAGCGAAACCGAGTGTCGTAAAGGCTTTGAAGCGTTTGAAGAAGCTTAAGTTAGTAGCCCACGAGCCATACGGTGATATAGAACTGACGCTGGCGGGCTTGGAGAAAGCCGAGCTTATCAGACTGCGGCACAACACCCTTGTCTACTTCCTTACCGACTTCCTCGGCGTAGGCGACGATATGGCGGAAGCCGACGCGTGCGCACTAGAGCACCATTTATGCGCGTGTTCGACTGAACGGTTGCTCGCGTTCATAAAACTAAACGACGAAAACGTCGTACGCGTCGTCGAGGGCGAAAACTTCGAGATCGGCAGTTTCATCAAACGCAACGACCGGCCCGCCCGGGAGAAAACGAAGGGCGAGAAAAGGAAAAACGAATGACGACGCTGGATAAACTGGCCATCGGCGAACGGGCGGTCGTAACCGCCGTCAAAGCCCGCGGCAAACTCCGCCGCCGGCTCCAGGACATGGGCGTCGTAAAAAACGTTGAAATAGAAGTAGTTAACGCTGCCCCTTTGGGCGACCCGATAGACATTAAAGTCCGCGGTTTCGACCTAGCGCTGAGGCGGGCCGAAGCCGCCCAGATAGAGGTGGGATTAACGCGGAAGCGGTTGTCCGGTCTTCGAACCGGGGATACGGCGGTCATCGCCGGCTTCGAAGCGGGAAGAGGGCTTCGTCGGCGCTTGTTGGCTATGGGGCTCGTCCCCGGCGAATCGATCCGTATCGTAAGAGCCGAAAGTTCCGGCCCGATAATAGTCTCCGTGAAAGACTCCAGGGTGATGCTCGGCCGGGGGATGGCCCGTAAAATCATGGTCTACCCCGAAGACCCGGCGGACGTTGCCCCCGCTGAGGTGGAAGAGGAGACCGTCCGGGGTTAAAAAGGGATATGTTTTTGTTTTAAACGTTAGTTAGCCTCGGCTAACATTTGGAGATATAAGGTTTTGGCCGAGAAGATAACGATAGCGCTCGCGGGTAACCCCAACTGCGGCAAGACCACGATGTTCAATAACCTTACCGGTGCGCGCCAACACGTCGGGAACTGGCCTGGCGTAACCGTCGAAAAGAAAGAGGGCTATTTCGAGTCCGATGGTTACCGGTTCGACGTCGTCGATCTGCCGGGTACCTATTCCCTCGGCGCCTACTCGCTTGACGAAGTGATAGCTCGTGACTTCATTCTTTCCGGCGACGCCGAAGTAGTCGTAAACGTGGTGGACGCGTCCAACGTCGAACGTAACTTGTACCTGACGACACAGCTTATCGAGATGGGGGCAAACGTCGTCATCGCGCTTAACATGTTCGACGAGGCCGAGAAGAAATATCACCTGGACGCGGACGTCCTCTCGGAACTCCTCGGAATACCCGTCGTAAAGACCGTCGGCCATTTGAACAGAGGGACGAAAGAGCTTATCGCGGCGGTAATCGACGTCGCGTACGCGTGTACCACTTGCGACCTTAACCTACGATACGGGCACGAGATAGAGCCGCATCTGGACGATATCGCCGAAGGACTCGGCGGATTGGATTTGCCGGGCAGACTTGAACGGCGTTGGTTCGCGTTGAAGCTGTTAGAGGAAGACGAGAAAGTCCGTGAACTTGTCGGGAGAGAGCCGGAAGGCGCCGAACTCTTGGAAAAGGTCGGCGCCGCCGTCGAACACGTCCGGAACGTCGTGGGCGACGACCCGGAGGTGTTAATCGCCGATTACCGTTACGGGTTTATAACCGGGCTGGTTAAGGAAGCCGTCCGCCCGAGGGGGCCGTCGAAAGCGCGGCTCAACGTATCGGACCGCATAGATAAGGTCCTGACGAACAGGATAATCGGGCTTCCGATTTTTATCGCCCTCGCGTGGGCCATGTTCCAATTGACTTTCACCGTCGCCGACCCTCTGGTTAGGGGGGTCGAGGTCGTTTTTGAGTGGCTGGGTAAAAACCTCGGGGCGTTCTTGACGTCGGCCGGTTCGCCGTCGATAGTAACGAGCTTTCTGGTGGACGGTGCCATTGGCGGCGTCGGCAGCGTACTCGTCTTCGTCCCGAATATCTTTCTCCTCTTCCTTATGATTTCGATCGTCGAGGATACCGGGTACATGGCCCGCGTCGCGTTTTTGATGGACAAGCTGATGCATAAACTCGGGCTTCACGGCCGCAGCTTTATCCCGATGATATTGGGGTTCGGTTGTAACGTCCCCGCTATTCTGGCGACGCGGACGCTGGAAGCCCGGCGCGACAGGATGATAACTATACTCGTGAACCCGCTCATGTCCTGTTCGGCCAGATTGCCGGTTTACGTCCTTTTCGCAGGTGCGTTTTTCACTGCTCACCAGGGCTTCGTTGTGTGGTCGTTATACCTCCTCGGTATCGTCCTGGCCGTAGTTATGGCGAAGGTGTTCGGCTCGACGCTGTTCCGCGGCCAGACGGCCCACTTCGTGATGGAACTCCCGCCTTACCGTTTACCGACCTTCCGGGGGACCGCCATACACATGTGGGAGCGGGGGCGTTTGTTTTTAAGACGCGCCGGCGGCATCATATTCGGCATCGTAATCGTCCTGTGGGGCCTATCGAACCTACCGCCGGGTGTCGAGTACGCCGGCGAAGATAGTTTCGTGGGATATTTAGGTAAAGCGGTAGCGCCTATAGTCGCCCCCGCCGGTTTCGGCGAATGGCAGTCTGCCGTTGCCCTTATCTTCGGTTTTCTCGCGAAAGAAGTAGTCGTCGGGACGTTCGGAGTCCTCTACGGCGTGGGTGAGGAAGGATTAAAAACGGTCGTACAACAACACTTCACGCCCCTCTCCGCTTACGCGTTTATGGTGATGACGCTGATTTATACGCCCTGCCTCGCGACGGTCGCCGTAATTAAGCGTGAAACCGGGTCCTGGGCCTGGACGTTTTTCGCCGTTGCTTACAGCCTTATACTCGGTTGGATGATGGCCGTAGCCGTATACCAGATAGGTTCGCTTTTAGGATTAGGTTAACGGAAGTCCGAGATGTTCGATTTGATATTTATCGTGGGGATTACGGTCTTAGGTGTCGCCGCAACGGTGTGGCTTTTGCAGCGCGACAAAAACGAAGACGGTTTTTGCGGCGGTTGCGCCTGCCGGTATAAAAAAGTATCTACCGAAGTACCGGACATAAAGACGACCGAGTAATAAAAAGGCGTCAGGCTTGGGTATCGTTCGATTAACCTCGGCGACGCCTTCGGCGGGATACTCGAAATACGATACGTAAAGGCCACTTCAAAGGCGAAATAAAGCTTATCGTGGAACACGACCCGCCGTTCAGGTTTCGTTGAAATAAAAAGAACCCGCCGTGTAAAGTTGAACTTGACGACGGTCTCGGTGTCATATAAACTCTATTTTACGACCGTCCGGTACGCCCGTTTTTACCACCTATTATATGAGTGCTAGCAGAACCACGGGGAACGCGTTATGCGGCTGGGTTTGGCGATAGTGCTCTGGTTTGCCGTTTTCCTTTTTACGATAGGAAATGGTCAACTGAGCGACACGTTCGTCTGGCCCAGCTACGGCGAGGATGTCGCATATATATAAAACCATCGGCGAGGTAGTTATAATACTTATATTTTCAGCGGTTTACGTTTACGGCACCAGGGGCGGTAAGTGGCTCGGGGCCGCTCTGGGCGTCGGGATTACGTGGGTCGTTTTTACCGTAGCCGCCGATTTTATAATAATGTTCTTCGACTTCGGGCCACAGGCGGACGGTTCATTAATACACTACCGTTTTTCCTGCGGGCGGTTTTGGCCGATAATCCTACCGACCCAAATATCGGGGCCTTTATTAATGGGGCTTCTATGTAACATCCGTAGGTAATCGGCGTCAATAAACCGAAGTTATCGCCCGGGATAGCGGCTACGAGTACCTTGGCGGCAAGCGGAATAGGCATCAATAGACCATTACGGGGTAACAAAATAGATCGAAGAAATGGGGAGGCGGCGGTGCGCAAAACCGATAGACGGGCTTTTATGGGGATAATTGGGGCCTTCGTAGCCTTTATCGCCGGCGTAGGTTCCGGTTTGTTGTCGTTGTTCGGGGTCAAAAAGGACGAAACTCGCGACGCGGTATACTGGCGGATTTTTAAGCGGTAGAATCGAAAGCGGCACGATTTTGCTGGTAAATTACCCGTTACCATACGTAACTATCGATGGACGAAAATGCCCGACCTTTTTGCTTGACACGCCGCAACCGGTCTGATATAAATACTAGCGGGGCCAAAAGATAGTAGGATTAATAGATGAGGTCGTTGACCCTTAAATATGTTGTGTCGTTCGTTTTTATAATCGCCTTTTCGGCGGGTGCGAAAGTATTCGTATCTGAGGTCCATTACCTACCCGACGGCGACGGTCCGCCTGCGTTTATAGAGTTCTACAATTCGTCCGAATCAAACGTCGACCTCGCCGATTGGGTAATCGAAACTTACAGAAACGGAACCGGGACGGCTAATATAACCGCCGATTCGATAATCCCGGCTTACGGGTTTTTCCTCGTAGGGTTTATAGATGACGAAAGCGCGTGGACGGAGTTTAGTTACACTCCGGATTGTTATACGGAATTGAAGTTCACGGGCGATTTCCCCGGCGGCGTCGCACTCTACGACGTTACGGGTGAGTATGTGGACGCGATAGGCTGGGGCGTCGTACCTGAAGATTATTACGAAGGAGAACCCTTTATATTAGTAACGAACGGGCATAGTATCGAAAGGAAGTCCGGTCAGAACCATAATGAACTAAGGGGTAATAGCTACGACACGGATAATAACCTGAACGATTGCCGCGAGCGGACGGACCCGCAACCCCAGAATATACATAGTCCGCGGGAATACCCGTCGCTCAACGCCGAGCAAGAATCGGTCGGTTACATTAAAGCGATGTACGACTATCAATAATAGCCCTGGGCGTCCGACGTGCCGGGGCATAGGTTTATCCTGTGCCCCTTTTTTATTATTAATGGACTGCAGACCGGAACCAACGAGAATTAGGAGGGTGTTTGGCGAGTAAACTCCGGAAGCAGGAACGAGAGGTCGAAAAACAACTCGAGGTTATCGGCGACGGAACGGTCGAGGTGATAAACGTCGACGAGCTTAAAGCGAAGTTGATGCGTTCCCTTGAAACCGGCGTACCCCTTCGCGCGAAACTCGGGGCGGACCCGACGGCGCCGGACATCCACCTCGGCCATTCGGTTGTTTTGAAGAAGCTCCGGGAAATCCAAGACCTAGGGCATGAGGTCGTATTTCTCGTGGGCGACTTTACGGCGCTTATTGGCGACCCGAGCGGCCGTTCAAAAACACGGCCGAGCCTTTCGCCCGAAGAGGTGGAAGAGAACGCGGAAACTTATCGGGAACAGGCGTTTAAAATCCTCGATCCCGAGAAGACGATAATCGACCATAACAGCCGCTGGGCCGGACCGATGACTTTCCGCGACGTCATAGAGCTCTCGGGTAAATATACTCTCGCGAGGATGCTCGAACGGGACGATTTCCGAAGCCGACTCGACAACAATCGGCCGATTAGTATTCACGAACTATTATATCCGCTTCTCCAGGCTTACGATTCGGTCGCCCTCGAAGCCGATATCGAGTTGGGCGGAACGGACCAGAAATTCAACCTTATGGTCGCCCGCGATATAATGCGCGAGTACGGGCAAGAACCGGAAATCGCGGTGATAATGCCGATTCTCGTCGGGACCGACGGCGCCCGGAAAATGTCCAAATCCCTCGGTAACTACATCGGCGTCGGCGAACCGCCCGAAGAGATTTATGGGAAGGTAATGTCAGTTACCGACGAAGTTATGCTGGACTATTACCGCGTACTTCGCGTTTCGAGCGAAACGGAAATCGCGGAGATGGAAGCGCGCATAAAATCCGGGGAGATTAACCCGAAGGACGCGAAAAAGGAGCTTGCGAAGCGGCTCGTCAAAGCTTATTACGACGCCAAAGCCGCCGGGGCTGCGGAAACGACGTTCGAGAAAGTACACCGCGATGGCGGTGTACCCGATGAAATCCCGGGTTTAACGCCGTCGTCTAACCCGGTAGACATCGTTTCGCTTATCAGGGAGGCCGGGTTTGCTTCATCGAATACGGAAGCACGCCGCCTGGTTAGTCAGGGAGCCGTATATATTGATGGCGAAAGGATAACCGATATCGAAAGCGAAATAGCCATAGAAGGGGGCGAAATACTGAAGGTGGGTAAACGGCGCTTCGCGCGTTTGAACGCCGATTAAACGGGTTATTCGTTAGAAAGCACGGCTTGTTTCCGCGTCCAATTGACTAAAATCGGCAGTATTTCCTATTAAAAAAAACCCTTGCACTACCTTTCCCGTTATGGTAGACTTAACGTACCTTCGGAAAGAAGGCGGGGTGGTATATTGAGACGAACGTGTTTAACGATAATTTTAACTATCGTGATCGTATCGCCGGCGCTGGCATTAACCAATATCCCGCAACAAGACATCACTACCGATACCCACTGGACTCTTTCCGGTAGTCCCTATATTATTTACGGCGATTTCCAGATAACCAACGGTGCTACTTTAACTATTGATGCCGGCGTGGAAGTACGTTTCGCGAAAGTTTCCGGCGACGGCGGTTACGAGGACGGAGCCGAACTCGTAATCTATAACGGCACCTTAATCGCCAGCGGCAGCAAGGGATTCCCCGTCGTATTCACCGCCCATATGTCGAACCCCCAACCGGGGGACTGGGGCGGCATAATAGCCGAGCACAATAACCAATTCGTACTCGAGTACACCGATGTCAAATACGCCGTAAACGGATTACACCTCAATGATTTTACGTCGTTCGCTTCCAGCCAATCGTCAACGGACTACCTCGAAATATACAACTGCTCCGATAACGGTATCCTTATCGACGACAGCTACGCCGACATCCGCTACGCTACTTTACGTGATAATGATAACGCCGGAATAAAAACAGACGAGGGTATCTGTAACGTCAACGTCCACTTATCGGATATATACGATAACGGTATGTACAACTTCGAGAATAAGAATTCGAATAACGTAAACGCGACCGAATGCTGGTGGGGAACGACCGTCGAAGCGCTTATAGAAATGCGTATTTACGACAAACACGATAATCCGGCCGTCGGCGAAGTGGACTACGACCCGTACCTTTCCGGTTCGTTCAAGGACGCGGGAAGCACGCCCCAGTACTCGTGGGGCGCTATAAAAGGTTTGTTCTTCGGTGACCGCGGCAACGGCCCGGAATAGGCCCGAGAAAACCCGCTAAACGACCCGGCTTCGCGCCGGGTTTTTACATGTTGTAACGTTAAAATTCCCTTGATAAGCCCTCCCCGGATAATTATTATCCCCCCTAACACGTATGGTACTGCAACAGATAATAAACGGTCTTACCATCGGTGCCGTGTACGCGCTTATCGCCACCGGCTACACGATGGTTTATGGCATTATCGAACTCATCAACTTCGCCCACGGCGAGATATATATGATGGGCGCCTTCGTCGCGATGACGTTTTTCCGGCTGTGGGGGATGCCGCTCTGGGCCGCCGCGCCGGCCGGCATACTGGCGGCCGTTATGCTGGGCGTAACGTTGGAATACGTTGCGTACCGGCCTCTGAGGCGTAGTCCCCGCTTGGTCGCTCTCATCAGCGCCATCGGCGCGTCCCTCTTCCTGCAAAACCTGGCAATGAAGATATGGGGCGCCCGGCGCCAGCCGTTTCTGGACCCGAACCGCCCGCTCGAGTTCTTCCAGATTAAACATCACGTCAGCTTGCCGGTCCTTGGCGAAGCTACGTTCTCGAATATGCAAATAACGATACTCGTTACCGCGGCGGTCATAGCGATATTACTCAACCTCATTATTAAACGAACCAAAGTCGGGAAGGCGATGCGAGCGACGGCCCAGGACCAGGTCGCCGCCCGTTTAATGGGTGTCAATGTGAACCGGACCATTACGGCTACCTTCGCCATAGGTTCGGCCATGGGCGCCGTCGCCGGAATACTCGTCGGGATGAACTACAACCAGGTATGGCCGATGATGGGGTATATGGCCGGGTTGAAGGCTTTTACCGCCGCGGTCCTTGGCGGCATCGGGAACATCCCCGGCGCGTTCGTCGGCGGCCTTATTCTGGGAATGGCTGAAGGGTTCGCCGGCGCCTATATCTCATCGCTTTGGATGGACGCGATCGCCTTCGCCGTGCTGATAATAGTACTCATATACCGCCCGAGCGGCATCTTGGGTGAGCAAATACCGAAAAGAACCTAATACCGGAAGTGAATAGGCTTAATATAAAACCGGGCATTATCTCTTTGTTGGCGGTCGTTTACGTTGTTTTAACGGCTTGCGGCGGTGAGACCGATGGACCGTCCGGTGGCGGCTTCTACGGCGACGAAGCGTACGTCCCCCTGGACTGCGGCGGCGGCGGGGTCGTCGGCGCCGACCTGCCCGTTTGCGCGAACCCGGAGGACGACGAACCTGCGGTCATTTTAAGTAAGGGGGAATACGCGTTTCTGGCGGCGGTTTACGACGCTACGGAGCGTACCCGCCGTATATACTATGGCAAACGCCTCGACGAAGGCAAACCCGAAACGGGATGGGTTAAAGACGTTACCGCCGAACAGTTCGAACTATACTGTTATATAGTATCGGAAGACGCGGCGGTTTATAAAAAACCCGGTGACTCGAACCCCATTACCGTTTTGGGACTCGGCGACCGCCTGACCGTTTACAACGAGGCGAAGAAGGTAGGCGATACCACCTGGGTAAAGGTCGGCGAGGGCGAAATAAAGGGCTGGGTGCGGCTCGAGGACGTTGCTTACGGCGACGTGGCTTTCTCAAAAAACGCTTACACCTACTCGAAGAAGGGCAAATCGGAAAAAGTCGTCGAATGCCTTAAAAAAGCCGAGATGTCGGGCGCGTTCGTGGACTACCGAAACGAAAGTGGGCCGTGGGCCGTCCGGGTTCCCGGTAAGTTCTTTCGCGTCTTCGGCGCCGGCCGGGACGTCGAACTAAAAATCGCCGGCGGCGGCCCCGTGGCTGTCGGGCCGCACGGCCGTTACCTGGCATATACTACCGACGAAAACGGCGTCAGCAAGCTATACGTGGCCGACCTGAAGCAGACGCGTACGATATTCGAAGCCGACTATGTTGACGATTTCAAGTGGTCGCCTTTGGGCCAATTCCTTGCTTACCGCGAAGGGATGGACGGGATATATAGCCTGCAGTTCTTCTGGACCGAGAGGGAGACCTCTATCGCGTCGGCGCGGCTCGCCGGCGAGTACGAGTGGTCGCCGGACGGCTACTTGTTGGGATTCACAGGCGCCCGCGAGAACGAATCGGTGGAATTCTACGTGGAGCCGACGGACGAACTACCGGACGATGACCTGTTAACCACAGTCGAAGTTTACGACCCGTTCGGGCTTCTAGGCGGCGTAATCCTCGAGTCTGACGCGTCGAAGAAGTACGAATTCGACGGGTGGAAATCGAGAAGTGTACTTAACGTCCGCGTGACGCCGGGGGCAGTAGATGCCGACGGCGCTTTGCGTTATGAAGGGAGACCGTCAACGAAAAACGTACCCTTTAGCCGTGGGCAACTCCACTCCGGTGGACACCAATACTGGAAGGAACTCGAAGCGAAACTCGGTGAAAAGCTGAAAGGTACGACCAACGGTATACCCGAGGAGGTACCGGATGAAACCGAACCCGGCGGTAGAGTTGGCGATAGCGAATAACGAACGGTAATGGGGCGATGGCTTCGGCGATAATAACCGACGCCGGGCAACTGACGGCGAACCTTAAATCGGTGAGAGAGAACCCGTTGAAGTTTCTAGGCGCCGTCGGTGCTACGGTCGCGGCGGCTATCGTGGGCGTGTTGGTACTCGATTTGCCCGTCGGTCTCGTTATTATGGCGACGGTCATATTCGGCGCCTGGAGGCTCTTCGACCGCACGCGGTTCGTACTGCCGATATTCCTCCTTGTTCTGCTTATCGTCGCGCCGTTTATAATAGGCGACCAGTATTGGCTCCGGGTCATTATACTCATCGGTATCTACGTGATGCTCTCTCTGGGGTTGAACGTAATCGTCGGTTTCAGCGGCGTTCTTGATCTCGGGTTTATCGCTTTTTACGGCATCGGCGCGTACGCCGCCGCCCTCTTAATGGTGAACTTCGGTTGGTCGTTCTGGGCCGTGCTGCCGGTGGCGATCGCGGCCGGCGCAACCGCCGGAGTCCTTAGGGGATTGCCGACGCTGCGGCTTTCGGGCGACTATCTTGCCATCGTTACCCTCGGTTTCGGCGAGATAGTCCGGATGACCTTTGCCAACTGGGTATCGCTGACCAACGGGCCGATGGGTATCAGGGGCCTCGACGCACCTTCTATCTTCGGTTTCTCGTTCGGTTTCGACATCGCCCGCGGCGGGTGGAGCGGCCTGTACTTCCTGATGCTCGCGATGGTCGTCGTGACGGTGCTGGTTTGTCATCGCGTCCGGCGGTCCCGCGTCGGCCGGGCGCTGTTGGCTATCCGGGAGAACGAGACCGCCGCTGCCTGTATGGGCGTTCACCTTTCCCACTACAAGACCGTAGCATACGCGATAGGGGGCGGCGTCGGCGGGGCTGCCGGCGCCCTGTTCGCCGGGTTTAACCTTTTCGTATCGCCGAATTCGTTCCTCTTCTTCGAATCGGCCATTGTACTCTGTATGGTGGTCGTCGGTGGGATGGGCAGCATAGCGGGCGCCATTGTCGGCGCCGTTATTCTGGGCGCTTTCCCGGAGTTACTACGATTGGTCGCCGATTTCCGCTACTTAATATTCGGCGCGCTCATGGTCGCCGTCGCGATATTCCGTCCTCACGGGTTAGTACGCGAGAAGTAAAGGTGCGCGGCCCGTTTTCCTTTCAGCGTTCGTTTTCGCGTATGTTCCGATTAGAAGTTGATAAGGATACCGCGTCCTTCAAGGAAGAAGCGTTGCCACGGTTCCTGGAGACGATAGAGGAAGAGATCCTTGGCCGTTGGCGCGAAGACGGGTACCGTACCGGGTCCGGCGAGGTCGAACTCGATTCGGAAAAGGCGGATACGGCGTACTATTTCGACGTACGCAAGGGCTCGATTCACTTCAGGCTGGTTATCGGCGTTAAAGAGACTGACGGCGTCGTAACGGTTACTAGCAACGTAGCTTATTACCCGAAAGACACGAAGTACTTGCTCCTGGCGTCGGCCGTCGCTGGCGCCGTTACCGGTACGTTTTTTTATTACTACGGGATAGCGCCGTACGTGTTTACGCCCCTCGGGATAACAACCGCGTGGTTCCTTTCCGTAACCGTTGCTGCGGCCGCTAACTTCTTTATAATTAGATACTTCCACTCTAGCGTTAAGAAGTACCTCCGGCCCGGCGGCGGGGCAAAATTCGAAGCGTTAGTTCTGGAACGGGAAGTCCGAGAGTTGGCTGGCGAAACGCTGTTTAAATACGGCGATTTCGCCGCCGGATAATTCGCTCCGTATCATATGTACCTTTTATCATCTACTTTTAATTCCCGACGTTTTTAACTCCAAACCGGAGTCGGTTATTTCGTTTCAACCGCTATCACCTTCGCGTATACCGATCTCTCTCCAGGGTCACGGTATCCGTTCTTCGTTGCGTATCCGAACCCATCTTTCCATTTGAATTTTCCCGCCTTTTATGCTAAATTCCCGGGGCCGATGCGGCGGAAATACGGTTATTTCGTTAGCAGGTATATACGCCCGAACAGGCGTAATTTATTATTCGCCGCGGCAATGTTGTGCGGCGTAGCGTCATACGCCGGTACGGCGGAGGAAGAGATAGCCGTAGCGTTCGAGGAACTCCGTTCGGCGGTTTTGGCGGGCGATCCCGAAGGGGTGTTTGTACGCCTCGCGCCCGGGCATCCCCTTCGCGTCGATTACCCGACCGAAGACGCGTTGGCTTCGGCGATGTGGATACATCCAATGCCGCAGGTCGAGAGGGTGACGGTGGAGGGCTTAGAAGTAGTAGGAGTTACGCGTAGGGCTGACGAAAACGACGTTTACGTAGTTGCGATAAAGACGCCCGACGGCGAGGATTTTACTTTGTACGCCAAAAAGACCGACTTTGGTTGGGCGTTTCGTTAAAATTATAGATAGATACGACAACGAAGGAGCTAGGTATAGGAGGATTTTTAATGGCCGAGAGGAGATTGTACACTTCCGAAAGCGTAACCGAGGGGCACCCCGATAAGGTAGCGGATCAAATATCGGACGGGGTGCTCGATAAAGTTTTCGAGAAGGATAAGTACGGCCGCGTAGCTTGCGAAACGATGGTTACTACGGGGCTCGCGATGGTGGCCGGCGAGATAACTACCGACTGTTACGTGGACATCCCGAAGGTCGTGAGGAACACGATTAAGGAAATCGGGTACACGTCCGCCGAGTACGGTTTCGATTACCTGACGTGCGCTGTAATAACGTCCATAGACGAACAGTCGCCCGACATCGCTATCGGCGTGCTGCCGACCGACTCGAAGGAACAGGGCGCAGGTGACCAGGGGATGATGTACGGTTTCGCCTGCTCCGAGACACCCGAGTTGATGCCTATGCCGATTCACTATGCCCACAGGCTCGTAGAAAAGTTGGCCGACGTCCGGCGCGCCGGCGATCTTAATTACCTGCGGCCTGACGGAAAGAGCCAGGTTACGGTGGAGTACGTCGACGATATCCCGAAGCGGGTAGACGCGGTCGTGGTAAGCACCCAGCACAACCCCGAGGCGTCTATCGACCAGATAAAGGCCGATATGATAGAGCGCGTAATACGTCCCGTTATCCCGTCCGAGTGGCTCGACGACGATACCAAATACTACGTAAATCCGACCGGACGTTTCGTCCTAGGCGGGCCACAAGCGGATTGCGGCCTAACAGGCCGCAAGATAATCGTCGATACCTATGGAGGTATGGGTGCCCACGGCGGGGGGTGCTTCTCAGGTAAGGACCCGACGAAGGTTGACCGTTCGGCGTCGTATATGATGCGGCACGTAGCGAAGAACGTCGTTGCCGCGGGGATAGCAAACACATGCGAGATACAAATATCATACGCTATAGGTGTTGCCGAGCCTATTTCCGTCAATGTCAATACGTACGGTACCGGTAAAGCCGACAACGGAAAGATAGAAACGATAGTCAGGGATAATTTCGACTTCCGGCCGGCGGCGATTATCGAGTATCTTGACCTGCGGCGCCCTATCTACAAGAAGACCGCCGCGTACGGTCACTTCGGCCGGGAACTCCCCGAGTTCACTTGGGAGAAGACCGACCGCGCCGACGAACTGCGGAAGGCCGCCGGGTTGTAAACCGCGGTTTCTCCGCCTTTAGCGTTAAAGACAGGGAGTATTAATGGACTACGACGTCAAAGATAAGGCCCTGGCGCCCGCCGGGCTCCAAAAGATCGAGTGGGCCGAACGGAACATGCCGGTCCTCCGGCTAATCCGGGAGCGTTTCGACGCGGAGAAACCTCTCAAAGGCGAGCGGCTCGCCGCGTGCCTTCACGTAACGACCGAGACCGCCAACCTGGCCCGTACGCTGGCGGCCGGGGGTGCCGAGGTAACCCTGTGTGCCTCCAACCCACTCAGCACGTCCGACGAAGTGGCCGCGTCGCTGGTCGAAGACTTCGGCGTACGGGTTTACGCGGTAAACGGCGCCGGACGGGACCTTTATTACGACCACATCAAAGGCGCCCTGTCGGTCGAGCCGACTATGACGATGGACGACGGCGCGGACCTCGTATCCACCCTTCACACCGAAGCCCGCGAGAAGCTGAACGGCGTCAAGGGCGGCACCGAGGAAACGACCACCGGCGTCATACGCCTTAAGGCGATGGCGGCCAAGGGCGACCTCGAGTACCCAATCGTCGCGGTCAACGAGGCGAAGACCAAACACCTGTTCGACAACCAATATGGGACCGGTCAGTCCACGATAGACGGGATACTGCGGGCGACGAATATGCTCATCGCCGGCGCGACCGTGGTGGTGGC
>CP070755.1:409129-413096 GCA_020348885.1 Candidatus Coatesiibacteriota bacterium | reverse complement strand
ATATCGGGGCGCGTGGAAACCCGGACGCCGTCTATCGCGCCGGCGTACCGGGAAGCCCACACGGAGTCGAGGTAAGCGTCTATCGTGTCGAGGGGTAAACCCGTAAAGGTCCCGCCGTAAAAAGCGACGGTCCAGGGTCCGGCGGCATCGAGGTCCCGGTCCAACGCGGCGGTAACGTCGGCGGGCGTCGGTACTTCGCCACCGTCGGCGGTACGCCGTTGGTCGCAGTAAATACACTCGCCCGGGCAACCTGCCATCCCGAAGAAGAAGGGGTATATTTTCTCGCGCGCACGGGGCACGGGAAGATGATAGCGGAGCGGGGCGGCGATGGCAAGGCGAAACCGCCCATACGGGCGGTTAGCGGCAATAATGGAATAGCGGACTTACTTCTTCGCGTTTTTCTTCCTCAGCATCTTCAACGTCTTCTGGGCCGCACGCATCTCGGCTTCCTTTTTATTGCGCCCGGAACCTCGGCCGTACGGCCGGTTCTTGATTACAACCTCTGTAGTAAACCTACTCCGCGGGTCGTCGCCCCGCGCGACCACTCGGTAGGTCGGCTCCGCGCCGAAAAGCCGTTGGCTCCGTTTCTGTAGTAGGGACTTGTAGTTGTCTATGTTCCCCTTACGGACGAGTTCGGTTATCCGGTCTCCGACGTTGGCCAGGATGAACCTCTCGGTTTGTTCCAGCGGCCCGCTGAGATACAAAGCCCCCACGACCGATTCGAACGCGTCCGAGAGGATCGACGGCTTTCGGCGCCCGCGGCTTAAAACCTCGCTTTTACCCAGATTGAGTAAGCGGGAGAGGCCCAGGTTTTTAGCGATTTCGGAAAGCGCCGATTGGGACACGACCTCACTCTTTATCTTGGTCATGTCCCCTTCGTTCATCTCCGGGTACTCGTTGTAGAGGTGTTCGACCACGACCAGTTCGATAACCGCGTCGCCCAGAAACTCAAGGCGTTCGTAGTCGGCGAACTCGTAGCCGGCTTCGTTCGCGTAGGAACTGTGCGTTAACGCGGTATCGATCAGAGATAGGTCGGCGAGTTTAAGCGCGTTATCCCGGCAGAACCGCTTGAGTTCGTCGACGCGTTTCTCCCCCATCTCGTCGTCGAAGAAGAAGACTTCTTCCTCTTGGCGACCGAGTAACTTGTCTATAACACTCGGCAAAACGTTATTCGAACCTGCGGAAGGCTACACAAGCGTTCTGGCCGCCAAAACCGAAGCCGTTGGAGATAGCGTTACGTACTTCCATTTCCCTCGGTTCGTTGGGCGTGTAGTCCAGATCGCACTCGGGGTCGGGGTATTCGTAGTTTATCGTCGGCGGGATGACGCTGTTGTACATAGCGAGTATCGCGGCGGCCCCCTCGACGGCGCCGGCCGCCCCCAAGAGGTGCCCGTGCATGGATTTGGTGGACGAAATAGCCATCTTGTAAGCGTGGTCGCCGAAGACCGACTTTATTGCTTTCGTTTCCGACGCGTCGTTCAGGGGCGTGGACGTCCCGTGGGCGTTCAGGTAGTCCACTTCGTCGCCGTTCATGCCGGCCGTCTCGACGGCCATCTTCATCGCGCGGGCGCCGCCCTCGCCGTCTTCCGGCGGCGCGGTGATGTGGAAAGCATCGGCGGTGGCGCCATAGCCTGTTATTTCGCAATATATCCGCGCGCCCCGCTTCTTCGCGTGTTCGAGTTCTTCTATTACGAGTACCGCCGCGCCGTCGCCGATAACGAAACCGTCGCGTTCGGCGTCGAACGGCCTCGACGCTTTCTCCGGCTCGTCGTTGCGGGACGAAACCGCCCGCATTATGCAGAACCCTGCGAAACCCAACGGCGTTATCGCCGCTTCGGAACCGCCGACGAACATAATGTCGGCATCGTCGCGTTTTATAACGTGATACGCGTCGCCGATCGCGTGTGTCGCCGACGCGCACGCGGTCGTAACGCAGGTATTGTATCCTTTACAGTTATACTTAATCGAGACCAACCCGGGGAGCATATTCGATATAAGCATCGGGATAAGAAAAGGCGATACCCGCCTCGGCCCTTTCGCCAGGAGTACCTGATACTGCTCCTCCATAATATGGATACCGCCTATACCGGACGCAACGATGACGCCGGCACGGGTCGGGTCTTCCTTATCCATATCGAGACCCGAATCTTCGTAAGCCATCGTAGCGCTCGCCATGCCGTAACGTGAAAACGGGTCCATCCGGCGGGCTTCCTTCGGCTCGACGTACTTGCCCACGTCGAACGTGTCTTTCACCTGGCAAGCTATCTGGCTGTGGTAATCCGAGACGTCGAACTCGGTAATTTTCGCCGCGCCGCTCTTCCCGGCGACGAGATTGTCCCAGTACTCTTCGATACTATTGCCTATCGCGTTTACGGTACCAAGACCGGTGACTACTACACGTCTAGTCATCGGTTTCACCCCGTTGGTCTCGCGACGGACTCGCCGCGTAAACGTTTCGATTCTATACGGATACTCCCCGTAATACGTCGTTTGCAATGGACGATGAGCGGGCACGCCGACGACGCGTTTTCACGCGCGGTTTCAGGAACGCCGGGTAGCACGCGGGCGCGCCCGCGCCGTCCGATTACGCCTTCATCCTGGATTCGATATAATCTACGGCCTGCTGTACTGTCGTTATCTTCTCAGCCTCTTCGTCGGGAATCTCGGCGTCGAACTCCTCCTCGAGGGCCATAACCAACTCCACAGTATCCAGGGAGTCGGCTCCCAAGTCCTCGATGAATGACGCTTCGGGGACGACCTGGTCCGGCGTCACGCCGAGTTGCTCGACTATTATGTTTTTTACACGTTCACCTACGTCGGACATTCTTTGTACACCTCCATAAAACTCGGTTGATATACCTCCATACTTTCGAATATTGAAAGCGTTGGAAAAACCGCTTCGGATACATTACCCCATAACTATTCCGCCGTCAACGGTTAAAACCTGACCCGTTATGTAAACCGAATCGTCGCCGGCAAGAAAAGAAACCGTCTTCGCTATATCCTCCGGCTCGGCGAAACGCCCAAGCGGGATAAGTTTCATATACTGTTCGCGAACCGTTTCGTCCAACTCGGCGGTCATCGCCGTTTCGACGAACCCCGGCGCGACCGCGTTGCAGCGAACGCCCCGGGCCGCCAGCTCTTTTGCGACCGATTTGGTAAGCGCGATTACGGCGCCTTTGGACGCGGCGTAATTTACTTGCCCGGGGTTGCCAATAAGACCGATAATCGACGCGACGTTGATAATACTCCCGGACCTTTGCTTCGCCATAATCCGCCCGACGGCCCGGCAGAAGTAGAACGTACCGTACAGGTTCACCTTTTGGACCAGGTCGAAATCCTCGTCCTTCATCCGGAATAATAGGTTATCGCGGGTTATCCCAGCGTTATTTACGAGTACGTTTATGGAACCGAACTCTCCGTTAACTGCGGAAACGAAGTCGCCCACCTGCGCGGAATCGGAAACGTCCACCGCGTAACCTTTTGCGGTAACGCCGTACTCCGAGGTTAACTCGCCGGCGGCGGCCGCGACCTCGTCCTCCAGAACGTCGCATATCGCGACGCTCGCGCCGTGAGCCGCCAGCTCCGCGGCGATCGCCCGGCCGATACCCCTAGCGCCCCCCGTAACTATCGCGTTTTTACCGTTCAAATGGGCCATTGATAATACCCCGGTTGTTTATAAGATATTTACCGCCGCCGACTGCGGGGCCATCTCCACGGCCCTTCAAGTGTCGCCGTCGTCGGAATACCCGCAACAACCGGCGAAAGATACGATTACGGCCAACGCCAGAATAACAAACGCCGCCAGCTTCGATTTCATCCCGATAACTCCCTCAACGCGTTCTCGAGGTTTTCCGGGTCGCCAACGTTTAACCGCCGGGCTCCGGGCGCCATTTTCTTAACCATCCCGGTCAGGACCGTACCGTGGCCGAATTCTACGAAGGTGTCAACGCCGTCGGCTAGCATT
>CP070755.1:406412-409029 GCA_020348885.1 Candidatus Coatesiibacteriota bacterium | reverse complement strand
TGTTATTTCGTCGGTTTTGAAACCGTTACCGCTGGCCGGAAAGTACCTAAGCTACTTCGACCGATGGGCATAGGTCCGCCAGTACGCATTCGGCGCAGAGACGTTTCCGCGCGCCGCAGACCTTACGGCCGTGGCGTATGATGTTCTTGTGGAGCGGGTACGCAAGGCCGTCGGGGACCATCGCCGCCCAGAACGCGTGGGCTTCCGTCAAGTCGGTCTTCGTCGGGAGCAACCCGAGCCGCTTCGATACGCGCAGTATGTGCGTATCGACGGGGAAGACGTCCCGCCCCAAAGAGAAAGCTAGGACGCAAGAGGCCGTCTTGGCGCCCACGCCCGGCAGAGACTGCAAATACTCCGACGCTTCCGCGTCCGATAGGTCGTTCAAGAACTCCAGCGAATATTCGCCCCGCTCGTCGTAAACCCGCCGGAGAACGGTTTGTATGTAGCGCGCCTTCGTGTCGGCCAACCCGCCCACCCGGATGGCGTCGGCTAGTTCGCGGCCCGGCGCACTTGCGACGGCCGCCCAGTCGGGGAACCGCTCGCGGAGAACCCGGTACGCCCGATCCCGATTTCGGTCGTTGGTGTTCTGGGATAGTATCGTAAATACCAACTCGTCCAGGGCGGGTACCGATCGCGGCGGCGCCGGTTCGCCGTATTCTTTGACCAGCCGGCGGTGGATCGTGCGTATCCGCTTTTTCACGTTTACGGTCATCGTAACAGGGAACTCCGTATGATGCCCCGGTTCTTCCACAAGTATAACAACCCGGTTACGACGGTCAATATTAACGCGACCCACAGCGTGAAGTCCGCCAGACGTCCGAGCCAAACGTCGAAGAGGGCCGGCCACACGCTTCCGAGCAAGTCGCCGATAACGTTGTGCCCGAGAATCAGGGTAACGGCCCCCATCTGGAACGTGGTCTTCCATTTCGCCAACAGACTAGCGTATATGTAGATGCCCTTGATGGCGGCCAGGAGCCTGAAACCGGTCATGAGGAGTTCCCGGCCGACGATTACGAGGACTATCCAAAGGGGCGCGTCGCCGGTCGCGACGAAGCTTATCAATCCGGTCAATACGATGAGCTTATCGGCGAGGGGGTCGGCGAGTTTGCCGAAGTCGGAGACGCACCTGAGCCGCCTGGCCAGGTACCCGTCGAGGAGGTCGGTGGTTACCGCGACGGCGAAGACGCCCAGGGCTATCGCGTGGTCGAGGGTGCTGTTCCGTACGAGGAAGGCGAGGAAGACGGGCGCCAGCAGGACCCGACCGAAGGTAACGATGTTAGCCCAATTAAGCATCCGGTTTCCCTACGGGTTCCGCGACTATGTCGTAGACGTCGTGTCCGGTTATCTTGACTTTTATTATATCGCCGGGTTTTATGTTTTTAGAAAACCCCGTCAAGTACGTTACCCCGTCGGTCTCCGGGGCCTGGAACCGGGCGCGGGCTATCGCCGGTCCGGAAGGCGGTATTTTATCAATGATTACGTCGATGCTACTCCCGACTAGTCTTTGGGCGCGGTCCTCCGCTATTCCCTGCTGGAGCGTCATCAGCTTGTGGTAGCGTTCGGCGACCGCCTCGGCGGGGACACGGTTCGGCAACGTGACCGCCGGTGTCCCCTCTTCCGGCGAGTACTCGAACGCGCCCATATGTTCGAAACGCGCTTCGGCTACGAAGTTGGCCAACGTCTCGAAGTCGGCCCAGGTCTCGCCAGGGAAACCGACGAGAAACGTCGTACGCAATACGGCCCCGGGGACCCTCTCCCGGATTACCGCGAGCCGGTCCAACGCCTCTTCGGGTTTCCACGCGGGGCGCCCCATCGATTTCAGGATTTTGGGCGACGCGTGCTGGAGTGGGACGTCGAAGTACGGAAGCACGCGTTCCGCAGCGCCGAACGCGTCGAGCAATCTTTCGTCGACGCGGGCCGGGTGTAGATACATTACGCGAACCCACGGTACGCCGACGTCATCCAACTCGCCTATAAGCTCCGCCAGCGAACCGCCGGCGCCGTCGGTCCCGTAGGCGCTGGTGTCTTGCGCGAGAAGGACCAGCTCACGGGCGCTTGCGTCCTTTAGGGCTTTCGCTTCCGCGATTATGTCCGCTGGAGGGCGGGAGCGGTAGGGGCCGCGAAGCCGCTGGATGACGCAGAAGGTGCATTTATGGCTGCAGCCGTCGGCGATTTTGAGATAGGCGAGGTGGGGCGCCGTCAGGCGGACCGGCCCCCGGCGGACGTCTATATCCGGCCCGGCTTCGTTCACCCACACCGGGCGTTCGCCGGCCCGGATTGCCTTTACCGCGTCGGCGATTCGTCCGTAGTAAGCGGTCCCGAGTACGGCGCCGACACAGGGTAAAAGTCGTTTTATCCGCTCGCCTACCATCTGGCTGTAGCACCCGGCTACGACTACGGCGGTCCCCGGCGCGGCTTTACGCTGTACTTCGGCGAAGACGCCGTGGGCTTCTTCTCGCGCCGGTTTAATAAACGAACAAGTGTTGATTATCACCACGTCGGCGGTTAGGACCTCCCCGGTCGCTTTTTAACCCGCGGATAGCATCTCCTTTAAAAATAGCACGCTGTAAACCAGGTTAAAGGCGCACCCCAGGATCATTAAAACGAACCGCTCTGC
>CP070755.1:401881-406312 GCA_020348885.1 Candidatus Coatesiibacteriota bacterium | reverse complement strand
CTTCCTCCACCAACCCGTCGCCAACCTGTTCGATATCGAACGGGCCGTAGAACTCAACGCCGAAACGTTTGCATAGGTCTATATGGGCGAGTATATCGAATAACCCGCTTTCGACGGCTTTCCGCGTCTCTTCGAAGAAACGCGTATAGACCTCCCGTGCGGACCGCTCGGCCATATACGGACGGCACCTCGATTCCGATACATATACCCCGTCGGACGCGTGAATGGCGCCTATTATGTAATCGAACTCTTTTCCCGCCAACGCGGCCCGTATATCTTCTTCACGGGCCGATACGTAACTTACTTCGACGCCGAACAGCACGTCGACCTCGCCGGCGTACTTCCGACGTAGACGCTCTATTTCGGAGCGTATCGTCTCATAATCATAGAAGCCGTAACTTCTATCGTTCGGGTCGAAGTCCCAGTGCTCGCTGAAGCCGATTACGTCCAGCCCGCGTTCGATCGCCGCGGCTACGAACTCCTCCGGGGCACCGGTCGCGTCCGCCGAAAAACGCGTATGTACATGGAGGTCCGACAGCATAAAAAACCCCGGCCTCGCGGGCCGCTTGTTAACATCCCCTTATGTAAGACCGCTTAACCGTAAATTTCGACTTCCGAATCGATGGCAAAGAAGATAGCTAGAGCGTCGTCAATTTCCCGGTGTATCTCGGGCGATTGAGCTAATACGGCACCGACGACGGTGCCGCTGGCGATAAGTACGTTCGCCGAACCGGCGCGCCCTGCCGTCGCGATAATGCAACTCTTCCCCGTGTCCGCGGCCCAGGCGATGAACTCCTCCGGGTTAACCGCCGCCGAGTCCATCCTGGCGACCATTACGGCGCCGCGGGCCGCGGCGTCGTACAAAGGTATTATCTCTTCAGGCAGTTCGTAAAACCGGTATTCGCAGCCAGCAGGTACTTCGTCTACGGCTTCGTCGCTGATATACGTTTTGCCGCCGGTCTCGACGCGGCCCGCGGACCTTTCTCCGTTGATAATAGCGAAAAAACCAGCTCGCGCGTTGTCTTTCTCTACTATTAACAACCCCGACGACCCCAACCCCGCCAGATTGTATAAAACGTCCGCCGCGTTCCCGGCGGCGTACTTGGCCGAGTCTACTGGACGCCCGGCGGGTAGTATCATAGGCCCCGGGTACGCCTCGACAGGCGGCGCCGGTTCGGCTACTTCGGCGGGGCGGTCTGCCATTTCCTCCAGTATTTCGACTAACTCGGCTGCGGTTGCCGCCTTCCCGGATACGAGTACTCCCGACAATTCGGGTGATATGTTCCGGGGGAAAATGCTATTGTCGGTTTTAATGTCCTCGACGTAGTTATAGGAACCCTTTCCGATTGCGGCAACGGCCAGCGCAGCCGCGTTGCCCTCGCCGAAACTCCCGCCGCAGTGGTAGGGCAGACCGTCGTTGACGGTAACGTACGCAGATAGACCTTCGGCGTCGCGGAAATAGATTACGCCATCAGCTCGCCGGGATGCTACATACTCTAAAACCTCGAGCGGGCTGTGTTCTTCTACGTCGCCTCTATGCTCCATCGCGCGAAGCTCCCCGCGCGATTTGTACCATATATCGAACGGGCGGTCAACTTTATACGGGAAAACGAAAAACCCGGCGCGAGGCCGGGTCCGGTAATTCCGCGATTCGGCGACTACGGGTGGTACGTCCCCGAGAACTCTAGGAATATCAGGTTGACGTTATGATCGCCCATTATATTATGTGGACCTTGGGTCGTAATGTGACGTTCTTTACCCATCATATATTCGAAAACCCAGTCGAAGTCGAATTTGTAAACGTGGAAACCGGTACCGAAAGTCACCGCGTTCCAGTCGCAACCCGGCAGCAGGATGTTATACGTGGAGTCCGGCGTCGGCGACGGATCGCGATAGTAGCCACCACGAACGTCGAACATGGGGTGTACTTTGTACTCGGCGCCTACGTTGAACTGGACGGTGTTTTTCCAATTGAGAACCCACTCGTCTGAACCGGTATTATCCATAAAGAACTGCCAGTTCGCGTCGTCATAAGTAGCTACGAACCTGTCGCAAGCGTCTTCCCAGAAAAGATAACGTCCGCCGGCGCCTACGGTCAGTTTGTTAGTCGGCATAACGGCCGCGCCGAACATCATCTCCATCGGCCAGCGAATGTCCCGGCTGAAACCGGATGACGTCGGCATCCCCATTTGCGACAGTTCAGGTATCGTGGCCGTTCCATCGGTCGTTATCGTTCGTTTCGGTTTGAACGAGAACCCGGCGTGGAACATCGGGTGCGGTTTAATCTTCGCGCCGACCACGCCGCCGAAGCCGATGCCGGACGCTTCTTCAGAAAAATGCCCCAATAATTGTTGTCCCATCGGAACCGGGAACTTCATCTCGGTCTTGACGTAGTCGATGTAGAAGGCGCCGCCTATCGATATCATCGGGTGCGGCGCGAACGCTGCGCCTGGTGCTATCTCGAACATTCCGATTTTCGTCGACCAGATGGACGTGTCGCCCTGGACCAGCGGCGCTAGGTCGTTTCCGCTCCATATGACGCCCATGCCGGCCGGAACATACCCGCCGACGCCGAGACCGAACTTACCGCCCATCAGGCCTCCCCACGCGAAGGACGCGTTGGGGTACAGGTACTCGGTGAACCCGTTTATCGATTTGGTATCGATGTCGAAGGCGTTTAGCTTATACGTAGCCCTGGGGTTCACGATCATAGCCGTTCCGTTAATCTCGATACCGTCAACGTCGGTCAGGCCGCCGGGGTTCCAGTACGTAGCGCTGTAGTCGTCGGTGATTGCGTAATAAGCGTTCCCCATCGCGTGAGCGCGGGTTCCCACGCCGTTCAGCGACAGGCCGTTGCCCCAGGCCCCCGCCGCGAGCGCGAGCGTTAAAACCACCAGCAGAGTCTTCTCCCTCATATTCGTCCTCCTTGGGATAAATCACTAGCGTTTATAAGCGTTAGATGATGATAACTGCTAAACATTAAATAATCAACAATTATTGCCTTACGACGCAACCAACACGACGGCGCGATTTACCGTCTAAGCCGCTTTCGTCTTCCCCCGCAAGTAGTCAATCATCGGTTGAGTTACCAGCGGAACCACGTCGTCTATCATATGCGGCATAAGGTTATCCATAACTTTAGGCATCAACTCGGGCATCTGCTCGGCCATATAATCCGGCATCGGAACGCGGGCTTTTACCCGGTCGAGCATGGTCGGCATTACCTTAGGCATCATCATAGGCAACAAGCGGGGAAACAGAACCGGGAACATCGGTTTCATCAGATTGAGAGCCCCGGGTATTTTACCCATAACGCGCATCATCGGGCCCATTCCGAAAGGCATCGCTTTTATTAATTCCGGCCACATCGTGCCCATCAAGTCGGCGAAGCCTTCGGGCGTCATCAACTTAATCATCGCGTCGAAGACGGCCCATTGGGCTTTTACCTCCGGGTTCGGGTCCGGGAACTCGTAACCCAGGGCCGCGGAAGCGAAACGCGCCAGGTCCACCACCTCGACGGGAACGTTCTTCTTGTCGGCGGAAACCCGAAGCTGGAACTCGTAGCACGGGCAGAGCGCCAGTATTTTCTCGGCACCGGCTTTGGTCGCTTCGTCAAGTTTGACCTTCCCGACATCGGCGGCCACCGGAGGGTCTTTGATGAGAGTCAACACCGAACCGCAACAATGAGCGTCCTCTCTGTTGTGGCTCATCTCGACGAACTTCACGCCCGGGACGGCTTTTATGAGTTCACGGGGTTCCTCGTATACGCCGGAGACGCGCCCTATGTGGCACGAATCGTGCCAGGTAACCTTAACTTTATCTTTTCCGTTCTCGGGGAATTCGAACTCCCCCGCCTTTATCTTCTCGGCGGCGATTTCGCTGTAGTGTTTGGCGTCAATATTGTATTCGATACCGAGTTTTTCGGCCCAATCCGGGTAGACGCGACGCCACATCATATCGCAAGCCGGGCAAGACGTCACGACCGTATCGGCGCCCGTTTCCTTCACCGCGTCGATATTTTTCTTCATCGTCTCGACGAAGAGGTCCCACTTGCCCGCCACGAGCATCGGCGTGGCGCAGCAGTTCTCCTTGGTGCCCACGTAAGTAAAATCGACGCCCATTTCGTCCAGGAGGCGGACGGTCGCCATACCGATGTCGTTCTCTACGTAACTGGCGGTGCATCCGGCGAAGTATACGTTCTTCGATTTGCGGCCCGGCCCGTGCTTCTCGAGCAAGTCTTCGGGGAACTAATCGGTCCGGTCCTTACGATAACCGGCCCAGATGTTACCCTGTGCGTCGAGGGCCGCCGCCATTATCTCGAACGGCGGGAAGGTCATCCGTTTATCTTCGTCGATTAGCTTTCCCCGTAACTTCATCCACGAAGGCTCTATGGGAAGCGCCGCCGAACAACGCAGATTGCAGAGTTCGCAG
>CP070755.1:397533-401781 GCA_020348885.1 Candidatus Coatesiibacteriota bacterium | reverse complement strand
TTCGTTCGCCGTATTCGGCGTTACCACGGTTCTACCCGTCTTCGTAAAACACTTAACCGACGACAACGTATGGGTAGCCTTAATCTCCAACCTCGAAATGGCCGGTTGGCATCTCCCCCAGTTGTTTTCGGCGGCGTTTATCCTTCACCTGATGTATAAAATGCCGGTTTACCGGGTTCTAGCCGTAGTGAGGGTCGTCACTATCGGCGCCATAATTATACTGGTCGTTTTCATTCCCCCGGGGCCGGTTCTTCTACTATCTTTCGTCGCCGCTTACGCTTTATACTCGCTCGCCGGCGGATTGGCGGGCGCCCCTTTTATGGACGTAATCGGCAAAATCGTACCGATGGAAAACCGGGGCGTTCTATTCGCGATACGCAGGCTCGTCGGCGGTACGCTGGCGCTGCTTACCGCTTACTTTATCATCGAACCGGTGCTGGGAACGTTCGCGTTTCCTTATTCATACGCGGCGGTTTTCATTGTCGGCTTAATCGCCGTAAGCATAGGCCTGGGAGCGATGTCGGTAACCCGGGAACCGCCAGGACGACCGCCGACCCGACATTTTTCCTTCGCCAATACGGTCCGTTTAGGTTTCGCCGCGTTGGTTAATGAACGGAGTTTCCGTAATTTCTATTTCGCCCGAGCGGCGATTGCGGTAAACAGAGCGGCGATGCCTTTTTATATCGGATTGGCGCTCACGGTACTCGAACTACCTGACTCGGCGGCCGGGCTCTTCCTTGGCGTACAAACGGTCGGTTTCATATCGTCCAACGCTATCTGGGGTATATTGTCCAGACGTTGGGGAAGTAAAACGTTGTTGGTCCTCGGCGCAACCGCGTCGTTTATACCGCCGGCTCTGGCTCTATCGGCCGGGTTGGCCGGTTACTATGCGCCTTGGGTTTATTACTCGGTTTTTTTCGCGTTAGGATTATCGTTGACTGGGTTCGATTTGGGTAGTATAAGTTATTTGATAGACTTATCGCCCGAAGACCGTCGCCCGGTTTACGTGGGGACGATGAACACTTTGTCGGGCTTTTTCCTGGTTATCGGCCTTGCGGGCGGGTATATTCTGAACCGATTTAACTACGAGACACTCTTCGCGTTGTCCGCTGCGGGCGCCGCGACGGCGGCAATCATCGCCGTAAAATTGCACGACCCTTTCCGCGAACTGGCGAAACGCCGCACGACAATCTCGAGAGGATAGAGAGGAGTACATATTGAACGACTTAAGAGCCGGGAAACTAGCGCAAGTACTCGTTCATTATAGCCTTCAACTGGAGAAGGGCGAACGGTTTATGATATTCGCGAAACCGCTAGCGAAACAATTAATAGAAGCGGTATATTCGGAAGCCATTCGCGCGGGGGCCCACGTCGGACATAGGATTAGCATGGACGGGCTCGACGATTACTTCTACCGTTACGCCAACGACGAACAAATAAACTTCGTTTGGGAGACGGGGAAACAACTCGTCGAAGAAATGGACGCGGCGCTTTATATAGAGGGAAACTACAATACCCGAGCGGCTACCGGTTACGACCCGACGAAAATGGCGGCGAGGGCGAAAGCGAGGGCGACGCTCTTTAATCGTCAACAGGAGAGAGCGGCCGCCGGCGATTTCAAGTGGACAATTACCTTATTTCCTACGCCCGCTGATGCCCAGGAAGCCGATATGTCCACCCGGGACTTCGAGGATTTCGTTTATGCCTCTTGCTTCTGCGAAGCTGAAGACCCGGTGGCGGAATGGCGTAAGCTGGACGCCGAACTTTCCGCCCGGGCGGCGTGGTTGTCCGAAAGGGACGAGTTTCGTATCGTCGCCGAAGACGCGGACTTGACCTTCCGAACGGGCAAACGCCGGTGGGAAACCAACGCCGGGCGCCATAACGTACCCGACGGCGAGGTATGCACGGCGCCGCTGGAGGATTCCGCCGAAGGGCACATACGTTTTAAATACCCCATTATTTACAACGCCCGCGAAGTAGAGGATATATCGCTTCGTTTCAAGAAGGGCGTGGCAGTAGAACCCCGTGCGCGCCGGGGGCAGGAAACGTTGGATGAAGTATTGTCCATCGATGACGGCGCCCGGCGGCTCGGCGAAGCCGCGATAGGGTGTAACTATTCTATCGAGAAATATATTAAGAATATACTATTCGACGAGAAAATAGGGGGAACCGTCCATTTCGCTCTCGGCCTGTCTATTTTGGAGGTCGGCGGTACGAATATGTCCGGTGTCCATTGGGACATGATATCCGACTTACGGCCCGGCGGCGAATACTACGCCGACGGCGAGTTATTTTATAAGGACGGAAAATTCCTCAACGTAGAATAAAGCGGTGTAAAACCCGAAACGGCCGTATGAATAAGAGAACCCTAACGATAGCTATAATAATCTCGTTAATAGTCGCCGGGGTTGGGCCGGCTTACGCTGACATGAACCCCGCATTGGCGTTTACCCTAGAGACGTTCGGCGGCTACGGCGGCGGTTTCGCATTGGGTATAGCCGGCATCCCGGTAGGTAACCTCCTCATCACGAGAGAGGACTATGCAGGCGGCGGATTAATTGGGTTCGCCGTATTCTACCCGATAGGCTGCGGCCTGGCGGTTTACGGCGTAGGCGAAGCGGCGGCCGGCGACTCGCCGAACGACGCGGCCGCGCTGGGAGCGTCCTTGGGTGCCGCCGGCGGAGTGATGTTAACCGGTTATCTGGCGGCGAGATGGAAAGGCGTAGTGATAGGTTTAATAGCGGCGCCAGTCGCTTCCGCCGTCGCATATAACATAATTACGCGGGCCGGCGATCCAGACGTTAACCTCGAACCGGCCGACGGTTTATACATATCGTATTCTTTCGGGTTTTAAAATTACGCGAAACCGGGCGGGTTACGCCGCAAACGGGTATAATGGGTAAATATACTTTCGTAGACCATACCGCCGACGTCGGTATAGAAGTCGAGGCGGCGGACCGGCCTGAGCTCTTTTCCCTGGCGGCCCGGGGGATGTTCTCGATCCTCTGCGACGTCGAAAAAGTGAAACCGGTCCGTAAAAAAACGATAAACCTGGTATCCGACGACCTAAAAGGGCTTTTGCACGAATGGCTCGCGGAGCTCCTTTACATATTCGACACCGAGTTTGAAGTATATACCGAATACGAATTCCAGTTCGGCGCTGACGGGAAAAACCTGACAGCCATAGCGCGCGGCGAAGACGCCGACGCCGAACGCCACGGGCTACACGGCGAGATAAAAAACGTTACATGGTGCGATTATGTGGTCGAGGAAAAGCCGGACGGTAGTTATTTCTCGAGAATCGTATTCGACCTGTAAAAGGGGTCGCGTTTACAACCTGCCCCCTCGATATATGTGTACAGATTTTAGTACTACGTCGGGATGCGCTTAATATTAACCGATAAACGTTTAATAAGTTGGTTGCGGTCCGCCGGGTATATAACGATTATTATTTCGATAATAGTCTTCGCCGTATGGGCGTACGTACGGCACCGGGGAGCCGAAAAACCCGAACCGAAACCGCTGATAAAAAAGGAAAGGCCTCCGCTGGTCGTCGCGACCTGGGAGAGCCGCTTTACCTTCGCCGACGAACGCGAGTTTTTCGCCCCGCCAGCCTTCCCCTGGAGTATGAGTTCGATAGGGCAACCGCCATTTGCCGAGATCACTTACGTTACCGTTATATCCGAACCGTCGCCGGAAGAGCTGGCTGAGCCTTCCGACAATAACACCCCGGAAGACGGTAAAACTCCCGCCCTGGAAGACGAAACACTCCCGCGTTCCAAACCGCCGACACGTACCGCGTACGCGGATATAATCGCGAACGCGATGCTTACTAGGGCGCCTTACCTCGCGATACCGTATGAAATTAAAGCCACGCCTCCGTACCTGGTCGTCCCGCTGGAGTTTACTATGAACCTCACTTTGGGCCCCGACGGCGCCGTAAAATCCGTGACGGTCCAGGGCGATATGGAAGAAAACCTCCGCGTCCAGATAGCCGAGAAAGCGGTGGACCTGCGTTTTCCGTCAGTCCTGGCTTGGTTCGGCTTCAGGTGCGGGATAAGGCTTACGCCGCGCCATTACGACAAAATCGTCGGGATCCGCGGCGGTGCCCGTTTGCCCGAAGACGAATACCGGTTACTCGTGCGCGGTCTTCAATACGGGACTTCAGGCCTGGCCGAGGTTATAACCGAAAACGCGCCGGAACTGCTAACCGTCGGGTCCGATTACACTATCGAGTTTTTAATCGAC
>CP070755.1:393939-397433 GCA_020348885.1 Candidatus Coatesiibacteriota bacterium | reverse complement strand
TAAACCCGTCGCTGGACTTCGTGATGAAAAAGGGCGACGCGGTAGTCGTAATCGCCGAAGATATGCCTAAAATCAACGATTAAACCGTGGCGGTTCGGCGGTTGCCGAATATGAGTAGAAACGGCCGTGCTCTGCGGCCGTTTATCAATATAAGCGACGTAGCATCGCTCGCCCGTTATAGAAACCTTTTCGTTGGACGGGCGTAATAACTATGATATTATCGAACACGTAAAGTGGAGGTTTTATGGGAACGAAATCCCGTACGTGTATATTTCTGACCACGGTATGCTTAACCCTTTCGGCGGCGCCCGGTTGCGGCCGCGCCGACGACGTGCCCGAAAGCTTGCGTTCGGTCGCCGAAATGGATGCGGAGTTGGACGCGTCCAGACGGACGGCCATAGTGACCGCCGCGGAAAAATGCGGCCCGGCGGTCGTTACCATAAACTCGGTACAAACGGTTAAAAGGCGCGTTTATAACCCGTTCTACAGCCCGATGTGGGAGGACTTCTTCCGGGACTTCGCGCCCTTCGGATTCGAAGAGCCATACAGGGAGTACGAGCAGGAGATACCCTCGATGGCGTCCGGTTTCATCTTCGACGAGGAAGGCTATATACTTACGGCCGAGCACGTTGTCCACGGCGCCGATACGATAGAAGTCATATTGCCCGACGGCCGGACGTTCGACGCGGAGTTCATCGGCTCCGACTACTCGACCGACGTGGCGGTGTTGAAAATCGACGGCGACGACTTCCCGTACGTCGAGCTGGGCGACTCGGACGACGTTTATATAGGCGAGTGGGCCATCGCGGTCGGCAACCCGTTCGGGTACGTTGTCGCCAGCCCGGAGCCGACGGTCTCAGTGGGCGTAGTATCGGCCAAGGGCCGTACGATGAAAAGCGAGGGCTACGGCGGTATTCGCGTTTACGACGACCTCATCCAGACCGACGCGTCCATCAACCCGGGCAACTCCGGCGGTCCGCTGGTGAACGCCCTGGGGCAGGCCATCGGTATAAACGTGACGATTATAACGACTTCGGGCGGTAGTCTCGGTATAGGTTTCGCCGTCCCGATAAACCGGGCGCGGGAAGTGGCGCGGGACTTGATAGAACGCGGCGAAGTCGAACGGGCTTGGATAGGGGTTTACGTGCAGGAGGTTACGCCGGAATTGGCGGAAGCTTTCGGCTTCGCCGACGACCGGGGCGTTCTTATCTCCGACATAGACGAGGGCGGCCCGGCGTACCAGGTCAACCTCCGGCGGGGCGATGTGATAATGGACGTGGATGGAACCGATGTGGACACGCCGGCCGAATGGCGCCAGGTCATGGAGGGCGTCCGGCCGGGCGAATCGATAAGCCTGACGGTGCGGCGTATGGGTACTTTGATAGACGGCCGGGTCCCGACCGAGGAAGTGCCGGGGCCTTAACGTTTAGGCGGGGAGGCGCGAAGATGACGTGGAAGACGTTGGGCGACCCGGAAGAAGTAAGCGCCGACGCGCGCCGCGCGTTTCAGAAAGCCGAGACCCTGAGAGAGTCGGGCGAAAAAAAAGCGGCTCTGGAATCTTATAAGGAAGCCGTGAACCTCGATAATAGTTTAATCCGGGCCCACTATTGGATATTGAGACTCACGCCGAAGAAGGACCTGCGGGCGCTCGGGCCGGACGTCCGGAACGCCGCGGCCCGGGTTCTGGTTTTCGGGACGCCGGCCGAATTCGACGAGGTGAAGACGTTTCTTGGCGAGGACATTGTCGAAGAAATAAACGAGGAGATAATAACCAATTACGAGACTTTCGCGTCGGTAATGCCCGACGATTACGACGTGCGATATGAGCTCGCGTGTTTCCTCGGCCGGGTCGGACACGAGTCGTTGTACGTCCAGAACCTCGAGCGGCTAATCGACGCGTTCCCGGACCGGGACGAAGCGTACATTACCCTTTACTTTCACTTCGAGGGTGAGGACGCGGAGAAAGCCGCTACGGTCCGCGAAACTTACGGCGACCGGTTCGGCGAGAAAGCCCTGGCTTCCTTGGACGAACTGGCCCGGTCGGTAAGCGGAGGAAGCGGGGGAGAGGCGTAGGAGTTTATACACGGTTACCGGCATTAGTCGGAGTTCGATACGTCAGGTGACGAGTTATGATAGAACGCTACACATTACCCGCGATGGCCGAGGTCTGGAGTCGCGAGTACCGGTTCCAACGGTGGCTCGACGTGGAGCTTGCGGTTTGTCGGGCTTCGGCGAAACGCGGCCGCGTTCCGAAAGACGCGTTAAAGGAAATCGAGGCCAAAGCCGACTTCTCGATAGAGCGTATCGACGAGATAGAGGCCGACGTAAAGCACGAGGTTATCGCGTTCCTCTCGGCCGTGGCCGAGAACGTCGGGCCGTCTAGTTGTTATATCCACTTGGGGCTGACGTCTTCCGACGTAATGGACACGGCCAGCTCGCTTCAGATGGTCGCGGCGATGGACCTGATACTGGCCGAGTTGGATAAAGTCATCGCCGCCGCCGCGGAGTTGGCCCGGAAGTATAGGAACCTGCCTGCCATGGGGCGGACACACGGCGTCCACGCCGAACCGACGGTCTTCGGGCTCCGGTTCGTAATTTTTTACCTTGAATTGAAGCGGGATAAGAAGCGGCTCGAAAGAGCGCGGGCCGCCGTCGCCGTAGGCAAGATTTCAGGGGCGGTGGGGAACTACTCGACCCTGGAGCCGGAGGTCGAGGAAGAGGCGCTGGCGGAACTCGGTCTGGAACCGGAACCGGTCTCCAACCAGGTGGTCCAGCGGGACCGCTACGCCGAGTACGTAAACGCTCTTGCCGTCTGCGGCGCGACCCTCGAGAAAATCGCGTTGGAGATACGGCACCTCCAGCGGACCGAGGTGGCCGAGGCGCGGGAACCCTTCGCGGCCGGGCAGAAGGGCTCCAGCGTAATGCCCCACAAACGCAACCCGGAGTTGACCGAACGGATATGCGGCCTTGCGCGGCTCCTCCGCGGTTACGCGGTCGTCGCCCTCGAGAACGTGGCGCTCTGGCACGAGCGGGACATCAGCCATTCGTCCGCTGAGCGGGTTATAATGCCGGACGCGACGGCGGCCCTCTACTATATGCTGGATAAAGCCGCGTATGTCCTCGGTGGCCTGGTCGTGGACGAGGGCCGGGTCCGGGCTAACGTCGATATGTTGAAAGGACTCGCCTTCTCCGGGCGGGTGCTGAACGCGCTGGCCGAGGCCGGGATGACCCGGGAGGACGCGTACGAGGTGGTGCAGGCGGCGGCCTTCGCGGTCCACGGCGCGAAGGAGCCGGACTTCCGTACGGCCCTGCTCAAAGACGAGAAGGCCGTGGAGACGCTGGGCGCCGACGGCATCGAGAAGTACTTCGACCTTAAACCTTACTTAAAGGCCGCGAGCTATTTATACGGGAGGGCGGGGTTGTAACGGTATAAGGCTTTTTATAAAATCAAAGCGGGGCGTAAAAGCCCCGCTTTTGGCGTTTTGTTTTATATC
>CP070755.1:390938-393839 GCA_020348885.1 Candidatus Coatesiibacteriota bacterium | reverse complement strand
TTTTAAGCCGGGAGTCCTGGGTTCGAATCCCAGGCGGCTCACATCGAAACCGCCCCGCGGGGCGGTTTTTTTGTAGGGAAAATTCCTTGACGAGGCGCCCGATTGGGGTATATCATCTAGCCGGGAGAAGACTTCCCGACGGGACGTTAATCCAAGGCGGAAGGCGAAACCGTAATGGACGCGAAACGATTATTCCCTCTTTCTTTGCTTCTAGCGGTTGTACTGATACCGCTGGTCGACTGCGGCGACGGTACCGTATCCGTAAGCGAAGAGATAGTAGTCGGTATCTACGCCGACGACGGTGCCTCGCCCGGCTGCGTCGGCCCGGCGGAGAAGATGTTCGAGTGGATGGGGTGTACGATAGTATTCCTGTACGCCGGCGACGTAAACGGCAAACCCCTCGACAAGATAGATATCCTCTACTTCCCGGGCGGCGACGCGGGCCCGTACGTGAAAAATATTTCGGCCGCCGGCAAAGAAAAGATACGGGACTTCGTCCGCGGCGGCGGCGGATATATCGGAACCTGTGCCGGCGGGTGCTTCGCGAGTGAAACGATTATTTGGCTCGGCAACAAGTATACGGGAGGGAACCTGGGGCTGTTTCGCGGCGTCGCCGACGGCCCCATAAACGAAATCTATCCCTACCCGAAGCACGGTATGTGCGAAATAAACTACACGGCGCCCAAACATCCGATAACGCGGGGCCTCGGCGATACGGAGTGGATATACTATTGGTGGGGGCCCAAGTTTATCCCGTACCGGGGTGCTAACGTCAACGTGATAGGTACGTACGCGATTACCGGCGACCCGGCGATGGTGGCGTTCGAGTACGGCGACGGCCGCGTGTTCCTGATAGGGCCCCATCCCGAATGGGAGGAGGACAGCGACCGCGACGGGTATCCGCCCAGCGAGGAGCACGACGACCGGGGCTCCGATTGGCCGTTGATGAGAAACGTAACCTTCTGGTGCGCGAAGAGGATGAACTGAGATAATCCGGTTAATCGCCGCGTTTTGCCATCCATACCCCCCGCGCGGGGACTATTTTCCATATGCCCGGTGTCCTAGATTCGAATCTCAGGCGGCTGAAAAAAACTGGTCGGCGTTCCGTCTTCGGGGCGCCGAATTTTTTGCCTCGGCCGAAAAAACTTTACATATACTATCTTGTGTCTTATACTTTTGAGAAGCTGGCGACGGGGTTTCTACGTTGATAGGGCGTAGAAAGAATCCCGTACTCTAACGGCGTGGCCGGACATAAACGTTAATATTCGGCTTATACGTCCAAGCATATTTAAAATACCGTCCCCAAGCAACGAGTACCACTACCGGGACGCCTAATTTTTTACATAACGATCGTTCAATCTCCTGGCTGCCAACTGCTAACCCCCCGCTCCGTAATTATAATCGAATCCGCTAACCGCACGCCGCGGGAGGCACAAGAGAAACTTTATGGACGTTCGTTCGACCAATCCGCGCGTCCTCTTGACTACTAGTTATCGACGCGCGCCCGACGATTACTTAGACTTCCTGGGCGGGTCCACCCGCGGCATCCCGAAGCTGAGTTCGCCGTGGCGGGTAAGTCCCGGCCTGCGTTTCATCAAACAGAACGTACCCGAGGTTGAGATCCTCGAATATCCGCTTTGGCACGAGTACGTCGCCAAGCTGAAGGAGGGTTGGGATGTCGTAGGCTTCAGCTTCTACCAATACGAGATAGACGAGATCGAGAGGATGGCCGAGGAAGCCCGGCGCCACGGCGCCGGCGAGACGTGGGCCGGCAACTTCGGCGCGCTGGACGATAAGGTCCGCCGGATTGTGGATCGCGTCTTTATCGGGCCCGCGGAAGACGAAATCGCTCAGGTCTTCGGCTATCGCGTCCGCGAGGACGAATTCGAGCATCCGGCGATGATGGTTCACGTCTCGTTAATCCCGGGGAACATACGCCACTTCACGTTCGGCCTGCTCTACACCCAACGCGGCTGCCCGTACAAGTGCGCGTTTTGCCAGACGCCCGCGTTCGACAAACGGATTTTCACGATCAACCTCGAGAGCATCGACCGGGTCCTGCGCTACTACAAGAAGGTTGGAATCAAGTACGTTTTTCCGCTGGACGAATCGCTGGGCGTCAACGCCGCCTTTGCCGACCGCCTCACGCGCCTCTTCGCCCGTTACGGTTTCCACTGGTGGGCACAGACGCGCGCCGGAATCTTTCTGCGGCACTTTGACGAATGGTACGAACGGGGGTTACGCATTCCGGCGATCGGCGTGGAATCGCTATCCCAGGATTTTCTCGACTCTATAAACAAAAACCAAAACGTCGAGGAGACCGTTGAGTTCGCCCGACGTACGGGCGAGAAAGCCGGCATGTTCCGGTTCGCCTACTACATGATCGGTTATGAAGACATGACGGCCGAGGAGACGGTCCAGGATGCGGCCAAATTGCAACGGCTAGGTTTCGATACCTGCGGCGTAAACGTAATCACCCCCTTCCCCCGGACGCCGTTATGGTACGAACTGGACGCGCGTTACGGTATTTTCGACCGCTCCTATCGCCACTACAAATTAAAGCACCTGGTATGGAACCACCCGCGTATCTCCCCCGGCGAGATGCAAACGCTTCTTACGACCGTGATAAATTTACTCAATAGCCCCCTAGACATTTACCGCAAGGTTTTCACCCGCCTTATATGGGGAGGGCTGCGGGATAGGAAGCCTCGCCTCCTCTGGCGCGACTTAGTAAAGAGCCCTATCGCCTCCCTGTTAATTGACGACCGCAACCAGGTCTTTTTTCCAAAACTCGGGAGCGCTACGCTAAAGGCCGGCGAGGCCCAGCCTTAAGGGCCGCCCCGCGCCGTCCCCCGGTAAACGGGCCGCTAGCTTAGCCCAGTCAGAGCACCGGCCTTTTAA
>CP070755.1:388086-390838 GCA_020348885.1 Candidatus Coatesiibacteriota bacterium | reverse complement strand
TCCGCTACGGCCGCGAGTTTCTCTCGGCGTTCCGACGGGATTAAGCCGCCGGCCGCGCAGATGAGTTTCTCGCACCGCTCGCAGTACGCTAATCGCTGGCCGTCGAGGGCCGCGACGCTCTCGGCGTAGTCCATCGCGCACATCGGTTGCCGGCAGTGGTGCGCGCCGTAAGTATGGCCGGTCTCGTGTAGTATGAGTTTACCTATTCGGGCCAGGCGCCGCTTCTCGCCCGCGTCGCCGGCGCCCATCCGGTGGGTCGAGACGACGGCGTAACGCCCGGGGCACCGGGCTACGCCGATAACGTAGTTACGTCCCTCCATAAAGATATCCACGTCCGTCACGGCGACGGCCCGGTAAGCGTCGTCCGGCGCGTTGGCTTCGAGATACCGGAGCAGGCTGGACGCGCCGTACTGGTCCCGCTCCGCGTAATAATACTCATCCTGCATCGGGAGGGCGGGCCCGACTACCGTTTCGCGGCCGAAGGATGCTTCGACCACGTCCCGGACGAACGCTACGTCGCTTTCGGCGACTTCACCCAACGGTACTATATGAATCGGCCGGGACGACGATTCCTCGTCTATGTGGACACGACCCGGTCCGTCGCTCTTCAAGTGGACCGCGATGACGAAAGCGAACGCCGCGGCGGCCAGCGCGCTAACCGCGACGTAAAAAAGCCCCTCTTTCGCCCGTTCTGATATTCCCAAAGCCTACATAAATAAAGCGGGGCGCCGCCCCGCTTATCAGTTTTAGCCTTACGTTATGCGCCGGCTTCCGCTCGGGCGCCGCTGGCGGCTCGTTTCTTTTTCTCTTTTTCCTTCTTCTTTTTCATAGCGATGTCGAAGACGTCGTCGATTACGGAGACGTATTCGACCTTTACCTGGTTGCGTATCTCCTCGTCGACTTCGTCCACGTCAACCTCGTTCTTCTCGGGGAAGATGACCGCGTCTATCCCGGCGCGGACAGCGGCCAACAGCTTTTCCTTGACGCCGCCTATCTGCATCACCTTGCCGCGAAGCGTGACCTCGCCGGTCATCGCGATGGTATGGTCAACGAGCAAACCGCTGAAGACGGAGGCGACCGCCGTCGCCATTGCGACGCCCGCCGACGGGCCGTCCTTGGGCGTCGCGCCGGCCGGTACGTGGATGTGGATATCGCTCTTCTTGAACTCTTCCGGGTCGATTCCCATTCTTTTCGCCCGGGATTTGACGTACGAGTACGCGGCCTTCGCCGATTCCTGCATGACGTCGCCGAGTTGGCCGGTTAATATGAGTTGGCCGTTACCCGGCATCTTGATAGCTTCGACGAACAGGATGACGCCGCCGACGGACGTCCAGGCCATACCCGTCGCGACGCCTACCTCGTCCTTGCGTCCGGCGACCTCCTTGTAGAACTTCCGGGGGCCGAGGAATTCGGCCAGGTTCTTGGAGTTGACCGGGACTTTTTTCAGGTCGCCCTCCACAATCATCCGGGCTGCCTTGCGGTACACTTTCGCGATGTTCCGTTCCAGGTTCCGGACGCCGGCTTCCGCCGTGTACTTGTCTATGATGTCGCGTAGCGCGGCTGTGTTAATACTAACCTGCCGTTTGGTTATCCCGTGTTCTTCAAGCTGCTTCGGGATGAGGTGCCGCTTCGCGATATGGAGTTTGTCCTCGGCCGTGTAACCGGGCAGGCGGATGATCTCCATACGGTCCCGGAGGGCCGGCGGAATCGGGTCCAGGATGTTGGCCGTAGTGATGAACATCACTTTGCTCAGGTCGAACGGCAGGTCCAGATAATGGTCCTGGAAGCTGAAGTTCTGTTCTGGGTCCAGCACCTCGAGTAGCGCCGACGACGGATCGCCCCTGAAGTCCATCCCGAGCTTATCAACTTCGTCGAGCATAAAAACGGGGTTGTTAGTGCCGGCCTTGCGGATGCCCTGGATGATGCGGCCGGGGAGGGCGCCGACGTAAGTGCGCCGGTGTCCGCGAATCTCGGCCTCGTCCCGAACGCCGCCCAGCGACATCCGGATGAACTCCCGGTCCATCGCCCGGGCGATGGACCGCCCGACCGATGTCTTACCAACGCCGGGCGGTCCGACGAAGCAAAGTATCGGGCCCTTCATCTCGTCCTTCATCTTCCGGACCGCAAGATACTCGAGTATTCGCTCCTTGACATCGTCCAGGTCGTAGTGGTCTTCGTCGAGAACTTTACGAGCCTGGGCGATGTCGATTTTATCCTCGCTGCCCTCCAGCCACGGCAGCGCGATTATCCAGTCGAGATACGTCCGGCTAACAACGTATTCGGCGGCCTGTGGCGGTATCGTCCGCAAACGGTTGAGTTCCCGGAACGCTTCCTCTTTAACTTCCTCGGGCAGGGGTTTCGTCAGGAGCTGTTCCTCCAACTCGTCCAATTCGACGGCGTACTGGTCGTCCTCACCCAGTTCCTTCTTGATAGCTTTAAGCTGCTGGCGGAGAAAGAAGTCCCGTTGGGCTTTGTCCATTTCGCTTTTGGCTTCAGATTGAATCTTGGAGCCGAGTTCCAGCACCTCGACCTCTCGATTCAAGATTACGTTCAACTGCTGGAGCCTTTCGAGTGGGTCTATCGCCTCCAGAACGGCCTGCCTTTCTTCGAGCTCAATGCTGACGTTCGACGCGATAAAGTCGGCTAGTTTGCCGGCCTCGTCAATGTTCATCGCGGCGATGTACGCATCTTCGGGCAGGTGGGGCGCCAACTCCACGACCTTCTGGAACAGGTTAAGTACGTTCCGTTGAAG
>CP070755.1:384990-387986 GCA_020348885.1 Candidatus Coatesiibacteriota bacterium | reverse complement strand
TTGGTGATGCCGATGAAGCGGCTACCTAGGCCGTTCTCCGGCCCCGGCGGAATCGCCTCGCCTTTCCAGTACCAGACCGGGTCCACCAACTTCATATTTATTGTGAACTTCCCCTCCGGCGTGGAACCGTCTCGGCCGGCCGCGCACGGGTACTGGGTCACGAGCTCGCCGTCCTCGAACAACGTTACCGTGTGGTTTCCCTTCGAGACGTATATCCCGTTTTCCAGCGTGTCCGGCGGCGGCCCCAGCTTTATCTCGACGGGTTCCGCGGACCAGTCGAAGTCGTCGCCGACGACCGTCTCGGCGCCACCCTTTACGACCAGCTCCGTCGGGTCGAAGTCGGCGCCCAGGATCAGCGCGACGTCCGCGTCCTCGGCGACCGACCGCTTGGATACGTTCTCGGTCGGGACGCCGAAAAGCTCCGCGACGGCCCCGCCGCCGTCCCGGTGCTCGTCGTCGGCGTAGAAGACCTCTGTCCTGGCCCTGTCGTAGTCGGTCTTCCCGGTTTCCGGGTCGACGTAGTTGGCGGTCTCGACCGGGCCGTACCCGGCTTCGGTCAGGACGTCGGCCGCCAAACCCGCCAGCCCCTCGACGCCGCAGGCGTTGTAAACGGCGACGCGGACGTCCGCCGGGCCTCCCTTTTCGCCGCCGTCGTCTTCGGCCTCGCCAATGGGTACGGCTTCGCCGACGGGACGTTTCGGTTCGTCGCCGCCGCAACCGACGACAGCCGCCGCCAGCGCCGCGGCGACGGCGAGCGCCGCTAGATTTTTAATCGTCATATTGCCCATTTTACGCCGCCCGGCGCGGTCGCGGCGCGGGACGGCGTTTCAGGTTATATTAAACCGGCTTGCTTAATCGAGGTAGATATCGCCCTCATAGAAAGCCCGGGCCCAGCCTATATTGCCGTCGGGCGTACGCACTTTGTACCAGTCGCCCTCCGGGTCTTCCATTTTCTCGATGACCTCGAGCTTGGTTCCGCGGTCGAGTACTTCGACCACGCCGGCGTCAAGGCTCGGCGCGTCGCGTAGGCGTAAGCCGGCCGGTAACACCGTCACGGTCTCGATGTACTCCTCTTCCTCGATAGCCTTCGTGACTTCGCCGGAACGTTTAGAGTAAACCGGGACGGGTTCGAGGCCACTGGCGTCTACTATTATGGTACGTATAAGTCCCGCGTCGAACATCTTTGGGTCCACCAGCTCGTAGATGCCCTCTTTGCCTTTTTTCTCCTCGTAGTGGCGCGGTATGTTCACGTAACCGTATATCTTGAGCGTTCCGGTGACGTGTCCCAGTTCCTGGTAGACGGGGAAGTGGACGGCGGCGGTCATCTCGTCGGGCCGTTCGCCGCGAATCCTGTAGTTGTCGGTGAACCCGCCGCGGTAATACTTGATGCGGTTGAATATCTGGGGGTCGCTGTCATGTTCGATGGCCGCGTTCAGGAGCGCGACGTAACTCGCGTGTTCGAAGTCCATCGCCTGGACGACGTCACCGTCGTAGTCCAGGAACTCCATCTTGGTGATGACCAGTCCTATCCACAGGTCCGCGCCTTCGCGTTCGATAATGCCGAGGGACTCGAGAGCCGAATCCCAGTCCAGCGTGAAGTGGGTCTCGATATCCAGTACGTCGTTCTCCTGGACCAGCGGCTTCGCCTCGATTATCAGGAAGTCCGTATAAAGCCCTTCGGTAGGGCCTTCTAACGCCTCTTCCTCTTCGCCTTTCTTGCAACCCACGGTCGAAAGGGCGAAAACCAACGCCGCGCCGAAAACGACGACCCACGCGGCTTCACTCCAATACCATCTCATATTAGAAATCCTCCTTGGGGAGTTGGACTTAATTAAGATTCGTCCGCATAACCTTTAAACAGCCATTCTTCCATGGAAGTGTTCGGGTGCCCGGCCATCCTATCGATGAGGTAGCGGTACAAATCGTCGTAATAATAGCCGCAATCGCCGGTGCCCAGGTCGCCGGCCTGATAGTATCGCTCGGCCCGATTGAACTGCTTGGACGCGCCGGCGGCGTCGCCCGCTTTCTCCAGCGCGAGCCCTGCTAGATAATACGCGATAAAACCGATACGCTTGTCGTCGTCGGCCTTAGCGACCCGGTTGCAGTACGCGTCGAAGTCCCGGTTCTCACCCAGGCGTGTCTGGATGTGCATAATACGCCAGAGGGCCCTCCCTGGAATAAGCATATACATGTACCCGGTGTTCCAGCCGCTCGCGGTGGCGTAGTCGTGGCCGTATATATAGGCGCCGGGGTAATCTTCGATTATACGCTCGTAAAGCTTTACGGCTTCGCTGCTGTTGCCGCCGCGTTCCAGGGCTTCGCCGTAGTTGAGCAGGAAGTACGCCGGCGCGAAGTCGTACGAGCACTTCGACGGAAGTAGCGCGCCCACGGTCTCGAGGCATCCGCGAGTTACCTTCCCGGCCTCGTACATCGCGATTAAGTTCCGGATTATAAGCGCGTCGAAATACGAGGGTCTGATGTTTTCGGTGGAGATACCGCTTTCCGAATCGGCGATTGCCCGAGCGAAGTACCCGGCGGCCTTGTCCGGTTCGGACCGGACATAGGTGAGCCCGAGGCCGACCCGGGCCAGCGTATCCGCGTCGTACCCGCGGTCGTCGAAACGGAAGTTGTCTTCGTAGATGGGGTCGTATATTTTAAGGACAGTTCTGGTCGATACGTCGCCGTAGGTCAGGGCGGCGTCGTAGTGGGTCCGGGCCGTATCCGTATCGCCCTTCAAGAAGTATGCGTATCCGAGAAGTAGTTCGGCGGCCGGCGCGAAGGCGAAGTACGGCTCGTCGGACGTGCTCGACCAGGAGAAGCCGGTACGGTAAAAATAAGCGCCCGGGAAGCGGGCCGCCGTGGCGGCCAGAACTCGTATCGCGGCGTCGGGGTTGTCGTATTCGATCGCCGTCGACGCGAAATCGTACGCCTCGCCGGGGTGCATCAAACCGACCAGGCCGCCGAAGACACAGCCGGTCGCCCCGCCGGCCGTCCGC
>CP070755.1:381758-384890 GCA_020348885.1 Candidatus Coatesiibacteriota bacterium | reverse complement strand
GCGGTTTCGATCGGGTGTTTCTGTCCGGTTCCGAGAGGTCGGTTTTCGAAGAGGCCGATTGGATATCGGCCCAGCTCGATTTCGTCCGCCGGTGCGCCGACCGGAACGTGGCGTTAATGGGTGTATGTTTCGGACACCAGATGGTTGTACGGGCATTATACGGTAAAGACGCGCTAAAACGTCGCGAGTCGCCGGAAGTCGGTTGGCGTGATATCCACTTCGATGACCATTGGTTGTTCGACGGTTTTTCGTCGCCTTTGCCCGCTTTCAGCTTCCACTTCGACGAAGTGATAGGCGGCCGTATTAAGGGTTTCGACATTATAGCGGAATCGGACGATTGCCCCGTTCAGGCGGTAGTCCATAACGACTTCCCGCTCGTCGGCGTGCAGTTCCATCCCGAAATAAAGACGGACGACGGGGCCCGGGAGATTCGAGAAAGGGCCGCCGTCCTCAAGTTATACGGTATCGACGGGGAAAGGTTGGTGTCGAAGACCCCTCCCGAGAGGAAAACGTATCTTCCGCGCGTTCTCCTGAATTTCGTAAATAAGCGTTTTTAACGCAGTAACGTCCCGCCCGAATGGGGTTGCGCCGGGACGTTTTCGCTGGTAATATGGGTACAGAGAAAACCGGGGGCGTTCAAAAACAGGAGGTCAATAGATGAGCAAGTGGGTATTTTACGGCCTTGTCGTATTCGCTTTTCTTTTGGGGTATTTTTTCGGCTGCGGCGACACGATTTTCGCCGAGAATATACCTGCGAGGTACGTTTACGAGTTCTCCGAAGCCAATGCCACCGGGGCTGGCGGGGAGCTGGACTGCCCGGTGGTTACCGTCGGTACCGCCGGTGATGGCGGCGGCGTTATGCCGATAGTTATTGTGTACGGCAACGGACGCGGGCAAAACGATGTCTGGCGTATGGTTATGGACCGTACCGACGTATCTGAAGGTATGGTAACGATAGACACAAACGAATACGAATCGCATTATTACCGCGTCGTAGTTATTAAATAGCGGCGTAAGATAGGAGAGAACCATGAACACGCGATGCTTAATTATCGCGATGACCGTTTTAGTAATCGCCGGGGCGTGTTCGGCAATCGCGCCCGACGACACGACGGTTTATAAACTCGACGCCGCGGTAGCCGTGGGGACGCTTACCGCCGACGAAGCGCTGATGTACAAGTTCATGTCCCTTTACGGGTTCAGCGAAGAATTCGTTCCGGCCGCGCACCGGGGCGAGCGTTTTTCGATGGAGGAACGCGCCTGCGGTACGCCGGTCGCACTGGAACTCTGGCGCCGTTGGCCATATATGGACCCTGACGTGAAACGCGTTCTCCGCGAAAAAATGGGCCTGGGCAACAGCCTGAATAACCTGTTCGCGAACTATCGCACGTGCGTCTGGGGCGACACTGACTACGGCGGGTATACGAAGTACCATTACGACACGCCCGGGGGTAACTTCCGTATATGGTACACGTTGGAAGGTTCGAACGCCCTCGTCGATCCATCCGATGACGACGGCGACGGCGTTCCTGACGATGTCGAGTTGACCGGCGCGGATATGGAATTCTCGTATTCCGTTTACTCGGCCGACGGATGGTTCTACACACCCGTCGCCGAAAACCAACCCTATTTACCGCTAAGGGACTACTACGCGGATATTGACGGCGAACCCTGGCCAGGTGAAGGCGTGGACTACGGAGAGAGTGACCATTGGGACGTTTACCTTGGTCGGCTAGGTACGGGTCTCGGTGGGGTCGCGTATCCCGACCAACCTTTCCCGAAAACGGAACTCCGGAGTGATTACTCAGGCTATAATAACCTGGCCAACGAATACTGGTACGGCGGTTTCAATACGGCGGTGATAGGCGCCCACGAGTTCAACCACCTTGTGCAGTTTATGCTGGATACGACTGAACCCGAGAACTGGTATTTCGAAGCGACGGCGATGTGGGCGGAGGACGAATGCTACCCGGGCGCCGCCGACCCGCGGGGCCGGGTTAACACGTATTTGGGGGATACTACCAGGTCTTTGGACAACCCGGGTGACGGCGGTTATATAAGCTCGATATTCAACTTCTACCTGGACAGTTGGGAAGAGCGTTACTGGTTACCGCCCGACTGGGAGCCGACGACGGATCATATGATCGTACGGGATGCCTGGCGCGCTTTGGCGCGGGGCGACGAATGGTACACCGGCGACGAGAACACCGATAGACAGGCGAAGGTCGCTATAGACTTCCTCGTGGACTATCACGATTTAACGACCGATTACCCCTATTATTACGCGTTTAAATACGCTTTCGAGAATTGGACCGGGTGGAACTGGTTTACGGGGGAACGGGACGACGGCAACCATTACTTCTACGGCGCAGACTACCGGACTGTTACGCCCAGCGCGACGTGGGACGAATATCCGGTAAACGTCGAATCGCAAAGTACCCCCGCCCTTTTGAACCATCTCGGACATGCCTTCTTCAGGTTTGACGCGCCGCCGGATTGGGGCGCGGCCGTCTTCGCGTTCGATGCGAGCGACGAAAACGAAGAGGATACCAGGGACTGGGGCGGTCGTGTAGTAACGACGAAAAACGGCGAACTTTGGGAAAACCTGGAGGGAGACGATAGCGATTGGACGTTGATGTTTACGCCTCAGGACATAGGCATCATCCAGATACGGAATCCGTCTCAGTACGAAAGCATCGTGGCGTGTTTGTGTAATTCGTCGATAACCGGTACGGACCTAGACTACGCGTATAGCTTTACGCAAACGTCCGACTTGAACCCGCCGACAGTTGCGTTGGTTTCCGTTGTCCCCGAAGGGAACCCGGACTTTATAGAGTTGCTACTGGGGTCCGACGAATCCCTTTACGGCGTACCGGAAGTGGCGGTGGACTTTACGCCCGCTGGCGACGAAACCGAACGCACGTACGTCAACATGAACGGTACCGGTGACCAATCGTTTACCGGTACGTTTGTAGTCGAACCGGGCGGGAGCGGTACGGGCGTCGTCGAATACGCCGCGGCCGACCTCGGGGGCAACATCGTAAGCGGCTCGAAGAGCTTCTCGGCCGGGACTTTGTCGGCCGGCGGCGGGACCGTTGGTGCCGAAGGCGCCTATCTCCGCGCGCCTACGGG
>CP070755.1:377382-381658 GCA_020348885.1 Candidatus Coatesiibacteriota bacterium | reverse complement strand
ATCGCCCGCCTAGCTGCCCGCCGACGACGGTTACCGCAAGGAGGGTGGGCGTCGCCCGGCTCAACGGGTCGCCGACGGCCAAGTGAGCCACCAGGGCACTGGCCGAGTTAACTACGATGAAGGCCGCCGCCACCGCCGCGGCGTTCCTCGGCGTAACCAACTTCGCCATCAACAACAACGGCGACAAGAATATACCGCCGCCTATGCCGATAATCCCCGAAACGAAACCCATCGCCCCGCCGATCGGTAACTCGGCGGCTATCGATTGACCGTAAGTCAACCGCCCGCCGGGTTTCTCGACGCCGGGGGCGGCAAAGAGACGCCACGCGGTTATCGAAAGAACCAGAACCACTATCGCGACGAAGACTGTTTCGGCGACGTTTAACAACCCGCCGATGTACGCGGCGGGTACGGAAGCGACGGCGAACGGCCAGAAGTACCGTCCGACGAAATAACGCCGGAAGTTGAAAAGGCTGATCGCCGCTACGACGAGGTTTAAAAGCAGGCAGGTCGTCGGGATAGTGTCGAGATCGTAGCCGAAGACGTACATCAGCGGGATATAGACGCTCGCGCCGCCCATACCGACGGCGGCGAAAAGAAACGCGCCGCCGAAGAACAGAACGTGGAGAAAGACGACCGAAGCCCAGCTCAAACCCATATCTATGTCTTTTCGGCGGCTTTACTCCGGAAGGTCCTTAAGGATTTTACGCTCGAGCGTTTCTTCATCGGTCATCCCGTAAACGAACTCCACGACGGTGCCGAACTGGTCAACGATATACGTTTCGGGGATACCGCCGGCCTTGGATATGTAAGCTTCCGCCACGCTTTCGGTGCCGAGTAGTACCGGGTAGTTGACGCCCAACTCGGTCGAGGTCGCCGCCAGGTCGTCCACCGTGAACTCGTCGGTTATCTCGTCCAGAGAGATGCCGAGTACCACCAGCCCCTTATCCCTATAATCGACGTACAACTCGGCGATGTCGGGTATCTCAGCGCGGCACGGCGGGCACCAAGTCGCCCAAAAATTAACCAGCACGACCTTCCCGGCGTAGTCTGATAGCATTACCGTGTCGCCGTCAACGTCCAACAGGACGAACTCCGGGGCCGGTTCGCCCGGCGGCACCGTGGCATAACTGGCGATGAAATCGGCGATACCCGCCTCGGCGTCCGCCGCCAGTTCCGCGTACCGCGGGTCGTCCCTCAAGGTTTCCAGGTTCGGGTCTTCGGCGGCTTCTTCTATGAACGCCGGTTCAATGTTCAGAACACGTTCGAGGTTCTCGAGTGCCGCGTCCAGGTCGCCAAGGCGCGCGTAGACCGATGCCAGGTCGTAGAAACTGCCGAGTAGTTCTCCCTCCTGCCCGGCCTGAACGTCGGCCAACCCTAACTCGTAGTACTCCTTCGCTCGTTCCAGGTCCGGTTCATCTTTGGTCAACTCGATGTACCCGAGGTAGACGTTCGCGACGGGCGGCAAAGCCCCCGCGTCGAGAGCTTCGCGAACGGCGTTTTCCGCTTCAGCGAAACGTTCCAAGTCGAAAAGGAGAATTGCCCTGCTCGAAATCCACTCGGCGTTATCGGGCTCTATTTTAAGTACCTCTTCGACTACTTCCAGAGCCCGTTCCAAGTCGCCGGCGAAGTAAGCGTCACTGAACGTAAACGGAGCCAACGCGGGGTGATACGGGTACTTCTCCCATGCGACGGTGATGAGTTCCTCGTACTGCTCCCGTTCGACCGCTCCCTGAATCGCCGCGGCCAGTTCTTCGGGCGTCATCTCCGTCGGGGGTTTATCGGCAGCCCAGCACGTCGACGAGACTAGGACAACTACTACGAGGGCCTTATTAATAAGCCTCATCTAACCTCCTTCGGATTTGGCGGGAATATAGCACGGCCAGTCGGTTATTACAAATTTTTTCGCCGAAGGGTTCATTTTTCCCTTGACACGCCAAGGCGAATGTGCTATACAGTATACATGTATAGGGTATCGGACCACTTTTATGGAAGGTGAAATAACAAACGAGAAGATACTTGCGCGGCTGTCCCGGATAGAGGGACAGGTCCGCGGCGTCGCCCGGATGCTCGACGACGGGCGGTATTGTATCGACGTCATCGAGCAGATAACCGCCGCGCGACGGGCCCTAGAAAAAGTAGCGCTCCTCATCGTCCAACGGCATATGAACCACTGCGTAAAAAATGCTATGGCCGAGGGCCGGGGCGAGGAACTAACGGAGGAACTGGTTGGGTCGCTCGACAAGTTCCTCAGGTAACTTTTTTGCGTTAATATATGAGTAAAATACTTATGATAATGTTTCTTTCCGCGGCCGTATACGCCGGCGCCGGTTCCTACGACCGACCGGAAACCGATACGCTAGATACAACTTCGGATTTCGGCGAATCGCTGGAACTGGAAAACCTCGTCGACGCCGTCTTGGCCGAAAACCTCGAGTTGAAAGCGGCCGAGGCAAAAGCGGATGCCGACAGGGCGAAAGCTGGAGCCGCCGGATTCTGGCCGGACCCGACCTTTTCTGTAGCCGTGTCCAACCTTCCTACAGAAGAGTTGGCGCTCAATCGTACACCGATGTCCGGAATCCAGTTAAGCATCATGCAGAAAATCCCGTTCCCGGGAAAGAACTATTACCGACGCAAAGCCGCCGACGCAGAAGCCGATTCGACGGAACAGGGATATTTGAACAAACGTAATAAGCTAATCAAACGAACCAGGGACGCGTATTACGATCTGTATCTTCTGGAACGATACATAGAAATAGAAGAAACCCACAAGACCTACCTTGGGGATTACGCGCGGGTCGCGGAAGTTCGTTACGCTACGGGTGAGGGTCCGATCCACGACGTACTCCGCGGGCAGGTCGAGATATCCCTCAAGACGGAAGAGCTGATAACCCTCGGCCAACGGCGGGAGGTGGCCGCCGGCCGGATAAACGTTCTGTTGGGGCGTCCCCCGACGACGGAACTCCCACCGGTCGACCGATTAGACCTGCCGGAGTTGGACTACGGGCTCGAGGAACTGCAGAACATCGCTCTCGCCGACAGCCCGGCGGTCCGCGGCGACGAACACTCGATGGCGCAGGCCGAGGCGTCCCGGTCCTTGAATAAACTCGAGTTCGTCCCCGACATAACGGTCGGCGTCGGTTACCGCATCCGTGAAGTAGTACCGATGGATCCGGTCGCGGGCGAAGACTTCTGGACCTTTTCGTTGGGATTCGGACTTCCCGTCTTCTCGCCTTTCAAACAAAGTCACAACCTCGACGCGGCCTCGGCGAGCGTAGAGATGACCCGGGCCAAACTGGACGATACGAGATACGAAGTCCTGCTGGACGTTCAGGACCTCTACCTCCAATTGGAGGAATACCGGCTCAAGATCGAACTTTACGAAGAGGCGATACTCCCCCAGGCCGAACAGTCTCTCGTCGCGGCCCTTGCCGGATACCGCGCCGGAAAAGTGGACTTTCTGACGCTCCTCAACAGCGAGATGATGTTGTTGAATAGCGAAAAAATGTACTATAGGGTACAGGTCAATTACTGTAAAAAAACGGCCGCGCTGGAGGCGACCGTAGGCACGAAGCTTTATTAACCGTTTAACCATCAACCGTTTTATTCAAGCTTTTAAGGAGGCGCAATGTCGAAGAAAATAACGGCGGTTTTGCTTACCGCAACCGTAGCAACAGGACTTTTGTTTTCGTTAGGGTTCGCCGTAGGATGCGGCGAAACCGAGGAAGCGGTCGAAGAACCGACCGGCGAAACGGAAACGACGGTTACCGAAGGGAAATCCGCCCTCGAAGGGGCCGTGTACACCTGCCCGATGCACCCGGAAGTAACGTCCGACGAGCCGGGGGAATGCCCGGAGTGCGGTATGGACCTGGTCCCGGCAGAAGAAACGTCCGAGGAAACCGAAGCAACGGAAGGAAATTAAAGGTTAACTGAAACCGATAACCGGGGGGAGATGTAAATGCGTAAAGAGACGAAATTTTTCGCTATCCTATCGGCGTCCCTCGCCGCCGTAATAATCGTCATGGGCGCGCTCTGGCTTCAGCATGCGACCGGCGGTTTCCCGTTTTCGGACGGCGGCGAACCAACCGGAACCAAGTACACGTGCCCGATGCACCCGACCTACATCTCGGACCGGCCGGGCGAGTGCCCGATATGCGGGATGGACCTGGTACCGGTCGAGGAGGTCGGCGGAGCCGAAGGCGGCGTCGAAGGATATACAACCGTCCTCATCTCCCCCACCAAACAACAACTCATAGGCTTAAAGACGACCAAGGTT
>CP070755.1:369410-377282 GCA_020348885.1 Candidatus Coatesiibacteriota bacterium | reverse complement strand
ATTTCAGTTGACACCCTACTCCGCCGATGGTAAATTCCCGCTGTTAATTTCCGGGCGACTCCAGTTACAACTATATGCGATTATCTATAAAAGCAGCGGTTCTACTAATCGTAATCCTTTCGACCGCGGCAGCTTTCGCCGACGAAGTAAAGGACACGTTTAACCGGGCCGAGAAGTACTACGACGAAGGCGATTACGTCCAGGCCGAAGGGCTTTTCGTCCGCGTAATCGAGATGGACCCCGGCGGTCGCTACGCCGAGGTATCGGCTCTCCGCGTCGGGATGTGCCGCTTCGCCACCGGCGAGTACGCCGGGGCCGCGGCGGCTTTGAACAAGTTCGAGGAAGGTTTCCCGGGCAGCGGGAGCGCCGACGGCGCCGTCTTCCTGGCGGCTAAAGCGTACTTCCACACCGGCGATTACCCGGCCGCTGTCGAAAGGCTCCTGCGGGTTCTCTCGTACGGCAAAGACGGCCGGTACTACAAACGCGCCCGTAAGGGTATCGGTAACCTCTACGACGAGAACGTGTCGCCGGGGCAAATGCGGGAAATACTATCCGACTACAGCCGCAGCCCGGAAGCGGCGGACCTCCTCTACAGGCTCGGCGAACACGAATATAAGCGGGAAGATTACGAACGCTGCGTCGTCCTGCTAGACGAAATAGTAACCAACTATAAAGATACAAAGTTTTACAAGAAAGCCCTAGACCTCCTCGAGAAGGTCCGGGAGAAACTCGGGCGCCGGATGGACGCCGTGGGCGTAATCGTACCGATGAGCGGCGATTACGGTGCTTACGGCCCGTATATTAAAGCCGGCATCGAAATGGCGCAAGCCGACTTCGAGAAACTCAACCCGGACAAGCCTTTCGAACTCTTCATACGCGACTCGGCGTCTGACCCGGAAACGGCCCGAAGCGTGGCCCGTGACCTGGTATACGCCGAACGGTGCGCCGCTATAATCGGGCCGTGCCTTTCGGTCCTGGTGGACCCGGTTCTGGAGGTTACGAACCCGGCCATGGTGCCGACCGTCTCGCCTACGGCAAGCGACAGCGAGATTACGAAGAAGGGCGATTACGTCTATCAGACCGGGTTGACGTACCAGATAGAGGCGACGGCGCTGGCCGAGTTCGGTTACGACGTACTCAACTTCCGCCGGTTCGCGACCCTGTACCCGGACGACGAGTACGGCGCCGAACACGCTGAAGCCTTCCGCGAAGCCGTCGAGAAGTTGGGCGGAAGCTATAAAGGCGAAGTCGCGTACCCATTGAAGGGCGAGAAGGAGATTAACTATTCGTCCTATACACGCCAGGTCAAATGGCTGAAACCCCAGGGGTTATATATACCAGGGCATTATACCGAAATCGTCAGATTGCTACCGCAGCTAACGTTCTCCGACGTAGCGGCTGTTTACCTCGGCGGCTCCGGCTGGAACGAGAACCGGGTCGTAAGGATGGGCGGCAAGTATATTGAGGGGGCCTACTTCGCCGCGGCCTTCTACCCGGACAGCGTAGACCCGCGGATCAGTTCCTTTGTCGCCGCGTACAGGCGAATCTACGGCGAATCGCCCAAAGCCTACGCGGCGCAGGCGTACGACGCCGCCGCCATCCTCTTCGAAGTGCTGTCGAACGAGCCGAAAGACACCGACGAACTGGTCGAAAAGCTCGACGGAATCGAAGACTACCCGGGCGTAACCGGCCGCATCACCTTCAAGAACTCGGACGGGCTCCCGGAGAAAGATATAGTAATCCTGACAGTCAACGAAGGCGAAATCATCGAAGCCGAATGACCCCGACAAAAGGCATCCTGCGATTAATTACGGTACCCGCGGCCCTGCCGGCGGGTTTAATCGTCGTTGCCCTGATTTCGGGTTGCGGGCCGGAACGCCGGGGCGCCGACTTCACCTACGTCGCGCGGGAAGGTGACACGATAAGCAAGGTATCGGCGCGGTACTTCGGTGAGAAAGACCTACCCGAGCGTATAGCCGAGCACAACGGACTCGCCGTTAACGCGCCCCTCCCAGCCGGAACTCGATTACGTATCCCCTACCGTACCGTAAAGGACGCGAAAGCCGACCCGGAGCTTATACGGAAGTTGAACGAAGCCCGGACGTTGGCCGCCCGCGGCGACTACGGGGCCGCGAGCGTGGCCCTTGAAGAAGTAACCGGTAAAGTACCCGACGACCCGGCCGCCGTTTACGACCTCGGGTTGGTATCGATACTATCGGGCGATTCAGCGGCCGCCGTCGGTCATCTCGAACGGGCAGTAGTGCTAGCGCCGGGCGACACGGACGTCCTGCAAGCGCTGGCGACGGCTCGGGCTAACGCCGGCGACCGCGACGGCGCCGTCGAAGCGCTCGAAGAAGCGCTGGCCGCCGACCCGGAGTGCGAACGCGCCATATTCTCCCTTGGCGTAATCTACGCCGAAGCCGACGATTACGAAAACGCCCGACACTACCTCTTCGAATACCTGCTTCGGGACAACACGAGCGCGGCGGCCGAGCGCGCGCGACGGCTCCTGAAGGAAATCACCGGCGAAGAACTGTTCGGCCCGGAAGACACGGAACCGGCCGAAACCAACGAAAACGAATAATGTTTTGCCGGAACCGCTACTCAAAATCGAAGGTTTGGCTTTCTCCTTCGACCGTACCCCGGTCCTGAGCGGCGTAAACCTCGAAATACACGCCGGCGAAAACTGCTTGTTGTGGGGACTTAACGGCTCAGGCAAAACAACACTGGGAAAAATAATCGCCGGGTTGTTGCGCCCGGGCGCCGGACGCGTTAACATAAACGGACCGGAGGACGGCGCGCCCGCCGGGATGGTCTTGGCCGAGCCGGACCGGATGCTGTTGGGCGATACGGTTCTCGAAGACGTTTACATCGGGCCGGAGAACCTGGGTTTCGACCGAACCGAGGTCGAACGACGGGCGTTCCAAGCATTAGACTACGTTAACCTGTTGGACTACAGGGACCGGCCGACGGCCGAACTCTCAACCGGCGAACGCAAACGTCTGGCCGTCGCCGGGGCTTTGGCGATGGGCGTGGAGTTGTTGATACTCGACGAACCCTTCGCCTTCATGGACGACGCTCAGGCCGAACGGCTGTTCACCGTACTCCATGGGATAACGGAATCCGGACGTTCGACTCTCGTACTTTCCGGGCACCTGCTCTGGCCCAAACGTTACGACAGGCTTTTCGTTTTATGCGACGGCGCCGTCAAAAGCGGGCAACCCGACGAGATGGCAAGATATATCGACGATCTGACGGCTGTTTGTTCGGACCCGCCGGAAACCGTGGAAGGAGGTTAATATCCCCGAATTCACAGCGGATATTAACGGGCGCAACTGCCGGGTTATAGTCGAAAGGGGGTTGGCCGCCCGGGCCGGGTCCATACTTGCGGAAGTTATACCCGACGCCGCGGCCGTCGCCGTAATAACGACGGAAACCGTACGCCACGAACACCAGCGCCTGTTTGTCTCGGCGTTCAAATCGGCCGGATACGGAACTGCCGAGATGGCGGTCCACGGCGGTGACCGATCGAAAGATCTGGGTGAAGCGCGGGCCCTATACGGGCGTATTATCGAAGCGGGTTTGCCGCGTCCGCTGGCGGTCGCCGCGTGGGGTGGCGCGTCCCTCTGCCACCTTGCCGGTTTCGTAGCCGCGACGTTCGAGTACGGGCTGCCGTGGGTCTCGTTCCCGACGAGCCTCTCGGGTATGCTCGACCCGGAATTGTACGCCCAAGTCGGCGTCGAGTTTAACGGCGAGGTGGGGACGGTCGGCGCGAGCTGGCCGCCCGTTCTCATAGCGGCGGACCCGGGCGTGCTTGCCGGACTTCCGCCTCGATACCTCGGCGAAGGGCTGGCACGGGCAGTCGGGGCGGCCGTTGTCGCCAGCGCCGAGATGTTCGAGACCGTCGAACGTGACGGCCCGGCCGTCGTCCGCGGCGGCGAAGCCCTGGACGAAATCATATTCCGGTACCTTGAACTCCACGCTGGCGGCCCCGGGACGAAACCGCCCGGTTCCTGCCTCGCGCCCGTTTTCACTTCGATAAAACGCTACGGTTTCACGCCGGGGGAAGCGGCGGCGGTAGGTTTGGTCTACGAAGGTTTAATCGCGGAGGTCGCCAGCAAAACGAGTACCGATTTCACGGTCCGCGTTACGGACCTGCTGAAACTCTTCGGGTTGCCGGTGTATCTCCCGTCGCTGAAACCGGAGGAAATGGCGGCGATTTTCGCAGCCGTTCACGCGACGCCCGACGGCCGGGTCGTGATGAACGTACCGTACGACTTCGGCGACATCCGGTCCGAACGTGTACCGGTGAAGTCGCTGCTTCAGATACTCCCGCAGGTACACAAACTCGCGAGAAGCCGTTGAACAGGGGTTACTAACTATGAGTAAGCGTTGGCCCGACGAACTGGTGATAGATACGGACCTTGTGCGGCCTGTACTAAAGCGGTTCATCCGGAACCGCGTAGAGGACGCCGGTCTATCCGGCGTGGTCGTCGGCGTCTCCGGCGGCGTGGACAGCGCCGTCGCGACTTACCTGGCCGTTTCGGCCCTGGGACCGGAAAGCGTAACCGGTCTACTGCTACCCTTTCGGACGTCCAGTCCTGACAGCAAAGAGGACGCGATTCTGGTCATGAACGACCTGGGTATTCGGCACGAAGAGATCCCTATAACGCCGATGGTCGAAGCGTACGAAGGGACCGTGGATGAACTCGACGACATACGACTCGGGAACGTCTGCGCCCGCGCCCGGATGATAATCCTGTTCGACCGGTCGAAAGAATACGACGCGCTCGTTATGGGGACCGGCAACAAGACCGAGGCGTTGTTGGGCTACGCCACGGTCTTCGGCGATATGGCCTGTTCGATAAACCCGCTGGGCGACCTATACAAGGGGCACGTGTATCAACTGGCCGAGGCGCTGGGCGTCCCGGACAAGATAATAGAGAAAACGCCGACCGCGGACCTCTGGCCCGGGCAGACCGACGAGGGCGAGATGGGTATTACGTACGTCGAAGTTGACCGGTACTTCTACTACCTGGTGGAAAAGGGAAAGAAGCCGTCCGAGCTGGTAGCGATGGGCTTCGACCCGGCGTTCCAACGGAACGTCCTCGAACGCGTCAACAGGAACCTGTTCAAGCGGGAACTCCCGATAGTCGCGAAAATATCGGGAAAGACGATAACGCGGCCGGTGAAGATACCGAACGGGTTGTAATATGAAGGATTATACCTTAATTCCCGCCTTCGACGAGTACCCGTTAATACGGTAGAATATTATCGTATAACGAGCCACCGTATATATCCGCAAGCGTCCCGGGACGAGGCGCTTGCGGTTTAAGTATTATGCCCCACGACCAGACTAACGTCAAGGACACACCATGATACGGGGCCGGTTCCTTCTATCCGACGCTATAACCCCTAAATATACCGACCACCCCCCTGGTTCATGTACTCCGTTATATGTTCCAACTTTAATTTTTATCGCTTGACAATTATACAATACTATGGTAGCGTCGCTTTTACGCTACCGAATATAATAGGTCGACGATATAGTAAAATGAGTAAATATCTGCCCTTATTGCGGTACGGAAAACGTCCATAATGTTCGTACGGGAAAACGTCGGTGATTTTCCCGTAAAATAGGAAAGGAGAAAATAGTATGAGATTATTTATCCCCTATATCGCGTGTGCACTGGCATTACTAACGGTTAACGTATCATACGCATACGATTTTCAGTTCTACGCGATAGACGATTACGACGCCGTCGGTATGCCCGGAAATTATTTAAGTCAAGCTTGTATAGAAGGTTATTACTTCTATTGGGCGATGGTCGAGTACTGGAATAGTTGCGACGATTGGGCCGAGAACGGAGGCGTTAATTGGCAAGATTGGGCGACGGAAGACGCATTCGTAAACTGGACGGAGTTCGCTTACTACGCAGGCCACGGCTGTTGGGACGGCCCGGTATACGGAGATAGAGCACTGATGCCGGTCGGGGGTTGCAACGGTCACTTAAACGTTATGCACCCGGCTTATTACGAATTCGGCGCAATACACGATGATTTGAAATGGGTGGCATGGTCGGCTTGCAGCACGCTCTTCGACGGGGTAACAGACAGTAGCTACGTTAATTGGAACGCATTAAGTCGTTACTTCCAGGTATTCCAAGGTTTACATACGCTAGTCGGTCACCGGGCTACGATGGCCGAAGGGACTTGGACGGAATGGTCACCCGGTTTTTGGCCTTGGGAATGGTTCGATACAACGTCTTACAATTCGGGCGTATTATCGAGATGCTTCGTTATAAATATGTACTGCGGCTATTCGATTTTGTGCTCCTGGTTCTATGCCTGCGATGCAGTCCTTTATGGTGGACTAGAAAGCGGATTCGAAGCGGCGGCGATATGCGCTGAGCCGGACGGTTGGGATTCGGGAGCTTCTTACCCTTGCGAAACCATATTAAATCCCCATCCAGATTATACCCAATCGTTAACAGGTTTTCACTATTATTGGTATCGCCACGGTACTCCGACTTACTCTTACTAAACGATAAACGGCTATAAAGGAGTGATTGAGTATGCGGCATGATATAAAGATAAAAACCCGAGTATTTTTTATAACGGTCATTACGATAGCGACCTTTATCATTATTATACTCGGATGCGGGCCGGAATCGGGAGAAAAAGATGCGGAAAAACCCGATGAAACAACCGGAGAATCGGATTTCCAATATAACGTTACGGCGGATATCGAAGATTTCCCTGAAGATACAATGGAAATCGTAACGTTATCCTTACCTGTATACGACAAAGACTACGCGGCGGAAACCGCCTTAAGATTCGGATTATCGGGTACCGTCGAAGAAATAAACGGGGTGTATTCGATAAAGGACGGGAAATCCGTTTATTCGCTGGATTCATTAACGGGAATAGAAAATTTCGGAAACCCCGAAGCGGGGAAATGGGATAATATCGAAGAACCGCAAATCCCATCAGAAGAGGAAGCGACCGGGATCGCAATAGAATTTATAAACAGCTTAAGGGAAAGCGGATCTCGGGAAATAAAAGAGGGTTTGTATAGCAAAAGTTTATTAATAGTCAAACCGGACACGGCTATAAAAGTACGAGAATTGGAAGCTAGTACGACCGCCCTTGTCCCGGTTCAAGTAAACGAGATAATGAGAAGCGCCGTAGAAGTTAACGACGAATTAGAACCTGGCAAGGAAATCATCAATGCTCAGGTCGTATCCAGGACGGTCGTCTTTAATAAATATTACCTCGGAAAACCCGTGTTCGTCGGACCGGGTTCTCGTGTTTCGGTTACTATAGGCCATAATGGCAAGGTCCTCCGTTTCAATGCTAATTGGTTCCCGATAAGCACCGAAGAAAGCCGAGCGGTTAAAGTAATTGAAGGCGAAAAAGCGGTCAAGGCCCTCGAAACGAAGTTGCGAAAAGCCGATACCAAGAATACGATTAAAAACGTTAACGTCAAAGCAATGTTTCCAGGGTATATTTCGGCTACGGTTGACGGGGAGTATACATTAGTACCGGCTTATTACTTCGACTGCGAAAGCGAATTCGAAAACGACAACGTCTTCTCCTTTTCGGAAATAATCGTAGCCGCTCCGGAACTTGAAGGTAAAATCGAAATGGGATTCGACATACCGGTACCCGATCCGCCTAAACCCATAAAGGAAAAACCCGGAGAGTAGCAAGTCGGGACAGAACGAAAAAAAACGGCACGGTTTACCCGCGCTGTTTTTTTTCATCGAAAAGCCCCAATCGCGGAAAAAACCGGTACTATGCCCGTAACTTCAATACGCCGGCGGCAACGCCCAATAGAAACGGCCGGGATTGCCCCGGCCGTATAAAGCT
>CP070755.1:364639-369310 GCA_020348885.1 Candidatus Coatesiibacteriota bacterium | reverse complement strand
CTGTTGTTTCGCCCCGTTAATTTATACCACACGGTATAGTACGGAGCAAGTACGTTCACGTTAACTATCCAATATCTGCCCCCTGTTGTTTCGCCCCGTTAATTTATACCACACGGTATAGTACGGAGCAAGTACGTTCACGTTAACTATCCAATATCTGCCGCGTCGTCTTAAAATGGAGTTTCGCAACCTCGTCGAGTTTCGCCGAACCGAATTCCTCGGCTATTAAACGCCCTACGTTGATAACATCCGTAGCGCCTTTCGGTAAATCGAATCCGAGGTCGGCCGATAGGCTCTTTAACCCGCGTAAGAACTCGGCCCTGGCTATTATAGACGCGGCCGCCACCGCCGGGTACTCTTCGGCTCCCGTTACTTGATACAAGCCATATTCGGCGCCAACGGCCGATGCAGCCGTTTGAAGATACCCTTCGTCCCCGAACTTATCGACAACCACGAGTTCGCAGCTTGACGCTTCCGCCGCCAAACCGTCTATCACCTGAGCGTACGCCCACGCCAATATCTGGTTCAGGTTCCCTAACTCGTCGTAAAGCTCGTTGTACCGTTCCGGCTCCAACGTCAGCGACCGCGTACGTACGGCTCGTTTAATATCACCCGCCAGCGTTTCGGCGCGGGCGTCCCCGACTTTCTTGCTGTCGCGCGCGCCTAGTTCGACCAGGCGCCCGAGTTCGGCTGCAGTTTCGACCGCAGCGGCCGCAACTACCAGTGGCCCAAAGTAATCGCCCTTACCCGATTCGTCACAACCAATATAGGGCCGGAATACGCCGTTTTCGCCGAAGAGTTTATCCAAACCGTATGCTACCCTCTATTAATAGAAAGGCACGGGTAAATCGAGCGGCTCTTCTCCCGCGGCGACGGCCTTCTCGGCTTCCAGAAACTCCTTCGCTTTGTTCTCGACTATCGCGTTCGCCTGCATCCAACTCTGCCAGTCGACGAACATCTTCTCCCGCAAACTCATCATCATCTCGGCCTTGACCCGCTTCTTCGAAGTCTGGTAGTCGGTCTCGCCCGGCTCCTCCTTCGCTACGACGTGAGCGATAAAGTACCCTCTAGGGGTTTTCAGCGGCCCTATCCAATCCCCGGGCTTGGCGGCTAACAGGGCTTCCTTCACGACGCCGAACCCGCCCAACTCAGGCAGGCGGGTCGCGCCCCGTACCGTAATCGGGCCGTTGGTCGTATAACCGTACGAACGGCCGGTTTCCAAGAAACCTTCGTCGCCGGCGTTTTTAAGCTCGGCTTTAATATCGTCGGCCTTCGCCTTTAAATCCGCGAGGGCCGCGTCCCGGGCCGCGTCGTCGGCCACGACTTCTTTAACCTCTTCGTACGGCACGTTCCCTGGTTCGCGCCGCTCGGTCAGCGTCCATATCATATACCCCGTCGGTACTGTCATCCCGAACGGCGTCTGCTGGAAAAGCGGGAATATGTCGCCGGTTTCGCCGACGGTCAACTTGAACGCCTCCGTCGCGAGGGATGATTGGTCGCCCAGGCCCTTAACGTTTCCGTCGCGCCCGAAGAACCCCGAATCCTTTACCTCTATACCCTTGGACACGGCGACTTCGCGCAAAGTCAACCCGCCTAATACCATCTGGTGGATTTCTTCGGCGTCTTTCGCCGCGCTCTCGAAAAGCTTCCTGTCGAACAACTGCTGCTCTATGACCGGCGCCATCTCGTCGTACGACGGTATGTCCGCGTCCCGGCGTATAATGTGATACCCGAACACGGTCATCACCGGTTCCGAGATTTCGCCCTCTTCCAGCCCGTACGCGGCGTTCTCGAACTCCGGGTCCATAGCCCCCGGCCCGAAGAACCCCAGGTCACCGCCGTTCAAAGCCGAGCCCGGGTCGTCGGAGTACTCCTCGGCGGTCTTCGCGAAGTCCGCGCCGGCGTCGAGTACCGCTTTAACACTGGCCGCTTCCGCTTCGGCCGTCGCCCAGGAACCGGGGTCGCTCGGGTTTTCCGGTACGATTAATATATGGCTCGCGCGAATCTCGCCCCGGTTATAGTGGTCATCTTTGTGCTCGTCGTAATATCTCTTTACGTCCTCCTCGGTAACCTCTATCTTCTCCCGGTGCTCTTCCAACGATACCAGGATATATTCGACACGAACCTGCTCCGTGTGTCGGTAATCGTCTTTGTGGTTTTCGTAGTATTCCTTCGCGGCTTCTTCGGAGACAGGCTCCAACGCATCTTCGTCCAACATCACGTTCGTGTAATAGCACTCGACGGCGCGGTTATTGTCGAAGAACTGCTGGCGCACGTCGTTCTCCGAGACCCGGCCCGTTTCGCCGATTAGCCCCTGGACCCGACTCATCGCGACCGCGAGCCGGATTTCCTCCTCATACTCGGCCGGGGTAATCCCGAACCGCCGCGCCAACACACTCTCATATTGCGCCTGATTGAACTCTCCGCCGGATTGGAACTCGGGTTGGTTCTCTATAACCTTGATAACCTCTTCGTCGGACACGAGGATACCCAACTCCTCGGCCTGGGCCATGATAAGTTCCCTCGTTAGAAAGTACTGGAACGCACGGCGGAGGGCTTCGTTTTCAATCTGCTCCTGGGTAAGCTCGTCCAGTTCCCGGTCTTCGCCCGATTCTCGATACTCGTCGAGAATCGCCCGCAGTTCCCGGTAATAGCGCGAACGAAACTCGTCCACCTCGATATTCCGGCCGTTGACCGACATCACTACCTTGGCCTTGTCACCTCCAATGATGTTGGTCAGGGTTACCGCGCCGCCGAGAAACAGAGCGCCCACGAACGCCACCGCGACGCCCCACATCACCGGCTTCATACCTTCCCGCATACTCTTAAGCATAACGACTCCCGTTTAACGACGGCGGAATTAGCACACGGCTTCCGCCTTATTATTCACACTTTCTTCTTCGAACTCCTCCGGATAAACCAATTGACGAAAACTGGAATCGTCTCGGAACGCACCGAAATCAGTTTCGGCTTTCGCAATCTCCCCGTACTCCTCGTCCAACTCGAACGCTTTCGCCAAATCATCGAGCATCGGTTCCCTATAACCCGACAAAGCATAAGCGCAAGCCCGGTTGTAATAGAGAACTGCGTCCTCCGGCGAAAGCTCCAACGCCCTATCGATGGACCCCAGGGCTTCACCGTACCGGCCGAGCGCGAGCAACGCGACGCCCCTGTTGCCGTGAGCTTTAGCGTTTTCCGGCTCTAGCTCAATGGCCCGGTCGTACGACGCAACCGCCTCCTCGTACCGGCCGAGCTTGTCCAGCGCGAAACCCCTATTGAAATGGGCGCCGGCGTAGTCGGGCTGGAGCTTTATCGCTTCGCCGTACTCGAAGACGGCTTCCGCGTACCTGTCCAGGCGCCGGAGCGCCACGCCCTTCCAGAAGCGGGCCTCGGCGTCCCCGGGACACCTCTCCGCGGCCGCGCAAAAATAAGCCAACGCCTCCTCGTACCCCTCCGACTCGAGGAGCCGCTTACCCCGCTCGAGGTATTCGCCGCTCATACGTTCCCCCTCCGAAGGGCATAACTATAAGACTTTCGGCATAGAATTTCAAACGGTTTTTTCGCAGGCGGGCGTCAACGCCAACCGGAATACAAAGCCGCATTTTCAGGTGTAGCAACCTTTATCAATTGACCGCCTCGGCCGGTTAATATACTATCGCGTTAAACTATACTGCTATATAAACCGTTAAACCACGTACGAGGGGGTTTGCTATGCCGGAGTTGCCCGAGATATTCGTAATCGCGAACCAGATGAACAACGTCCTTACCGGCAAGACCGTCGCCCGTGTCGAAATACGCCAACCGAAGAACCTGAACGTCCCCGCCGACGAATTCGAAGGCGCCGTGGTGGGGAAAACCTTCGGCGGCGTCGAACCACGCGGTAAGTGGATTTTCGCCGAGCTGAAGCCGGGTTACCTACTACTGATAAACCTGGGAATGGGCGGAGATTTGATATACTTCAAGGACGAAGCCGACCTTCCCGAAAACTATCACTTCAAACTCGACTTCGACGACGGAACCGGCTTCACGGCCCGGTTCTTCTGGTTCGGATACATACACCTGGTCGGTTGCGCGTGCCCGGGCGACCACAAGATGACGGCGGACCTGGGGCCGTCGCCGGTCGCCGACGACTTCACTGTCGAGCGGTTCCTGGAACTCCTCGAAAAGAAAAAACGCAGCGGCGTCAAGTCCCTCCTCACCAACCAGAAGAACATCACCGGAATCGGGAACGTTTACGCCCAGGACGTCCTCTTCGTCCCGAAGCTCCACCCGCTTCGTAAGGTCGCGAGCCTGTCCGACGACGAAAAACGCGCTCTCTATGACGCCATACAAACGGTCCTGAACGAAAGCATAGACCTCGGCGGGCTTAAGTACGAAAAGGACTTCTTCGGCGCGTCCGGCCGTTACTCGGGTGAACACATGCTCGTCGCTTACAAGGAAGGCAAACCCTGCCCCGAGTGCGGAACGACTATCGAGAAGATAAAGACGGGCAGTACGGCGAGTTACATCTGCCCGAAATGCCAGAAGGAATAAGATAGGTCATTACGTTTACGGCGGAGGTTTCTGAACCTCCACCGCATCCATCAAACCTACACATTCTACTTCCCCTCGGACTCCTCGGGATAAACCAATCGCCTGAACTCCGGATCGTCGCGATAGGGGCCGAAGTCG
>CP070755.1:360059-364539 GCA_020348885.1 Candidatus Coatesiibacteriota bacterium | reverse complement strand
CCACGGTATTGTCCAGCGGCAATCGTACGCCGGCCGTCTCAGGGAAACTGCGACCTGCGACTTCTTCATCCCCGGCGTAATAGACCCGGTTACGTTCAAGGGCGGAATAACCGCGGCACCTTCCCTGGCTAAAAGCTTGAGTTACGGCCTCGAGTACTTCGAGACCTATCCGTACAACTGCGTCGAACAGACGTTAAACCGTTTCCTCGTAAACGCGCTGCTCGCCGAATCAGCGGGCGAACTCGGGCTGGACCGGTCCGAGTTATCGGAAGGCCTCGACGAAGCCATCGCCGACGGGATAGAGATGATGGAGGGCCAACAGGACGAAAGCGGCGGCTGGCCCTGGTGGCGCGGCGGAACACCGTCGCCCTATATGACGGCCTACGCCCTTGACGGGTTGTACGCGATTAAGGACGGCCCGTTTCTGAACGACTCGTTAGCGAGTAACGTGGACGAGATGATAGAAACGGGGTCCTTCTACCTTATAGAATACGTAAACGACCTCGAAAACGACCCGGACCAATACGACCGCGAACTCACGCTGTATATAGCCGACGTTGCCGTCCGTCGAGGGATACTATCGCCCGACCACGAAGTCTTACGCGACACCCTTGACCATTACTTCGCCGACAGAGACCCTATGAGCGACCGGGGACTGGTCCTTCTGGGGTCGGTCGCGTACCATTTGGGCGATACGGAAAAGGTCGGGACTATCCTCCGCAATCTTGACAACACCGCCCAGGTCGGCCCCGACCAAACGATGCACTGGGGGAAAAGCTCCGACGAATGTTGGCGGTGGTGGCAGGACGGCGTGGAAACCACCGCGGAGGTACTGGACCTCAAGATGTCGGCTCAACCGGAGAGCGACCAGATACCGTACATGGTAGATTGGCTCGTGGACCAGCGGCGAGGCGCCGCGTGGAAGTCGACGAAGGACAGCGCCGAGGTTACGAAAGCTCTGATGCGTTATTTAATCAACTACCCAGAATTATCGAACCCGATAGTTCTTACTTATCTACTGAACGAAGCGAGCGGCGGCTTGACCCTTGACCCGAGGGCTTACGAGAACCCGGACGAAACGGCCGAGTTTTCGGCTGACGATATCGTAGAGGGTTATAACGCCCTAACGCTAACCCGCTATATCGGCGGCGGGCCGGTATTCTACACGGTGGAGTTGGAATACTATACAGAAACCGAGGATATCCCCGCAGTCCAAGGTTCGGTTACCCTCGAACGTAACTACTATATCATCGAACGCTACAAGAAAAAAGGTCGGATGGAGGAACGGCGTATCCCTCTCGACCGGCCCCTCAAGGTCGGCGAGGAAATGGAAGTAGAGGTAATCGTAAATTCGCCGTATGACTTCGACTACGTGATGCTGGAGGACCCACGGCCGGCCGGGTGTATATATACCGAAACCGAATCCGGGTACCGTTCGTGGATAAACGGATACGTGGAACTGAGAACCGAGAAACGGGTCGTCTTCTTCGAGAAACTTAGACGAGGGGAAACCGAGTTCAGCTACCGATTGAAGGCCGAAGTACCGGGCGATTACGCGGCCCTGCCGGCGACGATAATGGGAATGTACAGCCCGGATATAGGTAGCAATACGGCGAGTATGAGGGTCGAAGTAATTGAATAAACCTCTAGTTGGACGTTTACGGGAAATCGGGCGAGAACGCTGTATTGATAAAGCAACGCCCTGCTTTTCCGGCAAAGGAGCGACGATATTTTAAACCGTTTGTTTGGTAGTAATTACGGGAGCGGGGGTAGATACAAAGAGTTCGGGGAACGCGGGGTATTCCGGGAATGTTGTGATTAACGTGGTATTTGGCCAATATATGGTCGAATATAATTTCAGGGGTGAGAACGACTACATAGGGGAATTAAAATAACCCCCTGATTTATCAGGGGGTTATCCCTTTGAGCCGTGCTGGAATCGAACCAGCGACCCACTGCTTAAAAGGCAGTTGCTCTACCGACTGAGCTAACGGCTCGGACGCCGTACTATACTATATTCCCCCTCGAAATGCAAGCGGTTTAACCGTCGGTCGTTCCCGCTTGAAACGAGCCCCGCTTTGCGATACCATCCCACCCGCGAACTATCGAACGGCCTGATGCTCAGATGGATTGAAATACTGTACTACCGGCTGTACGCCACCGGTGCCGCGTTCCGCGAGAGCGCCCGAGACGCTTATGTCGCCCACGCCGTCAAGTCGCTGGCGTTCCGCGTCCTCTTCACCGCCGAGGGGTTCACGGCGATCTCGTCGGAAGCGGGCCGTATCACCCTCGAGTTCGTCGTCCGCATTCCGGTACGCCGCTTCCCCGGCGCCGACGACAGGTACTTCGTCGAGGCCCTCTTCGCCCGTAGCGCGGTGAGCGTAAGGCTCGACGGTCGCCCCGCCGACGTAGCCGCCGTCGAACTGGAGCGCGCGGGCCGGGACCGGCGCGACAACTTCTGGTCCGTCTCGATAACCCCCGGAGCGCCCGGTCCACCTCCTACGGAGGGGACCGAGGTCGTAATCGAGGCGGGAACCGCGGCCGCGACGTTCGTTCTCGGGCCGCCCGCGACAGCACCCGAAGACGCGCGCGCGTTCGAGGTTCCCGGCGTCCGGGAGTTCGTAACGCGGCTCAAACCGGGCGACTTCGACGACAGGGAAAACACCCAATGAAAATCCTCTTCATGGCCGACGGCGCGTTGAACCACACGTGGCGGTGGGTCGAGTACTTCGCCGGCCGGCGTCACGACGTCCACCTGTTGACTCTGGAGGAGGCGCCGGCGGACCTCCCATGTACCGTCTGGCAGGTCCGGGCGCGAGCGCCCGGCGCCCGGCTGGTAAGCCCTCTATTAAGGCCTTTCGTCGGTGAGACGAAGGCTGGCCCGGGCCGGGCCGCCGCGCCGGAACCGAGCCTGCATATCCTCCAAAACCTCTTCGCGGTACCGGCCGTACGGAAAATCGTCCGAGCCGTCGAACCGGACCTCGTAAATGCCCAGCAGGTCGGAAACTACGGGATGCTCGGCGCGATGAGCGGATTTCACCCGCTGGTCGTAACGGCGCTGGGGACCGACGTGCTCGTGCTACCTCGCCGGTCGTGGGTGGACTGGAAACGCGTCGCGTACGCGCTGGGTCGGGCGGACCTCATAACGTCCATGGCCGACCATATGACGGACGTAATGGTCGAGTATCTGGACGTGGACCGTTCGAAGGTCATCGTAAACCACTTCGGGCTGGACCCTGCCGTCTTCGCACCGACGGACAGGGCGCCCCGGCCCGCCGACGAAGTAGTCCTCGTTTCCACGCGCCACTTCCGCCGCGTTTATAACCTCGAGCAGCTCGTCCGCGCGCTGCCGACCGTGTTCGACGAACTGCCGGGCGCGCGCCTGGTTATGTACTCCAACGGACCGACGCGACCCGCGATAGAGAAGCTGGTCCTTGAGCTGGACGTCGCCGACAGGGTGGACTTCCGTGGTCCCCAACCTATGGCGGCGGTAGCGGACGGTTTACGGGACGCCGACATATACGTGAACGTATCCCGGTCCGACGGCGCCAACATTTCCCTCCTCGAGGGGATGATATGCGGTTGCTACCCGGTATGCTCCGACATCCCGGCCTGTACTCAGTGGGTTACCGACGGCGAGAACGGAACGATTATACCCCTGGACGACTCGGACGCGCTCGCACGGGCGATAATCACGGCGGCCCGGGACCCGGAACTCCGCGCACGGGTCCGCGAACCCAACGAGGAAATCGTCCGCGCCCGGGGCCTGACCGAGGACAACATGCGCAGAAGCGAGGAGGCTTTCGTCGCTCTGGTGAAAAAACCCAGCGACACGTAAAATTAAGGGAGTAGGATATGCACAAAATGGAAACGGGAAAGACGTTTCTGGTCCGTCTGGCGCCGGGAACCGATCTTTACGAAGCGGTATCGTCGGCCGTGGTCGATTCCGGAGTCAACGCCGCCTTGTTGAACGGCATCGGCGCGTTGAGAAACGCCACCTTCGGGATAGTCGACCCGGCGACGGGCGAATACAGCGTCACCCGTATCGACCGCGAATTGGAGATATGTTCTCTAATGGGGAACGTCAGCCTGAAGGACGGCGAGCCGTTCGTTCATAGCCACCTGACGGTCGCGGACCGCGACGGTAACGCGTTCGGCGGACACTGTATGCCCGGCTGCGAAATCTTTGTTTGCGAACTGGCTATAACCGAACTTATAGGCGACCCGCCGATCCGCGAGCCACGGGACGATTGCGGCGGTCTCGCGGCGTGGCCCCGGCAGGGTTAATACGAACGGTTACAAGTTAATAAAAAAGGCGGCTCACGCTCCGCCTTTTCATCTTTCATCCTTAACGTGTTACGGCCTACTAGGGGCGTTCCAGCTGCTTCCGCGTCAGGCCTTCCAATCTTCTTTTTACTTCAAGGTAGTTAATATCGATGGAATAGACGCGGCGCAACTCGTCCAGGGCCGCTTCGACGTT
>CP070755.1:352597-359959 GCA_020348885.1 Candidatus Coatesiibacteriota bacterium | reverse complement strand
GTACGACTTCGCCCGGTGGGTCGTCTTCATAACCGCGTTCCTCGCCGGGTTCGGGCTGTACTTCAACCGGAAGCTGATGAGCCGCGTCCGGCACGCGCGCTTCGCCCGAGGGAAGGGCTTGACGCCGGTACTTATATACGGCGCCGGCGAAGCCGGAACACGGGTGGCCGCCGCCATAGCGGAGCACCCGGCGGCGGGCCTCCGGGTCGTCGGGTTCCTGGACGACAAGGCCGAGGCCGGAACCGAAGTGGACGGCGTCCCGGTGTTGGGTACGGGTGCCGACGTCAAACGTGTGGTGGCGGAGACGAATGCCGCCGAAGTGTACTTCGCGGACCCGGCGCTCTCGAGTCAGGACATAACCCAGGCCGTCGAGCGTGTCGATAATCGGGGCGTCGCGTTCATGGTGGTATCGAACCTGTTCGCGTCGTTGACCGGCCCGGTGAACATCGAGAAGGTCCCGGGCCTCCCGATAATCGAGATAAAGGGGACGGAGCTCCGGCCGTTCCAGTGGTTTATGAAGGAGTTTCTGGATAAGACCTGCGCCGTAATCATGATACTACTCTTCCTGCCGGTCTGGGCGTTCATCGCCGTCGGGATAAAGCTCGACTCGAAGGGCCCCGTGCTCTTCCGCCAGCGGCGAGTCGGGTTGAACGGCCGCGAGTTCAATATGTACAAGTTCCGGACGATGTACCCGGAAGTCCCCAAGTATCAGGTAGCGCCTACGGACTACGACGACGCACGCGTAACACGGTTCGGGAAGATACTCCGGAAGCTGGCGCTGGACGAGACGCCCCAGCTAATAAACGTGCTGCAGGGGAAGCTGAGTATGGTGGGGCCGCGCCCGGAGATGCCTTTCGTCGTCGCGACGTACGACGACTGGCAGCGGCGCCGTCTTTCGGTCCGCCCGGGCATCACCGGGCTCTGGCAGATAATAGGCCGCAAGGACCTGCCGATGCACGAAAACCTTGACTACGATTTCTACTATATCCAGAACCAGTCACCGTTACTCGACCTCGTAATAATTCTCAAGACGGTTCCGATAATATTCTTCCGGCGTCCGCCTTATTAACGTTATGGCTATCAAAACCGTATTTTTCGGTTCCCCCGAGTTCGCGCTGCCGAGCCTGGCGGCGCTGGCCGACGACCCGGCGTTCGAGGTCCTGGCGGTCCTCACGAACCCGGACCGGCCGGCCGGTCGGGGGATGGACCTGCGGCCGACGCCGGTGAAGGCGTACGCGGTCGAAAGGGGGATACCGGTCTATGAGACGACGGACCTTTCCGAGGAATCCTGCGTCGAGGTCTATCCGGTATTACGGCAAGCCGACGTGAACGTCGTCGTCGCGACCAGCCACTTCGTCCCCAAGTGGCTCCGGGAGCTTCCGCCGTTCGGTTCGGTGAACTTGCACCCGTCATTACTTCCCCGGTGGCGGGGCGCCGCGCCTATTCAACACGCGGTGATGGCCGGCGACAGGGTGACGGGCGTAGCGATAATTCGCATCGTCAAGGAGGTGGACGCCGGGCCGGTCCTCGCGCAGACGGAGGAGCCGATCGGCGACGACGATACGTACGGGTCCCTTGCCGAAAGGTTGTCGACAATGGGCGCCGCTCTTCTCGTCGAGACGATTAAGGGTTTGGAAAAGGGGACCGTGGCGCCGCGGGAGCAAGTAGGCGAGGTTACGTACGCGCCGAAACTCACCGCCGACGACCGGCGCGTCGATTGGGCGAGACCGGCTGAAGAACTGGAGCGGCAGGTACGAGGGCTTTATCCGAAGCCGGGGGCTTTCTTCGAATTCGGAGATACTAAGATCCAGGTGTTGAAAGCGGTCGTCGACGGTGACGTTTTTACGAGCGAGCCGGGGCGCGTCGCCGGCATTACCGACGCCGAAGTAATCGTCGAGTGCGGCGTCGGGCATCTGACGCTAGTTACCGTCAAACCGGCCGGAAAGGGCGAGATGAGCGCCGGCGCTTTCGCCCGGGGGCGCCACGTCGAAGTGGGGAGCAGGTTCAAATAAGCGAGAAGAGAGGACGACGTATATGTTATATTTCGACGAACCGGGTCCGAAGAACACCGACGCCACCCTTGAAGTCGCCGTCGATGCGTGCAAGGAGCGCGGGATAAAGCACCTGGTCGTGGCTTCGACGGTGGGCGACACCGCCGGGAAAGCGACTGACTTGGTACAGGGAACTGATGTACGCGTGATAGCAGTAACTCATAACACAGGGTTCCGGGATCCGGGCGAGCAACAGTTCGACCCGGATGTCAAAGCGAAAATCGAAGCCGCTGGCGGTGCAGTATACACCGGTACGATGGTTACCCGCGGCCTCGGGCACGCGGTCCGGGCGTGCACCGGCGGCTCCGACGAGTTGATAGTCGCGAACACGCTCAGGATGTTCGGCGAGGGGATGAAGGTCGTAGCGGAGATAGTCGCGATGGCGTCGGACGCCGGACTGGTCCCGCCTGACAACGTCGTGGCCGTCGCGGGGACGAGCCGTGGGGCCGACACGGCGGTCGTCATCTCGGCGATGCCGTCGAACCGGTTTTTCGAGATGAGAATCCGGGAGGTTCTGGCCAAACCCCGGGACTTTGAACCCCGGGAACGGAACGTCAAGTTTGGGTATTAGCGGGCGTTTGCGAAGGTGACCGATAACGAAACGAGAGATACGTTAATCGCCGGCGGGCATGTTGTGGATCCGCTGGTCGGATACGACGGCCCGGGCGACATCCTACTGTCCGGCGGTTTCGTCTCGGTCGTCGGCGAGGGGTTAAGCCCGAAAGGGGATACCGAAGTCGTCGATGCGACCGGCTGTTACGTCTTCCCCGGGTTGATAGATATGCATGTCCATCTACGGCAGCCGGGCCGGGAGGACAAGGAGACGATTCGGACCGGGACGATGGCGGCGGCGGCCGGCGGGTTCACGTCCGTGGTCGCGAAGGCGAATACCTTCCTGGTGATGGACAATCCGGCCGTTGTTGAGTTCGTCCTTTCGACCGCTGAGCGGGAAGGTTACGCGAACGTCTGGCCCGTCGGGTCGATTACCGAGGGCCTCAAAGGGTTCGGGCGGTTGAGCGAGGTAGGCGGGTTAAAGCGCGCCGGCGTGGTTGCCCTGTCCGACGACGGCGTACCTGTCGTGAACAGCGACGTGATGGCCCGGGCGTTGGAGTACTCCGCCGACTTCGATGTCCCGGTCATTACCCACTCCGAGGATTACGGGCTTTCCGGCGGCGGTTCCATAGACGAGGGAACCGCTTCGTTTTCTACGGGTCTGGCGGGTATCCCGCCGGAAGCGGAGGAGATACCGGTCGCCCGGGACATCGAGCTTCAGCGGGCGTACGGCGGCAAACTCCACGTGGCGCACGTGAGTGCCATCGGTACTCTGGAACGAGTCCGCCGGGCGAAGGAGGACGGTCTCGATATCACCTGCGAGACGGCGCCCCACTATCTGACGTTGACGGCGGACCGGGTAGCCGGGTTCGATACTTCCGCTAAGATGAACCCGCCGCTCAGGAAAGAGGAAGACCGGCAGGCCCTCGTTGCCGGCGTCGCCGACGGGACGGTGGATTGTATCGTCACCGACCACGCGCCCCATACGGTATGGGAGAAGGCCGAGCCGTTCGAAACCGCGCCCTTCGGCGTCGTAGGGCTGGAGACGTCGGTCTTTCTGATATACACGTATTTGGTTAAAACGGGGGTTGTTTCAGTCTCCCGGATGGTCGAGCTGATGAGCGCCAATCCGGCCCGGCGTTTGGGGTTGGAGGGTCGCGGGACGCTGGCGCCGGGTTCGCGGGCCGACGTTACCGTCTTCGACCCGCGGCCCGAGTTTTTGGTAGCTAGCGACGAGTTCAAGTCGCGGGGGAAGAACTCGCCGTACGTCGGCGAAAAACTGAGCGGTAAAGTCGTACACGTCTGGGTAAACGGGCGGCGCGTCGTCCGCGGAGGCGAAATAATAGAGGAATAAGTTATGCAGCATTTCATCGATTTATCGACGCTCGATCGGCCTTCCAAGGAAAAGTTACTCGAGGTCGCGGCGGAAATGATACCGTTGGCGGGCCGGCGGACCGACATCGCGGCCGGTAAAATCCTCGCGACCCTGTTCTACGAGCCGTCGACGCGAACGCGCCTGTCGTTCGAGTCGGCGATGCTCCGGCTCGGCGGCCGCTGGCTCGGGTTCGCCGACGTGAAGGCAGCGTCGGTGGCTAAGGGCGAGTCTCTGGCCGATACGATACGGACCGTCGATAAATACGCCGACATAATCGCGATAAGGCACCCGGCCGAAGGCGCGGCTCTGGCCGCGTCTCTTTACTCGGACGTGCCGATAATCAACGCCGGCGACGGGGGACATCTACACCCGTCGCAGACATTTCTCGATATGCTGACGATACGTCAGGAACTCGGGCGGCTTAACGCGTTGACCGTCGTGCTGGTAGGCGACCTGCGTTACGGCCGGACGGCGTCGTCGCTGGCCCTCGCGATGGCGGATTTCCGACCCCACGTGATAACCGTTACGCCGGAAGGGCTGGAAATTCCGAGGCACATCTACCGGAGCCTCCGGGTCGATATGGGCATTCACGGCTCCGAAACCCGAGACGTTCGTGAAGCGGTGCGGGCCGCCGACGTGCTGTACGTTACTCGCGTCCAGCGGGAGCGCTTCTTCTCGGACGAGGAGTACCAGGCCGTCAAGGGTTCGTACGTCGTAGACGAGAAACTCGTCGAGACGATGCCGCCGCGTTCGATAGTCCTCCATCCGCTGCCGAGGGTGGACGAGATAACCGTGGGCGTGGACGGAACGGAAAAGGCCCGCTACTTCAAGCAGATGTTCTACGGTATCCCCGCGCGTATGGCCCTCATCGCGGTCCTGCTCGGGTTGAAGGAAGTCGAGCTTACGTGCGTTGAACCTGCCAGGGAGGAGGTGGATACCGAGTGCCGGAACCCCCGGTGCGTGACGAAGACGGAGCCGTACTTGCCGCGTTACTTCTCCCGGGTGGCCGGACGCACGGACCCGCTCTTCGGCGGGGAAGTCGCCGGCGTATTCAGATGCGCGTACTGCGATTATGAGGTGGGGGGGTAACGCGCGGAAAAAAACCGAAATGACTTGTCGATTGAAAAGAATTATGCTATATATGTTATAAATAAGCGATTAATATTTTATTTAACGAAGGGGGATTATGGGTAATTTACGTCGATATTGCGCCGGGGTTTTAGTTTTCGGCGTTTTTCTAATTCCGAACACGCCTAATTCTGCCCATATCTGGGAGTTAACTGAGGTGGAAGGGCCGGAATTGCCTTTTTTGAACACCGAGATAGTGTTAGACGCCAGTGGTGACCCGCATATCGTATACTTCGAAGGCGACGAATTGAGCAGTTGGATAGCGTATACCGGTTACGTTTACTGTGAGGAAGGCGAGTGGAACGTAGGTTACAAATCCGATAATTACTTTTATTGTGTAACACCGACGTGGCACCCGTTATCAAACTCAATAGGTTTAGACTCGCAAGGTTATCCTCACTTGGCTTACCCGGTCCGGTTGGATGTCCCTGAGGATTATAACTGTATCGAATACGCGTATTTTAACGGGAACGAGTGGGAAACGGAATACGTCGACGTTGACGCTACTTTTTGTTGTTCGATACGCGTTGACGATTTCGACGTCCCGCGCGTGATTTATTACGCTGATGGGTTAGCGTACGGTTTTCGCGAAGCGGGAGTGTGGGAAATCGATTACGCGGACGAATATTATGCCCATATATACTATTGTTCTTTGGGATTAGATTCAGTAGGTTTACCTCACGCTGTCTATAAATCCTCGCTTTATTTTTCGTTGGATTTAAAATACGCGTATTTTGATGGGACCGATTGGACGACTATGTCGGTGGACAACGACGATACTGCGCTACCGGACCTTACACTAGATTCCGATAATCGCCCCCACGTCGTTTATTTAAAACCTGGGTATCCGAACATGACTTATCTAATGTACGCTTACTGGGATGGCGTCGCTTGGGAATATGATATAGTGGATGAAGTAGGTCTCGGCGGTCATATCTATTCTCCGTCAATCGACGTGGATTCTAATGGTAACCCCCACATTGCATATTCAATCGGGGAATATAACCCGCAATTGAAATACGCGGTGCTGCGCGACGATGACTGGGCGATAGAAACTGTAGAGATGTACTACCACAGTTTAAGGTCGTCGTTAGCGTTGGACGCAAACGATAATCCACATATATCCTACATCTATGCGATTCCGCCTGATATAGTTTATATGAAATATGCCTATGGCGTCGCGAATAACCCACCGGCCGCTTTTAACCTTACATTACCGCCTGATGGTGAAGGGATTATTGAACCCGTAACCCTCGATTGGGAAGACTCCACCGACGGCGACGGTCACGATATAACCTACGACGTCTGGTATGCTACGGACCCATCATTCGATCCCCACGACGAGGTGAACGAACTAACCGACTCGACCTACACGTTCCCTGAAGGCGTGCTTAGCGACGATACAACGTACTACTGGAAGGTCCGGGCGTGGGACGGTTACGACGAGACCTGGTCCGGACCGGACGAGTACTGGTCGTTTACCGTCGATAACGAGTTGGGTATCCCGGTAATAGGGTTCACGGCCGAGAGTAACGCCGACGGCATAGCACTTACCTGGGAATGTGCCGCCGCCGCCGTAGGCTTCAATCTGTACCGGTCGGAAGAAGCGACCGGCGTACGAAATAGACTCGAAGAGATGCTAAACGCCGAGTTAATAATCGGCGAGACGCCTTACTCGTACATTGACGCCGAAGTATCCGGCGGTCTAACATACAACTATTGGCTCGAAGCGATAGATATCGGCGGTTCGAGCGAGACGTTTGGGCCGGCGTCGTGTACCGCTGGTGCGTTCGTCCCGACGGCGTACGCTTTGTACCAGTCCCGCCCGAACCCGGCCCGTGGGTCGGCGGTCATCGCGTTCGACCTACCCGAGGGCGCGGACGTAACGCTGACTATATACGACCTGAGCGGGCGGAAGGTAAAGACGCTGGTCGACGAGACTCTTCCGGCTGGCGCGTACGAGCAGCAGGTTTCGGAATTCGCTCCCGGCGTGTACGTCTATAAGCTGTCAGCGGGTTCTTTCGCCGCGGCAAAGAAGATGGTAGTACAGTAGGGTCGTACCTTCAGGGGCGGCCGCCTTAAAGTAGTTAATTAAATCTATGAAGTGGCGCGGTTTATCCGCGCTTTTTTTATCCCCGTTTCCGCCCGATTTCTACTTGCTCTTTCTCCCCCGGTCATGTTATATATCGAACAGTGGAAACGTAGTAACTAGGGTTAATTCCACCTAAGTAAGTATATTACGTTTTAGGAGACTTT
>CP070755.1:349923-352497 GCA_020348885.1 Candidatus Coatesiibacteriota bacterium | reverse complement strand
TGGACGACGTTTGAGGATTTTACGGCTGATACTACCGGGTACGAACACCGTTCGTACGACCTCGTTTACGGCGACTGGGGTAATTGGACGACCAAGAACGAAGTTTACTTCCGCTTCAGATGGGTATCAGACGGCGGTGGCGTCGCGGAAGGCGTACGGATAAACGACTTCGAGTTGTCGTACGGGCCTTACGGGACTTTCGGCGCCGACAATATCTTCACGTGGACTACGGCCACTGGTATCGACCACCACTCATACGACTGCGGCCCCTTGTTGACGGCCGGGGAAGGCTTCTACTTCGAGTTCAACTATAATACCAACGGCGGCGTCTGGCAGTGGTACTGGTCTGTGGACGACATCTGGGTCTATGACACCTACGGAGACCTACTTGCGGCCGAACCGTTCGATTCATGGATACCCGACGGTTGGTGGTTGGACGACCACAGCGAAGACGGCGTTTGGGAGCAGGATACGGACCACGACCCGAATAGCGACTCCGGGCCGCCGAACGCCCAGTGCGACAGCGACGAGAACCCGACCTGGACGTATAACGCCAGCATGTTTACGCCCACTATGCCGTGCCGCGACGGCGGAGCAACCGTTGACTTCTACTCCGACTTCCAGGTTTATCAGACCGACGTGGCGACTCTGAATATCCTGCACGCGAGCCCGGTACTGGAGTATTTCCAGGACGATTTTGAGGGCGACCTTAGCCTGTGGGTAGTGAACGACGTCGGCGGGAATTTAAATATCACGCCGACTTCCCTGGGCGTGATAAAGGGTATGTACCGTTAAAGAAGGACCGTAATAAGGCGAACGAAAAGCGGGAGTTTCGGCTCCCGCTTTTTTTATTGTACCGCCAGCCCCACGCAGAATCCACCGGACCAACCGTCGCGGCCCAACCTTTTTCCGGCGTATATGCCGACATCAACGTTCTGCCACGTATTATACGAAACGGACGCACCGGCCGAAGCGGTACCGCGAACCGCGTCGTACGCGGCCGCCGGGCCGGCGTGAAATTTACCGACGCGGACGATGTCTATCGCCAACCCCGGGCCGGCGCCCGCGCCCGCGTACCCGATAACGGCCGGTCGAAACTCGAAGCCCGCGGTCGGTTCGGGTTTCCTGTACGCGGTTATTTCGGTTATCGCCCCGTTCCGATCGACGAAAACGTTCCCTTCCGGCGAACGCCATATTCGACCGGTGGACGGTTCGTCAACTTCGAACTCGTAAACCTCGGTTCCAGCGGGTAAGTTTGATAGAAGCTTTTCGGCCCTCGTCGCCCGGTGTAACGGGTTAATCTTTTCGAACGGCGTTAGTTCGTCTTCGATGACGGGGACCGGTTCGAAACGGTCGGATGGGAAGTCCCCGGTATCTCCGCTCGAGTATGCGGTTCGCGGCCGGTCCCACGGCCGCAACAAAAAGAGGACGGCCCCGGATATAAAAAAGGCAAAAACGACGATACCCATTACGAGAGTTGCCGCTTTTTTCATTTTAACCCCAGTATCGTTTCCCAGTCCAGATGAGGGCCGGGGTCGTCTTTGGTTCTCGCGACGTGGCAGTGCCCGCAAACGCCGGAGTTGCCTTTGAACCTCCAATTTGCGAGCCGGCTGTTCGTACCGCGCCCGCCTGCCGGAAGGTAATAAGGAACCGCGTCGTACGCCCGCCCCGCCCGCGTGAACCCCGGTTGCCCGTCGAACATAAAACGGTACGGGATTCCTAGGTCGTCGCAGGTTTTTTCCGCAACGAGCCGGACCGCTTCGACTTGTTCGTCGGTATATTCCTGCCAGTATCGGCCTTCTACTTCCACTACGCCATCCGCGGGGACTATCTCGCCGGTCCATGTACGGAAACCGCCGGACGTTTTTATTATTTCGCCCCAGTTGACGATTTCTATTCCCACCGACGAACGATTGGGTTTGATCTTCAAACCGCGTAATCCCCGCTGGCCGGCGTGCCACGCCGAATGCGCCAGGTCAACCATTTGAACGACGGAACCGTCACGGGCGACGACGTAATGAGCTGACGCTTTTGACTCGGGGTTGCGAAACCACTCCACCGCGGCACCGCCGTCGGCTGTATAATGGAGTACTACCATCCGGGGTTTTTCGTCGCCGCGGGACGAGTAATTGGGGGACGCGATTTTCTTTATTCTAAGAACCATTTAATCTATCCAACCTCCCTACCGTGTAATCGACCGCTTTTTTCGCGGCGAAACCAACGACGAGCGCCACCGCCGGGTTCATTTCGGGCAGCGCGACGGGAACGAAGTCAAAACAGTTCAACGCGGACCAGGCGCCCCATATTAATAAGAAGCCGGCGACGCCCTTTATCAAGGCCGACGCTTCAAAGCGTAAGTACTCGGGGAAGTTAAAATCACGCCGCGGGTCGTATCGCAGTAAGTAGTACGCCGCCGCTCCAACCATACCGGCCGCTATTTCCCAAATCACACACTAACCTCCGTTATTGATCGGTAGAAACACCGTTAAGTAGACGGGGTTTGACCTCGGTTACCGTTCAACTGCCCTCTAATGTATTTACTCGGGCAAAAGGGTAACGAGCCGGATATAGACT
>CP070755.1:343761-349823 GCA_020348885.1 Candidatus Coatesiibacteriota bacterium | reverse complement strand
GACCCACGGGTGTTTCGTATAGAAGGTCGCGCCGCGGCCGGCGGGAACAGTGCCTGTAATCCAACCGCGGTCGTGGTCGTCCTTGAGGGCGACTATGCGGCCCGCGTCGTCGATAACCGCGGAGTAGCCGTCGTACCCGGCGACGGCCGTCGCGCATCTGTTCTCGACTGCGCGGAATACCGCGTTATTGAGGTGAACCCGATAGAAGTAATCGTCTCCGAAGCCGTAGTCGTTGGACGGTATCAGAAAGACGCGGGCGCCTTCGCGGGCCAAGCGCCGCGGCACCCGGGGGAAGTGGTCGTCGTAGCAGAGGAGTAAGCCCGTCGGGCCCCAGGGCGCGTCGTAAACGCCGTACGGTTCGTCTTTCGGCGGTCGGTCGCTGGGCTCGCCGGGCGCAGGGTGTCGCTTCCGCCACTTGAGTACTTCGCGGCCGCGTTTATCGAGCAGCACGGCCGTGTTATATCGAGCTTCGCCCGCGTCTTCGTAGCAATCGAACACGACGTGTATGCCGCGGCTCCACGCGTAGTAAGAGAGTTCGGCCCGGGTTTCCGCGTCGCCGTACTCGCAAAACAGGGTTTCGGTCCACACGGCCACATCTATGTCAGGATTCGCGTCCAGCGCTTCGTCGGTTAACGACTTGTAGTCTTCAAGGATATCGTAATCGGTCAAGGTATGCACTGCGCCGGTTTGGACGCAGGCAATCGTAAGTTCCCGCGCGCCTTTTCGCGGTTCGGCGGCGCCGCGGCCGCCCAACCATAGGGCCGCGAAAACCACGAGGATTACCGCCGCCCAGGCCGCCCGGAACGGTTTGAAGGGGCCGGTAAGCCAGTACGCCAACGCCGCGCCCACGCCCAGGGCCGCAAAGGTTACTAGATGTACGCCGCCCCAGGAAGCGAGTTGCAGGAACGGCAGATTGTTGACCTGGGTGTTGGCGTAAAGGGGGAACCACGCCCAGTCGAACCACGATACCGACGTCCTTATCGCGTCCACGGCGACCCAGAGTATCGGTAGCGCCAGCGGTGCCAGGCTCGGGCGCCGGCGCCCTACGGTTACGGCCGTCTCTACGGCCCAACCGTATATTCAAATGAAGACCAGGCACGCGAGGACCGCGAATATCGGGTTAACGGCCGACGAGTTGAAGTACCACTTGCAGTTGTATATTACGAACGCGACGACGAAGATGGTCGGCGCCAGCGCCGTGACCGGTTTTCGGGAGACGAGCCGCAGGTAATAGACGGGGGTTACGGCAAGAAGCCCCAGCGGCCACGTCCCGTACGTCGGCGACGCGAGAACGAAAAGTACCGCCGAGAGTACGCCGGCGGCTATTGCAATTCCCAAAGAGAACATAGAGCCGCTCCGTTAGTTGTCGTTATCGAATCCGGGAATACCTTAATAAAAGGCGGGGGAGTAGGCAAGAGTTTTCTTATCCGCGCCGTTTCTCTTTGGGCCTGAACTCCAACCTTATAGGCGTTCCCGTGAAGTCGTAGCCGTCTCTAAGCCTATTCTCTATGAAGCGTTTATACGAGAAGTGGGGTTCTGTTTTAAGATTGATAAATAACGTGAACGTCGGCGGCGCGACGTCGGTCTGGGTGGCGTAGAACAATTTCACTTCGCGGCCCTTGCGGGTAAAGCGGTAGGTTTCGAGTTCGCCTCGTAGGTACTCGTTCAGTTCCGCCGTCGGTATCCTGCGGCGGCGATTAGCGCCTATCTCGGCCGCCGCCGAGAGCAGCCACATCAGGTCGGCGTCCCGAAGAGCCGACGCCGGGAGGACCGGCGCGTACGAAAGGTACTTCATTTCGATGCGCGTATCTTCGATTACGCTCTCGACCGTGTGTTCCGTTCCTTCCAGTAGGTCTATCTTGTTCAAGAAAACAATGGCTCCGACGCCCCGATTGTGAGCGTACCCGGCGATGCGGGCGTCCTGTTGCGTCGGGCCCTCGAGTGCGTCCAGGACGATGACCGCCACGTCGGCCCGCTTGACCGCCGCCAGAGCCTTGTTTAGGCTGTACTCCTCCAACGCGTCTTTTTTTCGGGATTTGCGTCGTATCCCGGCCGTATCGACGAGCATATAACGTTCGCTCCCGTAATCGAACGTTATATCAACGGCGTCGCGAGTCGTCCCCGGCCGGTCGTCGACTACCACTCGTTCCGTACCCAGAATCTTGTTTATAAGCGTGGACTTCCCAACGTTCGGGCGCCCGGCGACGGCTATTTTTAGGGCCGGACGCGCGCCCGCGCCGGCCGTCTCGATTTCGCTTAAACGTTCTACGATTAGCGCGAGGAGCTTTTTAACGTTATATCCGCCTTTGGCCGAGATTGGCAGGATTTCGCCCTCCAATCCCAGTTCGTAGAACTCGGCGACCGCCGGTTCGTCGGCCGGACCGTGGACTTTGTTGGCGCAGACGACGTACTCCTTACCTTCTCGGCGGAGAAGCCCGGTTATCTCTCTATCGACGGCCGTTAGGCCCTCTTCCGCGTCGAGCATAAAGACGAGTAGGTCGGCGTCGTTCAGGGCCGAGCCGAGGCCGCGTTGGATAGCTTCCTGAAGCGTATCGTCAGGTCTGTCCAGGAAACCGGCCGCATCCAATAACTCGAAGGATACACCCTTGTAAGTCACGACCTCGGCAAGTAAGTCCCGGGTGGTGTGGGGGATAGGGTCCGTAATCGCGACACGTTTATCCGCTACGCGATTGAACAACGTCGATTTGCCGACGTTGGGGCGACCGAGTAGCAACACCCGCGGCAATCGAGCCGTTTCTTTATTCGTCGTCGCGTCTTCCATATCGAATGTAAAGGCGGCACCCGGTTCCCCGAAACGCCGCCTTTGGACTTCTACGCTATGAAATTAAGCTTACTAACTTTCTTCTTTGCCATCGTCCGCCGGCTCTTCGTCGGCGGTTTCGTCCTCGGGTTTCTCGGGTTTGGGTTCTTTCTCGGTTTTCTCTTCTTCCGGCTCAGGTTCGTCGGCAGCCGTTTCGGCGGGTTCGTCTTCGGGTTTTTCTTGTCCGGGTTCTCCTTCGGTTTCCTTTTCTTCCGGTTCTGGTTCGTCGGCAGCCGTTTCGGCGGTTTCGTCCTCGGGTTTCTCGGGTTCGGGTTCTTTCTCGGTTTTCTCTTCTTCCGGTTCGGGTTCGTCGTCGACCGTTTCGGCGGGTTCTTCTTCTACGGGGAGTTCGGGAGCCGGTTCTTCTCCGGGTTCTTCCTCGGCCGTTTCGGGTTCTTCAGTTTTTTCTTCGGCGGCCGGTTCTTCGGTCTCTTCGCCGGCCGGTTTCTCTGTTTCCGGTTCGGGTCGTTCCTCGGTTTCCGTTTCAGCCGCCATTTCTTCGGTCGTTATTTCTTCGCCTTCTTCTAGGGCTTCTTCCAGCTTTTCGGCGGCTCCGGGTTCGGCTTTCTCCAGCAGGCCTTCTTCGCCCGTTTCCTGCTGATACTGCCACAGGCTCAGGTTGATACGGCGGTCCTTGGCCGAGACGTTTATGACCTTAACCCTGACGCGGTCACCGACGCCGAGAAATTCGCTTACTTTCGTAACCCTTTCGCCGGCGATTTCGGAGATGTGGAGTAGGCCTTCCAGCTCGTCTTCGAAACGGACTATCGCGCCGTAGTTGGTTACGCGTACGATTTCGCCGTCCACGTAAGTCCCTACCGGGTAGCTTTGCTCGATCGCGTCCCACGGGTTGGGGTCGAGCTGTTTTAACCCGAGGGATATCCGCTGGTTCACCGCGTCTACGTTGAGTACGACGACCCGGACCGTTTCCCCTTTCGTCAGGACGTCCGACGGGTGGCGTATACGCTTCGTCCACGACATATCGGATATACGCACCAGGCCGTCGATGCCTTCCTCCAGTTCCACGAAAGCGCCGAAGTCGGTTATGTTGCGTACGACGCCCTCGAAGACCGTTCCCGGCGCGAACCTCTTGGCGATATCCTCCCACGGGTTCTCCATGGTCTGGCGTAAACCGAGGCTTATACGCTGGTTCTCCTCGTCCACGCTGAGGATTACCGTTTCGACCTCGTCGCCCACCGAAAGTATCTTCGACGGGTGTTTGACCCGGTGGGTCCACGACATCTCGGATATGTGGATAAGGCCTTCGATGCCCTCTTCGAGCTCGACGAACGCGCCGTAATCCACTATCGAAACGACGGTTCCGATTATCTTCGTACCTTCCTCGTAACGCGTTTTGATGTTTTCCCATGGGTGTGCTTTGAGCTGCTTCATCCCGAGAGAAACGCGTTCTCTTTCGGTATCGAAGTCGAGGACCATTACCTCTAATTTATCGCCGATGGAAAGCATGTCGGACGGGTGCCGGACGCGGCCCCAGGTAATGTCGGTTATGTGGAGTAAACCGTCGAGCCCGCCCAGGTCGATGAAAGCGCCGAAGTCGGTAAGGTTTTTGACTTCGCCTTCCAGCACAAGGCCTTTTCGGAGGGTACTCAGCAACTCGGCTTTCATCTCGGCTCTCGCTTCGTCCAGAAGCGCTTTCCTGGAAAGCACGATATTACGGCGGCGCCTGTTGACTTTGATGACCTTGAACGAGAATGTTTTACCGAGGAACGCGTCGAAATCGCTCACTGGACGGATGTCGAGCTGGGATGACGGTAAAAACGCCCTGACCCCTATATCGACTATAAACCCGCCGCGGACCTTATCCGAAATAACTCCTTCGATTTCGCCGTTCGCTTCGTATACTTCGCGGACCTTGTCCCACGCTCTGAAGAAGTCGGCTTTCTCTTTCGAGAGAACGATAAGCCCGTCTTGGTCTTCTTTCTTTTCCAAGTAAACTTCGAGCTCGTCGCCGACTTTTAACTCCACGGCGTTTTTGAATTCGGAAACCGGTATAGAACCTTCGGATTTGTAACCGATGTCCACTAGTACGTCTTCTTTAGTAACGGCTACGATGGTTCCCTTTACGATGGAATCCTCTTCGAGTTCTTTGAAGGATTCTTCGTAGAGTTCCGCCATTTCGGCGAACGCCTTCTCGTCCACGTCGTCTTCGGTCGCGACGGGCGTCATCGGCGATTTCGTTGCGGTTTTCTTCCCACGGTCGTCCGGTTTCCGTTTCCTTGACTCGGGCCAGACGGTCGGCGCCTGTTTGTCGGCGACTTCCGATTCCTTTTCGGCCGATTCGTCGGCGGCCGGCGTTTCCGCGCTCGTCGCCGCGTCTTCGGCGTCCGGGTCCGGTTCCGTCGGTGCGGGCGTGTCTTCGCTTTCGCCTGAAGTAGCTACATCAATACCTTCTTCTTCGGGCATCACCTCCGGTTCGTCGTTCGCTTTCGTTACTTTCTGTTCTTCGTTCATAACTTAGTAATTCCTCCTAAATATGATAGATTATCCAAACGGGCGTATAGCCCGGTCGGACGAGCGGTACGTATAACATATTTACCCTGAATAATAAAGAGGAAAATGCGATAAAAGGTAAATATAACGGCTGGGTGTGCTTTACGGTAAAGGCTACCCGATACTTACATAATACTGGAAAACTGGCGAAAACTGCCGTTTATCTGATGTTACGAAGACCGTTTTACGCCGTTTTAACGTCCCTGCGACGAATCCGGCGCTGAAGTAAAAACCTTCTTTAGTAGATCGACGTTAACGGTTTTCGCACCGAAATCCTCCCACACCGGCCATCTGGCATCGGTCCGGCAGTCGAAGAGACGGCAAGACGCCGGGCGGTCGTCGTATATCTCGCACGCGAATTTATCCCGGTCTAGGTGGGCGCAATAACCGTCGGGCTTTCTCGCTACGAGATAGGGGCGCCCGAAGTCCCAACGGATTGCGCCTTTTCGGACCTCTTTTTCGGTTAGCGCGAAGGGCAGGCGGCAACAAACGGCTTTACATATCGTTACCCGGTCCGCGCAATCTATGTGGGCTTCGGCTTCCGGCGCCGGGTCGTCGTACTTCGCGTCGAGATACTCGACGCCGATTCTCCGTTCGGCGTAGTCCATCATCAGGTCGAGTAACAGCCGTTTACCGCGCTCTTCTAATTCTCTGGGTTCGAGTAGCCCTTTTTCCACCAATATATCGATTAACGCGGCGAGTTTCGCCGCGTTTTGAATCGCCCTGTTGG
>CP070755.1:339003-343661 GCA_020348885.1 Candidatus Coatesiibacteriota bacterium | reverse complement strand
ATGCTCAAGACTTACAACCCGAACGCCGGAATCAGGCGGGCTTCGGCGGCGCCGGTCCTAATCGTGTCGGTCGTTCCAATCGCCGACGCCGCCGGCGCCGCGGCGGGCTTCGGCCGCGTCTTCGAATGGGAGTCATGGCTGGTCGGCGCTCTGTGGCTCGTGGCCGCCGCCTGGTGGTACTTCAACTGGCGCACGTTCCCGGTCTTCTACGCCGACGGCGCGCTCCGCGTCTTCTACAGGCGGTTCGTTTCTCGTTCACCTCTGGACCCCGGCCGGGTCGTCTCGATAGAACCGACCGCGGGCCCAGTCAATCTGTTTTTACGCCCCAGGGGTTGTCGTATCCGCTTCGCCGTCGACGACGAACGCGAGTTCAGCATTTACTCCTTCACCGACGATAAAGCATTGGTCGATGTGTTAAGCGCGGCGTTCCCGGGGCGGACTAAACCCCGGCATCCGCGCTCGTAAACGCGGCCTATCGTGAAGATTCTATAGAACCGGTACGTATATTACCGCAGCAGTAGCTACCGGCCCGGTTTACGCTTTACACGGCTTTATTACTGTGATAGCCTTCTCGCCGAAAGTCGGGGAACGCGATAATTAAACCGAGAGGTTTCCTTATGGGGTTGAAAGTAAGCGACGAGGTTTTCAAACGTTACGGCCGCATTTATCAACCCGGAGAAATCGTCTTCCGGGAGGGCGACGCCGGCGAAACGATGTTCATCATCCAGGAGGGCGAGGTTCGCATCCATAAGCGGGTACGCGACCAGGAGACGACGCTGGCCGTTCTGAAAGATGGCGACTTCTTCGGCGAGATGGCGATTATCGACAAGGAACCCAGGTCCGCCAGCGCCACCTCCGAAACGGAATCCAGGCTTATCGTCCTGTCCGACGAGATATTCGAGAGCCAAATCCAGACAAACCCGAAGATAATCATGGCCATCGTCCGCAAGATGAGCGAACGGCTCCGCAACGCCGACCGGCAAATAAAGGCCCTGATGATGCGCGATTCGCACTCGAGAGTTACCGGGACGCTCATTCTACTTCTCTCAAAAACGGGGGCAATCGGCGAAAAAGACCGCCGTTTTCCCTGGGACAAGAACATCGACGAACTTACGACTATGACCGGTTTACCCATGGAGCGGGTCGAAGAGGTAATCGGCATTCTCCAGAGCGCGAAAAAGATAGAGCACGACGGCGGCGATATGGTAATCCACGACGCCGAAGACCTCGAACGGTTTATGACCTATCTAGAGCTGAAGGACGAATTCGGGGTCTAACCGCCGGCCCTCTATGGGAAACTTCGTCAATATATCCCTCTGGCTTTGCGTCGCGTTTTTGGTCGCGGACTACCCGCTCCAAACCAACTTCGTATTCGCGTTCAGGTACAAATACAAATACGGCGGCATATTCCACGTATCTATTCACTTCGTCATGGGCACCGTGTTTCTCTTCCCGTACCTAATCAACTGGCAGATATGGGTAGTGCTGGTCGTCCTGAACGTGCTTCATTACTTCATCGATACGGTCGCCAAGAAGAACATCTGGATGCTCTTCGCCGACCAGGCGGCGCACCTCGTTCTGATAGTCGCCGGGGCCTTCTTCGCCGCCGGCGCAATACCGATGGCGCTGCCCGATACGGTCGCCCGATACTACTTCTCCACGTCGCTTCCCCTGTATCTTATCGGTTACATAGTAGCTACCTTCGCCGGGACTATCGTGATATACTTCGTCAAGATGACGTTCCGTTCCGATTACACGGGCCGGGGCATCTTCGGTTACGAGAAGTTCACAGGCGTTCTATCCAGGGCCGCCACCGTAACGGCCATTCTGTTGGGCGCCCGCTACCACCCGGCCCTGTTCCTTGCGGCGCCCCTGGGCGAAGGTCTTCGTCTGGCGCATATAATGTCTAAAACCAAAGATGACCGTCAATACAGGGACGTATATTACCTCGACGTGATACTGTCGTTCGTTTACGCCGCGGCGATAGGCACCGCGCTGACGTTCGTACGATAAACGGGCAGATTGAACCTCGATACCGCCGGATTCATCCGGCGGTGCTTAAGCGGCGAAGCATCGAACGCCGACTTCAGTCGGCGAGGAAATAAATATCAACCCGGACGGAAGTTATGGAACTACGCAAGATACTCTTTATCGGTCTTCTCGCGGTAACCGCCGTGTCGTCTTCGCCCTTCGAACAAAACCCAGGCGGCGAGGCCGACGCGTTCACCTCGTGGGGTCTGGGCGTCCGCGCCGAGGGGATGGGCCGAGCGTTCGGCCCCCTCGCCGACGACGCGTCCGCCGCGTACTGGAACCCGGCCGGGCTCTATCAACTCGAAAAGAGCGAGGTTACCTTCTCGTCGTCAACGCCGTTCCGGTCCGTCGGCGACATCTACTACCACACCTTTAACACCGCGCTCTCCACGGCCCACTACGTGGACGAAGACGAGATAAGGTCCTTCGGGACGTTCGACGTGGCGCTGGCCGTCGGCACCGTCGGCGGGTTGTGGGAATCGAACGAAAAGGGCCTGACCGGGCGCCGGTTCTCCGACACGGACATCGCGTTCTACCTGGCGTACGCCCACAGCATCGGCAAGAACGGCGGGTTCGGCTTCGCGATGAAGAACATAAACCGTAGAATCGAGGACCACAGCGACAACGGCTTCGGCCTGGATCTGGGCGGGCTTTATCGGCCATTCGATATGCTTTCGGTAAGCCTGGTCATCCAGAACCTCGTTGCGCCCAACTTCGAGTTCGAGGCCGTCCGGGAGTCGCCGCCGATAACCTTCGAGATAGGGTCCGCCGCGAGTATCGGGTCCTACGGGAAAGGGGCCGTCGTGGCCGAGCTGACCCGGGAGATGTACTACGACGTGTACCTAGGCGGCGAGGCGACGCCCATACCGCAAATCGCCCTCCGCGGTGGCTGGTCCCTGGGCGACGGGAAGCCGCGGGTCGGCGCCGGCTTCAAGTTCCTGGACTTCGACTTCAACTATGCCCTCCGGCTCGACGGCACGCTGGGCGACACCCACATGGCGTCGGTCAGCTTCTACTTCGGCGGGCCGAAGGAACGCCCGGAGGGCTGGGACGAGGAGATAACCGAAGAGGAATTAATCGAGGAGGAGGGGTATATCGAGTTTGACGACGAAGAGGATGAAAGCATAGAGGAGACAGAGGAACCGGAAGAAACCGAAGAATAAGTAACGAAAGCCGTAAGCTATTGTCCCCCACCGTGACCATAGAAGACGACCGATACGCCGAGTTCGAGATGTTGGCCGAGCTGGCCGGGTACGCGTCAACGGACGAATTCATCGTCGAGGTACTCAAACGCCGGACGCGGTCGGTCCTGGAGACCTTCGGCTTATACGAATAAAGAAGCCAACGTGCCCAAAGAGATAACGATAGACGACGAACTGTACGGACACATCCAGGAGATGGTAAAGCTGGTCGGCTACGGCTCCGAGGACGAATGCGCCAACCACGTCCTCCTGCGGGTCAAGAAGGCCATAGACGAGTACTGCGACGACGAGGACGACGTCCGGGAAATGCTAGAGCAGTTGGGGTACGTATCGTGAACGCGCGTCCTTCGACTAAGTCAAGACGGCGTTCGGAGAGAACGTGGAAGAACGTATAGAGTACCCGGAAACGCCGAAGGTGCCGGTAACCGAAACGATTCACGGCGTGGATGTCGTTGACGATTACCGGTGGCTCGAGGACGGCGACGACCCGGAGGTCCTCGAGTGGGAGAAGGCCCAGGCGGAAATCGCGCGGTCGCTTATCGATGCGTTACCGCAAAGGCGTTTCATGATAAAACGCTTGAGCGAACTCTGGCGTTACGACGATGAGAGAATCCCCAGGGCCGTCGTCGACGGCGACAGGGTTTTCTTCTACGCAAAAAAGGCCGACGACGAGAAATGGTCTTACGCGACCAGAAAGAACTTGGAAGCGCCCGTCGAGGTTTTAATAAACCCGAACGAATGGGACGAAAACGAGGGGCTGAACGGCGTTTATCCTTCTCGCGACGGCCGGTTCGTTGCTTTCGGTAAAGACGTAGGTGGCGACGAGAACCCGGTAATCCGAATCTTGGACGTTAAAAAGGGAAAGCTTTTACCAGATACGTTGAAAGGGTGGCGCCAACGCTTAGTCTCTTGGCTCCCGGGTAACTCGGGTTTTTATTATATAGCGAACCCTCTGGCCGGCGAAGTACCCGAGGGCGAGGAATACTACTGGTTCGCCGTTTATTTCCATAGGCTGGGAACGCCGGCTGAAAAAGACGTAGAAATCTTCGGCCACGACTCGATTAAAGAATATATCCATTTAGCCGAAGTAACAGAAGACGGCCTTCACGTCTTATTTTTCCGTAGGCTATTCGATAGCAACGAAGTGTATTACAAGGAGATAAACGATAACGGACCTATAAGACCGCTCGTAACCGGTTTTGACGCCAAGTACAGAGTTGGGACGGTCGACGGTAAATTCCTGATACTGACCGACCTGAATGCGCCGATGTACAGGGTTCTCGTTACCGACGTAGATAAGCCGGAGCGCGAAAATTGGCGCGAACTCATTCCCGAAGACCCCGACAATAAGCTAACGGATATTATCCCGGCGTGCGGGCGAATATACGCCGTTTACGATCACAAAGCCCATGCGCTCGTAAAGAT
>CP070755.1:317920-338903 GCA_020348885.1 Candidatus Coatesiibacteriota bacterium | reverse complement strand
CGCGCCGCGTCGAACGCCAGCGCCCGGTAGACCGACATCGTCTCGTCCCGGTAAGCCGGGTCCCACTTGACGTCCTGCGCTATATTGCCCTGTAATAACCCGACGCGAACCGGCTCGCCTTCTTTCTCCGGCGCCCGGTCGAGGGCGCCGTAAAGGTTCAGTATCAGGAAAATCCCGGCGATAGCGCCGCCGGCCCTCAACCAAGTTGCGACGGTCCGATAATCCTTCGTGATGTAGTACACGAGGACGTTCACCGCCGCTACGACGAGGCTGACGCCCCACGCACCGGTCAGGTCCGCCACCTGGATAAGCAGGATCCATTTGTACTGGGTATGCGCTAGAAGACCCCAGGGGAAACCGAGGTAACCTATCGACCTCGCGTACTCGAGGGCGACCCATAAAACGGGGAAAACCAACAGGAGCGGCAACCGGGTCCGGTCCCGTACGTACGTAAACGCCAGCATAAACGCGCCGGTGAACAACGACTGGTAAACAACTAGCAATAAAAAACCGAATATCGAGACCGGCGCGAGCCAGTAGTACAGGAAGATGAACCAGTGTATCCCGAAGATCATCCCGAGCCGGAACGCTCGCCCACCGCGAAGCCCCTCGGCGGCGTACAGGAACGGGACGAACCCGACGAACGCCAGCGGCCAGATATCCACGCTCGGAAACGCCAGCGTCAGTAGTACCGCCGAGAAGACCAGAAGTGGTACCCGGCGCCTACTCGATGTTGTGGTTTCTGAACGCATTCATTAACTGATTACCAAGGGAATTTCACGAACGTATAGCATAGAACGTTATCGGCGGCAAACTATATTATGAGGAAACGTGTCCTTCTACCCTAATTTAAACAAAAGCGGTGGATTTGATATCCGCCGTCAAGCGACAGAAAGCTGGCGGGGTAAACCCCGCCCTTTCTTATGCGTCCGGTTGATTACTTTTAGGTGACCGCAACCGAAGGTGCGGCCCTACACCACCCCCAACTCCACCCTCTCGACCGTCCCCGGCATATCGGGCCAGATGTAGCGCCCGACCTCGACGAAGTCGTCGACCACGTCCGTTACGAAGAATCGGGGTTCGGTACCCGGAACGTCGGCCAGTGCGCCCTCGGCCGCGAGAACTTCCGCGACCTTCGCCGCGACGACCTCGGCCGAGTCTACGAGGTTTACGTCCGGTCCGCAGACCTCCTGTATAACCGGTTTGAGAACCGGGTAATGGGTACAACCGAGGATAAGCGTATCTATCCCTTTCCCGATTAACGGCTCCAGGTACTCCCGGGCAACAACCTCTACGACCGGTCCGCCGGCCCGGCCCTCTTCCACCATCGGTACGAACAAGGGGCAGGCGTTAGAGTATGTTTCGACATCGTCGGCTTTTTTCTTAATAGCTAGTTCGTACGAGCCGCTACGAACGGTCGCTTTGGTACCGATGACGCCCACCCGCCGGTTTGCCGTCGCGGCGACGGCGGCCGCGGCCCCCGGCTCGATTACGCCGACGAGCGGCACGTCCACCCGTTCCGCCAGGTAGTCCATCGCGACCGAAGACGCCGTGTTGCAAGCGATTATCACCAGCTTCGGTCGGAAGTGGAGTAGAAACTCGACGCACTCGCCGGCGAAACGCCGGACCGTCCGCGGCGACTTCGGCCCATACGGCACGCGGGCGGTATCGCCCAGATACACCATCTCCTCGCCGGGCAGGGCGCGGTGTACTTCTCTGGCGACCGTAAGCCCGCCGACGCCGGAGTCGAATATAGCTATCGGTTCAGTGGTCAAGTTATCCTTTCCCCTTTTCCTTCCACCCGGGCGGCGGGACGAACAAGATAGTCGGCCCCAGCTCGCTTATTACCGCGAAGTCGCAATAGACGGTTCCGTTCTCGCCGTTGAACGCGACCTGCCGGTTGCTTTCCACAAGCAACTTCACCGCGAAAACGCTCGGCTCGTTTTCAACGACGGTTTTGTAGATAGAGTTGACGGCGAAGAGCTCACCTGTGGTTCCGAAGCTTTTCGACTGTACTTCTTCCGAAAAGTTAAGGGTCGCGACGCCGTCCTTCACGAAAACGCTTATCAACTCGGTTTCAGGTGGTAGGGTAGGCGAATGCGCCTCGTCCGCCGGCCCGGCGATAAGTTCCTCGATCGCCTGCCGTATCCGCTCTTCGGGTGTCTCGGGCGTTTTTAACTCTCTAGTCTCGGCTACCAACTCCGTATATTCGAAGTCGGCGAAGTATATCGCGGCTTCGTACGTCGCAGGCACACCGGTTACTTCCCCTATCCGGGCGCGTATCGCTTCATAGTGGCGCAGCGATTGCCATACGAGAAGCCCGACGAAAACCGCGGTTCCGACGATTATTATGACTTTCGACCTGGTAGAGAGTTTCGGCATCACGGAATCCGGTGATTATAACGCAGCGGTTGCGGTAAACCTAGCGATTAATACCTTTCTCGACCGGGAGCGGTATTACAACAACCCGTCGGCTGGTTCGGCCTCGCTTTCTTTGCCGGATATCGACGCGAGGCGGCCCGATATCCGCGTTAACTCGGCGGCCGCCTCGTCGTACTTGCCCGACAAGTTTCTCAAGTGGGTACCGATTACCCTGAAGGTGTTATCGAAAGCGTTCCATTCCGCTTCGAGCCGTGCCAGCGCGCCCAGTATCTGCTCGGCCTCCTCCTCGATACGAAGCCCTTTCAGGCCTATTGCGACCGTGGTCAAGTAAAGATACGTAGTCGCCGGCGAGACGGGGAAGACACGGAGCCGGGCCGCGTGCTCGAAGAAGTCGCCGTCGGCTACGGCTTCATAATAGACAGCTTCGGCGGGTACGTACATCAACGCGAAGTCGTAAGTCCCCACGTCCGGTCGGATGTACTTGGCGGCGATGTCCTCGGCTTTCTTCTTCAGGTTCGTTATCAACTCCTTCCGGAGTTTCGGCTTTTCGGCTTCGTCGGCCTCGGCCAACCTCCGGAAGTCCTCAACCGGGAACTTGGCATCGATAGCGACCACCTTGTTGCCGACCCTGACGACCGCGTCGGCGCGCTTGCCGCCAATATCGACTTGGGTTCCCCAACTCTCGGCCGGCAAGACCTGCCCAAGCAGGTTCTCGAGAAAAAGTTCGCCCAGACCGCCGCGGGCTTTGGGCGCGCGGAGTAACTCCTCCAGCGACGCGATGTCGGCCGCCAGCTCGCCCAGGCGCCGGGAACGCTCGCGGAGCTCGCCCATGCCCTCCTTTACGTCGGCGAAGGAGCTGGTGAAATGGTCCAACCGGCTGTCGAGGGCGTTCCGTAGCCCTTGCACTTCGCCCTGGAGTAGGGTCAGCGACGGGTCGCCGGCGGGCGGCTTCCGCCGCAGCGTAAGCCAGATAAGAACCGCCAACAGGACGACCGCCGCGCCGGCGACGGCGAGTATCGCTATTTCGGCGCCGGTCATCTAGTCCCCATCTTCTCCTCGAAGTCCTCTTTGTACGCCTTGATCGCGTTGTATATCGACCGCGCGATTATCTCTTGGGAGTCGGGTTCAACAAGTAGCTTTTCGCCGGCCGGATTGGTCAGGAACTCGCATTCTAAAAGTACCGACGGCATATTGGCGTACACCAGCACGTAGAACGGCGCCTGCTTCACGCCCCGGTCCTTCGTACCCATGTCGTGGACCAGGTTTTCCTGTACGTAATGGGCCAGCTCCGACGACTCTTGCAGAAACTCGTTTTGGGCCAACGCCGCCAGTATCAGGTTCAGGCCGGTTTTCCCCTCGACCAGGTCCGGGTTCTCGATAATGAACTCTTCGTTCTCGGCATAGTCCATCGCCCGGCTCCAGTCGGCCTTCGCGTCGGAGAGGAAAAAGGTTTCGGTGCCGCGGACCTTACTGTTCAGCACGCCGTTGTTGTGGAGGTCGATGAACAGGTCGGCCTTAATTTCGTTGGCCACCCGGGTACGGTCCTTCATCAGGACCATCCGGTCGTCCACGCGACTGAGGGCCACGCGTACCCCCAAGTCGTCCCGGAGCATCCTCGCGAGGCGGAGCGAGATGCCCAGGTTGACGTCCTTCTCGATTATGTTAGACGGGCCGGCGGCGCCGGTATACTTCCCGCCGTGCCCCGGGTCTATAAAGATGGTGTCGATGACGTTGGGCGTCTTGTCCGGCGTCATCTCGTCGGACTCTATCGCGAAGTTCGTATCCAGGTCCACGGCGCACCCGGCCGCGACCCCCGGCATATTTAACTCGCCCCGGTCCTTAAGGGTGACGCCTTCCCAGCCGGAACCTTCGCCGGTCTTTGTCGTCCGTTTGGTCTCGCCGGTTTCGCCGGCGGGCTCTTTCGACGGTTTCTTGAGTATCTTCAGGACGACCCGGGCCGGGCTCTTCGTGGACTTGCCCGAGTAGCGGGACGCCCGGTCGGTGAGTTTAAGTACGACCCACGCGTCGCCGTCCTTGTCCTTGGCGTACGCTTCGGTGACGACACCTTTAGGGCCGGTCTTGTAGCTCTTGCCGCCGGTTTTGCAATCCTCCACGACGATGGCCAGGTCGCTCCCCTTCAAGTCCTTAACCGAGAACTTCGACGGCTCGTCCAGAGACACGACGACGGCCGTGTAGTCGTTGTAGTCTTTAAGTTGTATCCCGGTTACCTTGTTCTTGGCGGCCGCGGCGCCCGCGGCGGCTAGAGCCGCAACCAAAACGACTATAGCCCGAACGCTAACCGATTTCATTTCCCCTCCGCGTCCGTTGAGGTGGTTTATTCACGATCGAAACCGCCGCGCCCGGCCTGTTCCGCGGCGCGCCGGTCCTCATCCTCGCGCATTTCGGCGCGCTTATCGTACTTGCGCTTGCCCCGGCAGACGGCTATCTCCAGCTTCGCGTGACCCCGGGTGAAGTACAGAGACAGCGGTACTATCGTGACGCCCTTCTGCTCAACGGCCCGGGTCAGGCGCCGGACCTCTCGCTTACGCATCAGCAGTTTCCGTTTGCGCCGGGGTTCCGGCGGGTCCACCGTCGCCTGCTCGTAGGGCGAGACGTGCATCCCGACTACGAATAACTCGCCGGCCTCGGGGCGTACGTAAGCCTCCTGGAGGCTGACCTTGCCAGCGCGAATCGACTTCACCTCGGCGCCAACCAGCGCCAGACCGGCTTCGTGGGTCTCGACGATCTCGTACTCCTTGCGGGCCTTCCGATTTGTAACTATGACCTTGCGCAAAAACGGCTCGTTTCTTCACGTGGATTATATTCCCGTCGGGGCGCCGCGTCAAGGCAAAATTAACGTAGGGAATATTCCCTTTGTAGGTTAAGGGGCAAGTTATATACCGAATTCGCTGTCCGATACGCCTGACCGGGCCGATTACTAAAGATTAGGTTGTAATCGAAAAAAGATATACCAATATCTATGCTACGATAACTACCCGCCACTTCCCCGTTTTCCCCTTGCCTTCCCGCCGCCGAAATGCTAAATTCTTTGCGTACCGCCTTCCGGGCGGGTTATGTATAAACGCATCCGGTTCGTGAGAAAGCGGTATATAGAATATCGCCTTTCAGAAGGTTCATATATCGATACATAAAATGCCTAAAGAGAAAAATAACGAAGTCAGCGTACAGGAAGAGATAAAGCTTAGTCGGGCGCTGGGGCTCACCTCGGCCACGATGCTCGGCGTCGGCGCGATGATCGGCGCCGGTATATTCATCCTCTCCGGCCTCGCCGCCGGGATGTCCGGGCCGGCGGCCACTATCTCCTACCTACTAACCGGCTTCATGACACTCTTTACGGCGTTGAGTTATTGCGAACTCAGCTCGTCAATACCTATTGCCGGCGGCGGATACACATACGTCCATGAGGGCATCGGCGGAATAACCGCCTTCATCACAGGCTGGGCCCTCATCTTCGGGATGATAGTATCCTGCGCTCTGTACGCCATAGGTTTCGCAGAGCACTTCGGCCCCCTCCTCAGCCTGGGGCTGCCGTACGTGTTCAATTACGCGGTGCTGGCCGCCGGAATTATCGTCGTTCTGATGGCCGTGAACGTAATCGGGACGAAAGAGAGCGGCCATGTCCAGAACTTCTTCACTATCGGGAAAGTCCTCATTCTCGTCGTGTTCGTCGTACTCTGCTTTTCGTTCGTCGATTGGGGCCGGATGGACACCGTCGGCGAATTCTTCCCGTTCGGATACCTCCCCGTCCTGGCCACTACTTCGCTTATTTACATATCGTTCTTCGGGTTCGAACAGATATCGGACGCGTCCGAGGATATTAAAAACCCGGAGAAAAACGTCCCGCGGGCCATTCTTCTCGCGCTTACCATACCGACGATAATATACGTGTTCGTCGTCCTTGTCAGCGTCGGCATACTCGACGTTAAAACGCTGGGAGAATCGAGCGCGCCCCTGGCCGTCATTGCCGGGAAGGTGTTGAAAGAATACGGGCTGGTTTTCGTCCTTATCGCCGGCGTCCTCTCCACCATTTCCGCGCTCAACGCGGCCGTACTCACGACGAGCCGGCTTATCTACGCGGTGTCAAGAGACGGTTTTATGCCGGCTTTTCTCTCGCAAATCGGTTCGCGTTTCCGTACGCCCCACTTCGCCGTCGTACTGGCGGCGGGCTGCGCGATTGTTTTCGCTGTGATGGGGGAAATTAAGTCCGTTGCGCAGCTCACCAACTTCTGCCTTCTGTTCTCGGTTATCATCGTAAACCTGTCGGTAATTATACTCCGGAAACGGCAGCCTAAACTAAGAAGACCGTTCAAACTCCCGTTCCATCCTGTAATCCCCGTACTAGGGATAGTTTTCAATATAGCGATGATGGCTTTTATGGAGTGGACTACGTACGCGCTGGGTTTTTCGTTCCTTTGCGTCGGCGGGCTGGTCTACTTCGCATACTCCAAGGGCGCCAATCGGACGCTCGAGCGGGAACGGATAGTCCTCCGTTTGATGGCCGAACAGTCGAGAAAAGAGTACAGGATTCTGGTCTGTCTCGCCAACCCGGAGCACGTGAAAGCGTTAATGGTCGCCGCGGCGGCTATCGCCCGGAAGTTCGACGGCGACATCATCGTTTTATCGGTCATAGAAGTGCCGCACCACGTTGACTTGGCGAAGGGGAAGGCCCTGGCGTCGGAACGGCGCCCGATACTCAACATGGCCGAGAAGCTTGCCAAGCGCGAAGGCGTCACGGACGTCCGCCGTATAATCAAGGTATCCCACCGGTTGAGTTACGGCATTCTCGAGACGGCCCAGGAAGAAGACTGCAACTTCATCGTTATGGGGCGCCAATCGAAGCAGAACATCGCCCAGACGATGCTCGCGACGGTCATAGACGCTGTTTTGAAAGGGGCGCCCTGCGACGTAGCGGTGATAAAGATAGGCGATACGTCCAGCCTTAAGCGCGTTCTCGTGCCCGTTTCCGCGAGCGAAAACTCGCGCCTGGCGGCCGAACTCGCGCCAGCGTTCGCCGAAAAATACGAGGTGGACGTAAACGTATTCAATATTGTGAGCGAAGCCGGCGGCGCTTTTTCGGCCATGGCTTCCACGAACATCCTGGACAACGCCGTGGCCGAAATGGAATGCAAGCGGCCCGTCGAGCGCGAGACGGTCGTAACCGACGGCCCCGTCGTCGAAGCCATCTACGACGAAATAGAACGGGGCGACCTTGTTATTATGGGCGCCAGCAAAGGCGGCGCGTGGGAGCAGTTACTGTTTAAATCGGCGCCGGACGAGATATCGGAACGCGTCGAGAACATGGTAATCACGATTAAGAAATTCTTACCGGCTAAGCGCGGCCGTATAGAAAAAATCATCTCCGGTCTGGAGAAACGATAATGGTTGATTTCGGCGAACTGATTACGACGCTCGTCACCGAACCGCTAACCCGGTCCGCCCAGGATTTCTTCGCGTACCTTCCGCTCATACTCGTAGCGGTCCTCGTGTTCGCCGTAGGTATCGTGGTCGCGAAAATCGCGGCGGCCGTCGTTCACCGCGTCGTATTAATGTCCCGGACCGAAAGAATGTTCGAGCGCGCCGGCCTCGGTTTCCTCAGCGAAGGCGACATAAAGTTCTCTATAGCGTCGTTAGTCGGCCGCGTCGTCTGGTGGCTGGTCATTATCCTCTTCGCGGACTTTTGCGCGGGCATTCTTGGATGGGATATCGTTACGAAAGCATTTGATTCGGTCTTCATATATTTGCCGCGTATCATCCTCGCACTCATCATCATCGGAATAGCGTACTACCTGGCCGTGATACTGAGCGGCTTGGCACGCGTCCGGGCCAGCCGCGTCGCTGGTTTGAACGCCGCACTCGTGGGCCGGTCGGTTAAATTCGCGATACTGACCGTCGGCGTCGTAATGGCATTGGAGAAGCTCGGTATCGCGACCACGTTCCTGATAATCGTCTTCTCCACAATCTTCGGCGCCGGCATGCTCGCGATAGCCATCGCTTTCGGTATCGGGATGAGCGAATGGGCCAAGGACATCGTCGAGCACATCCGCACCAAGGGAAAAGAACGCATCCAGCGCGAACCGTAAAACCGACGGACCGCCACTCATACCGGATAAAAAACCCGCGCGTTAGCGCGGGTTGTATATTGTACTATATAACGGTAACTATTCCTTCGATTTACCCTTCGCCTTCGGCTTCTTCGCCCCACCCTTACTCGTTTTCCTGGCGGGGGTTTTTTTCGGTTTGGCTTCGGTTTTCGCTGGCTTTTCCGCTTTTTTAGCCTTCTTCTTCGGCTTGGTTTCGGTTTTCTTTTCGGCCTTTTCTTCTTTTACGGCTCTTTTCTCGGTTTCTGTTTCCGCTTTACCCTCGGGCTCTTCCTTTACAGCCTTAGTTTCCGCTTTCTTCGCGGGTTTTTTCTTCTTCGCCGGCCTCCGCTTGGGTTTCGCTTCGGCCTTTTCTTCCGTCTCTTTCTTTTTCGGCGGGCGCTTCTCCGGTTTCGCCCTACGCTTTTTCGCGGGCGCGGGCTTTTCTTCCACCACTGCCGGTTCCGCCGTAACTTCCGCCTCGGCTGGTTCTGGTTTTTCATCGGGGACTAGTTCTTTAACCGGTTCGGTTTCGGCAACCGGTTCCTCGGCCTTTACGGGTTCGGCAGGTACCGCTTCCGCTTTGGGTTCCGCCGGCGGTTTCTCGGGTTTTTCGCGTTTACGCTCGGCGACCGCCTCGGCTTTCGTCTTTTCTTTCTCTTCTTTTTCCCGGCGCCGTTTCTCGGCCTCGTCGATGGCTTTGGCCGTACCTTCGTCCTCGCCCAGGCCGTACCGGCGCCTGAACCGCTCCACGCGACCGGCCGTGTCTACGAGTTTCTGTTTGCCCGTGTAGAACGGGTGACAGCTCGCGCATATTTCAACCGAGATATTCTCAACCGTCGACCTGGTAGTTATTTCGTTGCCGCAAGCACAACGGATTACCGTCTCGACATAATTGGGATGTATATCCTTCTTCATATTAAGGCCTTACGTTTTTATTAACGTTGCCCGCTTCCTCAGAGGTAAAGCGGCGGTCTTTTTAGCATATTTCGGCGCGTTTTTCAAGTTATATTTCGATCCGAAACGGGGTACGCGAACGAGGTTTTGACCCATTCGGCCGGTCGGTTGAAACGAAGCCTATTGTTCTCGGTAGCGGAACGTTCCTTAAACCCAATCAAGTCGTAACGTCCGTCGGCGGGCGATTATCAACACCCGCGGGCTTTAAAATGGTATCGCAAGCGAGAAATTGCCGTTATCTCCGGATAGATAACGCCTTTTTTTATTGATATAGTTAGCGAACGATGGTAAAAACCCCCCCAATTATTTCGGTCCGCCGGGGGTAAATACGGGATTGAAGGACTCGGTACCGGCCAAGTTAACGGTTCTGTCGTCGGTTTTAATACTTTGCGTAACTAACGCCGTATTCGTCGACGAACCGGGTTACGCCGAGGACGAAGGCGAATACGTGCCCAACCCGAAGCCGGTCTCGCCGCCGTTCTTCGTGTACGACTTCGATTTTTACAGGGAGCACAAAGCCGACTACAGCTATACCGCTCACGGCCATTTCTTCGGCGGCGGCGTTTATATACTCGATAAATTTAACGTTACCTTCGGCTTCGGCGTACGGGGCGATTCTCGCGATAGATTCAGAAAACTTTTAAGGTCTACGTTCTCGGCGCCGTTGTGGACGGACGGCTACGCGACGCTCGGGCTCGAGTACCAATTCGAATCGGATCATAATCCGAACCTAATCGGCATATTCGGTTTGTACCAGGAATACGGCGAAGATTGGACGTTCGACTTCTACGACGAGGTGGCGACCTATTGAAACCAGGATAACTTCAGCAACGCTTTCAACTTCAATATGACGTACTTGATGTGGCATAACGCGCGCGTTTTCTTTACCCTGGGTTTAGACGTGTTTTATATAAAGCGTTACAACGATTACTTCCGCCGGATCGAATGGACGGAGGTCCAGGATGGCCTTGGGTTAATGAGGATTCGCGGCGGCGTCGGCAAGAAACTGTACGAAAACTCGTACGGGTACTGGGCTTTGAAGGGTGAGTTGGGATACGATACCGATAACGCGGTAACAGGTATTGCTACGACCAACGCTTATTACGAAATAAGCAGCCGTCTGGCGTTCTCGATACTCAGCTCCGTCTCGTTCGACAGCCAGGGGTACGATATCGAAAGTATTTTCGCCGAATTCGTTATCAGTCCGTTCTAGTTATCGACGGCGGCGTGTTATACAAGTGGGTGAATTCCCAGGGAATAACGGGATGGACCGTTTCAGTTTAAGAACCCGTTTAATAATCTTCTCCACGTTCGTTCTAATGTACGTGGCGCTTTCCGTTTTCGCCCTGTACAACCAGCTTTCCATCTGGCCCTATACGCTGTTGATGATAGCGGCGTCGGCGGGGCTCTTTGGCGGGGTTTCGGTCGGCGTTCTAATATCCGTCGTGGCGACATTCCTACACGCGTCGTCGGTCGTATACGAAATAAGCCTGCAAACGTTCTCGACCTTTTCGTACTACCAGTTAATCTGGTTAATCCTATACCCCGCGGTGGGCGTAATCACTGGTTTTGTCAAGCGTGTTATAAGCGGCGCGGAAAGCCACCTGTCCGAACTAATAGCCGACAGGGATGCGCTGGTCGAACACGACGAGGTAACCGGATTTTACAACAGGAAACGCTTTTTCCTGGACCTCCGCGACGAAACGGCGCGGGGTAAACGTTTCGGCAACGAGGTTACTCTAGTTTTGATTCGTCCTTCGTTTTCGCGCGAACTCGGCGCGGTTATAACCGAAGAAGTGAAGGAAACACTTCTAAAAAGGGTGAGTGGAGTAATCCTGGAAAATACCCGCGTAACCGATAGAAAAGCTCGATACGACGATGACATAATCGCGCTCATAATCCCCCAACCGCCCGAAACATTACCGATACTGATTCGCCGGCTGGGAGAATGCATGGTTCCGATTGAGTACATCGCCGACGAAACGCGTTATTCGGCCGATGTCCGTCTGGCGGCGAGTATGGCGTCGTATCCCAAAGACGCCACTTCCGAAACGGCGCTCGTCGAGCTGGCGGAAAACAGGTTGGAAGTCTATATGGGTACGGTCCGCGCGCCCCGATACGAGAAGGGGTTCAGGGTACGCAGGGAACTGAATATCAAGGGGAACTGGACGGTAATCCTGAACATTTAAACGTTCGATGACGCATTTCAGTTTGAGAACTCGATTATTGGTATTTTGCGCATACGTCCTCGTGTACGTAGCACTGGTCGTATTCGCGCTTTATAACGACCTTTCGGCCTTGCCGTACACGCTTTTAATCTTCGCTGCTTCGGCCGGGCTTTTCGGCGGGACGGTGGTTGGTACAATCGTATCGGTCGTTGCCGTTTTCGTCCACGCGGCTTCCGTCGTGTTCGGCGTCAGCTTCCAGGAAATCTTGGTTTTTTCTTATTACCAGGTCATTTGGCTCGTCTTGTATCCCATAATGGGCGTTATAACCGGTTACCTGAAGCGTATAACCGATAACGCCGAAAAAAGCCTGGATGATATGATCGTCGACCACGACTCGTTGGTCCAACACGACGAGGTTACGGGATTTTACAACAGGCGTCGGTTTTTCCTGGATTTACGAGACGAAATAACGCGCGCCGAAAGATACGAAAACAAAATCACGATAATTTTCATCCGACTGTCGTTTTCGCGCGAACTCGGCTCCATATACGGGCAGGAAGCCGTGGACGCACTCCTGAAACGCGTGGCCGATATCATCCTGGAAAACACCCGCGCCACTGACAGGAAAGCCCGCTTCAACGAGGATATTATCGCGGTTATAGCACCGCAGCCGCCGAGTACCCTATCTGTCCTTATAGATAGATTGAAAGAGAAAATGGTCCCGGTAGATTACATCGTCGACGGCGTACGACAGGTTATTGAAGTGAGGTTGGAAGTGGGCGTTGTAGCGTACCCTGACGACGCGACGACCGAAAGCGCCCTGATAACGCTGGCGGAAAGCCGCTTGGAAGGTTACAGACATCTGTTGGCGAGCGAAGGAAACCAGTTTAAAACCAGTGATACCGCATAAGATATCGGTAGTCTTAATCGTTTCGTTATTATTAGCCGGGGCCGCGCGGCCCGGGTTCATCGTATTAAGAAACCGTTACCGGAAAAGCGCTTTTATGCCCTCGAACAAAACCGGGGTAACCGACGCGGTATCGTCGCGGTAGTGGAAACCGTTGATACGGACTCCAGCCGCTGGCTGGATAGCTTCAAAGTCGTCGGTGGGTACGAAAACCGAAGGAATAAAAAAGACCCCGGGATTAACGCTTAAAAAAATACCGCGGTTTCCATACTCTCTTCTTATTGAGTTATGGACCTTAAGAAACCATACGCACGCGCTTATCATTTATTAATAACCGACCCCTTTTTCCTCGCCTAGTATAAACGACCCCGTGAGTAAAACTTACGAGAAACCCGGCGGTCCGGTTCGTTTAGTATTTCTATCGCCGGCCAGTCCTTAATCACAACGCCACAATATCCGACTAATCGGTAAATAATCAGGTCAAAAATAATCCTTGACATTCGTGTTTATATATTGTATTATGCTAGATATATAAACGAACGTAATTTATATAAAACAACTAATATAAGCGAAACAATCGATTCAATCGAAACCCACAATATCGGTCCAAAACACCCAAAATCAAAACGGGAGGTTAACGCGATGAGTTTAGAAGGCACCACGACACACAAGTTGAACTTGCGCACGGAGCCGACGACGCAAAGCGGCGTCGTCCACGTGTTGGCTAAAGGAGAATCTGTCCGGCTCCTCGAGAGGTCCTACGACGGTAAGTGGTCCCGCGTGTACGCCCTCGGCGTCGGTCTGGTCGGTTGGGTATCCAATAAATACGTTGAGTGGGACCGTGAGGAGGTTCTGGGCAAGCGGGTAGGACGTACGACCGCTAAACTCAACCTGCGGAAGGAATCCACTACCGAGAGTATGATAATTGTAACGTTGCTCGAGGGCGTGGAGGTTCGCGAGCTGGACGAATCAGCCGACGGGCGGTGGTCCAAGGTTTACGCGCCGTCCGCCGACGTTGAGGGTTGGGCGTATAACAGGTTCATAGATTGGGTCGGGGGCGAGGGCCCCGCCGTTCTGCCGCTTCGCTCAATACGGAACGTCCACTCGTGGCCTACTTATAACCTGGGATTGAATTATGACAAACAAACCGGTCTACTTAAGTCGGGGAAGTGGCTCATAAAAGATAAAGCGGTATCACCGGGCGACGTTTGGGCCGGGGAAGCTAGAACGTACCCGTGGAAGGGACCCACGGGTAGCGGCGAATACCACGGCGCAACCGACATCGTCCCGGACCCGGGCGGAACCAACCCGCCGGTCCTCGCGGCGTTCCCAGGTAAAGTGGTGAAAACCCAAAAGAAAGGGGCGTTCAGGAATAAAATCCTTATATGGACCGAGAAAGCCGACCTGTCGTTCCTTTCCATCTACCAACACCTCGCCCCGAAGTTCGAGGTACAAACCGGCGACGTCGTCGCGTCCGGACAAGAAATAGGGCGCCTGGGCGAGTGGGGCGGGAACGAGCATCTGCATTTCGAGTTGATTAGCCCGACGGCGTTGCCGGGCGTCGCGAAAAAGTGGGGCGTGCCGTGTAAGTCCGGGCAGACCGCGAACAGCCAATTCAAAGACGCGTTCTTCCGAAAATGGGTGAAGTTGCCCTACTATATGTACAACGTTATCAAGGTCGTGGAGGCATATAATAAACGGTATGGATAGAACGATAAACGCTGACCCGGGTATTTGTAAGGTAAATAACTTCTATCAGCCGTTATGCTATAATACTAGACGGTTATGAAGCCAACTCTTTACTTGGCGGTTTCTATTTATTTATCTGCGTCCGTCGCCGGGGCCGGCGGGTCGTATATCCCGTGTGGGGCTTTCGCGGTAGTAAGCCCGCCGGCCGACGGCGTTCAGAGCATGATAGGGTGGGCAGGGGATTTCTCGTACGTGGGCGACAGACTGGCGTTCTACGCCGGCTACGGCCGGGGTTCGAGCGTTCACGAAGACGGAGCCGAGTATTTCCGGGATTGGTTGACGGCCGGTTTCGGTTTGCGCGTCGGCTCCTTCGCCGGGTTCCTCATCTATCCGACCGTCTTGTTTACGTGCGGCAAATCGAGCCAATACTACGTTTACGAGGGGTACTTCCGGAAACCGGATTACCACTTCGGCTACTCCCGGACCGACGTGGAAGCGACGGAACACGCGTTTCTGTTCGGCCCGGCTTTCGGGCGGTACGGCGGTTCATGGCCAACCCTCAACCTGATGTTCGGCGTCGGTTGGCGCCAGAACAAAGAAGAAGGTATCCTCGTAAAAACGTCGAAAATACCCGACGATAAATACACCGAAATATTCGTCGTGGACGAATGGAACTACGACATGGCCGTCGGGATGAGGTTGTACGCGATGCTACCGATTTTCGGGCCGGTCGGGCTCGGGGCGGCGTTCGAGGGAACGGTCGCGCCTCGCGACGAAGTGTTCATAGATTGGGACCAAGAGCTCTTCAAGAAACGGGTCTGGACCGGCCGGGACGTAACCGCCTGGATAGGGCCGGCTGTGGCGTTCTAGACGTCTACCCTTCGCCGGCGTCCGCGATTACCCCTCTTAACCGCTTTCGTTACCAAAACCGGCCCGAAGAAAACCAAAACGACCGCCCCCATTATTACCAGCGCATGATTCAATGGTAGGTAGTCCACCGCTAATCCCAAGAGCGGCCCGACCGCCACGAATGTTAGGTTCCCGGCCATAGATTGAAACGATAGCACGGTCGCTCGAATCTCCGAACCGATGTGCCTGTTCGAGTACGCTTTCAGGACTGGCTCGAACAACGCATACGGAACCTGCTGGAACAGGATAAACGCCACCGCCCACGGCGCGACCCTAATACTCATTAGAAAGAACCCCACGGCCAACAAGATCGGCATAAATACCAGCGTCTTTTTCTCGCCGAAGAAGCGTTCTATCGGCCCGGCGCGAGTGCTTACCACCGCGCTGAAAAGGTTCAGTCCGGCGAAGGTAAGACCGAACGCGAAGTACGGGAATCCGGCCCCTTCCATAAAGGGCTGATATACCCAGAACGCTAGGCGTATTCCGGCGAACAATCCCGCCGAGTATATCGTAAGCCAGCTAATCTCCCGGTTTTTAACCAGTAGTTTTAGCGACTGTTTGAGTATCTCGAAGTAACGCGGCCGTAGTTCTTCGGTGACCCGCTGCGGCTCTCTCAAAGTGAGGGCGACGCCGGCCGCAACGGCGCACGCAGCGACCGTCGCGGCGAACGGCCACGCTAGGTCGAACTCGGCCAACAGCCCGCCGAAGATACCGGAAAAGGCGAACGCCAGGAGCCGGGCGCCGTAGGCCATACCCTCGACCGACGCGTATCGTTTCTCTTCGCCTTCGGCCTGGAGAGTATCGTACGCCAAGGCCGAGTCGGCGCCGGAAGCCAGGGATATCCCGATACCGGCTATCACCTCGCCGGCGGCGAAAGCCCAGAAGTTATGAGAGAGGAATATAACTAGGTACCCGGCGCCGGACGCGAGGGCGGCGAGAAAGAGTGAAAACTTGCGGCTTATCCGGTCGGCGACGGCGCCTGTGGGCGCTTCGCTGGCGACCTTAGCGGCATAGTAAACCGCCTGGAGGACCATCGCTTCGGCGAAACCTACCCCCCGGCTCCCGTAGAAAATTATTATAATCGGGACGTGGAAGTAAGAGAACTTCGCGAACCTGAAGAGGTATATCTTGCGGACGTTACTGACGAGGGTTCGCATTTACGTCGATTACCGGCTTTTGCGGCGCCCCGTCACCAGCGGCGTTACCGCGGCGAAAGCGATGTCTACGAGGACCGTTATCAGCCGCGCCAACGCGACAGCCGCCACCGCCAGCGCAGGGCCGGTTTCGCCTTCGAGCAATAAATAGAGCGCACCCTCCCGTACGCCTAGGCCGGCCGGAGCCAACATGGTCGCCTGGCCGAGTGAGCTGGCCGTAACAAACGCCGCGCCCACGGTAATTACGCGTGATAGTAATCCCGGGTCCAAGGCGGCGGCAGCCAATCCGTAGACGAGACCGCCGAGGGGCCATAGTGCCGCGTAACCGACGAAGAACGCAAGTATAGTCGGCGAATTCAACAACTCGCCAGACCTTACAGACTTCCGACCGAATAAACGCATCGGCACACTTAAAACCCGCCTGAGAACGGCAGGATGAAGGGAACATAGGAGGAGAACTGCTACAACGAGTAAGGAAGCGGAAAGGGCCGGCGAGACCAGACCGCGGAACAGATAAAAGGACGAAAGCGCCGCGAGCGACAACCCGGGGATTACTACTAAAGCGTTTTCGACCAGTATCGAGACGACGGCCTTCCGCGCAGGTATACCCTCTTCGGTGCAGTAGTGGACCTTCCCGGCGACCAGGGCGACCTTTCCTGGGACGTATCGGGCGAAGTACGGGAGGAAAAAGGCTTTCCAGGCGGGGCGCCGACCTATGCGCCCGCCTAACCTCCTTATCATAACGAGCCAGAGCTCATAAATAGTCCAGTTCATCACGGCCTGGATCGCCGCTGCACCGGCGACGAACCGCCAGTCGAGACGTGATACGTAAACTCGTATCTGGCCGAAGTTGTCGACGAATATTTTAACCAAAACGCCGAGGAGTACGGCGGCCACGGCGAATTTAACCAACCCTATCGTCCAGCGTTTAACGTCCGCCAATTACTTCCCATCCCCCTCCATCACCGCGTCGCGATAGATTTCGGCGACTGCTGAGAAGTCGTACCGCTTCGCGATCTCGGCGGCTTTTTCCCCCAACGGGCCCGGATCCGTCGAGAGCGCCCGTGTGAGAGCGTCGGCCAACGACCCCGCGTCTCGGGTCTCGCACAGAAAACCGGTTTCGCCTTCGTTTATTAATTCCGGGATGCCGTCGACCCGGGAACCGACGGCCGGACATCCTGCGGCGAAGGCCTCGAGGATGACCGTCGGCATCCCTTCGGTCTCGCCGCTCGCGTCCACCACCGACGGGACGACGAGATAATCGGCGGCCCAGAGGTACTCCCTCAACTCGTCGTGACTCTTGTACCCGGCGAAAACGACGTTCTTCTCCAACCCGGCGGCGCGCGTTTTGGCGGACATTTCTTCTTGGAGCGGTCCGCCGCCTACGAGGACGAGCTTTACGTCGGGGAAGGACGCGACGGCATCGGGCATCGCGTCTATAAGATACGTTATCCCCTTCTTCTCGACCATCCGGCCGACGAACAGCAGAAGCGGCTCGTTGACGTCGTAACCGAGTTCCTCTTTCGCGTCAACGCGGCTTACCTGCCGAGCGAAATTAGACGCGCGAACGCCCGGCCCTACTCTGACCGCGCCGGATTTGATTTCGCCGGCTTCGTCCAAGCTCTCGGCGATGAAACGGCTCGAGGTAAATACCCGGTCCATCGCGTTCACGGTAAAACGCCCAACGAATCGTCGAAGCGGCAACCGTTTCAGGAGAAATACGCCTGCCGCGTGACACATCAGGATTCGCTTCCCCGGCGGGCGCGCCGCGGCGACGCAGAGCCCGGCCGGGAGTACCCAGTGAGGGTTGACCAGAGCGGGTTTAAGCTTACGGCCCCAGTACCAGACATTCAGGAACAGGAAAAGGAAAAGGAACGGCGCCTGCAACTTCGGCAGTAACCCCTCGCGGAAGTTGGCCATCATCCCGCGGCCGTCGGCCAGGCGCTGGGCCGACGCCGGGAGGAAGTACCGAAACCGAACGACGTTCACGCGGCCGAGGCGCTCCCGACGCGCGGCGCCCGGGTGGTGCGGCGCGAGAGCCCAGACGTCGAAATACTCGGCCAGCGCGTCGGCCAGGTCGTAGACGAAGCGGGCGGTTCGCTTATCTTCGGCGCCCAGCGGGAACGTCGTCGAAACGACGAGAGCTTTGGGTTTGGGGGAGGGCATACGTCGGATAATATAGCCGCTATAGCGAACGGTGTCCACAAATATTTAGCGAGGCAGCATATATTCCGATATATACGAACGATTACGAAAACGATACAACATCGTTCCCGCAGGCCTTTGCCGGCCGATAATCATCCCGCCCCCACATAACAGACTTAAATTACCGTGCTCCCTCGCGCAATGTATTTCCACTTCTTATATATAGCACGCTATATACGTTGCCGCTATTTATGTTGACAAGACTATTTCGTAGAGTTATACTATAAAAGCTAAAAAACAACATCTCTTTGCGGTTTATTTAGCGTATTATTAACGGAGGTCGGATCATGGAAGAGCGGATAAGGACGAAAATACCGGACGAAGTGCGCCTAGTGGCGGAGGTAATGTCCTGCTACGCAGTCCGCTGCTTCTACGACTATCGGCACCCGTGTTCGTACTTCAAACGCTGGGGCCGATACCCGTCGTACGACTGGGCTACCGACGCCGAAGAGGACGAGTTACGAGAGAACTACGGCGGGAGCGCGACGGCGACGGCAGTTTACGCCGGCCGGCGGTACCTTGTGCCCGAGCTCCTGTCCGGCTGCAGGAAGGCGCCCATTATGATGGCCGGACTCAATCCCAACCTACCGACGTTTTTTAAGAACAACGACCGTTATATTTATCCCTACTTCGACGACATCTTCCAGTACGCTTACCACTTCAGGTACCGTACAGCGTATAAGCGCGAAATTACAAAAGGGTTTTTCGAAGACCACAAGACGAAGCGTTTATATAAGTATCCGGCCGGTTATAAAGGCGACGACGTTCAGATGCGCCCGCGTCTGTCGTTACGCCGCGGTTCCAACGTCGAAACGGAGATTTCGTACGTAAGGATGTACCTTAAATACGCGGGGTTGATAGAGGGTCTTAGGCAAGAAGTCGGTTTACCGACTTACGGCGAAACGATAAGGTACTTCGACGATTTCTCGTATTACAATATGGTGGCGTGTCCGTCGCCGCGCTGGGACGCCGGGTCTTTCGGGGAAGGCGGATTCGACGACGAAGACGATAAACAAAGTGTCACCGACGAATGTTTGCGCGACGAACGCCGCGGTTACTTCTACTTCCAGTTCCTTCAAAGTAAACCGAAAGCGCTGGTAGTTTTCGGCAACTCTATGAGGGATAATATTATCCCGGTTTTCGACGGCTTCTTTCTAGGAACGGCTCCGGAGCGAGTAAGATCTATTTCGAAGTTGATGAAAGAAGGCCCTTTCTACATCCAGATAACCGAGGGCGATATTGAGTTTAAAACGCGGTTGATCTTTTCGTATCACGCGTCCGGCGCTCCCGCATGGTTTAACAAGTCCCGCCCGTACGTAATAGACGCGTTGGCCGAAGAGTATAGTATCGGAAACATACGTCCAAACACGGCGTCCGACGGCTTCCTGCGGACGCCGGGGCGGTGTTTTTATTGCGATAACAGTTTGTTTCGCGCAGCCGGCGGGTGCGTATTCAAAGACGCGTTCGAGGAAGACGTGGACGCGACGGCCCGGGCCCTCGCTACGGGTACAGCGCCGGCGATGGAGCGTTTCGTAGACCGCGGTATTTCTCCGGAAGTCGTAGCGGCGGACGCGGCTTCAGGCGACGGCGCCGCGATATCGCCTACGAACCCTGCAGCGGCTGACAGATATGTAACCGCTTTAACGTTGGGCGAATACGGACGCAGGGTAACGCGCGCATCTACGTCGGACATCACCGGTGATAATGAAGCGCGCGCCGCCGTAGTGGGCGAGTTACGCACTAGTGATGCCGTAGGGTAACGGTTTACGCAACGTACCATAACTCGCTACCCAAATGGACGAACCTCTTTACGACGTTACCGTAAACTGGTACATAACCACCGGCACTGGCGACTACGACTTCGCCGCTTCGCCCGCCGACAGGGGCATCGCGTTAACGTGGGATCGTAACGACGAGAACCGCGCGTTTAACGTCTATCGTTCGGTCGGTTCGGATTTGGGAAAAGCGATTACTACCCGCGATAAACTCAACGGCGAGTTGATAACCGGCGAACCGCCGTACAGCTATCTCGACGCGGCGGTGGACGAAGGCGCGACCTATAGCTACTGGCTAGAGGCGGTGGACGTCGGCGGAACCAGTGATACGTTCGGGCCGGTTGAATGCACGTGGAACGGCGCGCTGCCGACTACCTATACGCTGTATCAATCGCGCCCGAACCCGGCTGCAGGAACGGCAACCATCGCTTTCGACCTGCCGGAAGACGCGAAAGTAACGCTAACAGTATACGACATCAGCGGCCGGAAGGTTGAGACCATCGTGAACGAGACGCTGACCGCCGGCTCTCACGAGCGGGCCGTTTCGGCCCTCGCGCCCGGCGTGTATATGTATAAGCTAGACGCAGGGAGTTTCAGCGCGGCGAGGAAGATGGTGGTTCAGTAGGGCCGTACATTCAGGTCGGCCACGGCGTTAAACGGCTCATACCGCCTGCTTCAGCAGGCGGTTTTTGATGGGCGGAGCGTCGAACCCCGGCTTCAGCCGGGGAAGCTACACTGT
>CP070755.1:312711-317820 GCA_020348885.1 Candidatus Coatesiibacteriota bacterium | reverse complement strand
TTTATATCTCCCGTCACGGATATACGATTTTATCTTTTCGACCCGTTCTTCCGTTAAATCGCAAACCACCTTCATATAATAGCCACCCCTTATTTCGTGTTTACTGATATATTACTAGCATATTGACGGGCATAAGTCAAGCAAAAAATTGACTCCCCGTTATTTTTATACTTAACTCCCTCAAAATACTAAGTTTATTTGGCTCTATTGTAGGGCAATAGAGGTTCGTTTTCTAGGCTATTGTTTATTAGGGTAGGATAATTAGGCGAACGTTAGGTTTGACGATCCGCAGATGTTAATGTTGTTTATCGGTAGATTATTAAACCTATTTCCGTTTCACCAACCACATCGCTAAGTAGAACAACGCGGCTAGCGCCAGTACGAAGGTTACAACGGCGGGTATCCAGCGTTCCGGGCCGGCCTCGCCGTGGAAGTACGCGCCGACGAAGTCCATGTTGCTGCCGTAGAAGAGTATCGCGTACGCGGCGGTTCCCAGCCACGCGCCGAAACGCGTCCGGAAGACCATCAGTAACCCGGCGATAAAAAGTAAGGGCGCCGCGAAGTAGAGGTCCCAGAGCTTGGCGGAGACGTGCATTTGGTCCAGCGGCGCCTCGGTCAACCAGGCGACGAACCATAATATCGAATATACGACGGCGATTATACCGAAGACCACCAGTCCTATTCCACGTTTCCTTGCCATAATTTCTCCTCGGTTATTCGAGTAGTCGTTTGAAGTCCTCACGGTCTCGGAGCGAGTCCAGGTCCGGGTCGCGTTCGAGAGCTTCGTCGAAGACGCCGGGCGCGCCCCTGACGAGAGGCCTCAACTCCGCCATCGCCTCTTCCGGGTGTCCGCCGAGGGCCAGGCAACAAACCAGGTTGTAACGCATCTCGAAATAGGTCGGGTCCAACTCGATCGCGCGCCGGCAGTATTCGGCCGCTTCGTCATAATCGCCGGCTTCGTATGCTTTACTCGCGTCGTCGGCCAACACCTCCACCGGTTCTTGTCCCAGGATGGCCCTCATTCGGGCGGCTCGCGGGCCGCGAGGTTCGAGTTCGACGAATTCCGCGGCGTATTCTTCGGCGTTGGCTTCGCCGCCCGACGTTTTTTCGTAAATCTCCGCGAGGGCGAAATAGGGGTCGGCGTAGTCCCGTTGGAGTTCGATGGCTTTTTCAAAATACCTTATGGCTTTTTCGGGGGAGCTCGCGGCCGCCGTAATTAATTCGCCGTGGGCGTAAAACGCAGAAGCCAACTCCACGGGCGTCGCCGTCGGGTCGTTTTCCACTTCGACGAGAAGTTCGCGCGCTTCGTCGTATTTCCCCGCGCCGACGTACGTGTTTGCCAGGTTTATTTTTGCTTCGTCGTAACCGGGTCGGATTTCGAGCGCTTTGATTAATAGGCCTTCGGCTTTTTCGTAATCGTTAAACCCGCTGTAAAACGCCCCCAATTTACAATACGGGAACGCGATGTCGGGTTCTAACGCGATCATTCTTTCGAGTACCCCTACATAGCGTGCGGGGTCCAACGGGCTGAGTGACAGGAAGTATTCGTTGTATAGTTGAACGAATTCGGTTTTTTCTTTGGGGTCGGCGCCGGTCCCGGCAACGCTTTCGCCGGTGGCCGCCGACAAGTAGCCCAACGTTTCCAGTCGGGCTTTGTCCGTGTCGCTCAACGGAACCGAAACGCTTTCTTCCATACCGTTTTCGGAGAGTTTACCCCTCAGTCTATCCAACTCTCCGGCCATCGATTCCGCTTTCGCCGGTTCTTCGCCGGCCAGGTTATCGGTTTCCCCGGGGTCGTCGGATAAGCGATACAGCTCGGGTTCCGGCGCGTCGATATATTTCCACCCGTCTTTCTCCAGGGCGTGGACGCGAGCCCAACCGAACATCTCGGCGCCGTAGTAGGTTTCTTCGTAAACCGCCTTACCTGCTTTGCGATTGCCGAATATCGACGGGACCAGGGTTTCCCCTTGTACAGATTTGGCGGGTTCTATTCCCAGAATGTCGAGTACCGTGGGGTAGATGTCCGCGACGTTTACAGAACCTCCGATTGCCTTCCCGGCGGGGATTAACCCCGGACAGTACATTATCAAAGGTACATGTTGCGTGGCTTCATAGACGTAAAACCCGTGTGTGGGTTCCCCGTGTTCCTCCAGCGATTCGCCGTGGTCCGACGTCAATATAATTAACGTGCGGTCGTCCAGCCCGTTGGTTTCCAGCATAGGTAGAAGTCCGCTTAGTACCGAGTCGACGAACGCTACCTCGCCGAAGTACGGGGCTTCACGGTATTTTGTGCGGAACCGTTCCGGCGGCGAATATAGCAAATGAGGGTCGTAAAAATGCAAGAAAAGGAAAAACGGCCCGTCGCGGTTTTCTTCAACCCAGGTTTCCGCACGGGCTAGCACCTGATTTGCCGGTTTTTCGAACCCGGATAGAGAACTGCCTGTCCCTACGATAAAGTCGTCGTCGTAATAATCAAACCCCTGGTCAAAACCGAAAACGTCGTCTAGGGGGAATCCGCCGATAATACCGGCAGTCCCGTAACCGTTATCGCTAAGGACTTCGGATAGGAATACGAGGTCTCCGGGAACGGCTACGTCGTTGATATGGACGCCGTGGTACGGCGGATACGTTCCTGTTAACATGGTGGTGTGCGACGGCAGCGTCAGTGGCGTCGGCGTTTTACATTCCGTGAATAGAACGCCTCCGGCGGCTAATCCGTCGATGTTCGGCGTTTCGGCGATTTCGCCGCCGTAGCAACCGAGTGCGTCGGCCCTAAGAGTATCAATAGATATTAGAATGATGTTCAATCGTTCTTCGCCCGAACGAATACGTTCCAGGCGCCGTTCCTCCGGGGATTTCGCACACCCCGTGAATATTACGTGAACAGTGCTTATCAGGACGGCTATGCATAGCGTGATGAACGTATTCTTCAGGTAATTTCGCATTTTTCCCCTTATCGGAAAACAGTAGTATATCGTTATTTTATCGGGTCGTTAAACGTTCGAAACGTTCGTGCCCCCGTAACGATTCGAAGTCCGGGTCATCGGCCGCGTGCCGGCTATATAATTCCGGGTCCGATTCTACCGCTTTTTCAAGTTCGTCCAGGGCTTCTTCTTTTTTACCTTGGAGAGCCAGGCAGCAAGCGAGGTTATAATGAACGACGGGAACGTCGGTTTCGGTTGATGTGTATGCGTCCAGGTAGCGTTTGTAGTAGAGTTCCGCGGCGAAATATTCGCCTTTTTTGTGTTTCACCTGGGCTAATCCGAGCGCGGCTATAGGGTCCGACGGATTTAATTCGAGGAGGGTACCGTAAGCCGTTTCAGCCTCGTCTAAATCACTCGATTTTTCTGACAGTTCGCCCAGTAAAGCCAAGCCCGCTTTGAAGGTGGGTTCGTATTCTAAAGCCAATCGTAATGTTTCTCTCGCTTCGTCGCGGCGCCCCTCGGCTTCGTACGTAGCCGCCAGAAAGTACAACGTAGAACCGTTCCTCGGGTGGATTTCCAGGGAGCGTTCGAAATAATCGTAAGCTTTTTCGTATTCGCCCTCCTCGGCGTAGTATCTACCGAGGCTGTTTACCACGTGGAAGTCGTCCGGGTTTAAAGAGAACGACTTTTCGAAAAGCCCGACTGCTTCGTCCTTTCTTCCTATTTCGAAGTAAAAATCACCTAAACGTACGAGGGTTTTCGCGTTCTCGGGGTCGATTTCTAGCGCTTTTAGTATTTCCTTCTCGGCTTCTTCGTAACGCTCTTGTTTGACGTAAAGCCAACTGATAGTGTTGCCAGCTTGTACGAAATACGCGTCTCTTGAATAGATTTTAGGAGGTATGGCGCAGTATATAAAAAGCGCGACTAAAGCCGGTAAGGCTATCGCGAACGGTTTCCATTCGCGAGAACGGAATTTACCCCATAACCAAAAAAAGCCCGCGGCTGCGAACAGGCAAAGGAACGGTACCACCGGCATCCTAAATTTATCGTTTACGAAAAACAAGATTACGGTCGCCGAGTAAATTAACATAAAAACGTAAGCGGCCGAATATCCTCGGAATCCGGGAATTAACGCGGCGATACCCAGATACGTAAACGGTAGTATTATATACAAACTTATAGGGTCGTATTTTAATAGGGGTAGTCGGTGTTTAAGGAAGTTATTATCGAAGTTGTTCCCCATTTCCAATCCTACAGTATATATATGTAACTTACGAAGGAATAGCTTCGCAGCTTCCAAAGGGTAGTTCTTGAAAAAGGATACGGTTTTGCCTATGTAAAAGTTGTTTATTTCCGACGGCTTGAGTTCGCGGCCTTCTGAACTTTCGGCGATATATATAGCGTCGTAATATCCGCCCCACCAGTCGGGCCGGGTTCCCGGTACTATCGCGCTGGTACCGTCAGCTTTCGGATTGTTCCCGATATATAGGTTGACGCCGCCTTGCGACGAGATGAGGACGACGTCGTCGCCTACTACATAGTTTCTTAAGGTGACGGGGAGTATTACGATGATAACGGCGATATAGAAGGTAATGAGACCCTTTATCAGCTTCTTCTTATCTAGGCGCGGCCGGGCGACTAAATAAATTAGCCAGACGAACAGCGCGAAGGCCAATATATTCGGTCTCGTTATCGCCGACATCCCGACGAACAAACCCGCCAGTATGAAGTTCCGAACGCGCCCGTCGCGCGCTTTAAGCAGGAAAAGTACGGCGAGCAGGTCGAAAAATACCTCCAAGACTACGAGGAGGAGCTCGACGTCGAAATAGACCGCAGTCCAGATAGTCGCTAGCAACGCCGCGCCCGTGAAGGCGATTTTACGGTTTTTGAACAGTTCCAACCCGACGAAGTAACATGCGACCGTGCTTCCCCCGCCTATAACCGCCTGGACTATGCGGGCGAAAGTAATACTCCCGCCGGAAACCGCATAAAGCGCCGCCAGGAAGTAGGGATATAAAGGCGCGCGAAAGAAGACTTCGTTGCCCCAGAAATCGCCGCCGGCTATTCTTCGCGCCCATTCGTCGTGGTACAACATTTCCATAATCGGGATATTTAACAGCGGGAAGTCTCTTGTTGTGATTATTAGCGCTAACCGAAGACCGAAAGCCGACAGGAAAATGAGAAT
>CP070755.1:306668-312611 GCA_020348885.1 Candidatus Coatesiibacteriota bacterium | reverse complement strand
CGACGGGAACGGCTACCCTATCAACCCGGCCGTTAAACCGATTATAGTCGACCCGGAAGCCGAAGCGACGGTTTTAGAAGCTCTTATCGCTGTTAACTTCCCGTCGGAACTCGCGGGTACGACTGTTAAAATAACGCTCGGGACAGAATAAGGTCCGTAGATTAACGCGACGGTTTTGGGTAAGGACACGGCAAAAAGCAAAGCTGTAGGCCTTTTCTCCGGCGGTCTCGATAGCTCGTTGGCCGTAAAGATAATCGCCGACCTTGGTTTCGACGTAATCGCGTTCCACCTTTGCCACCCTTTCGAAACCGGGGGGCCTGAACACGCGCTTGAGCTAGCAGAAGCGGCCGAGCGACTAGGCGCTCGCCTTGTTTCCGAGCCGGCCGGCGACGGATACCTGGAAATCGTCCGCTCGCCCAAATACGGCTACGGCAAAGCGATGAACCCATGCATCGATTGCCACGCGTATATGGTAAAGTGCGCCGCGGCCCTGGCGAAGCGGTGCGACGCAACGTTCGTGTTCACCGGAGAAGTACTCGGCTCGAGGCCGATGTCGCAACGCCGAGACGCTATGGACGTAGTCGAAACCGAATCCGGTCTTACCGGCCGGTTGCTAAGGCCGCTATCTGCGAAGTTGCTTCCGCCGACGGAGATAGAGAAAACCGGCCTTGTCGACCGAGAACGTTTGTACGGTATAAAGGGACGATCAAGAAAGCGGCAAATCGAGCTGGCGGCCCAGTTCGGTATAAAAGATTATCCCGCGCCGGCCGGTGGGTGCCTTTTAACGGAAGTGGGATACTCGGCCAAGTTAAAAGACGCGTTCGACCACGGCGAAACCGACTGTTCGGACATTTATCTTCTCAGGGTCGGGCGCCACTTCCGGCTGCCAGGCGGCGGGAAGGCGGTTATCGGACGCGACGAGAGCGAAAACGAAACTATCGAAACTCGATTTTCGTCCGGCGACCGTCTTTTGGAAGTGGAAAACGTCGGGAGCCCCGTAACGCTGCTTCGCAACGCAGCGCCGGGCGACCTCGAACCGGCGGCGGCGTTAACCGTCAGGTACTCCGACGCCCGGGACGCGCCGGGCGGAGTCGCAGTCACCGTACGCGACGGGCGCGACGGGAGCGAAAGCACCATCGTCGCGTATCACGATCCGGGGCTGGAGGAACGACTCCGGGTAACGGTTTAATAACCAAACTTATTTGACTTACGGGATAATAATGCGTTATAATGTCAAGGTAAGGAGGTAACTATGGCGGGAAGGTTAACGATATTAATATGTATGATAATCGCTTCGGCGGCGTACGCGACGCCCGTCGTAATACAACCCGGCCCCGATGGCAAGGATACGTACATCAAGATAAACGACGATACGCCCAAAGGCGATGACGTCGAACTCCACGTAAAACGCGGCATAGGCGGCACGGGCTTACTAACTTGCCGCACTTTTATCGAGTTCGACGTATCGGCTTATTCAGGTATAGACGTTGCGAAGGCCGAAATCCACCTGTGGTCCGTCTATCCCGACACTCTCGAAAACGCGATAGTAGCGAAACAAGTTGGTTCTTCATGGAACGAAGGTACGCTAATATGGGATAATCGTCCCGGTTTCAGCGGCGGCGATTACGAGATGGTTGAAGCCGAGGATTACTACTACATCGACGTAACTAACCTTGCCTACCAGTGGATAACCCTGGGAATCCCCAACAACGGCGTGTGTATCAAATTCAAGGACGAATCAGTGCCCAACGACGGTATCGTATTCCACTCCAGCGATAATACCGAGTACCCCGATAAACGTCCCGCGTTGTTGATATGGTCGCCGGATTTAGCGGTCGAACCGACGTCCTTCGGCGCTGTAAAAGCCACGTTTATGTAAACTCCAAAAGCCCGAATAAAGAACGGGGAGCCGCTGGCTCCCTGTTTTCTTATATATCCTACGGTAACCGTTTACGGTATCAGATACTCCTCCGCAGCGTCGCCGGCGTACTCAAAGTAATATTCTTCCTCGTAAGTAGCCTTCCCGAGAATGATTTTCGCGAATATCGACCTGGGCGCGCTGGAATAAACGCCGTAACGTCTTATCGCGTAAGGCGACGAGTACATCGTGTTCTTGCCAGCGTTCACGGTAAGTAAACCTTTATACCCCGCCGCGACGCCCACGTTTACACACTCCGAGTTATATGACCCGTATGGCCAACAGAAGTAATCGACGTCCACGTCCAACGCGTTCTCCAGAATCGCTTTCGAACCGCCTATCTCCTGCCACAGCCAAGCCTTATAGCCACTTGATGACTTGCGGCTTTTCCTCGCGAGGTTGGGGTGGCTTACCGAATGGCTGGCAACGGTTACCAGCGGGTCCGACGCCAGCTCGCGCAGGCCGTCCCACGTCATCGAACGGCCGCCCACGTTTATATAGTTGGTATATAGGCAAATCGTGAACGGAAACCCGTGTTCCCGTAAGATGGGCCACGCGACTCGCCCGGTACATTCGTAACCGTCGTCTATCGTTATAATTACCGAGTGATCTGGTACGAGGTCTGCGTTGTTCGCGTGGAGCGCTTCGACAAACCTGGGCAAAGAAATGACCTCGTACCCCGACGTCTCTATATAATCCATCTGCCATTTAAAGTCGTCTACGGAGACTTCGTATTTACTGGAGGGCGTCGGGTCGAAGCGATGGTACATAAGTACGACGACCCGCTTATCGCCGTATCCATGCCCGCCGGTGAAGGGCAAATACGGGCGGTACGATACTATTTCGTCGCCGGCAACGGCCAACGCGTCGAAGAAACCCAGCTCGTCGTCTGCGATTACGGCGTTTCCGCGTACGTCCTCCGGCGCCGCCCACGCATCCATCGTGGTCGCGGGCGTGGTAAAAGCGACGAATTCGGTCGCCGTCGAGAACGCGTCCAGCACGACTAGTTCATCGAGCGGGACCGGCGGTGCCAGCTCGTCGTACGTAGAAAGGGTATCTAATGTTCCCGCGGAAGCGCCGCCGGCCGCGACCAGGTAAGCGCATATAACCCGTTTAATCAAAGGTATCCTTTACCTACTCACCTGATAAGGTCAGAGCAAACACGCGCTCTTCGGCCAGTGTGATATACGCTTCGTCGTTGGAGATTTCCTTGAACTCGTTATAGTGTTTAATCGCGCGGTTTTTCTCGCCCTTCTGTTCATAGCAAAGCGCCATGTTCCAATGGGTTTCGGCGAAACCAGGATTTACCTTCAAACACCTCTGATAAAATTTAATCGCTTCGTCGTAATGTCCCCGCTCGAAATATACGTTACCCAGGTTATTATACGCTTTGTAGTAGTTAGGTAGGGCGTCCAGAGCCGCCTGCAGTTCTTCTACCGCCGAAATATACAAACCCTTACGTTTGTATATTACGCCGAGGTTGTTGTGAGCGAGAGCGTTATCCTCGTCCAGACGGAGTACGTCTTTATACTCGGTCATCGCTTTATCGTAGTCCCCGTTTTCGGCGTACTCGTTTCCTTTTTCGAGATGCTCGGCTATCTCGTCCTGTACGTCCTCCTCCCCGGCCGTAACCGAGTACGCGAGGCCTAAGACGAGGGCCGGGATCAGGTACGACGCCGTAATTATCTTCGCTTTCATTTCGACTCCTTAAAACAAGTTTAGCCGGCGAGAGGTAGGATAAATTAACGCTATGGCCGGCGCTCCCCTTCTACCGGTTATTTCCGTTCGATTATGCTTATCGTACCGTCGGACAGCATGTTTACGAAGGTACCGGCGAGTACCGGGTCGAACTGAGTCCCCGAGTTGGACTTTATTTCATTGACTACTTCGTCCATCTCTTTCGCTCCGCGGTAACGCCTATCGGAAGTCATAGCGTCCAAGGAGTCGCAAAGGGAAACAACCCTGGCGCCGAAAGGTATCTCCTCGGCTGCAAGCCCGTCCGGGTAACCGGTTCCGTCCCACCACTCGTGATGGTGTTTTACGATATCGAGCGATTTCTCGAGGAACTTTATCTCTTTCAATATCTGGTAGCCGACTATCGTGTGTTTCTGGATTTCGGCCCGTAGTTCGTCCGTTAGCCCGTCGGGTTCAGTAATGGCGGTTTCGCTGACGCCCAAGTATCCGACGTCGTGGAGTACGGCCCCCAACATCAATGTTTGCATTTCGTCGGCGTTGAGCCCCAACCCGCGCCCGAACGCGTTGGCGTATCGCGTAACTCTCTCGGTATGGCCGCGAGTATATTTATCTCTTGCTTCGATAGCGCTTACCATCGCTCGCACGACGTCGGTGTAAGTTTCAGTTATTTTACTGAATAAACGCGCGTTTTCGATACTTATCCCGGCTAGGTTCAACAACGCCCCCAGTAAGCGCAACTCGTCGTCCGAGTAGAAAGTACTACTGACTTTCGGCCCCAATCCTACTACGCCTATGAGTTTATCTTTGAAGATGACGGGCGCGATAAGCGATATACCGATTTCGGTCATCGCTTCGACGCTTTTCTTATCCTCCGGTTCGCCGAGCATACTCAGTACGTCAATAGATATCGGCTCTTTCTTACCCGCGAGCTCGGCTGCGATACCCTTGTCCACCCGTATCGTAAAACCTTCGGTCCTAGCTTCGCTTATACCTCTGACTCCTGCTACTTCGAACGTGCCGGACTCGTTTCTAATCAATAAAACGGCCTTATCTGTACCCATTTGGCCGACGAGTATAACGAGCAATACTGGGAAAACCTTTCGGATATCGACGTTGGAAGCCAGTTCCTTCGAGACCATGTATAAGGTTTCGGTCTCAATCAATTTCTTATGGAGCTTTACCCGGTCGGCGCGTAACTCTTCCGTATTTTCTATTTCGGTCGAAGTTTCCTTCAATTTCACGTTCTCATAAAGCAGATTAATCGAGCCGTGGAGATACCGCAGTATGCGTCGCTCTTCAGGTAATACCTCCGTGCCGCTCTTTTTCGGGCCGACCATTAGTGCCGATACCACTTCATCCCGGTACGTAAGGGGAAAGACCAAATGGACGTCAGCGTCTCTCAACCACGACTTCGATTCCCGACTCAAGCCGCGAACGTTCCCCGGAATTTCCGGCGGCTTCCCCCGCAACGCGTCGGCCAATTGCTTGCGTACAATATTCGTCGCGGGCGGCGGACCGCCGGCGATATTTACCTCGGGCAGGTCATAATCGCCGGTCAAACTCACGATGGCCAGCTCCGCGAGTGAAAGGTAACTCGCCGTAATTCCCAATACCCGAGCGAGTTTCTCGCTCAATTTACCACGGCCGCCGAGAATGTCCGAGTACGCCGCGAGGAGGGAAAGCAGATTACGGAAGACGTTCCTTTGCCGGTCGGCGCGCGGAAGCAACTCTATAGGTCCTTTTTCGGGTTCTTCGGTAACGGTCTCCGCGGTAGGTATCGCACGGAGTTTCACTTTGGCTGAGGAAATATCGAGGGCATCGGTAAAAAAGTCGAGGACGTCGAGGGACTCGAATACCCTGGCGATCTTATCGCTCATTTTCACGAAGATAATATCGCCGCCGCGAGATCTAAGCTCGCCCACAACAGAGAGGAAAGCGCCTATCCCGGCGCTCGAAATAAAACTAACGTCCTTCAAGTCAACTACGATTTTAAATACTTTTTCCTGAAGACACGCCTGGAAAAGCCCGGCCACCCCGGTAGCACCCTCTACACCAAGAGTGCCGGAAAATTTGAAAACGCTGATTCCGTCTTCGGTGCGCTCGGCAAGAGCTAGTTTTAGTTCTTTAGGCATATAACAATCGGTCCGGCCAATACGTCACGGTTTTTCCGCAGCCTCGGCCGGTCGGCGGTATTTCACCATTTCCAGTACGTTTGTCTCGTTCTCCCGACAGTACTTTATCTCGTCCATACAGGCTTCGATTATATAAATCCCTAGCCCCCCGTCCTGGCGCGTCTCAATAAACTTCGTGATGTCTACAGTCCTATCGAT
>CP070755.1:303725-306568 GCA_020348885.1 Candidatus Coatesiibacteriota bacterium | reverse complement strand
TACCGTGGGTTACCAGCACTAAACACGGCGCGTTTTTAACGAGATATTCGACGGTGCTCGTCAGGAACGGGACGTCCTTGCGCCAGTTCTCGGGCGTACCGAGTACGATTGCCTCCGCGTTGGTCTCCTTCGCCAGGCGGACCAGAGACTCAGCCGCCGAACGCGCCTGGAACATTCGCGTCTCGGCGTGAATCCCGTGTTCCGTCGCGACGGCGAACGCCCGGTGGAGCATCTCCTCGCCCTCGCTGAACTTGTCGAAGAGGAACGTCTCGACCGGGAGCGCGGGCGGGACCTCGATTACGTGAGCGATGAGGAGGTCCGCGTCGTCTTCTTTGGCGAGTTTGGCGGCAACCTCTGCGGCGGCGGTGTTCTCCATCTCCTTGACGGCCAGTATCACCTTTTTAAGCTTGAGGGGCTTATACTCCGGTACCTCGACGTCCTCGAGCTTGACCGACTTAGATACAGGTACCTTCGTTTTAAACCGGTACCAGACGTACGTGCCTATGCCGACGGCCAGCCATAAGAACCCCAGGTTCCGACCGAACGGATGGGTGATGATGACGATGATCCAGACTGTGAAACAGGCCGCGAACCCAAGCAGACCCGTTATGGGAATCTTTCGGCCCGCTATCGGTATGTTGAGTTTCAGTTTGAACGGCCGCTCCAGGTTCGGTTCCCGCCAACGGAGCCCCAACAGAGACGCGTGCGCCAGGCTGAACGCAAGCATTGCGCCGAAGTTGTACAGGTCCGCGAGGTAGGTCAGCTTTTTACCCAGCGCGACGATTGCGACGCCCACCGCCGAAAAGGTTATTAGCGATATGTACGGCGTCTTGAACCGGCGATGAAGCGTGCGGAACATCTTCGGCAGTTGATAGTGCTCGCCCATCGAGTAGGTCAGGCGGGACGCGCCTATTATCCCGGCGTTGGTCGCGACGGTAAGTATCGTCGCGCCGAGTATCGCGACCCAGGGCGCCCGGATGTTCCCGAAGTACGGCATCGCCTTCGCCACGCCCGATATCGGGTCCTCGAGGTAGGTGCTGGTCAGCGGGCGTACCCACTCGCCGCCGGCGCCCGGCGCGTGGGGCATCGCGCATATCGCCACGACGGCGATGCCAAGGTACATAAACAGCACCGTGAACATCGTGAGGAGCATCCCCCGGGGGACGTTCTTGCCCGGGTTTCGGACCTCGCCCGACATCTGGCTTATGGCTTCGATGCCGGTGTACGCCACCATCGCGATGGTGATACCGTATATGAACTGGCCCCAGGTCGGGTGTAACCCGATTTGTATCTGGGAGAGTATCGTCGGCAAGTTCACGAAAGCCACGAACCCGATTACGATGAGGAACAGCTGGGTGATGTTTCCGAATATCGCCAGAACCCACGAGAGGTTCGTCGACTCCTTGATGCCGACGACGTTGAGGAGCGTCAGGAACGCGATTAGCGAGCCGGTGCCTATAATGTGGTACGTCGGGTCCCGCAGAACCGGGAAGAAGTAAGCCACGTACGGGACGACCGTGTATGCCGAGATGGCGATGGTGACAACGTAATCGAGGAGGAGCGCCCAGCCGGCTACGAAACTTATAAGGTCGCTGTTGAACGCCCGGCGCGCGAAGCTGGACGAGCCGCCGGCCTCGGGCAGGGCGGCCGAGAGCTCGGCGTACGTCAGGACGGTGAAGACGAAGAATATCCCGGCGGCCATAATCGCCAGCGGCGCCGCGCCCATGGCGTAGAGGGCCGTGACGCCCATCGCGTAATAGATGGACGAACCCACGTCGCCGTAGCCGATGGAATAGATGGCCCGGACGCCTATGAGCCGCAGGAGGTGCCCGCGGTCGAAGCGGAATATCTTGCCGCGGGTTTCCTCGGATATATCGAATTCGTGTACGCCTTCGTCGTCCATATTCCCGTTAGTCCATTAAAACAAGCTCCGCCGGGCGGCGGAATTATAGCAGGAAACAGCCGATTTTCCACAGGAAACGCACGGTAAACGGTTTAACGTCTGCCTTTTATGTGTTATACATACTGCGTGACGAAGTTTATTTTACTGGCGGTTGCGTTAGGGATAACCGGGGTCGGGGCCGACGAGGTCATAATCGGTTCGAAGGACTTCCCGAGTAACTTCCCGTTCTGCGGCGAGTGATTCGAATCGTTCCGGGGCCAGGAGCTGGTCCCGGCCGAGGCCGTGGGCGCGCCGTTCACGATAGAGCGTTTCGAGTACCAGATGTGGGGCGAGAACGCGGCCGGGTTCTACGGGCTGACGCTGGTCTTCTGCAACACGCCTCTCGACGTGCTGGGCGGGAACTTCGAGTTCAACTACGGCGGGAACGAACCGGCGACGGTCTATCGCGCGGAGTACGAATACATCGAGACGACGACGGACTGCTGGGCCGGTTTCGACCTCGACCCGGCGTTCTGGTACGACGGCGAGAGCAACCTGCTCGTCGAAATCCTCTGGGCCGACGACGAGGACCACGCCGTGTACACCTGGGGTCGGGACACCGGCGCGGCAACGTACGTCGGCGGCGGTTACGGTAGCGAAACGGGCGACATCTACAGCCTCGGTCTCAGGATGAAGCTGGTAGGCGACTACGGCCCGTCGACGGTGGAACCCGCGTCTCTGGGGCGGGTGAAGGCGGGATGGAGATAGCCTAGAATAAAGTCCTCAATCATGGCCGAATTATAAGGCTCTGTGAATAAACAGCTTAACCTAAATTGAGACTTGACACCGTTTATCTAATGTGGTAAAATAAAAATCGGGGTCGGTGGGATTCGAACCCACGAGGGCAGAAACCCTAACGGTTTTTGAGACCATCGCATTAAACCGCTCTGCCACGACCCCT
>CP070755.1:298677-303625 GCA_020348885.1 Candidatus Coatesiibacteriota bacterium | reverse complement strand
CGTCGCGCTTCACGAGGCCTTTGGCGGCAGCGGCGTCCTCGACCTGCTCGCATACCGCCACCTTACGCCCGGCCGCGAGAAGGCGCCGGATATATCCGGCCGCCGCGTGGTGGGGAAAGCCGCACATAGGCGCGCGTTCGCCGCCGCCTTTATTCCGTCCGGTGAGGGTAAGGCCAAGAAGGGTGCTGGCCGTCTCGGCGTCCTCGAAGAACATCTCGTAGAAGTCGCCCAGGCGGAAGAAGATTATAGCGTCCGGGTACCGGGCTTTCACGGCCCGGTACTGCCGCATCATTGGCGTAAGATTGTCGTCGGCGCCGGACATCGGGCGATATTAACGGTAAGAGAAAGGGAAGGCAAGGGGAATATACCGGTACCGATGAAACAATAGTAAAGTTACCGCTGACTGATACGGGACCGGATAGAGGATTAAACGATATCATCTAGGGAACCGGGCACGCGTAGAGCGCTTTATCGCCTAATGCGGTGAGGCCGGCGTTAAACTTCGGGAACTTTAGGAACCCGTAGCCGGAGTAAAAGGCCGGGAAGTAAAGAGGAAGTATTTAGACGAATCGACCGGTTTTTACGTAATTTGACTCATTTTGATTTACGCGGGTAACTAATCGGTGGCTATAATGTGTGCTGATAACCGCACGGTAGTAGAAAGACAATATACGCCAAAGGTGTTTTATTATTGTGCGGATTATGATAATCGGACGGCGCTGTTTTATGCCGAAAAAGACTAGTTAATACGTCAGCAAGTGAGGGTAAAGGGGGATTATGGCGAAAACTGGCGATTACGGGAAGAACCTAGAAGCTCTCGAAAGGATAATGGCTTGCCTCAACACTCAATACGAAATAATCGGTAAGGGCTCGACGGGGTTACTCTACCAAGCCGGAAAAGATGTAGGCAAGACCGATGGGATGGCTTTCGACCGGACGGACGATATCGCGACGGCCATACGTCTAATCAAAGAAGGAAAGAAAGACGTCTGGAACGTGGAGGTGTGGACGGAATCGGGTCAGTCAGAAACGATTCTTAAGGAGGAGGATTATGAAAAGGTCTTTGCGGTATTCCGGGAATGTCCCATTAGGCAGGTGTGCGTATCCCAGGGCGTAGAACAGAACAGCGCTATGTGTCGGATCGCGCACGGTTATTACGCCGGGCTCCTCGCCTCGATAATCGAGAAGAGAGTCGACGTAAAAGTGGTAGAAGTGGGCCCTAACGCATGTAAAAAAGAAATTATTTGGCGATAAGGGGATGTATGAAAGTATCGACGTTGTGCCTTGGGTCATGTACCGGGTGCCACATAAGTCTTCTCGGTTTGGGAGAGGATTTGTTGCCGATACTATCTACGGCCGAGTTAATTTATTCGCCGGTACTCGTGGACGTTAAAAAACCCGGGCCGACCGATCTCGCGATAGTGGAGGGCGCGCCCCGGAACGAGGAGGACGTGGAGCGGCTCGGGAAGCTTCGGGAGAAGGCGAAGACCGTTCTCGCCCTCGGTTCCTGCGCCAGTATGGGCGGGATTACCGGTTTAGGTAACGTAGCTTCTCGGGAAGAGATAAAAGCCGAGGCCTACGAAGAACCTGATAAGGATACGCCGGAATTGAGGAAGAGGGTCTATCCGATTGACCATTATGTAGAAGTAGATTGGTACTTAACGGGGTGCCCGCCGCCTAAGAAAATTATTGGCGAGGCACTTACGGCTCTGCTCGCCGGTAAGGAGCCGCCGCACTACGAGCTGCCGGTTTGCGCCGAATGTGAGCGGCGAGCCGAGCTGCACATCTACGAGGATTTAGTTCGCACCATAGAAAAAACACCCGATGCCGAGGAGTGCCTGTTGTCCCAGGGCTATATATGCCTCGGCTCGGTAACGAGGGGCGGGTGCGACGCCAACTGTACGACGGCGGGCGTCCCTTGCCTGGGGTGCCGCGGGCCCGTAGACCGGGTCATAACCGAACCGGGGCACGGTATCTTCCGGGACCTCGTTCGGCGCCGGGCGCATCTGTTGGGTTTGGACGAGAAAGAAGTGGAAGACGAAGTTTATGACCTGGTACATACGCTATACACCTTTACGCTGTCGAGCCAAGTAATGAGGTTGAAGCAGTCGGAGAGGGTGGCCGACGAGATTTACCGCGTTCACCTGGAGCCGGGGGAGGCGATATAAATGGCGACGGAGCGTATCGAGATTAACCCGGTAACCAGGATCGAGGGGCACGCCAAGATAACGGTAAACCTTGACGCCGGCGGGAAGGTGTCCGATGCGTTGTTCTCGGTACACAGCTTCCGGGGGTTCGAGCGTTTTCTGAAAGGCGCGCCGGTCGAGCGGCTACCGGCGATAACCTCCCGGATATGCGGAATATGTTATACGGCGCATCGTATCTGTTCCGTCCGCGCGCTCGAGAACGCGTTAAACGTCAAGGTTTCTAATACGACGGATAAACTACGCCGTCTGCTTTTGTTCGGGCAGTATATCGAAAGCCACGCGTTGTCGTTGGTGCTCCTCTCGCTTCCCGACCTGCTGTACCCCCGTGAGAAACCCAAGAACAGGAACGTCCAATACTTGCTGGCGAAGCACAGAGAGCTGGTGGAAGCGGCGCTTAGGCTTCGTACGGCCGGTTCCAGGTGCGCCGAGGTGGTCGGGCGCCGGGCCGTTCACCCGATTTCCGCCGTTATAGGCGGTATAACCACGCCTTTAACGGACGACGAGCGCAAAACGCTCGATACCGAGCTAGACGGCGGGAAAGAAGCGCTCGACGGTTTGATGGAGGTATTCGTCTCCGTGCTCGAGAAGGGCGACGACGAGATACTCGGGCTCGGAGCCATAGAGTCTAATTACTTCGGCCTTCACGACGGCGACAAGCTGTCCTTCGACCGGGGAACCCTACGGCTTATAGACAGCGCCGGCGCGACCCTCGCCGACTTCCCGGCCGAGGATTACTTCGATTACGTGAAAGAGGAAGAGGCCGACTTCAGCTATATGAAGTTCCCGGTAACGAAGGACGGCGCGAGCTTCAGAGTGGGGCCGCTCGCCCGGGTCAATATCGCCGCGGAAGCGCCGACGCAGGCCGCGGCAGACGCGTTGGCGAAGTTCGAGGGTTTTCTACCGAGGCCGTGGAACGGGACGATTCCCTATCATTACGCCCGGTTGGTCGAGGCGATATACGCTTGGGAGGCGGCTAAGGAGTTATTAGACGACCCGGACATTACGTCCGACGACGTGAAACCGAAGCCGTTGAAGATGAAAGCCGCCGAAGGCATAGGCGTCTTGGAAGCACCCAGGGGTACCCTGGTTCATAACTACGTACTCTCGGCCGACGGGTTTTGCGAGAAAGCCCAGTTCGTCGTAGCGACCCAGCACAATAACGCCGGGATAAACGAAAGCCTAAACGAGACCGCGGCGCGGATCGTTAAAGGGCCGGACGTACCAGAAGTGGACTTGAACAAATTGGAGATGATAGTGCGCGCGTATGACCCGTGCCTTAGCTGCGCGACCCACGAACTGGCGGGGCGGCCGTTCGAAATCGAGGTCCGCGGCGCCGGCGGTGACGTCCTGAGGAGTTGGTCCTGATGGCCGATCTCGTGATTACGAGAGACGAAGATACGTGCGTCGGATGTAAAGAATGTATTGTCGTCTGCCCCCAGTCCGGTGAGGACGACCCGAATTCCGTCGTGGTCGCCGCAAAAGAGAAAGGCGATCCGCCGGAGGTACAGAACTACGATAATTGTATTCAGTGTATGCGGTGCAAGGACCACTGCCGTTGCGACGCCATTACGTTCGATAACGCGCACGTCGTGGAAATCCTGGTACGCGACGAATCGCTGGAGGACGTGGTACGGCGGATAATATGAAAGCCGGGAATATCTATCGACGAAAATAAGCGCCCCCGAGGGCGCTTTAGAATTGTCGGCGTGCGACGTTTTTTTATTTGTATAGGGCCTTTATTTGGCCGAAGCTCGCCGGCGTAAAAGTATGTTCCGTACCCATGTCCTGGACGACCGCCCGTATCATAAGGTTCGCGTAGTCTATGTTAAGGGACGACGGGTCGAACAGGTCCCAATCGTTGTTGACGAACATCCAGCTGTGTTCGGATGGTACGTCGTTATCATCGAGGGCCAGGGGGTCGCAATCGGGTTCGTCGTAGTACTGATTGACGGCTACGACGAAGCGGGGGTCAGAGTAGGTCCAGTTGATTTGCATATCGGCCCAGACGTCGCCGTGGGGCAACCCCCCCGGTACGAAGAGTTGGCCTTCGTCGTCGTCTTCCGGCCAGATAATCGTGCCAGGTTCGTCGTTAGACCAGGAGTATATGGCTACTTTGAAGCCGTCGTAACCTTCGTTGGGCCAGTCGTCCCGGGTGAAGAACCGGGCTTTGGTGATGACCGGCGTGGTGGTGACGTCGGACGCGTCAAAATCGACGGCGAGCCAGCGGTTGGTAGGGTCATACCAACAAATGCTGTAACTCTTTATCCCGCTGTCCCAGCCCAACTCCTGGGTAACGTAAACGGGCGGGTTGCCGCCGCCCGTGTCGGCCGGGCCGTCGATTCGGAGTCCGAAATCGGCCGATAGAGCCGCCGGGAAGAATAAAAACGCGGTTATGATAGAAACGTATTTGGTCATTTTTCGCCCGCAGCCGAATACGTACCATAATACGCGGCGGATGTCAACGGGGATTTAGGTTTGCGAGAGTATTGGTATTCGGGAACGGGGTAACGTTACGGTTTAAGATCGATTATTGCGTATAGACTTCGCGGGTGCGGACGTAAAACCCTCTCGCAAGGGGGGTTGATTTACGGGTATTATGCCCGCCTAGTTCCCGGTCCCGTCGGGGAACTCGAAGGCCAGGCCATACGGGAACTGGCCGCTGTCGAAGGGGTAGTAGTAGGACCCGAGGACGTCGCCGTCGTCCGGTGAAACTCGATACGCGTATCTGGTCTCCTCGTCGT
>CP070755.1:292374-298577 GCA_020348885.1 Candidatus Coatesiibacteriota bacterium | reverse complement strand
GGGAAGCGCCGCTCGAGGTCGTCGAGGACGGCCGAGGCGACCCGGTCCTTCTCCTCGCGGTAGCGGTCACGGTCCTCCTCGCGCAGCTTATTCCAATAGTCGTAATTAGAGTCGAGGAAAACGAACATAGCCGTTTTGCCCGGGGGCGCGACAGTGGGGTCGAAGTTATATACGCGGAGCGACGCCCGACGGACCTCCTCGCCCCCCACTTGCAACGGCGAGCCGAAGTTGAAGGTAAGGAAGTGGGGCGCGTCCTCGAACGTGCCGTTGACGCCGAACGAGACGTACACCAACGGCGTGAAGAGCGGCAGTTCTTCGTAGTAGCCGCGGATCTTGTCGTCGACGTATTTGCCACCCAGCAGGTCGAATATCGTCGCGTGGCCGTCTGCGGCCGATACGACGTAGTCGGCGCGGTGCTCGGTACCGTCCTCCAGCCGCACGCCCACCGCCCGGTCCTCCTCCACCAGGACCTCCTCCACCCGCGCCCGGTATCTGACCTCGCCTCCCAGGTCGAGGTACCTTTTCTCGATCCTTTTGGCGAACGCGAGCGAGCCGCCGATTGGATACCCCGAGTTGCGGCGCCACATCCAGCCCAGCGTCGCGAGGAAAATGAACACCGGCATGTCCGGCCACAGCATGCACGCCATCGCCTCCGCGAGGAGTGGGTTTTTAAGTTTGGCGCCGAAATCGCGCATAGACGTTCGGCCCCATTTTATAAAAAGGCCCATTTTCGGGAGCATCTTCGCGAACGTCTTCAGCCGGTCGCCGAAGCCGTAGAGCTCGGGCGGTTTGTCGGCCGACATCTCGAAGGAGGCGGCGCCGCGGATAGCCCCGGTGAGCTTTTTAATCGTCGCGGCGTCCTCGGGGGCGATCTCGAGCAAGTGTTCGCGCAGGCGGTCGGGATCGTTGTAGAACGTAACCCTCCGGCCGTCGGCGGCCTCATAAACGAAGAACGGGTCGAAGTCTATTATCTCCGCCCCTTGTAGCGCTCCCACCTCGCGCCAGAATTTGTGGTACGCGCCCTCGCCGGAACCGACTAACCAGTTCAGGCTGGTGTTGAAGGTATAACCTTCGCGTTCCCACGACGTGCACGCGCCGCCGGCGTGGGTCCACATCTCGAAGATATGCGTTTTGAAACCGTTCATCCGGGCGTAGCACCCGGCAGCCAGGCCGGCGATGCCGGCGCCTATTATCGCGATCGATTTTTCCGACATTCTTACTCCTTAGATTGCTGAAACCCCGTCTTTAGTGCTTAAATTGGCTTCTAATTACCCAGGCACTTCGCGACCGCGGGTACGGCATCCCGTGGAAGACCACCATCGACGCCTGACCCGGTAGAGCGCCGGGGTTGTAAACCCGCATCGGATTTCCTCCCGGGTTTTAAAAGCGATATAATTAGCGGGATGTTAGCATAGGGAACGGCGAAAAGGAAGGCCGTAAAACGATTACGGCCCACCGGGGAATTAAGCAAAGTAATACATTAGAATATAACGTTACGGCTCAATCGCCGTTTTCTTCCGTCGATTCACCCCGTCCTTCCCCTAATCTCATCCACTTCTCTTTCATTTCTTCACCCCGTATCCTCATCTCTTCTAACATCTCGTTATTCCCGGACCATTCCGGTATTTCGGTAGGTGGGGGGATAATTAGTCCGCCTATCCATTCACGATACGTAACCAACGCGTCTTTATAAACCTCCACTTCGGCGCCTTCCGGGTCGATAAACTCATCAGTTGATTCGATATCTTCGATGGCCTTTATTATGTATCTTATATCGTCAATAGCGGCTTGGCATTTCATTGAATTAATAGAGCCAGGGCTAAATGAAGGCTCTAGTATTTCAAGTAACGAGATGCTTTCGTTTAGCGAGATTAAACAAAATTCGTTGCACCAACCAATGGTCATTTCGGCGCCTCTGATAGTATTGTAAATTCGAACGAGAAATTCCCGCGATATAGGTTCATTAACCGAAACTTGCGGAGACGCGGAAACTATGTTTACTGATAATCCGGCGAATAAGGTCAAAGAAACGATGTATCGCGACACGTTTAACCACCCCCTTAAAACTGCTAGGATACTACACGCTGACGTCTCTACATAAACGGTTCTTTTTCGCATCCCTTTACGACGGGATTATATCAAAACGCCCGTCGGGAAACAATATAAGCCGTCTCTGCGCCAGCCCGAAAGAAACGGGCCGACCTGAAGGTCGGCCCGTACGTAAGTTCCCTTTTTACCCGCGTCTACGCTCTACTTCACCGCTTTCCAGACCAGGTCCATCATGTTATGGACGTTGAGCCTACCGCCGTTGCCGGCGGTCGCGGCCTTCGCACCGGCCCTGAGCGACAACTCGCAGGTCGGGCAGATAGTAACGACGTCCTCCACGCCCGCGGCTATCGCCTGCTCCGCGCGGGTCTTCGACATCCGCCCGGAGAGGTCGGCGTCGGACGTGATGATACCGCCGCCGCCGCCGCAGCACCGGGTCGTGTTCTTGTTCTGAGCCATCTCTTTGACCTCGGCGCCTATCGCCGCCAGAATCTCCCGCGGCGGGTCGACTATCCCGGCGCCCCGGGCCAGATGGCACGGGTCGTGGTACGTTAAGGCCATATCGGCCGGTTTCACGTCCCGGCCCTTGAGCTGCTCGGCGACGACCTCCAGTACGTGCTTCGGCTTGTGGGTGGCCTCGTACTCCTCCTGGATGAACATGTAGCAGGTCGGGCAGAAGGTAATGACCTCGCCTTCGGGGATGAGATCGAGGAACCGTTTCTTCTGTTTCTCGTACGCGTCGTGGTATCCGAGTATCTTGAGCGGATAGCCGCAGCAGGTCTCCTCGATTATCTTGGCTTTGACGCCTAGCTTGTCGAGTACCCTGGTGAACTTCTTGACCGTGTTCGGGCGCTGCTGATAGCCGCAGCCGAGGAAGAGCAGGGCTTCGCCCTCCTGCGGCGCGATGTGCTCCTCTTCGCCGTAGATGTTGTCGGTATTCTCCACGTTTTCGACGATGGTCTCGTGGGCCGGGTTCCTGAACCCCCGACCTACCAGGCAGCTCCGCGCCGACGCGACTATCTCGGCGACCTCGATGGACGTCGGGCACCGCCGCGTACAATCGAGACACATTGTACACTGGTAAAGCCGCTTAACCACGTCGTCGTCGGGTTTCAGGTCGCCCTGGAGCAGGAAGTAGGAAGATATATTCTGGCCCTTGGGCGATACGCTGTCCCATTTGATATCTTCGAAGACCGGACAGACGCTCTTGCAGAACGCGCAATACGTACAGGCGTTCAGCTCGCCTTCCCAGCGGACCAGCTCGTCCATACCTTCGGCGGTCTTAACGGGATGTGTCTTGTAACGCAGGAAGTGGATGATGCCGTCCTCCTCCCAGTCCATTATCTTACCGGGGTTCAGGACGTTGTTGGGGTCGAGCGCCCGCTTTATCGCCTTCATGGCTTCCAGCGAGTCGGCCTTCTCCTTCTTAAAATACGGCGACTTGGTTATCGCTACGCCGTGCTCGCCGGTTACGGTTCCGCCAAGCTCCAGGACCGCGTCGAAGACCTCTTCGGTCGCCTTCTCGGCTTCTGGCCAGAGGTCCTTCTTCGTCGGGTCCATAATGAACTTCGTATGGAGGTTGCCGTCGCCGGCGTGGCCGTATGTTGGGATGAATATGCCGTCGTACTTCGCCGCGATATCGTGGAAGGCTTTGACGGCCTTCGGTACCTGCGACGGCGGAATACCCATGTCGTCGGCCAACATCACCGTAACCGAACCGTCGACGTAGCGCGAGAGCGACGGGATCATCTGTTTACGGCCCTTCTGGATCTCTTCCATCTCCTTGGCGTCCTCGGTATACTTTACGTCCCGTGCGCCGAGTTTCGCACATATCCCTTTGATTACCTCGATCTGGTCGGCGACTTGGGCCGGGTGCCCGTCCACTATGAAAACGACTATGCCCTCGGCCTTGGGTAGGTTCAAGTCCGTGGCCTTATTCACCGCGTCGATGCAGATCGAGTCCATGAGTTCGAGGCCCGCCGGGATTAGCGGATACGCGATCGTGTCGGCGACGGCCTGTCCGGTCGCCTCGATGTCGTCGAAGACGGCCATGATTAAGCCCTTGTGCTCGGGCAGCGGAACTATCTTCAGCGTAATCTCTGTTACGATGCCCAGGGTCCCTTCGCTCGCGACCATCAACCGGTCGAGCTGATAACCGGCCGCGTTCTTCAACGTCCGCGTCCCGGAGTGTATAATCTCTCCGGTGGGCAGTACTATCTCGAGGCCGAGGACGTAGTCCCGCGTCGCGCCGTATTTGACGGCGTTTACGCCGGACGCGTTGGAGATGACCATTCCCGCGATCGTGGCGATGTCGCCCGAGCCGGGCGCCGGCGGGAAGAAGAACTTCTTCGGTTTCAGGTGCGCGTTCAACTTCGCGTAAATCACGCCAGGCCCGACAACGCAATACAGGTCGGTTTCGTGGACTTCCTTTATCTCGTCCATCCACTGTAAGTCCATCGCGATACCGCCGAAGATGGGGACCGCGTGGCCGCAGAGCGCCGAGCCGGCGCCCCTGGGGACGACCGGGATTTTATGCTCGTTAGCAAGCTTCATTACCTCCGATACTTCCTCGGCGGTCAAGACCTGCACCACCACTTCGGGCTCGTGGAAGTGTATACTCGAGTCGGCGCCGTAGGCCGCCAGCTCGACCGCCGACGTGGTGCAGCGGTCCGGCCCGACGACGGCCTCGAGTTTTTCGATTACTTTTTTATCCATATCTCTCCTTCTAGATTTCTGAGGGCGAAGATACTAGCGCTTTACCCGCCTGGGTCGAGAGGCACGTTCATCTCCGACGCTAAACTAGACATCTTCGCCAGTTCTTCGTTGTAACGGTTCATAACGCCGGTTTCCGTCGCTTTCGACATAAAACCCGCGTAGTCGACGTCTTCGGCCAACTTAAACATCTCGTCGATTATCGCTTTGAAGTCGGCCGCGTTATCCGCGCCGACCGCGTTCTCGACGTTATCGTAAACGGTCTTAAAACCGTTGAGCATAGATTCGAGCATCTCGTCCATATCCACCGCCCGTCTTAAGTTCGGTTATACGATACCTATTGTAGCATCGGTATCGACATCGATCCGCTCATCATCACCAAGACACGGGCGTCCCGACCTTTGGCGGCCATAGCCGCTTCGAACGCTTCCTGCATATCGTGATACGGCTTGATGAACGCCTTGGATACCGTTCCGTCTTCCAGGTCGGTAACGCCCCACATCTCGCCCTTGACGGCGATCTCGGCCATCTTCCCGGCCTTGTGCCACCCTAGCTTGTAGTCGCTCTCGAGCTTCGCAAGGGTCTCCTGGGGGGTGTCGCAGCTCGCGAGTAAGTCGAGGAAAGCTTCGTCGCCGACGCCCATACGACACTTGGAAACCATAATCAGTATCCCTCCGGGTGCCATCGCGAGTTTGCCGTTGTCCAACGCTTTTTGCGATTGGTACAGGTCGATATCCATCGGATAGGGGGCCACACTGACGACGATATCGGCCTCACCCGAGACCGGCACGCAGAAGACTTCGTTGGCGGCGTCGATGGCGGCGTAGAAGCTGTCGTGGATGTGCCCGGCCGTGGTGGCGTATATCCGGTGTTCGCCGTCGAGTACCGTCATTATCGAGAAGATGGCCTTGTCCTCGATGGTCTTGAGGGCGTCGATCATGTCCTCGTGGACCGGGTTGCCGTCGAGAGCCAGGGCTTTCGCTTCCGGCCGGAGCGCGTACTTGTGGTTCTGGGTTATCGTCTGCCGGGACGCGATACCGGGTAGAAAAGCCTTACGGCCGCCGGTGTACCCGCCGAAGTAGTGGGGTTCAACGGAACCTATGATGACTATCTTATCGGCCTCCACGCCGGCCTTGTTCACGTACATCTCGGTGCCGTTCTTGCTGGTCCCGATGTGGACCATATCCTCCTCGGCGGTCGCGTCGTGCATTATAACGCGGTCCCGTACGTTGTCGTACATATCGCCGAAGATTTCGCCCAATTCCTCGTCGGTCGAAGCCCGGTGCGCGCCGGTCGCGATGATGTAGGAGCAATCGGCCCCGGAGAGCTCGCCCGCGATAAGGCCGAGGACCCGGGCCGTGGGCGTAGGCCGCGTCGCGTCGTTTACGATAACGAGCGTCTTCCCCGGGCCCGAGATAAACTCGGCGAACGCGGGTGCGTTTATC
>CP070755.1:284305-292274 GCA_020348885.1 Candidatus Coatesiibacteriota bacterium | reverse complement strand
CCTTTGATTTACCGCTCAAACCGCTCAAGTACCGCCTTGTCGCCGTAGCTTTGGAACTTCAATCTATGTGGCGAAACGTAGTCGCCAGGGGAACTATAATAGACCCTATGGGCAACTGAGAGGGGAATTGCTTATGAAAAAGCTGTCGGTATACTTAGTCGCTTGTATCGTCGTGTTGGCGACGTTTGCGTTCGTCGGCTGCGGCGGCAAGGAAGAGCTCGATGAGGAAGAGGGCGCGTTCGAGGATTACGAGGAAGACGTCGCCGGCGGACCTGAGTACGAAGGCGAGACCGCCGTCGTATCGGCCGGGCCCCTCAATCTACGGTCGCGGCCAAGCCTCGGCGGGGCCGTCGTTCAGCAGTTGGACGTCGGCGATTCGCTCGTCGTACTGGACCGCTCGGACGAGCAGGAGACAATAGACAACGTAACCGATTACTGGTACAACGTTCGGACCGACGACGGCGACGAGGGATGGGTTTTTGGCGCGTACATAAACGTCGGGGGAGAACCGACGACCGCCGGCGAGCCGGTCGAGAGGGCGAAGGAAATCGATATCAGCGTAACCGCGGCCGACGAACCGGGCTGGGGCGCCGCCGATTACTTTGCGGAAGGCAAGAAACTCCACGACGCGGGGCGTTATAACGAGGCGCTCCCGTACCTGAAGAGGGCGGTGGAACTGGAACCGGAGAAGGGCGATTACCACTTCTACCTCGCTTTTTCATTGCAGGAGCTGGGACGGAACGCCGAAGCGGCGTCCGAGTACGAGGAGTGTATTGAGTATAAGCCCAACGATTTCTGGGCCCATAATAATCTCGGGTTAGCTTGTATTCACTCCGGGCAACCGGCGCGGGCGATAGAGGTGCTTGATAAAGCGATAACCCTCGACCCGGCGGGTACCACCGACAAGGAAGGGGCCCGGGACATCGCCCGGCGTAACCTTGCGGCCGCATACGAGATGAACGGGCAACCGGGCAAAGCAAACGAGATACGGGACAGGTTCAACCTCTAAGGACGGAAGATGCCAAAACGAGACCTCCTTTTCGGAGATTACTTGAATCTGGTCGAAGAGCCGCCGATACGTACTCAATTCGAGGAGTTTATTCGGGATTTGATGGAGTACGCCGACGACCCGGAGAAAAGGCTGGGCGACTACCAGGCCGACCGGCTGACCGTTGAACGGCTCCAGTACTTCAAGGACGAGCAGGTATTGACGTTTTTCGGGATGACGGCGCTCTTCCACGTACTCTGGGGGAAAATGGACGCCGACGCCCGGACCGGCGCGCTGGTAGATTTGTTCGGCAAGACGTTCGGTACCAGGGTCGCGAAGGCGGACGCCGGCGACCCTTTGAAACTCTCTTTCGGCCGGAAACTGACGCCCTGCCCCGGTTATCTCGAAGCGGTACGGGATTGGGCCGAGAACCACCCCGTCCTGTGCGTCCGGCGCAAGGCTGCGTCCGGCGGCGACCTTTCGCTGCTGGAGAAGCCCGTCAGTATTAACGCGGTGTTGGAGAACAAGCGTTTCTTCATCTGCTTCGAGTGTAAGTTCTTGTCCGATATCTCGTACCAGGTTACGTTTATCCCGGTGCTGAACCAGATAGTCCGGGTCGTGGACTGCGGGATGTACGAGGCCAGGGAGACCGGACGAATGTTCGCGTTCACGCTGGTCAGCCCGGCTCTTTTCCGCGACGGCGATGGCGCGCGAAACCGTCTGTACTGGTATAAGATGAACGAATACTCGACCTATACGGAAGCGCTCTACCGCGACCTGGGCTACGAAGCGCCGTTGATACCGGACCGGCTCTTCTGGATAACCTGGGAAGACATCCTGTGGCATATCGCGATGAACCGGACGCTATTCGAGCGTAACGAGTACCCGGCGTTGTCCGACTTCTTCCGCAACCGGCGAATAGAAACGCCTACGTAAAGCCCGTGAAACGGTTCGCCTGCATAATCGCTTTATCGAGCGCGGCGGCGGTTCTCGTCGCCGGCTGCGCCAAGGTGGGCGTTCCGCCCGGCGCGGAGGAGTTGGAAGACGATCGGCCGCCGTCGCTAACGAAGGTGAAAGCGGTGGACGCCAACCACGTCGAGGTTTACTTCGACGAGGCCATTGACGTAATCGCCGCGCTGGACGAGAAGCACTATCGGATAACGACAGACGACGAGAGGGAACTCCCGGTGAAGGCCGTCGTTTCGGCCGGCCGCGCCGACGGGGTCATTCTCGTTACCGACGCCCAGGAGCCGGGTGCCCGTTACGAGCTGGTCGTCCGCAACGTCCGCGACGAGGCCGGCGGAAACCCGATAGAGACGAACAACCGGAAGGCTTTCAGGGGTTCGTCCCGGGCGGACAAGAAGGAACCCGCCGTCGCCGGGAGCTACCCGCCCGACGGTGCCGAGGGCGTCGGGCTGCGGCCGGAAATTCGCGTTATGTTCAACGACGCGATGAACGCCGCCACCCTTCGGGACGTGATTACCCTGACCGACGACCTAGGTCGGGAGATACAGGGCGAAGCGTCGACCGGCGTGATGAGCGTTGCGTTCCGCCCGGCCGAGAAGCTGGACTACGAGACCGTATATACGGTAACCGTGGCCAATACGTGCGCCGACGTGGCCGGGAACCTGTTGTTTTTGCCGGCCCGTATAGCCTTCAAAACAGCATCCGATACGTTAGAGGGAACGGTGGTCGGGCGGGTGGTCGCCGCCGAGGAGGGCCTGGACGTAAGCGGCGCCGAAGTGTTGTTGGCCCTCGCGCCGTCGACGGAGAGCGAAAGCGCGTTCGTCGCGGCGTTCGCGGTAACCAACGACGAGGGATACTTCCGGTTGGACGGCATCGCCCCCAATACCGAAGCGTCGCCTACGTACTACTTACTCGTACATAAATTGCAGCCGGGCGGTGAAGAGCTGGTCGGCGTGTACGACCCGGACCGCGACGGCGACGCCAACGCCCTGCCCGAGTTCGTCGGCGGCGAAAGGCTCGATAACGTTACCGTTTACCTGGGGAAGCCCGACAGGGAAGGGCCGGTGGTTTCCGATATTGTGTTCTCGCCGAACCCGACCGACGGGCAGACGGGAGCGTATATCGCCGCTCGAGTATCGGACCCGGAAGGCCGGGCCGAGATAACCGCCGCCGAGTTCTTCGTGGACGCGCCGGCCAGCGACGGAACAGGGATATCGCTGGCGCCGGTCGGTGCCGTGTGGGGGACGGCCCCCGCCGCCGAGGTGGAACGGTATATAACCGACCTGAAAGCGGGCGGAGCCGGGAAAAAGGGCGAACATATCATCTACGTCCATGCCCGGGACTCGGCCGGGAACTGGGGCGACTTTTACGAGTACGCGGTTAACGTAACGGGGAAGCCGAAAGGTGCCCGGAAACTCTCGGGTACCGTTTACTTCGAGCTGGACGTGGTCGAGAAGGCGATAGTCGCCGCGTACGCCGACGGCGCCGATTACCCGGCGGCCGTAGTAGTAACCGATGAAGACGGGGAATACGAGATAGAAGGGCTACCACCCGGTCGCTATCGAGTCAGGGCGTTCTTAGACGAGGACGAGGACGCCGGGTGGGGCCGGGCCGAACCGGCCGGCGCCGCCGAGGAGACGGTCGAGTTGCGGTTTTACGACGCCGGGGGCGTGGATATTACGCTGACATACGTCCCGGCGATAACCGCCGCTAACGCCCGGATACAGCACTACCTCGACCCGGCCGGCGAGGGGGAGAAGGTGGTTCTCCGTATAACCGCGAGGGTCCGGGACCCGGACATGGACCTGGATGAGGTGCTGGCAGTCCTGCCCGACGGGACCGAGTTGGAGTTACTGGACATCGGACTCGGCCCTGACGAGGCGCCCGACGACAATATATTCACCGCCGAAGTAACGTATCGGGGGGCGGAGGTAGCCGCGACGCCGGTGGGCGAAGTGGTGGTTTACGCGAGGGACCGTTTCGGAAACGAGACGTCGGCGGGGCCGGACCGGCACCCGGGGTTATACGCGCGGCTCCTCCCGGTCCCGGCGAACGTCCGGGCCGAGGACCGTCCCGACGGGATTCACGTCGCGTGGGAGAGCGTAGCGGGGGCCGACGGCGGCTACGTCGTATTCCTGATACCGCTGGACCGCCTCGACAGGTTCAAGGGCCCGGATACGTCCGAGGTCTGGTCGAACCACCGGGCGCCGACTTTCGAGCCGAAGGTGACGATACCGTACGAGTCGGTAGAGGACTGGTGGGCGTATCCGGTGGGCGCGCGTTTCGTTTTGATGGTAACGGCCGGCGCCGGCGACGCCCGGACCGTGGGCGACAGCGATAAATCAATATACGTCCTGCCCTATACGAAATCCGCCGTGAAGCCCCGGCTGCCGGGGGAGGTTGGGGGGTAGATTAATGCCTTCCGCGGTTTATGGTTGGCGGCGGCTTTACTACCGCCTTTTTGTTTACGGCAAATACGTGGGATATGGGTAAACATAATAAACCGTTGAGTATTGCCATATAATAATAGTAACCTATAAAAACCCCTTGACATCCATCGTAAATCAGGTAAAGTGATAATAAGAATTATTCTTACGTGGAGGGAACGATGGCCGACGGTAAGCTGAGAATGACCGAACAGCGCCGCGTGATTCTCGAGGAACTGCGTAAGGTCAAGACCCATCCTACCGCCGACGAGGTGTACGAACTCGTCCGCCGGCGCCTGCCCCGGATTAGCATGGGAACCGTTTACCGGAACCTGGACATCCTGTCCGAGAGCGGGGAGATACTTAAACTCGATTCCGGGCCGCAGATGCGCTTCGACGGCGACACGAAGGACCATTATCACGTACGGTGCGTGCGGTGCGGCCGCGTAGGCGACCTTCACGTCGAACCAATTCCCGGCCTCGACAAATTCGTCGGAAGCGGGCGAGAATTCGATATTATCGGGTACCGTCTGGAGTTTATCGGTATCTGCCCGTCGTGCCGCGAAGACCGTAAGAAAGGCGAAAAGAAGCGCATCTGAACCCGCGGCGGAGGTTAACCGTATGGACGAACGCGCTCTGTATAAGATAGGTTACGGCCTGTACGTGGTCAGCTCGGTTGACGGCGAACGTTTCAACGGGCAGATCGCCAACGCCCTGGTCCAGGTCACGGCCGACCCGATAGAGGTCGCCGTCAGCATAAACAAGCAGAACCTCACCCACGAGTTCATATCGAAGAGCCGGGTCTTCACCGTTTCGGTGCTGTCGATAGACACGCCGCTGAGCTTCGTCGGCCACTTCGGGTTCAGGTCCGGCCGCGAGTTGGATAAGTTCGAGGAAGTCGAATACAAAACCGGCGCCACCGGCGCGCCTGTCGTTCTCGACAACGCCGTGGCGTACTTCGAGGTCGAGGTCTTCGACGGGCTGGACGTGGGGACCCACACCATCTTCGTCGGCAACGTCGTCGAAGCCGAAGTGCTTAGCGACGGCGAACCGATGACCTACGCGTACTACCACGCCGTCAAACGCGGTAAAACGCCCAGGACGGCGGCTACTTACATAGAGGAGAAAGAACCGGTCGAGGTGGAAGGAATGGATAGATACGTTTGCACGGTATGCGGGTACGTGTACGACCCGGCCGTCGGCGACCCCGAAAGCGGTATAGAGCCGGGGACGGCTTTCGAAGACTTGCCCGACGACTGGGTGTGCCCGGTCTGCGGTTCGGGGAAAGACGTGTTCGAGAAGGAGGAGTAGGGGTGAATCGAGGGTAGCGGCGATTTTCCAGTCGCCGAGGGAGACGGCGGTTAGAAAACCGCCGATCAGGGATTGGAAAATCCCCGCTACGCGAAAGTGGATTTACCGAGGGGATGTACCATGGATTTATCGAAGTACAGCTTGAAAGACGTCGCGCTAACCGCGATGAAGAGCGAGGTCGAGAGCCGGGTGGTTTACGAGAAACTCGCGGATCGGGTCAAGAACTTCATGCTCAAGGACCGGCTCAAGTTCCTGGCCGATGAGGAAACGAAGCACTATCGTTTCTTCGAAGCCTTTTACGGCGAAGAGTTCCCCGGCGAGGAAATCGTTCTACCCGACGAAAACCCCGTCCCGCTGCCGTCGGTTCTCGTTTACGACGAGGCGATGCCGATAAGCGAGGTTATATCGGGCGCTATGGACGCCGAGCTGGCGGCCCACGGTTTCAATACAGATATGGCCGACCTTTTCGCCGACCGGGAAGAGACCCGGAAGATGCTCCTCTATATCGCGAAGATGGAGTTGGGGCATTATAAACTGCTCGAACACGAAAAGGAGATGGCCGACGAGTTCGAGACCTACGACGTGGAATGGCCTATGGTCCACGAAGGTCCGTAATAGATAGAATACGGGAAGCAGCCGGTTCGAAGCGAGCAAAGAGAGGTGAGGAGATTGATAAAGGAGAAAGTGCAGAACGCGCTGAACGACCAGCTCAACTGGGAGCTTTTTTCGGCTTACATCTACCTGGCGATGGCCGCGTATTGCGAGTCGGTAAACCTTCCCGGGTTCGCCAACTGGATGAAAATTCAAGCCCAGGAAGAGGTCTCTCACGCCATGAAGTTCTACGACTTCGTGAGCGAACGTGGCGGGCGCGTAACCCTCGCGGCTATCGACGCGCCGCCGGTCGAATGGGACTCGCCGCTGGCGGCGTTCGAACACGCGTACGAACACGAACAGGGCGTTTCGGAACGCATCAACAAGCTGGTGGACCTGGCGGTCGCCGAGAGCGACCACGCCACCAATGGTTTCCTCCAGTGGTTCGTCACCGAACAAGTGGAGGAGGAAGCGTCCGTCGACGAAATAATCCAGAAGCTCAAGCTGGTGGGGAAGGAAGGCGGCGGGCTCTTTATGCTCGACCGCGAACTATCCCAACGCGTATTCGTGCCGCCGGCCGCGGAGGGCGCCGCGGGCGGTTAACGACGTTCTTTAATAAGCCGAAGAGGTTTATTAGCGTCCTTCGAGTAACTGCCGTGTAGATACTTACGTATAAGCGGCCGGGTGGGAGCCCGACCGTACTTAATATTATTAGGTGCTTCTGTAAACGTCGAAAAAAACCGATACACCCCGCCGCTTTTCTGCTATAATGTATCCGAAAGGGGAGTTGACGGTTATGAAAACGATATACCTTTTAGGGATACTAACGATAACGCTAACGCTGTCCGCGTCCGCCAGGACCATTATAGTCGATACCGACGGCACCGAACTGGGCCGCGTCAGGGACGACGGCACGATTACGAACGGCGATTTCGACATCGGGGAGATCGACACAGCGGCGGGTGTCGTTTATGACTCCGCCGGCGGTACGATGGGCTACCTCGACGGCGGGATCGTGCTCAACGCCGGACGCCAGGTGGTCGGGTACTACGAAGACCCGGAAGGTAGGATACTCGACGCCAACCGCGCCGTTATCGCGAAGCTGAAGGACGACGGCGAGATAGTGAACGACGTCGGCGTCGAGGTGGGCCGGTGGCGCGGCGAGAAAGACGCCCGCGCCGTGGCGGTGTTCGCGTTCTTCTTCAATCGGTTTATTTAAATAATCGGCCCTCGCGTTAATATGGGGCTATTCCGATGTTCTTCAACAGCCGCGTAGGTTTTAATCTATGCGGCTTTTCCCTTGCCGCTAACTTCCCAATAGGGTATCCTGTTGAAAAGAAAGGGGCGTCAGAATTACCGATGGCGACGGTAAAATAGGTTTCTGGGCGGTGTTCGCCATAGGCGTCGGCGGGATGGTCGGCGGCGGTATCTTCGCCGTGCTGGGTCTTTCCGTCGAGTTGGCCGGCGGCGGGACACCCGTCGCGTTCGCCGTGGCCGGCGTCGTCGCGCTCATCACGTCCTATTCGTACGCGAAACTTTCGGTTACGTATCCGTGCCAGGGCGGTACCGTCGAGTTTCTTAATCAAGCGTTCGGCCCGGGATGGGTTACGGGCGGGTTGAACACGCTTCTCCTCCTCAGCTACGTGGTTATGCTCTCGCTGTATTCGTACGCGTTCGGGAGCTACGG
>CP070755.1:280605-284205 GCA_020348885.1 Candidatus Coatesiibacteriota bacterium | reverse complement strand
GTCGAAGTCGTAATGGCGCCCGAACTCGTAAAACGCGTAAACGTTACTCCATTCGTCGAGGTTGTAGCCCGTAAAAATCGAATAGTAATCGTTCACGACCGAATACGGGAATTCGCGGTATATATGGGTTTCGTCGCCCGGGTCCAGTGGGTCGGTTATTATCCAGTGTTCTTTGTACTCTTCGGCCCGGAAGTTGTGTTCGGCGTAGAACTCCATCGTTATCTTATTCGTAAAGTACAGTCCTACTTGGCCCACTACCGTTTCTCGTTCCAGCGTGTCGGGCGCGTTCTTGAAAATGCCCGGTAAATAGCCGCCGTGGTTTAGGTAGCGGTCATAGTAACCGTAAACGTTAATCTTTTTCATCCCGAGGGACCACAGCCACCAATTGTAATCGAACCAACCCCAGTACCCCTTGACGTCGTCGTACGGGATGTAAGCGCATTTAAGTACGTCCATACGCCGGCCGATGTCTTCGTAACCGCCGCCTAACGAAAGCCCCGACGTATATCTGTCGAACCACAAAGTGTACGCGTCGTCGTTAACGCCGGTTTCCCGGTCCTGCGCTTTTATATATTGGCCGGTGAAGATAAGCTCGTCGTTGAACGAAATCCCGGCGTCGGCGGACAGGGCGCGGTTGGCGTCCCACGTCGCTCCGTCGCGTTGGTAGCCGAGGAATCCAATATACCCGTATTTGGTTACGTCTTGTTTAACGCGACCTACTAGGTAGTTGAACCGGTGAGGCCCATCCGGGTTCTCGGGGTCTTCAAGGTGTTCGTACGCGCGGAGCCACGTACCGTACACATGCGTCGGGCCGAGGCGCCCGAGCCCTTTAAACCCATAGTCGATGTCGCCTACGCGCCTTGTGTAGAACGCCATTATTGGCGTATCGAAATATTGGAGGCCTTCCAGGAAAAACGGGCGCTTTTCGGGGAGGAACAGCTCTTCGTCGGTCAGATTTATTTGATAGGGATCCGCTTCCACCTGGGCGAAGTCCGGATTATATGTAGCCGTTACCTCGAAACTCGGCAAAACCCTGGACGTAACGTCTATCCCGAGGTTATAATCCCCCTCGCCCTCCTACTCTTTCGCTATCGACCTGTAATCGGCCGAGAAGTACGGCAACACGTCGAGGGTCGGCCGTTTCGATATGTGCGACATCCCGGTCAACTCGCCGTATTCGGAAACCCTGAGCAGATTTTCGCCCACGGGGCTCCATATCGTCTGGTCCTGGGTTTTCGTATGGAACCTGACGATGTTTAGCCCCCATACGTCTCTCTTCATCGAGAAACGGAGTATCCTGAAAGGGATTTTTATCTCGGCGTACCAGCCGTATCGGTCGATGCTCGTAGCGCTGTACCATATTCCGTCCCAATTCCGGCTCTCTACTTCCCCCTCCTCGGTAATAACGCCGTCCATCTGCGTATTACTCGGGTTTAGCGAAAAGTAATAGGCGCTCTTGTGGTCGTAGAATGTATCGATGAATATTTCTATCGAGTCGTCGTACCACAGTGGCGCGTCGCGAATCAGAATTCGGCTGACGAGGTCGTCCGAGTTGGTCATATAGCACGAAACGCCGAGATAAAGGTTATCCCTATCGTACGCTACGGCTATGTCGGTTGGTTCGAGCGCGTAGTACAGTTCGTCCCCTACATACCCGCGGTAAGTAAAACCCGAAGCCACCGATTCGTCGCGAGCTTCTACCTCGTACCATACCGCGTCGTCAAGGACCCCATCTATTTCCGGCGGCAAGTCCGTGAAGAACGGTTTTACCGTTTTGGTTTCGTCCGCCGCGTGCGCGTTCAATACGACGACGGCAAACGAAATTACTGTAGAAGTTACAAGCGTTTTTTTCACTATACTCTCCACTAGATGAAGTCCAGTCAGGCTATCATATTAGCGGGCCCCCCACAATCATTTTATTCTTGAAGCGCCTTACCCGAAACGATTCTCAGGACGTTTTTATAATAGTCAACGCGGCGGGAAGCCGCGGTCATTTCGGGACTTAACGCGGCCACGAAGCGAAAAAAGGTGAACCGCATCGCTAAAGAAATGTACGCCGCTGCTAGGAGTAACAGACCCGCTAATCGTCCCCGGTACTTCCGGTTGTATGAAACCGCGCTTTCGATCCCGGCCGCGCCTACGGTCGGGTTAAACGATCCCATAGAATTGCCGGTTATATGGACGGCCGGACCCGAGGGCAGGTAAACTACGCGGAAACCTTTCCGGCGAACCGTACGGAAAAGGTCTAGGTCTTCGCCGAAGAGGAAGTATCGCTCGTCGAAACCGCCGGCGGCGTCGAAAGTTTTCCGTCTTATGAGAGCGCAAGACCCGGATAGGCTGAAAACGTTTTTTGGGTCGCTGTCGTAGTACTGCTCTCGGTATAGGCAACCTATATAAAATACCCTCTTTAACAAACCCTGCGAAACGCCAATAGCGTCCCCTACGGCGGCGATAAAGGTATAATCCTTCCACGCGCAGTATTTTTGTAAATCGCCGGAAGAGTCGGTGAGGGTCGGGCCTACTGCGCCAACGTCCGGATGTTCGATAAGATAATCGGCTAATTCCGCTAGCAACTCCGACGGTAAAATTACGTCCGGGTTAAGTACGAATATAAATTCACCCGCCGTTTCGTGTATTCCCAGATTGTTCGCCTGGGCGAAGCCGACGTTTTCCGGCGATTCGACGAGTTTCACGTTACGGAAACCTCTCGCGACTTCCGGTGTGCCGTCTCCCGACGCGTTATCCACGACGACGGTTTCGGTCGGGCCGTCGTAGCTTTGCGCGGCTAACGATTCGAGGGTTTCCGCCAACGCTTCCGCGCACCGATAACTGACGATAATCGTACTTATCGATGGTTTATCGCTGGGCATTAGCACAATCCTTATTTTTTACGAGCTATCCTAGCGCGTAAATCGCTAAAAACAAGGCTAACAATACCCGTCCGTTTATCAGCGTAAAATAGAAGTACGCCAGCCGCAAAAGCATAGATAGAAAGCCTTACTACCAAGTAAATCAAATCCCACCCAATAGTTATCGGCGACGGCGAAACTGGTGATACAAAGAAGTTACTCCCAAAAAAGGCTAAAAACAACGCGCCCGCCATCGCTCCCGGCGGAAAGAAGAGATAAAAAACGGCAGATACAGCCGCGTTTAAAGGGAGTTTCAGAACGCGCCAAGCGGCGATTTGGAGAAAAACGGCGTAACCCGTTATACCGGCGGCGGCGGCGATAGCAACCCACAGAAGACCTAATCCGTTGATAATAACGACATACGCGATTATCCCGATGAACGCCGCCGCTATGGCGTTAGCGACGGTCATTACTCGGAATCGGTGCAACGCGATGAGTATCATCCCAGATCCATGGGTGCCGTTCAATACCGTAAACGCCACGAACATAGGCGGTATCAATCGCATGGTCGAACCGTAGTCGGGTAGCGCGTACCTGATAAACGGGATGAGTAGAAGAACCGCTACACCGCCCATAACTGAAATAAATATCGTCTTTAAAACCGTCGGCTTCAAAAGGTAAGTTTTAAAGCTCGTTAAGTCGCCGTCCCTGGGTACTCCGAAGACCCGAGGTCCGAGCACCTGGCCGACGT
>CP070755.1:260465-280505 GCA_020348885.1 Candidatus Coatesiibacteriota bacterium | reverse complement strand
CGAATCCGGTTAGTCATAATTCTCCTTTGGTAATCCCAAGTTCGGATTGAACCACACATAATAGATGGGTCTTGCGGTTAGCTTGCTCAGGACATATCTTGTTCGCTCCAGGCCGTCCGGCATATCACGGCGCTCGCCGTAGCTTTGCAGGAAACGTCTGATTTCAAGCTCGATGAATTCGGCCCGGCGTTCGTCGAGACGTTCGAGTTTTCTCTGCACGCCGGCAGGGTCAATAAGCTCTCGCTCTTCCACCGAGACCATACTAAGCGCCTCGATAAGCCGAACACAACGTGCGGGCGGCTTCGCTGTATATGGCTTCATCCCCGCCTTTTCAAAAAACGGATTTACCATTCCCATCACCGCCGACGCCTCGATGACAGGGACGTTCATCTGCGGCATCGTTTCACGCACCAGCCGGGTCGCCAGGCCAATCGCCCTGAAACGCGGCTCGATGATGACCCTGCCGATGCAGCGGACGTTCTTGTTGAGAAGCGACAATTGCGTACTTCTATCGAAGCCGGCAAAGAAGCCGCCCGTCGCTATGTTGCGAAGCTCCAGGGCCGGCATCGGCATCGTGTAAACGATAACGCCGATGGTCTGCGTTCCCAACCGCCCTGCCGAGCCGGGCTTCGGCTTCAAAGCGAAAATCGCAGCCGGCGGACCAAGCCGACTGTCACGGTAGTGATAGCGAGCGAGCTGCTTATAGTCGGCCAAATCGCCCGGGACAATTTGCAATCTTTTGCAGACTGTACAGCTTCGCATTATCATCTCCCTGCCTGCTTATAGATAACCTGTGTTGGACCGGATAGTTCTCTTGTGACCAGAACATCCGGAGCCAGGTCGAGCAGAATATCGCCGGCACTCGAGGCCAGTATGAAAGTGGTGCCGGTTTTTTTTGCGAACTTGTATATGTTGTATGAAATCGTCGTCGCGGAAATGCGGTCGAGGTTCGAGCAGAATTCGTCGGCGAAAATGAATTTCTTCTTCGCGGCCAGCGCCATCGCCAAGCGGAAGCGGTATTTTTCGCCGTCGCTGAGATTGCCCGGCTGATTGAGGATACAGAAACAATCATTCAGCCCGGCTGTGCTGAGCATTCCAAGGGACGTTAGCACATCATCTTCAATACAATCAATCAGGGTCTTATCGCGCGGCAGCTTGAGCCGGGCAAGGTTGACCCTTTGCGCCGCCGGGATGGACTTCTCCAGCTCTCTCAGCAGAACACTTTTGCCCGCCCCTGATGGACCTGTGATATAAACGATGTCACCGTCATTGATACAGAGCCGGCAGCTATGAGTAACGCGCTGTTCACCGAGCCGGTCCAATGTCAGCCCGAATATTCTGCACACCTGCGCAACCTTGTCGGTAATCGTTCCATGCCAGTTGAAACTTTTTGAAATGCTGTACGTCGTCATATCTCATACCTCGCTGCCTGCGTCTGTTTTGTATATCCGCTATTTACCGCTTTCAAGAAACCCCCGGATCTTTTTCAGAGTTTCGCGTACAAAATAGTAGGTCGAACGGCGGTTTGCTGCGATTCTCCTCATCGAGATGCCCATCAGGAAATAATCCTTTGCAATGGCCAGTTCGGTCTTTGTGAATTCGCTGCGGCATCGCAGACAGTTAATGTATTGCCCGTCCATGAGCCGTTCGGTCATTTTGCGTATTCTTCGAGCCATGGTTGTCTCGCTGACGCCGGTGAGCCGGGCCATCTGCCGAACGCTGCTGCCGTTTTCCAGATACATTTTCATCAGGACCTTCTCCACGCCCTCAAGCAGATTTATCCTGTTACTGAGCAGCTCGAGCGTCTCCCGTGGCCGGCCTTTGGTCTCAAGCATTCTCTCCGTGATATTTGTATGGACTCTTTTCATCCTTGGTCTCACTGCAAAATGCAGAGATGATTCTAAGGCAGATAACCTGAGGAACTGTCATTGCGAGGCCCGAAGGGCCGCGGCAATCTCGTGCCTTCGAACGACGGAGATTGCTTCGCTTCGCTCGCAATGACATCCATCAATCGCGCTGCGACAGAACGATAGGCCAAAATAGCCGTTTTTCTGCTATTCCCACGCTTTATTGTTTGATATTTACTTAACATTGGGAACATTTTAACATATTTTTGAACTTTGTCAAGCATTTTGTTTGAATTTTTATAAAATTTTCTAAAAATTTACTAAATATCAAACAGCCGGCGAGCAATCCGAAATATCTGAGCTGACATCCACGCAGAAAACTGTTAAACTGTCATATTCACCAGAGCCGCAACAAAGACAATGGTCGTAGAGTTCCTGGGCAAGCAGCCAAAACCAGGTAAGAAGCCGCAATAACCGCGTTTTAACGCTGTAAACAGAGGTATGGAAATGAGTGGAATAGGTGATAATTTTCAGCAGCAGACTAAATATCAGCCGGACAAAATGCCCGGACACAGACTGGTATGGGATAAAAAGCCGGCCTTGTACAAGGATTATCCTGACAAGCCCATAATTGAGCTTGAATCTTTTGAGCCGAGCCGGCCTATGACACTGGATGAAACCTTGAAACAGAGAAAGAGCGTTCGCGATTTTCAGCAAAAACCGATAACTACGGACCAGCTTTCCTATCTGCTTTGGGCATCGACCGGTATCCAGCGAATCGAACAGGGCTATGAATTCCGCACCGCCCCATCGGCAGGTGCACTATATCCGATTGAGACGTATGTTATCGCCAATGACGTAAGAAAAGTAGAAACGGGCCTGTACCACTACTCTATCAGGACACACCAGCTCGCCGAATTGTCGAAGGGCGATTTGCGACGAGAGATTACCGCGACGGCTTTGGGCCAGGAAATGTGTTCGACGGCGGCTGCGGTATTTGTCTGGACGGCGGTCTTCGAGCGGTGCAAATGGAAGTACGGCCAGCGAGCGTACAGGTATATCTATCTTGATGCGGGCCATATCGCCGAGAACCTCGCGCTGGCTGCTGTTAGCTTAAATCTCGGCAGCTGCGCAATCGGGGCCTTATTCGACGACGAGGTCAACGCGATCCTGGGCATCGACGGCCAAGCCGAAAGTGTCGTTTGTATGGCTGTAGTCGGACGCCCCGCCTGACGATTCTGGAGCTTTACAATTTTACGATATGGATTGCTCAAAGTCCTGCAGCATTTAAACAGCAGGTTGTCGAGGCAATAGAAAATTTCATTCGTACCAGCCTGACAAGTGAGCTAAAGTGACTAAAGTTAAAATTATACAACTTTAGGCACTTTATACTTTAGTCGTTTAGCTGGTCCTATAATTTGGCTGTTATTTACCGGAACGGCTAAATAACAAAACCTCCGGGAAAAAATCACCGTAATCTCGTGAAGATAGGCGAGATTTCACTTGACATTCAACTTCAAATTAGGTAAAATAAATTTATAAATGGGGGTGAAGATTAATCACTTGATTCGGAGCATTCTGAACCGTTGTTACGTCTTCACATAAGAACCGGCGTTCAAAGACTAATTGAGGAAAAACGAAAAGGATAAGCAGCCATTATGTTCCTGACAGCAATTATTCTGGTTTTACTTTTCCGCAACGCGGCTTCGGTCGCGAGAACATGGATGCCTGTCTCGTCAATAGCGCGTTACACGCTCCAGCACGGCATCGGTCCGAAAGCAAACCTGAGGGCTTCTGTTCACGATAGACAGCAAGTTTACCCCGCCGCAGCAACAAAACCGGCAACAATCTTTCTGTTGGGCTTGAGCTCTTTAGTGTCGCTTCGCGGACGAAGAAAATAAAAATACCTAATAGGGGTGTCTGGGCCACTGGCACCCCTGCCCCCCTTAAACATAATCCGGAAGCATCGATTTTCCGCATACAGTTTCCTTTTGATAACGGAGCGGCCCGCGGTCTGTCAGGACAGTCAGCAATCGGGTCTTTACAAATGAAAGATTTGTTTTAAGATTAACCGGAAATAGTTTTACTTTTGCCGGAAAGCCCGCTATACTTGAGTTTTGAAAGGAACTTTAGGGGCAAAGATGTCGGGAATGAGTCCCAAAGTAGTTGTAATTGGCGGCACCTACGTAGATATGGCGATAAGGTGCAGTCAGTTCCCATCCGCAGGTCAGAGTGTAGTCGGCAATGCTCTGTCATACACGGCCACCGGTCCCGGGCCAAACCAAGCGGTCGAAGCAGCTCTGTGCGGCTGCGATGTGCATCTTATCAGCAAGGTCGGCGGTGATGTATTCGCCCAGATGGTCAAGAAAAACCTGGCTGAGTTCAATGTTAACACCGAGTTCGTTTACACTGCCAAGGCGAAAAATACCGGTGTTGCCGTAACGCTGGTTAATGCTGTGGGCGAAAACGCAGCCTGTTACTACACCGGCGCGAACAGCGCTTTGTTACCACGGGACATCGACGCCGCCGAGCAGATTATCTCTGATGCCGACGCCTGTTTGATTCACGGCGAACTGCCGCAACAGGCAATTACAACAGCTCTCCGCTATGCGAAGGTGCACGAAACAAAGATAATCCTCAATCCTGCAAGGCCGGTCGAGTCACAGCGCAGCCGGCAAAGCACGGGCCTACCCATCGGATATTTTTCAGCCGATATCCTGATACCTAATCTCTGGGAGGCCGCCGAGATAACCGAGCGGTCGGGAGCGAATATTCGCACTGCAAAACTTATCGGCTCAGACCTGATTGCCCGCGGGGTCAAGTACGCCGTGATAACAATGGGCAAACACGGCTGTATGGTAGTTGACAGAAACGGTGCGGACCAGATTCCGGCTTTCGAGGTTGAGCTTGTTGACCAGACTGGAAGAGGGGATGCGTTTTCCGGCGCTCTGGCAGCTTATTGCGCCGTCAAAGACGATATGAAGGAGGCGGTTAAATTCGCCTCGGCGGCCGGGGCTCTGGCCTGCACGAAGTTCGGCTCCGTCGAGGCGCTGCCTACCAAAGCTGATATCATCCAGCTTCTGCAGAAAGAAGCTACCGACTGATGCTCGGTTCTCGGTGGGGGCTTATTGCATTTAGCAGCTCCAGACAGCCACCAGAATCTTCGTCCCGGCCCACTTTTCTTTGTTGCTCTCCCTGCCAAGATATAGAGGAGGTTCGCCGCGGTTTTGTTCCCCACGCCCGGAACGCCCGGAACGTTGTCCGACGAATCTCCGGCCAGTGCGAGTAAGTCCCGGACCTGGTCCGGTTCGACTTTCATCTTCTCGCGGACCTGTTCTGGGCCGAGTTCTTCTATCTCCGATACGCCGCTTTTCGGCGCGAGCACGTTCACCCTGTCGTTCACGAGCTGCATGAGGTCCTTGTCGCCCGAGAGAATAACGACCTCATCGAAACCCTCGGCCCGTTTGGACAGCGTCGCGATAACATCGTCGGCCTCGGCGCCGGGGACTTCCAAAACCGGGATGCCCATCGCCCGGGCGACCTCCTTGACGGGTTCCACCTGGGCTTTGAGGTCGTCGGGCGCGTCGGCCCGGTTGGCCTTATACTCGGGATACAGCTCGTTTCGGAAGGTCAGCCCGCCCTCGAACGCCACCGCGACGTGGGTCGGCTCGACTTCTTCCAGCGCTTTACGGACCATCTTCACGAAGCCGAAGATGGCGCCCGTGTTGAACCCTTCGGTGGTCCTCAGTGGGCGTTTAACGAACGCGAAATACGCCCGGAAGACCAGGTTCATCGCGTCTATAAATAACAGCTTATTCCCCATAATTTTCCGGTATCGCGCTTTCTTCGATTAAACGTCGATAAAAACGCCGGGCGGGAAACCGCCCGGCCCGCCACGGCCGAACCTATATAATCGGTATGACTTTAAAATTCGTCAACGGCGTCATGGGCGTCGGGCGCGCTTGCTTCCGGTTCAATGTCCCCGGCGCCGGATTCCGGCGGCGGCGCACCGGGTACGTCTACCTCCGGCGCCGGGCCGCCGGTTCGAGACATCATAATAAAGCGACGGCACCTGACGCGGATTTTACTCCGTTTCTGGCCGTCTTCGGTCTCCCACCTGTTCTGGCGGAGACTCCCTTCCACGAAAACTGGCCGACCCTTTTCTAAATATTCCTGGGCGATTTCCGCTTGTCGACCGAAAACGTCTACGTCGAAAAAGTGGGCCTCTTCTACGAATTCACCTTCGTTGTTTTTGTAGCGTTCGTGTACAGCGATGCTGAACCGGGCGGTTAGCGTCCCGGACGGTAGCGTTTTTACTTCCGGGTCCGCTACTAAATTCCCCATCAAAATTACTTTATTGTAAGACGCCATCGCAAATCCTTTCTTTTCCTTATCATATTACTGCCGTAAATAGAAGTCAAGCACTTTCATTAACTTGGGGCGCGCAGATACGTCCTTGCGGACGGTCGTTCGATATGATAGTTTTTGCCGCTTCGAATAACTTAAACAACGATGTTCCAAGCGATAGACGAATACCTATTCTACTTAATCAATCATAAGTTGGCGTGGAGCGTGTTCGACGCCGTGATGCCGGTCGTAACCCACAAGTTCTTCGGCTTCTCCGTCTTCGGCGCCGTCGGCGTTTACCTAATCGTTCGCTACCGGATAGACGGTTTGATCGCCTTCGCAGTCGCAGCGACGGCCGTGGCTCTGTCGGACTCCGTAGGCTTCCGCGTATTGAAGCCGCTAATCGCCCGGGAGCGACCGTGCGTGGAATTGGCCGACGTCCGGTTATTGGTTTCGATGACCACGGCGTACGCGATGCCGTCGCTCCACGCGGCGAACGCGTTCGCCTTCACGACGGCGGTCCGTAGATACTTCCCGGCGACGGGTTCGGCACTCCTTCCGGTAGCCGCATTAATCGCGTTTTCCCGGGTCTACGTAGGCGTTCACTGGCCGGGCGACGTTCTCGTCGGCGTAATTTTCGGCGCAGTCTGCGCCGCCGTATGCGCGTTCGTCGAAGACCGCGTAAGCCGATACGTCGCCGGGCGCCGGCGGGTGAACAGGCGGCGGAAACACCCGCGCCGTTAAAACGGCCGCTTTAACCTCCATGAAGCTTTCGATTATTATACCCGTCTACAACGAAGAGAAGACCGTGGGCGAAATCCTCGCCCGGGTTCTCGCCCTCGATATCGATAAGGAAATAATCGTCGTGGACGACGGCTCGACCGACGGGACCGGCGGAGTACTCGCCCAAGCCACTACCGAAAACCCGGAAACGGTTATCGTAATAAAAATGGATATGAACCGGGGTAAGGGCGCTGCGGTTCGGGCCGGGATCACCGCGGCGGCGGGTGACTTTATAGCGATTCAAGATGCAGACTTGGAGTACACGCCAGAAGAGATACCGCTGTTGCTCGAACCTATCGTACGAGGCGAAACCGACGTCGTTTACGGGTCCCGGTTTCTCGGCGGCCGAGGCGGGAACATACTACACTATATCGGAAACCGGTTCCTGACGTTCGCCACCAACGTCTTGTATGGGACGCGCTTGACCGACATGGAGACATGCTACAAAATTATCCGCGCGGATGTACTAAAAGGTTTGCCCCTCTCCTCGAACGGCTTCGATATAGAGCCGGAGATAACGGCGCGGCTCGCGCGGGCGGGGCATCATATAGTGGAATTGCCCGTCTCGTACGCGGGACGGAGTTTCGCGGCCGGAAAGAAAATAAAATGGGCCGACGGTTTCGCGGCCCTGTGGATGTTGGTCAAGGTGATGTTTTCGGGGCATTAGGACCGAGTGAAGAAGTTATCGGTTTTAATGGCTACGACGCGCATGTCCGTTGCGCCACGGGCGGTTTACCGCGGATTTATATACGAACTGAAAGGTACGATACGTAGTAAAAAACGGCGCCCGCGAAGGGCGCCGGGAGCATATTTATAATAGATAGCAGGCCGAACGGGCGAAAACGGGTTATTCCCCCTCCTCTTTCTTCGCCCCTATGTTCGGGGCGAATTCTACCTCGAAGGACATCCTGGAGCTTATATCTTCCATAAGCGGCGGCTTACGGCCGTTCTCAAGTTTCAAGTTTAACGCTAACATAGATTGGCTGTCCAAAGCGATCGGGAAGTTTGCCGCCGCAACATACGTAGGGCTTAAGGTTAGGACGAGTGAGAAATAGCTGTGGAAACCGTCGGATACGTAAATAACTTGCGGCGACTTCATGTAGTCCCAGATATAAGTTCCGGCGAAGCCAAAGCCGGTTTGGATGCCGCCGAAGTCAAAGGAAAAAGAAGCGGGCACAAACAAGTAATTATGCCAATCGTTAGTCATCCCTGGGACAAACTCACGGTGGTAAAAATTATATTCCGGATTAACCTCTATCCTCGCGAAGTACTTTCGCTCTTTAAAATTGCCAACGTACCATACAACAGAACTGGATACGCTACCATTTAACGCGTACACCTCGTCAACGCCGGTCGACGGTTCTGGCTCGGGATTAAACCGGAATCCGCCGGCGCCGCCAACCGCCATTGATAGAGCGTTGTTTGTACTCTTAACGGTAAATATACGGCAAAGATATTCGCCCCTGGTATTTAGGTAATTGGCCGAGGCGGTAGAACCGCTGGATACGACGGAGTCAGCTTCAACGTTTATTCGCGACCGACCGCGGATGAACCAATAGTATTTAAAATCGAGGTCTAACTTGGCGTAAATTTTACCGCTATCGTTCTCGGCCGATACCTTAGCAGATACCATCCGCTCGTCATTATAGGGCGGGCCGAAAACCGTTAAAGGTTTTTCTTCGATATCTATCTTTATTATAATGTCTTTATCGCTCTTTTCTTCTACTTCGAGCGTTATAGTATCCCCTTTTCTAACCGGCCGATGTACCGTGGTCGAACACTTAGAAAGCCAGCTATCGACTACTGTTATTTTGGCAGATTCCGTTACGTCGTTTCCATTTATTTTTACCTTTACACACGGTGTTCCCGCAATCACGTCAAGGTTTTCGCCATCCCAGTTAGACGTAAAATATACCGTAGCGAACAGCCCCGTACTATCTACGAATATTACGTCACCGCCCGGCGGCCACAATTTATAAACTATATAACCGGGCTTAAAAACCCGTTCGCTTTCCGATACTTTTATAACCGCTAAAACGCCCGCTTTTTCAATGTCCGATAAATCGTCAGGAGTCGCCGTAAACGTTATAAATACGGAGTTATCCGCTCCCTCGTTACTATTATTAACGCCGTCATTTTCGCTTTTTAAGTCAACTGTTATATCAACATCTTTTGAAGAATCTTTTAGCAGAAATAAGAAAGTATTATTACTATCGATTGTAGGTAATTTAAACAGGTCAATGCATATTTCGCACTTATATCCAACGTTATCGTTTGCACGGACACGAATATCACCCCTATCGACCGAGGGGCAATCTAATCCGAATACCTTAACTTCACCCATCGCTATATTCGCTTTTTTACCCCGCTCTTGTCCATTCCCGTCTTCTTTTTCTTTAGATTCTGGTTCTTCCGCTTTCATAGCCCACGGTAATACAATACCCTTTTTACCGCCCGTATATTCGTCTTCGGAAATACAATGCTTCTGGAAATCCGCGTAACTAAACGGTCCTCCATCAGAAAACACGTAGCAATCGTCTAAAACGGCGTTACCACCGTCCTTCTGAACTTGTCGGTATTTGACCGCTAATATATAACCGTAGAAGTCACATACATCCCGTGTTTCGCTTACGGGGAAAAGAACCTGAACCTCATCTACGGGTTCATAACCTTCGGGTATAGACCCCGGCGGGAGGAACCTATAACCTTGTATTTCGTAGTACGATCGGTAATTTTGATTATGCGGTGAATCCGCGTTTCCGCCAATCGACTCATTATCCACAGGAACTACCGCAGCTCCGTTAGACGTCGCATTTTCCCCGGCATTTACCGATGCTATAAAGATCGACAAGGTTAATACTACCACTAGTACCACAACATACTCACTCGGGTACCTACCCATATCTAACCTCCACCTCTATTAATCGCGCTTGTTATTAATAATCGATTTATATATACCGTTAATATGTTTTTTCCAATATAAATAATCAGTATTACAAAAAACCGGGTCACCTCGCATCGAGTCGTTATAAATCCCCATTATATGCTTATAACAAGCGATGAAAATATCCCAATCGCCCTTCTTATCGCAGTTTAGACCCGCGTTATTAAATACCTGCGACATTTTCATTTCTTGGTCGTCTTCTGCGTATTGGACAGCTACCTTTACTTTCGCGCAATCACGACCGTAATTCCGAAGGACTCGGCCGGAATCGCCTTTTGCTAAACCGGAGTTAGATTCCTTTTCTACCATCTCGCCCCTACCTTTCGTTCCCTATTCCCAACTTAAAATTCATTCGCGTTCTGTCAGCGTACATATTCACGCCTTATTAAGGCGTCAATAATCCATAACTCTAAACTATATGGAAGTCAAGTAAAAAATATTATATCTAATCGATTCCCTCATATAACGTTCGACAGCAATAAAAACGGCGCCGTCCCCCGGCGCCGTTTCGTTAAAAACCTTCTACAGTAACTACTAACCCACCATTTCCCTCCCCACCAGCGCCGGCGGTAGAGACCCGTGGCTTATCAGTTCGTCGTGGAACTCCTTAAGCGTCGCGTCAGGGTTGGCTGTCCGGTACTTCTCGAGTATCTTGTAAATCTCGTACTCGCCGACAAGGTAACTCATCGGTTGGGTCGGCGTGTACGAGTACCGTTTAACCTCGGCCTCGGCGGTTATCGGTTCCATCTTGACGTTTTCGACAAGGAACGCCACCGCTTCGTCGTACGTCATACGCCCGGTATGTAGGGACGCGTCTATGATGACGCGGGCGGCGCGCCAGAGCTTATCCCGCTTCTGCACCAGAACCGTCTCGTCGTCGGTGTAAAGCCCCTGTTCCCGAAGCATCTCCTCGCAGTATAGGGCCCACCCCTCGATGAAGACCGTCGAGCCGGACTCCTTACGGACCGGGTTCGGGTGCGCGTTCGCGACGCAGATCTGAAGATGGTGTCCCGGGTACCCCTCGTGAAGAGCCGTGATTAAGGCTTTGTTCTTGAAGTGGCCTTTGAGTTTCTGTTCGATTTCGTCCTCCGGTGCTTCCGGGTCAACGGGCGTAACGTAGAAGAACCCGCGTTGGTCGTCCTCGTAGGGCGCCGGCGGCATATACGCCGCGAAGGGAATCGTACTCCGTTCGAACTCGGGGGTCTCGACGACCTCCAACACCTCGTTAGACGGTATCGTTACGATGCCGTTGTCTATCACGAACTGTTTGGTTTGATTCATCAGATCCACGTAGAAGTCGAGGACTTCGTCGGCCGTCGGGCGGTTCTCCTTCAACCTCGCGAGTATATCGCCGGGCGCAGCCCCCGGCTCGATTTTATCGGCGAGTTCGGCCATCTGCCCGTTTATCGCATCGAACATCTCGCGCCCAAAGTTCAATAGACCGTCCGCGTCGTAATCGAGTAGATGCACTTCGGTTAGTAGCGCGTCGAACACCTCCGTACCGGCCGCGTAGTCGGGTGATTGGGAGAGCCCTTTCGCGTACGCGACGAAGTCCAAAAGCGCCTGAGCGGCTTTTGGCCCCGCGTCGGCGATACGGCCGCCGCTCGGCGTGCCCGCAAACGCCTCGGGCAAAACCGTCCCGACGAAACCGCTTCCGCTGTCTATCATCTCGGAAACGATGTTCGTGTATAGCTCCACAGGCCCCTTAAGCGACTTCTTTGCGCCCTCCAGGAACGCCGGAACACTTTCGAGCCGCGCCACGACGCTTTCGGCCCGTTCTGCGGCCGGCGCGTAGTTCCGTACGAGCATTATGTAGAGGCCGTATATAACCGTATTTACGGCCCACAAAGGGTTCTTCCCGAGAACGTCCAATTCCCGGAAGTACAATTCCTTCGACGTGAACGACGACCGCAAGTAGTCCAGGTCTATTCCTTCCGTCGGTCCCAGGTCGTCGGCCGCGCCGTCAAACTTACCCCGCCAATCGACGTAGTGCGCCAGATACCGCTCCAACCCCTCGGGACCGTAGTCGTCCCAAAGGTCGTCGTAATCGTGTATACCCTCGAACGTGGAGCTGACGGGGTTTAACTTACGGTCTTCCTCAAGATACTCCTCAACTAGCTTTTCTAATTTAGTAGACATAATCCCTTCTCTCCTCGGCGTTAAAAGTGCGCCGAACATACCATACATTTCCGTACCGGTCAACAATGCTTACACACCGCGTTATACCATCATCGAAATGGACATCGGCTCAGTCGTCCAATCGCGTTTAAGACGATATATAACTTTTATTGTCATATAGAACGTAGTTGATAAGTATCCCCCCTTGTGCTACCATCCGCGCCGATGTCGGAGGCCGACGACAAACGGGAAGAAATTAAACTGACGCAAATGGTTACCTGCGCCGGTTGAGCGAGTAAGGTCGCTCCGGGGCTCCTGGAGGAGATACTGGCCGAGTTACCGGTAAGCCGGCACCCGATGCTGTTGGTGGGCGCGAACCCCGGCGACGACGCCGCGGTCTATAGTCTCGATGACGGCCGGGCCCTCGTCTTTACCGTAGACTACTTCACGCCCGTAGTCGACAACCCGTACGACTACGGCTACGTCGCGGCGATAAACTCGATGTCCGACGTTTACGCGATGGGCGGCAACCCCATCCTCGCGCTAAACGTCGCCGGGTTCCCCCAGGACGCGCTGCCGCCATGGGTGATGGCAGAAGTGCTGAAAGGCGGCGCGACGGCATGCGCCGACGAAAACGTCGTTATCGGCGGCGGGCATACCGTCAGCACGCCCGAGATACTCTACGGTCTGGCCGTTATCGGAACCGTCGAACCAGATAAGATGGTAACCAAATCGAGCGTGAAACCCGGCGACGTTCTCGTCCTGACTAAACCAATAGGCACCGGCGTCATATCCACCGCGGCTAAAGCGGACGACGCCGAAACGGAGTGGCTTGACGCGTCGCTGGCTTCTATGCGGATGAGTAACAAGGACGCGGCAGAAACGATGGCCGAGTTCGGCGTCCGCGGCGGAACCGATATTACCGGCTTCGGGCTCATCGGCCACGGCCTGGAGATAGCCCGGGCGGCGGGAGTCGCCGTACTCTTCCACTTCTCGAAGATACCACTTCTACCCGGCGCCCTGAAAGCGGTGGAAGAAGAGTACATCCCCGGCGGGTTGTTAAAGAACATTGAGTTCGCGAAAGACGACTTCGTCGTCGGCGCCGGCGTCGAAAACTACATGAAATACCTACTGGCCGACCCCCAGACGTCCGGCGGAATTCTGATGGCCGTACCGCCCGACAAGGTAGACGGAGTACTCGAGCGGCTTCCCGGCGCGTCGGCCGTCGGCGAAGTATTGGACGGCGAACCGAAGGTTTACTTAGAACCGTAAAACCCGCTCTCCCTACAATTAAAAAGCGCCTTAAGGCGCTCGTTTTATAAAAACCTTTCGCGTGCCGTACGACTAACCGGTCATTTGACTATCAATATCGAACACTCCGCGTCTTCGATGACCCTTTGCCCGGTGCTGCCCATCAGGTAGCGGTCGCCCCGGTGGCTGCCGCCTTTCGCTAGAACGATCAAGTCCGCTTCGGCGTCGTCGGCCACCCGGATAATCTCGGTATGGGGCCGGCCGCGGCGTACTATCATCTCCACATCCACGCCGAGGTCTTTCGCGATCGCGCCTACGTCTTTCAGGGTCCGTTCGCAGTTATGCTCGAGTTCCCGTTCCACCCGGTCGCGTTCCCGCCGGGGGGCTTCGGTAAAGTCCTTTATGATGCCGGTATCGACGACCGTAACGACGATTAGCTTCGATTTATGTTCTTTCGCTATTTTAAATCCGACCTCCACGGCGCGCAGTGAAAACGGCGACCCGTCGGTCGTAACAACGATGGTCTCGAACCTGCCCGGCCATTCGGACGTCATTTCGGGCGACCTCCCGTACGTTTACCGTAAAGCGCTTCGGCGACAGCCGGCGGGACGAAACTCCCTACGTCGCCGCCGAGACCGGCGATTTCCTTGACCCGGCTCGAGCTTATGTAGAAGAACTCCTGGGCGGTCATCAGGAAGACCGTATCTATTTCGGGCGCCATATCCCGGTTCGCGAGGGCCATCGCGAACTCGTCCTCGAAGTCGGAGACCGCCCGCAGCCCACGGACGATTACGTTCGCGCCTACCGTCCGTGCGAATTCGACCGTTAACCCTTTGAACGATACGACCTCGACGCCCTGTATCGAGCCGACGGCGTCGCGAACCAGTGCCAACCGTTCGTCCAATGCGAACAGGGGCCCGTCCTTGGTCGGGTTGTCGGTTACGGCGACGATAACAGCGCCGAAAACCTGGGCGCTTCTTTCGATTATATTCACGTGCCCGTTGGTTATCGGGTCGAACGTCCCTGCGTAAAGCGCTTTAGTTTTTTGGTCGGCCATAACGCACCTCGGCCTTCGCGACGATATCAAGGAATGCTACGTTTCGACAGCGACGGAATATAACCGAAAGGGAGGTTCGACGCAAGGGGTTTTATCCGGTCCGGCGTTACGTTCAAACCCCGTCCGACGGGCTATACGACCTTACCGTCTTCCATTTCGATAACCCGCCCGGCCCGGGATGCGACGTTCTCGTCGTGGGTCGCGACCAGGATAGTTCGCCCCATCTCCCGATTGCAATCCTCGAACACGTCGAGTATGCGCGTTTTATTCGCCGAATCGACGCTACCGGTAGGTTCGTCCGCCAAGATAATCGCCGGGTCCGTATAGAGCGCCCGGGCGATCGCGACCCGCTGCTCCTCACCCATCGAAAGCTCCGACGGCAAGTTGTCCTTTTTAGCCCCGAGACCCACGGTTTCTAATAGTTCGTCAGGCGACGACGTCCCGACGCTCGCGCCCAGCTTCTTCATTATCGCGACGTTACCTCGCGCCGAAACGGTCGGTAACAGGTTGAACTTCTGGAATATCAACGCGATACGGTCCCGGCGCAAACGGGTCCTAGCAGCGCTACCCAACGCCGTAAGCTCGGTTCCGTCCACCCATACGCATCCGCTTGTCGGTCGCAAGATACCGCTCAAGACGTGCAATAACGTCGTCTTCCCGCAGCCCGACGGGCCCATCAAGACCGCGAACTCGCCGGACGCGACCTTCAAGTTAATACCGTCGAGGGCAACGAACCGATAATCGCTGGCGCCGAAGACGACCCGTATATCCTCTGCTATCAAAGCGTTTTTATCGGTCATAACCTATTCGTAACGAAGGGTTTCCGCCGGGTCGCGGGTCGCGGCGTACAGGACCGGGACGATACCGGCCAGCACGCCGACCGCCACGCCCAGCGCCGCGTATCCAAAAACGCGGCCGGGCGTCGTTTCGACAGTCAGGAGCGGGTAACGAAACTCTATCGCCAAGTTCGCTAAAAAGGCTAATCCCACGCCGACCGCAGCAACCAGAACGCACAGTACCAGCGTCTCGCTTAAGATGACCCGAGCGATGAACGCCCGCGACGCGCCCAGCGCCTTCAGTATCCCTATCTCGCGGGTCCGCTCCAGAACGACCGTGTACGTCGTAAGCAGGATGACCAGCCCCGCGACTAAAAGCGCCAACGCGGTTACCGCGCCGACGAACTCGTCCAAACCGGCCATCCCCTCAGCCATCTCGTCGGCCAATGCGCCCATCGCAATCGCGTTCAAACCCGGAAACTCGTTCTCTATCGCCGACGCGGTTACCGAAACGTAACCCGGGTGCTTACACTTTACGTAAAACGCCGAAACCTTGCCGTTCTGGCCGGTTAGCCCCTGAAGAGCGTCCAACCGCATAAACAACCTGGCGCCGGCGCCGGCACGGACGACCCCCGCAATCGTAAACTTACGGTTCATCAACTCGACCGTATCGCCGTTCCCCAACCCCGCCGACGCGGCGAGACGGTCGTCGATTACTAGTTCGTCCGGCCCGTCCATCAACCGCCCGGCGACTAGCGCATCGGCCATCGGCCCGCCGAACGCGGGGAACTCGTCCGGCGTTATCCCGTAAACGTTTTGCAACCGCCCATCAAACTCGGCGACCCACACGAGGACCGGCGAAACAGATTCCGCAGGGCGAACGATTTCTCCGTCGTATTCGACTTCGACGGTTCCCAATTTTACGGCAAGGGACTCGTCCAACACCCCCGTACGTACGCCCAGAAGCGCCGGGTTGGACGTTCGGGAGACGATTATGTCCGCGCCCACGTTCCTTATCCGGTCGAGGACTTCGTTAATCGAACCGTACGTCATTCCGGCCAATACGATCGGCGCGGCCACGCCCACGGCAACGGCCACGATCGCTATCGCGCTCCGGACCTTACGCCTATAAAGGTTGCTTATGACCAGAGAACCCATATCGGGGGTTAACATAAGGAAGGCTCCGGCCGCCCGCGGCCGAGAGCCGGGTGCGTTCTTATACCGCTACTCCACGTCGGCTTCCGGCGGGGTCCACAGCATCAAGAATACGCTCCTGGTAGCGTCCAGGTCTTGGGCCGGTTCGACGTCTGCTTCCAGGTACATCAAATCAGCCGGGCGACGGACGTCCGATACGTATCCGACGATAAGCCCCGCCGGGAACTTGCCGCTTAAACCAGAAGTTACAATAAGGTCGCCGACTTCGACGCCCAAGTCGCGGTCAAAGTATGATAGGTGGCCGGTCCCCGTTTCGTCGGCGAAGTACAACCCGGCGTGCCCGGAGGCCGAGTGCTCGACGGCACAGCGTATCTGGTCGCTGGTGATAATCTCCACCAGCGATACCGACTCGGCCGCGCTTCGTACGTAGCCCACGAGACCGTCGGTTCCAATGACCGGCATCCCCCGCGCGACGCCGTCGGCGGTACCCCGGTCCACAACGAGAACTCGGCGCCACGTATCCACTTCCCGGCCCACGACCCGGGCGAATACGAGTTCGCTTTCGACCGGTCCAGCGACGTGGCGATAGGACCGCAACAAATCGTTTTCCCTCTTAAGCCCGTCGGCGCGGCCGATGGCTATGTTCTCGCGGGTGAGTCTCTCCTCTAGCTCGGCGCGTTCGGCTTCACCTCTTCTCACTTCATCGGCCCAGTAAAGTACGCGGCCGACCGGCGCCGTCGCGATCATCAGCGATGCGCGGACCTCTGCCCGGCCGGTTACGTCGATGTATATAAAACCGACCGAGGCGGCCGCGAGACCGACTACCGCCCAGAAGCGAAGGTTTTTTATTTCCGAGAGCATTCGTCCGAAACGGCGGCCCGTTTCCTATGTTGTTTACGGCGGCGAGCGAGCCACCGTACATACTGGCGCCGGAGATCCCGTATGGCGGCGCGCGTCACGTTCCCGGTGCCGGACGCGACCGAGCGCCCCACGCCGACGGCCCAGTAGTTAAACGACTTCATTCGTCGATTGCATCTCCCTCCATATCCGGTCCGGCTATTACGACGACGGGGTTAACCAAATACTTGTTAGCTATATCCAGTACGTCGTCCGCCGTTAAAGCCTCTATCCTCTCGGCGTAGTGCCACCGGTCGTCGTAGCCGAGGCCGAAGAGTTCATCCCGGGCCGAAGTCGCCGCGATGTCGCCGTTGGTCTGGCGGTAATATACAGCATCTACCGAGACGCAAACCTCTTTCGCCCGTTCCAGCTCCTCATCCGGCACCGGCTCGGTTTTAATCTTCTCTTACTCCTCGTCGATGATAGCTAGTACTTTATCCCGGTTCTTCGGTTCGCAAGCCGCGTATATACCGAAGAAACCGGGGTCCATCGCTCGCGCCACGTACGCGTGGACGACGTAAACCAACCCCGCCCCGCGCAAACTCGCGTGCAAGCGCCCGCCGGGTAAGTATATACCGCTCAGGATGCTGTCTATCAGGTCCAACGCATATCGGTCCTCGTCGTAAATCGGACCGTAAAAACCGACGTAAACGACCGATTGTTCCTTATCGGTGGCGTACTCGACCGTTTCGACCGCTGCGGGCGCCGGGTCTACGGCCGGCACCGCCAAAACGGTCCCGCCAGGTTTCCAACCCGAGAACTCCTTAATGAGTTTCCTCGTAACGTACGCTTCATCGACGTCGCCGACGATCGAGACGATAACGTTCTCGGGAACGACTACCGTATCGTAATAATCCACGACGTCGTCTCTCGTAAGGCTTTCGAGAGTCTCGGGCGTACCGCCGACGAGCGTCCCGTACGGGTGTGACGGATATAGGTACGACCTCAACACCTTCACGGCTTCGACTTCCCAGTCGTCGTCCTCACTGATAACGAAACTCCTGTACCGGTCTCTCAATTTGCCGAACTCGTCTTCAGGGAACTTCGAATTCCGCAGGCAGTCCAATACTACTTCCAACCCCTCGTCGAAGTCGTCAGCCAGCATTTCGGCACCGAGCGATATATAGTCCCGAGACGCGTTCGAGAATATACCGGCGCCCAGGTTTTCCATATCCTCGGCTATTTCCCGGGCGTCGCGCTTCTTCGTCCCTTTCAGCAACATCCCGGCCACTACGTCGGCGAGGCCCTCCTTCCCGTCCGGCACTACGCGCCCGCCGCCGTTCACGATAACGTTTACGGAAACAGCCTCGACGGCCGGGTTCTCCTTGACGAGCAGCGTAAGGCCATTGTCCAACTGCGTCTCGCGCATCGGGCGGTCGGCGACGCCCACGCCGGTCTCGGCCATCGTTACGAGCGTGCCCTTCGGCGCCACGACCGCAATCGTCATGTTGTCCTCGGTGAAGTACTTCGCCGCGACGTCCCGGGTTTCTTCTGCGGTTACGGACCGTATTCCGTCCAGATATACCTCGGCGAACTCGGCGTTGCCGGTCTCCAGTTCGAACGAACCCAGTATATCGGCCTGGTCCTCGACGGTCTGCTTACCGAGAACGTTGTACGCTTCGAGCTGCTTCTTCGCCCGTTCAAGTTCTTCGTCGGACACCTTCTTCTCCCGAAGGGAAAATAGTTCGTCGATTATAGCCTCCCGCGCAGCCGTCAGGTTCGACGGTTTGCATTCGACGTACACGACGAAGTAACCGGGGTACGCCCTGGGAGTCGCGCTGTAAGCGCTAATCCCCGTAACCAAACCGAGTTCGTCCCGGATTTTACGCTTCAGCCGCGCCGAAAGCCCTTCGCCGAGGACGGTCGCGAGTACGTCCAAGGCGTACGCATCCGCGACGCCGACGTACGTCGTACGGAAACCGATCCGCATATACGCGGCCTCGATGTCCATCTCCTTCACTATCTCCCGCGCACCGAGCTGCGGCGGCTCCTCGGGAAGCGATATCGCCGGCGGGGTCCCCCTCGGTTCGGTCCCGAAGGTTTCGCCGATTATCGCCAGCGTATCGACCGCGCTTATGTCGCCCACGACGACGACCACGATCCGCTCGGGGATATAGAGCGTGTGGTAATAGTCGACCAATTCCTCACGGGAAATCCCCTTAAACAAACCCTCATAACCTATAGTCGGGTAGCGAACCGGATGTTCTATGTACATAGTCGAGAAAAACGCTTTCTGGAGTATCCGGGTAGGTTCGTCCCGGCCCATCCTCATTTCGTTCAGGATGATATCCCGCTGGGTATCGAACTCGGGCTGTGGCATAAGTGCATGGCAGACGCCCCGATGCATAAGTTCGAGGGCTTCGACCGTGTGTTCGCTCCGAACCTGAGTATGGTAACAGGTATGGTCCTTCCACGTGTACGCGTTTGTAATGCCGCCCATCCTCTCACGGGCTTCCTCGATTTCGTCCTTACTCATCTCGTCGGTGCTCTCGAAGAGCATATGCTCGAGGAAGTGGGACGTTCCGGCGCCCAGATATTCGCCCTCGTAAATAGAACCGGCCCGGACATAAACCCTTATCGCGACCACCGGCTTCGTGTGGTCCTCTTTCACTATCGCCGTAAGACCGTTGTCGAAAACGCGCCGGACGATGTCGCTAGCGTTAGCCTGCGTGTACAGGAACGCTAAAGCGAACACCGCGAGCCCGGCGGCTATAAAATATTTCCGCATAACAGTGTTTCTCCTATTTACCATTTTCGGTACCTTCGCGAGCTAATCGAAGTAGCCAGTTCTTTAACGGAAGACCGATTTAATCTGGCCGATCGACGAAGGTTCGACGGCAGTTTCGGGATCGTATACATACAGGT
>CP070755.1:245140-260365 GCA_020348885.1 Candidatus Coatesiibacteriota bacterium | reverse complement strand
CTACGCGAGGCGCTACGAGCACCGGAGTGACCCATGTCCGCACTGGACCTGAGCAGATTCAGCGAGAAGCTCCGGCAGACGGAGCTGCTGACGTGCCGCGGGTCGGTCGTGCGCGTCGCCGGCCTGACCATCGAGTCCAAGGGTCCGCCCGTGGGCGTGGGGCAGTTGTGCGAGATCCGCACCGACGAAGGCAAACGGGTTCGGGCCGAGGTGGTCGGCTTTCACGGCGCCAGCCGCATCCTGGTGCCTCTGGAGGAGATGGGCAGCGTCGCCCCGAACGATGCGGTCGTGCCGGTTTCGGCCCCCCGTTTGATACCTAGCATACATTTACGCATCATTATAAAATCGCCTATGTCGAATACGACGATAAAGACCGCAGCCCCGAACGACGTGGGGTAAAAACGCGCGCGTAACCGTGTGACCAAGCGGGTATGTTCGCTGTCGAGTTCGTATAAACCCCACGCCCAAGTAAATTCGTAGTCCGGGCTTTCCCACATCATTGACCGGTTGGGTTCCATAGTTCTCACGACTACGTAACCCGACTCGCTCAAAGGCACCTCGTCACCTACTTGCAGGGTTTGGAGTTCAGGCAATATACGTTCGGCGCTCGGGATGCCCCGGTGATCGATCCAGTCGTAACTGTAAAACCCGGCCCTTTTGAATCCTATTTGTACGATCCAGGGCCATATATATTCGGGAGGCGCTTTTACCGTCAATCCCCGAGTCGCGTCAAACGCCGGTTCCTTTACTATCTCGTCGCCGGGCATCGGCCTGTTGAGTTCTTCTTCGGTCGCGCCCCACGACAGTTGCCAGGGGCGAAGCCAGAAAAAGTATAAGGATAGCACCGCCGACGGTACGATGATAAACGCGAGAGATGCACGCAAAGCGTTTTTTTCGGCTTTGCCGAATCCGGTTAAACCGATAACGCAATAGCACACGATTGCCGCGATACAGGAGAATAAGAACGCGAACTTCATCACTGACCAACTTCCGTTTGATGGGACGTTTATATCAGGAATGAATAGACGTATGAGTCTATTGGAAGCTTACTTACAGAACGCCGCTGAACAGCGGCGTTCCGGCCGTTATTTTCGTCTCCTCGGCTTCTTCTTCCCTTTCCGCTCCAGTTTCTCGGCCAGGACTGTCTTCTTGCGGGCTGCGGCGATGGCGTGCCATTCTTTGAGGAGGGCCGCCGCGACGTAAACCGAGCTGTACGTACCTATGATGATGCCGACGATAAGGGTCAGCGAGAAATCCCGGAGGGCTTCACCGCCGAGGAAGAAGAGTACGGTCAGAGCGATAAGCGACGACATGCCGGTTACCAACGTCCGGGCCAGGTTTTCGTTTATGGCCCGGTTCAGGAGTTCCGGATAGGTCTCACGCCGGGCCTGCTGCTCATCTTCGCGTATGCGGTCGTAGGTTACTATTGTGTCGTTAATCGAATAACCGGCAATGGTGAGTAAAGCCGCGATTACCGTCAGGTCGATTTCGACGCCAGCTAGCGTAATGATACCGAGTGTTACGATAAGGTCGTGTACGACTGCGATTACGGCGACTACGCCGCTGCGGAAGTTGAACCGTATCCAGATGTAGAGGAGCATCCCGACGGCGGCGACCAGCATCGCCTGCATCGCGAGCCGCGCCAGGTCGTGGGAAACCCGCGGGCCGATGTTCTCGGTGCCCCGGATGACGAACGTGGATACGTAGAAGTGGTCTTTCAGCGCCTTCTCGCTCTTTTTGGAGACGTCGGCTTTCTTCAAGAGTTCGTCGAAAGACTCGAGTAAACGCGATTCGGCGGCGCCACCGGCCAGGTTTCGTATATCCACGGACGCCTTCGCGAGGGCGTCGGCGTCGTCCTCGTCCATATACATTATGAAACCGTCGTACAGCGCGTCGTACGTATCGAGTACGTTAAGATCGGTTTTCCCGGAGGTATCCTCCGGGTACCCGAAAATATCTTTCAATACGCGTGTAAGTTCTTCGACCTTCTTGTTTACGACTATCTGCTGGACGCGTTCGCGGATGTTTTCCGGCGTAGCGTCGTTGATGTTGATGAGCTGGGTTACGCCGCCCGCGCCGGCTTCTTTTACTTCGACCGTCGTGAAGACTGCGCTCAGTTCCTTTTCGGTTAGATCCACACCTTCAATCGCAGCGATTTCCTCGACGCTGTCGAAAGACCCTTCCGCGCGAGCCGCCACTATCTTGTCGGCGATAACCTGCGCTTGCCCCAATCCCTTGGATTGCACGAGTACTTCGCGTTCCGCGGCGCCTATCGAGTGTATCTCCACATCCAGGCGCCCGCGGATGGTCTCCATGTCGGCCAGCGTTATCTTCCGCGCGGTCATTACGTCCACTTTGATACCGCCGGTGAAGTCGATACCCAGGTTGGGACCGCCGTGCAACACCAGGAACACGACGATTAGAGCGATGACCACGGCGCTCAACGCCATCGCCGGGCGCCCGAGCTTGATGAAGTCGTAGTTCGAATCCCAGAAAAGCCGCATATGTTATACCTTCTATTTACGGTCCGGGGTTGCCCCGGCGAATAGTCCTTTTTCCAGTTCTTCCCGCCAGCCGTCGGCGGTTGATACGAACGGTTCGTACGTAAGGTCGTAATGTATGGGCGTTATCGTGACGTAACCGTCTTTAATAAGTTTCAGGTCGTCGTCGGGTCGTTCGTCCACGTTAAGCATCCGCTCGATCCCGAGCCATAAATACCGGTTCCCCCGTGGGTCCGTCCGCTCCTCGTAGTAATCGTCCAGCACGGCGCGGCTCTGGCGCGCGGCCCTGACGCCTTTAATCTCATCCGCCGGGAGGTTGGGTACGTTTACGTTGAGTAAGACGCCCGGCGGAAGCCCTTCGCTTAGTACTTGCTTCACGAGTACTTCCGCGAAATCGGCGGCCACGTCCCATATCGCGTCCGAGAACGTATCCAGCGATATAGCTACGGACGGTATCCCGAGTATCGTTCCTTCGGTGGCGGCCGAAACGGTTCCAGAGTATATAACATTCGTGCCGTAGTTACCGCCGAGGTTGATACCGCTTACGACGACGTCGGGGCAACATTCGTCGAAGGCTTTAACCGCCACTTTAACCGTGTCGGCGGGAGTCCCGTCGACCGCGTACGCGTCTACGCCATCGAGTTCCGGTATGTCCTCTCGCCAGACGCGGAGCGGATCCGTCATTGTTATCGCGTGCCCAACGGCCGAGCGTTCGCGTTCCGGCGCGACGACGAAGACCCGGCCGACGCGTTTCATAGCCCGGACCAGAACGGCAAGCCCGGGCGCCCGAATTCCGTCGTCGTTGGTCGCGAGAATCTGTACGTCGGCCGGCGCCACGACCGGGGATAGTATATTATGGACGGTCGGAAATCAAGGGGAATTTGGGAACGCGGGTCCGGTAAGTGTTTATGATCACGGTAAAGAGTTTGGTTTTAAAGGAACGACCGATTTCGACTACAACGTAGGTGCCTATGACTATGATATTCGAGATTACGACCTATATTACTACGTTAACCTTCCACCCCACCTCTACCAACCCCCTTCCGGTCGTACACACGTAAGCGTATAACCCTACGCCGGCGGCGGCCGCGGCCCGTAACGCCCGGGCGAAAACCGGGTCCGTGCCCTCGTTCGGGCGTACCTCCCGGCAGTCGGGCCGTTGGACCACGAAGACAACGGCGGCGCCGGAGCCGAGCCCCGCCAAGTACTCAACGTGTTTCTTGCCTCGCGCTGTCGGCGCGTCCGGGAAAAGGCCGACGCCGTCCTCAACGAGTGTCACTGATTTCACTTCGACGTAAAGGGAGCCGCCTTCGTCGTTCTCGAGCAGAAAGTCGATGCGGCCGTGCGGGACCTCGACTTCGCGCCGGGCGATTTTGTAACCGGCGAAGGTTTTTAATGTAGGGAGGGCTTCAGCGAAGAGGTCGTTGGCCCGCGCGCCGCCGACGTAAATCCAGACGTCGGCGTACTTGACGGCGATTAGAGTATATCGGGTAATTCTATCGGGGTTGGAAGACTCCACGAGCAGGCCCGGGCGCCCCGGCGTAAGTAGCTCCGCCAGTCGCCCTGAATCGGGGACGTGGACGTATTCGCGTTTGCCGTCAACCGATACGTAAGCCGCGAACCTGTTTGGCCGTTCGACGAACTCGCAATCACGGAGCCGACCTTCGAACTTCACTTCTTTACGCCGCCTACTTCGTCTTCCCGGCGCCGTAGTCCATCACGATGTCTATAATGTCTCCCCTCGGCAGAGTGGTGAAGTGTTCGAGGGCCGCGTTTATCACTCTGGATCTGGAGAGCACCGTGCCCTTGCAGTATTTATTGAGACGTTTGAATATATCCTCGTCCATCCTAAACGTAACCGGGACGCTGGTCGGTTTTTGCTTTTTCCGTGGCATTCTTCTTAGGCTCCTTTCCTACCCAAACCGTTAAGTCGTAGGTTAAGATATATAACACCTTTTTCCGTTTATCCTTTGTTTATAAGCGCGCCGACGAGCTTGCTTACTTCTTTAAAACCAGTCCGTTCGGCGTATTCCGCCAGTCCGGTGACGGCCGCTTCGGGCGCCGCCGGGGCGCTGAACAGGACCGTACCCATCTGAACCAGGGACGCGCCGGTTAGCATAAAGGCCACCGCGTCCCGCCAACCGACGGCGCCGCCGGAAGCGATTATCGGTACGTCGACGGCATGGGCGGTTACGTGAACCAGCCGCAGTGCCACCGGGAATACCGCCGGGCCGGAAAGACCGCCGTACGTGTTCCCCAGCACGGGGCGCCGCGACTCCACGTCAATCGCCATAGCCGGTATCGTGTTCGCGACGGTCAACGCGTCGGCGCCGGCATCTACGGCGGTCGCCGCGAACGGCGCTATGTCGCTCACGCCGGGCGAGAGCTTTACCCAGAGGGGTTTGCCGGTCGCGGCCCTGCAGGCCGAGACGACTTCGGTTAGGGTATTTATGTTCGTCCCAAAGGCGATACCGCTGGACTCCACGTTGGGGCAGGAGACGTTTACCTCGAGGGCGGCCGGTCTATCGTGTTTATCAAGGGCCTCGCATACATCGGCGTATTCGGCGACCGTCCGCCCGACCACGTTCGCGACGATTACCGTATCCAACCCTTCCAGCGCCGGGAGTTTCTCGTCCAGGAACGCATCCAGCCCGACGTTCTCAAGTCCGATAGCGTTGAGCATCCCCGACGGCGTCTCCGCCAATCGCGGCGGCGCGTTCCCGGCCCAGGGTTCGCGGGACACGCCTTTAAGCACGACCCCACCGAGCTTCTCGAAATCGCAGAGGCCGTCCCATTCAGTGCCGTAACCGGCGATACCGGACGCGACCAGTATCGGGTTCCGGAACTCTATACCGTTTATTGTTATAGATAGGTTCGTCATATTCCGGCCGCCCGGTAACGTTCCCAGTCGATAACGTCCATCGCGAAGACCGGCCCGTCTTCGCAGACCATCAGATACTCTTTTCCGCTGGCTTTCTCCGGCTTTGCCGGTATGGCGCAACCCCGGCACGCGCCGACGCCGCAGGCCATACGCGCTTCGAAGGAGCCGTAAGCCCGTATTCCCGCGCCGGCGGTTATCTTATATACGCGTTCCAGCATGGCGGGCGGGCCGCACGCTACGACCGCGTCGCAGTCGGCTTCGGTCAGCAGTTCGGTAATGGGCCCGTGGCGGCCGAGCGTCCCGTCGTCGGTCGCGATTCTTGCCGGCGTGCCTAACTCCTCTAATAGCTTATATATCTCGTCGTCCCATCGCGTCGTGGAACCGAAGTAAACCGCGGATATCCGTTGCGCGTTTTGTTTCGCGAACAGGTACGACCCGGCGACACCGATCCCGCCGGCGACAACCGCGATATGTTCGCCCGGGATATCCCGCGGTTCGCCGAACGGGCCGGCGACCTCTACTCTTGTTCCGACCGGCGTCGCCTTCAAAGCCTTAGTACCTTCGCCTGCGGCTTTTACGAGTATTTTTATTTCCCCTTCTTTACCGGGCGTGGTGTCGAATAAACAAAGCGGTCTTTTCAGCAACAGGTCGCCGCGCCCGGGTATGCCGACCATCGCGAACTGGAAAGCCCGTACGTCGGCGGTGAACGGCGCGAGCGTCATTTCGAAAACACCCGGCCCAAGCCGGCGCTTCTCTGTAATCTCGCACTCGTACAGGCCGCGGTTTTTTTTACGGGGGTCCATCTCAGTTCCGCACCCTCGCGAGCATCACCAAACCGATTAAGAGGAACAACGCGTCGGGGAAGAACGCCGCAGCGGCGGGGCTAAGCGTCCCGTCCTGACCCAGAGCACGACCGACCGCCAACGCACCCCAGAGCCCGAACCCAAGCAACACCGCCAGCCCGAAGCCGAAGGCCATCCCTGAGCGGTGGGATTGGAGCGCCAGCGGCGCGCCCAGGAAGACGACCACCAGATTCGCCAGTGGAACCGATAGTTTTAGATACAGCTCGACCTTTTCCCGCGTCGCATCCACGCCCGACTCCTCCAGGCTTCGGATGTACGAAACTAGTTCAAGGTACTTCATCGCTTCGGGTTCCTTCTCTTCCTGCAGGAAGTCCTCGGGCCGTTCGGGGACGTCTATGTACTTCTTCGAGAACTCTTCCACCTTGATAGACCCGTCGCGCCTGAACGTCCGTACCATCCCGTCCTCGAAACGCCAGCGCCCGTCCCGCCATGTAGCTTTTCGAGCGATAGTCCACTCCTTCAGATTACCCTTTTCGTCGCGTTCCATTATGCGAACGTCTCGCATTTGCTGGCGGACGCCGTCGTAAACTTTAATGTAGTAGAAGCGACCTTCGGCCCCCTTGTAAACAAGGTTGATACGCCTGATGGTTTTGAGGAGCGGAAGACGTTCTATATAAACCCGCTCGATTTCCTCGGCTTTCGCGTTTGCGTACGGTACGACGGTTTCACCGAAAATGAACACGCCCACGCTGATTACGAACGCGGCGCCGGCCAGCGGCGTGACGACGCGGCGGAAGCTAACCCCCGAGCTAATCATCGCGACGGTTTCCGAGTTCCTCGAAAGGACGCCCAGCGAGAAGAGAATCCCCAACAGCACCGCGATCGGGTTCATCCACTTGACGATATAGGGGACGAGGAAGAGGTAGTATTGGGCGATTATTAAAGCACTTACGCCGTACTCGAGGAACTTGGATATCTTCTCGAAAAGGTTAACGACGACGAAAATAGTCACGAAGCAGCCGATAGCGATAAGCCACATCCGCGAGAACTCGCGGAGAACGTACCTATCCAATATCCTTAAACGAAACCGCATAGACGGGGGTAAAAGTTACGACATATTATAACTAACGTAGCTAAAAGGCAAGTAATAAATTACGCGCCGTTTCGTTTTTCATATAAGCGCGTTATAACCGTCGGGGTTTAATGGGACATAAGGGGTCAACCGGTTTCCTTTCCGTCTCGCAGGGCATCGTCCAACCACCCGCACCGTACGTCGGTCCTATTGTCGAAGTTGGGTACGTACGGTTTGATGTCGAGAAGGGGGGTTTCGTCGAGCATATCCACGCCCGCCACCCGGAGGACGTTACCTTCGCGTCCCAGCAGGCGAACGACCGTTAGACCGATGGCGTTCGGGCGCCGGGGCGATCTGGTCGCGAAAACACCTTTGAGTTCGTCCCCCAGGAACGGTTTGACGACGAGGGCCGGTGGCTTCGCTTCGTGGAACCTGTATAGGAGGACGAGGTGAGAGAACCCGTCGACGTCCGCCAGGCCGTATGCGTATTCGCCGAAGACCTCGATTGTCCCCTCTGCGTACGGTTCAAAATACCCCTGAATCGGGGCGTCGGCCGGTTTACCGAAGGGCGTGTGGATTATACCGATAGTTTTTACCGTAAATTCGCGTTTCATTCTGAGCCGTCCCTGTGGTGGTTACCGTTAATCGTTTGACACGGCGATATTATCGCATTACTATAGGGCTGGCAAGGAGAGAAAGCGTGGAAGTAAACCAATCGGATTTGTTGGAAGCGGCTCGGACGGTTAGGAAGAACGCGTACGCGCCTTATTCGGGTTTTAAGGTCGGCGCCGCGGTCCTCGCGGAAGACGGGCGAGTCTATACCGGCGTTAACGTCGAGAACGCGTCCTACGGACTCACGACTTGCGCCGAGCGGAACGCGGTCGCGGCGGCCGTCGCCGCCGGGAATCGCCGCGTTACGGCCGTCGCGGTTTCCGGCGACCGGCCCGGGACGATGCCCTGCGGCGCGTGCCGGCAGGTTATTAACGAGTCGGGTAGGGACACCGTCGTAATAGTCGACGGCGGACCAGAGCCGAGGGTCTATAAAATAGGGGAGTTGTTACCGGAGTCTTTTACTTTCGACGATGAGTAGTTACTACGTATTAACACTGGTATAATCCGATTAGGTTAACCCGACGGTAAGCCTTCTTTTTTTCTAACCAGTATCGAGAGGAACACGCCGACTTCCGGCGACCCGAGGAGCCGGGCCGTAGTGAAGTACACAGGTACCGCTATTACGACGGCGGCCACGGCCGCGGCGCCTTCCGCCCACGCGTTCAGGCCGCCGGGGTAAAGCTCGATGAATAGACGTATCGCTATTATGGGGACGGCCATCGCTGTGGTAGCCGCCGCGAAACGGAGCCCGGCCTGGATTACGCGCCGAGCTCCTATCGGCCCTACGAGTTTGCGGAAACGGTAAAGGAGGAATAGCGTGCCGACCGTCGCCGACGCGGACGTCGCCAGGGCGATGCCGGCTCCGCCCAGCGGCCACATAAGTATGAGCGTTAAAACGAGGTTGACGGCGAAGGTTACGATTCCGGCTTTTATCGGCTCCTTCGGTTTCTTTAGCGCGTAAAAAACCGGCGTTACTATCTGCGCCCCGAGGAAACCAATGAGGAAGACGGCGAAGCCGTTGAGTATGAAAGACGCGCCGGCGGTGTCCTCGGCGGTGAACGCGCCGTGTTCGTAAACGAGCCGGACGAGCGGTTCGCCCAGTACGATGAGACCTATGGTGCACGGTATCCCAACGAGAAGCGCCAGGCGCATGGCGAACGACAGCGAGTCCTTCAGCCCTTCGTAGTCGCTTTTCGACGCTTGCCGGCTCAGGTGGGGGAGTATTACGTTGGAGATGGAGAACCCGAACACACCCAGAGGGAACTGGAGGAGCCGTTCGGCATAGTTGATGAGCGATACCGTCCCTACGCCGACGACGGAAGCGGCCGCCGTCGCGACGAGGAGGTTCAGGCGGACGACGCCGATGGAGAAGAGGGCCGGCGTCATCAATATCGCGATCTGTTTGACGGCGGGACTACCGAAATCGAACCTGGGGAAGTACCTGAACCCAAGGCGCCAAAGGCTCGGTGCCTGAAGTAGAATCGACCCGATGCCGCCGGCGAGGACGCCTGCCGCGAGGACGTATATCTTTTTTTCGTCGGGCGTCGCGGCGAAGAAAACGACGATAACGCCGAGAGCCGTTAAATAGCATATGTTCATCACCGTAGGGGATAGGGACGGAACCGTGAACTTGAAAAAACTGTTGAGTATGCCCATCGCCATTGCCGACGTCATCATCAACAGCATGTAGGGGAGCATCAGGCGGGCCAGGTTTACGGCGAGGTCATAGGTTTCCGGGTTCAGCTTGAACCCCGGCGCGATGACGAGAACGACGTACGGCGCGCCGCCGACGAGGACGAGTACGACCGCGACCGTTGCCAGCAGGAAGAGGGTATATGCCGTCCGTGCGGCCCGGAACGCCGCCGGTTTCCCATCGCGCTCCATCTCGTCGGTTAAAACCGGGACGAGGAACGCTGACATCGAGCCTTCGCCCAACAGGCGCCGGAGTACGTACGGGATGACGTACGCGACCCGGAACGCGTCGGTAATCCACGTTACGCCGAAAACCGACGCGAAGACGATTTCCCGAACCAACCCGAGTACGCGGCTGAGTAACGTTGTCGCCGCCAGGATGCCGGCGGACCGGACGACGCGGTGTTCTTCGCTGGCCGTATTGGCGCCGTTATTTTTTTGCACATTCAACTTTTTTATAATCCGGTTTCCGTTTGCCGACACGTTCGCCCGATGTTAATATAAACGTGGCTATGGTGAAAGTAGTTTTATTGGACCGGGACGGCGTTATCAACGTCGATAGACACGAATACGTAAAGTCTCCCGCCGAGCTCGAAATCTTTAGTTACGCCAAAGAAGCCCTCGACCGTCTCCGCGGAGCCGCGTACTTATTGTATATAGTATCCAATCAATCGGGCGTCGGGCGGGGCCTTATGACCGAGTCCGATCTTGACGCGGTTACCAATAAGTTAGTCCCTGCCGTCGGGCCTTTCGACGGTATCTTTTATTGCCCCCATAAGCCCGACGACGGGTGTGATTGTCGGAAGCCGTTGCCCGAGTTACTCCGCCGGGCCCTCGCCGACGCGAAAACGCGGGGTCCGTTATCCGAAGTCTGGATGGTTGGCGACTCGCCGTCGGATATCGCCGCCGGCGCGGCGGCCGGCTGCCGTACGGTTCTGGTGACGTCGGGTCTTAACCCGGACTACGACCCTGCGGTTTTCGACGTCCCCCCGGATTATATCGCCGGCGATTTGACCGAGGCGGTCAGATTAATTCTAACCGCTGGTTAACATCGCGGTACCGTAAGAATTAAGGCGGGGTTAGCCCCGCCTGTTCCATTTTCGCCGATAAAACGTTCTCTGTCCGCCCTGGTTACCAGGCTCCTTCTTCTTTTTGGGTTTCGAGGTTGAACCTGATTACGTTGGCTTGCTGGAGCTCTTTCATCACCTGTACCATTACGCCGTACTCGGCGTCTGCGTCGGACCGAACGTTGAATATGGCTCCCGGCGATTCGATACGGGCTTCTTTAACCTTCTCGGTAACTTCGCCTTGGGCCTGGATCGGTACGTTGTTCACGTAAACGACGCCTTCGGCGTCTATTATAACGCTGACGATGTCTATGTCCTTGGGTATCCGTAAACCGGCGGCCGCGTACGGCAAGCGAACTTCGACGGCGTCCGGTTCCTTGAACGTAGCGGTCATAAAGAAGAATATCAACAGGAGGATAATAACGTCCACCATCGGCGTCATATCGATACGGATCTTAATCCGTCTTTGCATTTTGCGAATCATAACTTTAAACCTCCGGCGGTCTTACACCCGCCGCATCCGGCGGTTACTTAGCCGCCGCGTCCGGCGCCTATTCGGGGCCAGCGGTTCCTTCGAGTTCCTCCAACGGCGGGGGCTCCTCCAGCTGGAGCGATACTTTCTTTACACCCGTCTTTTCCGACGCTATCTTGAACTCGTCGAGGACGTCCACCATCCGGGAGTACTTCGCCTCGTGGGAGACGTCAATAATTGTTATCAGTTTATCGTTGTTCGCTTGCCTTTTCTCGATGTACTCGCCCAGTTCTTCGGTCGTGACCTCTTTACCGTCGCGATTGTAAACGTCCTTCACGTAGATTTTTCCGTCGTCTTCCACCACTACCGTTAGAACGTTCGTTTCCGGTACTTTTACGATGCTTTCCGTCCCGGGGTCGGAAGCCCGCGGTAGCGTAACCTCTATCGCCGACGGTTCTTTGAATTGGGAAGTCATAAAGAATAAGATTAACAGAAGTATGATGACGTCCACCATGGGCGTCATATCTATGTGGATGTCAACTTTTCGTTTTCCGTCACCGCCGCCGACGTCTGCACCGGCCATAGCGGTCGCTCCTTTCGTGTTGCGACGGTTTCTTCGTCATCGACCGCCGCTTCGCGAGCGTTCGTCCTTAAGCCTTTGATTCTTTCTCGCTAATCAGGCTAATCAACTCGGCCGACGATTCTTCTGTGACGAAGTTGAACTTGTCTATCTTGGACAGGTAGTAGTTGTAGCCGATGATCGAGATGATAGCCACCGTAAGCCCGCCCGCGGTGTTGATGAGCGCTTCCGAAATACCGGTCGCTAGCTGGTTCGGGTCCGGGCGTCCTTTGGCCGAGAGGGCCGAGAACGCGCGGATCATCCCGATGACGGTTCCCAGAAGGCCGGCCATCGTCGCGATGGAAGCGATCGTCGCTACCGCTATCAGCCCGCGTTCGAGGAGCGAACCTTCCATAGCGTTCTGTTCGTCGAGGGCCGCCTGGACTTCGGATTTGATGAGCTGCGCGTCGAACTGGCCTTTAACTTCTTTATAGCGCGCTACTCCCGACGCGATTACGCGGCCGATTACGCCTTTTTGTTTCTCGCAGGCTTCCAACGCCTCGTCGAATTTGTCTTTTTGGACGTTTTCGCGAACTTCCTTCATCAGTTTAACTTCGTTGTACTTGCCCCGGGCGAAGAAGAAGTAGAACCACCGTTCGATGATGAACATCATCGTCAGAAGTAACAGGAAAACAAGGAAGTCGACAAGCCCGCCGCCTTTGGCCAGGATCGCGCCGGCGACGCCCATCCCGTTCGCGTTCTCCGTATTGAATTCGTTTTCCTCTTCTACTTCCGCGCCTCCCGCTAGAGCCATCCCGGTGAAGACGAAGGAAATGTTGTTCCCCAGAATAAAGAAGAACGTAATCCACCAGATACCGTAAATGATGAAGAACACGGCGACGGCCCAGAGGATTATTTTTCTTAAGCCCATCACAACTCCTTAAGATTAAAGGATTTCCCTGAATCCGTTTATCTTAACCTTTTTCGAATTCCTTTTCTTTTTCGATTAATACCAGCTCCGTAACGAGGTCGTTGGACGATTCGCCCATCACGAAGTTGATTCGGTCGAGTCTGGAGAGGAAATAGTTGTAGCATACAATCGCGATTATCGCGACGAATAGCCCGCCGGCGGTGTTGACAAGCGCTTCGGCTATGCCCTGGGCCAGCTGGGTCGACGCGACTTTCGCGCCCTCGCCCCTGGCCGAGATGGCGGAGAACGCACGTATCATACCGATGACTGTCCCAAGTAACCCCATCATCGTGGATATCGAGCCAATCGTCGCGATGGGGATCATGTTCCGCTCGAGTACAGCACCCTCCATGGCGCCCGCTTCCTTAAGCGTCAGGTCGAGTTCTATCTTCAGGCGTTGCTCGTCGAGTTTGCCCTTGAGAGTCTCGTAACGTTCGACGCCTTGCTTAATGACCCGGCCTACAGAACCGCGCTGCCGGTCGCATAGCGATTTTATGCCCTCTATATCCGCCTTGCCCAGTTTTTCGCGGATCATCCGGAGGAACTTATCCGGTTTTATCTTTCCGGTGGCTTGGTTTATTACCCATATTCGTTCTAGGGCGAACGCGACAACCAGGACGGATAGGAACGCGAGTCCCGCAACGAGAGGGCCGCCTTTATATATCATCTCGAGCATCCGGAATCGACCTCCGCGATTTCCACGGCTAAAATCATTAAACGTCCGGCAAGCATATACGAAAAGAAAATCGGTGTCAAGTTTTTTTTCCCCGGAAGGCGAAGCGGCGTAACGCCGCCCGAGAGCTAGAATATTATCTCGAAGTTACCCTGTACCGCTATCGTACTGTAGTCCGTCCCGACCTGGGAGAGGTTATGGTACGTAGTATAAGAACCGGTAATGTCCATTCGTAAGTTGGTCGTGAAGTAATACCCGCCGGAAACAGAATATTTCCATTGGTCCGTGTCGTCGGCTATACCCTTTTCGACCCTGGTCCTAACCAGTTCGACCGTGCCTTGCAGGTTCAATTCGTTACGCCACCGCAGTGTTCCGATCAGCGGTAGTTTAAAACCTTTCGGCATCGCCAGGTCGTAATAAACGGTAAACGACGGGTTCATCGACTTTTCTTTTTCCCAGTCATCTGAACCCTGGTACGTTTCTTCTAGATACTTAACGTACGTCAAGTCGTAGTTGAAATCAGCCTTCGTGCGTAGTCCCGCCGGCCACGTCGCCCGCCAGCTTATATACGGAGAGTGTTGTGACTCCCTTGTAATGTTCTCTCTCAAGACGTTTTTACGTTGATAACCCACCGTGACGGTGGAACGTTTTAATATCCCCGCGGCGATGGGGAAGTTCTTGGTCCCGGTCAATTTGAGCGTAACGTCCGGAAACACCTGGGACTTGGTTACCGCCGGCGTACCGGTCGTCAGGCTCCGTTCGTACGTATAGCTGTAGTCTATGTCGGCCTGGATAAAATCCCAACTTTCCCATTTAGTACCTACGCGTTCGCCCAGAAACTCGAACGGATGGAAACGATTCCGCAGGGATACCGAGTGCCGAATCCGGCTGGTCCTGGGCGCGCCGGCCCCTTTGATCGCGGTGGTAAAGCCCGTCCGGTAGCCGAGTTTGGGGCGCCCGGCCAAGCCCTCGTACGACGAGCTTCGGTCCAGGGAATAGCTGGGTGAGATAGTCAGTTTGTTTATCCCCGTCGCTTTTTCATTACTCAGCCTCCCGACGTTTATCGGGCAGCTTACGCTAGTATCGGACGTTACGGACGGTTCGATCGTATCGTTTGCGCCGATATTCGGGCCGCCCAACCCAAGAACGCTTCCGGTTCCGGTAGTTCCGCCGCCTTCGCCGGTTGTAGCTTCAGTTACCGTCTCCCTGTAGTTACTCGTGTATGAGAAATTCGGTTGGAGGCCCTTAACCCGGTCGTAGCCGGTCCTGAACCCCCAGGATTCGTTGAACGACTCTTCGGTCCAATCGGTTCGGTCGATTATTTCCTGGTAGCGGTACGACGGCGTTATTCTCAGATCGCGCGTAGGCTCCATCGTAATAGACGAACGCAAGTCGTCGGTCCGCCAGTTCCTGTCGTCGGCGGTTGTCGTGGCGGTTTTGCCGTATCTCGTACGCTCGAGTTTGCGTGTGAAAGACACGTCCACGTTACGTGGGAGATAGGACGTCTGTGGGAACACGTCGTAGTCCACCGAAGCCGAGTAAGTGTCGGTGTTCGAGACGCGGGCGTATTTGTCGTTGGTCGAACGCGAGTTTTTGTAGCTGAAATCCAGGCTAGGGAGTTTGTATTTATCGAACGACACCGACGTAGATTTCGTTATGCTGACGACCCGACCCTGAGTATAAATAGATTGGTCCTGTTCGAACCGTTCCTCGGTTATCGTTTCGGACTTCGTCCATGTCCCGGTGACGGGCAACCGAACGCCCCAGTCGAAAGGCATAAACTTGCCTATTTCCAGCGTCGCGTTGGCGTTTTTGCTGGTAGTTTCGAAATCGGCGCCCGAGACCGCGCCGATGGATTCGAAGCCGGCGTCGATTTTACGCGTACCGGCGGCCATCTTGACGAAACCGCCCAGGTCCACGTCG
>CP070755.1:236263-245040 GCA_020348885.1 Candidatus Coatesiibacteriota bacterium | reverse complement strand
ACGTACAACCCGATACATTAATGCCGGACTCATCGTCGCATACATGGCACCCTACCGAAGTATCGGGCGGTACGCCGCAAGGAAAATTCTCGTCGAGCGGGTACTCGTCGGTAACGTAAGGCGGTTCCTCGTCGGTTATATATACCGTCGTCCTCACACCCAAGTTCCCGGGAAATCCCCAGTCGGCGGTTGCGTGCCACATACCGGAATATATCCAGCCGACGCCGGGAACATCGTGGTCGTCCAACGGAACGTGGAAGTCGATCAACCCGTCCGCCCAATACGGGTGCACGCCGCAATAGAATACATCCTCGGACAATAGCACCGGCGGGTAAACGTCAATCTCCACCCACGCCCAGTCCGGCCAGGTGGGAATCGAGCCCCAATCGCCGTCGTAAACGACTTCGTGGAACCATATATCGTCGTCGTCGGGTAAACCGGCGTCGCCCCCAATAACGAATATATCCACGTTGTCGTTCAACGGTCCGCTGTTGTACAGGCATACGGCCAACTCTATCTTCTCGAGATACGCCGGGGCCGACAGCCCGTAGTCAGCCAAATCGAAGCGGTCGGCGTACGAGTACTGGTAACTCGGCCAGGGGTCGGTGAACATCCCCGGACTCCACCAAAGTACAAGGTCCTCAAAGCTCCCGTCGGTAGGGTCGAGAAGGACGCTGCGGTACCCGCGTCCGTCGGGACCGTCGCCGTTTACTAACGCCGGCACCCCGTCCGAGTAAGCGGCCGACACGACGAGGAATACCGAAATTAGACCCGTTAAAACGTTACGCCAATATCCCATAATACCCTCCTCTCGCGGTACTCGATAATACCCTCAACTAATTATACCTACGCCCTTTAAGTTACTAATAATATATCACGAATAAGCTATTATATCAAGGATAACCGATATTTTAAATCGACCTTACGGGATTTCGGAAAACCCGAGCCCGAATTGTATTTTCGTGTCCCTGACGCGGCGACAAAAATGAACCGGGTATAACCCGGTTCTTGTACACGATTTCGATAATCAAAACCCTCAATCGGCTACGTCCGGTCCAACACCTCCAGACACGGCAGTGTCCCTTTCTCCAGCAGTTTCAGGGACGCGCCGCCGCCGGTGGAGATGTGGTCGAGCTTCTCGGCGATGCCCAGCTTGTTTATCGCGTAAACCGTATCGCCGCCGCCGGCGATGGTTTCCCCTTCGGCGTCGGCAATCGCTTGCCCCACGACCCGGGTCCCGCCGGCGAACTCTTCCACCTCGAAAACGCCCATCGGCCCGTTCCAGAATATCGTCGCGGCGCCTTTCACCTCGTCGGCGAAAATACACGCCGTCGCCGGACCTATGTCCACGCCCATATACCCGATGGAGATGTCCCGCGTGTCCACGGTCGTTGCGGAACCCGGGTCGTCAACCGCTTTCGCGACCACGTGGTCCCGCGGCAGGAAGAGCTTCGGCCCGGCGTCATCCAGTATCGCCTTCGCCTCGCTTACAAAGTCGTCCTCGACCATAGACTCGCCGACCGGCTCGCCATCGGCTTTTAGGAACGTGTAGGCCATCGCGCCGCCGACGATGAACTTGTCCACGTTGTCCAGCGCGTTCTTGATGACGCCTAACTTGGTAGAGAGCTTCGCGCCGCCGAGCACGAAGATGAGGGGGCGTGCCGGGTCCCTCAGCAGCTTCAGGAAGTAACCGACTTCTTCCGTTACGAGGTATCCTGCGACCGCCGGATTGAGTAGCTCGGCCGCGCCGTACGTGCTGGCGTGTTTGCGGTGACAGGTCCCGAACGCGTCGTTCACGTAAGCGTCGGCCGGGCGGGCAAGGTCCGCGGCGAAAGCCGGGTCGTTCTCGGTCTCGCCCGCGTAAAAACGGGTGTTCTCCAACAAAACGGCCTCGCCGGGGTTCGCCTCCGAAAGCGCCGCGCCCACAGGCGCGCCGACACAGTCCTCGGCAAAATGCACCTTCGCTTCCAGTAACTTTTCCAGCACGCTGGCCACGGGCCGTAAACTGAACGCCAGGTTTCGTTCGCCTTTGGGGCGCCCCAGGTGGCTCGCGACGAGCGGCGTACAACCCTGTGCGAGTAACTTCTTTATCGTTGGTACCGACGCCCGTACACGTGTATCGTCGGCGACGCTGTACTTGTTGGCCGCTTCCTGTTCCAACGGGACGTTCAGGTCGCAGCGTACGAAGACCCTCTTGCCGGACAGGTCCACGTCGTCTATCGTCTTAAAATCCATAACGACTCGCTCCCCGCGTTAAAGGAGTCTCTCCACGAGGTCAACCATGCGCGCGGCGTAGCCCCACTCGTTGTCGTACCACGCCAGGACCTTTACCATACGACCCTCCATCACGGCGGTGTTGGGCGCGTCGACGACCGAGCTGAAGCTGGACCCGTCGTAGTCTATCGAGACCAGCGGTTCGTACGAGACGTCGAGGATTCCTTTCATCGGGCCTTTGGCCGCTTTCTCGAAAGCCGCGTTCACTTCGTCGGCGTTCGTGTCCTTACCTACCGTCGCGACAAGGTCCACGAGCGAAACGTTGGGCGTCGGTACGCGGACCGATATCCCGTCCATCTTCCCCGCAAGCGCCGGAATGACAAGTCCTATCGCCCTAGCGGCTCCGGTGGTCGTCGGTATCATCGAAACTGCGGCTGCCCGGGCGCGCCTCAGGTCCTTGTGGGGAAAGTCGAGTATCCGCTGGTCGTTGGTGTACGCGTGTATCGTGGTCATGAAGCCGTACTCGACGCTGAATTCGTCCATCAGGACTTTTACCGGCGGCGCCAGGCAATTAGTAGTGCAACTCGCGTTGGAGATAATGTGATGGTTCTCCTTGTCATAGTCGCCGTCGTTCACACCCAGAACCAGGGTAACGTCCGGTTCCTTGGCAGGCGCACTGATGACGACTTTCTTCGCTCCGGCGGACAGGTGCTTGCCGGCGCCGTCGCGGTCACGGAACCTGCCGGTGGACTCTATTACCACGTCCACGCCCAGATCGCCCCAGGGGAGTTTCTCGGGGTCCGGCTCGCTCAGGGTTTTAACGTCTTTGCCGTCCACCGTGATTTTACCGTCGCCAGCTTTCACGTCCGCGTCGTATGTACCGTGGACCGAATCGTACTTAAGGAGGTGCGCCAGCGTCGCCGCGTCTGCCAGGTCGTTGGCCGCGACGACTTCGATATCCTTTCGGGCGGCGGCGATGCGATAGAACGGCCGACCGATACGCCCGAACCCGTTTATTCCCACTCGTACGGTCATTTGATAATCCTCCCGTAAAGAATAACGGTTAAGTCACTACGAACCCCGCGTATACGGGTTTATCGAAAAACGGATATTACATCCGTTAGTCCGGGAAAGCAACGATTTATTTGAAGCGTTTTACCATAACTCACCACGACCGCGAAATGAAATAGGCGGGATATGAAATCCCACCTACGAAACGGAGTAAAATAGACAATATTACGTATTTACCGTGACTTCGTTTGAGAACGGCCCCGTATTCCCGTTATAAAGCGTACGTACTTTATAAGTATAGGTATTTCCCTCGGTTGTTGTTTCGTCGCCGTAAGACTGTACCTTGCCCAGAGTAGCTATGCTTCCGTACGAACCGCCGGCGGCTTTCCGCCAAACCTCGTACCCTGTTTCTTCGTTATTAACGCTCGCTTCCCAAGTAAGTGCGACCAATTTCCCGTCAAAGGTACCCGTAAGGTTTCGAGGTGGCTGGTAATCCCCAGTACCGCCGGTGGAACCGCCGTCGCAACCTAACGCGGTTGCGATCAGCAAAAAGGCGATCAGTACCGTAACCGCCGAAGCCATAACTTTACGTATGCTGCCCATCTCCTGTTACCTCCTTGCTCGTTTAACGTTAAGAAATATAAGGGGGTACTTACGCTCGTAAACCTTTTAATATATACACAACTCGCCCCCTAAATGCAAACAGGGCGGGACTTCCGTCCCGCCCGTGGTTCTATATTTCCGCCTATAGTCCTTAAGCAGATAACCCGGGGATTATTGTTGCTCCTCGTAAACCGCGAGTCCCATCGGGAAAGTACCGGGGGCGTTGAACGACGAAACGGTTCCGCCGCTCATGGTAAGTTTATACACCTTTTTGGCGTTTTTATCCGCGTTCCATATGTTGGTCCCGTCGGAAGTTAAACCGGTCGTTCCGGAGCCGGGCGTCGCGAACGACGATATTACGCTGCCGCCGGAGGGGTTCAGTTTGTAAATCTTATTCGTCCCGTTGTCGGCGCACCAGAGGTTCGAACCGTCCCAGGCCAAGCCGCGGGGTTTACCCCCGGGCGAGTCGAACGACGTAACGACCCCGCCGGTCGTATTTACCTTGTATATCTTTTTCTCTTCGTAGTCGGACACCCAGAGGTTGCTGCCGTCCCAGGTCATTCCCCACGGTCCGGCGCCGGGCGCGTTAAACGACGTTACGACGGAACCGTTGTTCGGATTCAGTTTATAGACCTTACCCGTCGCGTAGTCGGTGTGCCACAGGTTGGAATCGTCCCACGCAAGGCCGGCCGGTTTACTCCCCGGCGACGCGAAGTTTTTATCCGATTTCCCGGAGTCAGCGTCCACCCTGTAGATTTTCTTGTTATCTTTATCGGCTACCCATATATAGGTTTTCGATCCACCGCCACCGGAAGTGTCGACCTGGACTTCGTTGGAGAACGGACCCTGTTCGCCGTTGTAAACGGTACAGACTTTATACGTGTAGACAAGATTAGGCATTACCTTAGTATCTTCGAATGTAAGTACGCCGGCGTTTACGTCGGCTCTCTTAAGGTAGTCGAAGCCCGATAAAGGATCTATAACCCAAATCTGATATCCGGTTTCTTCATTGTTTTCGCTCGTTTGCCAGGTAAGGATTATTTTCGTACCGTCGTACGTTCCGGTAAGGTTTTTTGGCGCCTGGAAGTTGGGAGTTCCGGTGCCGCCGTTGCAACCGACCAAAACGCCGAAACAGAACAGAGCGGCAACCGCTGCTACTGTGAATATAGTGTATCTAACGTTTCTCATCGTTCTTTTCCTCCTTTATGATTAGTAGCTGCCCGTTTCGAATTTTATATATAGCACACTACGGGCGATAATACCAGTCGAATCCGCTTTGTTGGCACGTTCTACAGCGTACGTCCGCAAAAGAACGTCTCCTCATTTCGGCAATCTTACTCTCCCGTAAGCGTAATACTCTCGCGTATCGTTTCCCGCATCAATTCCGCGTCCACCTCGTCCACGGCGATTAACGCAAGACTCACCGTCCAAACGACGTCGGGTTTTTTGCCCAGGAATATCGCGTACTCAACGGAGTAACCCCAGGAAGATTGGTTCTCGGGCGCCAATTGATACAATACCTCTACGCCACTATCAGCGCCCATCGCTTCCAATTCGTCCGACGAGATAGCCGCTATCTTCGCTTCCTCGACATACTCGCCAGCGCCCATCTCGACATAGAGCCGCGCGTACGTCTCCAACTCGGCCGCGTCGGCGGAACCTGCGCCGCCAGCGGCGCTCCGAACCCTGATAATAGCGTTCCGTTCGTACGACTGGAAGTAATAATCGAAATGGGGCCCGGGTTGAGGACCGTACGTGTCAGGGTACTCGGCAGTAAAACCGTACGGCATCTCGAAGCGTATCCCGTCGGCATCGAAGTACGCGCGCTGGTTATCGTACACTATCGGGTTCGGCGGCGGTTCCGGCGGTTCGTACGGTTCCTCGAAGAGCTCGTCCAGCAACCGATAGGGTTCACCGGGGTCCTCCAAGACGTATTGCCACAGATAGCAGGCGCAACAACCGGCCAGAAGCAAGCAGACGACGAGGAGCGACCAGAGTACGAATCTTTTAACTTTCAAAGCCATAGTCCACCCCTAACCGCCCGACGTTTTGGCGCCTTCCGCAACCGCCGGCGCCGCGTAGGCAACCACGGCCGCGACGGTGCCGCCGGCTTCCTCGATCGCCTTAACGCAGGCCCTTATCGTCGCGCCCGTGGTAATCACATCATCAACCAGCACTATCCGGCTTCCGGCGAAAAACTCCCCGTCTGCGGCGAACGCGCCGGCGATGTTGAACAACCGGGCCGCGCCGGAAAGCGTAACCTGCGGTAACGTATCGCGCACACGCTTTATCGCGCCGTCGTACGCGGCCGGGACGTTCGCTCGTTTAACCGCCCGCCGCGTTATCAGCCGGGACTGATTGAAGCCACGTTCCCGATGACGCCGGGGGTGTAAAGGCACGGGTACCGCCGCGTTATAGCCGCGGTCGGCGTGCAACATTCCTATCAACGCGCCCACCGCGTCGCCCATAGTCCGGGCCAAGACGGTCTTACCGTCGTACTTCAGCAGCCTAACGGCCGCTTCGGCCGCGCCTTCATACGGGAAACACGCGTACGCGGGGACGCCCGCGGGTACGTAACCCGGCGCTATCCTATAGCCGGCGGCGTCCCCGCGTATTCGGTCCGGTCGTATTTCAACGCCGCAAGGGCCGCAAAAATACGGTCCCTCGTCGGCTGCCAGCTCCGCGCCGCAAACCCGGCACAGCGACGGGTAAAGCAACGTGGACAAGCCGCCCGCCGCCCAGCGTACGGCGTCCAACGTTCGTATCAGGGCCGCCGTTACCATAGTATAACCGCCGCCAACCGAAAAAGCTACTCCCCGGATAGATACGCGTCGATCCCCCGGGCCGCGATCTTACCGGCGCCCATCGCGCTGATAACTGTGGCACCGCCGGTAACGATGTCGCCGCCAGCGAAAACCCCGGGGACGTTGGTCATCCCGGTCTCTTCGTCGACCACAATAGTCCCCCACTTGGATATTTCAAGGTTTTCGGTCGTATCCGGGATTATCGGGTTCGGGTACGTCCCGACGGCGACGATGACCGTATCGACCTCCACCTCGTACGTGTCGCCTTCGATGGGTAACGGGCGCCGGCGCCCGCTGTCGTCGGGCTCGCCCAACTCCATCCGCTGGAGCACCATACCGCGGACCCACTCCTTCTCGTCGGCCAAGACTTCGATGGGCGCCACGAGAAACGTGAACTTAACTCCCTCCTCCTCGGCGTGATGTATTTCTTCGATTCGGGCCGGCATTTCCTTCTCGGTTCGCCGATAGTATATATGGGCTTCCTCGGCGCCCATCCGAAGGGACGTCCGGACCGAATCCATTGCCGTGTTCCCGCCGCCTATGACCGCCACCTTCTTCCCGGTCCATATCGGCGTGTCGTACTCGGGGAACTTGTATCCGTACATAAGGTTGATGCGCGTCAGGTACTCGTTGGCTGAATAAACGCCGTTCAGGTTCTCGCCGGGGACCCGCATCCACCGGGGAAGCCCCGCGCCGGTTCCGATAAAAACGGCGCCGTAGCCCTCCTCTTCCATCAACTCCTCGACTGTGAAAACTTTACCGATAACCATATTGCATTGGATGTCGACGCCCAGGGACCTGACATAATCCACTTCCTGATCGAGTATCGTATTCGGCATGCGGAACTCGGGTATACCGTAGCGGAGGACGCCGCCCGTAGAATGGAACGCTTCGAATACCGTAACGTCGTAGCCCATCCGGGCCAGGTCGCCGGCGCATGTCAGCCCCGCCGGTCCCGCGCCCACGATCGCGACCTTCTTCCCCTTGGACGGCGCTTTCTCCGGCGGCGGCGCCACGTTATGTTCATAGTCGTAATCGGCGATAAACCGCTCCAGTCGCCCGATCGCGACCGGCTCGTGCTTCTTGGCGAGCACGCATACTATCTCGCATTGGTCCTCCTGGGGACAGACGCGCCCGCAGACGGCAGGCAGATTATTGTACAACTTCATTATCCGTATGGCCTCTACCATATCGCCCTCGGCGATGGCCGCGATAAACCCCGGTATGTCGATCTCGACCGGGCAGCCGTCGATGCAGAACGGCTTCGGGCACTGGAGGCAGCGGTCGGCTTCCAGCTTCGCCGTTTCAATATCGTACCCGAACGGGACCTCTTTAAAATTCTTGACCCGGTCCGCGGGTTTCTGTTCCTGCATCGGGTACTTTTCCGGGATTATTTCCTTCTTCTCTTTTTTCTCTTTCTTTTTCTCTTCGGCCATTATTTCTCACCCGTTGATTCCAGGTACTTATCGAGGGACAGTTTCTCTTCAGGCAGGTATCTCGTCTGGCGCGCCAGCGTCTCTTCCCAGTCCACCTGGTGCCCGTCGAAGACCGGCCCGTCGACGCAGGCGAACTTGGTCGCGCCGGCGACGGTCACGCGGCAGGAACCGCACATCCCGGTCCCGTCCACCATAATCGTATCCAGGCTGACGACGCACGGCAGGTCGTACTCGGCGGCCAGGTCGCACGACGCCCGCATCATCGGGACCGGCCCGACCGCCAGCACCTCGTCCACGTTCGTCCCCTTATCGAGTAGTATCTTGAGCTGGTCGGTAACGAAACCGTGAAGCCCGTAGGAACCGTCGTCGGAGGTAACGTAAAGCTCGTCGGAATAGGCGCGTATTTCGTCCTCCAGAAGCATCAGGTCCTTGCTTCGGGCGCCCAGTACCGAGATGATGTAGTTGCCCTCCTCCTTGAGGGCCCGGACCTTGGGGTACAGCAGGGCGATACCCAGGCCGCCGCCGAGGCACGCGACGGTCCCCACCTTGCCGACGGTCATCGGGCGCCCGAGGGGCCCGACGAAGTCCTGAATGTACTCGCCGGCCTCAAGTGCCGCCAGGTGGTGGGTAGTCTTGCCGACCTTCTGGAAGATTATCGTGACGGTCCCGGCTTCCCGGTCGAAGTCGCTAATGGTGAGGGGGACGCGTT
>CP070755.1:229999-236163 GCA_020348885.1 Candidatus Coatesiibacteriota bacterium | reverse complement strand
TAAAAAAGCGCAACATGCAATAGCGTTTGCCCTTACCAGCGGATAACCTTTCCCGGCAAGATCGAAGAAACCGTCGGCCGTTAAACGACCTGCGAAAAATTCGAAGGCCCGAACAGGTGTATTATCGTCGGTTTTAAAACCGAGATCTGCGAGTATGGGGAGTTGCCATACCGACGCGGCGTATTTCGGGCCGTACAAGTTAACGACGCCCGACCTATTAAAATATATATCGTCGGTCTGCCAGAAACCGTCAGCCGTTTGAGAGTCCAGAACGGCCCGCAGGTCCGGGTCTTCGCCTAAGTGGGGGAGAAGCGCCGCCGGCTTCGGGTGGTCCGGGAGGTATCCTAGTAGTCCCGTATAAGTCCGATACCGGACCAGCGGCGAACGGGCTTTTAGCAGCCACCGGGCCGGGTCGGCTTTAAAAAACACGGCCAGATCTGCGGGGAGCCTGCCGGTAGGATCTGCCATAATCGTATCTTAAAAGGCCCCGCATATGTTATCAATACAAAAACGCCGGGTACGCGTAAAGCGTACGCCGGCGTTTTGTAGATACGGTTTACAACTCGAACTTAATACCCTGGGCCAGATGTATCTCCTTGGCCCAGCTTATCGTGTTGGTCTGGCGGAACATATACTGCTTCCACGAATCTGAGCCGGACTCACGGCCGCCGCCGGTCTCCTTCTCGCCGCCGAAGGCCCCGCCTATCTCGGCGCCGGAGGTACCGATGTTCACGTTCGCTATGCCGCAGTCCGAACCCCGGTCCGATACGAAGTACTCGGCCTCGTACACGTCGTCGGTGAATATGGCCGACGATAGCCCCTGGGGTACGCCGTTGTGGAGTGCGACCGCCTCCTCGATAGTCGAATACGGCATAACGTAGAGTATCGGCGCGAAGGTCTCGCGTTGGACTATATCGTAGCGGTTCTCGGCCTCCATTATCGTCGGGACGACGTACGTCCCGGAGTCGAAGGGCGCGTCGGCGTATGCGGCGCCGCCGTATAGGAGCTCGCCGCCTTCCTTCTTGCAAGCTTCGATCGCCGCGAAGTAAGCTTCGACGCAGGCTGTGTCTATTACCGGACCCACCAGCACCCCGTCATCAAGCGGGTTGCCGATTTTTACCTGCTGATAGGTGCCGACGAGTTTACCGACGAACTCCTCGAAGGCTTTCTCCTGGATGATTACCCGGCGGGTGGAAGTACACCGCTGGCCGGCGGTCCCAACCGCGCCGAAGAGGACCGTCTGAAGCGCGTTGGTTATATTGCACCGGTCCGAGACTATTACCGCGTTGTTGCCACCCAACTCAAGTATCGTCTTGCCCAGGCGTGCGCCCACGACCTCGCCGACCCGCTTTCCCATAACGGTCGAACCGGTGAAACTTACGAGACGTACCCGCGGATCGTTGATTAGTCGTTCCCCTACGTCCTTGCCCCGGCCGATTACAAGGCTTGCGACGGCGCCCGGAATGCCGTTCTCTTTGAGTACCTCGGCGGCGATTTTAGTACTCGCTATCGCCGTAAGCGGGACCTTTGACGACGGTTTCCATATCGTCGCGTCACCGCAAACCGCCGCGACCGCGAAATTCCACGCCCAGACGGCCACCGGGAAGTTGAACGCGCTGATAACGCCGATTGGGCCGAGCGGGTGCCATTGTTCCATCATCCTGTGGTCCGGCCGCTCGCTCTTCAGCGTCAAACCGTAGAGCTGCCGCGACAGGCCGACGGCGAAGTCGCATACGTCAATCATCTCCTGGACCTCACCTTCGCCCTCGGCCAGGATTTTGCCCATTTCTAAAGTAACGAGTTTACCCAGGAGTTCCTTTTTTTCGCGGAGCGCATTCCCGATAAGGCGGACTATCTCTCCGCGCTTGGGCGCAGGTATGGCGCGCCACTCCAAGAAAGCGTCGTACGCGGCGGCGGCTACTCGCTCGTAGTCCTCTTCGGACGCCTGGGTAACGGTTGCGATGGGCTTTCCGTCGATGGGGGATATGACCCCCAGAGGTTCGCCGGAACCGAACCACTCCCCGTCGAACGCGCCCGGGCTTATTTCCTCTATGTCCAAAGGCTTTAATATCTCCTTACGCGCTTTATCCGGCATTATAACTCCTTGTATTTCAGGGGTTAAGCGTTAATGATTTAAGATTATATCTAGCAGTTAATACCGTAGGTACCGCCGGGGTTGTTAATGGCGGAACGACCGATATAATAAGAAGGTTGAAGGGAAAAATCAAGGGGAGAATGAAAGGGCTCTTACTTCATAATGCACACAGATAGAAGCGGCGTTCCTGTTGCTAATAGGGGAACCTAGTTAATAGTTATGTAAAACCATACCGCATAATTTATCGGGATGTGTAAGGCCGGTACGGTAGTGGTGTTTTCCCTTGATTAGTTCGGTACGCCTATTTAACATGGTAGACATGGTCCGACCGAAGAAAAGCGTTTTGAATTGGTTGTTACCGGGAGTTTTCATCGTTTGTTACGCCGTGTTTCTGGTTTACCGTCTATTCATTCCGTTCGGTCCGTACGGTTTAACGACGGCCCTCGATTGGGACGAGGGTTTCGGTACTAGCACTGCTCTAAAGCTACTCGAAGAGCGGACTATTCTTATAGGCGGTTTCTACGATTGGGGCCCGTTTTACTTCTACATGGAGGCCGCCGCGTTCGCTTTATATGATACGGTATCGGCAGTAGCCGGTTTCGATGTAGGCGACTATCTTGACTACGAGCCGTACGTCATAGTCTCGCGTTTTCTCAGTTTGTTTTTCACGACGGGCGCCCTGGCGGTCCTCTACGTTTACGCGAAAAATACGTACGGACGGTCGACGGCCGTCCTGGCCGTTCTCTTTACCGCGACCGTCCCGGTTTTCCAGAGATATGCTGTTACGGTACGGCCGGACGCCCCTAACGTATTCTTCGTCGTCACGGCCCTGTCCGCCGCGGCGTTGAGTTTACGCGGTCAACGCCGTCTCGTTTACTTCGCCGCGGCATCGGCTGGATTTAGTTTTACCGTAAAATTAACAGGGTTGACATTACTGCCTTTTATCATCGTCGCCGCGGCGGCTCCTTTTATCGGCAAGACGTACACCGGCGACGCGAGATTCCGTAGAATTTTGCTGATTACGGTTTTAGTCGTAACTATATTTATAGCGGCGGCACTCATATCGGCGCCCGTTATCGTCTTAGACCCGGTCGGTTTCGCTAAAGGTTTTTACCACGTTTCGTACATTACCACTTCGGGTTTAATGTTTAAGTATTCAGCGAACCCGCTGTTATGGTTGCCAAAAATATTATCGCTACAGAACGGGGGCCCGGTGATACCGGTAGTTTTCGTCGCGACGTGCGTGATACTCGCGGCGTGGGCTTTCGCGACCAGGCGTTTGCGTGCGTTCGAAGTCGTCCTTTCGCCCCGGGTGTTGCCGGTAGCTTGGGCTTTCGTTTATTTCTTGTTTTTTTTTCTGCTTGTTCGAAACCGGATGCCGCGCTACGTTCTACCGGTATTACCTTTCTTCGCGTTGACGACGGCGTTCGTATTGACGGAACTGGCGCGGCGACGGCCGATTTATCGGGCCCTCGCGGTGGGTACTGTGGCTGTCGCTCTCATCGCAAGCGTGTACTCTTCGGCAACCGCGTTGGTGAAATTGAAATCGCACGTGGAAAGCGCGCGGAGCGTCGCGGAGTGGTTCGAGCTTTACGTTAAACCGGGGTCTGCCGTGGGAAAAACGCACAACGCCTACGCGCCGTCGTACGGTTATGAGGACGTTCGGGTACATTCGCTGGACGATTTATATGAGAATCGTCCGGCGGTACTCGTAACGGATAGTACTACCGAGAAGACGTACGAAAACCCGAACCGGGCGAGCGACCTGCAACGTGGCGAAAAATCTTTTAACAGGTTCCATAAACTATTTAAAGCGTTGACCGAAGGCGAAGCCGACGGTTATTACGAAGCTGCGGCTTTTGGGCGGTTTACGATATACGCGAGAGAAGACGTGGGCCCCGGTGAATCCGAAACGCGTGCGTTTTAATCTACCGTTTTGCCGTGGTGACGATAGACGGAAAGTACGTTATCCTGCTCATCGAGCGATCGTCGGGTTTAAGAATACACCTTTTTAAAGAAGTTCCCGAATCGCCGCCACTATCAGTTGGAGCTTTTCGGGCCGAGCTGAAGCTCGGCCCTTACGCGTTTTCGTTGAGTAACGCCGAATTCTTTGTCACTGGTTTTTACGGCTAAAAACCGCCGCTTCCGATATTTAAAATAGATATCTATTCTTCAGTACCGTAATTTCTGAAACCCCGGCCCGGTTTTTTCGTACTAATGTACGGAGGTACGATATGAAGGAGATAGTTTATTCCGCGTTAGTCGCTGTCCTTTCGATACCGTCGTTCGTAACCGCTGGCGAGGAAGTCTCGGAGCCGCCGGAGGACATATCCATCGATTTCGATTGGGACGGTGATGATTTCTTTTTGGATATGGAGGCCGGCGACAGTCGCGTAAAGTTCGATTCCGTAACCGGCGAGTACGAGGTTTACATCCCGAAAAACCCGGACAGCGAAGAGCCGTACTTCCGGGAGAACGACCTGTACGTTTCGATAGACGAGGTGGCCGACCGCGTCGTCGTAATCGCGAAGGGTAACAAAGATACCATACGCGAGAGTTTGGACGATATATTCGAAGGCGACCCGAGCGGATTGGAAGAGGGCGAGAACGACGGCGTAATTATACGGGAACTCGATGACGGATACGAGATTATCATTGAGGACAAAGCTGGCCCGGACAACGAAGGTGGGGGAGATGACGATTAAAAGAACGCGTAACTCAAAGCGTTTGCCCCCGTGAGCACGGCATATTATGCTCCCCACGGGCATACCGGTCGGGTCCCCCTCCCGGCCGGTTTCTACTATATCGGCGCGCGGTTAACCAAACGACGCGACGGCGCAGACAGTGAGGTACCATTTACGGTCGGCCGCCGGCGCGAACGCGACGTACCACATATAATCGGCGGTCGATAATGAGTATCCGCCGTCGCCCCATTCGCCCTTCTCGAGTGTCCCCGCGTTATACCCGTTTATGAAAGACGACACGCGTTCGTTGCTGTACAGAGCGTGCGCGTACGGCGAATCCTCGGCGCCGAGTATCCCGACGAACTCGTCACTGGAGAAATACTCGCCTTCGGAGTAGGGTTCACCGGCCAGGACGCTGTCGCCGATTAAGGGTAGGAAGTCCTGCGGATTCTTGCTCTCAAGGGCTTCCACGAACATATGTACGCTTTCGTCGAAACTTTCGGCCGGTTCGGTTGTTGCGCTTTCGTCGGGCGGCGCGGCGGGTTCCGCCGGTTCTTCGGAGAGATCGCCGACGATGTGACTCCTGTGGGAATGGGGCAGGGCGTATAGTAGGAACGCCGGGACCCGAGGCGGCTGTCGCTGCGGGCGGTCTTGGTGGCCCCTCATGGTGTGGCCTCCTGCTCGAACCCGTCCCACAGCGCGGCGAGCATTTCCCGCGAACGGCGTAGGGCCTTGCGACCTGCGGCGCTGATTTCGAAGTGCCGCTTGGCGCGGCCGCCCCGTTCGGCAGTGGGCTTCCCCACCCGCGATGATACCAGGCCCTTGGCCTCGAGCCGGTCCAAGGTCGGGTAGATGGCGCCGAGCGTGACCTTGCGATGCGCTCGCTGCTCGATCTCGTGCTTGATGCTGACCCCGTACGCATCGGGCCCCAGCCGCATGACGGCCAGCAGTACCACCTGCTCGAAGTCACCCAGATAGTCGCGCTTGCTCACCTCGGCCTCACGTTCATGATTTGTCATATTTTCTATAATAAATAGAACGGGATTTGCTGCTGAGAGTTTCAAAACGGCGCCTCGGACTTGGCCTTTGTTGGGGATGCGGCTTACTACACGGGCCAGGAATTCCAAGGCATCGACGGTCTCACTGCCCGCGGTGGTTGTGCAGTGGCTGCGCAGGTAGAGATGAACGCAATGAGGAGCGACAAAGTATATTCTGTATCATGGCAGGTGGCTTTAGGTGAAACTGTTTCTATCGAGTAATGCAACTGTTCCGGAATTCCATGAATTTGTCTCTGCACTAAGTTGAGCCTGCAATGAAACGAAGAGAATTTGTACAGAAGAGCGCTGCATTGTCAGCCGGAGCTCTCGGTGTGTCTGCATTCCCTG
>CP070755.1:226385-229899 GCA_020348885.1 Candidatus Coatesiibacteriota bacterium | reverse complement strand
ACGCGGTAGCGGGTTTCAACCTATACCGCTCGACCGGTTCCGACTCGCGTAAAGCGATAACGTCCCGGGATAAACTCAACGCGGAACTGATAACGGGCGAGTCGCCGTACGCATACCTCGACGCGGCGGTGGAAGCCGGTAAGACATACAGCTATTGGCTCGAAGCGGTAGACGTGAGCGGGTTAGCCGAGACCCTCGGGCCGGTCGAGTGCACCTGGAACGGCGCCTTACCCACGACCTACGCCCTTTATCAATCCCGCCCTAACCCGGCCACGGGAAGTGCCGTTATAGCTTTCGATCTACCGGAGGATTCCGAAGTAACTCTAACCGTTTACGACATCAGCGGGCGGAAGGTCGCAACCGCCGTCGACGGCGGCCTCCCCGCCGGCGAACACGAAGCGGAAGTATCGGGCCTCGCGCCCGGCGTGTACGTCTATAAGCTATCGGCCGGTTCGTTCGCGGCGGCGAAGAAGATGATAATAAAGTAAGGCCGTACCTTTTGGTACGGCAACTTTTTGTAATTATTAACGGGTTATGGGTCGGACTGACGTGACCGGTACAGGTAGCTTCGACTACACTAAACTACTCTACGACGACCATCTTCTTCGCCGCGTTAAAGACCCCTGCGTCCAGTTTGTATACGTACAGTCCCGGCGAAAGCCCCGTAATTACGGTCTCGTGCTCGCCGGCATCCAGACTTTCGTCCACCGGTACGGTTATCTTTCTACCCGATATGTCGTAAACGGCTAACGTAACGTCGGCGGCTTCGGGTAAATCGAAAGCTACTACGGCGGTCCCGCTCGACGGATTTGGCCGAGACTGATAAAGCGCGTACGCGAACGGCGACGAGCCGCGCCACGTACACCCTACCGGGCCGTACGTTTCACTCAAACCGTTTAAGTCAATAGCTTCTAGCCAGTAGTTGTAAGCGGTATTTTCCATAACTTCAAAGTCCGTATAGCTAAACGGCGTAGTCCCGGTGATGGGTTCGACGTTAAGTTTATCGTAAGCGTCGGTACGCGCTAACGTATTCGAACGGTAAAGGTTGAAGCCGGAATACGCACCTGTCACGCCCCAAGATAACTCGATTCCTTCGCTAAAAGCTCCCGCGGCGAAATCCTCCACATGTATATCGGTAAGCGGGACCGGTTCGGCAAGCGACGCTATCGTCGCTACCGCCGTTTTGACGGCGTTGGTACCGAAAGGGAAATACTCTTCGTAGTTAGCCAGGATATCCTGGGTCGTATGATAGTATGGGTTGTTCCATACTCCGATTTCTATTCCGAGAATCGCGGGGTACCCGTAGTACCAGAACGGGTAATGGTCGCTGCCCCCAAAGTCGGGCCAATACTCCGTAGCTACGCCAATGTCCGGGACGTATAAACCGGCGGCCGCCTGGAAATACTTGGCCAAGGCTTCCGAGTCGTCGTTATACGGTACGTATAAAGTCTCACCACCAATAGGTGCGTACAGAACCATATCGATATTTACGACGCCCTGGATGTCCTCGCCAGCCAAGTAAGCCTCGTACGCGTAATCGTAACTCCCGCAGAGCCCCTGCTCCTCGGCGCCGAAGTTGATATACCTAATCGTGTTTATAAAATCGAAATCCTGCATAACGCGGGCGGCCTCGAGAGCCGCCGCGCTAGCACTGGCGTTATCATCCGCGCCAGGCGCGACGCTTTCGGGTAGATTAGGCGAGCCGGCGGTGGAATCTAGATGGCCGCAGATAATATATACGGTTTCAGGGTTTTTGATTCCCGGTTTCTCGGCTACCACGTTCCAACAGGTAAACGGTTCACCGTACCAGGGTTCGGCGTAAAATTCGTCCAGTTCGACGTCGAGACCGTACGATTCGTAAACGCCCAATGCGTAAAGACAGGCGTCGTAGTACTGCGTCGTTCGGGCGTTCCGGGTAACAAAATCCTCGAGGTCTTGGATAAATCCCTTATATTGCTTTTCTTCCACGAGCCCGACGATTTCATCGACGCAGGGGTTGAATTCCAAACGGAGCGGTTCCGCCCTGTTCTCTAGTAGTTCACCATCGAACTTCACCGGCACGATATTGAGAATACCACGCATATCGAAATCGGCCGGGACGTCACCGTCGTGTTTAACGAGGAGAAAGTGGTCCCTTTCGAATAAAACGACACCCAGAGACCGCGCTTTAACGGCGCCTTCGTCGTTCGCCGGGTACACTTTGAGGTATTGGACGTCCGCGTCGTACACATCCAGTAATTCGTATTCGGGTTCCCCGGTCAACGCCGATTCGTCGGCCTTCGCGATAACGTAATCCTCGCCTACGGCCAATATTTCGAAACCGGCCAGTCGGTTCCTGTCTTCGTCCGCGCGCACGTCCGCCGGTATCATCACGAGTACGTCCGCGGCGGCCGCGAAAACCGGTATTAAAACCAGCGACGTCAATAAATAACGCATTTCGGAAGACCTCCTATTATCATTACCTTTGGCTTATACACGGTATATCAACCGATAAGTACCGTTATTCACCCAAATTTGTTTATAACACTTAGAACAATGCTTGGCAAGTCATTTAACCGCGTCTTGTAACGCTCTACCGCCCGATGATGTAGTCCAGGATTTCCCCTTATGTTTCAAGACCGTGGGTGCGGGCGACCGGACCGTCGAGTGGCGCTTCGGTCTGGCCAAGTTCCTTTTTAACGAGAAAATCGACGTGTTTGTTGAAGATGCGGTAGGTTAATTACGCGCGTAAAAGTACTTAAAAACGGCGGAGTTAAACTCCGCCGCGTCTACTTTCCGTTTTAACTACAATAGCTAACCGTAACTTCGACTGCGCGAACCTACTCGACGACGACCATCTTCTTCGCCGCGTTAAAGACCCCTGCGTCCAGTTTATATACGTACAGTCCGGGCGAAAGACCCGTAACTACGGTCTCGTGCTCGCCGGCACCCAGACGTTCGTCGACCGGCACGATTAGTTTTCTGCCCGAGACGTCGTAAACGGTCAGCGTAACGTCGGCGGCTTCCGGTAAATCGAACGCTATTACGGCCGTTCCGCTCGACGGATTGGGCCGTGACTGATAAAGAGCATACGCGAACGGCGACGAACCGTGCCACGTACACCCTACCGGACCGTAAGTTTCGCTTAAACCGTTTACGTCAATCGCTTCGAGCCAATAGTCGTATGAGGTCCCCTCGCCGACATTGACGTCCAGATACCTATACGGCGTTACCCCGGTAATAAGTTCGCCGTTAAGTTGTCCGCGAGTTCCTATCCGCGCCGACGGACCCGAACGGTAAAGGTTGAACCCTGAACACGAACCCGCCGCGCTCCAGGAAAGTTCGATACCTTCCTTCGTATCTTCAGCAATAAAATCCTCCACCAGAACGTCCGTATACCCGACGGGTTCCGCGAGCGACCCTATCGTCGCGACCGCGGCTTTCACGGCGTTGGTGCCGAAAGGGAAATACCCGTCGTAGTTTACGAGTATATCCTGGGTCGTATGATAGTACGGATTGAACCACGACCCGGTTT
>CP070755.1:208457-226285 GCA_020348885.1 Candidatus Coatesiibacteriota bacterium | reverse complement strand
CTCTTCCTAACTGTATCATTATTACCCCCGCACACGTAACCCAATTCTCTCCGGGGGGGGGGCGTAGGACAGGGACAGCCCGTTTGAGTTAGAGCGTGATATATGATAATATCGGTTAAGTTAATAGCTGCGGTTATACCGATTAGATGAGACGCTTATAACGTGAAACGGCCCGTGAAACACAACCGTCTGATAGATGAGAGAAGCCCGTACCTGCTCCAGCACGCGGCCAATCCGGTGGACTGGTGGCCGTGGTGCGACGAGGCTTTCGAGACGGCTCGCGCCGAAGATAAGCCGGTATTCCTGTCTATCGGTTACTCGACCTGTCACTGGTGCCACGTGATGGCCCGCGAGTCTTTCGAGGACCGGGAGGTCGCGCGCCTGATGAACGACGCGTTCGTCAACGTCAAGGTCGACCGGGAGGAGCGGCCCGATATCGACGGCGTTTACACGCGGGTTTGCCGGATGATGACCGGCCGCGGCGGGTGGCCGTTGACGATAGTGATGGCTCCCGATAGGATACCGTTTTTCGCCGGGACGTACTTCCCTAAGGAGTCGCGCTTCGGTTTACCGGGGATCCTAGAGTTGGTTCCGGAACTCAAACGTCTTTGGGAAAACGAGCGTGAGAGGATTATCGAAGCGGGGGAGAAGCTGATTTCGGCTCTGGCCCTTTCAAGTGCCGCGAAACCCGACGGCCGCGACCTGACGGAGAAAACGTTGGGCCTCGCATACGAGCAACTTAGCCGGGCGTTCGACGGGACATTCGGCGGTTTTGGCAATAAACCGAAGTTCCCGACGCCCCACAATTTATTTTTCTTACTCCGATACTGGAAGCGTACCGGGAAGGCCGCGGCCCTCGCGATGGTCGAGAAGACCTTAACGGCAATACGGCTGGGCGGGGTGTACGACCATCTCGGCGGCGGTTTCCATCGTTATTCGACCGACCGGGAATGGCTCGTACCTCACTTTGAGAAGATGTTGTACGACCAGGCGCTAGTCGCGACCGCGTATATCGAAGCGTATCAGGCGACCGGTAAACCGGAATACGCGGATACGACCCGGGAGGTTTTCGAGTACGTACTTCGCGATGTGACGTCGCCGGACGGCGCGTTTTACTCTGCCGAGGACGCCGATAGCGAAGGTGTTGAGGGTAAGTTCTACGTCTGGACAGAAGGAGAAGTCCGGCGTGCGCTAAGCGCGGAAGAAACGGACTTAGTAGTGAAGGTATTCGGCGTGACCGCCGAGGGTAACTTTGTTGACGAAGTGACGAAGACGGGGACAGAAACCAACATCCTTCACCTGAAGAAACCGCTCCACGGATTTACGGATGAACTGGGTTTAACGTTATCAGAATTGGAAGAACGCGTCGAAGGTATTAAAAGGAAGCTTTACGCCGAACGTGAAAAACGCGTCCGGCCCCACCGGGATGGCAAGGTCCTGACCGATTGGAACGGCTTGATGGTCGCGGCGCTAGCGAAGGGGTCCCGCGCCCTCGGCGAACCAAAGTACGCCGAAGCGGCGGAGAAGGCCGTACGTTTCATATTCGAGAATCTGAGGGCGCCGGAAGGTAGCCTGCTTCACGCGTGGCGCGAAGGCGTATCGGCCGTTTTGGGCTATCTGGATGACTACGCGTTTTTTACGTGGGGATTAATCGAGCTGTACGAAACGACGTTTAAGCCGCAGTATCTACGGTCGGCTCTCGAGCTGGCTTTCGATATGGCCGGAAGTTTTCGGGACGAAAAGACCGGCGGGTTCTTCTTCGCGCCGGACGACGGCGAAACGTTGCTTACGAGGCAAATGGAGATATTTGACGGCGCGGTTCCGTCGGGTAACTCTGTAGCGATGTTGAACCTGTTGCGACTCGGACGGCTGACCGGGTGTATTGAGTTGGAGGAGACGGCCGCGGCGGTCGGGCGGGCTTTCTCGGCTGAGGTGGCGAAAGCGCCGGCGAACCACGCGATGTTGATGGCGGCGGTAGATTTCGCGGTCGGACCGTCGCACGAGGTCGTTATCGTCGGCGACCCGGGTTCGGACGATACGCGGGCGATGTTGGACGCCGTCGGGCGGGTGCATGTCCCGAACGCCGTCGTGTTGTTGGTCCCCGTCGGCGACGACAGGGCTGAAATAACTGAATTGGCGCCGTACGCCGAGGGTTTCGATACGGTAAAAGGAAAAGCGACGGCTTACGTCTGTTCCAACTTCGCGTGTGAACGACCGACGAACGATATTGGAGAGATGCTAGAACTGCTCGGGATTGAGGAGTAGAATATGGACGTCAAACGGGCTATCGAGGAGCGCCGGGCGTACAGGTCGCTGGACCCGGTTGAAATAACTGACGAATTGGTCCGGGACCTGGCGGAAAGCGCGCGCCTGGCCCCGTCGTGCTTCAACAACCAGCCGTGGCGGTTCGTCTTCGTGTACGACCCGGCCAGACTGGATGAGATGCGGGCCGTTTTCTCCAAGGGCAACGAGTGGTGCTACGACGCGTCGATGATTATATCAGTACTCGGCCGCGAGGAGGACGACTGTGTCATCCGGGACCGCATCTACTATCGGTTCGATATAGGGATGGCGACGGCGTTCATGATTCTGCGGGCGACGGAACTCGGGCTTGTGGCTCATCCTATCGCCGGGTACAGTCCGTCTAAGACTAAAGAGATACTGGGTATCCCGGAAGACGTAGACGTGATAACCCTCGTATTGGTCGGTAAACACGCCAGCGATATTAAGCCATCTCTATCGGCGGAGCAGGCGGCCGTCGAGGCGGAAAGGCCAGAACGGAAGCCGCTCGACGAATTCGTACACGTTAACGGTTATAACGCCGATTGATAGAACCCGCGGAGATATATTATAATGGAAATATGGAAGAAGACGTAAATATACGGGACGCCCGCGAGTTCGACGCCTGCGCGATTGCCGGGCTTCTGGAAGAATTGGGTTATCCGAACACGCCCGAGTTCGTGATTCGGAAGCTGGAGCTGCTGGGCGACGACGATAACCCGGTCTTCGTCGCCGAAGCGGGCGGCGAAATCGTTGGGTTCGTCAGCCTTCATATCATGCCGGTCTTCCATGAGGAGCCTTTATACTGTCGAATAACGGCCGTTGCGGTAACCGAAACGTATAGGCGCCGTGGTGTCGGCCGGCGCTTAATGGAGCACGCGGAGGCGGTCGCCCTGGCCGCTGCTTGCGGTCGTATCGAGCTAACCAGCAACGAGCGGCGTACGTGGGCCCACGTGTTCTACGAAACGCTCGGGTACGAGGGTACGTCGAGGAAGTTTGTAAAAACCCTTTAAGGGAAACGACCGCGCGGCTTCCGAGAAAGTGGACCGGCTCAACGTTAAGTTATGGCGTTACGATTTTTATTACCCGCGCTTTTACGCTGCAATAATGCCAATCCTCCGTCTGGTCGCCTTCGGCGGAAAATTCCAGGTAATCGCCCATTTTTAGCTTTATGGGGATAGTAATCGTGCTCATATCGGCTACAAGATACTCCGTCGTGGCGTTATGTAGTATGACCGAATCGCCGGTCGGGCAATAATCCGACGCCGTGACTTCGACTATTACCGTCTCATACAGCGGGTTTACGCAGAACGTGGTCGTTGTCCCGCACTTTACGGGGTAGCCGGCGTTTCGGTCGACGGTTTCGGCCGGCGGTTCTTCGACGCGTTCGCAACATACGCAACTTATAACGCCCAATAATGCCAAACCCAAGGCGGCGGCGTATCTCATGGCGTTTTTCCTTTCTTGGATAACGGTTTTCGACCTGGTTGTTCGACGATATGATATTATAGCGATTGGCGTGGTAATTCAAGGGAAGTTACATAAACGATTTGTTCGAACGTATAAGATTTGACAGTTTTTGACGCCGTTTTATATATCTTCGATGCTACGGGTGTGTTAAAAACCGTCGAAACGGTTTGAATAGTCTAGTAAGTGATTGTATAAACGGCTTGGCGTAGGGTCGCGTTTCGACCGGGGCAACGCTGTTTTTTTATAGAATATAGGGACGAACAATTGTATATTAATAACTCGAATAACTAACCGCGAGGGTTGAAAAAGATATGGCCAAAGAAGAGGGATATACATTACCGCAGGCGTTAGCCGACGATTTTGACGAAGCTGTCGAAACGATGGAACTCGGAGGGGACCAGGAAGGACCGAGAGAAGTATTCGAACGCCTTCTTGAGAGCGAACCCGACCATCCCCGGCTGTTATTGGCGCTGGGGTTGACGTATTTCCACGAGCAAAGATATGAAGAAGCGGAAAATATCTTCCTCAAGGCTTTTGAACTTTACCCCGATTTTTCTCTCGTTTACAGCCACTTGAGTTTTGTGTATTCTTGGACGGGGCGCTGTGAGGAAGCGGCCGAATACGCGGAGAAGGCTATAAAATTGGACCCCGAGTCGCCGGTGAATTGGAACGCGATGGGGTTGCGTTACGGCCACGACGGTAACTATGAAATGGCTCTCGGGCATTTCCTCGCGGCGTACGCCCTTGACCCGAATTACTATCTCTCTTCTTTCAATGTGGCCTGCACGTACGCGGTTCTCGGGGATACCGAGAAAGCCTTAGAATTTCTTAAAACCGCTTTACGCTCCAGACGTTTCGTCCACTTCGCCGAGATAGACCCGGACTTGGCATCGGTGCGTACGATGCGCGAGTTCAAAGCGCTTCTATCCGAAGCCTGGAAACGGCTCGGGGTAAACTAGTAAAGAAATGCATCGATACGAAAAACGCCGTCTCGATGGGCGGCGTTAAAAATATATTTCGTCATGACGCGAAGGTTGTTTTTTACCGACGACTACCGGGGAAGCGCCGTTTCCGATAGCAGTGTATAAGCGCCGCGGTTTACCCGCGCCGCAGCGAAGAACCTTCCAGTTGCCTTTCCTGTCTAATGCAGTTATAATCAGCGAAAAATAGGTTATATTGGAGGCCGAATGGAAAGACAGGTTTACTTCGACCACGCGGCGACGACCCGCCCTGACCCTCGGGTCGTCGAAGCGACGGCGCCTTATATTTCGGAAAAATACGGCAATCCCTTGAGTATTTACCCTCTGGGCGCCGAAGCCCGGAAGGCCGTCGAGGAAGCGCGGGAAAAGTTGGCCGGGTTAATCGGCGGACAGGCCAACGGGTTGTACTTCACATCCTCGGGGGCCGAAGCGAATAACATGGCTATAAAGGGCTACGCGCTCGCAAGTATGGGGAAGGGGCGCCATATAGTCGCTTCGGCTATCGAACACCAGTCTATCCTCAACTCACTCAAGGGCCTTGAGCGGCTCGGGTGGCATTACGACCTGATTCCTGTGGACGAGTACGGAGTGGTAGACCCTTGCGAGGTCGCCGATGCGATAGGCGACGATACGGTACTCGTCTCGGTCAACCTGGCGAACCAGGAAATCGGTACAATCGAGCCTATCGCCGAGATAGGAGAGGTAGTTCACGAGGCCGGCGCGAAACTCCACGTGGACGCTGTTCAGGCGGTCGGGCATATACCGGTGGACGTCGGGGAGCTCGGCGCCGATATGCTCAGTATCTCCGGACATCGCTTCTACGGGCCGAAAGGCGTAGGCGCGCTATACGTCGGTAAGGGGACCCGGGTATATCCGCTCATCGACGGCGGTATGCAGGAGCGAGGGCGCCGGGCAGGAACCGAAAACGTGCCGGCGATAGTAGGTATAGGCAAGGCTTCCGAAATCGCCGCCGACGAGACGTGGGAGCGGTCCGCCCGTGTGGCGGAAGTCCGGGATTACCTACACGAGGAACTTTTCGCCGCCGTGGATCACGTGCACCTAAACGGGCACCCGACGAAACGGCTCCCGACCCACGAATCGGTGTGCATCGAGTACATCGAGGGCGAATCGATGATTCTCTTTCTTTCGGGCGAAGGTATCTATACGTCCAGCGGTTCCACTTGCTCGAGTAAGGCTCTCAAGGCCAGCCACGTATTGCTGGCGTTGGGTGTGGACTCGGCCATAGCCCAGGGTTCGCTTCAGTTGACGCTGGGGCCGGATAATTCGAAAGAGGACGTGGATTACTGTATTGAAAAGTTGGTCCCTATCGTCGAGCGGCTTCGCCGGATGTCGCCGTTGTACCCCGGTAACTAAGGGGGTTAAATGACCGAAGGTAACGGGAAGAAGAAGATGGTACTCGTACTTTGTTCGGGCGAGTTGGATAAGGCGCTGGCGTGCATGAACATCGCCGTCGGCGGCGCGTCTATGGGGATGAACGTTACGGTCTTCTGTACGTTCTTCGGGTTAAACGCTATACGGAAAGACGGAGTCGCGCCGGCGCCGCGGAAGGAAGACGAACCCAAACGCGTAGGGTTGTTCGGCGCGCGGGCCCTCAGGCGGGCGTTCGCCTGGCTCAATCCCGGCGGGGGTACATACATGAACCCGAGCCGTTTTTCGTTTGTCGGTTTGGGGCGCCGCTTAATGGGGTATTTAATGCGCGATACCCGGATGGCAAATCTGGACGAGTTGGTCCCGATGGCGGCCAAGATGGGGGTGAAGTTCATCGCCTGTACCACGTCTCTCGAGGCGCTGGGTATTCCGCGGGATAATCTACGACCGGAGGTTACCGAGTTCGCCGGCGTCGCGACTTTCCTCGCCGAGGCCGTCGAAAGCGACGTGAACCTATTTATATAAAGTGAACGCGGGGGGAGGGTTCGCTCCGAAAAACGAGTTGTAACGGATAACCTAATATATTACATTAATGTGTTTATAGTCCTGATAATGAGGGAGATAGGGATATGACCGATAAAGTAGTTGATTGTATAGGACTCTATTGCCCGGTCCCGATAGCCGAAGCTGCCGCGGCTATTGAAGAAGTGAGTTCCGGCGATACGATAAAGGTTCTGGCCGACGACCCGGGTGTCGAGAGCGATTTTCCCAATTGGTGCAAGGTTACCGGCCACGAGTTAGTTTCGCTCGAGCCGACGGAAGAGGGGTACGAGATAGTTATTAGGAAGAAGTAACCGTAAGGACAACGAGGACGTTTCAAGCGGCGAACGTAACTCTTGATTCGCCGTTTTCTTTATTATATTCTCCAATAAGCCGGTGGGGGATGACCCTGAGTTAAAATCGAAACTGAGGAGAAAGATGAAATCGTCCGACGAGACGGCGGCGCGAGACCTGAACGCGCTGCGGGAAAAGAAACCGCTGGTTCATAACATAACAAACTTCGTCGTGATGAACAGCACGGCGAACGTACTCCTGGCCGCCGGAGCGTCGCCGGTGATGGCCCACGCGGAAAACGAGGTCGAGGACATGGTCTCACTTGCCGGCGCCCTGGTCCTGAACATCGGCACGCTGACCGACGAATGGGTACGTGCGATGGTGGTCGCCGGGCGGAAAGCGAACGAGTTGGGCGTTCCCGTCGTTCTGGACCCGGTGGGCGCCGGCGCCACGGGACTACGGACCGCCGCTAGCCAGGAGCTGTTGGGCGCCGTTGACGTCGCGGTCGTCCGAGCTAACGCGTCGGAGGTTCTGGCGTTGGCCGGCGGCGCCGAAGCGACCAAGGGCGTGGACTCCGTCCACTCCGCCGAGGAAGCCGCCGAAGTGATGCCGGGGTTGGCGAAGGAACTGGGTTGTACAATAGCCGTAACCGGCGAGACCGACGTAGTTACCGACGGCGAGAAGACACTTGAGGTCGCCGGCGGACACCCTCTTATGGGCTACGTTACCGGGACCGGCTGCGCCGCGACGGTGCTCGTCGGCGCGTTCCTGGCGGTGGACGACGACTCTGTACAAGCGGCCGCGGGCGGTCTTGCGTTCTTCGGGCTGGCTGGCACTAGGGCTTCCGAGAAGTGTCCCGGGCCGGGTACTTTCTGGATTCGCGTCCTGGACGAGTTGTATAATATTACGGACGAAGACTTGCGTTCCGCCGGGTTTATTTCGGAACGGTAAAACCAAGCGTGATGGCGAAGAAGTTCGATCCTAGCTTGTATCTCGTTACCGACCCGGCTCTGACCCGGGGACGTTCGGTTTTAGAGATAGTGCGGGCGGCCGTTACCGGAAGCGCCACGTTGGTCCAACTTCGGGAGAAGGATGCGACGACCCGCGAGTTTATAACGAAGGCCTTGGAGTTGCGGAAATTCCTGAACGACGCGGGCGTACCGTTGATAATCAACGACCGCGTGGACGTGGCGCTTGCCGCCAGGGCCGACGGCGTACACCTCGGCGCCGACGATATGCCTTACCAAATGGCCCGCGAACTTTTGGGCCCGGACGCGATAATAGGCATGTCGGTTCAGTCGGTGGAGGAAGCAGTAGCCGCGTCCAGCGTCGGGCCGGATTATATTGCCGTAAGCCCCGTTTTCGCTACAGGCACCAAACCGGACCACGCGCCCCCGTTGGAATTGGGAGGATTGCGGGATATACGGCGTCGGGTATCGAACCGGCTTATCGCGATAGGCGGTATAACGGCGGGAAACGCCGCCGACGTAATCGCCGCGGGGGCTGACGGGATAGCGGTGGTTACGGCTTTGACTATGGCCGACGACCCGGCGGTTGCCGCTCGCGACCTGCTAAACGAAATAGCAAGGGGAAGGGAATATCCGAATTAAAAAGGCAAATCCCTCGTAATCGCCGGATATCGCGAGACTTCGGAGAGATACGCAACAACCGATAGGCTTTTATTGACAGATATTAAGTAATGTGCTATAAATTAAACGGCAAGCGGTTCCTTTGACGGAGGTTCTATATGAAAATAACGTTCGTCATCGTCTTTTTAATCGCGGTTAACGCCGGTTGGTCAGTTTGGTTGACGCATTGCGACGGCACGTCTTATACCCACGTAGCCCATACCGAAGCCGGCGACGGTTGGGGCGTACGCTTCGACCCGCCGTTCGAGTGCGGCTGGATCGAGACCGTGGAGTTTTACGTTCACCAGGAACCTGACGACGAATGGGACAGTTTCACGATGTGGCTATGCGAGTACCGGCCGGGCGCCGATATACCGGGCGACGTAATCAACGATTTCGGGGAGGTAACATACGACATTATAGGTGACGAAGGTTGGGCTTCGTTTTCCACGGGTTACTTCTGGGGTAACATGGACTCCTTCGTCATCGCGCTGATACAGCCCCGCGACAGCCCGAACTGCAATTCGCTGGCGGTGGACGTGGAGCAAACGGACCCGAACCCTAACTTCAACTACTTTGACGGTTATTGGGTACCGTTCATATTGAAAGATGGCGACTTCCTGATGCGAGTGGATTTCGTAGAGTACGAAAGCATCGAACCGGAGTCGCTGGGGAATATAAAAGCGTTGTATCGATAGGTTCGTTAAGTAAACGAGATGAGATAACCCGTCCGAGGGGGCGACAAGGTTTCGACGGGGATGTACGGGAGGTAGGTTGCACGCCGCGGCCCCGCCACCGCGCGACAAGCGGGAAAAACACAACAGCCGATTCACACTTGGCTTACGCTGTTTAGCAGCGGCCCGGCCGATTGGTAAGCGTGCCCGTCGCGTACACGGTCGGGTTCGGAAAAGCGGGCTGGGGTTCACGTCGTTCCCGCCGGCGCGGGCCGAGACATCAGCGGGATAGCGACGCCCATTCCCGGTCGGGGGTTCCGGCGAAGCGAACGTTAAACCCGGCATAAGCGTGTAGAAACCTGCCGGCCCGCATCTTCGGACGCGGGTTCGATTCCCGCCGCCTCCAAGTAAGATAACGACAAGGCCCCGCGCTGCGGGGTCTCGTTTTAACCGGGAAGGCGAGTTTTTAGGAGGAGAGGTTTATATGAGGACTAGGACTATATTATACGCGACGTTAATTGTTACCGCCTTATGCAGCGGTTGCTACGCCGTAATAAACTCGCAGGACTCCGAACCCGTGACCGCTACTTTCTCCATCGTCGCGTACGACGTCGAGACCCGGGAGTGGGGCGTCGCCGTCGCGTCGAAGGTCCTCGCGGTCGGGTACATCGTGCCGTGGGCGCAGGCGGGCGTGGGCGCCGTCGCGACCCAGGCCATGGTTAACGTGTCTTTCGGCCCCGAAGGGGTAGCGTTACTCGAGGAGGGTCACTCGGCCGAAGACGCTCTCGACGAACTCCTGTCAGCGGACGAGGGGTGCGAAGAAAGGCAAATCGGTATCGTCGACGTTAACGGCATACCCGCCGCGTTCACCGGGACCGAGACCCTCGCTTGGTCTGGACACGTAATAGGAGACCATTATACCGTTCAAGGGAACATCTTAACCGGTGAGGATGTCCTCGTTGAAATGGAGCGGGCGTACGTGGATACCGAAGGGCCGTTGGCGCGGCGCCTCGTCGAGGCGTTGAAGGCCGGCGAAGCCGCCGGCGGCGACAGCCGCGGAAAGGAATCGGCGGCGGTTTTCGTCGTGAAAGAGAACGGCGGCTATCAGGGTGTGGACGACAGGCTCGTTGATATTCGCGTGGACGACCACGCGGAACCGGTCGCCGAGTTGGCCCGAATATACGATATGTGGGAGGTCCACTTCGTACTGCCGATTTACCTAGATTCGAACGGCGTGAAAGAGCAGGAGTACGTGTACGGAATAGTCGAGCGGGCGATCGGCGAGGGTGGTGACAACGCGGAGCTCCACAACGCGATGGCCTGGGAGCTCGCAGTCAGAAAGCTGTACCCGGACGAAGCTCTGGAGATGGCTTTGAGGGCTAACGAACTGGCGCCCGACGACCCAAACATAATGGATACGGTCGCCGAAGCCTACTACGCCGCGGGCGAATACGGGAACGCGGTCGAGTGGGAAAGGAAAGCCTTGGCGATTGACCCGGAAAACGCGTTCTTCAACGAACAGTTGGGCAAGTTCGAGGAGGCGTTGGCGGGCCGTTGATTAGCCGTTACGTTGGTCGCTTCTCTTATTTACGTATAAAAACCGGTCCTAACGGCCGGTTTTTTCGTTCCTGGGTATTCGTCAGTTTACGCGTCTCCGCGCTTATTCTTTATCGCGTCTATCAATTTCGGTACCACATCGAACAAATCGCCGACGATACCGTAGGTGGCTATCTTGAATATCGGCGCCTCCGGGTCTTTGTTTATCGCGACGATTACCTCCGAAGTCCCCATCCCGGCCAGGTGCTGAATAGCGCCCGAGATGCCGCAGGCGATGTAGAGTACGGGACGGACCGTACGTCCCGTCTGCCCGACCTGGTGGGCGTATTCGATCCAACCGGCGTCTATAGCGGCCCGGCTCGCGCCGACGGCGCCGCCAAGTGCGTCGGCCAGTTCGTGCATCAACGCGAAACCTTCCGGCCCGCCTACGCCTCGGCCGCCCGCGCATATAATATCCGCTTCGGCTATGTTGACCGACTCCTCCGACGGGACGAATTCAACGAGTTTGGCGATCAGGTCGGCTTCGCCTATGTCCGGTTTCACCCGGACGACCTCGCCCTTTCTCGAGTCGTCCCGGTCCAGCGGTACCATTACCTTCGGCCTGACGGTGGCCATCTGCGGCCGGAAGTGCTCGGTGTATATCTTGGCCATAATGTTGCCGCCGAAGGCCGGACGTATCTGGTGTAGCATCTTCGTCTCGTCGTCGATGACCAGCTCCGTGCAGTCGGCCGTCAGGCCCGTGTAGTAAACAGTCGCGACGGAACCGGCTAGGTCGCGGCCCATCGCCGTTGCGCCCATCAGCAGGACTTCGGGTTTGTATTCTTCGATTACCTCGACGAAGGCTTTCGTGTACGGGCGGGTCGTGTAGCCGGCCAACAGCGGGTGCTCGACCGCGTAAACCTTGTCGGCGCCGAAAGCGAAGCACTCGTGCGCGACCTCGTCGGAAACGTCGGCGCCCATGGCTACAGACGCGAGTTCAACGCCCAGAGTGTCGGCTAGGTCCCGGCCCTTTCCCAGGAGTTCCTTTCCGACCGTAACCAGTTCGCCGGTGTGGGCTCGTTCCATATATACCCAGACGCCGTGGAATTTATCTATATCTTTGCTCGGCATTTTCGCTCGCTTTATATCGATATTTATCTAATTTACCTATTTATACGACGCCGTCTTCGGCCAGTTTCTCGATGAGTACCGCGACGGCCGCGTCGGGGTCCCCGGGAATCATTTCGCCTTCGCCGCGGGGCTCGGGCGTGAATATCTTCGCGACCCGCGTGGGCGAGCCGCCCAGCCCGATTTTTTCAGGTTCGCAGCCGACGTCCTCGTACCCCCAGGTCGTGATTTCCGCTTTCTTGGCCTTGCGTTTCCCGATGAGCGACGGGAACCGCGGTATATTGATGCCTTTGACGACGGTGATAAGGCACGGCAACGTCGTCTCGACCACCTCTTCGCCGGCCTCGACCAGGCGCCGAACCTTGACCTTCCGCGTCGCGAGGTCTATCTCGTCTATCTTGACGACGTACGTTATAACCGGAATGCCCAGATGGGCGGCGATACCCGGGCCGACCTGGCCGGTATCGCCGTCGGTGGCCTGTTTCCCGGCGATGATTATATCGAATTCGCCTATCTTTTCGACGCCCTTCGCGATGGTGTAGGACGTGGCCCACGTGTCGGCGCCGGCGAACTTCCGGTCCGTCAACAACACGCCGTCGTGACAGCCCATCGAGATGGCTTCGCGGACGGCGTCTTCGGCCATCGGCGGGCCCATCGAGAGGACCACCACCTCTCCGTCGAACTCCTCGACGAGTCGAAGTCCCTCTTCAATCGCGTGTAGGTCGAAGGGGTTTATAATGGCCGGTACGCCCTTGCGGATGAGGGTGCCCCGTTCCGGGTCCATCTTAATCTCCTGGGTGTCCGGCACTTGTTTGATACAGGCAATTACTCGCAAGTGAGTCGCCTCCCGTTTCGGTGAAAAACCTCACGAACTTTGGCGGGATTATACAAAAGCGGTTTTCCGATTTCAAGGGAAAATGGGGGGAAGCCCGGATTCGAAACTCCGCAAGTTAAAAACCGCCCGTTATATCGGGCGGTATCGTATGACTACTCACGCAGACGGTGTTCGGAGGGGCAGTTGTTTCTTAGCCAGGGTCGGTCGCGTATATCATACAAACTACCAAGTATTGGGGTTCGTGTTCCTGCTACTTCAGCCAGGGCGATTCGTTATTACTCAGGCTTTCCTACCGGGTCTATCTTAATACTTTCTCTATCAATGACCCCGCCGTACCCCTGTCGCCTTGCTTCCGCCAGGAGGAATTCTTCGACCCCACCAGTGTCCCGCCGGTGGACGGCTTTCGGCCCCGGGTTTTCCGTCAGTACGCCGCGGAAAACGATGAAGTCGGTCGGTAAATCCCGGACCTCCGGCCCGCATCGTACTAAGAAACCGCGGTAACCCAATCCGCCGGTCGGGGCTTCGTCGATACGTTCTCCTTTAACAGTTTTTTCCAAAAGGCTTTTTAGCTTTCGGACCGCTTCTTCATCGAGTTCCCATTCCGGGTCCCGTCTGCCCGAGAATATTCGAAATCGTACGGTTACGCCGTTTATTTTTCCGTTCATAAGGTTTACCTCCGGTATCATCGAGTAAGCGTGGCCGACCATTTACGTGTGGGCTATTCGATTGTAATTTTCGTTTTATTCACACAGAAACAACCGCAAAAAACGTTGTATCTCCCCCAATCGGCCGTGCGCGGATCCGTAATGATATTGTCGCTTCCGTCGAGATTGGTTGCTTCTCCGTCGCCTGGTTTGTGGGACCAGGTCCCATCGCGGTCTTGCCGATACCAGTGGTAATCCTTTGGGTCGATTGTGTCCATTACCAACGCGACTTTATGCTGACACTCTTTACATCCGCAACCCTCGTCGCAATCGACGGAAACGAGCCCGTCGGCTATAGCAGCATTCGTAACGAACTCACATTCGAGGTCGTCATATGTCAGTATTATCCCAGACGCTTCACCGGGCTGCGCGAAGGTGCCCGTTATAGTATCGCAGGCATAGTTGTAACAGTTATTATTATCCTGAACTCCTTCGTACCCAGCCGTCGAGAAGTCGTTCCACTTATCAGGTTCGTACTTCGGTATGCATTGTACAACCCACTGAACCATGGCTTCGATAATTTTCTTGATTAATTCCCACATAAGTGTCTCCAATCATCGATTCCGGAACTACTAAAAGGAACTGTAACAACGAGGTAATATCAATCAAATCCCACTACCTATTGTACGTATTGGATAATTGATGTCAAGCGAAAAAAACGATTATAAATGTGTAGAAGAATAGTCCCGAATGTGCTGTATTGTTCGGTTTCCTTGTTGGTAGGTAATTACCTGTGTTTTAATAGGTATTTGCTTTAACTTGAACTATCCCTTAACGTCCTCCTCGGTCTGCATTTTCCCTTGATCCGTTATTATTCGGTCCACGCCAACGCCCTGGGCGTAATATTCCGCCGCCTTGTCGTTTTTTATAGATAAGCGAAAAAAGGCATATCGGCTATTCGCGTATACGGCATTTGAAGTCTTTGGTATCGGGCTCCCCCTCATAACCCCATCCACGCCCGGGCTTTTTTAATGCCCTCTTCGTTCAGTTCGTGGACGCCGTCGTGAGTGTAGAGTTCAGCGTCGTATCCGGAGTCTATCAACCGTTCGAACGCCTGCGTCCCCCTTTCGTAGGGGATGCTGGCGTCCGCCGAACCGTGGATGGCGAAAACGCGGAGCGCGTTCCCGGCTGCTACTATTTCGTCGGTAAGCGCGGCTTCCACCATAAAACCGGAGATGGAGATGATACCTTCGAAAGAGTCGGGGTGCTTTATACCGGTTATGTAAGCCATCGCGCCCCCCTCGGAAAACCCGGCCAGGTAGACCCCGTCCGTCTTGTACTCGTCCTTTATCATCGCGACCGCGTCCATGATATATCGTTCGGTCATCTCGATGGCCCGTAACTGTACCTCGCGGTCGGTGGTGTCGCGGTATATCCAGTTGTAACCTACCTTACCCTCCCAGATTACCGGGTTTTGCGCCTGGAGCGCGACGAAGATGAAGTCGGGGTCTTCGAACATATCGCGCAATTCCAAAATCTTTTCGGCCGAATGGGCGCCGCCGTGGAGCGCGATTAAAACGGGATAGGCGTTATCCGGGGCGTACCCGTCGGGTAGAACGGCGATGCCGGGGGAGTACGCGGTCGCTTCGAAGTAGAGTCGGCGTTCCTCCTCGTCGGTTTGGGCTTCGACGTACTCGGTTATCTCGGCTAAGGCTTCCTTAAACACGTCCGTTTCGCGTATCCCGTCGAAATCGGGGTCCTTTCCTATATGGTCTAAATGATGGAATCCCGCCTTGACGGCGTACTTGAGTGCGCGGACGGCCAACTCGGGCTCGCCCATCAACGCGTAATCGCACGCCAGAAAATACATAATGTTCTCGTCCTGCCTGTCTTGTAGGCTGGCGAGATGGAAACGGGCCGCGTTTTCATAATCGCCTTCCTCGTACGCTTTAAGGGCGAGGGTATAGAAATCCATCCTGTGGCTATCTTCTAAAAAATCCAGGACGTTTTCGTGGCGCGGGTTGATTAATGAAATACCGCCTAAGTATTCTTGCTCCACGTATCCTCCTTCGTCGCCTAATGCCGGTGAACATCCCGCTAAGAACGTTATCGAAATAAATAAAATAAGTGTAAACTTGGACATTTGTACGCTCCTTATAGTAAAATTCCCCTTTCGCTCGTCGGGCGGTGATAATCCCCGGCGGGCTCATCGTAAGAGTTCTGCGGAATATCGCTTTTTATCTGCTTTTAACGTCGGAAAAACTATAAGCTAACGTAGGTACCGTATCAAAGGTATTCGTATTATAATCAAATCGGAATGTTACATGTGACCAATAACCTCGTGACGAACCCGTTAAACCCAAAAGCCCTCGCGAAGAAGGCTTTTAATCGTCGTAAAGCGGATAGGGTACGTTCAACGGGCTAATCGCCGTCCAACGCCCCCTCCATATCTTCCCAGCGGCCGAATACGCACCGGCCGTGAGCCTGTAGATGTACATCCCCGGCGGCAGGGCGCCGTCTTACTCCGCGTACAGCGCTTTTATCGCGCCGAAGGAGCTGGTTTTGATGTTCACGTAACCCGTTGTGAAATCCCAAACCTCGGTTGCCGAGTTACCGGCCATGTCGTAAGTAGTGGTCTCGACGGTGTAAGTCTCGCCGCCGAGCCATAGGTCGTCGGCCTGGAAGTCAACGATTACGTCGTATGGGTCTGTATCGTCTATGTCCAGGTCGCCGGGGACGGGGTTATCTCCGCTATCCCGGACCTCAAACGTGGATTCGTCCGCGTCTATCGGCGAGTTCGTATCGGGGTCACCGGCGTCCCAGTGACACCCGGCTGTGTTCTCGGTCGGCGGTACTCCGCTCGGCCAATCCTCGTCGTGGGGATATGTGTCTGTGATGTAAGGGTCCTCCTGGTCCTGGATTATTGTTATCTCGTTGTCCGCTGAATAGTCGGTAATATCTTCGCCGCCCACAATGCCGTACCAACCTACTGCGAAATCTAGATAGAAAGTACCCAATTGGTCATCTGTGAGGACATCGAAATCTACGGCATATTCGTCACCTTCACCCCCTAGAATACCCTGGTCAGTACAATAACCCCACCATTCGTATCCTTCCGGCGCCGGATACTGCGATTCTAGGACGTATATATAATCTTCGTCGTATACCCCGTATCCCTCGTAGGTACCTGAATATTCAACGTTATCTGGGTTCCAGCCGACCGGGATTAGAATACCGAGCTGACCCCAAGCGGTAGAGACCGGGGTTCCATCTAAATGAGTATTTATAGTGACGTGGAACGAGCTGCACTCGCAGGCCGTGTCGGGCATTGTTACGTCGTCGATTAGGATGCAACCCCCGATGACGATTAGCACCGCGATGAGAGCAATCCCCAGTATATATTTTCGCATATACGTTCCCTCCTTAGGTTTTATATGGACTTCTTGAGCCTACCGCACAATCACCATCTTCCTCACGGCCGAGTATTCGCCGGCCGTCAATCTGTAAACGTACATACCGGGCGGTAAGGCGGGGGAGTAGGTTATGTCGTGAGTACCCGCCAGGTAATAAGCGTCCGCGACGGTATCGACGTTGCGGCCCGTAATGTCATATAACTCGAGCGTAACGAAGCACGACTCGGGCAGGTCAAAGGCGAAGGTAATTATACTTGTCGCGGGATTCGGGCGATTCTGGTACAGGGCGAACGCGCGGGGCACGTCCGTCCCGGCGGTACCGTAAACCGGTCCGTAGAGTTCGCTCTTCCCGCCGTGGTCCAGCGCCTCCAGGTAATAACCGTAAGTTACCCCTTCTTCCAGGTCGGTGTCGAAGTACTTATACGGGCTTTTGCCGGTTATCAGCTCGGCGTTGAGGGGTTTGCCCTCTTCTTTCGTCGTTAGGGCCCTTTTCTCGGCTTTGACGAAACGGTAGAGGTTGAACCCGGCGAGTTCGGTATCGTCGGCGGACCAGTAAACGAGCATCCCGTCGCCGGTAGGTTTCGCGCCGAACCCGTAAACGGTTACGTCCACATACCCGACCTCTAGCTCGAAGCGCCGTTCGTCGCACCAGGTGTACCCGTCGTCGTTGTCTATGGCTTTGACCTTCCAGTAGTAAGTACCTTTACCCAGATTGACCGTCGTACTCGTACCGGGAATATCTTCGTAGTCGGTATAGGTCCTGAAGTTGGACTCTTCGGAGATACGGAGGGTATACGAATCTATAACGCCGTCCGGGTCCGTCGTGCTTTCCCAGGTGAACTCGACGTCGCCGGGAGGTACCAGTTCGCCGTCGCCGGGCGATAGTATGGAGAAGTGGTCCGGGTGGCAGTTGGCGTTCAAGGCTTCGATGGTCTCGACGGCTCTGACCCGCCCGGAACCGTAGCGGTTATCCTTCCCCGGGTCGCCCAGCTCCAACGCGTAATCTTCCAGGTATTG
>CP070755.1:187174-208357 GCA_020348885.1 Candidatus Coatesiibacteriota bacterium | reverse complement strand
GGAGTACTCATTGCATATCCCCTGCCGCGTTTACGACGGCGAAGGCGGTACCCTAACAGTCTCGAAAGAGAACGAGGTTTTCCGCTCCGAGTACTATTACCCTCGGACCAATGAACCGACGAGGGTGATAGTTTGGAGGTACGAATAGGAAGCGGTATCGCGACTCGTCGGGAATTCGGAGCAGTTTTACTTTTAATGGTTAGTGCGCGCCATTATAATATAGGCGCGGGTTAATGAACCGCCCATGCCCGAACCGCTCACCGTTCTGATGGTCCATAACTATTCGTCGTGGGGCGGCAACCTCGCGACGGTTCTCGCTTTGTGCGCGGGTCTCCGGGAGCACGGCGTTAACGTTTTGGCCGCATTCCCGGCGTCCCAACCGTACGTGGCGAGGTTCCTCGACGCGGGTATCACCGTTTTCGACGCCGAAGTCCGGTCCAAGTGGGACGTGGGCTCCGTCGCGCGATACCGGCGGATAATCCGGAAGAACAGGGTTGATGTCGTCCATACGCACACGCGCCGGGCCGACATGGCCGCCGGCATAGCCGGGCGCGACGGACGTACCGCGACTATTACCACCCACCACGGGCAGATTAACTTAGACGGTACGACGTTCGAATTTAAGAACGATATATCGGCCCGCGTTTACAACTACATACTCAGGAAGTTCTTTGCCGTAAACGTAGCTGTATCCGAAGAAATCGCCCACGAGCTGTACGAGAACTGCGGCGTCCCGGTAGAGCGGATAAGGCGTATTCCCAACGGGATAGACCCGGAACCGTTTACCGCGCCGGTTAACCGGGAAGCGGTACGGGCTGAGTACGGTTTCGCCCCCGGACACGTCGTCGTTACGCTGGTCGGTTCGATAGACCGCAAGGGGCACCGGGAGTTGACCGAAGCGGTAGCCGTGCTACGTTCGGATTTCCCGGACGCGCGTTACCTTTACGTGGGCGAAGGGCCGCGAGAGCGCGAGGTCGCCGAACAGGTTTCCCTACTCGGCGTCGGCGACGTCGTCCGTATGACCGGTTTCGTCGACGACGTTCCGGCGGTGCTGGCCGCGTCGGACGTATTCTGCCTGCCTTCCTATTCGGAAGGTCTTTCTATTTCCGTTATGGAAGCGATGGCCGCCGGGTTGCCGGTCGCTGCGTCTCGCGTCGGCGGGAACCCGGAACTCATAATAGACGGTGAGACCGGTCTTATTTTCGAATCGTTCGACCCGGGTGACCTCGCCGACAAACTCGCGAAGCTGTTGGGTAACACCGAAGCACGCCGGGCGATGGGCGAGGCCGGGCGACGCCGCGTCCTTTCGGAGTTCACTCTCGACGATATGGTACGCCGGTACGACGATATGTATTCGGAAGTTGTGAAGAACTAGATACGCCGTCAAAATCTCCGGTTGTGAAATACGCGAAAAAAAGGTATAAGTAAGTCTATAAAAGGGTCGCGTCGGTTTACTGGATTCGGAGGAAAGATGAACGAGGAACGTTTGATATTTGTAGGGAGGTCGGTGCCGGAGTTCGCCGCCGATGTCGCCGGGTACCTGGGAACCGAGGTTTCCGACTGTACTATCGTCGACTTCCCCGACGGCGAGACGTCGGTCAAAATCGAGGTGAACGTCCGGGGCCGGTTCGTTTTCGTCATACAGTCTATGTGCCCGCCGGTGAACCAGAACCTTATCGAGCTGTTGATAATGCTCGACGCGTTCAAGCGCGCGTCGGCCTGGCGTGTCTGCGCGGTAATCCCGTACTATGGATACGCGCGGCAAGACCGAAAAGACCAACCCCGGGTGCCGATTACCGCCAAGCTGGTGGCCGAGTTATTGACCACCGCCGGCGCGGACAGGGTGCTGACGATGGACTTACACGCCGGGCAGATCCAGGGTTTCTTTGACATCCCGGTAGACAACCTTACGGCCCAACCGATTTTTCTGAAAGCGATATACGAACGGGGTCTCGACAACGTCACCATCGCGTCGCCTGACATCGGCGGCGTGAAACCGGCGCGGCACTTCGCTCTGGCCCTAGAGGCGCTCGCCGCCAAGAACGATAAGCCGATAAAAACCCACTTCGCCGTGGTCGACAAGCAGCGCAAGGGTGCCGACGACGTCCAGGCGATGGGTATAGTCGGTGATGTGGAAGGCCGCGACGTTATCATCGTGGACGATATGGTTAGCACCGCCGGTTCGCTCGTAGAAGCAGCTGGTTATATAATGGGCGAAAGCGCCCAGAGCGTTCGCGCGGCGATTACGCATCCACTTCTCGTAGGCGAATCGGTCGAGCGGATTAAGAACAGTCCCCTCGAGGAGTTATTGGTAACCGATACGATTCCCATCCCCGCGGAAAAACAGTTGGATAAGATAGCGGTGTGCCCGGTTACCGGTTTGTTCGCCGAAGCGATTGACGCGATTTACAACAACAAGTCAGTCTCGAAGTTGTTTACGGTGTCGAGGTAATCGCGGACGACCGTCCGGGTTTAGGGAACGGTGATGCGGTTTAAGCTCAGCGACGAGCGGTGGGGTGTATCTTATTTCCGTTCGTTTTCTATCCCGTTTTTCCCGCAGAGTGAAAGACGTTTGTTAGGTTAAAGTCCGTATCGTCCAGAAAATCAACGGTTTCGGAGTTCCGATTCCAGTCCTTGAAGAGGTGTCGAGGGTTGTGGATAACTTACCGGGCGGTGCCCGTAAGTCATTATTATATGTTACTTTGTATTTCCTTTTGAACCGTGTTATCGGGTTTGGAAAAGACCGTTGTCGGCCGTAACTAATTGAGTATGAATTCGTTACTGAAACTGTCTGGAGATTGACGGAGGGTTCGCGGTGAAGCTGTTCAATGAAATGGTAAAGCTGACGATGCCTTTGGTACCGAAACCGATAGTCCGGCGCGTGGCCGACCGGTACATCGCTGGCGACGAGCTCGAGGACGCCGTCGCCGTCGTCCGCCGAATGAACGATCGGGGTATGTGCGCGACGGTGGATATCCTGGGCGAAGCGGTGGACGACCGGGAGAAAACCCTCGCGACCGTCGAGGGATACAAAGAAGTACTCCGGGCGATAAAGGCCGAGGGCCTCGACTCCAACGTCTCGATAAAACCGACGGCCTTCGGTTTGAAGATGGACTACGGCTTCTGTAAGGAAAACGTCGCGGCCCTTGTCGAGGAAGCACTGTCAATCGGCAACTTCGTTCGATTAGATATGGAGGACTACACCTGCACCGGCGATACGCTTCGGCTCTACCGGGAACTTCGGGCCGACTTCGGCGAGCATGTCGGTACCGTCATCCAATCGTACCTCCGCCGGACAGTCGCAGACGCGCGGGAACTAGCCGCGGAGAAGGCGAACATCCGTTTATGCAAGGGGATATACGTGGAACCGCGGCGCGTCAGCTACCGGGATATGGCCTGTATAAACGCCAACTTCGACTACGCGCTGAAGATACTACTCGACAGCGGCTGTTACGTCGGCATAGCGACCCACGACGAAAAACGCGTCCAGGCGGCTCTCGCGATAATAGACGAGCTGGATACCCCGCCCGAGCAATACGAGTTACAGATGCTTCTGGGCGTGGACCAGGAGCTTAGGGACATCATCGTCGAGCAGGGACACAAACTCCGCATCTACGTCCCTTTCGGCCGGGACTGGTACCCGTACAGCACCCGGCGCTTGAAGGAGAACCCGGACATGGCCGGTTACGTCTTCCGCGCGATGTTCAAGAGGTATGAGAAGTGAGATTGAATTCGGGGTAAACGGGATTAGTATTATATCTTGCCCTCGCCCCCAACCTTTGCTACCCTACTGCCGTGAGCGACGGTTCTGATACATACGATGTAGAAGTCTTTGTAAGCCTGCGGGTACCCGACAGGGTGGCGCTGACGGCCCTCAGGACCCTTACGACCGAAATGGACTACGGCGACGACCTTGTTTCGCTCGAGCGGGAAGACTACTATGCTTTAAATATCGTCGCGGGTAGCCCCGACGAGGCGATCGAATACGCCCGGTCGATGGTTGACGATACGACGGTTTTCGCGAACCCGAACAAGGAGACCGCCGAAGTCGTCCCGAAAGCCCGCCCCGTCTCCGAGGGCGGCATGGTCGCCGTGCTGGTTTACCCAAAGCCGGGCATCGCATCCGAGCCTTTGAAGGAACGCCTTACGCGGTTAGGATACGACCGTGTCGAGTCGATAGGACGGGGCGTTCTCTGGCGCCTGGAGGTTCGCGGCGACGATAAGCTGGGAACCGCCGCCGAAGTAGCCGTTACGAGGAGCCGGACCGACGGGCTCCTCTTCAACCCCCACTCGGAGGATTTCGAGATACTTTAATGCTTCAGTAAGGTCTTTCGCCGAACACGGCGCGGCCGACGCGTATAATGGTCGCGCCTTCTTCTATCGCTATCCCGTAGTCGTCGGTCATCCCCATCGATAGCTCGCGGAACCCGGGGCCAGCGTTCGCTTTTACTTCGTCGAACAACCCGGCTAACTCGGCGAACGCACGCCGTATCCGGTCCTCGTCGGGCGTCAGTGGCCCAACGGTCATCAAGCCCCGTAGCTCGACGTTGGAGTATTGCCCGAGTTCGTTGACTATGGCCCCGACTTCGGCAGGCGTTACGCCGAACTTGGACTTTTCGCCGCTCGTATTGACCTCGAGTAAACAAGGGACCGGCGCCGAAGCCCGTTTGTCGACCTCGGCGGCTAGGCGCAAACTATCCAAAGACTGGATGACCTCGAACAATTCCAGGGCTTTCTTAACCTTGTTCCGTTGCAGGTGACCGACCATGTGCCAGGATACGGGCAGGTCGGCGAGTTCCGGGATTTTCTCGGCAGCTTCTTGTATCCGGTTCTCGCCGAAGACGCTTACGCCTGCTTCAACCGCGGTGCGGATTTCGTCGGGCGTCCGGGTTTTCGTCACGACGACTAACGTAACGTCCGCCGGGTCGCGCCCGGTCCGGGCCGCGGCCGCGGCGATGTTCTCGTCCACTTGCTTGAGATTCTCGGCTATCTGCATTCTACATCCCTGTCGGCATCGCTTACGTACCAGTTGACCGCCCGGCTCCATTCGCGGGACCGGTTCGCCCGCGCGAACACGACTACGGGCGCGCCGCCGGGAGCCGGGATGAAACCGGTTCGGAGTAATCGTCCGCGATACGCGCCGCTCAAATGTGGAAAGACGACATGCCGCGAGCCGGCGCCCACCGCGTGTTCTACGACGGCGCGTAGCAACGAATAAACAGCGCCCCGGTTAAAGCCGTCGGCGATCAGGTCGCGAATCCACACGCCCTTTGGCGTCTTTTCTGCGATAACGTATCCGTCCGGTTTAGGCGGGTTCGATATCCATGCAGCGACGGCTTCGTCATGCCCGTACCGCCATTCGAGAAGAGAACCGGACCGTACGCCGGCTATCAGGCGTTCGTTTTTTACTGCCGTCCATACCGCGTCGACGCGTTCGTCGAAGCGGTCGATCTTCTCGGCCGGTTTAACGTCCCGCGGCGGATTCAACATAGACGAGAAGCCGTGGTAAACCGAGTTCAGTGCTTTACGGAGCGGTTCGCTTTCGCCGGCGGGGAGCGGTTTTATCCATCTCGTTAATCGACCGACGAGTTCGAAACCGGCGCGTCTGTTCGCCGCGAGAGAGACGATGTTCGGGAAGCCGTACGTGAACGGTACGCCTTCGCCGACGAGCCACTCGTGGGCTCGTTTTCTGAGCGAGCCGTACACGCCTTTCCGGCGATACGCCGGGTCCGTCATCGTGTCGGCCGACTGGTATATCAACGTCTCCTTTCCGAATATCGAAAAGAGGGCCGGGTGGAGCGGGTAAATGCCGACGAGACGGGCGTCTTCGCGGGCTGCGAAAGCGATCACCTGCCCCGCCGGGTTTTCGAAGTACTTCCGGCGCCAGCACGCTTCTGACGCCGACGCGTCGAAAATCCGGTTGAACAGTTCCCGCGCGTCGAGTATATCGCTTTCGCTTGCCCGGAAATAGTCGATGCCCAATAGACCGCTCCTTTACCGCCTTAGTTTGTAATACAAACCGGAGACGCGCAGCCGAAATACGGACGCCGGTTCGCCGCCCTTTGGCGCTATTCGCTTAACGGCAAAGGGGTCCGGTTCGTTGGATTCAGGCCCGGCGTCGCTGGCGCACGCCCCGACGAACCCAGTTTCTTTGAGATGAGCGATTATCCCGTCGTCGAAGTCGCCGGGGCGCCCGTTCGGGTACGCGAACAGGCGGGGTCCGGTGCCGGTCTCGTCCGTGATTTCGCGTGCGCATTCGTCGATTTCTATTTCGGCGTCCTCTCGCGGTAAGGACGTCAGTATCCGATGGCTTCGCGTATGGGCGCCTATTTCCCAACCGTCGTCCCGTAGCGCCCGGACGTCGTCCCACGTCAAATATAGCCCGGGCGGCGGTTCGTTGCCCATACCTGATTGTTCGGCGATTTCTCTAATTACGGCGCCCCGGTCCGTCGCGCGTTTTAACGTCCGGGTGAGTTCGGCTTGTGCGGTCCAGACGTCGGCTTCCGACGCTATCTCGAAGTTGCGGCCGAGCGCCGATACGGACTTGCCGACGGATAAAGTGAGCGCGTACGCGAGCCGGTCCCACCAGAGCCAACCGCGGCCCGAAACCGGGTCCGTCGTTACAAAGACCGCGGCCGGTACGCCGAGCTCTCGGAGTATCGGTGCGGCGGTTCGGAAGTTATCGCCGTAACCGTCGTCGAAGGTTATCGCGAAGACTTGGCCGTCCCCGATTTCGCCTTTGACGATATCGTAAAGCGTTACGGGGCGTCGCCGCGAAAGCAGGCGCTTGACGTGGGCCCGGAATTCGCCTTTGGTAACGTCGCGTTGGGTTTTATCGACTACCTCGTCGCTACTCGACAGCACCCGGTGGTAAGTCAGGACGACGGGTCTACGGGACAAGCCAGTCGCCAGTCGCCACGCGAAGTCCGGACCGCCGTAGGCGGATACCGCCGCGCCGATACGGTTAATGAAATTCATCCTTCTTCACGTAAGCCCGGTCGAGTATCCCGAGGGCTTCCAGGTTTGAGAGCTCACGTTCATCGCAATACATAATCGCTTTCGACGAGCTTTCCTTGCGGAACCTGAGTTCGGTTTCGCCGTCGGCCTTTTTCCTCGTAACGACTGCTCTGTCGCCGTCTTCGACGACTAATACATCCGGTTCGCCGGCCGCCCGGACTTTATAAGCCGCCAGTAATGCCCGTATAAACTCCTTGGTCGCCTTTCGTTCCTTCGGCGGATACAGCGGCGCTTTGATGTGTACTTCAGCCACTACCGGTCCCAGCGGCGGCCTTTCATCCAACTCGGCGCGTATCTCTACCGGCCGCCCGTCGACGGTCACCTTTTTCGTTTTTGACCCGCCTTTATTTACTTTTTTGGCCATACAGTTAAACGTCCTTTTGTAGTTCTTTCGCAGGATAATACCACCCGCGCGGTTATACCGCAAGGGGTTCGGCGCTCGAGGGCCGCGACCGGCGGCTTTACCGCTTGACTTGTACGCTGAACCTACTTACAATCCCCAATCGTCTCGCGGCCGTGTAACGTTTACTTATCTTCCTTTACTTACAGGGTTTAGGGGAGTATTGGATTCCGTATGCCCGTTGAAACGCTCAGGTGGACGGACGGAGGTTTGGAGCTTATAGACCAGACGAAGCTCCCGGGCGAGCTTACTTATCTGACGTGCCGAACGCCCGAAGACGTACACGACGCGTTACGGCGGTTGGTCGTCCGCGGCGCGCCGGCCATAGGCGTCGCGTCGGCGTACGGATTATTACTCGGATTGAAGGATAAACGTGAGTTGCCGAAAGCTGATTTCGCCGCGGCATTGGGCGAAACCGCCGAGTATCTGAAGACGGCGCGGCCGACCGCCGTGAACCTTTTCTGGGCAATCGACCGGATGCTTGCGGCGGCGGAAGCGGCCGGCGAGTTGGAGGCGCCGGGGCTTTACGCCGTTCTCGAATCGGAAGCTGATGCGATATGCGAAGAAGACCGGGAGTCTTGTCGCCTGCTCGGGCGTTTCGGCGCGGAGTTGTTGAAGGACGGCGATACGGTGCTGACTCATTGCAACGCCGGCGCGTTGGCGACCGTTGATTATGGGACGGCGCTCGGCGTTGTTTATGCCGCCGTCGAATCGGGGAAACAAATATCTGTTTACGCCGACGAAACGCGGCCGCTCTTACAAGGCGCGCGGTTGACCGCGTGGGAGCTGGGTGAATCGGGCGTCCCGGTTACGCTGATTTGCGACGATATGGTAGCTACCTCGATGGCTCAGGGTCGAATAGACGCTGTTGTAGTCGGCGCCGACCGGATTGCGGCCAACGGCGATACAGCGAACAAAATCGGGACGTTAGGCGTAGCGATATTGGCTCAATATTACCTGGTACCGTTCTACATAGCGGCGCCGTTGAGTACCGTGGACTTCGGCGCCGCGACCGGCGAAAGTATCCCTATAGAGGAAAGGTCGCCGGACGAGGTGCGGGGGTTCGGCGGGCAGGCGACTGCGCCGGACGGCGTCGACGTTTACAACCCAGCGTTCGACGTTACGCCAGCGCATATGATAAACGCGATTATAACCGACCGGGGCGTCGCGCGTCCGCCGCTCGAGGAAAGCCTTGCGGCGCTTGGAAAAGAGGACGGATAGGCCGTTCGATAGGTTTGTACTCATCGTCCTCGACGGCGTGGGCGTCGGTGGGCAAGAGGATTCGGGCGATTATGGCGACGCCGACGCGGATTCGCTGGGGCACGTAAACGAAAAAACCGGACTTAAATTACTGAACCTGTGTCGCTTTGGACTGGGTAGGGTAAAACCAGGATGTAACTTTTGCATGGACGCCGAAGTCGACGGTTTTTACGGGCGGTTGACTATGGCCGCCGCCGGGAAAGACTCAACCAGCGGGCACTGGGAGCTGGCGGGGCTTAGATTAGACAAGCCTTTCCCCGTCTTCCCGAACGGGTTCCCCGACGCTTTAATCAAGGAATTCGAACGGGCGACGTGTAAAAAAGCGATAGGCAACAAACCGGCGTCGGGGACAAAGATTATCGAGGAGCTGGGCCCGGAGCATATCGCGACGGGCGCTTTGATAATATATACGTCGGCGGACAGCGTATTCCAGATAGCCGCCCACGTCGACGTCGTACCGGAAGAAGAGCTTTACCGGTTCTGCGAAACCGCCAGGTCGCTGCTCACGGGCGATTTAGCCATCGGGCGCGTAATCGCGAGGCCGTTCGACGGCGAACCGGGGCGGTTCCGCAGAACCGGCGGGCGTAAGGATTATTCGCTTCCGCCGCCAGGACCGACATTACTGGACATGCTAACGGACGCCGGTTACGGAGTACGAACCGTCGGTAAAATCGATTACCTTTTCGCCGGTAAAGGTATAACGAAAGCGGTTCATACTTCTGGAAACCGCGAAGGTTTCGAAACGGCGGTTGCGCAAGTAAAAGAAGATTTCGAAGGTCTATTGTTCGCGAACCTTAACGACACGGACACGGTTTACGGCCACCGGAACGATCCGAACGGTTACGCGGCCGCGTTGGAGGAATTTGACAACGTGTTACCGATAATCGAGGGCGAGATGCGACCGGGCGACGTTCTGCTTATAACGTCTGACCATGGCAACGACCCGACGACGCCAGGAACCGACCACACCCGCGAGCGTACGCCGCTTCTGGGATGGTATCCCGGTTGGTCGGGCGCGCGGAATTTGGGGACGAGGAGAAGTTTGGCAGACGTAGGTCGTACTATCGCGGACGCGTTACTCGTCGGAGCTTCGTTGGATGGCGAAAGCTTTCTGGATGAAATCGTTAATTAGAATAGCCTTGGTAGCCGCGATAATAACGCCGTTCGGCTCCGCCCGGGCCGATAACGGCGGGGACGACGACGGCGAGACCGCGAACTATTCGTTCGGTTTCGGTTCCTCCCGGAATAGGAAGTCTATAGACGGGAGCGTAAGTTATTCCCGGTATTTGACCGAGGATGTCTACTTCAACTTCGACACTAGTTTGAAGGACGAGTATAATACCTACGAAAAACGAAGTATAGAAAACCGTAGTGTTATCTCCCAGGTTACTTTCGATCCGGCGTCGCCCTGGTACTTAAGAGTTTCGTATCGAAATTCGAAGAACTATAACTACAGGCCGCCGGGAATCGATATCGACGAGTATAAAGCTTTAACGATAACGAACTCATTATCTTCCAGTCTTAGATATACGTTTCGCGACGACGTTCGGACCTATATGGACGTTTCCCTTTCGAAGTCCAGACAGGAATCGATAGTTGCGGGCGAACCTACTACCGATACCTCGGGCGAAACTAAAAGGATTTCGTTCTGGGCCGATTACGATTTAACGTCGAACACGGTCTTGAGTGGCAAGTACGAAGGCGGTGTTAATAAAAACACGTTCGTCGGTTCAAGCAACTCGCGGACTGATCCGCCTACGCCAGCAAGGAGAGGGCGTACCCGTACGAACCGATTAATCGGGTCGCTCAGTTCCACCAACGACCTTACTGATTCGGTTTCGCTGGATACGAGCGTCAACGTAAACCTCAACGCTGATAGAGACGATAAGTTAAAAGGTTTGACAAAAGATGCGCTGTCGGGTAACGGTTCGGCCTCGGTTATGTACCAACCGGCCAGCGAATTTACGTTGGAAGCCCGGTCCAACGTCAGCCGTTCGAAAACGTATTACCCTTTCAAGGATGATTACGAAGATACTTTCGGGGCCAGGATATTCGATTCGGTCAATAAATCCCTCGATAATTCGGCCACCGTAACCATAAGCCCTTCGCCCCAGGTCTCCACCGACGTCTCATACGAACGCAGTGATACGTCCCAACGGCGGTTCGATGAGAATGACGTACCCCCAAACCCGGTTATTTACCCGGATGCCGTTAAAAATATACACGATAAAGTTTCGGAAACGGTTCGGTCAAACGTAGACCTATCCATCGGCGAGGATATGACTTTTCACCTCAGCTACTATTTATCGACCCTGGAAACCGATTATATTCTGGATCCCACTCTCAATACCAAGACATTAACGAACAACTTAAACTCCAATATCGGTTACGATTTCACCGATACGCTCCGGGCCGATGTCGTTACGAATTTAGGTATCAACAAAGATACGTACGACGACCTTTCACTTTGGACGGGAAACAGCGTCAACTCGGGCGCGTCTATTACTAATACTTTTACTTTCAAAGTTTCCGACGATACGAGGTTGGCGCCGACGTTTTACGTAAAAGCGAACCGTACGAAGTATGAGTACAATCCTGGACGTAATTCCGAGTTCCTCGATAGATATTTCTCCGGGACGGTAAGCCACGAATTCTCGGATATGTTTGACGTTTCGTTTACCGCTAAAACCGGCGTAAGCTATACCAGCTATCCTTACAAATCCAGGAGCAACAGGGAGAAGAAATACTATACGTTAAACCCTTCTACCGTGTTGGATTTTTCCGACGCGTTGACTTTGAGGGTTGGTTTTACGTTCTCGAGGAACGACGAATGGTACCCAAACGAAATCGATTGGGAAGCGAGTTGGCAACGGATTGAAAACTATACTACGAACCTATCTGCGACGTATAGGATATTCGAGGACTTCAACGTCAACTTCAACGCGATCAATACGCATCAACTCAGGGTGAACGATAAAATAATCCGAACGAAAACCTACCCCGACGAAAGCTACTTCAACGTCTCGGCGTCGGCCAGCTATCAGTGGTAGGGATACTTCCGTTCGTGGTCATCCGGATTAATCGTTCAGCTCTTTGAACTTCGGACCGTTTTCCAGTTAAACCTTATAGGGATTGGTTATATCTTAACGAAGGCGGTTATCGGCCGTAAATACGGTTTCGTCGTCCTCTACCTAATTTCGTAGCCGATAGTGTAACGTTTAACCTCGAAAGGTTACGGATATGCCGACGCACGTATTCCCTTGACTTTTCGTTCTGTTTAAGATATCATCCATACGATAAAAGGCTTGTATCGGCCGTTGCGGAGGTAAAGATATGGAAAATATAAGGGTAAAGGGGTTACTTAGGGTCGCATTAGGGGCCGTCGTTATCATCGGTACCCTGGCCGTAAACGGTTGTATATTCGGTACGGACCCCCCGATAGAAGATCCGCCTGCGGAGGGTTTCGGTTCGCCGGCCGGGGTAATCGAGTTAATTCAAGATGCCTATACGGAGCGCAACATCGACCTTTACAAAGAGTGCCTTTCGCCCGACTTCACGTTCTACTTTGACCAAAACGACGTCGGTGACGACGTTGAGGGTTACGTAATCCCGGTTTCTTGGAATTACGACGATGAAGTCGAAGCCGTGAATAACATGTTCGACGAGGCCCATAGTATCGATATAACCCTCACGAATGAAAATATAAGTGATCCGGAACCCGATGATACCGTGTTTAACGTTCCCAGCGTCCAAATCAGTCTTCTCGTAATGGTCGATGCGACCAACGGTTTCCTAGCAACCGGTTTTGTCGAGTTTGATTTCGAATCGTATCTCGACCCAAAGGACCAGACAGAGAAGCTGTGGCGCGTGAAAAATTGGAGGGACTACACGGCCCCGTCATAAGGTTACCGGGGCATTAACGGCCGTAACGAAGCCCTTCCGACCCGAAGGGCTTTTATTGTGCCCGAAAGCGGATTATATATCCACATTCCTTTCTGCCTGCGGCGGTGTGCCTATTGCGATTTCGATAGCTCGGTCCTCGGCGATGGCCCGGAGGTCGAAAAGTACGCGGACGCCGTTGCTATTGAATCGCGGGCGTCCTCGTCGTTTTTGCCGGGTTTGACCGTCCAAACCGCGTACCTCGGCGGCGGGACGCCTACGGCCATAGGTGCCGGTCCTTTGGCGGGGTTAGTCGATTCTGTGTTCTCGTCGTTCGACACTAGTGCCGTCGTTGAGTTTACCTGCGAAGCGAACCCGGAAAACGTGGATGCCGAGATATTGGAAGCGGTGCGTGCGTTTGGCGTGAATAGGCTCAGCCTGGGGATACAGAGTTTCAACGACGCGCTTCTCGGGTGGATGGGTCGCCTCCATACGGCCGCCGAAGCCGTCGCAGCGTACGAGGCGGCCCGCATTAATGATTTCGAGAACGTGTCCTTAGATCTTATGTACGGGGTGCCGGGGCAAACCCGCGACGGATGGTTGGACGACGTTTCCAGGTTAATCGACCTGGAGCCGGAGCACATATCGACTTACTGCCTTCAACTCGGGTCCGGCGCGCCATTAGTAAAAGAACGGCGAGGAATAAACCTACCTGACGACGAGATAGCCGTCGAAATGTACTACGCCGCGAAGGAGGTTTTCGAAGCCGCTGGCTATCGCCACTACGAGATATCCAACTTCGCGAAGCCGGGGTTCGAGTGCCGCCACAACGTCAACTACTGGCGTAACGGCGAGTATCTTGGCCTAGGGCCTTCGGCGGCCTCCCACGTTGGCGGCGCGCGTTATACGAACCCCCACGGCCTGGACGCGTATACGACGGCCGTCGCCGTCGGGCGGTGGCCCCTCGCGGCGCCGGAGCCGTCGGACCCGGCCCGGGAGGCGCGGACCGCGCTCGTCCTGGGCCTCCGGATGTTGGAAGGCGTCGATGCCGCCGATTTCAAAGCGCGTTACGATTTTGGCGTCGCGGATACTACGGGCGAGGATATAGGTATTCTCGTAGATGCCGGGCTGTTGGAACATAACGGCGGCGTGGTCCGCTTAACCCGCCGTGGACTATTCCTCTCAGACGAAGTCTTCTCCCGATTGATATAGGTAAAAAAGATAGCCTGGGGCTCTCGATTCGGGGCTGTGGGTTATGGTTTCGGGTGGGCTATCCCGAGTCCGTGAATTCCGCAACGAGAGAACCTAAAGGCGTGAGCTTAAGGCCCAGGTTCTCGCGTTCCAACAAACCCTCCTTGTCGACGAGAATCATCTCCATCTCCGAACGTATCTCCTCCGGGAAGCGGACCTGGTGCCCGGCCGCGAGCATATGAAGGACCTCCAATTCCTGTACCGCCCGCTGTTTACCCCGGTTCTTCAACCCGGCGTAGAACCACGGATATACCTCGTTTATTACCGCTTCCGCCGTATCTTCGTATCCGGCGATAGCTCGAAGGTATAGGCAGCTCTTGTCCTCGGTCCCCGAGTTTCTCGCGAACGCGGCGATTACCTGCCGGCCGCCGTCGTATCCCGCTAGGTAAACCATTTCCGGTTCCTCGGGGAAGCGCGTTGGTCCTATATATAATCGGGGCGCCGCATTCGCCAGCGCGGTTTCGAGCCGTTCCCGCAACTCCGCCGCGAATTCCGTACCCTCGAAGAGTTCTTCCTTCCGCGTGAAGTAGACGTAACGGTTCGCTTTGTAACCGCGTTCGAACGGGTTAGCGAGTTCGTTAAGAGCGGCATTGATATCCGGCGAGGCTCCGATTATCTCCGCAGCAGCCGCCAGCGTGTTCAACGCCGACTTGAGCCCGTTGCCGGCCGCGAACGGGACAGGGCCGTCCGGCGTCATAAGAGACCCGAAGGTTATCGCGTGCCCGGTCTCCTCGCATCCTACGGCGAACCTTAGCGCCGGCCCGGGGAAACCGGCGTCACACGCCGTCGGTATATAAGGCCCGGCTTCTCCTAGTAAACCCGATATGGATTCCGACTTCGCTAATTCGCCGGCGGCGATTTCGCGGGCCGCTTCGGCGGAGCGACCGCTCGTATCATCCGGCGCTACTTGTCCCGCGTACTCCAACAAGTGCCGTGTAGCGTCGAGCAGTATCCATTTATCGCCCACGGGCTTTAGAACCGGTGCCAGCCCCAGGTCCGCCGCCGCGTCGGAGACGCCCAGGTCGCTCTCGACGGTGTTGAGGAAAGCCGCGCTCTCTATTTCCCTCCCGTACGTATTCGCGAACAGCCTGCCCTGAAGTATAGCGCACTCGTCGCCCGATAGCACGGCGATGGATTCGAACGAAGGTAGGTATACGAGTAGGAAGAAACGGTCGCCGTCGGAGTCGAAAACGGCGGCCGCAAGTATTTTACGGCCCGATTTGAGTTCGCCTGAATGTTTTCCGGCGAGTTCGGTAATCTTGGCCAACGCGGGATACGTCTTCCACCTCCCGTCGGTACAATCGGCTATCGAGATTTCCGAGAAACCCTCCAGATCGGCGACGCCGCTCTGGTGGTTGACGCGCCCGTCGCCGTCGTCCCGGTTAACCTCGTGTGCCTCGGCGCCCCAATACGATAATATTTCTGCGGCCAGACCGGTATACGCACCCCGCGCGGGATCCACCACGAGGACGAACTTGGAAAGTCCGCCCGATTCGAGCCACGCATTTTCCGGCGCTGTATGGAACCGGACGAACAGGTTTCGAACCTCGGAGTTCACGTCTTCTTCGGTCCCGGCGGGTTCGATTCCGGTTAACTCGTCCCAATCCACGGCGGCAATACGTTCGGTTAAAGCTACGTCGTCTTCAGGAAGGAGTTTCAACCCAGTAGGCGCTAAGAATATTTTGACGCCGTTTTGGTCGGCCGGGTTATGGCTCGCCGTTATCATCATCCCACCGTCTGCGCTCCCGGACGCTACGTACATCGGTACCGCCGGCGTGGGCGCTACGCCCGCGACCAGGGCGGTACACGCCGCTTTCCGGACGCCCCTGACGACGGCGTCGGTGAAGAGGCCGCCCGGATCCCGCGGGTCCCAGGCGATTACGATACGCGCGCCTTTTCCCGCACGTTCCTGGACCATACTGGCGAAAGTATACGCGTACCCCTCCAGAAACTCTTCGGTAAGTACGTCCCACTCTACGAAGGCTTCGGCCGGGTTCAATCCGGTCAACGACGGGTCGTTCGAAGGGAGTACTGTACGGCGTATCCCGTCAGTACCGTGTATCCGCGGCGGCAGCTTCGCTTCTTTCGGGGACATTTTACAGGTCGCGCCTTTTCACGACTTCCTGGGTTTGTTTAAGTTTCAATACGCTTCCGCCGGGAACGAAACCGCGGACGTTGGCGTTGGCGTAGATAATCGTCCGCGGTCCCACGACGGTACCGGGGTTGAGCACCGAGTTGCAACCTATTTCGACGCCGTCGCCCAGAATCGCACCGATCTTGTCGAGGCCCGTATCGACGACCTCTTCGCCCTGTTTAAAAACGATGTCCTTGTCTGCGGATATTTTCCAGTTGGAGAGTTTGACGCCGGCGCCCAGGTTTACGTCCAGGCCGATTACGCTATCGCCCACGTAGTTGTAGTGGGGCGCGTGGCTCCCTTCCAGCATCAAGCTGTTCTTTATTTCGCTGGAATTGCCGACGACGCACCGGTCGCCTATTATCGAGTCACCCCGGATGTACGCGCCGGTCCTTATCTCACAATCAGCGCCGATGTAAGTCGGGCCTTTAACGACGGCGCCCGGTTCGACTACGGTACCGGGTCCGATTGCGACGTCGCCTATAATGTACGCCCCCGGCGCTAAGTCGCCCAGGACGTCCGCCGACGCCAACTCCGCGGTGATATCGTGAAGGGACTTCAGTACGTCCCACGGCCACTCCAGGTCGCGTAGATAATCGGCCCACGCCGTCTTCGACAGGTCGAACAAACGGGATGCCGCAATATCTTCTTTTATCCCCATTTTTAACCCCCTACCAAGATCGTTAGAAACCGTGGCTGGCCGACAGATACCCTTTGAACTCCTTCGAGAACGTTGCTTCGGCCCTTGCGTCGATAACGAACGGTTCCCGTACGTGTAAGCGGAGCGCGGGACCGTAACCGTACGCGAAACCCTTTAGCTCGACGGGTTCGCCGGGGTCCCAGGTCCGCCCGATGTCGAAGAACGCGGCGCCCACGAACCACGCGTCGAACACCGGGAAGCGGAATAAGTCGCGGCGTATTTCGAAGGAGCCTACCAGCATTCGATTACCGACGACGTTATTATAATCAACCGCCCGCAACGTCTCCAGCCCTTCTATACCGAATCGTTTGAAATAGGGTGTAGAGTCGGTGGAATAACCGCCTACCCCCCGTAGGGCGAAGGTCGAGAAACCGCCGGGCGATACATAGAATCGTACGTCGCACTCCGCTTTACGGTACGTATAGTCGCCCAATGATTTATCGGCGAATTCGCTTGAAATTTTCGCGTATATGCCGGACGTGGGCGTACGTTCGACGTCCCGGCGGTTGAACTCGAGATAAGGTTTAATCGAAACTAGGTTCGTCGTACCGTCGACGCCGAGGCGCCCGAACGGATTGATCTTGATACTCTCGTCGTAGAAGTTTCGGCGCTCCCACACGAGTTCCGCGCCGAAGCTGTCGGTCGAGTTGAAGTTGTAGCCTACGCCCCCGCCGACGCCGACGGCTTCGACGCCGAAGTACTCGCCCGGGACGCCGGCGTAGTTTTCCACTTCTACGCGGTCGTCGTTCTCGTAGAAGATGCGCCCGCCGAAGACGAAATCGGAGCCGAAAAACCAGGGCTGCTTTAAGTCGAACTCGAGGCGGTTGACGCCCACTGTAACGCCTACCCGTAGGGCCCGTCCGCCTATGTTCTCTTTCGCGACGCCTACTTTCCAGAAGTCCGCCGAGAACGACCAAGGGCTCCGCTCCCGCACGGCGACGAGTATTACGGCCCGGGCCGGGTCCGAACGGGGCAGGTCGTAGACGTTTACCCGCCTGAAGAAGAACGTGTTTTCCAGGTTCTGCCGCGTACGCTCTATTCGCCTGTCCAACTCGGCCTGGGTCAATCGATCGCCGACGACGAACGCGCAGTATTTGGTGATTACGTCGTAACGGGTAAGCTCGTTGCCGTACGTCCGTATCTCGGCGACGGTGATTTCCCCGTCGGACGATGCGGCCGACGCGAGAGGAAGTATGAGAAGGAATGCAAGTATTATTCTTTTCAACAAGTATGTTCCCGTATAAACCGGAAGGTCCGCAACGGCCAGCGCCGGCGTTCCGATTATTTTGGCGTTCTCGTTTCGTTCCCCTTATTCCGCTTGAGGTGTTTGAAGTGCAAATAAACCCAGACCGCGAAACCGGCGATTAGTACGGTCGCGATAACGATATCGAATTTGTGGAAGTACTCTCGGATGCCCGTCCAGTTTTCGCCCATTACGAAACCGACGTACGCGAGACCCAGGCACCACGGGAACGACCCGACGAACGAGTAGATACAAAACTGTAAAAACGGCATCCGCGCGATGCCGGCCGGCAGGCTGATGAACGTACGGATTATCGGCAGGAGCCGCGAGAAGAACACGGCCGCGCCGCCGTACTTCGCAAACCAGCGGTCCGCCCACTCCAGCTCCCGCGGGCTGATGAGCACCCACTTGCCGTACCGCTCCACGAACGGGCGCCCGCCCCAGTAACCGACGGCGTACGCGACGATCGAACCAACGAGACATCCGAATGCGCCTGCGAGCCCCGTCAGCCACAAATCGAACCGGCCGGTGCTGACCAGGTAGCCCGAAAAGGGCATAATAATTTCCGACGGTAGGGGAATACAAGCGCTCTCGATGGCCATGCAGACGACAATCCCCCAATAGCCCAGCGCGCTTATGACGTTAATTACGAAAGTGCCTATCGGCTCGAGTATATGTTCGAAGAAGCCCATAGTTGATTGCGTTTTTACGCGAACAACCCTTCCTGATTTCCGGCTTCGTCCAGGCGCCCGTCGGCGCGGATATGTAGTACTCGCGCACCCCGCCGTTGAAGCTCCGGCGTGAGTACGATGCACCGATGGCAGCGGGTCGGGTCTTCCTCTGCGCACATTACAGCAGTCCTACGTTTTTCGGCGAGCTTGAGTAACCCGTCGATAGCTTCATCGAACCCGGGGCGGAGCCTTATCTCCTCGAGCCGTTTCATCGCGTCGGCGCGCGCTATCTCGCTTTTCGGAAGCCCGCCCAGCGCTTCGCCGAAGTAGAAGTACTCGATACCGGCGTCGGTCAACGCCGTCCTCAGCGTTCGCTTGTTGAACTGGGGCACGTGGCGGCTGTATGGCGCGCGCCGGACGTCGGCGACGGCCTCGATACCGTGGCCGTTGAGTATAGCTAAAAAATCGACCAATTCGTGGTCGCTGTGCCCGACGGTGTATATTTTGTGAAGCGGCATTAAACGCTAGGTTCTGGCTACCGGAACGCGGATTTTATACGCCCCACCGACGTCGGTTCCACGGCGGTCGTCTCGACGCTGCACCACTCGACTGTGTTGTGGATGAGTGTTACCCGGTCATCGTAATCCTCGACGCACTCCAGCGGCAAGGAGAAGTAAACGGTCCGGTAAGTCCCGCTTGGTTTGGAGCCGGAAGAGCGGATCGCACAGTAATGATGCGTATTGTTGTCCTCGTCCACCCACTCGGCGCACCGGCCGGCGCCGGTAGTATCCAGTTGATCCGGGAAGTTTTTCCAGTGGCGCCACTCGACGTCGTACGTTTGTCCCTTAAAGATGGGGCAGGCGCCTTTTCCCCGCACGGTCCAATCGTCCGTTACCTCGATCCAGTTGTCGAAGTTGTCTTCCGGGTAGTCGAGTTTGACGTAGTCGCTGAAAAGCTGGTTGTACATCTGTTCTTCGTTCTCCGCGTCGGCGACGCAGTTCCACGCCAGGTATAGACCGAAGAGTACGAGAGCCCGGTCGCCAGACGCGCTATGTAGATATTGAACGAGAGTCGTTTGCTCGCCGGGCGTAAGCGTGATCGAACCGCCCAGTGGGTCCGAGGCCGGTAGTTCGCCGGACGCGCCTGTTACCCACATCACGATGCGATAGGGCGCCAGGTCGGCGAAAGTCGGTTCGCCCATCGTGTCGTGGTCCCAGAACGTGAAGTCGTAGTCGTTATCCTCATCCTCCAGGGCGTTCCGATAGTACTCGTCGAAGTTCTGTGGGTCCGAAACGCCGTCGGTCTGGTCGCTGACCACTAGTATCCCGGAAGTAGCGCCGGCCGCGACGGCCGCCAGAGCGAACGCGATTATGTATATCGTTTTATTTAACATACCTTCCTCTTATTGGGGTTCGATGTCCCGTGATTTATACATCTCGGTCAGTTCTTCGACCGGAGTTTTGTCCAACTCGTCCAGTTCTGCGTCGAACTTACCTTCCTCGATCTCCTGGACGCGTAGGGCGAGGTGTTCGGACTTGCCCTGTACCTTGGAGCCGTACAAGCGCCGCGCCAAAATCGCGAAGTGGGGCTGGGCCTCGTCCGCCGGGCAGCGGGTTACGCAGAGCCGGCACAGGATGCACTCGAAGGACAGCTCTGCGACCTTCTTTATGTCCCCCTGTATCGCCGCGGCGACGAACTCCATAACCTCCAGGTTCTGGGGGCATATCAACGTGCACGCGTTACACCCCATACAACGGGTCAACTCAGGATAGAAACGGCGCAGGAGCGCGCCGTCGGGCTCCAACTCGCCCACATCGTAGACGGCTTTCTGGACAGGGAAGAAGGGAAGCGTAACCAGCTCCATCCCGTCTTCGACGACCGTCTGACACGCCAGGCCCGACTTCAGATGGTAGTCGCCGGCTATCCGATAGGTTACGGAGCACGCGCCGCATATCCCGCCGCGACACCCGCATCCTCTTATTACGCGATAGCCGGAAAACTCCAACGCCTGTAATATCGTTACCGATTGAGGGACGTCATACTCCCGCCCCATTATATTTATCGTTACCTTTTCCATTTCTTCCGCCATTAATATAACTCCTCCGCGGTGTGGGTGACCGTTACGTCGTTCCGTTAAGGCGCGAGGAAGCGCGATATATCGAGGAAAACGCCAAGTAGTACGCCAAGCACGAGCGCGACTACCGCCATCATGTACTTATCGAGATAGGTCATCGCCGGCGACGGTTGGATGACCTCCGGAACCCGGGTGTCCACGACGTAGTCCTTCAGGTTGGTATCCACCTGGGGACACGCCAGAACGCAGGCGTAGCATTGCTCGCAGTCTTCGGCCACCGTGTTCTCCAGAGCCATTGACGTGCGCTGTTCCGTCTTCCCGAGGCGTTCCGGCTCTTTCCTTAGTACGGGGCAGCCGTCCACGCAAGCGCCGCAAGCGAGGCAACCCTTGTCGCCCACCAGGTCGCACTCGACCGCCGCCAGCCGGTGATACGGCTCCAGCCCGGTTGAGAGTAAGCGGAACCGGGCCACCGGCGGGAACTTGTCGTCCAGCACTTCGTTGGCGACGTCTTCGTGTTCGATCGGCGTATAATTATAATACGGCATTTCGGTCCT
>CP070755.1:182040-187074 GCA_020348885.1 Candidatus Coatesiibacteriota bacterium | reverse complement strand
GGTTTTAACGCACGAGCCGAAACTAATCGCCGCCAGGCCTCGCGGATATGCGAAGCCGTTAATACCCGAAGTTCCCGGAACGCGTGAAGATGCGTCGGCCGAAGCGGAGGTACCCGAATAATGAAAGCCGTTATCTTGGCGGCGGGTAAATCTACGAGAACCTACCCGCTGACGTTAACGCGGCCGAAGCCGCTTTTACCGTTGTTTAACAGGCCGTTATTGGAACGTAATCTAGATGTTTTACGCCCCTACGTAAACGGTTTCGTATTGGTCGTGGGTTACTTCGCCGAAATGGTTCGGAGCGTTTTCGGTAATTACTACGAGGGTACGCCCGTCGAGTACGTGCTTCAGATCGAGCAGGGGGGGACGGCCGATGCGGTTTTAACCGCCGAACCGGCAGTCGATGCCGACTTTCTTGTTTTAAATGCGGACGATATTTATGCAACCGAAGACGTTTCGGCCGTCGCCGACTCCCCCGGAAATGCGTTGTTAGGGGTGGAAGTGGACGACCCGGGCCGTTTCGGTGTCCTCGTCGCCGAAGGCGGGAAATTGCGTGAAATAATCGAAAAACCCGAAGGGTCGGTCTCCGGTCCGGCCAACGCCGGTTTATACCGTTTTAAGACAGACGTATTCGATTATATCCGAACGGTGGAGCCTACGCCGCGGGGCGAATACGAGTTGGTGGACGCGATTACCGGCCTGGCCGCCGTATCGACCGTGACCGTCGTGGAGTCGACGACCGGCTTTCTTTCCGTCGGAACCGCCGCGGATCTGCTCGGCGCCCAGAGAGCGCTTTGGCCGGGCGGGGATTCTGTTGACGGGCCGGATTGTCAGGTCGCTTCCGACGCCGCCGTCGGTCCGTACGTAACGGTAGGGGCCGGTTGCATATTCGGCACCCGGGCGTCAATATCTAACTCGATACTTTTCGACGGTGTTAATATAGGCGTCGGCGTAGAGGTCGTGGACTCGGTAATCGGGTCGGGTGTTAAAGTCGGCGAAAGCGCCGTATTAGACGGGGCGGCCGTAGGCGACGGCGCGACCATAGGCCCCGAGGTTCGTCTCGAACCCGGTTCACGCGTTTGGCCGGATACTATAGTGCCGCCTGGGTCGACGATAAAGGGCGATTTTAAATGTGACAGCAAATAGTTTACGTTATCTTAAATGGTAGTATGATATATTAAGCAGGTTTTTATGTTGGACGGTTTATGGGGGATTACTTAGGCGAATTTGATACGCTTTTCAATCGGATACGCCGGGCGTTTTTCCTGGAGTTGGAGAGCCGTTTGGCTGCGGCCGGTTACGACGATTTGCCGCCGGCCGCCGCCCGCGCATTGATACCGATTTCCCACGAAACCACCTTGCCGCTTTCCTCATTAGCCGCCGAGTTGGGCTTTCACAAGGCTACTATTACTCCCCTGGCGAAGCGATTGGAAAAGGCCGGTTATGTCAAACGCGAAGTCGACGAAGAAGACGGCCGCGTTTCTTACCTGGGACTAACCGACCGCGGCCGGAAAGCGGTACTTATAGTCGAATCGGTTCTGGCGGACGTATCGGCGGAAGCTTTCGCTGGCGTAACCGCCGAGGACCGGGCGGCTCTCCGCCGTATACTGTTTCAGATTATTGAGAACCTGGGAGAGTAGTATTACGCGGCCTTCAGGGTTAATATCGCTACTTCAGGTCGGCAGTTGAACCGGACCGGCGGCGTTATAGCCCCCAAACCCTTGTTAACGTAGAACGTTAGTTTGCCTTCGCGGAACAATCCGGCTGCATATTTCTTACCGAACCGAGAAGGGACCAGTATCGGCCCTATCCCCGGTACGTTCACCTGGCCGCCGTGCGTATGCCCCGAAAGCATAACATCTATGTCGTACCATGCTTCAGCGGCGGTAACGAAGTAGTCGGGGTTATGTTGCAGTAATACAGTGAACGCGTTTCTTCCCCGTCCGGCTAATCCCTTTCGGATGTCCGGTTTCCCCTCCCATAGGTCCTCGGTCCCGGCCACGTATAAACCGTTGGTTAACATAACTCCCGCGTCCCTCAAAACCATTACCCCGACGTCCGAAGGCTGTTTCGCGACGTAATCGGCGTCGGTCCAGAAGTCGTGGTTCCCCAGCACCGCGAAAACGCCCAGCGCCGCATCCAACTCGCCCAACGCTTGGGCACATCGGTCCGCGTGGCGTGCCGACTTACTCACGAAGTCGCCGGTTAGCGCAACGATATCGGGCTTTGAGCCGTTAGCGATTTGTATCGCTCGGGCGATATAGTTAGCTTTAATATACGGACCGACGTGGAAGTCGGTCAGGTGACATATTCGAAGGCCGTTGAGCGCCGGCGGCAAACGCGGGAACTTGACGGTACGCTTTACGGTCTCGATCCACCGGGGTTCGACGCTCAACGTATAGAAGCCGCCAAGCCCGCTGGCCAGGGCGCCCGTGGCCGCCGCGGCCCCCGCTCTCAATAGAAACGTGCGTCTTTTCATCGTACGAAAAGGTTTTTGTTTGCCGCTAAGCCCCTAACTTTTCGGCGCGTTCTGATAGCTGTAGTAGTATAGGTAGCGCATCCTGGCCGCGAATGCGGCCGGCCCCGCCGTAGGCGCAGGTCCGTTCGCCGAAAGTCGCTGTGTCGTCGGTTCGGACCCCAGGGCCATAGAAAAGGCACGGGACCGGGTCGCCCGAGTGATCGCCCACAACGCAGGGTGTCGAATGGTCCGCGAGTAACGCCAGGTGTACCCCGGTCGCGACCTTTTCCACCACGGGTTCTAGGGCCACGTCGATTCGTTCGATAGCTTCCACCTTCGCGACCGGGTCGTCGTCGTGTCCGGCCACGTCCGGCCCTTTGGCGTTTATCAATAAGAAATCGTAGCCGTCGAAAACCGACAGTGCCGCGGCGAAAAGCGCGTCGAAGTCCGAGTCCAGCCCGCCGGTTACCGACGGGGGTAGCTCGATTACGTCTAGTTCCAGGTACTTGGCGATACCTCGGATAAGACCTACTTCTACTGCCGCCGCGCCTTTCAGCCCGTACCGTTCGCCGAATGGCGGTATGTGGGGCGCAAGGCCGACACCCCGGGGAAGAAGGACGTTAGCCGGTCGTTCGCCATCTTCGACCCGGGTTGCGTTTACCGGGTGTTCTTTAAAAATTTCGTAAGAGCGCTTTACGAACTCGTTGATTATCTTTGCCGTTTTTTCGTTTGCCTCGCCGACCCCCTCGGCTTTCCATATGGGGACGCCAACCTCGTGGGGGTCCACGTCTCTTACCTCGTGGCCCAACCCGACGCCGCGGATGACCAGCGCGGCCCGGTGGGCGGTGGATTCCTTTACGTACAATCGGGCGCCTTCGATTTCCATGTCGTCGACGGCCGCCGCCAGTTCGTCCGTACCTTCCGTAATCCGGCCGGCGCGCCTGTCCAATACGACGAGCGCGCCGTCGCGTTCCTCGACCGTCGAGAAGTTCAACCGCAGCGCTACGTCGCCGGGCCGCACGTCCATACCCACGCCCAGCGCCTCGAAGGGACCCCGACCGGTATAGTACTCGTACGGGTCGTATCCGCAAAGCGCTAGGTGAGCCGTGTCAGAGCCAGGTCGTACGCCCGGCGCGATTATATCCACGATGCACGTCTCGCCTCGGAGGGCCAGCATATCCATCCGGGGCGTCTCCGCGGCTTCTAATGGCGTCCGGTTCCCCAGTTCCGCGATGGGTCTGTCGCCCATCCCGTCGCATATGATTATCATTATCTTGGTCTTCTCGCCCATCGATTCCTCCGGCCCTTTTAAGGGTTGTACGGTTCAAACGGTTCATCGGCCCGACCCAGCAGTCGTTTAACTGCGTGTATCTTCTTCTCCATTCGCTTGTTGCCCGACAGGTTACCCTGATATATCTTGGTGAAGCCGCCGAAACCTTCAGTGGCGATACGGCGCTTGAGTTCATCCAGGAGTGACGCGACTTTTTCTTCCGTACGAATCGTCAACTCGCGATAGTCGTCGTCCGGTTCCACGTGAATCGGTTCGCCCACTAGGTAGAATACGTCCGGCCTGTCCTCGGCCAACATCTCGTACGCCCTTGCGAACGGCAGAAGCCGCGCCCGCGCTACCTTTGTTGCGATGAACGCGGCCCCGTCCTCGAACCCGAGGGGCCGCGCGTCCGTCGCCGTCCGGCGTCCCTGCGGGTACATTAGCAACGTTCCGCCGTTCCGTCGGAGCGTGCGGATTATATACCGTACGCCGGCGGCTTTTCCGGTAAGCGTCGTCTTATCTACGGTAAAGCCGCCGACCAGCGCCAGGAACGGTAACGTCCCCAGGAATTCCTCGTCCATCATTACGTAACCCGAATAACCCAGCGTTTCGCGCAGCAGATAGTAATCCATCAGCCCGTCCCACCAACCGTTATGGTTCGCGACGGCAATCGTCGGTGTTTCATCTTGTGACGGTACCCCGTCCAGCCCGTCGGCGTATATCGCGAAGATGTTCCGTGCGAGGCTCCGGCGTAAACGCCAGCGGAAGTACCACTCGAAGTATTTGTTATGGTGAGCCTTTACCATTTCCGAGAATATAACATATAAACGCCGTGGCGTTCTATAACGTTGGCCGCCCCCGGGTATTCCAGTTTTCGGTGGCATATTTTGTCCGCGTAGGTTATTCTGATAACGTATTAAACGCAACGACGGTGTTTAGCGTCGTATGTATGCTTAAAGGCTTCATATTTCGCCTTCATTTGATAAGGTACAGGCGAAACTTTAACGAAGGGGAGTAAGATGAGAAGGATAATCACTATTGGAATCGTTGTTGCGGCGCTTTCGGCGGTTACCGCCGCGTACGGGGCGGCGTACCTGGACAGCGCCGTCGCCGTTTTACCGTTCGTCAATACTTCGAGCGGCGACGAGCTGGACTACCTGGAGACCGCCGTCGCGAAGATGGTTACGACGGACCTGAAACAATCGAAGCACCTCACCGTCGTCACCCGCGACAACCTGGACGATGTGCTGGCGGAACTCAAGCTGGAACGATCCGAGTTGACGGACCCGCTGAACGCCCAGAAGAT
>CP070755.1:178965-181940 GCA_020348885.1 Candidatus Coatesiibacteriota bacterium | reverse complement strand
TATCTTTTACAGCGGCCAGTAACAACTTTGAATTAGCGATAGCCGTTGCCGTAGCAACGTTTACGATAACGAGCGACGAGGCCCTCGCGACGGTAGTTGGTCCTTTAATCGAGGTTCCCGTCCTATTAATGCTCGTATACGTATCGTTATGGCTCGGGGCCAGGTTATTTAAGACAACGAATATCGGTAATACGTAAATATACTGGAAGGAGCATACTATGCATCTCGTACAGGTTTACGGGGCCGGGTGCCCGCGCTGCCGGGAGACCGCCGACGTAATCGAAAAGACCGCCGAAAAACTGGGCGTCGAGATATACCTTGAGAAGGTAACGGACCTGGGTAATATTTCGGACCGGGGAATCCTCCAGACCCCAGGCGTCGCCGTCGACGGGATAATCGTCAGCCAGGGTAAGATACCGACCGAGGAGGACTTGAAGGGGTGGCTTGAGAACAAGTAAGTACCTTTCAAAAAGGGTCATTATTCCCGACGATAACGAATACTACGGCCGCCGCTCTGGCGGCCGTTTCGCAGGTTTTTACAAAACAGCCGAAACGAACGATTTCGCATAAAACGCCTGAAACAGCGTATTCAAACGATATCAAATAAAACAACCAAAATCTATACCGGCATTTTTTATACTTGACACGGTTATGATGTATCAGTATAATTGTCGCATCGAAGGTTATTAACGTCGTTTAACCTATAAAGCGGGAGGTACTGGATGAAACGAGTAATAGTGTTCTTAGGCGCGACGTTCTTATTATGTGTTGCCGGTACCGGTGCGACGCTCAATTACCAGTACGCCGGCGAGTGGGGCGAACAGGGGAACGGTCCCGGGCAGTTCGGGGATGCGGCTATGAGTGTCGCCGTAGCGCCCAACGGCGACGTTTACTGTACGGACGATTCCAACTACCGGGTCCAGTACTTCGACCCGGACGGGACCTATCAAACGGCGAGTTCTTGGTCGTTAGAAAGATGGTGACGGTGCCGTAAAAGGTTTCTAACGATTCCGTAAAAGGAGGAGGTAACGCTATGCGTTTGATATTGGTTTTACTGTTGGCCGCAGTCTCCGTTTCGGCGGCCCCTTACGTCGAGGAGCGCCTGAGCGAGGTTATCGCCGAAGGTGACCGGGGCGAGTTTATTACCGTCTCTATATTCCTGGACCGGCAGGTTACCGACGCCGAGAAGGCCCGGGTACCGAAGTGGCTCGACCGTGACGAACGACGGGCCGAGTTCGTAGCACTCTATAAACGGATAGCCGAGGAGTCACAAGGGCCGTTAATCGAATACCTGGAGGAACTGCAAGGCCGAGGCGAAGTGGGCTATATACGCCCCCACTGGATAACCAACACGGTGGTCGTGGAGATTATCCCGTCGGCCGCCGCCGGGTTAACGTCCCGAAATGACATAGCGGCGCTACATATATCCGAAGCGCACGAAGGTTCGTTCTTCGATATGACCGACTACGGCACGACTTCCGGCAAGGGCCGCGACATCGGCTGGGGTTTAACAAAGATAGGCGCCCCTACTATATGGGAAACGCCGTACAACTTCACAGGCGAGGACATCGTAGTCGCGGTAATCGACATGGGTTGTCGTTATACCCATTACGACCTGAGGGACCACCTGTGGGTTAACGAGGACGAGATACCCGACAACGGCATCGACGACGACGATAACGGGTATATTGACGACACTCTCGGATGGGACTTCGGGTTCCCCCATGAGGAAGGGGACGACAACGACCCGTGGTTCTGGGAGGAAGGCGGCTCAGCTGGCCACGGTACGATGACAACAGGAATCGTAGGGTCGGACGGTACCGCCGGTAACTTTTGCGGCGTAGCTCCCGACGCGTTGTTGATGATTATCCGCGTACCGGCGGAGGGGGAAGGCGCCGATGAACGCACCTGGACCGCTATGGAATATATGACCGATAACGGCGCCGACGTGGTATCCGGGTCCGGGGGTGCCAATTACGCAGAAGATCCCGACTATTTCTCCTGGCGCCAGGCTACCGAAAATATGTTAGACGCCGGCGTAGTGGGGGTAGCGGCCGCCGGGAACGAATACGAGAACCAGGACGAAAACCCGATACCTCATAACATCATGACCCCTGCAGACGTACCCGACGGCATCGGGGTAGGCGGTACCGATAGCGACGACGTCATAGCCTATTTCTCCAGTACCGGACCCGTAGAATGGGACCTGGAACCGCCTTACGACGATTATCCCTGGCCGCCGGGCTTAACAAAACCGGACGTTACAGGTCCTACGATAGGTATAATGTGTCCTTGGTTTACCGGCGATGCCGATTATTTCTATGGCGGTTCGGGCACGTCGGCTGCCACGCCGCACGTCGGCGGCCTTTGCGCGCTTATGCTCGAGGCCGACCCCACGCTTACGCCAGAAGAGATTAAGCAATACCTGGAAGATTACGCCCTGGAGTTGGGACCCGCGGGGAAGGATAACCGGTACGGGTCGGGGCGTATCAGAGCCGTAGAGACCATCGAAGCGCTGAACGCCAACGGCCACCCGGACCACTTCTCGATACTATCGCCCGGCGACGGCGAACTGGTGCCCCCCGGTGACGTCGAGTTTACCTGGGAAAGCACGACTGACCCGGACGGCACAATTGACTCATACACGCTCCGCATCTCCGAAGAGTCCAACTTCAGGACCTATACCGACTACGAAGATATTCCCGGTACGAGCACGACCGTCGATCTGGGTAAAGGTACTTACTACTGGAAGGTCAAAGCCATAGACAACGAAGACGGGTACACCTGGTGCGACGAACGCCGTTTCGAGCTGGTAGTTACCGGATATGAAGACGTCGTAGTTTACGGCTTCAACGCGAAACCCGCAGGCGACGGGATACTTGTCTACTGGTCCGCCGACGACACCCAGCTCACCGGGTTCAACCTCTATCGCACCGTCAAAACCGAGAAAAGGGCGCTAACGACGAAAGAAGAGG
>CP070755.1:176321-178865 GCA_020348885.1 Candidatus Coatesiibacteriota bacterium | reverse complement strand
TATGGGAGTTCTTCGATGAGCATATGGTTGGAGATAGAACGGTGATCGACAACGGTAGGTAAGAGCGGAAAACGATTAATATCAACTGATTAGGTTAGTTAAGTTAAAGGGAAAAGGGAGGAAATGGAGCGGCTTTGCCGTGATTGAAGTAAGTCGGTATAATAATAACGTCCGATAATATATATTATGTTAAATTAGTATCCCCGTAAAAGGAAAAGGCCCAACTCCAATCGGGCCGTTGTTCCCTCCTATTCGCCCTTATCGGTTCTTATATCGTATATTGACCCTTATACCGTCCCTTTACTTCTTCTTGTGCCGGTCGGCCCGGGATTTCTTCTTACGTTTGTGCTTCGCTATCTTCGCTGCTCTTTTCTTCTTCAGCGAACCCATCGTACACCTCCTTGTTAGATTGTATAGTTTAGCGTCAAGTGACTTAAGATTTCTACCGGGCGGCGGCTAAACGCGCCGCCGCCCGGATATTCGTATTTACGTTTCCGCCGCTACAGGTAGCCCCTGCTGACGAGCTCTTTCAGCGATTTGGACGCTTTGAAACCGGGAACGCGCTTCGCCGGTACGAATACCTTCTCGCCGGTCTTGGGATTCCGGGCCGTGCGGCTATCCCGGTCCTTCGTATAGAAGCTACCGAAGCCGCGGAGTTCCACTTTGCCGCCTTTCGCCAGCGACGTGGTTATCGTGTCCAGAACCGCGTTTATGACCGTCAGCGCTTCTTTCTGGGTCAGGTTATGCGTTGCGGCGATCCTTTTAGCCAGGTCCGCCTTGGTCATAACAAACCTCCCGGTTGATTATACCGCTTTTATCGCGTTGTCGTTCTATTTCTTTATACTAATCTTACTTCTTACTCTTACTTGCCGCTTTACTCTTACGGACGTAGTGTACCACTATCGCGCGAATCACGATGAACGCGACCGCCACGATTACGATGAACGGTAGGAGGATTATAAACGCCTGGATGAGGAAGACGATTACGCCGAACATCACCCGGAAAGCCCACTTGATATCTTCCCAGAACGTCCGCTTGCCGCCTGGTATCGTAGGCGCGGACGGCTCTTGGACGTTAACCGTTATCGTGGAGAGGGCGACCCGGTTCTCGAGGTAGCGGAGTTGGCCCTTGAGACGCTCCACGTCCTCCCCTATCCTCTCCAGTTCCCTTTCGACGGTGATGATGTCGTCCAGCGACCTTGTCTGGGTGTCCAGATATTCGTTGAACCGACGCTGGACTTCCAGCTTGTTATCGAGCCGCGCTTTCAGGTCCACGTACTCGGCGGTAACGTCTTCGCCGGTTATCTGCTCGTTTATCAAGTCGCCCTCGACGCCCTCGTGAAGGTCTTTTATGGCCTTCTCGAAGTACTCGGGCTTGATACGTACGGTAACCGTGCTGTAGGTGAAGCCGTACTCGTCTTTGTATTTATGGGAATCGAGTATGAAAGCATTGTACTTCGATACGACGGTTACGACTTCGTCGGTCGCCTTGTCGACGTCCTCGACCTCGTACGTTACGTCGGCGGTCTTGATGACCATCAGGTCTTTGGTCATCTCAGTGGTGTCCAACTCGGCGAAGGTTATTTCCTCGCCGGTCTCGGGCGCCGCCGGGATTTCGCCGCCGGCGGTTTCGTACCCGGTGACCGTGTCAGAAGGTTCGGCCAACTTGCCCTTCTCGGCCATACCGTAGTCCGCGTCGCCGGCCGGCGCCTCGTCGTAGTATTCCTCGGCCGCGTACTCTTCGTACGCGTATTCGGCTTCGGACGCTTCTTCTTTCGCCGCGCACCCGAACATCCATACGAGCGCCGCCAGCGCCGCGAATATAACTATGTACTTCCGCATCTGTCTACCCCCTGTTCGGCGGCCCGTGGCCGCCCGTTCAGGTATGAAGGATTATGATAACGATTAAACGGCCTTTCGACCGTTCAGTAAAGGGCGTACTCCATCGTGATTCCGTCCGGGCGCCCGACTTCGGTTTTTATCTCCTCGACGGAACTCTCGAAAATCATGTCCCAGAGACTCGGTTCCTTTATTTCAATCTTAACGACCGTTGGCTTACCCTCTATCCCGGCGAGTTTCGCCGTCTCGTCTATCGCCGTCTGGAAGTTGCAGAGCTCGTCGACGAAGCCGTAATTCTTCGCTTGGCGCCCCGAAAATATACGCCCGTCGGCGTATTCCATCACGTATTTCTTTATCTCGTACCGGCTGGGGTCGTCGTTGCCCTCTTCGGCTAGCACCTCTTTAACGGCGTCCTCGCGGGCGTCTACGACGGCGTCCAGAAACTGATAATAGACGTCGTCTATTATGTCGCCTAGCAGGGCTTCTTCTTCGGGCGTCATATCTCGGGTTGGCGAACCGATGTCCTTATACTTGCCGCTTTTTATGACCTTCGTGTCGATTCCTATCTTATCGAATAGCCCTTCCACGTTCGTAATCGTGAAGATGACGCCTATCGAGCCGGTGAGCGTTCCCGGGCACGCGTATATCTCGTCGGCGGAGCAGGCTACGTAATATCCGCCGGAAGCCGCGATGGCTGACATGTAG
>CP070755.1:169493-176221 GCA_020348885.1 Candidatus Coatesiibacteriota bacterium | reverse complement strand
CTCTTTCGGTGAGCAATGTTACCACCTCCGTGGTCGTGCTTGGCCTGTTATTTCTCCTCGGCTTCGCCGGTCATCGGGACAAACAGCACGGACGTAAGGAACTCTGTTTCGTAATCATCGCCGACCCGGGTAATCCTCTGAAGCTCCTGCGGGTACGTTCCGCCGACGGGTATCACCAGGCGCCCGCCGTCGTCTAGCTGCTCGAGCAGCGGTTCGGGGATATGGTCCGGCGCGCACGTTACGATAACCGCGTCGAACGGCGCGTGCTCCGGCCAACCCTTATATCCGTCGCCGACCATTACGTGAACGTTTTCATATCCCAACTCGTTCAGGGTCACTTCGGCTTGTTCGCCCAGTTCCGGTAATATCTCTATGGTATAAACCTCGGCGGCGATTTCGGCGAGCACCGCCGCTTGGTAGCCGGAGCCGGTCCCAATTTCCAGCACGCGGTCATCCGATTCCAACAGAAGGGCTTCGGTCATATAGGCGACGATGTAAGGTTGGGATATCGTCTGGCCGTAGCCGATGGGCAGCGGGTTGTCCTCAAACGCCCGGTGTTTGAGGTCTTCGGGGACGAATTTCCACCGCGGCGTCTTACGCATCGCGGCCAGTACGGCGGGGTCGGTTACGCCGCGGCTCTCTATCTGGGATTCCACCATCCGCTCGAGCCGTTTCTGCATTATCTCGTCCTCGTCTTCTTCGACTGCCGTTTTGTCTTCGCCCGCCGAGCACCCCGCGCCGAAAACTGCTAAAACGATTAACGAAAACAGCGCGTACTTCTTCAGCATCTACATCACCCCCGCCCCTTTTATAACATCTCCGTATCGTTTATTACCAGTTCAAAATTACAGCCCAGGTAGCGTACCGCCTTACGGCAAAGGGCCATCCGCTCGGCGAATATCTCGAAGTACTCCATTACTTTAGCGATTGACGAGTCTATCTTTAGGTCGAGAGTGACCCTCTTTTTATCTCGGTCGACGTGTATTTCCGCATATTCCGCCGCGTAATTAACCCTGTCGTGAACGTCGAACGTGATGTTGGACGGGTTGCGTACCCGGTCCCGGCGTACGTCCGATTTGTCGGCGAGTATCACCGCTGCGCCGGCGGCGCTGACAGGCTCGGCTTCTTCGTCGTAGTTGTTGCCGATTGCCGACGCGACGGCCGCGACCTCGACCGGGTCCATGCCCATGTCCTCGAGTATGCGTGCCGAAAGGGCCGCTCCTATCTGTTCGTGGTATACCCTACCGACCGCGTTGCCAATATCGTGCATGTATCCGGCCACGGCCGCTAATTCGGCCCGCCGCTCTTTGTAGCCGAGCGATAGCATTATTTCTCGGGCCCGTTCGGCGACTATCGTTGAGTGTTTCGTGCCATGCTCGGTATAGCCCAACACCGATAACGACCTGTCGCTTTCGTCTATGTAGGCTCTTATTCTCGGGTCGTTTACGACTTCTTCCCGAGTTATCTCTCTATATTCGTGCATAAATCAGGCGCGCCGGGAGGGCCGCTATTTTATCTTTTTCTTCCCGGTTATTTTTACCGGTCTCTGTTGTGGGTGTTTCGGCGTTTCGGTGGTAATGACCGCTTCAATTTTCGCGAGGGCCACGTCCACCTCGACGCCTTTCGTTAATTCGACGCGGGCAAATTTCTCCTGTTCGTAGACTTTGACGACGGTACCGCGGAGACCCCCGGCGGTTATCACCTTATCGCCTTTCTTAACCGCTTCGATCATCGCCCGGCGTTCTTTTTCTTTTCTCTGCTGGGGCCGCAGTACCAAAAAGTAGAATACGACGATAAGCAAGAGTATCGGCAGGAAGAAGCTGAGTGTACTCCCGCCGCCTTCGCCGCCGCTCTCGCCGCCGCCCATCGCGGCGGCCGAACCGGCCACTATTAGCAGTAAGGTTAATATTCTGTACAAGAAATGCCACCTCCGTTAATGTGTCGGGTGAAGTTCCCGGCGCGGTTCGTTAAATCCTGACCGCCGCCGAGTACTTGATTTGGTTCCGTTTCCTATCCTCGGAGTTCTCGAAAGCTAAAGCCACCAGCTTACCTATAAGTTCGCTATAGTTTAAACCGATCGCGTCCCATAGCTTCGGGTACATACTTATCGGCGTGAACCCCGGCATCGTATTCAACTCGTTCACCAGAACGATGTCTTTGTCCTCCACGTAGAAAAAGTCTACGCGCGCGAGCCCCCTGCAGTCGTGGACTAAGAAGGATTTCACGGCCAACTCCCGGACGCGTTCCCGGGTTTCCGGCGTAATAGGCGCGGGGATAACGAGTTCGGTATCTTCCGTTACGTACTTCGCCTCGTAGTCGTAGAACTCGCGGGTCGGGCGTAACTCGCCCACCTCGGCGGCTTCCGGTTCGAGGTTTCCCAGCACCGAACACTCGAGCTCCCGGCCGGCGACGCCCTGCTCGCAGATGGCTTTCGAATCGTACTTGAACGCGTCGTCCAGCGCCGGTCCCAGATCGTCCCGCTTGTGAACCTTTGTAATACCGATGCTGGAGCCGAGGTTGGCGGGTTTCACAAATATCGGGTAACCGACCGCCGATTCTATGCGCTCGACGATTTTCGCCCCGTCGTTTTCGTACGTCTCCCGGTCCAGGGCTACGAAATCCACCGTAGGAATTCCTTCGGCGCGCATTACCGTTTTGGACATCGCTTTGTCCATCGCGAGTGAGCACCCGAGAACTCCGGAACCAACGTACGGCACACCGGCCATTTCCAATAAACCTTGGACGGTGCCGTCTTCGCCGTAAGGGCCGTGTAACAAGGGGAAAACTACGTCGACTTGCAGCTCGTGTTCGCCGCCAGCACTCCGCAGGAAAGCGCTGGCCGTCGGATCGGTGACGGGCACGTAGGCCGTGAACGTATCGTCGGGCGGGGGGCCGCCGGTCGCGAACCCTTCCCAGTAAAACCACCGGCCGTCGGACGTGATATATATCGGTATTATCTCGTATCTGGCCGGGTCCACGGCGTCGAGCATCGAACGGGCCGAGATGACCGATATCTCGTGTTCGCCGCTACGGCCGCCGAAGAGTACCGCCAATCTTATTTTGCCTTTGCCCATATGGCTCCGATTATACGTTGATGGTTCGTTATTTAGCCGCGATTTTTATCGCGCCCAAGAGCTTATCTACTATCCCGTTGACGGCGACGGCCGATGGCCCTTCCGGGTGCTCCACGACTGTCGCTAGCCCGGTCTCCACATCCTCGCCCATGACCGGGTCGAATGGGATCGTCCCGAGGAACGGGACGTTCTGTGACAGGGCGGCTTTCTCGCCGCCGCCGGAGCCGAAGAGGTTTATCTCCCCGCCGCAATCGGGACACGCGACCGGGCCCATATTTTCGACGACCCCCAGCACAGGCGCGTTAACGCTCTTGGCGAAGGTTATCGTCTTGACTGCGTTGTTGACCGCGGCCGATTGGGGCGTGGTTATCATAACTACGCCGTCTAAATCCTTTATCCGCTGGGCGAGCGAAAGTATCTCGTCGCCGGTTCCCGGCGGCGTGTCGATTATCAAGAAGTCCAACTCGCCCCAGTTCACGTCGGCCAGCAGCGTATCTATCATTTGCATCTTTATCGGCCCGCGCCAGATGACCGCTTTCTCCGGCTCCTCTAGCAGGAAGGCCATAGACATCACTCGAACGCCGTCGTCCGTAACGATAGGGTTAACGGCCTCGCCGTCGCCCGTAAGTCGGGGGTCGAGGATACCGAAGAACTTGGCTGCCGCCGGGCCGTGGATGTCGCCGTCGAAGAACCCGACGGAGTAGCCCCGTTCGGCGAGGGCCGCCGCGAGGTTCACCGCGAAAGACGATTTCCCTACGCCGCCTTTGCCGCTGGCGACGACGATTTTGTGTTTTATGGCCGCCATCCGCCCTTCGATTCGCTGGCCGAGTAGTACCCTGCGGCGAAACGCATCGGCTTGCCTCTGTTCTTCCGGCGTTAACCCCTTTTCGGATTCGTTCATTACTTCCCTTCCCCGTATTTACATTTCGCCCTACGGTATTGGCGTCGCTTCTTCGGCTTCCATCGGTTTAGTCTCCGTTTGCGTGCCCGCCCTGGCGCGGCCCCGGCCTACTACTTTATCCCTTAACCAAAGGTAAACGCCGGGGGTTCTGCGGCGCACTAAACGTTTGAAGCGTTCGTACGCCCCGCCGGCGACGTTTGCGACCACTACGAGTAGTTTATGGGGTAATAATCGCGACGCATAGATGAAGTCCGTAAATGTTACTGCCACGCGTCCCGGAAAGGACAAGCGCCCGAGGAGTACGTACCACCGTACGGCGCTACGGAAGTACCTGTGGCAGAAGTTCACCTGGGCGAAAGGGAAGCCTGGTTGAGCCAGATACGACTCGATCTCGTAGTCGAAGTCCTCGGCCATTATCCCCTCTTCCTCGGCCAAGTCGTGTAAAGCGGTGTGGGGGTAAGGATAGAAGACGGAGAGGACCATTCGGTTCGGCCGTATCTTGGCGTTCAACTTGACCGTGTCGAGGAACTTGCGCTTATCCTCGTGGGGCAACCCGACCATGTTGTACGTGAGCGTTGATATGCCGTGGTCGCGGCACAGGGCGAAAGCCCGCTCTATTTGCTCCTGGGACGTCTGGCGGTTGAGGACTTGTTTTCTTATCTCCTCGTTGCCGCTCTCGACGCCGAAATGAATCAGGTAACAGCCGGACTCCGCCAGCTTTGTAACGTTCTCTTCGTTTACTAGGTTGGAGCGGTGGCGGCAAGCGTAGGGAAGCCCTATTCCCGTTTTATACAGGTCGGCGAACTCGAGAAACCAGTCGTCGTAGAGGGGTAAAATGTTGTCGAGGAAGTTGATGTACTTGGTTTTAGGGAAGCGTTTAAGCAGTCTTTTCAGGTACTTTATCGCGTTCGCGGGCGAGCGGAAGCGCGCATACTTTTTCCGGTTGGGGTACGCGTCCCGCATGCGGTGGTTGCAGCAATAAGTGCACATATACGGGCACCCGCGAGAGACCATAACAGGGCCGGTGAATATCCCTATTGAGTAAAGTATACTCTCGTCGTAGATATCGTAGTCCGGGAACGGGAGTTCGTCCAGGTCTTCCAGGGCCGGTCGTACGGCGTTCTTGGTAATTTTGCCGTTCCGCCTGATCCATAGGTTGGGTATCGAGTCGTATGGCCTGCCGGCTTCCAGCGCGTCGCAGAGTTCGAGAAGGGGCGTCTCGCCTTCGCCGACGCACGTTACATCCACTTCCGGAGCTTCGGCGACCAGCTCCGGCGCGATCGTTGGGTGGACGCCGCCCACTACGACCGGTACGCCCACGGTATCGCGGACGTATCCTGCCAGGCGCCGGACCTCGTCGAAGATGGTCGTCCTGCTGGAGAAACCGACGATATCCGGCTCTAGGGCGCGAACCGTCTCGACGAAGTACTCCTCGGTCGGGACCATTGTCAGGTGGACCAGGTCTAGGTCGTGGCCGCCGCCGTTGAGTACGGCGGCTATAGAGGAGATACCTTCCGAATAGAAGCCGTATTCGGCGGGCGTCGTCAGGTGCTGCGACGGCGAATAGTCGGGATATACGAGCGCTACCCTCTTGTAATGCGGAGGCGCGCCGCCCGGCCGCGCAACGGGCGGTCAATCTACCACATATCGCCAATGATGTCAAAAGGAAACGGCGGCGCGGACGGAGCGTTCATTCTTCTTGCATTCTATAGCTATTAATGTTACTTTATCAACGAAGGAGGGCAATTTCGAGATAGGGAGGAGACCGATGACTTACAAAAGATTGGTCATTTGTACGGTCCTGGGGCTTGTCGCCGGGGTTCTATGTTACCTGGGCGGGAAGTACGCCGCCGGTATAGGGTTTACCACTTTTGCCGCTGTCGCGACGGTCGCGAATCGCGGTTTTATCGGCTTCGCGATCGGCATTTCCAGGTGGCGCATCCCCTGGTTCCTGCACGGTATAATCATAGGTATCCTGGGTACGCTACCGGCGGCCTTATACGGTCTCGAGCCTAACGCCTTACAAGGTTTCATAATGTTCCTCATATTCGGCGGCGTATGGGGCTTCCTGATAGAGCTGTTCGCTCTGCTCTTCGGCGCGAAGATGAAGTAACGGGACACGTTTACCCGTCGATAGTAAACTGAAATTAACGGTCCTCATAGAAAACGACGCCGAGACGGGTCTGGCATCGGAACATGGGTTGTCGGTCGCCGTTCAAAGCGGCGGTGAGACCGCGATATTCGATACGGGCCAGTCGAGCGCGCTCGCCGCCAACGCGCGCGTTTTGGGTATAGACGTCGCCCGGACGAAGGCGGTCGTAATTAGCCACGGCCACTACGACCACGCCGGCGGTTTGCGCGCAGTTTATTCTTTATGCTCACCGCCTTTGTACGTGGCGGACGGGATGGAGAGGGATCTGTTTGAGGGGGTTCCGCCTGAAGCCGTAAACATTATTGACGAACCGACCGAAGTAATCCCCGGCGTAATCGCGTCGGGCCCCATCCCGCGCAGAACGGTTTTTGAACCTCCGCGGACCGACGTCCCCGAAGACCAGGCTTTGATTGTAAAGGCGGAGCGTGCGACGGCGTTGCTCGTTGGTTGCGCCCACGCGGGCGCGATAAATACCCTCGAATTCGCAGCAAAGTTAACGGGAAGCCGTTCTTTCGATATAGTATTGGGCGGGTTCCACTTATGGATGTCTGGGGCGGAGTTAATCGGTAAAACCGCGGGAGCCCTCGATAGTTTCGATATT
>CP070755.1:163348-169393 GCA_020348885.1 Candidatus Coatesiibacteriota bacterium | reverse complement strand
CTTCCCACTGTTGTAATCGAGATAGAACGTCGCGTCGCTAAAGTCGTTTATCGCCCAGTAGAAACCGTTATTGACCGTAAACGAACCGCCGCGGTAATACCGTATATAAGGCGGCAGGAACCCGCTATGCCGGTCCCGCCGGAGTGAGAAAAAGTAATAAGGGACCGGCACGACAGGCACGTCGCCGCCGAACATCACCGCTGGCCGCGCGACGACCTTATCGTCCAAGTATATCTTAAGCTTCGGCGACCAGAATCGATAATGAGGGTTCGCCAACTCGCAGGTCGAAAAAGAGCCCCACTCGGCGCATATCGTCTTTTCGCCCGTCTTCTTAATCCTGCGGCCTTTATAGAAGCCCGTTACGGCCTCGGTGGTCCCTTCGTAAACCACGCCCCGCTCTAGTTCCAAGTCATACGCCATACGTTCGCCCAGGTGGACGTCCCCGGCGTCTTCCAAAACGGCCCGCCCCTCGGCGATGACCAAATCCTCCTCGGAAATGTACCGTATCTCCTCCGCGGTCAGGACCATATCCTGATATTCGACCTTCGCGTCATTATAGAGAACCACCGTATCGTCCTTGATAAGGTACTCGATCCAACCCTCCTCTTCGTCCACCGAGAAACGTACTTCGTCGGAGGCCGGCGGCTCATCCTCGAGCGTTTCTATAACGGCTTCGCCCGTATCGGCGGCGACCGGCCCGGATAACCCTTTCTCTTCCCGCGTTTTTTCTATAAAGGCGGCGGACGCCTCTTTATACGGATCGTCCGCCGGTTCACCCGCAGGCGTTATAAAAAGAAACGTGTCGCCCAGAGCGCCGCCGTCCTGATCCTCAACCGTCGTAGAATCGGCGGGGACCGTGGCCGCCGCGAAAGCGAATAAAGCCGATATTACCCATTTGACCCTGATATACGTATCCTCGCCGCGCTTTGTATAAATACCGCCGGGCGGTTCGCAAACTCCGCTCCGATTCATCAATAAATAGAACCAGCGCGAAGTTTCAGCGTATAATACGCCCTAAGCGGGACCACCGTATACGCTTCCAGAACGCGTACCACGGGGCGGCGCGTACGTCCTCGTAGTCCCGTAGCGTTTCGCCGCCGCCTTCACATACGTACGCCCCCTCGTCGGCGTCCGGCAGGGCGACCGAAGACCGGTGCTCCGGGCATTCTCCGGGAATCCGCGACCAATATACGATTAGGGCTTTTCCCTTAATCAAACGCCTCGGAACGTACCCCCAGTCCCGGCTGTCGCGAGACGCGTCCCGATTATCGCCCAGAACGAAGTAGCTGTCCTCCGGTACTTTGTACGGCCCGAACTCGCCCACGCCTCCCTTACCTTGCCCATCCGCTAACGGTTCGCCGTTCACGTAAACGCTTCCGCCGCGCCCCATAACGATATCGCCGGGGACGCCTACGACTCGTTTAACGTAATCGTGCCTTACGACGCGCCTGCGGTAAACAACCAACTCGAACGTCTCTTTAACCCACTTACCGACGGTTATCTCGTTATCCTGAAGGGGATGCTTGAATACGACTACGTCGCCCCGCGAAGGCGACGTAAAACGGTATATAAACTTGTTCACTACGACGTAATCGCCTACTAGAAGCGTATCTTTCATCGAACCGGACGGGACTACAAAGGCTTGGATAACGAACGCGCGTATAAAGAACGCGAGTAAGATGGCTACTGCGATCGCTTCGGCGTATTCGCGCAATACGGTCTTCGCACGTTTGGCTTTATTACCGGTTCGCGCTTCGACTTCACGTTCGTCCAAAGTCCCGTCGGGAGCTTCCATACGTTTCGCGAAAAGACGTCTCTATTCGTCGCCGACAACATTATGGCCGGGGTCAACCACCGGCCTTCCGTTCGACGCGTTGTTAAAACCGCTCACTCGGCCGCCCGCGATAAAAACTCGCTGAACCTGGCGTTCAGCGTCCTGATTCCGGCGCTTTGTATCCTTAACAATTCCAATAGCATACGGTGTTCCGTCCGCGGGTTGGTTCCGACTACATCCAAAATAACCTTCAACGGTATTTTAACGAGCCGCGTAGCCGATTTCGCCACGGCGGAAAGGAAGTGCGGACATCCGTCCATAAACGAATTGACTTCCACGATATCGCCGGGGCCCAAGTGGGCAAGTACCAACCCCTTGGAGTCGCCGACGCGTTTCACGAGATCCACGGTGCCTTCGTCGATTATCATCATCGCTTTAGGCATATCGCCCTCGGTGAAAATAAGGGCACCGGCCTCGTATTCCACAGCCTCGCACGCGTCGGCCAATTCGTCAAGCGTACCGATCGGGAACTGCCCGAATACGGGAGACCTACTAAAAACTGCCATCCTGTAATCTTTTTCCACGGCGGTTAGCCTTTCCCGAACTCGCTTAGACGGTAGAACTGTTCTATCTTATCTGCCGTCTCCCGCGAACGCTCGCAAAACGACCTGACGAAACCCCGGAGGAGTTTATTGGCGGTCGGCATATCCTTATCAATAAGTCTCTCGAAGGATTTCCGGTCTATAGCAAATATCCTACATTTCGTCCGGGCGTAAACGTCCGCCGAAATTGGCGACCCGTCGATCAGCGACATCTCGCCGAAGAAATCACCCGGTTCGACGAGCTTTAACTCTTCTTTCCCTACGCCGTCAACGTCGGTCGTAACGCTGACGCGGCCGTCAATAACCAGATAAAGTTTCTCGCCGGGCGCCCCTTCGGCGATTATCAATTCACCAGGTTCGTAAAAAACCTCCTCCACAACGACGCGTAGCATATCGAGCTCGCCTTCGTCGAAGTTTTCCAAAAGCCGGCTTTTCGCCAAGTCGTCGCGTTCAATCATTTTCGTCTCTACTCCATATAATCCGTAGGAGGTCACGGGCGTCCAAAGTCCCCCGCACTTCGCCGTCGTCGTCCACAACGACGGCCAGCTCGGCCCCTTTCTCCAAGAAAGTCTTTATAACAGAAGACAGTTGTTCGGTCTCGCGTACGGTTACGAAGTTCCTGTTCACCGCAGACGCGACCGAACCCAAGGGTATTTCCGTTACCGCCGGTTCGGGCTTATATGCCGCGTACTCGGACAGAACGCTCCTCATATACTTATAAAACACGGTATTCTTTACCCGACTGTGTCCGAGTAATAAAGGAACCGTCGGGCGCCCTTCGATGAAATCCAGATGGGATAACAACGCGCAACGTTCCGTTTCCCTGTCGACTAAAAGGAAATATCGTAGCGAGCTGTCCGGTACGTCGTCGTTTTCGTCGGGTATCGCCGCCAAGTAAGTAACCGTTTCCAGCGACTCGTCCCACGATTCGTTGAAAAAACGCGACGACTTCGCTTTTATACCTATTTCGTAGTCCTGGTCGCGATAGTATCGTGCATACTTATCCAGAGTATCTATTGCGTCAGCCAAGAAGACACCTAGGGCTACGTCGCGCCCGTAAAGGGCGCCCGCGGCGACTACCGCCGCGTCATCCGAATGACCGTTACCTTCGCGGTGCCTGATATACATATAGCGTATCCTATCGTCGTCCACTTCTGAGTCTGGCACCTCGACGATTAGCCTTTCCGTACGGAAACGTTCGATTTCTTCGTCATGCGCCTCGTGAGCCAGCGACTCGCCATCGAAGCCCATCCGCCGCATCACTTCGGTATCGACCAAATAACAGGAACCGCCGCCGATAGGTACACCGTGTTTTTCCTCGACCTGGGCACGTACTTCGACGTTATCGCGCAGGCCGCCTACGTAAAACCCTTTTAATAAATCCTGGCCTTTCACTATGATATCCGCGAACTGGGGAACGCCCAGAAGCGGTTTTCCGTCGCCGTCGACGAGACTGTCGGGTTGTTTTTCGCGCTCGGCGAGTTCGGCCCACCGAAAAATCGCGTCGATAAGCCGCTGACGTTTAGTTTTTACCTCGCTTGCATCAAACCCCAGCGCTCTTACCACGTCGGACGTGGTTACGTCCACGAACCTGCGCTGGCGGAACGCCCCGTGGCCGTTGTGGGCGTGGCCTTCAATAGACTGGAGAAGAACGAGCCTTTCAATTTCAGACGTAGTATTAAGCCGTTCCCTGTCGAGTAAACGGTCGAAATCCTCGCGGATTAACTTCTGTAATTCGCGTTTCAAATCGTACCTTCGACAGGGTGAAAAACGCCCGGTACCATCCTCCCCATGCGCCTACGGACACTAATCTAATCAAAAATCGAATACGTGTCAAGGTATTAAACGGCCGTTTAATCCGTTCCCTGGAATAACAAACCATATAACCTCGCGGAAGTCCTATCATCGTTATCCCGCACGATTATGTTGTTGATTTAAGCTAACTATGGTATATAATGAATGCGCTTTAGTAAAAGACCCGATTTTTATTTTTGCCCGGAGGCGGCGATGGCCACAGCGTTTACCGAATATATCACCCAATACTACACTTACTTGCTCTTCGCCGCGGCCCTGTTCTTAAGCATGGCGTGGCTCCTCTATTTCTTTTTCCGATTAAATAGAGATATATTCCGTACCGTTGATATCGTAGTTATCGTTAACGGCGCAGCGTTAGTAATACAAATCGTCCTGTTAGCGCTACTTCGAAACCTCATACTCAGCGGGGTTTTGGCTTTCTTCCACGCTGTGGCGGGTATCGTCCAACTATTCCTATTAATTTTCTTGCGCCCGAAGCGTGTTGAACTCCAACGAGGGGCCAGAATAGCCGTATTACCGTTCATGACCGAGGGTGCCGAAAGCGAAAACTGGGAAATCGGTTACGGTCTGGCGGACCTCTTTTCCAGATCTTTATCTACGTACAACATCTCCGTATCCTCGCCCACCCGGGTCGCGGCCGGGTTTTTACGGCAAAATATCACCGACGACGTTAGGGCCGCCGAATGGGGCCGATTGTTGGAAGCCGACTATATAATAATCGGTTCCGCCCGCTTCGTTCGTAACAATGTCCAGGTTCGTTACAGAATATTAAAAACCGCAGAAGGTACCGAATGGCGGCGGCGCAGGTTCCTGGAAAAAAAGGAAAACCTGTTTGTTTTGGCTCAAAACCTCGTGGACGACCTTGTCAAGCTCTTCGGTCTTACCCTACGCAATGCCAAAGCTCGCGGATACTACGCCGCGCCCACGAAATCGTTGGAAGCCTGGACGTACTATTGTGAGGGAAGACGTTACCAAATACTCCCTTCCGGTGAAGACCTGGAGAATGCTATCCAGGTATATAATAAGGCTACGACCCTCGACGAAGATTTCACCCTCGCGTCCATATCAACGGCCGAATCGTATTTATCGCTGGCGCGTAAGAGAGTCCATGAAGAATCCGAGTTCCTCGATCTTCTCGAAAAGGCTTACCGTATCGCCTTAAAAGTCGTTAAAACCCATCCTGAACTGTACGAGTCGCAAAACATTATGGGCGAAGCGTTCGTATTCCTCTCCGGCGGCCGCGATAAGGACCTCTTCAAACGCGCGGAAACCCGTTTGCTCGAAGCTGTCCGATTGTACCCGAACTCGGCCCGGTCCTGGTATAACCTGGCGCTTATAAGTAAATATACCGCCGAAACCGTCGAAGAGTCCGGTTATGTAGATTTTCTAGAGAAGTCGCTGGCCTCGGACCCGAGTTTTATACCGTCAAGGTTGGCGCTGGCCAGATATTTAACTGAACACGGCGAAAATGTCCAAGCTGAGAAGCAATACAAACACGCCCTCGAGTTCAACCCCCGTAATACGCAAATCCTCAACGAGATAGGGTTTTTCTTTATAAAAGGCGGCCGGAACGCCGAAGCGATAGAAGTCCTGGAAAGGGCGCGGGAAATCGAAAGCGAAAACGAACGGACAAGGCATTACCTGGGTTTGGCGTATATGCGGGACGGACGCATAGCGGAAGCAGAGAAAGAACTACGTACCGCAGTTTCGTTAAATCCCGGTGACATCCAACTACGTTACAGCCTTTCTAGGATTTTAGAGAAAGCCGAAAGGTATGCCGAGGCCGTAAAGAGCCTTGAAGAGGCGGCCGGATTAGCGGTAACGCCGGCGGAACGGGGAAAAATAAAACAACAT
>CP070755.1:156470-163248 GCA_020348885.1 Candidatus Coatesiibacteriota bacterium | reverse complement strand
TAGGGTTCTACTTCTACGCGGTACACAGCGCGTTCGAGGAGGAGACGAACAGCCTCTGCTGCGATAACCTCATACTCCTCGAAGACGATAAGGGCGTGGCGCGCGAGCCGACGAGCGTGCACATCCCGTTGAACCAGGGATTTTACGAATCGTCGCGGCCTTTCGTGAAGTACAAATACGCCGGGGATTTCACCGGCAGGTGCACCCTGGTGGTGAAGCTCAAGGACGGGAAGAAAGCGCGCCTGGACCTGGGCCCGGCGGAACACGACTTCTACCGGAAGGGGACCGTTACCGCGCGCGACGGCGTCGCCCTCCACCTGGCTCCCGACTACGCCACGCCGGTCCTCTGCGAGCTCGGCCTAGGCGATACGTTTTATTTCACGGGCCGCAACGCTTACTTCTGGCCCGATTCCGAATCCACCCTGCAAGATATCGTCGCTTTCGAAGAGGTCATCTGCGGCGAGGCGCGGGGGTGGCTCATGCCGTACGATAGTAAAAAACGCTTGGAGTACCTGGAAAAACAAGGCGAAGAACCGCCGGACGAGAAAATCAAGACCGTCGAAGCCGGGGATTTCGGCGTGCCCGGCGGCCGGGCCGGAACGGTTGGAGGCGACAAAGGTAGCGCCGATAATCCCGAACGCCCCGGGGGGAAATAGCGGGTAGTCGGACGTTGTCTTGTGATGCTACGCGAAGATAATATGTAATACCGAAAACGGCTATTACTTAACCTTATTATTAAGGAAAGCGCCATGAAGTACGTCAGACTTAGCTTTATAGCGGTATTTGCATTAGTAGGGCTACTCCTCGGTTGCGACAAAGACCCGCCGCCCATCGAGGACCTGGAGTCGTTTTCCTTCCCCCACCAGGAAGGGACCGAGTGGATATACCGGTACGAAACCTTTGCCGGTATAAGTTACGAAAAATACATAATAAAAGGAGTCGCGAATCACGAATACGCCGGCGAAGCCGGGGTCATAGAGCATTGGTTACTAGTACCGGACTCCCCGGTAGGGGGATTTATAGGATATTCTTTCATACGCGTCGCGGATAACGAAGTAAGGATATATGACGACCTGAACGAGGACCACTATCGGGTATTACTCAAGTTTCCGTTAGAAGTAGGAAAAGCCTGGGTTTATCGGCCTAATGATACGCACGACAGTAAAGCGACCGTTTTACGGGTAGAGGATTGCGCAGTCGAAGCGGGGACTTTCGAAGATTGCTGGGTGATTGAGTATTACGAATTTGATTATAGCTTCGATGAAGCGACCAATAACATAGTATGGTACGCCGTCGGAGTCGGCGGTCCCTACGGTGTGAAAGCCGATTTAATGGGGAATGCCGAATTGATATCGTATAACTTACCCGATAAGTAAAAAGAAAGGTTAGTGTAAATTGAAATCGACACTCGCGCCGATTTCGATAGCGACGACCGTAGGTGCGGTCACGGCCGGAGGGGGGGAGGAAGAGGAGGCAGATGAGTAATAACTACGGCATGTTAAAAGCCGCGACGTACCTAACGCTCTTTCTCGCGGCGGCGCCGGCGGCGGCCTTGACGCTGGCGGCCACGACGGACCCGTATTGTTTCGACGTCGCGGGAAGCGGCGATAGCTTCCGTATATTAGGCCGGTCGCTCGCGGTAGGCGGCCACAACGTTTACGTCGAGCACGCATATACGCGGGCGGAAGACGACGGGTTTTTCGCCAACGCCGACAACGACGCGCGGGAGCGCGAACTCAAGGAGTTTTACGAGGGTAAACACCTCCGGCTGGTGGACGGCGCGGGGCGCGAGTACGAGGCGGTCAACGCCCGTTTCGTGAAGTTCCAATATTTCGGTTGGGATAGCGACGTGGGCGCGCAGATAATCGAGTTCACGTACCCGGCCGAGGCGTCGGGTAATCTCGAGCTGATAGTTAAAACCGATGAGGAGTCGGCGGCCCGGCTCGATATCGGCCCGGCCGACAAGAATTACTACCGGCGCGGGATCGTTACCGCCGACGAAGGTTTGAATTTCCGCATCTCGCCGTCCGTCACGTATGCGGCGACCGAGGTCATGGAGGCGGGCGACACCTTCTTCCTGCTGGGAGGCCGGTCTTGTTCGTACGTGGATAAGGAGAGGGAAAAGAAAGCGTATTTCTACGAGGTTATCCGCGACGGCCGGGAGGGCTGGGTAGCGCGCGGTATTGAGGGCGAGGAGGACGAATACTTTACCGTCGGCAACTTCACGGCGTTTTAAGCGCGACCGACCCGGGAAAATCAAGCGGTACCTGTTCAGGAACGGCGAGCAGATAGGCGAGGAGTAATCGCTTTACCGAAGCACAAATCCATGTAATTGGTAGGGATTTTTGTTATAATATAAAGAAGTTACTTGATACGGGGCGTGGCGCAGTCCGGTAGCGCACTTGCTTTGGGAGCAAGATGTCGGAGGTTCGAATCCTCTCGCCCCGAAAAGACTGACAAGCCCGGCTCGAGCCGGGTTTTCGTTTCCGTTTTTAGGGTGGTCGACGGTCCACCGTATTTTCGAAAGCCTTTTCTTGAAAAGACTATCATTATATGGTAAAAACACGTTAACCGCGTGTTAGGGGTAGGGGGATTATGGGTGGTTCTTTTATGCATACAGTTTTAACCGTCCTGCTATTAATCAGCGCGACAACCGCGATATCGGTTGGTGACGCTTGGGCGGACGACGATCTCGGTTTGCATTGTTATCCGAACCCGGCCCAAATTCGCGGGGTGTTCTTGACCGCCGCGTTCAAAGTAGAGACGAACTCCAACGTTACTTTGGAGATCTATACTATAGACGGCTATAAAGTAAAAACGCTTTTGGATAACGTTTCATTGGGACCAACGGAAGTAAAAACCGTCAAATGGGCTTATAGAAACAACGGAGGCGAGAAGGTTGACCCGGGCGTGTACGTCGCGGTATTACGAATTAGCGACCCCGTTAACGGTGGAAGAATCGACAAATTCGTTTTCGTGCTGGAATAACGGTAACTGAGTGAAGACCGGTTTACGCATATTCGTAATTACCGCGGTAGTGTTTTTGTATTGCCCGGTTAACGCTCTAAACGCCGAAGAAGCCGGTAAGCGTTCGCCCGACGGTTTCATGAGCGCTCGTACCGCCGCACTCGGCGGATTAAATACAGTAATCGACACGGGATTATACTCGCTCGGCGCGAACCCGGCGGTCCTCGCGTTGAACCCGGCTTTTGGGCTTTCTTTCAACGAACGGAAACTAGCGGCTCCTTACGCCAACCTCATAACTGTCGGAACGACCGTACCGATCGGCGTAAAAAACAGTATAGCCATAGGTTTTGGGGACCTTTGGGTAGGCGGTATAGAGGGGTACAACGGCGCGGGCGACCCGACCGGTGAGTTTTCTTACCACGACCGTACTTTTGCCGGCGGATACGCCCGAAAATTCGCGAAAATCTTGGCGGTTGGCGGCGACTTTCGATACCGACGTGTAGGTTACGACTCCGATTCGTATTCGGCGGCGCTTGTCGGCGCAGGGGTAGTAGCGAGTCCGGTCCCTCGCGATTACCCCGTACGGAAGAAGTCCGGTACTTTTACTTTCGGCGCTTCGGTAAGCGATTTATGTATTAAAGGTTTCGATTATCCTTCCGATACCGTTAAACGGGGTCCGGAGTTAAATGCGGGGGTCGCGTGGTCGAAAGGCGTCTTTGGTAACCACGAAATATACGTGGCGGGAGAATATTCGACGGCCGGCGAAGGACCTTTCAGGGTCGGGTTCGAATACTCATACGCCTATACGGTGCATCTGCGAGTCGGTCATACCGGCGCGGTACCGACCTTCGGTATCGGCGTGAGCCAGAACTTGTTCGACTTCGATTACGCTTTGGTGAAGAAAGAATTAGGTTTTGAACATATCGCTACTTTTTCGCTGTTCCCGGGGCGCGACGTTCGCGCCGAAACCGAGAAGTGGCGTACCATCGAAACTTGGTTGAACGAAGGACGCGCTTATTACGAGGCGGGAAATTATGATTTGGCGGCTCGCCGCTTTCACAACGTCCTCGAGTGGGACGAAGGTAACGAGACCGCTTTGCGGTATCTGGTCGAAGCCAAGTACGAAGGTTATTTGAAGGAAGGCCGGATGTTCTTGGAAGAAGGGAATTGGGAGAGGGCGCGTCGCGCTTTTAACGCCGCGTTGAACATAATGCCGGGCGACGCTCTGGCGAAGCGATACTTGGCCAGGGTCGATTTCTTGGAAGAAGAAGCGGCGCGGTTGGCGGCCATCGAGGCGAAAGTGGCGAGTGTGTTGGGCGAGGTCGAAAGGTTAAACCGCCGCGGCCTTTATAGGACGTCTATCGCTTTATTGAACGAAACGCTAAGAGAGATCCCCGACCGGGATGAGTTAAAATCTGCACTAGCGAGTGCCAGGCGGCTTTTGGCCGCTGCGGAAGCCGCGGCGATACCAACCGAGGAACCGCCGAAAGAGATCCCCAACGCCGTACGAACTCAGTACGAAAAGGCTGACGCTTTGTTGGCGTCCGGAAGCGTAATCGAGGCGATAAACGTGCTGGAACCCGTCGTGGCGGAATACCCCCATTATATCGAAGCGTCGGGCCGCCTCGTAGAATCTTATATGTACCGAGGATTGGACCTGTATTCCAAAGGTTATTTGGAATCCGCTATGGTTTATTGGCGTAAAGTTTTAACTATCGATCCTGGAAACGCGAAAGCGGGACGGTACATAGAGAAAACGGAAACGGAAATAGAAGCCATACGCGGCGGTAATTAAGAATGACAGCCGACGGTAAACGCGGAGATAAGAGCGACAGGGGTTCGGTGTTCGTATCGTCTCTCAGGTTCCAGGTAACTCTGGGCGCCGTCCTCCTCATTTTATCCATATCAGCGTTGATCGGTTATACGGTCATTCGGCACGAAAGGAACGCTTTAACGAACGAAGTCGTACTCCGGGTTATCTCTCAGGCTCGTAACATCGCCGCTTCTTCGGAGCGGACGCTACTCGTCCCCGACCCCGAACTCGACCTGATGAAGTTGGTCCGCGAAACGATGAACCGGGATGAGGACGTAATCTCCATCGTTATCGCGGACGGCGACGAAACGGTGTTGGCGCACCCCGACGTAACGAAAGTAAATAAACCGCGGGAATACTCCGTCGATACGACACCAATAGAGGGTCTGGATTTCCTGCAACCCGGCGAATCTGTAGAAGAGTACGATAACGTAATCGTAGTAGGCGCCCCGATTACCCGTCCTTACGAAGGTGAAATTCAAAACCTCGGGCGTGTTTATATAGAATTTTCAAAGAGGAAAATATCGGACGATCTGACGGCAGCGACGGTTCAAGTTTTGATAATAACCGGACTCGTTTGTACACTCGGGATAGCGGCGGCGGTAATCCTGTCCGGGTTTATAACTCGCCCTATCCTCAGGGTCGCGGAAGGTGCCGAAAACATAGGCGCGGGGAACTTCGACGTCGACGTAAACGTCAGGAGCCGCAACGAAATCGGCCGCCTCGCCGGCCAAGTTAATCGAATGGCCGCGAACCTGAAGAAGGCTCAAACTGAACTCGTCGTTAAAGAGCGGATGGACAAAGAGCTGGAGATCGCGAGGGAAATCCAGGCGTCTCTATGGCCGAAACGTTTACCGGATACCGACTATATCCAGGTCGCTGGCGCTTGCGAGAGCGCGAACGAGGTAGGTGGCGATTACTACGATGTTATCGACCTCGGCGGCGGCAGGATAGGCCTCCTCGTCGCGGACGTATCCGGCAAGGGCGTACCGGGCCTTTTGGTTATGGGCGTGGGCCGGAGCGTAATCCGGTCTCACGCGAGGGAGATAATATCGCCGCGTGAAGTGCTTATAAGGTCCAACGAAGCGATATCGGCCGACATTCGGTCCGGGATGTTTATAACCGCTTTCTATGGGATAGTGGACCCGACTTACGAGACATTCACTTTCGCGAACGCCGGGCATAATCCTCTGTTACTAATAAACCGTGTTAACGGCGAAAAAAAGTACGAGATATTTAAAGGTTTGGGCCGTCCTTTGGGGCTTGCGGCGGGCCCGTTCTTCGACGACCGTATCGAAGAAATGAAAACCGATTTGTCGCCGGGCGACGCGTTGGTAATATATTCGGACGGGATAACCGAAGCGATGGACGAAAACGACGAAGAATACGGGATGGAACGCTTCGTCGAGTTTTTGGTGCAAACGCCGTGGGCGACGGCCAGCGAATTGGTCTCCTTCGTGATGAGCGACGTCGAACTTTACGCTGGCGGCGCACCCCAGAGCGACGATATTACTATACTGGCAGCTACCGTTAAGGGGTAATCCCGAAAGGCGATAACGGACTTATTACGGTTTTAAAATGGACGAAAAGGTTTATAATTTAAACGTTAAAAGTTCGGTTAAAGTCCTTGAGGACGTGCGGGATTTCATATCCGTAACCGCCGAGGACCTAGGGTTCGACGAACACAGCGCGTTCGAGATAGAGATATCGGTTTACGAAGCCTGTGCCAACGTTATCGAACACGCTTATTGCAACGACCCGGAAGGTATAATCTGGATTAAGATCGTAGGCGACTCGACTAAAGCGGTAATAACGATTACCGACAACGGACTGCGTTTCCCCCCAAATATCGATAGGACTGTAGACATCACGAAGTTCATAGAAACGCGCCAGGACGGGGGGCTAGGGATCTATATAATCGAAGCCTGTATGGACGAGATAAAGTACTGTCGGGAGAACGAGACGAACGTACTGGAAATGGTGAAATACCGCCAATCG
>CP070755.1:151969-156370 GCA_020348885.1 Candidatus Coatesiibacteriota bacterium | reverse complement strand
GATTTCGCCGTCGCCGGGATAACCCGCCGCGTATACGGCGAGTAGAAACGTTATAGTTATTAATATACGGTTCATAATATTCTCCCCCCGAGGTAGGTTCGGGGATGGTTTAATTCGTTAAGGGTGACCTCACGTTTTTACCACTTTTAAGCCCGCACGGCAAGGAATAAAGAAGGCGGCCGGGTGAGCCGCCTTCCAGTTCGAACTAAGCGGGTTTATTTGAACAGGGCTTTTACCCGCCCGACGGACGAAGGTTCCACGGTAGTATCGTCGTAATCGACGACCCATAAATCGTAGTTGCCGCCGCGGTTGGACGAGAACGCGATTTTCGTCCCGTCCGGCGACCAACACGCGTAGTAGTCGTCGGCCGGGTCGGTCGTTATCTGCTCGAGATTCCCGCCGCCGGAACGCATAACCCAGATATCGAGGTTACCGCTTCGGTCTGACCCGAAGGCCATCTTCGCTCCGTCAGGCGTATAATGCGGATACCCGTCAAAATAGGAATCGTCAGTAAGCTGTGTAGCCGGTTCACCTCCGACGGGTATGGTCCATATATCGGGGTAACCGCCGCGGTAGGACGTAAAAGCGATAGTCGACCCGTTTGGCGACGGTGAAGGCCCGCTATCCGAAGCGTGATTATCCGTAACCGGAGTGGCCGCACCGCCGTCGGCGGGTATCGTCCATATCTCCCAGTTACCGCTGCGGTTCGAGTCGAACACTATAGTCTCGTTGTCGAGCCAGTCCAACGATTCATCCCGGGCCGGGTTCGTCGTGACCGGGACGGCCGTTCCGCCGGCCGACGGTACCTTCCAGATATCCTGATTACCGCTCCGCTCGGAGCAGAAGGCTATCCACTCGCCGTCGGGCGACCAGCAAGGGTGTATATCGTTACCCGGATGAGTGGTCAGCGCGGTCGCCGTACCGCCCCCGGCCGGTATCTTCCATATATCCCAGTTGCCGCTCCGTTCGGAGAGGAAAACCAACGAATTCCCGTCGGGCGACCAGTACGGGTCGTAATCGTTGGCCGGGTCCATCGTAATCTGCGTAGTCTCGCCGAATGACGGCGTGGTCGAAAACGCCGTAATAATCATTAAAATAGAGATTTCCGTAATTCCTTTATGAACCGGCATTTCGCCTCCCCGACTTAAAGCTATACCACGTATGCGACGTCTTTTTAGGTATTAATATCTGGAACCGACGTACTCGCTTTCGTTTTATCTGTAACGTTCGCTCTATTCCGTTACTACCGTTACTCAGCGAAAAAAGCTTTGATTTCCCCGAGAGAGGACGATTTAATACTCGTCGCGTAGTCAATTATCCAAATATCGTAATTACCGCTTCTTTCGGATTCAAAAGCTATTTTTCCGCCGTCGGGCGACCAGCACGGGCTATAATCCCCCGAAGGGTCCGTAGTAATTTGGGTAAGCGTCCCCCCGGGCAAGGTTATCATCCATATATCGAAGTTGCCGCTTCGGTCGGAATCGAAAGCTACCGCCGAACCGTCCGGCGACCACGACGGCCCCCAATCGTTCGACGGGCCGGATGTTATTTGAGTTAAATCACCGCCGGCGGACGGTGTCACCCAAATATCGAAATCGCCGCTTCTCTCCGACGTAAACGCTATTCCTGTACCGTCCGGAGACCAGCAAGGCCGATAATCGTCCGCTTCATTGGTAGTCAACCGAGTCGGAGTCCCGCCGGAAACGGGTATAGTACAAATATCGAATTGGCCATCGAATTTCGAGCAATACGCAATAGATAATCCATCTGGTGAAAAAGCAGGGAGAACGTCCGTCCGGGAATCCGTAGTTATCTGGGTATGCGTGCCGCTATTCATGTCCACAACCCATATATCGTAATTCCCTGACACCGATGACGCGTACGCTATCTTTTCCCCGTTGGGCGACCACGAAGCGTGATGGTCGTGGCCGAACGTTATTTGAAACCGGGGACCGCCTCCAATAGCTTTAATAAATATATTCGTACCGGATGTATTCGATTCGTATGCGATAACCGAGCCGTCCGGCGACCAGGAAGCGAAGTAGTCGTCGTCCGTTTCCTTCGTAAACTGCGTAATCGCGCAGAGGGACGGTACGGCCGAGATTGTAATACCTGCTAATACGATGATAGGTGTAATCCCTTTACTATCGCGCATTTAACCTCCTCGGCTAAACGTTAAACGATACGTACGGGCGCGGCCGAAGATACGTGTAGTTAGAACCGGTATACGCGCTTTCGTATATCTGTATATCTGTAACGCTTGGACGTTTACGTTACTGCCGTTACACCTGCGCCGCGGCAGTGGATACACGAAGAAGCGAGCGTCCGCTTCTAACACCGTTCGGGTCCTACAGCAAGGAAATAAGAAAGCGGCCCGGGGTGGCCGCCGTTTAGCTCGAGGTAAAGGGGTTTATTTAAACGCGGCTTTTATCTGCCCTATTGAAGACGGTTCGATTGATGTGTGGTCCGGTTTTATACACCAGATGTCTTCGTTGCCGCTGCGCCATGAGTTGAACGCGATCGTCGTGCCGTCAGGCGACCATGAGGGGTAACCATCGCCATCCGGGTCAGTTGTAACCCGCGTAGCGGTGCCGCCGCCGGCCGGTATCGTCCAGATATCCCAGTTACTGCCGCGGTCCGAGGTGAACGCGATCATACTAGCGTCTGGCGACCACGAGGGGTACCCATCTTGGGCCGTATTCGTCGTAACCGGCGTGGCGGTACCGCCGCCGGCCGGTATCGTCCAGATGTCTAAGTTGCCGCTGCGGTGCGAGTTGAAAGCGATCGTCGTGCCGTTGGGCGACCACGAGGGGTATCCATCTTGCGCCGGGTCCGTCGTAATCCTCGTGGCGGTGCCGCCGCCGGCCGGTATCGTCCAGATGTCTAAGTTGCCGTCGTGCCACGAGTTGAACGCGATCGTTGTGCCGTCGGGCGACCAAGAGGGAAAACCACCACCATATTGGTCCGTCGTAATCCTCGTGGCGGTGCCCCCGGCGGCCGGTATCGTCCAGATATCCCAGTTACCGCCGCGGTCCGAGGCGAACGCGATAGCCGCACCGTCGGGCGACCATGATGCGTATTCGTCGCCATTCGGGTCTGTCGTAACCTGCCATAACCAATCTGTAGACGAAGAAGGGGATACGAGAACGCAGTAAATAATAGATAACGGTAGCAGTTTTTTTACGATGTAGGTAAACATTTCGCTAACCTCCTCCTTAAAAACTAACGCTATAGTCCTCCTTTTATTCCTCTACCGGATATAACTCCAGCGAACCCGGGTCCGCCGTACCCCAGCCCGGTTCGCCCGCGAGTTCGAGGTCGTCGTAGTCGACGTAGCCGGACAGCCCGGCTTCGTTTTCTATAGGCAGCGTGTTGTTGAACGACTGTGCCAGCGGGTTTCCGGCAACCAGTTCGCCCGGCTCGAGATGTCCAATTACCTTGGACGCGTCGGGTTTCCCGCCCGGTTTCGTGCCGTCCGCCGGCGGGTCCTTATAATAAACGCCTAAGACCTCGGCGGGTTTATCGCTGACGACCCGATACACAGGGTAGAAGTCGTGGCGCTCGACCCACCACTCCTCGCCGTTCTCCAGACGTACTCTCTCCGTACCTATTTCCGATGTCTCGAGCCATTTCGCGAAGGTCCAACGGTCCGCCGTCGGCCCGGTCTTGTCGACGTTGCGTTCCGGGTTGCTGTAGAGGGGCGCACCGTCGTGTATGCACACGCGGTCGTAAACGTCGTTCGATTGTCCGCCGCTTCCCGTAACCGCGGCCGTTAAGAATATAGCTATCATCCAAACCACCGTCGTTTTCATCTTTACCGTTTGCCTTTCCCGTCGTGTTAGTTCCTCGCCGCGGCGAAGTAAACCGACGGCGGCCATACAATGTACCCGTCGCCGAACCAGTGGGCGTACCGCTTGAGCCCGGCCGTTGGGTCGACGAGGACCGTGGGTATTGGTTCCGGGACGTCCGGTACGCCGTAAGGTTCGCCCGCGAGGGTAAAGTAGATTAAGAGCGTCGTTATCGTCCGTCTGATTTCGCGGTTCATAAATGCCTTATAGGCGTTTAGTTACAATCCTAACTCGTCCGATATCTCCTGCATAGCGCCCAGGCATATCTCGACGAAACGGGGGAGTTCGATGCCGAGGTTTTCGCAGGCGCGTATCTGGTCCCGGTCGGCGCCGGCGGCGAAGCGTTTCTCGCTGAAACGCCGCATAACAAAGTCCTTATCCAGAGATGCGAGCTTCTTATCCGGGTGCATCAACGCCGCCGCGACGATTAGGCCGGTCAGCGGGTCCACCGCGTAGAGTGCCACCTCGAAGTCGCCGGTCGGTTCTTTCTTGTAAGCGTGAGCCCTTATCGCGTCGTAGAACTCGGGCGGGAAACCGCGGTCCTCGAGGTACT
>CP070755.1:149042-151869 GCA_020348885.1 Candidatus Coatesiibacteriota bacterium | reverse complement strand
TCCCTGATTCCCCTGGCCGCCCTGCTGGGTCTGGCGACCGAAGCCGTAGCGTCCAGGGCCGGCGCGACCCTCGGCGGGTTCCTGAACGCCACCCTGGGCAACGCCGTCGAGTTAATAATTGGGTTGGCCGGCGTTCGGGCGGGGATAAACGAGGTGGTCAAGGCTTCGATAACCGGCTCGATTCTCGGTAATAGTCTATTGGTACTTGGTGCTTCGTTCCTTATCGGCGGGTTCCGATACTCGCAGCAACGTTTCAACCGCCCCGCCGCCGCGATGGGCGCGACGTTGATGGTACTGGCCGTCGCGGCTCTCCTGATGCCGTCGCTTTTCCACTTAACCGGCGGGGCGGCGGTGGAGCACGTGGCCGAAGACAGAATAAGCCTGTTCCTATCGGTACTTCTCATCGTGGCTTACGGCGCGAGTCTCCTCTTCTCGTTCGTAACGCACCGCCACCTCTTCCCCCACGGCGACGAGGCCGAGCTGAGCCACGATACGTTTATGCCGATGCGCCGCGCGATAATCGTTCTGATTATAACGACGGCGGTGGTCATCTTCGTGTCGGAGATACTCGTAAAATCGGTCGAAGCCGCGGCCGAAACCCTCGGCTGGGGCGAAATCTTTGTGGGCCTCGTTGTAATCGCCATAGTGGGGAACGCGGCCGAACACAGCTCGGCTCTCTACTTCGCCTGGCGGGACCGGCTCGATCTGGCGATCGCCGTAACGCAGGGCTCCAGCGCCCAGATAGCGTTGCTTATCGCGCCCCTTATCTGCCTCGTGAGCCACCTGTGGGCGGAGCCGCTGGTACTCGTCTTTACGCCTTTGGAGGTGGCCGCCGTCGGTCTTTCTCTGATGATAACCGCGATCGTAACCCTGGACGGCGAAGCCAACTGGTTCGAAGGGTTGTTGCTTCTAGTCGTCTACCTAATGATGACTGTAGTCTTCTTCTTTATATAACCCCTCGCCTATGAGCGAAAAACCGGAAACCCTGCGGGACGTCGGCGAGATCGATATGATACGCCGGCTTCTCGAACGCGTCTCGTCGGCCGACCCGTCGGTCGTCCTGGGGCCGGGAGACGACTGTGCGTTGCTCGCTCCGAACGACGAAGAGACCGTCCTTACCTGCGACGCGTTGGTCGAAGGCGTTCACTTCGACTTCGGTTATTTCGCGCCCGAAGACCTGGGCCATCGGGTTGTCGCCGCTAACCTGTCGGACCTGGCGTCTATGGGAGCCGAACCTTGGGCGGCGGTGCTTTCGTTGGCCGCGCCGGGCGACACGCCGGCGTCCACCTTCGAGCGGTTTTACGACGGCGTCGCCGGAATATCCGATAGATACGGGCTGGCGGTAGTCGGGGGCGACGTAGTCGGCAGTCGCGGCGGAGTCTTCATCTCGGTCGCGCTTCTGGGGAAAGTCCCGCCGGGAACGGCGATGACCCGCGCGGGTGCCGTCCCCGGCGACGTTCTGGTACTGACAGGCGAAATCGGGTTGGCTCAGGCCGGCCTCGATTCGCTGGGCGGGCGCGTTAAATTGCCGCACGGCTCAAAAAAGGCGGCCGAGGAGAGGCATCTTCGACCGGAACCGCGCGTCGAGCTCGGTAAACGTTTACGCGAATCCGGCCTGGTACACGCGTGCATAGACACTTCGGATAGTTTAGCGATATCCTTCTATCATATAGCGACGTCCCAAAACCTCGGCGTGGGCGTGGACGGCGGGAATTTGCCTATTTCCGCTGCGGCGTCGGACGCGGCGGCGCAACTCGGCTTGGACGTCTACGAGTACGCCCTCGACGGCGGGGAGGACTTCGAGTTGTTGTTCGCCGTCGCGCCGGAAGACGCAGATAGCGCCGTGAGGATAATAGAGGAAACCGGCTGCCGCGGGTCGGTCATCGGGACGATAACGGAACACGGCGAAGGCGTTACGCTGTCGGTAAACGGCGGCCGGAAACCGATCCCGCCGAAAGGGTTTAGTCATTTCTGATGACGGGAGAGTGCTCGGTAGATGAACGACTCCGGGGATTATAAAACCGATAGGGACGTCGCCGCCGTTTACTGGCTGTACGGCCTTCTTCGCGACCTTCTCTCGATGTACTTCTCGGAACCGCGGCTGCCCGAGGACGAAAACATGAAGAAGGCTTACTCTTTGCTGGTAGCGTCGATTAACGAAGTTATATCGAAACGTGGGATGGAACCGGTTAAAACCGCGTGCTATATACCGTTCAGGACCTTATACGCCCGTCCCGGGATTTCGCCGGACGAATGGAACGGCGCGTACCGTCCGAGAGTAGACGACGCTTACGGTAGAATCGAATCGCTTTATTACGCCGCACGTGCGATACCGCTGGGCGAACTGGACGAAATCGAAGACCTGGCCGAAGGCGTAAAAAAGCTACTTAAGAAGTATCGCAAAGAGAAGGAGAAACTTAAGAAGAAGCGGGCCGGAGAACTAGTGAAGGTATTGGACGAGTCCATAGCAGCGGCCGGCCGGACGACGGCGCGCAAGGTAGAACGTTCAGGTCGCGTTGCGATAAAAGAGGACGTCCGTACACCTTTAATAAAGAAGATAGTTATCGGAGTTATCATAGGCGTTATCGCGACGGTAATCGGGCGACTCATCGTTCACTTTATAGTTGGCGGGTAATTACCGGGTATACGCGGAGTTAATCGACCAAGGTGGGGTTGTAGAATAAGGTAAAACCGCTTTTCTCCTTGAAAATACCCGCCTTTTATGTTATCAATACGGCCCTTTTCGTAGGGAAAGAATAAAGCGGGCGCGTGAGTACTCCCGCGGTTCCGTTAAGGCGTTTCGACGCGCCTACGTAAAAGTTGGAAC
>CP070755.1:142378-148942 GCA_020348885.1 Candidatus Coatesiibacteriota bacterium | reverse complement strand
GGGATACCGTATTTCTTCGCGAAAGCGAAGTCACGGGTGTCGTGGCCGGGGACGCTCATCACGGCGCCTTCGCCGTAGTGGGCCAGTACGAAGTCGGCTATCCAAATAGGTACGCGTTCGCCGTTAACCGGGTTTATCGCGTACTTACCCGTAAAACGGCCCTCTTTCTCCGCTTCGGCGGACGCGCGGTCTATCTCCTTGCGGGCGATAACCGACTTGCACCACTCTCGAATCTCGTCGGCGTCCGGGTTGGCGGCGATTGACTCCTCCACAAGCGGGTGCTCGGGCGCCAGCGCCATAAAGGTTACGCCGAAAAGGGTGTCCGGGCGGGTTGTAAATATATCGAAACAGCCGTCGCCGTCGGCCACGTCGAAGCGAACCGTCAGTCCCTCGCTCCGGCCGATCCAGTTCCGCTGCATCGTCAATACGTGCTCGGGCCAGGTACCTTCCAACAGTTTTATATCTTCTAATAGGCGGTCGGCCATCGCCGTTATTTTGAAATACCACTGGTCGAGGTGACGCCGTTCTACCTCCGCGCCGCAGCGGTAGCATTTGCCGTCTTCGACCTGTTCGTTGGCCAGTACCGTCGCGCAGTCCGGACAGTAGTTGACCGGTCCCTTATCGCGGTACGCCAGGCCCCGTTCGAAGAGTTTGAGGAATATCCACTGGGTCCAACGGTAATAATCCGGTCGGGAGACGGCGAACTCCCGGTCCCAGTCATACGATAAACCGCCCAACTTCAACGTCTCGCGAGAGACGGCGACGTTATCCTCGGTCCAGCGGGAAGGCGATTCGCCTCGCTGAATCGCCGCGTTTTCGGCCGGAAGCCCGAAGCTGTCCCATCCGATCGGGTGGAGTACCTCGTGGCCCTGCATCTTCTTGTAGAGCGCTACCGTGTCGCCGACGAAGTAGTTCTTCATGTGGCCGACGTGGAGGTCGCCCGAAGGATATGGGTACATTTCGAGTATGTAGAACTTGGGTTTTTCCGAGTCGTCGCGGGCCCGGTTCAGACCCAGTTCGTCCCAGAATTTCCGCCACCCGGGTTCCAGTTCGCCGGGAACGTACTTCGATTCTTCTCCGGGGTTCTCGTTCACGGTTCTCGTACCCCCTTAAGATTAAGCTATTTTATTGACTTGACGTTTGACTGAAAGCGTTTTTATACTAGCTTATATGAACGACCGAAAGAATAAAGAAAAGGTCAAGCCCGCCGACTGGGTTTACTTCGTCGCGGTCGGGGTAATCCTGTTTTCGTTCTTCGCGCCCTGGTACATGGGCTGTTCGGGCCACGATATCGCTTCGGCCGGTAACCACGAGTTCTTCTTCGTGCCGGTCCTTCCCCTCGCCGGCGCGATAGTTCTCTTATTCGGTTTAAGGTTTCTGTCCCTCGTCTTGACCATCCTGGGGACGTTTTCGCTGGTGTTCGTATTCTTCCGTTTCGTACCCGACGATGTGATGAACCTTCAATGGGGTTTCTGGCTTACCGCCGTCGCGTACGTAGTCGCTCTGGGAACTTCGGTCGCCGGAGCGGCCCCATACTTGAAGCATCGCCGGCGCCGTTGACGGAACGCGATATTATTACAATAAGCGGGCCTTCGCAGGCCCGCCGTATTGTATGCATACCCCGGTAAGCGGGCCTATCGGTCCGGAAGGAGGAGTACGAGTAAGCCTATATTAAGCCCCGTTACCGTCATAAGTCCTAACCTCATAGGATATATATCATTAAGGTTGTTGAATGTCAAGGAATAACCAAACCCCGCTCGGATCCTTAAATTGGTTCGGATCGATAAGGGTCGGAAGTAACTGTTACCTCCATTACTAAATAGGACGACGTACGGCGGGCGAACGGACAGTAAGAAACCTTAACAATAGCATGGGCATACAACGTTACTTCGCAACGATTATAACGATTTAGGTATCCGTATACATCGGTACGACGCAGTCCTTATTCCTCGTTATATAGCGAGATAATATACTCGAACACCTTCAACGCGTCATCGGTCGCCGAGTCGTCGTAACCGAAGGAAGTATAAACGACGACTCCCGCGCCGTATTCGAAGTATACAAGTAGCGGTTTACCCGCGAGTTGGCCTTCGGCCGTACGGGGATCTCCTTCCAGTAAAACCGTCGTATCGGCCCCTACGTCGTCAATAACCGCCCAATTTTCGTATCGGTAATATATCTCGGCCGTATTTTTGCGTAAATACCCCCCAAGACTAGGTATGCCTTCGGCGTCAACTACGTCGGCGGTCAACGTTTGGCTTTCTCCGATAGCCGCGTCCGGTTCAATGAAGCTTACTTTATCGGGCCAACAGTTTTTCACATAAAAATAGTCCTTGTCAGATACGTACAGGTACCCGCCGTCGGATACGAACGATTTCAGGTTGTTCTGCACCTGGGCGTCGTCGGCGTATGAAGCGTCGCTTCCCGACGCGAGGAACAAGAGCTGGTAACCTTCGAGGTTACCTTCGTCCGTTAAGTCTTCGTCGTATAGGTTGCTAACCGCGTATCCCAGGTAATCGATAACCGAAGTTATATCGTCTTCGTCGCCGGGGACGACACAAAAACCGCCGTCCGAAACGTTTAGAGGGAGCGTTATTAGTTCGTCGATTTTTCCGCCGACGACCGGAACCTCCCTTACTTCGCCGTGATACGGGCCTTTTTCGCCGATGAAGTCGGCGAGGCCGTCGGGTACGTTATCAAACTTAAATTCCCCCAAGTTCCCTGACATAACTACTATTCTTTCGCCCGCGCTGGGGTTTATTGCTACGTATGCCCCGGCTATGGGCGTGACGCCGTTCGCGTAGGTTACCGTGCCGGCGACGAGGTTATCGTACGGCGAACCGTCGTCGGTCCCCCCACTGCTTCCGCAACCCGAGGGGCCGCCGCCGAAGGGACAGCCCCAACCCGATCCCAGGAAAGAAATAAAAAGGACTAATAAAGCCGCGGATTGAGTTGCCGTTTTCGTTTTCATAACCGCTTGTCTCCCCGTACAAAACGTTTATCGGTTACGTTGGTCTACGTGAAGAATGTCCGGGAACATATTTACATATGCAATCACCTGTCGTCGCTGTTTTTTTTCGCGCTTCTCCCGCGTACAGTCATCGGCCGGTTAATTATAAACCGCCGTTAAGGCGTTTAATGATGTATCTCATACTCCTGGAGGTCGTAGGTAGTACCGTACCACGTCTCAATCGGTATAATAAATACCCATACCCTTTCTAGTCTCGCATATTCGGCATATACTAAACCGACGTCGTACGCGTAGCACTCCCACCACCATTCTAAAGTTTCCGCTACTAACGGTACGCCGGAATAGTGGTAGTGGTATAGTACTTTACAGTTTTCGAACGTCCCCGCGATGGTTGTTACGGTAGCGTCCTCGGTGTATTCCATCTCTTCCCAACGTACCATACAGCCCGTATCGGTCTTACTATTTAACGTCATATCGTCGCCTATGTGATACAACCAAGACGAAGAGTCTTTTTGGCAAAGATAGCTTCGGTTCCCGTTGCACCCGCCGTAAAATTCCCTGTACGATTCGCCGTTTTCCCTGTGTTCGATATTGTATGCTTCGAAGTTCTCGCGTACGCCGGCGGCCGAAAGGACCTCACACGTAAATTCGGAAATAGAACCGTCGGCGTTTTTCCTGTAAACCCACCTGTTGCCGACGTCTATAGGCATATGCCGGCAATAGCCCGTGTATGCCGACCGCGTCGTGAAAGACCACTCATCGCCCGTAACCGTTACGCCTTCGCCGTTGATGTCAACCCTCCCATAGTACGTTGTTCGTACGCCAATCCGCCCGGGTCGTACGTCTTTTCCGTTAATCCGGTTCCGACCACCGGCGGCGGGGATTCGGTTCCGAAATAGATATCGTAAGTATATGTACCGTTAACCGTAATTTCCCACGACAATTTTTCGGAAAAGTCCACGCCCGTGGCGCCGTCCACTGGCGATGGGTCAGTTGCGTTGGGTGTTTCGCTCGGGCCTGTCGGGTCGCTGCAAGATAAACCGAATAAAATAACGGTGATAGCGAATACAACGAAAACTACTGTTTTCGGAGACATTTCCCCCCTTTTTTATATCCCTAATTGACGAATCCGTCTAATTACGATATATAATGATACATAAATCCGTGATGAATTCAAGCAAAAATGTGAGTTTATGTTTTTTGCGTATCATAGCGAAGCGGCCGCTATGGTGTATTACGCGAGTTAACATAACCCGCGAACTGTAAAACGAACGTACGACTTGCATCTATACCTGATTGATGTTATTATATATAGGGCGATGGAGTTAATAAGCGGAGTGTTGGAAAAACGGGGGATAAATGTGTAGATTATTAATCGCTTCCGCGGCCGTCACGATAACGGTCTTAATAGGTTGTGGGACCGGCGGTATCGTACCTGACAGTTCGTCTTACTTCCCGCTGGCGATCGGCAACGCCTGGGAGTACGAAGGCTCCGGGGACGACCTGTCGTGGACCGTAACGGGATATGCCAAACACGACTGCGGCGCCGCGTTGTGGTCGATAACGACCGTTTCGGGTGACAAGGAATATACGTTCTACTGGCGGGCCGTAGACGACGGTCTTTACGAGTACATCGATACGTGAAGCGAAGGACTTCAGGAACTGAAGTTCCCGATGAGCGTGGGGGATAAGTGGCGAGGGTTATACTATTACGAGTGCGTCGGCGTCGAAAGCGTGACGGTCCCGGCCGGTACGTTCGACGGTTGCTATAAAATCGAAGCTTCGACCGCCGGCGGCAACCGCGTATCCACCAGTTGGTTCAAACCCGGAATAGGATTCGTCAAATACTTCGGGGCGTACGAGCTTCGCAGTTATACCCTGAACTAACATTGGCCCTCACGTGCCCGAAAACCCTTGACTTCCCTATCCTTTTATGGTAAATACCACGTCCGTTGTGTTCAAATGAAAGGTAGATTGACATATACGCGGTAGTCAGGACAGGCGGGAAAGAATATAAGGTCAGCGTAGGCGACGTTCTTGAGGTCGAGAAGCTGGACGCTGAAACCGGCGCGACCGTCGAGCTTGCCGAAGTATTGATGGCTTCCGACGGTAAGGCAATCCACGTCGGTCGGCCGCTGATAGAGGGTGCGCTGGTTCGGGCCGAAGTAGTCGAACAGATGAAAGCGCCCAAGGTGGTCGTCTTCAAGATGAAACGCCGGAAGAAATACCGGCGCAAGCGCGGCCACCGCCAGCAGTTATCCGTCCTGAAAATAACCGGTATCGAATTGCCGAAGGCCAGGAAACCAAAACTTGAGGAGACGGTAGCTAAAAGCGAAAAACCGGCCGAAGCGGAACCGAAGAAAGCCGCGGAAAAGAAGAAACCCGCGGCGAAAAAACCGGCGAAAGCGAAAGTCGAAAAACCGAAGAAGAAAGAGACGAAGAAAACCGAAGCTAAAAAGAAAGAAGAGAAAGCCGAACGGAAGAAGGGTAAAGCCAAGAAAGCCGAAGCCAAGGAAAAAGGAAAGGCCGCGGAGAAGAAGGCCGCGAAAGGGACGAAAACGAAAAAGAAAGAAAGTAAGACCGATAAATAGTCGGGGGCACTATGGCGCATAAGAAATCAGGCGGAAGCTCGCGAAACGGTCGGGACAGCCGGGGACAGCGGATGGGATTGAAGGCGTCAGGAGGCCAGTTCGTGACGGCCGGCTCAATCATAGTACGCCAATACGGTACCGATTTTTACCCCGGGGAAAACGCCGGGATGGGTAAAGACCATACGGTTTTCGCGAAAGTATCGGGCCGGGTCCAGTACGCCAGGAAACGGGATCGCCGATTGGTCAACGTGATACCTGAAGCATAGGGCCGCCGCGGCGGGCGGACGAATCCGACCCAGCGGGTGCCGAAGTTTGCGATTTCACGGTAACCCGGTGGGTTTTTAATATGTTCGTAGATGAGATAGAATTGAACGTGTACGCCGGCGCCGGCGGCAACGGTTGTATCAGCTTCCGACGGGAGAAATACGTTCCTCGCGGCGGCCCCGACGGCGGCGACGGCGGCGACGGCGGGGACGTAATCGTCGTGTGCGACGGACGCCGGCGGACTCTATCTCACCTCAGCCAAGTAAACGAGGTGAAAGCCGGCCGCGGCGGCGACGGTTCCGGCGGGAAAAAGCGCGGGGCCCGGGGCCCGGATACCGCGGTTCACGTGCCGCCCGGGTCTATCGTAAAAAACGCCGAGACGGGCGGATTTATCTGCGAAGCCCTTGAACCGGGCGATCGGTTCGTTATAGCGAGTGGCGGAAAAGGCGGGGAAGGGAACGTCCATTTCGCTACGGCCCAGGACCAGGCGCCGCGATATGCTACGCCCGGGACACCCGGCGAAGAACTCGTTATACAAATCGAGCTTCGGCTATTGGCCGACGTCGCCCTGGTGGGTTATCCTAACGCCGGGAAGTCGTCTCTATTGGCCGCGATGTCGGGTGCGAAACCCAGGGTCGCCGACTATCCGTTTACGACGCTGGCGCCTCAGTTGGGTGTCGTAACGCTGGGCCCGGCGGACGAGTTCACTTTGGTCGAGGTGCCGGGGCTTATCGAAGG
>CP070755.1:139189-142278 GCA_020348885.1 Candidatus Coatesiibacteriota bacterium | reverse complement strand
GGAACCCGCTTGGAGCGGTTATCGGCGGGTCTCATAATACGTATAGGTAGGCTTATCAATCGTTTTCTCGCGTAGGTTTTTAATAAAGCGTTTCGCGGGCGTGCGGTCTATGTTATTGTTCTCGCGTAACTAACGTTAAACGCGCTTTATCGATAGCCCGTCAAACGGATAACGAGAGTATGATGAAATCGAGTGTAACGTCCACGAATCGACGCCGACACATAGAGGGTACATAGTATCTAACGAAATCTAACGAAAGGGTATACCCCATGTATATGTATCCGACAATATTAGCGTTCGCCGCGTCGGTTTCCGTTGTGGCACTTTTTGCCGTTTTGGGCGTTAAAACGCTATCGTTCGATACCCACACCCGTTTACGCCTTAAGTTCGCGGTTATATTGAATACTACGTTCGTGATTTTAACCGGCGCGTTAACTTCGGGTTGTTCCAAACCGATAATAGCGTGCTACCACCCGTGGGAACCCGAACCCGACAATCCATACGAGGATAGAAACGTGCCGCCGGCACCGCCCCAACACATCCACCAAAGCGATAGCGAAGACGACGGTTAATCGTAACCGTTCATTAACGTAATGCTGAAACCGCGGGAGCGAGTATGGGTAAAATACTAATACCTATCTTAACAGTAGCTCTACTTCCCGCGGCGGTTCTCTTATTAATAATCGGCGTAAGAGCGGTGCGGCCCGATAAACGCTCCGGTATCGGCCTTAAGCTGGCGTTGATAGTGAACACGTCGCTGGCCGTCGTCCTCGGGTGGTTCGGTTGCGCCAAAGCCGAACAGCCCGAAGTCTTGTGTTATACCCCCGTCGCGATACCGGACGAGCGGGTACCGGAGGCCTTCGGTGAATCCGACGCTTGGAACGACCTCGAAAAGACCGTCGTGGAACTGGAGATGAAGATTAACTCGAGCGACTTCGACGACGGTAAATACGACGAGTTTCGCGAACGGATAGGGAAAGCGAAGCTAGACCTCGCCGAAGAAGGACTACTAAACGCCGACGAGCAGGACGTTATAGGTGCGTACTGCTCCGAGCGGCTCGCGTGGTATCTCCATATGATCGGCGGCGCCACCTGCTACGAGCCGATGCCGATCCCCACCGGCCGGGAAGCTACGTTGGGTAACATCGTGGCGCGCGGGATGGAATTGCGGGAACTTTACGCGCAGAGCACCCTCGGCGGCGAAACGTATGACGCGGCCGTCGCGGCACTCGAAGACGAACTTCGCGAATATACCGGCGACGAGGATGTTTCGAGTTTACGCCAACTCATCTTGGACTTGGCCGACGGCGTTAAATACGACTAACCCGAAAGGAATCCTATGTATCGTTTACTCGATAACGGGCTCTGGAACCTAGTGCTGGTGCCCGTCGCGGTACTGTTAATACTATTCGGGATAAGGACGTTGCGCTCGGATAAAACGTCCGGGTTCGGGCTGAAACTCGCGCTCGTATTGAACACGTCCCTCGCGATAGTACTGGGATGGGCCGGATGCGCGACTGCGAAGGATAAAGGGGAGGAGGAACTGGTAGCTTGTTATATCGTACCGTATATGCCCGACGAGAACGTACCGGCCGAGTTCCAGGAGTCGGGCGGTTGGTACGACCTGGAACGCGCGGTTGTCGACCTGGAAAACGAAATCACTTCTGGCGAGTTCGACCCGGATACGTACGACGAACTTCGGAACCGGATAACCGAAGCCGAGAATAAGCTCAGCGGCGACGGCACGTTGGACGACGCCGAACTCGATATTATAACCGCGTACTGTTCCGAGCGCCTAGCATGGTACTTGCATATGGTCGGCGGCGCTACGTGCTACAAACCGATGCCGGCCCCGACGGGACGGGAGGCGGTAAAAAAAGACGCCGTAACACGAGCGATGGAACTCCGAGACTTTTACGCGAATTATCAGATATCGGGAGACGCATACGATACCGCACTGGCCGCTTTGGAAGAAGACCTGCGGGAATACACCGGCGACGAAGACGTTTCGACGCTCCGGCAGCTAATCCTCGACCTGGCCGACGGCGTGAAGTACGATTAACGTTAAACCGGTTTAGTGACCGTTTTTAAATAAGGAGAGAAGATGTTTCGCCACGTTACGCCTTTTCTAGCGGCGGCTTTATTGCCCGTCGCTATATTGCTGCTATTGCTGGGCGTACGGGCTTTGCGGCTCGATAAACGCTCCAGGCTTGGGCTTAAGCTGGCGCTGATATTGAACACGTCGTTGGCGATATTGCTTGGATGGGTTGGTTCCGCCCGGGCGGAAGTAAAAACATGTTATGTGATGATCCCGTTAATACCGGACGAGCCGGTCTCGACCGAGTTCCAAAATTCCGACGGCTGGAACGACCTCGAGAAAACTATAATGGAACTGGAGCAGAAGATTAACGTGGGCGACTTCGACAGCGGTAAATACGACGAATTCCTCGAACGGATAGCGAAAGCAAAGGTCAAGCTCGCCAGCGAGGGTCTCCTCGATGCCGACGAACTGGATGTCATAGGCGCGTACTGCGCCGAGCGGCTCGCGTGGTACCTGCACGTAGTCGGCGGCGCCACCTGTTACGAGAAGATGCCTGTCCCGACGGGCCGGGAGGCGACGTTGAGTAATATCGTAGACCGCGGAATGGAGCTGCGCGAACTTTACGCACAGGAGTCCCTCGGCGGAGACGCGTACGACACGGCCGTCGCCTCGTTGGAAACCGAACTTAGGGAATACACCGGCGACGAGGACGTTTCGACGCTCCGGCAGCTAATCCTCGACCTGGCCGACGGCGTGAAGTACGACTAACCCAAAAGGATACCCATGTACCGTTTATTCGATAACGGGCTTTGGACACTCGTGTTGTTGCCCGTCGCGGCGTTGTTAGTAATCTTGGGGATCAAATACCTCGCGCCAGGTTACAGAAAAGGGTTCGCTCTACGTTTAACCCTCGCCGTAAATACTTGCCTACTGATGTTGGGTGGGGCGCTCCCCGGCGCAAGGGCCAACGACGAGCCCAAAATCCTTTGTTACGATGTCGCGGCGCCGGCCGAGTGCCGCCCCGTGGAGGACGCCCTCGAGCACGACG
>CP070755.1:134784-139089 GCA_020348885.1 Candidatus Coatesiibacteriota bacterium | reverse complement strand
CCATGCGGGGCGTAAAGAACGGTAGTGGTACAAGCGGACGCCGCAGGCGCATACCAGACGCGGCCCCTTGCAACATGGCCGCGAAAGTGGTGATACCGGCGCCGACGTCGACGAGGATATTATCCTCCACGTCGACCTCGCGGGCGGATGCCAAATACGATAACACGTCGGCTACAGCGATGGGTTCCGTCCGGGTACGGACCCAACGCGGCGTTATCAATACGGGCGCCTTCTGCACGAGGTTACGGATTATCTCGAAAGACGCGCTACCTGAACCGAGAATGACGCCCGCGCGAAACCAAATAGTTTGAATCGCCTCGGGCCGGGCGCTCAGGATTTCGCCGGTTTCGAGACGACTGCGTAGGTGTTCGCTGGCGGTCTCCTTAACGCCCAGACCTCCCAAATAGACGATTCGCCGTACGCCGGCGGTTATCGCGGCGTCCCGAAAGTTTTCGGCAGAACGACGGTCGCGGGCGGCGTAATCGCGCCCGGCGGCCATGGAATGTATCAGGTAGTAACCGACGTCGACGCGGTCGAGAGCCCTGGCCAGAGCCGGGGCGTCGAACGTGTCCCCCTCGACGACATCTACGCGGTCCCTTACGGCGGGGCGCAGTTTGGCCGCATTGCGTACGAAAAGCCGTAGCTCGGCGTCTTCTGCGTCGAGTAATTTCTCTTTAAGGCGGCGGCCGATGTAACCCGTAGCGCCGGTAAGCAGAACGCGCATCGTATCCTCTACGTATCTCCGTAAGTTTTAAAGCCCGTAGTATAAAAATCCGCGCGAGAGGTATTCCCGGTTTTTAAGTATATACTACGGGCGGAGCGGAGTCTATATGGAACGATTGTACGGGAATCGTCCGCTCGACCGATGCTTTTGGCGAATCCTCTTCGTATTTGTTGACAAAGGGAGGTGCTCTACTTATACTCGCGCCGTGCCGTACTATCCGCTCCAGCGCGTCATAAACGCAACCGGCGTCGTTCTTCATACGGGGCTGGGCCGCGCGCCTTACGGCGAGGCGTTATTGAAACGAGCGTACGAGTTACTCGCCGGTTATTCCAATCTGGAGTTCCGACTGAACGACGGGACACGCGGAAAACGGGACGAACTCATCGTTGAACCCCTTAAACGAATAACCGGTGCCGAGGATGCCCTGGTCTGCAACAACAACGCGGCTGCCGTCGTCCTGGCGCTCAGGACCTTCGCCGCGGGCGGCGCCGCGGCGGTCTCACGCCAGCAGCTTATCGAGATAGGCGGGTCTTTCCGTCTGCCGGAGGTTATGCGCGCAGGCGGCGTCGATTTGATGCCCGTCGGCCACGTTAATAGATGTACCGCCGCTGATTACGAGCCTACCCTGGAAGCGGGCGCCGCGATGGTCTTGATGGCCCACCGGTCCAACTTCTCTTTCCGGGGCGAGTTCGTCGAACCGGACGTCGGCGAGGTATCGGCGGTAGCCCGGCGCCGCGGGCGCCCGGTCATCTTCGACTTGGGTAGCGGGCTCTTGGACCCAGTACTCTACCCGAACCTGGACCTATCGGCGGAGCCGTCGGTTCGGGCGCTCTTGGCCGCCGGCGTGGACGTAGTTACGTTCAGCGGCGATAAGTTGTTAGGCGGGCCCCAGGCCGGCGTCGTCTGCGGCCGCGCCGAATGGGTGAGCAAGATGCGCGCCGACCAGTTCCTCCGGGCCTTTCGGGCGGGGAAGGAGACTTACGCGCTTCTGACTGCCGTACTCGAGCGATACGACGAAGGCGGGGACGCGATGGCCGACATCCCGGCGTGGCGTATGCTTAACGCGGCGGCGGAAGAGCTTAAAACGAAGGCCGAACGATTGGCCGGCTTGTTGGGAGAAGGTTTACCGGACGCTGAAGTTTCCGTTGAGGCGGGCGAGTCCTTGCCCGGCGGCGGAACTCTCCCTGACTTGCTGCTCCCGACGCGCCTTGTGAAAGTTTCCGTAGAAGGATTTACCCCGAATCGCCTGGCTACGGTTTTCAGAGAATGCAACCCGCCGGTCGTCGGCCGGGCCGAGGGCGACGGTTTCTATCTCGACGTACGGACCGTGTTCTACAATGATATGGCCGACTTCGGCGCGATTTCCGAACAAGTCGGGAGTAAGTTAGCGTAGCATGAAAACCTCTCTTTTCGATTACGAGTTGCCGCGGCATTTGATAGCCCAACGCCCGGCCGAAACGCGGGACGCGTCGCGTTTGATGGTCTGTGACAAGGATACCGGCGCCGCTGAGGACCGGGTCTTTTCAGAATTCCCGGACCTGCTCGAACCCGGCGGCGTGCTGGTGATAAACGACAGTCTCGTCTATCCGGCGCGGCTTCTCGGCGAGAGGGAGACCGGCGGCCGCGCCGAGGTGATGCTTCTGCGGGACCTGGGCGACGGTAAGTATCGGGCTTTGGTCCGCCCCGGCAGGAAACTTGGGGTCGGCGCTCGGGTTACGTTCCCGGGTTCCGAATTGCAGGCTGAGATTACGGGCGCGCTTGAGTACGGCGAACGCGTCGTAGAGCTCTTCGGCGTAGCCGATTTGAAAGAGGAGATAGACGCGCTGGGTACGATGCCGCTGCCGCCATACATACACCGCGACGGACCGCCGGACGAACTTGACCGGAAACGATACCAGACCGTTTACGCCCGGCGGCGCGGATCTGTGGCCGCGCCGACGGCGGGGCTTCACTTTACCGAACCGCTCGTCGATAGGGTAAAAGAGAAGGGCGTGGAAGTCGTCGAGATAACCCTCCACGTAAGCTACGGGACGTTCAAGCCTGTGATGTCCGAAATGCTGGAGGAGCACGAGTTAGAACCGGAGGAGGTGAACATATCCCGGTCGGCCGCGCGAGTGATAAGTGGCGCTAAGCTGGAGCAACGGCGGGTGGTCGCCGTGGGGACGACGGTGGTCCGGGCGCTGGAGACGGCGGCCGCGGCCGACGGCGTAGTAGGGCCGTTTCGCGGCGATACGGACCTGTTCATCTACCCGGGGTATAAGTTCCGGGCCGTGGACGCGCTCTTGACCAACTTCCACCTGCCGAAGTCGAGCCTGTTGGCGCTGGTCTGCGCTTTCGCCGGGACGAACAAAACGCTCGGGTGGTACGAACGAGCCGCGGAGAAGGGGTACCGGTTTTATAGCTACGGCGATGCGATGTTTATTAAATAAGGGGTCTTTTCCGGTAATCGAGAAAAGGGGCCGCTGGGGCCCCTTTTTTATTTCAACGTTTTAAGTTATTCCCCCTCCGCTAATCCCTTCAGTTTGAACAGTAGCTCCAACGCTTCGAGCGGAGTTATCTCGTCAGGGTTCACCCGGGCCAGAAACTCCTCGAGGACCGGCGTACGGCCGGCGAAGAGGGCTACCTGGTCCTCGTAATGCTCGGGTGCCGGCATTACGCCGCCCTCGAAGTCGGCGAGGATACGCCGGGCCTGCGCCACAATGTCGGGCGGAAGCCCGGCTAGCCGTGCCACCTGGATCCCGTACGACCGGTCGCTCACGCCGCGGGTTACCTTGCGGAGGAACTTGACCGTCCCGTTGTGCTCCGTCGCTCGGACGGTATAGTTTACAATCCCGATCTCGGCGTCGGCCAGGGCCGCCAGTTCGTGGTAGTGGGTCGCGAAGAGGGTCCGGGCGCCTACGTTCTTCGCGACGTGTTCCGAGACGGCCCAGGCTAGGCTCACACCGTCATAAGTGGAGGTCCCGCGGCCGACCTCGTCCAGAAGGATAAGGCTACGCTCGGTCGCGTTGCGTAGAATGTTGGCGGTCTCGCTCATCTCCACCAGGAACGTCGACCGGCCCCGGGCCAGGTCGTCGGCGGCGCCTATTCGCGTGAATATCCTGTCAACGACGCCCACCCGGGCTTCCCGCGCCGGGACGAACGAACCTATCTGGGCCGTTAGTACTATCAACGCGTTCTGGCGCAAGTACGTGGACTTGCCGGCCATGTTCGGCCCGGTAAGGAGGATAAACGTCTCGTCCGGCCCGAGGTACAGGTCGTTCGGTACAAAAGGCTCGGCCAGATAGTACTTCTCGACGACGGGGTGGCGCCCGTCTTTCACGTCGAGCTCCTTCTCGTCGGAAAGCTCCGGGCGGATGAAGTCGTTCTCGAGGGCCGCGGTCGCCAGCGCCTGGAGTACGTCCAGAAGCGCCGCCGGCCGGGCCGCCCGCTTCAGGCGGGGGAGTTCGCCGGCGATTCGTTCGCGCAGTTCGCGGAAGAGCCGTTCTTCCAGGGCCGCCTGACGCTCGTCGGCCGAGAGTACGATAGACTCGTACTCTTTCAACTCTGGCGTAACAAACCGTTCGGCGTTGACCAGGGTTTGT
>CP070755.1:101480-134684 GCA_020348885.1 Candidatus Coatesiibacteriota bacterium | reverse complement strand
ACGCCCAGCCGCGCCGCCGTCCGGGCGCTCAGGTCCCGTCCCTGAATAGACGCGCCGAAACGTACGGCGTACGGTTTCTTCTCGTTTATCAGGTCGGTTAGCGCTTTCGTATAACCGAGGGTCGTGTAGTTCTCGAGGGCCGGCGCTTCGACAGAATAGACCGTATTGACCGGATAACCGTTCAGTTCGGCCGTGGCTTCGCCGTCCGAGCCGAGAACTACTGCCGAGACTTCGTAATCGCCGCCACGAAGTTCGTCCAGCTTCCCGATTATTTCGAACGCCGTCCGTTTAACCCGCCCGTCTTTAACCTCGCAAACGACCCATAGTTCTTTGGCCATTTATACTCCCTATAGGTCCCCGGAGATTATCTCCGCTAGTTCCTTTGCCGCTTCGGCGGCGTCGCCTTCGATTATCCGCCCGGCCTCCCGTTTCGAAGGGAGTTCCACGTTCGTCGTAATCGCTTTCGGCGCCAAATCGACGTCCAGTTCTGCGGGCGTAAACGTTTGCGCGTCCCGTTTCTTCGCTTTCCGGATCCCGAGTATCGACGGATAACGCGGTTCGTTAAGCCCCTTCTGCGCCGTAAGGGCGACCGGGAACGGGACCTTGAGGGTTTCCTTGCCGCCTTCGACGTCACGGATCGCCGTAACGAAACCTCCGCCGCCGTCGATGTCCAGCTTCGTTACCGATGTAATTATCGGAAGTCCCAATTTTTCAGCAAGATACGCTGGTACGGCTTGGGCCTCGTCGTCTACGGCGCTTCGGCCGCAGAAGGTGATTTCGAAGTCACCGAGCTTTGCGATCGCCGCCGCCAGCAGTTCGGCGGTTACGTACGGGTCCAAACTGATAAGATCGTCGCCGACGACGTGGGCGCCTTCGTCCACGCCCATCGCGTAGCAAGAGTGGATGGCCTCGAGTGCCGACGGCGGCCCGACGGTCAGCGCGACCGTCTCTACATCGCCGAGCCGCTCCTTTATCCGGAGCGCTTCCTCGACGGCGTACTCATCGTACGGGTTGAGCACAAGGGTTATGCCCTCCCTTTCGACGGACTTGCCGTCGGCGGTCGGCTTGATTTTCGCTTCGGTGTCGAAGGTCTGTTTTACGCAGAGGAGGATTCTCATCGTTTACCTTCCTATCTATTCTTCCAACAGGCTCCTCGCGATTACTATCTTCTGAATTTGGGTCGTACCCTCGTATATTTCGAGAACTTTCGCGTCGCGATAAAGCCGTTCGATATCGTATTCCTTCGAGTAGCCGTAGCCGCCGTGGATTTGTAGGCACGCGTGGGTTACGTCGTTTGCGATCTCGGATGCGTAGTACTTGGCCATCGCCGCTTCCCGCGTAATTTTCTTCGTACCCTCGTCCTTCAGGTACGCGGCATGCAAAACCAGATGTCTTGCCGCCGCCACTTTCGCCGCGCACGTTGCGAGCATATCCTGGACCATCTCGAACTCGCAGATGGGTTTACCGAACTGCTTCCGTTCTTTCGAGTATTGAACTGCTAAATCGAGAGCATGTTGGGCGATACCGACCGACTGGGCGCCTATGCCGATGCGGCTGTTGTCGAGTAGCTTCATACCCAGAATGAAGCCTTGGTCTACGTCGCCTAAAACGTGTTCGACCGGTACGCGGCAGTCCTCGAAACTCAGTTCGCAGGTACCTGTGGCCCGCACGCCCATCATTTCCTCGTGTTTTCCGACCTCGAAACCGGGGGTATCGCGGTCGACGATGAAGGCTGTAATGACCTTCGCTCGTTTTTCTTTGTCGGTAACGGCGAAAACGAGAAAGACCTGGGCCACTTCGGCGTTAGAGATGAAACGTTTGGTTCCATTGAGTACGTATTCGTCGCCGTCGCGGACGGCGGTGGTAGCGATGCTTACGGCGTCGCTCCCCGCGCCGGGTTCGGTCAGGGCGAAGGCGCCTATAATCTCGCCGGTAATGAGCCGCCTGAGATACGTATCCTTCAAGTGGTCGTTTCCGTAAAGGTAGATAGGCAATCCCATCAGCGAGTTGTTAACCGACATGATTAAACCGGTGGAGGAACACGCATAGCTGACTTCTTCGATTGCGACGGCCAAGGCGACGGCGCCGAATTCGGCGCCGCCGTATTCCTCGCCGATGACCATCCCGAGAAGGCCCATCTCGCCGAGTTTCGCAACGTTCTCGCGAGGGAATTCGCCGGTACGGTCCAACTCGGCGGCCCGGGGCGCAAACTCTTTAGCGGCGAACTTGCGAACCTCGCGCTGGAGCGCTAGAACCTAATCGTCCAGGAAACAGGACATATCATAATCCTCTCATAAATAAGGTGTTTCGATAATCCGCGTAAATTTTCCGAGCGTTTCCGATTGATAACTCGGAGGCTGCGTTTCACCCCCGCCAGAGTTTGTGAAAGTTTTCGCTATTTATAACAAATTCGGAGGATGGTTGCAACGTAGAAATGCCGTAGACGCCGAAATCGTTTATCGCCCGTGAGGCAATCTAATATACCATATATACGAATATGTTATGCATAAAACCGAAGTGCTTTTTTTCGTATTTTTTCCTTGACAGCCTAGAAGGGATTTGCGAAAATGACCGTGTGGGGAATTGTGGGTAATTGTGGGTAGCTCTAGTTAGACGCGCGTGAACGTTTATATATGACCGACGAAACCGAAAACAGCGGTTCGGACGTTGCCGGAAATTCCCGGAATTACGGCTTCAACGGCCAGTTCCGGTACTCGTTGGACGAGAAAGGACGGGTCGCGATTCCCGCGCCGTTCCGCCGAGGCGTCGTCGCCGCCGACGATATAGACAGCTTCCAACTCACCGTCGGTTTCGATAACGCCCTGTTCGCCTTCCCGTACGAGTACTGGCGCGAGGTCGTCGAACGGCAGATTAATAACCTTTCGGTTATGGAAGCACGAGCCCGGTCGTTCACGCGCGCTATCTTTTCCAACGCGGTAACGTGTAAGCCCGATAAACAGGGGCGTATAACGATACCGCCGAACCTGCGTCGATACGCCCGCCTGGACTCGGAGGTAGTAATCGCCGGTGTTTACAACCGCTTGGAGATATGGGCCGCCGAGATTTGGGAAGAGTACGAGCGCCTTACCCTCGACCGGTTCGAGGAAGTGGTCGAGGACTTCGATATAAGGTTTTAACCATAATACGGCCCGAGGAGGCCTATGTACGCGCCGGCCGCAGCTACGAACGCCGAACGCGAGGGGGACTTTGTTTCCCGTCACGTACCGGTACTGGTGGACGAAATAGTCGATATGCTCGTAACGCGCCCGGGCGCGGTTTTCGTTGATTTGACCCTTAACGGCGGCGGGCACGCCCGGGCTTTCCTACGTGTTTTACCTGCCGATAACGCTTATATTGGTCTAGACCGAGATAGAAAAGCGTTGGACCGTGCGCGGTCGGTTTTGGCCGGGTTCGGCGACCGAGTCCGCTACGTTTACGGTAACTTCGCCGACTCGGCGGAGCTTCTCGCCGATTACCGAGGACGGGCCGCCAACGTATTGTTGGATCTGGGGCTTTCCGCCGACCAGATCGCCGACCCGGCTAGGGGCTTTTCGTTTACCGTCGACGGCCCGTTGGACATGCGCGCCGACACGTCCGCCGGCGTTACTGCGGCGACGGTCGTCAACACGCTCCTCGAGGACGAGCTCGCCGATGTTTTTTACCGCTTCGGCGAGGAACGTTCGGCGAAGGCGATAGCGAGCGCCATAACGAAAGCCCGACGGACCGTACCTATAGCAACCACGAGCGACCTCGTAGAGATATTGGCGGGGGTCGCGCCGGGAGTGGGCCGGCGCCACCCCGCGACCAGGGTCTTCCAGGCGCTTCGTATCTACGTGAACGACGAATTGGGCGCGTTGGAAACCGGCCTCCCCGCGGCCGTGGACTTGCTCGCGCCGGGCGGCCGTATTTTTATCATCAGCTATCACTCTCTGGAGGACCGTATCGCGAAGGAACGTTTCCGACGGGCCGTCGACGAGGGGTTATTGGAACTCGTCCAAAAACGGGTGATTAAACCGTCGAGAGAGGAAATATCAGTGAATCCCGCCGCCCGGTCGGCGCGATTGAGAGCCGCCGAGAGGTTATAGGAGCGATGGGTATATTTCGGCGTCGGTATAACGAGAGGGACACCGGTTCTACAAAACGGAACGGGCGGTTCCGCCGCGCGGTAGTAATAGCCGTAGGCGTTGCGGCCCTTGCGGTACTTTACCTGTGGCAGTACGTTACGTTGCTCGAGGTTAACTATAAGGTGGAGCGTAACCGCCGTTTTCTCGCCGAACTGGAGAAGGAAACCACGTCGCTTAAGACGGAGCTTTATCGACGCCGGTCATTGGAACAGGTCGGGAAAACCGCCAGGGAGAAACTCGGTATGCGCCCGCCGGAGAAGGGCGAGATAATCATTATCAAGGAGTAGCCAACCTTTGGCCGCGGGACGAAAAATACGTTTGTTCGTAATCTACGCCGCTTTAACGGTCTTCTTCGCCGCGGCCGTCGGACGTCTGTTCTGGCTACAGGTGATCGAGAACCACTTCTACGCCGAGTTGGCCCGGGAGCAGTCGATGGACCGGGAACGCATCCCGGCGGTCCGGGGCGTGATTTACGACCGGAACGGCCACCCCCTGGCAGTGAACGAGGACGTGGTCTCGGTTTATTGTATTCCCGGATTGGTTAGGAATAAAAAGGAGAACGCCGAAAAGGTCGCTGAGATACTAGGTGTCGAACCGTCGAAGGTTTTGGCGAAATTCGAATCGAACCGTAAGAGTGAATGGCTAGGGCGGGAACTAACGCCGGAGGTCGGCGAGCGGATAATGGAGCTTCGGCTCGCCGGCGTCTTTGCGGAACCGGGAACGCTTCGGGTTTATCCTGAGGAGGAACTGGCGTGCCACGTCCTCGGGTACGTCGGGCGCCGTGACGGTTCTCTCGCCGGTGCCGAACGCGGGCTTAACCAGTACCTCGAGGGGTTACCGGGAGTTTCCGAGGGCGTCGGCGACGCAGTCGGTCGCCAACTACCCGTGTTGACCGAAACGTATGTCCCGCCGCTCCACGGGCTTTCGTGCGTTCTGACTATCGATAAATGGTGCCAGCACGTGGCGGAACGAGAACTCGCCCGCGCGGTCGAGAAGCACCGGGCGGCTGCCGGCGCCGTTGTAATAATGCGTCCCGCCACCGGCGAGGTACTTGCGATGGCGTCTTATCCCAACTACGATCCGAACAGGTATAACGAGTACAAGCCCGAGCACTGGCGAAACAACGCGGTATCGTATCTATACGAACCCGGTTCGACGATAAAGCCGTTCATCGCCGCGGCGGCGCTCGAGGAGGGCGTCGTCCGGGTCGGCGACGAGTTCGACGTAAGTAAAAAGATAACGATATCCGGTTATACGATAACCGATTTACGGCCGTTGGACGCGGCGCTTTCGGTCGAGGACATAATCGCTTACTCAAGTAACATCGGTATCGTGAAGATTTCGAATTGCTTGGGTAGTTTGCGGACGTTTGAGTACCTGGAACTCTTCGGTTTCGGGGCGCCGACGGGGATAAATTTACCCGGTGAAAGTCGCGGTCTTCTAGATTACGAGCGGGTGAAATACCCCGTCGGCCGCGCGTACGCGTCCTTTGGGCAGGGTTTCGGGATTACGCCCCTCCAGATGGCTTTGGCCGTCTCCGTGCTGGCAAACGGCGGTCGTTTAATGCGGCCGATGTTGGTTCGTTCCGTTCTGGACGATACGGGGGCCGAAGCTTATCGTTTCGAGCCGACGGTCGAACGCGAAGTACTTTCGCCCGAGGTCGCCCGTAAGGTGCGCTTGATGATGGAGCAGACCGTCGTTCGAGGCGGCGGTGAGTTGGCCGTCGTCGAAGGTTACCGCGTCGCCGGTAAAACGGGGACTTCCCAGGTGGGCCGCGCCGACGGCCGCGGTTACCTTAAAGGCGTTTATAACGCGTCCTTCGTCGGAATCGTCCCGGTCGATAAACCGGAGGTCGTTATAGTCGTGGTCATTTTCAGGCCGAGGGGTGAGTTCTTCGGCGGTAAGGTCGCGGCGCCCGTTTTCGCGAGGATAGCCGAGGACATACTCCCGTCGCTCAAGGTTCCGCCTACCGGGACGCCGACATACAACGAACCCCCGCCTACGAAGTGGGAGACGAGAATACCGAAGTTCGACGGCGCCGATCCGTCAGAAGCGATTACGGAGATAGCGGGGAGGGGTTTCGGCGTTCGGTTAACCGACGCCGGCGGTTCCGTAAGCGATATGTATATAAATGGTACGGGGCCGTGTTCCGTGGTGGAGTTGCGGCTTTCGGGCGAGCTGGGGGTAATGCCGGACGTCGAGGGGAAGTCGTTCCGAGATGCGATGCGGCTTCTCGCCCCGACTGGCGCGGCCGTTACCATCTCCGGCGAAGGCGGCGACGTCATAGCGCAGAGTCCCGCGCCGGGCCGTCCGATAAAGGGCGAAGTCACATTGGAGTTGGGTTACCTGGAACCGGTAGTACCGGCTCTTTCGGAAAGCGACGAAGAAACTGGCGAAACGGACGCGGCCGGATAGTCCGATGGTTTACACGTTGAAATACATCGCGGAGGTCGTACACGGCCGGGTTGACGGCGACGCTAGCGCGGCGGTAAGCGGTTTCGCCGTGGACTCCCGGGCGGTTCGGCCGGGCGATATGTTCGTGGCGTTGCCGGGCGGACGAGTCGACGGACACGACTTCGCCGGCGCCGCCGCCGAAGCGGGGGCAGCGGCCGCTATGGTCTCACGTCCAGTCGAAGTCGATGTGCCGCTCGTGACGGTGGACGACCCGCTCGCCGCGTTCCTCGCCCTCGCCGCGGAGCGCAGGGCGCGTTTTACCGGCCCTGTAGTGGCCGTAACGGGTAGTTGCGGGAAGACGACGACCAAGGACTTCGTCGCTCACGTTCTCTCGCAGGCGTATAACGTTTGCGCGAGCCCCGGGAACTACAATACCGAGGTCGGCCTTCCGTTATCGATACTTGCGCTGGAAAACGACGATGAGGTTCTCGTCGTGGAGTTGGGCGTCAGTGCGCCAGGCGATATGGAATTACTCGGGCCCGTTGCTGCACCGAGCGTCGCCGTCTTTACTTGCGTCGCGCCGACCCACATCGAGTTCTTTAAGAGCGTGGAAGCGGTGGCGGAGGAGAAGCTGAAACTACTCGAGTACGTAAAAAGCGACGGGACGGTTATATGGAACGCCGACGACGGGATGCTTGCCAGGGTTCCGGAACTCGGGCCGGATGGCGTACGGACCGTCTCGTACGGTTTCTCGGGGGATGCCGATGTCTTCGCGGCACGTTATGAACCGAGGGGCTTCGCCGGGTCTTTCTTCGTTTTAAACGGCGAGACGCCGATCGAGTTACCCATACCGGGCCGCTTCAACGTTTATAACGCTTTGGCCGCCGCCGCGGTCGCCGGAGTGCTCGGCGTAGAAGCCGAAACGACGGCGGACGCAATCCGTACCGTACCAACGGGCGAAATGCGAACCGAGGTCGTCGAGCGTGGCGGCGTAACTTACGTTCTTGATTGCTACAACTCGTCGCCGCGGGCCGCCGCCGAAGCGCTGGATATGCTTGCCGAAGCGGCTTCGGGCCGCCGTACCGTGGCCGTGCTGGGCGAGATGTTGGAGATGGGGGAAATATCCGACGAGGAACATCGCCGTTTGGGTAAACGCGCGTTGGAACATGGCATCGACGTTATCGTGGGGTTGGGCGCCGGCGGGGCGTTAATTATCGAAGGGGCCCGCGAAGCCGGTTTCGAACCTGATACAACTTACGCCTTCGAAACACACGGGGAGACGGGGGCGTTCCTGGACGCGTTCCTTAAGGAAGGCGATACCGTTCTTCTTAAAGCGAGTAGGGGCGTACGGATGGAGTTGGTGGCCCGGGAGTTGGGCCTTGACGCGTAGAAAAGCCGAAGCGGAGGCGCTATGCTGTATCACCTTTTATATCCGTTGAGCGAGTACTTCATAGTGTTTAACCTTTTCCGCTACATCACTTTCCGCGCCATCGGCGCCGCGGTAACCGCGTTCCTTATAGGGTTGGTTATCGGCCCCTGGCTTATCAACGTGCTGAAACGGAAGACCATTGCCGAGATAATCCGCGAGGACGTGCCGGAGCGACACCGGGAGAAAGCGGGAACGCCTACTATGGGCGGGCTCCTCATCCTGGCGGCGACGTTGATACCGACGCTGCTATGGGCCGACCTGACCAACGAATACGTGCTAATAGTCGCCGGGGTTACGCTGGCGCTCGGGTTAATGGGTTTCTGGGACGATTATTTGAAGGTGGTTAAAAAGAAAGAGCTTGGGCTGTTAGCCCGCTATAAGTTCATCGGGCAGTTCGCCCTGGCGTTCGCCATAGGCGCGTTAGTTTACTTTTTCCCGTTGGAAAACGGGATGACGCCCGTGGTCGCTTTCCCGTTCTTCAAGGAGTTGGCCGTAAACATAGGAGTATTTTATATCCCCTTTGTGATGGTGGTAATAGTCGGTTCGACCAACGCGATAAACCTGACCGACGGGCTGGACGGTCTGGCCGCCGGCGCGACGGCGTTCGCGGCGCTGGCGTTCGCGGTAATGACGTACGTCGTCGGGCACGTTAACTTTTCCGAGTACCTGCAACTAATGTTCGTGTCCCGGGCCGGCGAATTGACCGTTTATTGCCTGGCGGTAATTGGTGCGACCCTCGGTTTCCTCTGGTACAACTCGTACCCGGCCCAGATATTTATGGGCGACACCGGGTCTCTGGCCCTCGGCGGCGGTATCGGCACCGTCGCGGTGATGATAAAGCAGGAACTTCTTCTGGTTATCGTCGGCGGCGTCTTCGTTATCGAGTCTTTGTCGGTGATAATCCAGGTTCTGTACTTCAAGGCGACCGGAGGGAAGAGGGTCTTTCGGATGGCCCCGATACATCATCACTACGAGCTCGCTGGGATGAGGGAACCGAAGATAGTCGTCCGGTTCTGGATAGTCGCGGCGATATTCGCTCTGCTGGGGCTTTCGACGTTGAAGATAAGGTAGGTACGATGGCGGGCGAGGGATTAAACCAGTTCGAGGGTAGCCGGGTGTTGATAATCGGGGCCGCCCGTTCGGGTTTAGGCACCGCCCAGGCGCTGTACCCGTACGCTGACCGGATAGTCCTGAGCGACGTTAAGTCCGCCGAAGAACTCCCCGATGCGGTGAAGCTGGCCGACGATATCGGTGCCGAGACGGCTTTCGGCGAACAGGGACCGGAACTCCTGGAGGGGATAGATTTAATCGTACGCAGTCCCGGGGTGCCTTGGGACGTCCCGGTTCTGGAGGCGGCCGTTGCCGCCGGAGTCGAGGTTATTGGCGAGTTGGAACTGTCGTATCGGGCTCTGCCGACGGACAGAATTATCGCCGTAACGGGTTCCAACGGCAAGTCCACGACCGTCGAGTTAATCGGGCGGATGTTCGACGCGGCCGGCGCCGACGCGGTGGTGGCGGGGAACGTGGGCCGGGCCCTGTCGGACGTGCTCCCGTACGTTAATCCGAATACGACGGTCGTCCTGGAGGTTTCCAGCTTTCAACTGGAGGACATAGTCGAGTTCCACCCGCGCGTGGCCGTGTTGCTGAACCTTTCCGCCGACCATCTCGACCACCACGGTTCTGTGGAAGAGTACTTCGCCCGGAAGTGGCGCTTGTTCGAGAATCTGGCCGACGATGATTGGGCCGTACTCAGCTCGGTTGACCCGGAGGTTTACAAGGGCCGTTATCGGGTTAGAGGACGACAGCTTTTCTTCGGCCCCGACGCGGCCGAAACCGAGGGCGTATGGAACGAGGATAACAGACTAGTTTATAGGATATTCGGGACCGAAGGACGTCTGGTTAACATAAGGGATATAAAGTTGCCGGGGGCCCATAATCTTCTCAACGCGATGGCGGCGTCGTGCGCCGCGCTCGCGATGGAATTGTCGCCCGGCGACGTCGCCGCCGCGCTCCGGGCGTTCCGGGGGCTCCCCCACAGGCTCGAGGAGATAGCGATAGTAGCGGGGGTAAAGTACGTCAACGATTCGAAGGCAACCAACGTCGCGAGCGCGGTTACGGGAATACAATCGTTTAGCGAGCCGATAGTGCTTATCGCCGGGGGAAAACATAAGGGCGGGAGTTTCGAACCGATGGCCGAGGTGGTCGGTCGTCACTGCCGCGCCGTCGTCGTCTACGGCGAAGCCGCCGGCGAGTTGGAGGAAGCGTTAAAGGGTGTTGTTATGGTAGAAACGGCCGCGACGGTGCCGGAAGCCGTACGTGCCGCCGCGACGCTGGCGAAGTCGGGCGATACCGTGTTACTCTGCCCGGCGTGTACGAGTTGGGACCAGTACGCCGGTTTCGAGGAACGGGGCGACGACTTCCGGCAAGCCGTTCTTAAACTGCGGGGGACGAAGAAGTGAACAACCGTCTTATAACCGCGGTTATCGTCGCGGCCGGGTTCCTGTTGGTACTCGGCGTAATGATGGTTATGTCGTCCAGCGCGGCGTTGGCGTACTTCAAGTACGGCGACAGTTTCCTGTTCATTAAACGTCATCTTATAAACGCCGCGTTCGGAATCGGCGCGTTCACCGTTTTCGCCTCGGTGGATTACAAGTGGCTCGGGCGCGCCGCGCCCGGTATGATGGCCGTAGCCGGCGTAATGCTCGTCCTCGTACTGTTCGTTGGCGTCGGTAGCGAGGCCGCGCCCGTGCGGCGGTGGCTCCCGGTGGGCGGCTTCTTCGTCCAACCGTCGGAGGTGGCCAAGTTCGCGCTTGTCGTCTTCCTGGCGTCATATCTTGCGGACAGGGACTTGAAGGAGAATCCCCGGGATGTCATAGTTCCGGCCTCGATTACCGGCGGGGTGTTTACGCTGGTCGTACTGGAACCGGACTTCGGCATGGCGGTTCTGATAACCGTTTGCGCGTTCGTCGTGTTATTCGCGGCCGGTTTAAGGGTGAAGCATATATTGGCGTTCGCCGCCGCTGCGGTGCCGGCGTTCGTCGTTGTAATTCTGACGACCCACTATAGGGTTTCCCGGCTCGAGGGCTTTCTGGACCCGTGGCGCCACGCCCGCGGGAAAGGGTATCAGATAATCCAGTCGTTAATCGCGCTGGGTTCTGGCGGTTTGTTCGGTAAAGGATTGGGCGCCAGCACCCAGAAACTGTTTTACTTACCGCAGCCCCATACCGACTTCGTTTACGCGATTCTCGGCGAGGAACTCGGGTTCATTGGCGCGGCGGCCGTCGTCGTCGCGTTCGCGGTGCTGTTTACGGCCGGCGTTAAAATTGCCGCGCGGGCGCGGGACAGGTTCGGGTGTTACCTCGCCGTCGGGGTTTCGACTGTCGTCTGCGCGCAAGCCGCTGTCAACGTGGGCGTATGCCTCGGACTTCTACCGACGACAGGTATTCCCCTACCGTTTATTTCTTACGGCGGCGCGTCCCTCGTTATAAGTATGGCTTGCGTCGGGATACTGGTGAACGTCGCGAGAAAATCGCCTGCGGCGGCGGATTATACCGTATTTAATGACGAGACGGTCTGGTCGGCGCCCGAGGTCGAACCGGTTTACGAGCCGGCGTCCGCAGTCGCGTACGAAGACGATTACGATATACGTATGAAGGACTTCCGGTGACGGGTAGGGCTGGACATATAACCGTGGTTATCGCCGGCGGCGGGACGGGAGGGCACCTGTACCCGGGCATCGCCGTCGCCGAGGCGTTGCAGGTTGAACGGCCCGATGCGGAGATTACCTTCGTCGGGACCGGGCGGGACGTCGAGAGGCGCGTCCTCGCGGGCCGGCCATACGAATACAAGGTGTTGCGCACGCCCAGGTTGGAGCGGAGCCTTCACCCGAAGAACCTGCTTTTACCGTTCCGGCTGGTCGCGGCCGTTCTACGCGCGAGGAGGCTCCTGAAGAAGTCCAAGGCGAACCTCGTCATCGGGACCGGCGGTTACGGCAGCGCGCCGGTCGTGATGGCCGCCAGGCTCCGCCGTAAACCGGCGGTGATACTGGAACAGAACATCATACCGGGCGTTACGAATCGGATACTGAGTCGCTTCGCGGACGTCGCGTGTCTCACGTTCAAACCGTCGGAAAGCTGGCTCGGCGGACGTATAAAGACCGTCGTTACCGGGAACCCGATTCGGGTTCCCGAAGGAAGACCGTCGGAAAAGGAAGCGCGGGACCGGCTCGGCCTTGCCCCGGACCGGTTCACCGTCTTCGTCTTCGGTGGAAGCCAGGGCGCGCTCACCCTTACGCGGGCCGCGCAGGGGAGTTTATCGCTTCTCAACAACCTGGACGCGCAGATGATAGTGCAAACCGGCGGAAGCGCCGAAGTTAAAGCGCCGCCCGGGTGGAAAGACAGGCTATTGGTGGGGGAGTACTTCGATAACATTTACGATTGTTACGCCGCGGCGGACTTGGTGGTTTGCCGGGCCGGCGGCGGCGTGAGCGAGGTACTGGCTTTCGGTCGTCCGATGGTTTTGGTGCCGTACCCGTACGCGGCCCACGGGCACCAGGAGCGGAACGCCGTTTACGTCGAACAGGAGGGGGCTGCGGTCGTCGTGGACGACGGCGACATGGACGGGACGAAGCTGGCGGCCCTCGTTAACTACTACTTCCACGAACGCGACGAGTTGGACGTGATGGCCCGGGCCGCCCGGGAGTTGGGTCGCCCGGAAGCCGCGAAACGCGCCGCCCGGGTGGCTTTGTCGCTGGTGAAGGACGAATGAGAATCTTTGGACCTATAACGCGAATCCATATGATAGGCATCGGCGGCGCGGGGATGTGCGGGATCGCAGAAATCCTTGTAAATCTTGGGTTTACGGTAACCGGTTCGGACCTGGCCCTGGGCGAAGCCACCGAAAGGCTCGAGAAGTTGGGGGTCCCTATATCGTACGGCCACGGCCCGGGAAACGTGGGTGACGCCGAAGTCGTCGTCAAGTCGTCGGCCATACCCGACGACAACCCGGAGTTGGTCGCCGCCCGGAAGCTGGGGCTGCCGATTATTCGCCGGGCTGAAATGCTGGCCGAATTGATGCGGATGAAGAAAGGCATCGCCGTATGCGGCACCCACGGTAAAACGACTTTAACGTCGATTCTTGCGGAATTAATGGCCGCCGGCGGGTTGGACCCGACGTACGTTATCGGCGGGCGTTTGAACAGCGCCGGGGTTAACGCGAAACTCGGCGACGGCGAGTACCTTGTCGCCGAAGCCGACGAAAGCGACGGGTCGTTCCTGCGGCTTTCGCCCATATACGTGATACTGACGAACGTGGATGAAGACCACCTGGACTATTACGGCGACTTCGACGCGGTTAAGCGCGCCTTCGCCGAGTTCGTGGATAAGGTCCCTTTTTACGGCTTGGCTCTGGTCTGCGCCGACGATTCCGGGGTCCGGGAGATAATCCCGGAGATTCAGCGACCGTATTATACGTACGGAACTGAACCCGGCGCGGACGTCGTAATTAGCGACATTACTTACGAAGGATTGAAAACGTCCTTTAATTTAGCGATTAAAAACGAGACACACGGTAGTTTTACCATAAACCTGCCCGGGAAGTACAGCGCTTTCGGAGCCGGGGCCGCCGCGGCGATGGCGATATTATTGGGCGTTGGCGCCGACGCGATACGTGATGCTCTCGACGCGTTCGCCGGTGTCGAGATGCGGTTCCAGGAGATAGGGCGGGTCGGCGACATAATCGTAATCCACGACTATGCCCACCACCCGAAGGAGTTGGCGACCGCCCTGGCGGCATTGAGAGTGGCGTACCCGGGCCGGCGGTTCGTAACCGTGTTCCAACCCCACAGGTACACGAGGACTATGGACCAACTCGAGAACTTCGGGCCATCGCTAATGGATACGGACGCGATAATAATAACGTCGATATACGCGGCGGGTGAGTCGGAAATCGAGGGTGTTGCCGCCGAAGCGATTGCGGACGATATGAAGCGCCGCGGGCATAAGGCCGTGGAGTACATCGCCGAGAAGGGCGAGGTCGCGGCCCGGGTGGCGGCGACGGCCGAATCCGGGGACGTACTGGTGCACCTGGGCGCCGGGGACGTATGGAAGATAGCGGCTGAAGTAGTAGAACGGCTTGAAGGTAAAAGGTAGCGTAATGAAAACGGTTCCGGGCTTCTCCGGCAAGGTGACCGAGGACGTACTACTCGCGGAACATACGACGATGGGGGTCGGTGGTCCGGCGCCGTTGCTGCTGGAACCGTCGGGGGCGGAGGACGTCAAGCGCGTTTTGAGGGCGTTAAACGAGATAATCGTGATAGGTGCCGGCAGTAACGTACTTATTGGTGACGCGGGTGTGAACGCCCCCGTATTGAAGATGGTCAACGGGCTAAAAAAAGAGTCGAACACGTCGAGCGGTTCTCTGAAGGTAGGGGCCGGGCACCGGCTTCCGGCTCTCGTGGGAGCTGCGACTGAGGCCGGGCTTTCCGGCCTCGAGTGGGCCGTCGGGGTTCCCGGAACCGTCGGCGGGGCGTTGGTCGTCAACGCCGGCGCGTTCGGTTCGGAGATATGGGAGTTCGTTAAGACGGCGGAGATAACGCTGATGAACGGTGAAACGGTTACGGTCGCGCCGGACGTCGTGTCGTGGAGTTACCGGGCGGCAGACTTCGGCGTAGAAAAGCCGTACGTAATTACCGAGGTCGAGCTGGGCTTGCTTTCGGGCGACCGGGAAACGATACGCGGACTTATTCGCGAATACGCCGATAGGCGGAAAAAGACACAGCCCGTCGGCGCGGCGTCGGCCGGTTCGTTCTTCAAGAACCCGCCCGACGGCGAACCCGCCGGTAAGCTGGTTGACGACGCCGGCCTGAAAGGCGTGCGGTGCGGCGGGGCGGTAGTGTCGGACGTGCACGCGAACTTTATAGTAAACGACGGGGGCGCCCGCGCCGACGAGGTCTATACTCTCGCGGAGTACGTCCGGCGGGCGGTCGCCGAGCGGTTCGCCGTTGAGTTGGAGTACGAAGTCGAGTTAATTGGCCCGTTCAATTACCTGGGAGACGAGGCGGTTGAAAGCGGACGCGTTTAGACCCGGGCGGTTAGCCGTGGACGGGCGCGCGCGCCAGGAGCGCGACGGCGTACCGGTTGTCAACCGGAAGGGCCGTGCGGTTATAGCTTCGGCGGCGGGTGCTTTGGCGGTCGCGACGGCGGTTTTCGTGTTTGTCGGCGCGTTGAATTCGAAATCGGTGAGCGTCCGCCACTTCGAGGTAACCGGGAACGCGTATATGACCGACGAGGAAGCCGTCGAATTGACAGGTATTGAGGCGGGCGCCGGGATATTCTCGTTGGACCTGGGCGGTGCCGGGAGGGCGCTCCGGAACGACTCGAGGGTACTCAACGCGTCGGTGGGGCGCCGGTTCCCGGATAAGGTCGTAATCGAAATCGAAGAACGCCGGGCGGTTGGTTCGATAATCGTGGACGACAAGCTTTATAAAATCGCAGGCGATGGAGTGATAACGGGAGAGCTCGCGTCCGAATACGAGGATCTTCCTTTAATATGCGGGCTCGCCGTAAAACCGGGCGACGGCGACGTCGTCGGAACGCGGATTACAGGACGTGAGTTGGGAAATGCTTTGGACGTACTGGTCGCTTTGCGGGCGGCGCCCGGGTTGTACACCGAAGTCGATTACGTCCGGGCCGACGAGGGTTGGTTTGCCGTTGCTGGCGGTAATACGAAGGTGGTTTACGGGCCGGGGTTCGACGCCCGGGCGGCGGAACGGGTGTGGCGCGTATACCGGATACTGGAGCCCGGAGGACGGTTCATAAATACGATAGATGCCCGTTTTGACGGCGATATCATAGTACGGGAATCGGTTGCGGCGGGGGCGCCCGCCGACGGTGGTGATACGGATGGCGGAGAAGGCTAAGATAACGACCGGGTTAGATATCGGGACCACCAAGGTATGCTGCGTAACCGCAAGAACCAACGGCGGCGTGCCTGAAATTCTCGGTTCGGGGATAGCGCCGTCGCTGGGCGTGAAACGTGGCGTCGTTAACGACATAGGTGCTACAGTCGCGGCGATTACCGAGGCCGTGTCCGAGGCGGAACTGATGGCCGGCGTGGAAGTTGAAGCCGCCAACGTGGGCATAGCGGGCGGACATATCAAGAGTATGAACAGCCGCGGCCTGGTAGCGGTCGCTAGGACCGACCACGAGATAACCGAACGTGACATAGAGCGGGCGATCGAGCAGGCGAAGGCGCTAGCGCTACCGGTGGACCGGGAAGTCCTACACGTATTACCCAAGGAGTTTACCGTGGACGACCAGCACGGCGTTCGCGACCCCAGGGGTATGATCGGAACGAGGTTGGAGGCCGACGTACATATTATCACCGGCGCCGTAATGGCGGCCCAGAACCTGCTGAAAGCGGTACATAAGGCCCGGTTGAAAGTAAACCAGATAATCCTTGAACCCCTCGCGTCGGCCCGCGCCGTACTGACCGACGACGAGATGGAGTTGGGCGTCGCACTGGTGGATATGGGCGGCGGTACTACCGACATAGCCGTGTATCAGGACGGCGCCGTAAGGCACACTGCCGTTCTTGCAGTCGGCGGTAACAACGTTACGCAGGACCTGGCTATCGGCCTGCGGACGCCGAAGCAAGAAGCCGAGCACGTAAAACGGGAGTACGCGGTCGCGCTGGCCGAACTGGTCGAAGACGACGACCTGGTCGAAGTCGAGGACGTCGGCGGCCGCAAGTCCCGTCTCATCAATCGGCGTAAAATCACCGAGATAGTGCAACCGAGGATGGAGGAGATAATCAACCTCGTGAAGCTTCAGATAAACCAGGCGGTGCCGTTCGAGATGCTGCCGGCTGGTGTCGTTTTCACAGGTGGTGCATCCAAGATACAAGGGTTACCCGACCTGGCGGAGAAGGTACTGGGGGTGCCGTCGCGGGTCGGTTATCCGCTTGAGGTGGGAGGACTCGCCGACGCGGTGGAGGACCCGATATATTCGACGGCCGTCGGGTTGATAATGTACGGTATGCCTGGGACCGGGAGGTTCAGCGAAGGCCCGGAGGAAGATTCGGTATTGTTCAAGAAGATACTCGAACAGATGAAAAAGTGGATTGAACAGATTATATAAGGAGGTTCCGTAATGTTGGAGTTCGCGCCTGAATACGATAAGTCCGCCACGATAATAGTTATCGGAATAGGCGGCGGCGGCGGAAACGCCGTGAACAGAATGATAGAGACGAAGCTGAGAGGTGTCGAGTTCATTGTGGCCAATACGGACGCCCAGGACTTGCGGCGGTCGAAAGCACTCCAGAAGGTACAAATCGGCAGCCAGTTAACGAAGGGGCTAGGGGCCGGTGCAAACCCGGAAATCGGGCGCCGGGCCGCTGAGGAGGACCGGGACTCGCTCGAACGGTCGCTGGACGGCGCCGATATGGTCTTCATTACTTGCGGCCTAGGAGGTGGTACGGGTACCGGAGGCGCGCCCGTAGTCGCCGACATATTGCGGGAGATTAACGCGTTGACCGTCGCCGTGGTAACGAAACCGTTCGGTTTCGAGGGCCGAAGGCGTATGGATCAAGCCGAAGACGGTTTGGCCGATTTGGTCGGGAAAGTGGACACCCTTATCGTTATCCCGAACGAACGGCTTTTAAAGATATGCGAGCGGGGAACATCGATGATCGAGGCCTTCAGGATGGCCGACGACGTGTTGGTGCGGGCCGTTCGCGGCATATCGGATCTGATAACGGTACCGGGTTTGATAAACGTCGACTTCGCCGACGTGCGGACCGTTATGGCCGAGGCCGGTGGAAGCGCTATAATGGGTACCGGTGCCGGAAACGGTGAGGACCGGGCGTCCAAGGCGGCCGAAGAGGTCATCGCCAGCCCGCTACTTGAAGGCGTAAATATCCGGGGCGCGCGCGGTATCCTGGTCAACGTTACCGGCGGGCCGGACCTGGGCATCCACGAGTATGAGGACGTGGCGAACGTCATCCAGGAGGTCGCCGACGAGGAAGCCAACGTAATCTTTGGCGCCGTAACGGACGAGAACATCGTGGACGAGGTAAGGGTTACCGTAATAGCCACCGGCTTCGACAACGCCTTACCGCTCGAGGATTTAGCGGCCGTTACCGACGATACGGCGATAATGCCGGCGACGCCGCCGGAGTTGGGCGATTTGGGCGGTTTTGGCGACGAAGCGATGGTTAAGGATCTCGAGTCGATGTTCGAGAACAACATTGAGATTCCGACGTTTATCCGGCAAAGGGCGAAGCCCAGTTAACCGGGATCGGACTATGACGATATGATATAGCGCCGAGTAGGAATTCGGCGCGGCGGGCTTTGACGTTGCGGTAGGCGCGCGTATAGATAGAGCGGCTCCCCCGTGGGAGCCGCTGTTTTACCCAGCGTACTAATCTTACGTATGAGCTTTGTTCCGGATTATCGTACGGTAATCCAACCCGGCTGCGTCAACAGCTTCGCCCCAGCTTCCGAACCGGCGATATGCGGCGCTGAAAAGGCTCGGGTGATGCTTTTGCATGTAACCGCTGGAGAGTTTTTCGCCCCGACGGTAACGTTCCCGGATTTCCTTCAGGATCTTTTCGGACGTCCATTTCCGGTTTTTGAAGCACTTGGTTATTACCATTTCGTCTATTCCGGCGACCCGAAGAGCGTTGGCCCAATTCCCGAACTTACGATAGGCGGCCGAATATAGCAATAAGTGTTCCTTGGTCATGTTACGGTAGCTGAGTTGTTCGGGCGATAATTCCCGGATCATCCTGATTATCTTTTCCTTGGTCCAACTTGTGTACTTGGTGTCGGCGAGCTCGTTGATTTCCTCGTAGTCGTAACCAGCGGCTTCGACCGCTTTCTTCCAACTCCCGAACTCGCGGCGGGCCGCCGAGTGGAGGGCGATGTTGTTTTTGTAAACGAACCAGAGATCCGCTTTCGGGATCTTTAAAATCTCTTCGAGAACCCGTTCTTTGTTCCACTTGGTTATCTTGCGTATCGCTTCCCGTCGGCTGGCCCGCCTGATGGCGTCGTAATCTATACCGGCCGCCTCGACGGCGTCGGCCCAGCTATGGAAGTAACGGAGAGCTGCGCTGTACAGGGCCGAGTGGTTCTTGGCCGTATTTTTAACCGTTAAAGCTTCGCCGGCCTCGTGGAGCTTTTTTATCTCTTCGACTATCTTTTCGTCGCTCCATTTGGTTTTTTTACGCGGCATTTAAACCTCCTTGTATTACCTGCTATCCTTTGCTTTTGTTTCGTTGAAATCGGGGACTTCCAGTTCGACGAGGGCGCCGTTTCCGGGGGCGTTACCGACCTTTACCGTGCCGCCCAGCGCTGAAACGAGCGAACCAACGGTAGCCAGCCCCAAACCGACTCCATCGTCTTTGGTCGAGTAGAACGGCTCGAGCGCCCGGCCCGGTTCGATGAAACCGGGCCCGTCGTCGCGAACGATAATCTTAGTGATCCCTGCGTCTTTCTCGACGTCTATGCGGATTTTACCTTTCGGCGCAGCGTCTATCGAGTTCAGGATAAGGTTAAGCAGTATCTGCGCCAGCATATCGCTGTCTGTGAATAATTCCGGCGGTTCGCCGCCCGTGTTTATTTCGAGCTTTATTCCTTCCTGCTTTAACCTGGGCGCAACGAAGGTCCTGATGTTTTCCAGGGTTTCGAGAACGTTGAAGCTGGACGGGTCGGGTTTCCTGGGACGCGCGAACCGCAGGAAATCGTTGAGGATTTCGTTCGTACGGTCAGCTTGAACCGTAGCGGCGTGTAGTATCTTCCGCCCTTTATCGTCGGTAACCCGGTCGCCTAGAAGTTTCAGATTCATAACGAGCGCGTTGAGCGGATTGCGGATTTCGTGGGCTAGCATGTTCATAAGAGCGTATAAGCGAGCCGTTTCGTTATCGTCGTTCGCTTTCGCCGGTGTTTCAGGGTTTATCGTCGTTTTTTCCATGCAGTCATAAGAAGCGGCGCGGGGTCGCCATCCTCTGTCATAGATTATATACGGTTTTTGTCAGAATTGCAAGTCAATAGCGAAAAAATAAATAACGGGGCTAAATAGCCCCGCTGGCGCGGTTTGTTAAACGTACTATGGAACGGTCGCGTAGATTATAGTGGTTTTCGACCGGGACGTACCAGGTCTCCGGCTAACTTTATGGCTTTGATAAGGCTGTTTTCTTTTGCCGTACCGTCGCCTGCGATGTCGTAGCCCGTGCCGTGGCCGACGGACGTCCGTACGAACGGAAGCCCCAGCGTAACGTTCACCGAATCGTACGGCGCGATGAGTTTAAACGGTATTATTCCCTGGTCGTGGTACATGGCAACGACCCCGTCGTATTCGCCGGCTATGGTTTCCCTGAAACCGATTTCTGGGGTCAGCGGGCCTGCTACGTTTAAACCGCGTTCGTTCGCCGTGTTGATAGCCGGTATTATTTCGTTTAGCTCTTCGGCGCCGATGAGTCCGGATTCGCCCGCGTGTGGGTTCAAACCCAGTACGGCCAATTTCGGTCGTACGCCTTCCAGGTTTCGTATGAACTCGTCGAGTAGATATATCGTTCGTAGTACCCGTGCCAGCTTGATTCTGGTATGGATTTTCCTGACCGGTATATGGTCGGATACCAGAGCGACTTTCAGATTATCTGTATAAAAGCACATCGCGTATTTGGATGTGTTCGTCCTTTCGGCGAAAAAGTCGGTGTGCCCGTTGTAGTAGAAGCCGGCTTCGTTTATCGCCTTTTTCGAGAGCGGTCCCGTGACCAGCGCATCCGCTTCGTTCATTAGAATCGCGTTTACGGCGGTTTCGAGATACGCAATCGAAGCTTTCCCCGTTTTCTTGTTGTGTTTACCCGGCACCAGCGTACCCAACCCGGCAACGGAAACGGGAACGAAGTTTACTTTATCGGCCGAGAAATTCGCTTTTTCGGCCCGTTTGACAACGTTCACGCCGTTGATATCGAAGCCGGATTTCCCCGCTGCGGACGTTAACGCGTTGCGGTCGCCGATTACCACGGGACAATAATCGTCGTTTATATTCGGTAAAGCTTTAACGATAATCTCGGGGCCTATGCCGGCTGGATCGCCCATTGTTATCAAGATTATCGGTTTATCGATTCTCGTTTTGTCGTTCATCGCGCTCCGATAACGTTAGAAACCGTTCAAGTTTTCCTTTGCTATTTCGACGAGGGTTTTAAACGAGGCGCGTTCCTTTACGGCGAGTTCGGCGAGTATTTTCCGCTCTAATTCCACGTTAGCCTTCGCAAGGCCGTGTATGAACCCGGCGTACGGGAGCCCGTGGGCCCGTGCTGCAGCGTTTATTCTTTGAATCCAAAGTTTTCTGAAGTCGCGTTTCCTCCTCCGGCGGTCTTCGTACTGGTGTTGGTACGCTTTGTGAACGGCGTCGGTGGCCGTCGTGATAAGCCGGCGCCGCCCGCCGCGGAAGCCTTTAGCGCGCTTCAATATCTTTTTATGCCTTTTTCGCCTGGCCGGTGATTTTCTGGTTCTCGGCATCGTATCCCTCTCGCGTACTATTTCTTGCGCCGGATGTACGGCATCAGGGTCATGAGTTCTTTTTTGTCTCTCGGATGAAGGTGAGTCGCTTTACGTAGTTTCCGCCTCCGTTTGGGCGATTTTTTGGCCATAAGGTGGCCTTTATAGGCTCTATACCTTTTTATACGGCCGCGAGCCGTTCGCTTGAAACGTTTTGCAGCCGCTTTGTTGGTCTTCATCTTTGGCATACCTAATCCTCCGGCTCGTCTCCCGTAGCCGGTGTGTCGGCCGTAAGCTCGGCCATTACGGTTTCCGCAGGTTTTTCTTTCGTTTTTTTCGCCGCCGGCGCGAGAACCGCTATGAGGGCCCGCCCTTCCATTTTGGGAGCGGATTCTACTATCGCGTCGTCCCCCAACGCGGCGATAACTTTAGATATAAGTTCTTGGCCTATCTCGGAATGCGTAATCTCGCGCCCCCTATAAACCACCGTAATTTTAACTTTGAACTTCTTATTTAGAAAGGCCTTTATGTGTCTTATTTTGAAATCTAGGTCGTGCTTCTCTATCTTCGCCCGGATTCTTAACTCTTTGATTTTTTTCGCGGTATGAGTCTTCTTGGACTCCCGTTGCCGTTTGTTTTGTTGGTAGAGGTACTTCCCATAATCCATTACTCTGCACACGGGGGGGCGGTTTTTCGGTGCTACTTCGACGAGGTCCAACCCTTTACCTTGGGCAATAGCAAGGGCTTCGCTGGTTGGGACGACCCCGACTTGGTTTCCCTCTTCGTCGATTAAACGGACTTCTGGTACCCGGATCGCTTTATTGACCCTGGTTCTACGTTGGGCTATTTTACTTCACCTCCAGACGATCGTTAAAATTGGCCGGTAAAATACCATACTATTCCGTGTTTGTAAAGTATTTTTTTCTACTAATCGTGTCGGGTCGTTACGGGTTAGGCTGTACCACCGTCGTTCGCGTGAGCCCACGGGTTCCTTCGCGAAGGTTCTTTTCGGGTTTCGTCGCACCGCGTTTTCCGACCCAGCAACCGGCCCCGCTGTTTTCGAAGAGCCACGCCGCTTTCGAATAATACTCCGCGGCTTTGTCCGAGCCGGCGGAATTCGCTAACGCTAAGTAGCATAGCGCTTCTTGGAAAACCATCCCGTGCGATTTGTAAAGAACGGCGGCCGAGTTTATAAAACGAAGGCTCTTGTCCGTTTCTCCTTCGAGAGAGAGTAATTCCCCGAAAACCCTATTATAATCCGCTAAATATGGATACGAAACGCGTCTCTTCTTTCGGATTGTAATGTTATCGAGCTCATTCCGGGCCGTTAATAGATCCCCGCGCGCGGTCGCCGTTTCGGCCAACAACAATCTACATTCGGCGGCGTAATATGGGAAATTCACCTTTTCGAAGGCTTTTAACGCGTTTTTAGCTTTAAAGTCCGCCGACGAAAAATCGCGGTTATAGTGGAGATTGAAGTCGGCGCTTAATAGGGATTTAGCGCCCGAAATAACCCCGCCGAAAAGGCCGTCGCCGGAGGTTTCTATTTTAGCTAACGCTTCATCGAATTCGTCCGAGTCACCCGAAATATATGCCCGTACGGCGGAGACGTAGTCGGACGCGACCTTGAATTCCTCGATATCAGCACGGCCAATAACGTAAGAAACTTTTTCCGTTACGTCCGTCGAGAAAACTAACGGTGATAATAGTAATAACGCTATCGATAACTCTTCAATTTCGCCCGGTCTGAAACCACGGGCGTACGCTTCCGTCGTTTTCGACAGCGCGGTTACTGCCGCTGAATACGCTTCGAGAAACCGGCCTTTGTCGGCAAGTAACACGGCCAGCGAAATCCCGGCGGCCCAGTTGTCTTGCGACGCTTCTAAAGACTCCCGGAAGTCGATTTCCCCGTCGTTTATGCGGCAGTCCATCGTTTTAGCGAGGCCGGTTTTTAGGAGTAACGCGCTTTTCTTCTCGGCCGTCGGTTCCAACCGTAAAGCTTTTCCGAATGCGTTGACCGTTTCGGTTAGTCGGCCGGTTTTAAAATAAATATCGCCCGTTAACCCGAAACCTTTTAGCCGGAGTTCCGGTTCTTCGTCCGCTTCGAGAGTTTCGACGGCCTTTAAAGCGTTTATGAGCGATTCGTCGAACATCCCCGAATTGGCCAACGCTTCCGCGAAGTCTAAGCGTAATCTAGGATACACGTATTCGCCATAGCGTTCAACGGCGGTTCTAAGGTCTGTTAGTAAGCTGACGGCCAACCCGAGTTCGCGTAGTACGTCGGCGCGTTTTACGTAGGCCGATAATGCTTTCTCGGACGGTCCGTCGAAACCGTCTGATTCGGCGATTACGACGGCTACCGAGAATAAACTCTGAGCGTCCAGTTCATCTCCCAGTGATCGGGCCCGTTCGCCGGCGTTTATAAAACGTTCAAGCGCGCCACCTTGTTCGCCGTATCTTAAAAGGCAGTGGCCTATTAAGACATCGTTACCGTTTTTATCTTCTTCCAGGAAACGGATTACTCTATCCGCCCTGGACGGGTCATGATCGATTTCTCGCGCGTTCAGCGAATCCCGACAATAACCTCGTAATCCAAGGTACTCGCCGAAAGAATCGCTATAGACCGTAGCAAGGTTCAATTCCGTTAACCATCTTATCCTGTCGTTGAACCGGCCGTTATCGGTATCGGGGAAATCTCCCAAAACTGGACCCAGGTCCGGAATCGGAACTGGTTCCCCTACATTGTATAAGAACTCCAATAAATCCAGGTTCCCCGTGTCGAGCGATTCAATACGATCCTCCGTTAGTTCGGGGATACTGAAAGGCGGGTAGACTGGCACGGTTCCGTGGATTTCGCCGGGTTTAAAAACGGAATGACGTGTTAACCATTCGAGTATTAAAAGGTTACCGCCGCACCGTTCGTACAGGTTCGCCACCGTCGTACGGTCGACACCCGTTTTTTCGACGAACTGTTTAATTACGCCTACGGCCGCGTCGTCTTTGAGTTCGCCGAGTTCGACTTCCCGCTGAGTACGTCGGACGGAACCGATTCGTTTCCGGGACGTTGCGATAATTGCGAAAGCGGGTACCAAAACTGCTTCGAGTAAGTTGTTTAAAAATCGTAACGACGCGTAATCGGCCATATCTAGGTCATCTATCGCGATTAACGTCGGTACGTCCGAAACGCAACATCCCATGACGTCGAGCAGGTATTCATCTATCGTCGAACAAGTCTCTTGCAGCGTAAAGAATGCGGCCGCGTATTCCCCTTTGTCTCCGTCTATCGCCGACAATGCGTATTCGTCAGCGATAATCAGACCTTCGTAAGTTGAAAGGAGTTTGCGACAAACCCCACGCCATATATAATACGGCGCGAAACGGGTCACTTCTTGCCCGTGGGCGAAAACGACCCGCCAGCCGTCGTTTAACGCGTTTGCCGCTGTATGTTTAAGGAGTTCCGTTTTGCCCGAGCCGGAATCACCGTAGATAATCGCAAGGGACGGAGGTTGGGCGTTTTTCGCTTCGCTCAGGAACAGGTTAAGGCGGTTTTTTTCGTCGTTCCGGCCGAATACGGTTTTTCCGAACGTGCCGTCAAATACGGCGGGTTCGGATAGTTTTGCGTCAACTAGTTCGAATAGACGCTGCGGAACCGAGTGCGTTCTTAGTTTATAGAAACCAAGAGGTTTCGCTACGAAAGCCTGTTCGATTTGCCCCGCAACGTCGCCGCTAATTAGTACGGCGTTCGCCGGCGCTTTAGCCGATAAACGGCGAGCGTTTTCGACCGGCGGGGTTTCCGCCGATATTCCAGCGGCCGTTTCCGCTGTCCCGGTTCCCGCACAGTCTATTCCGATGGATACTGATAAACGCGTTTTTTCCCGCGCCAACGCCGTTTGTTTACTGTGGTAGTCTTTAATCTCAAGCGCCGCGGCCGCCGCCAATTCGGCCGATAGTTGCCCTATCGGGTTATCTCTGAAAGCGATAGTAATGGCGTTTCTGTTTTCGTTTTCTACTGTGGCGCCGTAACGTTTGCAGATTTTTCCCGCGTTTCTTAACGCGGCGGATAACTCTCCACCTGTTTTTGGGGAAGATAAGATTCCACTCGGCCGAAATTCAAGGTGAGCGAAAGTAATCGAACGTATCGCCGCCTGCGTCCCGTCGAGAGCCGTACCGCAGTAGGGGCAATAATTCGCACCGTCAACAACGACCTTATCGCAAACCTTACATTCCATTTAAAGCGAATACGTTTATTTTACGCGGTAGCGCGTAGCTCGCTACGCTTTTTATTGAGTTCGGTGTTTCCTTACCCCTTGAGATATTTAAAAAGGTATTATTCGACAAGCGGATTCGTCCGTATCGGAATCGGATTCAACCGGTGGTAAAGACCTCGTTTCCGTCGAGCGACTACGTTGCTTCCGTTCTCTATTCTACGCAGTTTATATAGACTCCGTATTATGGGTTGGTAGTCTTAGACTCGGCTTCGTTCTTTAAGTAAGCTGCGGCCGCTTCCACGGTCATCTCTCCCAAATCGGTTCCGCCGTGTCTCCGTAGGGATACGGTCGCGTTGCCTTTCTCCTTCTCGCCCACGACCGCGAGGTATGGGATTTTCTCCAGTTCGCCTTTCCGTATACGCGCGCCCAGCTTTTCGCTTGCGCCGTCCAACTCGACCCGTAGACCTTCTGCGCGTATTCGTCCGGCCGCTTCGCTCGCGTATTCGGCGAAGTCGTCGGTTACGGGTAGTATCCGAAGCTGTACCGGCGCGAGCCAGAGCGGGAACAGCCCCGCGTAATGTTCGGTTAGCATACCGAAGAACCGCTCCAGCGAACCGTATAACGCTCTGTGGATTAAATAACACAGATGTTCCGCGCCGTCGGATCCCGTATACTTTACGTCGAACCTCGTCGGAAGGTTAAAATCGAATTGTATCGTTGGCCCCTGCCATTTTCGCCCCAGCGCGTCGAATATCTGGAAGTCTATTTTCGGGCCGTAGAAGACGGCTTCGCCCGGCTGGTACACATACTCCAGGTTCATCCGCTCGAGCGCTTCGGCGAGTGCTTTTTCGGCGGTTTCCCACTCCTCGGGCGTCCCCGCGTAATCCTCCGGGTGTTCAGGGTCCCGCGCCGAAAGGTCTATTCTGTACTCTTCGAACCCAAGTGTATTCAACAGGAATATAGCGAAGTCGACGCAACCCACTAACTCGTCTACCAGTTGATCCGGCCGGCAGAATATATGCGCGTCGTCTTGGGTAAACCCCCTGACCCGAAGCAGCCCGTGAAGTGTTCCCGAGCGTTCCCGCCTGTACACGGTCCCGAGTTCGGCATATCTTATCGGCAATTCCCGGTAGCTGTGTAGCGAGTTCGTATATATCGCGACGTGCATCGGGCAGTTCATCGGTTTCAGTACGTACTTCGTGCCTTCGACGTCGAATACGTACATATTATCCAGATAGTATTGGAAATGTCCGGATTTTTCGTAGAGCTTTCCGGCGCCTATGTGGGGCGTATATACAAGCTCGTATCCACGTTTCCGGTGTTCTTCCTTCCAGAACTCCTCGAGCTGGTGCCTGATGAACGCGCCTTTCGGATGCCAGTAAACGAGGCCGGCGCCGATGTCCTCGCCGAGACTGAAGAGGTCCAGGTCCTTAGCGAGGCGCCTGTGGTCGCGTCGTTTCGCCTCCTCGATCTGAACGTGATGAGCCTGTAATTCGTCTTCGGTTCGGTACGCGGTACCGTAGATTCGAACCAACATCGGGTAATTTTCGCTGCCCCGCCAGTACGCGCCGGCGACGGCCGTCAGCTTGAAGTTGGTTATGACGCCCGTTGACGGGACGTGGGGACCTTCGCAAAGGTCCACGAAGTCGCTCTGGGTATATATAGAAACGGTATCGCCTTCGATTTCGTCTATAAGCTCGAGCTTGTATTCGTTTTCGGCGAATAGTTTATGCGCTTCGTCTTTCGATATTTCCCGGCGTTCGATCGGTAAATTCGCTTCGACGAGTTCTGCCATTTTCGCTTCGACGGACGGTAAGTCCGATTCGCTTATCGGTTCTGCCGGGTCGAAGTCGTAGTAGAAGCCGTTGGTTATAGCCGGGCCGATAGTCAATTTTATACCCGGGTATAGCTCCGTCAAAGCGTGGGCCATCACGTGCGACGCGCTGTGCAGAAACGCGTCCCGCGCGCCGGCGTCCTCGTACGTCAGGAATTCGACTTCGCTTACGTCCTTGGCCGGTGTACTCAGGTCGACGAGTCGTCCGTCGGTGGACGCGATTAGTACGTCGTCGAGGCCAGCGGCGTCCGCGACGTCGGCGAGGGCGTCGCCGGGTTTGACGTCGACTTCGCCTTTTCCCACTACCATTATTTTTATAACCTCGGTTGCTTTCATTACGCACCTTTTTAAGATGGGGGTATAATAGCAAATACGAGTACGTTAGTCAATTACTGAGGTGTTTAGGGGGTCCGTCAGACTAGGTTTAACGAGATAATCGTACGAATTCCCTTGACCGCGGCGGCGTCGTCTCATATAATCCGCCTGCGTTTCTTCCGAAGGACAACGACAGGAGTAGGAAATGGAAGATTATCGGGATAAGGTAGCCGGCGAACGCCGGGGTATTATAAACAAGCTTATGGAGCTTATCCCCGGGTACTCCGGCTACGTGGAAAAGGAGACTAGGCGCGAAGCCGACAAACTCCTCCGCGAGCATCTGGCCGACCGGCTGGAGTTGGAGAAAGGTCGCCTCGGCGAACTAAGATCCGAGATGACCAACGCGAAGATGCTGGAACTCCTGGACGACGTGGACCGCGTGGACCTGGTCTTCGAGAACCTGGTTGACCGGCTGCGGTTCGCGAGCTACGGATACGCCGGGTTCTTCGACACAGTCCGCGTGGACGAGGAAGCCCTCGACCGGTTATATGAGCACGACGAGGCTTTAACCGGCGACGTCGCCGGCATCGCCGCAAAGGTGGACGAACTCCGGGGCGCATACGACTCCGGCGGCGACGTATCGGCAAAGCTGAAAGAGTTGAGGTCGGTACTCAAGGACTTCGAAACCAAGTTGGACAAACGCAAAGACGTGATATCGGGGGTGGAGTAAATGGCGGTATTCGACGTAATCGAATCTATCGACGAAGGCGCCGAAACCATAGTCAGCAGGTTTCCGGCCGTCGGTTCCGGCGAGATAAAGCTCGGGTCTCAACTCATCGTCCGGGAGAACCAGGAGGCCGTTTTCTTTAGGGATGGCAAGTCGTACGACGCGATCGGCCCAGGGCGTCACACCCTGACCACCGGCAACATCCCGCTTTTGACGGACCTTCTCGGCAAGTACGTAACCGACGGAAGCCCCTTCAAGACCGAGGTCTACTTCGTCAACATGCGGCCGTTCCGGGATATGAAGTGGGGAACGCCCGAGCCGATATTGTTCCGCGACAAAGAACTCGCGATGGTCCGGCTCCGGTCGTTCGGCATCTTCTCGATTAAAGTGAACGACGCTATCCTCTTCGTCAATAAAGTGGTCGGGATGGAAGGTCGCTTCGAGACTACCGACATCGAGAGTTTCCTGCGTAATCTAGTAACCGCCCGCCTGGCCGACATATTGGGCGAGGTGATGGAGTCTATCCTCGACCTGGCCCGGCTCTACGACGAGATAGCCGCGGCACTCAAATCCCGGGTTACCGACGATTTCAATAAGTACGGAATAGACGTCGTTGACCTCGTCGTGAACGCCATAAGCGTACCCCCCGAGGTCCAGGCGGTTATCGACGAGCGTACCGGTATGGGCGCCGTCGGGAACATGAACCAGTACTATCAGTTCAAGGCCGCTAAAGCGATGGAAAAGGCCGCCGAGCAGGAAGGCGGCGGTATGGGCGAGGGCCTCGGTATCGGCGCGGGACTCGGAATGGGAATGCAGATGATGGGTATGGTCGGCGGCGCCGAGCGTTCGACGACGACGGAGCCGTGCCCCGAGTGCGGTAAGCCTATGCCGACCGGGTCTAACTTCTGCCCGGGGTGCGGGCATAATATCGGGCTGCCGGACTCGACGATTATCGCGTGTCCGGCTTGCAGCGCCGACAACCCGCCGACGGCCAAGTTCTGCTCGTCCTGCGGCAAAGAGATACCCGTCGCAGGGCACTGCCCCAAGTGCGAAAGCGCCGTGGACGCGGACGACAAGTTCTGCCCCGAGTGCGGCGAGAAGTTGGGGTAGGTATATTGTAGTTTATTGGACGCCGGGTTTTACATCCCGGCGTTCGCCGTCTCGTGTTGGAGTTGAGTTTTATAAGTAGACTAGAGGTCCTAATAACCGTTTCAATAATAACAGCCGTTATATTTATATTGTCGTGTAACGGAGGTATTACAGACGATAGCAATAGTGATACTGTACCCGAGACTCCTTGGTTAATCCCCGGTGGTGGAGGCCGGCACCCTGATTTTTCGCCAGACGGTACCGAAATCGCTTACATATACGATGATTTATATACAATACCTATATTAGGCGTGGAACCGAAATTACTGCGAAAAGACAATTTAACAAAGGGATACCCGGATTGGTCGCCTGATGGTGCGAAAATAGCGTACAGCGGATACGATGGTTCAATTTGTTACGGCGGTCTTTATATAATATCATCCGAGGGCGGCGAACCTACGGCGGTTTTCGAAGATTCTTATTTAGGCGACCTGATACCTTCGTGGTCGCCAGATGGAGAGAAGATAGTATATAGTGTCGGCTTATTCGAAATTTATATTATACCTTCCACGGGAGGTGAACCCACTTTTTTATGCGGCGGTCACGAACCGGTCTGGACTCGCGACGGTAAGAATATAATATTTTCGAGTGGTAATGCTCTATATATGGTACCTGCAACTGGTGGAACCCCTGAAGAAATCGAAGGGTCTAAACCTGCTCGGGATCCTACTTTATCGCCCGATTCATCGTGGGTAGCATTTAGGGTCCCGGCCGGTTCGGAATACGATAATATATTCGCAATGCCTTTAGCGGGTGGCGATAAAATAAAGGTTAATACCGGGGATCACGATGCTTTATGGGGTCAACCGGACTGGTCACCTAACGGTAAGTACATAGCGGTTACTATAAGCGAACCTTATGGTATTTGGCTTTTCGACGCTCCGTATACCGGCGACTTACGTTAAAAAACGTCTCCGAGTGCGGCGAGAAGTTAGGGTAGGGTTATACGGAAAGAGTTCGGGCGGCGTTATATCGCCGCCCGTTTTTTATACTCGGCTTCATTGGGGCTCGCGGTTCGAAGGTTACGCTTCGGGCCTTCGCCTGTTGTATACTGCTTATTGAAACCGCCAGTACCGCTTACCTTAGATAAACCTCCTTCATCGGTACCGGCTCGCCCACGTAGCCGAACTGGGCGCACCAGACGCGCCTCCCGTCTTCCAACTCCACCAACAGCCAGCGGAACCGGGCGTCCGGTTGGTTTTTCGAGCCGCCCCAGGATTCCTGCCCGAGCCAGCGGACCCGGTCGCCTTCGTGGATGGTACCGGCGGGCTCGGGTTCTTCACCGCCCCATTCCTTAAACGGACCGTCCCAGATTCGTCGGGCCGGTACTGTGACCGTGAAGACGGCCGGCGCGTAGAAGGATCCGGTCCACTCAGGCATCTTCGGCGCGTCGCTCTCGGCAAAGTTGCGTTCGAGTTCGGCCTGATATTCCTCCCGAAGTCGCTTTTCTTCCTCCCAGTCCTCCACTTCGCTGAACAGGGACCAATCTTCGCCGGCGGCGGGGCCGACGAGCCGTCCCTTCCAATCGTCGTCGTTCAGGCGTTGTCCTTCTTCGACGAACTCATAGTAGGAAAGTACGCCGCCCCGGGACAACTGGAGCCGCGATTCGACGGGGTGGACGCAGTATATCTCCAGCGCACGCCCCAGGGCTTCGTGTAAGTAGAGGGTATCGCCGCTTAGAGGGACGAAGAAGGCCACGTCGGCGACGAGGGCGCCTTCGTAGTTCGTGATGTTACCGCCGACCGACGCGTCGCCGTAAGCGTGTTCGGGTAACTCGCTTCCGGTGGCACACTGGTACACCGACGCGAGTTCCCAGAGGGGGTAGCCGTAGCTGTTAATGAAGTCGTAATCGTCGTCGGAGAGAGGTTCGCCGGCCAGCTCTTTGGCTGAGATCTCGTCCAGACGCTCGAGTATCCGTATCATCTTATCCTCGTAGCTATATGTTTCATCTTTATCCCAGTCGCGACCCTCGACGAGTTCGGGCCAAAGTGCCCGCGCCGTGAGCTGCGACTTGCTTTCCTTGACTAAATCCACCATCTTGGCGTAGAACCGGTCGTTCGGCTCGACGTAGCCTTTGGGTTTGGGCTCGACCGGCCATTCCGGCGGGCCGCCGCCGGAGCCGTACGCGCCTGTCCCCTTTGCATACAGGATGTTTGCGTGCCGCATCGTCGCCCAACTTGCGAGAGCCGTCATCAGGCTCTTGTCACGCCACGCGGTTTTTCGCATAAACTCCGGGTAATCAGCCCCCCTTTCGCCCGTCAGGGACTCAAGCAGGTCCACCCAACGGTACGTCAGGGTTTCCTTCCAGAAGTCGTCGCCGTATTTCCGTACCTCTTCCGATATCGCCGCGAAAGCGTCATTATAATTGGCGTAATCTTCAGCGTTATAGACGTCGGTTAATATCTCGTACGCCCGGTCCTCCCCTAGGACCGCGAAGAGGTCCAGGCCCTTCGGTAAACCGCGCGGGTCGTCGAGTGTCCCCACTTCCGGGAATACCAGCTTCTGCAGTATGTACGCGTCCGGCGTGAAGACCTGGGGTAGGACCGCGAAGGTATAACCGGCCTGGGGTACTATCTTCGGCGGCGGGAGTTCTGCCACGGCCGAATAGACTTCGGGTAATTTACCTTCGTCGCACAACTCGCCGTAAGACGGATTGCCCCCGTAAACGTCGTCGATAATCGCGCCTAGCTGCCTGTAGTCCACCGACTCGGGCGCGCCGACGAAGAGCCCGATAGAGTCGAAGAAAGCATCCATATCGTCCTTCATCGCGCCGGTCAACAACCGCGAGAGGACCAATGCCCGTATCACGAACTCGTCGTTCTTCGACGGCAGGTCCATCGCTTCGGCGACGAACGGGTCTTGCTTGCCCGGCGGGTTCATCGGCAGCGAAGCTTGGGAAAACCACATAACGGTCCTGAAGTAATCGGAGAGCTCTTCGCTCGTGGTATAGTGGCCCCGGACCTTGAACTGGGTGTAGTCCATACCCGGCGCGAGTACCGGCGAGCCGGATTCCGCCGCGATGTTGTCCCACTCGGTTCTAACCGCGTCGGGTACCACGGTCGCCTGGACCGCCGGGTTTATTAGGCCGTACGCCACAAGCCAATAGTCGCGGGCGAATTCAAGGTACGGTTTAGCGTCGGCCGGCGCCGAATCGTAAGCCGCCTGGCTCTCCGATACGCCGGCGGCGCAAAAATCCTTGACCAGAGGTATCAGTTTTTCGGCCTCTACGGACCGGAGTAAGTAGTCGTAGTACAGGTAGAGTAGGTAGAGGACCGAGTCGGACGTGATGAAGAAGGGCCCCTCAACGTCATGCATATACTGGTAATACGCGTCCACGACGTTGGGATAGGACTTGGACGTGACGAGGAATTCGTTGGCCGTAAGCTTGTCGAGTTGCCCGCCGGTGAAGTCTTCGGCGAACTTCCATAGGTTCGCGACTTCGGAGAGGGGATTTTCCAATTCCTGAACTACGAGCTCGCCGTTTTTGACGTACGCGACTGTCTTTCCATCGGGCGATATGGCC
>CP070755.1:77040-101380 GCA_020348885.1 Candidatus Coatesiibacteriota bacterium | reverse complement strand
ACCTTATTACTTTTTCTCACTCCGGCGGGACCTGCATAGCGGGTTCCTGCCGCCTTATATACGGTATTACCTCGGCGGTCTGTTTACCGTTAATAACGGTTTCTACTGGGCAATAAACGACTTTAGCGACGCGACGTTCTACCTCGATTACAACAGTGGGAAGGGGTGGCGCAAGGCCGTCCAGTACGTTTACAGGTACGGGAGCCGCTCGACGGTGAACAGTATTTACGCGTCTCACCAGCGGGAGAGGGATACTTATATAGATTGGTGGAAGATTTACGGCAATCACCGCCAAGACATCAACGATACGACCGTAGTGTTGGCCCACGTGGACGTCCGCAATAGCGTACACTACGACGAGTACTTCGACGAAGATTTCGAGGTGCGGACTCAGGAGGACCTGGAGACGTTCGTTAATTTCTCGAAGACGTGGACCGACGTGCAGCTCTCTGCCGAAGGGCGCCATACCGAATCGACCCAGGTTACAGACGGGGACGGCGGTGACACCGAGACCATCGAGAGTTCCGACGACGTTCTACCAAGGGTAAACCTGTATATGACGCGTAAGGAGTTGTTTGACACGAGCCTTTATTACCAGGTCGGCGGGTACTTCGCGAATTACTACGCCGACGGCGAAAACACGCTTATAAAGGGGAACGTCGTCGGTTCGCTCAGCCGTCCGACAAGAATACTCAGGCACATACAGATGGAGCCGACCTTGTCGCTCAACGACAGCATATACGACCGCGATATTTACGGCCGCAAACTACGAAATCTGTTTCTTTGGAGTACGTCTGTCGCGTTCTCGACCAAGGTGTACGGTATATTCAATATCCGCGAATCGGTTCTCCGGCATATCGTCAATCCGACGGTAACCTACTATTATCGGCCGGCTTCCGATCAGTCGTGGTTGGTCGAAGGAGCCGGGACGTCTCCGGGCTATAACTACCTTTCGTTGTATCTTTCCCAGGCTTTCGACGTGAAGCTCGCGCCGAGAAAAGCGGAACCCGAACAGGAAGGCGAAGACGGCGAGACGGGCGACGAGGAAACCGGCGAAGACGGAACCGACGAACAGTTGCGGGTCGTTAACTTGGCGACCGTCGGCATCTCCGCCAGCTATAACCTCGGCGATTTGGTAGAAGGCGTAGGCGGATACTATCGGTTGACCGACTCGGGGCCCGAATACCGCCGGCTCAGCGACGTTACCAGCTCGTTGGAACTTACGCCCAACTTCGCCAATTGGTTCTATCTATCGTCTAGGGTGTCGACGACCCATGACGTACACCTCTGGATGCTGAAGTCGCTATCGTTCGCAACCACGCTTTCGCTGACGACCGCCGGGATAGGCGAAGACGGCGGCTACGGTTGGGAGAACGCCCGAGACGCGTACGGGAACTGGGAGGACCCGTCCGGTGAGGAGTACGACCCGGATACGTACGATACGGGAACCGTCCCCGGGCGCAGATACGGCGCCGGCGAGGGGATGGGCCGTGGGTGGACCCTTTCCCTTTCGCATAACTATACGAAAGGCGGTTCGGGGTCGTCGGCTTTACACTCTTTGCGGGGGGCGGTGGCTTTTAACCTGACGAAGAAGTGGCGCCTGGGGTACGACACGTACTACGATATCACTAATAAAGAATTGGTTAGCGAACATTATAGGATTTACCGCGATCTGCACCGCTGGGAGGCCGAGTTCCGTATAAGTTTTGAGCAAACCGAGGTCGTTTACTGGTTCCAGGTTCGTTTGACCGATATACCGGAAATCCAGTATCTGGAGACTCGCCGGCGCCAATATTAAACGTACGTCCGGGACCGGAACCTAAAAATCCCTTGACCCGCCCGGTTTCGACGTATATAATGTCGGCAATATCGATTGTTGGTAGCGTTGGCGTAGTATATGTCTATCCTAAATGCAAACGTACTGATGCTCAACTTTTCGTATGAACCGCTGGCTGTGGTCGGGATGCGGAAAGCCGTCGGTATGCTCTATACCGGCAAGGTCGAGACCGTCGAAGCCAACGGCGGTTTTATCCGCTCGCCGTCAACCGCGCTCGAAGCGCCCAGCGTCGTACGGCTGAACTGGTACATCAGCCCCGCCAAACGGCGCATTAAGTTCAACCGAAAGAACGTTATCCGGCGCGACGGCGGGCGTTGTATGTACTGCGGCCGCAAGTCCGAGAGCCTGACCATAGACCACGTAACCCCGCTTTCGATGGGCGGAAAGCACGACTGGGGCAACGTTGTGGCGTGCTGTCCGGAATGCAACAATAAAAAAGCCGACCGGACTCCCGTCGAAGCGGGCCTTACGCTTATCGCGAAACCGACCGAGCCGTCGTTCCTGCCGTACATCCAGAAGATTTACGCGGCCGAGTTGGGCGAGAACCACAACTGGCGTAAGTACCTTTTCCTGGACTAACATGCCGATTGACGCCCGTAAAATGGCCGATTAATGGTGGTTTTAAATGCCCCGGAAGATTTTGAACGAGTCGGAACGGCTATCCGCGTTTATGAAACCGGACTTTATAGTTAGGATTTCGTTACTTATCGTTGTGGCGTTTATCGTACTCGGAACCGCTTGCGGCCCGTATACGTTCACGCCCAACTTACCGGGTTACATAAAGACCGTAGCGATCCCGCTTTTCAAGAACCCTCGGACGTTTAAGTACGGCGCGGAACGGGTGATAACCGATGCCGTAATCGACGAGTTCATCGCCGACGGGACGCTCGACGTTGTCGACGAGTACGACGCCGATTCGAAGCTTATCGGCGAAATCGTAAGTTATAAAAAAGAGGCACTCAGTTACGACGTACACGAACTGGTTCAGGAATACACTCTGGCGGTGGTGGTCTCGATTAATTTCCGGGATACACGCTCCGGCGAGATAATCTGGCAGGAAAAGTCGATGTACGAATCGGTATCGTACTATACCGTGGAAACGAGCGCCGGGCCGGCCGAAACCGAAGACGAAGCACTCGAAAGACTCGCCGAGGACCTGGCCCAGAAAATCGTGAACCGCACTATGCAGGGCTGGTAATGACCGCCGACCTACGGGGATTAGCGGACGATTTGAGGGAGGGCAAGACCCTCCCCCTCTATTTTTTCGAAGGCGAGGACGAGTACAGAAAGCGGCGCGCTCTTGAGCGCGTCCGCGAAGTGGCGTTGGGCGGTGGCGATAAAGCGGCGGCCGACGTCGCGTACGAGTTTCTGGACGCGCCGTTACCCGACGAGATAATAGAGCGTGCGTCGACGGGTTCGTTTTTCGCCGAACGGAAGTTAATCGCCGTCGTCGGCGCCGAAACCTACGGAAAAGAAGCGGCGCCGGTCTTTGAATCCTACGCGGATTCGGCGTCCGGCGACGCGATCGTGATATTGCTCGCCCGCGGAAAGGCCGATCGCCGAGGGAAGCTGTTTAAATCCCTCGATGGTCGCGGGTTGGTTTTCAGTTTCCCGTATCTAACCGGCGGGGACCGTCGGCGCCGCATCGCTAAAGAGGCCGAAAACTCCGGAATGAAACTTGACGGCGACGCGTTGGACTACCTCGACTACGTGCTTTCGCCGGACCTATACACGATAACCAACGAGATGGAAAAACTCCGCCTGTTCCGCGGTTCGGACGGTGGGGAAGTAACCCTCGACGATGTGAAGAACGTAGTCGCTGTGAGCCGCGTCGAGAGCATTTTCGACGCGGTGCGGTTCGTGGGCGAGGGCCGTGGGCAGCGAGCGATGGAAGCCATCGGGCGCCTTCTCGACTCGGGCGAGAACGAACTCGCGATACTGTCGCTCCTGGCGCGCCAGGCGAAACTCTTCTGGCAGGCGAAAGTACTCGCCGAGTCGGGCGCACCGCCCCGCGAAATAGCCGAAAAGCTGGGCGTACCATGGAGATACGTGGACGAGTACGTCGACGGCGGGCGCCGCCTGCCCGAGTGGGTACTGGCCCGTATGCACAGGTCGCTTACGTCCCTCGACTTCAAGGTTAAGACTGGAGCGGTGGAACCGAGGCTCGCGATCGAAATGTTCGCGGCGCAGGCCGCGTCGCCCGCCGTGGCCCGTACGAATTAAAAACCGCGGCCCGGCCGCGGTTTTCCGTAGTTCGTTTCTTCGTAGTACTATTCTTTACCCTGCTTCGCCGTTTTTAGGCGCGCCGCCAGCCGCGCTTTCCGGCGGTCGGCCTGGCGGGTATGTATGACGCCTTTCTTGGCTGCCCTGTCGAGGGCGCCGTAAGCGGCGGCAAGTGCTTCCTCAGCGGTCGTCGGGTCGTCGTCGATGGCGGCGAGCGCCCTTTTAACGACCGTACGCATCCTACTTTTTTCGGCGCGGTTCCTCGCTCGCCGTTTAACGTTCTGACGAAGCCTTTTCCTGGACGATTTTAATGTAGGCATCTTTCCTCCGTCTTGCGGGCGCGGATATTAGCAGAACGCCACCCGGAAGTCAAGGCCGTTTTGAGGTGTGGAATCCCGCCGCGTACTTATCACCGAAACCTTTAAACCGGGGTGGTGTGGTTTATTCGCGCCGTTAACGAAATTCGGTTGATTTCGTGCGGCTTATGTGTTATATAGGACAGCGCTTTCGCCCGAACTGGGGAAAATAACGGAAGACGCCCGGTTAGCTCAGTTGGTAGAGCACATGCATGGTAAGCATGAGGTCGCCGGTTCGATCCCGGCACCGGGCTCACGTTAACTATAAGACAACCCCCCCAATAATAGAGTTGGGTCCCCTCGGGGGCCTGGCTCGTTTTAAAAGCCGGGAAATGCTAGTTCTTTAGTCGTCGAAGTAAGTGGCGGCGCCGTAGTACCGATTGTCCCAGTATGGAATCGATATGGGCGTAATCGTAACGCCCGCATCCGACGACTCGGCGTGTAGGAACTTACCGTCGCCCACCCATATCCCCACGTGAGACACGCCTTTAGCGTAGGTTTCGAAGAATATCAGGTCGCCGGGCCAGAGTTCGTCCCGTTTAATCTTACGGGCTTCCTTGTACTGGTCCTTGGCCCCTCGCGGAATTCCGATACCGTTCTCGGCGAAGATAGTCTGCATTAAACCGGAACAGTCGAACCCGTCGGGACCTGTCCCGCCCCAAACGTACGGTTTGCCCAGGTACTTCTTACCGGAAGCTATAACGTCGGCGCGTAACTCGCCGACATCACCTACGTCGGCAGGTTCGTACTCGGTTTCGTCTTCGAGCCTTACGTTCTTTTCGGGAACCCAGCCGATACGGTCGTCGGGCAACCGGACCATGTAGTAACCCTGCTCGCGCCCGATTATCGCGACCAGCGTATGGTATTCTAGGTAGGCCACTGGCGGGGCGTCGGCGGTCGGTCTCGTAAGCACGGCGACCTTCCCGGACGTATCCGGTTTCGTCCGTTCGACGTCGACTTCTTTGAGCTGGACGTAGATTTGAGACGCGTCTTCGCCGAGCGAGCGGGTTTCGATTTCGTATGGGAAGGCGGCCGCCGTCGTGATTTCGAAGAGGACGCGCCAGCCGTGTTGCGTTTTTTCTTCGGAGGCCGTAATCGTCTCGATGACGCCGTCCGCCGGGGCCAGCGAGTAGGGAGACGGACGGACGCGAAGCCCTTCTAACGCCAGCGATATACCCGCGCCGCCAACGATTTCCACCGCTGGCGGCGTTGGACCTGTCGTGTCCAGATAGACGGCGTTTTCAGCTTGGTCGTAACGAACGGCCGCGAGCCACGCGTCGCCGGCCAAAGCCGTCGGCGGCGATACGCAGCAAGCGGCCGCCAATAAGAGAAGCGCTATACGCATCAAACGCGCGTTATTACCCGGTCTTTACCGTACGTGAAGTATTAGAAGCTATTTTTTGACCAGAGCGATAATCAACCAGACGACGCCTACGACGAAGAGTATCGGCGCTATCCAGATAACGTGGAACGGGCCGTAAACCAGTATCATATTGAAAAATCTCTCAAGAATCAGGTCAACGACGACCCAGATAATAGAGAGTACGATCAGATAAACCGGGGTCTTGATTTTGCCCCACATACCTCTCCTTCCGTTTACCGGTGAACGATGTGTAATAAATATAGGCGGGTTAGCACCAGCCTCGGCGTCTCATAGCTTCTACGACCCGTTCGACGATGATTAAATACGCGGCGTTCCGCATATGTACGTTCCGGGCATTGCGTTCTTCGAGTACATCGTGGAACGCTTTCGTTGTCCTCTCGTCCAATCTTACGTTGGTTTTCTCGAGTTCCCGGTTATCGCCCCAGTTTGCAGTGCGCGCGAAGTAAGACGTAGCTACGGCGCCCACCGTACATAGAACGTCCGGTACGACGAAGACGCCAGCGCTGTGGAGTATCTCGTCAGTTTCCGGCGTGGTAGCGCCGTCGGCGGCTTCGACCAGTATGCGCGCTTTTATCCGGTCGGCGTTTTCGGCGGAGATGACGGCTTCTCCATCGGCCGCCCACAAAATATCGCATTCTAATTCGAGAAGCTCTTCGGGCTTTACGTTCTCGGCGCCCGGGAAGTCGAGCAGCGACCCGGTCCTTTGTATGAACTCGTTGACATCGTCGGCGTCTATGCCGTCTGGGTTATAGATGCCGCCGGACGGGTCTGCTACGGCAATTGCGCGCGAACCGAAGTGTTCGGTCGAAAGCTTCACGGCGGCGGCCCCTATGGCGTTAAAACCATAAACGACCGTGCGGGCGCCTTTCAATTCGATGTCGAGGTATTTAGCCGCTTCGCGTTCGCAAAATAAGCCGCTTTTGGCGTATGCTGCGCCGTCGTCCGGGAACGCGACGGCCTTGTCGAACGCCGAAGCTGCGGGGAAGGATGATACGCCGCCGTTAATGACCGAAAATTCATCGTCCATCCACGTCGCGGTACCCGGCGGCGCGTGTATTCCGGGCGCGATTATGTCTCTCCCCGGGCCGATAAACGGAGCGACCGCCCGGGCGTAACCGCGGGTTGCCGATTCGAGTTCCCTGGCCGACAACCTGTCGGCGTAGCAGGTTAAGCCGCCATATGCCCCGCCCAGCGGCAAGCCGACGAGCGCCGCCTTCCACGCCGTCCAGGCGGCCCTGGCGCGCGTGTTGGCGGCCGTTTCGCCCGGGCCGAAGCGGACGCCGCCGCAAGTCGGGCCGCGGGCGTCGTTGTATTGAATACGGAATCCGGGGAATACGGCGTACGAGCCGTCGTCCTTTTCGAGCGATACCGTAAAAGCGAATTCGCGGCGAGGACGCCGCAATAACTCGCGGGCGGAGGAATCCAAGTTTAACAGTTCGGCCGCTTCATCCAGTTGCGTTACGGCGTTGTCGAAAAGATTAACCATAGGCGGTTATCGTATGATCGGTTTCGCCTATCGAAGATACCTGGAAATAAGCTTGGTTCATTCTACGGGGAACGATATAACGTGTCAAGTTAATTTAGCGCGCCCGGTTCCCCTTATCCCTTGACACGTCCGAGGGCAAGGTTTATCATCATACATAGAAACGTCGAGCGGCGGGTATTATGACCAGGTTCGCGATTATCGCCGATACGCACGATAATTTACCTTTGATAAGGGCGGCCGTGGCCGTGGCGAACGAACGCGGTACGGATTATCTATTGCATTGCGGCGATTTTGTATCGCCCTTCACCGCCCGCGCGTTCAAAGGCCTTAAAGCCCGATTCATGGGCGTTTTCGGGAACAACGATGGCGACCGGCCGATGCTATTGAAGGTATATAAGGAAATAGGGCCGATTCACTCGTACCCACACCGCGAAAAAATCGAGGAGCTAAGTATCCTGATAACCCACAATCCGGATATAGCCGAGGACGCGGCGACGATGGGCGGGTACGACCTGGTCGCGTACGGTCACGACCATACGGTGAGGGTAGAACGCGGTTTAACGCTGTTGATATGCCCCGGCGAGGCGGGCGGCTGGACGACGGGCCGGCCCACGATGGCGATTGTGGATATGCCCGAGCACGACGTCGAAGTGGTAAAGCTGGAACCGCTAGCCGGTTAACAACGAAATGAAACCGATAGTTTGCTTTTCGATGACCCTTTTGGTCGCCGCGGCGGCGGCGACGCAGCCTTTATACACCGCCGCGGACCTGGCCGCGGACGTTATCCATACGGCTTTATCGCGCCAATCTAAGATAGCCAGTTTGGAGGGCGACGTTGAACTGACGTATACCGCCAGCGGGGATTCCCAATCGTTCCGGGTCGGCTTCGCGCGCGTTCCGCCGGGAAAAGCGCGGTTGGAGATAACCGGCCTTCTGGGCGAAATCCTCTTCGTATTAACCGCCGACGGCGACCGTATGATGGTCCACAACAAAGCCGAACGAAAGGCGGTCGTCTGCTCGGCGACCCGCGATAACCTAACCGCGCTCCTGGGGATGGACCTTGGCGGCGACATATACCAAGTACTAGATTGGATAGAGGGCCGTGTACCTATGCACCCGGAAGAAGTCGCTACGGGCGAGATACTTGTTGCCGCCGAGGAGGACGCCGACGGTAACGCGACCGTTACCTGGGAACGGCGCGACAGCGGGACGACCGTTCAAATCATCACGATAAGCCCGGACGATGGGCGGGTTCTGTTCAGCCGCGTGTACGACGCCGACGGGCGGGCCGAAGCGGATATCTACTACGGCGATTTCGGCGACTGCGATGGTTTCGCGATGCCTTATTACGTGAGCGTTAATCGGGAAGATACGTACCTGGACGTCCGGTTCAACAAGGTAAGATTGAACGACGAGATTAAGGAACGGGCTTTTTCAGTAGAACCGCCGGACGGGACCGAGGTTTTTTTCTGGGACGACCTGGGCGAATGAACCGGCATTGTAGGTAGCTATGGCCAAAGCGGAGATTAAATCGAACGCTAAGTTGAACTTTTTATTGCTCGTCCACGGGCGCCGGCGCGACGGGTACCACGATATTACGACCCTGTACGTACCGATAGACCTCCACGATACGCTTTACATCGCGGCCGGGCCGGGCGACGGGATTAAGGTAACCTGCGACGACCCGTCGGTCCCCCGGGACACAGATAACCTGGCCGGGCGCGCGGCGGAGCTGATTATGAGTAGTTTAGGCTTGCGGGCTGCCGTCGATATAGCCATAGAAAAACGGATACCCGTCGGCGCGGGCTTGGCCGGCGGCTCCAGCAATGCCGCGGCGGTGCTCAAAGCGTTGCCGTGGGTACTCGGGCGGCATCTGGAAGACGGCGAGACGTTGATGCTCGCCGCGGAGCTGGGCTCCGACGTCCCGTTCTTTTTAACCGAGGGATGGGCTTTCGGCCGGGGCCGCGGCGAAGTACTGGAGCCGGTGGCGGGCCTCGGAGGCGTGGAGTTCGTCTTGGCGGCTCCGCCCGAACCGGTATCGACGCCGGCCGTTTACGGTGAGTTAAAAACGGAAGAATACTACGTCGACGATTTCGACCCCGGGACCGTCGCGCGGGCGTTCGCCAAAGGGCCGGACGCGTGGCGGGAGTGTTTCCGTAACGACCTAACGGCGCCCGCCGAAAGGCTGTATCCGATGATAACGTCGCTTAAGGATACGCTGACCGGGATGGGTTATCGGCCGGCGCTGTCCGGGAGCGGCGGTGCCGTCTTCGCGCCGGCCGAAGACAGAACGCGGGCCGCGGCCGACGCGGCTAAGCTGCGAAACCTGGGCTTCTGGTCGGAGGTCGTACGTACTATATAAACGTTGGACATCGTTTCGGATTTATCGGATGTGTTGGACGCTAGCCGCGTAGCGGCGAGCGGTGGATCGGCGATTGTGACCTTGGAAAGCGAAGGTGACGGTCGTTTACTCATCGAGTACGCCGTGGAACGCGGCTTACGGTTAAAACCGCTCTACGGGGAACCGGCGCCGGATTCGGGGGAACGTGACGTTTACGTCGAAGCGGGCGCCGGGCTTTCCGGCGACGTCAAGGTGGTCGCCGAAGATATGTACATCGAGGCGCCGGCCCGCGTGACGTTCGCCGAAGTTGGAAACAACATCGCGAGAAAAGCGCCGGCGCTCTGGCTGCCTTTTTTACCGGCGGACGACTGCGCGGCCGTCGGCGAAATGTTGATGGAGTACCCGGCGAATCCCCTCGCGCCCATTTACGGCGAACTGCCGCGTATGACGTTGGGCGTCGAGGGTTTGCTCGGTACGGGCGGATTCGTACGGACCGGGCGCCGGACCGTGAAGGGCGTTGTCGGGTACGAACTGACCGGTTTATTAATAGGTTCGGGGAATCGGTTGGGGTTGATTTCACGGGTCCGATTCCGCTTGTGGGCGCGGCCGCCTGCCCGGGTTGTCTGGGCGGCGGTTGAAGAGTTTGGCCCGAGGTGGGACGAAACGCTTAAGATGAAGAGAGCCGTTCCTTTCAACCTCGACGGGTGCCCTGCTGTGTACGCGGAAGGTCGCCGCGAATGGTTGGGCGCTCTGGTAAAAGAGATACAGAGTACGACCGACGTAAAATGGGAAGAAGCGGCTACCGGAGACGATGCTCTAGAAGTATTAGGTAGCCACTTCGATAGGTCCGAACCGTTGTCGTCTGAAACGACCGGTGCTGGCGGGCTATTGCGGGAGCTCGGCGGGCCTTTTTACGCCGCGGAGGATTATAAAGACGGGGAAAGTTAGAAATGGTCAAGTTGGTCGGCGACGATTACTGTTTCGCATGCGGTCCGAAGAACCCGATCGGGCTTCATCTGGAGTTCGAGACCGAAGACCACGGTGTATCGCGAACCGTCTGGGTGCCCAAAGAAGAGCACCAGGGTTACGTAGGCGTTGTTCACGGCGGGCTTATTGCTACGGTACTGGACGAAGCGATGGTACGTATGCTGTGGCGCCTGGGCGTACCCGCGATGACGGTCCGGTTTGCGATGGATTTAAAGCGGTCGGCGACGCCGGGAGAACCGCTTTATCTGGAAGGCCGCGTCGTCGAGGACAGGGGCCGCGTGATTGAGGTCGAATCCGAAGCGCGCTACGCCGACGGGAGTTTAGTAGCAACGGGCGCGGCTACTTGCGTGGTTAAAGGCGACAGGAACAAGAAGCGGTTAGGTATCGCCGAGGAACGAGCATAATCCACCGGTAACGGGTAAAAGTGGTTAACCCAGAGAGGTTAATAAATGGAACTGGTAAATCTGGTAGAGGAAAGGGGTCTGGACTTCAAGCACGTTTTGTTCGCGACCTTTATCGGCTCCTTCGCCGATATGGGCGTATTAAACCAGGTTACCGTCAACTTTGCCGCGGCGAACGTGGGGAGGAAAACCGGCGAGTACTTCGATTTAATGGGCGAGCTACCGAAGCCCGACGGTGGCGACCCGGCCGACGACTTCGCATCGGTCGTCCGGTTTATTAATGACAAGATGGGTATCTCGCCGACGATGAACGCCGCGAAGACCAACGGCGTAGTGGAAGTAACGGTCTCGGCTCCTACGTGCCGGTATTGCCTGAAGGGCGTCGGTGGCGCCGAGCTACCGGGGACCGCGTGCCCGTTCCCGAAGTATATCGAGGAAGTCGGGAAAACGGCGATGGGCAACGGGGCGCCTAGATTACGACTCATAGACGGCTGCACTCTGAAGACAATCGAAAACATCCGTACGATACACTACTCGTTCTCGTAGAACGGGGCTGGTAGTAAGACTGGAAACGGAGGTCGTATGGCCGTTGACCGTGAGTTCAGGAACTTCATCAAGAAATTCGGCCTGGGCGTCGCGCTGGGTATAATAATCGCGGGCGCCGTCGAGAAGTTCCTTTCCGCGTTAATCGAGGGTATTTTCTTCCCACTCGTCAACCTAGCGTTAGGCAACGACCAGTGGGGCGCTTGGACGATAAGCGTTGGTACCGCCGAAATCAAAGCGGGCGAGATAACTGCCGCTTTCGTCGAGTTTATGGTCATCATCCTGCTGCTGTTCCTGTTCGTGAAACTCTTCCTGGGCGTGAAGAAGATACCTGCGTAAGTTAGCGGGATCGTATAATGGATAGTATCACTCGATTGGAAGAGCTTGCCCGAAGGTTGGCTTCGTACGACGTGCCCGAGTATTATTGGGTAATCGGCGGGGTCGTATTCGTTATCGCGGGGGTCTTCGTATCCGAATGGCTGGCCGTCGGCGCCGTTAATATGGCCGTTCGGCTCTTCCGACTGGGCGGGAAGCACGGCCCCGTCGGGCGCGAGTTGGCGGCGAAGATGCTCGCGGCGGTAGGCGAGCGCCGCATTAAAATCGACGAAACGACTCTCGATACTGATTTCCGCCTGACTTCCGGCGGTATGGACTATCAACCCGATACGGGAACCCTGGAGCTTACAGAGGACAAAGCGGGGGGAGCATCTTACGCCGGCGCTGGATTGATCGTATTGGAGGTCGGTCGGGCGCTTCAGTTCAGAAGCGGGTTCCCGTTGCTGTTCGTCCGTCGGGCCGTGGCGCCCTTCGTTAATTTCGCCGGGTTCGCTTGGTTCGTGCCTACCCTGGCCGCGGGTATACTACCGGCGTTCGAGTTGGGCGAACTCGGACCCTACGTAACCGCCGCTCCATATTTATCGCCCGTCCTATATACGATAACCGCGGCGATGCTGGGCCTACTCGGGTTTTATATGCTACTGAAAATACCCATTGACTTGGACGCGGCCCGACGGGGCGTCGCCGCGATGAAGAGGGCGCGGGTTTTCTCAGCCGGCGAGGCGCTGACGATACGTATTTTCCTGGGGATAGTACTCGCGTTCACTACCGTCGCGACGCTAATCGTCGCGTTGAACTTCCTGAAGGGGACGGTGCCCTCGGGAAGTAAATAGCTGTTTAACTTCGGTGAATCGACGTAAAAAACCGCCCACTCGCCGGGCGGTTTCTTTCGATTAGCTTGCGTTTAATAGGTCGAAACGTTCAGCTTATATATGCGGTTTTGCCGCGTGTCGGCAACTAGTAGTCGGCTCCCGTCGTACGCGACGCCGGTCGGGTTGGGGCCGGGCGTCGCGAATTCGTCTTCTATACGGTAGGTCTCTCCGAAAACCAGGAGCCAACCGCCGTCAGCTTCGGCGCCCCACAGGTGGCCTTCGGCGTAGTCCATACCTTTAACGTTCTTCCCGTCCGCTACCAGCGGGTAGGTTTCGTCCAGCATGAAATCTTCGTCGAAGCGGCTGAGGGTTCGGTTCTGGCGATCGTACGCGTAAAAGTAGCCGTCGTGCCGGAACAACGCCCGTATCTCGGCGAGCCCGGTGTCGAACGACGCCATTTCCTGAAATCCGTCGGCCCTTGAGTGTTTATGGATGGTCCCGTCGGCCACGTTCGCGACGTAGATAAAGCTACCGTCGGTGGTTATCGGGCCGGGCGCCGAGTAGGTGACGCCCCACGTCAGCCTAACGGCGCCTGTGTCGGGTAGAAGCTGGTAAACCGTTCCGGCGCCGTCGCTGTCGGTTACCCACAGACGCCCGTCGACGAAGACCATGTCTTCGATCGCGTTCCCCGGCGCGTCGAAGAACCCTGTGACTTCGAAGTACGACTCCCGCTTGTCCTGCGGCGCCTCAACGGCACCGTCGCCGCACGCGACGAAAAGTACCGCCGCCGCGGTTAAAAACGGGATCATCGCGAAAACGGTACGTTTCAAGCGGCTACCTCAGTATCCGACTTATCCCTATACCCGCGCCCGTTGGCTCGACCAGCGGTTTGACGAACTCGGGCGCGGAATCGTCTTCGGCTTCGTCGGTTCCGCCGGCTTCGTCGGCGGAGAGGGACCGGAAGTACTCGTCGAAGTCTTCGATTTCCTTTTCTTCGGCTTCTCGGGTTCGCGCTTCTTCCTTCTTCTTGTTCGAGTCGTTTATGCCCTGCCAGATTGCGAGTGTCGCGATGCCGACGACGGCGCCGATACCGAGCCAGAAGAAGGTACCATAGGTCGTTTCTTCGGGCCCGGATCCGCCGTTGCCGGGTTCTTCGGCGAAAGCGCCGGTGCTGAAGAAAGTACCGGCCGCCAGAGCGAATACCATTAAACCCGCGATATATCGTAATGTCCGTTTCATAATCTCTCCTCCGTTAACCCCCGCGGGGCGGATACTATCAGCCCGGCGGCGTTAAGTCAATAGAAATGGCGGTTAAACCGACTTCGTGGATCCGCCGATAATATTGGTAGCAATTAGGCTTAAAACGTAACAGTAAGCGTCAAACTCCTCGGCCTATATAAAAGAAGCCCCGGACGGGGCTCCGCGTTTGCCGGGGGCGGGACTCGAACCCGCACGGACCCAAAGGCCCAGCGGATTTTAAGTCCGCTACGTCTACCAGTTCCGTCACCCCGGCGCGAAGTACATTATACAACGTTCTTTTTCGGGCGGCAACCCCAATCTTCTAACGTTGAACACGTAACAGGGGCCATTATGCGAGGCTGAATATATTATAGAGAGACGCTCGCGCCAGTTCTTCTAGTTACTCGACCACTTCCACCCTCGTACTCGCCGTGTTCGAACCGATGTCGGGCGAGTACATACCGTAAACCGACGCAGGCAGGGCCGCGTAATCGCCCGGTATCTCGGCGCGGAGCCGGTAGCTGAACTTCGTTTCGCCTTTGTACAGGCGGTCAATCAATACCGCCCGCTTCTCGGTCTTCAGCTCCACGTATGCGTCCAGCCACCAATCGTAACCGGAAGCCATTTCGGTGTAGATGCAGCCGGCCGGCCGGGGGTCTTCGATTACCACGAAATCGAAATCGTACGGCGAATTAATAGTAATCTCCACTTCCAGCTCTTCGCCTACTGCGAGGGGGCGGTTGAGGGGGACGCGTTCTTCCTCGAACCTGCCCTTTTTAAGCTTACGTTCAATAACGTAGTAATCGCGTTCGATAGTAACTGAACCCTCGCTCGCCGCGATTTCTTCCGCCTCGGTGTAATACTTTACGGCCGCCGTATAGAAGACCGGGCTGGTTCCCTTATAACGGGTTAGTTTAAGCGAGTTAGCTCCTACGTCGAAGTCGTTAATATCGAACGTTACCGTCGCTTCCGGTTCTTCGTATTCAGTCGGCTCTAGTAATAACTTATCTTCCAGCGTTCCGTCAACCTCGTATCCGACGACCACTCGCTCGGAAACCTCCGGGTACTTCAACAGGTACCGTATCAGGGTCTTCGTGGCTTCCGCCGAGTCCTTCGTGGACTTCCAAGCGGCGCCGCGCCGCTGGTCCACCAGCCAGTCGATCATATGAGGAATCTGTTCGCTTTCCGGTTGTGCCAACATTTTCAGGTCGAGAACTTTCGCCGTCGTCTCGACGCTGTCCTGCCACCAATACCAGCAGTATCCCGGGTCGTCGCCCCAGTATATAGTACGGTCCGGCCCCACCTTGGCGCCGTTGTCGAGATTGCGGAGGACCGTAGCCAACTTACCTTCTTGACCGGTGTAATACAGGACCGAACCCAACAATACCAACCCGCGGTCGCTTTTCACCTCCCGTTTGTCGAAATAATAATCGGCCGCGTCGAGGATTATCTCGTTGCCCGGTTCGGTCAGGCCGTGGCGCAGAAGGACATCCGCAACGTAAAGAGAAAGCTCCCAGTCTTCCCGGTCGTTGGAACGCCTCAACTCGAAGAGGTAGCTGTTGAGGTCTCTCGTCGCGGGTAAGACCATATTGTCGACTTTGACCGCCGATACTTCGCCGAGGAAGGGATTCCCTTGAATCGTCAACAGACCGTCCAGGACGTACGCCGTCATGTAAGGCGAGGTTTTTCCGCCTTTCCACCAGGGCCACCCGCCTTCTTCGGTTTGCGCTTCGGCGAGCGTAGCGATTCCTTCGTCCACGGCTTCCGTCAACCCGGCGGCAAGTTCGGATTCGTCCAAGCCCAGTTTTCCGGCTACATCGGCCAGGAGCGCGTTAACCAAGAACCTGTTGGACGCCTGTTCGACGCAGTCGTACGGGTACTCTTCGAAGAAGTCCAAGCCCTGGCTCAACAAATACGCTATCGACGGTGCCATGATGAGCCGGGCGTCGAAAGTGTCCGGGTCGATTCGGTCGTCGATTGTAAACTCGTGCTCGACCGATTCACGCAGTCGCCCGCAGAACGATTGACGTTTAACGATACCGTGCGGGTATACTTTTAAGGTTTTGGTCATCGCGTCCGACTCGACGTCGCTAAGCGCTATCGCCGTGAAGGTCGCGTCGCCCGGCCGGTCCGCCCAGACGGATTGTTCGAACGCGAACGTATCGCCAGGGTCGACGGAACGGAACGTCCTCTTCGAGCCTTCGGCCAGCATCACGTTGTCCAGGTCTATCGCGACGGCGAATTCTTTATCCGTACTCAGATAATTGTGGACGATCGCTTTAATACGGGCCGTATCGCCTACCACCATATGCCGTGGCGTCACCAGTCTTACCAGTACGTTCTTAGTAACGTTGCAGGTAGCATAGTCCCACCCTATCCGTTGGCCTTTATCGACACCCAGTGCGATAAACTTCCAGGTAGTCAAGTTGTCCGGTACGATTAAGTTGACTTCGATTTCGCCGTTCTTGTCGGTGTAGATGTCCGGTTTCCAATAAGCCGAGTCGGTAAAGTACGTGCGAAGCCGCGTCTGGATGTACTCCTTGCCGTCTATCGTTATCTTCTCGGGGGTTGCGCCCCTGCCGACGAATACGTCTCCGAAGGTTTCCGAGGTCGGTACGGCGGGCGCTCGAGGGTAGCCCTCCCTTTCCAACGGGTCTTCCGGAACCTCGGCTGCCTCGTCGGTTATTTCCATCATTTCCATACCCTTACCGGCGCCTATTTCCACGACCGGCGCGATAAGGGTTCCGGCGACGGGACCCTTGACGGTTTCCCATACGGTCATGTAATCGTATCTTTTGGGGTTCAGTAGGTCGATGCCCGATAGATGTATGAACTCCTGAACCGTCGGGTTAACGTATTTAGGGAGCGAAATGGTACTAAGAAACTCCTCCGCGGTCGTATCCGGCCACCCCACGGTGGCGCCGTAGTAACCCTTGTAGTAACGGAAGAGATACGTCGCGTCGGAATAGTAGTTGATAACGTCCAGCGAATGGCCGGTGTACGGGTAAAACTCCCGGTACAGCGCAGACCGGAAGGAATCGGGCAACCGGTTCGTCCTGTCGGACCGTAAGGCCAACAAAGACACGTCAACGCCGGACAGCGACAGGTTGGCTTCGACCGGAAGGCCGTCGTAATCGGTGCATATAACTGTTGCGTCGGCCATATCGCCGGGCCTGTACTCCCCTTTGCCGAGTTCCACGGCGATGTTCATGTGAGTATTAACGTTCGTTATCTCAACGTACGCCGTATCTTCGTAATAAACGCCGTCTTTGACGATGACCGCTTTCAGCCGCAGAGTCGGTAAAAAGCGGTCGTCTACCAAGATATCGAAACGGGCCGACGAACCTCCATCGGGGTCGGGGTTTAGTATTACGTTTTCAAAATTTGCCACCCGGTCGGAGAAGAACATGATACTTGCGGTTACGCCTTCGAAACGGGACCGAACCGTCGCGGTTATCGTATCGCCTAGGGTGGGATGGTCGTCGTCCACTATAATCTCGACTTCCGGCGCCTTTTCGACCGTTACCTCTTCTTCTGGTACGATACTAACGGTGGTCGAATCCCTTATCTCCGTCCCGTACGCGTCCTCGGCGACGCAAGTGATTAACATCTCGTCGGTCGTTATAACTCGCGGCAGTTCCAACGTACGTTCCTTGGTGCCGTCGTAATCGGTAACGAGTACCGTTGAGTAAAGGACTTCCCCTTTTGCGTATCCCTCGTACGGAACCCACTCGTATTCGTAGAACGTAACGCTTACGGGTATTGAGACGGGGGCGTCGTACCAATCGTACGTGTTTAACGATAGTTCGACCGTATCGCCCGGGTAATAACTATACTTATCTACTTCGAGGTCGACGAAGAGGTCCGAACGGAAGGTATATAAGTCGTAGTATTCGTCGATTACGTGGTTGGATTCATCCGTAACTTTGACCTCTATCTGGTAGTAGTTGTCGTATACGCCGGCGTATTCGCTGGGGAATTCGATGATATAACGCCCATCCTTGCCAGCGTGGCCCTCGCCCTTTTCCTTCAGTGAATAGTATTCGTAGCCGTATTCGTCGTCGATATTACCCGACCGGTAAACTTCGTACTCGACGTACGCGTTCGCCATCGGCGAACCGAAGAAATAACGGCCTTCAACGACGACGCGTACGGTTTCGCCCGATAGGTAACGGTCCTTCTCGGCGAATACAGTCACTTCGTACTCGGGTTTCTCGTACTCCTCCAGGTCGAAACTCCAGGACGCGTAGTATCTTTTTTCCTCGACTAGTACTTCATCTTCCACCGGTATCTCTTCCAACCCGCGAAACGGTTCTTTGTCCGGATAGAAAGGTTCTCCTTCGATTTCTTTAAGGACGACCCATTCACAATACAGGTCGTACGTCCCGAGGGGAGCGCCGGGCGGTAGCTTAATGGAACCCCAAAGCGCGCCGTACTCGTCGGTTACGCCGTCGCCGGTCCATATTTCGTCGCCCATCGGCGATTTTAACTTTAGGTTTACTTCCCTTTCGACGACCGGTTCCAGAACTTTTTCCTGGAAATCCACGTACCTTAAAACCGCTTTAAACCCGACGGCCTGTTCCGGCCGGTACAACGGTCGGTCCGTATAAATTATCCCGATTTCCTTATCGGTATCGGATTCGCCCGACGGCGGCTGGAACTCCAGGAACGCGGGACCGCGAGCGGTTTCAGCCACTATATAGACGCGGCCCTCCAGCTCAAGGTCGGCTAGATCGGCGACATACCCGCCGCCAGCCGGGCGCGTTTTCAGTTTAACTTCTTCCCTGTACCTTCGGTTATAACCGGATTCGTCTGTGCCGTAATACTCGTTAAAGGAATAAATATTTTCGACCGGGACAGGTTCGCCGTTCTCCGGGTCCACTATCTCGAAAAACAGCGATTCGTCGTCGGTCGCGTAAACGGCCACCGCTTCCGAATGGGCGAAGAAAGCCCTGGCCATATTATTATCTTCGGTTTTTACTTCGAGTATATAGAGGCCCGGCTCGAGGTCGTAGATGTCCACGGCGAACGTCGTTATACGCAAATCGCCGGCGTATCCCGTCGCGGCGGTCTTGCTTATTACCGCGTCGCCGACGCCCGGCAGGTCCGCGGACGGCCGCGGTTCTACGTAATCGATACCGTGGGCACGTATTTTCTCGCCGTGTCCTTCCCTGTAGAACTCGTCAATGTCGGTTACGACTTTCCTTCCGTCTTTCAAGAAAAGGTCGACGGCGTTGAGTTCGTTGGGCGTGTCGTAATAACTCCTCCGATCGACGGGATAGACGTTTACCTCTACCTCGTCGTAGAGTTTTGCGGCGATTTCCAAACGTACATCGGGCGTACCCCCCGGCTCCGTTTCGACGTTCGTTATAGCTAGCGCGGGGCCGCGTAGCCCCTCGGCAAGTTCCTCGAAGAACTCGGCGTAATCCCTGTCATCGACCATCGAAGCAAGTTCGTCGAACTCGTTCGCGCCGGTACGGGGGTCGTTGTGGTAAACGACGGCGTAGTTCGCCAGTGCCGCCTTGGCTGCTATGCCGCCGACGGCGTCGTCGTATTCGCCGGCGATATCGTTCAAGTATTCTTCTAGCACGGCGAAACGTTTGGCGTCTGCCCACGCGTAGAAGTCTCCGTGTACGTCTTCGTCCCAGCCGGTCGGGTCGACGTAATAATCTTCAGCTATGATCGACGCGATGTAGTAGTAGAGCGCCGACCTCATATCGCGGCTCATCTCTTTATCGAGGGCGCTTTTTACGTACGATACTTTATCGTTGTAAGTTTCGACCGGGTCTCCCGGCGTATCGAAAACGACGAAACCCATCATTTTCATATAGTTATTGACGTTGCGGTCGGCCAGTTCGTCGCGTTCGGCTCCGCTCTTCTTTTTCATATATCCCACGTATGCTTTCTCGGCTTTTTTTAACGCGTTTTTGCGAGCTTTTATCATTTTCGGGTTATCGTAATCATAGTAGTAAACGTCGAAACGGTCCGCCAACCAATAAGCCCAATTCGAACTGTCCCAGGGCGTTACCGCTTCGCTGAATAGATCGACGTAAAGGTCCGCGGCCTCGATGGCCCACCATGTCCCCGAGTACTTGGACATAATCCGCTCGAGGCCTTCCAACACGCCGCCGTACTCGCCCTGGTTCAAACGGCAGCGAATTATTATGTATTCGACCTCGGGCCGGTCCTTCCCTCCAGGATAACGTTTTAGATACTCTTTGGCGGTTTCCAAAGCCCAGACGTACGAACCCTCTCTGTAATAACTCCGTATGAGCCGCAGGGACTCCATCTCGTCGAAAGCGAACTCGTCGCCGTAGTCGGGCCCGATAGGCGCGTCCCACTCACCTGCGATAGCGGGTGCTTCTTCTTCGACCCACTCTTCGGCGCCTGCGTCAAAGACCCAGATAAACGCCGCCAAAAGGACGCAGATAATCGTGATTGCTTTCAATCTAAACACCCCCGGGTAAACGGGTATATACGCTAAGTATATTCCCCGATGCAGGAATCTCTCAATAATCTTTTACTTATATACCATAGAAACGGAAATAGCTAAAGGGAATTTCGTTGCCGACGGTACTCGGAATCTTGGTGCGATACGGTCAACTGCATTCAAACTTTATTGACCGGTAGTCGGTTCCGTGCTAACGTCCGAGTTTGAATGATCCGGTTATGGTTTTCGGGTGTTTAAATCCTGTCGCAGCCTATATATTGATTATCGTGGTCGTCGCGTGCTGCGTTTCGTCAACGGCTGAAGACGAGGTAACAGTCGCTTTATACTCAGGCGGCGGTTGCTGGGAGGATTCGGTTACGGCGTCGGAAAATATGTTCGAGTGGATGGGCTATAAAGTGTCTCTTTTAGACGCCGACTACATAGACGACGGAAGCTTGGACGATTTCCGAATAATCTGTTTCACCGGCGGCGATATGTATCGGTATGCCGATGATATTTCTTCGCGGGGTAAAAAGAAGATAAGGGACTTCGTCGGCGCCGGCGGCGCTTACATAGGCATATGCGCCGGCGCTTACTTCGCGAGTGAAGAGATTATCTGGGCGGGTAAGGATATCCCGACGGAAACCCTGGGGATATTTCCCGGTAAAACCGTTGGTATAATCGACGGAATCGCGCCTTTCCCGAAGTACGCGATGTGTCGCGTAAACGTGGTCGACTTCGACCATCCCATAACCGCGTTGGACGTTTACTCCGAGTGGATATTGTACTATTGGGGGCCGAGGTTGATACCCGCGCCCGGAACCGACGTTGACGTTCTGGGCGTTTACGCCATCGGCGGGGATCCCGCGGTCGTCGCTTTCGAGTATGGCGCTGGCCGAGTGTTTCTTATCGGGCCCGTTCCCGATATAGAGGAGGACAGCGACCGGGACGGGACCGATTTCGCGGACGAATTCGACGACCGCGGTTCCGACTGGGAATTGATGCGAAAAGCGGCTTCGTGGTGTTTGAAGGAGTTGCGTTAGAAGGTCGTTTGAACGCCCGGCAAACGAAACCGCTCTTGGCGTGTACGTTCAGTTTCCGCACCTTTAGCGTTCCGTAATAGGACAAGGCAAAAGGCCGTTTTTGGGTTACTTACCGCTTTCGGAAAGAAGCCTCGAATAGACATTTTTCAAACTTTCTACAGCCGCCGGGGGGCTGTACTGTTCGGCGGCCAGAAGGGCGCCGGCGTCATTGAAGGGGCAATCGGCCCGGAGCGCGCCGACGGCCCGGACGAACTCATCGGTGGTCGCCGCGTAAACGCACTCCGGGAACTCCCGCGACCAGACGACCTGCCTCCCTCTAATCAACGCTTCGAGGACCATCTGACTTAGCCCGTCGTGTACCGTCGGGCGTATCAGCGCCGATGCGGCCCTGTATATCGGGTCCATCTCGTCGGTTAACCCGTGGAAGACGACATTGGTGGGCGCGTCGCCGTCGCCGTCGCCGCCGACCACGTGGACTTGAACATCCGGGTACGCTTCGGCTACGGCGCGGACTGTCGGCCAGCCGTAGAAATTCCGACGGTCGTCGGGGACGTACGCCATCACCGCGAACTTGTCCGGCATCGGCAAAGGGCCCGCTTCGTCCATCCGGCCGGAAACGGTGGGGACCAGCGCCGCGTCGATACCCCATCGCGCCAGGTCCTCCACCAGCCAGGGCGCGTCCGCGATGTGGGCGGCGATTCGCGGTGCGGCCGTCCGGAAGAGTAGTCTTGCGAGGGGCTGCGTTTTCACGTGGTACAAGTCCGTCCCGATCCAGTGGGCGACGAAGCCGACGCCCCGGGCGCGGAGCGGCCGGACCCATTTGAAGTACGGCGTCGGGAAGACCGCGTGGCAGAAGTCAAACTCGCCGGCGAGCCGCAAGAAGTCGAGGCGGCGTACGTCGACCAGGGCGACGGCATCGTATCCGGCCTGGCGCAAACGCCACGCCGTCAAAGCCGGCAGCTCCTCCATCCCTACGACGGCTATCCGCGGATCGGCCATATCGCGGTATTATAACGGCGGGGCTATATAGGGGCAAGGTAAAACGCTACGGTGCTTCTCGCAATATCGACGAAACGGTTCCGGCGACTATCGAACGGCGGCGGTCTCGGAATTACGGGCGGGGAATACAACGAAAGCCCGCTATCGTAATCCTCTTGCGAATATGACCTTTATATGTTACTTTATTCGGTGTCGGGACAAACGGCGGGGGGATAGTTTATGGACCGTTTCGTTCTGATATTGGCCGTCTTTCTGACCGGCGTTTCGGCGATATCCGCGTATGGCGACGGGAGGGCGGCGGACGTACTCGTCGGCGTCCATATAAACGGCGAAGAATCCCGCGCCTGGTGGGACCCGGGCCCGACTTACGAAACGGCGTTGCTTGCTGGCGGAGCGAACACCGTCGATGTAATTTACGCGCCGGAGGGCGGACCTATCCCGTTCCCGAACCCGTTTAAGCCGACGAATTTCCCGGTTTGCGTAGTTCTGACGGGCGAAAACTGGTTGGCGCCGCCGAGGAACTTCGGTCCTACGGAAGAAGCGGCGTTGTCCGATTACTGCGACGCCGGCGGCGCCGTGATGATAGTGGGGCAGGACCTCCTTTTCGGCGCTCACAACAGTTGGGGTTCGGCTACGGGGTTCTTCGAAACCTATATGGGCTTGTCGTACGTGGACCAGGATATGTTGGTTACGTCTAACTCCGTCGCCTGGTCGGGCGAGGCCGGCGGGCCGTTGGCCGGGGTTTCCGGTGTAACGACGGCGGGAGACCCCTGGCCGCCGTTCCTGGCCAATGGATGTCAGGCTGACGATTTGACGCCTGTGGCCGGCGCCGGCGAACTCCTCAGTTGTACGGCCGGCGGTTCGGGGCCGTACACGACGGGGATATATTACGACCGGGCGCCCGGGCGAACCCTTTACCGGTCATGCTTTATAGCGTTTGAGCCGGCGGCCGCCGCCGACCCGGATAAGTTCAATGAGATTATAGACGATTTATACGATTGGCTAACCTCCGACGAATCGGGCGTAGAACCGGCGTCATTGGGTAAGCTGAAGGCCGTGTATAGATAGTACAAAGAGTATTAGGGCGATTAGCTCAGATGGCTAGAGCGCCTGCCTTACAAGCAGGAGGTCACAGGTTCAAGTCCTGTATCGCCCAATAAAATCAGGGGCCCGCAAGGGCCCTTTTTTATTAACGATTATTTTGCCCCGTATTTGTGCCACGAATCTCCCTACCTAAACAGCGCCTTCACCTTCCCGAGCGATTCCGGGACGACGGTTGGGTTCGTCTGCTCGAAATATTGGATGCTGTGGTTATCGTCGCCCCCAAGGCTTTGTTATGGTCTTTTGATAACATCTAATCTTAATATCTCAAGCCCGTGGTTTTATAAGCACGAAAGCTCCGAAAACCAACGCCAACAAGGAAAAGAGTGCAACTGTGGACCAACCAAAAGTATTCGCGCCTGCAAACTGGCCTCGAACGGCCATAACGCAGTTAAGTCCGTTTGTAATGAACAGAGCCAGCGCAAATCTTCTTTGTAACGCAGATTCTTTGATGCCTCTTGCGAACCAGGTCAGCATTCCTAAACCAATGAGTGCTGCTCCCCAAAATTGATAGATGACCAATCCCATTGGAGCTAACCTAACACCATAGCTTGCGAGAAGCTGGGCCGGTATTAGCACGCAGGCAATTCCAGAAATAAAAGCAAGGGCAGAATTGACCGTGAGTAAGGTTTTAAATTTCATACCAATCCTTCCACAGTTATTACTACATTTCCCTTTTTGTGTCCTTTTTCGACATACCTGTGAGCCTCGGCAATCTGTTCTAACGGATACCGTCTATCTATGACCGGTTCTAGCTTTCCCGCCTCAATAAGCTCTTTAAGGAAGATTAGATCTTTAGCCCTTTCGGGTGCTATCCCAGTT
>CP070755.1:70779-76940 GCA_020348885.1 Candidatus Coatesiibacteriota bacterium | reverse complement strand
GCCGCGATGGTATACGCCAAGGACGCCGGCCGGAACCCGCGTGAGTTGGCCGAAGCGATAGTTGAAAAGCTGGACGTCCCCAAAGGCGTAGAGGGCGTAGAGGTGGCCGGGCCCGGATTTATCAACTTTAAACTTTCGGACGCGTTCTTCGGTGAAATAGTAACCGAAATACTCGACCAGGGGTACGAGTACGGCAAGCGAGACGTCGGAGACGGCGAATACGTACAGGTCGAGTTCGTCAGCGCCAACCCCACCGGCCCGCTAAACGCGGTGAACGCCCGCCAGGCCGCCTACGGCGACGCGCTGACCCGCGCCCTCAAGTTCACTGGCTACCAAGTCGAGACCGAGTACCTGGTAAACGACATCGGTACCCAGGTGGATCTTTTCACCGAATCGGTCCAAGCAAGGATGGCCGAGGAACTGGGGCGCGACGGACCGAAGCTCCCGGACGCGGGATATAAGGGCGAGTACGTCCGCGAGCTGGCTAAAGAACTTTTAGCGGAAAAAGGTGAAACCCTCGTCGACGACAAGGACGCGATAACCGAAAAAGCCGTCGCCAAGATAGTCGAGGATCAAAAAAACGTATTGACAGCGTTTAAGGTCGAGTTTGACAACTGGTTCCACCAATCGTCTATGTACCCGGCGTTCGTAGAAGAGACGTTGGAAGTACTAGAAGGCAACGGCGCGGTCTACGAGCGCGGGGGGGCCAAATGGGCCAGGACCGCCGCCGAGGACGACGACGAGGACCGGGTCCTCGTGCGGGCCGACGGGCGCCCTACCTACTTCCTGGCCGATTTAGCTTATCACCTGGACAAGCGGCGCCGGGGCTATGATAAGGCCATCGTCGTCCTGGGGCCGGACCACCACGGGCACCAGAAACGGATGTACGCCGGGATGCGCCTACTCGGTATACCAGACGGCTGGCTCGAGATAGTACTTAACCAGCAGGTCAACATGCTCTCGGCCGGCGAGACGATGAAGATGTCGAAGCGCGCCGGCGCCCTCGTCGAGATGACCGAGGTAATCGACGAGATAGAGGTGGACGCGGCCCGGTTCTTCTTTCTGATGCGGTCCCACACGGCCCACCTCGATTTCGACATCGAGCTGGCGAAGCAGGAAACGCTGGAGAACCCGGTTTACTACGCCCAGTACTGCCACGCCCGCGTCGCAAGCCTGGCCCGGGAAGCGGCGAAGGAAGGCTGGGATATTGATAAACCGGCGCCCGACCTATCGGTCCTCGACGCGCCCGAGGAACGGCTATTGATGCGTAAACTCTGGGAGTTCGGCGGCGTGGTAGAAGCCGTGGCCCGTTACCGGGAACCACACCGCCTTACCACGTACCTGACCGAGCTGGCGGGTCAGTTCCACGGGTGGTACCAGAAGTACCGGGTCCTCCAGGCCGAGACCCGCCCGCTCGGCGAGGCGCGCTTGACTCTGGCCCGGGCGGCAGGGCAGGTGGTCCGAAACGGGCTTCGGCTCCTGGGCGTCGAGGCGCCGGAGAGGATGTAATAACGCGCCGGTATGGCGCAACCGTTTTTCGTTTCGGTATGTTACGATTAAAGGGTACTCACGGTTAATTAGGGTGGTTAATGGTAACGCTTACTTTTCGCCAAGGTGCGGGTTTACCGCGCGTATCATTTCTTCCGCTCGCCGCTCCGGAGGTTGCCAGCCGACGCTTTCGATTATGGGGGCGCACACCTTAATCAATTCCGCGTCTCCTGCCAAATATACGGCATCGAGCCAGGAAAAGGTGCGCTTCCTCAGGCGCCTAACCGCGACCTCGCGGGTCTTCGCTGCACCCTCTCGTTTTCCTAGAAACGATCGGTTAACGCGTGCGAAGTGGTCGAGTTCGTAGATAACAGTTAGCGTCGGCGTACGGAGTTCGTCGTTTTGGATTAACCGTAAGCGAAGGTCGGCGTCCGCCATCAGCTCGCCGAGCAGGATGGGCAACGGTGACGGTCCAACTCCGTCTCCCGGACCGTCCGGCGGCGAAAGCGGCGACCAAAGCGGTATGCCGTACTTCTCTATTGCTTCGAGTATCATCTCTGGGGGAATCCCGCCGACGTGAAACGCTCCCGGAACCACCAACGCGCTAATCGGACACTCCGCTATCCCGCTGAGCAAACGTTGCCCGTACACCCCTCCGCGGAAAGGCGATCCCCATATCGTTTGGGGCTGCCAGAACGCCGCGACGTCATCAACGATTACCTCGGAACGAGTGAACGTTACGAGGTAGGGACCATAGGCGCTATGGTGCACGGTTTCTACGTACGGCGCGATGTATTGACGTACACTAATACGGTAAAGGGAGGAGGAGATACGGTCATCGGCGAAATAACCGGAAGAGGATACCAACAAATCGACTTTTTTCGGGCATCTTTGTACGATGTCGTGGTACGCGAAAATATGGACCTCGTCGGGGACGTCCGGTAGCGTAAAGTCGTGCCCCCAATCAACGTCGGCGGCTATCTCGCCAGCCGAAGGTAATACCACGGAACCGAACGTAGGTTTTTTAGTTTCAATTACACTTTCGTACGAGGGGAAAATTAAAAGCGTATAGCCGTCTTCCTCGCTGCCCAGAACGGCTCCTTTGCAACCGGCTCGCGTGTTCAAAGGCCAGCGCGTTTCGAGTTCCGATATCGCCCGGGTGCCGGCCCCGTTGTCGGTTGCGACGTAAAGCGTATCAGTGTATTCCAAACCAACCAAAGCTATCCACCCGGAGTCTCCGAACCGGAAGAAGTCATGTAGTATCAATCCTTCGCCTAACAATCCTTCGCCGCTTAAACCTTCCTCAACAACTTCAACCCCCGGTTGGCCGCGGATCACTACCTCGTCGAGGGTAGGATCACCGGCAAGATTCAGCGCCCGGTCGGTCTCAACCAAGTAAAGCGTATGGCTGGAACCGGCCGTGAAGGCGAACAAGAAGTGGTCGTCAAATACCGCAATCCGCGGCGATTCCAACGTCGTCGTGGGCGACTCGATGCACTCAAGTTGCCTAGAGTTTATAACCTCCGTATTCCCCCCCAATTCCGGGGTGACGACCGGCAACCCGGCGCTATCGATATAGGCTCCGTAAAGCCTAAACCAAATCTTCGTCTTGTCTAGGTCCCCAAACGCTATCGATCCGCCGCCCCCACCCGGGTCGTAACCGCCAAGGCCTTCCTCGTCAAGATCGGGCGGATCGGGAATAGATTCAGTTTTGGAGGGGAATCCGAACTCGAGCCACGCGGCGAGGGCCACCTCTTCTCCCTCGCTCGTCATGTACGGCTCCGAAACGGGCCAATAATCGCTCTCGAACACGATAGACCGCGCCGGTGGTGGAGAAGAACCGCTAGAAATAATAACCGGAACTGAGGAATGAAAACTGTCTGAAACCACGGAGTGCGGCGTCGCTCCTAGCAATACGAAGCGGTCCTCGACGGGTGCGGAGGCCATCTTCGCGTTAAGCATAACGAGGTCGTCATAAGGGACGTCATCGTTAAGCCGGCACCTCTTAATAGTCACCGGGAGACTTCCCGCCCGTTCGGCCTCGAGCTCGTCCGGCGGCGCCCAGCCCCCATCGCCGATGGGATAAGTTACGAGGTACTTGAGCGGCGCGATCGTCCACACCGGGTCGTAGAATATCGTCTCCGTTATCTCCTCCGAACGTTCCCCCACGGCGCCGTCCGTGAACCTAACCACCTTGTAGTTATTATAGGGATTGGGCAGCGGGTCCCAGCTGATTTCCGCGACGTTGTCCCCCGCTTTTACAGTTAGCCACGGGTAAAGGTAACATTTCGGGATACGCGGTTCGATGAATGTTTTGTAATCTGGGTGCCAGAGCGTAGCGTAGTGTTGTCGCGAAATTGTCCTATGTCGCCCGAATCCCACTAACTCTCCCAGGTTTATAGGTGTCATAGCCGATATAGCTAACAGCTCGTCAAGCTCCGTGGCTTCAAGCGCATTGGCTAACGTCCCGTCAGGCGCCGTACCCAGCATCCACCCGGATAAATGTGAAACGATCACGTCCCCGCCCGGGCTATAATTTTGGTATATAGCATCTCTTCCGTCGGCCCTAAGCTCGGCTACTACAGTAACCGGCGGCTGGACCAACAACCCAGCTTCAGCGATTTCCCAGACGGAAAAGTCTCTGCCCTTTCCTTCTAAAAACGGGGAAAAAGGAAGCTCAAAAGGTTCCTTTTTATGGGAATAAGGAGGTAAAAATGATGGAGCATCTAATATAATTTCCCCCATAAACGACTCGGGCGTGTATACCATCAAGAAAAAACGCCGTAACGCCGGTTCATTTCCGCTGGTGGAAGCTCTTCGAACACGCCCCATGCGGCCGTCCGTAAGCATTAATTGAAAGTCGGTCCTGTTCATGTTAACGATCATGGTGGATCTAGGGCGAAGTTCGTTCACCGCCCCCACGTCGACTTCGAGCCAATCGGCTAAAATATCCACAATCTCATTAGCCCAACCCGCCGCTATGCCGTGAGAAAAGGTTACTATTAATAATTCGAGAAGATGGGGAATCTCCGATAGATTGTCGCCAAAGTGGGGTGTGTTCAACGTCCCTAGGAACCTTACCCGTTTAACGACTATCTCCTCGTGTGGCGGCGGTAAATCGCCGTTTAACGCGTCCACCACATACCGCCTCGCGATAATCCCGCCCCGGCTCTGGCCGATAAGCGCGATCCTTCGGTACCCCGACAGTTCCCCGTTTTCCTCGGTACGCAGGTTTTCATGTACGTCCTCCATTATACCGAGGAACTCCTCGTATGCGCCTCCTTCATCATATTTGCCAAGCGGCCTTTTATGCAAGTCGCGGTGAACGGACCCGCCCTGACGGTAGGCGAGCACCGGGTAACCTTGGCTAACTAGATAATCAAACCATGAGGGGTCGGGTGTAATATCGTCGGGGTCTTCGGGGTCGGGTGTAATATCGTCGGGGTCTACGAGCGGCGACGCTACGAAGTCGGCTCCGAACGTCTCAGCGGCGTCTTCCAGAAACGCCGGCCAGTCCGTGTTTAAAGTAGGATTAAGTAGTGTAATCCCTAACATTCGCAATTCATCTACAAACCTAGCAATCCCAACCGGGTACGTTAGGTCCAAGTCAAAGCCCAGAGGTGGTGTTCGGTATTCACCTAAATCCTCAATTTCCGGTTCCCAGTCCAGATCGTAGGCAAATATTGACTCGCGGCGGTCGTGGTCACTGAGCGGATCGACCATATCCGTCAAGCTTCCATGGAAGCCGTGTATGAGGATAACTAAAGGCCGCGTAGGGTCTTCATCCTCGAAAGAATCCTCCGGCGAAATCTTGATATCACTTTCGTCGAAATTGGATAGCGTAGTAAAATCGTCATCGTCAAGAATCTGCGGCGTATCCCCCGCTGCGGCGGTCGCGAACACCGCCGCCGACGCAGCGGTTAAGAAAACTATTCCCCGCTTCATCTCGTACCTCCCGAGTTTAAGGTTAAGCTACGATAATGATTTTAACGGAACTATTATGTAAATACAGACGGACGATGTCAAGTAGAAAAAAAGCCGGTATAATATTAGTTGTTTCGTACGGTATCGTTTGAATACGTTGTTTCGATTGTTTTAATTCGAAATCGATTAATCGGTCGTTTGGCCGTTTTCGGCGAAATAAAAAACCCGGCGTGCGCCGGGGTTTTAGATATCGCGTTTACGCAACGTAGTTTTATTCGTGAATACCCGTCCTGGAATATTCGTCGAAATTGAAATCGGGCGACCATTCGTCCGTGTGGCATTTAAGGCAAAGGGATTCGTCCGTCGCCCTCTCGATCGACCCGGCGCCGCCGCCGGCTTCAACGTGGGCGGAACCCGGGCCGTGGCAGCTTTCGCAGGCGACGGCCTTCTCGTACGCGTCGGTCCCGAGGGCCGTCGTATGGCAGGTCAAGCATTCTTCGTTTTCGGCCATACCGCTATCCACAAGTACTTTGATACTTTCGGCGTGAGCCGTCTCGGACCACGAATCGTGTTTATCGGTATGGCACATAGAGCAGGTCTCGGACCCGACGTAATCGCCGGCGGTAACGGTCGCCGCCAATATAAGCGCTACGGCGCCCGCCATCCAGATTGCGTAGTTAGCGTATTTACGCATACCGGATTCCTTTCTCCCTCGCGGTTCACCTCTTGAGGTTATTAATCGTCGTACT
>CP070755.1:67834-70679 GCA_020348885.1 Candidatus Coatesiibacteriota bacterium | reverse complement strand
GGATGAATACACCCCTCTTTCCGCGTTCTACGAAAGCGTAATTCCACGGTACGTCAGTGTTATCGAAGAAAAACGTCGTCAACTTTTCGCCCTCTACAGGGCCCATTTCCTCTAAATCGGAACCCGTAAGATGTCGCCAACCGTTGAACCATATATCGTTAAAAGATACTTTCACTTTTTGATCGCCCAAAAGTTTGAGTATGCCGTTGATGTGATCTATGTCTATATGAGTTACGATAAGAAGTTCGAAATGCCGCTCGTCGGTTTCTAACGCCTTCAAGCGTTTGCGAATGGCTTTGTACGTGCCGGCCGTACCGCCGTCTATAAGGAGCCTTGAGGGCTTCTGGGGGTCTCCGTATTCTATCCAAATGCAATCGCCGTGCCGTGCCGGCAGCATCTCAACGCGAAAATGGGCCGACATTGTATACCTCCTTAATTACTACCACCTAAATCCGACGTCCTAATAATCCCGCAACAACGCCGCCGTTCACCCCGTAGCTAACCCAACAACACCGTCGTAAACGGTTGCCGCGGGTTCGTACGTAAAGCCAACTGTCGGACTACCTTAAGCGCCTCTTCGACTTCCTCGTCGGGCTTCTGCTCGGCCTTTGCGTCGTTGGCAAACAGCGTAAGGCCGTCCAACAAAAGCTTCACGCCTTGTGAATAGAACGGGAGCCCCCGACGATAGCCCTCCAGAAGACAGGCGCGGGCCTCCGGGAGGTAGTCCGCACCCTCTCGCCGGCCCAATATTACCCACGCGTTTAAAATCGCGCCGTCGGGCAACCACCCGAACCATTCCATCAGGTTGGATACCCACTCGTGCCATTCCTCAGGTTCGTCCGTTCGCTCAGTACTTAGCAGTGCGTACGCTCCCGCCGCGGCTGCCAGCGGGTTGGCTACCTTTTCGAAGAGCATAACTCTCGCTTTATTCGTAATCGCCGCCGCGGCCGGCAGGTCGCCCGCACCCAGATAACTGATGACGGAGCCCACTACCCGGTCACGAACGTTAACCGAGGTCCTGTAACCCGGGTCGATCCCGCGGGATACGGTCGGATCCACGGTCGCGCGGGATACGAGTACTTCTACGGTTGCCTCGCCGGAGTGATCAACCTGCGGCCAAGGTACCGGTAACACGCCGTATTGCGGAGTTATACCTTCGCCCCGAATAAACACGAAGCACCTCCAGTCATCGGGGCCTGCTGCTAAACCCGGTAAAAAGCCGGTGTCTATATAGTAGACCTCGTAAATTTCGTCCCAGGCGTATGATATGAGCGGGTCCGTGACATTTGGCGGGGGAGTAGCCGAGGTTATCCGAAATAGGTCCTCTAAAGGCGTTACGAAGTCAACTTCTTTCAACCCGGGAAGGGCGAAGAAAAAACCGCGCGAGGATAGGGCGTCCGGTTCCTCGAAGTCGAGCGCCCCTTGCCCGGCCGGCGGTACCATCGCCGTCGAGACGACCTCCGCTTTTACCTCAATAGCCGCCTTCTGTGCGAAGGTCTTTAATCGACGTTCGTACGCGTCCCCTGCCCGCGGTACGCTTCCCACGAATCGTTGCCACCCGAGCCATTCGTGTGGCGACTCTTCGCTCCGCAACACTATAATCACAGGTTCCGCAGATTCCTCGATGTATAATTCCTCGCGTACCAGTTCTCCAGAAGGCAGGATAGCCTCTATTATATATCGCCCCGGGTCAAGGTCGATTTCCGTAAAAGCACCCTCGGCGTTAGACGCCCACCCCGCGGGAATCACAAGGTCGTTTATCTCCTCGGCGGTTTTTGTAGCCACGGGTTTTTCCTGAGGCCGATCCGAGATGTCGTAAACGTTAGCGACCACGCCGAATTCGGTTAATTCTAACTCTGTATTCAATCTCAACTTTACCGTAGTCATAGTTTCACCCCGATCGGGACTTCGATAATAGGCGGCCATACTAATCCCTCTTCATTGTTATCTCGATATGCGCCGCCCGGGAATTCCGCGGAGAAACGGTATCGCCCGGGCTCGATATCAACTTCCCAGTCCATTGGATCCATATCTTTCCGCGTAACAATTCCTCCCGGTACGTCGACATCGGAATAAGATAATCTCGCCTCATCGTTTGCTTTGGAAGGTACGCAACCGATACGAACGGGGACAACAGGTTTTCCCTTCAGATAGTGAAGCGGGAAACGCGCCACTTTGCCGGTTTCGGGGACCTGCTCGACCGGCTCGTCCTCTCTAATCTCCCATTCTAAAAGATAGGAAATGCCGTTGGCGAGCGTGTTAGTAGTAACGTGCCAGTCCCCTCTTATTCTGCCGCTCCCGGCACCTTTCATGGCCCTGAGGAGTACCTCGGTAAAAATACTCGGGGCCCCCTCCCGGCCGTAGGCCCGACTGCCCGCGACCGTTGAGTAGTAAACAGGCGCGTACCGCTTCCCCTTGGTAGAATGCTTCGCCGACCCGTAGATGATCGGGTCGCCGGCGTAATTGGAAGCCTCGATCAAAGTCGGCGAAGCTACCCGGCAGGTGTCGACGAAATAACATTGCTGCCGCGCCGCGCATTTATCCATGCCGAGATGAAAACCGCCGAAATCTATCGCCTGCTTGAGGGGCCGATCCTCTCGTTTGCCGAAATCGTGCAGGAGTAGCGTCGTTATGTCGCCGCTGGCGACGCCGTGTCCACAGAAATAAAAGACCATAAGATTGTCACGGCTTTTATCGCCTCGGTCTTTCCAATTGATAACCGCCGCGTCGACGTTTGCTAAGTTTGCAGATTCGACCTTTTTAACCTCGCCATCGGGGCGCGTAAATTGGCCGTTACCTTTCTCGGAAATAAGCAGTTCCAGAGAGGCTAACGGCTTTTCGGGAT
>CP070755.1:34205-67734 GCA_020348885.1 Candidatus Coatesiibacteriota bacterium | reverse complement strand
CACGTTGAGGACGCCCGGTTCCGCGTTATCCCGTCGGACAACGACGAGGGGACACCGGGCAGTACGTCGGACTTCACTGTGGACAACAACAACCCGCCTTCGGTGAACGTCGCGTCGCTGGGCGGCGAACAGACGGGAATTATACCGGTACCGTTTACGATTCTCGATGACGAGGGCGACGCCGTCGCCATCGCGTGCGAGTTCTCCGAGGACGGCGGGCATACGTGGATTCCCGCGACGGTCGAGGGGCGCGCGGAGGGTTTAATTCCCGGCTCCCATTCTATATCGTGGTCGTCCGGTGAGGACGTTCCGGGGGTCGATAAAGAGGATATTCTTTTCCGCGTAACGGCCGCCGATTACGACGTGGGCGAACCCGGCGATTCGCCGCCCATACACGTAGATAACTCGGAACCGCCGACGATCGACGTGGTCGACCTGGAAGGCGAACAATCGGGCGATATCATCATCGATTATACGCTTTACGACCCTGAGAACGACGTATTGAACGTCATACCCGAGTTCTCCGAAGACGGCGGTTCGACGTGGTGGCCGGCGGCCGTTGACGGCGTAATCGAGGACATCTACAGTTCCGGTTACCTCGGAAGTCTGGTCTGGCGTTCCGATACCGATCTGGGCGGGACTGACCAGACCGATATCGCGTTCCGGATAACGCCTTACGACAACGACGAAGGCGCGTCGGGGCGGACGGCCAACTTCCATCTCGACAATAACGAGTTGTCGACCATTTCGGTGGATACGCCGACCGGGAAACAGACCGGCAACGTCGAAATCACGTATCGTCTGGAAGACCCGGAGAGCGACGCCACCGCAATAGCGGTCGAATACTCCACCGACGACGGCTTCACGTGGAAGGAAGCGACGGTCGCGACCCGGACGGAAATCGACCCGACGCGGTACTCGGGTACGATAATCTGGGCGTCCGACCGGGACGAACCTTCCGTGGACCGTACCGACGTCAGGTTCCGGGTAACGCCCCTCGATAACGACGAGGGCTTGAGCGATACAACGGGCCCGTTCCATCTGGACAATAACGAACCGCCGTCCGTAAATCTATCGAGCGTTACCGGCGAGTTGTCGGGCGACGTTGAGTTTACGTACGACATATCGGATACCGACGGCAACGACGTGGACCTGTCGGTAGAGTTCTCGACCGACGGCGGTTCTAACTGGAACGAAGCGACGGTAACCGGCCCGACGTCGGTTATATCACAGGCCGATTACCGCGGTTCGTTTACGTGGTCGTCCTTCGCCGACGTGGCGGGCGTGGACAGCGATAACGTTATGGTCCGGGTAACGCCGTACGACAACGACCCCGGCGAAGCGGCGGTTACTACGGTTATGCACGTGGATAACAACGACCCGCCGATGGTCTCCGTGGCGAACATTTACGAGGAGCAGACGGGCGAAGTTACTATTGACTATAACCTGAGTGACACGGAGTCGGACAACGTCGATATCGCGGTCGAGTACTCTCTCGACGGAGGTTCCACCTGGCACGAGCCGACCCTGTCCGGGACGACGACCGGAATCGGCGCGAGCGGTTATCTGGGTACCGTTAAGTGGTTGGCGGACCGCGATATAAAAGGCACCGACACCGGCGACGCGCTCGTCCGCGTAACGGCGTCAGATAAAGATACCGGTTCCGCCGGAACGACGGCGCCGTTCCACGTGGACGTGAACGACCCGCCGACGATAACGGTGCGCGGGCCCGCCGAAATCGGGCGCGATACCGTATCGGTGGCTTATACGATAAGCGATGCCGAGGGCGACGCGGTTGATTTGAACTGCGAGTACTCCATCGACGGCGGTATAACCTGGGAAACCGCTACGGTATCCGGCGCCGTATCGAATGTATCTTCGGTCGGCTACGGCGGTAGCTTGCAATGGGACGCCCGCGCCGATATCGGCGGGACCGACTCCAGCGATATACAATTCCGCATCTCGCCGGCGGACGAGGACGAAGGCGAATCGGGCGTATCGCCCGCGTTCCGCGTGGACGTGAACGACCCGCCGGCGGTGGCGATACAACCGTTGGAGGGCGAGCAAGGCGACGAGATAATCATAGACTACGACCTGGACGACGTTGAAGGTGATGTTCTGTCGGTAACGGTCGAGTACTCGCCAGACGGCGGCGCCACCTGGCGGACCGCGTCGGTTACGGGCGATACGTCGAACATCTCCAGCCTAGCGTACTCAAACACCGTGATATGGGACGCGAAGCGCGACTTGGGCTCCGTCGATACGGGCGCGGTCCAGTTCAGGATAACGCCGGCCGATAAAGATACCGGAACCGGCGATACGCTGACGGCGATAAACGTCGATACGAACCGCCCGCCGGCGGTAGAGGTCGAACCGGCGGTGGCTGACACGACCGGTGACGTTGAGATTAGATACCGGCTTTCGGACGACGAGGCCGATCCCGTGAACTTGACTGTAGAGTATAGCGCCGACGGCGGATTTACGTTCGCGCCCGCGACGGTGGACGGTTCCACTTCTGGACTGCGTCCCGGGTCCGGCGGTTTCGTCTGGCGCGCGACCACCGACGGGGCTGGACTCGACCTGGCCGACGCGGTCATTCGCGTAACGCCCGCCGACAACGATACCGGCGAGACGGTGTTTACGCTCCCATTCCGGGTCGATAATAACCATCCGCCGACGGCGTCGGTGGAACCACTGGGAGCCGTTGAAGCCGGCGAGGTCGAGGTTCGCTATCACTTGGCCGACGATGAAGGCGACGCCGTAAGTATCGTCGCCGAGTATTCGACCGACGGCGGCGCCACCTGGAAACCGGCTACGGCTTTCGGCGTCCTTTCGGACCTAGGGCCCTCGTTTTACGACGGCAGCTTGACGTGGGCGACGGGCGCCGACATACCGGGCGAGGAGTTGTCGAACGTGGTCTTCCGTATCGTGCCGTACGACTTCGAGGAGGGGACACCCGGCGTTTCTGGTACGTTCACGGTGGATACGAACTTCCCGCCGGAGGTCTTCGTCGCCGACGTAATCGGGGAACAAGAAAGCGATACGATACCGATAGACTACTCTATAATGGACAACGAGGGCGATACCGTCAGCTTGATATGCGAGTACTCCACCGACGGCGGGAGCACGTGGCGGACCGCGACGATGTCCGGCAACACGGCTTCGATTACGCCGTCTGCATACTTCGGTACTGCCGACTGGCGGGCCGCGGCGGACCTGGGCGCCGGTTATTCGGGCGATATCGTTTTCCGGATAACGGCGAAGGATTCGGGCCCGGGTGAGCCGGCGGAGAACTCGTCGTTCCTCGTGGACCTGAACGAACCGCCGCGCGTATCCCTTGCGTCTTATACCGAGGACGCGACTACCGGCGATATAACGGTTTCGTACACGGTGAACGACCCGGAGAACGATACGGTGGACCTGGATTGCGAGTACTCCGAGGACGGCGGCGCTACCTGGTACCCGGCGACGGTTTCGGGGGCGAGTGGCGTCCGCGGCTCCGGTACAATAACGTGGAAGCGTATGGCCGACGTCCCGACGGTCTTCGAGGGCAGTCGTATTTTCTTCCGGGCTACGCCCTACGACGAGGACCCGGGCGAAGCCGGGCAGATCGAAGTACCGCTCCAACCCGCCGAAGTACCGGAGATAGAGATAGAAGGGGAAGGGGAGTAGGGTAGTTTAAACCTGCTTAATAATATAAAGAAAACCCCGCGCCGTGAAGCGCGGGGTTTGTTATTAGCGCGTTACGGGGTAAGTCATGAAATATACCCCTTAAAAAACCCCAGGTTCCTCCTTGCGATGACCTCCCAGGCGAACTCGTCGCGTATCTTCTTGAGGCCGGCTTTCGACAGCTTTTCGGCCGCGATGGGGTTGTTTAGTATAGTAAGTATCGCCCCGGAAAGCTCGTGGGTGTCCGACGGGTCTACGAGCAAAGCGTTCACACCGTCGTCCAGGTTGTGTTTGATACCGCCCAGGTTCGTCGCGACGACGGGCGTGCCGCAAGCCATAGCCTCCAGCGCCGTCATCCCGAACGGCTCGAATTTCGACGGTAGGACGAACGCTTTCGCGCGCCGGTAGTACGGTGCAAGCTCCTCATCCGGTACGTATCCCGCGAAAGTCACGGTGGCCTTCAGCCCGAGTTCGTCGATTATCGAGTTTAAAGCCGCTAACACGTCCAACTCATGTTGCTTCGGGTTCTTCGACCCGCCGCCGACGACGAGCTTCGCGTCGCTTTCGCCGCGGACCTTATCGAAAGCGAAGAGTAGATAATCCAATCCTTTGTTCGAGTCGATTCGGCTTAACGCGAAGACGAAGTCGTCGGACGCGTACGCCGGCGCGGTTTCGCCGGGCTGCGGTTCAGGATTGAAACGGTGGACGTCCACGCCCGGCGGGATGACGATCATGTCGTCGCTTTCGAAGCCGTAGAGCCGCTCGTAGTTGGCGACGCCCTCGGGCGTCGTTGCTGTCAGGGCCGCGGCCGCGCTGAAGATTAACCTCTCGGTGGCGATACGCTCCTCGAAGCGGAAGAGACGTTCCATCTCGTCCGGGTCGCCGCCCATCCGCTCGCGTTTCCAGGCGCCCAGTGAATGGCTCGTATGTATGAACGGTATCCCGAGCCGGGGCGCGAGTTCCATCGCCGCGAAGCCCGCGTCCCAATAATGGGAATGCATCAGTTGGTATTCCAGCCCTTCGGATTCGATAAAACCGTACATATTATCCACGTACTCTGGCAGGTATTGGAGCATGTCCTCCTTGCGGACGAACTCCGGGGGACCGCAGGGGACGCGGACGATACGGACGCCGTCGGCGACGGTTTCGAGCGGTTCCCTATCGTCGAACCGGCGTGTATAAAGGTCCACCGTAACGCCGAGTTTCGCTAGCCCTTTGGCCAGTTCAAGTACATACGTGACCTGGCCGCCCGTGTCGGTGGCGCCCAGAACGGGGACCGCGTCCACGTAACCGTGGACGCTCAACATTGCCAGGTTGTTTAGCTTACCCACCGTCTCGGCTTACGTCATTTGAATGCGTCGGACACTACCTCGACCGAGTAGTCCTTTTTGATAATTATGTCCGCCAGAGTCCTGTGGACTTTGATTATACCGTGTTCTATCGCCAGTACTTGGTCCGAGAACTCGTCCAGCTCGTCCCGGGCCCGCTCTTCCCGGGCGTCCAGCGTATCGTGGTACGTCCGGTCGATGAAGACCCGGAAGTCGACGTTCTGAAGGGAGTTAGTATAGGTCCCCTCGCCTATTATGGCCCGGACGCCGGTCAGGTCGACGGTCTCCTCATCCAACCGGTCTTCTTCGATAATAGAGAGAGGTTTGACCAACTCGCTTACGTTAGGGTCCTTCGCCAGAGCGATGTGATCGTCGAGGAGCCCCAGTTTTACCTCGCCGGGACCGACCCAGTTGACGTCCTCGAGCCGCTTTTCGTGGTTGGTGCGCGGCGGATAGACGAAGTAATCGTCCTGGGCCAACACGACCGCGGGGAACCCCGCTTCGCCCAGGAGTCGGGCTAACTCGTGGGCCGTCTCCGATTTGCCGCAGCCCGATTCGCCGCCGACGGCGACGGCGTAACGTTCCACCGACGCTTCGACTCGGGGGGTTAGAATCTCGGTTATCTTACCGGCCGCCCGGGTGTGGTGCTCTTTGATTACCAGTTTGTCGCCGAGCATACGTTCGGTGTCTACAAGTGGTACGTTACGCCGAAGTTCACGACTTTAACAGTCATCCCGTGGATACCCGGTACGTTGTTCAGTGTCTGGACGGTTATGTTCCTCTCTTTCCCTTTCACGTACTCGAGAGCCAGGTCGAAGTCGAAACCGCTGAAATGGATGCCGGTACCTCCGGTAATCGCCGTCAGGTCGCTGTTGGGTATGAAGAAGTCATACGTCGAGTCGGGCGCCGGCGATGGATCGTAGAATGTGCCGCCGCGCAGGTCGATCGTCGGGTTGAGTTTGAACTCGAAACCGGCGTTTATCATGTAGCTGTTCTTCCAGTCGAGTACTTTGACGTTCGCGCCGCTCCCCGACATAAAGCCACTCCACGCCGGGTCGTCGTACACGGAGACGAACCTATCAACCGCGTCGCTCCAGAAGTTATATCTGGTTCCGACGGCGATTAATAACCTGTGCCAGGGTTTTAACGCGACGCCGCCCATGAGCTCCATTGGAAGGGAGACGTCCCGGGAAAGACCGGACGACGTCGGCATCTCCAACTGCTGGAGTTCGAGTATCTCGGCGGTACCGTCGAGTTTAATCGTACGCTTCGGCTTGAAAGTGAATGCCAGGTCGATTACACGGTGGGGCCGCACCTTAACGCCTACGGCGCCGCTGAAGCCGAAGCCCTTCAGGTCTTCGGTCATGTTCCCATAAAGAACGGGCTCCGTATCGGAAAGGGGGACAGGAACGTTAGTGCTCATCAGTCCGTAGTCGACGTAGAAAGCCCCGCCGATCGAAATGGCCGGATGGGGCGCGTAACCGGCGCCGCCGGCGAACTCGTATACTTTCAGAGCGCCCTTCCACTTACCGTAGTTACCGCCGGCCAGCGGTCTGAGGTCGTTGCCGTCCCACTCGGCGCCGCTCCCGGCGGACGCGTACGCGCCGAAGCCGTACCCGAACTTGCCGCCGGCCAACCCGCCCTGGGCGAAGGAAGTATTGGGGAAGATGTTCTGTCCGCCGATGGACTGGGTGTTGATGTTGAGGGCCGCGTTTTTATACGTGGCCGTCGGGATTATATCGAGAACTGTACCATTGAACTCGGCTCCGTCGACTTCGGCCAGACCCGCCGGGCACCAGAAGACCGACGTATAGTCGTCGGCGACCGCGTAGTACGAGTCGCCCATCGCGGCGGAACGGGAACCAATACCGCTTATGTTGAGCCCGTTTCCCCAGGCGCCCGCGGCGAGTACGGCCGTCAAGACGATAAAGGTCGCGAGAGCGTATTTCATTGTTACTCCTCTCAATAGGTCGTCCTAGATAGTGATGCTTATTTTGCTTTTTCGGTGGTCCGGCGTTGCTTGCTCTGGTAGTACCACGCGGCGAAGAACGCGAAACCTTAACGGTACTAAGCTTGGCTCTCGATACATATTTGTGGTTTCTCCGCGTATTCTTTGAATAAATCTAAGTCGGTTATAGGCTTTAGCCGGTCGGCATTACCCTCTAATTCGTCCGTCGGGGCCAGGTTTATCATTATCGGGTACCCGTCCTTTCGTAAGGTATTCGGGTTCGGTTCCAGGACTGTAATCGTTTCGCCGGTACGCAGATCAAGGACCCGTACCGAAGGTACCTCTAGGTATTTATTCTCGTCTTCGAATATTCCTTCCGCGTCGGGATTTTCGAATTTCGTTTCCGACGATAGCTGGTCGTACTCTACCCACACGAACAGATCTTCGCCGATGAAGTAATAGTTATCTTGTAGGACCCCGGCGTCTAAAGCCGTCTTCCCGTCTTCGGTATCAAAAACGTGCAAGCCTCTAAGGATCCACGACCCTTCGTCAAAAGCGTAGTACCGGGAGTTCTGCGACCATTTGACAGCCGAAGCGGCGAGGAAAATATCGTGATACGCGGTGATACCGGCTCCCTGTTCAAACACCACTAAAATACCGCCGACCATCGAAAAAACTACATATTTTCCGTCGGGCGATACACCGACGGTCCCTTTCTCGTCGGGGAACCCCTCTACTATTCCGGTCAGGCTTTCGAGTTCCTTTATTAAAGCGTCGGTATCGCCGGACTTCGCTAGAGCTTCGGCTTTTTCTAATTCCCGATAATAGGAACGCGGTATAAGGTAAATGCTCGCCGCCCAACCTTCGCTCCCGTCCGGGAGTTTTACCTTAAGCCAGCCGTAACCATCCGCGAATTCCCACCCTGTAGGCGCTTCTGCAAACTCTTCGTCCCTTTCAATTCTGGCTGTAACTCCACCCGATAGATTCGGTTGGGACCGGACGTTCAGGGCGTCAACGTACGTGGTCAATGCGCGGCCGAAGTTCTGGCTATCGGAGAACACGATACTGCCGTCGGCCAGTCGAACAGATTGGTAGCCGTATTCCCTCCAATCGACCCAACTTACTACCGTCCAATAAGCAAGCTCGGCGACGGGTTCCGACATCGCTTCATCTTTGTATGCCTTCGCCCCGTCCACTATGCAGATGACGTCGAAATCGGAGGCGGCGCACTCGTTTACATCGCCAATGATTAAAATGAGTGGAGTAGCTAATAGTACCAATATAAAACTTTTACGCGGGGAATTCGTCTCGTTCACCCCTTTTTCTTGGCTTCCCGCCGTTGCTTGCTCTGGTAGTACCACGCGACGAAGAATGCAAAGCCGCACAAGAGGATGATCGAGTAGTCCTCGTATAAACCCCAGTACGTTGGCGCGCCTATACCTTGAATCAAAGCCCAGATAAACGGGATGCCGAAGAACCACGAGTGGCTTTCTTTGAGGGTGAGTAGCAGTACGCCGGACGTGAATATCACCAGCGGCCCGGGCGTAATAGGAAACGCCGCCATAGACGGCCAGGTACGGCCCAGGGCCAGGCTCAGGGCCGGATATAGCACCGCGGCCCACGCCGCAACCCCAATTCCTGTGTACGTGTAGTTTTTATTATACTTCGGGTCGAAGTCTAGCTTTTTCAGGAAAATGTCGGTGACGAACATTATAGTGAGTATCAGGAATACGACGCCGAAGGTGTACCCGGCGGTGTTGTGGGGCGCGTAATGGAGTATAAAGAACAATACACCGGTCCACGCCCAGAGCAGCGCGAGGACGCTTTTCATTATTATGTCGGCTATCGCGCCGGGTTTCACCAATGTAAATACGAACGCGCCTATGGCGATAACGTAGAAGAGGACGTGCGCGGGGAAGAACGCGGAGTTATAGGAAGCGTAAATTGATAACCACGTTTCTAAAGGCATCATAGGAAACAGCGCTCCTTCGTGTGGCGTTTATTTCGCGCTTACGAATTCACATCGCTCAACGGGTTAAACGTTCGGATTTCGCGAATATACTCGAAGGCGGCGGTTAAATCAACAAGAAAAAACGGCGCGGGTAGACGTACCTTTATCGACGTTCGAGTGATACCGCCCGATTCATCCGGGGGCGCCGAGAACGCCGGCTTCAGTCGACGAAAAAAGGGCGGCAGAGGATTACCGCCCTTACATTCCGCGGTTCTTATTATTACAGTACAACCATCTTTTTGACAGCGATGTAGGAACCCGCTACCAGGCGATAAACATACACCCCCGCCGGGAGCTCCGATACTTCGTACGTATGTTCGCCGGCCGGTAGCACGTCGTCCGCGAGCACCGCGATTTTGCGTCCCGCGATGTCGTAAACCGCCAAACGTACGTCGGTCGTTTCGGGGACGGTGAAGGTTATGGTTGCGTCGCCGTAAGACGGGTTCGGTTTCGATTGGTATAGCTCGAAAGTGCCGAGCGTACCGTTGCCTGGCGGTACGTGGTCCGGCGAAACGAAGTCCGGGTACAAAGTCCTCTGGAAGTCCAGCCACACGAACACGCTGTCGGCGATCGAATAACCGACCACGTCGTCGGTGCCGTCGTTGTTAACGTCCCCTGCGCAAAGCGGTTTAAATTCGGTTCGGACCTCGGTTTTTGTCGGCGAAGTCGTTAAATTATCGAATAAGTACGCTGTTTTAGCCGAATAGTCATACGCGACGACTTCGTCGAACCCGTCGCCGTCGAAATCCCCGCCGACAACTGTAGAATAAGCGGTGCCTTCGTCAACGGAGACTACGCTCGACCCGGCGTCTACGCTTAACGTAAGGACATTGCCGGCTGTTTCGGCGACGACCGCGACGCATATATCGGCGGTAGAGTTGCCGTCTGCGTCGAGTACGGCGACTCCTCTGGAAGCGTTAATATTATAGTTGATAATAGTTATCTCTTATTCGTTCCAGCTACCGCCGCTCCCGTCTGTGTTTTCGGCGATGTAGAAATGGTCCGGCGCGCCGAAGTTATCTATATATGTAAAGACGTCCCAGTCGTGGTCGCCGTCGACGTCCAGGGCGGTAATGGGAACGTGTCCAAAAGTATCCGCGTGCGCGGTCCAGTTCGTACCGTTACCGGCGTTCTCGTACCAACCGCCTCTGTTCGACGCCTCGTAAATAACGTCCTCGTCCCCGTCTGCGTTGATATCCGCCGCCCCTTTAACGACGATGGTATTCTCCGGGTCGATGGTGAAAGACGTCCAGTTGTCGCTTGAACCGCCGTTAAGGTATCCGGCTCCGTTACTATGTACGATGTCGAGGTAGTTGGCGCTGTCTAAATCGGCTGCGTATAAGGCGTAATCGTGCCCGATGGGGTCTACCTCGTACCCGACCCATATTCGGCCGAATCCCATCGTTGGTTGGTTCTCGAGGAAATAAACGGTACTATCGCCGCCGTTTTTAGCAAGGGTAATTATATCGTTCCCGCCGTCGTTGTCCGTATCGGCCACGACGGCCGAAAAGGGAGCCGACGAGTAAGCGGCGATTTTGTAAATCGGGTACGGAGCGGCCGAAACGCAAAGTGCTAAAATAGTTACCGTCAACGCTAACCAACGCATATGTCCCTCCGTAGGTTCGGGGTTATTTACTTGTAAACCTCGGCAAACAGTTTAGCCGATTAACTATTAGATGTCAAGGTGTTAGGCCAAGAATAACGGGGTACTCCGGCGGTACGCCTAGCTTATTTCCATTCGGTAAGGCGCCGCGTTTTCACTTCCAAACGTTTGCGTTCCCCGAAAACTTTCGTTATAATAACCCGTTCGTTCGTACTAGTACGTTCGGCTCAATTGTGCCCACGGCCATTTTCGGTAGAACGCGCTACCGTGGCAACGCCGGCGGTCGGGTGGACTTATAACGAGATAAAAAGGAAAGATATACGAGGAACTATGGCCGATAAGATAAGAGTAGATTTCCGCGATAAAAAAGTAGAAAAGCTGGAAGTAAAGTTAGCAGAGTTGGAGGAAGAACTCGCGGCTGCCCGAGCCGAGGCTGAAGCCGCGCGGGCCGAAGCCGAAAAGGCCCGCGAAGAGTACCTGCGGAAAGCCGCAGACCTGGATAATATGCGGAAGCGGGTCGCCCGTGAAGAAGCAGAAATCCGGGAGCGGGCGGCGGAGAGGGTAATCAAACAGATACTCCCGGCGCTCGCGGACTTGACCAGGGCGATTGACGAAACTGACGCCGACCCTGCCGTGCCCCAACACCACGTCGACGCGATAAGGATGCTTGACCGGAAGGTCTTCGACGTGCTGAGGGCCGAGGGTCTCGAACCCATCGAAGCCGGCCCCGGAACTCCCTTCGACCCGACGGTTCACGACGCGGTGATGGGCGAGTGCACTCCGGATTTCGAACCGAACACGATTATTAAGGTTTTAGAACCCGGTTATACGTTCAAGGGGCGCCTGCTCGTTCCGGTTAAGGTAATGGTTTGCCTCGAGGAGGAACCGGGCCCCGGCGATTAAACCGAAGAACGGGCGTAGGAGGGGTCGCACGAATGGCCTGGGTGCTAGTATTCGCCGTATCGTTATGTATCGCCGTAGCGTCGGTCCTCGTCGGGACGCTTACGGAACCGGTTGAACCGGCAACCGAGCTCGAGGCCGCAACCGCCGCCGCGCGGACCGCCGACGCGTCCCGGGAACTCGTCTTCTACGGCGGTTTAACCGGCGAGGTTGAAGTGGGCCGCGTCCGGGCGACGCCGTTACCCGTCGAAGACGCGGGCGACGGCGAATATCTGGTTAACGTCCCCGGAACTGATAGGCCCGTTTATCTCTCGGAACCGTACGCGGTCGTTTACTTCGATCCGGTCGCGATGAGTACCGCTCACGCTTTAATTATGACCGATTCCGCGTTTAACCTGCGAACCGGCGACGAGACCTATGACCGCGTGATGCCGCGGCCGCTATACCCTGACGGCGGTTGGGACGCGGTTTTTTATAAAGGCGCCGTAGCGTTCGAGCCGGTCCCGGTCGGTTCCGGCGAGACTATAACCCTGGACGTGCCGTACTTCGTGGACCCGGGCAGACCGACGGCCGTCGTTTTGGCCGCGTCGGAGGTCGAGTTTCCGTATTCCGCCTTTTACCCGCCGGGCGTTTTAAATACAGGGCAAATAAAGAACGAACGGGAATAAATGGCCGATAATAAGGACTTCTACGAGATACTGGGCGTAGGCGAGAACGCCAGCAAGGACGAAATCGCGAAGGCTTACCGCAAACTTGCGATGGAGCTCCACCCTGACCGTAACCCGGACCCGGCCGCCGCCGAGCGATTCAAAGCGGTGAACGAAGCCTATTCGGTGCTCTCGGACGGCAAGAAACGGTCCGAGTACGATATGCTCCGCAAGTACGGGGCGTTCGCCGGCGCGCCCGGCGGCGCTGGCGGCCCCGGCGGGTTCGGCGGTTTCGACTTCTCGCAGTACACTCAACCGGGTCAATCCCAGACCTTCCATTTCGACCTCGGCGACCTGGGCGGCATCGGCGGCGTCGGCGATCTCTTCGATATGATTTTCGGCGGCGGCGCGGGCCGGCCTAGGGAAGAAGACACCCGCGGCTCCGGCAACGTCTTCATGGACATAGACGTCCCGTTCAAGACAGCCGCGAAAGGCGGCACGGCGGTAATCAACCTTAAGCGGGGTGAGCCGTGTCTGGCGTGCGCCGGTTCCGGCGCGAAAGCGGGGACAAGCACGAAGCCGTGCCCCCAGTGCGGCGGCGAGGGGACCGTAACCGTCGGCCTGGGTCAGTTCGGCGTGAAGCGGGCGTGCCCGACTTGCGCGGGCCGGGGTAAGGTGGTCGAGGAACCCTGCCCGGACTGCGGCGGAACCGGGACGAAACCGGGGAAGCGGAAGATTCGCGTCCGTATCCCCGCCGGCATATCCGACGGCGGGAAGATACGCGTCCGTGGTGAGGGCAACATCGGCCCGTACGGCGCCCGGGGCGACCTGATTATCACTGTCCACGTAAAAGGTTCCGACAGGTACGAACGGGAAGGACTGGACACTACGTCGACGTTGAAACTCAACCTGTCCGAGGCCCTTAGCGGCGCGAGCAAAGTGGTGGAAACGACCCAGGGGAAAGTCAAGGTAAAGATACCGGCCGGTACGTCGTCCGGGAAGAAGATACGCGTCAAGAAGAAAGGGATAAAGGACGAACGGACGGGGCGCGTCGGCGACCATTACGTCGAAATCGAGGTCGAGATACCCAAGAAGATGAACAAGGAACAGAAGAAACTCTTCGAGGAGTACTCGAAATCGATGGGGTGGGAGGAATAGGAACAGGCGGGCGGCGGGCGTGATTATAAATATACTGAAATTAGGAATCGCCGCAGGCGGGGTAATCTCGCTGTTATTCGCCGTTTTTCACCTCTTATTCTACCGGCTGTTCGACTGTAAATCCGATTTCGCGAAGGTCTCCGTCCGGAATAGCAAGATATACTATACTGTAAACTTCGCCCTAATCTTGTTCTTCGTCATTTTCGGGCTGATATCGCTGGCCTACGCTGGCGAACTCAGCAGCGGCGCCGGTCTCGGGGCCGCGTTAACCGCGTCTTACGCCTTTTTCTGGTTGTGGCGTTCGTTATGGCAAGTGGTTTATTTCGAACCGTCTAAATCGGGAAATAAGGGCAAAAAGCCGTACTTGCATTATTTACTAATCGCGATTTCAGCCGTCCTCTTTATAATCTATATCGCGCCGATGGTTGTTAATATAAGTGGTGCCGTATCTACGCCATAGACGTGGACTCTGTACGTAGTGGCGTAAATGTGAATCTATAAAGATACACTATCGGTGATATAAATGGAAGAATACTTCTCGAACCGAGCGCAGGAGGCGATTCGAAGCGCCCAGGAGTTCGCCCGGGAGTTCGGTTCTGCGAACATCGGGACCGAGCACATCCTACTTGGGCTTTCCCGTGACCGTGGCTCTATCGCGGCGCGAGCGCTGGAGCAGTCGGCCCTTTCCTTCGACAAACTTTACGCCGCGGTCAAGACGATGACTGCCGCCAAGCCCGGCGCCGCCGGCGCCGTAATCGAGTTCAGCCCAAAGGCCAAGAACGCGATACGGTACGCGGTGGACGCGGCCCAGGAGATGAACGCCGAGGAGGTCGGCTCCGAGCATTTATTGATAGGGCTCCTCACCGAGACATCCGGGACCGCGTACCGGGCCCTCGTCGGCCAGGGCGCCGACCCGAAGGTGATACGCGCCAAGGTCTTCGAGCTACTTGGCCGCAAGGAAACCGGCAAGTACGGCGCCCCCGCCGACGCCGAGGCCCCGGCCGTCGAGACCTTCAGCCGGAACCTGACCGAGTTGGCCGAAAAGGGCAAACTCGACCCGGTCATCGGCCGGGAAGACGAAATCGAGCGCGTCATCCAGATACGCTCCCGGCGGACGAAGAACAAGCCTGTGCGACTCGGCGACCCGGGCGTCGGCAAGACCGCCATAGTCGAAGGGCGGGCCCAGAAGATAGTGGACCGGGGCGTGCCGGAGCTGTTAATCGGCATGCAAGTTGTGGCCCTCGACATGTGCGGGCTGGTCGACGGGACCAAGTTCCGCGTCGAGTTCGAGGAGCGGCTCAAGAACGTTATCGATGAGATAATCGAATCGGGCGACTACATCCTCTTCATAGACGAGATGCATACGCTGGTGGGCGCCGGCGCGGCCGAAGGGTCCGTGGACGCGGCGAACATCCTGAAACCGGCGCTGGCCCGCGGCGACCTCCAGGCCGTCGGCGCCACAACCCTGGACGAGTACCGCAAGTACGTCGAGAAAGACGCGGCGCTGGAGCGGCGCTTCCAGCCGGTTATGGTGGACGAACCGACCGTCGAGGAGACGATAGAGATACTGAAAGGGCTACGCGAGAACTACCAGGCTCACCACAAAGTTACCATCTCCGACGAGGCGATAGACGCGGCGGCCAGGCTGTCCGCCCGATACATCGCCGACCGGTTCCTTCCCGACAAGGCGATAGATTTAATCGACGAGGCGTCGGCGCGGGTGCACCTCTCGAACCTGCTGGTTCCGCCGGACTTGCAAGATACCCAGGCCGAGGTCGCCCGGCTCGAACGGGAGAAGGAGGAAGCCATCGCGGCCAACGACTTCGAGACTGCCAACAAACTCCACGTCGAATACCTTGAACTCAAAGCCAAGCTGGACGAAGCCAAGGAGAAATGGGAGGCGGAAAAGAAGGAGCAGGAGATTTCCACGGTCGTTACCGCCGAGGACATCGCCGAGGTGGTCAGCAAGTGGACGGGGATTCCGGTCTCGGAATTGACCGAGGAGGAACAGGCGAAGCTGATGCGGATGGAGGACGAGCTACACAAACGCATCGTCGGGCAGGACATCGCGGTGGACGCGGTGAGCCAGGCGGTCCGTTCGGCCCGGGCCGGTTTGAAGGACCCGAACCAACCGATAGGGTCGTTCATCTTCCTCGGCCCGACGGGCGTGGGTAAGACCGAACTCGCGAAGGCTCTTGCCGAATTCCTCTACGGCGACGAGGAGGCTATCGTTCGTATAGACATGTCCGAGTACCAGGAACGGCATACGGTGAGCCGGTTGGTGGGCGCGCCGCCCGGGTACGTGGGATACGACGAGGGCGGCCAGCTAACCGAGGCGATCCGCCGGCGCCCTTACTCGGTGGTCCTGCTGGACGAAATAGAGAAAGCCCATCCCGACGTCTTCAACATCCTCCTCCAGATGCTGGATGACGGGCGACTGACCGATAGCCACGGGAAGACTGTGGACTTCCGGAACACGATAATAATAATGACGTCGAACATCGCCGCCGACCGGATTATGACGCTGAGCGAGCGGGCCGACGTGGATAGCCCGGACGAGTTATACGAGAAGATGAAGGCTGCGTCGACGGAGGAACTTCGCTACTCGTTCCGGCCCGAGTTCCTGAACCGTATCGACGAGGTTATCGTCTTCCACGCGCTGACCCGTGACGACCTGCTCAAGATAGTAGATTTGTTGGTCGCGAAGGTGGAAGCACGGCTTGCGGACCAGGACATCAAGCTGGAGCTGACGGACGCCGCGCGGGAACTGTTGGCCGAGACCGGCTACGACCCGGCCTTCGGCGCGCGGCCGCTGAGACGCGTTATAACCCGGATGCTGGCGAATCCGGTCGCGAATAAAATCCTTTCGGGCGAGTTCGGGCCGGGAGATACGGTACAAGCTGAAGCGGACGACGAGCGATTGGTATTCGAGAAGGCGGGCGGCGGAAAAGGGAAGGCGAAGAAGAAAGCGGCGGAAGATGAAACTAATGGGTGAAATAACTGTGGGAATCGTTTGAGGTCTCGTTGTGGGTGATAACCTTGTTAATAACACCGCCCGATAAACCGGGCGGTGTCGTTATAAGAACGTAATCAACAACGCACCCGCCACCGCCATCAGAATGCCGGCGAGGCGTCTCGAGGTAATCGGTTCTTTCAACAACAACGCGGCGAAGGCGAATACCATCAAGTTACTCGTCTGACTGAGGGCCGTCGCGATAGACACGAGGGAGTACTTCATACCCGCGAGCCAGAAGACCATCCCCAGATACGCGCCCGAAAGGGACCCCAGAAGCGTATATTTGAACCCTTGCTTCGAAAACATAGACGATATAACGGCGCGGCGATTTCGCATGAACGGGAGGAAAGCGAGCAGCGCAATCACGCCGCCTACGAGCCTGATTTCGACCACCCATATCAAAGGCGACCGGTCCAACAGGTTTTTAATCATAACCAGACCGGCCGCCGAAGAGACTATCGCGAGTAAGCCGATTCCGAGGCCGTAGAGGAGCGCTTTCTTCGTAAGACCTGTTGTACCCGGCTTCAGCGAAGCTACGAGTACCGCGAAGGCGATAAGGGCGGCGCCGATAACCTGGTAAAACGTGAGTACGTCGCGAAGGAAGAGTATCGACAGACCGATGGTGAACGGGGTGTATAAAAAAGTTACGATAGCGGTGAGCCCCGCGCCCAGGACATTCAAACATTTTAGGAATAGGGTGTCACCGATCGCAATGCCGAGGACGCCGCTTACGAGTAAAACGGCGTATTCGCCGGGTGACGCCGGTATGAATAGGGTTTCGCCAAAAAAGTATAGGGTAGGAACGAACAGGATGAGAGATAAAACGTCTTTGAACAGGTTAAGCGCCAGAGGGTGCGTGGTCTCGCCGCTTTTCTTGAAACATATTACCGCTAGCGCCCAGACCAACGCCGACGCTAGAGCGAACGTTTCGCCTATATACGGTACGGTTTCCAAAGTCCTTCTTAACCCGGGGTTTCCAGAATAGAGGTACTATACGGTTTACGATTACCGCCGTCAACCGTTTTAGTAATATAAGAAACGGCGCGGTTTGTCCGCGCCGGCCGAAGTTGATAACAAACGAAGATTCAATCTCCCGCCTTAAATACGCGCATATCCGCTTTCGCGAAATAGAGGAACGCGTTTTTACCGTAGGCCTTGATCAGCTTAACGGCGTAGGTCTGTAAGGCATCCAGCGCGGCGCCCCTGCCAGCGGTTTCGTCGAAGCCCATCTTTATATACCAACCGGTCTTTCTTAGCGACCCCCGATCGGTACGCCAGCCCTTTTCCAACAACGGGACGACTTCGCACCGCACGCCGCGTTCGGCCAGGGCTTCGGCGTACCCCTCCACCTTCGTTAAATCCGATTGTAGTTTTTCGCCTATGTAGGTTTCGCTACTCAGTTTAACTGACAGGCCGCCGCCGTTTTCCGGTTCGCCCAAACGGGCGAACGCCCACAGTATCTTCATGATGCGCCGGCTACGGTCTTTGAGGGCGAGCGAAAACGCGTACGAGACGTCCTCTACCGTTTTCAGCGACGAAATAACGTCGTAAACGACTTTCAACGCCCGCGCTTCCTTTGCCGGTACGTTCAACTCGTCGGGGAAGGGCGCGACGTTTGCTTTCGTCGAAACCGGTTTCATCTCGACGATATCTTCCGGTTCTAGAGACGTGCGTATCTCGTCTAGGTGCTTGATACCTTCGTACGGTTCGATAACGGTTAAGTAGTCCTCATCGGGTATCGGCTTACCAAACTTGGCCTCGACTTTCGCCCGGGCATCGCCTTCCATGAAACCATAGATGTTCCTGAGTTCGTCGCAGGGGTACGCCGAACAGTTGGCGCAGGTCTCGACGCCGTTGTACTCGGCGCACTTACTGACAATGCAGCCGCGTTTGTAATAGCGAACGATGTCCTCGCGGTAAGGCTCCTGGCAACCTTCGCAGGTTAGGAGTTTCTCAGGTTTAAAGTTCGCACCGACATACGTTCGCCACCCTTCGCTGCACCTCCGCCGGTCCTTATCGGTTACGAGGTTTTCTCTGTACGACGGGCAACGCCCGCAGTTGGCGCCGCATTTCGCGAAAAGGTCGTCCACGGAGATCCTCCTTTGTATTTGCCCGAGTAGCTATACATACGTTGAGTTAATTTTATATAACTGCGGCGATTTTGTCAAGGGTTTTCCGCCTTGGCGTAATTGGCTAATCCGGCGGGCACGAAAACGCTTGACTTCCCGGGCGGCGTTGTGTTATACAATTACGTACGCGGGCCTATAGCTCAGTTGCGGTTAGAGCGCACGCCTGATAAGCGTGAGGTCACAGGTTCGACTCCTGTTAGGCCCAAAGAACATGATAAAAAACCCCCGGAACACGGGGGTTTTTTGCTTATAGGGGGTACGGTAAAAGCGGCTGGCGTCGTCAAGTCGTATTCGAACTAATCAGGCCGTATTTAACTCATCTTTAAGCGACCGTATAACGTCTTCCCAATATTCTAGGTTCTGGCCGCCGAAGGTGGATTCGAGAGTCGTTAAGTACTTTTCCGCGGCTTCTTTATCGCCAGATTTTAAGGATAATCTTACAAGCCCGTAAGCGGCCGTACCGGCGTAGTAGAACGCGCCGTTTCCGCGCGAGTCGTTATATACGTACGAATAGTCCGCTTCGGCGGCTTCGGCGTTCGCTAGAAACTCGTACAGTTCCCCCGTTAGTATTCTTTTTTCATAGTTGCCCAACACGTCCCGTCCGTCGGAAGGTACGGTTTCGACCGTTTCGAGTAACTCCCCGGCTCGCGCCCTGTCGCCGGTATTCAAAGCTAGCCGGGCTCGAATTTCCCATAAAGCCCGGGCTATAGCGTTGGGGCGTGACGTCCAGGTCGCGCCGAGGTTTTCTAACTTTTCGATTTCCGGTGTAACGTCCGTCGCGCCGGCTCCCAGTTTCGCCGTATAAACCCGCCGTAACGATTTGAGGATACGTTCGGGCGATCCTATCTCCTCGGCGTAACCGAGGGCTTCGCATCCGGTTTCCTCCGCCCGTATGAACTCCCCGGCGGCGAAATATGCGAAACTTAGAACGCTGTTCGCGGCGCCCAACACGTCTTTGTAGTCCACTTCGCGTGCGAGCGGCAGCGCTTTCACCGTAAGCAGTTTAATGGCTTCTCTAATCTTGCCGGCGCACGTTAATAAGTGAGCGTAATTACCTACCACGGCCGAGTACGCTCTCGGGGCTTCCAGCGTTTCAGCGAGTTCGACGCTCTTCTTAAAATAAGTTTCGGCGTTGGTTATCTTACCCCGGTCTTGCAACGCCAGGCCCACCAGGTTATACGTACTTATACAGCCTTGAGTGTTGCCTAACTTATCCCACATCTCATACGCTTTGTTTACATAATCGACGGCTCCGTTCGTGTCGCCGCGCTCGAAAGAAACCAATGCCAATAGATAATACGATGAAACTTTGTTTTGGACGTCGTCCGTTTCGGCAAGTTTATCTAGGTTCGCCTTCGCATAAGCTTCGGCTTCGTTCAACCGATTAAGCTTGAAGTAACAGAACCCTTTATCTACGCCTCTTTCGACCGCCTGTTTTTCGTCGCCTAGTCGTTTGTAAAGCGCTTCAGCGTCGCTCAAGTACTCGAGAGCCGTCTCCGGGCGACCGGCGGCTTTATACACGTTCCCGACCAGAGATAAATAACCGGCTTTAGACTCCGCCGTCGTAGAGCGTTCGAATTCGCGTTTCAGTAACTCGAGTGCCTTTTCTATCCTACCGAGCTCGACGTAAATAGTTACGGTCTTTCGTATTACGTCTTCTTGCCCGTCGTCCGCCGTTTTTTTCCCGCCTAAAAGGTCAATGGCCGCGAGGTAGTAACGAAGTGCGTCGTCGTAACGTACGTTTTTCCCGGCGTCGTCGCCGGATTCGATCAGGAATCGACCGGCTTCAGTTTTACGACCGGCGGAGACCAGATGGCGCGCCACTATTAATGGGTCGCCTCCTCGGGCGCGATAGTTTTCAGCGATATCACCGTGTATTTGCGTTTTGTAACCCTCTAAGAGTTCTTGTTCAATAATTTCGCTAGTAATAGTTGACTTTATTCGGACCTTATCTTCTTTAATATAAATCAGTTTTTCCTGTAACAACTCGTACAGCGCTCCGAAGTAATCCGCCGGTGCGAGCCCGGAAAGTTCGTTGAGTAGGTTTACCGGAAAAGACTCGCCGACGCACGTGGCTAGCTTAATCAACGATAACGATTCGTCGGATAACCGGTCCAGGCGCGCCTGAATGCCTATCCTGACGACGGGCGGTATCACCGTTTTTTCGCCCGGCCGTTTAATCGCTATTGCCCGCGCGAATTCCTCGGCGTAAATAGGGTTCCCTTGGGCCAGTTTGATAATCTCATCCTTTACCTGTTCGTCCCATCGGTCTTCGTGAATAATACGACGGCCTATGGCCGCGATTTCAATGGCGTTAAGCGGCTTTAAGTATATTACGTCGTCGTACGATATCCCTTTCGAGTGTCCGGTTTCGCGGCTCGTGATTATTACGGCGACAGGCAAATTTTCGTTCTTGAACCTATGCAATAGAAACCTTGTCAGGTCCATTGAAGCCGGGTCGGCCCAATGGACGTTTTCGAGGACCAGTACGAACGGACGTTCCGCCGCGGCCGCTTCGGCGATTTTGAAAACCAAGTCGTACAACAGACCTCGTTTATCGTCCTCCGGGATAGCCTCTTCGTCGGGGATGCGGCCGAAATCGCGGTCGAATATTAAACCCAGGAGGGGTAAGTACCGAACGAGTGCGTTGTCTTTCTCCGCGAAAAACTCCCTGATCCTTTCCAGTAGTTCTTTTCCCGGTTTTGCGTCGAAGAGGTCCGTGAGGAATTGACGATAGGGGAGGTATGGTAGGAAGTTAGACCTCGGGAGGTAACGGGTCCAAAAGACGTTACCGAACCCGGCTTTATTAATCGCTTCGACCACGACACGTGTTTTGCCCATACCCGGTTCACCTAATACGAGGGTCGCCGAGGCTCGTTCGGAAGTACCTGTTTCGATAACCGAGGTCAACCGGGTTAGCTCGTTTTCACGGGATACGAAGGGACCGCGAGCCAACATTTGGATAGGAACGCCGGTCGGTTTACGCCGTTGAACGACGTACGAGGTTACGGGCGTTTCGACCGCGTCGGAGCCCGTAAATACGTATGGCCGAAATACGAAGTAGTTCCTTACGAAGTCGTAAGCGCTATGGCTGACTAATATTCCGTTGGGGCGGGCGGCGTTTCTTAACCTCGCCGCGTACTCGAGGGTTGGTCCCGCCGCGGTTAACGTACTTTCGCCGGGAACGTTTTCGTACGTAATCAACCCGACGTCGATCCCGCAACGCGTAGTTAAGGTTACGCCGTACTCGCTTAATACCTTGTCGGAGAAGTCGGCGGTATCGTCCTTAATGGCTATCGCGGCGAGTACTGCCAGTTCCGTATCGCGTTCCCAAGTAATCGGCGCGCCGAAAACGGCGTCGGCCCCTGCTCCATAACGTTTAACAACGGTCCCGCCGAAATACGTTACGTTCCGGTCTATCGTTTCGAGGTAGACTTCCCGCAGTTCGGATATTTTTAAGCGCGGAATTAAACCTTCAAGTTTACCGAAGCCTTTAACGTAGATTGATAGACAGGTTACTTCCCTCGTCCCGACGCCGCGGCGTAGTCCGACGGTTAACGGCGTCCCGCAGTGGACGCAGTACTTCGCGCCTTCAGGGTTGGTTGTGCGGCAGTTCGGGCAATCCAAATCGGAAATGCCCCTCCCGATGTTAACCGACGGTTACTTCGTTAGGTCGAGGTTTTTTAGTTGGTTACTCGAATATCATCGTCTCCAGTACCTGGTCCCGGCTGAAGTCGATTAATTGGAGATACCAGTCGGCCACGTCTATTATCGCCTGAAGCGGAACCATCCCGATTACCTCGCACCCGACGATACTAACGCCGTAGCGTGCCGCTTCCCGGCGTATCATCTCAACGACCCTGAAAATAGGGGTCTTTTCGAAGTTGGTCAGGTTCATGGAGACTTGCATAACGTTCGGGTCGTCGGTCTCGAAGCCCTTGGCTTTTACGAAACGTAGGCCGCCGCCGATATGTCGCACCTCGTTGGCTATCTTTTCGGCGATAGGGAGATTATTGGTCCCCAGGTTGACGTTGAACGCTATCAGGAACGGCCGCGCGCCGACGGCAACACACCCGGCTGTCGGGTGTACTTCGTCCGGCCCGTAGTCGGGCTTCCAATCATCCTCTTTAATCTTCTCGGCGAACCCTTCGAACTCTCCTTTGCGTATCTTGGCCAGGTTTTTGCGGTGCGACGCCGTCGCGCTGTCTTCATATAAGAAAACGGGGACGTTGTATTTCTCGGCGATCATCGCGCCGACTTCTTTTGAGAGTTCGACGCAGTCGTCGACGGTGGCGCCGACTATCGGGACGAACGGAACCACGTCTACGGCGCCCATCCGCGGGTGTTCACCCTTGTGTTTGGTCAGATCCACGTGTTTAAGCGTCTCGTCGAAGAGCGCGTCGATGGCTTCCTTCAGGCTCGCCCGGTCGCCTACCATCGTGAAGACGGTCCGGTTCTGGGCGGCGTCCGGCGCTATGTTCAGGAGCTTCACGCCATCGACGGCCCGAACCCGATCGGCCACCTTCTCGACGACGTCCGTCTTCGCCCCTTCGCTTATGTTTGGTACGCATTCGATTATCTCGGCCATACGGAAATCACTCCTTGGATATTATTATGATTCGATCCTCTGTCGTATTACCGCCCCAGCTCCTTCTTCCACCCGTCGAACACTGTTTTTATCGTTTCAGCGCAAACTTCGGTTACGCGTTTCATATACTCTTTCGCTTTCGCGACGTCCGGGTCCGGCAGCGCCGACTCGTCGCTCTCGACCAGTATCGAAGCCGGTACCGGGTACGGCGATACGCCCGGCCCCCGGACGTACGCGGCCGTCTCTTCCATATACTCCGTCCGTACGAGTTCCGGGTACACCGCCAGTATTCCGGCCGTTTCCTCGGCGGCGGCGTGGCCGCCTTCGGCGCCGTAAACCTCTTTCGCCGCGTCGGGTACCATATCCCACCAGTGAAGTACGAGCGAGAAGAGCCCGGTCTCGTCGTACGCGGCCCGGGCAGCCGATTTCAGTTCGCCGATGTGCCCGCCATGGCCGTTCATCACGACCGCTTTGCGAAAGCCGGATTGGCCGAACCCTGTGAGTATTTCGGTTAAATACGCTTCGAAGGTCGCCGACGTTACGGTATGAGACCCGGGATAAGCGATGAGGGTCCGGGTTACGCCGTAGTTGACGGCCGGCGCGATTATTCCGTCGAAGCGCGGCGCCAACTCGTCGCATAGGTACTCTGGGATGAATATATCAGTTCCCAGCGGTACTACGCCGTGGGCTTCTATTGTTCCGACCGGCAGGAAGACCGTGTCGGTCTTTTCCGGAACGGTTTTCCCGAAATCCCGCCAATTCAAGTTCTTCAAATGGAGTCCTGATTCCGCCATATGTCTCCCGAACGTTATTCCCCTACCACTGTAACGCTGACTTCCCGGCTTCGCGGTCTGTTGTCGTAGTCCATAAGTATTATCTGTTGCCAGGTCCCGAGAACCGGGCGCCCGCCGGACACCGGAAACGCGAACGACGGTCCTTGTAGAGTCGCCCGAACGTGGGCATGGCCGTTGCCGTCGCCCCAACGGGCGTCGTGTCCGTATCCCGCGCCCTTGGGCGCCAACTTATCGTAAAGGTTCTGCAGGTCCGAGACAAGCCCAGGCTCGTACTCGACGCAACTTATCGCCGCCGTCGAGTGAGACACGAAGGCCATCCCGATACCTTCGGAAATCCCGCTTTTACCGACCGCGTCGGCGACGTTACCGGTTATCTCGATAATGTCACAATCGCCCTGCGAATTTAAACTGAACGTCTCCCGGAATACCACCATAGTTCCCCCGTTCTAGTTCACTGTGTTTTTTAGGTTTCCCCACAACGCGTCGGCGGCCGCTTTGGCTTTTCTCGCGTCGGATTCCAGGTCGAACCTTGTTCCCGTTTCGGCGAACAAGAACGATGCCTCGGCCGCGTCGGGCGTGTTAACGGCGGCTATTAAACCGAAACCCGCTCTCAACACCCCGCGAAATTCGTCCGACATCAAGCCGTAGCCGTCGAGTATCGCGGCGGAGGTAATCCCCGCGTCGGTCGTTACGTGTATTATTTCCGACGGTTCGGGTTCGCCCGTGAATCCGGTTATCGAGAAACCGGCCCGCCGACAGAATAGGATCGCCGCGGCGCCGTCGCATGCGCCCGCATAGTCAGAGACTTTGACTTTATTGGTAGTACCGACTTCCCGGACTTCCCTGCCCGCGGCCGCCGATAATATCGACGAACCGTCGCTTAAAGCCAGCACTTCGCGGACGGCGATGACTATCGGCCCGGGCGGTAGTAAACCGAGTAATACTTCTGCGGTTAGTTCGTCGTAAACGGCCGAATCGTATTTATCGCCGGTGGCGTATCTAAATATTAAATCGGCGTCGTAGTTTGCTACAAGGCGCCGGACCCGGGCGGCCACAAGCCGCGGCGATATGCTCCGGTTAGATCCTCGCGCGTCGCTTAATACGACGTTTACCGCGAACTTCAGTAAGTCCCTCAGGTACGGTTCGTCCAGGTGTTCCAAACACTTATCGACGGACGGTGGGTGCGTCCCGGGGACGACGGTGTAGTAACTACCACCATCTTCGAGAGCTCCGTCCAGCCCGACCAGGTGCCCGAATTCGTCGTAAACCTCGAGGTTTCCGGCCTCGGCCTCTTGCCGTTGTTCCGGCGACAACGCGTCGTTGATTACCTTCCCCGGTTTATACTTCCTTTCCTCGTCGTCGAGCCGATAGGTCATTGTTTTATAGTGATCCGTCCGGCCGGTTCAGCCGGTAACTCCCGGCCGTCGGCGAGGGTCGATACTACGGCTTCGTACAGCACGACGCCGGTATCGTACGGTTCGATATTGGCGAACATCGCGTAGCCGTCGCCGCCGGCGGCCACGAAGTCGTTCGTCGCGATTTTGTACGTTTTACCGGTGTCCAGGGGCGCGCCGTTCACGGAAACGTCCTCGGCGCTTTTACCCGGTACGACCGTGTAACTCAACCCCGAAACTTGCAGGAACCCGCCGCCGCCGAACTCATCCTTGGCGCAGTAGTCGAGTGCTTCTTGCAAGGTCGCGCCCGACATCTCCAGCGTTACGACGGTGTTATTGAAAGGCAGCGCCGTAAGGATATCGCCGACCGTTACTTCGCCGGCGGGTATGTTGGCGCGCATCCCGCCGCCGTTGGTTACCGCCGCGTCGGCGCCGGAGACCTCTTTCATCACGTCCGCCAGGAGATCGCCGAAGTTGGTCTCCTGACTCCGCCCGGCTTCGTAACTCAACTCGACGGTTGTATTCGCGACCACCTTCTTGAACTCGGCTTCCAGGTCTTTCTGGTACACGGCTACGACTTCGGCCACGGTCGGGTCGTCGGGGAGTTCCGCGGTTATCGGGATTAACTCGTAATTTACTATCTCGAACTCGCCGTTCTCGAAACGGCAGTCGGCGCGACCCAGGTACTCGCCGTATTTATACGCTTGTATGATTGCTGTATCGCCCGTATACTCCGGTTCATCGATTTCCGTGTGGCTGTGTCCGCCGACGATAATATCGAAGTCCGGGACTCCCTCCGCCAGCTTACGGTCGGCGTAGAAGCCCAGATGCGTTAATCCTACTATCACGTCCGCTTCGCCGCCATGATCGTTGATTATCTCTTTCGCGACCTCGGCCGGGTTCTCGAAAACCAAACCTTTTACGTTTTTCGGGTGCGTCGAAAACTTCGTCTCCTCGGTCGTGAGACCGATTAGCAGAAGCCGCGGGTCATCGCCGAACGTAATGTAGGGCACCACGGGCGGCATAGGGTGGGACCCTTCGCTGACGACGTTCGCGCTCAGGACCGGGAACTCGGCCATATCTATGAGTTCGGCCATGTTATTTTGCCCGTAGTCGAACTCGTGATTACCCAGAACCATCGCGTAAACGCCCATGGCGTTCAGGACCGCAAAGGTCGCCTCGCCGTGGGTCGCGATAGAGTACGTCGTTCCGGTAATCGCGTCGCCTGCCATAAGCAGGTATGTGGGGATACCCGCGGCCGCGTTTTCGTCCCGGACGGCGTTTATCGCCGACGCCAGCCGAGCGGCGCCGCCTACCTCCGCGTCGGAGCCACGGGGACTGAACGGATCGAGATGCGAGTGCAGGTCGTTGAAGTGTAGTATCGTGAAGTCGCCTTCGCCGGCGAACGCGGCGAAAGCCGTAAGCGCGGCCATTAAAAAAACGGTTAATTTACTAGGCATTTTATGATCTCCCTTTCTATATGGTTTCGGCCTGTTTATGCCGGTTTCTCGATTAACGGCCCGCCGAAGACCCGGGCCTGGAACGTGAAGAGCTTGACCTCCGGGTCCGTATAGGCGTCGGGCGGCAATCCCGCTTTGTAACACACGTGAGTCAGGAACGTCGCTTCGTCCCAGCCCAAATCCGTCGCGACCTGGGGGAGCAGCAGCCCAGCGCGGCCGTGGCCCTCGATGTACAACCCGTGGCGCCCGACCTCGATGTCCCGCCAGTCGGTTTCCGCCAGCGGCGTCATTATACTTATCTCCACGGCGAGTTCGTATAATTCCTCTTCGGCGACGGGCGGAAACCGGGGGTCCCGGACCGCGGCGCTTATCGCGTTGTCCCGGACGCCTATATACAACGGTTTTACCGGGAAGACGTAGCCGATGCAACCGCGTAGGTTGCCACGCTTCTCGAGTGTAACGAATACCCCGGACTCTTCCAGCAACTCGGGGAACTCTTCCGGGACCGGCGGTTCGTACGTCTCGCCGTCACGGACCATAGTTGTAACCGACCGCCTGGCGATGTCGAGAAGAGCCTCGTCCGCCGTTTCGTATATGACTTCGCCCGTATCTTCCGCCTCGACCATTTCGACCTCCTTTTCGCCGCAGGCGGTCAGCGCGGCGATGGTTGGTACCGCGAGTGTAAAAATATAGAAAACGGTTCGTTTCCGCCGACACGTGCTCATAACGTACCGCTTTCCGGCAAGCGGACGGTTAAATTATCATAAGAAGGCGCGCCGCGCAACCGGAATGCGGGTCGTTCGCGGCCGGCCGGTAAAAAACGACGGGCGCGGAATATCCGCGCCCGTGTACCAGAGTAGAAGGGGAGGTTTTTGTAAGCAGTACGTTATAAGGCGTTTCTTTCCGTTAACGGCGCCAGCTTTCTTCTCAGGTTTCGTTTGGCCCTGTAAATCAGCGCCTCGATAGATGACAGCGACACGCCCATTACCTCGGCTATTTCTTTGTAAGAACGCCCGTCGAACTTCGATAGTACCAACGCCATCCTTTGTTTAGTGGGTAAGCCGTCTACCGCCTCCCTTACGGCCCGAATCGTTCTCTCCTTTTCGTACCGTTCTTCTACGTTCGGACCTTCTTCGCCGATGGCTTCGCTAATAGGTACGGTTTTCCGGCGTTTAGCCTTCGCGTTAATGCAGTGGTTGACGGCGATCCGATAGAGCCATGTCGAGAACGAGGACTTTCCGCGGAAACGCTTCGCATTGCGCCACACTTTCAAGAAAATCTCCTGGGCCGCGTTCTCGGCGGCGGTGGTTTCGCCGAGGTAACGGAACGCCGTGCTCAACACCCGCCGTTCGTACTTCCTTATGAGGGTTTCGAACGCGTCAGCGTCGCCGTTCGCGGTGGCTGCGATAAGGTCCGCGTCATTCGGTTCCGACCCTGCTTTGTCGGTAGACTTGGCCACGTCGCCGTTTCGTTATACCGTATTTACGCGGGCAGCCCCGCTAAGGGGCCGCCCGTCGCGTGTCGTATCGCCGTTATTCGCTCAGATCCTCCGGCGGAGGCCAACCGGCGCCCGGTCCGCGCCCGCCTTTGCCGTGCTTTAGTCCTTTATCGGGGCCGCCCATGCGCCCGCCGGTGCCCATTTCTGCTTCCATCTCGTCGAGTTGGGCCTTCTGTTCTTCGGTAAGCAGCTTGCGGATCTCGACGCGTAGGTTCACCTGATTCTTCATCATCTCGGTATGAAGCGCGCCGATTTCCTCGATTTTGGCATCCAGGGTCGTCGCGCCGGCTTCGGATTTAATCAGTTCGTGTAACTCCGCGCGTAGGCTATCCATTTCCTCCCGAAGACCTTCCATTTCTTCGCGGTTCTCTTCCAGCATCGCTTTGACGGTTTCCCGCTGGTCCTCGTCCAAGATTCCGAAGAGCCCTTTCGGCCCTTTCTGTCCGTCAGTCGGTAGCCCGCCGCCGGGTCCGCCTCCGAATGCCCACGAACTGATCGTTACCGCGACGACCGATATGAGGAACAAATAGATCGCCTTTTTTAATACCGCCATAATCCATAACTCCTTTCCGTAAGATATTTCCATTGTTGTCGAACCCGTTTCTATTCCGTGTCGGGGGGCGGGGGTTTGCCCTCGTAGCCGGGCGGAGGCCCGTGGCGGCCCAAACCTTCTTCGTATCCGTGCGGCGGACCGTGTAATCCGCCGTAGTGACCGCGTAAGTGGGGGTGTCTTTGCTCGAACGGGCCCCGCCCCGGTCCGAATTTACATTCCAGGTGTTCGAAGAAAACCTCGCGTTGTTCCGGCGTCAGTACTTGCGCCGTCTCGTGCATGTGGTCGAACACGAGTATCTCCAGTTGGACCTGTAAGCTGGCTATCTCTTTGAACAACTCGTCGCGCCTGGCCGTATCCGGTTCCGGTTCTTTTAAAAGCTCTATTACTTCGGACCTTTTCTCGTCCAGTTCACGTCTTATCGGCTCGGCCTGTTCTTTCATATCTTCCCGATTTTCTTTGAACTTCTCCTTTTGTTCGGGCGTCAACTCCAGTTTCTCTCCCAGGCCGTCGGATGGGCCGTGGACCTCCGTTTTGACGACCGCCAGGAAGATGAACGTACCGACCGTTCCCACGTTTAACGCCAGGGATAGTATCAGAGCGATTACTAGGCCTATCAGTATTTTATCCTTCATATGTTACCTCCGTTCAGCGGGAAGTCGTCCAAAACTTCGCCGAGGGTACCTTCCGGGTAGTCTTCGATAGCCGAAGTTTCGGCGTATTCGGCGAATTCGCCGCCGGCTTCCGACCGTTCGACGAGGTACGCGGCATGTAGCGCTTGTCCGATGAAACCGCCTAGAAGCAAGAACGCCGCCGCGGCCACCGTAGCCGCAGCCGGTACGAGGGCGCGGCCGAACCAACCGTGTTGTTTTCGCTCCGTCGCGAGCCGCTTGACGCGCGCGGCGAAATACGCGTCCGGTTCCAGCCCTTCGAGAACGTCCAGCGCGTCCGATACGGCCGCAAGTTCGTTCGCTTCGGTCCGGCACGCGGGACACTCCGCGAGGTGTTTTTCGATTCGCGCCCGTTCGCTTTTGGGCGTTTCGCCGTCCAGATATGCCGATATCTTCTTCTTGTCTATGCAGTCCATAACTTTCCCCTTCACCTATTTAGACCGGCTTATAGCAGAAAACTTGCGGTCGTTTATCGATGATTGAAGATTAAATCGACAACGGAATTATCTAACGTTTGTTTTGGGCCGAAAGAACCGGAACGCCTTTTTGATAAGCGATTACGGGCGGCGATGACGCCTTTTTAAGAGGAGGGTTATTTTTAATCCGCCTTTAGCTTCGTTATTCCGGCTATGGAGACGTTTATGGTATCTTACCGAGTTTTTTCAGGAGATCCTTACCGAATTTGATTTGGGTTTCGGCTTTTTCCTCCGCCGCGTCCATCGCGTCTATTTCGACCGAAAGAGATTTGATATCGTCTTCGTCCGGTCCGCGAGAATCCCCGCGTGGGGACGGGGGCATCCTGGAAGCCATGGATTTTAATTCCTCCATCATTTTCGACGATTCCTTTAAGTCGTCCCGCGCGCCTTTACTTATCTCTACGGCGGATTCGACGTCATACCGTACCGAAACGAGTATGTCCTGGGATTCGGCCAGTCGGCCTATTATCTGTTCTCGCTCGTCATTATCCTTCCACGCGTCGTTGAGCGCCTCCCGGCGGTTACCGGACTCCTCGAGGTAGGTTAAGTAATTTTTTTCCGCAGCTTCCAATTCTTCGTTGTCGAACGCGTCGGCCAGGGCGGTACGTATATCATCCCATCCGACCGACAGTACCGGTAACGGCGTGACTTCATTAACCAGAGCGAATAAGGTTTCGGACGCCGGGTATAGAAGGTCTGCAGCGTAATCGACTTTTCCCCGGGCATCGTAAGACTCGGCCATCAGTTCGTCCATCATGGCTTTCGGGTCGAAATTCTCTCTGTCGGGGCGGCCCTCGCCCGGGAATCCTCGCCCGTCCGGCCCCGGCGGTTGCGCGCCTGCGACGAGCGGTACCAATAACATTGCTACTACTAGGTTTACCTTCATCTTCCCTCCCGGTTTCCGTTGAGGCGTCCGATTCTTCCACCCGGAATACTACAATAATTTAGACAGGTACAGCCTCAGAAACTTGCGGTTATTTTATCGACGACGCCGGTTAATTCGGGTTTATGTTCGGCTAGTCATTATTGCGTTCGACTCGGTCGTCTTCGAGTCGTTCTTGTATGTTGTCCATACGGGGTAATCCTCTTTACCGACGAGAGGACCATAGCCGTTAACCGGCAACCGGCCAAAAATATGGTAATCCCGGTAATTCCTTCCAACCAAATCTGCCGTACCAGGTTGGGTCTTTACATAGCAAGTTGCTTCGGTGGCTCGCGTGCAATCTTTCGTCCCCAAGCCACGCAGGCAATAAAATCGGCCGTCGCACGCGCCGCCGTCGAATTGTATTACGGTATCCCCGCCGTACCCATTCGTCGATCATGCAATTGAGATAATGAGCCAGGGCGTCTTCGTATCCTTTCCACATCTTTACCGCCGGGTGATGTCGCCACCCCTGCGGTCCCTGCCGCCTTAGAGTCCGCAGTATTATTAAAGCCTCCAGCCGTTGGTTGCCCAGCCGTCGTGAATCCAGACACTGGGCGCACTTTTCGAAATCGTCGTAGGGGAGAAAGGTCTGCACGGTTATTCCGTTTTACCTTTTCCCGAATCCGCTAAATCCACGAGCTCCGCCGGGAACGGAGAAAAGAACGTCTGCGAAGCGAGATACTTGTCGCCGAATCGGACGACGTACTCGCGTAAGACCGTTAACGGAACACTCAGCGGTACGCGTTCCCCGCGATACTCGTCAAGGAGGTTCAAAAAGAAGCTCTTTTCTTCGCGGCCGAGTTGTTCGGAGAAATATCCTAGGCCGTGCATCAGTACGTTAATGTTGGCAGTACGACGCGGCGGTCTCGCGAAAGCGGCGTAGAAATCCTCTTCGTACGCCCGTATCACTTCTGCGGCGGGTAAACGCTCACGGTTGGCTACGGTTTTTCCCAGAGCGCGGAGGCGTGTTTGGTTGTAGGCCATGAATAGAAATTTATTACGGGTATGAAATTTGACGAGTTCTCCGAGTCGGCCCGAGACCTTGACCTCGCGGAACGAAGCGAGCGCGAATAGCTTGGTAAGGAAGTGTTCTCGGATGCGAAGGTTCTTCAAACGGCCCTCGTCCTCGACGGCGAGGTGTCCGAAGCGCGCCAGGACGGCGCCGCCGAAGAACCCGGGGCCCTTGCTTACGGGGGCCCCTTTTTCGACCCTCGCGTAAACCTTTACGTCTTTGATACCGGAACTCGGCGACCGGCTTTTAAGGATAAATCCGTCCACCGCCTCCAGGCCGTCGAGAAATGAATTAGTAAACGCCTCCATCTTTTCGGTCACGTCGGCACCGGTGGCGGGTTGGATTAAACGGCGTCTCGCGCTGTCTTGAACGATACGGACCGGCGCGCGAGGAACTCCGAGGCCGATTTCGACCTCGGGACATACCGGTATGAAATCGACGTGTGCCTTGAAAACGCGAACGGACTCGTCGTGTATGACCGAACCGTCGTAACGGACGGCTTCGAATCCCAGGCATTTACTTATAACTACGACCGGTCGCGTGAATTCCCGCATAATGCACCTTTGTTTCAAACAGGTTCGTACATCGATTATACTTCCGATATTAGCCGTCGATTTCGACCAAGGAAGTTACTATTGGGTCTACCCCGCCGAGGAAACAAGGTCGCGAGCTAACCACCCCAACGCAAAAGCGTGCATCGGTTTCGTCAGGAACCAGTATGTCCGGCCAATCAAGCCCCTCGGATAGAAATAGGCCGTTACGGCCAGTTTCTCTTCGTCGACCGCGAATTCGAGCCAGCCCTTCCCGGGTAATTTCATTTGCGAGGCGAGGAGGAAACGTTTGTCGGGTTGGAAATCGACCACGCGCCAGAAGTCGACGGCGTCACCTATCCGGATTTCCCGGCCGTCGCGGCGGCCCCTGCCCAATCCCGGGCCGCCCAGGAGTTTATCCAGTAAACCGCGCAACCGCCACAACAATTGCCCCCGGAACCACCCGGTCCGACCTCCCACCGTCGTGGCGGCGGCGAAGACCTCTTCCTGCGCCGCACCGTTGAGCGAGACCTCCCGGCGGTCGACGTAAACCGCTTCCTCGATACGCGCCACGGGCCGAACATCGCACGTCGGGTTTAATGAGGCATCGCACCAGCGGCTCAGTACCTGATCGGTCTCTATTTCGGCCAGTGCTTCGCGGAAAGCCCGTTCGAAAGACCGCGGTTCGATTCCGGGGAAGTACCTCGAGGCGTGGTCGTTCCGCTTCACCGTTTCGGACCGCAACCCTTCCACCAGCGCTGAGGCGATGTTGTACGGTACCGGCGTAAGCATCACCAGACCGTAGGCTCCCATACGGGGCGTGAAAAACGGTAGCGATACCAGCGGACGCCGCAATCCCATTACAGAAGCGGCCCCTTGCAGCATGGCCGCAAAGGTAGTGATTCCAGCTCCGATATCGACGATGACGTTACCGTCCACGTAGACCTCGCGGGCGGAGGACAAGTACGATAAAACGTCGGTTACGGCGATGGGTTCGGTGCGCGTACGGACCCAACGCGGCGTTATCAATATAGGCGCTTTCTGCACGAGGTTACGGATTATCTCGAAAGACGCGCTACCTGAACCGAGAATGACGCCCGCGCGAAACCAAATAGTTTGAATCGCCTCGGGCCGGGCGCTCAGGATTTCGCCGGTTTAGAGACGACTGCGTAGGTGTTCGCTGGCGGTCTCCTTAACGCCCAGACCTCACAAATAGACGATT
>CP070755.1:31430-34105 GCA_020348885.1 Candidatus Coatesiibacteriota bacterium | reverse complement strand
GGCGACAGTGCCTTGTCCTACACGGTCCGATTCGAGAATATGGCCGACGCGACCGCGCCCGCTCAGGAAGTGATCGTCACCGACACCCTGGATGAGAACCTCGACTGGTCTACCTTTCTTTTCGGGCATGCCGTCCCCGGCTTCCCGACGACGCCGAAGTCGAAAGGTTACTCCCCCTCTGCGATTACACGAAGGTGGTAATCCCGGACGAACTGTCTGTCGTACTCGAAGAGGAAGGGATGGCGTTGGACCTATCGGCCGTCGCAAAGGGCTGGGCCGTGGACCGGGCGTACGAGGTTCTGCTCGACGGCGGGTGCGCGGCAGGGCTAGTCGAGGCCGGGGGAGAAGTCCGCTGCTTCGGAGGGGACGTCCGGGACGAACCCTGGCAGGTTGGTGTCAAGGACCCGTGGGACCCCGGCGTTTACGGCGTCGTCGAGCTGGAGAGGGGGGTCCTGGCCACGTCGGGTACCTACGAACAGACCTTCGAAGTAGAAGGGGCCGTCTTCTCCCACATAATCGATCCGGCTACCGGGTTTCCCGCCGACGGCCCGTCCAGCGTGACGGTAATGGCGGGAGACTGCGCGACCGCCGACGCGTGGGCGACGGCCCTGATGACGTTGCCGCCCGAAGATGCGTATGATATAATCGAGTCCAACGACGAGTTGGAAGGGCTGATACTCTACCGGACCGAGTACGGTAAAAAGATGGAGTTGGTCTCGAGCGGGTTTCCGCCCATAGAAAAGTGAAACCGTCGGATTCATCCGGCGGGGATTTACGAGTGGAATGTTAACGGCGGGTTTTAATCCGCCGAAATCAAAGGTATCGTAAATGCCCAAACCCAAGATAGCCGTATTATATACGAAACCTGAAACGGTCCTAGACGATTATGCTCGTTTGTTCGAATTGGCCGGGGCCGGCGACGCCCTTGACCCGGGCGCGACGACGATACTCAAGGACAACATCTCCTGGCACTTCCCGATGCCGGCGGCAAACACGACGCCCTGGCAGCTAGAGGGGACGGTTCTGGCACTTAAGGCCCTCGGCTTCGACGACCAGGTCTGCGTCCAGAACGAGACCGTCGTCATAAACGCGTTCAAGGGAGAGGACCTCAACCTCTTCCGACCTGTCTTCGATGCATACAATATCCCTGTCCTCTACAACTTCCGAGACGAGGATATAAAGTGGATACCCTACGAGCCGGACGGCGAGATGCTGGCCCTCGACCGTATTATGGAGGGCGTCGGCATCCACATCCCCGAGTACTTCGTCGGCAAGAACATCGTCCACCTGCCGACGTTTAAATGCCACATTTATACGACCACCACCGGCGCGATGCAGAACGCGTTCGGCGGGCTCCTCAACACCAGGCGCCACTATACCCACACGTGGATTCACGAGACGTTGGTCGACTTACTCACCATCCAGAAGGAGATACATACGGGTATCTTCTGCGCGATGGACGGGACCACCGCCGGGAACGGCCAGGGCCCCCGGACACACCGCCCAGAGGTCAAGAACGTCATCCTGGCGGGGGCAGACCAAGTTGCGTGCGACGCGGTTTCGGCGAAGATGATGGGCGTCGACCCGATGTCGATAGGTTATATACGCGTGGCCCACGAGAAAGGCCTGGGCGTCGGTGATCCGGCCGAAATCGAGGTCGTCGGAGACGACGTTTCGGGCGTGAACTGGAACTTCCGGGTCGGTTACAACTTCCACAGGTTCCTGGCGTGGCTCGGGTGGTACGGCCCGACGAGGGTATTCCAGAAGTTGATATTCCGGACGTGGCTCGTGAAGTTCCCGATATTCGTCTCCGAGTTCAACCACGACTACGTCCAGTGGCCGCTGAGATACAAGAAGATGTACGAGCGGTGGCGCGCCGAGACGCCCTGGGGCCGGTTGTTCGAAAGATACGAAAGGGAGAAGGTGCTGGGAATTACGGACAGGGAGTTTGATGGCTAAAAGTTTGGAAGGCAAAAGGGTAGCCGTCCTCGTCGCCCACGGCTTCGAGAAATCGGAGCTGGCGTCGCCGAAGCAGGCCCTCGAGGACGCGGGCGCCGAGGTACATATAATCTCCCCCGAGCGGGGGACGGTCCGGTCCTGGTACAAGGGCGATTGGGACGAGAAGTGGCCGGTGGACGTCCGCGTCGCCGACGCGAACCCGGGCGACTACGACGCGCTGGTACTTCCCGGCGGCGTGATGAACCCGGACAAGCTCCGCCAGATGCCCGAAGCGGTCGAGTTCGTCCGGGTCTTCTTCGAGGCCGATAAACCGGTAGCCGCGATATGCCACGGGCAGGTGTCGCTGGTGGAGGCCGGCGTCGCCTCCGGCCGCAGGATGACGTCCTACAAAGCGATCCACACGGACTTGGAAAACGCCGGCGCCGAGTGGGTCGACGAGGAGGTTGTCGTTGACGGAAAGCTCGTTACGAGCCGGCACCCCGGCGATCTGGAAGCGTTCAACAGGGAGTTAATCAAAGCGGTATATAACGGCTGAGGGTAGGCCCGACCCTTCGCCCGAGGTCGAGTCATAAACTCAACAATTCTTCCAAGTTTTCGAGCACTTCATCGACCGGAATACGTTCCATACAATAGCGCCGCCGCTGGAAACACGCGTTGCGTTTACAGACGGAACACGGTTCGGGGCGGAAAATAACGCGATTGTGGACGCCCAGCGG
>CP070755.1:22279-31330 GCA_020348885.1 Candidatus Coatesiibacteriota bacterium | reverse complement strand
GGAAGGGATAACCGCTGAAAGCATCTAAGTGGGAAGCCCCGCCCGAGATAAGATCTCCCTGAAGGCCACCGGAAGACTACCGGGTTGATAGGCCGGAAGTGTAAGCACGGCAACGTGTTCAGCTAACCGGTACTAATCGGCCGTTCGTCTTGACTACGGCATTGGACTCATACCCGGGCGCGTTACGCGCCCGAAGATACGCACGTATCGCACCGCTAAATATACGAAGCTGTCGCTTCTCTCGCTTGCAGTTGTCAAAGAACGTTTATCCAGAAAAGTCTATCGCTTTCTGGTGGTTATAGCGGCGGGGAAACGCCCGTTCCCATTCCGAATACGGAAGCTAAGCCCGCCAGCGCCGATGGTACTTGGGGGGCAACCCCCTGGGAGAGTAGGGCACCGCCAGATTTGATTGAACCCGCGCGTTTGCGTGGGTTTTTTCTGTCCCCAGGCTGAAGCCTGGGGTTCGAAGCTCCGCTGGTGAAACTCCGCCGCTTGAAAGCGGCGGTATCAGTTTATAGTTAGAAGAGTAAGTCACCGCCAGATTCAATTTGCCCACCCGCGAGGGTGGGTTTTTTGCGTCTATACCGTAACGTTTCGCCCCGGCGTTAAACATATTTTTCGTAGTGGGTTATATTACGAAGAACTCGTTATTTACATGAGAAGGGGGTATCCCACCGTGAAATCGCTTAGTATTCTCGTAATATCCGTATTAATCGCCCCTCACGCCTTTGCGACGGGTTGGTCCGAACCCGTGAAACTCAACTCGTTCATCAATTCCGGTTACGGCGAATGGGGCACTTGCGTATCGGCCGACGGACAAGAGATTTACTTCGGCTCCTTTCGGTCGGGCGTTATGGATATATACATGTCTACGTGGGACGGCGACGATTGGGGCCCCGCGGAAATCGTCTCGCCCGGCAACATAAGTACGGCCGCTTACGACAGCGACCCGTACATCGATTGGGACGGGACAACCCTTTATTTCGTTACCGAAAGGGACGGTACCTGGGACATCTGGTATTCCGAGCACGACGGCGGTTGGGCCGTCGCGGAACCGATCCCCGGCTCCGTAAACACCGACGATTACGAGGAATTCAACCTATGCATAACACCCGACGGGCAAACGATGTATTTCTCGTCCAGCAGACCCGGCGCGCCCGGTGGTTGGAACATCTGGGCCAGCGAGTGGACCGGAACCGAGTGGGACGAACCTTCGCCGTTGGGGTCCGAAATAAACTCGGGCGACGGCGATTACGCGCCGAAGCTGACGCCCGACGGCCTTTTCATGTACTTCACCTCCGGGCGCGACGGCACGCTCGACTTGTACGTCGCGGAGCGGAACGGCGATTCCTGGGGAAACGTTACGAAGCTAGGTTCGCCGCCCAATTCCGATACGTTCGATTTCGACCCGTCCGTCTACGTCTCCGGTACATCCGGCGCCCTTTATTTCGTTTCCTATCGCGAAGGCCCCGACGAGATATGGGTTTCCGAGTTTACCGGTTTACGAATCGAACCGACCAGCCTCGGTTACATTAAAACCAGCTTCAAGTAAAGCTTACGTAAGGGTCTAGATGAACCCGCCCGTAAGGGCGGGTCATCATTTCGCCCGGATGAGAGCGCTCGTATCGTCGCGCCGCCGGAATCGAATAACCGCCGGATCTACCTCTCGTCGACAGGCAAAAGTAAAACGCCTTTTTAGTTGCATAAGAAGTTGTAAATACCTATAATCGATATAAACTACCATAAAGGAGGATACCGTGGTACGCACATTAAGGTTTTTACTCGTTCTAATAACCGTAAGCTTGATGTCTTCGGCCGCTTATCCCGCCGTCCTTTCAGGTATTAACTTCGCCGGCGGCGGGATGTTCGAGTTCGGCGGGTTAACGATGGGCTACGCCGGTGTCGGCGGCGACTTCGGGATAGGTTCACACTTTTCGCTCGGCGTGAGGGGTTACGTAGGTCACGGCGACAGGCTGGTTTGGGGCGTAGGGCCCCAGGCACGGATTTACTTCATCCCCAAATCCGGCGCTCACTTCCAACCTTATACAGCCGTCGGTGGCGGTTACGGAATCACCTATGCCGAGGATTACTGGGGGTATCTGGAAGACCAACCGGGCGGATACGCTCACGTCGGCTTAGGGACGGATTTCGGATTCTGGGGACAATCCATGGCTCCTTTCTTCGACGTCGGCTCGTTGATGCTCTTCGGCGACGATACTCACGTGTTTTTATACGTCCAGAGCGGCGTACGCTTCGGTATCTGGTAATCGATAGACATTCGCGAGGTTAACGCGTCGAGCTTAACACTCCGCGAGCGAAACCAAGCCGCCTAACTAAAAACAAACCCCGCGCGAAACCGCGCGGGGTTATCGTTTTACGGTTGTAAAACCCCGACGTCCGTCTTTAGAAAAGGGCTTTGATACGCCCCAAAGAAGACGGAGTGATCGACGTTGACGCCGAGTCGAAGTACTGGATCCGCTCGTTGTTATTATCGGCCACGAAAACCCGGCTTCCGTCAGGATTAACCGCCACGCCTTCGGGGCCGTCGAACTGCCCGTTACCGGTCCCGAAGGTCCCGAACTCACCTAGGAAGGCGCCGGACGCGTTGAAATACTGGACCCGGTTATTGTTCGTGTCGCTCACGAACACGGTACCGTCGTTCGCTATTGCGATGTAACCGGGGCCGTCGAACTGCCCGTCGCCGGTGCCGAACGAACCCCATTTGCCGAGGAAAATTCCGTCGTCGGTAAAGTACTGGACGCGGTGATTGTCCTGGTCAATTACGTAGACGTTACCGTTAAGCGCGACGTCTACACCCCGAGGGTTCTCGAATTGGCCGTCGGCGCCGCCGTTCGAACCCCATTCACCAAGATAAGTACCGGTAGCCGAGAAATACTGGACCCGATGATTCCCGTGGTCGGTTACGTAAACGGTTCCGTCGTCGGCAACAGCTAGCCCGCGAGGCCGGTCGAATTGACCGTTACTGTTACCCGTCGCTCCCCATTGGCCTAGATAATTACCGAAGTGTCCGAAATACTGGACCCTGTCGTTCTCCGTATCGACCACGTAAACCTTACCGTCGGACGCCAGAGCGACGTCCCGGGGCTTGTCGAACTGGCCGTCGCCGGTTCCCGTCGAACCCCACTTACCGAGGAATCCGCCCGTATCCGTGAAGTACTGAATCCGGTCATTTCCCCTATCGGCGACATAAACGTGACCGAAAGGACCGAAATCGAGTCCCGTAGGCGAACGGAATTGCCCGTCGGCTCCGCCGTCGGAACCCCATTGGCCGGCGTAATCGTAAGCCCCGAATACGGATATCGGAACGACTACCGCCATTAGAAACGCGAATAACTTTAACTTCTCCATTGATGCCTCCTCTTTAACATTGAATACCGTAACCCTCATTATTGCCTATCTATATACATAAGTATATTAGTCATGATATAACATATCCGCCTCCAAAAGTCAACCCTAACGAGCGTTTTTTTATTGACACCCTCCTCGACGCGGTTATAATCCACGTGATATGTCCGACTACGAAACTACGGAACTGAGGTGTAAGTCCTGCGGCGCCGGGCTACATTATACGGCGGGCGCGTCCTCTATTATCTGTCCTCACTGTGGGACCGAGTACGTAATCGAACTCGCCGCTGACGAACCGCCCGCCACGGCGTACGACTCCGAGGTCCTGGACCTACTCCGACAGGGTAAGCAACTCCAGGCTATTAAACACGTAAGGTCACGGACCGGCCTCGGCCTGAAAGAAGCGCGGGACTATGTCCGCGATCTGGTGCGGCGGGAGAACATCGTTGTATCCGCCAGCGTAAATCGGGCGGGTTGCATCGTCATCGCAGCGGCCGTAGGCATTTTCTTTATCGGCGCTCTCGTCGCCTTGTTAATAACCGTCAGCGGGTAAAAACCCGGGCTTTACCCGAAACGTACCGGCCTTAAGGCCGGTTTTTATATTGTAACGCTCCCCCGTTCGTGTAACGTCCAGTCGACAATCGCTACATATACGGTAATTCGTACTTATTCTAACGGCAAAAAGGAGGAACGATAAGATGCGGTTATCGCTTATCGCGGTCCTAATCGCGAGCGCCGTCGGGGCCTACGGCGATTGGTTGGAACCCGAGAACCTGGGCTATACCGTTAATTCGGTTTATGACGAATGGAATCCGGTTATTTCTCGGGACGGTTCGTATATGATATTTGTATCAAACCGGCCCGGGGGTTACGGCGATTATGATCTCTGGATATCATATAAAATAGGCGGCGAGTGGGAATACCCGGTGAATATGGGGCCGGAGGTCAATACCCTTTACCTCGAAGCGGCTCCGTATCTGGCCGAGGACGACACGAAATTCTATTTCGCGTCGTACGCCCCGGGTGGATACGGCGACCAGGACGCGTACTGGTGTTTCGTCGACGGTGACGGCGTACCGAGTGGCAAGGTTAACCTCGACCCGCCCATTAATACGAGTAGCAGAGAGTGCTGCCCGTTAACTACAGAAACGGGAAACGAACTCTATTTCGGCACGACCAGGGCCGGCGGTCACGGCGAGATGGACATCTGGGTATCCGAAAAGACCGGCAACGAATGGGGTACGCCGGAAAACCTCGGTAGCCCCGTAAACGCCGGGTCGTATGAATGCCCGCGCTGGATATCGGACGACGGCGATACTCTTATTTTCGGTTCAAATAGACCGGGAGGCGAAGGGTGGATGGACCTCTGGTACGCCGTCAGAACCGGCGAGGAGTGGGGCGACCCGGTGAATTTCGGACCGGTCATCAACGGCCCCAGTTTGGAAGCGGGAGCCAGTTTCTACGATAACGACGGCGAAATAGGCGGAATCTTATACTTTAGTTCCACCCGGAGCGGTGGGTACGGCGGCGGCGACATGTGGCGTTCTGTCGATAGTGAATACGCGGCCGACATCGAGCCGTCCTCTATCGGGCGCTTAAAAGCGTCGTTTAAGTAAACGCGACATTCGTACAGCTCTATTCGATAATATCCGTATATAGGTTCTCAAACGACACATCACCTAAATCCAACGAGAGGACTAAAAAATGAAGAACGTATTGTTGTGGTTATTACTCGTTTTTATCGCTATCGGGGCGTACGGCGAATGGCAGGAACCCGAGAACCTGGGCGCGACCGTAAACTCCGTTTACAACGACTGGTATCCGGTAATTCCCGAAGACGGTTCCTACATGATATTTGTCTCGGACCGGCCCGGCGGCTACGGCGGCGGCGACCTATGGATATCTTACAAAGTCGGAGGCGAATGGGTGACGCCTGAGAATCTGAGTGCCGAGGTAAACACTGGGGCTGCGGAGTCGGCACCTTATTTGGCTGAAAACGATACCATACTCTACTTCGCTTCGTTCGCGTCCGGCGGTTACGGCGGCATGGACATATGGTCGTGCCCGTTAGTCGGCGGCGTTCCCGGACCTAAAACTAACCTCGGTCCCGAGATAAACACCGTCAACCTGGAGTGCTGTCCCGCCGTAACGACCGACGGTCAGACGCTGTACTTCTGCTCGGACCGGCCCGGTAGTATCGGCCAAATGGATATCTGGGTCTCCGAAAAAACCGGCGACACCTGGGGCGTACCGTACAATCTTGGCGGCATCGTTAATACGGCCCAAACCGACTGCCCGCGTTGGCTCTCCGACGACGGCGATACGTTGGTTATAAGCTCCACCTGCGTCGGCGGATACGGCCAGGCCGACCTATGGTACGCGGCAAAGTCCGGAGACGACTGGAACCAACCCGTCAACTTAGGGCCCGAGATTAACAGTTATGCCGCCGAATGGGGACCCGGCTTCTACTGTAACCACGGCGACATGGGCGGCATCATTTACTTTGGTTCCGGCCGCGGCGGCGGAGAGGGCGCCTGGGATATCTGGATGTCGGTCGATAGCGATTACGTCGAAATCGAACCTTCGTCCCACGGGTTTCTAAAAGCGTTGTTCAAGTAACAACGGTGTACCGACAACGACGCGATATAATATCGGATATCCGAAAGCGAAACGTTTAACGCGCCTGAACGGGTCGCGGGTCGTATAAGGATATATAGCTAAAAGACAAAGAAAGGACAGAAAAATGAACAAGGTATTTCCGTGGTTATTACTCGCTTTTATCGCCGCCGGAACCAACGCCGAGTGGCAGGAACCCGAGAACCTGGGTCCCGTCATAAACTCCGTTCATAATGACTGGTACCCGGTGATTCCCGAAGACGGTTCCTACATGATATTCGTCTCCGACCGTCCCGGCGGCTACGGCAGCTTCGACCTCTGGATATCGTACAACGTCGGCGGCGAATGGCAACCGCCGCAGAACCTTGGCGCCGAAGTAAACACCGCCGGCATCGAATCAGCGCCGTTCCTGGCGGATGAAGATACGACGCTTTATTTCGTTTCATCCGGGTCGGGCGGTTACGGCTCTATGGATATATGGACGTGCCCGCTGACCGACGGGGTTCCCGGGACGAAAACGAACATCGGTCCCGAAATCAATACCGCCGCCCACGAATGTTGCCCGGCCATAACGACGGACGGTCAGACATTGTACATCTGCTCGGACCGGGCCGGTAGCCTCGGCCAAATGGACATCTGGGTCTCTGAAAAATCAGGCGGTACGTGGGGCGAACCCTACAACATAGGGAGTGTCCTTAACACCTCCCAGACTGATTGCCCTCGCTGGCTCTCCGACGACGGGGACACGTTGTTAATCACTACCGGCCGGGCCGGCGGATACGGGTTAACGGATTTATGGTACGCCGTAAAGTCCGGAGAAGATTGGAACGAACCGGTTAACATGGGGCCCGAGGTTAATAGCTACGACTACGAGTTGGGTCCCGGCTTCTACTGTAACCACGGAGACATGGGCGGCGTTATCTACTTCGGGTCTGGCCGCAGCGGCGGCGAAGGCGGCTGGGATATATGGATGTCCGTCGACAGCGACTACGCGAACGTCGCCCCGACTTCTCTGGGACGCTCGAAAGCTATATTCAGGTAAGGTTTTTTCGCTAAACCAGTAACGTCTGAATCCCGTGGTTAGATACCGGCACGCCGAATACATGCAGGAATACTAAGTTTTTATTGAGATAACCTTTTCGCCGATTATGTGAGACGGCGGACTCCGTATAAGGCGAGTCGTCGAGTACGGCGGGGATAAACCCCGCCGCTTCGATTAACGTATTCGATAATCGCTTTTCCCTTGAAATCCTTTAAATCGCGTGGTATATGTCCACAATCAAACATTAACGGAAATTGACCACGAGGTCAGTATAGAAGGGAGAACCCGAATGGCTTATCCGTTAATAAAAATCGAAGGCATCGGCGATAAGTACGCGAACATACTTGCCAACGCCGGCGTAAAAACGACACGGTCTCTATTGTCAAAAGCGCGCACGCGTAAACAACGCGAGGATCTGTCTAAAATTACGGGCATCAGCAAGAAACTAATACTGGAGTGGGCGAACCTGGCGGACCTGATGCGTATTAAGGGTATCGGCGAAGAGTGGGCCGACCTGCTAGAGGAAGCCGGCGTTGATACCGTAAAAGAGCTAAAGAAGAGGAACCCCGACAGGCTTTACGACGCGATGGTAAAGGTTAACTTGAAGAAAAAGCTCGTACGCCGCGTACCACCCAGGGCTTACGTAAGAGGTTGGGTAAAGCGAGCGGCAAAGTTAAAACCGATACTCGAATACTAACAGCCTCTGGCCGCATATTAAGTCGTAGTAGATACATAACGGAAAGGAGCGCGAATGTTTAAGCCGAATTCGGCCGAGTTACTCGATGAATATAAAGGCAAACTGAACGAAGCCGGCGAACTGTTGAAGGAACACGAAAGCGTGAATATTACGATTGAAGGGCACACCGCTTCGACCGGCAAACCCGATTTCGAGATGAAGCTTTCGGAGGAACGCGCCGGCGCGGTCCGCGATTACCTCGTAAATAACTTCGGGATCGAAACGAGCCGCATCAAGGTTATCGGGTACGGTTCTACGAAACCGGTCGCCGACAACGATACGCCGGAAGGCAAAGCCAAGAACCGCCGGATAGAGTACGAGATTGAATACGGCGCGGGGCAGAAATCGGAGCGCCGTACGATTTCGTAAACACCAACCTCCAACTCATACCTGAAAAAAACCGGCCCACACGGGCCGGATTCTTTCATTAACCGTTTTCCGTAAAAAACGTAGCCTTCTCCCCTACGCTCCAGTGGAGCCGAACACCGCGGCCAATATCGCCACGATCACGCCGATAATCCCGGCCGCTACGCCGACCAGCGCCCCCAAAAGACCCAGTACGACGCCTGCGACGATTACGACGCCGATTACGATAAACAATACCTTGAGCCAGACCGGGAGTTTCACCTTTTTTCTTTCTAAACCCGCGCCGACCACCTTCCACCGTCCGGCCGTCTTCTCGAGAGCCCAGTTGAACGTAACCTCCATATGCCGGGTCACGTTCACGATGATTTCGCCCGGTCGATCCGACTTCGTCGACGGGAAGACGAACGCCTCGAAGGACACGGCTACTTCGGCCGCGTTCGGCGCGAGCGACAGAAAGTCGACCGCCGTCGTATAACGCTTCATATCGCTGCTGATAAACTGCGCTTCGGCCCCTTTCTTCGCCATGTCGTAGAAAGCCGGTTCGTCCCTCGATACCGTCGATAAATACGAGTCCAGGTCCTCCGTGTTTACGGCGTTCTGGCAGGTTTCAACGAGGGCTATTATCGCGTCAGCGTCCTTCCTCAACGCAGGTTCCAACTTACCGCCCGGGAGGTTATCGTAGATAACGTTCGGTTTGAACGGTATCTTGGTCGTCGCCGGCGTTATCGGTACATCCGGTAGCGCGTCGAAGTAAACCTCAGCCTGGAGCCGCGCCACATCCGGCGCGAACGGAAACTCCTCCCGTTCCTCGCCCTCGACTCGCAACTGCGAACCGCAGTACGGGCATAGCAACAGGCCCGCGCCGCTAACGGCGCCACCGCAGTTAGGACATTTTATCGATTCGACTTCCGGCATTTTAAACGCT
>CP070755.1:12076-22179 GCA_020348885.1 Candidatus Coatesiibacteriota bacterium | reverse complement strand
CTTCTTCGCCGCCGAGTCGGGTCCGGCGACCAGCCGGTACACGTAGACGCCCGATGGTAGGTTCGACAGGTCGGCCGTATATTCATTGTAACCCTCGTCGAACGGCCCTTCGGCTATCGTTTCGACCTTGCGGCCGGTTATGTCGTAAACGGCCAACTCGCCGTCGGTCGATTCAGGCACTGAGAAGCGGAAGGTAACTACGCCGGCCGTCGGGTTCGGTTTCGTCTGGTAAAGGGCGAAAGCGGTCTTCGTCCCTCCGAGGGCGTCAAGATGGACCGGGCCGTGGATCGAAGCAGTACCCGATTCGTCCAACGATTCCAGGTAATAGTCATACGAAAGGGCCGGCGATGCTGCGGTATCTATGTATTCGTACGGGGATTCCCCGGTAATTAACTCGCCATTAACGCGGGCTTTACCTGACCCGTCGTCGGGTTCCCGGTACAGGTTGAAGCCGGCGGCCGTCGAGTCGTCCAATATGTCCCAGGATAAGGTCGCCGATCCTTCGCGCCATTCGGCGGTAAAATATCCCAATTCGACGTCGGTGTACCCACCTAAAAACCATTCGGCCCAGGCTAGCATGGCGTCGGTCATCATACCGCACGTGGGGTCGATCAGCGATTCGTCGGGATAGAAACCGCCCTGGTAGTACGAGTTAAGCTCTATACAAACGCCAAGAACGCCGTGTTCGCCGTACGCGTAATCTTCGAAGCAGCCGTTGGAATTGTAGAGCTCCCAGCCGCCAATAGCGTCGTAATAGCGACCTAGATGTTCGTATATTTCGTCGTTTATAACCTGGGACATTTCGATGAAACGGCCGTCGTCGTCGCAATAATCGTCTATATAACTCCAAGGACGTAGAATTAATTCGCCGTACGAGTGGTAGCTGAGCCCGGCTTTGAAGTCTTTTTCCTCAAAGAGGTTCATTATTATCTGGAGCTCGGGTTCGGACCCGGCGCTAGGACCGCGGTAAGTAGAGTCCGACCATACGGGACTCGAACCGTAGTCGTCGTACCCCCACATGTACGTATAGTTCCTGTTGAGGTCTACGCCCGTACCGTAGCCGTAACCCCAGTCCGTAGGTTCGTCGCCGGGCCAGTCGTAGCCGTTCTTGCGCCACCAATTCCGCGAATATTCTACGTCGTCGTAAATATAGCCGTCGGGGTTCATACACGGCATTATGTAGAACTCCAGGTTATCCACGATGTTCTGAACGTCGGGGTCGGACCCGTAGTTTTCGCATAGGTATTGGGCAAATGCCAGTGGTACCTCGAGCGACATAGGTTCGCGGGCGTGGTGTACGCCGGTTATCAGCAGGTCCGCTTCGTCGGTCGCATCGTCGGTCGCGTCGTCGGCCACGTCGTCGGATATCTTGAGTAACCAGATATCGCCCAGGCCTATATGCCCCTGGCCCATATTAGTCAGGGTACAAATATCCGGGTAATCGGCCGCTAATGTTTCGAGGTCGGCTACGAGTTCGTCGTAATTGTGGTATTCAGTATACCCGCGCATACCGAACGTTTCGGGCGCGTGGCAGTCGTATTGTAAATATTCGTACGGTAGCCCGAGCTCGTCCAATTTTGATTGGGGCGCGATTACGTCAACGTATTCGGCGCGCCGGGCCGACGCGACGTCGAGACCGCCGTTGTAAACGACAGATTCATAGGTACCTTCCGTCGGCGTATAGACCCGGACCCAACTTACGACGTCGGATGCGGCCGACGCGAATATTAATGGAGTTAGGGTCATAACCAGTAAGCCGGTGATCGATTTCATAGCTTTCTCCTGAGTATTTTTGGTCGCGCGCTTTTTTATGTAACGCTAGCTTAGTGTACATGATTTACGGCAGCCGGTCAAACTCTTTCGTCCATATTAGAAGCCCGTATTGTTTTTAATATAAGAGGAACCCCCCGCGGCTTCGGGGGGTCCTCGTTTGCGTTATTCTGATTTAACCTTCCAGCTTATCGGTTCACGACTATCTTTTTGGCCGCGGAGTCGGACCCGGCGACCAACCGATATACGTAAACGCCAGACGGCAGGTTCGACAGGTCCGCCGTATATTCGTTGTACCCCTCGTCGAAGGGCCCTTCGGCCACCGTTTCGACCTTGCGGCCGGTTATGTCGTAAACGGCCAACTCGCCGTCAATCGTTTCGGGTACGGAGAAGCCGAAGACCGCTACGTCGCGGGCCGGGTTCGGCCGGCTCTGTTCCAACGCGAAAACGACCGCGGCGCCGGGTTCGTCTCCCGCCCCGTTTCCGGAGGCCACGTAAACCGAACCGAATTCGTCCCATACCCAGTCGGCCCAGGTCAAACAAACCTCGTCCGTCATATCGCACGTGGGGCCGATCCACGAATCGTCCGGGTAGAAACCGCCCTGACCCGACGAGTTGAGTTCGATCGTTACGGCGAGTATATCGTGTTCGCCGTACATATAATCCACGAAGTCGCCGTTGGTGTTGTACATTTCCCAACCGCCGCACGCGGTATAATTACGTCCGAGGTGGTCGTATATCACGTTGTTGATAACCGCAGACATCTCGACGAACTTAGCGTTATCGTCGGAGTACTGGTCGATGTAGCCCCACGGTCTTAAAATCCATTCGCCGTAGGAGTGGAAGGAGAGGGCGCTGACGAAATCCACTCTTTCGGCCAGGCCAATAATCACCTGCGTTTCGGGTTCGGAGCCGGCGCTCGGACCGCGGTAAGTCGGGTCCGACCAAACGGGACTCGAACCGTAGTCGTCGTAACCCCACTGGTACGTATAATTCCGATTAAGGTCCACGCCTTCGCCGTAACCCCAGCCCTGGTCTTCGAAGTAGTTGCCGTCGTCGTCGTAATCGTACGCGTTTTTACGCCAATAATGGCGGGAACCTTCCACGTCGTCGTATATCCATCCGTCTGGGTTCAAGCAGGGGATGATGAAAGTTTCCATGTTTTCCACTATATTTTTTACCGTGGAATTAGACGGGTAGTTCTGGCAAAGGAATTCCGCGAACGAAAGGGTAACCTCGACCGTCATCGGTTCCCGCGCGTGGTGGCAACCTACGATTAAGATGTCGGGTTTGTTCGGGTCGTTCAGGACGACTTCCTCCGGGACCGGTTCGTAGTCGTGGATTTTTAACGCGTAGATGTTACCCATGTCCGCGTGGCCGTCGCCTAGATTCATCAGCCAACAAATATCCTCGTTGTTATCCGCTAGGTTACTAAGATCCGATTCGAGTTCGTCGTAGTTGTGGTACCCGGAATACCCCCGGCCGCCTCGGAGTTCGGGGGATAGGCAGTCGAATTGGAGGTATTCGTAACTGTAGCCGGTCCCGGCCAGTTCGTCGAGAGTTGACTGGGGCGCTATAACGTCGACGTATTCGCCAGGTGAAACCGACGCTACGTCGAGGCCCTCGCGATAAACCAGGGACGCGTACGCTTCGCCGTCGTCGGCGTAAACCCGGGCCCAGCTTACCACGTCATCGCCCGCGAAAGCGGAACCGCAGGCGGCAAAAGTAAAGGTAAATACTAGAATCGCGCGTTTCATAACGACGTCTCCATTTCTCCGACGGACGGGCCGCCGGTTGATATCGAATATACGCGACGGAGCTTACACGATTTGCCGTGGATAGTCAAATGCTATTTAGGCGTTCGCGGGTCGTCCGAGATCACGGGACTCGGGAGGTTTCCCCTTTGTACGTCGTGTTCTTATTTGCCTTGACTACCCTAACGCGCTTGTTATAATACCCACCGATATCAACCGGAGGGCTAGTCCTAACGGTAAGGCAGCGGACTTGAAATCCGCCGGGCTTCGGCCCTTGGGGGTTCGAATCCCTCGCCCTCCGCATATATGACGGTGGCGATACGTTTTTACGAGGAACGATGAGTCGGGGTACATATATTATTATCGCGGTTTTTTTCTTTTTATCGGTCGTTAACCAAACGTTCGCCGAGTTAGTGGACCGCAAGTACGTCTTCCTTGTCGGCGGCGGGCTCGGGTTACACAGCCCGGCTAACAACGAACTCGGCGGCCTTTACCGCGACGGGTTCCATTATTACGTTAAAGGCGGGTTCGGCATCGCTAGCCATTTCTCGTTGGTGGGCGAGTACGGCGAAACTTGGTATCGCGTCGTATTGGAATACAAAGGCGACGACACACGGACTTATAAGTTCCGATATCTATCCGCGGGCGCCCGTTATAACTTCGTATCGGGGGCATACGTAATTCCTTACGCTGAAGGGCTTGCCGGTATGGCGTACGTCCGGCATGCGGATTATATGACTGAACGCGAATCGGCTGTTAGAAACGACTTCTTCCCTATCGCTATCGGTACTTTCGGTTCGGAATTTTTCATCGGACCGAACTGGTGTATTGAGGGCTCTATTGAGCTGTACCACGTCTTCGGTGACGTTTATTTACAGCCGCAGCTCGAGTCGGAACCGGAAAAAAGCCCGTTGGGGCGTAATATACGGCCGACCGGTTTCCAGTTACGAGGCGGGTTTATTGTCTTCCTATAGCTTATATTCGTAAGTTAAAGGTAATCCCGGCCGTACGGCCGGGGTTTTCGTTCGGGCCGGACGCTATTAAAACTTCTGTTTTAATATCCCGATAACGTGGGACTTCGCCGGGCCCGCCCGGGCCAGTAACCGGGCCGCCTCGAACGACTTATAAACTATTCGCGTAGCCCATCGGTGCTGTAAGCCAAAACGGTGCAGTGCCGGTTCGTAGCCGGGGAAAAGCTTTTGGATTTCCTCCGGCTCGAGGCCCCAAAGGTATCCGCCGCCCTTTTCCATCGTATCGTACCAAAGGATATACCCGCCGGCCCGCAGCACCCGAGTGATTTCGTTCGCCGCTTGCGGCCGTACGTTCCCTGGTTCGAGTACAGACATATATAGGAACAACACCGCGACGTCGAAAGCGTCGTTCGGGTACGGCAACGTCACGCCGTCGGCTTGATTAAAAACCGGGCCTTTTACAGTACGGGCGGCTCTTCCCAACGCTTCTGGGTCCGCGTCGAACCCGCAAACGTTCTCCGGTTCGGCGCCAAGTTCTATTAAGAGACGCGTTTTCTCACCGTAGCCGCAACCGGCTTCTACTATTTTCTTACCGGCGAGGTCAAGGCGCTCCCGCCTGAAAAGGCGCGTCAGTTCCTCCTCAAACATATGCCGATAGAACAACGCCAGCGGGTTGACCGGCGACCAGACGTCCCTTTCGCGGATATAATTTCGTTCTTCTTCCCGCAAAAACCTCACCTTAACGTTCAATTATATATCCTGAAGATCGCTTCCGCAATACGTAAGTCGTCCGGTTCAGATTCGCTGATTCTATTCCGTTTTAACCTCTGGATTTCGGCGGCCCTTTGTTTTATTATCCGCGTAATGACCGAAACGGTAAAAATCCTCCACGTTGCGGATCTTCACCTGGGCGCGAGTGCGTACGAGAAACCGGGACGCCCGCGCCTGGCGGAGTTCCTGGCGGCCGTCGACCGGACTTGGGACCTGGCGGCGGACGAGGACGTCGACGCGATTCTCGTCGCCGGCGACGTCTTCGACGGGTACCGGCCCGACGCCGAAGTGGAACGTGAATGGGCTGCGCGGGTCTCCCGGTTGATAGACGAGGGCGTTCCGCTGGCGGTAGTCCCGGGCAACCACGATGCGCCGGCGCGCCGGGGCGCCGCCAGCCACTTAGACGTTTACGACCGTTTGCGGCTCGAGTCCGTCCACGTCTTTTCCCTGCCGGACGTTAAAACGCTAGCGACGAGGTCCGGGCCGCTCGAGGTGGTCGGCGTCCCGTGGCCGTTCCGCGGTAAGTTCTTCGAACCGGGGGAGAGTGCCGTCCCTGCCGACGCCGATATTACGGATCAGTTGGAAGGTATATTAGACGACGTAATAATGCCCCGGTTGGATTCTGAAATCCCGACCGTGCTGTTGGCTCACTTGTGGCTTCGAGAAGGCAGCCTTTCGTCGGAAAAGACCTTCGCTGTCGGCCCGGACCCGATTATACCGGCGTCGGCCGTCGTCCGCGACGAGTTCGCCTATGCGGCCCTGGGGCACCTACACCGGCACCAGGAACTGCCCGGTACCGACGGCCGGGCCGTTTACGCCGGCGGGTTATCCCGTATAAGCTTCGGCGACGAAGGGATTCCGAAGGGCGCCGTAGTCGCCGAAGTATCGACCGGCGGATGCTCCTGGCGGTTCGTTGAGCTACCGTCGCGGACGTTCAAGACCATTGCCGTCGAAGTCGAAACGGCCGAGGAGGCCGAGAGTAAAATATCCGATTCAATCGGCGCGTTCGACCCGGCCGATGCGGTGGTGCGATTGCTGGTTCGGGGCCCGGCGGCGGTTCTGTCGGAACTTGCCCGGCGTGGACTTGCCGCGCACTTCCCGGGCGCCTTTGGTTTCAAGGCCGAGTTCGAGCGAACCGACGAACACCGGGCGGGCAGACCGTCGATAGCCGAGGACGCCACCGTAGCGGCGGCGCTGGAGCAGTACGCGGTGGACCACCGACCGCCGAAGGGTGTAAAAAAAGAAGAGGTAATTTCTGCGGCGACCGAGTTGGAACGGCGCGTCGAGGGCGAAAGCGGCGGTACCGGTTGATTCCCCTTTACCTCAAACCCGAGAACTTCCTGTCCTACGGCGAGGGCCTCGCGTCGCTGGATTTCTCGGCCTGTAGTGTGGCGTGCCTGTCGGGCCGGAACGGCGCCGGGAAGTCGGCGCTGTTGGACGCGTTCACCTGGGCACTCTGGGGTAAGGCCCGCGGCGACCACGACCAGCTGGTCCGCCGGGGCGCGTACCGGATGTCGGTCGAGCTGGGCTTCGAGGCCGGCGGTACAGAGTACCGCGTTGTCCGTACTTATGATAAGACCAAGCGGCGCCACGACGTTTACCTCCACGAACGCGACGACGAGGGGTACGTACTGGTCGCCGAAAAGCCCCGGGAAGTCGCCAAACAAATCGAGAGGATTGTCGGTCTCGACTACGACGTGTTTCTGGCCAGCTCGTATCTACGCCAGGGCGACGCCGACCACTTCGTAAAGCTCCCGAAGCGAGAGCGGAAAGACGTCCTTTACGAAATACTGGGGTTGAATCGGGTACTCGCGTTGGGCGACGCCGCGAAGGCCGCGTCCGGCGAGATAAGCACGGAACTCGGTTTCGCGGAGCGCGAACTCGAAGCGGTGAGCGAGGTCCTGAAGACCGAACCGGAAGCTAAGGCCCGGCGCGCCGCGGCTGAGAAAACGGACCGGGAGGCGGCGGAAGCGGCGGACGAGGTTCGACGGCGTCTTGAAGAAGCCCGGTCTCGCGCCGAGCGCTTCCGTGCGTTGACGGCCGATTTGAAACGCGCCGACGCGAAACTCGAGTCCAGTAAAAAAGAAATCACCGGCGCCGAGAAGGCGGTGGAAAAGTTTCGTATCGAAATAACCGAAGCCGAGAACGTGACGGCCCGGAAGGTAGAAATCGAAACCGCTTACGGGAAATGCAAAGCGGCCGACGGAAGATTACAAAAGTTGGAAGACGCGTTCCGGCGGCGGAAAGAGTTGGAGGAGAAAGCCGCCGTAATAGAAGTGACTGCGGCCGACCGCCGGGAAGCGGCCCGTCGCGAAAAGGCCGGAAAAGAAGCCGAACTTAAAGCCGCCGAGGAACGTCTGGCGGAGATTCGGGTCGTATTGAAAAAAGCGAAAGAGGTCGAAGCGGGTTATGGGGAGTATCAACGGGCGTCGTCGCTGGTAAAAGAACTGGAAACGAAAGCCGAAGAAGACCGGAAGCTGGAACGGGATATCGGCGAAGTGAAAGCCGCCCTCGACAGCCGCGTCGCCGCCTTGCGCGCGGAACTCGAAAGCGTCGAGAAACGGTTGGGCGAATTGGGCGACCCGGGCGCCCGGCTCGCCGACGCGGAAGCCGAACGGGATAAAGTATCCGACGCGTTGGAAAAGGCGGAAAGTGAAGTCGAGCGTTTGAACGGGTTTAACAGGGAAGTCGATACTATGGCCGCTCGGGTCGAGAACGCGCGTGCGCGGGCCGATGAGGCGTCCGCCGCGGTCCGAGACCTGGACGCGCGGGTCGGGGCCGTGGCTTCGGAGGAGGTCGAGGAGTGCCCGACCTGCGAGCGGCCTTTCGACGCCGAAAGCCGCCTGGCTGCGACGAAGGTGCTGAAGACGGAACTCGAGGCCGAACGCGCGCGGCAAGCCGAAGCCGAGGACGAAGCGTCCGAGTTGGGAAAGTACGCCGAGAAACTGGCCGCCGAGGTTAAGGCGCTGGCCGCTATAGAACCGCGGGCTAAGGCCGACGAACTCAGGTCCGCGCTCGGGCGTTTGGAAAAGGAGCTCGAAGCGGCTCGCGCCGAAGTCGAGAAACAGAAGAAACTTACCGAGGAACGGGCGAACGTCGAGAAATCGATAAAGCGCGAGAAGGCCGACGGCGAGTTCGCGGAGAAACTAGCGGCGCTTACGCAAGAGCGGGCGGAACTAGGCTTTACTTCCGAAGCGTTGGAGAAAGCCCGGGCCGACGAGAAACGCCTGTCGGAGTTTGACGGTTGGAAACGCGACCTGGAATTGGCTGAGAAGACGGCGGCAGCGACCGAAGGAAAAATAGAAAGGACGGAGGCGGCGCTGGCGGAGTTGGAAAAGAAACTCGCCGGCGACTTCCTTGCAGACGGCGAACGAGGTAAACTCGAAGACTTGAGGAGTAAAGCCGAGGCTATCGAATACGACCCGAAAGAGCGCGAGGACGTTGCGGCCGAGGTGAAACGCCTGGCGGGAGCCGAGGACCGGCACCGCGACCTGGTTAAAGCCGAAGCGGAGCTTAAAGGGCTTCGCGAGAGCGAGCGGCTCGCCGCCGAGAAAGCGGCCCGGCTGGCCGCCGACGTAGAAGAAACGTCGGTCGCGATAAATAAAACCACCGAGGAACTAAAAGGGCTCGAGGGCGTAGAGGAAGCGTTAACCGAAGCCGAGAAAGCAGCCGCCGCGGCCGACGACCGGCGCCTGGCGGCCCGGGACGAGTTGGCGGCCGCGGCCGAAGCGGTCAAGGCGCTCGAGCGGGCGAAGGAACGAAAAAAGGAAATCGAGGAGGGGACCGGCGAAAAGCAGAAGGCCCGGAGGATTTACGATTATCTAACCGGCGCGTTCGGGCGAAACGGCATACCGGCGTTGATGCTGGGCCGGGGGCTGGCAGAGCTGGAAGACCTGGCCAACGAGTTGCTGGCCCGGTTGACCGACGGGCGTTTCACGATGACGCTGGAGACCGAAACGCTAAAGAAAAGCGGCGAGGGTGTCATAGATACTCTCGAGGTGAACGTCTCCGATGGCGGCGCGCCCCGCAGCTACGAATTGTTCAGCGGCGGCGAGGCGTTCCGGTGCGACTTCGCGCTACGGGTCGGTCTCGCGAAGTTACTCTCGCGGCGCGTGGGCGTACCGCTCCGGTTCCTTATCCTGGACGAGGGCTTCGGGACACAGGACCCGGAGGGCCTGGACGCTGTGGTCGATTGTATCAACGAGATAAGCGCCGACTTCGAGAAGATATTGGTGATAAGCCACCTGCCCGAGTTACGGGACCGCTTCGGCACCCGCGTCGAGATAACGAAGGACGCGGGCGGCGTAAGCAGGTACGAGGTGGTGGGGTGACGGGACCCTTAACGGTATCCGGAGCGGTTTTTATAAACGGGTTAGATTAAACGTATACCCGGTTAAATCGCCCAGTCCTTGAAATGCGGATATAGTCTGCTATAATGTACGGCGTTAAAAGGACTTAAGAAACTCCCGAGATTTTCTTAGCGGTTTTCCCTTCGTATTATATTTATAGAATACTACCGAAGAAGGTGGATTACGCGTTTATGAAGAAGCATCTTTCGACCAACATGGACGAAATCAAGGAGCACGTGGGCAACAAGGAAAGACTCGCTCACGACCGTACGAAGTTGGCGGTGCAGCGCAACCTGCTTGCCGTGGAGCGTACTTTCACCGCCTGGGTACGCACGGGAATCGGCGCCGTCGCAGGCGGAATGGCTATCGCCAAGCTGATAGTCATACCCGAGTACCCCTGGGCGACCCAGAGTATCGGAGCCGCGTTCACGCTGGCCGGCGTCGCGATATTCGTTCTCGCTGTATGGCGCTACTACAGGGGGCGTTTT
>CP070755.1:0-11976 GCA_020348885.1 Candidatus Coatesiibacteriota bacterium | reverse complement strand
CGACAGGTTCTATATGGGCCTGGCCTTCACGAAGCGGTTCAACGACGGTTGGGGACCCTATACGGGCCCGGACTATAAAGCGTTCGTACAGATGAGCGTTGACCTCAGACCGTTCGCCGGAGACCGGGACAAAGACGGGTATAACGACAAAGAAGACGCCTGTCCCGACGACCCGGAGGACTTCGATAACTTCGAGGACTGGGACGGCTGCCCCGAACCCGACAACGACCAGGACGGTATACTCGACGTCGTTGACCAGTGCCCGAACGACCCGGAGGACTTCGACGGGTTCAAGGACGACGACGGCTGCCCCGACCCCGACAACGACAACGACGGCATACTCGACATCAACGATAAGTGCCCGAACGACCCCGAGGACTTCAACGGCTTCGAGGACGAAGACGGCTGCCCCGAAGGCGGTCCGGAAATCGAGGTTAAAGAGTTCGAGCTCAGAGACCTCAGGTTCCAACCGGATTCGTCGGAACTCGTCCCGGGTTATTACGCGTCTCTCGAGAAAGCCGGCGAACAACTCAAAGACCACCCGGAAATCACGGTTACCATCGAAGGCCACGCCGCCGAAACCGGACGCCCCGCCTTCGAACAATCCCTGTCCGAGGAACGCGCGCGGACCGTCAAAGATTACCTGGTCAATAATTACGGCATCGATCCCAGCCGGATCAAGACCGTCGGTTACGGTTCCACGAGACCGATAGCCAGTAACGCGACCGAGGAAGGCAGAAAACAAAACCGCCGGATCGTTTACAAGGTCGACTAACCAAACCGGCATCCGTACGAAACGAAAGGAGGGCCCTTCGGCCCTCCTTTTTCTTTTCACTCGGCGAATCGCTATTCTAAATTCCCCCGCGCCGCCGATAGCAACGCTTCGTAAACCTCCTCGAAAGTTATATCCGCTTCGTCGGCTAACTTAATCACGGATTCGTACCCCGGGTGTAGTTTCACCGTACCGTCGGGCAATCGCCCGACTTTTACCTCCCCCACGCCGTATTCGGTTTCGACTTCTATTATCTCCCGCGGGAGTACCTCACGTTCCTCGACCCTGTAACGTACGCCGAAAGTGCTCGTATGGCGGAGTGCGAGTTCTACGAACTCGTCTATTTCTCCGGGGTCACCCAGGATGGTTAATAACGCGCCCGGGCGCCCCTTTTTCATATATACAGGCGTCGTGAAAACGTCGAACGCGCCCGCTTCCAACAATAAACCAGCGGCGCGCGCCAGAGCCTCGCCGGTCATGTCGTCGACGTTCGCCTCGATTACGGCCACCTGTTCTCGACCGCCTTCTCCAGTCTCCCCGACGTAGGCGGCCAAAGCGTTCGGAAACTCCGACGGGTCCACCGAACCGGGACCGTACCCCACATTCCCGAGAATCATCTCCGGCATCGGCCCGAACCTGTCGGCGAAGGTCTTGACGAGAGAGGCGCCGGTAGGCGTCGCGAACTCCCCTTCCGCATCCCCCGAAAAAACGGGGGCGCCCTCTAGTATCGCGGCGGTCGCAGGGGCGGGGACGGGAAGCGTACCGTGGGCGGCCTCTACTGTGCCGAACCCGGTCCGGACGGGCGACGATATCACCTCGCCGGGGTTTATAAACTCCAACAATATCGAAGAGCCAATGACGTCGACTAGCGCGTCGACGGCCCCTATCTCGTGGAAACAGCTGTAGCCGACGGCTACGTTATGAGCCGCCGCTTCGCCCTCGGCCAACGTCCGGAAGACCGCCGCCGCCCGACGGCGTACGGCGGTAGGTAAGTCGGCGCCGTCGAGAAAAGACAGAACCGCTTTAAGGTCGCCGAAGCGGCGCGCGCCCCGCTCAACTTTCACCGAAACGCCGGATGCTTCTATGCCGCCGCGTTTCCTCTTAGGGTATAAAAGGCCGAAACAATCCAGCCCCAAAACATCCAACCCTTGCTCCAACGCTTCCCGCGCGCCGGTAAGGTTCAATAAAGCGGCGAGCATCATATCGCCGCTTACGCCCTGCCGGCAGTCCAAATACAACAGTCTCATTTCGTCTCCGCCCGGCGCGCTATCAAAGCCGCCGTATAACCGGCACCGTATCCGTTATCTATGTTCACCACGACCACCCCGTTGGCGCAGCTGTTCAGCATTCCGAGAAGGGCCGCTATGCCGCCGAAGGACGCGCCGTAACCGACGCTCGTGGGGACGGCGATCACCGGCACGTCCACCATCCCCCCGACGACGCTGGGCAGAGCGCCTTCCATCCCGGCGGCGACCACTACGGCGTCGGCGTGGCGGATCTCCTTCATCTTATCGAGTATCCGGTGAAGCCCAGCGACGCCCACGTCGAAAAAACGATTCACGTCGCAGCCCATAAATTCTGCCGTAGCCGCAGCCTCCTCGGCCACGCGGATGTCGGCGGTACCCGCCGTGACGACCGCGACTGCCCCGCGTCTTTCGATTAGCTTTTCCCCCGGTATCGTAATCGTCCTCGCCGGTTCATTGTAAGAGGCGTTTGGAAACTGGCTCAAGACCGCGCTATACGTTTCCGGCGTCGCCCGCGTCGCCAGCACGGGCAGGCCGGACTTCACTAACTTCTCGGTTATCGCAACCACCTGGGCCGGGGTCTTCCCCTGGCAGAACACAACCTCGGCGTACCCTGTCCTGAGCGGCCGGTGGCTGTCCACCGCGGCGAAGCCGGTATCAGCATACGGGAAATCCCGAAGCACTTCCAATGCTTCCTCTACCGCCAGTTCGCCGTCCTTCACCCGTGTAAGTAATTCCTCTAAATACTCCCTGTCCATTAAGTCGTCCCCCGTTTATACTCGAACCGCCGACGAGGACGGATTCGCCGGCGTCGTTCGCTGCATCTCGTCCAGGACGTTTATATACTCTTCACGCGACGACACCGCCGCGCCTTTTTCCCGCAACCTCCGCGCACCGGGAAACCCTTTAGCCAGGTTAATGACGAACTTACGGATAATCTTGGCTGCGCGTTCATCGCCGTACGCGTTTGCCGTCAAATCGAACAGGCGAACGTATGCGTCGAACAGAACATCGACGTCCGCCGCCGGCGGTTCGGCCCCGGTACGGATATACTCGTCAGCCCTCGCGATCAGGTCCGGCGCCCGCAAAGCGGCCCTTCCGATCATTATGGCCGCAGCGCCGGTGCGTTCCAACAGTTCCTTGGCCTTCGGCGGCGTCGTCACGTCGCCGTTCGCGACGACCGGTATCTCGACCTCGTTCACGACTTCGGCGATCCTATCCGGGTCGCTCCGCCCGGAAAAACCTTGTACTACCGTCCGCCCGTGGACGGCGACGCAAACCACGCCCTCGCCTTCGAGTACTTTCGCGACTTCGGGGCCGTTGATTGTATCGTCTGACAATCCTACCCTGATCTTCGCCGTAACCGGAATGGGGGACGCTCTAACGACCGCTTTAACCACTTTACGTAGTAACTCAAGGTCAGCCGTGAGAGCAGCGCCGGCTGATTGGCGGTGAACTTTCCGTACAGGGCACCCCAGGTTTACATCCACCAAATCGAAACCCACGTCTGCTACGTGCCACGCGGCGTCGGCCATCGCTTTCGGGTCCGCGCCGAAAACCTGCCCGGCGACGACTTCGGCATCGCCCGGCCCCTTACGGAGTATCGCGGCCGACGACCGGTTTCCCATCGAAAGGCCCTTGGCCGACACTAGCGGCGTCACCGCCAGCGGGCATCCGAAACCCGCGACAACCGCCCGAAACGGATACTCGGTATAACCGGCCATCGGCGCGAGCGCAATCCGCCCCGGAATCCGTACGTCGCCGATATTAAAACCGTATTCTTCCTTCAATTATAAACCGTACCCGACGGTTAAAACGAAGTCTATGTATCCGGTCGAAAAACGGTTCTTCGCGACGGACCCGCGGCGCCCGTACATCAACGCGGCGTCTATGTATCCGCGACCACCGAAAGCTTTCCAACCGCCGCCGACCGAGTAGAACGTCCCCACTACGGAACCCCGGGAAACGTCCCGGAGAAGCGCGGGTTTTAACGCGAAGCCCCCTCGGACGGTACCGCCGCCGACGGTGTACTCGAAACCGATCATGTAATACGCGGCGTCCCTTGTTATCCGTTCGAGGGCGTAATCCGTATCCGGGTCTTCCGACGTCATCTCGGTCGCGAAGTTATAAACCCAATCGCCGTGGACCGCAAAACGCTCGTAAAAGAGCGAACCCGCGGCACCCACCTGGGGGGCGAAGCCCATAGAATACGAAGGCCCGTCAGAAACGTTAACGCGGGCGCCCCGGCGCCCGATGGCACCCACCGCGAAACCGAATCCGCCCTTGTACCGCCTCGTATATCGAAAACCGACCCGCAAGTCGTATCCGAAAAAACCGACGTCGAAGGAGTCAATGGACGGCGCCGACGTGTCGAAGTCCTGGCTCCCCCAAAGGATATCCATCGAAAAACCGAACGCCGTCGAACCCAACGCGACCGCAATGCCGGGCGTTATCGAACGAACGGCGCCGCCGCTCTCGGCGTATCCACCACCCGACTTGTCACCCGCGGTAAGTTTCAAATCGTAAGGTACCCAGTACGCAGCGCCCACGTATAATCGGTTCTTCGCGACCGGCAAACCGAAAGCCGCGTACGAACCGTTGAACGAATTGGTGGATGCTTCAGCTTTAGGGTACGACGAGTCGGCTTGCCAACGGAGCGCCCGGTTCTCGTAACCGAAGGCACCTTCGAACGACGTGTTTTCCACCGCCGCCAAACCGGCGGGGTTACTTACTACGGCCGACGGCGCGTCGACGGACGCGCGACCAGCGCCGACGAGAGCCGCCGAACGCGCGTCGACAGTATCGTTCGGTTCGCCCAAGTGCAGACGGTAAGGCTCGTAAACATCCGATAAGTTGTGGTAGTAACGATTCCCGCAACCGGTAAATATAAAGAGCGAAGCTAAAAATACGACCGCCCTTTTAACCATCGGCCGTCCTCCCTACCAGTGCTTCGCCGTCGACTATAGTATAGTTGTACCCCTGTTCCGTCAGAAAAAGTTCTCTTTTCTGGGCGTAATCCTGTTCGACCGAGTCTCGCGACACGACAGTATAGAAATACGCGACATTTTCACCGGACTTCGGGCGTAAAATCCGCCCGAGCCGCTGTGCCTCTTCCTGGCGGGAACCGAACGTACCGGATATCTGTAAGGCCACGTTCGCGTCCGGGATATCCACGGCGAAGTTGGCTACTTTCGACACGACCAGAACCGGTATCTTCCCGCGGCGAAATTCCTCAAACAACTTATCCCTCTCGGCCTGGGGCGTCTGCCCGGTCAAAAGCGGCAGTTTAAAACGTTCGGCGAACTCTTTCAGTTGGCGTATATAGTGGCCGATAACCAAAACCCTGTGGCCGCGGTGTCGTCGCAAAAGCCTGTCCACGACGGCGAGTTTCCGGAAGTTCTCGGCCGCGACCCTGAACCGCTTCTGGTTGGAACTAGACGCATAGAGTATCCTGTCCTCCCTGGTCATCCCGATTCGGATTTCGGTACATTTGGCTTCGGCTATCCAACGTCTCTTCTCCAGTTCGCGCCAGGGCGCGTCGTACCGCTTCGGGCCGATTAGCGAGAAGACGTCGTCCTCGCGGCCGTCCTCGCGAACCAACGTCGCCGTCAAACCCAGACGCCGGCGGGTTTGTATCTCGGCCGTTACGCGGAAGACGGGGGCCGGTAACAAGTGAACTTCATCGTATATTATCAGTCCCCAGTCCTCGGCGGTGAAAAGCCCGAAATGGGGGAACGGCCCTTTTTTATCCGGTCGCCATATCACTATCTGGTAAGTCGCGACGGTAACGGGGCGTATCTCCTTGGCGTAGCCGGAATATTCGCCGACCGCGTCGGCCCCGATGTTCGACTTATCCAGTATCTCTTCTCGCCACTGGCGTACGGCCGTCGGGTTGGTCGCGAGGATTAGGGTTCGTGCGCCGACCGCGGCCATAGACGCGAGCCCGACGATGGTCTTTCCCGAGCCGCAGGGGAGAACGACGACGCCGCTCCCGCCGGCCGCGGCGCCTCCCCTGTAAAATGCGTCCGCTGCGGCTTGCTGATAATCGCGCACGACGAAAGGTTCGCGGGTGGCCAAGCATTCGCCGCGTAACTCAATGTCGAGGGGCGCGCCTTCGACGTACCCGGCCAGGTCTTCAACCGGGTAACCTACCTTTATCAACGCACTTTTAAGGCTTCCTCTGGCGAAATCTTTGACTCTCGCTACAGTGGGGCTGGTCCTCTCGTCCAGATAAGGCTGGACCTTCCTATTGTTAGAGATTACCGAGAGGAGTACCGGATCTTCGGCCTGGAGGTAATAACCATCGCCGTCGGCCAGAAGCTTCAACCTGCCGTATCGGCCCATCTGGTCCCGCACCAACTCGATTATTACCGGCGGAGTCTCGTACTTCCCGTAGCGTTCAAGGACGTCTAGGATATCGTCCACGCTCAGGCCGGCGGCCGCGGCGTTCCAGAGAGAGATGGGCGTTATTCGGTAAGTATGGATATGCTCCGGGCTCTTGACCAACTCGGCGAACGGTAGGAGAGCGTCGCGGACCTCCTCGTGAAGTGGGTTGTCCACTTCCAGAAACAGCGTCCGATCACTCTGCACGATAAGAGGTCGGTCCGTTGAGTTAGTGGCGCGCGTCGCGGAAAACATCCGCAAAAGATAGCATACGTAGTAAAAAAAAGCTACCAAGTAAAAAGCAGTCCGATAAGTCGCAATACCGTACTTCGTACCCTCCGGGTCTTCGAGTACGGCCGCGACAAACCCCGACGCTATGGCTTTCGGGCCCGACGTCAACCCTCTTGTTGAAACATCTTTAATATGGTATTATACGTATCGAAGAGTGAAAGACCGTGATCGGAAGGGAGCGATAGCATGGTGACGATAGGTTATATGGAAGGTACCGACTCGGCGCTATTGAGTAAGCTCGCCGCGGCCGGCATCGAAACCACGCCCATCAGCAGCACCGGGGACAACCACGGGAAGCATATAGCGGACCTGAGCGCGAGCGACGGCATAGACGCGGTAGTCGGTTATTTCCACAAGTTCGTACCGGGCAAAGAGTCCAACCTGACGCCCGCCGCTTTAATAAAAAATTGCGTCGAGAACGGGATAAGGGTCTTCGTTATCGCCAGGAGAGCCGACCACCCCATCGTCTCTAAAGCGCTTGGCGACACCGCCGCGGACGTAACGCTGGTCAGACCCCGCGAAATCGAGAAGGCAATACTCGGGCTATTATAACGGCTTCGTAACGATAATATCGAAAACCACCCGTAAACGGAATAGCTGGAAAGGAACGACTGATGATAACTATAGGTTATATGGAAGGGACAGACTCGGGGCTTCTGACGAAACTCGCCGCGGCGGGCGCGGAGACCCTACCCCTCGGCAACGGCTGGGACGGCCACGGGCAGTACGTAGCCCACCTGAACGTCGGCGACGGCGTAAACGCGGTCGTCGGCTACTACCACAAGTTCGTTCCGCTAAAAAACTCCAACCTTACGCCGGCCGATTTATTGAAGTCATCCAAAATATGCGGGATTAAGATATACATAATCGCCGACGAAGCCGACCACGACAACGTTAAACAAGGGCTCGGCGACGTCGCGCCGGACGTTACGCTGGTGGACCCGCGCGCCATCGGGAACGAGTTATTAAATCTATTATAATCCCGGTTTAACGGGGATATAGTGCGACCAATGAAAAGAACAAGGGCGCCCGCGAAGGGCGCCCTTTTACTTTTCTATTAACGTTATCGCTTTACACGAGCCCCTGGTCGAGCATCGCGTCGGCGACCTTGACGAAGCCGCCGATGTTCGCGCCGTTCACGTAGTTGACGAAGTCGCCTTCCTTGCCGTATTCGACGCACTGCTCGTGGATGGCCGCCATTATATCGCGAAGCTTCTCGTCCACTTCCTCCCGTGTCCACGAGAGCCGCAGGCTGTTCTGGGACATCTCGAGACCGGAGACCGAGACGCCGCCGGCGTTGGCCGCTTTACCGGGGCCGTAGAGTATCTTATTGGCGAGGTACACCTCGATGGCCTCGGGCATCGACGGCATGTTGGCGCCTTCCGACACTACCTTAACGCCACCGGCTATCAAGTTCAAGGCGTCTTTCTCGTTTATCTCGTTCTGGGTTGCGCTGGGAAACGCGCAATCCGCCGGAACCGCCCAGAGCCGGTTGTGGTCTTTCTTCGGATCGGCTCCGGTGTAGGTTACGCCGTACTTCTCGGCATATTCCTTGATACGGCCGCGCTTGACGTTCTTGAGTTCCATCACGTACGCGAGTTTCTCGTCGTCTATACCGTCAGGGTCGTGGACGAATCCACCGGAGTCGGATAGGGTTATACATTTACCGCCGAGTTGGTTAACCTTCTCGATTGTGTACTGGGCGACGTTACCGGACCCGGAGACCAAACACGTTTTAGCTTCAATCGAGTCGCCCTTGGTTTTAAGCATCTCCTCTGCGAAGTAGGTCGCGCCGTAGCCGGTGGCCTCGGGCCTAATTAGCGAACCGCCCCAGTTAAGCCCTTTGCCGGTAAGAACGCCGGTAAACTCGTTACGGATACGCCTGTACTGCCCGAACATAAAGCCGATTTCCCGGGCGCCGACGCCTATGTCGCCAGCGGGAACGTCGGTGTCCGGCCCGATGTGGCGATAAAGCTCGGTCATAAAACTCTGACAGAAGCGCATAACCTCGGTATCGCTTTTACCTTTCGGGTCGAAGTCTGAACCGCCTTTACCGCCGCCCATCGGGAGCGTCGTAAGCGCGTTTTTGAAAACTTGCTCAAACCCGAGGAACTTGATGATACCCAGGTTGACCGTCGGGTGGAATCTGAGGCCGCCTTTGTACGGCCCGATTGCGCTGTTGAACTCAACGCGTATCCCGCGGTTGACCATTACCTCGCCGTCGTCGGTTTCCCACGGTACCCGGAACATTACAACCCGCTCCGGCTCGACGATGCGCTCGAGAATCTTCGCCTCCATATATTTGGGATTCGCCGTAACGAAATCGCCCAAGCTGTCGAACACCTCTTCGACGGCCTGAAGGAACTCGGGCTGGTCCGGGTCCCGCGCTTTCACCTTCTCGAATATGGGTTGTATGTCCTTATGCATTTAAATTCTCCTCCTGCGGTTTTTACCCCACTGGGTTAAAACCAAAATAAATAAGTACTCGTAAGCAGCAACCGCTTTTATAAATCGTCCGGCGGCAGCGGGATGAACCCCTTATCCATCATCAGTTGGGTCTCGTCCCGCGCTCGTTTTATCCTGCGTTCCGCCGTCTGGAACAGCTCGTCGCGTTCGAACTTCAAGCGGGCTACACCTTGCTCGATGGCTTTCAAACCGACTTCTGTGGCTTCGCGTGGATAAACTTCCCAGTCGTCCATCGTCGGTATGAGGTACTCCTCGCCGAACTTTTCTTTCTGCTCGAATGCGTGATCGGCTAGCGCGTAAGCCGCGGCGATGCACATCTCGTCGGTGATGGTCCGGGCCTGAACGTCCAGCGTACCACGGAAGATGCCGGGGAACCCGAGGCTGTTGTTTACCTGGTTCGGGAAGTCGGATCGACCGGTCGCGACGATGCGGGCGCCCGCTTCTTTTGCCTCCCATGGCCATATCTCGGGGAGCGGGTTAGCGCAGGTGAACACCACCGCGTCGTCGGCCATCGCGGAAATCCACTCGGGCTTCACGGTCCCCGGTCTCGATCTGGACAGCGCGATCATAACGTCGGCGCCTTTCGAACCTTCGCCCGGTTCGCCGGTTATGTTCCACTTATTGGAAGCCTTGCAATAGTACGCCTTCTCCTTCCAATGCGGGTCGTTCAGAAGATCGTCCCGGCCCTTATGTAGCGGGCCCTTCGAGTCATACATCACGATGTTGGTTATGTCTACGCCGGCGGCGACGATTACCCGTGCGATCGCGATGTTGGACGCGCCGGACCCTATCATAACTATCTTCACTTCGTCAATTTTCTTATCGACGATACGGAGGGCGTTTATAAGTCCGGCGCAGGTAACGGCCGCGGTCCCCTGTTGGTCGTCGTGCCATATAGGGATACGGGCCTTCTCCCGGAGCGTATCGAGAACGTGGAAGCACTTCGGTTGGGCGATGTCCTCCAGGTTGACGCCGCCGAAGACGGGTTGGAGTTTCAGGACGAGGTCGATAATTTCGTCCGGATCCTTCGTATCGACGCAGATCGGGAACGCGTCTACGCCGCCGAGGTACTTGAAGAGTATCGCTTTGCCCTCCATTACGGGGATAGCGGCTTCGGGACCTATATCGCCGAGGCCGAGGACACGGGTCCCGTCGGAGACGATGGCGACGAAGTTGGATTTGTTGGTATGCTCGAAAACTTTGTCCGGGTTCTCGGCGATATCCTTACAGGGCGCTGCGACGCCCGGAGTGTACCATATAGCGAAATCGTCGAAGTCCCGGATGCATGCCTTCGCGGCGACTTTCACCTTTCCCTTATAAAAGGGGTGGAGTTTCATCGCGTCTTCGGCCGGTTTTTCGGCCTTCGCGATAAGTTCTTCGGTATTTACGGCCATCGAGGTTCCTCCGGCTCGGGGAGTCCGAGCAGACTTTCGGTTCGCTTGTTAAGTTTGTGAAATATTTAACAATCCAGCAGATTAAAAACCCGGCGGTCGAACCCGGTTGGCTTTCGGCCTACTGAGTCGTCGTACCGCCGCTTAAGGGGGCGTCTATATAACATAATCGGACGCGGTTTGCAAGGTAAATCTGGGGGATGTTCACCGGTCCCGAAAAACCGGTATATAGCCCCGCTTTTTCTTGACACCCCGTCGCCTATCTGCTAAAATGACCGACCGGTCGGCAAATGAACTGACCGGTCAAAAAGCGGTGAGCCAAGATGCGTAAAATAATAATCATAGTTGTGTTGGTATTAATCTTCCTCGGGCTTTCGGTCTGGGCGGTTTACAGCTGGCAGATACGCGCGGCGATCGCCCGCGAGCTTAGTAAACCCCAAGAAATCGAAGTGGCCGTCGAAGTAGCGAAGCCCGAGGTCAAGACCATCGAGGACTCGCGCCTGTTCCTCGGGTCCGTCGTCAGCACCCACGAGGCAACGGTATTCAGCAAGATACCGGGTAAGGTCGTTTCCATCCCCGTCAACTCCGGCTCGCGAGTTTACGCGGGTTCCACAATAGCCGTCGTCGACGTAGACGAGCCTGGGATGAAGTTCCGATATTACGACGCGTACTCGCCCATACACGGCGAGGTCGCGTCTGTTATGGTGGACGTGGGCGACATGGTATCGCCTCAAACCCCCATCGCGCTGGTCGTCAAACCCGAGTCGGTAAAAATAGAGACCAGCGTCCCGGCGGACGTACTCTTCAGGATGAAGAAAGGTATGGACGTCGAAGTCGACTTCGACGCTTACGGAACTGACCGGAGTATTTCCGCCGAGGTAACGTCGGTTCCGTCGTCGCTTTCGCCCGAGAGCCATCTGGCCGTCGTTGAACTACGACCTACCGGTGACTCCCACGGCCTTCGGTCGGGGATGTTCGTCGAGGTAGGAATCCCGATGGAGCGTTCCGAGAACGCGCTCACGGTCCCGAACCGCGCGATTCGCCGCGAGTCCGAAGGCGTCGCCGTTTACGTCGCGGAAAACGGGATCGTGGCCCGGCGCCCGGTCGAAACGGGCATATCCACGGAAACCGAAGTAGAAATAGTCGACGGAATTTCCCCGGACGACGACGTCATAGTCTTCGCCAATAAAGACCTCCGCGAAGGTATTAAAGTTTCCAAAATCGATAAATACTCCCCGTAAGAATACGTAATCTCATATGAGTCTCGCCAGTTTCGTAATCAGGTATCCGGTCTTTCTCACGATGCAGGTCGTCGCAGTAGTCGTGCTGGGTTTCTTCGCCTGGAGCAGCCTGGGCGTCGACCTGATGCCGGACGTCGAGTTTCCGTTCGTCGTCATACAGACCGTATACCCGGGCGCCGGCGCCTCGG